>CAVUME010000005.1:0-556162 GCA_963742395.1 uncultured Solirubrobacteraceae bacterium | reverse complement strand
CGCCACCCGACACGGGCGGCCGCTGGGCCTCTCGAGCAAGGAGTTTGCCGTGCTGGAGGCGCTAATCCGCGCCGGGGGCGCGGTGCTCAGCGCCGAGCAGTTGTTCGCTGCGGTGTGGGACGAGCAAACCGATCCATTCACCAACACAGTGCACGTCACGCTCAGCCGGCTGCGCCGCAAGCTGGGCGATCCGCCGGCGATCGAGACGATCACCAATGTCGGCTACCGGATCGTCGACCTCACCGGAACGACGGATAGCACCGGACGCTAGAGCTGTAGACCGCTAGAGCGAGTGGCTGCCGCGCTACGAGCACTCGGCGATCGGAGCTGTGCGGGAGACCCGTCCGATGCGTCCGTCCTTATTCCTCGCCGATTCAGTCGGGTACCAATGCGGGACCAATTTGAGCAAATCTGGCGGAATCTGTTCGACCGGATTTGGCTCTAGATGTAGTTCCTGAGTAGGTTGGTTCATCCGGGTCCCCTTGGAGGCTGGGAGCTGCCAAGCACCCCAGTCCAAGGAGAACCGGATGCATTTGCACGCTAACGCGGCGCTCAGCTTGAATAAGCGTCGGCTGCTCTGTGAGCGAGTCGTTGATGAGGCATGGACGCTTAGGAAGGCGGCCGATGCCGCTGAGGTCAGCGCCCGGTGCGCTGGAAAGTGGGTGGGTCGCTATCGAGCCGAGGGCGAGCCCGGGCTGTTGGATCGCTCCTCCGCTCCCCGGCGCATCCCGCATCGCACGAGCGAGGAGCGCGTGCAGGCGATCGCGGCGCTTAGGCGTTTGCGGTTCACAGGCCCGGAGATCGCGGAGACGCTCCGGATGCCGCTCTCGACCGTGTCGGGGATCCTGTTGCGGGTCGGGATGGGCAAGCTCGGCAGGCTCGGCCTCGAGCCAGCAGTCCGCTATGAGCGCGATCGGCCAGGCGAGCTGATCCATATCGACGTCAAGAAGCTAGGACGCATCCAGGGCGGCGCCGGCAAGCGCGTCACGGGCAGGCCACGTCACAACTGGGAGCGCTCAGACCGCTCTGGCACCCGCCGCAAGATGGTTGGCTGGGAGTGCGTGCACATCGCGATCGATGACTGCACCCGCCTGGCCTACGCGGAGGTTCTCCCAGACGAGAAGGCGAGCTCGGCGATCGCGTTCCTGCACCGAGCAAGAGCTTTCTACCGTCGCTACGGGATGGAGATCGAGCAGCTCATCACCGACAACGGCGCCGCCTACCTCTCGATCGCTCACCCCGTGGCCTGCCGCGCTCTCGGCATCCGCCACCTGCGCACACGCCCATACCGGCCCCAGACCAATGGGAAGGCGGAGCGCTTTATCCGCACCATGCTCGGCGGCTGGGCCTACGGCGCCATCTACAACCTTCTTGGTACCTACAACTAGCGCCAAATCAGGTCCAACAGATTCCGCCAGATTTGCTCAGATTGGTACCGGATTGGTACCTGACTGAACCAGTGAGGAATGTGACCTCTGGAGGTCCGGCGTGAAGACGGCGGTCAGCGTGATCCGCTCACTGATTCGGGAGCGTCTTCTCGAGGCCGACGGCCCCCCGCAGATGGACTTAGCTGACGAACGCGCGTGCGATCTCGATGAGCTCGGCCGTCGCCTCGCGCGCGTCGTCAACGCTGGCCTGCGCCACGAAGCCGGCCGCGTACGAGGCCTCGCTTCGTCTCGATCGGGAGGCATCTAGTCGCTCGAGGAGGTCATCTGTGTCGTGACCGACCTGCTCCAGAGCAGTCTCGAGTCGAAGGACGTGAGAGCCATCCCCCGAACTGATCCGCAGGCCGGACGCCTGCAGAACGGCATCGCAGCCGGAGATCACCGCGTTGTGCAGCAGCACGGCCCTGGACTCGGAGCTGAGCCCCCTGGCGTCCGCGTCCCGCTGGAATTTCTCCGCCTGGGAGAGGAACGTCCGCGCCCCGACCCGATCTGCATGGACGTGCTCGACCCGCGCTTCGGTCATGGCTCGTCAACCTGAGTCAAATCTCCGACCAGCGGCTTGAGGGGACCTTCCATGACGCGCCGGGCAAAGCTGGAGTGCTCGGCGAGGAGCTCGCGAAACTCGTTCTCGCGCAGAACGGTGAGGTCTACCCTCCGACCGCTGCCCTTGCCGATCGGCCGTAGAAGCTTTCGAAGCTCGGCGAGGTCGGCGTCGCCCACGACCAGCACATCGATGTCGCTGTCCGGTCTGCGATTGCCGGATGCCCACGAACCGTAGATGGCGGCGGCTTGGACATCCGGGCGATCGAGGATTGCCTCGAGTTCGCCCTCCACGCCCACCGATCTCTGCAGGAGCTGTGCCAGCGGCTCGTAGGATGGATCGGACGTAGCGGCCGAGAATCGGTGCGGACGGGCGGCGTCATCGCGGATTACGATGCCGGCGGCCTCTGCCCTACCGAGCTCTCTGTGGACCGATGACTGCGGTGCGTCGAGAGCCGACACAAGACCCTGGAGTGTCCACTGGCGCTCGGGCTGCAGAAGCAAGAGTGCAAGCAGGTGCACCTGCATCTCGGAGCGGAGGATCGGCAGGAGTCTCGGGACGGTGGTTCGCATTACTGGGAACTATATCCAAGTAAAGCAAACAAGCCCGGCGGTAGATCAGTCGTCCCGTAGCGCCCTCACGAAATACACCAGGCCGACGGTCTTAGCGGACGGCACTGACGTGGACCACAGACGCCGTTAGCTGCGTCGTCAGTTTTGTCGAGCACACTAAGGCGGTCGCAAGAAGCGTGTTAGAGCTCGAGGCGGCTCAGAGCCTGCCAGCGAGCCAGCATAAAGCGGCCCCGGGGCGGTCTGCGCCGAGGCGGAGGGCGGGCGGCCTCGTCACCGCGAAGGGGGTCGCAGACGCACGAATGAGAGCGTGCGGGGAGGACCCGACCGTACCCGCCGGTGCCACCTTGATCGCAAGCGGTGCTCGGGCGAGCAACAAACGCTCAACCCCTCGCTGCTCAATGCCGACGAGCAAGTGGGTGAAACTCACTGCCACGCCATCGTGGTTGGGTAGGTTGCCGATCCGAATGCGACGCGTCAAACGAGTAAGCCGTGCTGTGCAGCAAGCCGTTGAGAGTGTCGCGGGCGTCAGCACGCCGGCGATGACAAGACGCCTTGCGGCGAAGTGGCAGCCCCTGCGGACCCTGCCGGACGACATTCGTCCTCGCATCTTTTTCCCGGTCTGGATCGCGTGCGGGGTAGCGTGTGCTTTGCTCATCTCAGTCGCGGACAGCAGCAACCAGGCCTTCTATGCCCGACTTGAGAGAAGCGGCGTCGTCGTGAGCGCTGTCGTGACGCGCACCGAACCGTCGAACCACGGCATCGTGGGCTACCGGTTTGTCGCTGACGGCCAAACCCACTTTGCCGCGGCACCCGCTGACTCGCCCAATCCCGCAGTCGAACAAATCAAGCCCGGCGACCGGCTGCACGTGGTCTACGACGCGCGTGACCCTAAGTACTCCTGCGCATGCGACCCGAGCGAACTCACCAGGGCTTCCGACTGGTGGCGTCGACTGATCGGCGGGCTGTTCCTCGGAGCGATCGTCGCACTCGTCCTCTCCGTGAGCATTAAGCGCACCATCGACAGGAGGCGCGCCCAAGTCGCGGGCCCCGTCGCCGGCCCAGAGTGAGCAGATGAGCGCATCAAACGATGGGCCGAGAGTGCAATCAAGGGGCGGGATGCGGCAGCTCGGTGCGCCAGCTGCCGGGGGCAAGGTGTCGGTGGCGCGATCGCCGCGCTGCGACGCGGGACCGCGCGAGAGAGCCCATGCTCGGCTGCTCGACGGCATCGCCCCGCTGGCGGACCCCGAGCACCTGCCGTCTGATCGCGCGGTGCGACGAGCGGCGCGGAGCCCGGAGCCCCGCCTGAGCGGGGCTCTTCCTTATAGCGGGGGCGGGATTCGAACCCGCGACCTTCGGGTTATGAGCAGGCTGGATAGGCGTGCGGTGAGAAAAATCTGGCTTGCTGAAGCTACATCGAATCCAGCAGGTTCCGCCAGATTTGCTCAGTTTGGTACCAAATTGGTACCACCCTAAGCTTGTGAGGAACTCGGCTCTATCCGGAGGGGGACGAGGCTCGACCTACTCGGGCTCACTCGGCTCGAGAGTCAGAGACTCCTGCTGGAGCCTGCCTTCTGGCGTTCAGCGAGTCGGTCGGGTTGAGGATGATGATCCGCTCTCCGGCGCGGAGCTCCATGTCGCTGCGGGCGGCAAGGATCTCGCGGCCCTCGGTCACGGCGACGGCGTGTGATCCGGGTGGCCACGGGACCTCACCGAGCAGGTGGCCCAGCACGGGCGACTGTGGCCCAACCGCCAGCTCGAGGATCTCGTAGCCCTCAAGCGGGCTGCTGGGACGGTGCTGGCGCGCTTCGCCCCTATCGTCCGCGAACCGAGACGCGAGGTCGCCTTGCTCGATCTCGAGCGCAGAGGAGCTCAGGCGCTCGGCGAGTACCCGGAGCACGTTGTTACGTGTGATCCAGCCGCATAGCTGTTGATTGTGTGAGAGCACCGGTAGGCCGTCGCGACCGTAGAGAACTAGCTGGCGCAACGCGTGCTCGAGGTCCTCGTCGACGAACAGCGCCTGGGGCTGGCTGACCCCGATCACGGCGCCCGCGAGGCGCTCCCACGTCGCTGCTGTGCTCGCGCCGGGCTGCGTCTGTGCGCCGTCGTGTTTGAGAAGAGGAATCCGCCCATCGTGATCGGCGAATGGTTGCATCACGTCGGCGACCGTGAAGCTCTCCAGAGCGCTGGTCGCGCGTGGCCGCTCGATATCGATGCCGCGACGCAACAGCTTGGTGGTGTAGATGCTGCCGTAGCTGAGTCGCTTGGAGACCGCGGACGCGATTCCCGCCGCCAGCATCACCGACAACGTGATCCCGAAGTTGCCCGTCATCTCCACGACGCTTGCGATCGCAGTCAGCGGCGCCTGGGTCGCGGCGGCGAACACGCCTCCCATGGCCACGACCCCGTAGAGCGCGGGCGGCCCGACGGCCGGCCCGAACACGTGCTCGGCGACGGTCCCGAACGCCATCCCTCCCGCCGCCCCGGTGAACAGCGAGGGAGCGAAGACCCCGCCGGAGCCGCCGATCGAGAGCGTGAGGCTCGCCGCGAGGATCTTGCCGAGCATCAGTATCACGAGAAACCACAGGGCTTCATGGCCGGCGAGGACGTTGTTCATCACCGGGTAGCCGACGCCGTACATCTGCGGCAGTGCGAGGAGCACCGCACCGAGGGCCAGGCCGCCCACCGCCGGCCTAGCCCACTCAGGGCGGCCATGCCACAGCTCATCGACGCGCTCCTCGAGCCCGTAGAGGACCGTCTTGAAACCGACCCCCACCAGCCCGGCACCGATGCCCAGCAGCGCGATCAGCAGATAGACGTAGTCGTGGGAGACCACGAGGTCGTGGGGGACCTGTGCGAAGAACGGCCCAGACCCGAAGAATGCCCGGCCCACGAGGTCCGCGCTGACCGCCGCGAGCATCGTCGCGAAAAGAGCGTCGAGCGAGAACTCGCGCAGCACTATCTCGAAGCCGAAGAAGACGCCGGTGATCGGCGCGTTGAAGGTGGCGGAGATCCCACCCGCGGCACCGCAGGCGACGACTATCCGCAGCCGGCCCTCGGACATCCGCACCAGCTGACCGAGCGTCGAGGCCAGTGCCGAGCCGACCTGGACGATCGGCCCCTCGCGTCCCACCGATCCGCCGGTGCCGATGCAGATCGCCGAGGCGAGCGCCTTGACGATCGTCACCGGTGGCCGAATACGCCCGCCGTTCTCGGCCACGGCAAGCATCACCTCTGGCACCCCGTGACCGCGAGCCTCGCGGGCGAAACGTTGGATCAGAGGGCCGTAGAGGAGGCCGCCCAGAACGGGGATTACGAGCAGGAACCAGATCCCAAGCCCGGGCAGGTGCAGGCTGCCCACACGTCCCTGCTGACCGAACTGCTGATACCCGGTTGCCAGCCAGGTGAACGCGTAGATCAGCCAGCGGAACAGGGCGGCACCCAAGCCGGCGAGCGCGCCGACGATCAGAGCCATCATCACCAGGCCGAGTCGCGCACCGCCGAGCCATGCCGAGGCCATCCGCACCGGCGCGGGGATCCTCCGATCCCGAACGGTGGGCAGCGGCTGCTCGGGCGGCGCGATCACACCTCCAGCGCCCATCACGGTGACCAATCCGGCTCGGGTACCTCGGCGGCCGCCTGGCGGCAGCTGTCGGTTACCGGCGTCGGCCGAACCAATACGCGAGTACGCCCGTGCAGATGAACAGGACGAGGAAGCCAGCCTCGTATGCAGCTTTTCCTGTGAGATCCCAGTGGTGGATGGTCCAATAGCCGACGAGCGCCCCCACGACGGCGACGAGGAGAATCGGTAGTGGTGCTCGTCGGAGTTCCCTCATCGACGAAGCGTTAGGTCAACGACTGGTAGATGTCGGCGAGTCCCGCTGCCCGTTTCGTGAAACGCGCACGCCCGGCCCCGTCGCGACGGCTCTGAGGACGATCGTCTCGTTCCGCCACAGCCGCGCGAGGGCCAAGGCCGCCACCAACGGCGAAGGCGTGTGGATGTTGGTCGCCGCAAGCTGACAGTCCTCGGATCGCACCACAGTGGGCGAAATTAATGGACGCTTCAGAGGTCAGTCATAATGTGCAGCGCCCCGTAGCGGAAGCTCGGTTGTCGGGATGCTGACATCGCGTGGCGCGGGCTCCGCGGGGAGGTCCTGAGGAACGGTGATGAGCTCCAAAAGCTCACCGGGCGGCTGCCCGGAGAGCAGCCAGCCGTCGTGGACCGTGCGCACGAGATCCTGTTTGGCAAGCTCGGAGAGCGCGCTGGTGACCGTCGGGCGGCGGGCGGCGACGAGGTCGGCAAGCACATTGTGAGTGAGCTTCAACGGCAGCCTGACGCCGTCGCTGCAGACTCGCCCCCAACGTGCAGCGAGATTCCAGAACAGCATGTGCAGGCGCACATCCACACGGGCCTGGTGGACGATCGCCATGTTGACCGCAAGGTTGCGCGAACGTGCGAGAGCACGTCCCACGAGGCGGCCCGTCAACTGCGGGTAACGCGCCGCGCGGCAGGAGAACTGCTCGTCGAGTACAGCCATCCGTACGCGCTCGACCACCCGCCAGCCGGTTGTCACCGGCAATGTTGGCGGCTCGTCCTCGCCCTGCCACGGTCTCAGCAGGTCGCCCTCGCCGAGCAGCTCCGCGCCGAACCGGCCGTCCACGCCGACACGCCGAATCAACAGCCCCCGTAGGACGAGAAGCCCGACGTCCTCGCCTTGCCGCGTCGTCTGCGAGGCCCGCCACGCCCCGGCGGGGATCGCAACCGTCCTGGCGAGACACTCGCGGATTGCTTGGTCCCTGAGCTGCCGCGGGACAGCTTCAGCCAGGTCGCCGTCCTCCTCGAGCACCCGGCAGACCTCATACAGCCTGGCCTCATGAACGCTCACTTGCACAATATGACAGTTCCGATTGGCTCGCAGATGACGCGGGCCGCGGTCGTGGCCCGAGCCGCCGGGCGCGATCCCACGGCCTTCACATGAGGGAGGGGGCTCCTGGGATATCCAGGAGCGGGCCCGATCACACGACCACATGCCGACTGCCCGTGATGCGGCAGCGACGTGGTCAGAACAGTGACTGCGGCGGGTCCTGCTCCGGATGAGGACGCCACGTCGTCCCTCCTCCTCAGGTGGTCACGCTTATGACATTGGACCTGGGGGCGCGTCGAGACTTGAGCTAACAGACATGTCATGGAGTCAACGAGGAAAGGCAATCCCGGCGTGTCACGCGCACCGATTCGCGACGCCGAAGACGAGTCCCGCAGCGGACCAGGCGGGGACGGGCGACGGCTGGACCGCCACTACCAGGCGCTCCTCCGCGCCGAGGCCCGGCGACTCGCGACCCAGCTGGGGGGCGTGGTCGGCCCTATGCCGCGGGGCACCCCGGCGCGACGATGTCGGACAAGCCACTGGCGAGAGGCATCACTGGACGCCGCTGTTCGGGAGGGAATCCGCGAGGGAACGATCAGGAAGCGCCCGTTCGACCTCCTCGACGCCGAGCGCCTGAACCAGCGCCCCACTGGCCCCCACACCGGCCGCGAGTGGCCCGAGCACCATTGAGACCGCACCCGGACACCCCCCACCCCGACGGCGGGCACGTCCACCAACGATACGCATCGGTCCCGTCTCCACGGCGTGACCGCAGCCGGTTGCATGGCCCGGTAGAAGGCATCCGTGAGGCCGAGCCATTGCTCCTCATACTCCTCGCCGTGGCGGCGCCCGTCGCGCTCGTGGCGCTCGCCGCGACGGGCGGGGGCGTCCTACTCCTCGCGCTTGCAATTGCTGTGACGCTCGCCGTGTGCTACGGCATCGCCGCCTTCATCGGCCGCCTGATGAGAACCCCGCCGAACACCGACGACACTCACGATCGCGATCCAACCGGCGTGTAGTGACGCGCCCACAGGTTCGTGGAGTCGCGGTCCGCCGCACCGGGATAGGGGTCAGCATTCGGACAGCCTCGCCAGGCTCACGCCAGGGGCAGCCTCAGGTTAGGTCGACATGCCGTCGATGTTGTCGCGGTCTGTTCGGCACCGGCGCGGTCGCGCCCGCAAGCCGAACAAGATCGAGTAGTCCTGAGGTACCGGGTTGAACCAGCGTGAGAAGGAGGAATATCTCCGCGAATACGCTCGCTTGAAGTCTCAGGGCAAGCCGTTCTTCCCCTACGCGGTGGCCAAGGACGCCGTCATGGCGTGCGTGGTGATGGCTGTGATCATCACCATGTCGCTCGTACTGGGAGCGGAAATCGGCTCCAAGGTGAACGCGGCGTCCACGAGCTACGACGCGCGCCCCGAGTGGTACTTCTTCTTGCTGTTCGAGATCCTGCGGATCATCGGGACGCCATGTTCTTGGTCACGATGTAGACCGCAATCACGGGAAGTGAACTCCTTGTTGGTTGGCTACGCCGGCTGGATCAACTGTATTCCAAGGGCACCAATCCGCCTCCGCCAGGAGGAGCACCTGCGGACTGGTGCGGAGCGAACGAGCAGGAGAAAGCGCTCGAATACCTGAAGGGGCTACGCGATCGAGGAGTCCACGGGGCTGGAGGGCCAGGGTAGGCGGGTGTTAGATGCCGAGGGTCCGTCGCCACCGTGCGATGCCGCCAGCACGACTCGCGGCAGAGTAGAGATCGCCGCGTCCGGCGTCTTGAAACTCCCGTGGGGACGGCCAGCTCTCTCGCTCGGCGACAAACGTCCGCAGCTCCTGCTCGATGCGTGTCTCGTTCCAGCGAGGGGGCCGGCCGCGGCGCTCTGTGGTCGACGGCCGTGCCGCGGGGGCTGAAAACACGTAGCGGGTGGCCGAGCCAGAGCCTCGCGTTCGTAGGACCCCATGTTGGACCAGCCTTCTAAGGTCGGTGTTGGCTGCGCTACGACGAACGCGTGCCGCCTGCTCGTAGTCGCGCCTCGCGAACTCCGTGCGCCCCTGAATTCGCAGCGCCGAGATGGCAGCCTGCTGGCTGGAGGTCAGCTGCAGCGGACCATCGGCGGCTCCGGAGACGAGACTCGCCAGGTCTGAAACCGTTGCGGCGACGCGCTCATACTCCTCAGCCAGACCACGCAAGAAGTAGACCAGCCAGTGCTCCATGTTCAGAGTCCGAAGCCTCACCGAACGCAAAGCACCGTAGTAGGCGTTTTGGTCTTCCGCGTAGTAGCGCTCGAAGGAGTACATGCGCCCCGGCAGGACGTTGGTCTTCATAAGCAGCGCAGTCTGGAACAGACGCGCCGCCCGTCCGTTTCCATCGGCAAAGGGATGCACGTCTGTGATGCCGTAGTGCATGACGCCGGCTAGAACGTAGGGTGGCTCGCTCTCGCTGTTGAGCTTGCGTGCCAGCCACTCGAACATCCCAAGCATGCGGGCGCTGACCTCGGCATGGGGCGGCGCCTCGTACATGATCTGGTTGGTCATCCGGTCCACAACGACAGCCTCGCCGTCACGCCACTGCCCCTCATGGTGCGGCTTGAAGTGCGGATCGTCCTCGCGCCCGAGTCCTGCTGTCGCGGCGCCGTGGAGCTGCTTGAGAAAGGCCGTGTCCAACTCCAGGGTGCCCGAGGCGAGACGCTCGTCAATGAGATCCAGCGCGGCCACGTAGTTGACGAGCTCGATCTTCGCGCGAGTGTTGGGCTCAAGATCTCCGCGTGCGGCACGCTCGGCTTCGACGAAGGGAAGCTCGTTGCCCTCGATCATCGTTGAGTAATGAACGGTGCCTGCCTTGGCGGAGGACCTGAGCTGGTCGGCGACCGCTGGTAGCACCGACGCGCCTCGAATTGTCCCGAGCGCGGATGCGATGCGAATCAGTAGGCCCGTGATGTCCTGGGGGAAGCGGTTGTATCTAGGGCTGAACTCGATGACCTGGGCGTTCATGGATTCGCAGAATCTCTCCCTTACAAAAGCAAAAAACCAGCCTTATTTTAGTTGCGATATCGGCTTGATCTACCGGACTAGAGCATAATAGCGCCGTTTGAGGCGAAATCAAAAGATCTACCGCTCAGGAGCAAAAGTACCCGCGATAGATCGCCCTGCAAATTCCGGCCTTTTTGCGCATTTCGCGTGTCTCTCTACTAGCAAGCATCGAAAAAACTCCCGCCCCGTGCGCCTTGGCGCCAACGCTGCGACGAGACAACCCGCATTCGATACCCAGGGAGTTGCAGGCTTTTCCCGTCCATCCCCACCAAGACTCGAACCTCGATCTACCGCTCGGCAGTCGTTGCCCGAGCTGGGCACGACGGTGCTTGCGCGGGGCGGCCCCGATGTTCGTGGTCCGAAAAATCGGTACCAAATTGGTACCCGTCTCGTTGCTTTCGGCCGCGCGCCCACGAAAAAGCCCCGCCTGAGCGGGGCTTTCCCTTATAGCGGGGGCGGGATTCGAACCCGCGACCTTCGGGTTATGAGCAAGGCCGAGGGCGGGTTCGTGGGTGGCGATATGGCTTTGTAGAGCCATTTTTGTGCGTCTCCGTACCTACGCGTTTCGCTCAAGTTGCACCCCGATTTGCACCCCGCTCCGGGGCCGCCGCGCGGCGGCCTTCGCGGTCGCGGCGCACCTGAGATGCGCTGCATGCGGCCACCGAGGGCGCTGTCCAGCGCAGCTGGCACCCCGGCATTAGGACTCGGTGCAGCCCTTCAAGCGCAATCCGCTGGTCGATCACCAAGCAGAGGACGAGCGAGCTGACGACAGCGTCGAAAACACCGTCGTCGTCGGGCAGGGACTCGGCAGTGCCGTCGACGACCGTGACCTGCACAGGTGCTTCGCGCGCGGCACGGGAAGCGAGTCGCCGCAGGTATGGCTCGGGCTCAACGCCAGAACCTCAGACACCCCGCATGGGTAGTGAGCGAAGTTGCGGCCATCACCGGCCCGGACCTCGAGAACGCGCCCCCGTAGCCCGGCAAAGGAGCTCCGAGCGGTCCCTTGCCGATCTCACCTTCCCAGACACGCGAGACCACACCCGTGCGAACACAGGATGCTGGCCGACTCCCGTTCTTAAAGCTGGCTTGCGCTCGGTCAACGTGCTGGCCGAGAGGTTCGCCAGAGCCATCGCGCGAGCGACCGCGTCGACCTGCCGGAGCTCGTCGGCACTCAGATGCTCCCGCGCGGACTTCTCGACAAGCGCTGGGGCTGCTTCTCCGAAGCGAGCCTCCGCCCGCGCCGAGGCGTACGAAACGGCTACTCGGCTCCTCGGGTCAAGACATTCGAGATCCCCGGCGCGAAGGGCCTCCAACTCGGTGGGCGAGACGCCCGAGCGTAGCGCCCACCTCTGGTGCACACGGGTGCAACCGCCACATTCATTGACCTGGCTCACGGCGACCATGACTCGCTCGCGAAGCCGACGATCGAGGCCTCCGGTATAGACCCGAGCCAGGATCGGCCCACGCAGAAGCACGTTCGCGAGGTCCCGCGCAGCTTCCTCGACCGAGAAGAAACGACGCGGCACACAACCGCTAACCGGGCCCTGGGCAGCCTCGCCCGAGGTGGGAACGTCCCGCAGCGTCCTGTCCCGGGCTGCCGTATCCGCGCGGGTGCGGTTCGGGCTGGCCATGACCTGACTCTAGCCGGGCTGCGCTGGACGTTTGGGCTGCCCACCAAGCCGAGGGGACGCCCCGCGTCGAACCACAGTAGCTGTGACAACTTCAAGCTTGTACACTGGACTGGAGGTTATCTGTGATGGTTATTCCGAATATGGCAACGCACGGAGGTCCCCGGTGAGCTCTGCCGCTCCACATGAACGCCCTATCGCCTGGAGACCGGCGGCAACAGTCGCTCGGCGCGCCAGGGATCGCGACACATAGGAGCCATAATCGATGACTCTCCCCAGCCCGATACCCGTCGACCTGGCCGAGATGATCGCAGCGCGGCTGCGCGTGATCGGCGACTCGACCCGCATCCGCATTCTCGACCTGCTTCGCGACCAAGAGCTCACGGTCACGCAGATCACGGAAGCGCTGGACACCAGCCAGCAGAACGGGTCCAAGCACCTCGGTGTGCTCCTGCAAGCAGGCATCGTGGCGCGGCGCAAGGACGGGAACAGCTCCATCTACAGCATCGCCGACAGGGGCGTCTACGAGCTCTGCGAGCAGGTCTGCGGAGGACTCCAGCTCCAGCTCGCAGAGCTCACAGCCCTGGTCCAGGGCACACCCTGAGCGTCCTCGACTGACGAAGCATCCATCAGCGTCGAGCCAACGGCTGGCCGGTCCTCCGCTGCCATCAGGCAGGCCCAGCGTGGGACCTCCACCACTAATCTCGCACACAACAATATAGTTGTGCTATGCTCTCGGCATGCATGAGGTGGAGCGCGCCCCGCACCAGCCACAACCAGAGCTCGTAGAGCTCATCGCCGAACGCTTTCGGGTCCTCGGCGAGCCGATGCGGATCCGCCTGCTCGACGCCCTGCGTGATGCTCCGGCGAGTGTCCAGCAACTGCAGCAGGCGACCGGGGCATCCCAGCAGAACGTCTCCAAGCATCTCGGTGTGCTGCTTCGCAGCGGCCTCGTGAGCCGGCGCAAGGAGGGCATCTTCTCGCTCTACGCGATCGCTGACGAGGGCGTGTTCGCGCTCTGCGAGCAGGTGTGCGGCGGCATGCGCAGCCACGTGGAGGATCTCAACGCAGCGCTACAGGAGGGAATCAGGCAATGAGCTCGACCGCATGTGTGCACCAGGCGACGCAGGACCCCGTGGCGGGCAAGCCCCGCTGGCCGCTTGAGCGCGTTCTGTTCGCGCTCGCGGGCAGCATGACGCTGCTCAGCGTCGCGCTCGCGGCACTCGTCTCCCCTTGGTTTCTGCTGCTGACGGCATTCGTCGGAGTAAGCCAGTGGCTGTACGTGCTCGTCGGCGCGTGCCCGGCCTCACTCGTGCTCCGGCGTCTGTTCTCGCTGCAGTCCGTCATCTACCCCCGCCCGGAGGCACGCTCATGAGCACCACCGCCGCGCCCGCACCCGCCACGGTCCCGAAGCCGTCGGCCGAGCATCACGCTGCAGTCGGGCCGATCGGACGCCTCGGGCGCTACACGGCGACGCACTTCCGCACGGTCCTCATCGGGTGGGCAGTCGTCGCCGTAGTGCTCGGTTTCTTCGCACCGAAAGTCGAGACAGCTCTGTCCGGTGCGGGCTGGGAAGCGAGCGGCTCGCAGTCAGTGCAGGCCCGCAAGCTGGTCGAACGAGACTTCGCAGGCCTCGGCAGCTACGGACTGATGACCGTCGTGTACTCGCCGACTGAAACCGTCAGCTCGCCGGCGTTTAGGTCGGCAATCATGCGCGTCGAACAGACGCTGCGCGCAAACGGTGCCGTGCGGACGGTGGTTGCGCCGACGCCCGGGCTGTCGATCTCCCGCGACGGTCACACCGCCATCGTGCAGGCCGGGGCCGCCAAGAACCCCAACGAAATGGTCGCCGCGGCCGACAAACTGAAGGGAACCCTGCACGGGCTCTCGACGAGCACAGTCGTGGTCAACCTCACAGGCGCTGCGGGGATGTGGTCTGACTTCAACGCCGCCAACCGCTCGGCGATGCTCAAATCCGAGGTCATCTCCTGGCCGGTGACGCTCGGCATCATGCTGCTCGCGTTCGGCTCGCTTGTCGCTGCCGGGCTGCCGCTGATGCTGACGATGGTCGGCCTGCTCTCAGCGGCCGGGATGCTCTACCTCGGAACCAAGATCATGCCGATCTCGATCTGGGCAATGAACTTCGCGCTGATGTTCGCGCTCGCGCTCGGCATCGACTACGCCCTGTTCATAGTGATGCGCTTCCGCGGCGCCTTGTTCGGCTCCAAGCTCGACCCAGCGAGGCGACCGCCGTAACGATGGACACGGCCGGTAAGGCCGTCCTGTTCAGCGGCGTGACGGTCCTCATCTCCCTGACCGCAGTGATGCTCGTCCCGAGCCCTGCCTTCCGGAGCATGAGCCTGGGCATCATGCTCGCCGTCATCTTCGTGCTCGCCGCGACGCTCACGCTGCTGCCCGCGGTGCTAGCCAAGCTCGGCCCGAAGGTCGACAACCTAGCGCTGCCGTGGGCACACAGCGGCGAGCACCGCTCCCCGCGTTTCGCGGCGTGGGGCGAACGCCTCTGGAGCCACCCTTGGCGCTACGGGATCCCCGCGCTGGTCGTACTGCTCGCGCTCGCCTACCCGGTGACGCAGCTGAAGACCTCGATGCCCTCGATCAAGGTCGTGCCGACCAGCGACTCATCGCGCATCGGCTACAACCAGGTGCAAGCTGCCATGGGTGCGGGGGCCACGGGGCCGCTGCAGCTCATCACCTCCGCGACCGACGCCGCGAAGGTCGCCGCGATCGCGAAGGCAGACCCGGGCATCGCTCAGGTCATCCCGGCCCAACCCGGCGCCGGCGGCTCTGTCCTGGTGACGGCCATCCCGCGCCAGGACCCCTCGAACCCCGCGGTCGGCACAACGATCAACCGGCTCCGCAGCGAGGTGCCCGCCGGCACGGTGCTCGGCGGCGCCGTCGCCGAAAACCACGACCTGCAGAAACTGCTCTCCGCCAAGACCTCGCTCGTCATAGGAGTCGTGCTGGTCCTCGGATTCCTGCTGCTGCTGTTCGCGCTGCAGGCACCTTTGCTCGCCGCAGCCGGCGTGCTCACCAACCTGCTCGCAACCGGCGCAGCGTTCGGCGTCTCAAAGTGGATCTTCCAAGACGGACAACTACACTCGCTGCTCGGATTCCAGCCACAAGGGTTCCTGGACGCCTGGGGACCGGTGTTCTTCTTCGCGATGATCTTCGCGATCTCGATGGACTACACGATGTTCCTGCTGTCCTCCTCCAAGGAGCACTGGGACCACAGCCACAGCGCGAAGGACGCGATGGTCAACGGGATGGCTCACTCCGGGCGTGTCATCTTCGCCGCCGCTGCCGTGATGGTCGCCGTGTTCTTCACATTCGCGCTCTCCGGACCGCTGCCGCCCAAGGAGATGGGCATCATCCTCGGAGTAGCGGTGCTGCTCGATGCGGCGCTTGTGAGACTGCTCCTGCTACCCGTCCTGCTCCGGCTCATGGGCGCACGTGCCTGGTACCTGCCGAAGTGGTTGCGACACGTCCTGCCCGACGTACGGTTCGGGCACTCCTGAGTCAGCGAGCTATCAAGCAATCATGTTCACGCCACCGCGCCACGACAGCCACCCGACCTGACCATGTCCCCCCCACGAGCGATTGAGCGACTGGCACGTCGCAACGCCACCTGCATGGTGCCTCAGCCCGTGCCGAACCAGCCGGGGATCCTGACCGTCGATGCGACCTGGGGCACCATCTCACCCATGCATCTCGCTCCTGGTGTGTCCACCGTGGGCGAGCTCGACGTGATTGACCACATCGCCGCCGGACTGCCGCTCATAGACACGCGCCTCGAGCACTTCTACCGGGAGGGCACGATTCCGGGCGCACGCAACATTCCCCACGAGCAGATCAAGGAGTCGATCAACTGGCTCGACCCGGACGTGCCCACGGTCTTCTTCTGCAACGGCCCCCAGTGCGCCGCGACACCCGACACGATCCGGACGCTCCTGGCAAGCGGCTACCCGCCCGAGGCCATCCTCTACTACCGTGGAGGCGTTCACGACTGGATGACACTGGGTCTACCGGTCGAAGTGCCCGCACGGCCGACCGCACCTCCGAAGAGCAGGGTGACAGACCGCGCGATCTAACCCCGGGTGGATCCGCCGTAAGGCGTCGCGGTAACCTCGCTCGGCAGGCAGCCAGTGCGAGCACCCTGAGCGATCCGCGCTCCGCAGTTTCCCGCAGTCGCTGGACGGCGTATCCCCATTGGAGCAGGGAGCACCAGCGACCAGGATGGAGATACGGTGACTCATAGGATCGTAATACTCGGCGGGGGCACTGGAGGTACGCTGCTCGCGAACCGGCTGGCGCGGGGCTTCGGCGACGATGCGCAGATCACGGTCATCGACCGAGACGACAACCACGTCTACCAGCCCGGGCTGCTGTTCGTCCCATTCGGGCTCGCAAAGCCCGAGGAGATCGTCCGGCCTCGCCACGCTCAGCTTCGCGCCGGCATCGACTTCCGCCTCGCCGAGGTCGAGAGCGTCGACCTCGCCAACAACACCGTCCACGTCGTTGACGGCCCGGATGTGCAATACGACGTCCTGGTGATCGCCACCGGCGCAACACTTCAGCCCCAGGAGACCGACGGTCTGCAGGGACCCGAGTGGGGCCACTCGATTCACACTTTCTACTCGCTTCAGGGCGCAACCGCCCTACGACGCGCGCTGGATGAATTCGACGGGGGCCGTCTCGTGGTCAACGTCATCGACATGCCGATCAAGTGCCCAGTCGCCCCGCTGGAGTTCTGCTTCCTCGCCGATTGGCAGCTACGCGAGCGCGGGGTGCGCGACGACGTCGAGCTCACGTTCGTTACGCCGCTCGAGGGGGCGTTTACGAAGCCGGTCGCCTCCGCGCACCTGGACTCGCTGCTTGCCGAGCGCGGCATCCGGGTCGAGTCCGAATTTGCGACGGGCCGCGTCGACGCCGCTGCCCGGCGGCTGCACAGCTGGGACGAGCGCGAGATCGACTACGACCTGCTGGTCGCGATCCCCGTGCACGGAGGCCCCGGGTACATCGCGCGCTCAGAGGGCTTGGGCGATGCGCTCGGGTTCGTGCCGGCCGATCGGCACACGCTCCAAGCAAAGGCCGCGCCGAACGTCTTCGCGATCGGCGACGCTGCCGACGTGCCGACCTCAAAGGCCGGCTCGGTGACCCACTTCGAGGGAGAGACGGTGGCTGAGAACATCCAGCAATTCCTCGCGGGCGACGGTTTGACCGGGCATTACGACGGTCATGCGAACTGCTTTATCGAGACGGGCTTTCACAAGGCGCTACTGATCGACTTCGACTACGAGACCGAGCCGCTGCCCGGCCGCTACCCAGACTCGCATCTCGGGCCGCTTCCGTTGCTGGCCGAGTCGAGACTCAACCACTTGGCGAAGCTCGCGTTCCAGCCGCTCTACTGGCACGTGCTGCTGCCGGGGCACGACCTCCCCGGCGTCGGCGCGTCGTTTCACTCCAACGCCGCACCGTCGGTGCCCCAGACATCGGGAGGTGCTCTATGACGACGGTCACGCTCGCCGGCTCGCCGGTCGAGGTCGACGCCGAGGGATTCCTTCTCGAGGCGCAGCAGTGGAACGAGCAGATTGCTCAGGAGATCGCTCACGACAATGGCATCGAGCAACTCAGCGACCGCCACTGGCAGGTCGTCAACTTCATGCGCAACACGTACCTGGAGACCGGCTCGGCGCCCTCGATCCGCAGCCTCGGTAAGACCTCCGGGGTACCGATCAAAGAGCTCTACGAACTGTTCCCCAAAGGCCCCGCCAAGCTCGCCGCGAAGATCGGCGGCATCCCCAAGCCCCGCGGCTGCATCTAAGACCCTCCCTCCGCAAAGACCCCAAAGATCGAGGCACACATGAGCGACACCACCATCGAGAAGGTCTCCATCATCATCTCCAAGGGCTCGCTCGAGGGGATCTACCCCGGTCTGATCATGGCCAACGGAGCCCGCATGGAGGGCATCGAGGCGAACCTGTTCTTCACGTTCTTTGGCCTAGACGCGATCAATAAGGCGAAGCACGAACACGTCAAGGTGGCGACCGTCGGGAACCCCGGCCTGCACCTCGCTACCTGGGCCGGCGGCTTTCCAGGGATGTCAGCGCTCGTGACCCGCCAACTCGCCGGGGAGATGGAGAAGCTCGACATACCGCCGATTCCCGAGTTCGTCGAGATGATCGCCGACTCCGGTGCCGGACTGTACGCCTGCAAGGCATCGGTGGACCTGTTCAAGCTGAGCGGGGACGACTTCATCCCTCAGGTTCAGGAGATCATCACCGTCGGGGAGTTCTACGCCCTGGCGGGCGGCGGCCAGATCATCTTCACGTGAGCTCGGCCCCCGGGGAGTCCTCCGGCGGGATCGCGCTTGGGCTCGACAGTTCGGCGAGCAGCGACGCGGCCCAGCCGATGGCGCCCTCCCCACCGAACATGGCTTCTGGCCAATCGAGCGCTACCGGATCGCCGTAACGTCGCTGAACGGCGGGGCGCCGGTTCACGGTCGCGACCGACCGGGCCGTGGCAGTGCGGCCCTTTCTCAATAGCGGGGGCGGGATTTGAACCCGCGACCTTCGGGTTATGAGCATGGTCGAGAGGGGCTCTGTGGGTCGCGATTCTACTTTGTAGAGCCATCCTCGTGCGGCTCGATAGCCCCCGGTTTTGCTCAAATTGCACCCCGATTTGCACCCCGCCCTGGAGCTCACATCATCGTGCTCGGTCGACACGCTTGCTGTACCAAGCTAAGCGGGCGCGAGCTGTGAGTCCGTCGGGCGCCTGGGTCTCGTCCGATCCAGCAGTGTGGGCGGCGGCAGCCGACGCGCTGACTATCCACGCAAGGCACCAGCCCAGCGAGGCGGCGTTTAGTAACGGAAGCTCACCTGCCACGCCTTGTTGTTGCAGCTTGAGCCAGTGTCCGTGACCTTGACCTCGATCCTCTGACCAGGAGCGACGGGAGCCGATGAGCCGGTATTCGAGCAACTGCCTTTGCTCGCTGAGCTCACCGCGCAGGAGAGCAGCGTCGCCCCCGTCGCGTTGTCGATCACTGCGACCGTTGCGGTGTCTTTCCCGCTCAGCGCGGCGTTCGTTTCCGCATACAGGTTGCTGACCACGGCCCCGTTGGCGGGTATCGGGCCCGTCAGGAGACTGCTGCTCGAGAGGCCGCTGGTTCTTGCCGGGCAGGTGCCGTGGCCGGACTCGTCAGACTCCGCGAAGCTCAGACACTGGCCGCTCTGGACGCCTTCGAAGCTCGCGAAGTTCGCGATCGCGGCGTTGCCCGCCGGGCCGGTGGCGCCCGCACTGCCCGTCGCTCCAGTGGCTCCGCTGACTCCGGTCGCTCCGGTCGCGCCTTTCGGTCCTGTGGCCCCCGTCGCGCCGTTGGCTCCTTTGGCTCCCGTGGCACCGGTCGCCCCGGTCGGGCCGGTCGCTCCGGTCACGCCGTTGGCTCCGCTAATGCCGCTTGCCCCAGTGGCCCCAGTGGGTCCCGTCGCACCTTTGGCTCCACTCGTCCCTTCCTGACCCGCGGCCCCGGTCGGTCCGGTGACCCCGGTCGGCCCGGTCGGCCCGGTGGCGCCGGTCACGCCCTGCGGTCCGGTCGGGCCTTCGGGTCCGGTGGGGCCGGTCGATCCGGCGGCGCTGGCCGGGGTGATCGCGATCGCAAACGGCTTGGTGCCCACCGGGATTTCTTTGCCGGCTTTGTTCGTCGCCACTTCGATCGGTGTGACCGAGTCGTTGTCCCCAATAGCCACGTAGACGGTCTTGCCGTTCGGAGTGATCGCGATCCCCAACGGTTCGCTGCCCACCGGGATTTCTTTACCGGCTTTGTCCGTGGACAGGTCGATCGGCGTCACCGAGTTGTTGTCGATATTGGTGACATAGGCGGTCTTGCCGTCCGGGGTGATCGCGATCCCGAAAGGTTCACGGGGTTCGCTGCTGCCCACAGTGATTTCCGGTCCGGCGGTGTCGCTCGCCACTTCGATCGGTGTCACCGAGTTGCTGAAGTTGTTGGTCACGTAGGCGGTCTTGCCGTCCGGGGTGATCGCGATGCCGATCGGTTCGCTGCCCACCGATATTTCTTTACCGGCTTCGTTCGTCGTCAGATCGATCGGGGTCACCGAATCGCTGTTCTCGTTGGCGACGTAGGCGGTCTTACCGTCCGGCGTGATCGCGATGCCGCGCGGCCTGCTACCCACAGGGATTGCTTTACCGGCTTTGTCCGTCGTCAGGTCGATCGGCGTGACCGAGTTGCCGAGTTCGTTGGCGACGTAGGCGGTCTTACCATCTGGGGTGATCGCAATTCCGTCTGGGTGTTCGCCCACTTTGATTTCAGCGTCGGGGGTGTCCGTCGCCAGGTCGATCGGCGTCACCGAGGAGACGGCCCAACTGGTGACGTAGGCGGTCTTGCCGTCCGGGGCGATCGCAATCGCCAGCGCGCCGCCGGTGACTTTGATTTCAGAGCCGGCTTCGTTCGTCGCCGTCGCGATCGGCGTGACGGAGTTGCTGACCACGTTGGTGACGTAAGCGGTCGTGGCCCAAGCGCTGCCGGCCACTCCGAGCACGCACGCAAGCACCAGCAGCCCAGCGAAACCACAACGCCAGAGACTATTTCGGAGCCCCAGCACTCCCGCAACCACCGGGACCAGCCCAGCACACAAGAAGCCATGTCGCAGTCTCATCGGGACTCGCTCCGCCTAGTAGCGGAAGCTCACCTGCCAGGCCCTGTTGTTGCAGCTCGAGCCAGTGGCCGTGACCTTGACCTCGAGCCTGTGAGCGCGGGCCACGGGGGCCGATGAGCCGGTGTTCGAGCAGCTGCCTTTGCTCGTTGAGTTGACCGTGCAGGACAGGAGCGTCGCCCCCGTCGTGTTGTCGATGATCGTGACGGTCGCTGAGTCTTTGCCGCTCAGCGTCGCGGTGGTTTCCGCATACAGGTTGCTGACCGCGGCCCCGCCTGTGGGCATCGGGCCGCTCAGCAGACTGCTGCTCGAGGGACCGCTCGTCATTGCCGGGCAGGATCCGCGGCCGGACTGCGAGAAGCCCAGGCACTGGCCGCTCTGGACGCCCTCAAAGCTCGCGAAGTTCGCTATCGCCGCGTTGCCGGCCGGGCCGGTGGCGCCTGTGCTGCCTGTGGCTCCGCTGGCCCCAGTCGCTCCGGTCGCGCCTTTGACTCCCGCGGCTCCTGCGGCTCCGCTCGCGCCGTTGGGTCCGTTGCTACCCGTGGCTCCGGTGGGGCCAGTCGGGCCTGCCTTGCCGGCGGGGCCTTCGGGTCCCGTCGGGCCGGTCGCTCCGGTTGCTCCGGCCGCACCCGTCGAGCCGTTGCTTCCCGACGCTCCGGTTGCTCCCTGTGCGCCGGTCGCTCCGGTCACTCCCTGAGCTCCGGTTGCGCCCTGCGGTCCGGTGGGACCTGTGGGGCCCGTCGGTCCGGTGGGTCCGGTCGCGCCGGTGACGACCGGGACCGTGGTGATCACCACCTCCTGCGCTTGGCCTGTGCCTTCCGTGACAATGCCCCCGCTCGGGACAAGGCTTGAGCCCGCGCCGCCGCCGCCGCCGGCGAGAAAGTCCGAACCGCCGCCGCCGCCGCCGTAGTAGCCGGCGCCGCCGCCGCCGCCCGGACCGGCGATGCCGCAGTTACAGCCTTCTTTCTGCGCAGCCCCGGCGCCACCTTCACCGAGGACGCCGCTTGCGCCCGCAGCGCCAGCGTTTGAGCCCTGAGAGCCGCCTTTGCCCCCGGAGGCGCTGCCACCGCCTTCACCACCACCTCCAGGTGTCTCTCCGGGTTCGTTCGTTTCTCCCGGTTTGCCGGCCTGCGCCGAGCTGCCCGAGTTTCCACCCGCGCCGCCGAGGCTCCTAACGCATTCAGAGGACGGACCGGGACATTCGCCAAAGGGCAATTCAGCATCGCCGCCACCGCCACCACCGCCGCCGCCGGCCACGAGGAGACGGGACTGGCGCGATTTCAGGGCATTGCCCCCCGGTTCTTTTCGCACGTCTGAGGCATCGCCCCCGGCGCCGCCCAGTTTCCCGCAGCCGGTGGTTTCGTTGCCGCCGGCGCCGCCACCACCGAAGTCGACGTACAGTTTCTGGCCCGGTGTGACCGTGAGCTGCGCGGTCGCCTTCGCGCCCGCCCCCCCAGGGGGTTCATTTGCTGAGTTGCACGAGCGCCCGGCGTGGCCGGCACCGCCGACCGCTGACACTTCGATCTGCGTGACGCCCGCAGGCACGACGAATTCCTGCTCGGCACCGCCTGTGGGCGTGAACGTCGTGCTTTCCGCGAACGCACTCGCGCTGAAGGCGAGCGCCCCCACGGCCACCAGCACCAGCAGAACACCCAAACGCAGTCTCACTAGGACTCCCTCCCCCTTGTACTGAGGCCCGAGGCTGACTCCAGGCCGGCTAGCACCGATGAGCGCACCCGAAAAGTACCAGAAGCCACGATCAACGAGAACGCGGTCGAACTGCGAGCGTCTCGCTGGGCCCATCGGAGACTCCTCCTTTCGCCAAGGAAAGCGGCCGTCTCGCAGACTTGACCACGGACAAGTGGGGCGAGTAGGGGCGCCGGCGTCGCGGTTCGCGACACGACTGCTTTTGCTGCGGCCGAGCGAGCGTGTGCCAAGCGTACGAGGAGACCGGAGGAGCTGGTCCGGGGGAAGCGGCCGACGAGCACCAAGCGAGATGGCTCCGCCCTGCTTCCCAGCCGGCGGATCCGGTGGACGCCTGCGCGCGCTCAGCGTCCGGCGGTCCCGACGAGTCCCTTTTTCTCGAAATTGCACCCCGCCTCGGGCTTTCAGCTCTCACCCCCCAAACGAAAAAACCCTCCATTTGGAGGGCTTCTTCGATAGCGGGGGCGGGATTCGAACCCGCGACCTTCGGGTTATGAGCAGGCTGGATAGGGGTGCGGTGAGGCATATCTGGCTGTCTAGATGTAGGTACCGAGAAGGTTGGTGCGCTCGTTGAGGCGAGCGATCGGGGGCTTGTGGCCGAGGGCTGAGTGTTTTCGGTGATGGTTGTAGTGGAGGAGCCATCCGTCAAGGGCTGCGGTGCGCTCGTGGCTGTCGCGGTAGATGGCGCCGTAGGCCCAGCCGCCGAGCATGGTGCGGATAAAGCGCTCCGCCTTCCCATTGGTCTGGGGCCGGTATGGGCGTGTGCGCAGGTGGCGGATGCCGAGAGCGCGGCAGGCGATCGCGTGAGCGATCGAGAGGTAGGCGGCGCCGTTGTCGGTGAGCAGCTGCTCGATCTCCATCCCGTGGCGCGGTAGAACGCGACTTGCGCGGTGCAGGAACGCGATCGCCGAGCTCGCCTTCTCGTCTGGGAGAACCTCCGCGTAGGCCAGGCGGGTGCAGTCATCGATCGCGATGTGCACGCACTCCCAGCCAACCATCTTGCGGCGGGTCGCCAGCAGCGGTCTGAGCGCTCTCAGTTGTGACGTGGCCTGCCCGTGACGCGCTTGCCGGCGCCGCCCTGGATGCGTCCTAGCTTCTTGACGTCGATATGGATCAGCTCGCCTGGCCGATCGCGCTCATAGCGGACTGCTGGCTCGAGGCCGAGCCTGCCGAGCTTGCCCATCCCGACCCGCAACAGGATCCCCGACACGGTCGAGAGCGGCATCCGGAGCGTCTCCGCGATCTCCGGGCCTGTGAACCGCAAACGCCTAAGCGCCGCGATCGCCTGCACCCGCTCCTCGCTCGTGCGATGCGGGATGCGCCGGGGAGCAGAGGAGCGATCCAACAGCCCGGGCTCGCCCTCGGCTCGATAGCGACCCACCCACTTTCCGAGCGCACCGGACGCTGACCTCAGCGGCCTCGGCCGCCTTCCTCAGCGTCCATGCCTCATCAACGACTCGCTCACAGAGCAGCCGACGCTTATTCAGGCTGAGCGCCGCGTTAGCGTGCAGATTCATCCGGTTCTCCTTGGACTGGGGTGCTTGGCAGCTCCCAGCCTCCAAGGGGACCCGGATGAACCAACCTACTCAGGAACTACAACTAGAGCCAAATCAGGTCGGCCGGATTCGGTCACATTTGCTCAGATTGGTACCGGATTGGTACCACACCGACCTAGTGAGGAAACCCTATGGGCGATCGGCTTGCTGAACGATCCGTGGCGGTTCGAGTCCACTCGGGTGCATTGGCGGCGGACCAAAGTATCGCTACTCAAACTCACAAGAGGGAGCTGATGCGGCGAGGCTGACAGGCGCTTCCCAGAAGGCCGGAGCGACGCTCGGGGCACCGCGTTCGTCACACGGCCTCGACGGAACTGGTCTCTGCGGCGCCGCCGGGCTCGAGTTACCCCCAGATCTCAGCCGGGTTGGTCGGTTGTTCGCCGCGCCGCCAGCCGACGCGCGCCTTCTCGCGGGCCCCCGTGAACGCGTCGCGGCAGTGCTCCGAGCAGAAGTAGAAGCTCTCGCCGGCTAGTTCTGCGGCGATCGCTTTCTCGCGGTCGACCTTCATCCCGCACTCGGGGTCGGTTACGCCGCGGGCCCGGGTGAGCCAGAAGAGACGGCGAAGATGGCGCGGCCGAGGATATT
Source organism: uncultured Solirubrobacteraceae bacterium (assembly GCA_963742395.1). GTDB lineage: Bacteria > Actinomycetota > Thermoleophilia > Solirubrobacterales > Solirubrobacteraceae > Palsa-744. The sequence continues at coordinate 531,555 of CAVUME010000005.1, read as the reverse complement.
CAGGAACAGCTTGTAGTTGACGGAGATCGTGCCGAAGATGTCCGCGCGGCTCGGCCGAGGGCCGGCCGGGATCGCGGAGGGCGAGATCCCGGAGCCTGTGTTGCCGGCCGATACCGTTGGATCATGAGCACCCAGGTTCCCGTCCTCTCGGTGATCCGCGACGAAGACCCGGAGCGTGCCCGCGCCGTGAGCCGAGCCCGCGTCCTGTCGTTGCTGACCATCGCCTGGATGACAGTTGAGGCATCGGTGTCCGTAATCGCGGCAGTAATCGCAGGCTCGGTCGCGCTGCTCGGCTTCGGTCTCGATTCGGGTATTGAGCTTGCCTCCGCTGGCGCGATCCTCTGGCTATACACAGGCGACAGGCCGAACCGCGAGCGCTCCGAGCGGCGCGCGCAACGGTTCATCGCCGGGTGCTTCGCGGCGCTCGCCCTCTACCTGCTGTTCGATGGGATCGAGACGCTCGCCAGCGGGTCCCACCCAGAGGTGAGTTGGCTCGGCGCGGCGGTGTCGGTCGGGGCGATCATCGTCATGCCGCTGCTCGCTCGCGCCAAGGGCCAGGTTGCGGTCCGGCTCGGCTCGGCAGCAACGGCGGGCGATGCCGCCCAGTCATGGCTCTGTGCCATCGCCGCCGCAGGCGTCCTCGTCAGCATTGTGGCCAACAGTGTGTTCGGCTGGTGGTGGCTTGACCCGATCATCGGCCTGGGGATCGCGGCCCTCGCGGTCCGTGGGGGCCGCGAGGCCTGGGCCGGCGAGGTCTGCTCAGACTGCGCCCCGGTCGGCGTCGGTAGAGACGCCAGTCGCTAGACGCTCTGCGCCAAACTAGCGTCCTGAGCGGATCCGCATGTCGGGGGTTCGAGTCCCTCCCCCCGCATTGGCGGCGTAACAGGAGTGCCTTACTCAAACCCGGCCCGCCGTTCAGCTAGCTCCGGTTTGGCTTCCTGCTCCGACGGAGCCCGCTTAGGCCTCCGTCAGCTCGTAGCACGTGTCGGCGCGTAGGCACTCGGTCGCACGGCGCTCGGCGAGGGTGAGGATGAAGGTCCGGACCGGCGCGTCGGCGAAGCTGGCGAGGACCGCATCCGCGCAGGCGCGGATCTCCTCTTGCGTGCGGATACCGCCGAACTCGCGGTCCAGGCGTGGCAGTAGGCTCACGAGCCGCGCTTCGTGTGCGGTGCGATCGGCGCGGATGTCGTCGGCGTGGTGGACCAGGAGCTGCTCGACGCGAGAGCGGATGTCGTCGCGGATGACGCGAACCTCCTCGAGCGGCTTGCCGGCCGGATCGGGTACGTCCCATTCTTCGACCGCTGAAGCAACGTACGGGCACGGCCCATGACAGGCGAGCGTGACGGCCCAGTCGGCGTGCAGCTGCATCTCAACCGTCAGCCTCTTCGGGACGCGCCCTGAGAGGTCGAGGCCGACCTCGGCCATCGCCTCGACGACCGCGGGGTGTACCTCGCCGGCGGGCAGCTGCCCCGCCGACTCGGCGTGCAGGTCCGGCGGCGCCAGGCTGGTGAAGAACGCCTCCGCCATCTGAGAGCGGCCTGCGTTCTGGGTGCAGATGAACAGCACATACCTCATGGGACTCCTTTCTCAGCCGGCCAGTGCCAGTGTGTCCACGGGTCTCGAGTGGTCGGGTGTGTGAGTGGGAAGCATCAGCGAGATAAAGGCGGCGGCGAGGACGAACGCGGTGGAGGCCCAGAGGCAGGCTTCGAGGCTGCCGAGCTCGTAGAGCAGCCCCGAGAGGACGGTCCCGATGAGTCTCCCGCCTGCGTTGGCCATGTAGTAGAAGCCGACGTTCATCGCCGCCTTGTTGTGCTCGGAGTAGGCGAGGATCAGATAGGAGTGGACCGCCGAGTTGGCGGCGAAGACGACGCCGAAGGCGATCAGGCCGACCACGATCACGATCGTCGGATCGACTCCCGCCGTGAGCGCGATCGCGATCCCCGCCGGGAAGACGGCGAGGAGGAAGGCGAGCCACGTCGCGGTGCGGCCCTCGGGCTCGGAGTTGCCATCCGGGCCCCGGATGAAGCGCGGGGCGGCGGCTTGGACGATCCCGTAGCCGATCACCCAGATCGCGAGGAATCCGCCGGTCGCAACGAAGCTCCAGCCGAGCACGCTCTCCATGTAGACGGGCAGGCCGACGACGAACCAGACATCGCGCGAGGCGAACAGGAAGATCCGCGCGGCCGCCAGCACGTTCACGGCCCGGTTGTTGGAGAACATCTGCTTGAACTTCGCCTTGGCGTCGGGTTTGCCGAGGTGGCCGTGCATGAGCGTCGCCACGAGGATCAGGGTGATCAGCACCGAGCCGGCGAGGATCAGCATCGAGGTCTGGAACCCCGTGATCGTCAGCATCGCCGCGCCGAGGAAGAACCCGACGCCCTTCAGCGCGTTCTTCGAGCCTGTCAGGACTGCGACCCAGCGGTAGAGCGAGCCCTGGTCGCCCTCGGGCACGACCAGCTTGACGGCGCTCTTGGAGCTCATCTTCGTCAGGTCCTTGGCGATGCCAGAGAACGCCTGCGAGGTCATCACGTAGGGAATGACGAGCCAGGAGGCGGGGACGAGACCGAGCATCGCGGTCGCGAAGACCTGCGTCGCGAGACCCATGTAGAGCGTGGTGCGTAGCCCGAACCGCGCCGCCAGAAAGCCGCCCACGAGGTTGGTGACGATCCCGAAGATCTCATAGAAGATGAACAGTGAAGCGACCGTGAACGCCGAGTAGCCCAGGTCGTAGAAGTAGAAGAGGACGAGCATGCGCGTCGCCCCGTCCACCAGGGTCTCCACCCAGTAGGCGGCGGTGACCAGGATGTAGTTGCGCAGGTCGCCGCGACGGTCGACGGTCGCTGCCGAGGCGCTCATCGCTCGCCGCTCCCAAGGTCGCCGGCGACGGCGCGCGCGAGCTCGACGAGGCGGTTGGCGTAGCCCCACTCGTTGTCGTACCACGCGAGCACCTTCACCTGGGTCTCGTCCACGACCATCGTGGAGGGGGCGTCGACGATGCTGGAGCGCGGGTCGTCGCGGTAGTCGACGGAGACGAGCGGTCGGGTCTCATAGCCGAGGATCCCCGCGAGCGGGCCGTCGGCTGCCTGCTCGAGCAGGCGGTTGACCTCCTCGATCTTCGTCGGGCGTGCCACCTCGAACACGCAGTCGGTCAGCGAGGCGTTCAGCATCGGCACCCGAACGGCCAACCCGTTGAGCTTGCCCTGCAGCTCGGGGAAGATCAGTCCGATCGCCGTAGCCGAGCCCGTGGTCGTCGGGATCAGCGAGACGCTCGACGCCCGCGCCCGGCGGAGGTCCTTGTGCGGGGCGTCGACGACGACCTGGGTGTTGGTCATGTCGTGCAACGTCGTGATCAAGCCATGCTCGATGCCGATCCCCTCGTGCAGGACCTTGACGACCGGCGCCAGGCAGTTCGTAGTGCAGGACGCCGCGGTGACGATGTCGTGTCGGGCAAGCTCGGCCGGGTCGTCGTTGACGCCGACCACCACGTTCAGCGCTCCCTGCTCCTTCACCGGCGCGGCGACGACGACCTTGCGCACACCCCGCTCGAAATAGGCAGCGAGAGAGTCGATCGTGCGAAAGCGCCCCGAGCACTCGAGGACGAGCTCGACCCCCGCGGCCTCCCAGGCGACCTCGCCGGGAGTCGGGGCCGAGGACCAGCCGATCTCCTGCCCTTCGACCACGAGCGCGTCGTCGCGCGCTTCGATGCCGGATGACCACCGGCCATGGACGGAGTCGAACTCGAGCAGGTGCGCGCCGGCGGCGGCGTCGCCGGCGGTCTCGTTGACCAAGGCGAACTCGAACTCGGGCCATCCGGCTGCCGCGCGCAGTGCCAGCCGGCCCATCCGGCCGAACCCGTTGATGCCAACGCGGGTCACGGTCGTGCCCCGGCTTGCCGGTCGTCAAGTTCGCGGACGAGCGCCTGGACCCGGAGGGCGATGTCGTCGCGCATCTCGCGCACCTGCTCGATCGGCATGCTCTCGGGATCCCGTAGGTCCCAGTCGAGGTAGCGCTTGCCGGGAATGTAGGGGCATGCGTCGCCGCAGCCCATCGTCACCACGACGTCGGCGCGCTCGGCCATCTCCCGGGTGAGCAACTGAGGCCGGCGCTCGCAGAGGTCGATGCCGATCTCCTCCATCGCCTCAACGACGGCTGGATGGAGCTCCTCAGCCGGCTGCGTGCCCGCTGCCGCTGCGCTGTGTCGCCCGTCGCTTGCGCGCTCGAGCAGGGCGAGGCTCATCTGCGAGCGACCGGCGTTGTGGAGGCATACGAACAGCACGTGCGACATCAGCCTGCGGCCCCCAGCGGGCCGGGCGCCGAAGACGATGCGCCAAACCAGCGTCCCCGCGCCCACAACGAGAAGTAGACGAGCCCGACGAGGACCGGCACCTCGATCAGCGGACCGACCACGCCGGCCAGCGCCTCTCCCGAGGTGGCCCCGAAGACGCCGATCGCCACCGCGATCGCCAGCTCGAAGTTGTTCGACGCCGCGGTCAGGGCGAGCGTGGCTGTGCGTGGATAGCCGTAGCGGGCGATGATCCCCCAGCCGAAGGCGATCGCGAACATCGCCGCGAAGTAGGCGAGCAGCGGCAGCGCGATGCGCACCACGTCGAGCGGCCGGTCGGTGATCTGATGGCCCTGGAGCGCGAACAGAAGGACGATCGTGAAGAGCAGCCCGTAGAGCGTGATCGGTCCGATCCGCGGAAGGAATGTCTCCTCGTACCACTCGCGCCCGCGGCGGTGGATGCCGACGACCCGGGTCAGATAGCCGGCGGCGAGAGGGATGCCAAGAAAGATCAGCACCGTCCTCGCGACCTCCCAGATTCCGACGGAGAAGCCTTCGCTGTCGAGGCCGAGCAAACCCGGCAGGACCGACAGGTAGAACCAACCCAGTACCGAGTAGGCGACGATCTGGAAAAGCGAGTTGATCGCGACGAGCACGGCCGTCGCCTCGCGGTCGGCGCAGGCCAGCTCGCTCCAGATCAAGACCATCGCGATGCAGCGGGCGAGCCCGACGATGATCAGGCCCGTCCGGTAGGCCGGCTCGTGGGGAAGCATCAGCCAGGCGAGGGTGAACATCAGGAGAGGACCGATCAGCCAGTTGAGGACCAGCGAGGAGACGAACAGGCCGCGCTCGGCGCGCAGCCGACCCAGCTCCTCGTAACGCACCCGCGCGAGCACCGGATACATCATCAACAGCAGGCCGATCGCGATCGGCACGGAGGTGCCCCCGATCGCGACCGCTGAGAGGGCCTGCTCGAGCCCCGGAATCAGAGCGCCTAGCCCCAGCCCGGCTGCCATCGCAACCCCGATCCACAGCGGCAGGAATCGGTCCAGGGTCGAGAGCTGCCTCGCGACACTCGCCGGAACGGTGCCCGGCGGGACGCCGAGTGCCGCCGTCTCACGCTCGTCGCTGATCTTGACCGCCATTGGACGACGTCGATGCTAACCATTGACAAGCTCGGCTTCAATAGATATATGTAGATAGATGAACGTGAATCTGGAGCTGGAGCCAAAGACCAAGAGGGCGCCGGGCGAACCCTGCTGCGAGCCGGTTGTCTACCCAGATATCGAGCGCGAGCAGGCTCAGCGCATGGCCACCATCGCCAAGGCACTCGGCGACCCGGTACGCATACAGCTCGTCGACGTGCTGCGAAAGCACGCCGGCAAGGTCTGCGTGTGCGAGCTCGTGCCGCTCTTCGACCTTTCCCAGCCGACGGTCTCCCACCACCTCAAGAAGCTCAGAGAAGCCGGCATCGTCGGCTCCGAGCGGCCCGGGCTGTGGGCCTACTACTACGTGATCCCCGACGCACTGGAGGAGCTGTCCGCATGGCTGAGCTGACCGACACCCCGACCGCCGCCGATGAACCAGCCTCATGCTGTTCGGCCGAGGCCCAAGAGACTTGCTGCGAGCCGACCGACAAGGCCGCTTGCTGCGGTGAGGCGGCCGCGGGCGGCAGCTGCGGCTGCTCCGCGGGCGCGTCCACCAGTGACGCCGATGACGTCCGCGAGGCGGTCCGCGCACGCTACGCCGCCGCAGCCACCACGGTGAGCGAGCGCAGCTCCTGCTGCGGAGGGGACGCCGTCCTGAGCGACGAGGAAGCCGCGATCTTCGGCGCCGGGCTCTACGGCAAGGAAGGTCGACGAGCTCCCCGACACGGCGACGATGGCATCGCTCGGCTGCGGCAACCCCACAGCGGTAGCGGAACTGCGCGAGGGCGAAACGGTGCTCGACCTGGGCTCCGGCGGCGGGCTGGACGTTCTGCTCTCAGCGCGTCGCGTCGGGCCGGCCGGCAAGGCCTACGGCCTCGACATGACCGACGAGATGCTCACGCTGGCAAGGGAGAACCAGCGCAAGGCCGGAGTCGAGAACGTCGAGTGGCTCCGCGGCCAGATCGAGGCGATCCCGCTGCCCGCCGAGACAGTCGATGTCGTGATCTCGAACTGCGTGATCAATCTCTCCGGCGACAAGCCCAGAGTGCTCTCCGAGGCGGCCCGGGTGCTGAAGCCCGGCGGACGCCTCGCCGTCTCCGACGTCATCGCCGACCCCGACATGGACGAGGCGACCCGCGCGGACATGCAGCAGTGGACCGGCTGCATCGCAGGCGCGCTCACCCGCGCGGAGTTCGAGCAGGCGCTCACCGCCGCCGGACTCGCCGAGATCGAGATCCGCGAGACCCACCGGGTCCACGAGCACGCCGGCTCCGCGATCATCCGCGCGACCAAGCCGCGCGCAGCCGGTTGAACGACGAGGAGCTCCAGCTCAACGACCCCCAGACGCTCTACCGGCGCTGGGAGGACTCACAGTGGTCCCCGTTCGCGATCGACCTCGACCGCGACAAGGAGCAGTGGGCCGCGATGTCGGGCGAGGACCGCGACCTGATCTTCTTCGTGCTCTCCTCGCTGATGGTCGCCGAGGAGCGCATCACCACGAAGTTCTCAGGCCTCGTGGGCTCGTACGGCTCCGAGGAGGAGGCCACCTTCCTGTCGACACAGCAGGTCGACGAGGCTCGCCACATGCAGTTCTATGCCCGCTTCCAGGACGAGGTCGTCGCCGCGCCCGAGAAGATCGCCGCCCACGTCGACCGCGCGCGCGCCAACGTCTCGGACGCCTTCCGGCGCATCTTCGACGAAGAACTCGTAGCCGCCCACGACCGCCTCCTCGCCGAACCGGACAGCCTCTCCGCGAAGGTCCGCTTCGTGACGATCTACCACCTGATCCTCGAGTCCACGCTCGGCCTGACGACATTCAAGTTCACGACCGACTACCTCTCGGCCGAACGCCTGCTCCCCGGCTTCGTCAACGGCTACTCGAAGATCCACCACGACGAGACCCGCCACATCGGCTACGGCGTCTGGTTCCTGCGAGAGACCGTCCACGAGCAGCCCGAGCAGGCCGACACCGTCCGCCAGACGCTCCGCGACCTGCTCCCCTCCGTCGCAGAGTCACTCGCCCCGCCCGACACCGGCTCAGACCTCGACTTCGCCTCGATCGGCGCCACCAGCGAGGCGATCCGCGAGTTCGCGCTCGGCGGCCTCACCCGCCGTCTCGAGATCATCGGCGTGCCGCTCAGCTCGCTGTAGAGCACCTGTACGCGCTTCGCGTCGGACCCCAGCTCGTATCAGCCAGGCGATACCCGTTGGAAGCGCCAGTCCTGCGCGCGCCGACGGACAGGCACGCGTTGACCGAGACGCAGACACGGGCTCACGAAGACGCTGTTCCACGGCCAGCCGCACCACCCGGATGCCGAGCGGCCGGCCGGCCGCCTCGAGAACCCCGATCACGGCCGACTGGAGCTCGCCGTTGCCGAGACGGCACGCCGGTTGCACGAACAGGGCCTGTTGTCGCCGGCGACACCCAACGCAGGCCTCCGCGAAGGCAGCCAACGCAGCCTCAAGCGCTTCTGGAGGGTTTGAGTAGCGTCCACTCAAGGCTGTGCCGCTGTGAGCAAGCACGAAAAATTGGTACCCGGCTCGTTTCTTCGGCCCGCGCGCGGGCCACGAAAAAGCCCCGCCTGAGCGGGGCTTTTCCCTATAGCGGGGGCGGGATTCGAACCCGCGACCTTCGGGTTATGAGCCCGACGAGCTACCAGACTGCTCCACCCCGCGGCGGTACTTACGTTGTAGCAAACCTGGCCGGCCCCGGCGGGCTGGCGAGACTCCGATATGCAAGCGCAGCGGCGCCACCGGGAGGCACGCCCGGGCGCGGCCCGCGGGCGGGGAGCTGAACGCGACCCTCCGGCTCTAGGATCGCTTCCGATGAACGTCGCCTCGGTGGACATCGGCACGAACTCCACCCGGCTGCTGATCGCCGAGGTGGACCCGGAGAGCGCGAGCGTCCAGGCAGAGCTCGCCAGGCGCTCGCAGGTGACGCGCCTGGGGGCCGGCGTGGACGCCTCCGGAGAGCTCTCCCAGGAGGCGATGGAGCGGGTCTTTGCGACGCTGTCGGAGTACCGCGCCGAGATCGACCGCCAGCGCTGCGAGCACAACGTCGCCGTGCTCACCTCGGCGGTCCGTGACGCGTCCAACGGGGCGGAGTTCGCCGCGCGGGTGCGCGACGACTACGGACTCGACGCGCGCGTGCTGGCGGGCGAGCAGGAGGCCCAGCTCACGTTCCTGGGGGCGATGTCCGGACGTGAGCAAGCACCCGGGGCGACGGTGGTGATCGACGTCGGCGGTGGCTCAACCGAGTTCGTCGTCGGCGAGGACCACAGCGTCGGCTTCCACGTCTCCCTGAACGCCGGGGTGGTGCGCATGAGCGAGCGCCACATCCAGGCCGACCCGCCCACCCTTGCGGAGCTCGAGGAGCTCGCCGCGGACGTCCGCTCGATCTTCGCCGAGGGCCTGCCCGCGGAGGTGCGCCGGGGGGTGGCCGCCGGTATCGCGGTGGCCGGCACCGCCACCTCGGCGGCGTCGATCGACCAGCAGCTCGACCCCTACGACGCCGAACGGGTCAACGGCTATCCCCTACCCCGGTCGACGGTCGAGTCGCTGCTCGGGCGGCTGGCCGCGATCGACGAACCGCAGCGTCGGGCGGTGGTGGGCCTGGACCCGGACCGGGCGCCCACGATCGTGGCGGGGATGATCATCCTCGGCGAGGCCATGAGGATGTTCGGCCTGGAGCTGGTGGAGGTCTCAGAGCACGACATCCTCTACGGAGCCGCGCTGCTGGCGGCCGGCGTCGCCTCCTAGGGGCCAGCCGGCACGCCGCGGACGCGGAGCGTCCGCCTAGGTGTAGTTCCCAACGACGTTCTTCAGTCGTGACGCGGGTGGTTGGTGGCCGAGCGAGCCGTGTGGTCGTCTGAAGTTGTATCGCTCGAGGAACAGCGGTAGCGCTGCCGTTCGTTCTGCGGAGGAGCCGTAGATCCGCTCGTAGGCCCACTCGTTAGCGAGGGTCTGGATGAATCTCTCCGCCTTTCCATTGGTGCGCGGGCGATAAGGGCGAATGCGCAGGTGGCGCAGGCCCAGCTCTGAGAGGGCGCGGCGGTAGGCGTGGGCGACATAGGCAGATCCGTTGTCGCTCATCACGGCCTTGATTTTCACGCCGCGCTGGGCGAACCAGATGACGCCGCGGCGCAGGAAGTCGACCGCGCAGCGAGCCGTCAACGCGGGCAGCACCTCTGCATAGGCCAGGCGGGAGTGGTCATCGATCATCACGTGCACGTACTCAAAGCGCGTGAGCCCGCGCTTGACGCCACCGACGTGACTGGAGACCTGGCTCCTGCGATGCCCCACCATCCGATGCCCCGCGCCCCGCTCAGAGATGCGACCCAGCTGCTTGATGTCGACGTGTACGAGCTCACCGGCGTGACGGCGCTCATAGCGGTTGGGTGGCTCTGGTGGCTCAAGACGCGACCGCTTGCCCAGGCCGATCCGCTTCAGCCACAGCGACACGCTCGAGAGCGCCAGGCCGAGCACCTCAGCAATCTCGGCCGCGGTCATCCGCAGCTTGCGCAGCGAGCGGATCGCCCGGACCTTTGCCGCCGGCAGCTGCCTGGGCGAGTGCAACGGCCTCGAGGAGCGATCCGCCAGACCATCGATGCCTTCCTCGCGAAAGCGCCCCAACCAGCGATAGACAGTTCGCTCTGAAACACCCGCGGCCGCTGCAGCGCCCGACACCGACCAACCTTCATCGATCACTCTCACGACCAGCAGGCGACGGCTGTTCGGACAGGTGCGGGCATTACCGTGGAGCTTCATCCGGTGTCCTCCTTGGCTCTGAGTTGGCTTCAGCTCCACTCAGCCTCCAAGGAGGCCCGGATGTCTACTGACGAACCTACTTAGGAACTACACCTAGGCGAGGTTCGAGCGCCGCGGGTAGGCGATCGAGGGGTCCGTGAGGACGTTCACGAGCGCCGGTCCGTCGGCGGCCAGCGCCCGCTCCAGGGCGCTGCGCAGATCCTGCGGGCGCTCGACGAGCTCGCCCTGGCAGCCAAGGGCGCTCACCACCTCGTCGTAGCGGGTCCCTGGTCTCAGGTCGGCCGCCACCGAGTAGCCGTAGAGGAACTCCATGGGGTGCTTCTCGAGCGCCCAGATGCCGTTGTTCCCGACCACCCCGACGACGTTCACGCCATGGCGGGCAAGCGTGTCGAACTCCATGCCCGCGAAGCCGAACGCGCCGTCGCCGAGCAGCAGCACGACCTGGCGCTCGGGCCGGGCGAGCTTGGCCGCCAGTGCGTAGCCGGGGCCCGTCCCCAGGCAGCCGAAGGGCCCGGGGTCGAGCCAGCAGCCGGGCTCATAGCTGTTCACGAGACGGCCCGCGTAGGAGACGAAGTCCCCGCCGTCCCCGATCACGATCGCGTCCCGATCGAGCAACCCGTCGAGCTCGGCGTAGATCCGCATCGGGTGAAGCGGGGCCCGTTCGTCGTGCAGCTCGGCCTGCTCGGATGCCCGCTTGGCGGTCTCCTCCTCGCGCAGCCCGGCGATCCATGTTCCGTGGTCCGGCACCCGCCCGCCTGCAGCCGCGGCGGCGATCGCCGACAGCGTCGGGCCGACCGCGCCGTAGCACTCCGCGGCCACCGGCCGGGGATGGCTGCGCTCGGGTTCGGCGGCGTCCACCACCACGATCTCCGTGTCCTCTCCAAAGGCTGCTCCGAAGCCCAGCCGGAAGTCCATCGGGACCCCGATCACGAGCGCCACGTCGGCCTCCTTCAGGCCCTTCGAGCGGGCCCGGGAGAAGAACAGCTCGTGGTCGGCCGGCAGGCATCCCCGCGCGAGGCCGTTCAGGAAGGTGGGGATCCGCAGCCCCTCCACCAGCTCGGCCAGCGGCCCCTCGCCGCGGCCCCAGTAGAGGTCGGTCCCGGCCATGATCACCGGGCGCTCGGCGCCGGACAGCAGCTCGGCGGCGCGCCCGATCGCGTCCTCCGCTGCCGGCGGCGTCTCGGGGAGCCGGGGGGCCTCGAGCTCGGGCTCCGCCGCCTCCATGAACACGTGGTCGAGGGGGAAGTCCAGGAACACCGGTCCGTAGTGGTGGCTGAGCGCGGCCGCGAAGGCGTCGTCGAGCAATCCCGGGATCTCCTCCGTGGAGGCGGCGGTGGCAGCGAGCTTGGTCAGCGGCCGCACGAACGGGACGTGGTCGATCTCCTGCAGCGAGCCCTGGCCCCAGCGCATCGCCGGGGCGCGTCCCCCGAGCACGACGATCGGCGAGTGGTTGGCCTGGGCGGAGGCGATCGCGCTCATGCCGTTGGTAACCCCGGGGCCCGCCGTGAGGGCACAGACCCCGGGCTCGCGGGTGACCTTCGCCCAGCCCTCGGCGGCAAACGCGGCGGTGGACTCGTGGCGCACGTCCACGATCGCGATGCCCTCCTCGCGGCAGCCGTCGTAGATCGAGAACAGGTGCCCACCGGAGAGCGTGAACAGCTTGCTCACGCCATGGGCCTTCAGGCGGCGGGCGATGAGGCGACCGCCGTGGAAGGTGCGCGTGTCCGTGTCCTGGGCGGTCTCGCTGGCCACTGCGGGGCCGACTCTATCCGCCGGGTGGCTCGCTCGCCATCCGGCGCGCCGACCCATTCGGCATCCGCGGGGCCACACCGCTGGCCAGGACCAGGCGAGGTGCCCGGGACGGGATTCGAACCCGTATGCCCTTGCGGGCGGCAGATTTTAAGTCCGCTGACTTTGCCAGTTTGTCCACCCGGGCACGAGCGATCCTACCGCCGCGGCAGCAGGGCCCGGCATCTTTAGAAACCCGAAATCAAACCTTTAGAGAGCGCAACTTGGGCGGCGCTACCGTGTACTTATTCCCTGAGAGGAAGGACGTTTTCGGGTTCAAGTGGAGGCTTCCGCCCTAACACATACCAGCAGCATGCCGGGCCTGCGCGGGCCCTCCGCGTTGCTGCGACTGCAGTCCGATGAGCGCCTGATCGGGCTCACCCGCAGCGGCAACCACGCCGCCTTCGAGGTTCTCTGCACGCGCTACCAGGCGCGCCTGCTGGCCTTCTGCCGGCACATGCTGAACTCCAAGGAGGACGCCGAGGACGTGCTCCAGGAGGTGTTCGCGGCCGCCTTCAACGCGGTGCTCGCCGACGACCGCGACATCAACGTGCGTCCGTGGCTGTACCGGATCGCCCGCAACCGCTCGCTGAACCACCTTCGCCGGACCACCTCGATCGGCGTCGACACGATGGACGTCCACTTCGCGGAGGGCGGCCTCTCGACGACCGACAAGGTCATGCGCCGGGAGAACTTCCGGGAGCTGATCGCCGACGTGCAGGAGCTCCCCGAGACGCAGCGCACGGCGCTGCTCCTGCGAGAGATCGACGCCCTCTCCTACGAACAGATCGCACAGGCGATGGAGACGACGGTCCCGTCGGTCAAGTCGCTGCTCGTGCGGGCCCGGATCTCCCTCGCCGAGGCCTCCGAGTCGCGCAAGCTGAGCTGTGAGGAAGTGCGCCTGGAGCTGGGCGAGGCCGCCGAGGGCCTGACGAAGGTCAGCACCCCCGCCCGCCGGCACGTGCGCAGCTGCGAGCGCTGCCGTTCGTTCCGCAAGCACCTCAAGGACAACAACAAGGCGCTCGCCGCGATCCTGCCGGTGGCGCCGCTGTTCCTGGCCAAGAAGCTTCTGCTCGCCAAGCTCGGCTCGACCGCCTCGGCCGGCGGCGCCCACGTCGCCGGCGGCGCCGGTGCCGGGATCGGTGCCGGAGCAGGCGCGAGTGCCGGCGCGGGAGCCGCAGCCGGCGGCACGAGCCTCGCCGGCGGCGTCATGACCGCCGGCGCCGGTGCGATCGCCACCAAGGCGGTCGCCGGACTCGCCGCCGCCGCGATCGTCACGGCCGGTGCCGTGGCCGTCGACCCCGGCACGGCCTCGCGGCGCGGCCACACCCACTACGCGGCGGCCCCCGCCGTGACCCACGTGGCCAACACGATCGTCGTGCACCAGCACGCCCAGCCCTCCAGCGCGGGCGGTCCCGGGCACCGCGCCCTGATGGCGCTGCGGTCCGCACGCGCCCGGCGCGCGGCCGCCGTCACCGCAGCGGCGAGGAAGGTCGCCAGCCCGACCCCGGTGGCGACGACTGCTCCGCCCACCCCGGTGCCCGGAGCGGCAGTCGCGCCGGCCAGCGCAGAAGCGACCGAGGTGACCACCGAGAGCACCCAGCTTCCGAACTCGGCCACGGCCGTCCCCAGCGCCCCTGTCGCGCCGCCCGCCGCGCCGATCACCACGCCCGTGCCGAGCGAAACCCCGGCCACCCCGCCGGTCGGCGAAGCTCCCGCCGTGTCCGCGCCGCCCGTGACCGAAACGGGTGGAACGGGCGCCCCGGTGGGGGCGAGCGTCGCAGTCGGCGCCACCGGCGCCACCGGCTCTACGGGCTCCACGGGCTCGACGATCCCCTCGAGCGCAGCCGGCGACCTGTAGCGCTCCGCCGGGCGCCGGGCGCAGCTGCCCGCAAGCGGCGACTGCCCGGGCGATCCACCGGTGCCCCGCCGGGCGCTACCCCAACGCGAACGTCTTCAGGGGTCTGAGCAGGACCCCGGTGGAGCCGACTTCGAGCGGTTCGGTGATCTGCGGGTTGGCCCCCGGGGCCGTCAGCATCACGATTTCCACGCCGCTGCGCTGACCGCCGCGTTCGTGCAGCAGCAGCACGTTACGGCCGAGCATCCGGCGGCCGGCCACGATGGTGGTGTAGGCCACCTGGTAGCCGCCGAGTTTGTTGTTCAGGCGCGTCTTGCCCTCCCCGCGCAGGACGAAGCCCGGGTAGCGGCGGGACAGCTCCTGGATGTAGCCGCTGGCATAGACGGGCACCTCGGCCAGCACCGCACCCTTGTAGGGCGGCAGCTCGAAGGGATTGACGGCGAACGAGTACTCGAGCCTGCCCGTGGAGCTGTGTGATTGGAGCCTGATGAAGCCGCCGGCTTCGGGTGTGGTCCTGTACAGGCCGCGGTAGCTGAAGTGGAACGGGCGCCCGCCGCGATGGCCGTAGGTCGAGTTCAGCAGCGCCAGGACGGCACCGGCGAGGATCGCCACCAGCAGGACCCCGCCCGCGACGGCTGCAACACGGACCGCCCGCGGAGCGCGCCGCCACGAGGGCGCGAGCAGGCCCGGGAGGGTCGGCCCGTACTCGGGCCTGATCGGGATGCTGGGCACGGCCGGGCTACTCGCCGAGCGAGAACATCGCCTCTAGGTCGTGGCGGGAGTAGGCCGTGAAGGCGACCATCGTCTGGGTGCGCACGACGCCCGGCAGACCCCCGATCTTGCCCGTCACGACATCGGCCAGCTGCTCGTGGTGGGGCACCCGCACGATCGCCACGAAGTCCCACTCACCGGTCACCGAGTAGGCCTCGGCCACGCCCTCGATGTCCGCCAGCTCGCCGCCGAGGGTCGACAGCGTGTCGCGCTCGGCCTCGATCAGCACGACGGCGTGCGTCATCCACCCCTTTATAGCCCAGGCGGGTCCCGTTCGCGGCGTGTGGGGAGCCGCGAGGGGACCTGACCGTCCGGAGGGGACCGTATCTTCGCGGCGCCCGTGCTCCCAAGCCCTCCGGGGAGGTGTTTGCTCGATGCCCGTTGATCTGCCACGCCGTCTGCTCGCCGAGGTGGTCGGCACCTTCGGCTTCTTCTTCATCGGTTTCACCGGCATTGCCGCGCTGACCACACAGGGGGCCGGCGCGATCGAAGCGGTGGGCGTGGCGGCCGGCTTCGGCTTCGGTCTCGCGGCCATGATCTTCGCCTTCGGGCACATCTGCGGGGGCCACTTCAACCCCGCCGTGAGCGCCGGCCTGGCGGCCGCCAAACGCTTCCCGATGGCAGAGGTGCCGGCCTACTGGGCGGCCCAGCTCGTGGGCGGGATCGCGGCTGCGGGAGCCATCCGTGTGATCTTCAACTCACATGTCCTGCACGCGACCCTGACGATGCCCGGCCACGGCGTCAGCACCGGCCAGGCGTTCTGGCTGGAGGCGATCTTCACGGCCCTGTTCCTGCTCGTGATCGCCACCGTCGCGGCCGACGGGCGGGCCCCCTGGAACGGCGTCTTCGCGCCCTTCGGGATCGGCCTGTTCATCTTCACCGCCGCCACCACGGCGGGCCCGATCAGCGGCGGCTCGTTCAACCCCGCCCGCTCGCTCGCCCCCGCGATCGTCGACGGCACCTGGACCAACCAGTGGATCTACGTGGTGGCCCCGCTCGCGGGCGGGGTCGTGGCGGGCCTCCTGAACCTCGCGTTCCGAACCCCCGAGCCGGTGCTCGACCGGATTCCCGACCAGCCCCCGGGACGCCCCTAGCCTCCTGACCTAGGGCAGCGCGGGCTCGCGCAGCTGCAACGCGAGCCCGACCAGCAGCCCGAAGGCGAGTCCGACGACGCCGGCGAGCCAGCTGATCAGCGAGAAGGTGTAGGCGAACGGGAGCACCAGCAGCAGGGCGGCGATGACCGCGGCGCCGATCAGATCGCCCTCGTAGTAGGAGCGTGAGCGGGCCGCCGCCAGGTCCGGCAGCGCCCACGCGCCGAGCAGCGCCAGGGCCCCGGCGTTGGCGGTCGTGACAATCGGGAGTTCGTACACGGCGAGGGCCGCCAGCGCCCCGGTGACGGTGGCCCCGAAGAACACGATCAGCACGATGAAGGGCCCGTGGCGGCGCTCGAGCAGCCAGCCGAAGATGGCCACCGTGGTGATGATCACGAACGCCGGGATGGCGCGGGGCCCATAGGCGAACGCGTTGCTGAACAGCCTCCACCAGTCGCCGTTGATCGGCCCGGCGATCGCCATTTTGCCGAAGGCGAGCGGTTCGGCGTGGAACAGCACGTAGGCCGCGCTGCTGAGCACCACCAGCGTGATCGTCGCGTACGGGCGCGTCAGCGTCCAGCGGTCGCTGTGGGCCGCGGTCGCGGGTGCCGCATGTGTCCGCGCCGCCTCGGCCGGGCGCCGCAGCAGGGCCGTCAGCCGCGAGCGTCGCCGAGGGCGCTTGGGGGCGCCGACACGCGGCAGCTTGGGGGCTCGCCGGCGCAGGCGGCTGCCGCAGTAGGGGCACTCGGTGATGTACGGACTCACCTCCGACCCGCACTGTTTGCAGACGACGAAGAGGTCTGCGCCCGAGCTCATCTCCATCCCCATTCTAAGGACCTGCCGATCCACGCCCCACGCCCTCTCTGGTAATACTGGCGGGCATGAACCTGGGCTACGAGGGAACCCTCTACATTCTCGCGTTCGACCATCGCGGGTCCTTCCAGAAGCGCTTCTTCGGCATCGAGGGCGAGCCGGACGCCGAGCAGACCGCGATCATCGCCGACGCCAAGCACCTGATCTTCGAGGGCCTCCTGCAGGCCGTCAGCGCGGGCGCCGACCCGGCCGTCACCGGCGTGCTCGTGGACGAGCAGTTCGGCTCGACCGTGCCCGAGGAGGCTCGCGCGGCCGGTCTGAAGGTGGCGATGCCGGCGGAGCGCTCCGGGCAGCCCTACTTCGACTTCCAGTACGGCGAGGACTTCCCCGCCCACATCGAACGCTTCGACCCCGACTTCACGAAGGTCCTGGTCCGCTACAACCCCGACGGCGACGGCGAGGCCAACCGCGACCAGCGCGAGAAGCTCAGGCGCCTGAGCGACTGGCTGCACGAGAACGAGCGGCGCTTCCTGTTCGAGCTGCTGGTGCCGGCCGAGGACGATCAGCTGCAGGCCGTCGGCGGCAACACCGACCGCTACGACGCCGAGCTGCGACCCGAGCTGATGCGCCGGGCGATCGCGGAGCTGCAGGACGGGGGCGTGGAGGCCGACGTGTGGAAGATCGAGGGCGTGGACGAGCAGTCGGACTGCAGCATGCTCGTGGCGCAGGCCCGCACCGGCGGCCGCGACGAGGTCACCTGCGTGGTCCTCGGCAGGGGCGCGGACGACGCCAAGGTCGACCACTGGCTCACCGAGGCCGCCCCGGTGGAGGGCTTCGTCGGGTTCGCGATCGGGCGTTCGATCTGGTGGGACCCGCTGAAAGCCTACGTCGAGGGCAAGATCGAGCGCGCTGCCGGCGCCCGGCGGATCGCGGAGAACTACCTGCGCTTCGTGTCCGTGTACGAGCGCGCCAAGACCCCGGTCTAGCCGGCGAAGGGCGTCGCCACCGATGCGGATGCGCCAGAGCCTCGCCGAGTGGGAGCGGGCGTTCGTCAAAGAGATCTCGCTGGACCGATACCGGCGCGACTCGCTGCGCCGCACGGCCGAACGGCGTGAAGCCAAGCGCGAAGCGCACAAGCGCCAGAAACAGGGGTCGCTGCGCTTCCTCGCATTGGTATTCACGCTGATCCTCACCGCCGTGATCGTGGCGGTGATCATGTTCCGCACGCTATATCTGCTGCTCGGCTAACGCCGGCCGAGGGCTCTACTTCCTGCGGGCTCGGCGTTCGCTGAGCGCCGTCTCGACGCTCGCGGCGGGCTGGCCATCGTCGGCGGCGGCCGCGGCGGCCGCTTCGCGATGGATCTCGAGGTAGATCTCCTTGCGGAAGACGGGAATGGACTGCGGCGCCTGGATGCCGATCCGGACCTTCTCGCCCATCACCGAGAGCACCGAGACCTCGATGTCGTCCCCGATCATGATGCTCTGGTTGGACTTTCGCGTCAGAACCAGCATTGGGTATACCTTCCTCTCTGGCCACCTGCGCCCGGCGCGAGCCCCATCCGCCGGATCGCGCAAGCATAGACTGAGGCGCGGTGGAAAGCCATCCCGCTCGGCGATTTGGCTCCCACGTTGGGGGTTGACTCGTTTCCCCGGTGCACCGGGTGGGGGTCCCGCCGGGGCGCGGAGGTCTTTGCGGTAGTCTCACGACCCGTCGATGGCCCGGAAATCCCTGCGTCCGCACCTCAATCAGATCCGCACCTGGGTGCGCCAGGGCAGAACTGACGCCTGGGTTGCCCACCAACTCGAGGTGAGCGTCAAGGAGATCGAACAGTTCAAGCGCCAGAACGACCTGCTCGGCGAGGAGGAGCCGGGCGAGGGCTCGCCCGCGGGCGACTACCCCGAGGAGATCGACCTCAGGGCCGAGGACGACGCGCTGATCGCGGCCGAGCTGGAAGCCGCCGAAGCGGAAGCGCAGCGCATCCGTGAAGAGTCGCCCGCCCGCCGACGAGGAGGACGCCGAGGAGGAGACCCCGGCCCGCGCCCGCAGGAGCCGGCGTGGCGGGCGACGGCGCTCCACGCGCAGCGCACCGCCGCTCGAGGGCACCTTCGACCACGGCGAGGAGGGGTACGGGCTGTGGCTCGACCCTGCGATCCAGGACAACCCCGTCTACGCCGAGCACTGGGCCGGACACCGGCCGGTGGAGGTCGCCGTGGAGGAGGACCGGATCGTGATCCGCCGGGTCGCCGACGAGGACTAGGCGACTTCGCCGACCTCGCGCCGGCCACCGGCGAAGTCGGCCGCCTGGCGCAGGTAGCGCGCAAAGGCCGCGTCCACGACCACGGCGGCATCCCACGCCCACGGATCCTCGGGCGCAACGCTCATCGCGACCTGCTGGCACCAGCTGGGGTCGCGTCTCGTAGAGGTCGACCAGTTCCTGCGCGGTGAAGCGGCTTCCGAGCCGGCGCCTCAGCTCCGACGCGAGCGCATCGACGACCCGCTCGAGCAGCCTCGTGTGCTCCGGCGGGGCCGCGCTCAGTCGCCGCTCGCCCTGCTGCCACTGGTACAGGGCGGTCTCGAAGCTCACGCGCCGAGGCTAGCAGCGCCTCTCGGCTAATTGCGCGGGAGCCCGCTGACCACATACTGGCGCTCGCCGGGCCTGGCCATCCCCTGCCGCCTCGCCTCGCCTTCGACGGTTTCGGGGTTCGAAAGCAGCTCGTGCTGGGCCACCAGGCGCCGGTGTTCGGCCTGCATCACGTGCACCGTCGCCTGGTCGTGGCGGGCCTGACGCCAGGTCGAGAACATGTGCACGCCCGCGGTCAGGTACAGGTACGCGAGCGCGACCATCACGGCCAGCATCGCCAGGCGCCCGAGCTGCTCCCGGCGCAGCCTCGAAACGGCGGCCCCGAACTGGGCGGCGCCGCCCGAGCGGGAGCCCGTTCGCGGTCCCGAGACCCTCCGTGGGGACGGGCGTGGGGCAGCGCGCCGGCCGACGCGGGGAGAGGCCACCGAGGGCATAAGCCCGGCATTCGTCCCCGCCGGGGAAGTTCCTGCCGGGGGCGGTCCGCGCTCTAGAGCGCGCGGAAGGCGCTGCGACCCGGGAACACGGCCTTCTCGCCGAGCTGTTCCTCGATCCGCAGCAGCTGGTTGTACTTCGCCACGCGGTCGGTCCGGGACGGGGCCCCGGTCTTGATCTGCCCGCACCCGGTCGCCACCGCCAGGTCGGCGATCATGACGTCCTCGGTCTCGCCGGAGCGGTGGCTGATGACGGCCGTATAGCCGTTGCGGTGGGCCAGCTCGATCGCCGCCAGGGTCTCCGTGAGGGTCCCGATCTGATTGACCTTGATCAGGATCGAGTTGGCAACGCCGGCCTCGATCCCCCTGCCGAGGCGCTCGGTGTTGGTGACGAACAGGTCGTCCCCGACCAACTGGACGCCGCTCCCGAGCTGCTCGGTGAGCTGCTTCCAGCCGTCCCAGTCCTCCTCGTCCATCCCGTCCTCGATCGAGACGATCGGGTAGCGGGCGGCGAGCTCGGCCCAGTAAGCGGTCAACTCGTTGGCGCTCAGCGTGCGGCCCTCGTGCTGCAGCCGGTAGGCGCCCTCGGAGTACAGCTCGCTGGTGGCCGGGTCGAGCGCGATCGCGAGGTCCACGCCAGGCTCGTAGCCGGCCGCGGTGATGCCCTCCATCAGCATCTGGAGGGCCGCCTCGTTGGAGTCGAGGTCCGGGGCGAAGCCGCCCTCGTCGCCCGACCGCCGTGGCCAGGCCACGGGCGTGCAGGGTGCCTTTGAGGGCGTGGTACACCTCGGCGCCCATCTGCAGGCCGCGGGAGAAGCTCTCGGCGCCCGAGCGGCACGACCATGAACTCCTGGAAGTCGACCCGGTTGTCGGCGTGGGCTCCGCCGTTGAGCACGTTCATCATCGGCACCGGCATGCGTGCGGGCGCCGTCGCCCCCGAGATGGCGCCACAGCGGCTGGCCCTCCTCGGCGGCCTGGGCCTGGGCGGCGGCCAGCGAGGCTCCGAGGATCGCGTTGGCGCCGAGGCGGGACTTGTTGGGCGTGCCGTCGAGCTCGATCAGGGCCGCTGTCCAGCGCCTCCTGGTCGTCGGCCTCGCAAGCCCGCCAGCGCGCGCGCGATCTCGCCGTTGACGTTGGCCACCGCGCGGGTGACGCCCTTCCCTCCCCAGGCGGCGCCGCCGTCGCGCAGCTCGGTCGCCTCGAACTCGCCGGTGGAGGCCCCTGACGGGACCGCCGCGCGGCCGTGTGCGCCGGAGCGCAGGGCGATGTCCACCTCGACGGTGGGATTGCCGCGACTGTCGAGTATCTGGCGCGCCCGGACGCGCTCGATCGCGCTCACGTGACGCCGGCCGGCCGTGCTCTCGCTACGGCGTCGCGCCGGTCGTCGCCGGTCGCCCCGGTGCTGCCCTTCGGAGCCTTGTACTCCTTGCAGTCCGGCACCACGTATTCCCCGCGACATTCGGTTTGGCCCTGCCACTTGGTTTTGAACTTTTTGATGAATTCCGTCAGCGCTTTCTGGCGCCGCGTGGCGATCAGCTGCTGCTTGACCGACGCTTCGACGGACTTCAGCGGCGTCTGGTTTCCGGGCGTCGTGCCTTCCACCTGGTAGACGTAGTAGCCGAACGGCGTCTTCACCGGGACCGCTCAGCTGGTGCGCCTTGGCGGAGAAGATGGCTTCGTCGAGCGCTTTCTCCTCCTCACCCTTGATGACGCCTTTCAGCAGGCCGCCGTTGGCCTTGCTCGCGGGGTCCGTCGAGCGGGCCTTTGCGACGCTGGCGAAGCTCTTTCCGGATTCGATTTCCTGTTTGGCCTTTTCAGCCGCGGCCTGGTCTTTGGTGAGCACGATCCGAACGTCGCGCTTTTCCGGAGTGCCGAATCGGGAGCTGTTTTCTTTGTAGTACTTTTCGATGTCGGCTTTGCTGACCTTCGGGTTCTCCTTGGAGATCTTCTGCTGGATCTTCTGGGAGAGCAGGTTCAGCTTCACGCGCAGCAGCAGGTCGGAGATCGTCTGACCGGAGCCGGAGAGGAACTTTTCGAATTCCGCCGCCTTCGGGAACTGCTCGGTCTTGATTTTGTTGAACTGCTTCTTGACTTCCGCGTCGGACACTTTGACTCCGAGCGATTCGCCTTCCTTGATCACCCAGTTGGAGGAGATCAGGAAACCCAGCACCTCGGTCTTCAACGTTTTGAACTGCTGTTCGCACTGGGTCTTCAGTTCAGCGGACGTGCGCTTCTTGGTCTTGGCGGCGGCCTTGGCTTCTTCTTCTTCGAAGCTCTTGATGCAGGCCGTGTAGTGCGGCGGTTCGGGAAGCACTGGACTGCCGCGGCCGCCGACCCGCGAAGAGGCCGCGGCGACGCCCAGCCAGTGCTTGAAGGTTTCGTTGGTGATCGGCGTGCCGCCGACCTGGACCACGGCGTTGCTGGGGATGCCGCCGCACGCGGACACGCCTGCGACTACAAACAAAACGGCGCCGAGCGCCGCGATGGGACGGAATACTTTGTGCACGACGCGGGGACTGTAGCGTATGGAGATTACGCTTTCAGCAAAGAACCGCTTAAGAGTTGATAAGCGGCCGTGCGCTGCCGGCGGCGAGCCGCGCCGAGCACCGCACGGGCAAAGGGAGTACACGCCCGGTGCGTGCCGGGCAGGCGGCTAAGCGGCCTCGCGCATGATCGCCAGCAGCGCATCGGCCGCCCTGACGACGGTGGGAAAGCGCTCCTCGGCGTCGCGTGGCACGCGCAGGGACACCTGTGAGCGGCCCGATTCATAGGAGGCCCCGGGTAGCTCCTCGCGCAGCCGCCGGGCGCGCCGCGAGTCCAGCACGATCGGGACCACCGCCAGGCGCTCATCCCTGAAGCTCACGGTCTGGGCTCCGGCCTGGCCGAACTTGATGCGGGCGCGCTGGAGCGCGAGCAGGTTCTCGACCGGCACGGGGGGCTCACCGAAGCGATCGGCCAGCTCCTCGCGAAGCTCCTCGAGCTCGGCGATCTCGACCGCACCGGCGATGCGGCGGTGGATCTCGATCTTGGCCTGCTCGTAGGGGACGTAGTCGGCCGGGATGTAGGCGTCGACGTTGACGTCCAGGCGCACAGGGTCGCGCGGCTCCTCACCGTCGAGCTCGGGCTCGGCGGCGCGGACGGCCTCGTCGATCATCTGCATGTACAGCTCGAAGCCGAGCGCCGCCAGGTGCCCCGACTGCTCGTCCCCGAGCAGGTTGCCGGCGCCGCGGATCTCGAGGTCTCGCATCGCGATCTTGAAGCCGGCGCCGAGCTCGGTGTAGTCCGACAGCGCGGCCAGCCGCTGGGCCGCCTCGGGCAGCAGTGCCGCCGCCGAGTCGTACAGCAGGTACGCGTAGGCGCGCTCGCGGCTGCGCCCGACTCGACCGCGTATCTGGTAGAGCTGCGCCAGCCCGAAGGCGTCGGCGTGCTCGACGATCAGAGTGTTGGCCTGCGGGATGTCGATCCCCGACTCGATGATCGACGTGCACACGAGCACGTCCGCGCCGCCGCGGAGGTAGTCCATCATCACCTCCTCGAGCTCGCCCTCGCCCATCTGGCCGTGGGCCACCGCGAAGCGGACGCCGGGGCACAGGGCGCGCAGGCGCTCGGCGGTCTGGTCGATCGACTCCACCCGGTTGTGCAGGAAGAAGGCCTGCCCGCCGCGGCCGTGCTCGCGCTCGATCGCGTTCTTGACGAGGTCCTCCTCGTACTCCCCCACGAAGGTCCTGACCGGACGGCGGCCCTCCGGCGGGGTCTCGATCACCGAGATGTCCCGCAGGCCGGCCAGCGACATCTGCAGTGTCCGCGGGATCGGCGTGGCGGACATCGAGATCACGTCCACCTTCAGCTTCAGCTGGCGCAGCAGCTCCTTCTGCTTGACGCCGAAGCGCTGCTCCTCGTCGATCACCAGCAGGCCGAGCTCCTTTGCGCGCACGTCCCGCGAGAGCACACGGTGGGTTCCGATGAGGATGTCCACGCGGCCCTCGGCGAAGCCCCGCACGGCCTCTTTCTGCTCGGCCTGGGTGCGGAAGCGGGAGACGTGGTCGAGCGTGAAGGGGTAGTCGGCCAGGCGTTCCTTGAAGGTCCCGTAGTGCTGTTGGGCGAGGATCGTGGTGGGGACCAGCATCAGCACCTGTTTGCCCTCGGCGGCGGCCTTGAAGGCGGCCCGCAGCGCCACCTCGGTCTTGCCGTAGCCGACGTCGCCGCAGACCAGGCGGTCCATCGGGCGCTCGGACTCCATGTCGCTCTTGACGAGCTCGATCGCCTCCCGCTGGTCGGGCGTCTCGGTGAACGGGAAGCGCTCCTCGAACTCCCGCTGCCAGTCGCCGTCGGGCCCGAACGCGTGGCCGCTGCGCAGGCGGCGCTGGGCGTACAGCTCCAGCAGCTCCCCGGCCAGCTCCTGGGCGGCCCGCCGGGCGCGCGCCTTGAGCGTGTCCCAGCGACTCCCGCCGAGCTTGCTCAGGGGCGGGTGGGCGCCGCCGGCGCCGACGTAGCGGGAGATCTTGGCGAGCTGGTCGGTGGGGACGAAGACGCGGTCGTCACCGTCGTATTCGAGGTACAGGTAGTCGCGCGTGACGCCCGCCACGGTGCGGGTCTCGAAGCCGGCGAAGCGGGCAACGCCGTGGTCCTCGTGGACGACGATGTCGCCCGTGCGCAGCTCGGTGAACGAGCGCAGGGCGCCCCGCCGGGAGCGGCCCGCCGGTGCCCGGACGCTCGGCGCGGCGGCGGCGCAGCAGCCGCTGCTCGGGATACACGGCCAGCTTCAGCGCTGGGCGCGATGAAGCCTTCTCGCAGAGAGGCCGCCGCGAAGCTCAGCTCGCCCCTCGGTGCCGCGGCCGCGGCCGCGCCGTTGGACGCCGGCCGGTCCTCGACCCAGTCGGCTTTGAGGCGGGCGAGGTTGTAGGCGGCGCGCTCTCCCTCGCCGCGGCGGGGGAACGCCACCACGGTGCTGTAGCCGGAGCGCACCAGGCGCTCGAGCTCCGGCTCGGCCTCGGCCAGCGAGCGGGCGGCCGAGTCCGCGGCCTGGGCGCGCAGCTCGATCTGCTGTCCGGATGACAGCGCCGACAGCCAGATCCGGGTGCGCTGCGGTGAGGGCCTCGCGGATCCGCTCCGGGGGCACGTACAGATGCTCGGCGTCCTCGTCGCCGAAGGCCGCGCTGACGTCGCTCCAGTGATCGTTGAGGGCGGGCTCGAGCTCCTCCTCGGCGGCGAGCAACACCTCGGCGCGGTCACCGAGCAGGTCGAGCAGGGCGCCGAAGCGCTCCAGCGGCAGCAGCTCGGCGATGTCCACGCGGTCTGACTCCCCCGCCTGGCCGCCGGGGAAGGCGCCCGTGGCGGCCGCGATCTCGGCCAGCTCGCGGTGCTCCATGGCGAGCTCGGCGGCGGGCGCGAGCTCGACCTCGTCGACCTCCCCGAGCGAGCGCTGGGTGAAGGTCGAGAACCACCGCAGCGACTCGATCTCGACGTCGAAGGTGTCCACCCGTACGGCGCGCTCCTCGGTCGCTCCGAAGATGTCGAGGATTCCCCCGCGAAGCGCGAACTGCCCGCGCTCCTCGACCTGCTCCACGCGCTCGTAGCCCGCGTCGACGAGCGCCGCGGCGCACTCGTCGAGGTCGATCAGCTCGCCCACCCGCAGGGTGAAGGAATGGGGCCTGCAGCTCCGGGTCGGGAACCTTCTCCGACAGCGCCACGGCGCTGATCACGACGACCGGCCGCATCGCCCTCGGGCCCCTGGGGCGGGGAGCCGGCCCCGAGCAACGCGTCGAGCGCCGCGACGCGCAGGCCGACGAGGTGTGGCGGGGGCGCCAGGTGGGACTCGTATGCGACCCCGCGTGAGGGGTACAGGCGCACCCGCCGGGGAGCGAGCCAGGAGCGCAGGTCCGCCGCCAGGTCACGGGCAGCGCGGTCGTCCCCCACCACCACCAGCGTCGGGCGCGCCCGGGCCCGCTCGTCGACGTCAACCAGGGCGGCCACCGCGTAGGGGCGAAGCGCCGAGGAGACGAAGGCGTGGCCGCCCTCACGGGCGAGCGACAGCACCTGCTCGTCGTCGGCCGCCAGCCGCAGCAGCGAGCGCAGCGAGCCCCCCGGGCCGGCCATCAGGCGCCCACCGGTTCCTCGGCCGGGTCCTCGAGCACCGTCCGCTCGACCTCGTCGGCCGCCGCCCTCACCAGCGCCTGGACGTCCGCCGCGCTCTCTCCGAAGCGGCCCAGCACCCACGCGGAGACCACCTCCGGGTCGGTGGACTGGGGACGCCCTACCCCCACGCGCAGGCGCCGGAACTCGGCGCTCCCGAGCTCGCGCTTGAGCGACTTCAGGCCGTTGTGGCCGGCCAGGCCTCCGCCGATGCGGGTCTGCAGCTGCCCGAACGGCAGGTCGATCTCGTCGTGGATGACCAGCACGCGCTCGAGGGGAACCTTCAGCGCCCCCCGGGCCGGACCGACAGAGCGCCCGGCGTCGTTCATGTAGGTCTGCGGTGAAAGGATCGCGACCGCCGGCGGGCGGCTGCCGTCGCGGAGCGGTGCGGGTGGGCGTCCCTGACGCAGGCGGCCGCGGAAACGTTCCTTGCCCGGCGGGAGCTGCCAGCGAGCCGCGAGCTCATCGGCCACCAGGAAGCCCACGTTGTGCCGGGTCCCGGCGTGCTCGCGTCCGGGGTTGCCGAGCCCGACGATCAACCAGTCGACGGTCCCGCCACCACCGAAGGGGCGCCGCAGCGGCCGCTACTCCTCGCCGGAGGAGCCCTCCGAGGCACCCTCCTCGGCTGCCTCGCCGCCCTCCGCCTCGCCCACGAGCTCGGTCTCGGACTCGATTTCCTCTTCGACTTCGGTCTGCAGTTTGGGCGGGGACAGGGTGGCCAGCACGGTCTCCTCGAGGTCACCGAGGAGCGTCACGCCCTCGGGCGCGGCCAGCGAGGACAGCGTGATCGTGTCGCCGATGTCCATCTCGCCGACCTCGTGGACGATCGACTCGGGGATCGCGGTGGGGAGCGCTTCAACTTCCAGCTCGCGGGTGATCTGCTCGAGCACGCCCCCCTGCTTGACGCCGGGAGAGTCGTCGGCGCCCGACAGCTCGATCGGCACGACGGAGCGGATCTTCTCGTCCAGGCGCACCCTCAGCAGGTCCACGTGAGTGGTCTCGCCGCGTACGGGATCGCGCTGGGCATCCTTCAGCACGACCGGCGTGGCTTTGCCACCGTCGACACTGAGATCGAGGACCGCGCCGGCGCCGGCCAACGCATGGCGCAGCTCGCGGGCATCGACCTCGATCCCGACCGGCTCGGCGCCGCTCCCGTACACGATCCCGGGCACACGGCCGCTGCGACGCAGCCGGCGGGCCGCCCGCGAGCCCTCGGCGGCGCGGCTGGTGACGTTCAGTTTGGTGGTGGATGAGGCCATCGGCGGAGGGGATCGACTCTAGCAATCGGCTTCGTTTTGGATCGGCGGGCTGATCGACAGCAGCTGCAGTTTGATCCCGGTGAGGATGTTGCCCGTGCGCTTGATCCGGAAGCACTGGATCACGGGCAGCGTCCCGATCACCGTCCAGGCGACGCGGCTGGGGCCGGTCGAGGAGCCGATCGAATAGGCGGTGTTCGATTCGAGGTCGAGGATCTTGACGCTCCCCGGCCGGCGCACGCGCGGGTCGGCGTCGATCTGACGCATGCGGGCGAGGCACGAGGAACGCTCCCGGCAGCCGCTCAGCAGGCGGGCCATCCCAGCCGGGTCGCCACGGGCCTCGGCCTGGAGCACGCGCAGGTCTTCATCGCGTTCGAGGTTCTCGACCGACAGCCAGCGGGCAAGCGCCGTGCTGATCGCCAGGAACACGATCACCCCGATCACGATCAGCAGCACGCGTTTGGGGCGCAGCCAGGGGCTTTTGGAGCGCGCCGGCACATCGGGGCTCGGCGGCCATTGGGGCGCTTGGAGCGACGTCCCGGATGCGCCGGGGGGCGCGCCGTTGGAGCCCGGCGCGTGGCTCGCCGGCTCTGGTTGGGAGGCCTCGCTCACGGCCCAGACGATAGGCCGCAGCGGGCGTCGCGGACCTAGACTGCGGCGAGATGACGCTCCACCCGCTGGCCGACCGCTTTGCCTCCGTGGCCGACGAGTACGAGCTCGGGCGTCCGGAGTATCCGCCCGGGGTGGTGGGAGCGCTGGCGGCCGAACTCGGTCTCAAGGACGGAGCGACCGTGCTCGACCTCGCCGCCGGAACCGGGAAGCTGAGCCGGGCGCTGCTCGCCGCCGGCCTCGACGTGGTCGCGGTCGAGCCCCAGCAGGCGCTGCGCGAGCGACTCGCGGCCAGCGTGGGTGCGGAGCGGGCCCGGGAGGGCCTGGCGGAGTCGATCCCGCTCGCCGACCGCTCGGCAGCGGCGGTGACGGTGGCGGACGCGATCCACTGGTTCGACCACACCCCGGCGCTGGCGGAGATCGCGCGCGTGCTCGCGGACGGCGGGAGCCTCGCGGTGCTGACGACGATCCCCGACTGGAGCGGCGCCTCCTGGGCCGAGGAGGTGGGCGGCATGCTCGCCGAGCTGCGTCCCGCCCATCCCCATTTCGAGGGACCGCCGTGGCAGCAACTGCTGCGCGACAGCGGCCGTTTCGAGGAGCCCCGCGAGCTGCGCATCACCTGGTGGCGAGACGCCACCCCGGAGCGGATGGTGGCCCATGTGGGCTCGATGAGTTGGATCGCGGCCCTGGAGGAACCGGAACGGGCCGCGACGCTGTCGCGTGTCGCGGCGCTGATCGGGAGCGGGACCACGCCCGAGCTGATGCCCGCCCATGTGCTGATCGGCTTTGCCGCGCTGAAGCCCTAGCGCCCGTCAGGCGCCCCCCGCGCAAACGCGTCAGCCGTTAGCCTCTGGCCGCGTGCACACCGCGACCACCACACGCTCGTGTCGCTGACACTCGACTGGGACCGGGCCAAGTTCCACCCGGTCGACGACCGCACGCGCCAGATGAACGTGCCGTTTCCGGAGCAGCTCGAGGAGAGCACCCGAACCTCGCTCGCGACCAAGCTGATCACGATCGAGATGGTGGGCGGCCCGATCGAAGACGCGAAGCTGAGCCACTCTCACATCCGCCTGGAGATCACCAACGACGCCGACATGGAGGACGTCAAGCGGAAACTCCAGGAGGTGGTCGACGGCGTCGTGCCGCCGACCGACGACGCAGCGGGCTAGCGACGCCGAAGCCAACGCGCATGGCCCCGGTCGCTGACGCGGCCGGCGACTAGAACAGCTGGTTCTCCCCGCCGAAGACCTCGCTGACGGAGTCGTCCACGAAGATCCGGCGGATCGAGTCGGTCAGCAGCTCCGCGCAGGGCAGCACGCGCACGTTCTGCGGACGGTCCGGGCCCACCGGAATCGTGTCGGTGACGACGATCTCCTCGAGCTCGGATGCGTGCAGGTTCGCGAACGCGTCACCTGAGAAGACGGCGTGTGTGGCAGCGGCGTACACCCGCGTCGCGCCCTCCTCCTTGACGGTTTTGGCGGCCGCCGCGAGCGTCCCGCCGGTGTCGATCATGTCGTCCACGATCACGGCCGTCTTGCCGCGCACGTCGCCGATCACGTAACCGATCTCGGCGACCTGCTGGGCGGGGCGCTCCTTGTCCAGGATCGCCAGCTCGGCGCCCACCTTGGAGGCGAAGTTCTTGTTCAGCTTCACCCGGCCCGCGTCCGGCGCCACCACCACGAGGTCCGGCAGGCCGAGGTCGAGGAAGTACTGGGTCAGCATGAACAGCGCGGTCATGTGGTCCACCGGCTTCTGGAAGAAGCCCTGGATCTGGCCGGCGTGGAGGTCCATCGTCAGCACCCGGTCGACCCCCGCCGCCTCGAGCATGCGCGCCACCAGACGGGCCGAGATCGGCTCGCGGGGCGAGGACTTCTTGTCCTGGCGTGAGTACCCGAACCAGGGCGTGACCGCGATCACGCGGTGCGCCGATGCGCCCACCGCGGCGTCGATCATCAGCATCAGCTCCATCAGGGAGTCGTTTGCGGTGACGCCCGTCTCCGCGTTGCCGCAGGTCGACTGCACGATGAACACGTCCGCTCCCCGGATCGAGTCCTCGTAGCGGCAGTAGGCCTCCCCGTTGGAGAAGGTCTTCAGCGTGACGGGCCCGAGCTCCACCCCCAGCCTGTCGGCGATCGCGACCGCGAGCTGCGGGTTCGCGCGCCCGCTGAACAGCATCAGGCGCTTGTTGTAATCGATCGGGAGGCTCGCTCGCGAGGACTGGGCCCGCGTGTCCATCGCGCTCATCTCAGGTGAAGTGTAAAGCCCCCTCCCGCAGCTTTGTGCCGGAAGGCTCGGTCACTTCTCGCGGCGGCGCTCGGCGTAGCCCTCGACGTTGCGCTGGCGCTCACGGGCGATGCCGAGGGCCCCCGGGGGGACGTCCTCGGTGATCACCGATCCGGCCCCTGTGTAGGCGTCGTCGGCCACCTCGACGGGCGCCACCAGCGTGGTGTCTACCCCGGTGCGCACCCCGGCGCCGATGCTCGTGCGGTGCTTGGCGTGGCCGTCGTAGTTGGCCGTGATGGTCGCGGCCCCGAGATTCGAGCCCTCGCCCACGTCGGCGTCACCGATGTAGGACAGGTGCGGGATTTTGGTGCCCTCGCCGATGTCGGAGTTCTTGATCTCGACGAACGTCCCCGCCTTCGATCCCCGCCGCAGCAGGGCGCCGGGGCGCAGGTAGCCGAACGGCCCGACGTTGACAGCGTCCTCGAGCACGCAGTCGATCAGGTAGGAGTGCCGGATCGTGCACTCGCGGCCGATGCGGGTGGACCCGCGAATCGTCGTGAAGGGCTCGATCACGGTGTCCTGGCCGATCTCCACGTCGACGTCGATGACCGTGGTGTCGGGGTCGATGATCGAGACCCCGGCGAGCATGTGGCGCTCGTGGATCGCGGCCTGGGCGAGCTTTCGCACCCTTGCCAGGGCCACACGGTCGTTGACGCCCAGGACCAGGCGCTCGTCGTCGACGATGCTCGCCTCGATCCGCTCGCCGGCGTCCCGCAGCAGCGTGAGCACCTGGGGCAGGTACAGCTCGCCCTGGGCGTTGTCGGCGGTCAGCCGCGGGAGCGTCTCGCGCAGGGCCTGCGCCGAGAAGGCGAAGATGCCGGTGTTGACCTCCCGGATCTGGAGCTCGGCCTCGGTTGCGTCTCCCGGGCGCTTGGTCTCGACGACCCGCTCCACCGACGCCGTCGGCGGCGCGCACCACCCGGCCGTAGCCGCTGGGATCCTCGAGCACCGTGCTCGCCATCGTGGCGGCGGCCCCGGCCGCGGCATGGGCGCCCACCAGCTCGGCGATCGCATCGGCGCTGACCAGCGGGACGTCTCCGGAGAGGATCACGATGGCCCCCTCCTGGTCGGCCGCCGAGCCGTCGAGGGCCTCCATCGCGGCGCTGACCGCCCCTCCGGTTCCGTTCGCGGTGGGCTGGATCGCCAGCTCCACGCCGTCGGGCAGCAACGGCTCGAGCGCCCGCGCCGGAGAGTCGACCACGATCACCCGCTCGGCGCCCGCCTCGCGGGCGGCCCGCACCGGCCACAGCAGCATCGGGATGCCGCACAGATCGTGCAGGACCTTCGGCGTGCGCGAGTGCATGCGCGTGCCCTGGCCGGCGGCCAGGATCAGGACGGTGGGGGCGGCCACAGCTGCCGACGATGGTATTGGAGCACCCCGCCGAAGCCGGACAGCGTCTGGACGCACCGGGCGGGCCGGGGCCGGACCAGGGCCTGCCGGGACCAGGGTGCGCCGGACCGCTGCCCGCCGCGGGACCAGGTGCGGGCCGGACCCACCGTGAGGTGCGCGCTACTGGGGAGCCTGGACTCGAACCAGGACTTGAAGAGCCAAAGTCTCCCGGGCTGCCATTACCCCACTCCCCAAGCGCCGCACCATCCTCGCAGGGACGGCTACCGACGCCGGGCCCCGGCGCCGGCGATGGCTACGGGCGCCGGCCCTGGCGGCGAGGAACGCGCCCGCCTTCGGCGCCGGCCTCCGAGGCCGGGCCCCCGGAGGAGGCGATACCGAGCACGCGCATCGCCTTCAGGCCGAGGCTCAGCTTCTCGCGGCCGTCACTCGAGCTCACGTCGAGCCCGCACAGCTCGCGGACCCGCTCCAGGCGGTAGTAGATCGTGTGGCGGTGGGTGAACAGGCGCTGGGCGGTGCCGGCCACGTTGCCGTCGGCCTCGAGGAACGTCTCCAGCGTCAGTACGAGGTCCGTCTCGTACTGCTCGTCATAGGAGACGAGCGGCTCGACGGTCTCTTCGTAGAAGCGCTGCAGCTCGGAGGGGTTCTCGCTCATCGTCGAGAGCAGCAGCCGGTAGGCCCCGGTCTGCTCGAACGCGAGCGCGGCGTCCTCGCGGGAGCCCTGGGCGACGTTGGCGGCGAGCAGGGCCTCGCTGGCCGCGCGGGACAGCTCGCCGCCCTCGCGGGTGACGCGGCTGCGTCCGAGGGCGAAGGTGTAGCCCGGCAGGGTGGCCTGGAGCTCGCGCAGCACGGCGTCCCCGGCCCGCTCGGCGAGTGCGTCCTCGCTACCGGGGACCAGCAGCAGGACCTCCGCGCCGACCACCCCGTCACGCTCCGAGAGGGCCGCGATCGAGTGGCTCGCGACCGCCCGGGCGCCGCGCTCGGCGACCGCCCGCACGCGACCGCGCCAGCCCTCCTCGGTCGGGGCCTGGGGATGGGCACGGGCCACGATCATGCAGGCCCCCTCCTCGATCGACAGCGACAGCTCGCTGGCGCGGGCCGTGATCTCCTCGCCGCTCAGGCCCCTGGCGAGCACCGCCCTGAGGAAGTCCGCCGAGGCCGTTTCGGAGATCCGCTCGGGCGCCCGCACGCGCTCGACCTCGGAGGCGATCATCGTCAGCAGCAGCCGGCGCATGGGGGCGCTGGGCTCGCTCTTGGCGCGCATGTGGAGGGTGCCCACGACGCTGTCGGCGACCCTCAGGGGGGCGCTCTCGACGCCGTCGCCCTGGGACAGCAGCGTGCGCTCCTCGGCGGGGGAGCGGGCCGCGACCGCCAGGGTCGCGCCGGTGGCGTCGGTCACCGCCAGGCTCGCGTCCAGGGCACGGGCGGCCGCGCGGACGACCTCCGGGAGACCTGCTCCGGACTCGACCGCCTCGGTGATCGCCTCGAGCGCCGCGAGGTCCGACACGGCGCCCGGGTCAGCCCCAGAAGTAGACGGCCGCAAGGGCAGCGCCGGCTCCGACGCCGATCAGCACCCCGAGCACGTACAGGGACAGCACGGTGGCGGCCACGCGCTCCCACACGCGCGAGTAGGACGTCCAGGCGGGCACCAGGATGTACGCCAGGTACAGGCAGAACCCGAGAAACCCGGCGGCGCCCAGGACGAGGTCGTTGATCATCGATCTACTCATGCGGCCTTCCGCGCCAGATTGTTGCGCAAGCGGCCGTCGCGCCCAGGGGTCCTCGCCTCCCGGCCGGTCCGCGAACGGCGAGCCTCAGCGGCTCTCGAGCACCGCGCCCGCCTGCTCGTCGACGGGCGCACAGGCGATCACCTGCGGGCGCCGGGAGCCCAGCGACCGCGCGGCCCGCTCGACCGCCCGCTGAGCCCCGGTTCCGTCGAACAGCCCCACCACGGTCGGCCCCGAACCGCTGACGAAGGAATGCTGTGCGCCGGCCTCACGGACCTCGGCCAGCGCGCGCTCGATCGCCGGACACAGCGAGACCGCGGCCCCCTCCAGGTCGTTGCCGAGCAGCCGCGGGTCGCTCGGCAGCGCCGCGCCCCACCCGAGCTGGTTGCTGAGTGCCCGCCGTAGCTGCTCGAGCTCGGCCGGCGTCCGCGGCGCACCGAGCCTGTCCGCCTCCTCATAGACGCGGGCGGTGGCGAGGCCCTCCGCGAAGGGCACCAGCAGCAGCGCCAGCTCGCCCGCGGGCGTGGGCAGCTCCTGCAGCAGCTCCCCGGCGCCGGTGGCCAGCCACCTTCCCGGGCGCAGCTGGGCGCTGACGTCGGCTCCGAGCGATGCTGCCAGCTCGAGCATCAGCGCGGGGTCTTCGATCCCGGACGCGCGGGCGATGAGCCTCAGCGCCGCCGCCGCGTCGGCCGAGCCCCCTGCCAGCCCCGCGGCCAGCGGGATCCGCTTGTCCACCTGCAGGCGGAGCGGCGGCCCCTGCCAGCCGCTGGCCCGGCGGAAGGCGGCGAGCGCCCGGGCGGCGAGGTTGTCCTCCGCGGGCCCCGGCACGCCCGGGCAGATGACCTCGTCGCCCCCGTCCCGGGGCGTGGCGCCGCCTGGAGGCTGAGCTCGTCGGCGAGCGACAGGGACTGCATCACGCTGACCAGCTCGTGCCGGCCGTCGCTGCTGCGAACGGGCCCCACGAACAGCCCGAGGTTCACCTTCGCCGGCGCCAGCGTGCGCAGACCGGCACCGTCGCGATCCCCGCTCGGCGGGCTCACCGCTCGAGCTCCCGTGCCAGCGCCAGGAACTGCTCCGGCGAGAGGCGCTCGGCGCGGACGTCGGCTGCCAGCCCGAGCGAGGCCAGCGCCTCCCGCACGCGCTCGCGCTCCCACCGCTGCGAGTCCTCGGCGCCGCCCGCCAGGCGCAGCGAGCCGACCAGCGTCTTGCGGCGGTGCGCGAAGCTCGCCGCCACCAGCGCGCGCAGCGCCCCCGGCTCGGGGCCAGCGGCCTGCGGGCCGCCCGGCGCACCGCGACGGGTCAGCCGCAACAGCACCGAGTCGACGTTCGGCACGGGGAAGAAGACGCTGCGGGGAATCGCCCGCACGACGCGCACCTCGCAGGCGAGCTGGGCGAGCACGGAGGGCAGCCCGTAGGCGCCACTGCCCGGACCGGCGGCCAGCCGCTCGCCCACCTCGCGCTGGACCATCACCACCCACAGCCCCACCGTCGGGAGCTCCTCCACCGAGCGCAGGAGGAAGCCGGCCGCGATCCCGTAGGGAAGATTGGCCACGACCTTGACCGGTGGGGGCTGCAGCGCTCCCAGGTCGAGCCGCATCGCGTCGGCCCACCACAGCGACACGTTCCCGTACCCGGCGAGGGCGTCTTCGAGGGCCTCCCGCAGCCGCTCGTCGATCTCGACCACGTGCAGGTGGGCCACGCGCTCGGCCAGGTACTCGCTCAGAACGCCCAGGCCCCCGCCCACCTCGAGCACGACGTCCGGCGGCGCCGGCGCGGCCTCACGCCCGATCACCCCGAGGATG
The DNA here is from genome assembly GCA_963742395.1 of uncultured Solirubrobacteraceae bacterium. Classification (GTDB taxonomy): domain Bacteria; phylum Actinomycetota; class Thermoleophilia; order Solirubrobacterales; family Solirubrobacteraceae; genus Palsa-744. The sequence continues at coordinate 496,864 of CAVUME010000005.1, read as the reverse complement.
TTGGAGTCGATCAGGAAGTTCTGCCCCAGCTCGCGGTCCGGGCGAACGCCGAAGCGCTGCAGTCGCCGCAGGCTCGGCTGGGCCGGCGCGGCCCCGGAAGGGCTCATGCCCAGCCGAACAGCCGGGCGGCGTTCTGCTCCACGGCCTGCCCGAGCAGCGCCTCGTCCACGCCACGCAGCTGCGCCAGGAAGCTCACCGTGTGGGCCACGAAGGCGGGCTGGTTACGGTGCTTGCGGACGACCTGGGGAGTCAGATAGGGGGCGTCCGTCTCGACCAGCATCCGGTCCTCGGGCACGCGCGCCGCGGCAGCCGCGAGCTCGCGGGCGCTCGGGTAGGTGACGTTGCCGGCGAACGAGATCCAGTAGCCGCGCCGCAGGCACTCATCGAGCTGCTCGGGCATCGAGAAGCAGTGCATCACCACCTCCACCCCGTCGGCTTCGGCGGCCAGCTGCTCGAGCGTCTCCCGGGCGGCCTCCCGGGTGTGGATCACCAGCGGCTTGCCGAGCTCCGCGGCCAGCGCGATCTGGGCGGCGAAGGCCCGCTGCTGGTCGCTGTGGGGGGCGTAGTCGCGGTAGAAGTCCAGACCCGTCTCGCCGATCGCCAGACAGCGGCCGTGGGCCGCCAGCGCCCGCAGCTCGGCGAGGTCGGCGTCGTCGAAGCCGCGGGCGGAGTTCGGGTGGCGTCCGACCGCGGCGTAGACCTGGGGGAAGTCCTCGGCGGCGGCGAGCGCCGCCCGGCAGGAGGCGCCGTCGATGCCGACCGTGAGGATGCGCCTCACGCCGGCCTGCTCGGCCGCCGCCACGAGCTCGGCGTTGGGGGGCTCGCAGAGGTCGAGGTGGGTGTGTGAGTCGATCATCGCTGCGGCCGGGCGCCCGCCGGGCGCTCAGGCCTGGGCGGGCTGCACGTCCTTGGGGAACAGCGGCGCGATCTCCTGCACACGGTGCACGTGGCCGGCGCTCAGGGGCGCCTGCGAGAGCGCCAGCTCCGGAGCCTCGAGCGCCGCCAGCAGACGCTCGGCGCTGCCGGGGATGAAGGGCCACAGCAGCACCGTCACCGAGCGCAGGGCCTCGACCAGCGTGCGCAGCACCCGCTCGAGCTCCGGCGCCCGCTCGGGGTCCTTCGCCAGCGTCCACGGGGCCTGCTCCTCGACGTAGCGGTTGAGCCTCCTGACGCGCTGCCAGATGAGGTCGAGCGCCGGAGTCAGCTCGGCGCGATCGAGCTGGGCGCACAGCTGCTCGGTCAGGCCCTCGAAGTCCTCGGCCAGCACGGGATCGAGCTCGCCCTCGGACACCTGCCCGTCGCGGTAGCGCCACAGCATCCCCATCGTGCGCGAGGCGAGGTTGCCGAGCTCGTTGGCCAGCTCGGTCTCGTAGCGCACCTCGAAGGAGGCGGTGGAGACCGAGCCGTCCTGTCCGAAGGGGACCTCCCGCAGCAGATAGAAACGCAGCGCGTCGGCCCCGAAGCGGTCGATCACCGCGAACGGGTCGAGCACGTTGCCCAGCGACTTGCTCATCTTCTCCCCGTCCATCAGCAGGTAGCCGTGGACGAAGATGTGTTCGGGAAGCTCGATCTCGGCCGCCATCAGCAGCGCCGGCCAGTAGACGGCGTGGAAGCGCAGGATGTCCTTGGCGATCAGGTGGTAGCTGGCCGGCCACAGGCGCTCGAACAGGTCTTCGCCCTCCCGCGCATAGGACAGCGCGGAAACGTAGTTGAGCAGCGCGTCGAACCACACGTAGAAGACGTGCTCGTGGTCCCACGGAACCTGCACGCCCCAGGTCAGGCGCTTGCGCGTGAGGGGGACGTCGCGGAGCCCCGAGCGGATGAACGAGAGCGCCTCGTTGCGGCGGGTGACCGGCGTGACGAACGAATCGTGCTCGGCGTACAGCCGTTCGAGTCGCTCCTGGAAGGCGGACAGCTTGAAGAAGTAGTTGTCCTCGCGCTCGCGGGTCAGCTCGATGTGGTGGATCGGGCAGAGGTTGCCGGGATCGATGTCGGCCTCGGCCTTGAAGTCCGCGCACCGCGGGCAGTACCAGCCCTCGTACGTGCCCTCGTAGACGTAGCCGTTGTCGCGCACCCGGCTGAGGATCTCCTGGACCTTGGCTTCGTGCTGGGGGTCGGTCGTGCGGATGAAGAAGTCGTTGCTCGCCGAGAGACGAGGGGCGAGCGCCCGGAAGCGCTCGGCGTTGCGATCGGCGAGCTCCTGGGGCGGGACCCCGAGCGCGTGGGCGGCGTCGGCCACGGGCTCACCGTGCTCGTCGGTGCCCGTCAGGAAGAAGACCTCCTCGCCGCGCTGGCGGTGGTGGCGGGCCAGCACGTCAGCCGCGATCTCGGTGTAGGCGTGACCGAGGTGGGGCTCGGCGTTGACGTAGTAGATCGGGGTCGTTACATAGAAGGACATCGCGGCTCCGTGGCTTGCAGGCTATCCCCCGTCCCCGCCCTCGCGGGTGAGCGCGCGGTAGAGCTCGTTGGCCGGCACCCCGGTCACGCGCGCCAGCGCGCCGGCCGCCGCCCGTGGGCGCGCCCCGGCGTCGATCAGCGTCCTTCAGCGCCTGCACCACGGTCTCGTGCTCCATCGCCGGCGGGCTCCTCGGCGGGTCCACAGACGAGCACGATCTCCCCTCGGGGGGCCTCGCCGCCGAAGCGCTCCGCCAGCTCGGCTGCGCTCCCGCGGGCGACTTCCTCGTGCAGCTTGGAGAGCTCGCGGCAGACGGCGAGCGCCCGCCTCGGTTCGCGCCCCGCGAGGAGCTCCAGCGTGGAGGCGAGCCGTTGAGGGGACTCGAAGGCCACGACCGTCTCCTGCGAGCCCGCCAGCAGTCGCTCGCGCTCGGCCCGTCGCCGCGGCAGGAAGCCGACGAACCGCCAGCTGGCGGCGGGCAGCCCGGAGACGACCAGCGCGGTCACCACGGCGCTGGCGCCCGGCAGGACCTCCAGCGGCAGCCCCTCACGGATGCACGCCTGCACGAGCATGTGGCCCGGGTCGGCGACCAGCGGCGTGCCGGCGTCGCTGACGAGCGCGAGAACCTGCCCTTCGGCGATCCGCCCGACCAGCTCCTTGGCGCGGGAGGCTTCGTTGTGCTCGTGGTAGCTGACCAGCGGCCGGCGGATCCCGTGGCGCTCGAGCAGCCGCCCGGTGCGGCGGGTGTCCTCGCACGCCACCAGGTCCGCGTCGGCGAGCGTGGCCAGGACCCGAATGGTCACGTCGTCGAGGTTGCCGATCGGGGTCGGACACACGACCAGCCGCCCAACTGGCGCCCCGGGTTGGGTCATCGCGCAAATATAGGCTGCGGCTGTTCGCCCCCGGGATGCCTGAAGAGCACCACGAAGAACCACCGCGGTACACGCGCTACCGCAGCCGCCGCAGGCTCATCCCGGAACGAGGGGAGCAGCCGGCCCCCGGGGATGCCCGCGTGCTGCCGGCTCCCCGCTCCCAGCGGGGCTCGGGTGCCGGCCCCGAGCGGCAGGGCTGGCGGCGCTGGACGACGCCGAAACGGATCCTGCTGGTACTGGGCGGGCTGGTGCTCGGGTGGCTGGCGCTGTCGGTGGTCCTGTTCCTGCTCAGCTCCCACTTCGAGCGCACATCCCCGCCGTCGGACGTCGACGCCGCGCTGACGCCGTCCGGCTTCCCGCTCACCTCCGCCAGCAACATCCTCGTACTGGGATCCGACCGCCGGCAGAAGAACAGCAAGGAACCGGGAGCGGAAACGACCGGCCCGGGACGGTCGGACACGATCATGCTGATCCGTACCGGTGCGGGCCACTCCGCGCGGCTGTCGATACCCCGCGACACGGTCGTGGAAATCCCGGGACACGGCCTGCAGAAGATCAACGCGGCCCACGCCTTCGGCGGCCCGGCCGAGTCGATCTCGGTGATCTCGCACTGGCTGGGGATTCCGATCAACCACCTGGTGGAAGTGAACTTCGAAAACTTCCCCCAGCTGATCGACGCGATGGGCGGGATCACCTACACGGGCGGCTGCATCGTCTCGAGGCTCGACGGCGGATCCAGCAACGGCGGCTACACGCTGCGGCTGCCCGCCGGGACCCATCAGCTCAACGGCAAGCAGGCGCTCGCGCTGGCGCGCACCCGGGAGAACCTGTGTGAGCCCAACGAGACCGACATCCAGCGCGAGCAGCACCAGCAGGCTCTGTTCAACGACATGAAGTCGCGGCTGATGTCGCCGTCGAGCTTCCTGCGCCTGCCGCTGATCGCCTGGAACGCCCCGCCGGCGATCATCTCGGACATGAGCGGCGTGGAACTGCTCGGCCTGTTCGCGGCCCTGTCGATCGGCGGGACGCCTCCCACGAGGGTCCTGTACCCCACCGGCACGATCACGCTGCCCTCGGGCGGAGACGGCCTGACGGTCTCCGAAGGGGCCCGCCGGGCAGCCGTCGCCCGCTTCCTCGCCGGTTAGTCGCCCGAGCTTCCCGAGCTGCCGGAGCTGCCGGCGGTGACCGTTTTCTGATCCTTGGAGGAGCCGCCCTTGCCGTCCTTGGCGGCCTTGGAGGCGCCCTCCGAGGAGGAGGACGAGCTGGAGGACGAGTCGGAGGACGAGGAGGACGAGGAGCTCTCGCCGCCGCTCTCGGACGAGTCGCCGTCGCTGCTGGAGCGACCACGGCTGCGCTTGCCGTAGTCGGTGTTGTAGAAGCCTTTGCCCTTGAAGTGAACGGCCGGCGCGTGCAGCACGCGTTCGACGGGCACACCGCTCTCCGGGTCGGCCGTCAGCGCGGCGTCGCTGAAGGACTGCTGTAGCTCGAAGGTGCTCCCATCGGGTCGCCTGTACTCATAGATCGGCATCGGCCGCCGATTATAGGGGGGTGCCGAGCGGGCTCTGAGGGTGTTAATCGCTCAGCAGCGCACGCGCGCAGGTGACCGCGGCGCGCATCGTGGCGGTGTAGTCCCGCCCCGGCTCGCTGAGCATCCGCAGGGCGATCCCGTCCCCGAGTGAGAACAGGATCTCGGCCACCGCTTCGGGCTCCTCGTGCAACCTCAGCACCCCGTCGCGCTCGGCCGCCGCGAGCATCCGCGTGACGTGCTCGCGCGTGCGCCGGATGAGATCCTCGTACTCGGCGGCTATCTCCGGGTTGCGCCGTGAAAGTGTGAACAGCTCGAAGATCAGGGTGATGAACTCCGCGTCCTCGGAGATGGTCTCCTTCAGGGTCTGGGCCATCAGGCTGATGAAGTCATCAGAGGTCCGGGCCGTGGAGAGCTGGTGCTCGAGGCGCTCCAGGCGCAGCTCGCAGTCGCGCCGGACGGTCTCCGCGAGCAGCTGCTCCTTGGTGCCGAAGTAGTAGTGCAGCAGTCCGCGGGAGACGCCGGCCTCGCGCGAGACGTGATCGAAGGTCGAACCCGCGCTGCCGCGACGGGCCACGCTCGAGCGCATCGCGTCGATGATCCGCTGGGCCTTCTCGCCTTCCAGCGAGCGACCTCCGGAGCGGGTCGAACCCGATCCGGCGTCGCCCGATCCGTTCTGCTCCTGCGCGACCCCCCCGGCCGCGCCGTCTGGGGCGCTCACTGCGGGCCCCCTCGGCGCAGCTTCGGCTAGCTCACCGGCGCCGGTGCCGGCGTCGCCGGGGCGGTGGTGGAGCTGTAGTCGAATTCCTCCTCGGCCCCGAACATCATGTCGAGCACCTTGGAGCGCAGACCCTCGCTGAGGACCACCGCGAGCATGCCGCCGATGGCGAGCACCGTGAGCATCCGCACCAACCCGCGCCGGCGGCGCCGGCGGCGAGGCGGTTCGCGCAGTGAGGAGGTCACGTCGCGAAGCGAGGTCACCGCGTCGGAGAGCTCCCGCTGGAGCTTCCGGTCCTCGAGCAGGGCGCGCCCGGCTGGCTTGCCGTTGCTCATGCGCCCGTAGGCGCTCCGCGCCGACCCGTAGGCCGACATCAAGTTCGAACGCAGCTGCTCGTCTTCGACGAGCCGCTGGAGGTACTGGTTGCTGCGCGCCGCCCGAGCGGCTTCTTCGGCCCTGCTCAACCTGCCCTTAGCTGACATCTGGCACCGCCCTCCGAAAGGTTGCTGTCCGGCGACCAATATACCCAGCAGCGCGCTTCGGGACGCTCCCGCCCCACCGCGGCGTGGACACCCGGTCGATGGGCCCCCGCGCCGGGGCTACACGTGCAGAGCGGCCTGTTCCTGGGCGGAGGGGAACGACCAGGCGGCGCGGGTGCGTCGCTCCTGGCGGAATACGAGACGCAGCTGGGGCGGCGGTTTCAGCTGGGCGTCCTTCGGTCGGAAGGTCGCGCAGGGCTCCTCGAGGGCGAGGGCGCACAGGAGGTTGGCACGAAAGAAGCAATCCTCACAGCTCACCTTCCTGGCGGCGCGTTTGGGCGCACGCTCGCTCTGCCTGTCGGCCACCTGCACTTGCGACCCCCGCGTGGGTTAGAGATTTGTTACTGCGTTCGGGACGGCAGCGATCATAAGCACCCGCCGGGGAGCCGCTCAAGCGCCATGGCGCAAATCGCAGCGAAAACCGACGGCTAGCCGGAAATAGCCGTCGAGACGTCACTTCCGTGTGACGATCTCCCATTTCAGCGGGCACTTTGCGGGCGTTCCACCGGGATCCGGCCCTCGCCGCGCAATCATCCTCGGGTGCAAATCCTCGTCAGCGGCGCCAGCGGCTTCGTCGGCTCGGAGCTCGCCGCACGGCTGGCCCACGACGGGCACTCGCTGCGAGCCCTCGGACGCGACGGCCCCCGCCTGCGGGCTGCGCTCGAGCTGACGATGGATTCGGCGGCCGATGAGGTTCAGCTTGCGGTCGGCGACGCGGTCAGCGGCTCCGGGTTGCGTGAGGCGCTGGAGGGAATCGAGGTTGCCTACTACCTGATCCACTCGATGGAGAGGGTGCCGCGGGGCACGCCCGGATTCGAGGTGCGGGAGCTGTGGGCCGCGCAGAACTTCGCCCGCGCGGCCGCCGCGGAGGGGGTCGGGCGGATCGTTTACCTCGGCGGGCTCGTGCCGCACTGGGAGGCGCACGGGCGCGGTGGCCGGGCGGCGGCCTCCCGGCACCTGGCCAGCCGCGAGCAGGTCGAGCGGGTGCTGCTGTCGGCGGTCCCGGACTCGGTCGCCCTGCGGGCCTCGATCGTGATCGGTGCACGCTCGCGCTCGTTCAGGCTGCTGGTGCGCCTGGTGGAGCGCATGCCGGTGTTGACCCTGCCGGCCTGGCAGAGGTACAGGACCCAGCCGATCGACGAGCGCGACGTGATCGAGATGCTGGCCGCGTGTGCGCAGGCACGCCTGCCTCAGAACACGCTCGAGGTGGGTGGACCGGAGGTTCTCAGCTACGGCGAGATGCTGTCGCGGATCGCGGAGTTGATGATCGTGGGGCGCCCGTCGGTCGGGCTGGGTGTGAACCTGACGGGTTTCACATCACGTGTCGCGGCGGCGATCGCCGGCGAGGATCCGGAGCTGGTGAGCGCGCTGATGGCCGGCCTGCAGGGCGACCTGGTCGTGCGCGAGGACCACGCCGCCGAGCTCCTGCAGGTGCGCCTGCACTCCTTTGACGCAGCCGTCGAGCACGCCCTGCGGGAGTGGGAGCGGCGCGAACCGCTGGCGGCGCGCTAGGACGTCGCCGCGCGCGCCGGTCCGGCATGGCGGCTACGGTGTGGCGGGCGCGACCCCACGCGCGCCGATCAGATGAGCCTCGTCACAGCCTCAATCCGGATCGATGCAACGCCAGCGCAGGTTTGGAAGACGGTGATGGATCCCAACTGCCTGTCGGAGTGGGTCACCATTCACCGCAGGCTCGTGCGTGCCGACGACGGGCCACCCAAGGTCGGCTTCACGATGGATCAGCAACTTCAGTTGCGAGGTGTGCACCTGGAGGTTCACTGGCGGCTGGTGGAGTGCCGCGCCTGTGAGCTGGCAGTGTGGGAGGGGCGGGGCCCGGCGCGGTCACGGGCCCGCACCGAGTACCTGCTCTCAGCCGAGGACGGAGGGACCCGGTTCGACTACAAGAACGAGTTCCGTCCCCCGCTTGGTCCGATCGGCACACTCGTCAGCCGTGCACTGGTCGGGGGCATGCCCGAGCGTGAGGCACGTCGCACACTGGATAAGCTATGCGCTCACTTCCAACGGGCACGCGTGGAGAATTAGTGTAAGGTCGGCGTGCTGTTTTGCCATGCGTTAATTCGCGGCACCGTCCAGCGAAGATTCGCGACACCACGAGCGAAGAGGATTACCAGTGAACGATTTTCTTGACGACAGGCGCCGAGAAATCTCCGAGAGGCTGAAAGAGCTCAAGCCATTCGTGGACGAGTTCAACCGCCTCGAGGAGGCCGCGTCCGCCCTCGCTGGCGTCGTGGGATCGGCAGCCTCAGGCGCCGGGGCCGCGATCACGGGGCGGCGCGGACCCGGCCGCCCGCGGGGCACCGGCAGGCGCAAAAAAGCGAGCACCCGCACAACTGCTACCGCCACCGCCACCGCCACACGCACCACGAAAACCCGCAGGAAAGCCAAAAGAGCAGCCGCCAAACCGAAAGCGACCGCAACCGCCCGCAAACCGGGCCGGCCGGCCAAACGTCGCGCTGGGCGCCGCAAAGGCAGCGGCACGCGCGCAGCCGAGGCATTGTCCTTCGTGCAGGGTCAGCCCGGCATCACGATCCCCGAGCTGGCCGCCAAGATGGGCATCAAGCAGAACTACCTCTACCGCGTGCTCCCCGGCCTCGAGTCCGAAAAAAAGGTGGAGAAGAAAGACCGCGGCTGGTACCCGCGCGGCTGACGCATCCAGCGCTGCAGTGCGCCCGGCGCCGCCGGACGCACACCCGACTGACTCAAAGGGGGCACTCCGTCAGGAGGGCCCCCTTTTTTTCTCAAGCCGACCGGCCTCGAGCGCACCCGGACCCCGCCAGCCGGGCGCCGATGTGTCGCTCAGCCGGGCGCCGGTGTGTCGCTCAGCCGCGGCGCCGGTGTGTCGCTCAGCTCATCCCTCGGGATCGCTCAGATCATCCCGGCGCCGGCGACCGTGTCGCGCTCGCCGGTGAGCTCGGCGACCGAGGCGTCGATCCTGCGACCGTGAGAACTCGTTGATCTCGAGCCCCTCCACGATCCGGTACTCACCACCGGCACACGTGCACGGGAAGCCGCAGATGAGACCCTCGGGAATCCCGTAGGAGCCGTCGGAGGGGACGCCCATCGAGACCCATTCACCGGACGTGCCGGCGACCCAGTCGCGAGCGTGTTCGATCGCGGCGTTGGCCGCCGAGGCCGCCGAGGAGGCGCCACGAGCCTCGATCACCGCGGCGCCACGTTTGCCGACGTTGGGCAGGAAGTCGTTCTCGATCCATTCGTCGTCGTCGACGACCTCGACCGCCGGGTACCCGTTCACGAGCGCGTTGTAGAGGTCCGGGTACATGGTCGGCGAGTGGTTTCCCCACACCCCCATCTGGGTGACCTGGTCGACTCCCACGGCAAGCTTGGAGGAGAGCTGGGCCATCGCCCGGTTGTGGTCGAGGCGCATCATCGAGGTGAAACGCTCGCGGGGGATGTCGGGCGCGTTGTTCATCGCGATCAGGCAGTTGGTGTTGGCGGGGTTGCCCACCACCAGGACCTTTACGTCGGCGGCCGCGACGGAGTTCAGGGCCTTGCCCTGGACCGTGAAGATCTCGCCGTTGGCGCTCAGCAGCTCGGCCCGCTCCATGCCCTTGGTGCGCGGACGGGAGCCCACCAGGAGGGCGACGTTGGTGCCGTCGAAGGCGTCGGCGGGCCGGTCGTGGAGGTCGAGTCCCTTCAGCAGCGGGAAGGCGCAGTCCACCAACTCCATCGCCACCCCCTCGAGCGCCCCCATGGCCGGGGGAATCTCGAGCAGGCGCAGGTCGATCGGCTGGTCGGAACCGAGCAGCTCGCCGGCGGCGATGCGGAACACGATGCTGTAACCGATCTGGCCTGCCGCTCCGGTGACGGTGACACGTACGGGGTTGCTCACGAGCTCTTCTCCTCGGTGATGTTCGTTTTGACGGGAGCCCGGCCGTCCTCAGGCGCGGGCGGCGCGGAGGTTCTGCTCGACCGAGCCGAGGAACTCCTCGGTGGTCTGCCACGACTGATCCGGCCCCACCAACAGGGCCAGGTCCTTTGTCATCTTGCCGCTCTCGACCGTCTCGACGCACACGCGCTCGAGCGTCTCGGCGAAATTCTGAGAGCTCGGGCGTGCCGTCCATGCGCGCCCGCGCCGACAGCCCCCTGGTCCAGGCGAAGATCGAGGCGATCGGGTTGGTCGAGGTCGGCTTGCCCTGCTGGTGCAGGCGGTAGTGGCGGGTGACGGTTCCGTGGGCCGCCTCGGCCTCGACCGTCTTGCCGTCGGCGCTCATCAGCACGCTGGTCATCAGCCCGAGCGAGCCGAAGCCCTGGGCGACGGTGTCCGACTGCACGTCGCCGTCGTAGTTCTTGCAGGCCCACACGTAACCCCCCTCCCACTTCAGGGCGGCGGCCACCATGTCGTCGATCAGGCGATGTTCGTAGGTGAGCCCGGCGGCTGGCGAAGTCGGCCGCGAACTCAGCCTCGAAGACCTCGGCGAAGATGTCCTTGAAGCGCCCGTCGTAGCGCTTGAGGATCGTGTTCTTTGTCGACAGGTACACGGGCATCCCGCGGTCGAGCCCGTAGCGCAGCGAAGCGCGGGCGAAGTCGCGGATCGAGGCGTCGAGGTTGTACATCGCCAGAGCGATGCCCGGGCCGGGGAAGTCGTACACCTCGAGCTCGATCGGATCACCGCCGGCGGTGGGCGTGTAGGTGAGCGTCAGGGTCCCCTCGCCGGGGACCACCAGGTCGGTGGCGCGGTACTGGTCGCCGAAGGCGTGACGACCGATCACGATCGGCTTGGTCCAGCCGGGCACGAGCCGCGGGATGTTGGAGATCACGATCGGCTCGCGGAAGATGACGCCGCCGAGGATGTTGCGGATCGTGCCGTTGGGCGAGCGGTACATCTCCTTCAGGCCGAACTCGGCCACCCTCGCCTCGTCCGGGGTGATGGTGGCGCACTTGACGCCCACGCCGTAGCGCAGGATCGCCTCCGCGGCCTCGACCGTGACGCCGTCCCCGGTCGCGTCCCGGTTCTCGATCGCGAGGTCGTAGTACTTCAGATCGACGTCGAGGTAGGGAAGGATCAGCTGCTGCTTGATGAACGACCAGATGATCCTCGTCATCTCGTCGCCGTCGAGCTCGACGACCGGGTTCTTCACCTTGATCTTTGTCATCTGTCCTTCCTGGTTCGGCGCCGAGGGGGCTCGGTTCCCGCGCACGGGTGTCGGCCCACTGGCCATCCTTCCACGCGTCCGCACGGGCCGGTGGGAGCGGCCCCAGAGCGCGCGCCCGGCAGGGGCGAGCCGCCGATGCTATCGACGCGGGAGCGGCAGCACGGCTCCTTGGGCGGATGCCGGGGCGGGGCGGAAGCGTCCCCGTGGGGTTCTTCCGCCGCCGCCCCCTACCCGGATCGCCTGTCGGCATCCATCGCTCTAATCGGTCCCGGCGCGCGGGCACTTGAACGTCGCGGCCCATTTCCGAACGCCGCGACCCCCTCCGGCCCCGCGGACGCCGTGCCTCCGGGCAAACTCTGCTTCACTTGATGCTGTAGCGATGGCCAGCACGGTGACGCAGCAACTCGGGGGACCGGCGCCGTTCAAGACGCACACGGTCGCCAACCAGGTGCCCCCGCTGGTGGACGTGAACGTCTTCACCAGCAACCGCCCGCTGGTCGAGGCCACCCAGCGCGAGGGCGCCGAGTGGGTGCTCGAGCGGGCCTCGGAGCTCGGCGAGTTCGTCGGCGGCGAGCCCCAGCAGCAGTGGGGCCGGCTGGCCAACGAGAACAAGCCGGTGCTGCGCACCCACGACCGCTACGGCCACCGCATCGACGAGGTCGAGTTTCACCCCGCCTGGCATCAGCTGATGAAGATGGGCGTGGAGCACGAACTGCACTGCCTGCCGTGGAACACCGATCGTCCCTTCGCGCACACGGCCAGGGCCGCCCTGTACATGACCGCGATGCAGGCCGAGGCCGGCTATTGCTGTCCGATCACGATGACCTACGCGGTCGTGCCGGCGCTGCGTGCCCAGCCCGAGCTGGCGGCCGAGTGGGAGCCGCTGGTCACCGCCACCACCTATGACCCGCGCTCGCTGCCGGCGGTCGAGAAGGGCTCGGCGATCGCGGGGATGGCGATGACCGAGAAGCAGGGCGGCTCGGACGTGCGCGCCAACACCACCGCGGGCGATCCCGCTCGGGGCCGGCGGGGGCGGAGGCGAGTACGAACTGATCGGCCACAAGTGGTTCTGCTCGGCGCCGATGTCGGACTTCTTCCTGGTCCTGGCCCAGGCCACCGACTGCGACCCCCCGGCGCTCTCGTGCTTCTTGCTGCCCCGGATCCTGCCCGACGGGAGCCGCAACGAGTTCCACATCCAGCGCCTGAAGGACAAGCTCGGCAACCACTCCAACGCCTCCTCGGAGATCGAGCTGCACGGCGCCTGGGCGCGCATGGTGGGCGAGCCCGGCAGGGGCGTCCCGACGATCATCGAGATGGTCGGCCACACGCGCCTGGACTGCGTGATCGGGGCGGCGGCGGGGATGCGGGCGGCGGTCGTCAACGCCACCCACCACACGGCCCACCGTCAGGCGTTCGGGAAGCTCCTGATCGACCAGCCCCTGATGCGCAACGTGCTCGCCGACCTGTGTGTGGAGTCCGAGGCCAGCACGGCGCTCGCGATGCGCCTGTCGCGTGCCTACGACGAAGCCCACGCCGACGCCGAGGCCGGCGACAACGACAGCGATGCCCAGCTGTTCAAGCGCCTCGCCACGGCGGTCGGCAAGTACTGGGCCTGCAAGCGCGCCCCCAACCACTGCTTCGAGGCGCTGGAGTGCCACGGCGGAGCCGGCTACGTGGAGGAGTCGGGGATGCCGCGCATGTACCGCGAGGCCCCGCTGGCATCGATCTGGGAGGGCTCGGGCAACGTCATCAGCCTCGACGTGCTGCGAGCCCTGAGGCGCTCGCCGCGCTCGCTGCAGGTGTACTTCGCCGAGGTCGAACTGGCCCGCGGCGGCGACCGGCGCCTGGACGCGCGCATCGACGACCTGAAGACGCAATTCGAGGACCCCGCCACGCTGGAGTCGCGCGCCCGGCGGGTGGTCGAATCGATGGCCCTGTGCCTGGAGGGCTCGCTGCTCGTGCGCAACGGAGAGCCGGCCGTGGCCGACGCCTTCTGTGCCTCGCGACTGGCCGGCGAAGGCGGCCTGGAGTACGGGACGCTTCCCGCGGACACCGACTTCGAGGCCATCATCGAGCGCAGCCGCCCGGTCGCATAACCGCCGCGGGCGGACACTCCCCGGGCCTACCATTCAGTTGATGCCGCGGCGAGGGAACCTGCAGCTTGCGCGCATCTTCGGGATCCGCGTTGGAGCCGGCGGGAGCTGGCTGTTCGTCCTGTTCTTCCTGATCTACTGGCTCTCGAAGCGCTTCCACGAAATCATCGGCGGTTCGACCACGACCGCCTACGCGATCGCCGTCGCGGGCGCGCTCGGGTACTTCCTCTCGCTCGTCCTGCACGAGCTCGGCCACGCGCTCGCTGCGCGCAGGGTCGGGATCCCGGTCGTCGGCATCGACCTGTGGTTCTTCGGCGGGCTCCTGCACATGCGCCGCCAGCCCCAGAGCGCCTCCGAGGAGTTCACCGTGGCAGTCGCGGGGCCACTGGTCACGCTAGCGCTGTTCCTGCTCAGCATCGGGCTCGGGCTGGTGTTCGCGAACGGGTCGAGCTTCGGCGACGCCGTCCTGATCCGCGAAGGCACCACCACGACGCCGGCGCTCGCCCTGGTGGGCTGGCTGGCGTTCATCAACGGGGCCCTGCTGGTGTTCAACATCGTCCCCGCCTTCCCCCTCGACGGCGGCCGCATCGCGCGGGCGCTCGTGTGGTGGCGAACAGGCGACCGCAACCGGGCCACGCTGATCACCGGCCGCGCGGGCCAGGCCTTCGCGATGCTGCTCGGGCTGATCGGCGTGATCGGCCTGTTCAGCACGGAAGCGTTCCTCGGCGTGCTGACGCTGGTGCTGGCGTTCTTCCTGCACCAGGCGGCCGCCCAGGCCGTCGTCCAGGGCGAGCTCGCCAAGCGGATCGAGCACGTCACGGTGGGGGACATCATGGATCGCGAGCCGGTGACGATTCCCTCCCAGGTGACGCTGCTGGATGCCCAGGAGCAGTTCTTCCTGCGCTATCGCTGGCCCTGGTTCGCGGTCGTGGACGCGGGTCGGCACTTCCTCGGAGTGGTCCGCGAGCAGCGGGTCGCCGCCGAGATCGCCGCCGGGCGCCCGGCCCTTTCCGTGGCGGACGTGCTGGAGCCCGACCTGCCCGTGCAGATCGGCCCCCAGGCGCCCCTGGAATCGCTGCTCGGGTCCGACGGCATGGGTCAGCTCGGGGCGATGATGGCGGTCGACAACGAGGGCGTTCTGCAGGGCGTGGTCACGCTCGCCCACGTGCGCCGGGCGCTGCGGCCGGCCCATCCGGCCGGCTGAGTTGCGCCCGCTGACGGGGCCCCCGCGCGGGTGGGTGAGGCGCCAGTCCTCCGGGATCGGGGCGGCCGTGGGGCCGACGGCGCGTAATAGACTCTCGGCCGCAATGGCCTGGAACAACCAGCGGAGTGCCCTCGCGCGGTGCCCTCACACGACGTACTGATCATCGGCGCGGGCCTGGCCGGCCAGCGGGCCGCCCTGGCCGCCGCCGAGCGCGGGGCCAGCGTGGCCATCATGAGCAAGGTCCACCCCGTGCGCTCCCATTCGGTGGCCGCGGCGGGCGGCATCAACGCCGCCATCAGCGTCGACGACGACTGGCGCTCGCACGCCTACGACACCGTCAAGGGCTCGGACTTCCTCGGCGACCAGGACGCGATCGAAATCATGTGCTCGGAAGCTCCGCACGAGGTCATGCACCTCGAGCACATCGGCGTCCCCTTCCACCGCAACGACGACGGCGAAATGGACCTACGGGCCTTCGGGGGAGCGTCCCTGAAGCGGACCGCCTACGTGGCCGACATCACCGGCCAGGCACTGCTGCACGTGCTCTACGAGCAGCTGATGAAGCACCACGAGACCGTCGAGCGCCTCGAGGAGTGGTTCACGACCTCGCTGATGACCGACGCCGAGGGCCGCTGCTGCGGGGTGATCGCCCGCGAGATCCGCAGCGGGCAGATGGAAGCCTTCACGGCCAAGAACGTGATCCTCGCCTGCGGGGGCGCCGGGCAGGCCTACAAGCCCACCACCAACGGGCTGATCGTGACCGGAGACGGGATCGCACTGGCCTACCGCGCCGGGGCCCCGCTGATGGACATGGAGATGGTCCAGTACCACCCGACCTGTCTCGTGGAGACGGGCATCCTGATCACGGAGGGCGCCCGCGGCGAGGGCGCCCACCTGCTCAACGCCCAGGGCGAACGCTTCATGGAGAAAGCCGCCCCCAACAAGATGGAGCTGGCCTCCCGCGACGTCGTCTCGCGGGCCGAGCAGATCGAGATCAACGAGGGCCGCGGGGTGGGCCCCCACGGTGCCGGCATCTTCCTCGACGTGACCGTCGTCCCGCGCAAGCGCACGCTCGAGGCGCTGCGCGAGATCGTCAACCTCGGCCGCGACTTCGCGGGCGTGGACATCACCCGCGAACCGATCATGATCCGCCCCGGCCAGCACTACATCATGGGCGGCGTCAAGACCGACGTCGACGGGCGCACGCCGATCGAGGGCCTGTACGCCGCCGGAGAGGTGGCCTGCGTGTCGGTCCACGGCGGCAACCGCCTCGGCGCCAACTCGCTGCTGGACACGCTCATCTTCGGCCGCCGGGCCGGCGAACACGCCGCCGAGCGGTCCGCCCGCATGGGCATGCCCGCGGCCAACGGCAAGGCCCACCTGCGCCAGGACGCCGACCGCATCGCCGAGATCATCGCCCGCCCCCGCGAGGGCCGGCGGGTTTCGGAGATCAAGAACGAGCTCGGCGAGCTGATGAACCGTCACGCGGCCGTGTTCCGCGACGAACAAGGGCTGCAGGCGGCGCTCGAGACCGTCCGGCGACTGCGCGAGGAGACCGAGAAGGCCTGGATCGACGACCGCGGCACGGTCTTCAACCAGGACGTGCTGGGGGCGATCGAGCTCGGCTTCATGGTCGACTGCGCCGAAACCACGGTCGTGGCGGCGATCGAGCGCAAGGAGTCCAGGGGAGCCCAGTTCAGGACCGACTTCCCCGAGCGCAACGACGAGCAGTGGCTCAAGCACATCGACCTCACGCTCAGCGACGGCAAGCCGGAGGTCAGCTACTCGCCTGTCACGATCACCCAATGGCAACCAGAGGAGCGCAAATACTGATGCACGAGGCAAGCACGCCACACGCGCGGGCGCTCAGGAGCCCGCGGGGAGCAGCGCTGATGGCGGAGATCCGCGAGCGGCCCCCCGAGCCCTTCACGCTGCGCCTGCGCCGCTACGACCCCTCCTCCGGCGAGGCGCCGTACTGGGACGAGCACACGGTCGAGCTCGAGCCCCACCGCTCGGTGCTGGAGGCGATCCTGCAGGCCCGCGACCGTTTCGACGGCTCGATCGGGATTCGCTGCTCCTGCCGCCAGGCGATCTGCGGCTCCTGCGGGGTGCGCATCAACGGCGAACCGGCGCTCGCCTGCCACACCCACCTCGACGCGGCCAAGGGTTCGGGCCGGGACGGCGTGATCGAGGTCGAACCGATGGGCAACATGCCCGTGCTGAAGGACCTGATCGTGGACATGGACGCGGTCCACTGGAAGAAGATCCGCCGCGTCACCCCGTGGCTGCTGCCCAAGCAGCCGGTACCCGAGCGCGAGTACCTGGTGCCCCGCGACGCGATGGTCGACGTGACCCAGACGATGGCCTGCATCCAGTGTGGCGCGTGCGTCTCCGACTGCCTGTCGATGGAAGTGGACCCCGGCTTCATCGGCCCCGCCGCGCTCGCCAAGAGCTACCGCTTCGTCGGCGACCCCCGCGACGACGAGCACCGCGAGCGCCTCAACGACCTCGCCCAGGACCCCCTGGGGATCTTCGACTGCACGCACTGCTTCAAGTGCGTGGAGGCGTGCCCCAAGGACGTCAACCCGATGGGCCAGATCATGCGTCAGCGCCGAATCGCGACGGGCGACTTCCACATCAAGGATCCCAACAACGGCAAACGCCACGAGGCGGCCTTCACCACGCTGGTGCGCGACAACGGCCTGCTGTGGGAGGCCGAACTGCTGCCGCGCTCCTACGGCGGCAACTCGTGGTTCGGCAAATTCGCCCCGGCGGCCGGCAAAGAGCTGCTGAGCTCGCTGCCAGCGATCATGAGGGCGCTGCTGCGGCGCAAGGTGACCCCCCAGGCGGCGCTGAAACCGCACCGCATCCCGCCCGCCGACCGCAAGGCCGTGCAGGCGATCTACGACACCGTCGAGGGCCGTGAAGAACGCGTGGAGCTGAACCTGTACATCGTCGGCGAGGACGAAGACCTCTCGCCCCCCGCGACGGGCGCCGAGGGCGCCACGCAGGCGCCGGCTGCCGTGGCAACACCCCCGGCCCCGGCGCCCGCGGGCACGGACGCCGAGGCAGGTGCGGGCTCATGAAGGTCGCCTACTGGCCCGGATGCGTCAGCCGTGGCTTCACCCCGGAGCTGCACGGCTCGATGGCGAGGGTCGCCCCGCTGCTGGACATCGAGCTGGTGGAACTGGACCGTGGCGCGTGCTGCGGCGCCGGGGTGATCGCCGAGCACAACCAGGAGCTCGCCGACACGCTCAACGCGCGCACCTTCGCGCTGGCCCAGCAGGTGGACGGCGCGCAGATGATGATGAACATCTGCTCGACCTGCCAGGGGGCGCAGAGCGAGTGCCAGGAACGGCTCGACGCGAACGCCGAGTACCTCTCGCAGGTCAACTCGACGCTCGCCGGCGAGGGCCTCAGCTATGAGCGCGGGCTGACGAACAAGAACTTCCTCTGGCTGCTGGTGGAGGAGATCGGCCTGGAGTCCCTGCGCCAGCGCGTCAAGCGCCCGCTCACGAACCTCAAGGTCGGGCCCTTCTACGGCTGCTACATCGTCCGCCCGCGCAAGCGGCTCGGGATCGACGAGGAGCACCCCCGCGACCACTACCTCGAGATGCTGATCGACGCGCTCGGGGGAACGGTCATCAAATACGCGGGGATGCGCAAGTGCTGCGGCTTTCCGATCATCACCATGAACAAGGAAGCCTCGCTGAAGCAGGCCGGGCGCCACCTCGGTGACGCCGTCGACGCGGACGCCGACTGCCTGGTGACGCCGTGCCCGCTGTGCCACCTGAACCTCGACCTGCAGCAGCCGCTGGCAGAACGGGCCGTGGGCCGGGAGCTGGAGCATGCCGGTGTTGCATCTGCCCCAGCTCGTGGGCCTGGCGCTGGGGCTCGAGCCGCACGAGCTCGGGATGAGCCGCCACGTCGTGCGCCCGAGCTCCGTGATCGACTGGTCCGCCGCGGTCGTCGCCGCGGCCGCCTGATCGATCCGGCCGGGGCGATGCCCGCCGGGCGACCCTAGCCCTCCCCGGTGCGCGTCCTCACCGTAGTCGGCAACCGGCCCCAGTTCATCAAGGCGGCCGCCGTCTCGGGACCGCTGCGTGAGCGAGCCCAGGAGCTGCTGATCCACACCGGCCAGCACTACGACGACGCCCTCTCGGGGACCTTCTTCCGCGAGCTCGGGCTGGCGCGCCCGGACCGCGAGCTCGGCATCTCCGGAGGCAGCAACACCTCGCAGCTCGCGCGCATGCTCGCCGCACTGGAGCCGCTGGTGGTGCAGGAGCGACCGGATGCGGTGCTCGTCTACGGCGACACCAACTCGACGCTGGCGGGCGCGCTGGCGGGCGCCCAGGCGGGGGTGGCGGTGGTGCACGTGGAGGCGGGCATGCGCTCGTTCGACCGCTCGATGCCGGAGGAGCTCAACCGGGTGCTGAGCGATCACCTGGCCGTGTTGCTGCTGTGCCCGAGCGACACGGCGGCGGCAAACCTGCGGGCCGAGTCGGTCGCGGGGCGGATCGAGGTGGTGGGCGACGTGATGGTGGACGTGTCGCTGCGCTGGCAGGAGCGCGCCCGGGCCGAGCGGACGGCGCTGGACGCCCACGGCGTGCAGCCCGGGGACTACCTGCTGCTGACCGCCCACCGGGCCGGCAACGTCGACCCTCCCGAGCGACTGGAGCGGCTGGTAGAGCTCCTCGAGGCGCTCCCCGGGAGGGTTCTGTTCCCGGTGCACCCGCGCACGCTCGGGCGCCTACAGGCGAGCGGCCTGATCGAGCGGCTTCGCCTCCGGGACGGGCTCACGCTCACCGAGCCGCTGGGCTATCTGGAGTTCGCCTCGCTGCTGATCCATGCGAGCGCCGTGCTGACCGACTCGGGCGGCGTCCAGAAGGAGGCCTACCTGGCGCGCGTGCCGTGCGTGACCCTGCGCGCAAACACCGAGTGGCTGGAGACGGTGAGCAGCGGCTGGAACACACTCGTGGACCTCGACACGGCCGCGGCGCTGTCGGCGCTGGCGCGTCGGCCCCCGGCCGAGCACCCGCCCCTGTACGGGGACGGCCACGCCGCCGAGCGCTGCGTGGAGGCGATCCTCGGGGTGTGATCAGCCGAACGGCTGCTCGACGCCGACGGTGCCCTCGCCCGCCAGCTCGAAGGCGCCGTGCAGGGCGAGGACGGCGCGCTCGACTCGGTCGCGGTCGATCACGCACGAGATCTTGATCGGCGAGGTGGAGATCATGTCGATGTTCACGCCCTCCTCGGCGAGCACGCTGAAGACCTTCGCCGCCACTCCCGGATGGGAGCGCATCCCCGCTCCCACGATCGAGACCTTGCCCATCTCCGCGTAGGTTTTGAGCGCCTCGAAGGCCTCGCCGCTGAGCGGCTCCAGAGCGGCCCCGGCGGTGCGCAGGTCCTCGCGGGGGACGGTGAAGGAGATCTCGGCCGCCCCGCCCGCGGAGGCGGGCTCGTTCTGGACGATCATGTCGACGTTCACGTTCGCCTCGGCGAGGGCGCCGAAGATGCGGGCCGCCGCCCCCGGAGCGTCGGGCACGCCGGTGAGCGTGACGCGGGCCTCGCTCGTGCTGTGGGTGACGGCTGTGATGAGGGGTTGCTCCATGGCTTCTCCTTCGGCGACCACAAAGGTACCTGGGTGCTCGTCGAACGACGAGCGGCAGTGGATGCGCACGCCGTGGTTGCGGGCGTACTCGAGCGAGCGCAGCTGCAGCACGCCGGCGCCCGATGCGGCCATCTCGAGCACCTCCTCGAAGGACACCACCGGAAGCTTGCGGGCGTCGGGGACGATCCGCGGGTCGGCCGAGAAGACGCCGGCGACGTCGGTGTAGATTTCGCACACGTCGGCGCCGAGCGCGGCCGCGAGGGCCACGGCGCTGGTGTCGGACCCGCCGCGACCGAGCGTGGTCACGTTGCGGGCGTCGACCGACACACCCTGGAAGCCGGCCACGAGCACGATGTTGTCCTCTTCCAGCGCCGCCTGGATGCGATCGGCGCGGACGTCGAGGATCATCGCCTTGGTGTGGGACTCGTCGGTGACGATGCCCGCCTGGGAGCCAGTCAGCGAGATCGCCTGGTGGCCGAGGTCGTGGATCGCCATCGCGCACAGGGCGCAGGAGATGCGCTCGCCGGAGGACAGCAGCATGTCCATCTCGCGGGGGTCCGGCGCCTCCGAGACCTCCTCCGCCATCGCGATCAGCTCATCGGTGGTCTTGCCGCGGGCGGACAGGACCGCGACGACCGGGTGGCCGCGTTCACGCGTGGCCACGATCCTGCGGGCGGCACGCTTGATCCGCTCGGCGTCTGCCACCGAGGTACCGCCGAACTTCATCACCACCAGTGGCTCGCTCACAGCTCCCTCCTACCGGCGAACGCCTTGCCGAGCGTGACCTCGTCGGCGTACTCCAGGTCCGAGCCCACAGGCAGTCCGCTGGCCAGCCGGGTGACGCTCACCTGGGGCGCTCGCGAGCGCAGCTCCTCGGCGATGTACAGCGCCGTGGCTTCGCCGGTGGTGGTGGGGTTGGTGGCGAGCACCACTTCCCTCACCGGGGTGCCCTCGGTGACCGCCGTGGTCACGCGGTCGAGCAGCTCGCCGATCTTCAGGTCCTCGGGGTCGATGCCGTCGATCGGCGAGAGGGCCCCGCCGAGCACGTGGTAGACGCCGTGATACTCGTGCGTGCGCTCCATCGGGATCACATCGCTCGGTTCCTCCACCACGCAGATCAGGGCCTGGTCGCGGCGCGCATCGGCACAGATCCGGCAGCGGGGTTCGTCGGTGAGGTTGAAGCACCGCTCGCAGAGGGTGATCTTCTGCTTGACCTCGATGATCGCCTCGGCCAGCCCG
Source organism: uncultured Solirubrobacteraceae bacterium (assembly GCA_963742395.1). Classification (GTDB taxonomy): domain Bacteria; phylum Actinomycetota; class Thermoleophilia; order Solirubrobacterales; family Solirubrobacteraceae; genus Palsa-744. The sequence continues at coordinate 475,532 of CAVUME010000005.1, read as the reverse complement.
GCCGCCTCCTCCGGCGGGGCGCGCAGGATGTGGAAGGCCAGCCGTTGCGCGGTCCGGTGCCCGACCCCCGGAAGCTTGGCCAGCTCGGTCATCAGCCGCCGCACGGGCGGCGCGTAGGAGGCGTCGCTCACAGACCCGGAAGGCCCAGCCCACCGAGGGCGCCCAAGTCGAGCCCCGCGGTGGCACCGCCCATCTTCTGCTCGGCCAGCTCCTGGGCCTTGCGCAGGGCGTCGTTCATCGCCGTCAACACCATCTCGCCGAGGATCTCGGCGTCCTCGGGATCGAGCGCGGCGGGGTCGATCCGCACCTCTCTCACCTGCAGGTCCCCACTCACCTTGACGAGCACCGCGCCGCCCCCCGCGGTGGCCTCGACGAGCTCCTGGCGCAACTCCTCCTGGGCGAGCTCCATGTCCCGCTGCATCTTCTGGACCTGGGCCATCATCTGCTGCATGTTGGGCTTGCGCGGCTGCTTGGCCATCACGCCCCCAGCTCGCCCGCGGCGAGCGCGTCGGGACTCTGTTCGGCGGCCAGCGCGTCCGGATTCCGTTCGGTGGCCTGTCCGTCCGGCAGCCAGTCGGAGGGAACCTCCTCGGCGTCGAACTCCTCGATGAAGCGACGCACGAGCTCGTCCTCGGTGAGCTCCTCGGCGGCGTCATCGCCCTCGCCGCCGGGTACGTCGCGCAGCTCGTATGACAGCCGCCAGCGGCCCGGCGCGAGCGAACGGAGAGCCTCCCCGACGATCGCCCGGTTGGCGGGGTCCTCGGCCTTCTTGCGCAGGAACTGTGCGGTGGCCGAGAAGGCCAGCGTGAGGTCGAAGCCCTCGAGTGCCACCGGGCGGGCGTCCTTGATCACCGCGCCGAGCATCGCGTGCTCGCCCCGTACGAGCTCCACCACGGCCGGCCAGATCTCCAGCAGCGAGTCCAGATCGCCCGCGAACGCCGCCGCGTCGGGGGTTGCGCCGTCCGGCGGCGAGGCGGCCGGCGCGGCCGGCGCGGCCGGGGGAGGGTCGCTCGCGGCAGCGGGAGCTTCGGGTGCCGGGAGGACGTCCTCGCCGGGCGGGGGGACGTCCTCGCTGGGCTCGATCACGCGCGGCTCGGGGGCGACCTCGGGGGGAGTCGATGGCTCCGGGGCCCGAGTGGACGCCGGTGGAGCGCCCGCCTCCAGGCGCTCGATCCGCGACAGGAGCGCCCTCAGCGAGCCATCGAGTTCGGGACGGGCGGCCTTCACCAGCGCGAGCTCGAGTCGCGTACGGGCGTCGGCGCCGGCACGGATGCCCTCCATCGCCTCCCCCAGGAGCTCCAGCAGGCGCAGCACCTGGTCGTGACCGACGCGGGCCGCCTGTTCGCGCAGCGCCTGGTCGGCCTCGGCGGTGAGGGACAGCTCGGGCGGGACCTCCTCGAGTGCCTGCACGAGCAGCAGCTCGCGGGCACGCGCCTCGAGGTCGCGGGCCAGCGAGGCCGGGTCGTTGCCCTGTTGGGCACGCTGCTCGAGGGCCCGCAACGCGGCCGGCGCGTCGCCACGGGCGACGGCGTCGATGGTCTCGAGCAGGAAGCCGGCATCCACCACGCCGAGCACCGCCAGCGCGTCCTCGAGGGCGATCTCACTGCCGCTGTAGGTGACGAGCTGCTCGAGCGTCCCCAGTGCGTTGCGGAAGCTGCCGGTGGCCGAGCGGGCGATCGCGGCGAGAACCTCCGGGGGAACCTGGATCGACTCCGCGTCGGCCACCCGCCGCAGCACCGTGGTGATCTGCTCGACCGTGGGCCGCTGGAAGTCGAAGCGGTGACAGCGGTCCACGACCGTGGCCGGGACCTTGCCCGCCTCGGTCGTGGCGAGCACGAACACGGTGTTCGGCGGGGGCTCCTCGAGGGTCTTCAGGAACGCGTTCCAGGCCGCCGTCGAGAGCATGTGGGCCTCGTCGAGGATGTAGATCTTGCGGCGCCCGCTGACGGGCGCGTAGGCCACGCTCTCGCGCAGCTCGCGGATGTCCTCGACGGAGTTGTTCGAGGCCGCGTCCATCTCGAGCACGTCCAGGGAGCTCGCACGGGCGATCGAGACGCACGACTCACAACGCCCGCAGGGCTCGGTCGTGGGACCCTCGGCGCAGTTGAGGCTGGCGGCGAGGATCTTCGCCATCGAGGTCTTGCCGGTTCCGCGGGAGCCGACGAGCAGGTACGCGTGGTGGACCTTGTCCCGCTCGACCGCGTTGCGGAGGGTCCTGGTGATCGGCTCCTGACCCACGACCTCCGCGAACGTGCGCGGCCGATGCCTGCGATAAAGCGACTGTCCGGGCAGTGAGAGCTCCTCTGGCGACACCCTGGCGTGAGTCTACCCACGCCGGTAGGCAGCCCCGAAGCGCTGCGCGGGAGTGCTGCGCGAGGGGGTAGCGTGCGCGCCCATGTGGGCCGCGACGAAGCGTACGGCCGCGCGCGCGGCGGCCCCCGCAGGGGCGATCGTCGGCGGGGCGCTGGCCCTGAGGGTGATCTACGGAGTCGCCTTCGCCAACTACGACACGCTCTATGCGCTGGCCTGGGGAGGCCAGCTGGCGCGCGGCGAAACGCCCGCCTACGGGGTCCCGATCGCGCCCACCCCGCACCCGCTGGTGGAGCTCGTCGGTCTCGTCCTCTACCCGCTCGGGCCGCACGCGGTGGAGGACGTCACGGTGGCGCTGAGCTTCCTTGCGCTGTCGGGATGCGGGTGGGTGATCTACCTGCTGGGGCGGGAATGGTTCACGCGCGCAGCGGGCGCCCTCGCAGCGCTGATCTTCCTCACCAGGGTGCCGGTGATCTCCTCCGGCGTGAGGGCCTACGTCGACATCCCCTACCTGCTGGCGGTGCTGGGAGCCCTGCTGGTTGAGACCCGCCGGCGCCGGGCCGGGGCGCCGGTACTGGTGCTGCTGGCGCTGGCCGGGCTCCTGCGCCCGGAGGCGTGGGTCTTCTCGGGGCTGTACGTGATCTACCTGGTGCTCGCCGAGCGCTCGTCCCCAGCGGAGCTCCCGCGCCGTGGCCGGCGGGAGCTGACCGGGCTCCTAGCGCTGGCGTTGAGCGCGCCGCTGGTGTGGCTGATCGGCGACCTCGCCGTCACGGGCAACCCGCTGTGGTCGCTCACCAACACCCGTCACACCGCCAGCACGCTGCAGCGGGTGACGGGCATCGCGAACGTCCCTGAGTACATCCCGAGGCGGATCGGCGAAGTTCTGCGCCCACCGGTCCTGCTGGGGGCCGCGGTTGGGGGTGTGCTCGCGCTGCTGTGGGTGCGCCGGCGCGCGGCCCTGGCTGCCGGCGTGGGGGTGATCGCGGTGCTCGTGTTCGCCGCCCTGGCCACGGCCGGACTGCCGATCAACACCCGCTACGGCTTCCTGGCGGACGCGCTCCTGTGCATCTTCTGCGGGGCCGGCGTGTTCGGCTGGCAACTGCTGCAGCGCGGGGACCCACACCGGCGCAGCTGGCAGATCGCGGCCGTGGTGGTTGCGGTGGCGCTCGTGGCCTACGTTCCCGCGACCGTCAAATCGGCCCATCGGCAGCTCGACGAACTGGCCGCCCAGCACGGCATCGAAGACGAACTGGTGGCGCTCGTCAAACAGGGCGCGGTGACGCTGCTGTGCGGCCCGGTGGGAGTGCCCAACCACGCACCGATCCCGCTGCTGGCGCTGTACATGAAGACCAGCCCGGCGAGAATCGTCAGCCCCGAGGCCGGCCAGATCAGCCGTGGCGTGTTCCTGGCGGCGAGCCCGCGGGCGCTGCGCGACTATGTGCTGGACCCTCACGACCCGCATTCGGCGGGCCGCCCTCCCGCCGGCTTCGTCGAGATCCGGGCCGACCCCTCCTGGCGGGTGCTCGAGCGCTGCCGAAGATGATGGACCGTGCACCCTCCTCCGGGACGCTCGACACCCGGCGCCTACCTTCACCATGGACTCCGATCCGGGAGCTCCCGCTGCGCCTGGCGGTGATCGCTTAAGGCTGCTTCCTTCCGGATCTGACCTGGTTCGCGAGCCGACATCGCGCGGGACCCGAACCATCAACGCCCCTGGCGAGGGAGCGACCGGGGCCGGTGCCCCTCGAGAGGGACTTCAGCCCCGCTAGAGCGGATTGCGGGTTACAGGGCACCGCTACCTCCCCGCCTAGCACGGTCCACGCCGATCCTAACAACGAGCGCACCGCCGCCTGCACTTCCGCTAGGCTGCCCCACCGTGATCAAGCTCAAGACGCTCTCCCACACGCCCCGTCGGTTCCCGATCGCCCTGCTCCTGGCGGGCCTGCTCGCGGCCGGGCTGCTCGCGGGCTGCGGCTCGGGGGGCTCTTCGACGATTACCGTCGGCAACGAGAACAAGTCCGACAGCGCGCTGCTGAAGTCGACGACAAAGAACGAACCGAGCGAAACCAGCTCGAACGAGGCGAAGACGCCGACCAGCGGGCCGCTGTCGAAAAAGCCCGTCGTCACGCCGCCGAGCGGGCCGCCACCGAAGAAAGAGGTCATCAAAGACCTGATCGTGGGCACCGGCGCCGAAGCCAAAGCGGGCCAGACGGTGACCATGAACTATGTCGGCGTGAACTACAAGAGCGGCAAGGAATTCGACTCCTCGTGGAAGCGAAACGAACCCTTCAGCTTCACGCTCGGCAAGAAAAGCGTGATCGCCGGGTGGGAAAAAGGCATCCCGGGGATGAAGGTCGGAGGCCGCCGCGAACTGGTGATCCCGCCGGCGCTCGGGTACGGCGCCACCGGCTCCTCGAGCATCCCGCCGAACGAAACGCTCGTGTTCGTCGTAGACCTGCTGGGCACCTAGCGCCACGAGCCCTCACGGTCACGGCGGCGCTCCGCCGCCCGCCCACTCCGCAAGACCGAGGTCGCGCCCGCAGTTGCTCGCGCTGGCGCTCACACTCGGCCTTGCCGTGGCGCTCGCGGGCTGTGGCAGGCACAAGGCCGCCACGCCCGCCGAGGCCAAGCTCGAGAACGAAGACTTCGTCGCCGTGACGGCCGCGCTCGCCGCCGCGGCCCCCCAGGTGGAAGCCGAGGTGGCCGCCACGAAGAGCGCCTGGCCGGCGATCCTCGGAGGCGTCAAGGGACGCCCGACGGCGGGCACGCGGACTAAGGTCCGCCTCGCCGCAGCGCGGGCCGCCGCGCTTTCGCTGCCGACCCTGATGAGCGAAGAAGGCTCGTCCCAGCTGACCGGCCCCGCCTCTCCCCTGGCGAGCCGGTTTCGCTCCTTCCAGAGGCTCAGCTCGCGCAGCTGGCAGCTGCTCGAAAGCTCGCTCGATCAGATCGAACACGGCTCGCGCTCGCATGCCGACTTCGCCCGCCAGAACCTGCCGCTGTACATCGAGGGCATCTACGACGCCCACTTCACGCTCGCGGAAACGGGCAAGCAGCTGCTGGCCGCGTACAAGAAGCTGGGGGGCGAGAAGACCTTCGGCGGCTCGCTGACGACCTCGCAGCTCCAGCAGCTCGCTGCGCGCTACTCGACAGAACGCAACGAGCTGTCCCCGAAGGAGCAGGTCAAGCTCGGGTCGTGAAGCCGTTCGTGTGCGCGGGAGCGGGCTTTCTGCTCGCGGTGCTGTGGTTCGACCTGATGTTCGACGTGCAGGTCCTGCGCCGTCCCGCGGGCGAGGTGCCGGAGCCGGTGCTCGCCTCGATCGCCGCCTACTACCGGCGCGTCACCACCACGGCGGCGCCGATGAACCGGCTGGTGGCCGCCGTGATGCTGGCGACGCTCGCGGCGATCATCGCCCAGATCGCCGCCGGCGAGGGCGCCGCGTGGGCCGGGTGGGCATCGCTGGCACTCGCCGTGGCGCCGATCGGAGTGGCCGGCGCCCGCACCGTCCCGAGCGCCGTGCGCCTCGGCACCCGGGCCGATCCGCCGGAGCGCCAGAGCGATCTGGCCCGCGCGATCTGCCGCCAGCACCTGTTCTGCTTCGGCTCGATCGCCGCACTGCTGGCCGTGCAGCTGGCCGCGGCCTGAGCCTCGGTCCCGCGCCGCAACACGGGCTCCGACGGAGTCGCGCGAGTCACCCGCGGAGCGCCCTCAGGGCATTGAGAATGACCGCCAGGTCGATGCCCTCCTGGAGCAGCGCCCCCGCCACCGGCGGCAGATAGCCGGCGGCCGCGACCGCCATCGCAACGATGCTGAGGCCCATGCCGGCGAGCACGCTCTGGCGCGCAATGTGGAGAGCGCGCCTTCCAGCATGGACGGCGTATGCGACACGGTCGATCCGGTCCACCGCGATGACTGCGTCAGCCGTCTCGGAGGCGACGGTTGCGCCCGCCGTCCCCATCGCGATCCCGACGTCCGCCAGCGCGAGTGCCGGCGCGTCGTTGACGCCGTCCCCGACCATCACGACGGGTGACAGCACCGGGTCGCGCGCCAGGCTTCGGACGATTGCGAGCTTCTGCTCCGGTGACTGTTCGGCGTAGACGCGATCGACGCCGAGCTCGCTGCCGATCCGCTCGGCAACCGAGCTCCGGTCCCCTGAGACCACGGCGACGTGCCGCACGCCCTCGCTCCTGAGCTGCTCGACGATCGTATCCGCGTCGGGGCGCAACTCGTCCGCCATCACGATCACCCCGCCGAGGCTGCCGTCGACCGCGACGAACACGCGAGCCTCGCCAGAGCCGAACCCTCCGGCACGCGAGGCAGCATCGAGCTGCGCTCCGGAGATGCCGCTCCGTTGCACGTAGGCCCGGCTTCCGAGCGCCACGGCGTGGCCGGCGACCTGCCCGCGGATGCCCTGGCCGGGCTCCTCCTCGACGGCCACCGCTTCCTCGAGCGCGAGCCCGGCGGCTTCGGCCTCGAGCACGAGCGCCTCACCGAGGACGTGGGCCGACATCCGGTCGAGCGAGGCCGCGAGACGCAGCAGCTCTGGCCGTTCGCGCACCGCTCCGGGTAGGACTTCCCTCACCGCTGGTGTCCCGACAGTCAGGGTGCCGGTCTTGTCGAACAGCACCGTCCGGGCTTGGCCGAGCGTCTCGATCACACCGGCTCCCTTCACGATCACGCCCGCTTTGGCGGCTCGCGAGACACCCGACACGAGCGCGATCGGAGCAGCGAGGATCAGCGGGCACGGAGTCGCCACGACTACAACCGCCAACGCGCGCACGGCTTCTCCGCTGGCCGCCCAGGCCGCACCGGCGATCAGCACCGTGGCCGGCAGGAAGAAGCCGGCGTAGCGGTCGGCCATGCGCACGAACGGCGCGCGCTGCGTCTGCGCCTGCTCGACCAGCCGCACCAGCGCCGCGTAGGCACTCTCCCCAGCGGGACGGTCCGCTCGCAGCTCGAAGGGGCCTCCCGCATTGGCGGTGCCGCTCATCACAGAACCCCCTCGGGAAACCGTCACGGGCAGGGGCTCGCCGCTGAGCGAGCTGGTGTCGATCACCGCCTCGTCGCTGATCACCGTGCCGTCGACCGCGACCACCTCGCCCACCCTGACCACGACCGTCTCCCCGCGCCCGATCGCCTCCACGGGGACCTCCTCCATCTGACCGTCCGGCCGCCTTCTCTGCGCCACAGTCGGCGCCCGCTGAATCAGCTTCGTGAGCTCGCGTCGCGCGCGCGCCGAGGCGCGGTCCTCGATCGTGGCGCCCCCCGTGAACATGATCCCAACGATCAGCCCTGCCAGCTCTTCGCCGAGGGCGAGGGATCCCACCATCGCCACGAGCGCGATCGTGTCGACTCCCATGTGGTGTTTGACGACGACCGTCCGGGCGACCTCGATCGCAAGGTCGAATGAGAGGACCACGACGGCGGCGCCCCATAGCGCTTCGCCGGAGGGAGACTCGCCCGCCAGCGCCAGCAGCCCGCCTGCCGCCAGCGCGACTACGGCCAGCACGGCCAGCAGCTGGTTCCGGCGCTCGATGAGGTCGCGAAGGTGCCGGACCCGGCGCGAGCGGGTTGGGAGATCGGGGGCCGGCGTCTTCGCGGCGGCGCCCGCGGTGGCGGCCACCGCGGGAGAGGCGACCTCAGCCTTCACCGCACGAGCGTATGCGCGAAGCATCGTCCGGGCATCCGGCCAAACCCGGAGCCCCGATCCGTGAAATACCCGGGTGGATCCTGCCCATGGCGGGCCTATTGTGGATAGACGATGTCCTTGCAAGCCGGGGCGACCGGACGAGTCCTGCTGGTAGAGGACGAGCTCTCGATCGCGGAACCGTTCGCGCAGGCGTTGGGCCGCAGCGGCTTCGAGACCACGATCGCACCCACCGCCGGGGAGGCGCTCCAGCTCGCGCGGACAACCGACCCCGACGTCGTGCTGCTCGATCTCACCCTGCCCGACGGCGACGGTCGCGACGTATGCCGAGAGCTCCGGCGCACCTCCACGGTCCCGATCATCATGCTGACGGCCCGCGGAACCGTGACCGACCGGATCGTCGGACTCGAGCTCGGCGCCGATGACTACGTCGTCAAGCCGTTCGCGACCGGGGAGGTGATCTCGCGCATCCGGGCCGTGTTGCGTCGCAGTCAGGCACCCGGGCAAGCCCCCGACCGACTGTCCGTGGGCGACCTGAGGATCGACCTGGGTGCCCGTCGTGCGCGGCTCGGAGATCGCGAGCTCGAGCTGTCACGCAAGGAGTTCGACCTGCTCTCGCGGCTTGCACGCGACGCCGGCCGGGTGGTCTCCCGTGAGACGCTGATATCCGAGGTGTGGGACGAGAACTGGTTCGGCTCGACGAAGACGCTCGACGTCCACATCGCGACGCTGAGGCGCAAGCTCGGCGACAGCCCGGGCAGCCCCCGCTACATCGAGACCGTGCGGGGCGTCGGTTTCCGCTGCATGACCAGCGAGGAGCCGGAGCCGTAGGAAGAGCGGTCCGCCTCAGGACGGGGCTGATGGCCGCGTTCGCCTACGTGCTGCTCCTGGCGATCGTCGCGCTGGGTGTGCCGCTCGGCCTCAGCCTGCGCGCACGCGTCAACGACGAGGTGCGCTCGCAGGCGGCCGGACAGGCCGGCCTCGTAGCGGCAACAGCCGCCGACCTCCTGACCGCGAAGCGCCGGCGCGAACTCGAGGTGCTCGCGCAGACCTCCGCTGACGAGGTCCGCGGTCGCGTGCTCGTCGTCGATCGCAGCGGCGGCGTGCTGGCTGACAGTGCTGTTCCGCCGGAGCTCGGCTCCAACTACGGAGGCAGGCCGGAGATCGCCAGCGCCCTCCGCGGCCGGCAGGTCCAGGTGCAGCGCCCGAGCAGCACCCTCGGGGAGCAGATCCTCGCGACCGCCGTGCCCGTGATCCGCAACGGGGCGACCGTGGGAGCGGTACGTGTCACCCAAAGTGTCGCGGCGGTGAGCTCGGCGGTCAGGCGAGTCGAGCTCGGTCTCGCGCTCGTCGGCGCGATCGTGCTCGCTCTGGGGCTCGCAGTCGGCGCCGTGATCGCCGAGCGCGTGGCTCAACCCCTGGGTCGGCTGGAGCGCGTCGCACGCCGCGTCGCCGGCGGCGATCTCGGTGCCCGCGCGAAGATCGAGGGGAGCCGCGAGCAGCGCTCCCTAGGAGCCTCGTTCAACGAGATGACCGACCGGGTGCAGCGACTGCTGGGCTCCCAACGGGCGTTCGTCGCCGACGCATCGCATCAATTGCGCACACCGCTGACGGGTCTGCGCCTGAGGATCGAGGAGGCCCGCGCCGCCGGCGTCTCAGCGGCCGCGGACGCAGAGCTGGATGCCGGTTTGGCCGAGGTCGACAGACTCGCCCAGATGGTTGATGAGCTGATCGTCCTGAGCCGTGCCGGCGAGCGTGAGCTGCCGGGAGATCGCCTGGATCTGGACACGACCGTCCAGCTCGCGCTGCGGCGCTGGAGCGCGGCAGCGGCAAAGCGCGGCATCACGCTCGAGGTGGGGTCGCCCTCGGGCGCGAGCGTGTGGTGCGCGAGAGCGGACGCGGACCGCGCCCTCGACGTATTGATCGAGAACGCGCTGCACTACGGGCCCGAGGGCTCGACCGTAACCGTCACGAGCGCGCCGGGGCGCATCCAGGTGAGCGATCGGGGCCCTGGGATCGGAGGCGACGAGAGCGACGCGATCTTCGAGCGCTTTCACCGCGGCAGCGCCGGTCGCCGTGGACCGCCCGGCAGCGGCCTTGGCCTGTCGATCGCTCGCGAGCTGGCCCGCGAGTGGGGCGGCGAGGTAACGCTCGAGAACCGGGACGGGGGCGGTGCGGTGGCGACGCTCGCGCTCCCGAGCGAGAAGCCGTGAGCGACACGCAGACGCATCGAGAAACCCCTTGCCAAGTCTTAACCGGCCGAGCGCTAGCGTGGGCGGGGTGAGCCGCCAGGGCGCCCTATGGATCCTTGCGGGACTGGCCGGGATCACGCTCGCGGCGGGTATCACCTGGGCCACGAGCCAACTCACCAGCCAGCACATCGGCCTTTCCTCCGAACCGGTATCGGCCGCTCGCGGCCTCGCGCCGCTCCGGACAGAAACCTCTCCGGCCACGACGACACACAGCGGCACGACGCGCAAACGCTCACCCGCCCCGGCCAAGACCACCGCTCAACCCGCGGCTCCCGCGCCGGCCGTTACGGGCAGCCCTCCAACGACCCAGGCACCCGCCGAACAGACCTCGACGGGCGGCAGCGAAGGCTCGGGCGGATCTCAGCCGTCGCCACGCCCGACGACAACCACCGGGGGCCGATCGCCTAACCGAGAAGGCAGCGGTGGCGACGACGGCTCACACCGTGAAGGCCGTGCGGGGCGGGAACGCGACGACTGAAAGCTTTGCCAAAGCTTTGCCGTGAGCTAGAGCTCCCGTTGCCGTGCAGGGGGCAGAGTGGGAATGCAACACCCCCACAGGAAGCCCATGATGCGCGGCAAAATCACGACACGAATTCCCGCCTTCGCGGCCGCTCTCGCAGCGGGCGCCCTCGCGGCGTATACGCTGCGTGGCGGCCCCGCTTCGACCTCCCCGACGGCTCAGCTTCAGCGGCCCGCCGCCGAGGTGCGTACGCAGGTGATCAGGCGCACGATCCACGTCGTACGCCACGAAAAACCGCCGCGTAGCGGCAGGGGCTCGAGTTCCGGATCCGCAGCGACGCACAGCGGGGGAAGAGCCCCAGGCGGCACCTCCGCGGGCCCGCGCACCGCGACCAGCGGCGCCCGAGCGACCGCATCGCCGAGCTCGCCACCCCGCACCCGCACGAGCCCCGCAGCCAGCGGGCCGGCCGGCGCAGCGCCCGTGAGCTCCTCGCCGGTTCGCACCCACACCAGCGGCTCCACCGGCTCGGCAAAAGGAACGACCGGCGGCTCGAGCAGCCCACCCCGGACCCGCACCAGTGGCTCTCACGGCACCGTCTCATCGCCGTCGGGCGCGGTGCGAACGCGTACCAGCGGAAGTGGCGAGCGGGGCGACGGAGGCGGTGGCCACGATGACTGACAAGAACGCATCCCCCTCCGCATCGCGACAGCGCGGGCGCGGCGCCACGACGCGCAGCCCGCTTGCGGTCGCTTCCACCTCGCTGGCGATCTTCCTGGCGGTGCTGGCCTTGCTCACCGCCCGGGTCAGCACGGGCCACGATCCGGCCCTCGGTGCGAGCACCGCGAGCGTCGTACATGTCTCCCATGGCGGCCACACCAGTGTCCGTACGACCGCCAGCGGCCGCGTGATCGGGGGGTCCCCCGGCGAAGGGGCAGGGACCGCGGCAGCGAGCAGCTCTCCCGCGGGGGCCCTGGTCACCCGCTCGAGCGGCACTCGGCTTGGTCGGGAGAACGATGACTGAGCCACGGCCTGCCGATAGGGAAGCTCCGACGGCACTCGCCGGAGTCGGGTCGGGAAACCGCCGCCGGTGGAGCCCGGACAGCGTCACGATCGGCTTTCTCGCGCTGGCCGCGTTCCTGCTCGTGCTGGCGCTGCTCGGCAGCCAGCTCACGAGCGCGGGCAGCGCACTCGCCCGCTCGCCGGTCGTGGTCCGCAAGATCTACCGCACGACCGTCCTCGAAAAGGTCCTCCCCACGGGCAGCGGGCCGAAGGACGGCACCTCGGTCACCCAGTCCAGCTCCCCGTCACCGGTCGCCGAACCCGCGGCGGCTGCTCCGGTGACACGCGTCTCATGAGCCTCGAACACGAGATCACGTTCCACTCGATGGGCAGTGACGTGCGCCTGCTCATCGGGCGGCCACTGCTTTCCAGCGACCCGCCTCCCGGGGCGGCGGCCGAGCGCGAGCGTGCCTATGTCGAGAGCTTCGCGGCGCGGCTGTCGCGCTTTCGCGCCGACAGCGAGTTGAGCGCGCTCAACCGGGACCCGCGCACGTTCGTGCCTGCCTCGCCCCTGCTCCGAGCAGCCGTGCGCGCCGGCCTTTGGGCGGCCGAGCGCAGCGACGGCCTGGTCGATCCGACGCTCCTGAACGCGCTGCGGCGGGCCGGCTATGACAGCTCCCACGACGGCAGTGTTCCGGCCCCGCTCTGGGAGGCGCTCCGGACGGCGCCGCCTCGACGCCCGGCACGGGCGCATCCCGCGCGGCTCTGGAGGCAGATCTCCGTCGACGATCACGCCGGCGCAATCTGCCGGCCGCACGGCGTGGAAATCGACACCGGCGGCAGTGGCAAGGGACTGTGCGCCGATGCCGTCGCGCAGCGCCTTCGCCGCTACACGCGCTTTGTCGTGGATTGCGGCGGCGACATCGCGATCGGAGGAGTCGGCGCCCAGATGGAGCCCTACGAGGTGCAGGTCGAGCATCCGCTCACCGGCGAGACGATCCGCAGCGTCCGCCTGGGCAGCGGCGGGATCGCCACCTCGGGTCTCAACGTACGCGTCTGGCGCGACGGGCAAGGAGGGTACGCGCACCACCTGCTCGACCCCGCCACCGGCCGGCCGGCCTGGACGGGGCTGGTCGGAGTCACGGCCCTCGCCTCGAGCGCGCTCGAGGCCGAGACGCTGTCCAAGATGGCCCTCCTTTCCGGGCCACTGGGTGCCAGACGCGTACTCGCATCCCACGGAGGGATGATCGTCCATGACGACGGCGACGTCGAGGAGGTCGGGCCGCTCGACGGGCCGCGCCGACAGGCTCACCGCGGCCCGTCGCGGGACACCAGGAGCGCCGCGTGAGCACCGTCAGGGACCCGACCCCGTATCTGCCCTGGCTGATCAGCCGCGCATCCGGCATCGTCGGACTCGGACTCGTCACGTTCGCGGTGCTGCTCGGCCTGACGATGTCCTCCAAGCTGCTGCGCCGCCCCGGGATCGGACGTACGCTCGTGCGGCTGCACGAGCACGTCGCCCTCGTGGCCATGGGGGCGATCGCCGTGCACGGCTTGGCGCTGCTTGGCGACCGGTGGCTGCACCCGGGGCTTCAGGGGTTGGTGATCCCGTTCGCGATGGGCTACCGGCCGGTCTTCACCGGGCTCGGGATCATCGCCGGCTATCTCGCCGCGCTGCTCGGCCTGAGCTTCTACGCTCGGCGGCGCATCGGCGTGAAGCTGTGGCGACGTATGCACCGAGCCACCGTGCTCGTGTGGCTCCTTGGGGTCGTGCATACCCTGGGCGCCGGCAGCGACGCCACGACGGTGTGGCTGCGTGCATTCGTACTCGCTCCGGCCGTGCCGATCACCTACCTGATGGTCCGTCGCATGTTGGCCAGCCCTCGCCGCAACCGGGGCGAGACCGGAGCGCGCGGACGCCCTCGCCCGATCGCTGGCGCTGGGGCGGGCGCACCGTCGGGCGGCCCGGGCGCGACTCCCCCGGCACCGGCTCTACGGGCGCGCACGCTCGCGGAGGAGCCGAGCACGTGACAACCGCGCATTTCGATGTGCTGATCGCCGGGGGCGGCCTCGCCGCGCAGCGCTGCTGCGAGACGCTGCGCCGGCAGGGGTTCTCCGGCAGCATCGGGGTCATCTGCGAGGAGCCGCTGCGCCCGTACGACCGTCCACCGCTGTCGAAGGCGATCCTCGCCGCCGTCGAGGAGCCGCGTCCGAGCCAGCTTCGCTGCGACGAGTGGTACGACCAGAACGAGGTCGAGCTGCTGCTCGGCGTGCGCGCGTGCGAGCTCGACACCCGCGGGAGCAGGGTCTCCGTGGCTGAACGGCGGGGCCGCGCCGGCACGCTTCGCTTCGAGCGCCTTGTGATCGCAACCGGCAGCAGGCCCCGGCGGCTCGAGGGCATCACACCGGGCCGCGGGATACACGAGCTGCGTACCTACGAGGACGCCCTTCGCCTGCGCTTGGCCTTGCGCGAGCGGGAGGGGCCGACCGCGATCATCGGCGCCGGGCTGATCGGCATGGAGGTTGCCTCGAGTGCGCACTCTCTCGGCCGCGAGGTGACGATGATCGAGGCCGCCGAACGGCCCCTCAAGCGGGCATTCCCGCCCGCGCTGGGACGGTGGATCACGCGCTTTCACCGCGCGCACGGGGTAGAGGTGCGTCTGTCCACAACTGTTCGCCGAGCCCGTTCTCGCGCCGGTGAAACGACGCTCGAGCTGAGCGACGGCAGCCGCGTGCACGCGAGCACTGTGCTGCTCGGCGCGGGGATCGAACCTGCCACGGCCTGGCTCGCCTCCAGCGGGCTGGGGGACGGAGCCGTGACGGTGGACCACCGGGGGCGAACCGCAGTTCCGCGCATCTTCGCCGCCGGCGACGCCTCGTCATGGATGGACCGGCGACTCGGCAGATCGGTGGCTTGCCAGCATTGGGAAGCCGCTGCACGCCAGGGAGCGGCTGTCGCTCGCACGATCGTCGGTCTCCCACCGGAGCGTCCAAAGCCTTCGATGTTCTGGAGCGACCAGCATGGACACCGGATTCAGTTCCTCGGCCACGCTTCGGACGACTGCTTCATCGAGCTCGCGGACGAGACCGTCGCGTGTGCACCGTTCACGGCCTGGATGTACGACCGTGGGGGAGTCTGTGCCGCCCTGCTCGTCGATAGCCCCGCGGCGATCGGTCCCGCGCGCCAGCGGATCGAACAGTCGCAGTCCCCTGGGACCAGCGCGATGGCCGCATGAGGGCGCGGGTCGCAAGCAACCCAATCGAGAGGTGATCGAGATGGCATGTGTACCGGTGATCGACGAGGGCGCCTGTCTTGCACACGGCGACTGTGAGGAGATGATCCCCTCCGTGTTCCGCGTCGAGGACACCGCCGTGGTGATCGGCACCGCTCCTGCTGAGACGTTGCTGCGCGGTGGCAGAGGCTTGCCCGGCAGGAGCAATCTCGTTGGTCGACGATCAGTCGGGCGAGCAGATATATCCCTGAGCGCCGGCTCATGTGAGCGCTCTCACCGGCTGCTGAAGCAGCGCTTAGCAGTCGAAGCTGATACTTCCGGTATGGGATTGCCGTGGAGCCGGCGAGTCCGGCGAGCGACCGGCGCAACCGTCGCGCTCGTGCTGGTCGCAGGGGCCGTGGTGCTCACCGGCGTGGCCGACGCGGACGACGACGATGCGCCCTCGCCCGCGGTGCACGCCGCTGCCCTCTCACCGGCCGCCCACCCCGGGGCGCCCTCGCCCGCGGCGGCCAGCGCGCGAAGGGGCGGCCGCCAAGCGCACGCGCCTGCGGGTCTCAGAGCGCCGCCACGGTGGCCGACGTCCAGGAACAGGTGGCCCTGCGCATCTACACCGACGAGCTCTCGGGTCGTGAGACGGTCACCGACGAGGCTCACGTGCGCCATTCGCAGGCGCTGCTGAACGCCCTCTCATCGGGGAACGCCGCCGCGATCCACGCGGCTGTGGCGGCGATCGTCTACACGCCCCACTGGCACATCGTGCGGCTGCGGGTGATGCAGGGCGCGCGGGTGCTCGCCGACGTCGGCGGTCCCTACGTGATCGCCCCGGTCAGCGGCACGCTCGTGCAGCGTGGCCACACGCTCGGGACGCTACGTGATGTCGGTCCAGGACGACACCGGCTACGTGAAGCTCGTGAGTCGCTTCATCGGCGTGCCCGTCGAGCTCTACCGCGGTCACTCCTACCTGATGGGCACCCTGCAGCCGCCCCCGGCGCTGCCGCACACGGAAACGAGCGTGGCGGCGGACCACAGCACATACCTGGCTCGCGTGTTCGCGGCCGGCAGCTTCCCGGCCGGCACGCTCAACGTCGCCCTGATGGTGCCCCAACCCACCCGCGCCTACGCCGCGCTGAGCTGCGGGCAGCTGCGCGCCGACACGTGGGGCTCGGTGGCGATGCACATCGCGGCCCGCCTGGCACTGCACGCGGCCGGCTACGACGAACTCGTCGGGGTCGTGAGGGCGACCGGCGGCGCGTCGGTGTTCGTGCTCTCCGGCGGGCACGCGCTCGCCGGCGGCAGTCCGCCCCGCCACCTCCCCCAGGAAGGCAGCGTCCGGATCGGCGGCCAGAGGCGCTGGGTGTTCTCCTGGCTGGCGACCCCGCAGGTGCGGGTGTACGTGGTCGCGCCGCCATAGACCGCGGGCAACGGCACGCCGCACACCGCACGCCACATGCCCGCGCGTCGGGTCGCGGGCTTGCGGCGGATCAGGCTGACTTCTGCACGACGTGGTACTGCGTCGCCGAGAGGATCCGCACGTGGCCGAGGCCCGTGCGCCAGGTCAACGTCCGCAGGAGCCGTCCGGCGAATGACAGGCTCGAGCTGGTAGCGGTGGCGACGAAGCCGGACTCCCGGATCGCCGCGCCGGGAAGTTCCTCCAGCAGCGTCTTCACCGTCGCGGGCTGATACTCGCGGAAGTGGATGTCCCAGACGGCGAGCGGCTCGCCGGACTCGGCCACGATCTTCGGCGTGCGCGCGAACGTCAGGTCCCCCCACATGACCGGCTTGCCGCGCAGGGCTTTGGCGGCTTTGGTGACGGTGCCGGGGTTGGGCGTGCTCAGCAGCAGCACGCCCCCGGGGCGCAGGACGCGCCACACCTCGGCGAGGTACCCCACCGGATGGTTGTAGAGGTGCTCGAGCACCTCGGTGGAGACGAGCGCATCGACCGAGCCGTCCGGGATCTCGGCGAGGAAGTCATCAGCGTTGAAGTTCGTGCGCAATGTCCTCACGCCCGGGAGATCGGTCAGGAACGAGCGCTCGGGCGGGAGCTGGAAGTAATCGACCGCGATGAACTCGCTGAAGCCGAGGTCGCGCGCGAGGCGCAGAAAGAAGCCGTTGTGGCAGCCGATGTCGGCGATCGTGTTGGTGGGCGCCTGCAGGTGGCGCTCCAGTGCCCGCCACAGCAGTTCGTGGCGGGGGCGGAACGTCTGCAGGTTGGGCCGGCTCCACGGATCGTGGTCGAGCACGGACGAGCGCAGCAGCTCGTCGTATGTCCGCTCCAGGGTGGGCATTCGCGCAGGCGAGGGTACCAACGCGGGCCCGTGGCCCACCCGCCACGGCGTCTCGATCGGAGGCCGGCGATGGCCGCACGCGCGGCAGGGCCGGGCGTCCTTTAAACTCGGCCGTCCAGGGCGCGTAGCTCAGTGGGAGAGCGCTCGCTTCACACGCGAGAGGTCGCAGGTTCGAAACCCGCCGCGCCCACTGGGTTTTCCGGCATCGCCCGGCTCGTCAGGAGCCGCGCCGGGGCCAGATAGCTGCCCTAGACCAACGCCCGCAGCCGCTCGCGGTCCTCGTCGCTGGTGCGCATCACTTTCGCGTAGATGCCCAGGTGACCTTCGGATCGTCGTGGCCCATCGCCGCCATGACGTAGGCCACGTCCCGGACGAGAGCAAGCCGGACCGAGCAGGACGTCCGGCGCAGCGCGTACAGCGTCATCCGGGAGCGCCGGCAGACCGGCCACCGACAGCCGCCCGTTCGCCGGCCTTGCCGAGAACCTCCAAGACCGACGCCAGGCGGCGCTAGGCCGGACACCAACGGCGCGGCAGAAGATAACGCCCACGCTCGTCGGAACGCTGTGCGAGCACAAGTTGGCAACCGGGGGCGGGCCGCACGATCTCGTATTCCGATCCCGCGCAGGCTCGGGGCACGATCACCGCAACATCGGAGGTCGGGTCCTTGCCCGTGTCGTCAAGCGCGCCGGGCTAGGTACCGTGACGATCATCATGGGGCCATCGGGCAGCCCTCTCCCAAGATTCACGATCTTCGCCACTCGCACGCCAGCCCGCCTGCGGCGCTGCTCGTCGAAGCGATGACCGCCGCGGCGCCTCGCGACGCTCTATAACGCGCCACGAGCCGGACGCAGCCGCAACGCTTGGGCTCCCTGAGTTCGAGACTGTCGCTCGGACCGACCCACTGGTTAGACAACCAACCCCACGCTCACTTTCGCACGAACCGAGAAAGCCGGGCCGGTGATCAAATCTGGTGCCTTCAGCTCTGCCGCGCGCTTGGCACAGGTTCATTCAGTAATGCGCGCGTCGGTGTCGTCGGTGCTCAATCGTCGTTCTGTCGTGCCAAGATCTCGATCGGCGCGCTCCAGGCTGCCCCTGAAGTCGACGACCCACTGATTCGTCTCGTCGGCGATAACATCGTCGACCGCGACTACGAGGCCCCGCGCAACCTCTAGGAGAGAGCAAACCTGCGCGGCGGTAGGGGCACCACTAAGTGCCGCACACTGAATGTTCCAAGTGTACTCGAAGTTGTGCCGCAAACGCGTGATCGTCTGCCCGGATGTCATGAAACGCATCCATCCGCTAGAGAAGCCGAAGAAATGATCCAGCGCGACTAGCGCGGCGGCCCCCGCCACAGCAATCGATGCCCAACCCGGCGAGATCGCCGATTTTCCTTGGGTACTGTCAATCTCACTCAGAATTGGGATGATCGCGGCGGTCGCACCGAGCAGAATTGCTCCGACGCGTAACGCGCGTCCCCAGTGTTTCTTGGCGGGCCGCCTCGTCGCATACCAAGCCTCGGCCTCGCGCGCGAGATCAACGGCATGCCGAAACGCCGCCGTGAGGGACGCGGAGCGCACCTCAGGTGACCAATCGAGCATTGCAAGCTCAGAGCTGCCAGGGTCCTCGGTCATGCAGGCGTAGTGTGCCGGATTGCGATCGCCTCTGTTTGGCGACCGCCCCACTTGTCCGACCGGTGCCCTCAACCCGAGTCGCCTGCGCGCTCCTGACGACGACTGTGGCCCTGCGCGTGGCGATCTCTACGCATCGCATCTCCTCCTCCTGAATCGAGGGCCAGACCGGGGAACGCCGGCGCGATTCGGCCGTCCGGCCGGCGGGACGGCAACTTCGCGAGCGCTATATGCTCCCGCCGTGCCACTCGGGTCACCCGCAGAGCAACGTGCAGGAGAAGCGCAGCAACTACCAGCGTTTCACAAGCTCAATCTGAGCGGAGTAAAGGACAACGTCTCCCAAATCCTCACGTTGATCGGTCGCGATGGACTTTTTCGCGACTACACGCTCCACGACATCTCGCACGCCGATGAGATGCTTAACGGTACTCGATTGGCTGATTCCCGAGTCGACGCAGGGCACCATGACGCCCGCGGACTGGCTGTTAATCGTCTTGGCTGTGTATTTCCACGACGTCGGCATGCTCGTCACGAAAGCTGAGTATGACGCGCGCGATCAATCCGGATTCGCCGTATTCTGTGAGGATGAGCTGTTCGCCGGTGACGAAGGTGTTGAGTATCGCAATAAGGTGGCAACACTCACAAAGGACGACGCAGACCGCTTTCTTTACGAGGAATTCGTCAGGCGTAACCATGCAGAGCGCATCGCCGACTGGATCAACGGCCGCGCCCGACTTCATCGAGGTGTGTCCGACAGCACCGCGGGTGAGGTGGCGGCCGCCCTCGATGGGCTTCCGCCGAGAGTTCAGGAACGATCTAGCGCTAGTCTGCTCGAGTCACCATCTCTCCGATCTCGACGATCTCCAAAGGTACAAGACCTCACAGCCGTACGGCAACAGTGACGACGAGACTGCAAATGTCCATTATGCCGCGCTAATCCTCAGATGCGCGGACCTCCTTCACATTACGTCTGACAGGACGCCGTCCGTGATGTACCGTCTAATTGCACCCCATGACCCCGTCAGTCAACGTGAGTGGGCGAAGCAACGCGCGGTGAGGCGCGTCCGCCCGCAAAAGGGCCGCGATCGGGACGGGAAGTTTAGCGACACCGCCCCGCAGGACACCATCGAGGTGTTCGCTACGTTCGACGAGGCCGACGGCTTCTTTGGCTTGACCTCATACCTGCGGTACGCGGAGAAGGAGCTTGCGCAGGCTAGCGACTGGGCACTTGCCGCGGCCGAGCAACGAGATGTGCACTACCTTCTTCCATGGCGTCACGTTGACGACAGTGAAGTTACCGCGACCGGCTTTCTTCCGGAGAAGCTGAGCTTTGCGCTCGATCAGGACCGCATATTAGAGCTGCTCACGGGGCACACGCTTTATGGCGACTCCACCGTCGCCGTAAGGGAGCTCATCCAAAATGCGCTCGACGCCGCGCGGCTGCAGATGATTGTCGACGGCAAGTCAGAAGACGAGGGACTTGTCAAGGTAAGGTGGGACAGCGATAAGCGCGTGCTCAGGATCTGTGACAACGGTACCGGCATGTCCCAGGCGGTGATAGAGCGCAACCTCTTGAAAGCGGGTGCGTCGCGATACCAAGAAGAGGACTTCAAGCGCGACCATCCGGACTTCTCTCCAATTAGTCGGTTCGGGATTGGAGTGTTGTCCACATTTATGATCGCAGATAGTGTCGAGATCACGACGTGCGCGCCTGAGGAGGAAGCCGCGCGACAGATAACGCTGCGGTCGGTGCACGGCCGCTATCTCGTACGACTGCTGGATAAGGACACCGATGCGGAGGCGGCTCGGCTGGCACCGCACGGGACTGAAGTAGCGCTTGACGTTCGTGCTGGAGTCGAACTTGAGGATATAGTCGAGATCGTCAAGCGTTGGATCGTCGTTCCTCGCTGCACCGTAATGGTGCAGGTTGACGATGAGGAGCCTGTGGCCGTGGGATTCCCAACGCCGAAGGCCGCGCTGGAGAGTGTGCTTGTCGAGGGCGGCGCCGATTTGTCCGATCGCCAGGAGCCGACCAATGGGGCGACGAAGGTAGTCGAAGAGATAGAGGCCGGGGTCGCGGTCGCCTACGCCGTCGTCTGGAGTGCGTACTTTCGTGAGTGGGAGTTCCTGCGCGCGTCTGATCCAGCGACGTTACTTGGCACATGTGTCGAGGGAATTCGAGTAGAGCAGGGGACGCCCGGCTATGACGGCGTGTCTTTTATCGCGATGTGCGACGCCCGCGGGCCAAATGCACCGAAGACGAACGTCGCGCGGTCTGGTCTTGATCGCACACCAGAGCGCACAGCGCTTCTGAGACGGATCTACTCAAAGTACTTTGGACACGTCACTGCGGAATGCGAGGCGCTCGACACCGTACGAGGCCAGTCGATCACGCGCGCCGCCGAGGAGGCGCGGATATTGTTTGCGCCCCTTGTTCCTCGGGAAGGGCCATCACAGGCGGGGCGTGAGCCGGTGCCACTTGTTGACAAGAGCGTATTTGAGAGTGAGAGTCAGCGGCATGCGCTGCTGCTTGTCGAGGCAGGTGGAGACCGGAAGTTTGTAGCCGCCGACGAGATTGGTGACGATGCCACGATCTGGACCGTTGACTCGGAGTTTGTCCGTGCGGCAGAGCACCTCTTACGAGAGATCCCCTCGCACGCAAACCTGTCGTCCCTTGCCAAAGCATTTGCGACTGACGCGTTTACTCCACCCACGGGAACGATCCTAATCGGATATGACGGACACTGGCTGCCGCATGGGGTTGCGCTGCGAGACCGAGCGGTTGCAACGATCAATGTGCGACCCGAGGAGAGGCGAGTGGACGTTGGCTGGGTGGAGGGAGAGGACAGTGATAAATGGATTAGCTTTTTCGATGATTCGTACGTCAGACAGGTGTATGTCCTTTCGTCCGATGCGTGGGGCGGTGGCATAGGTGTAAGAGTGGCCCTTTCGCCCGTCGACGGCGAAGGACTGGTGGACCTGTCGGGCGTGCGGACACACGGGATGCTCTACATCTTGCACGGCGTTCCAGCGGGGGAATACCTTATGCAACTGCGCGACCGATGTAACGATGACATCTACGGTGAGTTCGCATTGAGAACCGGGACCGGTACGGTCATGCGATTTCTCACCGCGTACCGTCGGCCGCCGAACGTTCAGGAGACCGTCGAGAGGTGGCTAACCGAGCGGGCCGAGTTCAGAGTCGGCGCGGCGGTCGAGGACCTCGTGGACGCTCCAGCGCTCATCGAGGCGCTCGCAACGACGTCATCGAACGTATTCGACACTTGGGCTTGGTCGCGGCGCTCTTCTCTGGCAGGGGACTAGGGCTTTCGGCGAGCCTCGACTAGAGGCGCGTTTGGCGTCAAGCCGATAGACGTCGTAATAACCCGCCCGTCGAAAACAGGCCACCGAACTGGTACACGGTCTGCGCGACATCAGAACCCGTGGCCCGGAATGGGCGCGCGCGCCAACAGTTCCGCTCGACGCCGACATGGAAGCGTCCGTAGAAGCGGCAGAAGGCAGCTAAGCGCGGCCAACTTCGCCAACATCAAGCTCGAAGTTGTCGATTTGCGGCGAGAGGACACACTGGGAGTGCGAGAGGCGTTAGTGCCATTGCTGCGGTGCCCCGGCTGCCACGCGGAGGGAAGCTTCGCGGTGGAGGCCGGCGCACGCGACGGCACGGAGCTGCGGGAGGGCACGCTCGGCTGCCCGCGATGCGGACTGCGCCGCGAGGTGAGCGAAGGGATCGTCGACCTTCTGTACGAGCCGTCACCGGTGATCGTGCGCGAGGCGGCGGGCCTCGAGCGGTTCGCCGAGGCGATGCGCCGGGACGGCTGGGACGGCGAGCGGATCCGCGAACTCCCGGACATCGAGCTCCCGTATTGGATCGGGCAGGCGACCAGCATGCGCCGGCTGTTGGAGACGACGGCCTTCCAGGCAGGGCAGCGGCTGCTCGATGTCGGCAGCAATACGTGTTGGGCGAGCAACATCTTCGCCGCCCGCGGACTCGACGTGATCGCGCTCGACATCACTGCGACCGAGCTGCAGGGCCTGCGCACCGCCGAGTACTTCATCGGCGGGGAGGTCTACTTCGAGCGGGTGCTCGGCTCGATGCTCGAGCTGCCGCTGGCGAGCGGGTCGCTCGACTGGGTCTTCTGCTGCGAGGTGCTCCACCACAATGACCGCCACGGCATGGACCGGGCCTTGGCCGAGATCTACCGCGTGCTGCGCCCGGGCGGCGTGCTGCTCGTCCTCAACGAGCCTCTGCGCTTCCCGCTGCGGCCCAAGCGCCGGCACGCCAGCGAGGTGTCGGAGTACGAGGGCAACGAGCACGTCTACTTCCTGCACCAGTACCGGCGTGCCGTCCGCAGCGCCGGCTTTGGAGTGGAGCTGACGGGGCTCACCAGCGCCCGCACGGATCCTCAGCCGCCGGACGCACCCGATCCACGATCGGCTCGGGGCAGGCTGCGGGGGCTGCTGAGGAGGTCCCGGGGCGGGCGGGCGGCGCTCCGCCACTACCGCGTCGCCCGGTTCTGGTGGAGACACGCGATCCGCGGCGACGCCAACCTCTCGCTCCGTTGCGAGAAGCCGGCTTGAGGGGCCTCCTCGCGCACGGGCATAGTCCATCCCAACCGACGCTGTGGTTGCCTCAACCCACTGGGCTCGGCTTCGGCAGACGCCGGCGTGACGGTTAACCGTGCCCTGGCCCCGATAACCCCGTATCTGGCCCTTTACAACCTCTTGACACGCCGCGCTGCCGGGGACTAGCGTGGCCCTCTCTGCAGGTGGGTGCGCGCTCAAAGCTGGAGGGGTGCTGCGCGCCTCGCCTGTGCTCGCCAAGAAAGGGAGGACGTTATGAACAGGCGGCTTCTGGCTGCGCTCGTACCGCTGCTCGCCGTCGTCGCATTCGCGGCGATTCCAGCAGCGGCTCAGGCCGAACCACACTGGTACTTCAACGGCAAACCGCTGGTCAAAAAAAAGAACGTCAAAACCCTAGGCGGCCTCACCATCGGGCCGATCCCCGGGACCACGATCACGGTGTCCTGCAAGGTCAAGGACGCCGAGACGATCGAAAACCCGGCCTCAGGTGGCCCTGGCGTCGATCTGATGAAAGCCTTCAAAGTCACCTCCTGCGGACCCAATCCCTGCCCGGTCAACACCGCCGGGGTCCAGGGAGCGCTGAAAGTGAACGCGCTCGGACTCCCTTGGGCCTCGCGCTTGGTCGAAGTGCCACCGATCGCCGATGAAATCTCGGGGATCACGTTGGAATTCACCTGCAAAAAAACGGGCCCTCTGTTCACCCTCACAGGAACCCTTTCTCCTTGGGTGAATCCGAACCAGCTCGAATTCACCCTGGCGACGGGCACGTTGAGCGGCGTCCCGGTGACCGGCTTCGACAGCCTGGCCCCGTCGCTGATAGAAGCCAAAAACCCGTAGCCAGTCCGGAGATGACCCGGCTGTAGATCGCTGCGGTCGTGTGTGCGGGGCCGCCAGGTTCCGCCCCCACACACGGCCGCCGATCAGCTCCGCAGCCGCGGAGGCCGTGCCTGGCCGGTGGCGGCGCGTCGTGGCGCCGGACGTGAGCCCGCTCGCGCCAGCCCGCGTCGCCCTCGCCGGCCCGCGTCGGCTTGACATACGATGCCCGTTACCGATGGCGGCCCATTCGGCGACTTCCCGGGGTGGGTCACCCGTGAGACGCGAGCTGCGCTATCTGATCGGCCTGCGCGTGCTGCCCCGGCGCGTCGCCCTGTTCGACTGGCGCGCCCACCGCCTGGCGTCGCAGATCGGCGACGAGTTCAGTCTCGTCTCCGCCACACGTCCACCAGATCTCGCGCTGCTGCTCAGCCTCGCCCGGGGCCGCCGCCGCGTGGTGGAGCTGGGCACCGGCACCGGCTGGACCGCGCTGGCGCTGGCCCTGCACGACCCGCGGCGCGAGGTCATCACCTACGACCCTGTCTACCGGGCCGAGCGCGAGCGCTACCTGGAGCTGGTCGACCCCGGGGTGCGCGACCGCGTCACGTTCGTGCAGGCCCCGGGCGCGAGCGGGCCCCTGGACGAGCGCGAGATCGACCTGCTGTACGTGGACAGCGCCCACGGACGCCGCGAGACGGTGGAGGAGTTCCACGCCTGGCAGCCGACGCTCGCGCCGGGGGCGCTGGTGATTCTCGACGACTTCACCCACCCCGACTTCCCGGGCGTAAGGGAGGCCGTTCAGGAGCTCGGCCTCAGCGGGCGCCAGCGAGGAACGCTGTTCGTGCACGGGGCCCACCGGTGAAGGGCGTGCGGCTCGACCACTGCGCGATCGGCGTGTCCGATTGGCAGGCCGCCAACCGTTTCTGGAGCGAGGTTGTCGGCGCGGAGCTGGTGGAGCTGCCCCGCGGCCTGTGGGCGTACAGGTTCGGCGACCAGCAGGTGACCGTTCACGGCCCGGGGGCAACGCCAAACCCACCGGGAAAGGTGCCCCCCGGCAGCTCCCACGTGGCCCTGACGTGGCCCGGAACGGTCGGGCAGGCCGCCGAGCACCTGCGCGCCCAGGGGATCCGGATCGAGCACGGCCCCGCCCAGGTGCAGGCCGCGCGGGGGATGGCCCGGAGCGTCTACTTCCGGGACCCCGACGGCTCCCTGGTGGAGTTCGTCTGCTACTCGGGCTAGGCCCCGATGGCCGCAGCGGGCCCGGGAATCCGACGGATTTCCGATTCCGGTTTCGGGAGGCTCGAGAAGTGGCACACTGCGAGAACACCGCAACGCTGCGCGATCACCCTCGATGGGAGGTTTGCAATGGCAGTCTGCACCCGGCTCAGGTTCGATGGCGGCACGCCCCGCCAGCACCAATCAATCGACGCCCATCTCAACGTCCGTACCGATCCGCCGGAGGGCCTGATCCTCCACGCCTCCGGCCCGGTGGAGGGAGGATGGGCGATCTTCGACGTGTGGGAGACACACGACGCCTTCGAGCGGTTCGCCGCCTCGCGGGCCTTCCCGGCGGGCTCGATACCCGATCTGCCCGAGCTCGAGGAGTTCACCGTGGCGGAGGTGGTCCAGCCGGACCGCAGCCTGACCGCGGTCCTACGGTGAGGCTCCGGCCGGGACGGGGCCCTCTTCCGGGCGGTTGACCGCTCCCCCGGCCGAGCCCACCTCGACAGAGGTGCGTGGAAGCTCCCTGCCTCCACGCACCTCCGCAACCCCCTTGCGGGTCCCCGGGCGACGGCGTTCCCCTTGTATGCCCGCCCTGCCGGCCCACGGAGAGGGATGCGGATCGGCTGAGGCGGCCTGTTTGACGGGTCACGCTGTAGGTACTTTCTAACCCAGCCGCGAGCCGCGTTCCATCCACTCTCGGACGTCCCGGCGTCCGCTTCTGGACACATGGCCGGCGCCGCTCGACACGGTGTCCGCCGCGAGGACCCCGTCGTAAGGGAGCGTGGGGCGGCGCCGATCCATGGGCGTGGCCAGGGCACGAAGATCATCGGGCGCACCGCCGCCGAACAGGCAGGCGAAATCCGCAAGGCGCGGCGAATCCCGCTCAGCCGCGTCGAGGGCGGAGACCTGCTGTTCTTCGGTTCGGCCCACTTCAACTCGAAGGCCACCGAGGCCAACGTGATCCATGAGGGCATCGCCCTCAGCGACGAATGGGCGATCCACTCCTCCGGCCAGGGGGTGTATGTGCTGCCGCTGAGCTCAGGCTGGCTGGCCGACAGCTTCGCCTGGGCCAGACGCGTGATCTGAGCTCAGCCGCCGAGGGCGACCGGAAGCGTCTTGAGCTGGTTGATGAACAGGCTCTGGACGTACGCGGGATCGCCGGCCAGCTTGATCTGCGGGTAGCGGCGCAGCGTCTCCTCGAGCAGGATCCTCAGCTCCAGCCGCGCCAGCGCGGTCCCGAGGCAGAAGTGCCGTCCACCGGCCCCGAAGGCCTGGTGCTCGGGGTCGCGGCGCAGATCGAAGCGATCGGGATCCTCATACCGGGAGCCGTCCCGGTTGGAGGAGACGTACCACATCACCACCTTGTCGCCCTTCCTTGATCTTCTGCCCGTGCAGCTCCGTGTCGCACGTGGCCGTACGGCGGAAATGGGCGAACGCCGGGAACATCCGCAGCGACTCCTCGACGGCGGCCGGGACCAGCGAGGGGTCGTCCAGCAGCAGCTGCATCTGCTCGCGGTCTTCCATCAGCGCCCGCATCCCGCTGCAGTAGGTGGCCTTCGTGGAGTCGTTGCCGGCGGCCATCAAGCAGGAAGAAGCCCATCACGATCTCGTGCTCCTCGAGGCGGCTGCCGTCGACTTCCGCGTGCACCAGCACGCTCGTGAGGTCGTCGGTGGGACGCTCGCGACGCTCCGCGATCAGCTGCTGGCAGCGCTCGAAGATCTCCGGAACGTCCTTCTCGACCGCTCCCTCGACCCCGCCCGGGTTGAGGTCGGGGTCCATCGCGCCGAGCACCGAGTTCATGAGTTTCGCCCAGATCTCGTCTTCCTCCTCGGAGATCGCCCATGAAGCTGCCGATCACCCGCGCCACCACGGGCTGGGCGACGTCGCTGACGAGGTCGGCCGTGCTCACGACCCTCGAGGCGGTCCGAGCACCTCGACCGTGATCTGGCGGATGCGCTCCTCGTGGTCGGCGATCCGCCGCGGCGTGAAGCCCGCCTGGAAGAGGGCCTTCAGGCGGTCGTGCTTGGGCGGGTCCATGCCGATGAACATCGCCCGCGCGAGCTCGATCGGGAAACCCCGCGGCGGCCAGGATCACGCCGCCCTCTTCGGAGGAGTAGGTCTGCCAGTCGCGGCTGACCGCGTGGATGTCGTCCCGGTGGTCACCGACCAGAAGCCCGGCCTCCTCGGGGAACATTTCGAAGCTCTCGGTCCAGTGGATGGGGCATTTCGCGCGCATCTGCTCGAAGGTCTCGTGGGGCGGACCGTCCTCCCACAGCTCTTTCTCGGTGAGTTCGACGCTCTTGATGTCCCGTCCAACGGTTGCCATCAGCCCGGCACCTCCGTAGTTCGTCGCCATATGGCCTGCCTGCAGACAGGGTACTGGCCGGCTGGCCAGTTTTGCCGGCGGTCCGCGGAATGCTGCGACCGGACACCCCCGGCGCTAGGCTGGCTTCCCGCCACAGACCCCGGAAAGGAGCCCGCCGATGAGTGAGACGCCGGTCAAGTTCCTGTTGAGCGAGCGTGAGCTGCCGAGGCAGTGGATCAACCTGCTCGTCGACCTCCCGGGCGACCCTCTGCCGCCCCTGAACCCGCAGACGATGCAGCCCGCGGGCCCTCCCGACCTGACCCCGATCTTCCCGATGGGGCTGATCGAACAGGAGGTCTCCGGCGAGGCGGAGGTGCCGATCCCCGAGCCGGTGCTCGACGCCTACCGGCTATGGCGCCCCACCCCGCTGTACCGGGCCCGGCGCCTGGAGCGCGAGCTCGATACCCCGGCCCACATCTACTACAAGTACGAGGGCGTCTCGCCCTCGGGCTCACACAAGCCCAACACGGCAGTGGCCCAGGCCTACGAGAACGCCCGCGCCGGGGTCAAGCGCCTGAGCACCGAGACGGGAGCCGGTCAGTGGGGCTCCTCGCTCGCCTTCGCCTGCTCGCTGTTCGGTCTTGAGTGCGAGGTCTTCATGGTCGGCTCCTCCTACGACCAGAAGCCCTACCGCCGCTCGATGATGCAGACCTGGGGCGCCACCGTGCACCGCTCGCCGAGCACCCTCACCCAGTCGGGAACCGCCCAGCAGGAGCACCCCACCGGATCGCTCGGGATCGCCATCTCCGAGGCGGTCGAGGTCGCCGCCTCGCGCGAGGACACCAACTACGCGCTCGGCTCGGTGCTCAACCACGTGCTGCTCCACCAGACCGTGATCGGCCAGGAGGCCCAGGCGCAGATGGAGCTCGCCGGCGAGCAGCCCGACGTCGTGATCGCCTGCGTGGGCGGGGGCTCCAACTTCGGCGGCCTCGCCTTCCCGTTCATGCGCGAGGTGCTGCGGGGCGAACGCCAAGACGCGCTTCGTGGCGGCCGAGCCGAGCGCCTGCCCGACGCTCACCCGCGGCTCCTACCGCTACGACTTCGGCGACACCGCCGGGCTCACGCCGCTGATGCCGATGTACACGCTCGGCCACGATTTCGTGCCGCCCCCGGTGCACGCCGGAGGCCTGCGCTACCACGGCGACTCGCCGGTGGTCTCCGCGCTGGTGCGGGCCGGGGTCGTCGAGCCGCGGGCCTACCGTCAGAACGAGACCTTCGAGGCCGCCGTCCGATTCGCACGCTGCGAGGGCATCATCCCGGCGCCCGAGCCGGCACACGCGATCAGGGCGGTGATCGACGAGGCCGAGGCCGCCCGCGAGGCCGGCGAGCCGCGGGTGATCCTGTTCGGGCTCTGCGGCCACGGTCACTTCGACCTCTCCGCCTACGACGCCTTCCTTGCCGGCGAGCTCGAGGACCCCGAGTTCTCCGAGCAGGAAATGGCCGACGCGCTGGCCAGGCTCCCGGAGACACCCGCGATCGCCTGAGCCGCCCGCCCCACCCGCGGCAGGCCGGCTTGCAGGGTGGTCCGATTTGCAGGGCTGTTTGCGCCGTCGTGGTACTACTTGCGTCTATGCCCCGTGCGATGTGGACCGGCGCGATCAGCTTCGGCCTGGTCACCGTGCCCGTCAAGCTCTACAGCGCGCTCGACCGCAAGACCGTGCGCTTCCACCAGCTGTCCGCCAAGAGCGGCGTGCGCATCGCCCAGAAGCGTGTCGATCCCCAGACCGGCGAGGAGGTCCCCTACGAGGACATCGTCAAGGGCTACGAGATCGCGCCCGAACGCTACGTGGTGATCGAGCCCGGCGAGCTCGAGGCGCTCGCGCCGAAGAAGACGCGCACGATCGAGATCGAGGACTTCGTCGAGCTGGGCGAGATCGACCCGGTCTACTACGACCACCCCTACTACCTCGCACCCGGCCCCGGCGGCGCGAAGCCCTACCGGCTGCTGCTCGAGGCGATGCGCGAGACCGGCAAAGTGGCGATCGCCCGCGTGGTGATCCGCTCGAAGGAGTAGCTCGTCGCGATCCGCCCGATGGGCGACGCGCTGGGGATGGCGACGATGATCTTCGCCGACGAAGTCACCTCGCCCGATCGCCTCGAGGAGATCGCCGAGACGACGAAGGTGAAGACGACCAAGCGCGAGCTCGAGATCGCCAAGCAGCTGGTCGACTCGCTGGCCGCCAAGTTCGAACCGCAGAAGTACCACGACACCTACCGCAAGGAAGTCCTCGACCTGATCGAGCGCAAGGCCCAGGGCGAGGAGATCGCCGTCCAGCCGGCGCCCGAGGAGGTCGCCGCGCCGGCGCCCGACCTGATGAGCGCGCTGAAGGCGAGCCTCGACGCGGTCCGCGCCCGCGACGAGGAGGAGGACGGCAAAGCCGCGGCCCCCCGGAAACCCGCGCGCAAGGCGGCCCCCAAGAAAGCCGCCGCCAAGCCGCGCGCCAAAAAAGCCGCGCCTTCGCGGCGCTAGCCACCGGGGTCGGGCGTGCCGCAGGGGCGCGCGCGGGGCAAAGCGAGCGCCGGCGCCGCGCGGCTGCGCACCTACGAGGCCAAACGCGACTTCGCCGCCACGCCCGAGCCCCCCCGGGAAGGGCTCGCACGCGCGGGACGGGGACGGGAGCGACCGCCGGCGCGCTTCGTGATCCACGAGCACCACGCGCGGCGCCTGCACTGGGACCTGCGCCTCGAGCGCGACGGGGTCGCTCGCCTGCTGGGCGCTCCCGAAGGGCCTGCCCGAGGGCCCGGCGAGAACCGCTTCGCGGCCGCCACCGAGGACCACCCGATCGAGTACCTCGACTTCGACGGGCGAGATCCCGCGCGGCGAGTACGGCGCCGGGCGGATGACCGATCTGGGACAGCGGCACCTACGAGTGCCTGAAGTGGGAGCCGCGCAAGGTCGAGGTGGCGCTCCACGGCGACCGCGCTGCGACGCGCGCTACGCGCTCTTCCCGATCGACAAGGACGACTCGCCCGAAGGACTGGATGATCCACCGCATGGACCCGCCCGCCGACCCGGCAGCGCGAGCCGATGCCCGAGCGGATCGTGCCGATGCTCGCCCGCGCCGGCGAGCTGCCGCGCCGACGACGAGGGCTGGGCGCTACGAGATCAAGTGGGACGGGGTGCGCGCGATCGCCTACTCGCCGCCGGGCGAGCTGCGCCTGGAGAGCCGCAACCTCAACGACATCACCGACAGCTATCCCGGAGCTCGGCCGCTCTGCGCGGCGCGCTCGGCTCGCACAGCGGCGGTGCTCGACGGGGAGATCGTCGCCTTCGACGCCGACGGCCGGCCGAGCTTCTCGGCGCTCCAGCAGCGCATGCAGGATCTCCTGCGCGCGCACAGGCGCGGCCGCAGGATGAAGCCACCCCCGTGACCTACATGATCTTCGACCTGCTGTGGCTCGACGGGCACTCGCTGATGGAGCTCCCCTACAGCGCGGCGCGAGCGCCTGGACGGGCTCGCGCTCGACGGGCGAGAGCTGGCAGACGCCCGAGCACGTCGTCGGGCACGGCGAGCGAGCTGCTGCAGGCGAGCCACCGAGCAGGGCCTCGAGGGCATCGTCGCCAAGCGCCTGGACTCCCCCTACCGGCCCGGGCGGCGCTCGGCTGCGTGGGTGAAGATCAAGACCGTCGGCCGCCAGGAGTTCGTGATCGGCGGGTGGCTCCCCGGCAAGGGCAGGCGCAGCGAGACGATCGGCGCGCTGCTGCTCGGCGTGTACGAGGCCGACGGCTCGCTGCGCTACGTCGGGCGCGTGGGCAGCGGCTTCAGCGAGCGACGAGCTCGAGCGCCTCGCGCGCGCCTGCTCGAGCCGCTCGCGCGCGAGCAGCTCCCCGTTCGCGGCCGGCGCCGCGTCCCCCGCGCGGGTGCCGTCTTCTGCGAGCCCCGGCTCGTCGCCGAGGTCGTCGTTCAGCGAGTGGACCGCCGGACGGGCAGCCTCCGCCACCCCGTCTACGAGGGGCTGCGCGAGGACAAGCCGGCCGAGAGGTCGTGGTCCGCGAGGACGCGCCGGCGCGCGGCACGCGCGCAGCCGACGCCCGGCCCGCGCGCGCCCGCAGCCGCCACGCGCGCCGGCCGGAGCGAGCCGGCGACCGCCGGCGCCGCAGCTGCTGATCGTCACCGAGCAGGGCGCGCGCACGGGGCACCGTCGCCACGGTCGAAGGCCGCGAGCTGAAGCTCTCGAACCTCGACAAGGTCCTCTACCCCGAGCAGCGGGCTTCACCAAGGGCGAGCTGATCGACTACTACGCGGCCGTCGGCGCCGGTGCTGCTCGCCCACCTCGCTGGGCCGCCCGCTCACCGTCACGCGCTGGCCGGACGGCGTGCGAGGGCAAGTCGTTCTTCCAGAAGCAGGCCCCGGCGCACCGCCCCGACTGGGTGCGCACCGCGACGCTGCCCAGCGAGCGCAAGCCGATCGACTACATCCTCGCCGACGACCTCGCGACGCTCGTGTGGCTCGCCAACCTCGCGGCGATCGAGCTGCACACGCCGCTGGCGCGCGCCCCGGAGATCGACGCGCCCGACGCGCGCTGGTGTTCGACCTCGACCCCGGCGCACCCGCCGGGCATGCTCGAGTGCTGCCGCGGTGGCGCTGCGGCTGCAGGGACCTGTTCGAGAACCTCGGCCTCGCGAGCTTCGCCAAGACGTCGGGCTCGAAGGGCCTGCAGGTGTACGTCCCGCTGAACGACCCGAGGTCGCGCTACGAGCCGACCAAGACCTTCGCACGGACGGTCGCCGAGCTGCTCGCAGCAGACGAGCCCGAGCTCGTCGTGTCGCGCATGACGAAGGCGCGCCGCACGGGCAAGGTGCTGATCGACTGGAGCCAGAACGACGCGCAGCAAGACGACCGTGTGCGTGTACTCGCTGCGAGCCACCGCGCTGCCCACGGCGTCCACGCCGCTCGAATGGGATGAGGTGCGCGCGGCGCTCGACGCCGGGGACGCCGGCGTCGCTGTCGTTCGAGGCCGAGCGAGGTGCTCGCGCGGGTCGCCGAGCGGGGTGACCTGTTCGCCCCGGTGCTCTCGCTCGTCCAGGAGCTCCCCGCCGAGGGCGGCCAGCGCCCCGGCGCTACTCGAACTCGGGCGCGCTGCCAGCCGGGCATGACGTCGGGCAGGCCGTCGCTGACGTGGTCGGGGAACGATGCGGGGCGCTTCTCCAGGAAGGCCGTGACGCCCTCCACCGCGTCCGCCGACTGGCCGCGGGCGACCATCCCGCGCGAGTCCGCCCGGTGGGCGATCATCGGGTGCTCGGCTCCGAGCATCCGCCACATCAGCCGGCGGGCCAGCGCCACCGACACCGGCGCCGTGTTCTCGGCGATCTCCTGCGCGAGCGCGCGCGCCGCGCCGAGCAGCTCGCCCGCGGGGTGCACGCTGCGCACGAGCCCGCCCTCGAGCGCCTCCTGCGCGGAGAACACGCGACCGGTGGCGACCCACTCCATCGCGCGGCTGATGCCCACGACGCGCGGCAGGAACCAGCTCGAGCAGGCCTCCGGGATGATCCCGCGGCGGGCGAACACGAAGCCCATGCGGGCCTCCTCGGAGGCCAGGCGCACGTCCATCGGCAGCGTCATCGTCGCGCCGACGCCGACGGCGGGCCCGTTGATCGCGGCGATCACGGGCTTCGTGCAGTCGAAGACCCGCAGCGTGAATTCGCCGCCGTTGTCGCGGGCGACCGGGCCCGACGTGCCGCGCTTGCGGTAGTCGAAGGTGTCGCCCCCGCCGCGAGGTCGGCCCCGGCGCAGAAGCCCCGGCCGGCGCCGGTGACGATCATCGCCCGGACGTCGTCGTCGGCGTCGGCGCGGTCGAAGGCCGCCATCAGCTCGCTCGCCCATCTGCCCGCGTCCACGCGTTCAGGCGGTCGGGGCGGTTGAGCGTGATCGTGAGGACGCCCTCGTCGAGCGTCGTAGATGATCTGCTCGAAGCTCATGTCAGGCCGGGCAGCCTAGAGGTCTTGGGCTCGCGCAGACTGCCGCGCGTAGGGGCCGTGACCGGTCGAGGCACACGGCCCCGCAGCGGGCGGCGAGCGGCGAGCGCGTCCGCGAGCTCCAGGCCGCGCGCCAGCCCGAACGTGAGCCCGGCGGCGAACGAGTCGCCGCAGCCGTAGGAGTCGACCGACCGGCCCCGGAGGGGAGCCGCCGGCCAGCGCCCGCGGCCCCGCCGCCGCAGCGGTAGCTGCCGCCGCGCGGTCCCTTCGGTCGCGCACCACCGGTCGGCCTCGTGCTCCACGCCGGCGGCGCGGCTCGCACCTCGATCGGGTCGCGCGTCGCTGAGGACGAGCGCGTCGAGCGCGCACGCCGTGCCCGAGCGCGTGCGCGGCCCGCGGGCTGGCGACGAGCACGCGCGCGGCCGCGCGCGCCGCGCGCAGCGCCTCGGGCTCGCCGGCCGTGAAGTAGATCGCCGTCGACGCTCGCCGAGCCGCCGCCCAGCGCCGCCGTCGACGAGCTCGGCGGGCGGGTCCAGGCGCGTGCCGAGCGTCGTGATCGTCCGCTCCCCGTCGTCGTCGACGAGCGTCACCGCGCGGCGCGTCGGGAGCTCCGACGGTGGCTCGCGCGCACCTCCACGCCGAGCTCGCCGAGGCGCGCCACGGAGCGCCGCCCGGGTCGTCGTCGCCGAGCGCGGTGATCAGGGTCGCCGCCTCCCGCCAGGCGCGCGAGCTGGACCGCCGCGACCGCGCCGCCGCCGGCCGGCTCCTCGAACGCGTCGCTCGCGTGCACCACCTCGCCGGCCGCCGGGACGTGCTCGCACGCGGGCGAACTGGACCCACTCGACGTGACCCACGACGGCCATGCGGGGAGCTCCTGCGTGCACCGACGGCCAGTGTCACACAGCGGGCAGACTCGTTTGACCACGGGCCCCCGCGGGTAACCGCCGGGAGTCGATGTGCAAGGGGAGTCAAGGGGAGCCGGGATGAGCAGCGTGCGGTACAGGCGAGCGCTGACCGCTGCCCTGGTGACGCTGTGGCTGTGCGGCCTGTCTGCGCCCGCCGGTGCGGCCGCCGCGCGCAAGGGCGGGGAACCGACGCCGTTCGGACACGCCTGCAAAGGCGAGGACGGCGTGCGCTTCTGCCCCACCGAAGGCCTCTCGCAGCGCATTCCCTCCTTCGACGGTGTTCCCCTGGACGTGGACGTGACGCTGCCGGCCACCGGCAACGGCCCGTTCCCGGTGATCGTGATGCTGCACGGCTGGGGCGGCAGCAAGACCTCCTTCGAGGCCGCCTCGGCCGAAGGCAACGGCAACGAAACCTTCGACTACAACAACGTCTTCTACGCCGAACACGGATTCGCCGTGGTCAACTACAGCGCCCGCGGATGGGCCAACTCGTGCGGCAGCGAAGAATCGCGCAAGGAAACCCCGGCCTGCGAAGAAGGCTTCATCCGCCTCGCCGACCAGCGCTACGAGGCCCGCGACACGCAGTACCTGCTCGGCCTGCT
This sequence comes from uncultured Solirubrobacteraceae bacterium, assembly GCA_963742395.1. GTDB lineage: Bacteria > Actinomycetota > Thermoleophilia > Solirubrobacterales > Solirubrobacteraceae > Palsa-744. The sequence goes on along the minus strand of CAVUME010000005.1, from coordinate 440,294 downwards.
CGCCGACGAGGGGCTGGCCAAGCCGCGCGGGATCGGCGTCACCGGTATCTCCTACGGCGGCGGGCAGAGCATCGAGCTCGCCTACCTGAAGAACCGCATCCGCCTGCCGAACGGCGAATACGCGCCGTGGAAGAGCCCCGACGGCAAGAGCATGGAAGTCAAGGCCGCGTACCCCCGCTGGCCGTGGTCGGACCTGGTCAACGCACTCGAGCCCAACGGCCGCTTCCTCGACACCGAAGTCGCGCCCGCCGGCCAGAGCTACGAACCGATCGGGGTCGAGATCCAGAGCTACGAGACCGGTCTCTACGCCGACGGTCTCGCCTCCGACGGCTACTACGCGCCCCTCGGCAAGGACCCCGAAGCGGACCTCACGAAATGGTTCGCGGCCGTCAACGCGGGCGAACCGGTGACCCCCGAAGACGAAGAAATCGCCCACCAGATCTACGACTACCACCAGGGCTACGGGATCACGCCGTCCGGCAAGCCGGCCCCGATGCTGCTCGAGAGCGGCTGGACGGACGACCTGTTCCCGGTCGCACAGTCGCTGAGGGCCTACAACCAGGTGCGCCGCGAGGGTGGCTACGCCGCTCTGATGGTGGGCGACCTCGGCCACGGACCGGCCTCCAACAAGCAGAACACCGACCGCGCCTTCAACGAAGAGGGCGCCGCCTTCTTCGCCGCCAAGCTTCAGCACCACGGCAGACCGCCGAGGAACGGGAGCGTCACGGCGTACACCCAGACCTGCCCCAAGAGCGCCGCGGCAGAAGGCCCCTTCACGGCCAAGCGCTGGAGCAGCCTCGCCCCCCACACCGTCACCTTCGGCGGCGCCTCGGCCCAGAGCTTCACGTCGGTGGGCGCCAGCCCCACGATCGCCGCGGAATTCGACCCGATCGCCGAGAGCGAGACCGAAAGCGGCGGCAACGTCTGCAAGGAAGCCACGGCCGCGATGGAACCCGACAGCGCGACCTACACCATGACCAGCCCGGGCTTCACGCTGCTGGGCCTGCCGACGGTCACCGCCACCGTCGTCAGCCACGGGTCCCTACGGGCAGGTCGACGCGCGGCTGTGGGATGTCCTGCCCAGCGGGCAGGAGCGCCTGATCAGCCGCGGGGTCTACCGCCTGGACGAAAACCAGACTGGTCCGATCACCTTCCAGCTACACGGCAACGGCTATCTGTTCGCGGCCGGGGACACCGTCAAGCTCGAACTGCTGGGCCGCGACGAGCCCTACTACCGGGCCGGCAACGTCCCCTTCACGGTCCAGCTGAGCGACCTGTCGGTCTCGCTACCCACCACCTGAGCGCGCTGCGGAACCGTCGGGCCGGCCTCCCCGTCCCGGCCCGGCGGCGCGCCGCTCGGCGCCGTGAGAGGATGTCGCCTCACGCCAAGGCCCGCGGGCAGTGCCGAACCACAAGGAGCGCCACATGCCAGACATCGAGTTCCCGACCAGCCACGGCTCCACGCCCGGCTACCTCGCATCGCCGGCCGGTGGGCAGGGGCCGGCCACGATCGTCCTGCAGGAGTGGTGGGGACTCGACTCGCACATCCGCTCGATCTGCGACCGCTTCGCCGCCGCCGGCTTCTTCGCGCTGGCGCCCGACCTCTACCGCGGCGAGACCGCGGAGGGCCCCGACGAGGCCCAGCAGAAGATGATGGCGCTGTCGATGGAGGAGGCCGAGCGGGACATGTGCGGGGCCGCGGAGTACCTGGCCGCGCAGCCCGGCGTGCAGGGGCCGCACGTCGGTGCGGTCGGCTTCTGCCTCGGGGGAGGCCTGTCGGTATGGGCCGCCGCGAGCTGCCCGAACATCGGCGCGGCGGTCACCTTCTACTACGTGATGCCCCACGGCAAGCCGGACTTCTCGAACATCTCCGGACCCCTCCTGGGCCACTTCGGGACCGCCGACGACTTCGTCTCCGTGGACGAAGCCAAGGCGCTCGAAGAGGAGCTCCGCGGGGCGGGCGTGCGGGTCAGCTTCCAGTTCTACGAGAACGCCGGCCACGCCTTCTTCAACGACACCAACCGCCTCGGCACCTACGACGCCGAGGCGGCCGAGCTGGCGTGGGAGCGAACCCTGAGCTTCCTCCGCGAGGCGCTGGGCGGCTGAGGCTGCGCCCCCGGCCGGCGAGCCGCCCGGGCCCTTCGGGGCCCGCGCGCGGAGGCGCCGCCGCAGGCGGGGCGGGCGCGTCTTAGGAAAGGATCCCCTCAGTGGACCGCGACTACGAGCTGCAGACCCACCGGGCCGAGGACCGCCACTGGTGGTACCGCGGGCGCAGGACCGTGATCGACCGCGTCCTGTGCGGCGTCGATCTGCCCCCGCGGGCGCGGATCCTCGACGCGGGCTGCGGCAGCGGACGCAACATGCTCGAGCTTGCGCGACCACGGAGACGTGACCGGCGTGGAGCTCTCGCCCACCAGCGCATCACTGGCCCGCGAGCGCGACGCCGGAGAGGTGATCACCGGCTCGGTGCTGGAGATGCCCTTCGCCGAGGACAGCTTCGACCTCGCCGTCAGCCTCGACGTGATCGAGCACCTCGACGACGACCTCACGGCACTGAAGGAGCTGCGCCGCGTGGTGGCTCCCGGTGGAGCGCTGCTCGTCACGGTGCCCGCCTACGGGTGGCTGTGGAGCGGACACGACGAGCTCAACCACCACCGCCGCCGCTACACCCGCCGATCGCTCAAACGGGTGGCCGAGGCGGCCGGCTGGCGGCAGGTGCGCGCCACCTACTTCAACTCGCTGCTGCTTCCGGTCGCGATCCTGCTGCGGGTGCTGGACCGCTTCAACCGCAAGGCCACCGAGTCGAGCCTCGATCTGTGGGTGCCGCCGGAGCCCTTCAACTGGCTGCTCGAGCGGCCCCTCTCGATCGAGGCCGCGGTGATCGCCCGCGGCGGGAGCATTCCCGCCGGGCTGTCGCTATTGGCCGTGTTCCGTTGAGCGGGCCCGAGACGGGGTCGCCCTAGGCGTCGCCCGCACCCGGGGAACTGCCCGCCACGGCCACGGGAGAGTGGACACGGAAGGTCCACGCGCGGTTGGCGAGGAAGGTCGTGATGGTCACGATCACGGTGGCCGCCACCTGGGCCAGGACCTTCTCCAGGTGGGCGTCGTGGACGAGCACGAAAAGCATCCCCTCGTTGACGGCCAGGCCGCAGCCCTGCACGACCGCCCAGCGCACGGGCGTGAGGGCGTCGCCGACGTGCTCACGGAAGGTCCAGCGGCGGTTGAGCAGGAAGCCGTTGGTGGCCCCGACGATGAAGCCGATCGCCGACGCCGCCAGGTACCACATGCCGACGACCTTCAGCAGGAAGGTGTAGACGAGCAGCGTGATCAGCGTGTTGGACACACCGACGAGCGCAAACTTCATGAACTGGACGAACAACGGGTAACGGGATTGGAGAAGCCTTCTGGCCATCCCGCCGCCCTGCTGATCGGTGTGACTGGAGGACATCGCTTACAGGATGAACGATAGATTGACCCCCGGCTTAGGGTTTTGACCGAGAATCGTCATAAGGTCCGTCCTACAGACTGCCCTTCGCCCCAGCCCGAGATGTCAAACCGACCACTCCGGACCCCCACGTTGCTGAGCGTGGTGGCCCCCATCTACAACGAGCAGGAGCTCGTCGAGGAGTTCGTGGACCGCACCCGTGCGGCCGTCGCCGACTTCGAGTACGAGCTGGTGCTCGTCAACGACGGCAGCTCCGACGCCAGCGCCGAGATCCTCGACCGCCTCGCCCACGGAGACCCGCGTGTGCGCGTGATCCACCTGTCGCGCAACTTCGGCCACCAGGCGGCCCTCACGGCGGGCCTCGAGCACGCCGCCGGCGACGCCGTGGCGATGATCGACGCCGACCTGCAGGACCCTCCGGAGCTGATCCCCGACATGGTGGCCCAATGGAGCCAGGGAGCCGACGTGGTGTACGCGGTCCGCCAGCAGCGCGAGGGCGAGACGGCCTTCAAGCTGGCCACGGCGAGGTGGTTCTACAAGCTCTTCGACAAGCTCGCCCAGGTGGACCTCGAGCCCAACAGCGGCGACTTCCGGCTGCTCGACAGGAGTGCTCTGGACGCATTGCTGACGATGACCGAGCGCTCCCGCTTCCTGCGCGGGATGACCGTCTGGGTGGGCTTCAACCAGACCGCCGTCTCCTACGAGCGCGACGCGCGGGCGGCGGGCGAGACCAAGTACACGGTGCGGCGCATGCTGCGCTTCTCGCTCGATGCGATCACCTCCTTCTCCCACCTGCCCCTGCAGCTGGCGACCTACGCCGGCATCATCTCGGCCGGCGTGGCGTTCATCGCGATCCCGGTCGTGGTGATCCTGAAGATCGCCGGCTCCTATCTGCCGGGGTTCGGGTCGCTCACGATCGCGATCCTGCTGCTGGGGGGGATCCAGCTGATCGCCCTGGGGGTGATCGGCGAGTACGTGGGCCGGATCTACGACGAGGTCAAGCACCGCCCCCTGTACATCGTGCGTGAGGAGCTCAACCGTCCCTCCGGGGCCTCCCGGCTGCGCACGACCGAAGGCGTTCGCGCCGGGCTGCCGGCCCGCGCCCGCGAGCCGATCGGCTGAGCCGTCCCGGGCGGCGCCCGCGAGTGGCCGCCCGACCCGTGGCAATTCGGCACCGCGACCACATCGAGGTGAGCCGCCTTCGGGCCCAATTGGACGATCGACCGCTCCACCGGCGGCGGGGGCGTGTTCCGGCGCACATGGACCCCGGCTCACACTGCCCACGCCGGCCGGCTCGCACCAGGGCCGTGCTGCTCGCCGCCCTGTGCGCAGGCGCGCTGTGGTGCACGGCGGCCGGCCCGGCGGCGGCGGCCGGGTGCCCGGGAGCCGGCCCCGGGAGCCTGCCCGTACAGCTCGCTGACCGTTATCGGCCAGCGGGCGGAGGGGGTCCTGCGCTTCCCCGAGGCCGTCGCCGTGGACGCTGAAGGCAACGTGTACGTGGCCGACCAGCTCAGCTACGTGGTGCAGAAGTTCAGCCCGGCCGGCGCCTTCCTGGGCGAGTGGGGCGCCTATGGCGGCGGGCCCGGCCAGTTCGGGCCGATCGGAGCGATCGCCGTAGACCCCGCCGGCAACGTCTACGTCGTTGACTCCAGCCACGACCGGGTCGAGAAGTTCGCCCCCAGCGGGGCCTTGATCACCGCCTGGGGCCATCGCGGCACGGGGCTCGGGGAATTCCACTTCGGCTCCTCCCAGAACCCGACCCAGCCCCCGGGCGGGGGGATCGCGGTGGCGGGCAGCCACGTGTTCGTGGCCGACACCCTCAACAACCGCGTCGAGCGCTTCAACCTCGAAGGCGGAGAAGCGACGCAATGGGGAAGCCGGGGCAACTCCCCTGGCCTGTTCGCCGACCCCCGTGGCGTGGCGGCCAACGAAGGCGAGGTGGTGGTGGCCGACGACGACAACCACCGCATCCAGAAGTTCAGCCCCGAAGGCGCCTGGGAGACGGAAGCCGGCGAATTCGGCCGCGGGCCGGGCCAGTTCAGCTTCCCCTACGGAGTGGCCCTCGACGCGGCCGGAGACGTGTTCGTGGCCGACAACATCAACGCCCGCGTGGTCAAGCTGTCCCCGACGCTCGCCTTCCTCGGCGCGTGGGGCGGGCCGGGATCGAAACCCGGCCAGCTCGCCTTCCCGCGTGGGATCGCGGCGGACCCGGCGGGGGACACGTACGTGACCGACACGGCCAACGGGCGGGTCGAGGTGTTCGACCCCGACGGCAACCTCCTGAGGACGATCGGGACCTCCGGACGGGGTCCCGGCCAGCTGGTGGCCCCCGAAGGCCTGGCCGTCGATCCCACCGGGTCGCTGTTCGTGTCGGACACCGCGGACAACCGCGTCGAGCGCTTCTCCGGAGCCGGGGCCTACCTCGGCCAGTGGGGCGGCTCGGGGGGTCACTTCAATTCCTTCAACGCTCCCGCGGGGATCGCGGTGGACCCGCGCGGAGCGGTGTACGTGGCCGACCGCGGCAACGGCCGCGTGACCCGCATCTGGGGCGACGGGACCTTCCTCAGCGAACTCGGCGGGCCGCTGCAGCTGGGCGGCGCAGAGCTGTCCTCGCCGGGCTCGGTCGCGGTCGATCCGGCCAGCGGCAACAACTACGTGGCCGACACGCTTCACAACCGGGTGCTCGTATTCGCCCCCGACGGCTCCCTGCTGGCACGGTGGGGAGCGGGCGAAGGCGACGGGGCCGCAGGCAGCGGGACCGGGCAGTTCGTGCTCCCCGCGGCGATCGGGGTCGGACCGGGCGGCGAGGTGTTCGTGGCCGACACGGGCAACGACCGCGTGGTCGCCCTGTCCCCCACCGGCGCCGTGCAGGCCACCTGGGGCGAGCGGGGAATGGCCAACGGGCACCTGCGCACCCCCGACGGGATCGCCGTCGACGCCGCCGGCCGGGTGTTCGTTGCGGATCGCGAAAACGACCGTATCCAGGAGTTCTCCTCTACCGGGACCTTCCTGGCCAAGTGGGGCGAGCGCGGGGTCGGACCCGGGGAATTCGCCCAGCCGACGGCGCTCGCGGTGGGCTGCAGCGGGGCCGTGTACGTCGCCGACACCCACAACAACCGCGTCCAGAGCTTCCTGCCCGCGGCCCCGGCCGCCGGGGGATGCGTTCCGGCGAGCTCGTGGCCGCCGCCGCTGGACGTGGCCCCGGTCCTGCACGTCGGCCTCGCCCGTGCGAAGGGGGTCCTGTCGCGACGGGCGCTCACGTTGGCGGTGGATTGTCAGCGGGCCTGCAAGATCCTCATAAGCGCCAGGGTGGGGCCCCCGGGCCACCGCGCCCTGCCCGCTGGTGGCGGTGGCCAGGCCTCTGGCCGCCGCCCGGACTGTGCGCGTGCAGCTGCGCGTCGGGCCCCGCACGCTGCGGCGCCTGCGTCGCGAGCTCGGCGGGCGCCGGGGCCTGAGGGCGGCGGTGAGCGTGATCGCCGCCGGTCCCACCGGCAGGCGCACGCTGCTCAGCCGGACGTTCCACCTGACCCGCTAGTTGCAGGGCGCCCGGCCTGGGCCCGAAACGTCGATAATGGCGGCGTGGCCAGCGACGAGCTTTTCGCCGAGGAGGATCTGCCCGGTATCAACCACCGGCGCGAGCGCGTCCGTCTGGAGACCGGTCGCCACCGCATCGAGGGCCTGCTGACGCTCGCCCGGGACGGCTACCGCAGCCGCGTCTCCGACGTCCTCAACGCCTCCGAGCGGGACTTCATCACGCTGACGGACGTGACCGTCGAACCACTCGAGGGCGGCCCCGTCGAGCTGCACGCATACATGAGCCTCGCCCGCCGACACGTCATCTTCGCGGTCGCCGCACCCGAGCAGTCCTGAGCAGCCCTTGCCTGTGACGGGCGTTCCAGGAGACGGAGAGGGCGGGATTCGAACCCGCGATGGAGTGATAAACCCCATACTCGCTTAGCAGGCGAGTGCCTTCAGCCACTCGGCCACCTCTCCCGAGCCAGAGGCATGGAGTCTAGAGCGTGGCCGGGGCGCGGCGGAGGTGGTGGGCGAGTACGCCCGGGCCGGCCGCTCGGCTCCCGCCGGCTTCTCTACGATGGGCCGACCCTCGGCGTGGCGACCGGCGTGAAGCGGAAGGCCTGGGACGCCCCGCCGACGGCGCCCCTGGAAGGGTGGCAGAGCGGTTGAATGCGGCGGTCTTGAAAACCGTTAGGCCGCGTGAGCGGTCTCCCGGGTTCGAATCCCGGCCCTTCCGTGTAGTGGAGCCGTATTCCGAGCATGTGCAGGGACTTCTGAGCTCACGGCGAGCGCCGTCCGATGAGCGCCCGCTCAGCCGATCAGCGGGAGCGTGCGCGCCTCGCCGAGCTCGTGCAGCGCGTCCTGCATCAGCCCCGTGACGAGCTCGTAGCCCTCGTTGGGATCGCCGCAGGCGCCGCCGAGTTTCTCGCGCAGGTCGATCGGCGGGAGCACCTCGATCGAGATCTTCGCGGGCAGGGGCACGCGTCCCGGGAGGTCGAGCACCGTGACGCCCCACGGCGGCGCGAGCTGGATCGGCGCGACGTCGATCCGCAGCAGCCGGTGGAGATGCAGCAGTCGCGCGATGTGCTCGCCCTGGCCGAGGAACAGCGCCGTCTCTTGGCCGCCGATCGAAACGACCGGGACGATTCGCACGCCGTGCTTCAACGCGAGCTCCACGAAGCCGGTCCGATGGGCGAAGTCGATCTCGGCGGAGTGCCAACTGGCCCGGTAGGTCTCGTGGTCCCCGCCCGGATAGACGAGCAACGCGGCGCCGCGCGCAAGCGCACGCTGCATGTTCTCAGGCGAGGCCGGCACTGTTCCGTACGGCGTGAGCATGGCCCGTATGCCAGGCACCTTGAACACGAGGTCGTGCGCGAGCTGGAAGAACTCGCGCTCGGGGCCGAATTGGTCGTAAAACGCCTGCGCGAAGATGAACGTGTCGGCGATAAGCGTGCCGCCCGAGTGGTTGCCGACGAGCAGCACCGGCCCTTGTGGGGGGATGTTCTCCAGCCCGCGCACATCGGCGCGGAACCAGACGTCCGCCATGACGCGCAGCGCGGGGAGCGTGCGCGCGATGTACTCGGGGTCGCGCAACTCGAAAGGGTCGGCGGCCGGCGGCCGGCGGGCGAGATGGCGCGGGTCGGCGGTGTGAGCGACGTCGGTCGATATGGCGCTGAGCATCCGCGCGTCCGCGCGGGCGGCATCGAGCATCCAGCGCATCCTGCTGCCATGGCGATCGCGCACGACCATCGGAGGCACGCGCGCGGGCCAGTCGGTCTGTGGCATGAAACGCCTCCCTTGGTCGCCTCCGACTTTATGGGTGGGGTCGGCGCTGCGCATCTGTACTGAGTACTGAGTGCGCGTCAGTAGTGGCGATCGCGCTCGCCACCTCCCGCGATACGCGACCCTAAGGTGCGCGGGCACGGTAGAGCCGGGCTGGCGCGCGCCGTGCTGGGGCTATCGCTATCCATGCCCGGGGGGCGGTCGCGTGCCTATCGGCGGCGAAGCGCCAGCTCGACTCAACCGCCGGACAACACCCAGTCGGCTGAGCTGAAGTTGGACGGACCCCCACACGCGATGACAGCGAGCGCGATACTGCCTCCGATGATGTCGCGGGAGCCAACGGCCGCCGGAACGTAGGCCATCTCAATGACCGAGCTGCCCCGGAGGAAGATTCCGCGCGATCGCGACGATGACTACACGCCAGCCGCGGCCGCGGCTCGCCGTGCTTTCCTTCGCGAGCATTCGGGTGTGGCGTTCGACCACCTCGCCCACTACTCACTCGACCCATCGATTCTCCCCGGGAACGTCGAGCACTTCACCGGCGTGGCGCAGGTGCCTATCGGGATGGCCGGACCCCTCCTGGTCGACGGAGAGCACGCGCAGGGCGAGTTCTACGTGCCGCTCGCGACCACCGAGGGCACCCTCGTCGCAAGCTACAACCGCGGCATGAAGATGCTCTGGGAGGTCGGTGGCGTGAAGACCACGATCCTCGATGACGCCATGCAGCGCGCCCCTGCCTTCGTGTTTGAGAGCGCCCGCGGGGCGCGCGCTTTCGGGGAATGGCTGACCGAGCACTTCGTTGAGATCAAGCAGGTGGCCGAGAGCACGACGCGGATCGGTCGGCTGCGCCGCATCGAGCAGTACTCGGCAAGCCGGATCCTGTTCACGCGCTTTGACTACACGACCGGCGACGCTGCAGGTCAGAACCTCACGGGTAAGGCAACCGCCGCCGCGTGCGCGTGGATCACCGCCAACTACGACGGCATTACCAACTTCTATCTGGAGTCGAACTTCGCGACCGACAAGAAGAGTTCGCAGGTCAACGTCCTGCGCACTCGCGGCAAGCGGGTCGTCGCCGAGGCCACGCTTCCCGCCGCGCTGATAGAGCGGCACATGCACACCAGCGGCGAAACGCTGTTTCGGGCGCGGCAGGTGTCGAACCTCGGCGGCTTCATGGCGGGTGTCAACAACAACGGTCTGCACTCGGCCAACGGGATCGCTGCCCTGTTCATCGCCACGGGCCAGGACGCGGCCAACGTCGCTGAGTCCTCCGCAGCCCTCAATTTCAGCGATCTGCTCCCCAACGGCGACTACTACGTCTCGATCACGATCCCATCTCTGATCGTCGCGACCTACGGCGGCGGCACGGGGCTCGCCACCCAGCGCGAGTGCCTAGAGCTACTCGGCTGCTACGGAGCCGGGAAGGTCCGAAAGCTGGCCGAGGTCATCGCCGCCACGGTGCTGTGCGGCGAGGTCTCGCTGGGCTGGGCGATCCTCGCCGAGGAGTGGGTCCAGGCGCACGACCTCTACGGGCGCAACCGGCCATAGCACGACAGCTCGGCTGCAAGTCCTTCACGCAACGGCCGGCGCTTTCAGCCGACTTCAGCGCCGTCTAGGGCCGTGCTCCGCGTATGCGTCAGACGGGAGCGGCGAGCGCAGCGGACGCGGCTGCCAGCCAGTCGTGCAGGCGCTCGTAGACCTCGGGGTGGTTGAGCAGCGCAAGGTGGTGGGTGCCGCCTATGTGATGTCCGTGCTCCTCGCGGAAGGGGATCCGCCGGGTCTTACTGTGGCCGCTCGCGCTGGGCTTCAGGACGAGGATGTCTCCGAGTAGGCGCCCGAGCGGGTGTTTCGGGTCGCGGGTGATGGTTGCTGAGACGAAGCAGTGGGTTGCCCACGGCAGCAGCGGAACCTCCTTGCACGCGACCGCGCGCAGCGCCTCGGGGTCGCGGCCCCGCCAGTCCTCGTCGACCAGCGATCCGTGGCGCAGGTCACGGATGCCGGCGCTGCGCTTTTTCAGAAAGCTGGCCAGCATCCGAGTCTCGGGCAGCTTGTCGAGCGCCACCGCCGCCCGGTGTGCTCCCTGCTCCAGCGGAGCGCCCATGTGGGGGGTCCCAAGCGAGACGACGTGCCGGACGTGCGCGACCCACTTCTGATCTTGCTCATCGGCCTGATGGGCGGCGCTGCGCGCGACCAAGCCACCCATCGAGTGGCCGACGAGCGCGACCTGTTGCACCTCGACCGGCCACGCCTCTACGAGCTCCTCGAGCAGTGCCGCTACTGTGCGGCCGTTTTCGGAGATGTGAAGGCCGCTGTTGTAGCGCAGGTAGACAGGTGTGTAGCCGAGGTCCGCCGCCAGCCGTTCTCCGTAGGGGTCGTGGGCACCCCAGGACCAGCAGAACTCATCACCGGTCAGCCCATGTATGAAGACCGCCAGAGCAGGAGTGGCCTGCGGGAACGCACCACGCACCAAGGGCTTCTGCATCTTGATTCGCTTTCCGTGCACCCGCACAGAGGTGGGCTGGGCAAGCGCGCTGCCTTCGCGCTCCAGCCGGTCTCCGATCAGGCCGTTGAGCACAGCCAACCCGAAACTTCCCTGCTGGCTGGTGGACAGCGAAACCTGCTCGCCGACTCCGCGCCGCTCCATCGCCGAATCGACGGCCTTGCCGAGCCCCGAGGCTCCCGCCCCGATTACGCCGTAGGCGCGGCTCGAGAGCGCGTCGTGGATGAGCTTCACCGGCAGGGCCGCTGGGCCCACACCACGGAATGCGCGCTGGGCTATGCCCAGGTGCATGTCGCGGATCGCCCCGGGAAACCTGCGTAGCTCGCCGAAGGCTAGGGCGTTTAGCGCCCGAACCTCGTTCGCCGCTGAGGTCTCGGTGCAGGTGCTGACCGAGTCCGTCCCGGCAGTTGCAGTGTCCTCGCTGGGCATTCCCGTCTCCAATCCCTTGTCACCGCCTATCGCCTTACGCCGAGGCTTGGCCTCGACACAGATTCGTCCTTACTACCACTTTGTTACGTTCGGTACAAGGGCAGGGGCATTTTGGCAACACAACCTCTGCTGGCTGGGAGCCGCGCGAGCCGCTCGCGTCCCGTCGAGACTGTCGCGCGAACTGTCGCGCACCCGGTCACGAGACGCGAAAAGGCCAGTAATCACGGACGATTCGCTCGATTCGACGCAAGCCTTGAAAGCCGTTAGGCCGCGTGAGCGGTCTCCCGGGTTCGAATCCCGGCCCTTCCGCTTCGTACGTACTTGAGCGCGGCCAGGCGCGGACTCTCTACGGATGGCGGCGCCAGCGGGCTCACATATGGTCGTGCCGAGACGGCGGCAACCGAGCGGAGCCCGCGTACGTGGCAACGCCCGTGGATAGGTGCCGCAATTGCGATGCCAACGGGACCCACGTCCCGCAAAGGAGGCAGATCCCAATGCCAGTGACAACGCCAGAGGCCGACGTTCAACGCACAGCGGTCGACCGCACCGCCGAACTCTCCGACGAGGTGCTCACTTCGGTCGAGTCGGGGCAGCGCGCTGCAATCAAGGCGGTGCGCAACTTCGCCGACGCCGTCGACGGCCAGCTTCCGTTGCTCGCCAACGAGCATCCGAGCAAGCGACAAGAGATCATCGACGCCGCCATGGAGATGGCCGACCAACTGGTCCACACGGAGTACGCGTTCCTTCGCGAGATCACGCACAGTGCAGGCAAGGCCCTTGGTAGCGCGGACGAGGGGAAGTAGTTCCCGCTTCTTTGCGCGGCCGGTGGCCCCAAGGACATGCAGACCAATCGGGCGACGGTAGAACGTGCGCTCTACGATCGCGTCGAGCGCATCGGCCGCATCGATCGGCGATACCACCGTCGCTGCTACGAGTGCGGCGGCGATTCGCTGGTGCCGTTCGCGGACGCGGAGGGCGCTCCGGCACTCTGCGTGAACTGCGAGGTGCTGCACGCGGGAGGTTCAACGCGATGCCAAGGTCTCCGAAACGTCGGCGCCCTCGCGGCGAGGAGAGCTTAGGCATCCATCCCCGTCACGGAACGGGCGGGGATCAATACGTGCGCCGGCTCGTTGCGATCAGGCTTTCAAGGCAGGTGCCCGACCGAGCCCACGTAACCCCCGCGCGCCCCGGTCCAAACCAGGCGAACCAGATGTACATATGACCAAGCTCTCCGCCCACCAGACGCTCACCGCTCTCCCGCCTGCGGAGCGCAAGTCACTGCGGGTCGCCGTCGTAGCGCCGCCGTGGATCCCGGTGCCACCGCCTGGCTATGGAGGGATCGAGGCGGTGGTCGCACTCGTTTGCCAGGAACTGGTCGCGCGCGGGCACGACGTCACGTTGTTCGCCGCGCCAGGCTCGCGGTCAGCGGCTCGGGTGTACTCGCCATTACACGAGACGCACGCCGATCAGATCGGCTCGTCCCTGTACGAGTCCGACCATGTCGGCACCGCCTACGACGTCGTCGACCGCGCCGCGGCGGAAGACCGGCCCTTTGATGTCGTCCACGATCACTCGGGCTTCACGGCGGTCGCAATGGCAGACCGCGTGTCAGCGCCGGTCGTACATACGCTACACGCGCCCTTCAACGACGAAACGCGGCCCTTCTATCAGCGTCACGGCCACAAGGCCCGGCTTGTTGCAATCAGCCGCTTCCAGCTCGAGCACGCGCCGCCGGGCGTGCAGGTGGCTGACGTTGCGCCCAACCCGATCCGCGTCGAGGACTGGCCGTTTCGCGCGGACAAGGACGACTACATGCTGTGGATGGGACGGATGGACCCGGTCAAGGGCGCGCACCTCGCGATCAAGGCCGCTCAAGCGGCCGGCACCAAGCTTGTGCTCGCGGGCCCGGTACAGCCCGGACAACAGGAGTACTTCCGCAGCGAGATCGAGCCGCACATCGATGGCCACGCGGTCGTGTTCCTCGGCGAGGTGAGGGGCGTGCACCGTAAGGAGTTGTTCGCGCGAGCGAAGGCATTCGTGATGCCGATCCGCTGGGCGGAGCCGTTTGGGATGGTGATGGTCGAGGCGCTCGCTTGCGGCACGCCCGTGATCGCGTTCCCCGAAGGGGCAGCGAGCGAGATCGTGATCGACGGTGAGAACGGCTTCCACGTCGCCGACGAGCAGTCGATGGCCGCGGCGGTCGGCTTGCTCGACGCGATCAACCCGGCGCGCTGCCGCGAGAGCGTCACCTCGCGCTATGACGCAGCAATCGTCGCTGATTGCTACGAGGCCGTCTACGACCACGCGATCCGAGCGCCGGCAAACCGAGCCCGGCGCGCCACCCGTCACGTCAAACCAGTGCCTCGCGGGGGAAATGGAGCCCACCGGCCCCTGGCCCCCGCCATCCCTACTGTCATAACCACGACCTAGGGAGGAGTCCCATCGCGTGAGGCCCGCCAGGAGATTGTGGGCTGGTGGTCGTCCCCGCGGTTGGAAACGGGACCGCTCGGAAACCAACCTCGTCCCGTCGAGCCGACATCCGCGGCGTCCCGCTAGGGCCCGGCGGGAGCCATGGAGCCGATGCGGGCAGCGTCGGGCCGGGCCGTCGGGACATACGATGGGTCGCGGCTGATGGGTCCGGATTCACGGTGAGCGACGCAGGAGCAACAACGGAGCCTCCAGGCGCGCGCCGCCGATCGGGGAAGGGCCGCACGGGACCTGCCGCCCCCGCGCGCGAACAGACCCTCCTCAGTCCGCGAGGGGAGCAGTTTGAGGTCCTCGGCCGGGCTGGCCCGGTCGAGGTGAGGCGTGCGCCGGCGATTCCCACGGAGGCGCGTGAGGAGCTGCTCGTGATCAAGGACGGTGAGCTTTTCCTGTGCGCGCGAACCGACGGGGATGTCGCAGCGGCACGGGTGTCCAGTGAGGGCTTCTACGCCCACGACACTCGCTACCTCTCGGAGATCCGACTCGAGATCGGGGAGGTCCCTCCGGTCGCGCTCTCCCATGCCGCGGTGGGCGATCGCGCGATCGTCGAGTCGACGAACGCGGGTCTCCCGCGAGGGGCGTTGCCGGCGGTACCGCAGCAGTCGTTGAGCATCAGCCGCGAGCTGATGATCGCCTCGGGTCGGCTGTACTACCTCGTGCGGGTGCTCAACTTCCTCCGCGAGGCCGTCACGACGAGTGTTTCGCTGACCCTTGCCGCCGATTTCGCCGACATTTTCGAGGTGCGGGGCGGACCGCGGCGCGAGGTGCGCGGGCACGCACTGGCTCCGAAGCAGCTCGACCGCGGGATTGTGCTCGCCTACGTGGGCGAGGACGAGGTGTTCCGCGAGGCGGTTATCGGGTTCGACCGGGGACCCGCGCGGGTCGAGCTGGACGCGGACCGCGTGCAGGCCTACTGGGAGGTGACGCTCGATCCGGGGGTACCGGTCACCGTACTGATGACGGCTGAGCCCTCTATCGGAGGTCGACGCCGTCCGCGGCGACGCATCGAGACGGCAACTGCCGAACTGGCGCAAGCCGAGTCTGAGTGGGAGTCGTGTTGCACGCGTACCACCAGCAACAATCTGCTGTTCGACGGGCTGATTGCGAAGTCGACACGTGACCTACGCGCCCTGGTGATGCCGGCGCCGGGCGGGAAGATCGTGTCCGCGGGGATCCCGTGGTATGTCGCGCCGTTCGGGCGCGACGCGCTTGTCACGTCGAGCGAGGCGCTGGTTCTGAACCCCGATCTGGCGCGCGACGCGCTTCTCGTCCTGGCGACGCTCCAAGCGAGCGAGGACGACCCCTGGCGCGACGCCGAGCCGGGCAAGATCATGCACGAGCTGCGCGTCGGCGAGCTGGCAGGGGTGGGGATCGTGCCCCACACGCCCTATTACGGGACCGTCGACGCCACGCCGCTGTTCTTGATGTGCGCGGCCGACTACTACGCGTGGACCGGCGACCTCGAGACGTTGCGCGCGCTGCGCCCAGCGCTCGACGCCGCGCTGGTCTGGATCGATGAGTTCGGCGACCGTGACGGGGACGGGTTCATCGAGTACGAGCGCCGCTCGCCTGGCGGCCTGCGCAACCAGGGGTGGAAGGACTCCCACGACTCGGTCGTACATGCGGATGGCAGCCTCGCCGAGGGTCCGATCGCGCTCGTCGAGGCGCAGGGCTACGTCTATCGCGCGAAGCTGGCGATCGCCGATGTGTACGCGGCGCTCGGAGCGGAGGACGTCGCGGTGCGTCTCCGGGGCGAGGCCGAGCACCTGAGAGAGGCGTTCAACGAGGCGTTCTGGAATCCGGCGGAGGGGACCTTTGCGCTGGCGCTCGACGGGCGCAAGCGCCAGGTGGCGAGCGTCACCTCGAACCCTGGTCACTGCCTCTACTGCGGGATCGTCGCACCGAACAAAGCCGCTGCCGTCGCCGAGCGCCTGATGGCCGCGGACATGTTCTGCGGCTGGGGGGTACGGACGTTGTCCAGTGGCTGTCCGGCGTACAACCCGATGAGCTACCACAACGGCTCGGTGTGGCCGCACGACAACGCGATCATCGCGGCGGGCCTGAAGCGCTACGGCCACGATGACGCCGTCCGCCGCATCGCCGACGCGCTCTTCGATGTCGCGACGAGTGAGCGCGACTTCCGTCTACCGGAGCTCTATTGCGGCTTCGATCGATCCGAGCGTTCGGCGGTTGTCGCCTACCCGGTCGCGTGCATTCCTCAGGCATGGGCTGCGGCGGCGCCGTTCCTGCTTCTGCAGACGATGCTGGGGATCTCGGCCGACGCGCCGGGGCGCGCACTGAGGATCGAGCGTCCATTGCTGCCGGATTGGCTGGAGCGGATCCGACTTGAGCGTGTGCGCATCGGCGACGCCAGCGTTACGCTCGATTTCAAACGCACCGGCCGCGTCACAGGCTTCGCACTCCTCGAGCAGCACGGCGAGCTGGACGTGACGATGGTTGCTGCTCCGTGAGCAGCACGGCAGCGCTGCCGGCAACGCTCGACAGGCGCTTTGAGGCGCTCATCTTCGACTGGGATGGGACGGCCGTTCCAGGCCGCGCTTCAGACGCCACCGCGCTACGCGCAGCCGTCGAGAGCGCCTGTGCGCTGGGTCTCGATCTTGCCGTGGTGAGCGGCACCCATGTGGGGAATGTCGATGGCCAGCTGGGCGCCCGCCCACGCGGTCCTGGGGAGCTGCATCTGCTGCTCAACCGTGGCTCGGAGGTGTTTCGCGTCGGCGCCGAGAGCGCCGAACTCGTCGAGCGCCGCAGCGCATCTGAGGCGCAGGAGGTCGCGCTCGACCGCGCAGCGGCACTCGCCGTTGAGCGTCTCGGCGCCCGTGGATTGGAGGCGAGGATCGTCTCGCAGAGCCTCAACCGCCGCAAGATCGACCTGATCCCCACCCCGGATTGGGCGGACCCGCCGAAGGCCCGGATCGACGAGCTGCTCGCGGCGGTCGAAGCGCGGCTGTGCGAACACGGAGTCGACGGTCTACGCGCGGCCGTCGAGCTCGGCGTGGCCGCCGTCACCGAGGCCGGGCTCGCCGACGCCTTCGTGACCAGTGACGTCAAGCACATCGAGATCGGCCTGACCGACAAGTCCGACTCCGCCCGCTGGTACTTCGGGCATCTCTGGCGGCGCGGCGTCGCGCCCGAGCAGGTCCTGATCGTCGGCGACGAGCTGGGACCGCTCGGTGGCCTTCCCGGCAGCGACTCCCGGGTCCTGATCGACGCAGCCGCCGGTGCCACGGTGGCGTCAGTCGGGGTCGAGCCCGAGGGCATTCCGCCTGGCGTCGTCGCGTTCGGCGGCGGGCCAGTTGCGTTCGGCCGCCTGCTTGACCGTCAGCTCGCGCTGCGGCGACGCGGCGATCTGCCGATCGTGCAATCCGACCCTTGCTGGACGCTCGTCGTCGAGGGCGCCGAGCGAGAGCGAGAGCGCGCAAACGAGTCGGTTCTGACCATCGCCGACGGCTGTATTGGGACCCGCGGCAGTACGCTCGCGCCCAGCCGCTCCCCGTCGGCGGCGGTCCTCATGGCGGGCGTCTACCGCGGTCGGGGTGAGCACTCCGAGCTCCAGTCGGCGCCATTGTGGAATCGCCTCTCGCTCAACACGCCCGTTGGCCCGATACGTCGGGTGTTCGATCTCCACGCTGGGCTGCTCTGCCAGGAGATGGGGGACGGGAACGATTCGGTGCAGTTCTGCTCACTGGCCGAGCCCGGTGTCGCGGTCCTGCGCGCACGTGCGTCACGGGAGGCGCTTGAACGCAGCCCGCCGCTCGTCGCGCCGGCGGACGCGCACGCAGAGCAGCGGTGTGACGGCGCCGTGATGCGCATCGCTGTCGCAAACGGCGCGCTCGAGGCTGCCGCGGTGCAGTCGGTCACCGGACAGGGCGCAGACGCGGCGCTCGACCGCATCGCGGCCTATGTGACGACCACGGCCGAGGACTCGAGCAATCCGGCGCTGCAACGTGTGCATCGGGCCAGGGAGGGCGGGTGCGAGAGCCTGCTGATCGATCACCGCCACGCGTGGGCCGAGCGCTGGGAGGAGGCCGACGTCCGCATCGACGGGGACCCACAGCTGCAGCTCGCCGTACGCTTGGCGCTGGCTCACCTGATCGGCTGCGCGAGCGACCGCGGCGAGGCGGCCGTCGGTGCGCGCGGTCTGAGCGGACACGGCTACCGCGGTCACGTCTTCTGGGACACCGACGTGTTCGTCCTACCGTTCTTCGCGGCGACCCACCCGGCGGCTGCGAGAGCGATTCTCGAGTACCGCGTGCGGCGTCTGCCCGCGGCCCGGGCGGCCGCGCGCGCCGCCGGGCGAGCCGGCGCTCGCTTCCCCTGGGAGTCGGCCGCAAACGGCGAGGACGTAACGCCGCGCGCAGTGCGCGACCGTTCCGGACTTCGCGTAGCCGTATCCACCGGCCAGCGCGAGGAGCACATCGTCGCGGACGTCGCCTGGTCGGCCGCGTGCTACGTCGACTGGACGGGCGATCAGGCGTTTCGGGACGGACCGGGCAGGCAGCTGCTCGTCGAAACCTCGCGCTACTGGGCCTCGCGGGTGGAACGGGACGGCGACGGGAGCGTCCACATCCGCGGCGTAATGGGCCCCGACGAGTACCACGAGCTTGTCGACGACAACGCCTACACGAATGTCATGGCGCGATGGAACCTACGCCGCGCGTTCGCGGAGACGACCGATGCCGACGTCGACAGAACCGAGCGGACGGTGTGGCTCGAGCTCGCCGAGGCGCTGGTCGACGGCTATCGGCCGGAAAGCGGCCTATACGAGCAGTTCGCTGGCTTCTTCGAGCTCGAGCCGCTGGTCATCTCCCAGCTCGCGCCGGAGCGGCCAGTTGCCGCCGATGTGCTCTTATCGCCCCAGCGCGTGCGCCAAGCACAGGTCGTCAAGCAGGCGGATGTGCTGATGCTCCACCACCTCGTCCCGGATGAGGTCGTGGCCGGGTCGCTCGACGCCAACCTCGCACTCTACGAGCCGCGCACCGCGCACGGCAGCTCTCTCTCGACCGGCATTCACGCCGCCCTGTTCGCCCGCGCCGGCAGGCTCGCCGAGGCTCAGACGGCCCTGAGACTAACGTCGCGCATTGACCTCGACGATGTATCCGGATCGACCGATGGCGGCGTGCACCTCGCCGCGATGGGCTCCCTCTGGCAGGCACTGGTGCTCGGCTTCGGGGGCGCTCGCCCGCGGGACGATGTGCTCGAGTTGGATCCCCGGCTCGCGAGCGACTGGGAGCTGCTCGAGCTACGGCTGCGCTTTCGTGCTGCGCGGCTGCGTGTGCTGGTGAGCGCCGACTCGATCGAGGTGAGCAGCGACCGGCCGACGCAGATCAGTGTCGCCGGCGCGGATCCGGTGCGTGTCGGAGCGCGCGGCCACCGCTGGGACCGGACGTAGACCGGTCTGGGCCGCGACGCAGCGCCCGATTGTCCATCGCAGCTCACAAGAGCTCCGCTTGGAGCGACGGAGCGAGGTGCTTTGCCGCAATAAGTGCACACGTTTGTACGTGCGATGAGCGAGTCCGTGGGACTAGCTTGTAGAAATGGCGGCCAATCTCCACTCGACACACTCGAGATCACCGGCTGGCTTCGACCGGCCTCGCCGTGAGCGCAAGGACGCGCAGCGAGGGGTGCTGATCGTGGGCGTGGTACCGCCGGTGTGCGAGGATCGGCGGCTTGCGATGGCGTCTCGATGAGAACCACAGCTGGACGGCCCGCAGTCGACGCGGGCGGTGGGAACTCGCCCGTCATCGACGTTCACGGGCTGCGTAAGTCCTACGGCGAGCATGAGGTCGTTCGGGGGATCGATCTCCAAGTCGAGCACGGGGAAGTGTTCGCGTTTCTTGGGCCGAACGGCGCCGGAAAGACAACGACCGTCGAGATTCTCGAGGGGTACCGCTCGCGGGATGGCGGTGAGGTAAGTGTGCTCGACAAGGATCCGGCCGATGCCGATCGCCAGTGGCGCTCGCGGGTCGGTTTGGTGTTGCAGTCGTGCACGATGCCCGCGGAGCTGACAGTCGGCGAGCTCGTTGAGCTCTACGCCGGCTATTACCCTCACCCTCGCCCCGTGGCGCAGACGATCGAGCTTGTCGGTCTGGCGGGACAGCGTGACTCACGGACCGCTCATCTCTCAGGGGGGCAGCTGCGTCGTCTCGACGTCGCGCTGGCGCTGATCGGAGACCCTGAGCTGGTGTTCCTCGACGAGCCGACGACCGGCTTTGATCCTTCGGCTCGCCACCACGCGTGGGAGGTGATCGCCGATCTACGGGACCTCGGCAAGACGATCTTCCTCACGACGCACTACATGGATGAGGCGCAAGCCCTGGCAGACCGAGTGGCGGTGATCGCCGCAGGGGAGATCGTTGCCGAGGGCACGCCCGAAACCCTCGGAGGCCGCGATCGCGCGATGGCCGACATCTCATTCCTCCAATCTGGGAGCACGGCCGTTTCCGAACTGCCGGAAGAGCTCGCATCCATGGTGCAGGTGCGCGCAGGCCGGGTTCACATCGCCGCCGCGAACCCCGCCAGCCCTCTATATGTGCTCACCCGGTGGGCCCTCGAGAACGACAAGGAGTTGAGCGACCTCACAGTCGGTCGGCCCACCTTGGAGGACATCTATCTCCGGCTGACCGACGCCGAGCAGCAACGGCAATGAGCAATTCGGCGCTCTTCGTGCACCAGTTCCGCTCGGACCTCGCGAGGTTCTGGCGAAATCCCCAGTCGCGTTACTTCACCCTGCTGCTTCCGATCGTGTTCCTTGTGATCTTCGCGGGGATCTTTACAGGCACAACGATCGTTGAAGGCCGGGTGATCAGCATCACGACCTTCTACGTGCCGGGGATCATGACCCTGGGCATCATTTCGGCGAGTTTTGTCAACCTCACCCAAGTCGTCGTCGCGCAGCGCGAGAGCGGCGAGCTAAAGCGCCTGCGCGGTACGCCGCTCCCTACAAGTTCTGTCATCTCGAGCCGCGCCGCGGTGGGCGTCGTCGTCGCCATCGTGATGTCGGCCCTGCTGCTGGCAATCGGGAGGGTCGCGTACAACGTGCCGATCCCACAATCGACGATGCTCGGCCTCGTCATCGCGGTCATCGTGGGGGCCGCCTCCTTTGTTTGCATGGCGTTCGCGTTCTGCACGCGCATCGGCTCGGCCGACGCGGCGCCACCTGCCACGAATCTCGCCGTGCTGCCGCTGTACTTCATCTCAGGTGTATTTGTGCCCGAAAGACAGATCCCGAATTACCTGCGTGTCATCGCGACCGTCTT
Organism: uncultured Solirubrobacteraceae bacterium; assembly: GCA_963742395.1. GTDB lineage: Bacteria > Actinomycetota > Thermoleophilia > Solirubrobacterales > Solirubrobacteraceae > Palsa-744. The sequence goes on along the minus strand of CAVUME010000005.1, from coordinate 418,861 downwards.
TCCAATCAAGCACCTCGCTCAGGCTGTCCGTGAGCCGTTTATCCACACGCACGGAACCGGCATCTCAACGACCAACCTGCTCGTCGTCGCCGCGTGGGGCGTTGCAGCCCTGCTCATCGCCGCGCGCACGTTCCAGTTCTCGCCCAAGTCCTCCTGAGAACCCCCCCACCGGGGGGCGCGCTCGGAGCTCGTCAGGAAGGTGCCGGAACCGCTCGCAACTCCCGGCCATCGGGAGGCGCACGCCACCTTTCGCCAGTCTCGGCGACGGTCCTCAACAAACTTGTCTTGCGGGATACCACGGACGCGCGGCCATCGTGGATGCGATTGGCTGGGACCCACGTCCACCAACGCGGAGGCCGGGATGTCGGCGACAAAGATTGACTTCAAGCGCGAGTTGCGCGAGCTGTATGCACCGGCGCTTGAGCCTTCGCTAGTCGACGTGCCTGAGCTGGCTTTCTTGATGATCGACGGCCACGGCGACCCAAACACCGTGCCCGAGTACGTCAAGGCCATCGAAGCGCTCTACGCGGTGGCATACACAGCGAAGTTCGAGCTCAAGCGGGCGCCCGACGGCATCGACTATGGCGTAATGCCGCTCGAGGGACTGTGGTGGGTGCCCGACATGTCGAAGTTCACAACCGAGGACAAGTCCGCGTGGAACTGGACGATGATGATCATGCAGCCAGATCAGGTGACCACAGAGGTCTTCGAAGAGGCGCGGGCGAAGGCGACGAAGAAGAAGTCGCGGGACGCGATCGGTCAGGTACGCCTGGAGCGCTTCGCCGAGGGACTGGCCGCCCAGATCATGCACATCGGCCCCTACGCCGCGGAGGGTCCGACGATCCAGCGGCTGCATGCCTTCACCGCCGAGCAGGGCTACGAGCGAGCCGGCAAGCATCACGAGGTCTACCTCAGCGACCCGCGGCGCGCTTCGCCCGACAAGATGAAGACGATCGTTCGCCAGCCGGTTGCGGCGCGCAGAGCTCCCTCGTGATCCGGACTCTCACTTCAGCACCACGCAGCCGCACTCGCCCGCGTCGTCCGGCGTGGCAAGCAGATCCCTACGAGCTTGGGCGTTGCCCCTTTTCTTCACGGGCATCGTCCAAAGGAGCGCGGAGGTCTTAGAGCGCCCTCCAGCGCCACCGGCGCAGGTGCGGGGACACCGTCCTCGGTGTCCCCGCACCTGAGTTGAGCAGCCAATGCGCCAAAACCTCAATAGACGCGGGCGATGCGCGCGATTCGACGCAAGCCTTGAGAACCGTTAGGCCGCGTGAGCGGTCTCCCGGGTCCGAATCCCGGCCCTTCCGCTTCTAAGAGCCAGATCTGCCTTCCGCGTTGGGGCACGGCGTCACGGCATGCGGCTCGGCCGGCGCGTGTCTGTCTCGCTGCCGGGCCACATGACGGCCGTTGGAGAAGCCCTATTTCCTCTCGTTCGGCTTGCTTAGCGCCCTACCTGCGCTGTCCACGACCTTGCGTATGAACTCGTATTGCGTCTGGACAAGTCGGTCGGCCATCTCCAGGGCCGCGTCGATGACCTCCTGGCGCCTGGACGGATCCTGCTTGCCGAGCGAGGGCAGCTTCTTGTCGACGGTGTCGACGAACTGACCGACTGCCTCGATCGCCGCCCGCTGTCCCGACTCGAGCGACTTCAGTACGTCGTCGGAGAGCTCCGCAGTCCGGTCAACTCCACTTGAGCGACGGCGCTGCCTGGTCTCCGCGGTCCTCGCTCGGGCCGCCGGGGCGGCGGTCCTCGCTCGGGCCGCCGGGGCTTTGCGTGCCGGCGTGCTGCGTTTGGCTGCTTTGCGTGCCGGCGTGCTGCGTTTGGGTGCTTTGCGTGCCGAGGTGCTGCGCTTGGCTTTGGTCTCGGGCATCGTGGTGTTGCCTCCTCCGCCGTTAGTGCGTCTCGTTTACCGCTGCATCTACCGAAAGCCGATTGCAGACACCGCCCCGCTTGGCTTTCGAGCGGCGCCTCGGCCTCTCTCACGACGATAGGCCAGCGCACCACCGGCGTCGTCCGTAGATAACCCGGATGCTGGCGTACCCGAGTACGCGTCAGGCGGGAGCGGTGAAGACCGCGCCCGCGGCTGGTAGCCAGACATGCAGGCGCTTCACGATGCGCAGACATGCAGACGCTTCACGATGCGGGTTTTCTGCAGCCGGAGTGTGGCTTTCAGCGCATACGCGCTCGTGTGACGAGAAGTAGCGTCGAAGACCCGATAGCAGAGCGACGGACCGCGCAGGGGCCAACTCGGTCAGTCCGGCGACGATTTCCGGATCCCGGCTTGGACTAAATCCACACTTAGCCAGTCCGGCTCCGATTTCGGAGAGATTCCGGCTCGGGCTAATCCGCACCTACGAGGGAAGAGGAGCACAAGATGAGACGTATCGGAATCCTAGGGCTCGCGCTGGTCGCCGTAGTGGCGTTCTCGGCGATGAGCGTCGCAAGCGCCTCGGCAAAAAAGGTCGTCCAGCTCTCCACGAAAGCTGGCCCGCTTGCCACAAACGCCAAAATCAGCGACTTCAGCTCGAACCTCATCACGTCAGCCGAAGGCAAGGCCCTTGAATGTGAAGAAAGCACCATCACCTGGACACTGAAAGAAAACCTCGTCGCGAAGGTCCCGGGACTAAGCGAAGAAGACATCGAGACGGGCAACTTCGAAGGAAAACCAGGAGCGTGCAAAACCAGCATCGGCCCCGCGAACGTCACAGCTGGAGGCTTCCCGTGGGCAATCGCGCTGTTGAAAAACGGCAAGGGCGAAATAAAGGGCAGCGTAGCGAAAACGGCCGTCCAATTCACCGCCAAATGGGTCGCGCCCAGCCCGGCCGCAGGCATCGAATGCACTTTCGAAGCGACAGAAGGTGAAGTTCGCCTATAACCTCGGCGGCCCAGTCAAACTCACCGTCGCCAAAGCGAAGTTCAAAGCCCCCAAAGGGAGCCCTGCCATCTGTCCCAAAAAGGGTGAACTGAGCGGCGAATTCAATATGACAAGCGGCGGAGAAGCCGTCGAAGCGACGATCGCGAACATCTAGATGAGGTAGTCGCCAAGGCAGTTGCTGCGCTACCGGCGCCTTGACGCCGGGACGCGGCGAGCGAGCGGCCGGCCGACTCAACGTCGGCCGGCAGTTGGCTTCCTTGGGCGGCCGCATCCAGAGAGGGAACACACCGATGGACAAGGCGACACGCGAGACGACAGGCCATTCAGCAAGCGTGACCCGGGCACGCGAGCGTGCGGGACGCGCCAGCGTGCCACACGCGCTGGCACGCCTGGTTGGGCTCGCCGCGGTGCTCGCTCTCGGCCTCACGGCACCCGCGCTGGCCGCCGGTTCGCCCGCCTGGGAACTGATCGCCGAGCACGGGCCGACGAACGTCCCCGTGACCCAGCCGGTCCCGCAGCAGTGGTACGTCGAAGTCTCAGGCGCACGTGGACGGACCCCGAACGAGGGCCGCTTTCGCCTGCTGCTCGAAGCCCAGGGCAAAGAAGCCAGGACGAAGCCGATCGGCTTCGACGCAACCGCGGCCGAAGTCCAGCAAGCGCTCGAAGCCGTGAAGCGCATCGGCAAAGGGAACGTCACGGTCAGCGGCGGCCCACGCGGGCAAGGTGAGAACGTGTGGTCCTACGCGATCAGCATCGACGGGGCGCTGCTCGGCGAAGGCCTCGAAGAACTCGAAGCCGAAGAAATCGAACCCACCGCGCGCGAAGAAAAGGCCCTTATCAAGGCCGGCGAGGACCCGGAAGAACCATCGTATGAAAGCGAAGAAGCGCACGCACCTGAACACGACACGATCACCTACACCCTGACCGCCATCAACGTCGGCTCGGAGCCGACCGCGAGCGGACCGCCGATCACGATCAAGGACACGCTCCCGCCGGGCGTCACCACCCAGGAAGTGCGTCCCTACAGCGAAGTGAACACTTCTGGCGAACGTTGGCAATGCACGCCCGAAGGTCAACAGGGCGCGGGCTCCCAGACCGTCGAATGCACGAGCACGCAGCTCGTCAACCCGGACTCGCCCGCCACCGGCAACATGACGGCCAACTCGATCACGATCGTCGCTGCAGTCGATCCCGGCAAGGCACGGGAAGCCGAGGAACAGGCAATCCCGCTCATCGACCGGGCGACGCTCGAAGGCGGTGGTGCACCAGCCGTGCAGGCGACCGACGAAGCGACCGTCAGCGAGGCACCTGCACCGTTCGGGATCCACGACCTCGGGGCGCGATCGACCGGAACCGACGGCGAAACGTACACCGTCGCCGGCGGGCACCCCTATGCCGCGAGCACGAGCTTCTTCTTCAACACCACGAGCCGCTTCAACCGCTCCAGCGGGGAAACCGAAGTCTTCACCAACGGCAACCCGAAGGACGTGGACGTCCAGCTTCCGGAAGGCTTCATCGCCAACCCGCAGGCTACCCCGAAGTGCACCCAGGCGGAATTCACCGAAGGCCTCAAAGGCGGCTCCAACGCGGCACTCGGGGGCTGTCGGCCGGAAACACAGGTGGGCGTCGCGATGCTGTATCTCGGCGAATACGGGAGCCCGCCGGTCCGCGAGCCCGTCTACAACCTCATCCCTCCGCCGGGTGTCCCCGCGGAGCTGGGCCTCAGCTTCGAGAACGTCGTCCCGCTGCGCCTCGACGCGCACCTCGTGCGCGTGGGCGGCGCCTACCAGCTCACGATCCTCACCCCCGACATCAACCAGACGCTGAACCTCAACGGGATCTGGCTCACGCTGTGGGGCGCGCCGGCGGATGAATCGCACTACGCAGAACGCAGCAAGGAGGAAGACCACACCCAGCGCGGGGCCGCCGGGTCCGAAGCGGTCAACCCGTTCCTGACGACGCCGTCGGACTGCCTTGCGGAGGCCGAAGACGCCCCGGCGACGATCGTGCGATACGACCAGTGGGAGAGTCCCGTCGGCGAACCGGAAGCCGAACCTGCGTTCAGCGACCCACGGTGGCTACAGGCGAGCGCCACCGCCCCGGCGGTCAGCGGCTGCGAGGGGCTGCGCTTCGAACCGAAAGCCACCTTCAGGCCGAGCGCAGAAGCGGGCGAAGGCGCCCGCTCAGGCACCCGCCGGGCGGCGGCGCCATCCGGCTACGAAGTCGAACTGGAAATCCCCCAGGACGAATTGCTGAACGACACCGGCACGCCGGAGCTCAAGAGCACGACCATCGCGTTGCCCGCGGGCGTGGTCATGTCGCCGTCCGTCGCCAACGGGCTCGCGGCCTGCGAAGAAGCTCAGCTGGACCCGCAATCGAGCGCGCGCGGGAACTGTCCGCAGGCCTCGCAGATCGGAGAAGCGAGCATCCAGACCCCGCTGCTCGCAGAAGAGCTCACCGGGCGCCTGTATCTGGGCAAGCCCTGAATGCGGACCGTGTAACTCCACCGACGCCGAAGACGGACGGATGGTGAAACTGTTCATCGAAGCGGAAGGATCCGGCGTGCGCATCAAGCTCGTCGGAGCGGCGAGCTTGAACGTCGCCACCGGGCAGCTCACCACGACGTTCCCCTACAACCCGCAGACCCCGCTGAAGCGCCTCGTGCTGAGGCTGAAGGGCGGCCCCGGTGCCGCGCTGACAAACCCGAAGCTCTGCGGCAGCTACTCCGCCGAAGCGCTGCTCACGCCCTGGAGCCTCGCCGGGACGACGGCGCTCGGTACGGAAATTCCAGGCGGCAGCATGGCGCGCGTGCTGGGGGCGCCCTCGAGCATCGACTGGGACGGCGCAGGGGGCGCCTGCCCGGCCAGCCTGCCGTTCGCCCCGACGCTCGCCGCGGGGACCGAAAGCTCCGCCGCCGGCGCCTTCAGCGCGTTCGAGACGGTCCTCACCCGTGGCGATGACCGCGAACAGGACCTGGCCGGCGTCACGCTTCAGCTGCCCCCCGGGCTGATCGGCAAGGTCGCAGGCATCGAACGCTGTGCAGAAGCGGCGGCGGGCGCAGGGACGTGCCCTGAAACGTCCAGGATCGGCACCGCCACGGCCGTTGCGGGCGCCGGCAGCCAGCCTTTCGTGGCGCACGGCCCCGTCTTCCTGACGGACGCCTACAAGGGCGCCCCGTTCGGCCTCTCGATCGTCGTGCCGGCGAAGGCGGGCCCGCTCGATCTCGGTTCCGTCGTGGTTCGCGCCGCCATCGCGATCGACCCCCGCACACTCGCCCTGACCGTCACGAGCGACCCACTGCCCCAGAGTGTCGACGGCGTCCCGCTGCAGATCAAAGCGCTCGACATAAAGCTGGACCGCCCCGAATTCATGCTGAACCCCACCAGCTGCGAAGCCCGGCAGATCGAAGCCGACGCTCACCGGCAGCCCCGCGGCGCCGGGCGAAGCTCCGCAGAGCTCAGGCGCGCACGCGCCGTTCGCCGCCAGCGGCTGCGCGGCGCTCGGCTTCAGCCCCGAAATCTCGATGACCACCCAAGCCCACACGAGCAAAGAAGACGGCGCGAGCCTGCAGGTCAAGCTCACCCAGCCCCGTGGCCAGGCCAACATCCGTAGGTTTGAACTCGAGCTCCCTGAAGCGCTCCCGACGCGCCTGGAAACGCTCCAGAAGGCGTGCACCGAAAAGCAGTTCGCGACAAACCCCGCCGGCTGCCCGGAAGCATCGGTTGTGGGCAGCGCCACCGCGAGGACGCCGCTGCTGGCCACGCCCCTGGCGGGACCGGCCTACCTGGTCTCGCACGGGGGCGCCGCGTTCCCCGACCTCGTGTTCCTGCTCCAGGGCGAAAACATCCACCTCGAACTCATCGGCAACACCGACATCAAAAAGGTGACCGGCGCGGGGGGCACGGTGAGAGAGGTCACCTTCTCGAGGTTCCAGGCGATCCCGGACGCCCCGATCAGCTCCTTTGAAGCGCAACTCCCCCAGGGGCCCCACTCGATCCTGTCGGGATACGGCGACCTGTGCGCGGGCCAACTGCTCTCGCCCACGACGCTGGTCGCGCAGAACAACCTGGCGGTGCGGGCGAGCACGAGGATCGCGGTCATCGGCTGTCCGCCCTCCATCAGCGTCACGCGGACTCGGGTCAGCGGCAACGCACTGCTGGTGACGGTGAAGCTGGGAGCGGCCGGCGCCGTGAGGATCTCGGGGGGCTCGCTGAAGGCGACGAGCCGGATGCTCACGGCCGGCTCGCACACGATCCGGGTGCCGCTTTCGAGGGCCGGGCGGGCCGCGAGGCGCAAGCACCACAGGATCAAGCTGAAGGCCACGATCACCGCCAACGGCGCCACCGGGACCCATTCGGCGACGGTGAAGACATGACCCCCCGGAGCCCCTGCCGTGGCGCGCGCGCGGTGTCCCCGCTGGTTGGCGCGCTCGTCGGCTGCGCCGTCCTGCTGGGCACGCTTGCACCGATCGGCAGAGCGGCGGTCTCGGAGGCCTGCCCCAACGAAGCGATCCGCGAACAGCAGGCCGTCACCGAATACCTGCCCGAATGCCGCGCCTTCGAACGTGTCTCCCCCGCCGCCAAGAACGGCCAGGAACTAGGTCCCATAAACAGCCTGGTTGCCGACGAAGTCAGCTATCAGGCAGCCACCCTGGGAGCGGCGGCCTTCTACACCATGGAGGGCGGCATCCCGGGCAGTGAATCGGGAGCCCTCTACCCTCCCGTCCTCTCGCGCTGGCAGTCCCCCACGGATCCCTGGCAGGCCTTCCCCCAGGCTCCCTCGACGGAGTTCTCCGCGTTCCGGACGGGGGCGCAGCGAAACGGCGCGCCCTTCGGCTATCTGAACCCGAGCCTGACCTGCGGCGTATACGCGAGCGAACTCGCCCAGCCCGAACACCCGGGCGTGCCCGGCGAAGCACCCGAGTTGCCGGCGAACGAGACGCCCGACGAACAGGTGCAGAACCTGTACGTCAAGGACTTCACGCGGGAAACCAACGCGCTCGTCACGAGCGTACGCCCGCAGGAACCGGCGCTCAGCGCCGGCGCGTACGTCGTCGCAGGCGCGACCGCGGACTGCAAGCACGTCATCTTCGAGAACCTCGACCGCGGCTACTCGCTGCCGGTCACGCCGAAGAGCCCGCAATATGCGCCCCGGAACTCGCTGTATGAATGGAGACAGGGATCAGAAGGACCCCGCGTGGCCTCCGTGCTCCCCGACGGAGCACCGGCGGGCAGCGTCCTGGTCGGCGGAGCGTTCAGCGCGTACGGCTCGCCGCCCCTCAATCAGATCTCAAGCGACGGCGCGCGCGCGTTCTTCACCGCGCAGGCGGAAGGGAGCGGAGAAGAAGGGGTGCAGTCGGGCACCCCACAGGTCTACATGCGCGTCGACGGCAGCAAGACCCTCACCATCTCCGCCTCCAAGTCGTGTGTACCGAAAGAACCGTGCAGCACGGTCGATCGAGGGGCGCTGTTCGAGGGCGCCTCCAGTGACGGCACCCGCGCGTTCTTCCTTGCCAACTACGGACTCACGCCGTCCTCGAGCTCGGGTAGCGAAGCACAGACCACATGTAACACCTCGGCGACGGACGGCAAATACGGCGAAGGCTGCGACCTCTACGAATTCCGCCTCACCGACGCCGCAGGCGGTGAAGGCACGCTCACGGACCTCTCGGCCGACTTGGAAGCCCAGACGGGGGACACCAAGGGCGCGAACGTCAGGGGCGTCGTCGGCATCTCCGGCGACGGCTCATCCGTCTATTTCTCCACCTCCGGTCAGCTCGTCCCCGGCAAGGGCAACACCGAGGCCCAGAACGAAACGCCCTACCCGCACCTCGACGAAGAACTGCGCCTGGACGAAGCGAACGTCTACGTCTCCCGCGACGCGGGAGCGCCCGGGTATGTGGCGAGCATCCGCCGCGCCGAGGCGGGTGGCGGAGCCCCGACCGAAGCGCTCGACGCCATCCTCGCCGCCGGCGGGCACGGCATGCAGTACCTGGTCGCGCGTGTCTCCTCCGACGGGGAATACCTGCTGCTGGCGAGTGACCGCAGCCTGACTGGCTACGACAACCTCGACGTCCTGACGGGCAAGCCCGACCCGGAGCTGTTCGAGTACCGCCAGAGCACCGAAACGCTCACCTGCGTCTCGTGTGACCCGGCGGGCCAGCCGCCCGATCAACCGAGCGCCCAGAGCCCCTTCAGCAACGGAGGGCCCTTCCTCGAAGTCCACACGAGCTCGATCCCGCGAAACCTGCTCGACGACGGGCGGGTCTTCTTCGACAGCGCCACGCCCCTGACGGCCACCGCGCAAAGCGAAGCCGTCAACGCATACGCGTGGGCGCCGCACGGTTTCGAAGGGTGCGCCGCCGGGGGTGGCTGCGTGAGCATCCTCGACACGACGGTTGGCAGGTTCGACACGTACGTCGTGGGCGCGAGCGAAGACGGCGAAAACGTCTACATATCCACGGCAGCGCGGCTTGCGCCCGAAGACGGGGACGGCTCACGCGATCTGTACGACGTCCGCGTGGACGGCGGAAAACGGTACCTGCCTCCCGCACCCGGCTGCGAAGAAGACGGCCTGCCGTGCCAGCCGGGGGAAGGCACCGATCCCTCTCGGCGGTCCCCGCGCCAGCGAATCGGGGATCGCCTCGGGCAACCCGTTCCCCGTGCCGCCACCGCAGACGGGCGTCGAAGGCTACGCAGCCGGCGCCGTGACGGTCGCCCGCCACTCGACCCGGGGCACAACCCTGACCGTGCTGTTGAAGGCTCCCGGCGCGGGAACGCTCCGCGTGAGCGGCCCGGGCCTGAAGACGCTCACCAGGTCAATCACCAAGCCGGGGGGCTACACCCTCAAGCTCTCGCTGAGCGCCAGGGCCGCAGCCGCCCTACATCACCACAAGCGGTTGAAGGTGAAGGTGCAGGTGCGGTTCAGCCCAACCGGCGGGCCCACGTCCTCGAACAGCTTCATCGTCCGTTTCCACTGAAGAGGAGAACAAAGAATGCGCCGAGCACTTGCCATCCCCGCCGTCCTGGCTGTTTCACTTCTCGCGCTGCCGGGGGCTTCCTCCGCGCTGCCGACGGTGAATTTCAAAGCGAATTCCGTGCCGATCAAGGGCTACCCCCACACCGGCAACATCCTCGGGGCGGGCGCGGCGCTTCACGCCGAATATGAGATATCCGGCACCGAATACGGCGGGTTCCCACCCCCGCTGATCGGCATCAACGTCTACCTGCCGAGCGGCACGAAGCTTCACACCTCGGGCTTTGCCACGTGCGCCAAGACCGTACTCCAGAGGACCGGCGCTTCCGGATGCTCCCAGAGCTCGGCCGCGGGACCGGTCGGCAGCGCGCTCGGGATCGTGACCTTCGGCGATGAACGAGTGGACGAGCAGACGATGATCCACTCGTTCTACGGCTCGGGCGGCGAACTCGAGTTCCTCGCCCAGGGCCACGCTCCCGTGTCGCTTGAAATCCTCTGGAGCGGCCACTACGCCAACCTGGCGGGCCACGGCGCCTTCGGACCCGAGCTCATCTCCGCGGTGCCGCTGGTCTCCACGGTCCCGGGCGCTCCGCTGGTGTCGATCGAGTCGATCAACGTGACCGTCGGATCGGCGCGCAAGTCGGGGGGCAAGGCCGTCTATTACGGCACGGTCCCGAGCAAGTGCCCCAAGGGCGGCTTCCCGCTCAAGACCGAACTGACCTTCGACGAAAACGGGGCAGACCCGACGGTGCCGGAGACCGTCACCGCAACCTATAAGTCGCCCTGCCCGAAGAAGTAGGCATAGAAGCTGTGGGACCGGCTCGGCGGGCCCGCCCGCGCGGAGTCTCCGCGAGCCACACTCGCCACGAGCAGCGGCCACATGCGCCCCTCGACCGCCGCGGCGCTCGTCGGGGCGGCCGTGCTCTCGACGCTCGCCTTCCCGATCCTGGGACTGCGCCTGCGCGCGCGGCGGCCCGCCGATCCAGTCGCCCTCGGGCCCTCGGCGCCCGCCGAGCCGCAGGCCGGGCCTCAGTGAGCGACGACCCGGAAGGAGATCGTGCTCGGTGTGGAGCTGCCCGCGAGGCTTTCGCCGGTGAACGTCGCGCGATAGGCGCCGGGGTGTAGCGCCCTGCCCCTGACGCGGCCGGTGAACAGCAGCCTGTTGAGGCCGTTGCGGGACCGGCGGCCGAGCATCATCGCCACGTAGGTGCGGACGCACGCCGGCTTGCCTGCGCCGCGGCGGCCCACCACGCAGCTCTTGCCGATGCGGTGGCCGCTTTCTTCCCTGATGAAGGCCACCGTCACGACGGCCGGCTGGTCGAGCACGAACGAGAACACGGTCCCCGTCGGGGACGCGCGGCTGATCCGACCCGCGGGCGCCGTGGATGAGCGCCCGACCCGGAAAACGGAGTTGCTCTCACTCAGCGAGCTGATGACCGGAGGCCGGGCCGGTTCGGGACCTTTGGGCGTGGTCGGCCCGCCTGGCGGCGGCGGCGGAGGGAGTGACTGCGTAGCGGGCAGCGTGGTGAACGTCTTCGGTTCCACGCCCACTTCCCTTCGCCCCCGCGCTTTCGGCGACCACCAGGTAGTAGTAAGTGGTGGCGGCCGAGAGGCCCGTCACGGAGATCGCTACTTCGACGGCTCGTTTCCCCGGTCGCGGGTAGGGAAGTGCACGAGGCTGTTTTGCCGAGCGCAGGCGTGGTGCCGTATTCGACGACGCAGCTCCTCATTTCTTCGCCCTCCGGGTTCACCGTGCCCGTTAGCGTGGCGGATGTCTGGGTAACGCCCGTCGCTTCCCCCGTCGTCACCGCGGGCGGGTTCCGGGAGGTGGTGAACTGGTGTTCTGCGCCGGGATTCGGCGCGCCGCCCGCTTCGTTTTCAGCCACGAGCCTGAAGTAGTAGGTCGTGTTCGGCGTCAGTTCGCTGACGGCCAGCGGACACGTCCACCGGCGTGCGGCCCGCACCTGGCGATCCTCCTGAGCAGGGGACCGGGGCTTTGAGTTTCAGTTCGCCTTTGGTCGTCCCGTATTCGAACTTGCAGCTCGTGACGGGACTCCCGCCCGGGTTCACAGACCCGTTGAGCATCGCGGTGTGCGTGCGCACCCCCGAGGCTTCGCCGGTCGTCACCGCGACTTCCGTCCGGGGTCGTGAATTCTTCTTCGGCGCCTTCGCCGTTCCCGCCTTCGCCGTGGGCAACCAGCTTGAAGTAGTAGGTCGTGTTCGGCGCCAGTTTGGTCAACGCCGCGGTGACCGCTTCGGCTCCGGTCCCCGAGCCCGGCTGGGGGGAGCAGGGTGCGGTTTCGGTGAGCGAGCCGCGGCTGGTCCCCCACTCGAATTCGCACGTCGAGGGCACGCCTTCGGGTTTCACGGTTCCTTCCAGCAACGCGCTCGTGAGCTTGACTTCGCCCGCTTTCCCGGTCGTTGCCACGGGTGCGTTGGCGATCGTCGTGAACGATTCCGGTTCGCCATCGCCGGTTCCTTCTTCCGTCGTGGCAACGATTTTGAAGGAGTAGCTGGTGTCGGGGTTGAGGCCTGTCGCGATGGCGGACACCGGCACCGGCCCGCCGCCGGTGCCCGGAAGCGAGCTGCAGGGCACGCTCGCTTCGGAGGACCCGGGCGAGATCCCGTATTCGAACGAGCATTTGGTCACGGGCATGGGGCCCGTCGCATCGACCGTGGCGGTCAGTTCGGCGGTGGTTTTGGTGACGTTGACGGCGGTGCCCGTCGTCACGACGGGAGGGTTGACGCCGCTGCTGGCGAGCGCGCTGGAGGCCCACGGCAGCGCCATCAGTACGGCGAGCAGCGCCAGCGCTCCCACGCCCAGCCTCGGCCCGCGTCCGTGCATCCATCCTCGCCGCAACTCGTCCCTCACAAACGCTCGTCTCTACCCTCTCGAACCAGGATAGAGCCACTCCGGGGCCGCGACTGCAGGTAACCGTGCGACCCCGGGCCAGGCGGGCCACGCCCCACAGGCGGCCCTGCGGGCGCCCGAACCTCAGCCCGCTACGAGGCTGGGGCTCGGCTGGGGGATCGCGGCGGCTGCGGGGGCCGGCTTGGCGGTCTCGGCCGTCTGGTCCACGATCGCTGTGAGCACCTCGACGATGCGGGGGTCGAACTGGCGGCCGGCGTTGGCTCTCAGCTCCCCGAGCGCCACCTCGGGCGCCAGCGCCTTGCGATACGCACGGTCGGTGCGCATCGCGTTCCACGAGTCGCAGCAGGTGACGATCCGGGCCTCGAGCGGGATCTCCTCCCCGGCCAGGCCGTCCGGGTAGCCGCCACCGTCCCAGCGCTCGTGGTGGGAGCGCACGATCAGCCCCACTTCCTGCATGAAGCCCCCGATCCGGTCGAGCATGTTCTGACCCTCGACGGTGTGCGTCTTGATCAGCTGCCACTCGTCTGCGTCGAGCTTCCCGGGCTTGTTGACGATCTCCTTGGGGATCGCGATCTTGCCGACGTCGTGCAGGAGGGCTCCGAATTCGAGGTTCCGCCGCTGCTCGGCGTTCAGCTTCAGCTCCTCTGCGACCGCCAGGGCGAGGCCGAGGACACCCCGGCAGTGGACGCCCGTGTAGCCGTCGTCGGCCTCGACGACGTCCCCCAGCACGAGTGCCGTGCCGCGATAGGCGCTGTTCAGCTCGAGCAGGCTCACCAGGCGCTGACGGCGCTCGCCCGCGAACCACGCCAGCAGCCCCAGCAGGGGCAGCGGAGCGAGCGCGACGAGCGGGTGTTCGTGGACCTGCTCGGCGACCACGAGCCCCATTCCGGTGAGGGCGATGTCGATCAGGTACACCCACGATTCGCGCAGCTGGCTGACCAGGCCGGCTCCGCGGGCCTCCGCAAAGCGCAGCGTGGAGATGCTGAAGTCGACCGCGAACTGGGCCGCGAGGGCGATCAGCAAGAGGCCGGCGCCCGCATAGCGCGGCTCGGTGTGGGCGACCGCGAACACCGCCACCGGACCGATCGCGAACCAGGAGTTGCCGGGGGTCAGCAGCAGCCGCAGGGGCCGCAGGTTTCCCCGCCAGACCTCGAAGCCGCCGGCCAGCAGCAGCGCCAGCAGGACCGCCAGCGGCACCACCGCCACCGGCATCGCGAACAGCAGGGGGACGAAGGCGAGCTGGGTCGCGGCCGTGAAGCCCAGGGGCGTGTCGAAGCGCACCACCGAGGCGACCGCCATCACCAGCAGGCACAGCAGGCAGGGGAGCAGCTCGAAGTTGTGCGGTGGCCAAGCGGCCCAGATCACGGCCACGGCGGCGAAGAACCCCAGCGCCACTGGCAGCTCGATCAGCCGTTCGCGCAGCGTGAACTCCGTTCCGGCGCGCCGGAACGTGTCCGCGAGGGACTCCTGCTCTTCGATATTGAGGTTCCCGACCATTTGTTTATGGGCCTTATCGGCCCCTCAGGCGTGCGCGTGAGTACAGCGGCGCCGATGTCAGCCGATGGGCCTAGGGCCGGCCGGGAGCGCGTCGAACGGGTCCACGCCCTGGGCCGCGAGCAGATACCAGGCCGTGGCGCCCGTGTGCAGGGAGGCGAAATAGGCTTCCCCTTCGCAATCGCCGACGCCGTCACGGGAGGCCGCGATGATGCCCTTCCCGTCGTTGTTGGGCCCCGCCAGCTGGGCGTGTTCGATGTCCGACAGGTAGCGCTCGGCCGCTTCCTCGTCGCCCGGGCCGCCCCGCGCCAGCAGGGCGTCGGCGATGTGGGCGGTGCCCTCGAACCACACCCCCTTGCGCGAGCGCCGGCAGAAGCTCACGCCGCTGAAGCCCTTCTTGCTGACGGCCAGGTACTTCGCGACCCAGTCCAGCGATGAGGCGAAGGCGCCGTCCCGCAGGGCCAGGTATGACCAGCTGTTGACGTCCTCGACCTGCGGCTGGCGGTTGGACGTGACTCCGTCTTCGCCGGTCCCCACCCAGAACATCCCGTCGCCGTGCTTCCTGCCCTTCGGGGGAGCCCACATGGCTTCCACGAAGCCCCGGGCGTGGGCCGCTGCCTCACTCCAGGCGACTTCCCCGGCGGCAGCGGCCAGCAGGCTGAAGAAGGCGTACAGGTCGATGTTGTGCTCGGTGGACTTCCAGGCGATGCGGCTGCCGTCGGCTTCCTCGCCGCCCGTGTATCCGCCGGCGCCGCGTTCGTCGTAGGCCTCGCTCTGGATCCACCGTGCGAGCTCCTGGGCGCCGGTGAGGAAGGCCGCGGTGCCGGTGCGTTCGTAGAGGTGGACGAGCGCCTGGCCCACCCACGCCATGTTGCCGACGTCGCTGGTGGCATCGGTGGCGCTCACGTCGGCCGGCGAGGCGAGGGGAGTGGGGGCGTAGGCGGCCCTGATGCGCCCGTCCGCGGCGGGGTCGTGTTCCTGGACGTACAGGAGCGAGCTGGCCCAGGATCTGCGCCCGGATCAGATCTTCGGGTTCTCCCCGCGCCAGCAGGGCGTCGATGATGAGGGCGTCGTCGTAGCTGAAGGAGTCATCCACGCCCTGGCGTTCGAGCGTCCCGGAGCTGTAGCTCTGCACCAGTCGCAGCTCGGGGCCCGAGGCGTAGCGGTCCATCATCTCGCCGAGGAATTCGTAGCCGGCGGCAAGGCTGGCCGGGGTCGGGCTGCGCCGTTGCGGGGGGTGCGAGCGCCCCGACCACGATCGTGACAAGCGCAACGAGCACTGCGGCAAGGGTGGATTTCGCCCCGTGCTTGCGGAAGTTCCGGCTCGCCGATGGCGGGCGCATCCCCCCATCCCTAGCAACCATGCCGTACATGATGCAGATCTACCGACGCGGTCGCTAAGCTCGGACCGCGCCCGGCCGACACAGGGCCGAGCACCACAGAGCCACCGGGAAAATGGCGAGCAACGACGAGAAACAGGGCAACCGCGTCGACCGCCGGACGTTTCTGCGGCGCGGGCTGATCGCCGGCGGCGCAGTCGCCGGGGCCGGCGTCGCGATCCGGACGACTGGCCGACGCCAGCAGCGACTCCGCGGGCACGGTGGCGCCCACCAAGCCACAGGGTGTGCCGATTGGGCGGACCACCCCGGTGCGGCCCTCGGGGCGCCCCAACATCCTCGTGATCGTGGTCGACCAGATGCGCTACCCGCAGTGGGTGACGGCGGGCTCGTTCGGCCTCGGCTTCACCCCGAACCTGCAGAAGCTCCGCGAAGGGGGCGTCAGCTTCGCCCACCACTACACCGCCTCGAACGACTGCACCCCCGCCCGCTCGACGCTCTTGACGGGCCTCTACACCCACCAGACGGGCTGCATGATCACCGGCGGCAGCACGCTCGATCCCCAATTTCCCACCTGGGGGACGATGCTGCGCGACCACGGCTACCACACCCACTGGTTCGGCAAGTGGCACCTGACCCACCGCGACAACCGCTGGACGCCGCTGACGGGCAGCGCGGCGCTGGAGGAATACGGGTTCGCCGGGGGCGTGTACCCGTCCCCCGACGGAGCTCCCGGGCAGGGCTGGAAGCGCGACCCCCAGATCGCCGACGTGTTCGGGGAATGGTTCAAGGACGCCAACCACGCCGAGCCGTGGTGCACGACGGTGTCGTTCGTCAACCCCCACGACATCGCGTGGTGGTACCTGTGGAGCGACCGCGTCCCCGCCGAGGCCGCCTCCAAGCCGCTCACCAGGCGCCTGCCGCCCAACTACGAGACGCCCGAGCTGCTGGCCGAGCGCCGCAAGCCCCGCCTGCAGCGCTCCTTCCAGGAAACGGCGGCCGCGTCCTTCGGCGCGGTCCCCTTCACGGGGCCCGAAGTGCCCGGCAGATGGCTGGAATTCCTGGACCTCTACATCAAGCTCCAGCGAGAGGTCGACAACCACATCGGACACGTGATGCGCACGCTCCACAGCCGCCCGGAGGTGGAGGCCAACACGGTCGTCGTGTTCACCTCCGACCACGGCGAGTACGGCGCCTCCCACGGCCTCCGGGGCAAGGGCGCGAGCGCCTACGAGGAGGCCCTGCGGGTCCCACTGATCGTCAAGGACCCGCGCGAAAAGCTGACCGCGGCCCCCGCCCAGACCCGCACCCAGCTGACCTCGAGCGTGGACGTGGCGCCGATGTTGCTGACGATCGGCAGCGGATCCTCGGCCTGGCGCCAGGAAAAGCACTACGCGCACCTGGCCAAACGGCTCGACCTGGTCGAGCTGCTGAAGAACCCCGCCGCCCCGGGGCGGGAATACGTCATGCACGCGACCGACGAGATCGTGACCGAGTACGCGGTCGAGACCTACGCCGCCAACGCGCCCCTGCACGTGGTCGCGATCCGCACCCCCGAAGCCAAGTACGCGACCTACTCGAACTGGCCCGAGACGGGATCGTGCCCAGCGAGCAGGGCCGGGAAGCCGAGCTGTACGACTACCGCACCCAGAACGGGCGCCTGGAGATCGAGAACAGCGCGGAACGCAGCGACCTCGAAGACCGCATGCGGTCCCTGTACGAGCACGCCTTCCGGCACGAGCTCCGCGAGCCCCTCCCGGGGCGCCTGCAGCCGGCCCACGCGGGGGGTTTCGCCGACTACTTCCTGACGGCGAAGCACGCCGCCACGGTTGCCGTGGAACGCCGCCAGCGCCGCGCCGAAGCCGGGCTGGTGGGAATCTCCAGCCTCAACCACCCGCCGCTGACCGACCAGTAGGGGCCCGGCGCCGTTCGCCCCCGTCGCGGGTGTGGCGCCTTGCCCGCTAGGGACCGGGGGCCTTCACGGGCTTGGAGGCGGCGAGCACGCCCCCTTCGCGGTTCAGGGCCTGCACCTCGACGTAGTGCACGCCCGCAGCCTTCACGGGCAGGGCGATGCTGCGTCTCAAAGCCCGTCCGGGGGCCGCTCGACAGCGGCGCCAGCGTGCCCGGGGTGGCACCGCCCAGCACCCGCCAGGAGGCCACTTCGGTGGCCCCGTTCCAGCTCGCGTAGGCGACCACACCGCCGAAACGGCCCCGCCGCAGGGCCAGGCTCGGGGGCACCAGCGGGCGGGCGCTCCAGGGCAGCACGTAGGCGCGATAGGTCTCCCACCCGGACGGCAGGTGTGCGTCGAACAGCAGCTTGCCGGATGGTTCGACCTCCGAGAAGTAGCCCGCCTGCCCCCAGCCCACCATCCAGTCGCCGTTGGCGAGCGCCTGCACGTTGCCCTGGCTGTCGGCCACCAGGGGCGTGGCGATGCAGGTAGGAGCGGACCAGCGTGGCCGTCCTGTGGGCGGGGTCGAGCGCCACTTCGATCGCCCGCGAGGCGGGGTGCACGCGCGGGTCGGCGCCGTTGTCGAAGAAGGTGATCGCGCCGTCGGGCTGTTCGCGGGCATCGTGCTGCCAGGCGGTGGCGACGCCCGGGCCGAGCTTGAAGCTGCTGTGCTTGCCCCCGAGCTGCCAGCGGACCTGGCCGGTGTGGGGATCGACGTCGTAGGCCGCCCACGTGTTGCGCGCGTCCACCAGGAAACTGCCGTCGTGCTCGACGACCACCGAGTTGATGTGGAAGGGGTCGAAGGGCGCAGCCAGCGTGGCCGTTCGGCCGGAGTAGTGGGAGCTGGACATCGGTACGTGGTCGAGGAAGTGCCACTCGCGGCGGACGAGCCCGGTGGCGAGGTCGATTTCCTGGAACAGCGTGTCGGCCACCGCCCCCGCGTGGGGGCCCCCGAGCGCGCTCACGTCGCAGCGGACGGCGTCATACACCGTGACCAGGGCCGTGTTCTCCGGTGTCAGCTGGAATTCGTGCAGGTCGGACTGGTAGCCGTTGCCGGCGCGCACCACGGCGATCTGCCGGTATGAGCTGTTGGCGATCACTCCTCCGGCGTCACTGCTGCCGCCGGCCACGAGCGGGTCCTGCCACCACGTCAGTACCTGCTGGCCGTGGTAGCTCTGCACACGCAGGTCGCCCGCCCGCGCGCCGGACGGCAGGGGGTCGAACCAGACCAGCTCACCGTGTTCGTCGAGGATCATCGGCCCGTACTGGCCGTGACCCTCATAGGGAGCGAGGAACAGGTCGCCGGTGGCCGTGTTGGCGTGCGCCGAAACCGTCACGGTGGGCGGGCGCAGGTCGGGGCGGGAGACGAATTCCTGGTGCAGGGCCCGTCCCGTGGGAGGAAAGACGGAGCCCGCGCCCGTGCCCGGGACATCCTTCGTGGCGACCGTGAAGCTCCACGAGACGGGCACCGTTCCGGTCGGCTGGCCCAGCTGCAGGCGCGCCGACACGCTCACCGTCTCGCCTTCGGCGAACGGCCGTGAGGGCACGAAGCTGCCCCCGTCACCCTGGGAGTACGCCACCAGCTTGCCGGCGTGGACGCCGGTGCGCGAGCCACGCACGAGGAGGTCTTCGACCTCCCCCACCGGCGGGCCGAGCAGGCTCACCTGGGTGGACGCGGAGGCATCGCGGCTTTCGGGGGCCGGCGAGACGGTCAGGCGACCGCCCGCGAATGCGGCCGAGACGTTCAGGTGCTTGGGCACGCAGGTCGCGCCGGCAGAGGACGAGCCGGCACGCCGAGCCCTCCCCGCGCCGGCTCGCGCGGCGCCATCCGAGCCCGCGTCAAGGATCGCGACCACGAGTAGCGCGAGCAACAGACACCCGGCGGCCGCGACCCGTGCGCGGCTGCGGACGCGCCACCCCCGCCGGCCTCCGCGCTCAGCCCTTGACGGGGGCGGAGGTGCCGATCAGCGCGCCGGAGGAGTCCAGGGCCTGCACCGCCACGTACGGGCCCGCGGCCGCAGGGACCGCGATCGTCGTCTCGAAGCCGCTGCTCGGGGCGGTGGCAGCGGCCGTCAGCGAGGCCGCGCTGGCGCCCGCGAGGACCCGCCAGCTGGCCACGTTGGTGGCGCCGTTCCAGCTCGCCGACACCGACAGCGTGCCCCCCGAGCCGGGGCGGGCGGCCACCGCCGGGGAGCCTTCCCCGCGGGCGCTCCAGGGGGCGAGATAGGTCCTGAAGTCCTGAACATTGCGCCCCAGCGTCCCGTCCAGCAGGACATGCCCGGCGGAGTCGTACTCGGTGAAATTCGGCAGGCCCCCGTAGCCCATCAGCCAGTTGCCCGCGGGCAGGGCCAGGGTGTTGCCCTGGCTGGAGGCGAGCAGTGTTTTCGAGGGGTTGGCGAAGGCTTTCACGAGGCTCACCGAGTGGCCGGCTTCGTTGACGCTCAGCAGCAGCCCCCGGGACTGCTTCTCCTTGGGCGGGTCGGAGCCGTTGTCGAACACCGAGATCATGCCTCCCGGCTGGAATTCGGCGTCGTGCTGCCAGTAGAAGGGGACCCCCGCTCCGAGCTTGAAGTTGCTGTGCTTGCCCCCGAGCTGCCAGCGGATCAGCCCGCTCTGCAGGTCCACGTCGTACAGCGCCCACATGTTGCGGGCCGACAGCAGCACATCGCCGGAACTGCCCGGCTCGACCGAGTTGATGTGGATGTAGTCCCAGGGATAGGCGATCCGGGGGACGGCGTTGAAGGATTCGCCGATCGGTACGTGGCCGAGCGCGTGCCACTCCCACATCACCAGACCGGTCTTGACGTCGACCTCCTGCACGACCGAGTCGGTCAGCACGCCGTTGGCAACGCCGTGCACCTTCGTGAGGTTGAACTTGGTCGGGTCGAAGGCGTCGATCCAGGCGGTCCCTTCGGGGGTCAGGCGGATCTCGTGCAGGTCGGCGTGGTAGCCGTTGCCGGCCCGCACGGTGGCGATGTGCTGGTAGGAGCCGTTGAAGATCTCGTCTTCGCCCTGCCCGAAGCCCACCTCCAGGATCCGCCCCTGCCACCACGTCAGCACCTGCTGCCCCTGGTACTGCTGGACCTGGAAGTTGGTGGAGGCCTCGCCGGCTCCCAGCCGGTGAAACCACACCAGCCTCCCCTGCTGGTCGGCGATCATCGGCCCCGGCGTGCCCTGGCCCTGGTAGGGGGCCATGAACAGGTCGCCCGGCGCGGCGCCCGGACGGGCCGGGGTCGTGATGGCCACGGTGGAGGGGGTCAGCGACGGCGCGGACAGGTAGTGCTGGACCGCCCGCGGATCGCCCGGGTTGGTCGGGAACTCTTTCTGGCTGACGCTCGCCTGGTGGGCGACGGTGAAGCTCGTGGCGGCCGTGCCCGTGTGCCCGCCCGTGGTGACCTGGGCGCTCACGGTGACGTGCTCCCCGGAGCGGAACGGCCGGCTCGGCAGGAAGCTCTCTCCGGTGCCGGTCGAGTAGGCCCTGAGCACGCCCGTGTGGGCCCCCGTGCTCGAGCCGGACACGCGTACGTTGGCGACGGTCGTCCCCGCCGTCCCGAGGAAGCTGATCTGGGTCGAGGGTGAGGCGTCCGGGGTTCCCGGCTGGGGCGAGACGGCAACCGGATTGCTCGCCGCCTCGCGGCCACTGGCGTTCACGAGCAGACCGGTCGCCGGCGAGGAGCCGCTTCCGCAGGCCCCGAGCAGGGCGGCGGCGCTCGCGCAGGCGAGTGCCAGGGCGGGGATCTGTCGGCGGGGCTTCATGCTCGGTGGGGCTTCATGCTCGGTGGGGCTTCATGCTCGCGGCGGGGCTCTACGGAGCGGCCGTCACGATAGCTTCCGGGGCCGCTGCCAAACGCCGGTCGGTAGGCCGGTAGGGTGGGCCGGCCGCACCCGCGGCCGTGAGCAAGATGGAGGCGCGCGTCATCGACCTGGGCTACGACGGCCGCCCGCGGACGGTGGGGGCGTGGCTGTGCGGGGACGTGCTGATCGACTGCGGGCCCGGTTCCGGCCTGCCGCAGCTGCTGGAGGGCCTCGGCGATCGTCCGCCGCGAGCGCTGCTGCTGACCCACGTGCACCTCGACCATGCCGGCGCCGCCGGCGCCCTGGTGGAGCGCTGGCCCCAGCTACCGGTCTACATCCACCCCCGCGGGGCCCCGCACCTGGCCGACCCCAGCCGGCTCGTGGCCAGCGCCCGGCGCGTGTTCGGCGAGCGCCTGGAGGAGCTGCTCGGGGAGGTCCTGCCCGTTCCCGAGGCCAACCTGCGGACGATCGCGGACGGCGAGCAGATCGGGGCGCTGCGGTGCGCGTGGACCCCCGGACACGCCTCCCACCACGTGGCCTTCCTCGAACCGGACAGCGGCTTGGCCTTCTGTGGGGACCTGGCGGGCGTGCGCCTGGACGGGGATGTGGTCGTCCCCCCCACGCCCCCGCCCGAGGTCGACCTCGACTCCTGGCGGGACTCGCTCGCGCGGCTGGTTCGGTGGCAACCCAGCGCGCTCGCGCTCGCCCACTACGGGCTCGTCGACGCTCCCACCGAGCACGTCGAGGCGATGCGCGAGGCGTTGGACCGCCACGAGCACTGGGCGGCGGAGGGCGAGGAGGCGTTCGTGTCCGCGCTGGAGTCCTACCTGCGCGAGCGGCTGTCCGAGCAGGCGGTGGAGGACTACATGTTCGTGGCGCTCGCCCGCCCCAGCGCGGCGGGATTGAGGCGTTGGCTGGAGCAGCGGCCGGCCGAGCCCTCCGGGCGAGACCTGACCGACCCGTCCCACGCGGGCACGGATAGCCGCTAGCATCTGCGGACGGAGGGCCACGGACGCCCGCGAATCGCCCTCCAGGAGGCTCGCCGGGCGGAGCTGTGGTCGATCTCGTTCGTGTTTGCGAAGGCGCCGGGGGGGCGTTATCGTGGCTCGACCAAAGGGATTAGGGCCGGAATCGGAGGAGGGGTAGCAAGCATGCAACGGATGAGGATCTTGGCTTTCTGCCTGTTCTGCGTGCTCGGCGCCGCGGTATTCGGCGCCACGGGCGCCTCGGCCGCCTCTCCGGGCGTCGCCGGATGGGGTCAGAACAGCTCCGGCCAGCTCGGGGACGGCACGACCGAAAACAGCCCCGCGCCGATCCTGGTCAACGGCCTCACCGAAGTCCTGTCGGTCGCGGCCGGCAGCAACCACTCGCTCGCACTGCTCTCCAACGGCACCGTGATGGCCTGGGGCGCCAACACCGCCGGCCAGCTCGGCGACGGGAACAACACGGCCAGCAGCGTGCCGGTGCCGGTGAGCGGCCTCAGCAACGTCACGGCGATTGCGGCCGGTGGCGAATTCAGCCTCGCGCTGCTCAGCAACGGTCACGTGATGGCCTGGGGACAGGGCGAAGAAGGAAAACTGGGCGACGGCAGCATCAACAACTCCAACGTGCCCGTGGAAGTCACGGGGCTCAGCGAAGTGACCGCCATCTCTGCGGGCGGCAAACATGCCCTCGCGCTGCAGAGCGGCAGAGTCAAAGCCTGGGGCTCGAACAAGAAAGGGCAGCTCGGCAACGGTGAAGTCAACAACGGCGAGGAGACGCCCGTAGAAGTCAAAGAACTCGGTGGCGTGACCGCGATCGCCGCGGGCGGCTTCCACAGCATGGCGCTGCTCTCCAACGGCACCGTCGAGGCCTGGGGCGCCGGCAAGCAGGGCCAGCTCGGCAACGGGACCGAAGTTGAAACGGCCGACCAGCCGGTCGCCGTCCAGGGTCTGATCGGCGTACACGCCATCGCCGCCGGCGAAACGCACAGCCTGGCGGCGCTGACCGGCGGCGAAGTGTATGCCTGGGGCTCCAACAAAACCGGCGAGCTCGGCACCGGCTCACAGATCCCGAGCAACATCCCCGTCCTGATCAGCGGCCTCACCGAAGTCGCCTCGCTGTCGGCGGGGACGAACACGAGCGTCGCGCTGCAGACGAGCGGCAACGTGTGGACCTGGGGGGCCAACGGCGAAGGGCAGTCGGGGACCGGAAGCGAAGAACCCGTGCGCAACCTCAGCCCCGTGCCGGTGACCGACATCCACCAGGTCAACCAGATCAGCGCCCACGGCGCCCACGTGATCGTCGCCGGCCCGCAGCTGCCGACGGTCACCGGCGTGACCCCGCTGCAGGGGCCCTCCAGCGGCGCCACCCATGTGACTGTCACCGGGACCAACTTCAGCACCGCCACGGCGGTCCACTTCGGCCCCAACAGCGCGACCGAATTCACGATCGAATCGCCGACCACGATCCACGCCGTGAGCCCCGCCGGCAGCGGGGTGGTGCCCGTCACCGTGACGATCCCCGGCGGGACGAGCGGCGCGACCCCGGCGAGCGACTTCAGCTACGTCCCGATCGTCACCGGCGTCAGCCCCTCGACGGGGTCCCAGGAAGGCGGCACCAAAGTCGCGATCCACGGGACCAACTTCGAAGGCGTCACGGAAGCCAAGTTCGCGAACGCCGCGGCCACCAACGTCAAAGTCGAATCGCCCACCGAAGTCACGGTCGTGTCACCGGCCGGGGTGGGCATCGTCGACGTGACGCTCATCGGCCCCGGCGGTACCAGCGCGAAGACGCCCGCCGACGAGTTCACCTACAGCGCCGCGCCGCCCGAGATCGGACGCTGCGCGAAGGTGTCCAAGAAAGCCGGGCAGGGCACCGGCAAGTTCGTCGACAACGTGTGCCTGCAGCTGGAACCCGAATCAAAAGGCAAGTTCGAATGGCTGCCGGGCCCGGGCTCGAAGGCCGAAGTCAAGGGCAAGTCCGTCAAAGGCGAACAGATCAAGTTCGAAACCGTCGGCCACAAAGAACTCCAATGCTCGGTTGGCGGCAAGCTCACGGGCGCATACGCCAACGCGAAGACGATCTCGAACGTCATGATCCACTTCACCGGCTGCAAGAACGGAAACCCCAGCACCTGCCAGAACGTGGGAGGGAAAGCGGGCAACATCACGACCGATCCGTTGACCGGTCAGCTCGGGATCGTCAAAACCGAACCCGAACCCACAGAAGATCAGGTGGGCCTCGCGATCGGAGCCCCCGGCAACGGGACGTTCATGGAATTCGAATGCGGCGGAACGATCTACGTGGTCCACGGCGCAGCGATCCTGCCGTTCAAACTCACCGACCGGATGCTCAAGAAGACGAAGCTCAAATTCTTCGAGGACAAAGGCCTGCAGAGCATCGAATCGTTCGAAAACGAACCGAAGTCGGTGCTCTCGATCAAGATCGGCGCGGGCCCCTTCGAACAGGCCGGCATGATCATGACGTTCGAACTCATCAACAAGGAAAAGCTGGAGATCAACCTCCTGCACTAGTGCGGGAGGACCCGCCGGCGCCTGGCGCGGGCACTACAGTGCGACGTCCTGCCGATGGGCGACGCCTCCGATAAGCCCCCCAGGGCCAGCGAGCTGCTCGAACGGTGGTTTGCCGACGAGGATGCAAGGACGCTCGGCAGCCTCAACGACTGCTTCGGGCGGGGCGCTTTTGCGGTCGCGTTCGTGCTGCTGCTGGCGGTGCCGGCGCTGCCGTTGCCCACCGGCGGCGCGACGCACGTGTTCGAGGTGATCGCGATGCTGCTCGCATTGCAGCTCGTGGCCGGCCGCGAGGAAGTGTGGCTGCCGGCGCGATTCCGCCGGAAGGAGCTCGCGGGCGCGCGCCAGCAGCGCTTCATCGAGCGGCTGATGCGGCTGATCCGCCGCCTCGAGCGGCTGTCCCGGCCGCGTGGGCGGTTCCTGTTCCGGGGTCGTGCGGGCAACGTCGTGTTCGGCCTGCTGGTGCTCGCAGGCTCACTCGGCGCGTTCCTGGCCCCGCCCTTCACCGGCCTTGACACGCTCCCGTCGCTGGGCGTGGTCGTGCTCTCGCTCGGGGTGATCCTCGAAGACGCCCTGGTGGCGCTCGCCGGGGTCCTGGTGGCAGCCACCGGCGTGGTGCTCGAGATCGTGCTGGGCAGCGCCGTCGTGCACGGCGTCAGCAGCCTCCTGTAGCCCTCGTCCCTACCCTTCGGGACCCTGCGGCGGCGCGGCGGGTGGGTAGATGTAGCCCTCGACCGGGGCCGCCGGAACCCAGTGTTCGTGCACCTGCAGCGGGGGGCTCTCGGGCGTGGGGCTCCAGTTCGAGTCGTCGATCAGCAGCCTTGCGCCGTGCACCGCGGCCACGTAGGCGACATGGCCCTCCGCCCCGATCGGGCCGGTGTAGGGCGCCCACACGGCGAGCGCGCCGACGGCCGGACTGGTGCCCTCGAGGGCCTTGCCGGCCGCCGCCTGCAGCCACTGCGACGCGTTGCCCCTCACGATCCCCGCGAGGTCGGGGCGCCGCCCCAGCGCATACCAGGTGCACTGGCCGACCGGGTTCGGGTTGGCGGCGAAGCAGATCCCCTGCTCGTCACAGCTTCCGGCCCCGGGCGGGATCGCGATCGCGGGCTCCGCGCCGGCGATCCCGGGGGCGCTCACGAAGGCTCCCCCGATCCGGGGCAGGCCTGGTTCGGTGCGATACCGCCACCAGGCCCAGCGAGGGCCCTCGCGGCAGGTTGCCAGGAAGACCCAGGGGCCACTGTTCCCGGCGACCGAGCTGATCCAGCGCCATACGGAAGAGCCCGGCCGCGAGCTGGCGAACGAGCGACCGCGCCGGGCTTCGTCGACGTGTAGCCCGCAGCGCGCGCCGGGTGCCGAGGTAACCCTGGTGGTGATGCGGTTCAGCGCCCCGGGCAGGCCTTCGACGGAGACCGCCAGGTGCACGTGCAGCGGCGGCTCGGCGGCCCCCGCGGGCGGCGTCCGGACGACACCCGTCGCGACCAGCGCCACGGCGGCCAGGCTCGCCGCCACTGCGCGGCCCGGTGCGCCTATTCGTCGTAGGTGTATTCGTCGCCCGGGTCTTTGGCCGAGCTGTTGCGCCCGTTGGCGGTGGCTTTGATTTTCACCGTCTGTTCTTTGGTGTCGGGCGGGGCGATCATCGTGCATTCGGTGGTCGAGGAGCATTCGACGAAGGCGGCCGGTTCCCTCTTGAACTTGAACGCCGTGGATCCTTCTCCGGGAGCGAACCCGCTGCCCGTGATCGTAACCTTCGTACCTCCGGCGAGCGGGCCCGATTCGGGCGAGACGGCCGTGATGATCGGGTTTTCATAGCGGAAACGATCCTTGCCGGAGAGTTCGCTGGTGCCGTACGGGCTCGTCACCGTGACGTCCATCAGGCCGGCGCTGTTGGGCGGCGAGGTGGCCGATATTTCCGTCTGGGAGATGACTTTGAAGCTGGCTGCCGGCACCTGCCCGAAGCTGACCGCGTTGGCGTACGTGAAGAAGGTGCCCGTGATCGTCAGCTGCGTACCGCCGCTGGCCGGGCCTTTCTTGACGGACAGCTTCTTGACTTCCGGCGGGAGGCCCGTTTTGACGTACGTGAACTGGCTCGCGGAGCCGGGGGAGGTGAGACCGAAGGGCGTCTTTACCGTGATCGCGACCGTGCCGGTACCCGGCGGCGCAACGGCGACGATCACACCGGACGATTGCACACCGAAGCTTTCCGCCGGTACGGCCCCGAATTTAACTTCACTGGCCAGTTCCAGCTGGGCGCCGGTGATGGTGACGACCGCGCCTCCCTGTTCGGGCCCTTCGTCGGGTTCGATCGATGTGAGCGACGGCGGCGGCCCGTAGGTGAACTGCGAGCCTGCGCTGGCGGCGCTGGTCCCTTTCGGGGTCGTGACCGTGACCGTCACGGTCCCGCTCGCGTGTTCTGGGGCGACCGCCTTGATCTCGCCCGGGGAGAGCACTTCGAAGGAGCCGGCTTTGACCCCGCCGAACGACACGGCGCTGGTTTCGCCGAAGTTCCCGCCGCTGATGATCACCGAGGTGCCGCCGTTCACCGAGCCGCTCGCGGGTTCCAGGGAGATGATGAAGGGCGTCGGACTGCCGCCGACCGCGAGGCCTTCGGAGTCGGCAGCTTCCCACCCGCTGCTGTTGGAGGCCGCTTCCCTGACCGCGATCGAGGAGCCGACGTCGGCGAGCGTGACGACGTAGGTGGGTTTGGTGGCGCCTTCGATCGGGCGGCATTCACTGGCTTCGCAGCGCAGCCACTGGAGCGATTTGTGGGTGGGCGTGGGTTTCCACGTTCCTTCGTGGGCCGTCAGCGTTTCGCCTTTCTGCGGGGTCCCGGTCACGGTCGGGGTTTTCACGTTCAGTGGAGGCGTGGACTCGATCTGGCCCGTTGCCGCGGAGGTCGCCGCGGCCGACGTCCCCGCCCCGTTGCTGGCCTTCTCCTGCACCTTGAGGGTTTTCCCCACTTCGGTGCTGCGGGGCGCGTAGTTGCGGGAGTTGGCGCCGGTGATGGCTTCGCAGCTGTTGCCGAACCCGTCGCACCGCTCCCACTGATAGGAGAATTCGTTCGGTTCGTTGCTCCATTCGCCGTGGAACTCGCGCAGGCCGTGACCCTGCTCCGGGGCGCCGCTGATGCTCGGCGGTTTCTGGTTCACCGGTAGGGCAGCGACGATCGTTGCGGTGGCGGCCGAGACCGATACCCCCGACCCGGCGGCGTTGGTGGCTGTTTCACGCAGCTCCAGCACCTTGCCCACGTCATTGCCGACGAGCAGGTATTTGCTGCTGTTGGCGCCGTTGATCGGGTGACAGTTCAGGCCCCCGCTTTCGCAGCGCCGCCACTGGTATTCGAAGCTCTTCGGTTCGCCGATCCAGGGGGCGGCGTGACTGGTGAGGAAGCGGGCCTGTTCGTCGGCGCCGGTGATCGTCGGTGGGCTTTTGGTCGAAGGCGGTTCGGGCGGCGGGACGGGCACCAACACCGTCGCGGCGGAGTTCACCGCCTGGCTGCGGGCGAAGCCGTTTTCGACCGATTCGGAGACCACCAAGCGTGTGGCCCACGTCCTTGGCGGTGATGTTGAGGGTCTGCTTGGTTGCTTTCGACATCGCAGCGCATTCCTGGCCGGAGGGCGAGCAACGCATCCATTGCCAGTGCGGGTCGGAGGGTGCGTTCGTCCAAGAGCCTTCGTCGACCGTCAGCGTCTGTCCCTGTTCGATGGCCCCGGTGATCGTCGGCGGCGAGTTGTTGCCGGGCGGCGCCGGCGTGGCGATCTGCTCCGCCAACGAGGGCACCAGTTCAAACCCGCCGGGGTTGGTGGCGCGCTCCTGCACCTCGATCCAGAAGCCGACGTCTTCGGCGCTGGGAACGTACGTTTCTCCGGTGTAGGGTTCGTTTTCACCCATCCCGTTTTTGACGATGATGGGGGCACACGTGGCGCCGATCCCTTCTTCGTTCTGGCCGTGGCAGCGGAACCACTTGTCCTGGAAGCTCGTCGGCGCGTTTTCCCATACGCCCCTGTGAACCGTGAGCGTGAAGCCCTGGACCGCCGCTCCGGTGATCGTGGGCCGCTGCGTGAAGGTCGGGTAGGGCGGTTCGTCTTCTTCGCCGGACGCGAGGATCACTTCGGGCGTGGTCACCGCTGTGCTTACGCCGGACGCGTTGCGCGCTTCCACGGTCGCGATGATCGTGCGGGCCACATCCTGGGATTGCACTTCGTAGGTCTGGTGGGTGGCCAGTTCTTTGCCGACCGTGATCGGTTCGCATTCGGTGCCGAGTTCTTCGGAGGCCCCGGCTTCGCCGTAGCCTTCACAGCGCAGCCACTGATAGGAGAACTGGGTGGGGCTGTTCGTCCACGTGCCCTGGGTGACGGTGAGCGTCTGGCCCTGGCGAAGTTTTCCCGTTTCGATGCCGGGACTGCCGCTGATGGTCGGCGCGGCGGTGTTCGAGGGCCAGCCTTTCCCGGACTTCGGCGTGCCGATGATCTTGCGGATCTTTTCGCGGCCTTCTTTGCCTTCCGGATTCTTGAGCGTGACTTCGTAGGGCTGTGCTTTGAGAGCGGGGAGCGGCAGGCTGCAGGGGCTTTTACAGTTACCTTCCAGCGTTTTCCCGAATTCCCTGGTGCCCACCGGCCGGTCGCGGAGCTTGTAGGCTTCGACGCCGACGTTCCATTCGGGCGTGAGCGCTTCTTCGAAGGACGTGAGCGTGATCGGAGGCACCCGCGCGGAACCGCTTTCGAGGATCGCCACCGCGGTGGTTGTGCTGGCCGCGACGGAGTGCACCGGGCCGAGGCCCTGCGATCGGCGTGGGCGTGGCGGTGGTCGTGAGGTTGACATTGCCCAGACCGAGCAGTTCATAGGACCCGTTACCGCCGAACGAGTAGATCACCTTGGACGCGTTTTCTTCTTCCTCGACGGCGAAGCTCGTCCCTTCCCCGGCTGCCAGCGCCACCACGTGCTCGAGCGAGGGAACCGGTTCGGGCACCATGCTGCACGCATCGTGGCCGCACTGTTCGTCGGGTTCGGGTCCGGTTTCGAAGCCGAGCTGCCCCGATCCGTCTGACCCCCACGCGTACAGTTCGCCGTTCGCCAGCCGCGCCAGCGCGTGCGTAGCCCCGCCCACGATTTCGACCACCGGAGATGCCGGTTCGAGCTGGGTTCGCACCGGTGAGGAGCTGTCTTCCGCTTCACCGTTACCGAGCTGGCCTTTACCGCCCGAGCCCCAGGCGGCGACCTTTTTCCCGCCGGAGCCGATCGCGTAGGCGGTTTCTTCGCCCGCTCCGATCCGTTCGACCCCGGAGAGCTTGCCCAGGTTCTTGACCTTCACGGCTCGAGGGATCGTGCTGCACTGGACAGGCGTGATCGCGTGGACTTCGCCGAGACAGAGTTCTTCTTCGGACCCGTTCTCTTCGACACCGAGATCCCCGTTGCGGTCTTCGCCCCACGCCATAACCTCGCCGTCGGAGAGCAGCGCGTAGTCGCGTTTGCCACCGGCCGCGATCTGCTTGACGCCGCTCAGGCCGGGAACCCTGATCGGCTTGTCGCGCGCCTTGAACCACGATTCGGTCTGCCGGGCGACGCGTTCGAAGCCCTTTTCTTTGTTGCCCCGCTCGCCGAATTCGGAGGCGCCCCACGTCCACACCGTGCCGTCGTAGCCCAGCGCCATGGCGTGGGCGTTCCCGACCGCGATTTCCTTGATTTCAGACAGTTCCAGGACCGGCACCGGATGGCTCTCCGAGACCTGCTCGCCGTTGCCGAGCTGGCCCTTGTTGCCCGTCCCCCACGCCTCCACGCTGCAGTTGGAAAGCAGTGCAAGCCCGAACTTGAAGCCGGCCTTGACCTGCGTCACCCCGGCCAGGCCGGAGACGGTCTGGGGCGAGTTCTCGTAGTTGCTGGAGAAGCCCGCGCCGATCTGTTCGGAAGCATTGAAGCCCCAGTCGAGCACGGCCGTACCACCGTGCAGCCCGGGACAGTGTTCTTCAGCCGCCGAGGCGCCCTGCACAGTCCATGCCGACAGTGCAAGCGCCACCAAGCACCCTGCAACCAACCCCCGCACGGCTGTGTTTCCCCCTCCTCCCAGTATTGCCAGACACCCTTATAACGCACCGCGCCCGCCAAGGTTGGCCGACATGGCACGTCCGGGCTGGCTGATGAGCCGCGATCGGGTGAAGCCCGGCCGGCGCGCGAGCAACGACCGAGACGGACATGGGGCTGCCCCCGGCGCCGGGGGCACCACCGTCTCGGCGGCGCCCCGGGCCTGCGTGGCAGCGCGTGCTCGGCGCTACGCGGCGAGCGCCTTCTGCTTGAGGGCGTCGAACTCGGACTGCGTGATGGCGCCCTTGTCGAGGAGGTCCTTGGCGCTGGCGATCTGGGAGGCCGCGTCGCTCTGGCCGGCCACCGAGCGGACGTAGTCGTCCATCTGGGATTTGGCTTCCTGCTGACCCTGGATGGCCCGTTCGGTCATCCCCTTGTGCTCGGCGATCAGGTACACGAACACGCCCAGGTAGGGCAGGATGATCACGAAGATGATCCATCCCGTCTTGCCCCATCCGCCGATGTCCTGACGGCGGAAGATGTCCATGAAGACGGTGATCAGCAACCAGATCCAGATGAAGAACGCGAAGAAGATCAACATCGTCCAGAAGACTTCGAGTAACGGATAGCTGGTTGCGAGCACGGGGTCTGCCTCCTTGGTGTGTGAGCCCGCCGAGTGGCGGTCCGCGGCGAGGATAGTGCCTGGAGCGGACTTCGGGGGTCACCCCAAACGCATGACCCGATACGGACGGACCCGCCCGGGAGCATCCTCCGAGCGACGGCGCGGCGCCCGAGACGTCAGAGGCCCGGGGTTTCCCCGGGCCTCTGAGACGGAAGAGGCCCCGGAGTCGCCTCCGGGGCCTCTGACGGCTGATCTTCAGTCTTCCGGCGGGGCTTCGGGGAACGTCGGCCTCGGCGCTTCCACCGTGAAGTCGGTCGTCACGGTGGTGTAGGGCGCGTTTTCGAGGCTGGCTTCGATCATGCTCGTGCCCGAAGCGCACGAGTAGTTGCCGAACAGCACCGCAAAGGCGTTGCCGTCGTTGTCGAGCGACAGGCTCGCTTCTTCGGCGTGTGACGCGAGCGCCTTCGGCCCGTCGGGGCCCATCACGATCCAGTCCAGACGGTAGTCTTCTTTGCAGCGCGCGTACAGCTGCGCGGCGTTGATGTTGACGGGTTCCTCGGCGAACACGGGCGGGAACTCGACCTGCACGATCGTGGCGACGTCGCTGTACTCCTCGCCCTCGACCTTGCTTTCCGGGGTCGCCCGCACGGCGGTTTCCGTGACCCTCGGCGGCAGGACCGTAAAGCCGGTCGTCACGGTCGTGAACGGGGCGACTTCGAGGTGCGCGGATACGAGGCTTTCCCCGGCCGCACACGATGGTCCGCCGAGCACGACCGCCGTGGCGTTGCCGTCGTTGTCGAGTTCGACCGAGAAGCTCGGTCCGCTTTTCGTGGTCAGCAGGTCGAACGGTTTTGTCGGAATCGTCCAGTAGAGCTTGTCGTCACAGCGGCTGTAGAGCTCGTTGGCGCTGATCCTGACCATCTTCTCCGCGTACACGGGTTCGCACTCGACTTCGATGACATCGGCGACGCTCGAAGAGGTGCCGAACTCGCCCTGATCCATGAAGGACGCGGGCAGGGTGTGGATCACGCACGTTTCCGGCGAGGGCGTTCCGACGGGTCCGCTCGGTGGGCGTCGCGGCCCGCTTGTGGCGGGTGGTGTGGGCAGAAACGGTCCCGCTCATCAGGAACAGGCTGAGGGCGAAGACCGCGAGTACTGCCAGAAGATTGCGTCTTTCCATAACACGCACCATGGTTCCTCCAGCTGGCTATCTCGGTTGGGCGACCGCTACAGCGGTCTCGGTCGGTGCCTCTGCTCCGCAGCGGCACCTCAGATCATCCCCCCGTGCCGTTCCCCTGGCGCGAGGGTCCGAACGCCCGGCTGAAGCTAGCACCATCGACGGCGCCGTGCTCGGCGGTGGCAGGCACCCCGTCCGACGTCGGCCGCGGGCCCCCCGGAATCGCCCGAGGGGACCTGTCCGGGCTAGCTCATTCGTACTTGTATTCGTCCGCGGGGCGCGCCTTCTTGCTCTTGGCTTTGCCGACCGCGGCGACCACATCGACGGCGCCGAGCTTCGTGGCCGCGGGCGAGGTGACCGTGCATACGCTGGTCGAGGAGCAGCTCACCGCCGTCCCCGGCGTCTTCTTGAACAGCAGCGTCGTACCGCTGCCGAGCGCGAAGCCGCTGCCGGTGACGGTCACCGAGGTGCCGCCGGCGAGCGGGCCATGGGCCGGGCTGACGCTCGTGACCTTGGGGTTTTCGTACTTGAACTGGGCCTTCGGGTTCGCCGCGCTCGTGCCCCCGGTGAACGTGGTGACCGTCACGGGGACGGTGCCCGAGGTGTTCGGCGGCGCCAGCACCGTGATCGAGGTCGGCGAGTTCAGGTGCGTCGTGGTGGCCTGGACGGTTCCGAAGTCGACCGTGAAGGGCGCCCCAAAGCCCGTGCCGGTGATCACCACCGAGGTGCCGCCAGAGGCGGGACCCTTCTTGGCGGAGAGCTTCGTGACCGTCGGCGCGACGCCGAGTTCCGGCGTGAATTCGCGGTCACTGCCGTGGGCCGGGCCCGAGATGTTGGTCGCAGAGATCCGGAAGTGGTAGTGCTGGCCGGTCGTCAGCCCCGACACGCTCGCGGACACTTCAACGGGCGCTTCTCCCGCTCCCGGCGCGGAACCGCAGGGAACGGTGTTTTCGTAGGCGAGCGTGGTCCCGTATTCGAACTTGCATTCGGTCACTTCCTCGCCGTTCGGGTTGACCGTCCCTTCGAGGACCGCCGAGGTGGGGCCGACCGAGGACGGCAGGCCAGTGACGACGGTGGGCGCGTGGGGACCGCTCTGGTACACGAACGCCGTACCCGCGCCCGAATGCGCGAAGCGCGCTCCCGCCAGCACGGTGGTGCCGCTCGCGGAGACCGCGACGCTGTCCCCGACTTCTTCTTCGGTGCCTTCCCCGCCGAGCACCTTCGCCCCCGCCTGCACCCAGCTTCCGCCGGAGCGCGCGAAGGACCAGATGGCTCCGCTTTCCCCGTGGTCGCCGCTGCCGCCGATGATGGCCGCGCTGCCGTTGCTGGAAAGGGCGAGGCTTTCGCCGAAGCGTCCGGCGCCGGCCTCGTCGGAGGCCAGGAGCTTCGCGCCCTGCTGGCTCCACACTTCTCCGGAGCGGGTGAACGGCCACGCCGCCCCGACCCCCCCGTTGTCGTTGGAGCCTCCGGCCAGGGCCGTGTTGCCGTCGTCGGAGAGCGCCACGCTGATTCCGAATTCGGGGAATTTGACGCCACCGCTGCCGGTCAGCTTCGAGCCCTGCTGACTCCAGGTTTCCCCGGAGAGGGTGAAGACGAAGGCCGCGCCGACGTTGTTGTCGGCGGGGGCGCCGACAACTGCCGTGTCGCCTTCGCCCGAGAGCCCGACGCTGGTGCCGAAGCCGCCTTCGCCGACCTCACCGCTGCCCGTCAGCTTTTCTCCCTGCTGGCTCCAGCTCCCGACGGAGCGGGTGAAGACCCAGGCGGCGCCGGCGTCGAGGTTGTCGCGGTTGGCACCGATCAGGGCCGTGTTGCCGTCGTCGGAGAGCGCCACGCTCATGCCGAAGCGTCCGGCGCCGGTCTCGCCGGAGCCGGTGAGCTTCCCGCCCTGTTGGCTCCAGCTCCCGCCGGAGCGGGTGAAGACCCAGGCGGCGCCCGCGCTGGCGGTGTCGCCATAGCCGCCGATCAGGGCGGTGTTGCCGTCGTCGGCGAGGGCCACGCTGGCGCCGAACCGCCCTTTGGGGCCGGTCTCGCCGGAGCCGGTCAGCTTCGCGCCCTGCTGGGTCCAGGTTTCGCCGGAGCGGGTGAAGACCCAGGCGGCGCCTTCTTCGGTGTTGTCGCGCCAGCCCCCGACGAGGGCGGTGTTGCCGTCGGCCGAAAGGGCCACGCTGGCGCCGAAGCGGGCGTTGCCGCTCGCGCCGGTGCCCGTGAGGGCGGCCTGCTCGATGAACGGGTCGACCTTCACGGGGTAGCTCGCTCCGCCGGCGTCAACGCTGATCAGCAGCTGGCCGCCGCTGATCTGCAGGCGACTTGGCAGCGCGCGTCCCGCCGCGTCCACGGCGCTGAGGCCGGTGTAAGCGATCGAGCCCGGCCCGGAACCGCCTACCGTGAAGCCCTTGTGGCCGGGCGCGAGCCTCGCGGGCGCGCTGCTCGAGAGGTTCAGCGCGAGCGTCAGCGGTCCGCCCTGGGTGCCGGCGGGGGCGTGGGCGATCGTGAAGCCCTGCTCGAGTCCGAGCGGGCCGTTCAGGTACCACTCGCTGAGGCCGGAGTGCGAGAACACGACGCGGTTGGCCTGCCCGCGCGGGGCCACCGGCGCCACCGGCGCCAGCGCGGTGCCGAAGCCGACCGCGCGCAGTCCGAGGGACAGGTGCTGCCCGGCGGAGGCAACCGTGACCCCGGCTGCTCCGAAGG
This sequence comes from uncultured Solirubrobacteraceae bacterium, assembly GCA_963742395.1. Lineage (GTDB taxonomy): Bacteria > Actinomycetota > Thermoleophilia > Solirubrobacterales > Solirubrobacteraceae > Palsa-744. The sequence continues at coordinate 383,549 of CAVUME010000005.1, read as the reverse complement.
TGGTGCTCAGACGCGTGGCGGGCGTGCGGGCGGTGAGGCCGCCGGCGCTGCCGGTCGTGACGTGATAGCTCGGGTCGTCGGCCCCCATGGCCGCGGACACCGGACCGCGAAGCGCGGTCGGAAGGGTCGCCATACCGCTGTGCGGAAGCACCTGCGTGCCCGGCGCGGGCGGGCTGGTGGCAGAGCCCGGACCTGCGAGGTCCCTGACGGCGAGGCCGAGGGCCAGCGACAGCAGCGCCGCACCCAACAGCATCAAGCGCGGGCTCGCGCTGCGCCTGCTCCACACGCGCCCGTTTGCACGCACGCCAACTGCCTCCAAGACCCCTCGCATCAAACCCCTCCCACTCCCGTCGTCCGTATTTGGGAGGCTCAGTGTACCCGAGCGTCGAGGCCCCGGCTACAGCAGAAACACGCCGTTCACAGCTGCCCCGTCTCGGCCACCGGATCGATGCCGAGATCGCGCAGGGCGGCATCGAAGGCCGCCATCTGCGAGGTGTCCTCGTAGAAGTCGTCGTGGCGGACGATCTTGCCCCAGCGCGTCCGCAGCACGAGCACCACGCGGTTGGAGTAGAGGAGCTCGCCGTCGGGCGCTCTGGCCTCGTCGTCGACGCGGCCGATCACGGTCATGTTCCAGGGCGGCCCGCTGAGCCAGAGATCCTTCAGCTCGACCTTCAGGCCGGCCGCCACGAAGTCGCGCAGGAAGCCCTCGATGGCCTGCTTGCCGCGGTGATCGCCGGCCCAGCGGTGCTGACCGTCGTTGAAGTGCAGGACCGCATCGTCGGCGTAGGCGTCGAGGAACGGGCGATAGTCGCCCTCGTTGATGCGCCCCACGTCACGGCCCAGGCGGGCCATCAGGACCCGGCGTAGCAACGGCCGGAGGGCCAATCCGGCCATCAGCCCGACAACAGCAGCGCCGCGGATCCCGTTCATGACTCGATGTCCTGCGTTCCGGGGGACAACACTACCCCGCGGCGGCGGGGCCCAGTCCTACCTGAGGATCGTGAAGTGCAGCGAGCGGGGCGCGGAGTGCTGCCCGGCGCCGTTCGTGGCCGTCAGGGTGAGACCGTAGCCCGCCGGCACGAGCGCCTGGGAGAGCGAGATGCGCCCGTCGAAGTAGGCCCGGTTGCGGCCCGGATGGGCGGTGAAGGAGAGCGACCCGACGGCCCTCGACAGGCGGCAGTGCGGGCGCGCCCGGTTGCTGCGGCTGGCAGGAGCGCAGCGACCGCCGACCCGGCGGCCCTGCGTTTCGCGCGCGAACGACAGCTTGACGGCCGCCTTCTGGTTGAGGTCGAAGGAGAAGATCGTTCCCACCGGGCTCCCCGGATGCCCGCCGGAAGCGGCGAGCCGGGCGAGCGCGGCGCCGGCGCGCCAGGAGGCGTGGCTCTGGGCGAAGCCGCTCACGACCGGCGGCGCAGAGGCTTCCTTGGCTTCCTTCGCGCCCAGCACGCCCGACCCCGGCGAGCCGGGCAGCAGCGTGAAGGCGTATTCGACCGGAGGCGCTTCGCAGGTGAAATCCAGGCCCGGTTCTTCGGCGACGACGTTGCCGGTGACGCTGATCCTGTAGGTGCCTGGCCGGGCGTAGGTATGAGTTTCCAGCAGCTGGGTGCTGCCTTCGATGCTGCCCCTCAGCGTCGCTTCGCCGCCGGGACCCCCGTCGCCCCAGGTCCAGCTTTCGTGGAACTCGCACTGCGAGGTTTCGTGCTGGTTGATCACTTCCAGGGTCACGGTGGGATCGGTGCTCTGACAGGTATGTGCTTCACCCCAGAACACACACGGCGCGGCCGCACCCGAGGGCGGCGTGGTTGCACCGCTCGCAACGCCCTCCCCCCCGCCGGCCATCATGGCGCCCATCAGCAGCACCGCAGCGGCGAGCAGCCGGTCGCTGGGGCGGCCGCACGCGCCGACGGGCGCTCCGCCGGGGCGCCCTCCCGGGTCCGTTGCTGGCCATCCTTCCGTGAGCCTGCAAATCCGTTGCCTTTGTGCCGAGTACCCGGCGCTCCCAGCTGCTCGCAGTCGCGCCGAGGAGCGGCCGGAAGCTAGCACAGGCGCGGTTCGCTAGCGTGCCTGGGCGGTGCGAGCAGACCGGCGCGGCCGACCCCGAAGGGGACCCTCGCACGTCGCCGAGCAGCGCCGGCGTGCGGTACGCAGGCACCGATGGGTGCTCCTCGCCGTGCTGGGGCTCGCCGTGGTGGGGATATGTCTGGCGGTGCTCGAGGGCGGCTCGGTGGGGCGACGGCCGTCACACATACGGGCGCTCGCACCTGCCCGGCGGCCGCGGACGACAACGGCATCCGTCCCATCGCCGGCGGTGGGTGCGAGCCGGCGGCCGGCGGTGAGCGCGAGTGGGCCGCCGGCCGAGGTGGGCCGGCTGATCGCCAGCGGCAGGCCGGTCTACTGCGCGGGTCGCCGGGGAGACGAGGTGGCGCTCACGTTCGACGACGGGCCGGGGCCGTACACGCGCCTGATGCTCGCGAAGCTGCGCAAGCACCACCTGCGGGCGACGTTCTTCGTCGTCGGCAGGAACATCCCGCTCGTCCCCGGGGCCGTGCGCGCGGAGCGGGGGATCGGCGCGGTGGGAGACCACACGTTCACCCATCCACTGCTCACGGCGCTCCCGAAGGCCGCCGCCGAAGCGCAGATCGTGCGCACCCAGAGAGCACTCGAGCGGGCCTCGGGCGGGCCCGTGTTCCTCTTCCGACCTCCCTACGGGGCCCACGACGCAGCCGTAGATCGGATCGCCAGGCGCCACGGGCTGCTCGAGATCCTGTGGACGGTGGACAGCGAAGACTCGCTCGGCGCCAACTACGCGAAGATCGCCCGCAACGTGATCGCGGGGTTGAAGCCGGGGGCGATCATCCTGATGCACGAGAACCACGGCCAGACGATCCGGGCGATGCTTGCGATCTTCGCCGCCCTGCAGCGCCGGCACCTGCGCGCGGTGAGCGTGCCGCAGCTGCTGAGCGACGATCCTCCGAGCCGCGCCCAGCTGCGGGCGGGCTGGAATGGATGCGGCGCGGGGGGCTCGGTGCGGCTGTCGGGCGGCTAGGTCGGCCCGAACCGCTCGGTGCGGACCCGATCCTGCGTGTGGCCGATCGCGGCCAGCACGTCCGCAGCCGTCTCGACGAAGCCGTTGGGACCGCAGACCAGGTTCAGCGGTTTGTCGCTCACGGGCCACGAGAGCTCGGCGACCAGCCGCCGATCTATGCGGCCGGTGTAGCCCGCCCACCCCGGCGGCGAGCGACGCGTGAGCGTGTAACGGATGTCCACGCCCTCCTGTTCGGCCAGCTGCATCAGCTCCCCGGAGTAGATGAGTTCCTCCTGCGAGCGCGCCGAGTACAGCAGCCGCACGGGGGCGTCGCTGTTGGCCGCGGCGCGGTGACGAAGCATCGCGTGGAAGGGAACGATCCCCGAGCCCCCCGCCAGCAGCAGCAGCGGGCCGGGAGCCGTCGCCTGCCACACGAAGTACCCGCCGATCGGCCCCCGCAGCTCGAGTTCGTCTCCCACCCGGAGCTCGTCCACGAGGTAGCCGGAGACCTCGCCGTCGTCGAGGCGCTCGACCGTGAGCATCAGGTGGGCATCCTCGGGGGCCGACGCGATCGAGTAGCTGCGCTGAGCCTGGTAGCCGTCCTCGGCGGTGAGGCGCACGTCCACGTGCTGGCCTGCGAGGTGGCCCGGCCAGTCGGGCATCTGCAGCTCGATGCTGCGCACCCGCTCGGTCTCACGGACGATGTCCACCACCGTCCCCAGCTGCCAGCTCAGTCTCCCTGGTAGCGCTGCTCGAGCCATGGATCGCCGTGGTCGTGGTAGCCGTAGGTCTCCCAGAACCCGGGCTCGTCCTGCAGCGTGAGCCGCAGCCCCCGGAGCCACTTGGCGCTCTTCCAGAAGTACAGGTGGGGCACCAGCAGGCGTGCGGGTCCCCCGTGCTCGGGCTCGAGCGGCTCGTCCTCGTATTCGTAGGCGACCCAAGCCCTGCCGCCGGTGACGTCCTCGACGGCCAGGTTCGTGGTGTAGCCCCCGTCGCACCAGGCCGTCAGGTAGCGGGCTGTGCTCTGCACGGAAGCCAGCAGGGTGTCCAGCGACACGCCGCGCCAGCGGGTGTCGAACTTGGACCACTTGGTCACGCAGTGGATGTCCTTCGTCACGAGCTCTGACGGCAGCGACAGGAACTCCTGCCAGGTCCAGGACGCGGGCTGCTGCAACTCGCCCTCGATCGTGAAGCTCCACTGCTCCAGCGGCGTGTGTGGGGTGGGTCCCGCCGAGAGGACGGGGAAGTCGGGCGTGAGGTACTGGCCCGGGGGCAGGCGTGAGGGATCGGCGCCCGCGCGCCTGCGACCCGAGAACCCACGCGAGATGGGTGCCATCAGCCATCAGAAGCTAGCGGACCGGACGCAGCAGTTCCCGCTCGAGCACGAGCCCGACCAGCAGGTCGCGGTAGCCGTGGTCGTCGAACAGGACGGTGAGCTGGTCGCCGTCGTAACGCTGCACCGTCCCCTCCCCCCAGCGCTCGCTCGTGACCCGTTCACCGAGCCCGAACGGTTCTGCGGCCGGCGGCGACGGCGGGCGCCGAAGGTCGTTGTCGCACGCCCCGCACGGCCCCGGATAGTCCTGACCGAAGTAGGTCAGCAGGAACGAGCGCCGGCAGCCCGTCGTCTCGGCATAGCGGCGCATCATCTCCAGGCGCGAGCGCTCGACCTCCTGGCCGCGCTTGTTCTCCTCACGCGAGGCGGCGATGACCTCGGCGACGGTCTGCGCCCCGCTCCAGCGCAGGCTCCCGTCCGCGGCTGCGCGAACGGCTCCCAGATCGGTCAGGCGCTCGAGCGCGAGGGTCACCGAGCGCGAACTCAACCCCAGCGCGTGCGGGAGCACGGAGGGGTCCGTCTCACCCGTCGCGCGCTCGAGCCGGCGGGCGAGGGCCGCGAGCGTCTTCTCGGGGACGGGCCGGGCCGTCAGATGGCGGGCCTGGGCGAGGTCGGTGGGGCGGTACAGCAGCCGGGCCCAGGCCGGCTCCCCGTCGCGCCCAGCGCGGCCGAACTCCTGGTAGTAGGCATCCAGCGAGCTCGGAATGTCGGCGTGCAGGACCCAGCGCACGTCCGGCTTGTCGATGCCCATCCCGAACGCGACCGTGGCACACACGATCCGTGACGAGCCCTCGAGGAACGCCTCCATCGCCGCACTGCGCTCCGACGCGGAGAGCCCTGCGTGGTAGAGGGTGGCGCCGTGTCCGGCCGCGAGCAGGATGTCCCGCGCCTGCCCGGCGCCGGCGCGCGTGGCCGCGTACACGATCCCCGGTCCGGCGAGCTCCGCGGCGGACGCTCGCAGCTCCCGGCGCTTCTCGGAGGCGGTGGCGAGGCGACGCACCGACAGCTCGATGCGCGGGCGATCGAAGTCCCCCACGACCACGTCTGGTTCGCGCAACCCCAGGCGCCGTGAGATCTCGGCCCTGACCGGCGGTGAGGCGGTCGCGGTCAGCGCCAGACGCACCGGCTCGCCCAGCGCGTCGGCCTGGGCGCCGAGCCGCAGGTAATCGGGGCGGAAGTCCTGACCCCACTGGCTGACGAGGTGCGCCTCGTCGACGACGAACAGCCCTGGCCGGGCGCCCCGAAGAGCTCCGGCGACCTCGACGTTGACGAGCTCCTCGGGGATACGAACACGAATGCGTCGGGACGCCGGGCGGCCTCGAGCGCCGCCGACCACGCCTTCCTCGAGAGGCTCGAGTTCAGGACCGTGGTGGGCAGACCGGCGGCCGCGAGGTGCGCCTGCTGGTCGTTCTCGAGCGCGATCAGTGGGGTGACGATCACGGTCGGACCAGAGGTGAGCAGGCCGGCGAGCTCATAGATCGCGGACTTGCCCGCCCCGGTGGGCAGCACGGCGAGCACGTCGCGCCCGGCCAGTATCGATTCGACCGCTTTCAGCTGCCCGGGACGCAGCCGCGAGAATCCGAACCGCTCGCTCGCGAGCGCCCGGATCGCCTCCGCGCCGGCCGCAGCGTCTGCGTTCACCTGCTACGCGCGCTGGGCGGTGGGCCGCACGAGGATCTCGTTCAGCGTCATCCTCCTGGGGCGGGAGACGGCGAAGGCGATCACCTCGGCGATGTCCTCGGCGCTGATCGCGAGTCCCTCGACGAACTCCTTGGTGAGGCGCTTGGTCTCCTGGTCGGTGATGTGGTCGGTCAGCTCGGTGGCCACGGCCCCCGGCTCGATCACGATCACGCGGACGTCGGGCACCAGCTCCTGGCGCAGCCCCTCCGACCACCCGTTCATGCCCCACTTGGTGGCGGCGTAGACGGCGTTCCCGGCCCGCGCGGTGCGCCCCGCCACGGAGGAGATGTTCACCAGATCTCCGCCCCCGTCGCGGAGCTGGTCGAGGAACACCTCGGTGGCGGTGATCGCACCCTGGAGGTTGACTTCGAGCATCTGCTGCATCTCGGCCCGCTGGGCAGAGGAGAACGGCGCGAGCAGCATCACACCCGCGTTGTTGACGAGGATGTCGGCGCCCCCGAGCTCACCCTGCACGCGCTCTGCGGCGGCCAATAGCGAGTCGCGGTCGGTGACGTCGGCCTCGATCGCCACGGCGCCCGCGCCGAGCTCCTCGGCAAGAGCCTCGATGCGCTGCACCCGGCGCGCGAGCAGGGCGACACGGTGACCGTCCGCGGTCAGGGCCCGGGCCGTGGCCGCACCGATGCCCGACGAGGCTCCCGTTATGACCGCCGTGCGGGCGCTGCTGGTGTCGGTACTCACGATGCGGACCTCCAATGCTCGCTGAACTCGGGACCGGGGCGATAATCGCAGCATTGCGCCCGCCGGCGAGCGGCCGCCGCGCGCGAGTTTTCCGGCGCGGGCGCCGTCGCCACTCCCGCGTCGGGGCGGATCGGCCGTTGCAGAGGGTTGTACGCGTGCAATCCGAGTTCTCAAGGCTCTCGCGATCGCTGCCGAAATAGGACCCATGAAGATGGCTATCGAGTTTGAGGACACCGACGCCTCGCAGGTGACGAACGAGCTGGTGCGGATGTTGACCCTGGCCCTCAAGACGGGGGTCGAAGTGAGCACGGACGACGGCTCGTTCGTGGTCACCAACCCTGGCGATGAGGAATGCGTCCGCCGCTGGATCGGACCCGACGGCGAATACCGGCGGGACATCCTCGAGCGGCGCTGGGTCGTCAGGGAAAGCACCGACGCCAGCGGGCGCAAGGTGCCTCTGCCCGGAGACTGACGGAGCCGTCGGGCACCGATCGCACCCGCAGCCACGCGGGGCGCTCACGCGTTCATCGAGACGTGGCCCGGCTCGGCGTCCACACGCTCGAGCCAGTCCAGGATCGCCGGGTAGCCGGCGAGATCGAACCCGCCCTCGCCCGCGATGTGCGTGTAGGCATACAGCGCGATGTCGGCGATCGTGTAGCGGTCCGAGACCAGGAACTCGCGCACGGCGAGCTCGCGCTCCATCGCATCGAGCGCGCGATAGCCGGCCGTGCGCCGGGCGTCCACCTCGGCCTCCGTCGGGGGCGCCTGGGCGATCGCGACCCAGAACCTGACGACCGCGATGTTGGGCTCGTGGCTGTACTGCTCGAAGAACATCCACTGCAGCACCTTCGCCAGCTCGAACGGATCCTGGGGCAGGTAGCGGGTGCCCCGTGCCAGGTACCACAGGATCGCGTTGGACTCCCCCAGCGAACGGCCGTCGTCGAGCACGAGCGTGGGCACCCGCAGGCCCGGGTTGAGGTCTCCCAGCAGCTCGAGCCGGCCGGAGCGGTCGACGACGTCCACCTCGCGGCGCTCGTAGTCGGCGCCGAGATGGGCGAGCAGCAGCCTGACCTTGTAGCAGTTGCCCGAGACCCGCGAGTCGTACAGCAGCACGGGCGCGATCATAGGGTCGCGCGGCGGCCGAGGCCAGGACCCGCGCGACCGAGGATCGGTCTATGCGCCGGAGATCAGGGCTTCGATCTGGGGCGTGCCCCTACCGGTGACGTAGTCCCAGCCGGGCGTGCACGGGTAGATCGAGTTGTCGCCGATGATGATGTCTTTGAACGCGCCTTCGGGCTCGCCGTAGATGACCGGTCCGGCGAAGGGGATCGCGCCCGCGTTGCCGCCCTCGACACGCGCCCACACGCCCTGCCACGCCGGTGCGCCGACGCTGGTGCCGCCGATCGTTTCCTGTTTGCCGGCGATCACCACGACCACACCGCTGTTGGGGTCCGCGTCGAACGCCACGTCGGGCACGCCGCGCATGGTGCCGAGGTAGCTGCCACCGGCAGACGCCTGCCAGGCCGGCGCCGACTCGACGACGCTCGTCCCGCCGCCGCCCGAGTACCAGCCGATTTCGTCTTCGCCGCCGAGCACGCTGGTTCCGCCGACGCCGATCGCGTCGGGGCTGGAGGCCGGGTAGTTGGCACCCGGGATGCCCAACGGCAGGCCGTTCTCGCCGATCAGCACGGGGCACTGCGAGCCCGTGTCACCGGCAGAGGCGAACAGCGTCTTGCCCTCTGCGGCGGCCTCGGCGAGGACGGTGTCCAGGGAGCTGGTGAACCCGGCCGCGTCGGCCAGCAGCTCGCACTCGCCCGCGGAGAAGCTGGCCTGGGAGCTGGCGCCTTCGGTGACCCAGCGGTCGATCGTTTCGACGATCGAGCTGTCTTCCATCGAGCTGCCGACGTACACGTTGAGCTGGCTCACGTCCGGCGCCATGCCGGTCGAGTACTGGGTGTCGAGGTCCCACTCGTCGTCACCTTCGGTTTCGGTGCCGGGCGCGCCCACGGTGATCTGCCGCCACGGCACTTCGGGCAGACCGAAGGAGTGCTCGAAGCTGCGCAGATCCGATTCCACGCCGGAGATGTTCCCTGCGGTGATCACCGACACCTGCTGGCCGGCGCCCGCCTGGGCGCTCGGCGCGTGGTAGAGGGACCAGAGCTGTTGGGGGTCGTAGCTGCTCGGGTATTCGATCCCGCCAGGCGCTTCCGTCGCCGACGGCCGGGCGAGCGAGCCCTGGACGCGCTCGAGCCCGGACAGGCCGGTGACCGCAGTCACGTCACTCGCGATCGAGGCCGGCAGGGAGGCTGTTGTGGCGGCCGCGACGTATTCGCTGCCCGCCGACGCGCGATAGCGCTCAAAGCTCGTCCCGAGCGCCGCCCCGAGCGCCGAGGCCGGCCCGCTGAGCCTCACCAGCAGGCGGTCGGGCGACACGGAGGAGACGCTCAGCCCGCTCTTTGCGGCCCACTTGGAGACGGCGCTGACGGTGGCCGCCGTCGGCGCGTACGTGCTCAGGAACTTTTCACCGCTGAGGCGCCCTGCGGTATTGCCGGCGGCCAGCGCGCGCAACGCGGCGCCGCGGCGGGGGGTCAGCGTGAGCACGACCGATCGTTCGCCCTGAGCGGGCCCCAGTGACGTGGAGCCTTGGCCGAGCACGGGTGCGGCGCCGCTGAGGGCGAGGGCGCCGGTGCAGGTCACGAGCAGGGTGGTGAGGGTCGCGCAGGCTGCAGCGGACAGCAGCCGGAGTTGCCTTGACATATCCATTCTCCAGGTACGGGGGAAACCGCGGCGGGGCGCGCGCGGGAGCGACCGACCAATACCCCGGAACGCACGCGTTCTAAACGCGCTCGCGCTGGGGGTGTCGCGCTCGCGACGGCGCACGACTGGTCGTAGAGTCCGTCTCTGTGGAGCGGTTCGACGTGGTGGTCGTGGGAGCGCGCTTGGCGGGATGTGCAACGGCTGTCCCCCTGCTGCGCGCCGGCAGGCGGGTGCTGGTGCTCGACCGGATGGCGTTCCCCTCCGATCAGCTTTCGACCCACGTCCTGCTCCCCGCGGGGACAGCCGAGCTGGCGGCGATGGGAGCACTGGGACGGGTCCTCGCCCTTCGTCCGACGCGCGTGCGCCACGTCCTCGTCGCAGTCGACGGCGCGATCTGCCGCGAGCGCGTTCGCCCGGATCGCGGGATCGGCTACGGCGTCTGCGTGCCGCGGGACCTGCTCGACGGGGAGCTCGTTGCGAGCGTGCGCGAACAGGGGGCCGAGGTCCGTGAGCGGTGTTCGGTTGAGGGCCTGGAGTGGCGCGGCGGCCGGGTCTGCGGCGTGCGCTACCGGGACGTCGAGGGCGAAGCACACGAGGTCGCCTGCGAGCTCGTCGTCGGCGCGGACGGGCGCCGCTCGACCGTCTCGGCTCTGGTGGGAGCGTGGCGGCCATACCGCAGCTCGCGCAACGGGCGGGGCCTCGTGTTCCGCTACATGGACGACCCGCTCGCGGGCAGCGAGGACGCGGCGACGTACATCCAGTGGCGAGAGGGCGACTCGATGGCGTTCGCCTTCCCCACCACTCCCGAAGGCCGTCTGTTGATCCTGTTCATGGGAGACCGCCGCGAGGTCAGCCAAGCGCGGGCGGACCCCGAGGCCTACTGGCGGGCGAAGCTCGAGCAGCATCCGGATCTGAGTCGCCGAACGGCCGGGGCGGCGGATCTCGGCAAGCTGCGCTCGACCGCCGATACACCCGCCTTCTTCCGCGCCTCCTCGGGTCCCGGCTGGGTGCTCGCGGGCGACGCGGGCCACTTCAAGGATCCCGTCACCGGACAGGGGATGCGCGACGCGATGTTCGCTGGTCGCACCCTCGGGGAGGCGCTGGTGGCCCACCTCGACGACCCGGGCGCAATCGACCGGGCGACGCGCGTATGGGAGTTCGAGCGCGATCTCGAGTGCCTGCCGGCCTATCACTTCGCCAACACCGACACCATCGTTCGCCGTCAGCCGCTCGTCCTGCGCGAGCTGGTCCGCGAAGCGGGGCGCAACGAAGAGCCCGACATCACGGACCTGTTCGGGCGTGCTCGAACGCTCCAAGAGATCGCGACGCTGCCGAGGCTGGGGCGCAACTTCGCGCGCACCCTCGCCACCGCTCAAGGGCGACGGGCCGAGGAGCTACGCAACGGTCTCACAGACCTCGCGACCGAGCTTCGGATCCGAGCGGAGCTGCGCTCGAGACGTTTTCGCTCCACAACGCTGGTGCGCGGATCCGAGCATCCGGGCGTGGATTGGCCCAGCCCACCCCCGGCGGCGCCCTTCTCCGAACCCGCGCGTGAGACGATCGCGGTATGACCCGGGTGCCAACAGCCGCCATGACCCGAGCCTCGGTGTCCGCATGACCCGCGTCGCGGTCGTCCAACCCGCGCTCGCGCTCGGGCAGATTCAGGCGAACCTGGCGCGGGTCGAGGACCTCGTCCGGGACGCCCACCGCGAGCACGGCGCCGAGGTGATCGTGCTGCCCGAGGCGATGGCCAGCCCGAACGTGTACGCCAAGCTGCTGCGGTCCACGCCGGGGCCGATCGATGGCCAACCCCTGCACCTGCTCGCCCGCCTGGCGCGCGAGCTCGACTGCGTGCTGGCGGGCGGCTTCGTGGCGGTCCGGGGCCGGCACACGTACGGGACCTATGTGCTCGCGGAGCCCGACGGATCCCTGCACCTGCACGACAAGGACATCCCGACGGCCTGGGAGCAGTACTTCTACCGCGGCGGCGACGACCCCGGCACGGTCCGCAGCCGGGCGCTGGGGTGCACGGTGGGCCTGATGTCGGGTTGGGAGTGGGCGCGCTACCGCACCAGCGCGAGGGTCAGGAACGCCGCAGCCCGGGTCGTCATCGGAGGCATGTGCTGGCCCTCCGTGCCGACCGACTGGCCGGGACCGGCGGGGCGGCTGAATCAGACCGAGCACGCGCGCTGGCGGGAGCAGGCCGCGGCCCTGCCGGGACAGGTGGCCCGCCTGACGGGGGTGCCCGTGGCGCACGCCTCGCACGTCGGGCCGATCACCGGCGAAACGCCGCTCATGCCCGGGGTCCCGTGGTCGACGGTGATGATCGGCGAGTCGCAGATCTGCGACCGCGACGGCTCGATCCTCGCCCGCCTGACGCTCGAGCAGGGCGAGGGCCACGTCGCCGCCGACATTGACCTCACCGCAGCGCCGGCTCCCGCCGATGAGATCCTCGACCGCTTCTGGATCCCCGAGATGTCGCTCGTGACCAAAGCGGCCTGGCACTGGATGAACGCCACCGGTGCACTCTTCTATGCCCTGCGACACCGCCGTGGCGGCTTCCCGTGGCAGGCGCTGCCCCCGGCCGACCTGCCCGACGAGGTCCCCCCGGCCGATCCGAGCACCGCGCCGCTGGCCTCGGGCTAGGCGGGCCGAGGAACCCGGCCCGTCCACCGCGACGGCCCCCTCGGTGCGCCCGACGCGCGGGCGCCGGCCGCGCTAGCCGCCTTTGAGCCTGATCTCGGTCGGCTGATTCGGTTTGGCGATCACTTTCGTGGTCAGCGTGGCGGCGTGGCGGGTCGCCGTTTTCGTTTCTTCGAGTTCCAGTTCCTGGAACCCCACGCCTTCCCCGAAGACCGCTTCGGTCGAGCTGATGGTGGTGTTGAAGGTGGCTTTGAACGAGCCCGCGGCGACGCCGCTGAGAACGAAGCCGGCGGATGAGCAGCTGAAGCGCATCATCGCCCCCTGCCTGCCCGCGAGCACGCTCGCATACGCACCCGAGCCTTCTTCGTAGGTGTAGCTTTCGAGCGGTTCGCTCACGATCGTGCCGGCGGCGGCGTTGGGGCTCGAGCATTTGACGCCTTCGCGCAGGCATTCGCTGAAGGTCATCGCCTGTTCGTAGAGGTTCGGCGCGAGCAGTTCGCTGGTGGCGGTGCTGGCTTTGCATTCGATCGCGGGTGAGGACTGAGCGCTGAGGACCGCCGTTCCGCCTGTGCTCGTGGCGCCGTAGGCGGGGGCTTCGTACTTGCCCTTCGGCACCCCCTTCTTTTCGTCCAGTCCGGTGCAGGCGGTGTCGGCGTAGCGGCCGTGCTTGAGCGGATAGCAGCGCGAGGGGAGGGTGATGAATTCGAACTTGCCCTTCGGCAGGCCGTTCTTGAGGTCTTCCGTCGTACAGCCGCCGTCGCTGTAGAGGCCGTGCTTGAAGGCGACGCATTTGCCGAACTGCTCGCCCGCCGCCGGGCCGCCGACGTGGCGCGGGTCCGACAGCTGCGCGATGCTCGGCGTGGTCGCTTCCGTCGCGGTCACCTTGACGCATTTTTCGGCTTCCGAATAGACGGCTGTCGGTTCGCGGATCGGCTTCCACCCCGCGGCGGCGTCATACCACCAGATCGTCTTCGCGCCGCCCAGTTCGCAGTCCTTGTATTCGATCTCGGTGAAGGTCGATTCTTCGTGCTTGAAGACCTGGAAGTAGGCGCCTTTGGCTCGCGCCAATGCCGGCCCTCCGATCGACGCCCCGTACCGACCGATGCTGACTTCGCCGGTCCCGCCGGTCGCCTTCACCGACAGCCCGCCGCTGACGGCTTCCGCCGGTTCCGCCGGGGCTTTGCTTTCCCCGGTCGCGATCACCTGCAGCGTGGAGAACGTGCGGTCGGCGCTGTGGCTCGTTCCCTGGAACTGCCCGGCGGTGACGCGGAAGTGGTAGGTCGTGTTCGGCGTCAGCCCTTCGACGGAGGCAGACACCGGCACCGGTTCCCCGTTTTCGCCCCCGGGTTTCGCCGGCGAGCAGGGAACGGATGACCCGTACGCCGTGGTGGTGCCGTATTCCAGCACGCATTCGGTGACTTCTTCGTAGTGGGGGTTGACGGTGCCCTTCAGGATCGCGGCGCTGGTCGTGACTTCCGCGGGTTCTTCCGTCGTCACGGTCGGAGGCTCGAGGTCGAAGAAGGTCCGCGCCTCGCCCTCCAGGAAGTTGCCGTGGCCGCCGGAGATGAGCGCAATCGAGCCGTTCCCGCTGAGCGCCACCGCTTCACCGAACTCGCCTTCCTCGGTTTCGAATTCGTCGGTCATCTTCGCCACTTCCGACCACTGGCCTTCGGCTCGGGCGAAGGCCCAGGCGGCGCCTTCCGCGGATTCGTCCAGGGAGCCGCCGATGAGGGCTTTGTCGCCGTCGGCGGACAGCGCGACGCTGTCGCCAAAGACTGCACCCCCAATCTCTCCGCCGCCCGTGAGCTTGGAACCCTGTTGGGCCCATTTTCCTTCGCCCTTCGTGAAGACCCATGCGGCACCCACATCCCCGTTGTCGGCCCCGCCGCCCACAAGTGCGGTCGCCCCGTCGCTCGACAGCGCCACGCTCGCGCCGAAGCCACCTTCGCCGGCCTCACCCGAGCCGCTGAGCGGTCCTCCCTGCTGTGCCCAGTTTCCCAGGGCACGTGCGAACACCCACGCTGAGCCGACCAGCGTGTTGTTCCCGGGGCCGCCGATGAGCGCCTCGTTGCCGTCTCCGGAGAGCGCGACCCGCACGCCAAAATGTGCTTCGCCTTTGGCGCCGGTGCCGGTCAGCTTCTTTCCCTGCTCGCTCCAAGCTTCGCCCGAGCGCGTGAAAGTCCACGCGGCGCCGAGTTCTTTGTGATCCGCTGGGCCGCCGATCAGCGCCGTGTTCCCGTCGGAGGAAAGCGCGACGCTCAACCCAAACAGGCCTTCGCCGCTCTCGCCGGACCCCGTCAGCTTTTCGCCCTGCTGGGTCCATTTCCCGCCCGAGCGCGTGAACACCCACGCCGCGCCCGTGTCTTTGTTGTCGCCCCACCCGCCGACGAGCGCCGTGTTGCCATCTGCCGAGAGCGCGACGGAGGCGCCGAACGTGCTCCCCGCGGTCGCCCCGGTGCCCGCCAGCTTGCTCCCCTGCTGGGCCCAGCTGCGGCCGGTGCGCGTGTACACCCAGACGGCGCCCTTGGATTCGCTGTCGTTCAGTCCGCCCAAGATCGCCGTGTTCCCGTCGGCCGAGATCGCCGCGCTCCCTCCAAAGGAGCCGTGGGCGGTCTCTCCGCCGGCGCCCAACGGCGCGAAGTTCACGAACGGGTCGACGTGGATCGGATAGCGCGCGCCGGCGGTCTGGGCGTGGATCACGATCCGGCCGGGCTGCAAGGAAAGCCAGGCGTGCAGCGGGCGACCCGTCGCGTCGGTCGCGGACAGGCCCGCGTAGCGCAGCGCGGGCCCGCCGGCGCGATTGAGAACGAGGCTGAGGCCGTCCCGGCTGAGTTGCGGGTGCACGTCGCCCGACACGTTCAGTGCGAGCGTAAGCGGGCCGGTCGCAGCGGAGGCCGGCGAGCGGGGCACGGTGAAGCCCTGCTCGAGACCGAGGGGTCCGTTCGCGTACCACTCGTCCACCAGCGGGCGCTGGTAGCTCACGCGGTTGGCGCTCGCGTGAGGTTGCGCGGGTCCCACCGCAGTGAGCACCGAGCCGAGCCCGATCGCACCCAGCTCCAGGCCAAGGTGCGACCCCTCGCCGGACACCTGGACCCCGGAAGAGGAGAAGCTCTCCTTCAGGCCCTGCGCGGGGTTGGACGCCGACAGCGCCCCCGCACCCGTGCGGACCGCGTAGGCCCGGTCGCTCGCGCCGGCGTTCGCCGAGGCGAGCGGCTGCAGGGCGACCGGCAGCTGTGCCCAGCCCTGGGCCGTGGCCGAAGCGCGCCCCGTTTGTCCCGGCGAGGTCCATCGGCCGCGGGTGACGGCAAACGCGCCGGCACCGGCCAGCAGCGCCGCGGCGAGAATCCCCCACCGCGACAGCGTGTGGGAACGGCGCAAACCCGCCTCGAGGGCAAACTGCCGCCCGGCAAGCCTCAACAAGGCCATGTCTCCTCCCCCTGCTCGTTTCGACCGGAGCCCCCGGAGGCCTTCGCCTCGCGCATCCGAGCCGAAGGCGGGCGGCCTCTACATTCTCATTTTCACGTACCTGAATCTCGTTTTCGTCGCTGCTTTGCCGCTCACCGGGCTGGTGCCGCTGGGCGTTGTCACGGTGACGTGCACGGTTCCCATCCCCGCCGGCGAGGTGACGGTGATCGAGGTGGGAGAGTTGACCATCACGCCCGTCCCTTTGTTCGCACCGAACTTGACTTCGGTGGCTCCGGCGAGGTTCGTGCCGGTGATCGTCACCGACGTGCCACCCGTCGTGGAGCCCCGTTTCGGTGAGAGTTTCGTGACGGTCGGGGGCGGCGGCGTGGCCGGGGTGTTGAACATCTCATCGGACCCGGAGCTGGTGCCGGCCGTGTTGGTGGCCACGAGGCGGAAATGGAACGTCTTGCCCGCCGCGAGGCCGCTCACGCTCGCGGTCACCGGCACCGGGCTGGTGCCCGAGCCGGGAGACGGCGAGCACGGTGTGCTCGACCCGTAGGACATCGAGGTTCCGTATTCAAAGCGGCAGTCGCTGACGTTGGACCCGTTCGGATTGACGGTGCCGTTGAAGGTCGCTCCGGTTTCGGTTACGGACGAGGCCATACCGGTCACCACGGTGGGAGCCTCCACGACCTGGTAGCTGATTTCCGCAGTCCCTTCTTCTGCGTCTTCGCTCTTAGCCGTGACGGCGTATGAGAAGGTGCCGAGGGCGCCCGTGTCGAGCGCTCCAGTGCCCGGGTTGCCTTCCGCCCCGTTCGAGTCCTTGCAGGATGCGATCGGGCTGCCCGGTTCGATGCCGGCCTCCCCGAATTCGAAGCCGGGTTCTTCGGGGCTCGGTGCGCAGGAGAATTCCGTTGATACGGAGGCGCCTTTGTCGTACACGCCGCCCGTGGCCGGGGATTTGATGGTGGCCGTGGGCGGGGTCGGCTCGAAGTTGTAGGTCGTGCCCGACCCGAAGCCGATCGTGAAGTCGTCGACGTAGCTCACGAATTTCGCGTCTTCTTCGGCCTCGCCGACGGCCACACGCACGCCACCACCGCGGCTGCTGTTGACGATCACCGCTTCTGGGTACTCTTCGACGTACTTCGAAAGCGCCTGTACGCCGCTTCCGGGGGTGCCCAGTTCTTCGTTGTTGTCCCACCAGCCACCCTCATCTGCGTTCCAGGTCTGCCAGTTCCCGAGTTGGACGGGCCCCTGTTCGGGCAACGAGGGGTTGCCGCTCGCGTGGGTCTGGTAGGGGGGCTCGAAGAACAGCTCATCGTCGACGGCGCCGTGGCCGCGGCCCTCGTTGTTGACGAACAGCGTCAGGAAGGTGTCCTGCTGTTCGTTGACGCTGTGTTCCTGGAGGTAGGTGGAGTATTCGAGCACGGTGATTTCGCTCAGCTTCTTGCCCGCATACAGGCCGTTACGGATCTGGGCAGCACATTCACCGCCGGTGGTGCCGTTGCCCGTCTTGAGCTCGGCGCTGCCCCTGCCGAGCGGCGGCACCCCGGGGCCGGGGACCAGGCTCACCGACCCGCTGCAGAAGGATTCGTGTGGGGCCAGCGGTTCGCCGAATTCGTGAGGTGCATCGTTTTCGGACGCGTTGGTCTGCCCGATCCATCCGTTCATATGGCCGCCGACACGGACTTCCGTTTCGGCCGCGGAGGCGGCTGTCGCGCCGGTTAGCAGCAGAAGCAGCGCGGACATCGCGCTGACGAGGATCGAGCGTCTACCCATTTGAGCACCCCTTGGTTTCCGTGCCCCACCGTCTCCGGACTCACGGGCGATGCTCATCCAGCACACCCACACGGTCGGCGGGGACTTAGCTATGGCCCGACCCTACCACCTGCGGGCGGAATCGTGACGGCACGTGCAGGCGGAGTCGTGACGGCGGGGAGCAGATCCATACTTGCTCCCCGCCGTCCGCGGGCGGTCGCTCTCAGCGCTTGCGCGTCGAGAGCCCGGTCATAGGGACGTGCACTGCCCGAGCTTCCCGCCGAGCACCGTGTTCGGCGTTCCGCCCGAGTCTCCGAGCTGCGGGGCCGGCCAGTTGCCGAAGCAGGCCAGGGAGCCCCAGATCGTGTTCGTGACGATCTCCGAAGAGTCCGGCGTGCCGAGGTCGCCGGTGGTCACGCCGACGTTGTTGTACAGGGCGACGCTGCCATGGATCGTGTTCCGCAGCACTCCGAACCAGGCCCCATGCCAGCCCTGGACGTCGAGGTTGCGCGTGATCGTGTTTTCCTTGATCGGGAAGTTGATGTAGGGGCTCAGCGTCGGCCCGGGGCCCCCGCCGATCGAGGTCACGCTGCCGTGCACCGTCACGGCAGTGAGGTACATCGTCAACGCTTCCCTGGCGGAGATGCCGTTGCCGACGACGTCGTCGGTCGTGGTTGTGCCGCAGGGCGGTTCCGGTCCGATCGCACCCGGGCTGCAACCGAGCCCGAGGATGGCGCCCCGGCCCACATTCACGGCCCCGGTCACTTCCACGGTCGCGACCGTGAAGGCGTCCAGGCACGAGCCCGCCGCGAGCGTCAGGTTGCCCCGGACGGTGAGGGTCGAGCCGGCCGGGACGTAGGCGTTGCCGGTAATGGTGATGTTGCCGTGGGTGCCCGACAGGGGCATCCCGGCGCTGGAGCAGATCGGCGGCCCGACGGTGGGATCCGCCGCGGCCGTCGAGCTCCCGACGGCCATCGCGACCACCAACACCAGGCACGGTAGATACTTCCTCATCGATCCTCCTCTCGATGGTTTCCGGTCGGCGCACCCCCGCGCTCTCCGGGCCCGGCGCTTTGTCCTGGCCGGGCGGCACGGCTTATAGCACCACTGGAGCTTCGACGACATTCGAACGCCGAGCAGCCGCCGGCTACTCCTCGACGCCGGCGGCCTTCAGCGCATCGGCCGGGCGCTCGAAGGCGCGAAACCGGATGCGCACGCCGTTACGGACGGTCCAGATCGTCCCGACTTCGCGGTCGACGAGCGCGTCGCTGTTTCGCCTCCGAGCCCGCTCACGCAGGATCACGACAACGTCGTCTCCCACCTCGATCGTCCTCTCGACGGTCTGCGCGTAGTCGTTCCAGCGCGACCAGTACTTGGTGACGTGTGCGACGAAAGCGCCGCGACCCGCCCCCTGCTCCGGGAAGTCGGGCAGCGGGTATCCGGAGATGTCCCACTCGATATCGGGATCGAGCGTGTCGATCCACTCGTGGACCCTGCCCTCGGAACGGGCCTCCTGTCCGCGCCGGACCACCTCGACATTGTCTCGTGACACGGCCAACCCCTTTCTCCCTCGCGCGACCTCAATCTGCCGCGGTTGGTGCCCCCAAGATCAGGCTGCTTCGCTCTCGCGGATCCCGGTCGCCAGTCCCAAGGTGCCCAGCCGCGCAGGCGGGTGCGCGTGTACGTATTCGATCGCATCAGAGTATCGCTGACCGACCTCCGCGGCGAGCCGGCGTTGCCTGTGGCTCGTCGGCGGCGCGGGGCAGCGCGCCGGCAGCGCCACGGCGCCCGGCGAGGACCCCGCACACCGGACGTCGCCCCGGGTGCGTCCCGACCCTGAGCCCGAGCGGTAAGCGGTTCCTCCCCCCTGGGTGTCTACCGGGCGGCGGCTGCCGGGACGAGGATGGATTCATCAACCGAATCCGCCGCTCCAGGAGGCAACCGAAATGCTCAGCACGAAGACCCGCAACGTGATCATCGCCCTCGCCGCATCGGTCAGCGTCGCCTCCGCGACGGTGGCGCCGGCCGTCTCGCAGGCCGCGAAAAGCGACCCTTACCGCAACGCATACGCCAAACAGCAGATGAACAAGGCGCCGGTCACCGACGAGTGCGGCAGCCTCGCCAACATCTACAACGCCGACGTCAGGGAACTGGCCGCTGCCCACGAAACGAAGAACAAGGTGGGCATCGAAACCTTCCGAGAAGCAGCCAACGACCGCTACCAGGAAGCCTACGAGATGGGATGTGGGTGGGCGGCATAGTCCGACTTCACCCCGAGCCGGAGCGCCAGAGGCCCCGGCCTGAACATCGTAATCCGGCCGCGAGCTTCCAGTCAGACCCTCGCGAAGGCCCTCCACGGCCACCCTCCGAAGCTGATCATCGGCCGCAGCGCGGCCCCGCCGGGTCCGGCTGGCCTACGCCTCAGCGAGCTCTGGCGGGCGAAATAGCCGCCTGAGCCCGCGCTTCGATCCAGGTCCGGCGCCGCTCCTCCCTTTCAGTCTGCGTTCAGCGATTCGCGACGCGGGGGCCAGAGCCGACGCCCGGACTCGAACCGGGGGCCCCTTCATTACGAGCAGCGAGCGGATCCGGGCGGGTGCGGGTCGTTTACGGGTCCCGCCGGACGAACCGTGCTATTCGGGTGGCGTTTGCGGGTCTCTGTGGGTCGGATCCGGACGTGAGAGGCTTCCATAAAGCTTCCATGTTGCGTGAGCCCCGTCCACCTTCAGTCGGGGATAGTCGATCGCGCAGTAGTTGCCCCCGCGCCGACGCCGCCTATCGCGACGGTGCTCTTCCATGGCCACGCCCAGCGAGATTGGGCCATCATCTTGGACGCGACTATCGAGGGGAATTCGGCCGCACCTTAGGACAGCGCCCGGCATTGCCTCGCTCGGCGAACGGCCGTGCCGACACGTTCGCGCGGCGCACGAACGCCCGTTGGGTAGCGTCGGCGCGCGTGAGCAAGAAGGCGGACGCCATGGCGGTCCATCCTTGCGGACCCAATCGGGCCTGCGGCTGGTGACAGCTAGCCAAACGGTGGTAGCGTTTCCGGTTGGAACAGGGGGCAGAGGCGCAGTGCGTGACGTGTGGCTACGCGACGGCCTCCGCTAGGGGGACGGACGATGGGAATGCTGCGGGTGAGGTCTCGTGTACCAGTGTCGGTTGGGCGATTGCTGTTGCTGGTCGGGCTGGTGTGGGTGCTGACCCAGTCGGCGGTCGCGACAGCCGATCAGCCGCGCGTCATCACGCCGCTGCCGTCCTCGAACTACTCGGTGCGCAGGGTGTGCCCTCAGCCGGCGCGTGGCGGTGCGGTATGTCTGGCGCTGCAGCTGGTTCCCGTGACGCCCGCGGCACGTGCCCTTACCCATCCGATCGGGATGGCGCGCCTCGCCAACGGGGGCGGGAAACTCTGTGAACGACCGGCGTGGGAAGGGTGCCTCGGCTTGCGCCCACAGGACCTGCACACGGCCTATGACCTGCCTGCAGCCACCGAAGCATCGGCGACGCAGACAGTCGCATTGGTGGACGCCTATGACGATCCGACCGCCGAAAGCGATCTGAAGGTGTTTGATGAAGAAATGGAACTGCCCGCCTGCACGGCTGAAAACGGCTGCTTCACGCAGGTGAACCAGAAGGGAAAACCCAAGCCGCTCCCGCATGCCAACGGTGAATGGGCGTTTGAGATCTCGATCGACATCCAGGCCGCGCACGCCATATGCCAGAACTGCCGTATCCTGCTCGTGGAGGCCCGCTCTGACCGCGTCAAAGACCTCGAAAAGGCCGAGGAACGCGCTGTCGCGATGGGAGCCACCGAGATCTCCAACTCCTGGACGGTGGTGGGACCAAGCGCGTCCGGAGTCGAACCCGCCGAGCCACCCGCGGACAGCCCGGCCTTCAATCACCCCGGGATCGTGATCACGGCGGGCGCCGGTGACTGGGGCTATCTGAACGCTTCGCTCCAGGCCGCGGAACACGGACCTAACTATCCCGCCTCATCACCCCACGTGATCGCGGTCGCGGGAACGCGCCTGGAAATCACTCGTTCCTCCGGGATATGGAAGAGCGAGAGCGTATGGGCTCACGATGAAGCCGCCACCGGCAGCGGCTGCAGTGAACACTTCACGGCCCCGCCTTGGCAGCAGGCGCTCGCCGATTGGTCTGAAGTTGGCTGTGAAGCACACCGCGCCGTGGCCGACATCGCAGCCGATGCGGACACCGAAAGCGGCATGGCGATCTACGACTCGACGCTTGATGAAGGCAAACTCCTCGGCTGGAAGGCTAAGCACAAGGCTGAAAAGAAGGCGCAAATCAAGGAAGAAAAGCTTGAAAAGAAGTGCGCTGAAAAACCGTCGAAGTGCCCAGTATCAGCTAGCACAGCTCTCGAGCTAAGGAGATTCTCGCTGGCGGTCTCGACCAACATCGGTAAGAGGGCAACCGTGCGCGTCAAATGGCATCGTCATTTGGTGGAGCAGAAACGGGGCCATCTGTCCACGACTTTGGCAGAGTCCAAATACGTTCTCTCAGCGTTTGCCCACGACTACAGTTGTGAAAGGCGCTTCGTCTATCTGAGAAGGCCCACCAACGAGAAACTGAAATGCTATAGAAGGCGTTAGGACTTTCCGGCCTCCGAGATCAATACCCGCGCCGTCGAGCAGATCCTCATCGATTGGACCTTCCAGGGCATCGGCCAGACGTCCGGACGTCGCGGCGATCCACGCGATCTCCTCGACCATGACGTCGTTGCGGTAGCCACCCCGCAGCAGCCAGGACTGGATTACCGGGCTGGATGTGCCCTTGAGTCGGTGGATGGCATGTATTCGACCCCAGCCGGTGACCTGCTGGCCGAGCTCGAAGATTGCTTCCTCGGGCGGCTCGCCCAGCTTCTTCAACGCAACCAGCGAGTACAGCGTCAGCTCCTCGAGGAGTCCGAGCCGCGTGATTAGCGCGACGTCGGTGCTATTGCCGCAAGCACCAAGGAGCGCGATGCCCGCCTTTACCTGGCCCCGATGCGTTCCGTACCGACATATCCAGCGGCTGAACTCGGCCAGACGACCTCGATCGAAACGACGATCTGCGAAGACAGCCTCGATCAGCCGATCGGCATCGGACGGGCTGGTCAGCCCGTCGAGTCGCTCGGCTGCCACATGAACGGACTTCGTCGTCGCGCGACGGCGCACCACCTCGAGCACCGCGGCTGTCGCTTGAAGCGGCTCGGGGCCGCGGCTTCGACTACCACGAACGCTCAGCACGCCGTCCAACGCCCCGCCCATCCACCGGTTCTGGCTTTTGTCGAGCAGTCCGACATCGGGAAGCGGCTCGCCTCTATCAACCAGCGGACCACGTCCTGCTACCGGAAGCAGGCGCTCTACGTGCGCCAACAGACTCACGCCCTCGAACGGCGCCACATCCTCCATCGACCAGCCGTGGGCACGGCGCTGTCGTCCTAAGTCACTCGCGGCCATCCAGAAGACATATCGGACCAATGCGCAACTAGGTCAAGACCCAAGAGCACGTCGAGCGAGCGCTCCGCCCTGCGCGCGAAAGCAGGCGACGTCGTCAGGCGCGGCTCACTGCCGCTGCAGGACGAGCGGCGAGGGTCAGCGGTCGGCGCCAGAACGCACTCGCAACGGCTCAGGAGCGGAACGCCGAGCTGAATCGCGGATCTGAGGTCGGATTTGACCCCGGATCCCGGATCCGAACCAAAGGCCCGCGTTCCGGGGGCGTGTGGGCTGGCTTGTTGCCCGACCCCACCCCCACTTCGTGTGCTCGGGGTCGGGCAACAAGCCAGCAAAGAAGCAAGCAAGCAACAAGACAAGAAACAACACGAGAGGGAGCGAGAGCAGACAAGAGACAGAGACGGAAAAGAAAGAAAGAAAGAAAGAAAGAAAAGACGGCGGGGGCGGCGGCGCAAACGGAAGGCGACAAAGGGGAGAGGAAAGAAGCGAATCGGTAGGCGTCATCGCCCAAAACGCCGACGGCAAAGCAACAGCCCAAGCCGAAGCGCGCGTAGGAGGGTGCACCGAAGAATGACGGCGCGGGCCCGGCCGAGTTTCGTCGCTCCTCTCGCCAAACCCTCCTGGGCGGGATTGGCGAGGTGCGCGAAACGGCTTACGGAACCTGAGCGCCGATCAGCGCGAGCACGGCCAGCACCGGTACGGTCACCAGGATCATCCTGGTTCGGTCCTTTGGTGCCGCCGCGCGGAAGCGGCGCGACCACCAGACCACGACGAGGCCGTAGACAGTGAGCCAAAACAGGGCGCCTGCAGCCAGAATGAGGACCAAGACGGGACCGGGAATTTCTTGGATGTAGAGCGCGAACACCATTGAAAGGGTACGCGCGGCCGCTACGCCGCTACATGCACCGGTCGCGCTCTTGCAAGCGCGACCGAAAGGGTCGCGAGCCTGGAGCCTGAACTCGCAGTGTTCGAGCGGGTTTAGGCACTCACGTTGAGGCGAGATTTCGGCTTACGCGCGCGGAACGGTTGAGGCCCGGAGTGATCTCACGCCGCGGGCATCGTCACGACGCGACGATGCCTGCAGCGTGATGAGGCGCCGGAAGGCTCTCGCCTCGCCGGCCGAGCTCCTCCGAGTAGGCGCTCAGCGCCTCCTGGATGCGCTCGGACACCTGCGAGCGCGTGTCACCCAAGGCGACAACGCCGGGTAGATCCGGAAGGTATGCCCCCCAGCCTCCGTCCTCGGCCTGCTCGTAGATAACGACGTACTCGCTCATCGCAGCTGCTCCAAACCGCTCGCCCGCCTAATGCTAGCCAGCGTCCCAGCAGGCACGGTCGCCCCGGACCTGCCCGCGACGACGACCAGCTCTCGACGCCCGGCGTGAGCCCAGACCTCGTGAGACCCGCGCTGGCGCACAACGGTCCAGCCGGCCTCGGCG
Source organism: uncultured Solirubrobacteraceae bacterium (assembly GCA_963742395.1). Taxonomy (GTDB): domain Bacteria; phylum Actinomycetota; class Thermoleophilia; order Solirubrobacterales; family Solirubrobacteraceae; genus Palsa-744. The sequence continues at coordinate 359,360 of CAVUME010000005.1, read as the reverse complement.
AGCGCCTTACGGACGTCCCGGTACTTCTTCGACATCGCCTGCGGGGTCGGAGGCGTTCACATCGACGGGCTTGTCGACCGCGAAGGCCTCCGCTACTAAGCGGGCGTCCTCCTCGCGGGGCGCGTAGTGCAGGTAGCGCATGGTCGTCTGGATGTCGGCATGGCCCATCCACTCCTGCACGCGGCGGATGTCAGCCTTGGCGATCATGCGCGTGCCGAAGGTGTGGCGCAGGTCGTGGAATCGCAGCTGACGCAGCCCCGCCCCCGCGAGCGCGGCCTTGTAGCGGCGCCGCATCGCCGAGCCGTCGAGGAAGGTGCCGAAGTCGCCGACGAACACCAGGTCGTCCTCGCCGGTGAACATCTCGCGCTGCGAGAGCCGCGCAAGCGCGCTGGCGACCTCGGGGGCAAGCGGTACCGAGCGGACCTTGCCCGACTTTGGGCTCGTCAGCGCGCCGGCGTAGTAGCTCGCGCGCACCCGCAGGGCAAAGCCTGCGAAGTCGACGTCGCGCCAGCGCAGGGCGAGCAGCTCACCCATCCGCAAGCCGGTGAAGGCCGCGGTCAGGAAGATCGCGGCGTCCTGCTCGGATGCCGCGTGGCGCACCAGCGCCCAGACCTCCTCGGGGCTCAGCACCTCGATCTCCCCTCCTCGAGGCTAGCTCGGCTTCTCGACATCCGCGACCGGGTTGATCGGCAGCTTGTGGAGCTTGCGAGCGCGTTTGAAGATCCCGTGCAGAAGCACCACGGTCTTTCGGCGGCTGCTCGCGCGCCCACCCAGGGAGGCCAGCCACGCCTCGACCTGCTCGGTCGTGACGTCCTCGATCTGGAGCTCGCCGAGCGAGGGCAGGATCTGGGCGTTGATCAGCCAGCGATAGCCCTTCACAGTCGAGGGCTTGCGTTCGCGGTCGTGCTCGATGTAGCGCAGGTACTCGGCCGCCGCCTCCCGAACCGTGATTTCGGTCCTGATCAGGCCCGGCAGCGTGCCCTTGCGAGCCTGGGCGAGCGTGTCTTCCAGCAGCTCCTGGGCAAGGCGCCTCGTCAGATAGCTGCCGGCCGGCCGGCCACGTCCGGCCCAGGCGGGCCCGAGCTTGCGCTGCACCTGGCGCCCGTCGGGCAGCCGGTACTTCGCATACCAGACCGGTCCCCGCTTGCGCTCGACGCGAAATACGTGCCCGCTGACGGGCAACGCCGGCCGCGCGCGAGTGAGCCTTAGAGCGGTGTCAGCGGTGGCAGGGAGATCGCGCTCCTGCATGCCCCGAACCTCCGACGAACCGCCGATGCTCGGGACATATTCGGGACACGCTTACTTTTCGTAAGTGCCCCGCCGCCTTGTGAACCCGCCGATTTGCAGGCACAACTCCAAGCCGACGCCCGGACTCGAACCGGGGACCCCTTCATTACGAGTGAAGTGCTCTACCAGCTGAGCTACGTCGGCGCGAGAACGTCATCCTAGCCTCATGCCCGCGAGCTGCTCAAGCAGGGCTTCGCCGTGCTTCTCGCAGAAGGCCCTGCCGAGGCCCCGGACCTCGATCACCTCGCCGAGCTCCCGGGGGCGCCGCCGCAGGACCCCCCGCAGGGCGGAGTCGGTCGCGACCGTGTAGGCGGGCTTGCCCTCGGCCCGCTCCAGGCGCCAGGCGCGGAGCTCGTCGAACTGCCCCTCGTCCACGGGCTCCTCGTCCTCGCGGCTCGAGCTGAGCTGCGCGCTCGAGGTGCGTTGCGGGCGTCGGGATCCCCGGCGCGGCAGCGGGTCCTCATCGAGCGCCCCGGTGAGGGACGGATCGGGGTCGCAGACGTCGCAGCAGCGACCCGATGGGGAGCCGCCCTCGGGATCTCCGAAGTGTTCGAGGATCTGCCCCCGGCGGCAGATTCCGGAGCCCGAGCTGTAGCGCTCGATCGAGTGGTAGGCCTCCCACACCCGGTTGCGGGCGACCTGGATCGCCACCTGGGCCTCGCGGGTGCTCCCCCGGCCGGTGAGCGTGACGCGCAGTCCCCCGCCAATACCCGGGGCCAGCTCGGCGGCCCCGGCCCGCTCGGCGATCGACAGCAGAACCCGCGAGCGTTCATCGAGCTCCCCGTGCGCCAAGAGCACCCTGCCGTCGTCGGACCCGGCCCGCAGCGAGCCCACGAATCGCTTCACGTCCTCGACGCTCGTCTCCCGCTCCTTGATGAAGCGGAGCAGCCGCCCGAGGTCCACGCGGGCCGCCAGCAGCACCGCCCGGGCGGGCCGACCGTCGCGCCCCGCTCGGCCGGCCTCCTGGTAATAGGCCTCGAGGCTCGTCGGCAGCGCCCAGTGCACGACGGTGCGCACGTCGGCCTTGTCAACGCCCATACCGAACGCGTTGGTGGCCACGATCACCTCGCTGCGGCCGTCCATGAAGGCCTCCTGGCTCTTCGTCCGCTGCTGGGGGGACATGCCGGCGTGGTAGGCGTCGGCGGTGATTCCGCCCGCCCTGATCAGCTCGGTCACGGACTCCGTGTCCTTGCGGGTGCCGCAGTAGACGATCGCCGGCCGGCACTCCTCGCCCCGCAGGACGTGCATCATGGCGGCACGCTTGCGGGCCATCGCGCCCTTCCCCTCCACCCCTACGACGTCGAAGGCGATGTTGGGGCGATCGAAGCCGGAGCGCACCGAGACGGGACGGCTCAGCCCGAGGCGTCGCGCGATCTCCTCCGACACCCGTGGCGTGGCGGTTGCCGTGAGCGCCATCACCGGCGGACGCCCGAGTGCCTCGATGGCGTCGTGCAGGCGCAGGTAGTCGGGGCGGAAGTCATGGCCCCACTCGGTCACGCAGTGCGCCTCGTCGACCACGAACAGGCCGACCTCGGTGTCCGCCAGCGCGGCTCGGAAGGCCGCCGAGGAGAAGCGCTCAGGCGCCACCAGCGCAAGCCGCACCTGACCCTCGCGGATCGCGGCGAGGCTGTGCTCGTTGCGACCCTCGCCCATGCCGGAGGCGAGCATGCAAGCGGGGACCCCCACCTCCTGCAGGCGCCTGAGCTGGTCGGCCATCAGGGCGATCAGGGGGCTCACGACCAGCACCAGCCCGCCGCCGGCGAGCGCCGGGAGCTGGTAACAGAGCGACTTCCCGCCCCCGGTCGGCATCACCACCAGGCTGTCCCTGCCCTCGAGCGCCGCCACCACGGCCTCGCGCTGGCCGGGACGGAAGGAGGACAGGCCGAAGCCCTCGAGCAGCGCCTCCGGGTCTGGGGCACCGACGCTGGGCAGCTGAAACGCCGCGGCTGATCGGCTCGTCATACCCGCGGGAAGCTATCCCGCGCTGCGGCCGTCGCCCCTTCGCTCCCAGGTCACTCGCGTGCCGGCCGCGGGCACGAACGTGATCGCCCGCCGTCTCGTCCACTCCCCGTTTCGCCACAGTGCTCCGGCCCGGCGGGGGCGCAGCTCGCCCAGCATCGTGCGCAGCATCACCTTCATCTCCAGCTGCGCGAAGGAGGCGCCGATGCAGCGGCGGATCCCGCCCCCGAAGGGGATCCAGGCGAAGGTGTCAGGACTGCTGTCCAGGAAGCGCTCGGGACGGAACGCCCGTGGCTGCTCATAGACGTCCGGGTTGCGGTTGGTGAGGTAGATGCACGGGGCCACCCTCGTGCCGGCCGGGAGCAGCATGTCCCCGACCGCCAGGTCCTGTTGCAGCACCCGTACCACGATCGGCACCACCGGCCTCACGCGCAGGGTCTCGTTCACGGTCGCCTCCAGGTACTCCTCGCCGCCCTCGTCGATCTCCCCCAGCAGCCGCTCGAGCTTGTCGGGGTGGCGCACGAGGCGCTCGATCGCCCACGCCACGGACGTGGCCGTGGTCTCGTGTCCGGCCAGCAGCAGCGTCACGAGCTCGTCCCGCAGCTCGGCGTCGCTCATCGGCTGCCCGTCCTCGTCGCGAGCCTGCAACAGCAGCGACAGGATGTCCGTTCGCTCGTCCAGGTCGGGCTGCTCGCGGCGCAGGGCGATCTCCTCGTACACGCGCCGGTCGAGCTGCTCGAGGGTGCCGGCCAGGGCCCGGGGCGGTGTGTCGAAGTTGGGGCGCGAGAGCGCCACCTTCAGCAGCATCAGCGTCTGTCCCGGGTTCAGGAGGTTTCCGATCGCCCGTCGCAGCGGGTCCATGCGCTCGGCGTCGACGCCGAAGATCGCGCTCAGGATCACCTCCAGCGTGATCCGCCGCGTCGCCGGGTGCAGGCGCATCGGCCGCCCCAGCGTCCATCCGGCCATCTCCTGGCGCGTGGCCGCCACGATGGTCGAGGAGTACTCGCGCATCCGCTCGCCGTGGAAGGGCGGCAGCAGCAGCTTGCGCTGGCGCATGTGCTCGGGGCCCGTGAGCACGATCACGGAGTTGCGGCCCATGATCGGGACGACCGGCGATTGACCGGCGGCCGAGGGCGCCACGTCGCCGGGGGCCGTCATCACGTCCTTGACCGCCTGCGGGTCGCTCACGTACACGAGCTGGCGACCGCTGGGGGCAAAGGTGATCGTGAAGGCCGACCCGAGCCTCCGCGCACACTGCTCCATCATCCAGGTTGGAGCCAGTGTCCAGATCAGCGTCTGGGCGAGCGGCGGCAGCGAGGGCCCGGCGGGGATGGCAGGAGTCGCTCCGGGGGCCGGCCGACCGGTGGATCCGAGCTCGCGTCCGTTCAGCTGCGCAGCGGTGGCCACGCCCTGAACGCTACCCCGAGCGGGCCGCTCGTGACTCCGAGCGCCGCGGCGAGGAGCCCGGCAGCGTGACCGGACGGCGCGCCACCTCTGCCAGCACGGTGAGGGCGGGTTCGTTGGCGACGTGCCAGAGCTCCCGCATCAGGCCGTGCTCCTGCTCCTCGAGGAGGGCCTGGGTGAGCTGCTCGTGGGCGGCGCCGATCTCCTCCCCCGAGAGCCTCCGTGGACACTTGGTGAGATACCCGAGGAGCATCCTCGCCGGCAGCAGGCGCACGCCCTTGCGCCGTGCCAGCGGTCTGTCGACCCAGGCGCGGCTGTACACGATCAGCGGCTCCACCTCGATCCCGGTGATCCGTTCGACCGCCCGTCGCTGGGCCCGGGCCTGGTCGATCGTGGCGCCGTGCACCCGCGCCACGCGCACGGGCCCGGGGTGGCTCTTGGTCTCCACCGTGAAGACCCCGGCCGGGCCGATCACGATGTGGTCGATGTTCCCGCGGCCCACGGTCCCGTCGTGGATCACCAGCCAGCGGTTCTCGCAGAAGCAGTCCAGCAGCCCCCCCACGTGCTCCTCCCCGCTGGCCCCCCGGTCGCGACGGGCAAGCAGCGGCAGCACATAGTGGGAGATCACGAACATGCTCGCCAGCAGCACGATCTCCGAGGCCAGGAAACGCCAGTCGTGCAGGCCGAAGGTCCGCCCTAGGCCAGCGGTGGCCACGGCCAGCGCGCCGAGCCACACGAGCGTGCGCATACGCAATCGCCGGACTGTCGCACGCGCGTACTGTCCGGGTGTGCGTCGTGTCGGATCCTTCGCTTCTCTCTGCATCGGGGTGGCCCTTGGTCTGGTGGTTACCGCATCGGCTCAAAGGCAGCCTTTCCTTGAGGGTGCTGGCAAAACCTTCCACGCCTTGACCGGCCAAAGGTGGAGGCGAACGGGGGGCGTCTAAAGCACGCCCCGAGGCCCGCCGAAGCCAAAAGCCCCGGACATCCTCCCCCGCACCGGTCCGAGCCCATGAACCACCCCCCGAGCCTCTCCCACCCCTCCGACATGTGCCTGCTGCTGCGGGCCTACGCCGAGCAGCGTTGGATCACCACCGAGCTGTTGCCGGTGGTGCGGGAGCTCGAGTCCCCCGACCAGATCCCCGAAGAGCAGCTCGGAGCAGCGCTCGCCTATCTGGAGGTGCTGTGGGTGGACGCCCGCCGCCGGGCCTCAGAGACCGACGCCGCCCTCGAGGCGCTCGGCGCGCCGGGCTGCCAATCTCCGGTGCTCTCCGAACGGGCGCGCCGATACAACGCGGCCGTGCGGCGCCTGAGGGCTTCGGTGGAGGAGCGGGTGCGACACATCACCCACCTCGGCTCACCCCCCTCACCACGCGAGCGCGCCGGTCTCTGAGCCCATCGCTTAGGCTCCGGCGCCGATGGCGCCACGATTCGACCTGCAGTCCCACTCCACCCACTCCGACGGTGCCCTCCCGGCCGCGGAGGTGGTTGCGCGGGCGGCGGAGGCCGGCGTGGAGCTGTTGGCGCTGTCCGACCACGACACCATCAGCGGCGTCCCCGAGGCCCTGGCCGCCGGTGAGCGTCTGGGAGTGCGGGTGGTCACGGCCGTGGAGATCTCGGCCGTGGACGAGGGTGCGTCGACGCCGCGGGAACTGCACATCCTCGGCTACAACATCGACCACACCCGCCCCCGGCTGGTGGAGCGCCTGGCCGAGTTCCTCGGCGACCGCGAGCAGCGCACCCTGCGGATGGCCGCCGCGCTGAAGGAAGCCGGCTTCGAGCTCGACGAAACGGAGATCCGGGAGCGGATCGCCGCCGAGCAGCCGATCGGCCGCCCCCACCTCGCCCAGGCGGTGCTGTCGGCGCCCGCCAACGCCGCCCGCCTGGAGGCGGAGGACATCGGCGACATCGGCGCCCTGATCCGCGGCTATCTGATCGAGGGCAAGCCGGCCTTTCGCATGCGCGAGACCCCAACCGTCGCCCAGGCTGTCGAGGCGATCCACGAAGCCGACGGCGTGGCCGTATGGGCCCACCCTTTCTGGGACATCTCCGACCCGGACGAGGTCCTGGACAGCATCGAGCGCTTCAGGGCGCTGGGGATGGACGGCGTGGAGGCCTTCTACATAACCCACACCCGCGAGCAGACCGAGCTGCTCGCCCGCCGCTGCTCGGAGCTCGGGCTGCTGCAGACGGGCTCGGCCGACTACCACGGCCCCGAGAACCCCCAGTTCCACAGCTTCCTGGCGTTCGACACCTACGGGCTCGAGCCGGACCTGGGTCCGATCGGGGCTTCCTAGGCACACCGGGCTCGCCGGGGCCCATCGGGGTTCCTGGCCGCCTCCTGCAGTCCAGACGGGCCGCGACTCCCCCGCGAGGCAGCCGAGCGAGGTAACGGAAGTCGCACCCCAGGGTCGCTTTCCGGCGCGCCCGGCCGGGGCGAGGATGGTCTTACAAACCAACTCGCCCATCAGGAGGCAACAGAAATGCTACGCAACAAGGTCACAACCATCGCCGTCTCACTCGCCGCGGTCCTCAGCTTCGCCGGCGCGGCACTCGTGCCCACCGCCGCCCAGGCCCAGTGGCACAACTACTGCATCGCCGGACACTGCATCACCCACACGAACTTCACGATCGGCGGCGTAAGTCCGTGCGTCGGCGTGAGCTCGAGCTACGACAAGGCCTACGACGGGCTGCTGGAAGCGCTCCAGAACCAGAAAGAACTGCCCGACAAGGTGCACCCGGAAATGACCCCGAAGGAAGCCCAGGAACAGGTCGAAGACGCCGAAGCGGCCGTCCACGCCGCTGACCTGGCCGCCTTCGAATGGGGCTGCAGCGTCGCCGCCCCGGCCCACACCGTGCCGCCCTCGATCAAAGGGCAGTTCACGACCATCCTCGGGCACCTGCAGCTGGCCTCCTTCACACAGGTTCGCCTGAAGCAGGAAGCGACAAAGATGAACGCCGCCAAGGTGTCAGCCCGGTAGCTCCCGGCCTGTCTGATGGGCGGATGACGGCCCCTGCGAACGCGGGGGCCGTCGTCGTTTCTAGGGCGTCGGCGCCGGGAGAATCGCCTCGAGCCGATAGCTGAGCGCCTCGAGGGCGAGCTCCTCGGAGACGTTCGCCGACAGGCTCAGGCGGGTCTCGGCGACGAGCTCGAGGGCGTCCCTGAGCCCACGCCTGTCGCGGCCCTGCGCGTCCGCCTCGATCGCCTCACGGCGGTCGACCGCGTGCACCAGCTCGGGGGCCCCTTCGCACGCGCACAGCAGATCCCGCAGCCACAGCTCCGCCAGCCGCAGTGAGAGGTCGAGCATGCGGGTCCTGGCGCGACGCTCGTTGCGCCGGCGAGACTCCAGCAGTTCGCGTTCGGCGCGTTTGCGCTCACGGGCGGGGAGCAGCTCGAGGTCCTGCTCGGCAGCCGTTGCGACGGCCTCGGAGGCGCCCGCGCCGGCCGCCACGGCCCGCTCGATCAGCACCAGCCAGGCCCGCGAGCCGCTGTTGGCAGAGATCGCCCCGCGCACGAACGCCTCGGCAGCCCGCCTGAGCCCATCGCCCTCCTCGCCCGCCAGCCAGGCGGCCAGGCCCGCATCCCCGAGTGCGAGCCGTGCGCAGGCCCGGGCTCGCTGGTCCTCGACGCCCGTCAGGGTGGCCGCCACGCGGTCCGCTCCGAGCGGGTCGAAGCGCACCAGCTGACAACGTGAGGCGATCGTCGGCAGCACGTCGTCGAGGCGGTCGCTGAGCAGCAGCAGGTGGACGAAGTCGTGCGGCTCCTCGAGCGTCTTCAGCATGCGGTTGGCCGACTGGTCGTTCATCGCCTCCACCGACTCGATCACGAACACCCGCCGGGCCGACTCGAACGGGGTCCGGGCCGCTGCCGCCACGACCGGCCCCTCGATGTCGGCCACGAGCATTTCGGAGGCGCCCGAGGGGGAAACCCAGGTGAGGTCCGGATGGGCGCCGCGAGCGACCCTCTCGGCCACGGTCTCGGGGCTGCGGGCCCCGCTGTGCAGCAGGCTCACCGCGAGCGCCCGGGCGGCCGCCCGCTTGCCCGTTCCGGGCGGTCCGTACAGGAGGTAGGCGTGGGAGGCGCCCGCAGGGTTCTCCGCCAGCGGCCCGAGCACGGCGCGCGCGTGGGGCTGGGATTGGAGGACCTCGTCGAGCGCTGCGGGGGCCTGTGACATCGACGTCCGAGTATCGCGCAAGCCCACCGCGCCCCGCCGGGGAGCGATGAGGGCTGCCGCACGGCCGCCGCACGGCGCGTGTACGGTGGCCGTTCGTGGCTGCTGCTCTGATCACCATCGAGGGACTCGACGGGGCGGGCAAGTCGACGCTGGCGCAGGGCCTGGCCCGCGAGCTCGCCGCTCGTGGGACCGAGGTGGAGCTGCTGCGCGAGCCAGGCGGCGTGGAGGCCTCCGAGCGGATCCGGGAGCTGGTCCAGGATCCCCGGCTCGAGGTCCTCCCGCGGGCCGAGGCGCTGCTGTACGCGGCTGCCCGGGCGCAGCTCGTGGAGGAGCTGCTGAGGCCGCTGCTGGAGCGCGGTGTGCTCGTGCTGCTCGACCGCTTCGTGGATTCCTCCCTGGCCTACCAGGGGGGCGCCCGCGGCCTGGGGGTGGAGCGCGTCGCCGAGATCAACGCCTTCGCCACCGGGGGCCTGCGCCCCGACCTCACGCTGCTGCTGAGGGTGGACCCGGGCCTGGGGCGAGCGCGCCAGCAGGGTCGCAGCGGAGACCCGGACCGCCTCGAGCGGGAAGCCGAGGACTTCTTCGAGCGAGTCGCCGCGGCCTACGAGCAGATCGCCTCGGCGGATCCCGAGCGCGTGCGCGTGATCGACGCCGGCCGATCGCCCGAGGAGGTGCTCGCCGAGGGCCTCGAGGTGATCACGGACGTGCTCGGGGACCCACCGCGGGCGGCCTAGCGCCGAGCTGCCCCGAGACCACCCAGCCCCAGACCGCGGCCGGCGACCTAGCATTGAGGTCAGTGATCAGCTTCATCGCGAGTGCCCCGGCCGCAGGCCACACCACCGCCGGGGGCGGGCTCCCGGCGGCCGCCGTCGTGCTGATCGTGCTCGCCGGCCTGCTGCTGCTGGCGTGCGCGGTGTGGGGCTTGGCACAGGCCCGGGCGTGGGAGCCGAAGTGGTCGCTGGCGCTGCGCCACGCGATCGCCGAGGCGGGCTTCCGGGCCTCCGCCACGTGGCGCGAATTCGGGGACTGGGCGAGGCTCGGGCGCTAGCCGGGAGGCTCCTCGAGGGCCGGAAAGACGCTCGTTGGGCACTAAAATTGAAGGCGTCTTTCCATCCGATCTGAGCGCGAGGATAACCGGCCCGAGAAGAGCTCATTTCCATAGCGTCACGGCGCCGGCGCAGCAGAGGAGGAAGGTCCGATGAACCCGCCCATGAACCCCATCGCCCCGCAGGACGCAACCCGTGGCCAGGCGCTGAAGATCGCCCGTTTCTTCACCGATGGCGAGACCCATCCGTTCGACGCCGTCGAGTGGGACGTGCGGGACGCCCGCATCGGACACGGCGAGCGTGTGGCGTTCGAACAGCGGGGCGTGGAGTTCCCCGCGAGCTGGTCTCAGAACGCGACCAACATCGTCGCCCAGAAGTACTTCCGCGGGCAGCTCGGTTCGCCCGAGCGCGAGCACTCGGTGAGGCAGATGATCGGGCGTGTGGCGAGCACCATCACGCGCTGGGGCCGGGAGGGCGGCTACTTCGACGCGGAGCTTGACGCGGAAGCCTTCGAGCACGAGCTCACCCACATCCTGCTGCACCAGATGGCGGCCTTCAACTCGCCCGTGTGGTTCAACGTGGGCTTCGAGGAGCAGCCGCAGTGCTCGGCCTGCCTGCCCGGCCACGCGCTCGTCTCGACGCCGGCCGGGATGGTCCCGATCGGCGAGCTCGTGGAGGGCGAAATGGTCGGCACCGAGGTCTATGACTCTGGCGGCTCCACGCGCGTGGTGGCTGTCAAGCACAACGGTCGCCGGCCGGTGTGGCGGGTGGGCCTGCGCAACGGCAGCTTCGTCGAGGCCACCGCCGACCACGTCGTCAAGGCCAGCGCCGAGCGCCGCAGCCGGCCGGCGTGGCTGCGGGTCGATCAGCTGCAGCCCGGCATGCGCATGCACCTGCACCCCCACAAGGCGAAGGTGGCCGACCCCGTGCGCGTGACGGTGGGCGGCCCCGGGGGCGAGTCGGCACTCGAGCTGATCGACGAGACAGACCGCACGGCGGTCGCCGAGGCGGCCCTGGCCGGGTGGCTGCAGGCCGACGGCTTCGTCGGCGATCGCCAGAGCACCCAGGGCTCCACGCTGGCGCTCGAATTCGAGGTCGCCGGAGCGGAGGAGTACGACTGGGTCAGCAGCCACCTCGACGTTGCCTTCCCGCACGTCTCCCGCAAGGTCGCGGAGGCCAGCCTGGAAAGCACCCAGGTGCGGCGGATCAGCCTCCACGGGGACGCCCTTCGCGGCTACGCCGAGCGCTGGGGTCTGCTCGCATGCGGCACCGAGGCACGCGTTCCGCAGCGCCTCTACACGGCCTCCCACGAGGAGATCAGCGCCTACCTGCGCAGCGTCTTCCAGGCCGGCGGCTACGTCTCGGTGCGCCATTCCGGCGGCTACGAAAGCGCGCGCGTGGGCGTGGCCACGATCAGCGGCCGCTGGAGCGAGGACGTGCAGCTGCTGCTCGGCACGCTCGGGATCTACTCGCGGCGCAACCCCAGGCGCGAGAAGCGCGACGGCCGCAACGAGCTGTTCGAGGTCTGGCTCGCGATCGGCTCCGAGCGGGCCCGCTTCGCCGAGCTCGTCGGCTTCGTCTCCCACGAGAAGCAGCGCAAGCTGCTGAGCTCGCTGTGCCTGCGCCACCCCAAGCACTGCAGCGACCTGCGCGAGGAGGAGATCGTCTCGATCGAGCCCGCGGGGACGATGGACGTGTACGACATCCAGACGGAGTCGGGCGAGTTCCTGACCAACAACGTGGCCGTCCACAACTGCTTCATCCTCAGCGTCCAGGACACGATGGAGTCGATCCTCGACTGGAACACCAAGGAGGGCATGATCTTCCGCGGCGGCTCCGGGTCGGGCATCAACCTGTCGAACATCCGCGGCTCGATGGAGCCGCTGGCGAAGGGCGGCACGGCCTCCGGGCCGGTGTCCTTCATGCGCGGAGCGGACTCCTGGGCGGGCACGATCAAGTCCGGGGGCAAGACCCGCCGCGCGGCGAAGATGGTCGTGCTCGACGTCGACCATCCCGACATCCGCGAGTTCATCTGGTGCAAGGCCAAGGAGGAGGACAAGGCGGAGGCGCTGCGGGACGCCGGCTTCGACATGTCGATCGACGGCGAGGGCTTCAAGTCGATCCAGTACCAGAACGCCAACAACTCGGTGCGTCTCACCGACGAGTTCATGCGCGCGGTGGAGAAGGACGGGGACTGGCACCTCGTCGCCCGCGCCACCGGGCAGCCGATCGGCGAGCCGATCCCGGCGCGGGAGCTGATGCAGGAGATCGCCGAAGCGGCGTGGCGCTGCGCGGACCCGGGCGTCCAGTACGACACGACCATCAACCGCTGGCACACCAATCCCAACACCGGTCGGATTACCGCGTCTAATCCCTGCTCGGAGTACCTGTCAATCGACGACTCGGCGTGCAACCTCGCTTCACTGAACCTGATGAAGTTCCGTCGCGCCGACGGAACCCTCGATCTGGAGCCGTTCGAGCACGCGGTGGACATCATGTTGCTCGCGCAGGAGATCGTCGTCGGACCGTCGAGCTACCCGACCGAGGAGATCACGCGTAACGCGCGTGCGTTCCGTCAGCTCGGGCTCGGCTACGCGAATCTCGGTGCCTACCTGATGGCAAACGGAGTGCCCTATGACTCTGACGAGGGCCGAGGCACTGCCGCTGCGATTACCGCTCTGATGACCGGTCGGGCATACCGCCGGTCCGCCGAGATTGCTGACGTCCTTGGACCGTACGACGGCTACGCGATCAACCGCGAGCCCCACAACGGCGTGATGCGCATGCACCGCGACGCCTCCTACGCGATCGCGGATGACACCTGCGAGGACTCCGAGCTGCTATCAGCCGCCCGTCGCTCCTGGGATGAGGCTGTCCAGCTGGGCGAGCGCCACGGCTACCGCAACGCGCAGGCCACGGTTCTTGCCCCGACAGGTTGCCTCGTCGCGGGGAGCCTCGTGTCGACGAGTCGAGGCCTGGTCCGAATCGGGATGCTGGGCGACGAACAGGGACACGAATGGCAAGACCTGGACGTCGAAGTCGCGACGGACGAGGGACCGCGGCCGGCCAGCAAGTTCTACGTCAACGGTATGGAGCATGTGGTCTCCGTCGAGACGAGCCGCGGCTATCGCATTCAGGGCACCCCGCTGCACCGAATCAAGGTTCTCGCCGAGGACGGGGCCCGTGTTTGGAAGCGACTCGGGGACGTTGGGCCTGGCGACCGCGTACCCATGATGCTCAACGGAATCATCGGTGAGCCTCAGGAGGTTCCACTCCCGCCACTCGGCGACCTGCATTGGAACGCAGACCATCGGACTCGCGTGCCTCGAAACATGAGCGCTGAGCTGGCCGAGTTCGTCGGGTATTTCATGGGCGACGGCTCGCTGCATGCCAAGGGGATCAGGCTGTGCGTGACTGACGGCGACACCGAGGTTTCGGAGCGACTCCTGGATCTCGGCAGGCGACTGTTCGGCTTGGAGGGTCACGTCCTTCCTCGCGAGGGTTACAACGAGGTTGCTTTCCACTCCGTCGCGTTGACGATCTGGTGGGACGCCTGCGGCTTCTCAAAGCGGGCGCCGTACGACGGACATAGCGGCAAGGGCTGGTCGCCACGGATTCCGAACGCGATCCTGCATTCCAACGATCGCGACGTATACGCGGCGTTCGTGCGCGGACTGTTTGAGGCCGACGGCAGCGCCAGTCATGGCTACGCGTATTGGACGACGACGTGCGAGCCGTTCTCGAGGGACGTTCAGACCCTGCTCTTGACACTCGGGTTTGTAACGTCGCGCGACGTCAACGAGAGCCGTGGAAGGCTGGGCGGACCGTGCCACCGTATCCGCCTCCTGAACGCCTCATCTGCACACCGGTTTGCGGGGAGCGTCGGCTTTATCTCGTCCCGGAAGAACGAAGCGCTCGTCGCGGAGGACCATCCACAAGCTGCCAGGTTCGACGACATTCCCGTTAGCCGCGCCCAGGTTGACGCGCTAGCTCCCGAAAACGACCGTGTGCGGAAGAACGCGCTGCTGCAGCTCAACCGCGGCGGCGTGGTCTCACGACGCTCCGCTCTGGCGCTGCTCGAGCGATCCGCAGATTGCGGCGAGGCCGATGCCGTGGCCGAGCTCGAAGACATGCTCGGCTTCTTCTACGACACGGTCGCGAGTGTCGAGCTCAAGGACGAACAGCCAACGTTCGACCTGTCGGTACCGGACAACCTCACGTACATAGCGAACGGGTTCATCAGCCACAACACCATCTCCTTCCTGATGGACTGCGACACCACCGGTGTGGAGCCGGACTTCTCGCTGGTGAAGTTCAAGGAGCTCGTCGGCGGGGGCCAGATGACGATCGTCAACCGCACCGTCCCGCTCGCGCTCGCGAACCTCGGCTACTCCGAGCAGCAGATCGAGCAGATCGAGGCCCATCTGGCCGAGCACGGCACTGTCGTGGGGGCTCCGGGCCTGGCCGAGGAGCACCTCGAGGTGTTCGACGTCGCGGTCGGCGAGCGGGCGATCTCGCACATGGGCCACATCAAGATGATGGGAGCGGTGCAGCCGTTCATCTCGGGCGCGATCTCGAAGACCGTCAACCTCCCCGAGCAGGCGAGCGTGGAGGACATCGCGGAGGCCTTCCTCGAAGCCTGGAGGCTCGGGATCAAGGCGCTGGCGATCTACAGGGACGGGTCGAAGACCGCCCAGGCGCTGCGCACCGACGCCCAGAAGGAGAAGGCGGAGCCGGCCGACGTCGACGCGATCGTCGAGCAGGCGGTGGCGAAGGCGCTCGCCGAAGTCGGCCCGCAGCGCAAGCGGATGCCCCGCGAGCGCCAGTCGATCACCCACAAGTTCTCGATCGCGGGCCACGAGGGCTACATCACCGCGGGCATGTACGAGGACGGCTCGGTCGGGGAGATCTTCCTCACCGACATCGGCAAGGAGGGCTCGACGCTGCGGGGGATGATGAACTCCTTCGCCACCGCGATCTCGATCGCCCTGCAGTACGGCGTGCCGCTGGAGACGCTGGTGCGCAAGTTCAGCTACATGCGCTTCGAGCCGGAGGGGATCACCGGCAACCCGGAGATCCCGTTCGCCAAGTCGATGCCCGACTACATCATGCGCTGGCTGGCCTCGCGCTTCCTCGACGTGGACGCACAGGAGGACCTCGGCATCCTCACCCCCGCCGTGCGGGCCCGCAAAGCAGCCCAGGACGCGGTCCTCGCCGTCTCCGCCACCGACACCGCCGGACCGTCCGAGACGGGGGCCGAGGCTGAGTCCGGAGCCGAAGGCGAGTCGCAGGCCGAGGACAAGCCGCAGGCCAAGGGCGGGAACGGCGGCAATGGCGGCAACGGAGGCAGCGCTCCCGCGACGGCGTCGTTCACCGAAACGCCTCCGGTCGTCCCGGCCAGGCTCCAGGGGCTGGACCTCGGTCCCGCCTGCAACCAGTGCGGCGGGATGATGCAGCGCACGGGCTCGTGCTACACGTGCTCGAGCTGCGGCAACAACACCGGCTGCGGCTAGACGACCACGGCCAGCGGCGCGGGCGGCGCGGCCTCCGCCTCGGCCACCGCCGCCTCGACCTTCACGGGTACGTCGTTGAGTGCGGCGTTGCCCGTGAGGCGGTCCACGATCGACGGGTCGGTGATGTCGTTGACGCTGGCCCCCGGGTGGGCCGCCGCGAGCTTCCAGCCGACGCCCGCGCGGCCATGGCCGAAGCCATGGGGGATCGACACCACGCCCGGGCGCATCTGGTCGTTGACCTCCAGCGGGACCTCGATCGTCCCGACGGCAGAGGCCACCTTCACGAGCCGGCCGTCGCTCAGCCCGCGTGCCTGCGCGTCGTCGGGATGGAGCATCGCGGTGCAGCGGTCGGAGCCCTTCATCAGGCGGGCGCTGTTGTGCATCCACGAGTTGTTCGACCGCAGCGAGCGGCGCCCGATCAGGGTCAGGTCGAAGCCATCGCGTCGCGCGGCCTCGCGTTCGTCGGCGAGCTCGGCCAGACGCCCGGCCTCCTCCACCAGCACCCGCGGGGCCAACTTCACCCGCTTGCCCTTCGTGCGCAGCCGGCGCGGGAGATTCGGCCTCAGGGGCCCGAGGTCGATCCCGTGAATGGAGCGCCGGACCTTGCCCATGTCCAGGCGCTGGGAAGAGCGCAGCCGGCCGTAGGGGCCGATCCGCATCAGCAGGTCGGCGACGCGCTCCGGCGTCAGCAGGGGACCGACCCCGCGCAGGAAGGCGTTCGTGACCGCCCCGGTGCGCCCGCGACCGAGGCGCCCCGCCAGCTCCCGCAGGATCTCCCAGTCGTCCTTGCCCCCCGCCGGCCTGGGCAGCGCGGCCGGGTTGTAGCGAACCTGGTTGCGCACCGAGAAGGACGGGAACACGAAGTCCACGTCCGAGCGCTCGAGCTGCGCCACGGGCGGGAGGATCACGTCGGCGTGCCTGGTCGTCTCGGTGACGTACATGTCCACGGCCACGCACCACTCGAGCTGCTCCATGGCCTCGTCCAGCCGGGCGCCGGCGGGCGTCGAGAGCACGGGGTTGCCGGCGTAGATGAACATGCCCCGCACCTGGCCGGCGCCGGGGGTCAGGATCTCGTCCGCGAGGCCCGCCACCGGGAGCTCGCCGGCGAGCTCGGGTAGGCCGCTGACACGCTGGCGATAGGCGCCCCGGCCCGGTTTCCCGTCCAGCCGTTCGGTGATCGTCACGAGGTCGAAGGGCGAGGCCGGGAACATCGCGCCGCCGACGCTGTCCATGTTGCCGGTGACGGTGTTGAGCACGTTGATCAGCCAGTGCGTGAGCGATCCCGTCTGCTGATGGCAGACCCCGACGCGCCCGTAGGCCACCGCGCTGGGAGCGTCCGCGAACTCGCGGGCGAGGCGCTCGATCTCGCCGGCCTCGACGCCCGCGTGGGCGGCGGCGCGCTCCGGGGACCACTGCCCGGCGAGGCCGCGAAGCTCGGCCAGGCCGTCGCAGCAGCCCGCGAGCCGGCCGAGGCGCACCCGGCCCTCGGCGAAGATCACGTTGAGCATCCCCAGCAGCAGGTAGGCGTCGCCGCCGGGGCGGACGGCGACGTGCTCGGAGGCGTGCCGCGCGGTCTCCGTGCGGCGGGGGTCGATCACGACCACCTTTCCGCCCCTGGCGCGGATCGCCCTGATCTTCTCGCGCATCGCGGGGGCGGTCATGATCGAGCCGTTCGAGACGGCCGGGTTGGCGCCGAGCACGAGCAGGTGTTGCGTACGTTCGACGTCGGGGATCGGCAGCACCGCGTAGTGGCCGAACATCTCCAGCGAGCTGAGGTACTGCGGGAGCTGGTCGACCGAGGTGGCCGAGTAGTTGTTGCGCGACCCGAGCAGCTTGCGTACCAGCACGGCCATCAGGATCCCCGAGGAGTGCGCCCCGGGATTGCCGAGGTAGTTCGCAACCGCGTCGGCGCCGTGGCGATCGCGGACGCCTCGGAGGCCGTCCGCGGCCAGCGACAGCGCCTCCTTCCAGCCGATCTCCACGAAACGCCCCCCGACCTTCTTCACGGGCCGGCGCAGGCGGTCGGGATCGCTCTGCAGGTCGGCCAGAGCGGCCGCCTTGGGGCAGATGTAGCCCCGCGAGAGCACGTCGTCGGGGTCGCCGGTGATGCGCAGGACGCGCCCCCCGTCCACCTCCACTCGGATTCCGCAGTGCGCCTCGCAGAGCGTGCACTGACGGTTGATCGTCTGGGTCATGCGGCGCCTCCCGGATCGCTCTGGGGCCAACGATACCGGCCACCGCGCGGCGCCCGGCCGCAGGCGGCGATGCACCGCTCAGATCGCCCGCTCGCGTCCCTCCCAATAGGGCTCGCGCAGACGGCGCTTGAAGATCTTGCCCGAGTCCTCGCGCGGCAGCGAGTCGCTGAACTCGACCACCCGGGGCGTCTTGTAGGAGGCGAGGTGCTCTCGTACGTGGTCGCGCACCTCGTCCTCGCTCAGCTCTTGTCCCTCGTGCGGTTCGACGTGGGCCGCCAGGGCCTCCCCGAACTCGTCGTCGGGGACCCCGAACACGGCGCAGTCGCGCACGCCCGCCATCGACAGCAGGCAGGCCTCGATCTCCGCCGGGTAGATGTTGACGCCGCCGCTGATCACCATGTCGCTGGCGCGGTCGTTGAGGTACAGGTACCCGTCCTCGTCCAGGTAGCCGATGTCCCCGCAGCTGACGAGGCCGTCGCGCTCGACCGAGCGGCGCTTCTCCTCGTCGCCTTCGTAGGTGAAGTCGGGCCACGCGCCGTGCCACATGTAGACCTCGCCCGACTGGCCCGGCGGGAGCTCCTCGCCCTGCTTGCCGAACACCTTCACAACCGCTCCCGGGAGCGCGTGCCCGACGCTGCCCGGGTGCGCCAGCCACTCCTCGCTGGTGCAGTACGTGACCGGGCCCGTCTCGGTGCCGCCGTAGTACTCCGCCACGATCGGGCCCATCCACTCGATCATCGCGCGCTTGACGTCCGGCGGGACACGGGGCGGCCGCGTGAACCAGCCAACGCAGCGAGGACACGTCGTAGCGCTCGCGGACCTCCTCGGGCAGTGCCAGCAGCCGCACGAACATCGTCGGCACCATCTGCACCACCGACACCCGGTGGGCCTCCACGAGGCGCAGGAACTCCTCCGGGTCGAAGCCCGTCATGATCGTCATGTCGAGCCCCCGCACGGCACTCGAGAGGGCGTAGACGTTCGGGGCCGTGTGATACATCGGCGCCGGGATCAGGGTGCGCTCGCCGTCCTGCAACTGGAACAGCTCGGCGAGCAGCTCCGAGGCGCTGGCGCGCTGCTCCTCGGTCGACGGGCTGCGCACAACTCCCTTCGGCCGGCCGGTCGTGCCGGAGGTGTAGATGATGCTCACCGGGCCCGTCTCGGGCGCCTGTGACCAGGGCTCCTGCGCGGCGATCCACTCCGGCCAGCTCTCGAGGCGACGACCGTTGATCGACGTCGTGGGCACGGACGAGCCTGCGTCCTGGGCCGGCACGAGCACGACCGTCAGCTGATCGGGAACCGCGTCTGCCACCTGCGGCCACAGGTCCTCGTGCACGATCAGCACCTTCGCGCGGCTGTCGCTCAGCACGTGGGAGACCTCCTCGCCGCGCCAATGCCAGTTGATCGGCACGGCGCTCGCGCCCAGCGGCACGGTGGCCACAGAGGCCTGCAGGAACTCGATCGAGTTGCGCAGCAGCAAGGCCACACGGTCGCCAGCGCCGACGCCCAGCGCAGCCAGCCCGGTGGCGGCACGCAGCGCCCCGGAGAAGACCTCTTCGTAGCTGCTGAAGCGCTCCCCGCAGCGCACCCCCGGCTGATCCCCGCCACTCACGGGCGCAGATGCTAGTCGCCCGCGCCCGCCCACCTAATGTTCAGGGCATGGGCGAGCAGCTCATGCCCCCATCCGAGCGAGTGGCGCTCGCTGGTGCCCGGCAGCGCGACGGTCACCTGGCGCCGGGCGGGAGACGTGCGCGTGCTGCTGGCGGCCGGCTACGCGCTGCTGCTGCAGGTCTCCCACCCCACCGTGGGAGCCGGCGTGAGCGAGCACTCCCGCTTTCGCACCGACCCCTGGGGGCGACTGCTGCGAACGCTCGACTACTCCTGCACGATGGTCTACGCGGGACCAGAGCAGGCCGGGGAGATGGGGCGGCGGATCCGCGAGTTCCACAAGCAGATCCGCGGCGTGAGGCCCGACGGGGTGCCCTACAACGCGCTCGAGCCCGAGGCCTACGCGTGGGTCCACGCGACCCTCGCGGCCGGGATCGTGCAGGCCCACGAGCGCTTCGGCCTGCTGCCTGTCGGGATCCGACCGGGAGCAGCTGTGGGGCGAGTGGCGCTCGCTCGGACGCCTGCTCGGGATCCGCGATCGCGACCTTCCTCCCACGTGGCGGGAGTTTCAGCGCCCACTTCGAGCGAACCGTCGAGCACACGCTCGCGCCCACGGCAGCCGTCGAGGAAGTGCTCGACGCGCTCGCCCGGCCGGCGCCCCCGGAGCTCTCACGCGCCTACCGCCCGCTGTGGTCGCTGACCTCCCGGCAGCTCGAGCCACGTCATCTCCCTGACCACCGCCGGACTGCTGCCGGCGAGCCTGCGGACACGCTTCGGCATCCACTGGGGGCGGGGCCGGGAGCTCGAGCTGCGAGCCCTCGCCGGCGCGCTGCGGGCGGCCACACCCGTGATGCCTGCCTACCTGCTGAACACCGGGCCCGGCTACCTGCAGTGGCGCAGCCGGGAGCTCGAACGGGGCGAGGTGGCCTCCGCCCAGCTCGCCTGACGGCGACCGAGCCGGCCCGCTGACGGCGGGCTCCAGAAGGCCGGCGCAAGAAAAGGGGGAGGTCCGATGGACCTCCCCCTGCTGCTACTGATCTCTGCTGAACTACCGACGAGCTGCTATTTCGTGCAGACGACGTAGGCCTGGACGGTGGCCGTTCGCCGTTGCTTTCGAACTCCCAGCCCGTGGCTTCTTCGCCCGTTTTCGCGATCGCGTCGCTTTTGATCGAGCGGCACGCTTGCTTTGAACGCGCTGGCCGTGGTGGTTCCCGCCGCCGCCGACGGCGGTGAATCCGGCCGGACACTGGATGGTCTCTTTCCCGGTCGCCGAGCCAGACACCTCGACAACCGTTTTCGAGGCTCCTTCGGGCCCGGTGGCGTCCGGTTTCGCCTTTGGTTCCGGTTTCGCCTTTGGTTCCGGTTTCGCCTTTGGCTCCGGTTTCGCCTTGGGCTCCGGTTTCGCCTTTTTCGCCGGCGGGTCCGGTCGGACCGGTGGCACCTTCGCTGCCGGTCGCCCCGGTTTCTCCGGCTCCCGTCGCCCCGGTGGCTCCGGCCGGACCGGTTTCGCCTTTGGCCCCGGTTTCGCCTTTCGGCCCGGCTTCGCCCTGCGGCGCCGGTTTCGCCTTTCGGCCCGGTTTCGCCCTGCGAGCCGGTTTCGCCTTTGAGGCCCTGTTCGCCCTGCGAGCCGGTTTCGCCTTTGGCCCCGGTTTCGCCTTTCACGCCCTGAGGGCCGGTTTCGCCTTTGGCGCCGGTTTCGCCGGTTTCGCCTTTGGCGCCCGTTTCGCCCGTTTCGCCTTTGGCGCCCGTTTCGCCCGTTTCGCCTTTGGCGCCCGTTTCGCCGGTTTCGCCTTTGGTGCCGGTTTCGCCTTTGGCGCCCGTTTCACCGGTTTCGCCTTTGGCGCCCGTTTCGCCGGTTTCGCCTTTGGCGCCGGTTTCGCCTTTGGCGCCGGTTTCGCCTTTCACGCCCTGGGCGCCGGTTGCGCCCGTGGCGCCCGTTTTACCCGTGGGCCCTTCTTTGCCTTCCCCGACTTCGGATTTCGTGTAGCCGTTCGGGCACACGCCGCTTTTCGGCGATTTGAAGGGCTTGCCTTCCTTGATGCAGACCGGCGTCGCCGAGGCGGCGGTTGCTCCGATCAGCATCAGGAAGAGCGCGACGAGCAACGCGCCAGCGAGCGAGGTGCGGGCGGTGCCAACAAGTCCGGCGCTCGAGCGAGAGCTGCGCGACACCAACGTTGCTGGGTCGGTCATATGGACTCTCCTTGCCATTTGGATTCGAGCCAGGCGACGCTACGAGGCAATCGGCGGCGGCCGGATGGCCGACCGCCCGGATGGCCTCGTCGTAAGCGCTCGCGCACAATTCACGCCAGCCCCCCTTGGCGGCCCCCAACTCATGTTGCGCGCGACGCTACCAGAGCTTGAAAAAGGCGTCAAGACGCCGAATTTGCTGAAAAGGCCCGCAGGCTCGGACGACCTGGTACGTCCGGCCCTACGCCCGACCCCCTCAGGGAGCGCCGATCCCGCGCCGCTGGTGGGGCGGTGGGCGCCTAAGCTGGCCCAGGACATGCCCGACACCCCGTCAGCACCCTCTCCCGAGGAGCCCCTACAGGGTGGCTGTCTGTGCGGGGCGGTCCGCTATGAGATCACGGCGCCGTTCCTGTCCGCCGGTTATTGCCACTGCACCCATTGCCAACGGCGAACGGGCACCGGCTCCTCGGCCAACGGCCGCGTCCCCCAGGCCGGATTCCGGCTCCTCAGCGGGCGAGGAGCAGCTGCGCCCATATCAGCCCCCGACGGGCGTGCCGAAGCTGTTCTGCACGGTGTGCGGGTCGGCGCTGTTCAGCGGAGAACCGCTGAGCGACCCCGAGGTCGCCGTGCGCCTGGGCACACTCGACGGCGATCCCGGGATCCGACCCCAGTTCCGGCAGTTCGTGGCCTCGGCGGCGCCCTGGGAGCCGATACCGGACGACGACGGCCTAGAGCGCCATAAGGGCACCCGTTCCTAGTCGATCAGCGTGATTTGAGGCCCGGCCGCGAGCCGGGAGCGGTCAGGGGTTCAGTCGCTTCTTCAGCGCCGAGGCAGCCGAGAATTTGGCGGCTTTCGATGCGGCGATTTTGATCGTCTCACCGGTGGCAGGGTTGCGACCCTCCCTCGCAGCACGCTGGCTGACGCTGAACTTCCCGAACCCGGCCAGCGAGACCTCTCCCCCTCGGGCGAGCTCGTCGGAGACCGCGTCGATCGTTGCCTCGACGACCTGGCGGGCCTGGCTGCCGGAGAGTCCGGCGGCCTCGGCGACCACGTCGGCGAGATCGTTCTTGGTCATGCGACTCCCTTCTTGCGTGTCATTGCTGCGGTGCAGGCTAGCCGCTCGCCAGGACATCGCGCCCGCCACGTGGCCCCACGGGGGCGCGCAAGCGCCCTAATTTCCGGGGAAGCGCACCGGCTCGGCGGGCACCAGAGGCCGTTCGAGGGGCCGCTGGGCCGGCTCGGAGGCCCTCCGCGGCAGCAGCGCCCCGGCAGCCGCGGCGGACCAGATCGCGGCCACCCAGGCGCACGAGGCGAGCACCACGTGGACCCACACGAGCTCGGTCGGGAGGTGGGTCTCGTACTGGTCGAGCCCGACCGCACCCTGGACGGCCAGCAGCACGCACAGCACCGTCAGCGGACGCTGGACGGCCGGCCCGGCGGCGCGCCGGCGGGCCAGCCACCACACGCCCACGGCCAGGAGACTGAACACGAGGGCGATCTCGGCATGGCGATGGATCACGAAGTCCATCGTCCCGCGTCCGTCGAGGTTCAGGCGGTTGATCTTCTGCCCGGGCGAACCCCCCGCGTGCGGGCCGGAGGCGGTCGCCGCGGTACCGGCGAAGATCGCCAGCGCGCCGAGGGCCACCAGGCCGCGGAGCGAGCGCACGAGCGTGCGATCCGCCTGCCCGGCGTCGGCCGCCGACTCGCGCTCGCGAGACGCCCTGAAGACCAGCAGCACGGCCGCCACCAGGATCAGCATCGAGAGCCCGAAGTGACCCATGACCCAGCCGTAGTCGAGGGCTCCTTTGACGGTGAAGCCCCCCAGCACCGCCTGGCCGATCACGCCCAGCGGCAGCACGCCCGCGAGCCACACCAGGTCGCGCCGGTAGGGGCGGCGCCGCAGCGCCCCCACCCAGGCCAGCCCGGCCGCGATCACGACGGGGACCGTGATCAGGCGGTTTGAGAACTCGATCACGGCGTGGGAGTTCAGCGGCGGGTAGTAGCTGCCGTAGCACTTCGGCCAGGTCGGGCAGCCCAGGCCCGAGCCCGAGAGCCTCACCGCGGCCCCGGTCCACACGATCAGGGTCAGCGCGGCGAGCGCCACGTAGGCGATCGTCAGGTACTGGGAGGGCGTGACGGTGAAGCCATCGGTGCGCACCCGCGCCCGCTCGATGAGCTCGTGCATCGCGCCCTAAGGATGCCAGCTGAACGGCAGTTCTCCGGCCACCTCGGCCAGGCGCGGGGCGGCCTGGTCGCGGGCGGAGACGGTCAGCTCCTGCGCCGGCAGGGGCCAGTCGGATCGCGATCTCAGGATCGTTCCAGGCGATCGCCCGCTCGAGCTCGGGGTCGTAGTAGGCGCTCTGCTTGTAGACCACGTCGGCGACCTCGCTGAGGACGCAGAAGCCGTGGGCGAAGCCGACCGGCACGTACAGCTGTCGCAGGCCCTCGTCGTCGAGCTCCACGCCGTCCCACTGCCCGTAGGTGGGCGAGCCCCGCCGCAGGTCCACCCCGACGTCGAAGATCCGTCCCCGCGCACAGCGGACCAGCTTGGCCACGCCCTCGCCGAGCTGCAGGTGCAGTCCCCGCAGCACCCCGCGGGCCGAGCGGGAGTGGTTGTCCTGGACGAAGGACTCGGCCGCGGGGATCCCCAGCTGCTCGTGCCAGCCGTGGCGATAGGTCTCCACGAAGAAGCCCCGCTCGTCGGCGTGGACGTCGGGCTCGATCGCGACGAGGCCGGGGATGGCTGTGGGCTGGATCTGCATCGGACGCCGGAGCCTAGTCGGCCGGCGAGGACGAGACGGCGGTCGCGGCCGGCTGCGCTGGGCGACGGCTGGGGCGACTAGATTGGCAGCCCGTGAGAGACGAGTGGGGGCACTGGAGTCCCGGGCCCGAGCAGCCGATTCTTGAGCATGGAGAGGTGCACGTCTGGTGGGCTCAGCTGGACGAAGTGGGCGGGCCGGCCGCGTCCTCGGTGCTGAGTCCGGCCGAGCAGGACCGGGCCGAGCGGATCCTCCCGCCCGCCAGGCGCCGGCGCTGGGTGGACTCCCGAATGCTGCTGCGGGCCGTCCTCGGCCGCTATCTGGGCCTCGAGCCCAGACGCGTCGAGCTCGCCCGCGGCGCGCACGGGAAGCCGCGCCTCATCCCCGACGTCGCTGGGCGGGACGGACGGGCTCGGACGCAGCGGCCGCTGCCGGCCGCGATCGACTTCAGCATCTCCCACAGCCGCGGCGGCGCACTCCTGGCGATAGCCCGCGACCGCCGCGTGGGCGTCGACCTCGAGTTGCTTCGAGCGGTGCCGAAGGCGCCCTCGCTCGCGCGGCGTGCCCTCGGCGCCGAGCACGCCCGCGAGCTCGACGGCCCTCCCCCGTCCGCTGCGGGACGCCGCCTTCCTGCGCCTGTGGACGCGGTACGAGGCCGAGCTGAAGTGCGCGGGTACGGGCCTGCTCGCGCCTGACGGCAGGGACGCGGAGTTCTGGACGCTAGAGCTGCCGACGGCGGCGCTCGAGCCGCCGATGGCGGCCACGGCAGCGGCGACCCTGGCCCTCGACTCCGCGCCGGCACGAGTGCTCCTGTGGCGCTGGCCTCCCGGCCCTACGGGGCCCGGCTCAGAAGATGCCGACGGTGACCGTCTGCGTGAACGTCGCGCCTTCGTTGACGGCCGTCAGGACGACGTGGGCGCTGTGGTGCTTGCGTAAGTACTTGACGAACTTGGAGCTGAGCCTCACCGGCACGTGTGAGGTGGTCCCCGCGCTCAGCGCGTAGCCGCTCTTGCCAACCGCCTTGCCCTTATAGGTCAGGGTCGCGGTGCCCTTGCATTGCGGCTTCTGCCTGCAGAAGATCGCCACCTTGGTGATGCGCGAGTGGTTGACGCCGTCCTTCTGGGCGCTGATCCGCATCGCCGGGAAGCGGAGGTGGAATCCCCTTCGTGCCGCCACCGCAGATGTGGGTCTCGTCGGGGCCCGTGGCGAACTCGACCTGGAGCATCAGTTCGGTGTTCTGCTCGGTGGCGAAGCCTTCCATGGCCGAGCGTTCGCCGCTCGACATGGTGTCGCCGTTGTTCGTGCCACCGCCCTTGATGAAGGAGTTCATGGACGATCCCGGCGCCGGTCCGAGCACTCGGTAGGCGACGCCGCTGCGGTAGTACTTTTCGACGAACCCGCCCTCGTCGTTGAAGTCGATGTAGTCCCCCTGCGCCATGCACAGGTTGATCGGGTTGTAGGTCGTGACCGTCGAGGAGCCGGCGCCGTTCTGCCCGCACACCGGGACATCGAAGGGCTGGGAGGTGAGGTCGACCTTCGCGCTCCCGTCCG
This sequence comes from uncultured Solirubrobacteraceae bacterium, assembly GCA_963742395.1. Taxonomy (GTDB): domain Bacteria; phylum Actinomycetota; class Thermoleophilia; order Solirubrobacterales; family Solirubrobacteraceae; genus Palsa-744. Next base: position 333,681 of record CAVUME010000005.1, on the reverse strand, counting down.
CAAGCGGCGTGATGTCCTGGAGGTGGATCTGCGTCAGCGGAGCGGGGCCGCCGGCGGCAGGTTCGGCGCACCCCTCGAGCTTCACCTGCAGGGCCTGCCCGGCGCTGGGCGCCCCCGGCGTGCCGCTCTGCAGGGCCGTGTTCCAGATCGCCGTGTCAGCGCCGGAGTGGTAGGTGTGGACGATGCCCCCGAGGGGCATTTCCGGCGTGGGCCCGAGCGGGGTGTCGGTGCCGCGGTAGTTGAGGTTTTCGGTGGTGTTGTACGTCGCCGGGCCCGAGAGCGGGCTCCCGATCGCCGTGATCGCGGCGCTCGCGGCGGCCGGCGAGAGCGCCGCTGCGACGGCCACGGCAGCGAGGACGGCGTGGAACATCAGACGGCGCATAAACCCCTCACTAGTCGCTCTAGCGGCATTTCGGCGGCCCAACCTAACAGCCAGGGCAGATGTTGGACAGAGCTTTGATGGGCCCATCCACGTGGGGCGCGAGTGAGACGCCGCTCGCGAGCCGAGGTGTGCAGCCCGGCTACAGGTCCTCGGCGATGTGTGGCGCGGCGCTGTTGAAGACCCAGAAGCCGAGAGCGAAGACCGCCGCGACGATCCCGAGCGGGGCCAGCAGCGCGGCCCAGCTTCCGAGCACGTCGACCGCGCTCAGCGACGCGTGGTTGACGATCGCGTGGCGGAACTGCTGGAAGATCGGGACGAGCGGGTTGAGCGTGTAGATGTGCCACAGCAGCTGATGGTCCGGCGGGTTGCGCAGCGGCGGCACGTGCGGCGGCTCGTTCACCAGCCGTTCGCGCACCTGTTCGACGGGGATGATCACCGGTGAGGCGTAGAACAGGACCTGGCTGAAGACTTCCCAGATCGGTTGGATGTCGCGGAAGCGCACGAAGAGCGCCGACAGCAGCATCGCCATGCCCGCAGCGAACACCGCGAGCACGATCAGGATCAACGGAAGCTGCAGCCACGACAGCATCGGGTGCACGCCGGCGATCAGCAGGAACACGAGCAACACCAGCAGATTCAGCATCAGATTGAAGCTCGCCAGCAGCGTGACCGAGAGCGGGATCACGAGGCGCGGGAACTGGATCTTGCGCACGAGGTTCTCGCGGTCCACCACGCTTCGGACCGAGCCGGTCGTTGCTTCCGTGAAGAACGTGAACAGCACGATCGAGCCCAGCAGCTGCGGCCCGTAGTCGAGTTCTCCCGGCTTGCCGCCCTTGCCGACGTGGCCGATTACGACGAAGAACACGTACAGGACGCCGAACAGCAGCAGCGGCCGCATCACCTGCCACGCGTAACCGAGCGCCGAACCGAAGAACTTCAGCTTGAACTCGTTGCGCGCGATGTTGTACGTCAGGTGCCAGAAGCGCGACCAGTCGTCGGTGAGCGCCCGCGGTCCGCGGATCGGCGTGCCGACCAGCGCTGCTTTGGGCTCCGCGAGCTGCTCCGAGGTCAAGCGGTGACCTCGGAGCCCGCCGCACGTCGCGCGTGCAGCGTCACCTCGGACTGCACCGGCACCTCCACCATCCCGCCGCTCGCGACCGAGCCGGTGACCACGAACGAGAAGCGGCCCTCGTAGCGGTCGATCACCGCCAGCCCGCTGCCGCGGTGGCTGACCGTGAAGCTCGGCTCGTAGCGGCCGGGGGCGAGCATGTTGTGGAAGGAGAAAGCGAACACGGCCTGGTCGCCCGCCACGTAGGTGCCGCTGTGCTCGTTGTCGTGCTCGCTGGAGCTAACGATCACCGGCTGGTGCTGGTCGTTGTGGATCGCGAGCGTGAGGACCGGGTCGTGCACGGTGGTCTCGAACGTGACGAGCGCCTTCAACGTGATCGGAACGACTGGGGTGCCATCGTCTGACGTTCAGCGGCGTGGTCTCCGAGCCCGCGTCGCTCACGCTGGCAGCACCGTCGCCCACGCGACGGAACGCTCTCGTGGGCTTCGACGTAGCCGACCTCGCGGCCGAAGCTGAGCTCCAGATACTTGTCGGCGACCTGCTGCGGTTCGCCGATTGCGACGGTCTCACCGCGCTCCAGCAGCATCGCTCGATGGCAGAAGCGGTTCACAGCGGACATGTCGTGGGTAACGAACACGATCGTGCGCCCTTCGTCGCGCATGCGGTGAAAGACGTCGAAGCACTTCTGCTGGAAGCCCGCGTCGCCGACGGCGAGCACCTCGTCGATCAGGAGGATGTCGGCGTCCACCTGGATCGCGACACTGAACGCGAGGCGCACGTGCATGCCCGAGGAGTAGTTCTTGAGCTTTAGGTCCTGGAACTCCTCGAGTTCTGCGAACTCGATCACCTGCTCGTAGCGCGAGCGGGCCTCGCGTGGCGAGAGGCCCAGCATGATGCCGTTCAACGCGACGTTGTCGAATGCGGCCAGGTCCGGGTTGAAGCCGACGCCGAGCTCGATGAACGTTGAGATGCGCCCGTCGCACCAGATCTGCCCCTCGTCGGCGCGGTAGATGCCCGCGAGGCACTTCAGCAGCGTGCTCTTGCCGCTCCCGTTGCGTCCGACGATCCCGAAGAACTCCCCGGGGGCGACGTCGAAGGAGACGTCCTTGAGCGCCTCGAGGCGCTCGTGCCGGCTTCGCCGCAGCGGATGCAGGGCGCGCTCCTTCAGCGTGTCGCGCCGCTCCTCCGGGATCTGGAAGGTCTTATACACGCCGCGGGCGGCGAGGGCGGGCGGCCTCTCCGGCGCTTTGTGATCGGTCGTCACGAGCTCGGTCACCTATCGGTACACAGGGTACCCTCGGGCCGGGAGGCGCCCCGCCGCACGCCTGGCCTCGCAGGCACTTGTAGTCGGTCAGTCCGCAGAGCGGGAGCGATCGCGGCGGCCCGGCCGGATGCCGCGCGCGAGCCGGAACAGCGCCGCGAGAGCGGCGAAGATCGGCCGCGAAATCCGGGCGTTGGCGCTGAGGGCGAGCAGGCCGCGCTGCAGGTCCTCGGGCATCGCGCCGTGCGGTCCGATCAGGGCGAGCCCGCTCCCCACCTCGGTGTTGAGAGTCTCGTACATCCCCCGAGCGTGTTCGCGTTCGGCCGCGAGCTGCGCACTTAGCCTTTCCTGTGCGGCGACCAGCTCGCGCATCTCCGTCTCGCGGCTCAGCTCGTCGCGGCTCAGCTGCCGGGCTTCCGGGACGGGCGCGATCGTGGCCTCCCTGTAGACGGCCACGGTGGCCCGCGCCGTCTCGCTCCACCGGAATCGCCCGCGGGCGGCCGCGAGCGCGCCCACGTGCCGAGCCCGGGCCTCGGAGTCCTGGAGCAGTTCGATGACCCTCGCCGCGCTCTGCCGGGCATCCCACGGGACGATCGCCGCGAGCTCCGCCGGGAGTACCTCCTCGAGCGAGGATCGTGCGGCGAACACGCATGGCACTCCGCTCGTGCCGGCCTCGAACGGCACCAGCCCGAAACCCTCATACGTAGAGGGATACAGGACCGCGGCCGCTTGCCCCATCAGCCAGCCCTTCTCGGCGTCATCGACCGGACCAAGGTCAACGACGGCCTCGGCGAGGCTCGGCGCCTGCGCCAGGACACCCCGCTCCTGCTCGCGCGAGGAGCCGTGGGGAACGTGCGTGCCCGCGAGCACCAGGCGCCCATCCCAGCCCTGCCCGTCCCGCAGGGCCGAGAGCAGCTCGAGCGCGAACACGCGGTTCTTGTGCTTGAAGTCGGTGCCGAGCTGGAGCAGGAACGGCTGCGCCTCGAAGCCGTCCGGAAGCCCCGTGGGGCGGCGTGCCTGCTCGGGCTCCTCGTGATCGAGGCCCGGGGGGATCGTGTGGACCCGCGCTGCGTCGGCGAGCTCGTCGGCGAGCAGGTCGGCGCGGGTGTGCTCGGAGAACACCACGATCCCCTCGGCCGCGGCGAGCGCCTGCCGGGTCACCCGGCGATGGCTGCGCCACGCGGTCGCGATCGCGGTGGTAGCCCGGGTTGCGGTACGCGATCAGATCGAGCTGGTTGACGACGAGTCGTTCGCCGAGCCGCAACGCCAGGCGCACGTCCTCGGGCTCGAACACCTGCTGCGGCCGGTGGAAGACCGCGGTGCGCGGCGTTTCCGGCCCGATCTCGGCGACCGCCAGCAGCTGCTGCACGCCCCACGATCCGAGCTCCGCGAGCGCCCGCTTGCTGACATCGGGGCTGACGAGGACGCGCACGGCCACCTCGTCTGTGGCGATCACCGCGCGGATCAGCTCGAGGATGTGGCGCTGGGTGCCGGTCAGCGCCGTCCCGAGCGCACGGCCGTCGATCGTGACCGACAGCCGCGGATCCGCACGCCGCGAGGCCGCCAGTGCCCGCGTCAGCGCCGGGGAGGCCGCGACCGCGGCCCAGGCGGGCGGACGGGGGTCGGGGTCAGACGCGGAACCGTCGGGCTCGACCAGGTAGGGATAGCGAGTGTGAACCATGGCTGGGCCTGCGCCCGGGGCCGGCGCCGGGGGCGCGCCCAGCCGCACCGCGAGCGCGTCGTCGGCGGCGACGTGAGTGAGGCCCGCGAGCAGGCACCGCTGCGCGAAATCGACCTCGAGCGCCGTGGCGAGATCGAGCGTGGAATCGAGCGGGCCCACGAGCTGGAGCGCGTCGCGACGTACGTACACGCAGGGCCCGACGATCTGCGACAGGCGCGGCCGCAGCCTGAGCGACTCGCCCGCCACGGCGGAAGCGAGATCGTCCGGCTCGCCCGACGCGCGAGTTGCAGCGAGAGCGGTCCCTGGGCGTCGACCAGCGCGCTCGCCGAGGCGGTGTTGGTGTCGGCGTAGGCGGCCGCGCGCATACGCTCCGGGAGCCCGTCGGTGAGCAGACACGGTTCGGTGAGGATCAGTGCGTCCTGATGCCCGCGCGCGTCGAGCGCTGCGCGCACCGCCGCCGCGGTGGGATCGACCACCTCCGGAGGGCCCCATGCCGGTGCGTTGCGTGCGATCGAGTCCAGGCACGCCGCCAGCCACGGATGGGGCTGCGCGGCTGCGACGATCACGGACACCGAGCCGGGCGGCGGCGGGGGGTGACTGTCCGCTTGGTGGCGGCTCACGAGCGTCCCGTCATGGTTCGGAGGCGGAGCCTAGAGCAGGCCCGTGCGGGGGAGACAATGTGGGCGGTCATAATGCGGGCGCACCATCGATGACCGCCGAGAAAGAGCCCAGCACGGCCGCGCCCGCCGCGGAGCTGCTAGCCCGCCGCGCGGTCCTCGATGCCGCTCCAAACGGCCCGGTGCGAGGGCGTCTTCGCCGGCTCCTGCTCAGGGCACTGCGTCCGTACACCTACCACCACGACCTTCTCGACAGGGAGATCGTCTCGGCGCTGCGGCGCCAGGAGGCGATGCTCGAGCGCGAGCGCACCCGCAGCGGCGAGCGGCTCGACCGGCTCGAGCGCATCGGCACGGAGCTGATCCGAACAGCCGAGTCGCTGCGACGGGCCTCCGCCGATGCCGCGAGGCGCGCGGACGCCGTGCGTGAGACGGTCACGACGCTCGCGGAAGAGCTTCGTGAACTGCCCTACGTCGAGGGCGAACCGTTCGTGACGTTCGACTCGCCGGTGGGGGAGGTGCTCGGCTTCCGGGCGTCCGCGCCCGGCGAGGGCTCGGGCGAGGACGCCTACGCAAAGTTCGAGGACGCGTTCCGCGGGGCGGCCGAGCGCGTGCGCGAGTCCCAGCGGCCCTACCTGCCACTGCTACGCGACCACCAGCCGGTGCTCGACGTCGGCAGCGGCCGTGGTGAGCTGCTCGAGCTGCTCGCCGAGAATGGCATTGCCGCCAGCGGCGTCGACAGTGACGCGGGCATGGTGGAACGCTGCGCCGCGCTCGGCGTCGACGTGGCCCTGGGCGACGCCAACGAGCACCTGGCGGGCCTCGTCGACGGGTCGCTCGGGACGATCTTCTCGGCCCAGGTGATCGAGCATCTACCGTACGCCGAGCTCCAGCGCCTCCTGCGCCTCGCACACCAGAAGCTGCGACCCGGGGGCCTGCTCATCGCCGAGACCGTCAACCCCCACCGTCTCGCGTCGCTGAAGACGTTCTGGGTCGATCTCAGCCACCAGCACCCGATCTTCCCTGAGGTCGCGCTCGCCCTTTGCGCGATCGCCGGGTTCAGCTCGGCGTACGTGTTCGCCCCCGGCTTCGAGAGCTTCGTGCGATCCCGCTTCGATGCGCCGTCCTACGCGGTGGTCGCGACGAAGGGCGAGGACGCCACGCCTTGAGGATCGTCACGCTCCTCACACCAGCGCAGCTCCCGCAGGCGAGCGTGCTGAGCCGCTCGATCGAGCGGCATGAGCCCGACTGCGAGCATGACCTACTCCTGATCGGCCTCCAGCAGGCAGCGAACGCGAGCGGCGCTTCCCTCGCGCTGCGCCCGGTCGCCGACGAGCTGGAGCTCGAGCTCGACTTCGAGGCCCTGATCGCGCGTCACCACACGGCCGACCTGCGGGCGCTGCTGCTGCCCCGCGTGCTGCGCGCCGTCGCGAAGCGCAGCGGCTCGTCCGTGCTTCACCTGCCGCCGACGGCCTGGCTGACCGGCACGCTCGATCCCGTGCGGGCGGCGCTCGAGGCAAAGAGCGTTGCGCTCACGCCGCGAACGAGCGCGGATCCGCCCGCCGACGGCCTGCAGCCCACGCTCGAGCAGCTCGAAGCGCTCGGGCGGATCAGCGACAGCGTGATCGCCGTCGACGCCGGGCCAGTTGCGGAGGGGTTCATCCTGTGGTGGTCCGGCCTCGTCGAAGAGATGCTCGGCTCGCTCGACGGCGAGCGGCCGGGCGCGCGGCCGGAGGACCGGGCGTGGCCGTTGCGGATGCTCGAGCTGGCCCCCGCCCGATTCGCGACGGCCGTGGTCGACGACCCCGGCTTCAACGCGAGCCAGTGGAACCTTTACGAACACTCGCTCGAGCAGACGCCCGAGGGGATCGTCATCGACGGCGGCTTTCCGCTACGGATGCTCGATCTCGCCGGCTTCGACCCGACCAGGCCGTATCGCTTGAGCCCGATCGCGAGCCGCTTGCGCGTGAGCCGCTCGCCCGCGCTGCGCGAGCTCTGCTCCACTTACGCGGCGGAGCTTGAAAGCGCGGGCTGGCGCGCGCTCGACCGGCGCGCCGACGTGGGCCGGACGCTGCCCAACGGCCTCGTCTACGACGACCGGCTGCGCTCGCTGCATGTGCTCGCCGAGTCGCTCGGGGAGGACTTCGGCGACGTGTTCGAGGGCTCCGGGGCGAGCGCCTTCACGGCGTGGCTCCAGGGGCCATCGCCCGTCGGTGGCGGGCACGGGATCTCGCGGTACGTCTACTACCGCGTCGCACGCGAGCGATCCGACGTGCTTCGCGCCTACCCCTACCCCGACCGTCCCGAAGGCGCCGAGTACGTCGCCTGGGTGTGGGCGTTCGGCCGCGACGAGATGGGAATCCCGGACCTGTTCATGCCGCCGCGCCCGGGCACAGCCAACGGGGACTCCGCCACCCAGGGCGGCGATCGAGCCGCCGAGATATGCGACAGCGCCCCACCGAGCAGCCGGGAGCGTGACATCCCCGACTCTGCGGGCTCGCGCGAGCCGGCGGTGCGCGTAAGCGGTTATATGGGCCATGCACTCGGGCTCGGTGCCGCGGCGCGCGGCTACGCCGAGGCACTAGCCGCGGCAGGGGTGTCGGTCACGACCGCGACCGTCCCGCTTCGCCACCTGACGCTGCCCGATGGCGTGGGCGCCGGATATGGCGAGCACACCTTCGAGGACACGGGCCAGATCGGCGACTCGCACGCGGCGGAGCTCATCGCGGTCAACCCCGACGAGCTGCCCGCGTTCGTGGAACGGGTCGGCAGCGACTACTTCCGGGGCCCGCGCATCGGTGTGTGGGGCTGGGAGACGAACAGCATCCCCGCACGCTGGTGGCGCGCGTTCGAGCTGATCGACGAGATCTGGGTGTACTCGCGTTTCATGGCGGCGAACCTCGGCGCCGCTGCGCCGGTTCCGGTGGTTGCGTTACCCCCGCCGGTGCAGGCCCCCGCGCAGACGGCCACGCCCACTCGGCTCGGGGTGCCCGACGGCTTCCTGTTCCTGTTCGTGTTCGACTACCTGAGCACCATCCAGCGCAAGAACCCGGTCGGGCTGGTCGAGGCATTCAAGCGCGCCTTCGCCCCGGGCGAGGGCCCGCGGCTCCTGCTCAAGACGATCAACGCGCCGCTGCGCCCGCTGGCCGAGGAGGAGGTGCTGTGGGCGGTCGGGGACCGTGACGACATCCACGTCGTGGACCGTTCGCTGCCGGTCGCCGAGCGGGACGGCCTGATGGAGGCCTGCGACTGTTACGTCTCGCTGCATCGCTCGGAGGGATTCGGCCTGACGCTCGCCGAGGCGATGGCGATCGGCAAGCCGGTGATCGCGACGCGCTACTCGGGCAACCTCGACTTCATGAACGAGCGCAACAGCATGCTCGTCGACTACGAGCCCACGCTCGTGGGCCCCGAATGCGAGATTTACCCTGCCGACGGGGAGTGGGCCGAGCCGAGCATCGAGCATGCGGCACGGCTCATGCGCGAGGTCGTGGACGACCGCGAGCACGCCGCGGCGCTGGGCGCCCAGGCACGCCTGGATATTGCCGCCAACCTCTCCCCCGGGGTCACGGGGGCGGCGATGCGCCGCAGGCTCGAGGAGGCCCTGCTCACGGCGAGCAGCGCTTGACGGCGCGCATCGCCAGCAGCTCCACCGCCTGCGGCAGCTCAGGTACCGCGAATGGCTCCGAGGGGACGATGCCGGGTACCTCCGCGAAGCTGAGGCCGAGCGTCGCCTTGCGCACGGGGGAGCTGCCCGTCGTGGGCACGCACGCGGTCACGATGTTGCCCCGCTGGCGAACCCGGGCTCCGCGGGGGGCGCCGGCCGTGACCGGCACGAGGGTCGCGAAGCGCATCGAGATCCAGACCGGCCCGGTTGTGTCGCCCACGGCGAGCAGATGCAGCGGGCCCTCCACCCAGGCGAGGCCGGAGGGATCGAGGCGAGCCGGTGGCGTGCCGAGCCCCGAGACGACCGTCACGTCCACGGGGCGCGCCGCTTCGGCGAGCGCGATCGGCCCGAACCGCGCGATCACGCGCCTGGTGGTTTCGACCCCGCCGAGTCGCGTCAGCACGTAGCGGTAGTCCGGGGTGAACTGCGGGTTGGCGGGGTTGGCTTCGCCGAGGTAGGCGAGGCTCGCGTAATCGACGTATTCAGTCGGCAGCGACACCTGGCCATGATTCATCTCCGAGGCCATGTAGTAGACGAGCGGAAGCTCGCCGGTCGCCGTGCCGAGATTCTCGCCGAAGCCTTCGAGCTCGACGTAACCCGCGTGTGCAGGCAGGTGCCGCAGGGCAGCGCGGCTGCCGGAGTCGAGGAAGTAGGCGCCGTCCGAGAAGCGCAGTCGCTCCTGCCGTGTACGCGACGCCACAGCCACGAGCGCCAGCACGGCGACCGCGACCCCCACGAGTCGCTGCCAGCGGGACGATGCCGCCAGGAGCGCCGCTACGCCGAGCGCTACCAGGCCGATGCTCAAGGGCGCGATCGGCAAGAGGTTGCGGTCGGTGCAGTACGAGCAGTTCTTCGCGAGGCCCACGTACGCCGCGAACGCCGCGGCGACCAGCAGGAAGGGCAGCACGACGAGCGCGGCCCGGCGGCGAGCGAGCGCGAACAGGGCCACGGCGACGAGGACGAGCGGGATCACGAGGCCGATCAGCACTTCGTGCCAGCTCGCGTGGCCAAGTTCCGTCAGCGCGTAGAATTCGCGTGTCTGCAGCAGCCATCCGGGGAGCACCGAAAGCGGCAGGTGGTACTGCGGCAGCCCGGCGGCGAAGTAGTCGCCGCGGAGCACGTCGCGCCAGTAGCGAACATCACGCGTGAACGCGACGAGATCGAACAGCGCCGCCAGGGCGATGACGATGCCGATCGCGATCAGGGCCCTGACCACCAGCCGACGGGTGAGCTCGCCCCGCCGCCAAGCGATGACGCCCGCGACAGCGAGCACCGCGAGCGCCCCCAGCACGATCGTGGGGGCGAACAGGGGGTAGATGGCCAGCAGGCCGGACCCGACGAGCGCGAGCAGCACGAGGCTCGCCGGTCGGCGTTCTCGGAGCGCATCGATGCCCACCGCGATCAGCGGCAGGACCAGCCCCAGGCCGCAAACCGCCGCCTGGCTCCCGTCGACGACGAGCTGCATGTATAGGGGCCCCGCGAACAGGACGCCGGCGAACGGCGCAGCCCAGCGCTGATCCGGCGTCGCGTAGCGCACCGCGCCGAACGCGCCCAGGGCTCCGGCGAGCAGGAAAGCGATCAGGAACAAGCCCTGCGTCTGCGTGCCGCGCAGGCCCAGAAACGCGTTGACGTTGGCCGATAGCGGCGCGGCGTCGAGGTTCTGGTCACCGCTCGCGTAGAAGGTCCAGAACAGCCGGACGAAGTTGGACCGCTGCAGGCTCGCCGTGCTGGGGCGCTTGCCGCCCGCGCCGTTGATGAACCCGCGCACTTCCGAGGCCGAGAGCGGCTTGCTCGCCTGCCTGATCGACTCCTGTTCCATACCGTCGGGCTCGGCGGTGTAGTCGACCGAGTCCCACACGGCGAATCCGAACGGGCCGGTCGTGTGGCGCTGGTGCAGGGTGTAGTCGAGCGGAGCCGCGACGATCACGCATACGGCGAGTAGGGCGACCGCGTCGAATAGGCCCAGCCGGGGGAAGCGCGCGCGTCGGGGCGTCGGAGAGTCGGCAGTCGGGTCCGGTTCTACTCCGCGCCGGACCCGCCACAGCGCCGCCGCGAGCGACAGCACGGCCAGCACCGGCAGCAGCCAGTACGTGTTCTCGGCGGCGGTGAACCAGATCAGCGTGGTGAACACGCACGTGCCGAGACACAGGCCGAGCACGGGCGCGAGCGCCACGCGCGCGGCCGCGTCGAAGCGCCGTCCGAGAAACGCAGCAGGTCCGCTGCCCAGCGCGAGCAGGGTGAGCAGCATCGCCAGCTCGCGGATCCCTATGTCTCTCCAGATGTGCATGCGGGCCGGTCTGCGGCGTGCCAGACTACTGCCCGGTGGCGCCAACGGATCACGCAGTTGCCTACCTGAAGGCGACGGCGACGCTCGCTCGAAGCATCGACCCCGGGCAACTCGACGAGCTGGCTCGCGCGCTGGCGCGGGTACGCGATCGAGGCGGGCGCCTGTTCATCCTGGGCGTGGGCGGCGGCGCCGGCCACGCCTCCCACGCCGTCAACGACTTCCGCAAGCTCTGCGGGCTCGAGAGCTATGCGCCGACGGACAACGTCTCCGAGCTGACGGCGCGCACCAACGACGACGGCTGGGAGACGTCGTTCAGCGCGTGGCTGGCCGTCTCGCGGCTGCGCTCCGACGACGCCCTGCTCGTCTTCTCCGTCGGCGGTGGCTCGCGCGAGCACAATGTCTCGACGAACCTCGTGTCCGCGATGGAAGCCGCCCGCGAGATCGGCGCTTCGATCTACGGCGTGGTCGGCGCTCCCGGCGGCGACGCTTGCGGAGATGGCCGACGTGGCGGTCGTGATCGAGCCGCCCGCGGACCTGCGGACGCCGCTCGTGGAGTCCTTGCAGGCGGTCGTGTGGCACGGGCTCGTCTCGCATCCCGAGCTGGCGCTGACAAGCCGGGTCACTGGGAGTCGCTCGCGGCGCGCGCCGGCTCGTCGTGAGGTCCCGCTGGCGTCGCTCCTCAGACGGATCCGCTCGTCCTACGCGATCCCGCGGCGGCGACCGGCGGGGGATCGGCGCCGCGGCGTGCGGCGTTCCTTGACCGCGACGGAGTGATCAACGAGGGGGTGGACGACCCCGACACGGCGTGCCCGAGTCGCCGCTGCGCCCCGCCGACGTGCGGCTGCTGCCGGGAGTGGCCGGGGCCGCTTGGCGAGCTCTCGCACGCGGGCTTCGCTGCTCGTGTGCGTCTCGAACCAGCCCGCGGCGGCGAAGGGCAAGATGACGCCTCGCCGACCGCAGGCGGTCCACGAGCGCGTGCTCGAGCTGCTCGCGGTGGAGGGCGTCGAGCTCGACGCCTCACGGCTGTGCCTCGCACCACCCCGAGGCGATCGTGCCCGAGCTGTCGGGGCCGTGCGACTGCCGCAAGCCGGCGCCGGGCATGCTGCTCGACGAGGCGCGCGAGCTCGGACTCGACCTCGCGCGCTCGTGGATGCTCGGGGACACCGACAGCGACGTCCAGGCGGGCCGGGCAGCCGGCTGCGAGACCGTGCTGATCGACTATCCGGGCAGCGCGCACAAGCGCTCGGAAGCGAGCCGCGGACGTCCTCGCCCGCGATCTGCCGACGCGGTGACGCAACTTCTCGCCCGGCCGCGGGTTAGCGTCGTAGCGTCCGCGGGTCCTGTGCCGCAGGACGCGCGGTATCGTGGCGCAAGTGATAGACGAGATCTCGACGCAGGATCTTCGCCGACGGGGCGGACCTCGACGGCATCCTCGCGCTGGCCGCCGACCCGCGGATCGCTGGCTTCACGACGAACCCGACGCTGATGTGGAAGGCGGGTCTGACCGACTACGCGGACTTCGCCAAGCGCCTGCTCGAGCGCATCACCGAGCACCCGATCTCCTTCGAGGTGTTCGCCGACGACGCCGAGGAGATGCGCCGCCAGGCGCGCATGATCGCCTCGCTGGGGCGAGAACGTCTACGTCAAGATCCCGGTCACGACCACCGACGGCGAGTCGATGGCGCCGCTCGTGCGCGAGCTCTCCGAGGGCGGCGTCAAGGTCAACGTCACCGCGCTGTTCACCACCGCGCAGGTCGAGCTGATCACCGCGGCCGTCAAGGACGGCGCGCCGTCGTACATCTCCGTGTTCGCCGGACGCATCGCCGACGCCGGCATCGACCCCGTGCCGATCATGGCGCGCGCGGTCGACATCATGGTCGACGCGCCGCGCGCGGAGCTGATCTGGGCCTCCCCGCGCGAGATCCTCAACCTCGTGCAGGCCGACTCAGGTCGGCTGTCACATCATCACGGTCACGCACGACCTGCTCGACGAAGCTGGACTCGCTCGGCAAGGACCTCGACCAGTTCTCGCTCGAGACCGTGCAGATGTTCCACCGCGACGCCGTCGCCGCGGGCTTCACGCTGTAGCCGGATGAAACGCGCCTGCGTCACCGGCGGCGCCGGGTTCATCGGCAGCAACCTCGCCGACCGCCTGAGCGCGCAGGGCGTCGAGGTCGTCGTCGTCGACAACTTCCGCACCGGCCGTCGCGAGTTCCTCGCCGAGCTGCTCGAGCGGCCGGGCGTGCGCCTCGTCGAGGGCGACGTGCTCGACGCGACGCGCTCGCTCGAGGCGCGTGCAGGGCTGCGACTGGGTGTTCCACCTGCAGGCCAACGCCGACGTCCGGCACGGGCTCGAGCATCCCGCAGCGCGACCTCGAGCAGAACACGATCGCCACCTCGAACGTGCTCGAGGCGATGCGCGCCGCGGGCGTGACGCGGATCGCGTTCTCGTCGACCGGCTCGGTGTACGGCGAGCCCGAGGTGTTCCCGACGCCCGAGGACGCCCCGTTCCCGGTCCAGACCTCGCTCTACGGGGCGTCGAAGCTCGCGGGCGAGGGGCTGATCGCGGCGTACGCGAGCGGCTACGGCTTCACGGCCTGATCTTCCGCTTCGTCTCGATCCTGGGCGAGCGCTACACGCACGGCCACGTGTTCGACTTCTACCGCGCGCTGAAGCGCGACCCCGACGCGCCTGCGCGTGCTCGGCGACGGGCACCAGGAGAAGTCCTACCTGTACGTCCAGGACTGCATCGACGGCGATGCTCGCCGCGGCCGCGGCGCCACGAGCGAGGAGCCGGGCGTCCCACATCTACAACCTCGGCACCGACGAGACGATCGTCGTCGACGACTCGGTCGCGCTGATCACCGAGCACCTGGGCGTCTCGCCGGAGATCGAGCACACGGGCGGCGAGCGCGGCTGGATCGGCGACAGCCCGCTGATCCACCTCGACTGCGACGCGCATCCGCGCGCTCGGCTGGGCGCCGACGCTGTCGATCCGCGAGGCGATCGTGCGCACGCTGGACTGGCTCGACGGCGAACCCGTACGCCGTGGCGCGAGAAGGTGGCCGTCGGGGCGACGCGATGAGCGTGATCTTCAGCCGCGCGCCGCTGCGCATCTCGCTCGGCGGCGGCGGCACCGACCTGCCCTCCTACTACCGCGAGCACGGCGGCTTCCTCGTCTCGCGGCGCGATCGACAAGTACGTCTACATGCTGACCCACACGGTCTTCCAGCGCCGCTACCGGATGAAGTACTCGGAGATCGAGGAGGTCGACGAGATCTCGGAGATCCAGCATCCGATCCTGCGCGAGACGCTGCTGCGCCACTGGCGCGGCAACCCGCTGGAGATCGCCTCGGTCGCCGACGTGCCGGCGGGCACCGGGATGGGCTCCTCCGGCGCGTTCACCGTCTGCCTGCTCAAGGCGCCTGGCGCACGCGCGGCGCACGTCGATCACGCCGGGCGCGCTCGCCGAGGCGGCGTGCGAGATCGAGATCGACGTGCTGGAGGAGCCGGTCGGCAAGCAGGATCCGTATGTCGCCGCGCACGGCGGCATCTGCGCCTACACGTTCCATCCGGACGGCAGCGTCGAGGTCGAGCCGCTCGAGCTCGGCCGCCGAGCACGCTGCGCAAGCTGCGCGACCAGCTGCTGCTGTTCTACACCGGCGAGGCCCGCTCGGCGTCGACGGTGCTCGCCGACCAGGACGAGCGCTCGCGCAGCGGGCGACGCGGAGATGCTCGAGAACCTGCACCGCACCAAGGAGATCGGGCGCCGCAGCTCGCGAGCTGCTGCTGCGACGGCGACCTCGAGGCATACGCGGAGCTCATGCACGAGCACTGGGAGCAACAAGCGCGAGCGCTCGCCCGGCATGGCCAACGAGCAGATCGACCGCCTGTACACGCTCGCGCGCCGCAGCGGCGTGATCGGCGGCAAGCTCGTGGGCGCCGGCGGCGGCGGGTTCCTGCTCGTCTACGCGCCGCGACCCGAGGACACGCGCCAGGCGATGGCCGCAGCGGGGGCGCCGGAGCTCGCGTTCGACTTCGAGTTCGGCGGCGCGTACGCGCAGCGAGTACGCGTGAGCCGATCGCCGCGTCGCGATCGTCGGCTGCGGGCTGATCGGCGCGCAAGCGCGCGCAGGCGCTCGGGAGCGGCGATCGCCTCGTCGGCTGCCACGACATCGACGCCGACGCCGCGCAGCGCGTTGGCGGCCGAGCACGGGCGGTCGCCGTGGCCTCGCTCGACGAGCTGCTCGCGCATGGCGCCGACGTGGTGGTCGTCGCGACCGTCGCACGACCAGCTCGCGCGGCTCGCCGAGCAGGCGCTGCGGCGGCGCCCACGTGCTCGTCGAGAAGCCCGCGGGCGGGTCGCGGCCGAGGTGGACGCGCCTGATCGAGTGCGAGCCGAGCGAGCCGGGACGGCTCGTGAAGGTCGGGTTCAACCACCGCTTCCACCCGGGCCTGGCACGTGCGGCCGCAGGAGGTCCGCTCGGGCGAGCACGGCGAGCTGATGTTCATCCGCGGCCGCTACGGGCACGGCGGTCGCCCGGGCTACGAGCGCGAGTGGCGCGCCGACCCGAGCGCTCCGGCGGCGGCGAGCTGGTCGACCAGGGCATGCACCTGCTCGACCTCAGCCACTGGATCGCGGGCCCGCTGCCGCTGCACTCGGCGCTGCTGCGCAGCCACTTCTGGGACGCGCCGGTCGAGGACAACGCGGCGCTGATGCTCGGCGACGGCGAGCTCGCGCACCGAGCCGTGGGCGATGTTGCACGTGAGCTGGACGGAGTGGAAGAACATGTTCTCGCTGGAGGTCTACTGCCGTACGGCGAAGATCCAGGTCGACGGGCTCGTGCGCTCCTACGGCGCGCAGCAGCTCACGCTCTACCGCATGCGCCCGGAGCTCGGACCGCCCGACGTGGAGCACGTCGGCTACCCCGACGAGGATGGGTCCTGGGAGAGGGAGTGGCAGAGCTTCGCTCGCGCCATCGACGCGGGCGATCGCGCCGGGGTCTGTGGCGGCCTCGACGACGCTCTGTACGCGTGGCTCCAGATCGAGGCGGCTTACGCCGGAACGCCGTTCGAGGAGCTGAGGGCGACCGTCGGGGGTACTGCCGCGTGACCGGGGCCGCCAGGCGCGCGCTGGTCACGGGCGGCTCGCGCGGCATCGGCCTGGCGGTCGCGGAGGCGCTTGCCGCTCGCGGGTGGCGACTCGCACTGGTCGCGAGCGACGCTGCGCGGATCGAGTCCGCCGCCGCCTCACTCCCGGGCGCCGGACATCGAGGGGTTCGCACTCGACGTCTCCGACGGCAATGCGTGGTCCGCGCTCTCGGGGTCGCTGGACGACGTCGAGGGCGTCGTCTGCGCGGCGGGCGTGCTCGAGCCGGTGGGGCCGATCGGGACCTACTCGCCCGAAGACTTCCGCCGCACGCTCGACGTCAACGTGCTCGGCACGCTGCTGGCGATCGAAGCGTGCCTGCCGTCGCTGCGAGAGCGCGGCGGCGCGGTCGTGACATTCAGCGGCGGCGGGGCCACCTCGCCGCTGCCCGGTTTCGACGCGTATGCGAGCTCGAAGGCAGCGGTGGTGCGACTCACGGAGAACATCGCGGCGTCGCTCGCCGCCGACGGCGTGAGCGTCAACTGCGTCGCACCCGGGTTCGTCGCGACGGAGATCCACGAGGCGACGCTCGCCGCGGGGCCGGGACTCGCGGGCGAGGACTACTTCGCGAGCACGCGCGCCCAGCTCGAGAGCGGCGGGGTGCCGGCGAGCGAGGCGGCGGAGCTCGTATGTCTGCTGCTCGATCGCACCGCCGTGTGGTTCACCGGGCGCCTGATCTCGGCGCAATGGGATCCCTGGCGCGAGGAGGCGTTCCGCCGCCGGCTCGCCAGCGAGCCGGATCTGGCGACGCTCCGGCGCATCGATGACATGCTCTTCGTCACCAAGGAGCAGGTGGGTACGTGAGCGAGCCGTTCGCGAGCCACGTGGACGCCGACCACGCTGTCAACTGGTCGGCGGAGCTGGAGGAGTTGCACGAGGAGAGCAGCCGCACCCACTTCATCGACGTCTGGACGCGGCGCGCGATGCTGGCGCGGATCGGGCCGATCCCGGAGCGGGCCACGATCGTGGACGTGGGCTGCTCGACGGGCTACCTGCTCGAGAACCTTCGTGCCGCGCATCCGGACGCGGACCTGATCGGCGTGGATCTTGTGGCGAGCGGGCTGCGCAAGGCCGCCGAGAACGTCCCCTCGGCACGCCTGCTGCAGGCCGATGCGTGCGAGCTGCCGCTGGATGACGGCATCGCCGACGCGGTCGTGAGCGCCAACCTGCTCGAGCACGTCCCAGACGACCGGCGCGCGCTGGCCGAGATGAGCCGCATCCTGCGCCCCGGCGCCCGCGCGGTGGTGGTGGTCCCGGCCGGGCCCGGCACCTACGACTACTACGATCGGTTCCTCGGCCACGAGCGCCGCTACGCGCGCGGGGAGATCGCTGGAAAGGCCCGCGCGGCCGGCCTGAGCGTCGTCGAGGACGCGTTCCTCGGCGCGCCGCTGTATCCGGCGTTCTGGGCCGTCAAGCAGCGCAACCGACGTATGCGCGGCCATCTCGAGGGCGCTGCGCTGGAGGCCCGGGTGAGCCGCGACATCGCCGGCACGAAGGACTCCGCGGTAGGTCGCGTGGCGTGCCGGGTCGAGGAACGGATGCTGGCGCAGGGGTTCCGGCTCCCGTTCGGCATCCGCGGGCTCACCGTGCTACAGCGACCGGAGGCGCCGGAATGAGCATCGAGACCAAGCCCGCGGAGCGGTCCGGGAAGCCCGAGCGCGGCGACCGGCAGCTGCTGACGGTGGTCGTCCCGGCCTACAACGAGGAGGAGAACGTCGACCGGGTGTACGAGCGGCTCAAGGAGGTGCTCGACGGGATCGGCGACATCGAATGGGAGCTGATCTTCAGCGTCGATCCGTGCACCGACCGCACCGAGCAGCTGATCGTGCAGCTCTCCGAGCGCGATCCGCGGGTGAAGATGCTGCGGTTCTCGCGGCGCTTCGGCCAGCCGATGGCGACCATCGCGGGGATGGAGGCGGCATCGGGCGACGCGACGGTGGTGATCGACTGCGACCTGCAGGACCCGCCCGAGCTGATCCCCGACGCTCGTCGAGCACTGGCGCGAGGGCTTCGACGTGGTCTACGCGCAGCGCCGCACGCGCGCCGGGGAGACGATCCCGAAGCGGATCGTCGCGGCGGTCGGCTACCGGGTCATCAGGCGCATCGCGGACGTCGAGATCCCGCCGAACACCGGCGACTTCCGGCTGATGAGCCGGCGCGTGGTCGACAACGTGGTCACGCTGAAGGAGAGCCACGGCTTCCTGCGCGGGCTCGTCGGGCTCGTTGGGTTCCCGCAGACGAGCGTGCCCTACGACCGCGACCCGCGCGCCGCGGGCGCGAGCAAGTACAACCGCTTCTGGGGCTCGCTCGTGATCGGGCTGAACGGCGTGGTCGGGTTCTCGAGCTATCCGCTGCAGCTCATCTCGATGCTTGGCGTGGCGATCTCGGGCTGGCGTTCGCGGTCGCGCTCGTGTACCTCGCGCTGAAGCTCGCGGGGATCAACTTCCCCGTCGGCAATCCCGACGATCGTGATCGTGGTGGCGTTCTTCAGCGGCATCCAGCTGCTCTCGCTCGGGGTGATCGGGGAGTACGTCGGCCGCATCTACGACGAGTCACGGGATCGCCCGAAGTACATCATCGAGTCACGCACGGGCTGGGACGAGTAGGCGCCCGATGCGCCCTGCCGGAGAGGATCGCGCCGCCGGTCCGCCGATGCCGCCGGTGTGCGTGCTGGCCGGAGGCCTCGGCACGCGCCTGGGCGAGCGGGTCGAGACCGTCCCCAAGCCACTGGTCGACGTCGCGGGAGAGCCGTTCCTGCTGCACCAGCTACGCCTGCTGAGTGCCCACGGCGTGCGCGAGGTGGTGCTCTGCGTGGGCTACCTCGGCGAGATGATCGAGCAGCGCATCGGCGAGGAGAGGTTCGGAATCGCGATCCGCTACAGCTACGACGGCCCGGACCTGATCGGGACGCTGGGGCGGTCCGCAAAGCGCTGCCGCTGCTGGGAGAGCGCTTCCTGATCCTCTACGGCGACACGTACCTGCGGATCGACTACACCGACGTGGCGAGTCGCTGGGCGGCGAGCGGGCTGCCGGGTCTGATGACGGTGCTCCGCAACGAGGGGCGGTGGGACACGTCGAACGTGTATCTTCGAGGGGGACCGCGTGGTCCGCTACGACAAGCGTGCGCCCGACCCGGCAATGGTATGGATCGACTACGGGCTCGGCGGCCTGATCGCCGGCGCCCTCGCGAACGCCGCGCCGGGCGAGCGGGACCTCGCGGGCCTGTACTCCGCTCTGGCGGAGGCGGGCGAGCTGTTCGGATACGAGGCGCGCGAGCGCTTCTACGAGATCGGCACCGCCCGCGGCGCTCGCGGAGGCGGAGGGCTTCCTGGGCGCGCTCAGTCCGCCCAGCCGACCGGGTGCGCGCTGAGGCGCGTGAGGCGGTCGGCGGGGGCGGCCAGCAGGGAGGCGGGGAGCGCGTCGGTCAACGCCGAGCGCCGCCGCACGTGCAGCGTCTTGAGCACCTTGAACTTGAGGATCTCGGCGAAGCCGGGTCCCAGATCCCGGCGCTCGGCGAGGAACCCGCTCGCCTGCAGCGCACGCTCGAGCGTGCGCGGCTCGAAGAACGAGATGTCGATCTCGGGCAGCACGTAACGCCAGCGCGTGAGCTTCGATCGCATACGGCTCGGCGTTTCCGGTGGTGAGGAACAGCACGCCTCCGTCGCGCAGGAGCGTGCGGATGCGGCGCAGCTCGAGCAGCGGGTCCGAGGTGTGCTCGAGCACCTCGATGGCCGTGACGACGTCGAACGTGCCCGCGCGCGCGTCGAGCTCGTCGGCGAGCAGCATCGGGATCCCGCGCTCGCGCGCCCGGGCCGCCATCGAGCCCTCGTCGAAGCCGACGGCATCCGCGAGTCGGGAGTCGCGGAGGTATCGCACGAGCCCGCCGTTGCCCGCTCCGTAGTCGAGCCACCGGGTCGACGGATCGAGCCCGCCGATCAGGCCCCCGACGACCCGGGAGATCCCCGACCACTCGTAGCGGCGGATCGTGCGGTCGGGGTGGTCGAGCTCGAAGCCGTAGTCGACCAGGGGATCGGCCCCTCGCCCTTCGTAGTAGCGCTCGTCGTATATCTCGGCGTAGTCGAGCCACGGATCCTCGATGAACGCGTAGCCGCACGCCGGGCATCTCGCCAAGTGATAGTCGCGCTCGCTGTAGGCGCCATGCACGGCGCCGAGCCTGGATGCGGGTGCGCCGCAGATGCGGCACACGCGTGAGCTTGCTGGCGGCGCCACGGACAGGGTGCGGATCCTAGCTTCGCCCCCTCGGTCCACCCCGGGTGGTCCTCTACGCTCTGCGGGTGGGGAGCCCACACCGACACCGGCGCTCCGTGGCGTCGCGCGTCGACGCTCTACGGGCCCCCGGGTCGGGAATCGTCGGGCAGGGCGCGCGTTTTGCGCTCTCGGGCGGGATCGTGGCGGTCGTGTACCCCGTGACCACGACGCTGCTCGCCGACGTGGTGGGCCTTCCGTTCCAGGCGGCGCTCGCGATCGGGTACTCGGTGGGACTGGCGCTGCACTTCACCCTGCAGCGCGTGTTCGTGTGGGGCCACGGCGACGGCTTCGCGCTCTCGCTGGACCGGCAGCTGCGCCGCTACCTTCTCGTGGCGGCGCTCGAGTACGGGATCACGGCGGCCTCGACATCGCTGCTTCCCTCGGCGCTCGGCGTCTCCACCGAGATCGTGTACCTCGTGACCGTGGCGGCGATCGTCGTCACGAACTTCCTCCTGTTCCGGTTCGCGATCTTCCACGCCAAACCCCCGAGCGCAGCCGCCCCGCAGCTCCCGCGGGCCCCGCCGACTAGACCCTCTGGCGGTTAGCGGGAGGGCGCAGGGGCCTGCCGGGGGCGCGCCTGCACCTCAGCGCGCCTTTCGCTGCAGCGCGGGCACCGCGCCGTGGTCCTCGAGGTTCATCGGCCGCGGCCGGGCTACCCCCTCCAGGAAGCGCTCGAGAGCATCTATGCGCAGCTCCCAGGCGTAGTCCTGGGCCGTCTCGACGCCGGCCTCGCCCAGGCGCCGGCGCAGCTGCGGGTCCTCCAGCAGCCGCCGCAGCGCCCCGGACACGGCGGCCACGTCGGGCTCGGGCATCAGGCAGTTCCCGTCGTCCACGCAGAAGTCGCGGTTGCCGTGGGCGTCTGTGCAGACCACCGCCCCACCCGTCGCCATCGACTCCAGCGGCGGCAGCGCGAAGCCCTCGTGGGTGGAGGTCTGGATGAACACCGTGGCTTCGTTGAAGAGCTCGTTGACGCGCTCGTCCGACGGGGACTCGACGTAGGTGATCCCGTCCTCGGCCGCCAGCTCGGGCTCGATCCCGAACAGCCGCAGCTCGGGCCGGGGGGCGGGTAGCGTGCGCCAGGCATCGATCGTCAGCGGCAGGTTCTTCAGCGGGTTCGTGCGCCCGAGCGCGAGCACCATGTCGGTCCGGCGCTCGCAGCCCGGCAGGGCCCTGAAGGTCTCGAGGTCGATCCCGGGGGGGATCAGCTCCGCCTCCAGGCCCAGCTCGCGCAGCCGCTCGCGGTTCCACGAGGAAATCGTCATGAAGTGGAACTCGGGCCGATAGGAGTCGAGCACAGCGTGGCGCACGGACTCGTCGTCGGGGTAGTAGGAGGTCTCGATGTCCTGGACGAAGTACACGGGTATGCCATGCACCACGCTGGCCAGCCACACCGGCGCGGAGGTGTTCCACCAGGTCGCAACCTTGATCGCGTCGACCCCGGCCAGCTCCTCGATCAGTTCGTCGTAGAACTCGAAGCTGTGCACCGGCGCCCGCAGCGGGAACCAATCGGGCTCGTCGCCGAGGGTGTAGAGGGCGACCTCGTGGCCACGGTCGCGCAGGCGGTTGAGGTGCTCGAAGATGTCGCGGTGCCCCCCGCCGATGCCGGTGTCCTCGGTCACGTAGACCACCCGCAGCCGCCCGTCCGGCGTGCGCACGTTGCGGGCGTTGAAGAACCCGTCCCAGCGCTCCCAGAAGACACGCTGGGAGGTGCGCTCGCGCTCGCCCACGTCGCTGCCGCGGGTGATCGACTCGTGGTGGTAGAGCGTCGCCGCGGGGAAGTACAGCACCCGTAGGCCGCGCTGCCACGCGCGCAGGCAGAGGTCCACGTCCTCGTAGGCCATCGGGAAGGACTCGTCCAACAGCCCGACCCGTTCGATCGCTCGGCGCGTGATGTACATGCAGGCGCCGGTCACGGCCAGCACGGGGCCGGGTATCGCCGCCGGCCCCCAGTGCTCGGGCTTGAAGCGGTAGCGGTGGTCGAACCACTCCGGCGCCCCGAGGTTGCGGACGGTGCCGGCGAACTGGATCCGCCCATCGGGGTACACGAGCCGGGCCCCGACGATCCCGACGTCCTGCTCCTGGGAGGCGGCGTACTGCAGGCAGTCGAGCCACCCCGTCCGCGCCTCGGTGTCGGAGTTGAGGACCACCACGTCGCGGTCCGAGCGCGTGGCCCGCAGCCCACGGTTGACGTTGGCAGCGAAGCCCTCGTTGCGCCCACTCGCGATCACCTCGATCCCCGTGATCCGCCTGAGCCTGGCCACGTGCTCGGGCCCGCTGGCGTCGTCGGTGACGATCACCCGCACCATCTCCGCCCGCACCGTCGCGCGGATCGAGGCCACCAGCGCCTCGACCTGATCGGCGTCCTTGTAGCTCGGGATCACGACGTCGACCGGCCGCGCATGCTCGCGATACCAGGCCACCGCCCGGCGGTATGAGTCGTGGTCGGGAGCGGAGCGCAGCCGCCTCCAGCGACGCAGCGGCGTGAAGCGCAGCGGGAACGTGAGGACGCGGAACAGCAGCGTGCGCCAGCCGAGGTAGTAGTAGGTCAGGTAGATGCGCCGTCGCACGCCCGCAAGCGGCCCGCTGAAGCTGCCGTCGAGTGCCCGCTCGGCGATCGACCGGGGGGCGGCGATCGGGGGCTTCTGCTCGTGGCCCCTGTCCGCCCCGCTCACGAGCCCGCCCCCGCGGTCCCGCGGTCCTCGTCCAGGCTCAGCTCGGCGAACTCGGCCCGGCCCTCCAGTGACAGGCGCCGGCGCGCGGCGGGGGGCAGCCGCTCCGCGCGCGAGCCGAGCAGGGTCCCGCACAGACGCGCCAGGTGGTAGGCGGCGATCCCCACGAGGGCGCTCAGGCGCCCGCCGGCGGCTTCCGCTCCGAGCTCCACGCGGGCGGCACCCAGCTCGCCGCGCAACCGCCGCAGCAGCGCCGCCGGGGAGGCCGGCTCGCGCCAGCCGTAGACCTCTCGCAGTGCCCGCGCCTCGTCGAAGGAGCGCCGCAGCTGCTCGGGAGATCGTGTAGTCGTGGGAGTGAGAGACGGCGGCGTCGGGCACGTAGGCCTTCGCGTAGCCGGCTCGCAGCATGTCGATCGCGAGCACGCGGTCCTCAGCGTAGGAGACCTCGCGGAAGGGCACCCGCTGCCAGGCCTCGCGGGACACGCAGGCGTTGGAGTCGGTGAAGAAGCCGCGCCGGCCGACGAGGCCGAGCGCCGGCAGCGTCCCGAGCTCCTCCGCCGCCAGGCGCTCCACCTGCGGGCCACCGTCGGGCGAGAGCGAGGCGAACCAGCGCTCCAGTTCGATCCGCACCGCCGCGGAGGCGTCCGGCCGGGGCCGGTAGGCCCCGTAGGCGATGGCCACGTCCGGCGCCAGGGCGAGACCGCCGAGCAGGCGCTCCAGCCAACGCTCGTCGGCCGGCTCGGCGTCCTGGGTGAGGAACGCCACCCGGCTGCCGCCCGCGCGCTCCATCAGCAGGTTGCGGGTGGCGCCGTGGTTGAACTCCGACGGTGCTATCTCCAGCACGTGCGCCCCGGCGCCGCGGGCCACCTCGACCGAGCCGTCGTGCGAGCCGGAGTCGCAAACGAGCAGCTCGTGCTCGACCGTCTGCCTCGCCAGCGCCCGCAGCGTGCCCTCCAGCAGCGCGCCGCCGTCGCGCACCGGGATCGCGACCGTCACCTCGCTCACGTGTAGTACCTCGCGATCGTGAGCGCCTGCCCGTAGATGTCGTGCCCGACCGCCAGCACCACGAACGCGACCGCCAGCGCCGGGGCCCAGCGGCGCCCGCCGGCGCGGACCGCGAGTGCGACCAGGGCACCGTAGAGCCCGAGCAGGGGGAGCAGGTAGCGGGGCTGCTCGAACACCCCCCCGCTACCGACCACCGTGGTGTAGGACTGCACCCCGATCACGATCGCGAGCCCCACCGGGATGAGCAGGTACACGAACGCCTCGGCGGCGCGCGAGAGCAGGGCGCGGCGCCCGCGGAAGAGCTCGGTCAGCGCGAGCACCACCACGATGATCAGCAGCACGAGTGCGAAGTTGTCGACCCACAACGGGAATTCGTAGTCGAGCCAGCCGAAGCGCCCGACGAGTCCGATGAACCAGGTCCTCCAGAGCGGGAAGTAGGTGGGGAACTGATGGCGCATCCAGAGGTCGGGCAGGAACAGCTGCCAGATGTGGCTGAGCTCTTCGAGGCGGTTGAAGTGACGCCCGACGGTGCTGGTGGTGACCGTGCTGAGGCCCTCCGACGACGGTGTTGCGGTGCCACACGAAGCGGTTGAGCACGTAGTAGACGACGATCGGCACGCCGCCGAGCCCGACAGCCCATCCGGCCCCGGCCAGGATCCCGGGCTGGTGGCGGCGGAGCCCCCGCCACAGCGAGGATCGCGACCGCCAGCGCCGCCGCTGGCACGAATGCCAGCACGGTCAGCTTGGCGAGCAGCCCGAAGCCCAGAAAGGCGCCGAGGATGGCGCCGTTGGCGGGCGTCAGGCCACGTTTGAAGACACGCGCGATGCCCCACAGCACACCGGTCGCGGCGAGGTACAACAGCGCGTCGTTGTTGACGCCCGACGAGGTGAACGCGAACAGCGGTTGCAGGGCGGCCACCAGCGCGCCCGCGCAGCAGGCCAGCGGGGACGCGGGCAGCAGCTCGGCCAGGAACAGGTACACGAGCAGCACGGTCACGGCCGCCATCAGCACCGACAGGATCCGCATCGCGGCGAGCCGGTCGAGGACCGATCCGCCGGCCGCGGCGGCGAGCTTGTAGGGCACGGCCTGGAGCGCGTAGAACAGGGGCGGGTTGTTGGTCGCGGTGAAGGCGTCGCCGCTGCCGGTCGTGCGCAGATGCCTGCGTTCCAGTTCTTCGACCTGGCGCTGCTGGAGCGTCGAGAAGGGAGCCGGGTCGTGTGGCCTGCCGACGATCGTGTAGAAGCCGATGGTCGCCGAGCATTTCGTCCTCCGCGGGCCCGAAGAAGCCCTCGGGGTTGACCACGTGGGGCAGTTTCCCCCGTTCGGCGAGCTCCTGGACGTAGGCGTAGTGGGCGTTCTCGTCGGGCACCTCGAACGGGGGCGTGATCAGCGACCAGGCCAGTCCGTTCAGCAGCGCCACGGCGGCGCACGCCCACGCGACTCGGGGCAGCCACCCGCGCGCCCGCTTCCAGCG
The DNA here is from genome assembly GCA_963742395.1 of uncultured Solirubrobacteraceae bacterium. Lineage (GTDB taxonomy): Bacteria > Actinomycetota > Thermoleophilia > Solirubrobacterales > Solirubrobacteraceae > Palsa-744. The sequence continues at coordinate 308,153 of CAVUME010000005.1, read as the reverse complement.
CGGCCTCGTCCCGCCCGCTCCCGCCCCGCCCGACTTCGCCCCCCGCGACGGCAGCCTCATGTGCCCCGTTCCGATGCGGCGGCGCTGCGCAGCACCGTGCGGATCGCCAGGAAGGTGGTGGCGAGAACCAGCAACAGCGCTGCGACCCACTCCCAATCGCGCAGGAAGCCGGCCTTGTCGATCGAGAAGCGATGCACGATCGTGGGCAGCAGCCCGTACCAGGATTCGCGACCGGGGCGCAGGTAGTCGAGCCGCATCCGGGCGCCGGGAAAGGGGCGTCCGGCGACGTCCATCAGATAGCCCGGCTCGGTGTTACCCCCGAGCGCGATCGTGCTGCCGCGCGCGGCCCGGGGCGACCCGCACGCACACGCGGGCGCTGTCGCTCGGCGAGGCGGTCCGCCGCACGGGGATCCGCACGACGCCCTGGTGCCATCCCGCCGGCAGCGCACCCCGCGTGAGCACCCGGCCCGAGGGTCCCGTCGCGGTCAGCGAGAGCGGCGGGCCGGGTCGCCCGTAGGTGCCGATCGTGAGCTGCACCGCCCCCGTGTCGGCGGGCAGCAGCTCTTCCCCCTGACATGCCTGCTGGCCGGGAGCGAGGCCCGCGACGAACGCCTCGGGTGGTGTCGTAATCGGTCCCGGAGAGGCGCTGTCCGCGGGCCGCCAGCGCGATCCCGAACGTGGTCAGCAGCGCGAGGACGCCGGCCGCCGCCACCCAGCGGGCAGCGCTCACTAGCCGGCGGCGCAGCCCGAGTATCGACAGCAGGAAGGACGAGAAGAAGATCTGGATCCCGACGATGATCAGCGAGGCGGAGACGACCGCCATGTATTCGTGGGCCAGCGAGCCGAAGCCGTGGTCGATCCAGGTGATCAGGATGTAGGCGCCGAGCCCGATGCCCGCGAGCACGAAGGCCCCCCCGAGCAGCAGTCCGTGCTCGAGCCTGAAGCGGGCCCGCATGCGGTCGAACCAGGGGTCCTTCTCGCCCATGAAGTACGTGCCGTAGGCGTGCGCGCACAGCCCCAGGGCCAGCACCTGGGTGCCGATGATCATCAGCAGGGCGCCGCCGATCAGGGCGTGCATCCCCCAGGCGCGGCCGAACAGTTCCAGCCCGGAGACCACGAGCGCGACGATGAAGGTCCCGAGTCCGGCGAGCACGGCGCCGGGCAGGATGAACAGGTGGTTGGGGCTGTGGACGAGCAGGAAGCGCAGGTGCCGCCAGCCGTCGCGGAAGGTCGAGAGTTTGCTCTCGCCGCTGCGGGGGTGGTATTCGATCGGGAACTCGGCGATCCGCAGCTGCTCCTTGGAGGCCCGGATCACCATCTCGGAGGCGAACTCCATCCCGGTGGTGCGCAGGTCAAGGCGCGGCAGCACGTCGCGGCGCAGCGCCCGCATGCCGCAGTGGGCGTCGCTGATACCGGTGCGGAAGAAGAGGTTCAGCAGCCCGGTCAGGATCGGGTTGCCGACGTACTGGTGCAGCCACGGCATCGCGCCCGGCTGGATGTTGTCCATGCGGTCGCCGATCACCATCTCGGCGCCGTCTTCCAGCGCGGCCACGAAGCGCGGGATCTCGCCGAAGTCGTAGGTCAGGTCGGCGTCGGCCATCACGATGTAGCGGCCCGTGGAGGCGGCGAAGCCGGCCAGGTAGGCGCTGCCGTAGCCGCGCCTGGGTTCGACCACCACGCGGGCGCCCGCCTGCTCGGCCAGCCGTGCGGAGTCGTCCTCGGAGTTGTTGTCGGCGACGACCACCTCGCCCTTCACGTCCATCTCCCTGATCGCCTCGAGGGCCGCGGTCACGCAGGCCTCGATGTTCTCGGCCTCGTTCAGGCACGGGATCACGACCGAGACGAGCGGCGTCTGGCGCTGCAGTTCGGGCGGCGCTACCGGCGTGCTGGTTTGCGCAACTGTGCTGATGAGAGGAGCTCCTGGAGAGGGGTTCAGGGCTATGTGCCCTAGGACACGGCCCTTATAACTCGCGGGCGGACGGAAAGTGGCGCTCTCGAGTTGGCGCACGAGCGAGATGAGATGCTAGCGGCATGCGCATACTGCTCGTCTACGACTGCCTGTTCCCGCTACACCGTGGGCGGGGCCGAGCGCTGGTATCGCAACCTCGCCGAGCGGCTGGCGGCCGACGGCCACGAGGTCACCTACCTGACGCTGCGCCAGTGGCCGCGCGGCGAGCAGGCCGTGGTCGAGGGCGTGCGGGTCGTCGGATTCGGGCCGCGGATGGGCCTCTACACGGAGGGCGGCCGCAGGCGGACGCTGCCGCCGCTCGTCTTCGGGCTGGGCGTCTTCCTGCACCTGCTGCGCCACCGCCGCTCCTACGACGTCGTGCACACCGCCTCGTTCCCGTACTTCTCGCTGCTCGCGGCCGGCGTGCTGCGGCCGCTGCTCGGCTTCAGGCTGGTCGTCGACTGGCACGAGGTCTGGAGCCGGGAGCTACTGGCGTGAGTACCTCGGGCGCCGTCGGCGGGGCGCGATCGGGTATGCGGTCCAGCTCGCCTGCGCGCGGCTGCCCCAGCAGGCCTTCTGCTTCTCGCGCCTGCACGCCCGCCGGCTGCAGCAGGAGGGGCTGCGCGGCAGCGTGCGGGTGCTCGAGGGTGAGTACGCCGGCTCGCTGGAGCCGCCCGTACGCGCGCAGCGCCGATCCGGTGGTGGTGTTCGCGGGCCGCATGATCGCCGAGAAGCGCGCCCCGGCGGGGGTCGCCGGCGTGGCCGCGGCGGCAAGCCGGATCCCGGGGCTGAGAGGGCACCTTCTTCGGCGACGGTCCGGAGCGCGAGCAGGTGCTCGCCGAGATCGAGCGCCTGGGCGCCGGCGGGGTACATCCAGGCGCCCGGGTTCGTCGCCTCCGAGGAGGTGGACGAGGCCCTGCGCAGCGCCACCTGCATGCTGCTCCCGTCCCGGCGGGAGGGCTACGGGATGGTCGTCGTGGAGGCCTCCGCCCGGGGCACGCCGAGCGTGGTGGTGGCCGCCGAGGACAACGCCGCGACCGAGCTGATCGAGGAGGGCGTCAACGGCACGGTCGCCGCGAGCGCGACGCCGGAGCAGCTGGCCGACGCGATCGTGCGCGTGCACGAGGCCGGACTCGAGATGCGCCGCAGCACGGCTCGCTGGTTCGCCGAGAACGCCCCGCGGCTGTCGCTGGAGAGCTCGCTGCGGACGGTGCTGGAGAGCTACGCGCCGGACGGCGTGGCGGCGGACGGCGGCCGGCGGACAGCGTGCGGGCGTAGGTCTCGAGCGTCAGGCGGGCGGTCCGCTCCCAGGTGAAGGCCGCGCGCCCGCTCGAGGCCCCTGCGCCCGCAGCTGCTCGATCTCCGGCCCGCCCGCGAGCAGGCGCTCGATCGGCCGGCGGCGATCGCCGCGCGTGTCGCGCGGATCGAACAGCAGCGCCGCGTCGCCCGCGACCTCGGGCAGCGAGGCGGCGTTCGAGCACGCGACCGGCACGCCGCGCGCCATCGCCTCGAGCACCGGCAGGCCGAAGCCCTCGTACAGCGACGGGAACACGAACGCGTCCGCCAGCGCCCACAGGCCCTCGAGCTCGGCCGCGGAGACCCACCCCGGCAGGCGCACGTCCCCCTCGACGCCGCGCGCCCGCGCCCGCTGCGCAGCTCGTCCTCGTGCCAGGTGCGGTAGCCGGGCAGCACCAGCAGCGGCCGGCGCTCGGCGCTCGATCAGCGCGAGCGCGTCGATCAGCGCGGGCAGGTTCTTGTGCGGGCGCTTGGCGGACAGGGCGAGCAGCACGCGGCGCTCGCCCAGCTGGAAGCGCTCGCGCGTCTGCGCCTCCGACAGCGGCTGCTCGCGGCGGATCGCGCCGAGACCGTAGCGGAACCACGTCGATGCGCTCGGGCGCGAGGCCCACGCAGCGCCACGAGGTCCTCGGCGCGTGCTCTGCGAGATCGCGATCACGCGGTGCGAACGTCGCGCCGCGGCCGGCACGAGCACCCCCATGCCCTTGTCGCGGATGCCCGCGTGGGCCTCGGGGAAGCGCGCGTAGATGAGGTCGTGGATCGTGACCACGCGGCGGAAGCGGCCCCACAGCGGCGCCGTGCTGGCGAGGCTGTGCACGAGCTGAGCCCCGGCGCGCATGGCCAGCGGCGCGAGCAGGGCCTGCTCGCCCAGCACCCATTGCTCGCGCCGGCGGGCGTTCACGGGCACGCGCACGATCGGCAGCGCGTCCCGCAGCGGCCAGTCGCTCGACGCGGCGGTCTCGCGGTTGACGAAGGCGGTGAAACGGAACCCCGGCGGGGCGCTCGCGATCATGGCCGCGATCAGCTCCTGGGCGGCGATCTCCATGCCACCCGTCTCGCCCGGGACCAGGAAGATCAGGTTGAGGCCCACGTGCGGGCCCGCGGACGTCGCCGGGCTCACCGCGAGAGCAGCTCGTCGTAGGCGTCCGCCAGCCTCGCGGCAGCCGCCTGCGTCGAGTAGCGGCTCACGACCTCCGGCGGGTAGGCGACGCGCTCGGCCGGGCGGACGGGCGAGCGGACCGCTGGCCAGGGACCGCGCGATGCCCATCCAGTCCCCCGGCGCGACGAGCGTCGCCGGCGTCCCGGACAGCACCTCCGGGATCGCCCCGCTGGTGGTGGTGATGATCGCGAGCTCCGCCGCCATCGCCTCCGCGAGCACGAGCCCGAACTGCTCCTCCCAGAACGCCCTCGGCACGTCGAAGAGGTGGTAGGAGGCGGTCGCGGAGGCCTGGCTCGCCAGCACCATCGCCGAGGCCCGGGCGAACACGCCGGGCATCTGCTCGTAGGGGACCGACCGGATCTCGACGAAGTCGGCGATCCCGAGCTCGCGCGCGTGCTCGCGCAGCCGTCCCTCTTCCGGGCCCGTGCCCACGATTTCCAGGCGGGGACGCAGCGTGCTGCCGTCCGGGCCCGCTACGAGCCCGCGGTGCAGCGCGGCGAGGGCGCGAAGCACGTCGTGATGTCCCTTCTCCCAGACGAGCCGGCCGGGTGAGACGATCAGGTGATCGGAGATCTCGGGACGGGGTTGGCCGGCAAAGCGGCCCAGATCGATACCCGGCGGACAGACGCGGATCTTCGTCTCCGGCACCCCCTCGAGCGCGAGCGCATCGGCGGCACGCCGGGTTGCGGGCAGAAACAGGTCCGTCTCGGCGAGCACGAGGCTGCGGTATTTCCTCGCGTGGCGATTGCGATACGCCTCCAGCATCGGCAGCGTCTCCCAGACCGTCTGCACGAGCTTGAAGCTGTTGCGGCGTCGCCGCGCGGCCGCCTCGGCGGCGAACCAGAAGGCCAGCTCCTCGGCGTGGACTATGTCGGCCTCGGCGAAGGCCGCTTCCGAGCCGCGGTAGCGGTCGCCCAGGACTCCGGTCGCCACCTCGCCGAGCCTGCCCTTCGGGAACGAGTCGCGAAGCGTCCTGATGGGGACACCGGGCAGGCCTTCGGGCAGGTCGAACCTGTTGGAGGAGCTTCTGAGGTAGCTGACCTGGAAGCGCTCGGGCAGCTCCAGCCACGGCCGCAGCTCCCAGGGCGTCGCGAGGTGGCCGCGGACTATCAGGACGCGAGGCACGTGACGGCTGATCCTAGACCGGGAGCTCGGCCCTGCGGCCGCGCGACCGGCCGCAACCGCGTCGCGGTAGCCGGCGAGCGTGCTGGCGCCGGTGCGCTCCCAGCTGTACAGGGCGGCGCGAAGGCGACCTCGCTCCCGCAGCGCGCGGGACAGCTCGTGGTCGCCCAAGCACCCGGCTGATGGCGCCGGTCACCTCCTCCTGGCACTCGGGGTCGAACAGCAGCGCCGCGTCCCCGACGACCTCCGGCAGGGCCGAGCGATCCGAGCAGGCCACGGGAACCTCACGCGCCATCGCCTCGAGCACCGGCAGTCCGAAGCCCTCGATCAACGACGGCAGCACGAACACGTCCGCGAGCCGGTACAGCGCGTCGAGCTCGTCGTCGTCGAGCCAGTCCGGGAACCGCACCCGGCCCAGGACGCCGAGCGTGGCGGCGAGCTCGCGCAGCTCCGTCTCGTGGTCGGTGTGCGCTCCCGGGAGCACGAGCACCACGTCGTGCTCGAGGCCGGGGAGGGCGTAGATGAGGCTGCGAAGGTTCTTGTAGGGGCGCTTCTGAGCCACGCTGAGGACCACGCGTGCTGAACCGAGGTCGAGCTTCGCGCGCAGCTGCTGCTCGGCGGCCGGGCTCGATGTCCCGCGGAACATCGACACCCAGCGGCGTGACCGACAGCCGGGAGGCCTCCACGCCGAGGGTCTCGCCGATGTCCGCCGCCGCCGCCCGGGAGTCGGTGAAGACGCGGGTGGCATGGCGCACGCAGTGCCCGACGACGATGCGCATCTCGACGTGCGCCCGACGGCTCGCCTCCCATTCGTGGGGCCGGTGCAGCCAGATCAGGTCGTGCAGCGTGATTACGCTGGCGAGCCCCGGCGTGATCACCGGACCTGTGTTGGCGGGGCTGTGAAGGACGTCGAGGCCGCCGGTCAGGGCGAGCGGAGGGAGCGCCAGGAACTGCGCCGGGACGTGCATGCGCGAGCCTCCCGCCCGCACCGGGAGCTTGTGCCAGCGAACGGCGGAGGCCCAGTCGGCGCGACGCACGTCGTCCGGAGCCTCACGGGAAACGAACAGGTGCAGCTCGGTGTGCGGCTCGACCGCCAGGATGGCCCCTGGGAGGCGGCTCGCGTAGCGACCGATGCCCCCGGCGCGCTCGCCCAGGAACAGCAGGTTGAGTCCCACCCGGAGCGGGCGCCCGGGCGGGTTGGCGGGGCTACCCATCGGCGGATGAGGCTAGAGGATGGACCCCGTCACCGCGGCTGGTAGGAGGCGCCTCAAGATCCCCGGCGCAGGCGGCCGGGCAGGAGCTCCAGGAGCTCGGCGGGCACCGCCCGCAGGGCCAGGATCACGAGCCCGTAGATCGCGAACGCGAGCACCGCTCGAGGGAGCGAGGGGACCGAGGTGAGCAGCGCGCAGGCGGCCGCCGGAGCCGCGGCGAGCACGACCTTCGGCAGCACCGAGAGCTTCGGGCGCAGCTCACGCCTCCTGCGCACGAGGGCCGCCAGCAGGCCGGCGGCGAGGATCGTCTCGCCGCACACGCTCGCCACCGCCGCTCCGCTCGCTCCGTTCGAGCTCGCCAGCAACGCCGTCAGCAGACAGCTCGTGAGCAGCGCACAGAGGTTGACCAGCAGCAGCTCGCGGTAGCGCTCGAGCGACAGCAGCGCATAGCTCCACCCCGCCAGCAGGAACGAGGCGATCATGCCCACCCCGAGGATCTGCAGGGGTTCGACCGCTCCCGCGTAGTGCGAGCCGGCGATCACCCTGATCACGAACGCGGCGGCGGAGAGCATCGTCACGCCGGCCGCCACGCCGAGGATCAGGCACACCTCGAAGATCCGCTGCAGCGCGTATCCGAGTCGCTCACGATCGTCGCGCGCCGATCGCGCCAGCAGCGGCAGGGCGCTGCTGACCAGCAGCCCGGGCACCGCCGCGGCGACGATGAAGATCCGGAACGAGGCGGCGAACAGGCCGCTCTGGTGGGGGCTGGCCACGAGGCTCGTGAGGATCTGGGCCGTGTAGACGTACAGCGTGCCGACGGCGGTGGCGACCGAGAAGGCGAGCGTCAGCCTCAACATCCCGGCGAAGCGGCGCAGGTGAAAGGTCATGCGCAGCGAGATCTGGCCGCGCGCGAGCGCGGCCGTTGGGGGGATCAGCAGCAGGTTCACGACCAGCGACACGGCCAGCAGCGGGAGCACCCCCGACCCGCCCACGATCAGGGCCACGATCGCGGCCACCGTCAGCGCCTGGCGCGCCAGTTCCAGCGCGGTCAAGACGCCGAGCCGCAGCGACGCGGTCAGCGGGATCGTGTAGGTGTGCTGCACGACCAGCGCAACCGTGCCCAGGCTCGCCAGCACGGCGCCGCCGAGCAGGGCAGGGTCATAGCCGGCGCCGAGCGCGAACGCGAGCACGCACGCCACCCCGACCAGCGTCAACAGCATCCGCAGGCCGAGCAGGTCGCGCATCAGCTCTTCGCGCGCAGGACCCTCGCGGACCGCGTACTCGCGCGTCCCGATCGCCGACATTCCGGCGTCGGTGATGGCCGCGAACACCGCCACCAGCGACAGCACGGTCGTGTATTGGCCGAAGCGAACCGGACCCAGGTGGCGCGTCAGCAGCGATGCGGACAGCACCGACATCGCCACCACCCCGACGTAGCCGCCGAAGCGCAGCCCGCCACCGCGGATGATCAGGCCCCCCGCCTCGCGGCTGTCAAGGATGTCGGCGCTGCTCCGGTCGGGCGCCGAGGGATCGGCCTCGGCCGAGGGGGCAGCCTCGGAGCTGCTCAGCTCCGCCACGCCCAGAGCATCCCGTGACCGTCGGATCGATGCCAGATCGCCCGCGCACTGAGCCCGGCTGCCGCCAGCAGCGATTCGGCCCGCTCGCGAGGGTCGCCGCTCGGGCAGAAGCGGGGGTGGTACTCGAACACCAGCGCGCCCGGCGGGGAGGCGGCGAAGCGGGGATCTTCCAGCAGCGTCCACTCGCCACCCTCGATGTCGATCTTCACCACGTCGGCATCCGCGATCTGGGCCATCACGTCGACGAGCGGAACCTCGATCGTCTGACCTGCGGGCGCTGTTCGGTCCCGCTCGCGCGATGAGTCGTGTGCGGCGTCCGCGAGGTGGGACAGGGCGACACCCCCTGGGTGGAAGCTGGCACGCCCGTCGTAGTTGCCGGCCGCGGCCCGCACGAGCGCCCAGCGGGACTCCAGGCCGTTCAGATGGATGGTCCGCTCGTGGATGTCGGCGTTGGCCGGGTCGGGCTCGAAGGCCGTGATCCGCGCACCCGGCCAGCGCGCCGCCGCAAAGGCTCCGAAGAGGCCGATGTTGGCGCCGAGGTCGAGCACCCGCTCGACGGGCCCGAGTACGGCCTGGACCTCCGCGGGCGGTCGGTAGTCGGGCTCGTGGAAGACCTCGCCCAGGGTCACGACGTCGCCGGTGCGGTGGCGGATCACCACCTTCAGGCGCGAGCCGCGCAGCCGGTAGACGCGGGTGACCCGCCGGCGCAGGGCCTCGCGGAGCACGAACAGGGGTGCCGGGCGGACGAGCCGCGCACGCAGCAGCAGGGCGGTCAGCGGCTCGATCCGCGGGCGCCCGCCGAACCGCCGCAGAGATTCCACCAGCGCACCGGAGGACAGCTTCAACGAAACCCTCCGGCGGTTGTGGGGGAGGCGGGAGCGCCACCGCGGGCGTGACGCCATGCGCGGGCGTAGCTCTCGAGCGTCCGCTGCGCGGTCGCCTCCCACGTGAACAGCCGCTCGCGCTCGCGTCCCCGCTCGGCCAGCTCCGCGGCCAGCGTGCCGTCGGACAGCAGCCTCACGACCGCGTCCGCGAGATCGTCAACCCGGAGCGGGTCGAAGTACAGCGCGGCCTCGCCCGCCACCTCCGGGAGCGCCGAGGCGTTTGCGCAGGCGACGGGCACGCCGCGCCGCATCGCCTCGAGGATCGGGATGCCGAAGCCCTCGCTGATCGAGGCGAATACGAAGCAGCTGGCGGTCCGGTAGAGGCCCTCGAGATCCGCCTGATCGACGTAGTCGAGGAACACCACGCTGGGCTCGATCCCGAGGCTCGACGCGAGCGAGCGCAGGTCGCGCTCGTGGGGCGTCGGGTTGCCAGGCAGCACGAGCCGCGCGTCCGGGAAGCGCTCCAGAACGGCGGGCATCGCCCCGACCAGGCGCGGCAGGTTTTTGTTCACCCGCTTTGCCGAAACCGTCAGGACGACCGGTCCCGAGCCGAGCCCGAGGCGCTCGCGGAGCTCGCCGCCGGGGGTCGGAGCCACCCCGGGGTCGTTGCCCGCGGCTTGGGGCACGACGTCGATGCGGTCACGGTCCAGGCCGAGGTGCTTCACGAGCTGCCCCGCGGCATCCCGGGACACGGTGAGGACGCGATCGGCGCGCCGCGCGACCGGCGGCACGATTACGCGCCACAGGCGTGCCGTGCCTGCGTCGGCGGGGTCGGGGGCGACCATCCAGGTCACGTCGTGGATCATCACGACCGTGGCCGCGCGCGTCCGCAGGGGCCCCGTCATCGCAACGCTGTGCAGGAGGTCGACCTCGCGCCCCGCGATCGTTCCGAGAACCGTCAGCTCGGTGACGGCCTTCAGGCCCGGAGGGCCCAGCAGCGGGTGTGTTCGGAGCTCGACCTCAGGGTCGAACGCGGCCGCTTCGCGCAGGTAGTCGGCCCCCCGCGGGTTGCAGTACACGACGAAGCGGCTCCCGGGCACGAGACGGGCGAGTTCCGGGACCAGGGCGCGGACGTAGCTGTCGATCCCGCCCATGCGCGGCTCCAGGAAGACCGCGTTGATGCCGATCCGCCGCGGCAGCGCGGGCAGCACCCAGGGATCGGCGGTGCGCGGCAAGGCGTTCATCCGCCAGATTGTTACGTCAGCCGGGGCGTGGCCGAGGAGGGCGGGGATATTCTTCGCGCATGACCGACGCCGTCCGGCTCGGGGTGGTGGGCCTCGGCTATTGGGGTCCCAACCTGGCCCGCAACTTCCGCTCCCTGCCCGGCGCCGAGCTCGACGTGGTGCTGCGACGCCTCAGAGGAGGCGCGGGAGCGCCTCGCCCCGCTCGTGCCGGGGACGCGGATGACCGGCCGCCTGGAGGACCTGCTCGAGGACGAGGAGCTCGACGCGGTCGTGCTCGCCACGCCCGTCCCGACCCACGCGGAGCTCGCGGTACGGGTGCTCGAGGCGGGCAAGCACTGCTTCGTGGAGAAGCCGCTGGCGCAGTCGGTGGCCGACGCCGAACGGGCGGTCGCGGCCGCCGAGCGGACGGGCCGCACGCTGATGGTGGGCCACCTGCTCGAGTACCACCCGGGGGTGCGGATGCTGAAGTCGCTCGTGGACCAGGGCGAGCTCGGGGAGATCTACTGCGTGTACGGCAACCGCGTGAACCTCGGCCAGATCCGCAGCGACGAGAACGCCCTCTGGAGCCTCGGAGCCCACGACGTCTCGGTGCTCCTGCACATCGTCGAGGAGGAGCCCTACGAGGTCTCCGCGCACGGTGAGTCCTACCTGCGCGAGGGGGTGGAGGACGTCGTCTTCTGCTTCCTGCGCTTCCCCTCGGGAGTGTCAGCCCACCTCCATCTGTCGTGGCTCGACCCCCACAAGGAACGGCGCTTCACGATCGTCGGCTCCAAGCGCATGGCGACCTTCGACGACATGGCCCTCGAGGGCAAGCTGACTGTCTACGACAAGGGCTTCGACGAGGACACCCGCTCCTACGGCGAGTACATCGCCCGCAGCGGTGACATGTTCAGCCCGCGGGTCCCGAGCGTCGAGCCGCTGCGCCTGGAGTGCGAACACTTCCTCGAGGCGATCAGGACGGGGACCACGCCGCGCTCGGACGGCCACAGCGGGCTGCGCGTGGTGCGCGTGCTCGAGCGGCTGCAGCAGCGAGGTCGAGCGGAACAGGCGCTCGACCGCGGCGCTGAGCGCGTAGGGCCTCTTCGGCACTGAGCGCGCAGCGCCTGCGCGGCGACTGTCAGCGCTCGGACACCCCGACCACGTTCGAGGCTCCCTCGCCGTAGGGGTAGTCGGACTCGGGTTCGGAGACCGCCCGGAACTGGTAGTGGGCCGGTCCCGGGAACCTGAAGCGGTACTGCGCGCGGAAGCGTCCCGCGGCGGTCGGTGCGGACGTCCTCGAACTGGATCCAGGGGCCGCCCGGAGAGCGGGCCTCGAGCACGAGCTGCTTGCCGTCGGCGGGGACCGGTCCGCCGCGCAGGCGCCCGCTGGAAGTGGATGCTCTCGCCGACGCTCGTCACCGCCGGTGAGACGTGCAGGCCGATGCCGGCTCGCACGACCAGCGTGAGGCTCGCGGAGGCGGCCGGGACCTTCTTCGTCGAGGCGGGTGCGGTAGGCGAAGCGCAGCGTCCGCGAGGAGACACCACCCGGCACCGTCACCGTGAACCGTCCGGAGGCGTTCGTCCTGGCCGCCGGCATCGCCGCCGCTCTCGCACCCGTCAGCGCTGGGCACCGCCGACACGTCGATGCTCGCTCCCGCGATCGGCACACCCGCCGCCGTCGTGAGCCGCCCCTGGACCGTGACGGCGTGACCGAAGCCGGCCACCAGCCGGCGCTTGCGGGTGGCGGCCCACCTCACCGAGAGGGCGGCCTGGGCGGTGGCGTTGGTCCCGTTCGGGCGGCCCGGGGACCGCGTTGTGGACCGTGACCTGGCGTTCGAGCACGGGCGCCGAGTTGCCAGCGGCGTCGAGCACGCTGACCGCGAGCCGGTGGGTGCCGTTGGCGATCCTGGTGGTGTCGAGGGCGACCTGGACGTTCTCGGCCTGGGGGCAGGGCTGCGGGGCGAGGAAGGCCGGCAGGCCGTCGCTGGTCTGCCCCAGGTTCCGGCAACGGCCTCCGTCTTCGTCGGGAACGGTGCTCTGCACCACCTGGCCGTCCACCGAGAACACGACCTCGTAGATCGCCCGACAGGGGATCGCTGGCCGTGAAGCTGATCGGCGAGGCCCCGCCGACGGTGGCCGCGCTCGCCAGTTCGCCGCCCACCCCACCGACTGACGGACCGGCCTGCTGTTCGAGGACGAGGTCGGCGGCGTACAGGTAGATGGCGGCGGCGTAACCGTTTGCGTCGCTGCCGGTTTCCGCGCAGGGCTGGGCTTCGGAGGCCCTGGCAGGTGGCGGTGGCGTAGAGGCTGCCGCCGAGGTTGGCGGGGCTGACCTGCGACGCGGTTGATCTGCGGAGACGGGGCAACGCGTGTTGCCGAACCCCGGTCGGGCAACCTTCCACGTAGTCGCACCAGATCGAAGTTGAATCCGGCTTCTGGCCCGAGCCAGCCACGCAACGTCGGCTCGCGCCTTCATTCGCTCCCCCATCCGCATCCCCCGCCCGCCAAAGCGTCGCGCCCACCAGCTGGTCCCCCGCGGGCGGCGCGAATTCCCAGGTCGCGCTGGACGTGTTGGCGACCCGTCCGGGGCTTCTGCGCAGAGCCGCCACGAGGGCGCCGCCCTGCGGTGCAGCTGTTCGACGACGACGCTTCCGTCCCCGTCTCCGTCCCCTTCCACCCTTCCGCCGGAATCGGCGCCCCGCCGGGCGTCCGGCACGAGTACACGTGGTAGCGGCCGGCCCATGCGGGCGACGCGGGAGCAGCGGCGAAGGCGACCGCTGATGACGAGCACGAGCAGCAGCGGCAGCACCGGGCGAGCGAGCCGTCCCGGCTGCGCCAGCTTGTTCGATCTCCGTTCGAACGGCAGCATCTCCTACCCCTGTGTCGCTTCGAGGCGGGTGAAGACCCTCCCCGGATTCTTCCAGGGACGGGCGTCCGGCGCGGGACCGGCTCTCGGACCCGCGCGGGCCCGGCTCTTGGCTACCCGCCGGAAGCGAGGGTGAAGCGCAGTGGCAGCGAGGCCAGGCCGTAGATGCCGTTGGGCCCTTCGAAGACGGGCTCGCCGTCGAGCTCGAGGTGGTCCAGGCGGCGGGCGAAGAACTCCAGCGCCTCGTTCAGCTCGGCCCGGGCGAGGTTGGCTCCGAGGCAGTAGTGGATCCCCGCCCCGAACGTCAGGGGGCGGGCGGTGCGACCCTCGGCGGTCCGCTCGCCGGCGGTGATGTCGAAGCGTTCGGCGCTCGATTCGTCGTCGAGGTCGCGGTTGCCGGTGAAGGCGCACACGATCACCACCGATCCCTCGGGGAAGGTCACGTCGCGGTGGACGACCTCCTCGGTGAGGATGCGGGCGGTGAAGGGGGTGATGGGCTCGAAGCGGAGCGACTCCTCCACGGCCGCGGAGGCGAGCTCCGGATCGGCTCGCAGGGCGGCCCACTGCTCGGGGTCTTCGGCGAGCAGCCTGATCGTGTGCGCGAGCTGGCTCTGGCTCGTGTCCACGCCGCCGACGAGGACGTTGAAGACGAGGTTGATGCACTCGCTCTCCGACAGCCTGTCCCCCTCCTGCTCGGCGGTGATCAGCTTGGAGATCAGGTCGTCCCCGGGGGTCTCTCGGCGTGCCGCCAGGAGCGCACGGGCGTACTCGTAGAACTCCTCCACGGCCTGCTCGATCAGCTCGACCTCGGTGGCCATGCTGACGGCGTCGAACTGACGCTGAATCCAGTTCGACCAGTGGTGAAGCCGGGGAGCATCCTCGAGGGGGGCGCCCATCACGTCGGCGATCACCTGGGACGGATACGGCTTGGCGAAGGCCTCCACGAACTCGCACGAGACGCTCGGCCCGTTCCCGGCGGCGGCGACCGACTGCTCGAGCAGCTCCTCCAGGAAGCTCCTCATCGCGGGCCGGTAGCGCTCCACCGCCCGGGGCGAGAGCGCAGGGTTCACCAGCCCCCGCAGCCGTGAGTGGTCGGCCCCGTTGACCTGGAGGATGTTGTGCTCCATCTGCTCGTAGAGAGGGCCCTCGGAGACACCGAAGATCTCGGCGATCTTCATGCCGGGGAAGATCGCCGCCTTCGTACGGAGGAAGAACTCGGCCGACTCGCGGTCGAGCACGACGTAGCCGAACGGGGCCTTGCGCGAGCCAGCCGTGCTCGCGCAGCTCGCCCATAGCCTCGTGAAAGCGCTCGCCCCTCATCGACGGCTCGGTGCCGTCGAAGGTGGGCAGATTCAGCTCGCTGACGAGCGCCATCCCCGCAGCGAGCCGTCAGTTCAGCGGGAGGGTCAAGCTATTTCTTCGGGCTGACGGCCTGCTTCAGCGATGCGCCGGCCGAGAACTTGGGGGCCTTGGAGGCTTTGATTTTGACCCGCTCACCAGTGCGCGGGTTGACGCCCTGGCGGGCGGCCCTTTTGACGACGGAGAACTTCCCGAAGCCCGTGATGCTCACCTCGTCACCTTTTTTGAGCGTCTTCGTGACCGTCCCGATCAGCGACTCGAGAGCCCGCGAGGAATCAGCCTTGCTGAGTCCGCTGTCGGCCGCGACCGCCTCGATCAACTGCGACTTGTTCATCTGCGCTTCCTTTCTCGCTTTGTGTAGCGGCGAGCGCGCAGGGTACCTTGCCAGCTTCTTCCCCGGGTTCAAGAGTCCCTTCGGATCGAAGGCCCCCTTGATCTGTTCATGAAGCTCCACCGCCCGCCGCGGCCACTGGGACTCTAAGCGACCCCGCTTGGACCAGCCCACCCCGTGCTCCCCGGCGATCGAGCCGCCGAGCTCCATCGACGAGCTCGAACAGCTCCTCGCCGACGGCGTCGGCCGCGTCGAGCTCCTCCGCCGGGCAGGGTCCACGAGCACGGTGGCGTGGACGTTTCCGTCCCCCGCGTGGCCGAAGGAGCAGCTGCCGAAGGCCGTGGGCGAGGGCGATCTGCTCGAAGCGCTCGAGTCCCTCGCCGAGCCGCTCGCGTGGGAACACGACGTCCTCGCTCACCTTCGCCCCGCGGACGCCCGTGAGCACGCCGTTGACCCCGTCCCGCCAGCGCCACAGAGCGGCCGCGTCGGGCGGCTCGTCCACTTGGACCAGAAGACCGTCGAGCGGCGCGAGCAGCTCCCGCCGCTGGGCCCGCACCTCCTCGCGGCTGCCGTCCACCTCCACGATCAGCGCGAAGCGCGCGTCGGCGGGCACGGCCTCGCCGCCGATGCCGGAGCTGCCGGGATAGGAGGGCGCCAGCAGCGTCGACCGCCTCACCCTCGAGGAAGTCGAGCACCGACGGGCGCAGACCGGACCCGAGGATCTGCGCGATCGCCGCACAGCCCTGCTCACGGTCATCGAGAAACAGACCAGCGGCAGGGCGGCGGCGGGCGCCGGCAACAGCCGCAGCCGCACGGCGGTCACGATCCCGAGCGTCCCCTCGGAGCCGATCAGACAGGCTGCGCAGGTCATAGCCGGACACGTCCTTCGCCGCCCAGCCGCCGATGTCCACCAGCTCCCCGGGCGCCGAGCGCGACCTCCATCCCCGCCACCCACGAGCCCGGTCACGCCGTACTTGACCGCGTGCGGGCCGCCCGCGTTGGTGGCCACGTTCCCGCCGATCTGCGACTGCTCGGCCGCGCCCGGATCGGGAGCGAAGAAGAGACCATGCTCACGGGCCAGGCGCTGCACCTCGCGGGTGCGGACGCCGGCCTCGGGGAACATCCGCCACAGCGACGGCGTCGAGCTCGCGCACGCGCCGTAGTCGCTCCAGCGAGCACACCACGCCGCCCTGCACCGGGGCCGCGCCGCCCGTCAGGCCGGTGCCCCCGCCGCGAGGGGTGATCGGGACGTCGTGCTCGTAGCACCAGGCCAGCAGCGCCCGCACCTCCTCGGGGCTACCGGGCAGGGCCACCGCGTCGGCGCGGCCCTCGACCCCGCGCCGGCGGGAGAGGTCGCGGTTGTACTCCGAGGTGGCCGGCACCTCGAGCACGTGCTCGGGCCGATCAGAGCCGGAGAGCTCGCGCACGAGTCCCCTCGGCGCGACCCGGTGGGCTGCAGCTGGCATGTCTCTGGTCGCGAGGCTAGTGGAGGACAGCACCCTCGGGGCGTGCTAAAAGCATCGCAGCGATGGCGCGCTGCAGGAAGCTTGCGAGCCGGAGCGCGCGTGCGGTGGGGGCCACGGCGCTGCTCGTGCTCGCGATCGGGGTCGGAGGGCGCGGATGCGCATCCGTGGGCCCGTGAGCCCGGCGGCGCGTCCCCGCGGCGCAGCTGCCGCCAGACTCAGCTTCGGCTCCCCTGCCGCCCGGCCCAGGAGCCCGTCCGCAGGCCGGGCCTGCAGTGCGCGACGTTGGACGTGCCGCTCAACCGCGCCGAACCCGCGGGCCGCCGGACTCCCACTCGCCGTCCAGCGGATTCCCGCGACCGGCCCCCACACCGGCACGCTCGTGCTGCTCGCGGGAGGGCCCGGTCAACCCGCGATCCCGTCCTTCGAGCAGCTGATCGCGCCGCTGGCCTCCTCGCCGCAGCTGCGTGGCTTCGAACTCGTCGCCTTCGACCAGCGCGGCACCGGGCAGTCGGGCTTCCTGAACTGCAACACGCGGCGGGTGCCCGAGACGTGACCACTCCGACCGCCTTCTTCGGTGCCTGCGGCGAACAGCTCGGCCCGTCCCGCGCCGACTACACGAGCCAGGAATCGGTCGAAGACCTCGACTCGCTGCGGGTCGCGCTCGGCGGCACGCCGCTATCGCTGCTGGCGGTCTCCTACGGCGGGCCGCGTTGCGGGCATGTACGCACACGAGCACCCCCAGGGGCTCGCGCGCATGGTGCTCGACTCCCCCAGCCCCCTCCTCGGCGACAGTGCGCTCGGAATCCCCTCTCGTCACGCTCTCCCGCGGGTGCTCGATGACGCCCTCTGCGGCCACGGCGCGTGCAGCTCGTTCACCACCGACGACTACGAAGCCCTCACCCGCCTGATGGCGCGACTCGCGAGGGGCCCCATCACGCGCGCGTCTTCGACGGCCGGGGCCGCCGGCGCGAGACGACCATCACCGAAGCGCGCGTCTACGGACTGCTCAGCAGCATCGACCTGTCCTCCTCGCTGCGCGACCTCGTCCCTGCCGCGATCGCGGCGGCGGCCGACGGGCGGCCCGCAGCGCTCGCGAGGCTGACCGCGAACCTCGAAGCCGAGGCGCCGGCCGGAGCTGCTCGGCGAAGCGCCACCCGTCCCGCTCGACGCCCAGACGAAGCTCGAATACTCCGCCATCTCGCTGCGTGCTGTTCGCGGCCACGGTGTGCAGCGAGACCGAGCTGCCGTGGACGGCGGGCTCACAGCCCGCCACCCGTCTGGTCACCCTCGACGGCTGGCTCGCGGCTCTGACGCCCGGCCTCACCGCTCCCTTCTCGCCGCGCCTGATCGCCCGCGAGGCTCCCATCTCGATCTGTCTCGACTGGCCTTCGACCACTCCGGCACCCCCGCCCCCCGGGGGCGTCTCGGCGGTCCCGACGTTGATCCTCGGGGGCGAAGACGACCTGCGCACGCCCTTCGAACAGGACGAACAGATCGCGCTCGGCTACAGCAACGTCCGCCTCCAGGAGGTTCCGGCAACCGGCCACTCGACGTTCACCGCCGACCTCAGCGGCTGCGCACAGCGGGCAGCGATCGCCTTCATCGGCTCCGGCCTCCGTCCCCGGCCCGTGCCCCGCCCCGAGCGTCCCCCAGGCGGTCCCGCTGCCGCCCGCCTCGCTCGCCGCGGTGCACCCCGCGAGCTCGCGCTCGGCGCTCGCCGGCCGGGTGGTCGCCGCGGCCGCCCTGACGCTCGAAGACGTCTTCGGGCAGCCGCCCCCCACCGGCGGCGGCCTGCGCGGCGGCTCCTGGGAACGGCGAGGACCGACGAAGCTCGCGCTGCGAGAACTCGTGGACGTCGACGGGGTTCGGGTCAGCGGCACGGTCACGGTGATGGGCACGGATGACCTCGCCGGCACGCTCCAGATCCGCGGGCGCCTCGCCGGGAGGCTGCGCCTGCGGGGCCACGATCTCCTCGGCCGGCTCGGCGCAGCCCGCGTGCAGGCGTGGCTCCAGCACATCTGAGGCCTCCGCGCTGGGGGTAGCATTGGTCGCGGCCATGGCAGTGACCGCCAAACCCGCGTCCGGGCAGGACGACGACGCCCGGGACGGGAACGATCGCTTTCGCACGCTCTCCGGCGAGCCGGTCAAGGAGCTGTACACGCCCACCGATCTGCCCCCGGGCGCCGGTGGTCCCGAGGACCCGATCGGCCTCCCCGGTGAGTACCCCTTCACGCGCGGGATCCACGCCAGCATGTACCGCGGGCGGCTGTGGACGATGCGCCAGTTCGCCGGCTTCGGCACCAGCGAGGAGACCAACGTCCGCTTCCATTACCTGCTCGACCACGGCCAGACGGGCCTCTCGACGGCCTTCGACATGCCCTCCCTGATGGGCCACGACTCCGACCACCCGCGCTCGCTCGGCGAGGTGGGACGCGAGGGCGTCGCCGTGGACACGCCCCAGGACATGCGCACGCTGTTCGCCGGGATCGACCTCGGCGAGGTGTCCGTGTCGATGACGATCAACGCTCCGGCAGCGATCATGCTCGCCTTCTACGTCGTGGCCGCCGAGAGCGACCCCGCCCATCCGACGCCCCCCGAGCGGCTGTCGGGGACGATCCAGGCGGACATCCTCAAGGAGTACATCGCCCAGAAGGAGTGGTGCTTCCCGGTGGACCCGGGGATGCGCCTGTGCGGAGACATGATCGAGTGGTGCTCCCACCACATGCCCCGCTGGCACCCGATCTCGATCTCCGGCTACCACATCCGCGAGGCCGGCTCGACCGCCCAGCAGGAGCTCGCCTTCACGCTCAAGGACGGGCTCACATACGTCGAGCAGGCGGTCGAACGGGGCCTGGACGTCGATGACTTCGCCCCCCGGCTGTCGTTCTTCTTCAACGCCCAGATCGACTTCTTCGAGGAGATCGCGAAGTACCGGGCGGCCCGCCGGATCTGGGCACGGGAGATGCGCGAGACCTTCGGCGCCCGCAACCCGCGCTCCTGGCAGATGCGCTTCCACGCGCAGACGGCGGGCGTGAGCCTGACCGCCCAGCAGCCGCTCAACAACATCGTCCGCACCGCCGTCGAGGCGCTCGCGGCGGTCCTCGGGGGCACCCAGTCGCTGCACACGAACTCCTACGACGAGGCACTCGCTCTGCCCACCGAGGAGGCCGTCACCGTGGCGCTGCGCACCCAGCAGGTGCTGGCCGGCGAGACCGGCGTGACGAACACCGTGGACCCGCTCGGAGGCTCCTACTTCGTCGAGGCCCTGACCGACGAGATGGAGCGCAGCGCGTACGAGTACTTCGCCAAGATCGACGAGCTCGGGGGGATGGTGGAAGCGGTCAAGCGCAACTATCCCCAGCGCGAGATCGCCAACGCCGCCTTCGAGCTGCAGCAGGAGATCGACTCCGGCGAACGGATCGTGGTCGGGGTCAACCGCTTCCAGGCCTCCGACGAGGACGAGATCGCGACCCTGCGGGTCGACCCGGAGCTCGAGCGCAAGCAGCTCGGCCGGCTGCAGTCGGCCCGCGCGGCCCGTGACACGGGGGCCGTGGAGACCTCGCTGTCGCGTCTGCGCGAGGACGCGGCCGAGGAGGGACGCAACCTGATGGACGCGCTGATCGAGTGCGCCCGCGCGAACGCCAGCGAGGGCGAGATCGTGGCCTCGCTGCAGCAGGTCTTCGGCGACTACACCGAGTCGCCGGTCTTCTGAGCGCACTCTCAGCCCGCTCTCAGCGCACCCTCAGCGGCGGTTCCGTGGCGCGCAACTTCTAGGATGCTGCTGCGTCAACACCTAACGGTGCCGCTCGAAGGGATCAGATGACCCGCTCCAAATCGGCCTCCGGCCGCCGTCTGCGGCTGCGAGTGTCGTTGTCGCTCCTGCACAAGTCCCTGCTCTTCGGGGGCCTCATCGTCGTGCTCGCGAGCGTCACGACGCTGTCGATCGCCTCGCACCGGATCGAAGCCGAGCAGGCGGCGTTCGGGGCCTCCCCGACCGTCCCCCGCTGCGAGCCCAACTCCTTCAACATCTCCGACGTGCTGCCCGGGCAGCCACATCGCGGTCTCGCCGCTGCCGGACTCCTACGACGCCTCTCCCTACACCCAGATCAGCATCGTCGGCTTGCCCCGCCAGGCGATCGCCTCGATCAGCGTCAGCGGATCCTCCAGCGGAGCCCACGGGGGATCGCTGCGGGCCTACTCCCAGGGCGACGGCGCGAGCTTCGTCCCCGGCCGGGCCTTCGAGCCGGGCGAGACGGTTTGGGTGAAGGCCAAGCTCCACGTAGCTCCCCGCAGCTTCGCCTTCCACTTCGTCGTCTCGCACCCCGACGAGGGGCTCTACCGGTCCACTCCGACCAAGCCCCACGAAGACCTCTCCGAGATGCAGCACTTCCACTCGGCCACCAACATCACCCCGCCGGTCCTGGAAGTGACGGTCCACAACGAAGGCACCTCACCGGGCTACCTGTTCAGCGCCCCCTACGCGGGCCCCGGGGCGTCGGGGCCGATGATCTTCGACGAAAGCGGCAACCTCGTGTGGTTCCACCCGCTGCCGTGGGAGCTCGACGCCACCAACCTGCAGGTCCAGCAGTACGGTCCGGGACAGGTGCTGACGTGGTGGCAGGGAATGGTCACCCCCCAGGGCTTCGGCCAGGGCGAAGAGGTGATCGTCAACAACGCCTACCAGCAGATCGGGCGCGTACACGCGGGCAACGGCTACCTCGCCGACCTGCACGAATTCAAAATCACCGACCACGGCACGGCGCTGTTCACCGTCTTCGAGCCGATCGAATGCGACCTCTCCTCGCTCGGCGGCCCGCACCGCGGCGCGGTCACCAACACCGCCTTCCAGGAAGTCGACATCGCCACCGGCCTGGTACGCCGCGAATGGTCGAGCATCGACCACGTCGCCCTCAGCGAATCGTATTCGACGGCCACCCACGCGGATCCCGAATGGCCGTTCGACTACTTCCACCTGAACTCGATCGCGGAACTCCCCGACGGGCGCACGCTGATCTCGGCCCGCAACACGTGGGCGATGTACGAACTGAACAGGCTCACCGGCCAGGTGATCAGCCGCCTCGGGGGCAGGCACTCGACGGTCAAGCTCACCAGCGGGGCCGCCACCGCCTTCCAGCACGACGCCAGCTCGGCCGGCAACGGGCTGATCAGCGTGTTCGACAACGGCGCCGTGCCGGTGGTGCACAAGCAGTCGCGCGCGCTGCTGCTGTCGGTCAACGCCAAGACCAACACCGAGTCGGTGCAGGCCCAGTACGTCCACCCCCAGCCGCTGTCCTCCGGCAGCCAGGGCGGCGCCCAGCCGCTACCGAACGGCAACCTCTTCATCGGCTGGGGCGCGCAGCCGTACTTCTCCGAATTCAACTCCGCCGGCCAGCTCGTCTACGACGCCCACTGGCACGGCTCCTACCAGTCCTACCGCAGCTACCGCTTCCCCTGGTCCGGCGCTCCCCCCCACGGCCCCGCGCTGGCGGTGACGGCGCCCTCGCCGACCACGCTGACCGCCTACGCGAGCTGGAACGGCGACACGCGGACGGCCAGCTGGCGCCTGCTCGGGGGTGCCTCCCCGAACGCGCTCACGCCGCTGACGATGGTCCCCAAGACGGGCTTTGAGACGACCATCAACGCCGCCAGCCAGCCCGCCTACGTGGCGGTGCAGGCGATCGACGGCAGCGGCAACGTGCTGGGCACCTCGGGCACGCTGAAGGGCTGACCGCCGCCCGGGCCACGTTCGCGGGCCGACCGGCGGCAGCTCGGGCCGCGAGGTCCGGCGACTAAGCCGGGCGCACGTCGAGCACGACCTTGCCGGTGGCGCGGCGCTCGTCGATCATCTTGAGGGCCTCCGCCGCCTGCTCCAGCGGGAACCTGCCGCCCACCGGCGGGCGGATGTAGCCGTCGCTGACCATCGCCCCGATCGCGGCGCCCACGCGCCGGTTGAGATCGGGCTTGCCCATCACGTAGGCGCCCCAGCCCGCCCCCACCACCTCGGTGTTGCCGAGCAGCAGCCGGTTGACCTTGACCTCGGGGATCGAGCCGCCGGTGAAGCCCACCACGATCAGCCGCCCGTCCTCGCGCAGCGAGCGCAGGCTGTCGGTGAAGCGATCGCCGCCGACCGGGTCGAGCACCACGTCCACGCCGCCACCGGAGAGCTCCTTGACCTGGTCCTTCCAGCCGTCGCTGATCACCAGTGTGCGCTCGGCGCCAGCTTTTCGGCGACCCGCGCCTTCTCC
The DNA here is from genome assembly GCA_963742395.1 of uncultured Solirubrobacteraceae bacterium. Taxonomy (GTDB): domain Bacteria; phylum Actinomycetota; class Thermoleophilia; order Solirubrobacterales; family Solirubrobacteraceae; genus Palsa-744. The sequence goes on along the minus strand of CAVUME010000005.1, from coordinate 285,526 downwards.
TCGGTGGAGACGAGCGCGATCGTGTGTGCTCCGGAGGCCTTCGCCACCTGCAGCGAGGCGGTCCCGACCCCGCCGGCGGCACCGTGCACGAGCACCGTCTCGCCGCGTTTGAGCCGGCCGCGCATGACCAGCGAGAAGTAGGCGGTGTGGTAGTTGAGGATCAGCGCCGCACCCTGGGCGAAGTCGAGCTGGTCCGAGAGCTCGAAGGTGAAGAACTCGGGCGCCACGGCGGTCTCGGCGAAGCCCCCCAGCGCGCAGAAGGCCGCCACGCGGTCGCCCTCCTTGACCGACGCCCCCGCGGGCGCGCTCAGCACCACGCCGGCGACCTCGCTGCCGGGGACGAACGGCATCGGCGGTTTCATCTGGTACTGGCCCCGCGTCTGCAGCACCTCGGGGAACGACACGCCGGCGGCGTGCACCTCCACGACGACGCCTTCGCCGGGCGTGAGCATGTGCGAGGGCTCGGGCTCGGGCAGCTCGACCAGCTCGAGGGCGCTGTCGGGCCCCGTTTCATTGACGATCTGTATGGCACGCATCGGCGGCATTATCGCGGGACGCGCCCGGCGGCGCCGGCAAGGGTCACCGGAACGGTCGGAAAAGTGGAGGCGAGCGCGAGCGCGAGCGCTGCGCATGAGTCGGGACCGGGTGCGACTAGGTCCGGCTAGGCAGGCACGGCGGCCACGCGGCGGTCGGAGACCAGCGCGGCCGCGAGGCCTGTTGCGGCGGCCACCGCCAGCACCGAGGGCCAGGCGCCGATCTGCGGCGCCAACACGTGCGAGAGCACGAACGCTCCCGTGCCCACCGAGCCGAGCGTCAGCGCGGTACGGCGGCCGTTGCGCCGGTCCCAGGCACGTAGGCACCACAGCCCTCCGGCGGCCAGGACGAGGCCTCCGAGCGGCCGCGACCCGGTGCCCGCGGCGACCGCGTAGCCGGCGATCAGGGCACCGGCGGCGACGGGTGCTGTGGGGATCGGGCGCATCGGCCCCAGCCTAGCGCCGGCGGCCTCCGACATGGGCTCCGCCGGCGCCCGCAATGTGGGCGATCCCTCGTCATCACGCGGGAAAAGTACGGACGCGAAGTGCCCCACTCCGACCGTAGTCTCGCCGTGCGATGTCTTGGCCGGCCGGCACAGGTGCTCTGGGAGCGCTCGTCAACCTCAACCACCCCGCCCACACCGTGGATTGGAACTTCATCCACCTGTCGGTGGCGAACGTGGTGGTCATCGGCCTGATGCTTGTCGTGTTCGCGCTCGCGATCCTGCTCCCGTTCCCCGGCGCCGCAAAGCGGCGCGGCGGACCGTCTTGAGCGCGCCGGCGGCGTCGCCGGCGGGGGAGAACGCCCCCGGAGCCGACTCCAAGTCCTGGACGGTCAAACTGCGCCGCCGAGCGGTCGCGGCGCTCCCCCCGGAGAAACTCCTCCCCGACGGGCAGCCGACTTATGTGGCCTCCTGGATCTACGTCTTCGGGGTGGCCAGCATCGCCTCCCTGATCGTGCTGATCGCCTCCGGCTGCGTGCTCGCGCTGAAGGGCCCCGCCTGGTGGCACGACACCGGTATCGGGCATTTCTTCAACAGCATCCACCTGTGGTCTGTGGAGCTGTTCTTCTTCGTGATGGTCGTGCACCTGTGGGGCAAGTACTGGATGGCCGCCTGGCGCGGCGGGCGAGGCCGCGTGTGGGTGACGGGCGCGGTGACGTTCCTGGTGGCCGTGCCGGCTGCTCTCACGGGCTACGTCTCCCAGCAGAACTTCGACGCGCAGTGGATCTCCACCCAGGCCAAGGACGGGCTCAACGCGGCCGGTGTCGGGGCGTTCTTCAACGTCACCAACTTCGGCCAGATGTACAGCTGGCACATCCTGTTGCTGCCGATCGCGGTCGTGGTCCTCGTGAGCGCCCACGTCCTGCTCGTGCGCCGCCACGGCGTGGTGCCGCCGTTCGAGCTCGAGCAGAAGTTGCCGGCCCCCGCCGCGGCTCCCGCGGCTGACGCGCCCCCGCCGGCACCGACCGGCGCGACGACATGAGCTGGTGGCGTACAGAGGACCGCAAGACCCCGGCCTGGAGCGGCCGCTACGCGCCCTATGACCTGATCAAGGAGTTGTGCATCGCGGTGGGCGTCATCTCCCTGCTGGCGGTGGTGCTGGCGATCCTGTTCTCCTCGCCCGACGACAAGCCCAGCACGATCGGCCAGTGGTCACACCAGCTGCCGGCCGACTTCATGACCGCGGCCAGCCAGCAGCTCGCCGGCACGAGCCCGACGGCCACCTACGGGCCGCCCTACAACCACAACGGCGAAGGCACGCAGGCCTGGTTCCTGCGTCCCCAGAAATGGCTCGGCGTAAGCCACCCGATCAACACCGCCGAGGACTTCGTCGTCAAACCGCTCGAAACGGTCCCCGACGACCCGGCGCTGCAGCAGGCGCTGGCCGAATACAAGGCCGCGCCAGAAAAGCAGAAAGCCGAATGGGCCGAAGCGTACGCCAAGCCGCTGGAAGAATTCAAGACGGCCGAAGAAGAAGAAAAGCCGCCGCCGAAGACCGTGACGGTCGACACCAGCAAGGGCACGGTGACGGTCGCGGCCAGCGGTGCCGGCCCGGTGCCGACGATGATGGACAGCCTTCTGAGCCTCGCCAAGAGCGGGGGCCTTGAAGGGGGGCTCATCACCGGCGGGCAGTTCTTCCAGACCGACTACACCAGGCCATTGCTCTTCATGGCCGACGGCGGGCTGCTGGAAAAACGTGCCGAAGTCCAGCACCTGCTCGGAGAGCAGTGGGGCCTGATGAACGAGACCGGCAGCTACCCGGGACAGCCGTGGTTGTGGCTGTACGCGCTCTGGTACCAGGTGGAACCGTTCAAGGCATCCGAAAACGCCGACCTGCTGGTGATGCTGGTGATGGGGGTCCTGAGCCTCGCCTTCATCTGCATCCCCTTCATCCCGATCGTCAACCGCATCCCCCGCTGGGTCCCGATCTACCGCCTGATCTGGCGCGAGCACTACCGCACTTCGGCGGGCCCGGGGCCGGCCGCCGGGAGCAGCAGCTGGCGCGCCACCAGACCCCGCTCGAGCGCGTAGTCTCCTCACCCTCCCCGTCCCCCGCCGGGAGGCTCACACCGGGTCCCGCGCCGCGGAGCGCGGCAGCACCAGCAGCGAGCAGCGAGCGTGGCGCTCGAGGTAGTCGGAGGTGCTGCCGAGCACGAGCCGCTTGATGGGGCCGTAGCTGCGCGAGCCCAACACCAGCAGGTCCAGTTCGTCGCTGAAGGCGGCCAGCTCCTCGCCGGTGAGCCCGTACACGGCCCGGCCCTCGACGCCCTCGAGCGCGTGCATGCGCTCGTTGGCCTCCTGCATGAAGGTGTCGATCTCCTCGCCCACCGAGGGGGCCATCAAGCCCGTGTAGGCGTAGGTCGGGATCGTGATCACTTCAAGCGCTCGGGGCTCGGCGTCGGCGCGTGCGGCGAGGGCGCTCGCGGCCGCCAGCGCGGCGTGGCTCTCGGGGCTGTCGTTGAAGCCCACGCCCACGCGGGTGAGCGGCCTCGGCGCCTGTGCATAGGCCCGCGCCGCGACCGCAACCGCGCACGGCGCCCCGTTCAGCGCCCGGCGCGTGTCGTCGCCGAGCATCACCCGTCCCAGCACGCTGCGCCGGGAGGAGCCCACGACCAGCAGGTCGGCCCCCCGCTCCTCGGCCTGCTCGTGCAGGGTCCCCGCCGGCGAACCGCCGGCGGCGCTCAGCAGCCCGGCCTCGACGCCCGCCTGCTCGCGCGCGGCCCGCAGCAGCTTCTCGGATGCCGCGCGCTCGTCCTCCTCGCCCCCTGAGGCGATCACCTGCAACGGGCGCAGGCCTCCGTGGTGGACGTGCACGAGCGTCAGGCGGCCGCCGGCGGCGAGCAGGTTCACCGCAAGCATCACGGCGTCTTGGCCGGAGGAACTGCCGTCGACCCCTACCAGCGCGTTCTCGAACATGCTCGCTCTCGTTGGCTCGCCGCGGGACCACGGTTATAGCGGCTGCCACTCCGTCCCGACATCCCGCACGACGCGGGGGATGGGCCGCGAGTGCAGCCCTGCACCACGCCGGGGGGGTCGCGGGCGCGCCCCCACGCCACACCGGGCCACCGGCGAGCCCTAGCATTGGTGGCGATGCCCGACAACGGCCAGCCTCCCCAGCCGCAGCCGGAGCCGGAGCTACCGAGCCAGTCGCCGTCACAGTCGCAGCCCGACAAGCCCGACCGCAGCGATCCCCACCCGCCGCTGCCGCGGGACAAGCGGGGCTGGCAGGTGGCGCCCTCACCCGACGGCCGCGGCATGCCCGAGCACGCGGACACGCCCCCGCCGGCCCACCGCACGCGCGGCTTTCTCTGGTTCGTAATCGGCCTGCTGGCCTTCAACTGGCTGCTCGTGCTCGTTTTCGGCATGCAGCAAAAAGGCGAACAGCGGGTGACGGTGCCGTTCAGCCCCTACTTCCTCGAACAGGTGAAGACCGGGCACGTCAAAAACATCAACACCAAGGGCAACACCGTCGAGGGCAGCTTCACCGTCAAGCTCCGCTACCCGCCCAGCGACGAAAAGGCGACCTCGACCAAACTCTTCGCGACCGAGGTGCCGAGCTTCTGGAACGGCGGGCAGCTGTCGGCCCTGCTGCAGGAAAAGCACGTCCAGATCAACGCCGAAGCAACCTCCACGAAAACCTCGGTGCTGGCCGAGCTGCTGCTCGGCTTCGGTCCCACGCTGCTGATCATCGGGCTGTTCGTGCTGTTGGCCAAACGGGCTGCCCGGGCGAGCGGCGGAATGGGAGCGCTGGGCGCCTTCGGCCGCAGCCGCGCGCGCAAGGTCGACCCCGAAACCATCAGGGTGACGTTCGCGGACGTGGCCGGGATCGACGAGGCCAAGGCGGAACTGTCCGAGATCGTCGACTTCCTGCGAAATCCCGACCGCTACGGGCGCCTCGGCGGGCGCATGCCGCACGGGGTCCTGCTGTCCGGAGCTCCCGGAACCGGCAAGACGCTGCTCGCGAGAGCCGTCGCCGGCGAGGCCCACGCCGCCTTCTTCTCGATCTCCGCGTCGGAGTTCATCGAGGCGATCGTCGGCGTCGGCGCCGCGCGCGTGCGCGACCTGTTCGCGAAGGCCAAGGAGGAGGCGCCCGCGATCATCTTCATCGACGAGCTCGACGCGATCGGCCGCTCCCGCCAGGGGTCGGTGTCGGTGACGGGCGCCAACGACGAGCGCGAGCAGACGCTCGACCAGATCCTGACCGAAATCGACGGCTTCGAATCCTCCCAGGCGGTCGTCGTGCTGGCCGCCACCAACCGCCCCGACGTGCTCGACCCGGCGCTGCTGCGCGCCGGGCGCTTCGACCGCCGCGTGACCGTGCAGGCGCCCGACCAGAAAGGGCGCACGGAAATCCTGCGCGTCCACACCCGCTCGCTGCCGCTCGACCCCGACGTCGACCTCGAGGCGCTCGCGTCCACGACGCCCGGGATGGTCGGCGCCGACCTCGCCAACCTCGCCAACGAGGCCGCCCTGCTGGCGGCCCGTCGCGAACACGACACGGTCAAGATGAGCGACTTCACCGACTCGCTGGAAAAGATCCTGCTGGGAGCGCCCCGCGGGATCGTGCTCACCCCCGCCGACCGCGAGCGCACCGCCTACCACGAGTCCGGGCACGCGCTGGTGGGCATGCTCACCGACGGTGCCGACCCCGTGCGCAAGATCTCGATCATCCCTCGCGGGATGGCGCTCGGGGTCACCCTCTCGACCCCCGAGAGCGACCGCGTGTCGATCACGCTGCAGGAACTGCAGGCCAAGATCAAGGTCGCCCTCGGCGGCCGCGTGGCCGAGGAAGTCGTCTACGGGACCTTCACCACCGGCGCCGAGTCGGACATCCAGCAGCTGACCCTGATCGCGCGCCAGATGGTCGGGCGCTGGGGCATGAGCGACGCCGTCGGCCCGGTCGCGGTGCTGCCCCAGGACGGCGCCGGGCCGCTGCTCCCGGGCGCCAGCGAAACCTCCGAGCACACCCACCGGCTGGTGGACGAAGAGGTCCGGCGGATGATCGAAACCGCCCACCACGAGGTCACCGACCTGCTGACCGAGCACCGCGAGCAGCTCGAGCGCCTGGCGCGCGCGCTCCTCGAGAAGGAGACGCTCGACGCGCCCGACGCCTACCGCGCGGCGGAAGTGCCGCTGCCGTCGTCAGACGCCCGCGCCGGCGCCCGTCTGAAGCGGCGAACCGGGCAGCGGCCCGCCCGCGGCGCCCTGGGCGCCCCCCGTGCCCGACCGCGGCCCGTTTGCCGAGCAGCTCCACGCCGGCGGTGCAGACCGCCAGGCTCAGCCAGCGCCGAGACCACGATCGCCGTTGCGATCACCGGCGAGAGTCACGTGCTGGGAGAGGCCCAGCGTGGCGACCGCGGCGGGCACGCCGAGCTGGGCGGTCGCGGCCAGGCCCGGCGGGCACCGATCTGCGGGTCGGCAGTCGCGGCGAGCAGGTGGATGAGGACGTTGAGACCCACCAGCGCCGCCGCCAGGCCGATCATGGCGGGGTCGTCGAACAGGCCGGAGAGGTCGAGCTGGGCACCCAGCACGACGAAGAACAGCGGCACGAAGAACCCTTCGGCGACGCCCCGCACCTGGGTGGAGAGACGTTTCGGCCCGCCGATCAGGGCCACCGTCACGCCCGCCCCGAAGCCGGCGATCAGGATGCTCGTGCCGCCCTTCTGCGCCAGCCACGCGAGCCCGAACAGGATCAGCAGCGACAGCCTCAGATCGAGCGCCCAGTGGCGCTTCTTCGAGAGGTGGCGCACGTGATCCACCCAGGCGCGCCCGCGCAGCGGCAGGGCGGCGAGCCGCAGCGCGACCACGGCCCCGGCGACGAGCGCGTTCCCGAGCACCGCGTGCCAGGTGCGCGAGGGCTGCAGCACGATCGGCACCGACACGATCGTGAGCACGTCGGCGATCGTCACCTGCGCCATCACCGTCAGCACCTCGGTTCCGCCGAGGCCGCTCTCCTGGATCGCTGGCAGCAGCACCGCGGCCGAGCCCGAGGCGAGCACGACCGCGTAGATGGCCGCGTGCCCGTCGCCGGAGATCTGGCCCGCCAGCAGGCCCGCCGGGACCGCCAGCACGGCCACCAGCGCCGCCAGCAGCGCGCCGCCCCGCAGCGCGCTCGCGAGCCGCTGTCGCGCAGCGGCAGGTGCATCCCGACGTGAGCATCAGCATCGCGAAGCCCACTTCCGAGAGGAACGAGATCGTGGGCTGGTGCGGGTCCACGACCCCCAGCACAGCCGGCCCGACGAGGATGCCGGCGAGGATCTCCCCGACCACGACCGGCACGAAGCGGCGTTCGGAGGCCCCCAGCAGCGGCCCCCCGAGGCCCGCCAGGACGACCACCGCGAGGGTTCCGAAGTTCACGGCGCGAGGATACGGTCGCGGGCCCCGCCTGGGCGTCCGCTTGAATTGAGCCGATGAGCGGCAGCGACCGGACCGCGCTGGTCCTCTCGGGCGGCGGGGCGCGGGGGGCCTACGAGGTGGGCGTGCTCTCGGTTCTGCTGCCGGAGCTCGAGGCCCGCGGCGAGCGGCCCTCGATCCTGGTCGGCACGAGCGTGGGTGCGATCAACGCCGCGGCCCTCGCCTCCACCGCCCACCTGCCGGCAGAGCGGGCGATCGAGCGCGAGCTCGAACGCTGGCGCCAGATCGACCGCGCGGCCGTGATCCGCCCGGTGATCCAGCGCCTGCCGCTGACGGCGCTGCGCTTCGCCGGCGGCATGCTCGGCATTCCCGGTGTGCGCCTGCAGAGCCTGCTCGACCCCTCGCCGCTGGAGCAGCAACCTCAAGAGCTGGATCAACTGGCCCAGGCTCCATCGCAACCTGACCAGCGGCGTGGTCCGCTCGCTCGGCGTGGTCGCGACGGCGGCCGGCAGCGGGCGGCCGGTCGCGTTCGTCGAGGGCGAGCTGGGCAGCGCGGCGCGCAACTCGCAGGTGATCGACTACGTGGCCGCCAAGATCGGGCAGACGCACGTGCGCGCCTCGGCCGCGATCCCGATCCTGTTCCCGCCCGTGAGGGTGACCACGCCCGCGGCGGCCGCGGGCTGGTACGTGGACGGCGGCACCCGCCTGAACACGCCGATCAAGCCCGCGATCGACCTCGGGGCCGAGCGCGTGGTCGTGATCGGCACCGGCTCGGTGACGCCGGTCCCCAAGCACGAGGGCCGCCACGACGCACCGGCGCCCGACTTCGGCGTCAGCGCCCTGCACCTGCTCGAGGGGGCCCTCGGCGACCCGCTCGTGGAGGACCTGCGCAAACTCGGCGACATCAACACCTTCTACGCCAACGGCTCGAGCTCCCCGGCCGCGGCGCGTCACCGCGAGTCCCGCGGGCGCCCCGGGTACCGCCCGATCCCGTACATCTTCGTCGGGCCCGTCGCACCCGGGGGCGATCGCCGAGCTCGCGATGGACTGCTTCAACTCCCGCTACGGCGGGCTGAAGGCGCTGCGCTCGCTCGACCTGACCGCGCTCAGCCGGCTGCTCGGCCGCAACAGCCCGACGCACGGCGAGCTGCTCAGCTACCTGTTCTTCGACCCCGAGTTCATCAAGGGTCTGGTGGAGATGGGACGCAACGACGCACGAGCCTGGCTGGACGCGCCGCCAGGACCGAGCGAACCGTGGCAGCTGGAGCCGCTGGAAGCGCTCTCCCGCGCCCCGCGCTGAGTGCCAGACTGATGGCGATGAACGAGCGTGCGGCGATCGTCGCCGTGCTCGCCGGCGGGCGCGGCTCGCGGCTCGGCGGCGACAAGGCCATGGCCGTGCTGGGCGGGCAGGCGCTGATCACCTACCCGCTGGCCGCCGCCCGGGAGGCGGGGCTGGAGGCGATCGTGGTGGCCAAGCGCAGCTCGCGGCTGCCCTCGCTGGCGGGCCGCGTGCGCTACGAGCCCGAGCTCCCGGAGCACCCCCTGTGCGGGGTCGTGCGGGGGCTCGAATACGCCCGCGAACGGGGCGCGGGGGCGGCCGTGCTGATCGCCTGCGACATGCCATTGGTGACGCCCGGCCTGCTGCGCTGGCTGGCCGAGCTCCCGGGGAGCGCGATGGTGCAGCTGCAGGGGCGCCCCCAGCCGGCGCTCGCGCGGGTGCGCTGCTCGCAACTGCCAGAGCTGCGCGAGTCCCTGCTCTCGCAGCGGTCGCTGACGGCCGCGATCGTGGCGCTCGAACCGCGGATCGTGGACGAGCGAGACCTCGCAGGCCTTCGGCGCCCCGCAGGAGCTGTGCTTCAACGTCAACCGCCCCGAGGACCTCGAGCGGGCCGCGCTACTGCTCGCCCGCCGCGTCCGCGAGGCGGGCGGCGAGGGCCCGCGCGTCGGCCGGACTCAGGTCGGCCCGGGCGGCGATCCAGCATGAGATCGGAGCCGCGGTGCGCTCGGATGCGTGGGCCGCGATGCCCGCCAACGCGAGCAGCTGCTGGACCTCCTCCTCGGTGGGCGCGCTGACGCCGGCCTCGGCGGCGAACTGCCGCGATCCATTCCGGGCCGTCCACGGCGCCCGAGCTTAGCGGCGCGATCGGGCGCACCGAGAGTCCGTTCAGGGCGAGGCTTGGCCCGCCAGCTCCCGGCCCATCCACACGTGCTCGATCCCCGCCTCCTGGAAGGGCTCGGACTCGACCGCGAAGCCGGCGCCCTCGTAGACGCGCGTGGCTTGCGTCTGCGCCGCCAGGCGCGCGCGGGTGCAGCCTTCCGCCGCGGCCCGCTCGACGGCCATCTCCAGCATCCGCGAGGCCACGCCGCGTCGCCGGAAGCTGGCGCGCACGGCCACGCGGCCGACTTTCGCGGTCTCCCCGTCGCGCAGCAGCCGCAGCGTCCCGATCACCTCGCCGGAAGCCACGGTCGAGGGCGACGAGGTGGTGGGCGTCCGCGTCGTGGCCGTCGAGCTCCAGCTCGCGCGGGACGCCCTGCTCATCGCAGAAGACCTCTTCGCGCAGCGCGAAGGCGGCCTGCAGCAGAGGCTCCTCGTCGGTCCAGCGGATGCTCGGTCCGGGCTCGTGCAACGGGCTAGATGCCGCCGGCGGCGAGCTCGCCGGTTGAGCCTTGCGGGGCGATCGCGGCGCAGGGCCAGCAGCCCGAGCGCATGCCACCAGCAGGCACGTGATGGCGCCGAGGCCGAGGCCCGCCCGGGCGCCCGCCTGGGCCATCACCCAGCCGACGATCGGGCCGCCGATCGGCGTCGAGCCCTGGAAGGCGACGAACCACAGCGACATCACGCGCCCGCGCATGTTCGGGGCGCACGTGAGCTGCAGCGTGGAGTTGCCGGTCGACATGAAGGAGATGCTCGCGCCGCCCGACGAGCGCCAGCGCGACCAGCTCGACCGCCAGCGACGGCGCCAGCCGCGGCGCCGAGCAGCAGCACCCCGAAGGCAGCCGCGGCGAGCGTCAGCGGCGAGCAGCCCGGTGCGCCCGCGGGCGGCCACGACCAGCCCGCCGACCACCGCTCCGAGCCCCATCGCGGCGGTCATGAAGCCAAAGCCGCCGGCGCCGGCGTGCAGCGCCCTGGCTCGCCATCACCGGCAGCGTGACCTGGAACTCGTAGGCCAGCGCGCCCGCCAGCGCCATCATCGCCAGCGGCACCGCGAGATCGCGGATCCCGGCGACGTAGCGCAGGCCCTCCCGCAGCTGGCCCGGGCTCCTGCGGGCTCGGCTCGGTGGGGTTGATGGCGCGCGCGGTCGAGCGTCAGCAGCGAGGCGATCACGGCGGCGAAGCTGGCGGCGTTGAGCAGGAAGCACACGCCCTCGCCGCTGAGCGCGATCAGGATCCCGGCGAGCGCGCGGGCCGACGACGCGGGCGACGTTCACGAGCACGGAGTTGAGGCTGACCGCGTTGCGCAGCGTCTCCGGGCCGACCATCTCGAGCATGAAGGCCTGGCGTGCGGGGGACTCGAAGGCGTTGTTGAGCCCGAGCAGCGCCGCCAGCACGCCGACCTCCCAGAGCGTGACGGCGCCGGTGATCGTGAGCAGGCCGAGGATCAGCGCCTGCAGCCCCATCGCGGCCTGCAGGGCGATCATCAGGCGGCGCTTGTCGACGCGGTCGGCGACGACCCCGCCGTAGGGGCCGAGCAGCAGCACCGGCAGCGTCTGCAGGGCCACGATCACGCCGAGCGTGGTGGCCGAGCCGCTGAGCGTGAGCACCAGCCACGACTGGGCCGCCATCTGCATCCAGGTGCCGCTCAGCGAGACGGCCTGGCCGGCGATGTAGCGGCGGTAGTTGGGCACCGACAGCGCCGCGAAGGTCGTCCGGCCGGCTGCGCGGGCACGGTTCACGACGCCGACCTCCCCGAGCCGCTCGGCGAGCTCCTCGAGCACCGGCAGCGCCCGCCACAGCAGCTCGCCGCTGCGTCGCGGTCGAGCTCCTGCAGATGCGACGCGAGCGCCTCGGTGCGCTCGCGGTGGATGCGCTCGCGCAGGCGCCGCCCGGCGGCGGTTGCGGCGACCCTCGCGGCGCGCCGGTCGGCGGGGTCGACGGTGCGCAGCAGCAGGCCCTCCTCGGCGAGGTGGGCGGTGATGCGCGAGAGCATCGTCGGGTTGATGCTCTCGAGCTCGGCCAGCTCGGACAGCCCGATCGGCCCTTTGCGCACGACCGTGAACAGGATCGAGGTCTGCGAGGGGGTCAGGCCCGCGCCCGCCGAGGTGCCCCGCAGGCGCCGTGAGAGCCGGCCGATCACGGCGCGCAGGCGGTCGCTGCGCTCCTGCTGGCGGGGCCCCGCCGGGGCCCGCTTCGGGATCCCCGCCCGGGCCCGCTTCGCCGCTGAGGATGTGCCGCCGCTGGTCATCGTGTCGCCGCCGTCGTTGTCGCTCCCAGAATTACTTGCTTGCCAGCAAGCATTATAGCGGCCCGCGCCGAGTTCCCCGGCAGGGGCGCACGCCCCCGAGTCCACGCGCGCGGGCCTAGAAGCGGGGTCCGGTGGGGGCCGCGAGCGCCGCTTGGCGGCTAGCTGCCCTGGAACTCGGCCATCGCGAGCTCCCAGCGCTCGAGTGCCTGCTCGGCCGGGCCGAGGGCCGTCGAGGGGATCCAGCGCACGGCGCGGCTGATCCCGGCCTGCTCGAACTGCTCGAGCTGCTCCGCCTTCGCGGGGGCTCCCATCACGATCACCTCGAGCGGGCGATCGGCGCGGGCCCACAGCTCCTGGGCGCGCCCGATCAGGTCTTCGCCGGTGTTGTTGGGCATCCAGCCGTCGCCGAAGCGCAGCACGCGGTCGAGCACGGTGGGGCCGTTGCCGCCGACGAGCACGGGCGGGTGCGGACGTTGGACGGGCTTGGGCCAGCTCCAGATCCGCTCGAAGTTCACGTACTGGCCCTGGTAGCTGGCCTCGTCCTCGGCTCCAGATCGCCTTCATCGCCTCAACCCGCTCGGCCATCAGCTCCATGCGGGTGCGGGGGTCGGTGCCGTGGTTGCGCATCTCCTCGCGGTTCCAGCCGGCGCCCACGCCGAAGTCCAGGCGACCGCCCGAGAGGTGGTCGACGCTCGCGACCTCCTTGGCGGTGACGATCGGGTCGCGCTCGATCACCAGGCAGATGCCGCTGGCGATCCGCAGCGTGGTGGTGGCGGTGGCGGCCGCCGCCAGCGACACGAACAGGTCGTAGGTGTGGGAGTAGACGCGCGGCAGCTCCCCGCCCGCCGGGTAGGGGGTCTCGCGGCTGGCGGGAATGTGGGTGTGCTCCGGGAAGAACAGCGAGCGATGCCCGCGTTCCTCGACGAGCCGGGCGAAGGTGGCAGGGTCGACGCCGTCGTGGGTGGGGAAGTAGCCGATGCCGAAATCCATCGGGGGGCGACTCTACCTCCCCGCCGGGTGCTGGGCGCCGGCCGCCGCGGGTATGTTTGGCAGCGTGGACGAAGCGTTCATCGTCAACGTGTCCGACGCCCCTGGCCGTCGGCCGCTCCCGCCGCGGACGACGATGATCGACTTCGAGGACGGGCCGCGGAGCGTGGCCGGAGATCGGCGTCAACATCCAGGTGATGGAGCCGGGCCGGCCGAACTGCCGCTATCACTCCGAGCCCGTCCAGGAGGACTTCCTCGTCCTGTTCGGTGAATGCCTGGTGATCCTCGAGGGCGAGGAGCGCCCGCTGCGCCAGTGGGACTTCGTGCACTGCCCGGCCGGAACCGAGCACGTCTTCGTGGGCGCCGGGGAGGGCCCGTCCGCGGTGCTGATGATCGGCTCGCGCCGCGAAGACCGCGCCCACTACCCGGTCAACGACCTGGCGGCCTCCTACGACGCCTCCGTGAAGACCCCCACCGACGACCCCGCGGAGGCGTACGCGGACTGGGCGGTGGAGCCCCGGGGGCCGGTGCCCAACCCCTGGAAGCGGCTGACGGAAGGCGCCGGCGAGAGCAGCGCGGCCGGCGGGCCCGCCGGCCGCGTCGGCTCCTAGGCAGCGGGCACGGGGCCGATGTCGGGCTACGTCGGGGCGATCGACCAGGGCACCACCAGCACCCGCTTCATCCTCTTCGACCGCGACGGCGCCCTCGTCGCCAGCGACCAGCGCGAGCACGAGCAGATCACTCCGCGGGCGGGATGGGTGGAGCACGACCCACTGGAGATCTGGCAACGGACCTGTGAGGTGATCGAGGCGGGCCTGGCGCGCGCCGGGGTGGCGGCCGAGGACGTGGAGGCGGTGGGCATCACCAACCAGCGCGAGACGACCGTCGTGTGGGATCGCGAGAGCGGCGAGCCGATCCACAACGCGATCGTCTGGCAGGACACCCGCACCGAGCCGATCGTGCGGCGGCTGGCCGCGGATGGAGGTCCGGATCGGCTGCGGGCACAGGTGGGTCTGCCGCTGGCCGGTTACTTCTCGGGGACCAAGCTGACGTGGCTGCTCGAACAGGTGCCCGGTGCGCGCGAGCGTGCCGAGCAGGGGGAGTTGGCGTTCGGGACGATCGACAGCTGGCTGGTGTGGAAGCTGACCGGAGGGCCCCGCGGCGGGACTCACCTGACGGACGTGACCAACGCCAGCCGGACCCTGCTGATGGACCTCGAGGGGCTCGACTGGCACGAGCCCAGCCTGGAGCTGATGGGAGTACCCCGGGGCCTGCTGCCGGAGATCCGCTCCTCCAGCGAGACCTATGGCGAGGTGCGCGAGGGCGCCCTCGCCGGCCGGCCGCTGGCGGGCATCCTCGGCGACCAGCAGGCGGCGCTGTTCGGGCAGTGCTGCTTTGCCGCCGGGGAGGCGAAGAACACCTACGGCACCGGCTCGTTCGTGCTGCTCAACACGGGCCAGGAGCGGGCCTCCTCGGAGACCCTGCTGAGCACCGTCGCCTACCGGCTCGGCGAAGAACCGGCCCGCTACGCCCTGGAGGGTTCGATCGCTGTCACCGGAGCCCTGATCCAGTGGTTGCGAGACCGGCTCGGCCTGATCCCGGGAGCAGCCGACGTGGAGGCGCTGGCGCTGAGCGTGGAAGACAACGGGGACGTGTACATCGTCCCTGCCTTCTCGGGCCTGTTCGCCCCCTACTGGCGCGAAGATGCGCGCGGCGTGATCGTGGGCCTGACCGCCTACGCCAACCGCGGTCACATCGCCCGGGCGGCGCTGGAGGCCGCTGCCTGGCAGAGCCGGGAGGTGGTCGACGAGGCCAACGCGGCGTCGGCGGCTCCGCTGGCGGAGCTGCGGGTGGACGGGGGGATGACGGCCAACTCGCTGCTGATGCAGATGCAGGCCGATTTCCTCGGGGTGCCCGTGGTGCGGCCGATGGTCAGCGAGACGACGGCCCTGGGGGCGGCCTTTGCGGCCGGCCTGGCGGTGGGCTTCTGGAAGGACCTCGACGAGCTACGGGAGCGCTGGCGGGAGGATCGCCGCTGGGAGCCGCAGCTGGACGTGGCCGAGCGCGAACGCCGTTACGCGCGCTGGAAGAAGGCGGTCACGCGGTCCTTCGACTGGGTCGAGCAAGCGCCGGCTTGAGCGAGCTGGCCGCGCGCGCCGCCGAGGGGGGACGGCGGCGCGCGCGGCGCAGACGGTGGATCCCCTGCAGGTCCTCGCGCACGGTGGCCAGGATCTGAACGCGGGAATCCGTGTCCTCGACCCACCGCACGGGGACCTCGTGGATCGCGAGGCGGCTGCGGCGGGCGTGGTAGAGGAGCTCGGTGTCGAAGAACCAGGAGTCGTCCTGCACGAGTTCCAGCAGCGGCGTCAGGACCTCGCGGCGGATCGCCTTGAAGCCGCACTGGGCGTCGGAGATGCCGAGCCCGAGGGAGGACCGCAGGAGGATGTTGTAGGAGCGCGAGATGACCTCCCGGCGCAGGCCCCGGGTGACCTCGGCGCCCGGCGCCAGGCGGGAGCCGATCATCACGTCCGCGCGGCCTTCCAGCAGAGGGGCGAGCAGGTCGCCCAGCGCGCTGATGTCGGTTGACAGGTCGACGTCCATGTAGGCGAGCACGTCCGCCTCGCTGGCGCTCCAGGCCGCCCGCAGCGCGTGTCCGCGGCCCTTGCGCTCGAGGCGCAGGCTGTGGACCTGCTCGAGCCGGCTGGCCAGCGAACGGGCGATCGCGGGGGTGGCATCGACGCTCGCGTTGTCCGCGATCGTGATGCGGAAGGGGAAGTTGAACTCGCGCGCCATGTGCTCGTGGAGCGTGAGGACCGATTCGGCCAGGACGTGCTCCTCGTTGTAGACGGGGAGCACCACCTCGACGGCCACACCCGCGGGCGCCGGAACCAGGCTCAGGTTCGCGCCGTTTTGCGCCGCCCGCCGTCGCCGCGCCGGAACGGGGGCGCCGGCGACGGCGGGTGCGCTTTCGGAGAGGGAGTCGGTCGCGGGGGCTGACACGAGACACATCGTGAGGGGTCTCCCTAAGCGCTTCCTACACAAAGCCTGAAAGTTGCCTTAGCGCGCCGGCGGGGTCAGGGCCGGAGCAGCTCGCGCACAACTCACAGGCTCCTCGGACGCTCGCTTGAGGCCGTGGGCCCAGCCTCATGGGCAGACGGCGGAGGCCGACGGCCCCGCTCCACAATCAGACGGAGGTAGACATGCCGAGAAGGTTGATCCTCGTTGTCGCCGTGACCGGAGCGTGTGCGCTGGCCGCGGTGGCCACCGCGCTCGCGGCGGGGAGTTCGAAATCAAAAAGCACCACCCACCATGCCATCCGCCATGGCACGGTCAGCGGGAGCGGTGAAGGCCCGGGGCCCGGCGGCCCGCCCGGCCCCGGAGGTGGGCCCGGAGGTGGGCGCGGTGGCGTTCACTCCGAAAGCGTCGTGCTCAACAAGAAAGGTGACGCCTTCATCACAGTCACCACCGACAGCGGCAAGATCAAGTCGATCGACGCCGGCGCGGGCACGATCGAAGTCACCGAGGAAGCGAACTCCGTCACCTACAAGACGGTGACCCTCACGATCCCCTCGGGGTCGAGCGTGACGCTCGACGGCAAGAGCAGCTCGCTCGGAGCCCTCGCCGCCGGAGACCACGTGAGCGTGTCCTCCTCCTCGGAAGGGACGAACGTGTTCGCGGCCGACTCCTCCTTCCATCCGGAAGGGCCCGGCCACGGAGGCCCGCCGCCGGGAGGCGCTCCGCCCAGCGCCTGAGGTGTCCCCGGCGCGCCGGGGACAGGGTTGGCTCACCGCCAACCTCCCCGCACGCCGAGCACGTAATGACCGTCCGGGTCGCCGCAAACCGGCGGCGGCCCGGTGTGTCGGCATGAATCCGGGCCCGGCGGTCGTATCCTTCCTGCGGATGGCGGTCGCATCCCCAGAGCGCCACTCAGCCCCCACCCGCAGTCCGCGGCGCACGCTGATCGCGGCGCTGCTGACGGTTCTCGCGCTCCTGATCGCGCTGGTGGTGGTTGTGTTCCTGCTCTCCGGAGTCACTCTGGCGCGCGACGCCTCGGCCCTCGCACGGGTGGACGTGAAGCCGCTCGGCGGCACGATCGAGCACCTCGAAGCGCTCGGCCCGCACGGCGGTCACATCCCGATCGCCGTCAAGGACGGACGTCTTGACGCCGCTGCGCAAGCTGGCCCCGGGGACACAGCTGACGGTGCTGGTGACCGTCCAACGGCCGGGCTGGATCGGCTGGGCGCTGGGGAAGCGACACACCGTCCACCTGACCCTCACCACCCCGGTGGCGACGGTCAACCAGCAGTGGATGACCGTTCACGGAGGTTCAGACGTGAGGGTCGCCTTCCAGGAACCCGTCAGCGAAGTCGTCTACCGCGGCCCCGGCGGCCTCAGGCGACGCACCATTCGCGGCGGAGCCCGCTCGGTCTCGCTCGGAACCCAGCCGCCCACCGGCACGGCCCAGGTGGCGGCCGCGCCACGCTCGTGGGAGTCGGTGGGCAAAGCGACTGCGGTCAGCTGGTTTCCCCCGTCTCACTACCCGGTGATGGCCACCTATCCGTCTCCGTCGAGCAGGATCACGCCGGCGGGGCCCATCTACCTGACGTTCTCCAAGCCCGTCTCGGAAGTGCTCGGCGGCCACCACCCCACGCTGTCCCCCTACACCCCCGGCAGCTGGAGCGAACCCGACTCGCACACGCTCGTGTTCAGGCCGGCCGGCTTCGGGGCGCCGCTGGGCGCCCAGCTGGCGATGACGATCCCCCACCGCGTGAGTGTCACCTCGGCCTCGGGCTCCGGCCTGGAAGACACGAGCCAGATCCGCTGGACGGTTCCGTCCGGATCGATGCTGCGCCTGCAGCAGCTCCTGGCCGAGCAGGGATATCTGCCGCTGATGTGGCAACCCTCCGGCCACCACCATGTGGGGCGGACCGCGCGGGCACAGGTGCAGGCGGCCGTGGAACCGCCGGCGGGGAGCTTCCACTGGCGCTACTCCAACACTCCCCACCAGCTGAAGGCGCTGTGGGCGCCCGGTCAGGCGAACACGATCGTGCGGGGCGCCGTGATGAAGTTCGAGAACGTCAACGAAATGACCGCCGACGGGGTCGCAGGGGCGGCCGTGTGGCGGCGGCTGATCGCCGACTCGCTGGCCCACAAGCGCCTGTCCGAAGGCTACAGCTACGTGTACGTGCACCGCGAAATCCCGGAGACCGCGACGCTGTGGTCGGCCGGTCACACGGTCCTCGTCTCGGCGGCCAACACGGGCATCTCCGGAGCCGAAACCGCGCTCGGCACCTACCCCGTGTTCGAGCACATCCCCGAAGGGACGATGAGCGGGACCAACCCGGACGGGTCCCATTACGAAGACCCGGGGATCAAGTGGATCAGCTACTTCAACGGAGGCGACGCGCTGCACAACTTCGACCGCTCCTCCTTCGGCAGCCCGCAGAGCCTCGGCTGCGTGGAGCTTCCCCTGGAAGCCGCCGCACACATCTGGAAATACACGCCGATCGGGACGCTGGTCTCGATCGAAACCTAGGGCGTGCCCGCCCGCGAGACGCTTGGTCCCGCGGGCGCGACGCCGATTTCTCAGCTAGAGGGCACCCTCGACCAGAGTGGTGAACTCGGCCTGTCCGGAGACGTTCGGGTGGTAGCTTTCAGACAGCGGATTCGACTGGCCGTTGAGCCATTCCGAGGAGGAACAGACCTCGTGCGATTCGAAGGCGCTGGTCGGGTTCACGAAGCTGAATTTGGCGGCTTCGGCACGCGCCTTGATGACGCTGTCGAGTAGCACCGCCGATTCGTTCATTTTCTTCTCGTTGCCCGATGTGAGGAAGTTGACGTTGCAGGTCTTGCCTTCGGCCGTGAACAGCTTCGGGTAGCCCAGCACGACGACTTTCGCGGTCGTGGCCTTCGCGCGGATGTCTTTGTAGGTCGTTTCCAGCAGCCCGGGGAGTTTGTTTTTGATGAATTCGTTGGCTTGGCTGATCGCGCTCCCGCACGTGAAGTAGTAGAGGGCGCAGTTGATGATCACGTTGCTGAAGCCGGCGTCGTTGCCGCCGATCGTGATCGTCACGAGGCTCGTGGTGCTGCTCAATTTTCCCAGCTGTTTGGAGTTGACTTCGGGCGTCTTGGCCCCGCCGCAGGCTTCGAAGTTCAGCGAGTAGCCCTTGGCGGCGGCGATCTTCGGCCCGTACGCGTCGGGGCTGCGGTCGCATTCCCCCGATTCTTCGTAGAAGACGCGGGTGCCGACGCCGGATGAGTACGAGTCCCCGAGCGCGACGTACTGGGGTGCGGCCGCGGCCGCGGCGGCCGGCAGCAGCAGCCCCAGGCCGAATACGAGCGTCGCGATGATGCGCTTGGTGCTTCCCATCTTGTAGCTCTCCCCTCGAGTGCGATTTCGCCCGTGGGGCAGGGCATCCGCGCGTCTCGCCCGCCCCCCGGACGCCAGGCGGCCAATCTATGAGGGCGGCGAACCGCCCGTCAACCGTTTCTGGGCCGGACCCGCCGCTGGGGGCCGCAAACTGCGGCCAACGCGCGGCCGCATCGAGGGGCGGGACGGAGGCCGGATCGACGGGCCGCATGCAGGCCGGATCGGGGGCGGGAAGTTTTGCGCCCCGGCGGAGTCCTCGTGGTCCTAGGAGGGCCTTGTGCCCGCCGCCCGGTGGGGCAGTCCGGGCTCAAACCGAAGACACCGGAGGAGAGAGATGAAGCGAATCCAGATGCTGATGGCGAGCACGGTGGTCACGGCAGCGAGCCTTGCGGTGCTGGCCGCCGCACCGATGGCCTCCCAGGCCGCCACGGTCGAACTCCGGATGACGGAACGCGGGCAGATCCTCGTGGATGAAGCCGGGTTCACGCTGTACATGTTCACGGCCGACAAGAAACACCAGGACCACTGCGTGACCATCGAAATCGAAGGCGCGAAATGCTCCAGCTTCTGGCCCGCGCTGGAAGTCATGGGCACGCCGTCGGCCGGGCCGGGCATCAAGGCCAAGTCCCTCGGCACGACCACGCTGCCCGGCGGCGGCAAACAGGTCACCTTCAAAAAGAAACCGCTGTACACGTATGCCGGCGACTCGATGCCCGGCCAGACCAGCTACATCGGCGCATTCGCGTTCAACGGCTACTGGTACGGCCTGACCGCCAAAGGCAAAATGGTCAAGTAGCCTCTGCAACAAGGGGTGGACGGCCGCGCGGGGGCGCTCAGGCCGCAAAAACCGAAGCGACGGGAGAAACCACATGAAGCGAATCAAGACGCTGGTCGGCTTGGCGCTGGCCACGGGAGCCGTCCTCGTGGCGCTGGCCGTCGCGCCGGCTTCCCAGGCCGCCACGGTCGAACTGCGGGAAACGATGCTGGGGCCGATCCTGGTCAACGAAGCGGGCTTCACGCTCTACAACTTCACCGCCGACAAGAAACACCAGGACCACTGCGTCAATATCGAAATCTCCTACGGCGGCTACGCGAAGAAATGCATCGCCGTCTGGCCGCCGCTTCTGGTCAGCGAAGACGAAACGCCGACCGCCGGACCAGGTCTGAAGTCGAAGCTCCTGGGCACGACCACGTTGCCGAACGGCGCCAAACAGGTCACCTACAAAAAACACCCGCTGTACACCTACAGCGAAGACGCCGGCCCGGGCGAAACAGGTTACGTCGGCTTCGCGGCCTTCGGCGGCAGGTGGTACGCCCAGAACGCCAAGGGCAAGGTCATCAAGTAGCGGGCCCCCGGAACTCGGGCGCGCTCCCGGGACTGCGCCGTCTGACGGCGACGGCGCGCGGGCGGGGGAGGGCGGGCATGGCCGCTCTCCCCCGCCGAACCAGCGTCTGCAGGTCCCCGCCCGGGCCGGCAGTTGCCTACGGGGCGGCGGGCACGACGACCACCGGCGCATCCTCCGCCGGCAGCTCGGTGAGCTCGAAGCCGGGTCCGTCCAGGCGATGGACGTGGGCCGCGCGGTCGTGGAACTCGTCAACCGGCTCGAGGAACTCGATGCGCATCCCTCGCTCACGCATCGCCGAGAGGTCCCCGAACGGGTCGATCATCACCGTCTGCTCCGGGCTGCTGAGGCGAAAGGCCGACTGGCCATACCACTCAATCTCCATCGGGCCTGCCTCCAGAGGGTCGGTGACGCTCGGAGTTACGTAAACGCGCGTGCCGGTAACACGTACCGACGTGCCGGGCCCGCTGAGCTGCTGACGGTCGTGCGCGACCCATGAAGGCCGCCGCTGGGCGTGGTCGGCGCAATCGAATCAGGGACACCATCGTGGTCGAAGATCCACGTCAGGATCGCTGCCGAGTCGGAACCCTCGGCGAGGATCACCGACCGCTCGATCACCATGCCCCCAGACACATGAGGACGGGCAAGACGTCTCACGAGCGCGCCTGTCGCATCTGTGCTCACAACCCCCACTCTATCCCTCGCTCGATCGCAGCCCGACGTGGCCTATTCCGCCCGTGGCTAAAGCCCGGAAGCACCGAAGCTGCTGGAAAGCGGGAGCGACGGGACTCGAACCCGCGACCTCTGCCGTGACAGGGCAGCGCTCTAACCTGCTGAGCTACGCCCCCGCGGGCGTCTGCCAGGCCATCGTAGCGGCGTCGGGGGGAGCTACGCAGGCGAGGCGGCGTAGGCCCTGACGCCGTCCCGGCCCACCGACTGGCCACGCAGCCAGTCGCTGCTCTAGGCTAGGGCGATGCAGCTGCAGGGTCCCCCGCCGATGGTCGACGTGAACCCATTCGGGGTGCTGCTCGAAGACCTCCGCGACGAGCGCCGGGCGAAGGTGCCGTTCCCCCCCGGCGAGACGAGGCTGTCGCTGGCGAGGACGAAACGCTTCGCCGACGAACCGCTCGAGATCCTGCTCGAGTGCTACCAGCGCTACGGCCCGATCTTCACGGTGCGCCTGTTCCACAGCAACGTCGTGTTCATGCTCGGGCCGGCGGCCAACCACTACATGCTGGTCTCCCACGCCTCCAACTTCCTCTGGCGGGAGGGTCACTTCCGCGACCTGATCGGTCTGATGGGCGATGGGCTGCTGACGATCGACGGCGACTTCCACCGCAACTCCCGGCGCATCATGCTGCCGGCCTTCCACCGGGAGCACCTCGAGGCCTCGGTCGAGACGGTCCTGGAGGAGACCGAGCGTGCGGTGGGCGAGCTCGTGCCGGGCACGACCGTGGACCTCTACACCTGGACCAGGCACCTGGCCATGAGGGTCGCGATGCGGGCGCTGTTCGGGGTCGACCCGGACGGCGATACCGCCCGTTCGATCGACGCGGCGGCGACCTTCGAGGAGGCGCTCGCCTTCTACGCCAGCGAGTACCTGCTGCGGGTTCGCCGCGACAGGCGCAGCCCGTGGGCGCGCATGCAGCGTGCCGCGCGCAAGCTCGACGCGATGATCTACGGCGAGATCTCCTCGCGGCGGCGGGACGGCAGGCGCGGACACGACATCCTCAGCCTGCTGCTCGACGCGCACGACGAGGACGGCAACACGCTCAGCGACGTACAGATCCGCGACGAGGTGATGACACTCCTGTTCGCGGGCCACGACACCACCACCTCGACGGTGTCGTTCATGTTCTACGAGCTCGCCCGCCAGCCCGAGATCCGCGGCCGGCTCATGGCGGAGCAGGAGCGCCTGCTCGACGGCGGCCGGCCGAGCGCCTCGCAGCTGCTCGCCGGGGAGCTTCCCGAGCTGGAGATGGTCATCGACGAGACGCTGCGCAAGTACCCGCCCGCCTGGGTGGGGCCCCGGCGGGCGGTGGAGCAGTTCGAGTTCGAAGGCCACACGGTTCCCTCACGGGCGTTCGTGAACTACAGCTCGTGGGCCTCACATCATCTCCCCGACGTGTTCGAGAACCCCGAAGTCTTCCGCCCCGAGCGCTTCACCCCGGAGGCCAAGGCGGCGCTCCCAAAGGGCGCCTACGTGCCGTTCGGCGGCGGCTCGAGGACATGCATCGGGATGCGCTTCGGCCAGCTCGAGGTGCGGGCCATCGCCACGATGCTGCTGGGCCGGGTGAGCCTCTCGCTGCCGACGGATTTCAGCCTCACGATCCGCCAGATGCCGACGATCAGCCCCCGGGAGGGCGTGCCGATGCGCGTCGCCGCGGCCGCCAGCCCCGCCTCCGCGGCCGACGTACAAGCGGTCGCCTGAGCGGCGCTCAACGCAGCAGCGCGGAGAGTCCGACCCGGTAGCTGGGCGGAGTGGCCGACACCGCCTTCGCCGAGACGCCGAGCACCGAGATGCGGGGGTCCGAGTAGAGCGTCAGGCGCACGCTGCCGAACATCGGGGCCGCGGGACGCACGACCAGGCGCCCGGAGCTCGGTTCCGCAACGGCGTCGAGCGAGGCCCCGAACCCGAACAGGGCGCCGGTGGCACGCACCATCACCCTGCCGTTCTCGCTGCCGAGCAACTGAAGCGTGACCCCCGGGGGCAGCGCCGCACGCACGTCCGCGCCGCTCACGAGCCCGGCGGCGGTGAGCCTGTCGCCGCTCTTCTGGAGCGCCGCGGGGGAGATCCGGAGCTTGCCCAGGCGGACGCTGGAGGCCGTGAAGGAGACGTGAGCGATGCCCTTGGCTTCGTGCAACAGCGTGGTCGCCCGGGAGGTGCTGAGGGCGAGCGCCCCCGCCTGGACGTGAACCGTGTCGGCGTCCCCCCACAGCAACTCGATCGCGGGGAATGCGCTCACCTTCACACTGTGGACCTGGCCGTAGGGGTCCAGGCGGGAGCGGATGCGGCTCTCGGCGATGCGCGGCAGCAGGAGCTGGGCGAGGGCGAGCACGACCACGACCGCTCCCGCCAGGTAGAGGAGCAGCCAGGGCAGGCCGAGGTGGCGCCGGCGGGTCATCGAGGCTCGGAAGGTACGCGGGAGAGAGGCGGCCTGTCGCTAGCCTTAGCCCCGCCAGGGCGCGTAGCTCAGCTGGCTAGAGCACCTCGCTTACACCGAGGGGGTCGCCCGTTCGAGTCGGGCCGCGCCCACCTCCCCACGCCGTCACATGAGCACTGACACACCCATCCGCGTCGCCGTCATCGGATCCGGCCCCGCCGGTTTCTACGCCGCCGGCCACCTGCTGAAGGCCTCCGGCGATCGCCTCGAGGTGGACATGATCGAGCGCCTCCCCACCCCCTGGGGGCTGGTCCGCTCGGGCGTCGCGCCAGATCACCCGAAGATCAAGTCGGTGACGCGTGTGTACGAGAAGACGGCTGCCCACCCGCGCTTCCGCTACTTCGGCAACGTCACCTTCGGCGAGCACGTTTCCCGCGGGGAGATGCTCGAGCGCTACCACGCGGTCGTGTACGCGACCGGCTCGCCCTCGGACCGGGCCCTCGGGATCCCGGGCGAAGACCTGCCCGGCTCACACGCGGCCACGGAGTTCGTGGGCTGGTACAACGGCCACCCCGACTTCACCGACCTGGAGGTGGACCTGCTCGCGGCCGAGCGGGCGGTGGTCATCGGCAACGGGAACGTGGCGCTGGACGTGGCGCGGATGCTGGTGCTGGCCCCCGAGGAGCTGGCGCCGACCGACACAGCCGACCACGCCCTCGAGGTGCTCGCCCGCAACAGCGTGCGGGAGGTCCAGGTTCTCGGGCGCCGGGGACCGGCACAGGCGGCCTTCACCAACCCGGAGCTGATCGAGCTCGCCGACCTCGAGCAAGCCGACGTGATCGTCGATCAGGCGGAACTCGAGCGGGCCCTCGCGGTGGAGGACCCCAACGTGGACACGACATCCAGGCGCAACGTGGAGATCCTGCGCGATTACGCCTCCAAAAAGCCGCAGGGACGGCCCAAGCGGATCGTGCTGCGCTTCTTGCTCTCCCCCACGGAGCTGATCGCCGACGAGTCGGGACGCCTGGGGGCCGTCGAGCTGGTCCGCAACGAGCTTGTCGCCGACGACGATGGCCGGCTGCGTGCACGCGCCACCGAAGAGCACGAAACGCTCGAGACGGGCCTGGTGTTCCGGGCGATCGGCTACCGCGGCATCCCTCTGCCGGAGGTGCCCTTCGACGAGCGCACGGCGGTGATCCCGAACGACAGCGGGCGCGTGATCGACCCAGACACCGGCCGGGCGATCCCGGGCGAGTTCGTTGTGGGCTGGATCAAGCGGGGACCGACGGGGGTGATCGGGACCAACAAGAAGGACGCCCAGGAGACCGTGGACGCGATCCTGGCCGATCTCGCGCCCCTGATCGACCCTGCCTCGAACAACGGAAGCGGGGCCGACCCCCACATCCCGGCGCGGGCCGCGGCCGAGGAGGTCGAGGAGCTGCTCAGGTCCCGCCAGCCCGAGCTGATCACCTACTCGGGGTGGGAGGCCATCGACCGCCACGAGCGGGCGCTCGGAGAGCAGGCGGGCCGCCCCCGCGTCAAGCTGACGCGGATCGAGCAGTTGCTCGAGGTGGCCGCGGGCGAACAGCCCTAGACTGTTCGCCGGTTGGGCCCCGTTAGCTCATCTGGCAGAGCGCCGGACTTTTAATCCGGTGGGGCGAGTTCGAGTCTCGCACGGGGCATCACTAAAGGCCTGGAAATCGTTTCCATTCGAGGCCGTTAGCAGGGCGTGGTCCTCAGCCCGGCTGTGGAGGCGGCCGAGTAAGTGTTCCTGCGGTTGTTGGGCGGGAACGGGTGCGGTATGGCGAGGGTGTCGAGTCATGACCAGGGTTCGTCCAACCACGAACCCGACGGATTCTTCGTAGACGCGTCTCGGGTGGCCTGGGAGGGGCGAGTTCCTGCTCGTCTCGCGCAACCCGACCGCCCTTCCGTCGGGGCCGGTCGAGTTCGGAAAGACTCGGACGTCTTTTTCGACGGCGATGGACGGGGGATGGGCTTCGTTGGGGTGTCCCGCAATGCCCACTGCGATGTCTCCTTCGCGCCGGGCCGCTGGGATCTGGCGCAGGATGCACGCCTGCGCGTGGGCGCTGCCGATCGCGCCGAGCTCGCGCAACGCCGCGGATCGGCTGTCGAACACGTACACGACCGAGTGGGCCGTGGTGACTTGCCCTTGCGACCCTCCGAAGAACTGGTTCAGTTCAGGCGTCCGGGCTTGCGATTGCGCCTTTCCGGAGGTGTAGCTCAGGCGCCGCGAGGAGTATCCGGGTACTGCGTGCGACGCGGCGATGCCGCCGTCACAGCGGCCGATGGGCCCGTACACGACGCGACGTTGGGGCAGGGAACTCGCGACGAAGCCCCGAGCATCACCGGCCTGGAGGTTGATCGCCCTCGCCGCCGTGCCTGGAGACTCGCTCCCGCAGCCGGCGAGCACCCCGATTGCGGCGCCGAGCAGAACCCAGCTCCCAACAATGCGACGCACGGGGCGGATGATGTCAAGCGCCGACGAGACAAACCTCTCGGCTCGGGGCCCGCGCCGCCCGGAAGTAGGCTGCGGACACGATGTCGAGCAACCTCGTCGAGCTGATCCGCCGCCACCACGGGCCGGTGGCTCGCACCGCTCTGGAGGTGCTGAAGCAGGCGGTCGAGGACCACGGCGAGATCACCGACGAGGACCGGCTACGGGCGGCGGAGGTGTCCGGCCTCCCCGAGGCGTCCGTGTACGGGGTCTCGACCTTCTACGACGACCTGCTGGCGCCGCGGGGCCGCCGGCACCTGCGGGTCTGCACCGGCACCGCCTGCTTCGCCTCGGACGGCGACCGCCACATCCGGGAGCTCACCGGCGGCCTCGGGGTGGGGCTCGGGGAGCGCAGCGGCGACGGCTCCGTTTCGCTGGCCGAGACCGTGTGTCTCGGCTTCTGTCACTCCTCGCCCGCCGTGCGCGAGGGCGACCGTGTGGACGCGGGTCCCGGTGTGGTCGAACGAGCGCTGCGGCGGAACCCCGAGCGACGCGCCCGAGCCCGCCTGGCGCAGCACCCTGGCCGAGCCGGTTCTGACCGAGCCCGGGAGCTGGCTGGGGCTAACCCGTGCGCTCACCCAGATGACTCCCGGGCAGCTTCTGGACGAGGTGCTCGCAGGCGACGTGCGCGGCCGCGGCGGGGCCGCCTTCCCGGCAGGGCGAGAAGTGGCGCTTCGCCGCCTCGGCCGCCGGCGAGCAGAAGTTCGTGGTGGCCAACGGCGACGAGGGCGATCCCGGCTCCTACATCGACAAGTACCTGATGGAGCGCAACCCCGAGCTCGTGCTCGAGGGGATGGCGCTCGCGGGCTACGCGGTCGGCGCCGACCACGGCTTCATCCTCACCCGCTCGGAGTACCCCCGCTCGAAGCCCGCGCTGGAGCGAGCCGTCGAGTCCGCCCGCCGCGAAGGACACCTCGGGGACGACATCGCCGGCAGCGGCTTCGACTTCGACGTGACGGTGCTCGAGGGCGCAGGCTCGTACGTGGTCGGGGAGGAGACGGCGCTGCTGGCCTGCCTGGAGGGGCTGCGAGGGACGGTCTCGGCACGACCGCCGTTCCCGGCCGAGCGCGGCCTGTACGGCGCACCGACGGTCGTCAACAACGTCGAGACACTCGCCAACATCCCGTTCATCGCGCTGCGCGGGGCCGACGCCTACCGGGACCTGAGCCCGGGCGCGTCGGCCGGCTCCAAGCTGGTCTGCTTCAACGAGCGCTTCGCCTCCCCCGGTGTGTACGAGGTCCGCTTCGGCGAGACGCTGCGAGAGCTCTGCGAGGACCTCGCGGGCGGTATCGACGGGGGCATCAAGGCGGTCCAGATCGGCGGCCCGCTCGGCGGGATCCTGCCGTCGTGGAAGCTCGACACCCCGTTCGACTTCGACGCGCTCGCGGCCGAGGGCTGCATGGTCGGACACGGCAGCATCGTCGGCTTCGACGAGCGCACCGACATGCGTGCCCTGGCGCGCCACCTGCTGCGCTTCGGCGCCCACGAGAGCTGCGGCAAGTGCTTCCCCTGCCGGATCGGCCTGCAGCGGGCGCACGAGATGTTCGCGGCCGACGAGCCCGTCGACCGGAGCTCGCTCGAGGACCTGCTGGAGACCCTGGAGCTGGCGAGCCTGTGCGCCCACGGCGGCGGCATGCCGGCCCCGATCCGCAGCCTGCTGGAGCACTTCCCCGAGGAGCTGGGGCTGGGCTGATGCGCGTGACCGTCGACGGCGTCGAGCTCGAGGTGGCGAGCCGGCGCGAGCGTGCTGGAGGCGGTCGAGCAGGCCGGCGGTCGGCTGCCGACGCTCTGCTACGACGACCGCCTGGCGCCGTTCGGCGCCTGCCGCACGTGTCTGGTGGCGCTGGAGGGGGCGCCCGCTCCGGTGCCGGCCTGCACCACCCGCTGCCGGGAGGACATGCGCGATCGACACCCGCGACGCGACCGCCTCGAGGGTCGTGCGGACGGTCGTCGAGCTGGTGCTCTCGGAGCTCGACCGCGCCGCCGGCGCCGACCACCGAGCTGGCCAGGGTCGCCGCCTCGCTCGGACTCGAGGCCGGCCGCTTCGGCGGCGGGCGCTTCGAGGGCGCCACCCACGAGGTCGCGCTCGACGAACGGCACCCCTACCTCGCCTTCCAGCACGAGCTCTGCATCTCCTGCGGACGCTGCGTGCGGGCCTGCGACGAGGTCCAGGGAGCCTTTGCCCTGACGATCACCGGCCGGGGCTTCCACAGCAACGTGACCGCCGGCATGGACAGCGGCTTTCAGGACTCCAGCTGCGTCTCCTGCGGCGCCTGCGCGGACACCTGCCCCACGGGAGCGATCATCGAGCGGCGGCTTCTTACACTTGAGCGGGAGCGAGAAGATGGGCCAGCCGCTCTGAATCCCCGGTAGCGACCACGTGCGGGTACTGCGGCGTCGGCTGCCGCCTGGAGGCCCACGTCGGCGGACGGCGAGCTGGTCTCGATCACGCCGTCCAGGGAGGGGCCCGCCAACCGCGGGCCACGCGTGCCTGAAGGGCCGCTTCGCCCACCGCTTCGCCTCCTCCCCGCGACCGCCTCACCACGCCGCTGATCCGCGCCGGCTCGGCGGCATGCGCGAGGCCAGCTGGGAGGAGGCGATCGAGACGATCGCCACCGCGCCTGGCGCGATCAGAGACCAGCACGGTCCGGACGCGATCGCCGGGCTGGCCTCCTCGCGCGCGACCAACGAGGACTGCTTCGCGATGGCACGGCTGATGCGCGCCGCGATCGGCACCAACAACATCGACAACTGCTCGCGCGTGTGCCACTCCCCCACCTCGTTCGCGCTGCGGCGCTCGTTCGGCCTCTCCGGGGCGACCGGCGTCGTTCTCCGACATCGATGCAGCGGACGCCGCGATCATCATCGGCGCCAACCCCACCCAGGCCCATCCCGTCGTCGGAGCGAGGATCAAGCAGGCGGCGCTGCGGGGCCTGAAGCTGGTCACGATCGACCCCCGGCGGATCGAGCTCGCCGACTACGGCGAGCTGCACCTGGCGCCGCGGCCGGGCACGAACGCGGCGGTGATGCTCGGGCTGGCGCACGTGCTGGTGCGCCGACGGCCTGCTCGACGAGCGCTTCATCGCCGAGCGCACCGAGGGCAGCGAGGCGACGCTCGAGCTGCTCGAGCAGTACACGCCGCGGGCGGTCCAGGAGATCAGCGGCATCCCCGCCGCCGACATCGAGCGCGCGGCCCACCTCTACGGCGAGGCCGCCGAGGCGTCGATCATCTGGGGCCTGGGGGTCACCGAGCACAAGTACGGCTCGGAGGTCGTGCAGCTGATCTGCAACCTCGCCATGCTCACCGGCAAGGTCGGCCGCCCCGGCTCGGCGCTGCTGCCGCTGCGCGGCCAGAACAACGTCCAGGGCTCCTCCGACATGGGCGCGCTGCCCGACACCCACAGCGGCTACCGCCCGGTGGGCGACGAGCAGGTGGCGCGCAGCTTCGAGGCGGCCTGGGGCGTCGAGCTGCTCGCGACGCCCCGGCTACAAGGTCCCGGAGATGTTCGACGCCGCCGTCGCCGGCGAGCTGAAGGCGATGTACATCTTCGGCGAGGACGTCGCCCAGACCGACCCGGACAGCGCCCACGTCGCCAGCGCGCTGGAGGCGCTCGACTTCCTGGTCTGCCAGGACATCTTCCCCAACGAGACCACCGCCTACGCGGACGTGATCCTGCCGGCCTCGGCCTTCCTCGAAAAGGAAGGCACGTTCACGAACGCCGAGCGCCGCATCCAGCTCGTGCGGCCGGTGCTCGAGCCGCCCGGCGAGGCGCGGACCGACCTGGAGATCATCACCTCCGTGTCGCGCGCGCTCGGGCACGAGATGGGCTACGCGCGGCCCGAGCGACGTGATGGACGAGATCGCCGCGCTGACGCCCGAATTCGCCGGCGTCAGCTTCGAGCGCCTCGGCGCCCGCGGCCTGCAGTGGCCGGTCGCCCCCGACGGCACCGACAGCGAGATCCTCTACGGCGAGCGCTTCGCGCAGCCCGGCGGGCGCGGCCGCTTCGCCGCCCTGCCCTTCAAGCCGCCCGGCGACGCCGCCGACGAGGAGTTCCCGCTGATCCTCGTCACCGGCCGCGTCCTCGAGCACTACAACGCCGGCACGATGACGCGGCGCACCGGCAACGCTGCGAGCTGGTCGACCGCGACTGGCTGGAGATCCACCCCGACGACGCCGCCCGGCTGTGGATCGGCGACGGCGAGCTGGTGTCGGTTCGCAGCCGCGTGGGACGGGTCGAGCTCTTCGGCCGCGTCACCGACCGCATCGAGCCGGGCCACGTGTTCACCAGCTTCCACTTCCCCGAGGCCCGGACGAACCTGCTCGTGGGGGCCTCCGCCGACGTCAACACCTCCTGCCCGGAGTACAAGGTCGTGGCCGTGGACGTGCGGCCGATGCCCGAGCGCAGCGCCGCGACCCCCGCGTTGGCCGAGGCGTGAGCGAGCCGACCGACGCGCTCACCGCGCGCACGCTCGTGACCGTCACGCACGACGGCCGCCGCGACGAGGTCGTGGTCGAGGAGCCGCTGGAGATCCGCGTCGACGGCGCCCCGCTGGCGGTCACGATGCGCACGCCCGCCCACGACGAGGAGCTGGCGCTCGGGTTCCTCTACGGCGAGGGCCTGATCGACGGGCCGCGGGCCGCGGGGCCGACCGAGGACTTCGCCGCCAACATCGTCGAGGTCGGCGGGCCGCTGCTGCGCGATCCCGCCGCCCGGCGCTTCTACGCGACCTCGTCCTGCGGCGTGTGCGGCAAGGGTGCGCTCGAGGAGCTCAGCGTGATCGCCCCGGTCGTCGCGGCCGGGGCCGTCGGATCACGCCGTGCGCTGCTGGCGGACCTGCCCGACCGCCTGCGCCAGCCGACCTTCGAGCGCACCGGCGGACTGCACGCCACCGGGCTCTTCAGCGCCGACGGGCGAGCTGCTGCTCGTGCGCGAGGACGTGGGCCGCCACAACGCCATGGACAAGGTGGTCGGGCGGGCCCTGCTCGACGGACGGCTGCCGCTCGCGGACGGAGATCCTCTGCGTCAGCGGGCGGCTGTGCTTCGAGCTGGTCCAGAAGGCGGCCATGGCGGGCGCGCCGATCCTCGTCGGCGTCGGGCGCACCGAGCTCGCTGGCGATCGAGCTTGCCGCCGACCGCGGCATCACGCTGGCGGGCTTCGCCCGCCGGGGCAGCGTCAACGTCTACACCGGGGAGCAGCGCCTGCGGGACGCGTGAGCCGGCGCACGAGCAGCGCCCGCACCGAGGCGGCGAGCGTCGGGCTACGCTCGCGGCGATGACTCCTGAGCGATCGCCCGCGAGCGAGCCGGCGAACCCCGTCTACCAGCACGATCCCGACGCCGCCGGCGACGAGGACTTCGAGCCGGGCACGCTCGGCCACCTGATCGCGGGCAGCCGGTGCCCGCATGCTCGATCCCCGCCGCACGCCGGTGACGGTGATCGGCGTGGACCGCGTGCGGGGCGAGTTCGAGGTCGAGGTCGGCGCCTTCGAGGACGCCGGCGCGCGTTGGCAGCTGCCGATCGAGGACGTTGTCGCGCTTCCAGTTCCCGCGCGGGAGCGAGACGTCTCCGCGGCGAGGAGATGCAGGAGCTCGAGCAGCGCGTCGCGAAGCTCGCGCGCCGGATCAAGATCCCCGTCGCGGCGGAGGCCCGCGAGCGGACGCTGCTGGAGCTCGCCCGCGAGCGCGAGCGCATTCGCCCGGCGATCCTCGGCGAGCCGGCCCTGCGGGAGATCGCGCTCGCGCGCTGCGTGCAGGAGCGCTCGGGCTCCAGCGTCGCGGCGGCGGCTGCTGGAGGGGCTGCTCGAGGCCGACGGGACTGGCGAGGCCCTCGAGCGGGCGCTGTCCGCGACCTACGTCTCCAACCCCAACTCCGGCGAGGTCGTGAAGGGCCACGCGATCGTGATCGCCGAGATGGGGCTGTGCCCCTACGCCGGCAAGGCGGTCCGCGACGAGGCCATCTTCGACGGCGACGGCGCCCGCGACCACCGCCGCCGGCACATCCTGCTGCGGCTGGCGTTCCTGCAGGAGCTGGCCTCGCTGCTCGACCTCGCCGCGGTCGAGCTCTACCGGGGGACCGCCGCTCAGCGGCCTGCTCGAGCACCGTCGTCCCGCGTCGCTGCTCGCCGCGACCTTCTCGCGCGAGGTCGCCATGTCGCACTTCGACAGCGACACCGACGCGGCGCTGCTCGCACGCCAGCGGGTGCCCGTGTCGAGGCTGTTCATGACCTTCCTCGAGACCGCCGCCATGAACGACCGCTACCAGCGAGGCCGAGGCCGTGCTGATCGGCGACCCGGACAACCCGGTCTTCTAGTCCGGGCGTGGCCGCGCGATGCACGCGTCGGCGGCCTGACCGGGGCCGGGGAGCGGTGAGATAGCCTGTGAGCAGGGCCATGTCCGATGCGGTCGTGCATCTCTCCTCCGTGGCTGGGAGTCCGCTGCTGGATTCGTCGGGGGCGAAGCTGGGGCGAGTCCAGGACGTCGTCGTGCGCCTGGACGGGCGAGACGTGCTCCCGCTCGTGTCCGGTCTGAAGGCCCGCATCGGTGGCCGCGAAATGTTCGTTCCCGCCGACCGCATCGACCGGCTCGAGGTAGCGGCCGCGAGGACCTCGACGACCAAGCTCAACCTGGCGCAGTTCGAGCGACGCCCCGGGGAGGTGCTGCTGCGTGACGACGTGCTCGGCCACAGCCTGATCAACGTCGACACGGCCCGGCTGGTGGTGGCGCGGGAGGTCGAGCTGACCTGCAGCGACGGCGTCTGGCGGGTGGCCGGGATCGACCCCAGCCTCGGCGGCGAGGCTGCGGCGGCTGCTGCCGCGGCGCTTCCGCGGGCACCCGGGCGGGGAAGCGGAGCTCGTCGAGTGGACGCACCTGGAGCCGTTCGTGGGGCACGTCCCGAGCTCGCGCCTGCGCCTCACCCACCGACGCCTGGGACGGCTCCACGCCGCCCAGATCGCGGACCTCGTCGAGGCCGCCTCCCACGAGGAGGGCGAGGAGATCATGAACGCGGTGGCCGCCGACAAGGAGCTCGAGGCGGACATCTTCGAGGAGCTCGACGAGGAGCACCAGCTCGAGTTCCTGCGCGAGCGCTCCGACGAGCAGGTGGCGGCCGTGCTCGCCCGGATGGAGTCCGACGACGCCGCGGACCTGCTGATGGAGCTCGACCAGGACCGCCGCCTACCGGTGCTCGAACGGCTCCCGCCGCCCAGGCGCATCAAGGTCAAGCGGCTGCTCGGGCTACAACCCGCAGACGGCCGGCGGGCTCATGAACCCCGACTTCGTGTCGGTGCGCGGAGCGCTCCACGGTCGAGCAGGCGCTCGAGCTGGTGCGCCGCAGCGACACCCCGCCCGAGCGCACCCAGCACGTCGTGGTCGTGGACGAGGAGGGGCGGCTCGCCGGCCCCGTCTCGGTGGCGGCGCTCGTCAAAGCCCCGCCCCACGAACCCGTCGGCAGCCTGCCGGATCAGAACAGCCCGTCGGTACCCCCGGAGACCGACGTGCCCGAAGTCGCCCGCGTGATGACCGACTACAACCTCACCGCCCTGCCGGTCGTGGACGGAGACGGCAGGCCGATCGGCGTGCTCACCGTGGACGACGTGCTGGAGCTGATGCTGCCGGAGGACTGGCGGCGGCGCTTCGGGCTGGCGCGCGACTAGCCGCCTCGACGCTGGTAGTTTCCCCGAGGTGGAACTGAAGGCGCCTGTCGCGCGGCCGGCTTGCGTTGACACTGTTGCTCGCGACGGCGCTGCTGTGCGTGTCGAGCGCTCTCGTCGAGTGCTGCTACCCACGCGGGCGAGATTCTCGGACTCGGCGATGGCGGAAACGGCGAGCTCGGCCCGGCCACGTCCGCGTCGGTCAACGCCTCGCCGGTCGAAGTCACGCTGCCCGGCGAGATCGGTGGGGGACGTGTGCTTGCCACCGGCGCGGGCTACAGCCTCGTCACGAGCGCGGGCGGCCAGCTTTTCGGCTTCGGTGACGACGTGTTCGGAGAAGCCGGGCTGCCCGGCTACGACAGCGCTCCAGCCTCCGCTGGAAATCCCGCTTCCGGGTGCGTCGTCCGCGCCGACCTCCCTGGCCGCCGGCGGTTCCAGCAGCCTCGCGGGAACGGCGAGTGGGGAGCTGTTCTCGTGGGGATACGAACGGAGGCGGCGTGCTCGGCCGTGGCGCGGGCACCGAAAAACGGGTGCAGCCGGGCGCGGTGACGCTCCCCGGAGCCGTCGGCGGTATCGCCTCTGTCGCCAACGGGTGCCTCCACGCTCGTCGCCACGACCAGCGGCCAGCTCTTCAGCTTCGGCGAAAACAAATACGGGCAGCTGGGGCGCTCCGAACACTCGGGCACGACCACGCCGACGCCGATCCCAGGGCTGGTCTCGCTGGCGGCGCCCGTCACGCAGGTGGCCGCCAGCTACGAATTCGGACTCGCGCTGACCTCGACCGGCGACGTGTACTCGTTCGGGCTGGACGACTCGGCGAGCTCGGGACCGGTGAACCGGCAGAACCGAACGAACAACCCGCACCCGACTCCCGCGAAGGTCACCTTCCCACCGGGCGCGGGCCCGGTCACGCAGATCGCCGTCGGGGAACTGACGGCCTACGCCCTGACCGCGAGCGGGCGCCTGTTCGGCTGGGGGGAAGGCTTCGCGCACGACCAGCTCGGCTTCGAAGAGCCGCCGAACCGGTGTGGTCGCCGCGCGAAATCGTGCTGCCGGGCGCGAGCGCACCGATCGTTCGCATCGGCGCCGGCGAAGAGAGCGCCTACGCACTGACCGCGAACGGAGTGCTGTTCGGCTGGGGCGGAAGTGAAAGCGGGCGAGCTCGGCAACGGAGCGAGCAAGTTCGTCAACCCCACGCCGATCCCGATCGCACTGCCGGAGGGCACCACGGTGGACACCATCTCCTCGGGCTGCTGCGCCGATCACGTGCTGGTCCTCGTCGCCGACCTCGGCGTCGGAGGCTCACTGCCGGTCGGACTGGTCGGCTCGCCCTATGCGGTGACCATGCCCTTCTCCGGCGGTACGCCTCCGTACTCGTTCTCGGCCAGCGGGCTGCCCGCGGGGCTCGCCATCGATGGCTCGAGCGGGGCGATCTCCGGCACCCCTGTGCAGGCGGGGACGTCGGCGCCGGTCGTCACGGTCACGGATGCCTTCGGGATCCAGGCCAGCGGCACGCTTTCGGTCAGCGTCGCGCCGCGCGTCGTCGGCGTCCCGTCGCCGATCTCGCTCGCGCTTTGCGTGCATCGCTCCTGTCCCAGCTCGGCGTCCACGGCAAGGCGGCGAAGATCGGCCACGTCCTCAAGCACGGCTACGCGCTGAAGTTCACGGCCCTCGAGGCCGGCACGGCGACGATCCAGTGGTTCTTCCTGCCGAAGGGCGCCCACGTCTCGAAGAAGCACGGCGAAGCCCAAGCCGGTGCTCGTCGCGAGCGGCTCGGAGAGCTTCTCCGCGGCGGGCACGAAGACGCTGACGATCCGGCTCACAGCCGAAGGGGCGGAGCCTGCTCAAGCACGCCCACCACGAGAAGCTCACGGCAAAGGGCACCTTCGCGCCGAACGGCGGCGGGGCCGGCGCGAGCTCCACCAGGACGTTGACGCTCAGCCGCTGACGGCTGCGCCCACGCTCGCGCCGCGACCGGCCCGGCCGGCCCCCGCTGATACCCTGGAGATGCCGCTCCGAAAGGGCGGCGTTACACGGTTTTCACGCGATGGGCGATCAAACGAGACATCAAGATCCAGAGCTGCCGCGAAGTAGCACGACCGCGGCTGCCGTTCTGGGCGCGCCCTCGCTCGCCGGCTGCTTGACCTAGCCGGCTGAGGGCCTCCATCGGCGGCCGCGGCACGGCTGCGCGCTGAAAGGAGGTCGAGCAGATGGCCAGCAACCCCACGCAGGAGTCGGCGGCGGCGCGTGAGCGCTTCGTGCTCGACCCGGCGCACGTCGGCGACATCCGCGGGGCCTTCGGCACGATCGGCCAGCACGAGGAGGGGCGCCACGGGCTGCGCTCGCGGATGCTGGCCCTGCTGGCGATCATCGGCCCGGGCCTGATCGTGATGGTGGGCGACAACGACGCCGGCGGCGTCGCCACCTACTCGCAGGCGGGCCAGAACTACGGCACGAGCCTGCTGTGGGTGCTGCTGCTGCTGGTGCCGGTGCTGATCGTCAACCAGGAGATGGTCGTCCGCCTGGGGGCGGTCACCGGCGTCGGCCACGCGCGCCTGATCAACGAGCGCTTCGGGCGCTTCTGGGGCTGGTTCTCGGTGGGCGACCTGTTCGTGCTGAACTTCCTCACGATCGTCACCGAGTTCATCGGCGTCAGCCTCTCGCTCGGATATCTCGGCGTGTCCGAGTACGTCGCCGTCCCGATCGCCGCGGTGGCGCTGGTCGCGATCACCGTCAGCGGCAGCTTCCGCGCCTGGGAGCGCTCGATGTTCGCCTTCGTGTTCGCCAACCTGCTGATCATCCCGCTGTTCTTCATGGCGCACCCCCACGGCAGCAGCGTGGCCCGCGACTTCGTCGTGCCCGGGATCCAGGGCGGCGCCAGCTCCACCTCGGTGCTGCTGATCATCGCGATGGTCGGGACCGACGGTCGCGCCGTGGCAGCTGTTCTTCCAGCAGTCGAACGTGATCGACAAGCGCATCACGCCCGCGCTGGATCAACTACGAGCGCATCGACACCCTGATCGGCGCGGCCGTCGTCGTGATCGGCGCCGGCGCCCTGCTGTGCGTGTCGGCCTTCGCCTTCGCCGGGACCGCCCTACTTCGGCCACTTCACCGACGCCGGGGCCACCGCCGAAGCGCTGGACCACACGCTCGGCTCGACCGCCGGCGCCTTCTTCGCGGTCATCCTGCTGAACGCGTCGCTGATCGGGGCCGGCGCGCTGACGCTGTCCACCAGCTA
The DNA here is from genome assembly GCA_963742395.1 of uncultured Solirubrobacteraceae bacterium. GTDB lineage: Bacteria > Actinomycetota > Thermoleophilia > Solirubrobacterales > Solirubrobacteraceae > Palsa-744. The sequence continues at coordinate 248,524 of CAVUME010000005.1, read as the reverse complement.
CGCCTTCGGCGACGTGTTCGGGACCTACGGTCCTCGCTGCACCGCAAGCTTCAGCGACGCCAAGATGTTCTACGCGATCTTCGCCGGCATGATCGCCGCGGCGGCCGCGATCGTGCTGATCCCCGGCGCGCCGCTCGGCGTGATCACGGAGGCCGTACAGGCGCTGGCCGGGCGTCCTGCTGCCCTCCGCGAGCGTCTTCCTGCTGCTGCTGTGCAACGACCCGGAAGTGCTCGGACCGTGGCGCAACCGGCCGTGGCTCAACGCGGTCGCGAGCGTGGTCGTGTCGGTGCTGGTGCTGCTGTCGCTGATCCTGATGATCACGACCGTCTTCCCCGAGCGTCGACGTGACCAAGGTGGCGCTGATCGGCGGCGCCGTCCTGGCGACCGGGCTGTCGGTCTTCGGGCTCGTCAACCTGCGCCGCCGTCGCCGCCGAGCGGTTGCGGCCTGCGCCAGCGACGCTCGAGACGGACGAGGTGCCCCGCGAGCAGTGGACGATGCCGCCGCTGGCCTGCTTCGCAGACCCGAGTGGTCGATGGGCCGCAAAGGTCGCGATGCTCGGCGCTGCAGGCCTACCTGATCGTGTCCGTGATCGTCCTGATCGTCAAGGCCGCCCAGCTCGCGGGCGCCTGAGCGGACCGGGCCAGGAGCCGCCCCGGGACCCGTCCCCGGCGAGTGCGCGCCGGGGACGAGCCGTGCGGGGTTGCAGCTCGGACGGCTACTTCGTGATCTTGATGATCCGCTCCATGCCCAGGGTGGCGTGGTCGCGGCCGTCCTGGGTCTCCATGAAGCACACCTGGACGTAGATCCCCGGCTTCGCCGTGATCGTCTCCTGCATGGCGGCGCCGTGGGAGAGCGGGCCGTAGAAGCCCACGGGCGGCGCCGGCGATCAGCTTCCCGACCGCCCTTTCGTTGCCCGCGCGAAGGAGCTTCACGGCCTTCTTCGCGGCCTTCATGTTCTTGACCGGGAAGGCGATGTCCATGTGCACCACGAAACCTTCGTTTTCGAAGTTCACCAGCTCGCCGTCGTGCAGCGTCTTCGGCCCCTTGAAGCCGAAGTCGATCGTCCGCTCGGTCGCCTGCGGAGCGGGCAGCGCGAGCGCCGCGGCGCCACCGGCGCCGAGCGTGAAGGTGTCACGCAGGGCCGGTTCGCCCTTGCTGCCGCCGATCAGCACCAGGTAGGTGCCGGGCTGCAGATTCGTCTGGGCTTCGTTCGTCACACCGGATTCGGCTTCGGCGTCGAACACGATCGAGCCCAGTTCGACGGTGTTGTTCGGGTCCTTTTCGGCCTTTTTTTCTTTCAGGAACTGTTCGGCGTCGGCCACGGTCTTGCCCGGGTGCAGGCGGAACAGGATCGCCGTGCCTTCCTTGAGGCCCTTGTCGGACACGACCACGTTGACGGCGCCCGCCGTCGACGGCGTGCCCGTGACGGTCGCCGAGGTCGGGGTGACGGCGATGGACATGGTCGGCAGGGTGGCCGCCGCGCCCCCAGCGCGCAGACTGCCGAGGCCAGCAGTGCCACGGCCGCGGAGCCGAGGAGCAGGCGGCCATTGATACGGATTGCCACGATTCTTGCCTTTCGTTCGTTTGGTTGCGGGGACCGAGCCTCGTGCTCGGACACCCGAAAGCTGCAGTGAGCGACAGGGCGATGCGCGGGTTACCCCCCGGCGCACTTCTCGGTCTGCTCGACCGGCCCGGAGGGCAGGGTAATGCTCGGAGGCGCGGCGTGTCGAGGTCGGTCCGCGGCGGCGCGACCGTGGCGTTGGAAAACAACTTCTACCGCGTCGGCTCCGAAGGCGAAAAGGCCCGCCTCAGCCCTGCTCGTCGTCCCCGCTCTCCTCGCCCGGGTCTTCGGCCCCCTTGAGCGCCTCCTTGGCGCGCTCCACGTCCTGCTCGCGGACGTAGATGTCGCGGGCGCCGCCGCCCCCGAAGCGCCCGCCCATGCCCGTGTTGGCGAGCTCCATGGTGGACTCGATCCCGGCCTCGGTGAGCGCCCCGGACAGCAGCTCGGCCTCGAATTCGTTGGCGGCGGTGGCGACGATCCTCAGCTCGGTGCTCATCGGCGGGCCAGCGTATCGCGCCGCCGGGCGCCCCGCTTGCTGGGTGTCGGCGGCGAGCTCACGCGTCGGACCGGACCGGGGCGAGGGCCAGGCCGGCCACCTCGCTGCGGGCCCGTATCAGGGTTCCCCCCAGCTGCGGGTCGACCTCGTTGTCGGCCGTGGTGATCAGCACGTCGCGCATGTCGGGGCCGCCGAATGAGAGGCTCGAGACGAGGGTCGAGGGCAGGTCCACGAGCCCGTCCAGGCTGCCGTCGGCCCGAAAGCGCGCCACCCCTCCCCCCTCTGCGAGCGCAACCCACACGCCGCCCTCGACGTCCACCGCGAGGCCGTCGGCCGAGCCGCGGGGAGAGCTGCAGAACTCCTCCGCCTCGCCCCCCTCGATCGGGATCGCGAGCACGACTTGGTGGGCGTAGTCGCTGAGGTAGATGGTCTCGCCGTCGGGCGAGCAGCCGATCCCGTTGGGCCAGGTCACCTGCTCGCTCAGCACGCGGGGGCCGTCGGGTTCGAGCACGAGCAGCTGCCCGGGCCGCGGGTCCTCGCCCGCCAGCGCCCGGTAGCGCAGTGCACCCGCCAGCAGCCGGCCGTCGGGCGTGGTGCCGAGGTCGTTGTAGCCGCACACCCCCTCGGCCGCGAGCAGCTCGCGCTGCTCGCCGCCGGGCCCGAGGTGCAGCACGGTGCGCCCGCTGATCACCCAGCCGCCGTCGGCGTGGGGCACCGCGCCGCCGATCCCCCGTCGCTTTGGCAGCAGCTCGCGGGTGACGCCGTCGGGCGAGTGCTCCCACAGGCCGCCGGCGATCACGTCGCTGAACACGAGCTCGCCTCCCGGCCCGATCCGCGGCGCCTCCAGCAGCCCGTGGGGCGTACGCAGCACCGACTCCACAACCTGAACGTCCCCCAGCAGCATCGCGGCGAACGCTAGCGGGGCGAGCGCCGGGCGGTCACTGCGGCCGGCGGGGGCGCTGGGGCAGCCGCGAGCGACGGCGCAGCTCGAGCGTGCGCCGGTCCTTGGCCTCGCGTCCACGGCGTTCGCGTTCGAGCTCGCGTTCCTCGTCCAGGCCCACTTCGAGGAACAGCAGCAGCAGGGCGGCACACAGGCCGCCCGAGATGAGCACGATCGTCAGCACTTCGCCGACGATCCCCGGCACGAGGGCCGCACAGCAGGCCCCGGCCACAACCACCACGCCGGCCGTCCCGAAGGCCCACTTGCGAGACCGGGAGCTCACAACTTGAAGGTACCCCGCCGGGCGCCCACGACGCAATCCCGCCGCCCGGGCTAGTCGGTCTTGCTGAACTGGAAGATCGCCACGCCCAGCATCAGCGCTCCAAGCAGGCCCACCACCGCGGCCTCGAGAGCACCGGGCACGTGCCAGCCGAACCACGTCACGCCGGGGTCGAGAGCGTGGCGGGCGGCCGCGCTCACGTGCAGGTGGTCGAAGATCGCCCGGCGCATCGGATCGACGGCGTAGGTGAGCGGGTCCAGGCGGTTGAGGATCGCCAGCCACAGCGGCAGGCCGATCACCGGGAACAGCGCGCCGGAGAGGAAGAACATCGGCATGATCGCCATCTGCATCAGCGCCATGAAGGACTGCATCTGGGTCACGCGCGCGGCCACCATCACGCCGAAGGCGGTGATCGTGAAGGCGAGCAGCACCATGCAGCAGCGCAGCATCTCGAGCGAGCAGCAGGGGGGCGTAGGGGATGCCCACGAGACCGGCCAGCACGAGCACGATCAGCCCTGGAAGCCGGCCACGGTGGCCCCGCCGAGGCACTTGCCGAGCACGAGCGAGCTGCGGCGCACGGGCGCGACCATCATCTCGCGCAGGAAGCCGAACTCGCGGTCCCACACCAGCGAGGCGGCCGAGAACATGGCCGTGAACATCACCGCCATGCACAGCACGCCGGGGTAGACGAACGTGCGCAGGTTGACCCCGTGGGTGCCGGCGCGAGGCGATCCGTGAGAGGCCCGTGCCGAGCACGAACAGGAACAGGAACGGCTGCATCAGCGAGCCGTGAGGATCCGCAGGCGATCGTGGCTGAAGCGGATCAGCTCGCGCTTCCACACGACCTTGATCGCGCGCAGCTCGCCGCCGGCGCTGCGGGTGGGCACGCGTACGCCCGCGACCTCCGGAACGTCCAGCAGGCCGCCAGCGGGGGCGGCGAGCTCGGACGGGGCTCCGGCGCGGGTGGCCATCAGCGGCTCATCATGCGCGCGATGTTGCGGCATGTGGTCGTTCTGGCGCGGCCTCGGCGTCGCGGATCGTGGTGCCGGTGTAGGACATGAACACGTCGTCGAGCGAGGGCCGCGCGACGTTCACCGCGCTGGATCGGCTGGCCGAGCTCCGCGAACAGGCGCGGCACGAAGTGCTCGCCGTCGGTCACGCCGAAGGTGACCGTGCCCTCGGCGATCGACGGCCTCGATCTCGAAGCGCTCCTGCAGCGCCGTGATCGCGGCGTCGTAGTCGTCGGTCTCGATCTGCACGCGATCCTTGCCCACGCTCGCCTTCAGCGCCTCCGGGCGTGTCGAGCACGATGATCCGGCCCTGATCCATGATCGCGATGCGATCGCAGTACTCGGCCTCGTCCATGTAGTGGGTGGTGAGGAAGATCGTGATGTCCTCGCTGGGTCTTGAGCTCGCGGATGTAGCTCCAGATCGAGCTGCGGGTCTGCGGGTCGAGGCCGACCGTCGGCTCGTCGAGGAACAGCACCCGCGGGGAGTGCAGCAGGCCACGAGCGATCTCCAGGCGGCGCTTCATGCCGCCCGAGAAGTGGTTGACGAGGCTGTCGCGGCGCTCCCACAGGCCGACCATCTCCATCACCTGCTGCATGCGCTGGAGACCAGCTGCTTGGGCACCCCGTAGAGCTCGGCGTGCAGGCGCAGGTTCTGCTCGGCGGTGAGGTAGCCGTCGAGCGTCGTGTCCTGGAAGACCAGCCCGATGTTGCGGCGCACCTCGTCGCGTTCGCCGACCACGTCGTGGCCGGCCACCCGCGCCGAGCCGCCGGTCGGTCGCACCAGCGTGCAGAGCATGCTGATCGTGGTCGACTTGCCGGCCCCGTTGGGCCCGAGGAAGCCGAACGTCTCCCCGACCCGGACCTCGAAGTCGATCGCCGCGCACGGCCTCGACCTCGCCGTAGTGCTTGACCAGGCCGGTCACCGACACGGCGCCGGTGACGCCCGCCGAAGCGGGCGCCGCCTGTGCGTCACCGGTTGTCGTGGCCTGCTGGCTCAAGCGTCCTCACTCACCGTATCGGCACCGCCATCACCGTCGGCGAGGATCCTGTACAGGTCTCGGCGGGTGCGCGCGAGCACCTCGCGGGCAGCGGCCATCTGGGCCTCGTTGCCGGTCCGCATCACCTGCACGAACGCGAAGGCGACCTCGCGCATCAGCCGTCCGAGCTCGTGGGCGCGGTCGCTGACCGAGCCGCTCATCTGCTCCCACGGAGCCGGCCGGTCCTCGGGCCGCTCCGCCAGCACCGCGGTCCCGGCGTCGGTGAGCACGAACAGCTTGCGCCCGTCGATCTCCTCGGAGCGGATCAGGCCCTCGTCCTCGAGCTGCGCGAGCGCCGGGTAAACCGAGCCCGGGCTCGGGCTCCAGACGCCCTCGCTGCGCTCCTCGACCTCCTGCATGATCTGGTAGCCGTTGCGCGGCTCCTCGGCCAGCAGCAGCAGCGCCGCGGTGCGGATGTCGCCGCGGCGGGCCTTGCGTCCGCGGCCGCGTGGTCCACGCGGTCCCGGGCCGAAGCCGCCCCAGTCACCGCGCCCGCCGTAGCCGAAGGCGCGTCCCCGCTCGCCGCCGTGGCGAGGACCTCTGTCGTGGTGGCCGCGGCAACCCGGCCCGGCCTCCGTTGAATAACTTCCAAACATTCTGAACTCCTATCGTGAGCTATCTGAGTAACTACACGATATATCGTAACAGCTCGCGTAAGCAAGTCCTCCCCTGGTGCGCGCGCGGAACGGGCCTTCGAAGCGGCGCCGGCTCAGTGGCGGAAGTGGCGGCGTGCCGGTGGCGACCATCGAGGCCCCGGCGGCGTCGACGGCGGCCACGACCTCCTCGTCGCGCACCGAGCCGCCCGGCTGGATGATCGCCGTGACCCCGGCCTCGAGCGCGAGCTCGGGACCGTCGGCGAACGGGAAGAAGGCGTCGGAGGCGAGGCCGAGCCGGCCAGCAGCTCGGGCTGGAAGGCCTGTGCCTTCTCGATCGCGATGCGGACGGCGTCCACCCGGCTCATCTGGCCGGCGCCGATCCCGATCGTGGCGCCGGCCGCGGGCGATCACGATCGCGTTGGAGCGCACGTGGCGGCAGACCCGCCAGGCGAACAGCAGGTCCTGCCACTGCTCCTCGTCCGGCTCGGCGGCGGTCATCACGTGCATCTGCTCGCGCGTCTCGGCGACCTCGTCGCGGGTCTGCACGAGCTGGCCGCCGAGCACCGGCTTGCCCTCGACGCGCTCGCTGCGCGCGGGCCAGTCGGGCAGCTCGAGCAGGCGCACGTTCTTCTTGCCCTGCAGGATCTCCAGCGCCGCGGGCTCGAACGCGGGCGCGAGCAGCACCTCGATGAACTGGCCGGACAGCTTCTCGGCGGCAGCGCGATCGACGGGCCGGTTGAGCGCGATCACGCCGCCGTAGGCGCTCTGCGGGTCGCAGGCGAAGGCGCGCTCGTAGGCCTGCTCGGCGCTGTCGGCCACCGCGCAGCCGCAGGGGTTGTTGTGCTTGACGATCGCGCAGGCCGGCTCGTCGAAGTCCTCGACCAGCTCGCGTGCGGAGCTGAGGTCGAGCAGGTTGTTGAAGGACAGCTCCTTGCCGTGCAGCTGGTTGACGCCGTCGAGCAGGTGGGGTCCGGCCCCGGCGCGGGCGTAGAAGGCGGCCCTGCTGGTGGGGGTTCTCGCCGTAGCGCAGGTCGATGACCTTCTCGTAGGCCTCCGACCAGCTCGGCGGGAAGCCCTCGGAGGAGCGCGACGAACCACCCGGAGATGGCGGCGTCGTAGCGGGCGGTGGTGGCGAACGCCTTGCGCGGCCAGATCGCGCGCGCGTCGTGGCCGACAGGCGCCCGTCGGTCTCGCGCAGCTCGGCCAGCACGGCGGGGTAGTCGCCCGGGTCGACGACGACGGCCGCGAAGGCGCTGTTCTTGGCCGCCGCCCGGATCATCGTCGGACCGCCGATGTCGATGTTCTCGATGATCTCCTGCTCGGAGGCATCGCCGCGGGCGAGCGGTCTGCTCGAACGGGTACAGGTTCACGCACACGAGGTCCACCTGCTCGATCCCCTGTTCCTCGGCGGCCTGCAGGTGGGAATCCTCGTCGCGGCGGGCCAGCAGTCCCGCGTAGAGCCGCGGGTGCAGCGTCTTGACGCGGCCGTCCATGATCTCCGGGAAGCCGGTGAAGTCCTCGATCGGGCGAGCCGCGATGTCCGCGCCGGCGAGCTCGCGAGCGGTGCCCCCGGTGGAGACGATCTCGACGCTCGAGCTCCCGCAGGCCGCGGGCGAAGTCGACGAGGCCGCTCTTGTCGGAGACCGACAGCAGCGCCCGGCGAACGCGTACCTCGCCGGGAGCGGTGCGCTCCATCACACCCGTGTTCTCGCCGATGAGCTCGCCCGAGGAGGCCACCAGCAGAGCCTATCCCGCCGGCGCGATCGACCAGCATCCGGCGCGGGTTCTGCTGGGTCGGCCCGGACCGCGCCCCGGGCGAACAGGCTGACGGCCGCGGGCAGCAGCGAGTGCTCGAGCGGCCGCAGCGCCGCCAGCACCTCGTCGGGGTCGCCGGCGTCCGGCAGCTCCACGGCCCGCTGCAGGATCACCGGCCCGGTGTCGACGCCGGCGTCGACGAAGTGGACGGTGACGCCGAACACCTTGACGCCGTAGGCGAGCGCCTGCTCGATCGCGTGCAGGCCCGGGAACGCCGGCAGCAGCGACGGGTGGACGTTGATGACCGCGCGGGGAAAGCGATCGAGGAAGGCGGCTCGCCGAGCAGCTCCATGTAGCCGGCCAGCACGACCAGGCGGGCGCCCCGCTCCACCAGCCAGTCGGCCAGAGCGTCGTCGCGGGCGCCGCGGTCGCCGTAGGCAGCGCGGGCGAAGACCTCGGTGGGCACGCCCCGCTCGCGGGCCCGGTCAGCGCCGGAGCGTCGGGGGTGCTCGAGGCCACCGCCACGACCTGCGCCTCGCGCTCGTGGACGGTGTCGAGCAGCGCCTGCAGGTTCGTCCCCGTGCCCGAGACGAGCACCGCGATGGGAAGTTGCTCGGGCACGCCGCCGGAAGATAGCTGTGACCCACGTCACACAGACGGCGGGTCGGGTGCCCTTCAATCGAGGTGAGGGTGGAGGGGAGCTACAGATCCCCCAGAGCAAAAGGACGAAGAAATGCTGCTAGCCATCCTCGTGACGTTGATCATCATCGTCGCTCTCGGCTACGGATTCCGCCGCGAGCGCGACAGCGAGCTGATCGTCCGTCACCCCTACAACAACCGCTACAACGACGCCACCGGCGCCCGCGAAGGCGACCTCGAGCGCTGACGCCTCGGCTCAGGACGCGCTGAGCACCGGGACGACGGGCGCCTCGTCGCCGCCCGCCGTGTCGCCGGCGGCGGACGCGGGCTCCTGGATGCCCGCAGCGGGGGTCTCGGCGGGCTGCTCCAGCGAGTACTTCCCGGCCGCGGCGTCGTTGCCCGCGAGCGGGTACTCGCCGGTGAAGCAGGCGTCGCAGTGGTTTGCGCGCGTGCCGCCGACGGCCTCGTAGACGCCCTCGAGCGAGAGGTAGTGCAGCGAGTCGCAGCCCAGCTCGGCGGCGACCTCCTCGGTGGTGCGCTCGTGGGCGATCATCTCCTCGCGCGTGGACATGTCGATGCCGTAGTGGCAGGGGTGCTTGATCGGCGGCGCGGAGATGCGCATGTGGATCTCGGCGGCGCCCGCGTCGCGCAGCATCTGCACGATCTGGCGGGTGGTGTTGCCGCGCACGATCGAGTCGTCGACGACGACCAGGCGCTTGCCCGCGATCACCTCCGGGAGCGGGTTGAACTTCAGCCGCAGGCCGTGCTTGCGCAGCTCCTGGCCGGGCTGGATGAAGGTGCGGGCGACGTAGCGGTTCTTGACGAAGCCGTCGTCCTGGGGCAGCCCCGCCGCGCGAGCGAGCCCGCGCGCGGCCGGGTTGCCGGAGTCGGGCACGGCGATCACGACGTCGGCCTCGACGGGCGCCTCCTGCCACAGGATCTCGCCCATCCGCCCGCGGGCCACCTGCAGCACCTGGTCGTTCATGCGCGAGTCCGGGCGGGCGAAGTAGATGTACTCGAACACGCAGAAGGCGCGGCGCGGGCGCCGGCGGCCGTGGCGCGGCTCTGGAGCCCGTCCTCGCCGAGCGTCACGATCTCGCCCGGCTCGACGTCGCGCACGTAGCTTGGCGCCGATGATGTCGAAGGCGCACGACTCGCTGGCCACGCAGTAGCGCTCGCTGCCCATCGCCGGGCGGCATCGAGTGCCCGAGCGCGAGCGGGCGCAGGCCGTGGGGGTCGCGGAAGGCGACCACGCGGTCCTTGGTCATGACCACGATCGAGAAGGCGCCGCGCAGGCGCGGGAGCACGTCGGCGATCGCGTCCTCGACCTGCTCGGCCGGGTGGGTGGCGATCATCGCCGCGATGATCTCCGAGTCGGAGCTGGAGCTGAAGCTGACGCCCTTCTCGAGCAGCTCGTCGTGGAGCTCGAGCGCGTTGATGAGGTTGCCGTTGTGGGCCAGGGCGAGCTCGCGGCGTGAGCCGTTGGTGCCCTCCGAGCGCTGCACCGGCTGGGAGTTCTCCCACGCGTTGGAGCCGGTGGTCGAGTAGCGCACGTGCCCGATCGCCAGGTCGCCGGCGAGCGTGCGCAGGTCGTTCTCGCTGAACACCTGGCTGACCAGGCCCGAGCTCGCGGCGGGTGATGATGTTGCCGCCGCGGTCGGCGGCGGCGATCCCCGCCGACTCCTGCCCGCGATGCTGGAGCGCGTACAGGGCGAAGTAGGACAGCCTCGACACCTCGTGACCGGGCGCGTACAGGCCGAACACTCCGCACTCGTCGCGCGGTCCCTCACGCATATCAGCTAAAGCTAGCATCAAGCAAACAGGTCGCTGAGACGCTCGCCGGCGGCGCGCAGCTCCTCCAGGGCGACTCGCAGCACCTCCTGTGCGTCGCCCGGAGCCGGGCCGGCAAGCCCGATCCGCAGTACCGCCGCGCCGACCACACCGATCACGCGGGCGCCGGTGCACTCGACGAGGCGTCCCACGAGCTTCGGCGGGATGCTCACCAGAAAGCCGCCGGGGCCCTCGCCGAACAGCCCGCTCGTGAGCTCCTGCTCGGCTGGCGATCGTGACGTCGGCTCCGATGCCTCCTGCCAGGCAGCACTCCGCCAGAGCCACCGCGAGGCCACCCTCGGCGATGTCGTGGGCGCTCGAGACGAGGCCCTCGCGGACCGCATCGCGGACCGCCTTCTGGGCGACCCGGACCGCGTCCAGCTCGAACGCGGGAAGCTCCTCGGGGAGCGGGCCGCCGTGCAGCTTCTCGAGCTCAGAGGCCGCCAGCGAGGGCGCGAAGGGTCCGAGCAGCGCGATCGCGTCCCCCTCGTGCTGGAAGCCGAGGCGCCCGGCGCGGCGAGGCGTCCGGGAGCAAGCCCACCATCCCGATCACCGGCGTCGGGTAGATGGGGCCGCTCGGGCCCTCGTTGTAGAGCGAGACGTTGCCGCCCACGATCGGCGCCCGCAGCGCCCGGCAGGCGTCGCCGAGACCCCTCACGGACTCGGTCAGCTGCCAGGCGATGTGCTCCTTCTCGGGGTTGCCGAAGTTGAGGTTGTTGGTCGTCCCGAGCGGCTCGGCGCCGGTGCAGGCGAGGTTGGAGGCGCACTCCAGGACCGCCTCGACGGTGCCGCGGTAGGGGTCGGCGGCGACACGGCGGCCGTTGCAGTCGATGCTGACGGCCAGGGCCGAGCCGTCGGGCAGGGCGAGGACGGCGGCGTCGGCCTGCCCGGGACGGCGCACGGTGCGCGACTGGACGATCGAGTCGTACTGCTCGAACAGCGGCCGGCGGGAGGCGAGGTTGGGGCTCGCCAGCAGCGCCAGCAGGGTCTCGCCGGGATCGGCCCCGGGAGCGAGGGTCGCGATCGGCGCCGGGTAGATGCCGGCCTGCGGTCGCCGGGGCGCCAGCTCGTAGAGGGGGCAGTCGTCGACGAGCGCCCTCGACCGGCATGTCGCCGAGCAGCTCCTCGCCGCTCAGGACCCGCAGGCGGCGGGAGTCGGTGACGCGGCCGATGGCCGAGCACGGCAAGCTCCCACCGCGCGCACACCGCCGCGACCCGTTCGAAGGCGGCGGGCTCGACGACGCACAGCATCCGCTCCTGGGACTCGGAGACCATGATCTCGAACGGCTCCAGGCCCGGCTCGCGCAACGGCACCGCGGACACGTCGATGTCGATCCCGACGTCTCCCTTGGAGGCCATCTCCGAGGCCGAGGAGGTGAGGCCCGCCGCGCCGAGGTCCTGGAGCGCGACGAGCAGCCCCGCGCTCGAGCAGCTCCAGCGAGCACTCGAGCAGCTTCTTCTCCTCGAACGGGTCGCCCACCTGCACGGTGGGGCGCATGTCGGGCGCGGCCCCTTCCTCGCCCGCGAGCTCGGCGGAGGCGAGCACCGAGGCGCCGCCGATCCCGTCACGTCCGGTGGAGGCGCCGAACAGCACGATCAGGTTGCCGGGACCGCTGGCGGCGCTGCGGATCAGCTGCTCGCCGCGGGCGAGTCCGAGTGCCATCGCGTTGACCAGGCAGTTGTGCTCGTAGGGAGCCTCGAAGTAGACCTCCCCGCCGATCGTGGGAACGCCGATCGAGTTGCCGTAGTGGCCGATCCCGCCGACGGCCCCGTCGAGCAGGTAGCGGCCGCGGTCGCCGGCCGCCGCCGACGGCTCGCCGAAGCGCAGCGAGTCGAGCACCGCGATCGGGCGGGCGCCGAGGGCGAAGATGTCGCGCAGGATCCCGCCCACCCCCGTGGCCGCGCCCTGGAACGGCTCGACCGCGCTGGGGTGGTTGTGGGACTCGACCTTGAAGGCGCACACGAGCCCGCCGGGGAGGTTCACCGCGCCGGCGTTCTCACCGGGCCCGAGGGCCACGTGCTCGCCCTCGGTGGGGAGCGTGCGCAGCAGCAGCTTGGAGTGCTTGTAGGCGCAGTGCTCGCTCCACATCAGCGAGTACACGGCCAGCTCGACCTGGTTCGGGGGACGGCCCTGCTTCTCGCAGACCAGCTCGTACTCGGCGCTGGTGAGGCCGAGCGCGAGGGCGTCCTGCAGCGTGGGGACGCCGGCGGGAGGGCGCACTGCGGTGCTCTCAGGCAACCGCACCCTCCTTGGCCAGACGCATCGACTCGAAGATCCGCAGCCCGTCGGTCGAGCCGCCCGTCAGCTCGCTCGACCGCGTGCTCGGGGTGGGGCATCAGCCCGAACACGTTGCCGGCCTCGTTGCAGACACCGGCGATGTCGTGCAGCGAGCCGTTGAAGTTGTGTCCCGGGGCGTAGCGCAGCAGCACCTGACCGTTCTGCTCGAGCCTCTGGAGCGTCTCGGCATCGGCGTGGTAGCGGCCCCACGAGTGCTTGGCCGGGATCCTCAGCACCTCGCCCGCCTGCATCCCGTGGGTGAAGGCGGTCTCCGCCCGGGCCACCTCGAGGGAGACCTCGCGGGAGGTGAAGCGGCGGTTGGCGTTCACGAGCAGGGCGCCGGGGAGCAGGTGGGCCTCGCACAGCACCTGAAAGCCGTTGCAGATGCCGAGCACGAGGCCGCCGGCGGCGGCGAACTCGATCACCGCCTCCATCGCGGGCGAGAAGCGGGCGATGGCGCCGGCGCGCAGGTAGTCGCCGTAGGAGAAGCCGCCCGGGACGATGACCGCGTCGGCCCCGTGCAGGTCACGTTCGGCGTGCCAGACGAGCTCCGCCTCCCCCACCAGGCCGGCCGCGTGTGCGGCATCCCGGTCGTCGCAGGAGCCCGGGAACTGGATGACGGCGAACTTCACCAGATGCGCGTCAGGCGGGCGCGTCCAGCAGTTGGACCTCGTAGTCCTCGACCAGGGGGTTGGCGAGGAGCTTCTCGCACATCGGGCCGAGCTGCTCGGGGTCGGCGACGTCGAGCTCGATCAGGCGTCCGACGTGGACGTTGGCGGCGCCGGCGAACCCGAGCGCCGGCAGGGCCCGCTCGACGGCCGCACCCTGCGGGTCGAGGATGCCGGCCTTGGGCCGGACCAGGACGCGTGCCCTCAAGCGGAGCTCCTGCGCAGCCACGCCTCGAAGGGCTCGCCGGTGATGCGCTCGTAGGCCTCCACGTAGCGGGCGCGGGTACCGGCGACGACGTCGTCGGGAATCGGAGGTGCGGGCGGCTTCTTGTCCCAGCCCTGGGCCGAGGCCCAGTCGCGGACGTACTGCTTGTCGAAGCTCGGCTGACCGCGGCCGACCTCGTAGTCATCGGCCGGCCAGTAGCGCGAGGAGTCGGGCGTAAGCACCTCGTCGCCGACCACCAGCTCGCCGTCCTCGCCGAGCCCGAACTCGAACTTCGTGTCGGCCAGGATCACCCCGGCGGCGCGGGCGTGCTCGGCGGCGAAGGAGTACAGCTCGACGGCCACGTCGGCCACCCGGCGCATCAGCTGCGCGGTCGCCGACGAGCTCGGCGGCGCGATCGAAGTCGATCGTCTCGTCGTGGCCCTCGGTGGCCTTGGTGCTGGGCGTGAAGATCGGCTCGGGCAGCTGCTCGGACTCGCGCAGGCCCGCGGGCAGCTTGATCCCCGACACGCTGCCGGTGGCCTGGTAGTCCTTCCAGCCCGATCCCGTGATGTAGCCGCGCACGACGCACTCGACGGGGAGCATCTGCAGCTCGCGCACGACGAGTGCCCGGCCGCGCTCGGACTCGGGGACGTCCTCGGTGGCGGACAGCAGGTGGTTGGCGACGATGTGGCTGGTCTTCTGGAACCAGAACACCGACAGCCCGGTGAGCACCTTGCCCTTGTCGGGGATCGGCGTCGGATGGACGGCGTCGTAGGTGGAGATGCGGTCGCTGGCGACCATCAGCAGCCGCGGAGAGCCGTCCTCGCCGGGCCCCAGCGCGTACATCTCGCGGACCTTCCCGCTGGCGATGAGGGGCAGGTCGGCGAGGGCGCTCACGTGGGGCGATGCTACCAGCGCCCCCGGGGGGCCGAGGTGGGCGAGATCAGGCGATCCGGTCCAGGCGGGCGAGGATCTCGCGGCACGTGCCGGAGGTAGTAGTCGGCGTCGAAGATCTCGTCCAGGTCGAGCCCCGCGGCGCGGTCGTCGGCGGCCAGCAGCTCTCGCAGCGGGATGCCCTCGTCCCAGGCCCGCTGCGCCAGCTCCTGGACGATCCGGTAGGCGTCGTCGCGGGTGCTGCCCGGCCTCCACCAGCGCCAGCAGGACGCGCTGGGAGAACAGCGCGCCGTGGGTCAGCTCGAGGTTCTCGCGCATGCGCGCCGCGTCGATGCGCATGTCCGCTGACCAGCGCGATGGCGCGCTGCTGGAGGTAGTCGAGCAGGATCGTCGAGTCCGGCAGGATGACCCGCTCGGCGGAGGAGTGGGAGATGTCGCGCTCGTGCCACAGGGAGACGTTCTCGAGGCGCGGCCACGGCGTTGCCCCGCAGCACCCGGGCGAGCCCGGTGATCTGCTCGCTCTTGATCGGGTTGCGCTTGTGGGGCATCGCCGAGGAGCCCTTCTGACCCTCCCGGAAGGGCTCCTGGACCTCGCGCACCTCGGTCCGCTGCAGGTTGCGCAGCTCGGTGGCGAGGCGCTCCAGGCCGGTGCCGGCGAGGGCGATCGCGCGACAGCAGCTCGGCGTGGCGGTCGCGGGGAACGACCTGCGTGGAGACGTCCTCGGGGGCGAGGCCGAGACGGGCCAGGACGCGGGCCTCGTACTCGGGGCTCGTGGCCGCGTAGGTGCCGACCGCGCCCGACACCGCGCCGACGCTCACCTGCTCGAAGGCCCGCTCGCAGGCGGCCGAGGTTGCGGTGGGCCTCGAAGGCGAAGCCGGCGAGCCTCAGGCCAAAGCTCGTGGGCTCGGCGTGGACGCCGTGGGTCCTGCCCACGGCCAGGGTGTCCGATCTGCTCGCGGGCGCGAGCCGCCAGCGCCTGCACCAGCCCGCCGGCGCCGGCGAGGATCAGCTCGCCCGGCATCCCGCAGCTGGAGCGCGAGGGCCGTGTCGAGCACGTCCGAGGAGGTGAGCCCGAAGTGGATCCAGCGCCCGGCCTCCCCGGCGGAGGCGCCGAGCACGTCCACGAAGGCGGCCACGTCGTGATCGGTGACCCGCTCGCGCTCCTGGACCGCCTCGACGGTGAAGCTCGCGCCGCGGATCGCCTCGAGCTCGGCCTCGGTGGGACCGTCGGAGCCGAGCAGGAACGGAAGCTCCTCGGCGGCGGCCACCTCCACGCGCCGCCACGCCTGCATGCGCGCCTCGTCGCTCCACAGGCGGCCGAGCTCCGGCCGCGTGTAGCGGGCGATCATGCCTGGAGGATCTGGGCGGCGAGGATGGCGGCGTTGCGGGGGTTGTCGAGACCCACGCACGCGACCGGCACTCCGGGGGGCATCTGCACGATCGACAGGATCGCATCGAGGCCGCCGGCCGCGGCTGAGGCGCCCGGACAGCGGGACGCCGATCACCGGCAGCTCGGTGTGGGCGGCGACCGCACCCGGAAGGGCCGCCGAGATGCCGGCGCCGGCGATGATCACCCGCAGTCCCCGCATGCGTGCGTTCTTGGCGTATTCGGCGACCAGGTCCGGCTCGCGGTGGGCCGACATCACCCGCATCTCGTGCAGGATGCCCCGCTCTTTGAGCTCGTCGGCGGCCTTCTGCATCGTCTCGAGGTCGCTCTTGGAGCCCATCACGATCCCCACCCGGGGAGCGTCCACGTCGAGGCCTTCGAGCTCGGCCTCCACCTCGGACTCCTCCAGGGGCTCGGGCACCAGCGATATCCCGTGGGCGCCCGAGGGCGCGGTCGCTCGGGGAGCCCTCGCCCTCGCCGCGGGTGCCCTGATTCCCGCCGGCTGGCCCGTCGGCCTGAGTCGCGGTCATGGGGTCTGGTGTGCGGGCAGGGAGGAGACGGGACGGACGTTACAACGAGGAGATGAAGTCATCGATCGGGATCGCCGCGAGGGTCTCGTAGCGGGCGGTGCCACGAGAGCCCAACTCGAGGGAGATACGCGCCATCGCACCCTCGTCGGGCGCTTCCACCACCGAGATGAAGTCGATATGGCCGAGAGTCGCCCATTGCGCCCGGACATTTGCCCCGAGCTGTTCGACCTCGCTGTTGACCTCCTTGATCCGCTCGGGGTTGTTCTTGACCGTTTGAACCCCCTCGGGTGTGAGGGTCGTGAGCATGATGTAGGTGGGCAACGCTGTCGCTCCTCTCCGGACGTACTGGGCAGATGCTTCGCGCCTAGCGCCCCGCGGTTCTACAGGATCGGGGCACACGGCGCGAACTCCGAACCCGCAGGATGGTCGGATGGCGTCCATATATTGCCCGCATGTCCAACCTCACTACCAAGTTCACGTACGCCAACGTCGCC
Organism: uncultured Solirubrobacteraceae bacterium; assembly: GCA_963742395.1. Classification (GTDB taxonomy): domain Bacteria; phylum Actinomycetota; class Thermoleophilia; order Solirubrobacterales; family Solirubrobacteraceae; genus Palsa-744. Next base: position 231,921 of record CAVUME010000005.1, on the reverse strand, counting down.
GCGACACTCGCGCTCGTCTTCTCGATGACCGGGGGAGCGCTTGCGGCGAGCCACTATCTGGTCAACTCCACCAAACAGATCAACCCGAAGGTCCTCAAAGCCCTCAAGGGGGCCAAGGGCCCGAAGGGAGCGGCCGGAGCAGCGGGAGCAGCCGGCCCCACCGGCCCGGCGGGATCGCCCGGCACCGCGGGCCTAACCGGTGCGACCGGCAGGCAGGGCAGTGCCGGCCAGAGCGTCGAAGGCGAACCCGGGGAACCGGGACGTGCGGGTGCCACAGGACCCACGGGAGCTCAGGGGGTGACGGGTCCCAAAGGAGAACAGGGCGAACCGGGGGGTGAAGGCGAACAGGGAGCCACCGGTGGGCAGGGCGTGACGGGCACGACCGGTGCGACGGGGCAACCGGCGCTACGGGCGCCACCGGCGAAACCGGCAGTGCCCTCGCCTACGCCCATGTGAACCAGGAAGGCAAACTGACCGAAAGCAAGAACGTGACCGGCGTCACTGAAAACGCTCCGGGCATCTTCTGCCTGACCGGGATTTCCGGAACGTTGCACACCGTGGTGGCGACGATCGACTACAACGAATCGGTCCAACTCTCGGTCATCCGGGCAACGCTGGGCCGGGGAGCCGACAAAGCCTGCCCTTCGGGGACGGACGTCACCGTCCAGACCTCCGCAGCCGTCCTCGAAGCCGGGAAACTCGAAGAAGCCGAAGAACCGGAGGGCTTCTTCGTGACGATGGACTGAGCGGGAGGTAGATCGCCGGGCGCCCGTCGGCCGGTGTCGGCAGAGCGCGAGGGCGTTAAATACAGCGGCCGGCCCCGGTGAAGGGGCCGGCCGCTGGTGGTTCACTGATGACTAGTTGTTTTTCGGTCGTCTGGACGGCGACGTAGTGAACCGTTCACAGCGTGGACTGTCGCACTCGGCGCCATGGATCGTCGTCCGACACTCAAGCGACAATTCACTGCTTTCAGCGCTGGTGACAGCGAGGTTGAGCGGTATCTCGCCCGCCGCGTACTCGGTGCCCAGACCGGTTTCACTCGTGGTCGCGAACCAGGCCGCCGACGCCGTTGGCCGGCCCGCCCTTCAGGTTCGTCAGCGAGCTCACATTCCGCAGCCGCCGGATTCGACAGCCTTTCGCCGCTGGCCGCGTCGATCTCGACCATCGCCGTCACGACGTACGACCCGGCCGTGAGCACTTTCTTCATCCCGGGCAGTTCGGTCGAGGCTCGAGTCGCTCGTGATGTTGAGCGGCGGTCGTTCTGAGTCGCACTGAACCCAGCCACGGCACCGCCCGGTCCCGTGGGCCCAGTGGATCCTTCGCCGGTCGGCCCAGTCGCTCCGGTCCCGCCGGTCCCGCCGGTCGCGCCCGTTGCGCCCGTTGCGCCGGTCACGCCGGTCGCACCGGTCGCGCCTTTGTTTCCGGTCGCGCCTTCGTCGCCGGTGCGCCTTCGTTGCCGGTCGCGCCGTCGTTGCCGTCGCGCCTTCGCTGCCGGTTGCGCCTTCTTTACCGGTCGGTCCAGTAGCTCCAGTGACGCCCGTGGCACCGGTACCTCCGGTGGCGCCCGTAGCGCCTGTGGAGCCGGTCGGCCCGGTCGCACCCGTGACGCCGGTTGCTCCGGTTGCTCCGGTGGCTCCGGTCCCGCCGGTTGCTCCGGTCGCTCCGGTCCCGCCGGTTGCTCCGGTCGCTCCGGTCGCGCCCTTTTCGCCGGTGGCGCCCTGTTCGCCTTCGCCTTCTTCGCCTTCTTCGCCTGTCGCACCCGTGGCACCGGTTGCGCCCGTGGCGCCTGTCGGGCCCGTCGCACCGGTCACACCCGACGCGCCAGTGGCGCCCGCCGGGCCGGTCGCGCCGGCGCCTCCGGTTGCACCGGCGGCTCCGGTTGCACCGGTCGGACCGGTTGCGCCTCCGCCTGGGCCAGTGGGCCCGGTGGCACCGGTCGGCCGGTGCCCGACGGGCCGGTGGCGCCTTCTTTACCGTCGCTGCCGTTTGTGCCGTTGTTCCCGTTCGTCCCGGCGGCTCCAGCGGGGCCGGTGGCTCCGCCGACGCCCGGATGGCCTTCAGGGCCGTTTTTGCCGTTTTTGCCGTTCTTGCCCTTGAGCTTCGCCAGGACGCTCGGCTTGATCTGGCTGGTGCTCGTGATCAGGAAGGTTTTGGCGGCGATCGCACTTCCTCCCAGCGCGAAGAAGAGCGCGAGGATGATGATTGCCCACTGTGCTCGGCGTTCGGATGCTCTGCGCATGCAGCTCCTCCAAGGTGGCCCGCCGCTGGGAACGAGGCCTTCGTTGGTCGATCTGTCAAGGCCGTCCATGGCCGGCGCGTCCGCCAGACCGGCAGGAGCGCCGGGCCCGGGAATCGGGCGCTACGGGACTTTTAGTTCGAGCCCCGGACGACTTTTCCTCGTCCGTACTTGCCCGCAGCGCCAGCGACGCGAACAAGGCTGGACGGATTGCGGGGTCGACCGGCGGCGTCCAGGCCGGTCCGGGTGGCCCTCAGGCCGCCCCAGCGGGTGCCACGGGGGGCCCTCAGGCCGCCCGGCGGGCGCGACCGCTCAGCCCACCGCGGCGGTGGCGACGGGGCCCTTCTCGAGCACCAGTTCGCCGTCGTGGGCGTCCACCGTGACGTCGTCCCCGCTGTGGATCTCGCCCTCCAGCAGCGCCAGGGCGAGCCGGTCGATGAGCTGCTTCTGGATCACGCGGCGCAGGGGCCGGGCTCCGTAGCTGGGGTCGTAGCCGAGGTTCGCCAGCAGTACCCGGGCGGTATCGGTGAGCGTCACCTGTATCCCCCGCTCGGCCACCCGCTCGATCACGAGGGCGACCTGGAGGTCGACGATCTCGCTCAGCTGCTCGCGGTCGAGGGCGTGGAAGCGGACCACGTCGTCGAGCCGGTTGATGAACTCGGGCTTGAAGTACTCGAGCAGGGCGCTGCGCAGCTCGGCGTCGGCCAGGCCCTCGGGAACGGGGATGTTCGACGTCATGATCAGGACCGTGTTCTTGAAGTCCACGGTCCGTCCCTGGCCGTCGGTGAGGCGCCCGTCGTCCATCACCTGCAGGAGCGTGTTGAACACGTCCCCGTGGGCCTTCTCGATCTCGTCCAGCAGGACCACCGAGTAGGGCCGGCGGCGGACCGCCTCGGTCAGCTGGCCGCCCTCTTCGTAGCCGACGTAGCCGGGGGGCGCACCCACCAGCCGGGACACGGAGTGTTTCTCCATGTACTCGGACATGTCGATCCGGATCATGGCCTCCTGGGTGTCGAACATGAACTCCGCCAGGGCCCTCGCGAGCTCGGTCTTGCCGACCCCGGTGGGGCCGAGGAACAGGAAGGTGCCGATCGGCCGGTCGGGGTCCGAGAGGCCTGCCCGCGAGCGCCGCAGCGCGGTGGCCACCGCCTCGATCGCCTCGTCCTGGCCCACGACACGTTCGTGGAGTCGGTCCTCCATGTGCAGCAGCTTCTCGGTTTCGCCCTCCAGCAGCCGGCTCACGGGGATCCCGGTCCAGCGGGCCACCACCTCTCCGACGTCGTCGGCGTCGACCTCCTCTTTGAGGAACACGGGGCCCTCGTCCTCGGTCTCCCGGGCCGCCGCTTCGCGCTCGGCGAGCTCCTTCTCGAGCTCGGGGATGTCGCGGTACTGCAGTTCCGCGGCCCGCTCGAGGTTCGATTCACGCTGTGCCCGTTCGACTTCCATGCGGGCCTGCTCGAGACGTTCCTTCAGTTCGGAGACGCCCTGGATGGCGTCCTTCTCCCGCTGCCACTGCTCCTTCATCGAGGCGGACCGGGCCTTCAGCTCCTCGAGCTCCCCCTCGAGCGCCTCACGGCGCTCCTTGGCGGCGTCGCTCTTGTCCTTGCGCAGGGAGGTGAGCTCGATCTCGAGCTGCATGATGCGGCGGTCGACCTCGTCGATCTCGGTCGGCAGGGAGTCGATCTCGATGCGGATCTTCGAGGCGGCCTCGTCGATCAGGTCGATCGCCTTGTCGGGCAGGAAGCGGTCTGCGATGTAGCGGTGCGAAAGCGTCGCGGCGGCGATCAGGGCGCTGTCCTGGATCGTGACTTTGTGGTGGACCTCGTAGCGTTCCTTGAGCCCCCTCAGGATCGCGATCGTGTCCTGGACGGTGGGCTCGCCCACGTACACGGGCTGGAAGCGCCGCTCCAGGGCGGCGTCCTTCTCGATGTGCTGGCGGTACTCGTCGAGCGTGGTGGCCCCGACGGCCCGCAGTTCCCCGCGGGCCAGCATCGGCTTGAGCAGGTTGGCGGCGTCGACGGCACCCTGGGCGGCGCCCGCGCCGACGATCGTGTGGAGCTCGTCGAGGAACAGGATGATCGCCCCCTCGGCGTCGGCGACTTCCTTCAGGACCGCCTTCAGGCGTTCCTCGAACTCGCCCCGGTAGGCGGCCCCCGCGATCAGCCCGCCCATGTCGAGCGCGATCACGCGGCGGTCGCGCAGCGACTCGGGCACGTCGCCGCCGACGATCCGCTGGGCCAGGCCCTCGACGATCGCCGTCTTGCCCACGCCGGGCTCGCCGATCAGGACGGGGTTGTTCTTGGTGCGCCGGCTGAGGACCTGGATCACCCGGCGGATCTCGTCGTCGCGGCCGATGACCGGGTCGAGCTTGCCCTGCTCGGCGATCTCGGTGAGATCGCGTCCGAAGCGCTCCAGTGGAGCCTGCTGCTCCTCGGGCTGCCCGGGCTGGGCGCCCGGCGGTGGGGTTCCGTTAGGTGACATCGGCTGCTTCCTCTTCTCTGTTTCTTGAAGTTCGTTGGCCGGTTGAAGGACTTCATGAGGTCGGCCACCCGCACCAGCTCGCCGCTGCCGCGGTAGGGGACCAGCTCCGCGCGGAACGAGCGGCGCACCTCCTCGAGCTCCTCGGCGAGGCGGACCTGCGCCTGCAGCGCCTCGAGCTCGATCTCCTCGATGCGCGCCTGCATGTCCTCGATTTCCTGCTCCAGGTGCAGCACCCGCTCGACCCCCGCGAGGTTCAGCCCCAGCTCCGCCGTCATCTCCTGGATGCGCCGGAGCTTGTCCACGTCCTCGTGGGAGTACAGACGGGTGCCCTTCGATGAGCGCTGGGGCTCGATCAGCCCCCTCGCCTCGTACACCCGCAGCGTCTGGGGATGCAGGTTGGCCAGCTCCGCCGCCACGGAGATCATGAACACGCCGCGGTCGGTCTCGAGCTTCACCCGCGTGACCGTCCTTCTGGCTTCACCACTCGAGCCGGCCATCAGCTGTCAGACGCCTTCCCGCTGGTCGCCCCCGCGTGAGGACGGGGACCGGCCCCGTTGCCGAACAGGCTCTGCCCTGAGGTCGTCCGAGCCGAGCGTCTTGGAGAGCTGCTCGACGGCCTTCTCCTGCTCGTCGTTGAGCTCCTTCGGGACGTCGATCACGAAGCGGTAGTGGATGTCCCCGTGCTTGGGGGGTGAGCTGCCGAGCTTCGGCGGGCCCCTCGCCGCGCAGGCGCTGGACGGTCCCGTGGGCCGTGCCCGGGTGCACCCGCAGCGTCTTGGTCCCGGTCGAGCGTGGGCACCTGGACCTCGGCGCCGAGCAGCGCCTCGGGGATGCTCAGGGGCACCTCCACCTCGAGGTTGTCGCCCTTGCGCTTGAACACGGGCGAGGAGGTGACCTTCGTGATCAGGTACAGGTCTCCGGGTGGCCCGCCCCGCAGCCCGGGCTCGCCCTTTCCGGCCAGACGGATGCGACTGCCGTCGCGGACCCCGGCGGGGATGTTCACGCGCAGGCGCTTGACGGTCCGCACCGTGCCGGAGCCGCCACACGTGGCGCAGGGGCTCTGGATGATCGTCCCGGAGCCTCCGCACTGCGAGCACGGCTGGGAGATGGAGAACATCCCCTGACCCTCGGTCTCGATGCCGCGGCCTTCGCAGCGGGGGCAGATGGTGGGAGAGGTCCCCGGTGCCGCGCCGGTCCCGTGGCAGGTGTCGCAGGTGGTGCGCATCGGCACCTGCAGCGGCACCTGGGCTCCGGAGACGGCCTGGTCGAAGGTGATCGACACCTGCGCCTCGAGGTCGGCTCCACGTTCGGCTCCGGGCGCTCCCCGGCCCCGCCGGGCCCCGCCGCCGGGGCCGGCGCCCCCGAACAGGTTCGACAGGATGTCCCCCATCGAGGAGGCGTCGAAGTCGAAGTTGCCGAAGCCCCCGAAGCCGCCGCCGGGGCCGCCCGCCTGGGCGAATGGACCGCAGCCGCTGTCGTACTGCTTGCGCTTCTCGGGGTCCCCGAGCACGTCGTAGGCCTGGGAGATCTCCTTGAAGCGTTCCTCTGCCTTCTCGTCCCCGGGGTTGCGGTCCGGGTGGTACTCGCGAGCCAGCTTGCGGTAGGCCTTCTTGATCTCCTCGGCGCTCGCCTTCTTGTCGACGCCCAGGGCCTTGTAGTAGTCGGAACGTGCACGCCATCCGTGCTCCTCTAGGCCGCCACGACCACGCGAGCCGGGCGGATGATGTTCTTGCCCAGCCGGTAGCCCGGCTGGTAGACCTCGACGACCGTCCCGCTGGGCTTGCCCTCGGGCGGCTGGGGGAGCGTCGCCATGGCCTCGTGAAGGGACGGGTCGAACACCTCGTCCAGCGGCGAGAAGGACTCGATGCCCGCCCGCGCGAGGGCTGCGTTCAGCTCCGCCCGGACGAGCCTCACCCCTTCCAGCAGGGGATCGTCGGCGGCGGCCGCCTCGAGTGCCCGGTCGAGGTTGTCCAGCGCCGGCAGCAGCTCCTTGGCCAGCGTCGCGCAGCCCCGCTCCTGTGCCGCGGCGGCCTCGCGGGCCACGCGCTTGCGGTAGTTCTCGAAGTCGGCCTGGGTGCGCTGGGCGAGCGCCAGGTACTCGTCCCGCTGGGCCGCCGTGCGAACCAGCTCGTCGAGGTCCCCCGCGAGCTCGGAGGCCTCGTCGGCGGCCGTCGCGGCGCCGGCGTCAGCCGGCACCGCGGGCCCCTCCCCCGCCACCTTCTGGTCGGGGAAGGGGTGACGCTCGCCGTGCTCGGCGGCGCCCTCGTGGTCGGCGGCGCGGGGGTCGCCCGCGCCGGTGACTGTGCCCTCGGTGTTGGTCATCGCCTAGACCTTCGGCTCGTCTACGACCTCGGCGTCGACGACGTCCTCGTCCTCGGAGGAGCCGCCGGCGTCGCCGTCGGCGCAGCCCCGTTGGAGCCGGCGCCGGACGCCTGCTCCTGGGCCCGCTGGTACATCGCCTCGGAGACCGCGTGGAAGGCGTTCTGCAGCTCCTCGGACTTGGCGTTGATCTCGTCTGCGTTCTCGGACTCGAGCGTCTCCCGAACGGCCTTGACGGCCTCTTCGATGCGCGACTTGGAGTCCGCGTCCACCTGGTCGCCCAGGTCGACGAGCTGTTTCTCGGCCTGGTAGGCCGCGTTCTCGCCGTTGTTGCGCGCTTCCGCGAGGGCCCGCGCACGGCGGTCCTCATCGGCGTGCGTCTCGGCGTCGGCGACCATGTTCTTGATCTCGTCCTCGGCGAGGCCGGAGCCCGCCTTGATCTCGATCTTCTGCTCCTTGCCCGTCCCCAGGTCCTTCGCGGAGACGTTGAGGATGCCGTTGGCGTCGATGTCGAAGGCGACCTCGATCTGCGGGATCCCGCGCGGCGCCGGCGGTATGCCGGTCAGCTGGAACTTGCCCAGCGACTTGTTGTACTGCGCCATCTCGCGCTCGCCCTGCAGGACGTGGATCTCGACCGACGGCTGGTTGTCCTCGGCCGTCGAGAAGACCTCGCCCTTGCGGGTCGGGATCGTGGTGTTGCGCTCGATCAGCTTCGTCATCACGCCGCCCTTGGTCTCGATGCCGAGCGTCAGGGGGGTCACGTCGAGCAGCAGCACGTCCTTCACGTCGCCGGCCAGGACACCGGCCTGGATGGCGGCGCCGACGGCCACGACCTCATCGGGGTTGACCCCGCGATGGGGCTCTTTGCCGGTCAGCTCCTTGACCTTCTCCTGGACCGCGGGCGAGCGGGTCATGCCGCCCACGAGCACGATGTGGTCGATCTCCTTGACGCCCTTGTTCTTGGCGTCGTCGATGGCCTGGTTGACAGGCCCCACCACGCGGTCGAGCAGGGCGGAGGTGAGCTCCGCCAGCTTCGCCCGTGTGAGGCGCGTGTCGAGGTGCTTGGGCCCGGAGGAGTCAGCCGTGATGAACGGCAGGTTGATCTGCGTCTCCTGGGTCGTGGAGAGCTCGATCTTGGCCTTCTCGGCGGCCTCGTAGAGGCGCTGGAGGGCCATCGGGTCGGCAGACAGATCGATGCCCTGGCTCTTCTTGAACTCCGCCACGAGCCAGTCCACGATCGCCTTGTCGAAGTTGTCGCCGCCGAGGTGGTTGTCCCCGGCCGTGGACTTGACCTCGAAGACCCCGTCGCCGATCTCGAGCACGGACACGTCGAAGGTGCCGCCGCCGAGGTCGAACACGAGGATCGTCTGGTCGGACTCCTTGTCGAGCCCGTAGGCCAGCGAGGCCGCGGTGGGCTCGTTGATGATGCGCTTGACGTCGAGGCCGGCGATCTTGCCGGCGTCCTTGGTCGCCTGGCGCTGGTCGTCGTTGAAGTACGCCGGGACGGTGATGACGGCCGAATCGACGGCCTCGCCCAGGTACGCTTCCGCGTCCGCCTTCAGCTTCTGCAGGATCATCGCGGAGATCTCGGGCGGGGAGTACTGCTTGCCGTCGGCTTCAACGCGAGCGTCGCCGTTGGGTCCGGCGACGACCTTGTAGGGGACGATCGACTCCTCCTCGCGGACCTCGCCCTCCTTGCGGCCCATGAAGCGCTTGATCGAGAAGATCGTGTTCTGGGGGTTGGTGACGGCCTGGCGCTTGGCCACCGTGCCCACGAGGCGCTCACCGGAGGCCGTGAAGGCGACCACCGACGGCGTCGTCCGACCGCCCTCGGCGTTCTCGATCACGGTCGGCTCGCCACCCTCGAGCACGGCCATGCACGAGTTCGTCGTGCCGAGGTCGATGCCTATGGTCTTGGCCATTGCTGTGAACCTTTCTGTGTGTACGCTGTGTAAATCTAAGTCGTATTGTGGCAGATTTCCTGCCGCCGTTCAAGGCCAGTTTGATCGCAATTTGCGTAGGTTTGGGTAGGTCTGGAGATCACGCGGCCACCCGGGGAGGGCTGTCCAAAGGGCCTCGCGGGGCCGCGAGAGCAGCGGCGGGAGCCGTACCGACGCAACGGAGGCCGGCCGCCGAGGCCGGCAGCGAGTGGGAGTCCTCAGCCGGCGGAGGGCGCGGGGGTGCCCGGGGGGCCGAGCTGGCGCTCGAAGAAGTCGAACACGCGGGCGTAGGCGTCCTCGGCGGCCCGGGGTTCGTAGCCGATCCGCATCGGCAGGAACACCATCCTGCCGACCGGGTGACGGCCGTTGGTCATGAACGAGTGGCCGGCCTGGTCGTAGACCTTCACGTCGTGCTCGATCCCGAGCTGCTCGAGGTGGCCGCGCAGGCGCTCCCCGCCCGAGCCCATCACGCGATCGCGGCCCCCGTAGGAGGCCACGATCGGGCAGCTGCCCGCGAGCGCGTCCGCCTTGGGCGGCACCGCGCCGTAGTTGACGGCGGCCGCCCGCAGTCCCGGAGGGCGACCGGCGGCGAACGTGAGCGCGAAGCCGCCGCCGAGGCAGAAGCCGATCACCGCCAGGCGCTCGGCGTCGATCTCCGGCCGGGAGGCCAGCCACGAGCGGGAGTCCTCGATCGCCCGGGAGATGGTGCCGTCCCCGCCGCGGCCGGACTCCACCATCGCGCGGGTCAGGCACGCGAGGCGGATCCCCGAGCTGAACAGGTCGGGAGCCAGGGCCCCGTAGCCCCGCTCGGCGAAGCGGTCGGCAACCTCGAGGATCTCTGGCTGCTCGCCGAAGATCTCGTGCAGCACGATCACTCCGGGGAGCGGCTGGGGCGTGTCCGCAGCGGGCAGGGCCAGCACGCCCTCCAGCTCCCCGCCGCGGCTGAGCGGGATCGATACCCCCGTACGCACGCGCGCATCATCCCACGGCGCTACCTTTGTAGAGAGGATGATGAACGAGCTGGGGGTGCTCACCAAACCCAACCTGCCGCCGCTCAAGCCCAAGCTGCGGGGGGTCCTGCACGAGTACGCCTTCTTCATCTCCCTCGGCTGCGGCATCGCCCTGATCCTGGCCGCCTCCGACGGCAGGGCGCGGCTGGCGGCGGTGATCTACGCGGTCGCCGTCTCGGGGCTGCTCGGCACCAGCGCGCTGTATCACCGCGTCACCTGGCGGCCGGGGCCGCGGCGCTGGATGAGGCGCCTGGACCACTCGATGATCTTCGTGCTGATCGCCGGGACCTACACCCCGGTGGCCCTGCTGGCTCTGAAGGGGTCGCTGGGGAAGGCGATCCTGATCGTGCTGTGGGCGGGGGCGCTCGGGGGCGTGCTGTTCAAGCTGCTGTGGATCGACGCCCCCAAGTGGCTGTTCGCGGGCGTGTACGTCGCCCTCGGGCTCGTGACCGCGCGCCGTGTTCGGGGAACTGCCCGCGGCGATCGGCTGGCTCGGCGTGGCCGGCCTCGCCACCGGCGGGCTGCTGTACGTGCTCGGTGCGGTCGTGTACGCGAGCGGTCGGCCGAATCCGTGGCCCAAGGTGTTCGGCTACCACGAGGTCTTCCACGCGCTCGTGGTGGCCGCCGCGGCGCTGCAGTACGCGGTGATCGCCTTCGCGGTCCTGCCCCACGGCTGAGCGCCGAACGGCCCCCGCGGGCCCTACGGCTGGCGCAGCAGGCTGCTGGGGCAGATCGGCTCGAGCGCGCAGCGCTCGCAGTGCGGGCGGCGGGCGTGGCAGGTGCGGCGCCCGTGGCGCAGCAGGTTGACGTGCAGCTCGAGCTCGGCGCCGCGGGGGGTGAGCGCGAGCATGCGGTCGTGGAGCACCTCGAAGGGTGCCCCGGCGGGCAGCAGTCCGAGGCGGGCGCCCACACGGGAGACGTGGGTGTCGACGGGCACCTCCCGCTTGCCGAGCGCGAACAGCAGCACGCAGGCGGCCGTCTTGCGGCCCACGCCGGGGAGCTCCACGAGGTAGTCGCGGCTCTCGCGCAGAGGTGCCGCGGCCATCCAGTCCAGCGAGAGCTCGTGAGCAGGGTCGCGGGCGTCGGCGGTGATCGCCCGCAGGATCGCCTGCAGGCGACCGGACTTGACCTTCGAGATACCCCCCGGCCGGATCGCCCGCTCGACCTCCACCAGGGGCGCGTCCCTGACCTGCTCCCAGCTCGGGAGGCGCTCCCGCAGGCGCAGGTAGGCGACGTCCCGGTTGCGGTCGTTGGTGGACTGCGAGAGCACCGTCAGAACCAGCTCGGCGATCGGGTGCCCGTGCGGGGCCGTCGCCGGGATCCCGTAGACGCGACGCAGGCGCCGGCGGATGCCGGCCACACGCTGGCGGCTCGGCGGCTCGGGGAGCTGACGACGGGCGCGCACGCCGAGCACGGTAGCCGCGTCCGGACGGCCGAGCTCCGCGCGGGCCGAGCGCGAGCCCGATATCCGCGTCGGCCGTGGCTGCTCGGTAACCTCGCCCGGCGTGCCCGAGCCGAGCGAGCACACCGAGTATCTCGAGGGCCTGCCGATCTTCTGGCGAGAAGCCCCGGCTCCCGACCGGAGACGGAGCTCGCGCCGGTGCTCTACCTGCACGGGGTGCCGACCAACTCCGACGACTGGACGCCGTGGCTGGCTCTGACCGGCGGCGTGGCCGTCGACCTGCCCGGCTTCGGGCGCTCCGGCAAGCCCGGCTCGCTCAACTACACGATCGAGGAGTACGACGCCTTCATCGAGCGCTTCCTGGACTGGCGGGGGATCGAGCGGGTGCGGCTGGTGATGCACGACTGGGGGGGCGTCGGCCTCGCCTTCGCCCAACGCCGGCCCGAGCGGGTGCAGCGGATGGTGCTGATGAACCTGGTGCCCTTCCTGCCCGGCTACCGCTGGCACCGCACGGCGCGCATGTGGCGCACGCCGGGGCTGGGGGAGCTGGCGATGGGCGTCACCGTGGGGTTCACCCTGAAGTGGCTCTCGCGGGAGGCGAACGTCACCCCCGGGCCGCTCCCGGAGGACATGCGCCGCGTCGATCATCGACCACCTCGACCAGGGCACCGAGCGGGCGATCCTGCGCCTGTACCGGAGCTCCCCGCCCGAGCGCCTGGCGGCCGCCGGGGCGCACCTCGGGGACGTGGCCGCGCCGACGCTGGTGGTGTGGGGGACGCGTGACCCCTACATCCCCGAGCGCTTCGGCCGCGAGTACGCCGCGCGCACTTCCCGCACGCCGAGCTGCTCGAGCTGCCCGACGCCGGCCACTGGCCCTGGCTCGACCGCCCCGACCTGCCGGCCCGCGTGCACGAGTTCCTGGCCCGCGGATGAGCCTCGGCGTCCCCGCATGGGCGGCAACACCCCTCGGATGAGCGGCGCCGCCCTCGACGAGCCGCTCGCGCGCCACGGCCCTGGAAGCCGGGGTGCGCCGCGGCTACCGGCGCCCTCGCGCCGCGGTGCGGTCGCCTGGCTCGGACGTCCGCCGGCATGGCTGCTGGCGGCGGCGATGGCCGTCACCTACCTGATCCTGGCGCCCTCGAGCCCCGACCTGGCAGCGGCCAGCTATCGCAGCGACCTCTTCTCCCGCGTGGGCTTCTCGCTGTGGGACAACTCCTGGTACGGGGGCCACCACCTGCCGGCCTACTCGCTGCTCGCGCCGGCGCTCGGGGCGCTCTTGGGTCCGCGGCTGCTGGTGGCGCTCGCGGTGCCTCGCCCAGGCGCTGATCTTCGAACGGCTGCTGGCTCGGGAGGCACCGGGAACGGCGGGCCGGGTCGCGTCGTGGTGGTTCGCCTTCGGCGCCGGCTTCGCGCTGCTCTCCAGCCGCGTCCCCTACGACCTCGGCCTCGCCATCGGGCTGGGGGCGCTTCTGCTCGCACGCCCCCATCCGCGTCTGGCGGTGACGACGTGTGCGCTCTGCTCGCTCGCGAGCCCGGTCGCCGGGGCCTTCCTGGCGCTGGCGCTCATCGCTTGGGCGATCGAGGGCTCGCAACGGCGACTGGCGACGTGGATGGCACTGGCGGCGGTGGTCCCGATCGGGGCGCTCGCGTTGCTGTTCCCCGAAGGCGGCACCCAGCCGTTCGTGCTGTCGGCCTTCTGGGCTCCCCTGGGGGCCGTGGTGCTGCTGGCGCTGATGGCCGGCCGCGAGCAGCGCCTGCTGCGCACCGGCGCCGCGCTGTACGCATTGCTGCTGATCGCGGCCTATGTGGTGCCGAGCGCGGTGGGAGGAAACGCCGCTCGCCTGGGAGCGCTGCTCGGGGGGCCGGTGGCGGCGTTGGTGCTGCTGCGGGGCGAGCGTGGGCACTTCGCCCGCGGACGGCTGTGGCTGCTGGCGGCATTGGCGCCGTTCCTCGTCTTCTGGCAGATCAACGCCCCGCTGGCGGACTTCCGCGCGGTCCAGGACCACCCGTCGGTGAAAGCCTCTTTCTACACCCCCCTGCTGGGCGAGCTGCGTCGCCTGGACGTCGGCTACGGCGCCCGCCCGGCGCGGATCGAGATCGTGCCGACGGCGGCCCACTGGGAAGCCCGCTGGGTCGCACCCCACGTGATGATCGCGCGCGGCTGGGAGCGCCAGCTGGACCGGGAGCGCAACGGCCTGTTCTACGAACCCCCAGGCCCCAGTGCCGCCGAACTGCACGCCTGGCTGCTCGAACAGGGCGTCTCGCTGGTGGCCCTGCCGCACGCCACGCTCGACTACTCGGGCAGGGCCGAGGCGCGGCTGCTGCGCCGGGGGCCGCCCTCCTACCTGCGCGAAATCTGGCGCTCGCCACACTGGCGCCTGTTCGCGGTCACCGATCCCAGCCGACTGCTGTCGAGCCCCGGGATCCTCAGAAGTGTTTCCACCGACCGCGCGGACCTGGTCCTGCCGCGTCCCGGCGGCTACCTGCTGCGCCTTCATTTCAGCCCCTACTGGGAGCTGCGGTCCGGGCGGGGCTGCGTGGAACGCGCCCCCGGGGACTGGACGCGGGTGCTCGCGAGGGTCCCCGGGCGTTTCGAGCTGGGCATCGGCTTCTCGCTCGGGCGCGTCCTGAGCAAGGGCCCTCGTTGCACCTGACCATCCACTAGGCTTCCCGACGATGCTCGCCCGCGCTCGTGTGATGCAAGCGCGCCTGTTGCCCCGGGGATGGCTCGACGCGCTTCGGCAGCTGCTGTTGTTCTTCGGCGCGTATCTCGCCTACCGGTTCGTGCGCGGGCTCGTCGAGGGGGAGGCCAACGAGGCCTTCGCCCACGCCCGCGACCTGATCTCGCTGGAGCGCGGGCTGCACGTGTTCGTGGAGCCCTCGATCCAGGCCTGGGCCTCGGGCAGCCACGCCCTGATCGTGCTCACCAGCTGGATCTACGTCAACGCGCAGACGACGGTCACGGTGGCGGCGCTGGTGTACCTGTATCTGCGCCACAACCGCAGCTTCTACTTCGTGCGCAACATGTTCATGATCGCAATGGCGATCGCGCTGGTCGGCTACCTGGTGTTCCCCACTGCGCCGCCGCGCTTCTTCCCCGAGTGGGGCTTCATCGACACCGTCTCGGACTTCACCGGCATGCACGTGTCCGCCAAGAGCGGCTCGATGACCGCGATGGTGAACATGTATGCGGCCGTGCCATCGATGCACGTGGCGTTCGCGCTGATGACGGGGTGGACGCTCGCACGGCTGGTAAAACCGAAGGTCCTGAGGGTGCTGTGGGTGCTGTACCCGTTCCTGATGGCCTTCGTGATCGTCGTCACCGCCAACCACTTCATCTTCGACGCCCTGCTGGGGGCATTGACGGCGGGCGTGTCCGCCTACGGGGCCCTGTGGCTGGCGCGGGCGAGACCCAACGCCTGGCGCTTCTCGGGCGTGACCAGCACCCGCCTCGGGGCGAGCGCGTAGGGCGCCCGGACCCGATGGCTCCCCGCCAGCGTGCGCCAGCCCGCCGCGGCCGCGGCTCACACCGCGCCGGGCGCGTCCGTACGCGACCGCCGATCGGCTCCGGGGCCCGGCGCGAGCTGGTCCGCAACCGCCTGATCGAGTCACGCCTGACCCCCAACGCGATCTCGCTGACCGGCTTCGCGCTGAACTTCGTGGCCGCCGTGCTGGTGTGGGAACAGCTCTTCTTCCTCGGCGGCCTGGCGTTCATCGTCGGCTCCGTGATGGACACCCTCGACGGGCGCTACTCGCGCATGTCGGGCAAGGGCAGCCCCTTCGGGGCCTTCCTGGACTCGACGCTGGACAGGATCGAGGAGGGGATCGTGCTGGCCGCGGTCGCGGGCTACTTCGCGCTGCAGGGCGAGCGCGTGGCCACGGCTGCGGTCGTGGTCGCCGTGCTGGCCTCGCTGATGGTCAGCTACACCCGCGCCCGGGCGGAGGCGCTCGGCGTGGAATGCAAGGTCGGGATCGCCACCCGGCCGGTGCGAGTGGTGATCCTCGCGATCGGCCTGGTGTTCGCCAAGGGCGCCTCGCTGGGGAACTTCGAGCTGCTCAAGCCGGCCGTGTACGTGCTCGCCGTGCTCAGCGTGGTCACCGTGCTGCAGCGCATCTGGCACGTCCGCAGTGTCCTCACGTCCTAGCCGCCGGTGTGACCTTCCAGCCCCTGCGGAGTAGTCTCTTCCGTCGCCTGGGCCGCTGCGCTCGGGCGCCCGGGCCGCAACGCGGTCCCCGCCCTGCCCTCTCGCCACACGAAGGATCGGATCTGTGATCAAGCAGCCCACCAACGGCAACACCCATTCCAACGGCTCGGCCTCCGTCAACGGAGCGGCCCGCTACCAGTCCGACAAGGTACGGGTGGCGATCATCGGCGTCGGCAACTGCGCATCGGCCTTCGTCCAGGGCATCCACTACTACCGCGACGCCGACCCCGCCGAGCGGGTCCCCGGCCTGATGCACGTGGACCTCGGCGGCTACCACGTCCGCGACATCGAGTTCACGGCCGCCTTCGACATCGACGCCTCGAAGGTCGGCAAGGACCTCGGGACCGCGATCTGGGCCGGGCAGAACAACACCATGAAGTTCGCCAAGGTCCCCAAGCGGCTCGGCGTGCCGGTCCACCGCGGGATGACCCACGACGGGCTGGGCAAGTACCTCAAACAGAAGATCAAGAAGGCGCCCGGCGAGACGGCCGACATCGTCAAGATCCTGCGCGACACCCACACCGACGTGGTCGTCTCCTACCTGCCGGTGGGCTCCGAGCAGGCCACCAAGTGGTACGTCGAGCAGGTGCTCGAGGCGGGCTGCGGGTTCGTCAACTGCATCCCCGTGTTCATCGCCCGCGAGGACTACTGGGACCGGCGCTTCAAAGCCGCCCGGCTGCCGATCGTGGGCGACGACATCAAGTCCCAGGTGGGGGCCACGATCGTCCACCGCACGCTCGCCCGCCTGTTCGCCGAGCGGGGCGTGGAGGTGGAGCGCACCTCACAGCTCAACGTCGGCGGGAACATGGACTTCTTCAACATGCTCGAGCGTGAGCGCCTGGAGTCGAAGAAGATCTCCAAGACCAACGCGGTGACCTCGGTGATGGACCACGAGCTGCCCGCCAGCGACATCCACGTGGGCCCCTCCGACTACGTGCCGTGGCTGACCGACCGCAAGTGGGCCCACATCCGCATCGAGGGCCAGGCCTTCGGGGACGTGCCCCTCAACATGGAGCTCAAGCTCGAGGTGTGGGACTCGCCCAACTCGGCCGGCATCGTGATCGACGCCGTGCGCTGCTGCAAGCTCGCGCTGAACCACGGCGTCGGCGGGCAGCTCGACGGGCCCTCTTCGTACCTGATGAAGTCGCCCCACAAGCAGCGCCCCGACGAGCAGGCCAGGCTCGACACGGAGGCTTTCATCGAGACCTACTCCAAGCGCCCCGGGACGCAGCCGAAGCCGGCTGCCAAACGTGCCACGAAAGCCGGCACCAAAGCTCGCACCAAAGCCCGCGCGTCCGGTACCCGCACCCGCACCGCAACGAGCCGCACCAGCCGCTGAGCGGCACGGCCGCGAGCCGCTGACCGGCACGCCCACAGGTCACCGGCCGACACCCCCGCGAGCCGCTGAGGAGCGGCGCGCAGTCGCGGGCGCGCGATAATCAGAAGCCGATGGCCCCCACGTTCGCGATCGCCCACGTCACGCCGTATCCGTGGGAGGTCGAGAACGAGGTCAACCGCCACGTCGCCCGCACGGCGGCGGAGCTCTCGCGGCGGGGGCACCGCGTGCTGGTGCTCGCCCCCTCGCGCTCGCAGGAGCGGGTACGCGAGTCGCGCAAGCAGCTGCGGGCCGTGCGGGGCGCTCCCGAGCGCCTGCTCGACGGAGCCGATGGCGGCACCCCGCGGGTGATCGCGGTGGGAGAGGTGCTCGAGGTGGCCCCCGGCACCCGCCGCCGCGCCCCGGCGCTTCCGATCGACGTCGCACGAACTGTCGAGGAAGTGCTCACGCGGGTGCCGCTGGACTTCGTGCACGTGCACGAGCCGTTCGCCCCCTCCACCTCCAACGCGGCGCTGCGCCACTCGCGCTCCCTGAACGTGGGCTCGTTTCACTCCTCCAGCGAGCGACTGCTCTCGACGCTGCTGGCACGACGCTTCGTGGAGAGCTTCTTCGGGCGCCTGGACGCGCGCACCGCGACGCTGCCGGCGACGGTCGAGCTGATGGCGCGCGCCTTCCCGGCCGACTACGAGCTGGTCGCGGACGACGAGGAGGCGGCGGAGCGCTTCGAGACGATCTACGAGCGCGTGGCGGCACGGCGTCACGGTGCCGGGGACCCGGAGCTCGCACAGGCGCTGGCCGGGCGTCCGCGGATCGAGGTCGACCTGCACATGCACACCGATCACTCCTACGACTGCGCCACCCCCGCGGAGGTGCTGCTCGCGAGCGCCCGCGACGCGGGTCTCGGCGCCATCGCGGTGACCGACCACAACGAGATCTCCGGCGCGTTCGAGGCGCAGGCGAAGGCCGCGCAGTTCGGCGTGCATGTGATCGTCGGAGAGGAGGTCAAGACCGACGGCCAGGGCGAGGTGATCGGGCTGTTCCTGAAGGAGAAGATTCCGCGCGGGCTGAGCCTGGCGGAGACGATCGAGCGGATCCGCCGCCAGGACGGGGTCGTGTACGTGCCCCACCCCTTCGACCGCATGCACTCCGTGCCCGACTACGAGCACCTGATGACGGTGCTCGACCAGGTCGACGCGATCGAGATCTTCAACCCGCGAGTGGCGATCAGCGCCTTCAACGAAGAGGCCGACCGCTTCGCGGCCAAGTACCGCATCCCCGCCGGGGCGGGCTCGGACGCCCACGTCCCCCAGGGCCTCGGCTCCGCTCGCGTGCGGATGGCCGAGTTCGACGGCCCGCGCGAGTTCCTGGGGTCTCTGCGCGACGCCGAGATCCTCACCAGGCCTTCCTCGCTGCTGTACGTGCAGGCGCTGAAGTTCCTGCAGACGCGCGCGACGCCGCCCTCCGCGCGGCGGGCCAGCCGGGCCCGGCGGCTGCGCCGTCTGAGCCGCGCGGGCGAGCGTCGTGGCCGCTGATCGCGCGCAACGGGCGATGCACCGCCAAGGACAAGCCGGCGCACCGTCAAATCCCTCCGCGGCGATGCCGGTTACCGACGACGAGATCCGCGAGAAGTATCTGGAGCGGGCGATACGCGAGCTGAACCAGCTCACACGTGAGCTGCAGAGCTGCGAGCACTGCCCCCGGGGCAACCTGATGCCGGTGCTCGGCTCCGGTCATCCGCAGGCCGACATCATGCTGCTCAAGTACTCGGCCATGCCCTCGGAGATCGAGGAGGGAGTCGCCTTCTACGGTCGCGCGGGCAGCGCCATCATGAAGTCGCTCAAGCGCCTGACGATCGACCCGCTGGCGGTGTACGGGACCCTGTGCGTGAAGTGCCCGCTCAGCGACGCGGCGCTGGCGGACTTCGCCTGCGTCTCGCGAGTGGCGGAGGAGATCGCGATCGTGCAGCCCAAGATCATCGTCGCGATGGGACCCGACGCGCTGACCACGCTCGGCGAGATCGAGATCCCGCTGGCGCGCGAGCTCGAGCCCCGGCTCGGGGTGGTCCAGCAGCTGACGCCCTCGATCGACGCGCTGTACGTCCCCAACCTCGATGAGTCACTCGACGAGCAGGACGCCAAGCGCGAGTTCTGGTCGGCCTTCCGGGTGCTCGGCAGCTGGTACCAGGCGCTGCCCCCCTACTGACGGGCGGGGAACACCCTCCGTGCGGCGCTCTTAGGCTTCGCCCGTGAGCGCGAGACCGCAGCCCGACTGGAGCGCCGGACGGTACGAGACGTTCGCCACCGAGCTGGAGCCGGCGGCGAGGCGGCTCGTCGAGCTGGCCGCACCGGCGCCGGGGGAGCGCGTGCTGGACCTCGCGACCGGCACCGGCAACGTCGCGCTGGCGGCAGCCCGCTGCGGTGCATCGGTGATCGGCGTCGACTCGGCGACGCGACTGCTCGAGGTCGCCCGGTCGCGGGCCGCGGCCGAGGAGCTCGAGGTGGAGTTCGTGTCCGGCGAGATGCTCGACCCGCCCGTGCCGGCGGGGTCCTGCGACCTCGTCCTGTCCTCCTTCGGGGTGATCTTCACCTCCGAGCCCGAGCGGGCCCTCGACGCGATCGCTCACGCTCTGAAGCCAGGGGGCCGCGCGCTGTTCACGGCATGGCTTCCAGAGGGCCCGATATACGCGGACCTCGCCGTGTTCGCGGAGGCGGTTGCCGAGGCGACCGGCCGTCCCGCGCCGGAGCGATTCGCCTGGCACGAGCCGGAAGCGGTCGCGGGGCTACCCGCCGCGCGCGGCGCCGAGGTGCTCGCCCATGAGGAGCGGCTGCGGATCACCGCCCGCTCGCCGGAGGACTACCTCGAGCTGGGCGAGCGCGACCACCCGCTGAGCCCGGCCCGCCGGGAGACGCTCGAACGGGCTGGTACCTATGAGGCCACCTGCGAACGGGCGCTCGCGGTGCTGCGCGAGGCGAACGAGGACCCCGAGGGCTTCCGCGTCCACAGCCCTTACCGGGTGATCGAGCTGACCGCCTTCAACCGCCAGCCGCCGGGCCCGGTCGCCGGCTTCAGATCTCGATGACGACCTTGCCCAGCTTGGCCCCGGCGGCGAAGCGCTCGTAGGCCTCGGCGGCGCGGTCCAGCGGGAAGGTGTCGGCCACCGGGACCCGCAGCAGGCCACGGCCGAACAACGGCAGGACCTCGTGTTCCAGGCGCCTGGCGGCGATCGCTTTCTCCTCCAGTGGCCGGGCACGGAGTGTGGAGCCGTATATGCGGGCCCGCTTGCCCATCAGCGCCAGCAGGTTCAGCTCGGCCTTGGCTCCAGCCCCCACACCGATCACGGCGATCCGTCCGCCGGTGGCCAGCGCCTGCAGGTTCTCGGGCAGGTTGGGAGCACCCACGAGCTCGAGGATCACGTCGAAGGGGCCGTGCTCGGCAAACGCCTCGCAGCCGATCGCCTCGGCACCCAGCTCGGCGACCTGCTCGCGCAGCTCGGGCCGGCGAACCGTGGCTGTCACCTCGGCCCCGGCCGCACGCCCCAGCTGGATCGCGGCGGTGCCCACCCCACCGGCGCCACCGTGGACCAGCAGCCGCTCGCCCGAGAGCAGCCCGGCCTGCGTGAAGAGCGCGTCGTGGGCGGTTGTGAACACCTCCGGCAACCCGCCCGCAGCGACCCAGTCCAGCGAATCGGGGACTCCCATCAGCACGCGCTCGGGCACGACGATCAGCTCGGCCTGAGCTCCCCCGCCGACGATCGCCATCACCCGCGCGCCGGCCGTGAAGCGTTCGGCGCCCTCGCCCGGCGAGACGACCTCCCCCGCCAGCTCCATGCCGGGAATGTCCTGTGGCGAGCCGGGCGGCGCCGGGTACAGCCCCCGCTTCTGCATCATGTCCGCGCCGTTCAAGCCGGCCGCATGGACACGCACGAGGACCTCACCCGTGCCCGCGACGGGGTCGGGATGGTCCTCGACGAGGATCTCTCCGTCCCGGATCGTCGCTGCCCGCATCGCCCGCGAACCCTACTTGCGCTCCAGCAGCGCGACGCTCTCGATGTGGTGGGTCTGAGGGAACATGTCGACCGGGCGAATCCGCTGCAGCGAGAAACCGGCGGCCACCAGTTCGGCCGCGTTGGGGGCCAGCGTGGTGGGGTTGCAGGACACGTACACGATGCGCTTGGGAGCCGACTCGATGATGCGCTGGACGACCTTCTTCGAGAGCCCGGCCCGGGGCGGATCGACGACCACCACGTCGGGACGGCCGGCGCGCTGCACCAGCTCGGGCAGCGCCGACCGCGTGTCGCCGGCGAAGAAGTGGGCGTTGGTGATCCCGTTGCGGCGCGCGCCGGCGATCGCGTCGGCGACCGCGGGTTCGAGCAGCTCGATCCCCCACAGCTCGCCGGCGTGGGGAGCGAGCGTGAGGCCGATCGAGCCGATGCCGCAGTACAGGTCGTACACCCGCTCCCAGGTCTTCAGGGCCGCGTACTCGCCGATCACGCCGTAGAGCACCTCCGCCATCTCGGTGTTGGTCTGGAAGAACGCCTCCGCGGAGATGCGCAGCTCCAGCCCGCAGAGCTGCTCGGCCAGCTCCGCCTCACCCCACACCAGCTCCGTCTCGCCCCCGGCGGTCGTCTCGGCCGGCCTGCCCGAACGCGACCACAGCAGCCCCGCCAGCTCGGCGCCGAGGCCCTGCGAGAGAACCGCGGCGAGCGGAGAGGGTTCGAGCTCCCCGTCGGTGGTCACGAGGCGCACCTGCAGGGTGCCGCTGCGGCGTCCTTCGCGGACCACGACATTGCGCAGGCGCACGCGCCCGTCGGCGGCCGGACCGATCGGCTCGCCGCGGCGTTCGGAGCGCCCTCGCTCCCAAGCCTCAAGGCCCTGCTCGCGACACCAGCCGAGCACCAGCTCGCGCGCGCGATTGCCGCGCTCGGATGCGAGCAGGCAGTCGTCGATCGAGCTCACGCTGCGCGCCCCCGCGGAGTCGTGGAAGCCGCAGATCAGCTCGCCCGCGGCACCGCTCCCGAACGAGTACTCGAGCTTGTTGCGGTAGCGCCACTGCGCACACGCGGGCGTGATCGGCTCGAGCTCGAACCCCTCCAGGCCCCCGATCCGCCGCAGCGCCTCGCCGACCTGCTCGCGCTTGACCTCGAGCTGGCGCTCATAGGGGAGCACCTGCCACGGAACCCCCGGGTGCCGGGCCTGCGGCGCGATCCGCTCGGGGCTGGGGCGCAGTACCTCGAGCGTGCGGGCGTGGGCGTATGAGCGCTTGCGCTTGTGGACCACCGCCCGTACGCGGTCACCGGGAATGGCCCCCGCGACGAACACCACGTAGCCGCCGTCGCCCAGGCGCGCCACGCCCTCGCCGCCGAAGGCGAGCGACTGCACCTCGAGCTCGAGCTCGTCGCCCGGCCGCGGCCGCGGGGGCGCCGCCAGCGCCCCATCCTGCGGGGTGTCGCTCACGAGGACCCACCGGTACCCGCGCCGGATCGCTGGGCGCGTCCGATCAGCAGCTCCAGCAGCGCCTTCTGCGCGTGGCGGCGGTTCTCGGCCTGCTCCCAGATCCGCTGGCGCTCGCCGTAGAGGACCTCGGCCGAGATCTCCTCGCCCGGGTGGGCCGGCAGGTCGTGCAGCGCAAAGGCGCCCTCGGCAGCCGCGTCCAGCAGCTCGTCGTCGAGCTTGTAGCCGGCCAGCGCGCTGCGGCGCTCATCGGCCTCGAGCTCGTCGCCCATGCTCACCCAGACGTCCGTGTACACGGCCTGGGCGCCGCTGACGGCCTCGAGGGGATCCTCGTGCAGCGTCACCGTCCCGCTAGCTTCGGCTGACAGCGGGGGCTCGCCCAGCGCGTAGCCGGACGGCGAGGCGACCGCCACGTCCACGCCCGCGAGCGTGCCGAGCACGGCCAGCGAGCGGGCCACGTTGTTGCCGTCGCCGACGTAGGCGACCCGCAGGCCGGCGAGCGTCCCATAGGCCTCGCGCAGCGTCAGCAGGTCGGCGAGCGCCTGGCACGGGTGGTGCTCGGGGCTCAGCATGTTGACGACGGGGACCGGGCTCCAGCGGGCGAGCTCCCGGAGGGTCTCCTCCGAGCCGGTCCTCAGACCCACCAGCGCGACGTGGCGGCCGAGCACGGTCGCCGTATCCCGCAGAGCCTCCCCGCGTGAGAGCTGCATCTCGTCGCTGCGCAGGATCAGCGGCTGGCCGCCGAGCTCATGTACGCCCACCTCGAACGACAGGCGCGTGCGCGTGGAGGGCTTCTGGAAGATCAGGGCGACGCTGCGTCCCTCCAGCGCGTTGGACCGCAGCGGCTCGCGCTTGAGCTCCTCCGCGCGGGCGAGGAGCTCTTCGAGCTCCGCGGCTGTCAGCTCGGCGCCGGTCAGGAAGTGAGGTGTCATTGCTGAGAGCGGTGAGTGTAGGTGCTACCCGCTCGCCCTCCGGAGCGCGCCGCTAGCATCGCTCCCGATGAGAGCGGTAGCGGCGGCGGGAGCACTCGCGTGCGTGGTTCTCGCCCTCGGCGGCTGCGGCTCCTCGTCGAGCGGCAGCACCTCCACCGCCACCACCTCGACCGGCGCCGCGGGCACCGCGACCGCGGGCGGCTCCTCGACGGGCTCCGGCTCGACCGGCTCCAGCTCGCCGGCGTCGATCCACATCGACCAGACCCCCAAGTTCTCCACACCCCCTGCCGGGGCGCCGGTGCGCACGGGCACCGTCCAGATCGCGATGCGCAACGTCTCGATCGCCCCGAACGCGATCCGGGTCAAGGCGGGCACGACCGTGAAGTGGACCAACTACGACCCGCTCCAGTACAACGTGACGAGCGTCAGCGGACCGCAGAAGGTGCGTTCGGGCAACTTCGGGCGGGGCGGCACCTTCCAGGTGGTGCTGAGCAAGCCGGGGGTCATGCACTACGTGTGCACCAACTACCCGACGACGATGAACGCCACGATCGAAATCGTCGGCTGAGAGGCGCGCGGCGTTGCGGGCCGCCGGGTGCCTGCTCAGCTCTGTCGGCCGCCGACTGCCCGCTCAGCTCTGTGGGCCGCCGGGCGGGCGGCTCAGAACTCGGCCAGGCCGGAGTGGGTCGTGGAGGGCGTTGCGTAGTTGCGCCGCGGGATCCTCCCCGCCCGGTGCGCCAGGCGCCCGGCGCTTACGGCGTCGCGCATCGCCCGCGCCATGCCCACGGGATCCTGGGCCCGCGAGATCGCGGATGCGGCCATCACCGCGTCGCACCCGAGCTCCATCGCGAGGGCCGCATCGGAGGCGGTGCCGATGCCGGCGTCGAGCACCACCGGCACCCGCACCGACTCGCGGACCAGGGAGATGTTGTACGGGTTGCGGATCCCCATGCCGCTGCCGATCGGCGAGCCCAGCGGCATCACCGCCGCGCACCCGAGGTCCGCCAGGCGCCGAGCCAGGACCGGGTCGTCGGTGGTGTAGGCGAGCACCACGAAGCCGTCCGCGAGCAGCTCCTCGGCGGCGCGCAGTAGCTCGGGCGCGTCCGGCATGAGCGTGTCCTCGTCGCCGATGACCTCGAGCTTGACCCAGTCGGTATCGAACGCCTCGCGGGCCATCCGCGCCGTCAACACCGCGTCGCGGGCGGTGTGGCAGCCGGCCGTGTTGGGCAGCAGCGTCACGCCCGCGTCGGCCAGCACCTCCACCAGCGATCCGCTCTGACGGGCACCGCCGGTCCCGAGCCGCCTCAGCGCGACGGTCACGAGCTCGCACCCGCTTGCGGCGATCGCCCGGGCGAGCAGCTCCAGCGACGGGAAGCCGCCGGTGCCGAGCAGCAGCCGGGAGTGCAGCTCGCGCCCGGCGATGATCAACGGGTCGGTGCCCGCATCGGCCATCCGGTCGCGCCCGTCAAGCTCGGCTCCCAGCTGGGGCTCCACGAGACCTAGCCTCCCTGCATCGCGGTAAGCACCTCCACGCGTGCGTCCGCCCCCAGCGCGAATGACTCCCACCGCGCCCGCGGGATCACCTCGCCGTCCACCGCCACGGCCACTCCGCGTTCGTCCGGGCGCAGGCCGAGCTCGGTCAGCACGCTCGCCACCGTGGCCCCGCCCGGCACCTCGGCACGCTCGCCGTTGAGGGTGATCACGTCCGTGCTCCGGTCGCCGACGGCGACGCTGCGGCCGATGCGCCGGGAGCGGCCTCGCCGCCAGCACCGGCGGCGCCTGCGAAGCGCCCCGGGTCGCAGGTCCCGAGCAGCTCGTCGTGGTCCTCGGCGCGAGCGGCGCCGTCCAGCAGCCCGAGCGCCAGCTCCGCGGTCAGGGGCGCCAGCAGGATCCCGTTGCGGTGGTGGCCCGTCGCCAGGATCAGCCCTCCCAGCGCGCCCCGGCCGATCAGGGGAGCGTTGTCCGGGCTCCCCGGGCGCAGCCCCACCGAGACCTCCTCGACCTCGAGCTCCGTCACGCCGGGCACCAGCTCGTGGGCGTCCCGGAGCAGCTCATACACGCCCCCGGCGGTGGGCGTCAGCTCGAAGCCCCGCTCCTCGACGGTGCCGCCGAGCACGTAGCGGCCGTCGCCGCGGGGCAGCAGGTAGCCACCCTCGTAGCGCACGGTGCGCGTCAGCAACCCGGGGCCCGCCGGATCGCGCAGCCGCATGATCTGGCCCTTCACCGGGCGTACCGGGATGCGCTCGCCCGCGAGCTCGGCCAGCATCTCGCCGCTCCAGGCCCCGGCCGCCAGTACCACCTCGCCGGCCTGCAGGCGCTCACCCCCGGTGCACGTGACCCCCGTCACGCGCGTGCCCGCGGGGTCGCGCTCGAGCGCCTGGACCGGCGTGTGCTCCCGCACGACGACACCGCTGCGCCGGCACGCGCTCCTCAACGCGAGCAGCACCTGCCGGGGATCGACGGAGTGGTCCTCGGGGCATTCGAGCGCCGCCCGCAGCGTCGGCGCCAGCGCCGGCTCGCGCTCGCGCGCCTGGCTCGGGAGCAGCCGCTCGACGCGCAGTTGCAGCGAGCGGCGCAGCTCCAGCTGGCGCTCGAGCTCACGCGCCTCGTCGTCGTCCCTCGCCAGCAGCAGCGTGCCGTTGGTCCGCAGGGGGACGTCGATGCCACTCGCGCCCGCCACCTCGGTGGCGAACACGGGCCACGCGGACGCGGCCCGCAGACCGAGCGCGAGCGAACGACGCGCGACGGGGCCGAACTCGACCTCCGACACCGGCGCGAGCATCCCGGCGGCGACATGGGAGGCGGCGCGGCCGAGCTTGTCGCCCTCCAGCAGCGCGACGGACATGCCGTGCTCGCGGGCGCGCCAGGCGACGGCGAGACCGATGATCCCACCGCCCACGATCACGACGTCGAAGCGCTCGCCGGCCGCCATGGCCTGATGCTAGTCCCCGAGCGAGGCTCTGCGAGACTCCCGCGGAGAGGCCTTTGGTGGTTTCCGCCCCGCAAATAGAGCGTCGTGACCGGCTCCGGCGCGCGCGCCTGTACCTCGTGTGCGCGGCGGGTGCGGACGGGGTGCGGCGCGAGGAGCTGGAGCTCCCCGACCTGGTTCGCTCCGCGGTGGCGGGCGGCGTCGACGTCGTCCAGCTGCGCGAGAAGCATCTCCCCGACGACGAGCTCACGGCCGTGGCCTCGGCCCTGGCGGCACTGTGCCGGCGGCTGGGAGCGTTGCTGGTCGTCAACGACCGCCCCTGGGTGGCGGCCGAGTCCGGGGCCGACGGGATCCACGTGGGCCAGGACGACCTGCCCGTGGCGGAGGTACGCGAGATCGTCGGCCCCGACACGTTGGTGGGGCTCTCGACCCACAGCCCGGCGGAAATCGACGCGGTCGATCCGGAGCTCGTCGACTACATCGGGGTGGGGCCGGTGCACGAGACGCCCACCAAGCCCGGCCGCCCGGCGGTGGGCTACGAGCTGGTGCGCTACGCGGCGGCCAACGCGACCGTGCCGTTCTTCGCGATCGGGGGCCTCGACGCCGGCAACCTGGCCGACGTGTTGGCAGCCGGTGCGAGGCGGGTGTGCGTGCTGCGCGCGATCACCGGCGCCGCCGACCCCGAGGCGGCGGCGCGCGAGCTGTGCGGGATCCTCGAGGAGGCGCAATCTTGAGTAGCCGCGACGAGCAGGCCCGGGCCGAGCTCAGCCCGCTGGGGCCGGACGAGCGCCCGCCCGCGCTGCGGGTCGCGATCGTGGTCTGCGGGCTTCTGGCCGTGGGAGTGATCGTGAGCGCGCTTTCGGTCCACGACCTCTCCCGCCACGGCGGCTCGCTGCCGGGAGGAGTGCTGCTGGCGGCCGTGCTGGTGTCGCTCGCGGTCGGGATGGCACGCAGGCGCTACTGGGCGGTGCTCGGCTTCGAGGCCCTGCTGGCCTTCCAGATCCTCGTCACCGCGCTCGCCTTGACGGTGGCCTCGACGCTCGCGGCGGCCGCCGAGTGCCTGGTGGCTCTGGGGCTGGGCGGCTGGCTGTTCTGGAAGCTCGTGCGCGTGATGGGCCGCATCCAGGCGGGCGAGCGCCCGAGGGAGCTTCGCTAGGCTGCTGCCCCCATGGCCGAGAGCTCCTACGACTGCATAGTCATCGGCTCGGGGCCAGGCGGTTACGTGGCCGCATTGCGCGCGGCGCAGCTCGGACGACGCACCGCGGTCGTCGAGCGCGACAAGCTCGGTGGGCGCTGCCTGAACTACGCCTGCATCCCGGCCAAGGCGGTGCTGCGCTCAGCCGATCTCCTGACCGAGATGCGCGAGGGAGCGGAGTTCGGCATCGAGGCGGGCTCGATCGAGGTCGACTACGCGGCGATTCGAGCGCGCCGGGACAAGGTGGTCAACACGCTCACCTCGGGCGTCGGGGGACTGTTTCGCAAACACGGGATCGACGTCCTCGAGGGCTCGGGCTCGCTCGCGCCCGACGGCTCGGTGGCCGTCGACGGGGAGTCCTACGGCGCGCAGGGGGTGGTGCTCGCCACCGGGTCGCTGCCGCGGTCGATCCCCGGCGTCGAGTTCGGCGGGCGCGTGATCGGCACCGAGGAGGCCTGGGCGCTGGCCGAGATCCCGGCGCGGCTCGCGGTCGTCGGCTGCGGCGCCTCGGGCGCCGAGATCGCCTCGGCGTTCGCGCGGCTCGGCAGCGAGGTGCTGCTGCTCGAGGCCGTCGATCGCGTGCTGCCGGCCGAGGACTCGGACATCTCGAGGCTGGTCGAGCGTGGCCTCAAGCGTCAGGGGATCCAGGTCCACACGTCCACTCCGGTGTCCGAGGTCAGCAGCGACGAGCAGAAGGTCAGCTTCTCCTACGGCGAGGAGCGGGCCGAGGTCGACTACATGGTGATCGCAGCCGGCCGGGGAGCCGACGTGGAGGGGCTCGGGCTCGGCGAAGCCGGTGTCGAGCTCGACGAGCGGGGACTTGTGAAGGTCGACGGAGCGCTGCGCACGAGCCGCGCCGGGGTGTGGGCGATCGGCGACCTCGTCAGCGGGCCCGCGCTCGCGCACAAGGCCTCCGACGAGGGCATCATCGCCGTCGAAGACATGTCCGGGCTGCCGACCCACCCGATCGCCCACGTGGACATCCCCCGGGCCACCTTCTGCATGCCGAACGTGGGCTCCTTCGGGCTGACCGAGGCCCAGGCCCGCGAGGACGGTTACGACGTGGTCGTCGGCAAGGTTCCCTACGGAGCGGTCGGAGGGGGCACGGTGTACGGCGACCGCACGGGCCTCGTGAAGGTCGTCGGCGAGAGCACCTACGGCGAGCTGCTCGGCGGGCACATCGTCGGCTCGCGGGCCACCGAGATGATCCAGGAGCTCGTCAACATCCGGGCGCTGGAGGGGGGCTTCCCGGAGCTCGCACGGATCATCCACGGACACCCGACCCTCTCCGAGGCGGTCATGGAAGCGGGTCGGGCCGCCGACGGCTGGCTGATCCACGGGTAGGTCGGGAGCGCACGGGGGTTGCCCCGGTGACGGCCGCCTTCTACTTCGACCTGGCGAGCCCCGACGCGTACCTCGCGGCGGAGCGTGTGCTCGGTGAGCTCCCGGCTCCGGCGGCGTGGACGCCTGTGCTCGCGCACGGGCTCGGGGAGGACGCCGCCCACCCTCCGCGCGAGTTGATCGAGCGGCGCGCCCGCGAGCTCGGGCTGCAGGAGCTGCGCTGGCCGGACCCCTTCCCCTTCGACAGCACGCTGGCGATGCGTGTGGCCACCTACGCCCGCCAGATCGGGCGGGTGGTGGCCTTCGCCCAGGCCGCGTTCCGGCAGGCGTTCGCCGGCGGCCGATCGCTCGCCGACGAGGACTCGGTGCTGATCGCCGCGGCGGCCTGCGAGATGCATCCGGCTGCGGTGCTCCGGGGAGCGAGCCTGCGCTCGGTGATCGCCGAGCTCGACGAGGCCACCGCGCGGGCGCGGGTCGATGGCGTGAGGGCGGTACCGGCCGTGCTCGTCCCCGGTGGCGGCGGGGCGGCCGGCGCGGCGGTGTTCCACGGCGAGTCCTCGCTGACCCTGGCGGCCGCCTGCATGCGGAGCCTGGACGAGCGCTCGGCGACGAAGTCGTGAAGGCGCGCGACGCCTACCGGCTGATCGTCAGAAGGGGCGGCATCGCCCCGGCGATGTTCGCCGACCCCCACCGCGTGGACCACGTCGAGATCGTCGAGATCGACAGCGGCGAAGTCGTCCTGTTCTGGGATCTCGCCCCGCAGGAGGCCAGTCGCCGCGCGCGCGCCGTGCGCGAGGAGCTCGGCCGGCTCAGCCCCGAGGAGTTCCTCTCGCGCTGGGCTACCGTGGATCAGTGATGGACGCCCTCCCCGACGCAGCCAGCAGGCGCGAGTGGCTGGCGACGATGACGCTGATCCGCCGCTTCGAGGAGCGCGCGGGCGAGATGTACGCGCGGGCCAAGATCGGCGGCTTCCTGCACCTGTCGATCGGCGAGGAGGCGACCATCGTCGGCAGCGCGAGGGCGCTGCGGGACTCCGACTATCTGATCTCCACCTACCGCTCCCACGGCCACGCGCTGGTGCGGGGAACACCGCCCGAGAACGTGATGGCGGAGCTGTTCGGCCGCGTCGACGGGTGCTCCCACGGGCGGGGAGGGTCGATGCACATGTTCGATCTCGAGCGTCGCTTCATGGGCGGTTACGGGATCGTCGGCGGGAACCTCCCGATCGCCGCCGGGATCGCGCTGGCGAGTGACCTGCAGGGGCTCGACGAGGTGACCCTCTGCACGTTCGGGGACGGCGCCTCCAACCAGGGGACCTTCGGAGAGACGCTCAACCTCGCCGCCCTGTGGAAGCTGCCGGTGCTGTTCATGGTGACCAACAACCAGTTCGGCATGGGAACGGCGCTGCGCCGTCACTCGGCCGTCACCGACCTGCAGCGCAAGGGCGAGAGCCTGGGGGTGCCGGGGATGCGCTGTGACGGGATGGACGTGGTCGATACGTACTCGGTCGTGTGCGATGCGCTCGCCCGCGTACGCGAGGAGCGCCGGCCGCTGCTGATCGAGGCGGTGACCTACCGCTTCCGCGGCCACTCGATGGCGGACCCGGAGCAATACCGCAGCCGCGAGGAGGTCGAGCGCTGGCGCGAACGCGACCCGCTCGGCGCATTCGGGCGCCAGCTGATCCGGGAGGGTGTGATCGACGAGCAGCAGCGGGAGCAGATCGACCAGGAGGCGCTCGCGCGCGTGGACGCGGCCGTGGAGTTCGCCGACAGCTCGCCGTTCCCCACGCCCGAGTCCCTCTACGACGATGTGTACGTGCTCGAGGACGAGGTGCGCGGCACCTACTCCTCCGACCCGGTGGAGGACCGGGCGGGGGTGCCCGCCGCAGGTGGGGACGGTGCCGGCGCCTCGCGCGGGAGCTCCGCCGCCGAGCCCGAGCCCGCCACCAACGACGAGATCCCCCAGCAGCTGACCGAGGCCCTGGCCGCCGCCGAGGACGGCCACGAGAAGGCGGAGTCCTCGCGCTGATGGCCGAGCTGCGCTACCGGGAGGCGCTGCGCGATGCGCTGCGCGAGGAGATGCGCCGCGACGAGCGAGTCGTGCTGATGGGCGAGGACATCGGTGTGTTCGGGGGCGCCTTCAAGGTCACCGAAGGGCTGCTGGAGGAGTTCGGCGAGGCGCGCGTGCGCGACACCCCGATCTCCGAGAACACGATCGTGGGGGTCGGCGTGGGTGCGGCGATGACGGGCCTGCGGCCTGTCGTGGAGCTGATGACGATCAACTTCGCGCTGCTGGCCTTCGACCAGATCGTCAACCACGCGGCCCACATCCACTACATGTTCGGCGGCCAGGTGAAGGTGCCGCTGGTGGTACGGATGCCGCAGGGCGCCGGCCACCAGCTGGGGCCCACCCACTCGCACTGCCTCGAGGCTCTGTTCATGCACGTCCCCGGCCTGCTGGTGGCGGTGCCGTCGACGGCCGCCGACGCCAAGGGCCTGCTGAGGAGCGCGATCCGCGACGAGAACCCGGTGATCTTCATCGAGCACGAGTCGCTGTACGGGGTCCGCGGCGAGGTCCCCGACGGGGAGCACCTGGTGCACTTCGGGCAGGCCCGCGTGGCCCGCGAGGGGCACGATGTGACGATCGTCGGCATCTCCCGCATGGCGCTGACGGCCGAGCGCGCGGCTGACAGGTTGGCGGCCGAGCACGGCGTCGAGGCCGAGGTGATCGACCCGCGCACGCTGCGCCCCCTGGACCTGCAGACGATCCTCTCCTCGGTCGCCCGCACCAACCGCTGCGTGGTCGTGGAGGAGGGCTGGCCCCACGGTGGCGTGGGCGCGAACCTCGCCGCGCTGATCACCGAGCAGGCCTTCGACGACCTCGACGCGCCCGTCGCCCGGGTCACCGGCGCCGACGTCCCGATGCCCTACTCCAAGCCGCTCGAGGACCTCGCCTATCCGCACGAGGCACAGGTCGTGGCGGCTGTCCTCAGCACGCTCGGGGCCCAGCCCGCGGGAGCCACCTCGGGGCACGGCTGATGAGCGAGATCGTGATGCCGAGACTGTCGGACACGATGGAGGAGGGAACCATCCTGCGCTGGCTGAAGGCGGACGGGGAAGTGGTCGAGCGGGGCAGTGAGCTGGTGGAGATCGAAACCGACAAGGCCGCGATGACCTACGAGTCAGACCAGGAGGGAGTGCTCGAGATCGTGGCCCCCGAGGGCGCCACGCTCCCCATCGGCGAGGTCATCGCCCGGGTGGGCCCGGGAGCGAGCCCGTCCGCCGAGCCCTCCGCCAACGGGCAGCGAACTGTCGAGGGGCCCCCACAGCCCGTGCCCGCGACGCCCGCGACGCCTGTCGCGCGGGCCGCGCCAGCGGCCGGTGACGGCGCTCCGCCCGTGTCCGCCACACCCGCCCGCGAGACCGCGAGGGTCAGGGCCTCGCCGCTGGCGCGCAGGCTGGCGCAGGACAGCGGGGTGGATCTCCAGGCGCTGGCGGGCTCCGGGCCCGGAGGACGGATCGTGAAGGCCGACGTGGAAGGGGCGCGCGGAGCCGGCGGCGGGCCGGCGGCCCAGGCGTCGCAGCCGGCGGCCCAGGCGTCGCAGCCGGCGCCCGACGCGTCGCAGCCGGCGCCCGCGACCATCGCCGCGCCCGGCCAGACGCCCGGTCCCCCGGTCACCGCGGCGGACGCACCCTCGAGCGAGGCCCAGGGTGGCCAGGCCGCCGTGCTCGAGGGGGTGTCAACGGCGAAGGGAGAGACGACCGTCGTGAAGCTCAACCGGACCCAGGCGACGATCGCCCGGCGGATGGCGGAGTCGAAGGCGACGATCCCCGACTTCTCGCTGCAGATCGACGTGGACATGGAGGCGTGCGTGGCCCTGCGCTCTGAGCTGAAGCGACTCGCGCCGGCGAGCTCGGACGGCGGCCACGCGGGCGTCCCGACCTACAACGACATGATCGTCAAGGCGGCGGCCCTGGCGCTGCGGGAGCACCCGCGCGCCAACGGGAGCTACCGCGACGGGCAGGTCCAGCTGCATTCGCGGGTCAACGTCGGCATCGCCGTCGCCGCCCACGAGGCACTGGTCGTGCCGACCGTGTTCGACGCGGACGAGAAGTCGCTGGGCGAGATCGCAAGGGAGGCACACGCGCTGGTGGCGCGGGTGCGCGACGGCACGATCACTCCGCCGGAGCTCGGCGGAGGCACCTTCACCGTTTCGAATCTCGGGATGTACGGCATCCGCAGCTTCACCGCGATCATCAACCCGCCCCAGGCGGCGATCCTGTCGGTCGGCGAGCTGCAGCCGCGCGCGGTGGCCGAGGGCGAGGAGCTGCGCGCCCGCAACACGCTCACCCTCACGCTCGCCTGCGACCACCGCATCCTCTACGGGGCCGACGCCGCGATCTTCCTGGCCCGCATCCGCGAGCTGCTGCAGGCTCCGACCTCGCTGACGCTGTAGCTAGGCTGCTCTGGAAAGGGCGAATGAGCATTCCGGACCGATCCCCCGAGGAGCTGTGGGTCTACGACCTGGGGACGGTCGGCTACCGCGAGGCGCTCGCCCTGCAGGAGGAGGTTCGGGCCCGGCGTCAGACGGGCGAGGTGCCCGACAGTGTGCTGCTGCTCGAGCACTCCCCCGTGTACACGCTGGGGCGCCGGGCGCAGCCGGCGGAGCTTCCGTTGGGGCCGGAGCAGCTGCGGGCGCGCGGCATCGAGGTGCACGAGAGTGACCGCGGCGGGCGCGTCACCTACCACGGGCCCGGCCAGCTGGTCGCCTATCCGATCTTCGCCGTCGCCGACGTGGTCGCCTACGTGCGGGCGCTGGAGGACGCGATCGTGGTTGCGCTCTCCCGCGCCGGCCTCGCCGCCCACGGGCGTGCGCAGGACGGTCCCGACTTCACCGGGGTGTGGGTGCAGGACCGCAAGGTCGCCTCGATCGGCGTGCACGTCCAGCGCGGCGTCACCACGCACGGCCTCGCCGTCAACGTCGGCAACGACCTCGAGCCGTTCAGCTGGATCACCCCGTGCGGTCTGCAGGGAGTGCAGATGACCTCGCTGCAGCGAGAGCTCGGGCCCGGCTCCCCCTCGGTCGAGGCCTTCCGGGGATTGTTGCTGGACGGCCTCTGCGAGGTCTTCGAGCGAGCCCCCAGGTCCCTCACGGCCGAGCAGCTTCGGCATCCGGCGGTGGCGGCGTGAGCGCGACCCGCTCGCGGGCGAATCCCGGCGGGATGGACGTGGTGCGCGTTCTGGGGTCCGAGGTGCGCCCGCTGCGCGAGCGCAAGCCGCCGTGGTTCAAAGTGCCGGCTCCCGGAGGGGAGGGCTACCGGCGGCTCGGCGAGCTGATCCGCGCGGAGGGCCTCCACACCGTCTGCCAGGAGGCCGCCTGCCCGAACGTCGGGGAGTGCTGGGAACGGGGCACGGCCACCTTCATGATCCTCGGCGACACCTGCACCCGCCGGTGCGGATTCTGCAACGTCAAGACCGGCAGGCCGACCTGGAACGACCCGCTCGAGCCGGCGCGCGTGGCGCGCGCGATCGCGCGCATGGGCCTGCGCCACGCCGTCATCACGTCGGTCGACCGGGACGACCTGCCGGACAAGGGCGCCGGCGCCTTCGTCGGCGTGATCCGCCAGGTCCGAAGGCAGGCTCCGGGGTGCCTGGTCGAGGTCCTGACCCCCGATTTCCAGGGCCAGGAGATGCCGTTGGCGAAGGTGATCGCCGAGCGCCCCGACGTCTTCAACCACAACGTCGAGGTCGTGCCCCGGCTGTACCCGCTCGCACGGCGGGGCTCGGAGTTCACCCGCTCCTGCCGCGTGCTGCGGCTGGCCGGGGAGCTGGGAGAGGGCGAGGTCATCACCAAGTCGGGGCTGATGGTCGGGCTCGGGGAGACCCACGAGGAGTTGCTCGACGCGTTCGGGACGTTGCGGGAGAGCGGCGTCGAGGTGCTCACCGTGGGCCAGTACCTGCGCCCGTCCGAGCAGCACCTCCCGGTAGTCCGCTACTGGCATCCGGACGAGTTCGCGCGGCTGGAACGGGACGCGCTGGCGCTCGGCTTCCGCCACGTCGCCGCGGGCCCTCTCGTGCGCTCCTCCTACCACGCCGACGAGCACGTCGGGCTGACCGCGCCGGCGAACACCCGCGGACGTTAGCCCCGGGCTCCCGCCCGGGCCGAGCCACGCGGAGGGCGAGGAAGCTGTTCCCGCTCAAGGACAACATCCCGCTCGCGCGGTTCCCGCTCGTGACCGTGTGCCTGATCGCCGTCAACGTGGTCGTCTACCTGCTGGAGATCCGCCACGGCGGTCACTTCTTCAGCGGGCCCTCCGACAAGGTCGCGGTCCGCTACGGGGCCATCCCCTACGAGTTCACCCACCCGGGCGACCACTGCGCGCTCGTGTCCCTCCCCTCCGGAGAAGGAGCGGTCGCCTGTCAGGGGCAGGCGGGGGTTGTGGGCAGCCCGGGCTCTCAACCGGCCACGTGGGTGACCGCCTTCAGCTCGATGTTCGTGCACGGCAGCTTCCTGCACATCCTCGGGAACATGGTGTTCCTCGGGGTCTTCGGGCCGAGCGTGGAGGACAGGATCGGCCGCCTGCGCTTCCTGGCGTTCTACCTGCTGGGTGGGCTGGTGGCGCTCGGCGCCCAGATACTCGTGTCCCCGGACTCGACCAGCCCAACGATCGGCGCCTCGGGCGCGATTGCGGCCGTCCTCGGGGGTTACATACTCATGTATCCCCGTGCCCGCATCATCACCATCGTCTTCATCGTGTTCTTCTTCACGCTCGTGGAGGTCCCGGCCGTCGGGCTGCTCGCCTTCTGGTTCGTGCTGCAGCTGCTGTTCGGCCTCGCCGGCACCGCGACACCGCTCGGCGGCAGCGAAGGGGTTGCCTACTTCGCCCACGTCGGCGGCTTCCTGTTCGGGTTGCTGGTGATCCGCCTGCTCGTCATGCGCGGCCATCGAGGACGGTTCGGGCTCTAACGGCACCGAGCCGCGCGAGCCCCATCAAACCCGCATGACCCGCTCGCTGGTGTTGGCCGTCGTGGTGCTGTTCGTGGTCGGCTTCGCCGCCCTGACCATCGCCGCGGCGGCCGAACAGGGCGTTACGCTCGCCACCCTGGTGTCGGTGGTCGTTCTCGTACTGCTAGGAGTTGGCGCCATCGGCGCCCTGCGCAATCCTCCCAGGGGATGAGCAGCCCTCTGTTCACCGAGCTGGGCCGGTCGCGCGAGCGAAGGCTGCTCGCCCAGCGCCGACGCCGTCGCCGCCGGGCGTTCCTGGCCGCCGCGGCCGCAACGGTCGTCGTGGTGGTGGTGCTGCTGGGCGTGGCCTTCGTGGGCGCAAGCAGCGAACCGCGCGGGGCCCAGCGCGCATCGAACCATCACGCCGCGGCCCCCCAGCCGGCCAAGCTGTCCGCCGACGGGCTCCCCCTGGCCACGCCCGCGGTCGCCCTGAGCGGCCTGAGCTCGCCGCTGCTGGACCCCGTCCACGTCGCCTTCGCCCGGCCGCCCCGCTCCGGGCTGCTGTTCAACCTGAAGACCGGCCAGGTGCTGTGGCAGCGCGACCCGCTCGAGAAGGTGCGCATCGCGAGCCTCACCAAGATGATGACGGCGCTGCTGATCGTGAAGCACTCCACGCCGGATGAACCGGTGCTGATCACCAGGCGGGCGGCGGACATGCCCGGGTCGAAGGTGGGCGTCCTCCCGGTCGGGCACCACATCCGCCTGGAGACCCTGCTGTACGGGCTGCTGCTGCCCTCGGGCAACGACGCGGCCGTCGCCCTGTCCGAACACGTGGCTCACCGCGTGAGCACGTTCGTGCATCTGATGAACACCGAGGCGGCGGACCTCGGGATGGGCTGCACGCGCTACTCCTCGCCGTCGGGCTACTACGACCACGGCAACTACTCCTGCGCCGCGGACCTGGCGATGCTCGCCCGCGAGGACCTGATGCAGCCCCGCATCGCGCGGGTCACACGCACGCTCTCGGCGGCGCTTCCGTTCCCGATCAAGGGCGGCAAGCTGTTCCTCTACAACAACAACCCGCTGCTGATCTACCACTATCCGGGCACCACCGGCATGAAGACGGGCTTCACCGAAGCCGCGGGCCGCTGCCTGGTCGGCACGGCCGAGCGCCACGGCGTGCGCCTCGGGGTCGTGGTCCTGCACTCCACCGAACCCGGCCGCCAGGCCCGGGCGTTGCTCAACCGGGGCTTCGAGGACGTCTACCACCTCCCGCCCGTGTCCGAAACGGAATTCCCTCCGGGCGCCTGACACCCCTCGGCGGCGTACGCCCGACACTCCTCCCCGCGGGCGCCTGACGCCGCTACGCCGGGGCGCCTGAGCGTCCAGGCCCGGCCGGGCCTTGCGACGAATGCCAGCCTGGTGGAGTACCGTTGTTCACGGCCAGATTGACTGGTCAATCAGCCAAAGGAGAAGCCGTGGACCTGGACGACACACCCGAGCAGGCCGCGTACCGCGCCCAGGTGCGCAGC
Organism: uncultured Solirubrobacteraceae bacterium; assembly: GCA_963742395.1. Classification (GTDB taxonomy): domain Bacteria; phylum Actinomycetota; class Thermoleophilia; order Solirubrobacterales; family Solirubrobacteraceae; genus Palsa-744. The sequence continues at coordinate 194,667 of CAVUME010000005.1, read as the reverse complement.
TGGCTCGAAGCACACGCCTCCGAAGCCCCGCCGGTGCGTTCCCCGGCCGGTGCGAGCGAGGAGGACGAGGACCGCTACATCGCCGCCCGCCGGACCTGGCAGGGCAAGCTTGCCGAGGGAGGGCTGGCCGGTGTGACGTGGCCCAAGGAGTACGGCGGCCAGGGCCTCGGACCGATCGAGCAGGTCGTCTGCAACCAGGAGATCGGCCGCGCGAAGGTCCCCGGAATCCTCGACGCGATCGGGATCGGGATGCTCGGTCCGACGATCATCGCCCACGGCAGCGAGGAGCAGAAGTCGCGTTACCTCGGCCCGATGCTCCACGGCGACGAGGTCTGGTGTCAGCTCTTCTCCGAGCCCGCGGCGGGCTCCGACCTGGCGGCCGTGCAGGCACGCGCACGCCAGCAGGAGGACGGCAGCTGGCGGCTGTCGGGGCAGAAGGTGTGGACCACCAATGCCCAGTTCGCCTCCTACGGGCTGCTGCTCGCCCGCACCGACGCCGACGTGCCCAAGCACAAGGGGCTGACGATGTTCATCGTGCCGATCGACGCCGAGGGCGTCACGGTTCGGGGCCTGCGTCAGATCTCCGGTGAGGCCGAGTTCAACGAGGTCTTCTTCGACGACGTGGCACTCGACGAGGGCGCAGTCGTCGGCGGGGTCGGCAACGGCTGGGGCACCGCGCTCACCACGCTGATGTTCGAGCGTGTCACGATCGGCCTCGGCAGCGAGGGGATGGGCTACAGCTCGACGCGCTTCGCCGCCGCGCTCGCGGCCGACCCTGAGGCCCGGCGCGACCCCGAGATCCGCCACCGCTTCGGCGAGATCGCCAGCGAGCTGATGGCGGTCCGCTTCACCGGCTACCGCACGCTGACCGCCCTGCAGAAAGGCCAGATCCCGGGCCCCGAGGCGGGCCTCGCGAAGGTCACGATCGTCAAAGGCGCGATCGAGGCGGGCGACCTGATCGGCGACGTACTCGGCCCGGACGCCCTCGGCGAGGAGAGCGAGTGGGCCTACATGATCTCGTTCCTGCCCGGCCTGAAGTCGGCCGGCGGCACCGAAGAGATCCTGCGCAACACCGTTGGCGAGCGGGTCCTCGGCCTGCCTCCCGAGCCGCGGCTGGACAAGGGGATCCCGTTCTCGGAGCTGCGCTCCAAGGAAGGGGCGCCGGCATGAACCTGGCACTCTCGGACGAGCAGGAATTCCTGCGCGAGGCCGCCCGCGGGGCACTCTCGCGCTTCAAGACCCTCGAAGCCGCGCGCGAGGCGCTCGACGGCGAGGAGTCGGCGCTGCCGGACCTGTGGCCGACCGCGAAGCAGGCCGGCTGGCCCGGGCTGCTGATCGACGAGGCTCACGGCGGAGCAGGCCTCGACGCCTTCGACGCGATGCTGGTGATGGGCGAGTGCGGGCGCGTGCTCGCCGCCATCAACCTGCTCGGGCACCTGCCGGCGAGCGCGATCCTCAACGACGCCGGCGCGGGCGCGCCGATGCTCTCAGAGCTCGCCAGCGGCGAGCGCCGGGCCGCCTACCTGCCGGTGAGCCCGCCCGAGGACCTGCATGCCGAGTGGACGGCCGACCCGCGCCATGGCCTCAAGCGGGCACCCGCGCCACAGGCCAGCGAGCAGGACGGCCAGCTGCTGGTGAGCGGCGAGCTCGCCTTCGTCCCGGACGCGCCGGGGGCGGACCTGCTGGTGGGCGTCGCGCTGCGCGAGGGCAAGCCGGTGGGCGTGGCCATCGAGGCGGGTGCCAAGGGAGTCACGATCGACCCCGTGGAGCGCTACGACTCGACCCGGTCGCTGGCCCACGTCAGCCTCTCCTCGGCACCGGCGACGGCGCTCGAGATCTCCGAGGAGTCGCTCGCTGCGGCCTGGTACCTGTCCCAGGCGCTGCTCGCGGCCGAGTCGCTCGGCAGCGTCGAAACCGCGCTCGACGTGAGCGTCGCCTACGCCAAGGAGCGGTTCACATTCGGGCGCGCGATCGGCTCCTACCAGGCCGTCAAGCACGGGCTCACCGAGGTCCTGCGCCAGCTCGACAACGGGCGCTCGCTGCTCTACTACGCCGGCTGGGCGCGGCGGGGGGCTCCGGGCGAGTTCCCGCTCGCCGCCAGCGCCGCGCGTTCGGTGGGCGGACGGGCGCTGGATGTGGCCTCGCGCACGATGATCTCCGTCCACGGCGGGATCGGTGCCACCTGGGAGCACGACGCGCCGCTGTACTTCCGCCGCGCGCAGCTCTCACGGCGGCTGCTCGGCGGGACCGGGGGCGCAACCGACCGCGTCGCCGGCGAGCTGCTCAGCTCACCCCAGGCCGCATAGCTTCAGCCGACCGCCGGGGCGCTCGCCGACGCGTGGCCCCTCGCGCGAGTGCCCGTCCGGCGGGGCGTACGGGCACGGGCCCGGCGCCGCGCCCTGGCGCCGGCGCGCTTGGCGGCTGCGGTGCGATGGGCCTGTTCTTCGCGTATCAGCGCCGCCAGTACCGGAGCGCCGTAGGCGCCGTCGACGGCCTGGACGAGCCCTTCGTCGAGGCCGCAGTTGATGCAGAAGCCGTGCTGGGACCAGCCGATCGCGCGGGCCAGCACCTGGTCTGCGTAGAGCACGCCGGTGGCGTCGTGCCCGTAGTAGTCGTAGGCCGCGTCCCAGGCCGCGCCTTCCAGCGCGTAGCCGGCGCCGTCGGTGGACAAAAGGTGGGCGGCCGCCATGATCGAGTCGAAGTCGTCGTATACCGAGGGGTGCTTGGCCGTGCGGTGGTCGTAGCCGGCGGGCCGGCGCCCGTAGCGGTAGGAGTCGCGCATCAGATCCCACGTGCTCACTGGCCCATTGGTGACGTTGAACTGCATCGGCCCCGCGCAGCAGTGCGCGAAGTTGAGCCCGTGGTAGATCCCGGGGGCCGTCGAGAAGGCGCTCTCCTGCAGGTGGATCGAGGCCAGCAGCAGCCAGTTGACCGCGAAGGTGGACTGGGCCGTGGCGTAGATCGGGTAGAAGCCTTCCATCCAGCGGCGGGAGATGTGCACGCGCGTCAGCGCGGCAAAGCGGCGCGTGTCCTGGGCCTGCTCGCCGGCAGAGGGCTGCTGCACGATCGCCCCGTGTGCGGCGGTCCTCGCCTGCCCACCGCTGGGGGCGGTGCCGGAGGCGTTGGCCGCGGCCGTGCCCGCCGGCGCCGGCGCGGGAGTGGCCACCTTCACCACGATCGGCGGGGGCGCTGCGTGAGAGCCTTCCAGCACGCCGCTGAGGGCCAACACGAGGGCCAGCAGGCCAAGCAGCACGAGTCCGCCCGCGAGCAGCCAGGCGCGGCGTTCGGAGGGCGGAGCGGGCGTTCCTGCGTACTTCGTCTGCGTCTGCGTCTCCGTGGCGTTCACCGGCGCTGAGGGTACCGCGACGATCCACCCCCCTACGGGTTAGAACCGCTGATGGCCAGGCCGACCAGAGCTCCTGGTAGCGCGTGGTGCACGCTCTGGCTGGCGTGCGCACTGCTGGTCCTATCGGCCGCCGCCGGCGTGGGTAGGGCGGCCGCCGCCGGTGCTCCCGCCGCGTCCGCGACAGCCCCCACGGCTCCGCAACTGAGCGCGGCCCAGATGCGGTATCTGGCGCTCGCGGAGGCCGGGGTCGCCCGGGCCAAGCAGCGTTTCCGCGACGCTCACCGGCACTGGTACGACGCACGCCTGGGAGACCGCGAACGCTACCCCCTGGCCACGATCTGGGACATCGTGCCGCTGTTCGAGTCGATCGACGCGATCGCGATCGCCCAGCCGAGCGCGCACGACCTGGCGGCGGTGCGGAGCTTCGCCGCCGGGGCCGAGCGCTATCTCAACCACGGCCTGCGTCCACGGCCGGGCTATTCCCCCTACCCCGGCGATCGCGAAGCCGACACGGAGACCTGGTTCGACGACAACGGCTGGTGGGGGCTCGCGTTCGTGAACGCATACCGCGCCACCGGCGCACGGCGCTACCTGCGCGACGCCGAACGGGCGCTGCGCTACATCGCGGCGGTCGGATGGGACCCCAATGGCGGCGGGATCTGGTGGAACACGCACCACCCGTACAAGGCCGGCGAGGCGCTCGCCTCGGGCACCCTGCTGGCGACCCTGCTGTATGCCGACACGCACTCCAGCTTCGCCCTCGCGCAGGCCGAGAAGTACCTCGCCTGGGCCAACACCACCGGCTTCAGCCCGGCCAACGGGCTGTATGCGGGCAGCAACATCGACGCCACCCCGATCGACTACATCGAGGCCCCCCTGATCTACGCGCAGGAACTCCTCTGCCGGCTACAGGGCTCGGCGGCGCTGTGCGAACGAGCCGCGCAGCTGACGCACACCTCGCTCACCCGCTTCGGCTACCTGCTGGACTTCTCGCCCCAGTACGACGCGATCTACCTGCAGTGGATGCTGGCCGTGTATGGCCTCGACGGCGACCGCACGCTGTACGAGCTCGCGGCCGACAACGCCCGCGACGCGCAGACGCGGTCGCTCAACGGCGAAGGCCTCTACCTGCTGTCCTGGAACGGCGAAGTGCTGCCCACGAAGTACGCCCTGCCCGGGATGCTGCAGACGCAGGCCGCCACCACCAGCCTGTTCGCCTGGCTGGCGGTCTACTCGCCGCCGGCAGGGTCCTGAGCGGCGGCGGCCCGCCCGTCTACAGGCCCGTTCCGCGGCGGATCATGCGGTCGAACCACAGGTCCGGTAGCAGCCGCCGGAAGGTCAGCATCATGCGCGCGTCGCGGCCGACGAGGTAGCGGGCCTTCATCCGTCGCGAGCCCAGCGCGCGCTCGATCACGGCGGCCACGGCGTCCGGGGAGATGCCCCGCTTGGCGGTCTCCTCGAGCACGCGGCCCATCTTCTCGACCACTTCTCCGTACACGGGCTCGAGCTCGGGCGGGATCTGCAGCCGGGAGGCCTCCTCGCGGCTCTTGTCCCAGATCGGCGTCGACACCGAGCCGGGCTCGACCAGCGCGACCTGGACGTGCGAGCCCGCCAACTCGATCCGCAGCGAGTCGGCGATCGCCTCGATGGCGTGCTTGGAGGCACCGTAGGGCGCCGTGTAGGGCATCACCACTTTGCCCCCGATCGAGGAGACGAACACGAGCCTCCCCCGCGCCCGCCGCAGCGCCGGCAGCAGCGCCCTCGTGAGCGCCATCGGGCCGAAGACGTTGACCTCGAACTGGCTGCGCAGCTCGTCGCTGGGGAGAACCTCCATCGGGCCTCCGGCGCCGACCCCGGCGTTGTTGACGAGCGCATCCAGGCGCCCGGCGCCGTCGGCCTCCACGAGCGCCCTGGCGGCGTCGATCTGCGTGTCGCTCCTGACGTCGAGCAGCAGCGGCTCGATGCGCCCACCCGGGTTCTCCGCGGCCAGCTGCTCGCCGGCCTGCTGCGTGCGGACCCCGGCCAGCACCCTCCACCCCGCCCGGGACAGGCGCAGCGCGCTGGCGCGGCCGATCCCGCTGGAGGCGCCTGTGATCAGGACCGTGGGCACGGCGGCGACGTTATCCGAAGCGGCGCCCTCCCGCCCACTGGCGGGCTACAGTCTTCGGCGTCGTGGCGAGCGCGCGTACGGGGGTGACACTCGTGGCCATCGCGGGAATGCTCGCCGCGCTGAGCGCGTGCGGGTCGAGCGGCTCCCAAGACGCCGCCGCGGGCTCCCCGGCGCCGGCCGCCGTTCCGGCCTCGCTGCTGAGACCGATCCCGCCGCCACCGGGGGGTGACTGTCCCGCGGTCGTGCTGACGACGCTCGGGCGGGTGCTACAGCGGATCTACAACGAGGGCGTCTCAAGCGAAGAAGTGCTGGCCGCGAGGGACCTGATCAAACGCAACGTACCGCTGCACGAAGCCGTCGAACACGGCGACGCGTCGGCGGCGCACGCGGCCGCGTCCCGGCTGCTGGCGACCAAACACATGACCGACCTGCTCGTGGTGCGCAACGGACGCGTGCTTGCGAGCGTCGGAGAACCGGCGATGGCACCGCTGCAGGGCAAGCTCGCCGACTCCCACGGAACGCTGATCGGCAGCTACCTGACGACCCTCTTCAGCGACCACACCTTCGTCAGCGAGGCGAAGGGCATCACCCAGGGTCAGGTGTCGGTGCGCGCCGGGGGCGAGGTGCGGGCGGGGAACCCGACGCTGGGCGGTCGCGAACTGCACGGCGTGGGGGAGCTCACCAGCGGCGGCGTGCACTACGAGTACGTGGCCTTCCCCGTCCAGGCCTTTCCGTCGGGGACGGCCACGGTCGAGGTCTTCCGCACCAGGCGCTCGCTGCCGCCGCTGTGCGGCACGACCCGGGAAGAAACCGTGGCCCGGACGCTGCAGGGCGTCGCGATGTTGATCTACAAGGGCGAGTCCGGCCCGCGGGCGCGCCTGCAGGTCCAGCGCGTCCAGGCCTATAAGCCGCTGCAGGAAGCGGTCGCCAAGCGCGACCCGGAAGCGGCCCGCAAGGCGATCGACGTGCTCCTGCACAAGCACGTGGTGCGGCTGAGGGTGAGAACCGGGGGGGCGCTGCTGGCCGACGTCGGCGGGCCCTACGTGCTCGCCCCCCTGCGGGCACCACTGACGATGAACGGCCGCCAGATCGGCGAACTGGAGCTCTCGATCCAGGACGACGAGGGCTACAAGCGCCTGGCCGAGCGTCTGGCCGGCGTGCACGTCGTGATGAGCGCCGGCGGGCAGGTGGTCAAGAACAGCCTCGGCGCGGTCACCTCCCCGATCCCGGCGCGCGGCCCCTACACCTACCAGGGACACGAATACACGGTCTTCACGATCGCGGCCGAAGCCTTCCCCTCGGGCCCCCTGACGATCAGGGTCCTGGTGCCCAACCCCTACCTGTAGTCGCAGATCCGCCGCCTTGAGCTGCTTGCATGTGGCGGGTAGACAGATGCAGATGTCCGCCGCCATCGAAGCCCGCACGCTGAGCAAGAGCTACGGATCGATCGAAGCCGTCCGCGGCATCGACCTCGACGTGGCGGCCGGTGAAACCGTCGCGCTGCTGGGACCCAACGGAGCCGGCAAGTCGACCACGATCGACATGATCCTCGGCCTCTCGCGCCCGGACGGGGGCGCCGTGTCGGTGTTCGGCGGCTCCCCGGCGGCGGCGATCGACGGCGGGCTCGTCGGGGCGATGCTCCAGAGCGGGGGCCTGATCCGCGACCTGTCGGTGCGCGAGCTGATCGCGATGGTCGCCTCGCTGTACCCCGACCCGCTCGAGGTCGCCGACGCGCTGCGACTGACGGGCCTGGAGGAGACCGCCTCACAGCGCACGCAGAAGCTGTCGGGAGGACAGACCCAGCGCGTGCGCTTCGCCGTGGCGCTGGTCAGCAACCCGCGACTGCTGGTGCTCGACGAGCCGACGGTGGCGATGGACGTGGAGGGGCGGCGCTCCTTCTGGGGGACGATGCGCGAGCTGGCCTCGCGCGGCAAGACGATCCTGTTCGCCACCCACTACCTCGAGGAGGCCGACGCCTACGCCGACCGCGCGGTGCTGATGGCCGCGGGCAAGATCGTGGCGGACGGCCCGACCACCGAGATCAAGGCGATGGTCGGGGCGCGCACGATCCGGGCGACCCTGCCGGAGGCGGAGCTGAGCGAGCTCGCCGAGCTGCCCGGAGTCAGCGGCGCCGACCGCCACGGGAGGGCGATCATCCTGAGCTGCTCGGACTCCGACCTCGCCATCCGGGCGCTGCTGGAGCGCTTTCCGCAGGCGCGCGACATCGAGATCGCCGCCGCCGGGCTGGAGGAGGCCTTCCTCGAGCTGACCGCCACGGAGTCCTCGTGAGCGCCCTGCCAGCGGCCACGGGAGCGTCGTGAGCGCCCTCCCGTACACCCGCTTCGAGTTCAAGCGGACGCTGCGCAACCGCCGCTTCTTCATTCTCTCGCTGGGCTTCCCCGTGATCCTGTACTTCCTGATCGCGGGACCGCAGCGCTCGAACCACAACCTCCTCGGCAGCGGCATCTCCGCTCCCCTCTACTACATGGTCGGCATGGTCGCGTTCGGGACGATGAGCGCGATGCTCTCCAGCGGCGCGCGGATCGCGACCGAGCGGGCGGCGGGCTGGACCCGGCAGCTGCGGATCAGCCCCCTGTCACCGCGGGCTTACTTCCGCGCGAAGGTGCTGACGGCCTACATGATGGCGCTGCTGAGCATGGCCGTGCTGTACATATGCGGCGCTTCGCTCGGAGTCGATCTGCCGGCCGAAGAGTGGCTGAAGATGACGGTCCTGATCCTGATCGGCCTGGCGCCCTTCGCGGCGGCGGGGATCACACTGGGACACCTGCTGACGCCCGACTCGATCGGTCCCGCGCTCGGCGGAGGGGTCGCCCTGCTGGCGTTCGTGGGGGGCACCTGGTTCCCGCTCACCTCGGGCGGCGTGCTGTATTCGATCGCCCGGTACATCCCCTCCTACTGGCTGGTGCAGGCCAGCCACGTGGCGCTCGGGGGCAAAGCCTGGGACGCGCAGGGATGGCTCGTGGTGCTCGGCTGGACGGTCGCCCTGACGTTGCTGGCGCGCCGCGTCTACATCCGCGACACGGCCCGCCTGTAGGCCCCCCGTCTGACCGGGCGCCACGCAGGGCGCCAGCGCTCGCCACAGCAGGCGTCGGCAGGGCCTCAGGCGACGGCCAGCGCCTCGCGCTTGGCCTGCAGCGAGCCGATCAGATCGTCGAAGGCGTCCGCGAATTTTTCAACGCCCTCGCGCTCGAGCGTGTCGGTGACGTCCTCGTAATCCACGCCCGCGTCCTTCAGCTCGGTGAACACCCGCTGGGCCTCGGGCAGGCCGCTCTGCAGGCGCGACTGGGGCCGGCCGTGATCCTGGAAGGCCATGATCGTCTCCTCGGGCATCGTGTTGACCGTGTCCGGGCCGATCAGCTCGTCGACGTACAGCGTGTCCGGGTAGGCGGGGTTCTTGGTCGAGGTGGACGCCCACAGCACGCGCTGGGGGGTGGCGCCCTTGGAGGCCAGGTACTCCCAGCGAGGCCCGGTGAAGCTCTCCAGGTAGTGGGCGTAGGCGAGCCGGGCGTTGGCGATCGCGAGCTTGCCCTGCAGGCGCTCCTCGGCGCCCAACTCCGTCAGCCGCCGGTCGGCCTCGGTGTCGATGCGCGAGACGAAGAAGCTCGCGACCGAGGCCACCTTCGTCGGGTCGCCCCCCTCGGATACGAGCCGCTCGAGGCCGCGCAGGTAGCACTCGGCCACCTCCGCGTAGCGGCGCAGGGAGAAGATCAAAGTGATGTTGACCGAGCGTCCCTTGGCGATCACGTCCTCGATCGCCCCCAGGCCCGGCTTGGTGGCGGGGATCTTCACGAGCAGGTTGGGACGGTCGATCGCCTCGTGCAGGCGGATCGCCTCGCGGTACGTCTCCAGGGAGTCGTACGCCAGACGCGGGTCGACCTCGATCGAGACGTAGCCGTCGCGGCCGACGCCCCGGTCCCACACACCGCGGAACACGTCGCACGCCTCGCGTATGTCCTCTTCGGCCAGTGCCCAGAAGGTCTCGCCGGCGTCGCAGCCGCGGTCGGCGAGCTCGTGGATCTGCTCGTCGTATGCGTCGCCGGCGCTCATCGCCTTCTGGAAGATGGACGGGTTGGAGGTCGCACCCACGACGGCGTAGTCGTCGATCAGCTCCTGCAGGTGCCCGCCGCGGATGATCTCCCGGGAGAGGAAGTCGAGCCACACGCTCTGCCCGAGGGCGCTCAGTCGTTGCAGTGGGCCGTCGCTGGGGCTGGGCATCTGGATGCCTCCTTCAGTTGGTGTCCCGCGCGAGCAGCGCCCGCGCGCGTTCGGCGATGTGAGGGACTCCGAAGCCGAGCTTCTCCAGAACGGTGGTACCCGGCGCCGAAGCGCCGAAGCGGTCGAGCCCGAGCACGTCCCCGTGCGTTCCCACCCACCGCCACCAGCTCATGCTCGCGCCCGGCTCGATCGCCAGCCGTGCGGTGCAGGCCGCCGGCAGCACCTGCTCGCGGTACTCCTGCGACTCGGCTTCGAAGAGCTCCATGCAGGGCATCGACACGACGCGCACGCGCCGGCCCTCGGCGGCGATCTCTTCGGCGGCGCTCAGCGTCTGAGTGACCTCCGCCCCGGTCGAGATCAGGATCAGCTCCGGCGTGCCGGCCGCGCCGTCGGTCGCGGGCGAGTCCCACAGCACGTAGGCGCCCCGCTGCAGCCCGTCGGCCGACCCCGTGCGGGAGCGGTCGAGCACCGGGATCCCCTGGCGCGAGAGCAGCAGCGCCACCGGTCCGTCGTGGCGTTCCAGCGCCACCCGCCAGGCGACGGCGGTCTCGTTGGCGTCGGCCGGGCGGATCACCCACAGGAAGGGGATCGCGCGCAGTGCCGCGTAGTGCTCGACCGGCTGGTGCGTGGGGCCGTCCTCGCCGAGCCCGATCGAGTCGTGGGTCCACACCCAGGCCACCGGGATCTCCATCAGCGCCGACAGGCGCACGGCCGCGCGCATGTAGTCGGAGAAGATCAGGAACGTCGAGCCGTACGGTTTGACGATCCCGCCGTGGGCGGCGGTGCCGTTGACGATCGAGCCCATCGCGTGCTCGCGGATCCCGAAGGGAACGTTGCGCCCGGCGTGGACGGCGCCGAACTGGCCCGCGCCCTCGAACACCGTCTTGGTGGACTCCACGAGGTCCGCGGCACCGCCCATCATCGTCGGCGCGAAGCGCGAGAAGGCCGCCATCGTCTTCTGGCCGGCGGCACGGGTGGCCAGCTGTTCGCCGGCGGGGAAGCTCGGCAGCGCCTGCTGCCAGCCGTCGCGCAGACGTCCCGACCAGGCCCTGTCCCAGTCCTCGGCCATCTCCGGATGTGCTCCACGCCAGCGCTCGAAGTGCTCGTTCCACTCCCGCTGGGCGGCGGCGCCCTGCTCGCGTAGCGACATGTGCTCGTACACGCGCTGGTCCACCTCGAAGTGGGCGTCCGGATCGAAGCCCATCGCCCGCTTGGTGGCCGCGACCTCCTCCTCGCCCAGGGGCGCACCGTGTGACTTGGCGGTGTCGACGGCATGGGGCGCCGGGTAGGCGATGTGCGAGCGGATCGCGATGAAGGACGGGCGCTCGGTTTCCTCGCGGGCCGCCAGCAGCGCGTCATGGAGGGCGTCGAGGTCCTCGGAGTCCGCCACCCGCTGCACGTGCCAGCCGTCGTCGGCCATGCGCGCGGCGTGGTTCTCGCCGTCGAAGGACAGCGAGGTGGTGCCGTCGATCGTGATGTGGTTTTCGTCGTAGCAGACGGTCAGCTTCCCGAGCGCGAAGTTGCCCGCGATCGAAGCGGCTTCCTGGCTGACCCCCTCCATCATGTCCCCGTCGGAGCAGATCACCCAGGTGAGGTGATCGACGACCTCGTCTTTGGGGCGGTTGAAGCGCTCGCCGAGGAAGCGCTCGGCCATCGCCATCCCGACCGCGTTGGCGACGCCCTGCCCGAGCGGCCCGGTCGTGATCTCGACGCCGGGTACGTGCCCGCGCTCCGGATGGCCCGGCGTACGCGAGCCCCACTGGCGGAACTGCTGCAGGTCCTCCAGCCCCAGATCCCAGCCGCACAGGTGGTTGAGCGAGTACTGCAGGATGCACGCGTGGCCGGCGCTGAGCACGAAGCGGTCGCGGTCCGGCCAGGAGGGATCCTGCGGGTTGACGTTCAGGAACTCCTTGAACAGCACATAGCCGAGCGGGGCGAGTGCCATTGCCGTTCCCGGATGGCCCGCGTTGGCCTTCTGGACGGCGTCCATCGAGAGGGCCCGGATGGTGTCGATCGAGAGCCGCGCGATCTCCTGCTCGTGGGCGGCTGGCGCCGCGACCGGACCGCCACTCGATTGGCGTGTCGCTGCCATCGCTCCGATCCTAGCGTCGCGGCCGGTAGAGTCGCATGGCCGTGAACGAGCAATTCTGTGATGTGGGGCGGGGGGTGACCCTGTCCTATGAGACCTTCGGCGACCCTTCGCAGCCGACGGCCCTGCTGGTGATGGGACTCGCCGTGCAGATGCTCGGCTGGCCCGAGGAGTTCTGTAACCAGCTCGCCGACGCCGGCTTTCACGTGGTGCGCTTCGACAACCGCGACGTCGGGCACTCGACCCACGTACCCGGCGCGCCACCCACGGCCCGCCAGCTGCTGACGCGTTCGCGCCGCGCCGCCCACTACACGCTGGCCGACATGGCCGAGGACGCGGCCGGGCTGCTGCGGGAGCTCGATCTGGAGCCTGCGCACGTGATCGGCGCCTCGATGGGCGGGATGATCGCCCAGACCCTCGCAGCCCGCCGGCCGGAGCTGGTGCGCTCGCTGGTGTCGATCATGTCGACGACCGGCAAATTGACGAGCGGTCAGCCGTCGCCGCGGCTGTACCCGCTGTTCCTCAGGCGCCCCGCCGAAGGCAAGGAGGCATTCGTGGCGCGCATGGAAAAGGTCTTCACCACGATCGGCTCGCCGGGATTCCCGCGCGATCTGGAGGAGATCAGAACACTCGCCCGCGAGAGCTTCGAACGCGACCCCGATCCCCGGGGGCCCGGGCGTCAGCTGGCGGCCATCATCGCCTCAGGCGACCGCACACAGGAACTGCATCGCATCCACGCCCCCACGCTCGTGATCCACGGCAGCGCGGACCGGCTCGTCGGCCCCTCCGGCGGACGCGCGACCGCGCGTGCGATCCCCGGTGCCTCGCTGATGATGGTCAAGGGCATGGGCCACGACCTGCCGCGTGCGATCTGGCCGCGCCTGATCGACGCCATCGCCCAGCACGCCCGCCGCGCCGACGCCAGCGCTGAGAGCGTCCCACCCCTACAGGCCCCCCCGTCAGTTCCGGGCCTGTAGGAGTGGGCTTCCCCCGCGCTCTCTCCCCTGGACTCCCCTAACGCCGCCTGCTGTAAGCCAGCAGACCGGCCTGGGAGTGTCGGCGCCCGCCCGGGCAGACGATGCGGCGCGATTGCACCTGCACCAGCCAGTGAAGGTCATGGCGACAGTGAGAGCGGCGGTAGGGCCAACGTCCGTGCAGGACCCTCAGCATCCGCTGTGTCTCGCATGCGGACGCCCTCATAGCGCCGCAACCTTCATGCCTCTGCCCGTCCGGCGCTCATCGCCGCCAAGACGCTCAACATTTACTCGGTCTCGCCTCCTGCTTGACCTCGGCATCCTCCGGTCCTTCCATCCCTCGCTGCTCCAACGCCGCCGTTCTTCCGGAAAGGCGGCCGGGCCCTCTCGTCCCGATCGGGATATGAAAGCCACTCCGCGCCGGAATGTCAATGGGGTCGGGGCATGCTTCTCAGCTTTGTTTCACGCCGCCTCCCTTCGACGCCGCGAACAGGAATCCACCAGTCGCGAACCGGGGCTCCGCAAGCTGTCGCTGGGACGTGCGTCCGCAGGGGGCCGGGGTGTCCGCCGGCGTCCTTACAGTTGACGCGGTCCTGACCCCCTGCCCCGCTGCGTGGGTGGATGGTGCGTTGGCAGGGGCGAATCGATCGCGCGGACGCTGGTGGCGTCACGCTCAACCCAAACAGGAGGCTTTCCAATGCGCAAACGCTTGAGCTACGCCAACGTGGCGGCGACGCTCGCCCTGGTGTTCTCGATGACCGGCGGGGCCATGGCCGCGAACCACTACCTGATCAGCTCGACCAAACAGATCAAGCCCTCGATCCTCAAGAAGCTGAAGGGCAACAGGGGAGCGAAGGGTCCGCAGGGCGCCCAGGGCGCCCAGGGCGCCCAGGGCGGAGCCGGCCCGCAGGGCCCGGCCGGTAGCGCGGTGGCCTTCGCGCGCATCCTCGGCTCCAGCGAATCGAAAGCGCCCCTCGATACCGCCAACTCGAAGAACGTGACGGCGGCCAGCGAGCCGCAGGAAGGCATCTACTGCCTGACTGTCAGCGTGCCCTTCAGCAACATCACCGGCATGTCCGACCTGTTCCCATCAGGTGGCACCGTCGTGAGCGCCAACACCAGCATCGTGCCGCTCGAGGTCGAAGCGAAAGTGTGTCCGGCAGGGTCCAATGTGATCGCCGAGACCACCAGCGGCGGGAAACAAACGGGGTCGAACTTCTGGATCACGTTCAACTGAGCGACCTGAGGTAGGCGCCCGAGCTCGTCGCCGGCTGCACGGACGCGGCCGGTGACGAGCTCCCTGCCTGCCCCGTGAGGGCGTGGCCCGAGCCGCGTGCTCGAGCCCTCGAAAATGCGCCCGGAGGTGTGTGGTTTCAGCAGATAGGCGACACGTGTGACGGACATGGGGAGACACCCATGAAGGGGCCTTCTCGTGTTCCGAAGGCGCGGTATCTGGTCGAGGCGCATGGTGCTGGAGGGGACGTTCGGGTAGCCGCCAGGTGGCGGCGGCGCATGGGGTCCATCGCAGACTGGATCTACAAGCTGTTGGCCGCGCTACCGGGAGGGCGGGCTGGAGGCCCTCGAGCCGCGTTCCCAGGCGGCCGCGGGTCGTCTCCCGGCGGACTCAGCGCCCGAAGTCGAGGAGGCGATCCTGAGGCTGCGCGAGCAGCTGGCGAGCGCCGGTCACGACCGCCGGCGCCAGCACACGATCCGCTGCGCACCTCGTAGCTGAGCTCCCCGCGGTTCCCCTTCTGTCTCGACGATCTGGCGGGTCCTCAAGCGCCACGGGCTGATCGAGGCCCAGCCGCAGAAGCGCCCGCACTGCTCGCGGATCCGCTTCGAAGCCGATCTACCAAACGAGATGTGGCAGGCAGACGTCACCGCCTGGCGGCTCGCCGACGGTTCGGTGGCCGAGATCCTCAACCTGATCGACGACCACTCAAGGCTTTTCCTGGGCTCCGACGCCTACCAGCGCGTCAAAGCCGCAGACGTCGTTGCGAGCTTCCACAAAGCCGCCCAGCTGCACGGGCTTCCCCACTCGCTGCTCTCAGACAACGGCGCCGTCTTCACCGGCTCCTACCGCAAGGGCAAGGTGCTCCTGGAGTCCGAGCTCGAGCGCCTCGGCGTGCTCTTCAAGAACTCACGCCCCTACCACCCCCAGACCTGCGGGAAGGTCGAGAGGCTCCACCAGACACTCAAGCGCTACCTGGACAAAGCAACCCCCGCCGAGCCACCCCTCACAGAGCTCCAAACCCAGCTCGACACCTTCGCCCACTACTACAACGACATCCGCCCCCACAGGGCTCTGAGCGGTCGCACACCGCTACAGGCCTACAGCGCCCGCATCAAGGCCAAGCCCGCCGGCGCCTCAGCCACAACCCACTTCAGGGTGCGCGAGGACAAGGTCGACAAGACCGGCAAGGTCAGCCTCCGCTACGACAGCAAGCTCTACAAAATCGGCGTCGGCAGAGCCCACAAAGGTCGCGCGATCAAGCTCCTCATCGCCGACCAGCAGATCCGCGTGATCGACCCAAACGGCGAGCTCCTACGCGAGCTCACGCTCGACCCCAGCCGCACCTACCAGCCGATCACCCAAGCCTGAGCCTGTCTACGATCTCCCGAGACATCTGTCTCCGATGTCCTGAGACTTCACAAAATGCGCCCGGAGGGAATCGAACCCTCGGCCTGCGGCTTGAAAGACCGCTGCTCTTTGGAACCCCGAAGAGTCCCGTTGACCACTGAGCTACGGGCGCTCGATGCTGCTGTCCTGCCCCGGCGAAGCTGCCGGGAGCCGTATTCTACGCACCCCAGGGCACGGGCGCGAGCAGCTGAAACGCCGCTTGCGAGCCGGCCGGCGGCCAGGGGGCCTGGGCGACGATCGCGTTCCTCGGCAGCTTCGAGCGGGGCACGCCGAGCCCGTCGCACAGCTTCAGGCAGTGCACGTACACGGGACGGAAGCCGAGCAGTTCGGGGAGCGTCACGATCCGCAGGCCCCGGCGGCGCAGGGCCGCGAAGATCTTCGGGTAGGCGGCGAGCGTGTTCGCCCGCGGCCCGCCGCCGTCGTGGGAGACGACGATCGACCCCGGCTGCACCTGCTCGAGCACACGCGAGACGATCGTCTGGACCGGGGGCTGGGCCCAGTCGGTGGGGTCCACGTTCCACAGCACGGTCGCGAGGCCGAGCGAGCGGGCCGTCTGCAGCACGTTGGCGTCGTAGGCCCCGTAGGGCGGGCGGAACACGCACGGCGTGTAGCCGGTGAGCGAGCGGATCACGCCGATCGTGCGCTGCAGCTGTTCGCGCACGTTCGCGACCGCCGTCAGGTCGGGGTGGGTGAAGGTGTGGTCCCCGAGCACATCGCCGTCGCGCAGCTCGCGCAGCATCACGCTGCGGTAGACGGCGCTGATCTGGCGGCCGATCATGAAGAAGGTCGCCCGCACGTGTGCGGCCTCGAGCATCTTCACGAACGCGGAGGTGTCCGGTGCGGGGCCGTCGTCGAAGCCGATCGCCACCTCCCGCCGCGGCGGGCCGCTGCGGTAGGCGACCCCACCGACGCTGCGACAGCCACTGATGCGGTACAGGGGCTGGGAGGAGGAGGGCGGCGCCGAGGGCGCGCTTTGCGACTGCGGGCGCCGTCCCCCGGGAACCCGACCGGTGGGGGATCCGGCGGGGGCGCCACCCGCGGCCACCGGGGCGAGCAGGGCGGTGACCAGGAGCACGGGGATCGGGCCGGCGCGGCGCACGAACGGGGAGGCTCAGGGGGCGAGAACGATCTTCAGCGCCTCGCGACGGTCGTAGACGGCGTAGGCCTCGGGCGCGTCCTCCAGGCTCATGTGGTGGGTCACCAGCGGCGAGGGGTCGAGCACTCCGGCGGACAGCATCGCGAGCACCCGGTCGACGTGACCGAGCACGTTCGCCTGGCCGCCGCGGACGGTGAGCGCCTTCAGCCACAGCAGCCCCAGGTGCACCTCCGCGCGCTCGGCGTACACACCGACGCACTGGATCGCCCCGCAGGCCCGGGTGATGCGGATCGCGCTCTCGAGCACGCGGGGGTCTCCGACCGCGTCCACGCTCACGTCCACGCCGCGGCCTTCGGTCGCCTCGTTGACGGCCGCTTTCACGTCCTGCTCGGTGGCGTGCAGGGGCTGGGCGCCGAATGACTCGGCGACCGCCAGTCGCTCGGGGACGGTGTCGATCGCGAACACGTGGGCCGCACCGGTGGCGCGCGCGACCTGAACGGCGCAGAGGCCCACGGGGCCGAGTCCCAGCACCGCAACCACGTCGCCGGGCCGCATGCCGCTTTCCTCGATCGCGTGGAAGCCGGTGCCCATCACGTCGCCGGCGAACAGCGCCACCTCGGACTTCATGCCCTCGGGCACCTTTCGCAACACGAGGTCGGCATTGGGGATCAGGGCCATCTCGGCCTGGGTCCCCTGAAGCGACCCGAGCGCGGCGCCGTGGCCGAAGGTGCGCGAGTGCTGACAGCGGTGGTACAGGCCGCGGCGGCAGAAGAAGCAGTCGCCGTCGGCGGTCTGGAAGCAGCCCAGCACGCGGTCGCCGACGGCCACACCCTTGACCTGATCGCCGGCCGCCACGACGGTGCCGACGTACTCGTGTCCGATCGTGAAGCCGGGCTCGATCTGGACGCGCCCGTGGTAGATGTGCAGGTCCGATCCGCACACGCCGCTGAGCTCGATCCGCACCACGGCGTCGGTGGGGGACTCCGGCTCGGGCTGGGGACGGTCCTCGAGCGTGACGACTCCCGGGGCTTGGAAGGTGACCGCACGCATCGCTCGCGGCCAGCCTAGCTGCCGAGCCCTGCGGGGTGATCGGCGACCTCTCGCAGGGCCCCGCTCTCGGGGTTGAAGACGAACCCGCGGATGCGGTCCCGGTGGCTCAGCTCGGGGCTCGCGCGCAGGCGGGCGAGACTGTCGCGCAGTGTCGCGTCGAGGTCCTCGAAGGCACCCAGTCGCCAGCTGGGCAGAACGCCGTCGGCGGCCAGGGCGGCGGCGAAGTCGTCCTCGGAGGCCCCCTTCAGGCCGCAGCCGTCGTGCATCACCACGACGATCTCCTCGGTCCCGAGCAGCCGCTGGGAGGCGCTCAGCGAGCGGATCGCGTCGTCGGTGGCCAGGCCCCCGGCGTTGCGGATGATGTGCGCGTCCCCCGGGACCAGTCCCAACATCGCGAACAGGTCCAGGCGGGTGTCCATGCAGGCGAGCACGGCGACCTGGCGCCCCGGCCGCGGGCTCAGGCCCGGGGCCGCGAGCTGCGCCGCGCGCGAGCGCGCGGTGCGCAGCATCTCATCGGCGTTGCTCAAACGGCGGCGGGGTGCCCGCTCGCCGCGCCGGCGGCAGCGGAGTCGGCCGTCGCGGCGCCGCCCAGGATCAGCTCAGCGGCCCGCTCGGCCACCGCGATCGTCGGGGCGTTCGTGTTCCCGCGTGGCACGACCGGCATCACCGAGGCGTCCACGATCCGCAGCGACTCGACGCCGTTGACGCGCAGCTCCTCGTCGACCACCGCCGCCGCGTCGCTGCCCATGCGGCAGGTGCCGACCGGGTGGTAGATGGCGAACGTCGTGCGCGCCACGTGTGCCCGCAGATCCGCGTCGCTGTCGCCGTCGGGGACGTTGAACGGCTCGGCGCAGTAGGGCTTCAGGGCCGGCTGCCCTGCGATCTCCAGCAACCGCCGGTGGCCGTCGATCATGCGCTGCATGTCGTCGCCCTCGGCGTAGAAGTTGTTGTGGATCAGCGGCTTGGCGGTCGGGTCCGCCGAGGCCAGGCGCACCGTCCCCCGGCTCTGCTCGGTCAGCAGGCAGGCCGACAGCCACACGCCGTGGGCTTCGGGGTCGCTCATGCCCTCGTCGACGATGTGCACGGGGGCGAAGTGGAACTGGATGTCGGGCGCGGGCGCGCCGGCGCCGACGCGCGTGAAGCCGCCCGCCTCGGCCAGGTTGGAGGCGAACACCCCCGTCTGCGTGGCTTCGTACTCCTGCAGCGCCTCGGGCTCGAGCGCGAGCAGCAGGCTGTAGGGCTCCTCGGTCGTCCACACGGCCTGTGTGGCGGGGTGGTCGGACAGGTTCTCGCCCACCGCGGGCTGGTCGAGCATGACCTCGATTTCGCGCATCTGCAGGTGTTCGGCCGGGCCGATCCCGGACAGCATCAGCAGCTTCGGCGAGTTGTACGCGCCCGCGCACAGGATCACCTCGCGCTCGGCTCGCAGCTCCTGGACCTCGCCCAGCTTGCTGGCCAGGACGCCGACCGCACGGTTGCCCTCGAACAGCAGCCGATGGACGTCCATGTAGGGCATCACCTCGAGGTTGGGGCGCTCCATCGCGGGGTGCAGGTAGGCGACCGCCGTGCTCGCCCGCTGGCCCCCGCGCTGGGTGACCTGGTAGATGCCGACACCGTCCTGCTCGGCGCCGTTGAAGTCCGGGTTGCGGGCCAGGCCGGCCTCGACGCCCGCCTCCACGAAGGCCTGCGACATGACGTTGCCGGTGCGGCTCTCGCTGACGGGCAGGGGGCCGCCGGCGCCGTGCCACTCCGACGCGCCGCGCTCGTTGTCCTCCGCCTTCAGGAAGTAGGGCTTGAGATCGGCCCAGCTCCAGCCGGGCACGCCCCAGTCGTCGTAGTCGAGGTGGTTGCCGCGGATGTAGACCATCGCGTTGATCGAGGACGAGCCGCCGAACACACGACCGCGGGGGAGCGTGATGCGGCGGTGCAGGCACTCGTGCTCGGGAGCGGAGTGGTAGTCCCAGTCGACCTCGGTGCCCCCGAGCTGCAGGTAGCCGAGCGGGACGTGAATGTTTTCGTTGGTGTCAGGGGGCCCGGCCTCGAGCAGCAGCACCCTCACGTCGGGATCCTCGCTGAGGCGGTTCGCGATCACGCACCCCGCCGAGCCGGCGCCGACAATCACGTAGTCGTACATCCCCGCTCCCTTCCTCTTAACACCCGTGCTGCCACGATACAGGAGCGCTGTCACCGTCGAGCGACGCGGCGCGCGCGTCCGACGGATGTTCTGAGGCAGATGTCTGGGGCCTGGCCTAGTCGGCCTGGCGACGGCGGGCCTGCGCCTGCGTCACGCCCTCGAGCACGTCGCCGCCGAGCACGGCGTCCACCTCGAGCTGGGCCGTGGCCATGATGCGGCCGACCATCATGTACTGGCCGATCACCAGCAGCAGCTGGACCATCTGGTCGTTGCTGAAGCGCTCGCTCATGGCGGCGTAGGTGGCCTCGTCGGGGGTGCACTCGCTCACCACCTGCGAGGTGAAGCGCACCACCAGGCGCCCGTCCTCGCCCAGTGCCGGCGCGTCGAGCTCGTCGCTCTCGAGCGCCGCGACCTGCTCCTCGGTGCCGCCGACGGCGAGCAGGATCGGCACGTGCTGGGCCCACTCGTAAGCGGCGCCCGGGGTCATACGGGAGACCCGCAGGATCGCCAGCTCGCGGAGCACGGGATCGAACAGGTCCGGGTTCAGGCAGTCCCCGCCGAAGCGCAGCCAGTTCACGAACGAGCCCTGCGCGTTGGCGACGGTTCCGAACACGGCGAGCTGCGGCAGACGCTCGAGCGCGGTGCGCACGGCGGGCTGGGCGTCCTCGAGCGGCAGGGGCGGGATGCGGGCCATCGCGAGCTGCAGACTAACCGCCAGGGGTGGATAGGGTGGTGAGGATGACCGCGCCGTCCGCCCGCTGCTGATGGACCGTCGCCTGCTCGGACGCACGGGCGTGTCCGTCAGCCCGCTGTGCCTGGGGGCGATGATGTTCGGGTCGTGGGGCAACACCGACCGCGCGGACTCGGTGCGCATCATCCACGCCGCCCTCGACGCCGGCATCAACTTCATCGACACGGCCGACATCTACTCCGCCGGCGAGTCGGAGGAGATCGTCGGCGAGGCGCTCAAGGGGCGACGCGACGACGTCGTGCTGGCGACCAAGTTCCACGCCACGATGGGGAAGGACCCCAACGAACGAGGCAACTCGCGCCGCTGGATCATGCGCGAGGTCGAGAACTCCCTGCGCCGGCTCGGAACCGACTGGATCGACCTGTACCAGGTCCACCGCCCCGAACCCGAGACGGACATCGAAGAGACGCTCGGAGCGCTGACGGACCTCGTCCACCAGGGCAAGGTGCGCTACATCGGCTCCTCCACCTTCCCGGCCTCCGCCGTGGTGGAGGCCCAGTGGGTAGCCCGCGAGCGGGGGCTGGCGCGGTTCGTGTGCGAGCAGCCGCCGTACTCGCTGCTCGTGCGGGGCGTCGAGGAGGATCTGCTGCCCACCACCCTGCGGCACGGGATGGGCGTGATCCCGTGGAGCCCGCTGGCGGGCGGCTGGCTGTCGGGAGGCTGGCGTAAGGGCCAGGACCCGCCGAGCTCGACCCGGGCCCAGCGCCTGCCGGCTCGCTATGACCTCTCGCTGGAGGCAAACCGGCACAAGCTCGAGGCCGCCGACGCGCTCGCGGTCGTGGCCGAGGAGAGCGGGATCTCGCTGATCCACCTCGCGCTCGCGTTCGTGATCCGCCACCCCGCGGTCACCGCCGCCATCATCGGCCCCCGCACGATGGAGCAGCTCGAGTCCCAGCTCGGCGCCGAGCAGGTCTCGCTGTCGGACGAGGTCCTGGACAGGATCGACGAGATCGTGCCTCCCGGGCGCAACGTCAACCCCGCGGACGGCGGCTGGCAGAACCCCGCCCTGGAGCCCGCAGCACGCAGACGATGAGCACGCCCCCATCCGGCAGGCAGTTCGAGCTGAGCCGGGGCGAGCAGCGTGCGGTGATCGTGGAGGTCGGCGGAGGGATCCGCGAGTACAGCGTCGCCGGGCGCCCGGTCCTGGAGCCCTATCCGCGGGGGCAGATGTGCGACGGCGCCCACGGGATGCCGTTGATCCCGTGGCCGAACCGGATCGCCGAGGGCCGCTACAGCTTCGACGGCGGCGAGCACCAGCTCCCCCTCGACGAGCCCGAGCAGGACAACGCGATCCATGGCCTGCTGCGCTGGCGGGCGTGGAGCGAGCTCGACCACGGCGCCGATCGCGTGACCGTGGGGGCGAGGCTGCTGGCGATGCCGGGCTACCCGTTCTCGGTCGAGGTGTCGATCGCCTACGAGCTCGGCGAGGACGGGCTGACGGTGACGACCAGCGCCCGCAACATCGGCCAGCTGGAGTGCCCCTTCGGCGTCGGCCAGCACCCCTACCTATCCCCAGGAGAGGGCCCGATCGACGGCTGCACGCTGGAACTGGATGCGGCCACCCGGCTGCTGAACGAGGAGCGCCACCAGGTCCCGGTCGGGCGCGAGCCGGTGGCCGGCACCGGTTACGACTTCCGCACGCCGAGGCTGATCGGCGAACAGCAGATCGACGACGCCTTCACCGACCTCGTCCGCGACGACGGGGGCATCTCGCGCGCCCGCCTGGGGTGCCGCGACGGCGCCAGCGTCGAGCTGTGGGTCGACGAGCACTACCCCTTCCTCGAGGTCTTCAGCGGCGACACGCTCGCCCCCGGGCGCCGGCGCACGGGCCTCGGGCTGGAGCCGATGAGCTGCGCCCCGAACGCGTTCCGCAGCGGCGACGGGCTGCTGCGGCTGGCCCCGGATCAGGCACTCAGCATGCGCTGGGGCGTGCGCCTGAGGGACTGAGGTCATGACCCGGGGACGCATCGGAGCACCACCGGCGATCGTCGTCCGGCGCCTCGGCGTCGCTCTCCTCGGCGTCGCGGTGCTGGCGATGGCGATCGCGCCCGGACGCGCCGCGGCCGCCGCTCCGGCACAGGACATGCTCACCTACATGCCGACCGAAATGGTGCACTCGGTGTGGAGCGGCGAACAGGTCGAAGGCTTCCTCGGCGAGCTCTCTGAATACGACATCGGCCAGGCGCTGCTGCAGATGCCGGGCTTCAAGCGCAAGGGGACGCTGGTGCTGCCGGCAGGCAACGAACAGATGCTGGGGGTGTGGGCGGCGGCCGCCGCCCACTACGGCGAAGCCCACGGCCAGCCGATCGCGGTCACGGCCGTCTTCAACGGCCGGCTGAAGCCAAAGGGCCTGAGCCTCGAAGTCGCCTCCACGCGCGCCAACATCGTGGCGGCCGTGCGATCCGCCGTCGGCCTCGGCGTGACGGGCGTACAGCTGGATCTCGAGCCCTACCCCACGGGCCCCGGCTACATCGAGCTGCTCGAAGAACTCGACGCGGCGCTCGCCCAGGCCGGCTTTTCGGGCCGGCTGTCGGTGGTGGCGCCGGCGAGCGTCTCACGCTGGAGTCCCTCCTACCTGCAGCGCGTGGCGGCACTCGTGAACCAGGTCGACCCGCTCTTCTACGACAGCGAACTGACCACCGCGGGCGCCTACGAGCAATGGGTCCGGAATGGCCTCGCCTACTACTCCGAAAACGTCCCACAGGGGGTCGCAATCATCCCCGTGATCCCGTGCTACTCGAAGGATCCGTGGCACAACCCCGGAGTCGAGAACATCCCGAACGCCACCGAAGCAGTGGGGGCCGCACTTGAAGCGGGGAGCCGTGCGAACGGCGTCGGGCTGTGGTGGTGGTACGCGTTCTACGAGGGCCACCTCAAGCACTTCGATCCCGCTCCCGAACGCGCCGCCTGGCAGCAGCTGACCGTGAACCTGCCCTACTCGCCCTAGCGGCGGGCCGGGCGCGGGGGCGCCGGCGGAAGGTCAGCCGCGCGGGGGCAGGTCCTCGGGGAGCGGAACCTCCTGAGGGGAGCGCCCCTCGCCCTGCTCCTCCCATGAACCCCAGGCACGACCGTCGCGCCCCTGGTGCTCGCCGGAGCCGCCCAGCGCGAGCAGCACGAGCGGCTCGCTGCCGGCATTCACGAGCTGGCGGCGGGCGAACGGAGCCACGCGTGCGAGCTCGTAGTGGCCGAGCACGTGCTCGCCGTCCTCGAGCACGAGCGTGAGCTCGCCCTCGAGCACCAGGTAGACCTCCTCCTGGTGCTCGTGCCTGTGCACGCGGCCCCGCTGGCCCGGCGCCAGGATCAGCGCGTTGAGCCCGAAGCCGCTGACGCCGAGATCCCGCCGCAGGGTCTGGAAGCGCTCCCCGCCGGACGGGTCGATCTTGGCGAACGCGACCGCCTCACCCCCTTGACCCGCGTCGCCCGCGGCGCCGCCGGTCCCGCTCGCACTCACGACCCTCGGCCCTCCGGTCCCGTCCTAGGCGGCGAAGCGCTCGGCCGCCCGTGCGCGGCGACGCGCGGCCTCCTGCTCGCGGTTCTTCGGCGAAGCGTTCGTGACCAGCCCGTCGAGCAGGCGCCTGGTGGCCTCGGCGACCTCCTGCACGGCGAGCTCGAAGGCCTCCTGGTTGGCCTGTGAGGGCTTCGTCGAGCCGCTGATCTTGCGCACGTACTGGAGCGCCGCGTCGTGGACCTCCTCGTCGTTGGCGGGGGGGTCGAAGTTGTGGAGCTGCCTGATGTTTCTGCACATGACACCCAGCCTAGTGGGCCGAGTGCGCGAGCGCTCCCAGCAGTGACTGATGTCCATCCTCGAGCCGTCCCTGAGCCTGTCCGTGACGTGCACCTCGCGCGCCGCCGAGCCCGAGGGATCGTGCGACATCGGCCGATTGTGTCGAGGTACGCGAGGATGGATGGCGTCAATGGTGTTCGCGGACCGAACCCATGCCGGTCGCGAGCTCACCGCCGAGCTGCTCGAGCTCGCAGACCCGCGTCCGCTCGTGTTCGGCCTCCCCCGCGGCGGGGTCCCGGTCGCGGCCGAGGTGGCGCGGGGGCTGGGCGCACAGCTGGAGGTGCTGGTGGTACGCAAGCTCGGGGTACCTCGCAACCGCGAGCTCGCGGTCGGGGCGCTGGCCGAAGGCGGGACCGTGATCGTCGACCGCGGGCTGGCCGCGCGCATCGGCCTCGGGGCGCGCGGGCTGGAGCGCATCCTCGCGCGCGAGGAGCGTGAGCTGCGACGGCAGGTGCAGCGTTTCCGCGATGACTTCGCGCCCGCCGAGGTGGAGGGCCGCACGGTCCTGGTCGTGGACGACGGGCTCGCGACCGGGCTCAGCGATCTGGCCGCCGTGCGCGCGCTGCGCTCCCGCCGGGCGGCACGGATCGTGGTTGCCTCGCCGGTGGGGTCGCTCGAGGCCGTACGGCGGTTGCGCGACGAGGCCGACGAGGTCGTCTGCCACACCGTCCCCGCCAGGATGCTCGGTGTGGGCCACTGGTATGAGGACTTCTCGCCCGTCAGCGAGGAGCAGGTGCTCGCGCTGCTGGCCGGCGCCGGCACCCGCATCCCCGGGCACGACCCGGGATGACGCCGCGCGCGCGTGGTCCCTATCGTGGCCGGCGGTGGCTGAGCGTCGGGTGGCAGTCAACGGCATCGAGCTGGCGATCGTGGAAGAGGGCGAGGGTCCGCTGGTGGTCCTGTGCCACGGCTTCCCCGAGCTGGCCTTCTCCTGGCGCCACCAGCTGGGAGTGCTGGCAGCGAACGGCTATCGGGTGATCGCGCCGGACATGCGCGGCTACGGGCGCAGCTCCGCGCCCGAGCAGATCGAGGCCTACGACATCGTCACCCTCTGCGGGGACCTGACCGGCCTGCTCGACGCCCTCGGCGAGGAGCGGGGGATCTTCGTCGGGCACGACTGGGGAGCGATCGTGGTGTGGAACCTGTCCCTGCTCGCACCGGAGCGGGTCAGGGCCGTGGCCGGCCTGAGCGTCCCGTTCGTGCCGCGAGCACCGGCTCCCCCGACCGAGATCATGCGACGGAACATCGGCGAGGACTTCTACATCGTGTGGTTCCAGGAGCCGGGCGTGGCCGACCGGGCGCTCGCCGAGGACGTGCGCCGCACCCTCACCACGCCGCAGCAGTGGACCGCCCAGTGGGCCGGGGATGCGGACGAGCAGCCGCGCCTGCCGGCCTGGCTGACCGAGCAGGAGCTCGCCGTGTACGTCGAGACGTTCGAGCGCACAGGCTTCACCGGGGGGCTCAACTACTACCGCAACCTCGATCGCAACTGGGAGCTCACGGCCGCCACCGCGGCGCGCCACGTGGAGGCCCCCGCGATGTTCCTCACCGGTGAGCGAGACCTCGTGCGGCTGTTCGCCCCGGGCGAGACGATGAACGACTGGGTCGATGACCTGCGGTCCATGGTGGTCGTGCCCAAGGCCGGCCACTGGGTCCAGCAGCAGGCTCCGGAGCAGGTCAACGCGGCGCTGCTGGAGTTCTTCGCCGGGGTGTAGGCGGCGGGCGATCGCGCGCGAGCCGAGCGGCTTCTCAGCGGATCAACGGGAAGGTCTCCGACTCGTCGCCCGCCACCTCGGGATAGCGGTCGGTGACGTCCTCGATCACCGCGAGGATCACCGTCTCGCCGGCGATCGAGACCATGTAGGAGGTCGACTTCCCGATCCGGATCGAGCCGTCGGGCCGAACCATCCGGCTGAGCAGGTCGCGCACCACACCATCGCGCCGCAGCTCGGTGACGAAATCCTGGCGCTCGACGCTCACGTACCAGTCGTCGCGTTCGGACACGTGCGTCCCCAGCATCTCCTCGCGGGTACGCCCGGCGAACCGGCAGAAGGCCGGGTTGGCCTCGTACAGCACCCCCGTGTCCACGTTCGAGACGGCGACGGCCGACTCGGTGGTGCCCAGGATCAGCTCGATCAGTCGCTCGGCGTCCGCGAGCCTCGTCTCCGGGAGCTGGGCCGAGCGGGCGCCGAAGTCGCCGCTGCCCAGCAGCGACCGCAGGCCCGCGATCCCGGATGGCGTTCCAGAGCGCATCTCCGACAGCACGCCGACGAGCACGTCGCGGTCGTCGAGCATGCGCCTCGCCCCGGCCAGGACGGCCGCACCCTGGTCCGTCAGCGTGACCCCGGCCGGCGCGCGATGCAGCAGAGGGCGCCCGGCGAGCGCCTCGAGATTGTCGACCCGTTTGGTGACGGCCGGGCGGCTGACCCCCAGACGCCTGGCGGCCGCTGCGAAGCTGCCCTCGGTGGCGCAGGCCACGAGCGTCTCCAGCTCGGCCAGCTCGGGGGCCCGGATCGGGGCGGCGGAGGCTCGCATCACCGATTTCCCGCCAAAAACCCGTAGGGGTGCAACCGTAGGTTGCCGCAGCGGCAATCAACATGCATCTCTCTGGATGCTCCCCCTGCGTCGATAGGTGTCGAGAACCGAGCGTTCACCGCCGTGGTGGGCGTCGGTCGAGAGAGGAACGTAGCGCTTCGGTCGGGCGTCAGCCTGAACTGATCTCCACCGTGCATCGCGGCCGGGACGGTCCTTGGTCAGACAGTCCCGGCCGCGTGCCGGATCCGCCTCAGCCGAGCGTGACGGTCTCGGCGTGGCGAGCCTTACCCGAGCCGATGGTGAGCTTGTAGCGGCCGGGCCGGAGCCTGTGCAGCGCCGCCAGGCGCAGCCTCAGCTTCCCGTGGCGTGTGGCGGCGGTGCCGATCGCGTAGACGACGCCGTGGCGGCGGAGCGCCGCGTGCGCAAAGGCCGCACTGGCCGTGAACTTGACCGTCCCGGAGACCACCTTCGTCTTGCATTCCCGCACGTTCTTGCCCTTCTTCTTGACGACCGTGCAGGTCACCAGCTCGATCTTCCCGGGTTCCCCCGCGGGGCCCGCCGGACCGCTGGGCCCGGCGGCTCCGACGGGACCCTGTGACCCGGCCGGCCCGGCCTGGCCGGCGGGGCCTCCGGGGCCTTCCGGTCCCTGCAGGCCCGGGGCGCCCCGGGAGCCTTCTTTGCCTTCGGTGCCCGGAATGCCCGCCGCGCCCGGCAGGCCTTCATCGCCTTTGAGGCCTTTGAGTCCTTCTTGCCCTTTTGCCTTCTTTGCCTTCTTTGCCTTCTTTGCCTTCTTTGCCTTCTTTGCCTTCTTTGCCTTCTTTACCTTCTTTGCCTTCTTTGCCTTCTTTGCCTTCTTCGGCAACTTTCAGGAACACGGCCGTGACTTCGGTGGGTCCCGCGAGGTTCAGTTCGCATTTCGGATCGCTGCCGGGACATCCGATCCAGCCCACGAATTCGTAGCCGGATTCCGGGGCGGCGACGAGTTCCACGGGTCCCGCTTCGAATTCGTCCGCACACGTGCTGCCGCAACTGATCCCGGGCGGTACCGAGGTGACCGTGCCATTGCCCCACCGGTTCACTTTGAGCACGTATTTCGGCTTGGGCACGAACACAACCGTGACTGAGCTTTCTTCGTTGAGCGTGAAGGTGCAGAGTGTTTTGGAGGCGCACCCTGCCGCCGAGCCTGTGCTCGCCCCGAATTCATTGAACATCCAGTGTTCTTCAGGGTCGCCTTCGATCGTCAGTTTTGTGCCGATCGGATATTCCGGGCTGCATGGGCCGATGTGTTTTGTTTCGACTTCTTCGCATTCGGCTTCCCCTTGGCCTTCCACGTGGACTTCCAGCTTCACCATCGGCACGAAGGTCGCTTCGACGGTGCTGTTCGTTTCGATGACAAAGGTGCAGTCACCGGCGCCTTTGCACCCGGCTGCGGAGCCCGTGCCGTTGCCGAAGCCGAGAAAGTCCACGGTTGGCGCAGGGTTGCCGTGCAGCACGATTTCGGTGCCCTTTTCGAATTCTTCTTCAGGTTCGCATTCTTCGAAGGTCACGCCTTTGTCGACGGAGCATTCGACTTCTCCCTGGGAACCCACGTGGGTGATTTTCAGGGTCACCATTTCGCCACTCGCCTGGGCGGGCGCACTCGCAATCAACGGCACGAGCAGCGCACCGAGGGTGAGCGGGACGGCGAGCAGCGGCTTGCGGAACGTCATGGAAACCTCCTTGCGTCACGGCTGGGCCAAGGGGCGCGGGGGCGCGTGTGACGCCCGGCGACGCAGGCCGCGACATGGCCCTGGGGAACAGCTTCAGCGCGGGATTCCCCATCCGGACGCGGAATCCTGCCCCGCTGGCCATGTGTTCGAGCACCTTCGCCGGGCGCCCGCGGCGCGCTCCGGCTGGGGTCAGCCGCCGATGTAGGACATCTCGACCCGCGGCCGGCGCTCCGAGCGCGGCCGGGATGGGCGCGTGACGGAGACGCCGGCAGTCGCGGCTTCGGAGGCGCCGTCTTCGGAGGCTGTGCGCAGCTCCGAGTAGCGGTCGCCGCGGGCGCCCCAGATCGCGGCCAGGCGGCCTTCGAGCTGCTCGTCGCCGGCGCCGGCTCGAAGCAGCGCACGCATGTCGCTCCCGTCGCTCGCGAACAGGCACGTGTAGAGCTTTCCCTCGGCCGACAGCCGGGCCCGTGTACAGCCGTGACAGAAGGGCTCGCTGACCGAGCTGATCACGCCGATCTCCCCCGCCCCGTCCTCGTAGGCCCAGCGCGAGGCCACGCCCTCCTGGGGTCCGCCGGCGATCGGCCGCAGCGGCCAGCGCTGAGAGACCATGGCGAGAACCTCCTTCGCCGGCACGACCTCCTCGCGGCGCCACCCGTTGCTCTCCCCCACGTCCATGAACTCGATGAACCTGAGGATCTCGGGGCGTCCGCGGAAGTGCTCGGCCATCTCGAGCACGCAGCCGTCGTTGACCCCACGGCGCACGACCATGTTCACCTTCACCGGCTCGAGGCCGGCCTCGCCCGCCGCCTCGATGCCGAGCAGCACACGCGCCAGCGGCGCCCTCGTGTCGGCAATCGACGCGAACAGCTCCTCGTCGAGGGTGTCGAGGCTGACGGTCACGCGGTCGAGCCCCGCCCGCTTCAGCGCAGCAGCGTGTCGAGCCAGCAGCAGGCCGTTGGTGGTCAGCGCGATGTCGGTGATGCCCTCGATCGAGGACAGCATCTCCACCAGACGTGGC
Organism: uncultured Solirubrobacteraceae bacterium; assembly: GCA_963742395.1. GTDB lineage: Bacteria > Actinomycetota > Thermoleophilia > Solirubrobacterales > Solirubrobacteraceae > Palsa-744. The sequence goes on along the minus strand of CAVUME010000005.1, from coordinate 165,194 downwards.
GTGTCCCGGCGCAGCAGCGGCTCGCCTCCCGTGAGTCGCACCTTGTGCACGCCCAGGCGGGCCGCCACGCGCACGAAGCGCGCGATCTCCTCGAACGACAGCAGCTCAGAGCGGGGCAGGAACTCGAAACCCTCGCCGAACACCTCGCGCGGCATGCAGTAGCCACAGCGCATGTTGCAGCGGTCCGTGAGCGAGATACGCAGATCCCGAAGCGGCCTCCCGAGCGTGTCCCACGCCTCACCCATTCACGGCCAGCTTAGCCCCGCACCCACGGCTATACGCTCTCTCGCAGGATGGCCGCCGCGCTGCTGGAGATCGACCGTGCCCGCGAGCTGGTGCTCGAATCCGCGTGCCCGCTCGAGGAGGAGGCCGTGACATTGGACGAGGCGCTCGGGCGCGTGCTGTCCCGCGGGCTGCGGAGCACCGCGCCGGTCCCCTCGTTCGACAGCTCCGCGATGGACGGGTTCGCCGTTCGCAGCGGCGACCTCGATGCGGCGCGGGAGGACGTGCCCGTGACCCTCGAGCTGGTGGGCGAGTCGCGGGCCGGGCATCCGATGGGGCGTCCGCTCGGGCCGCGCCAGGCAGCGACCATCTCGACGGGGGCGATGATCCCCGACGGCGCCGACGCGGTGGTGCCGCTCGAGCGTGCCACGGCCGCTGACGGCCGGGTCCACCTGCGCGAGCCCGTGCCCGCCGGAGCCGACATCCGTAGAAGCGGTGAGGACATCGGCCCCGGCACGATGGTGCTCGACGCCGGCCGGACGCTGGGGCCGGCCGCCATCGGCGTGGCCGCCTCGCTCGGTCAGCCGAGCCTCCACTGCCGGCGCCGTCCGCTCGTGTCGGTGATCGCGACCGGCGATGAGCTGCTCGAGCCGGGAGCCGAGCCACGGCCGGGCACGATCTACAACTCCAACGGTTACGCGGTCCCGGCGCTGGCGAGAAGAGCCGGAGCGCTGACGACCGCCCCCGCCGCCGTGGGGGACGATCCCGCGGTGACCCACGAGGTGATCGCCGGCGCGCTCGGGGCGAGCGACGTGCTCGTCCTCTGCGGCGGGGTGTCGGTGGGCGCGCACGACCACGTGCGCCAGACGCTCGCCCGGCTCGGAGCCGAGCAGCGCTTCTGGGGGATCGCGCTGAAGCCGGGAAAGCCGACGTGGTTCGGGACACGCGAAGGTCAGCTGGTGTTCGGCCTGCCGGGCAACCCGGTGTCGGCGATGGTCACCTTCGCGCTGCTCGTGGCCCCGGCCCTGCGGGCGATGATGGGAGCCGCCAGGATCCGATACGAGGCCCGCGGCGCCCTCTCGCGCGACTACGAGAAGCCCGCCGGGCGGGCCCACGCGGTGCGCTGCCGCCTGCAGGTGGACGAGGCAGGGCTGCGCGCGACGCCCACCGGCCACCAGGGCTCGCACGTGCTCAGCGCGATGCTGGACGCCGACGCGCTCGCGATCGTCCCCTCCGCGACCGAGCGGGTGAGGGCCGGCGAGCTGGTGGAGCTCGAGCTCCTGGGCGAGCGGGGCGAGTGCCCATGAAGGTGGTCGTGCGGCTGTTCGCCGTGCTGCGAGAACGGTCCGGCCGCGACAGCGTGGAGCTCGAGCTCGAGCCTGGAGCCACCGTCGCGGACGCGCTGACCGCACTGGCGGAGCTCCCCGAGCTGGCCGGGCCGCTGAGCCGGCTCTCGGTCCAAATGGCCGTCAACCGCGACTACGCATCCGAGGACACGCAACTGCACGCCGGCGACGAGCTGGCCCTGATCCCTCCGCTCAGCGGTGGCTCCGATCCACACGTGGACGTCGGCGAGGAGCCACTGAGCCTGCAGGCCGTGACGTCGGCGGTGCGTGACCCCCGCGCGGGCGCGGTGGTGTCGTTCCAGGGTGTCACCCGCGAGGTGGCGGCGCTGGAGTACGAGGCCTATGTGGAGATGGCGAAGGAGCGGATCGCGGCGATCCTGCAGGACGCCGTCGGCGCTCACCGCCTGTGCGCGGCGGCAGCCGAGCACCGCGTCGGCACGGTGCCCTTGGGCGAGCCGAGCGTGGTCGTCGCCGCCTCCGCGGCCCACCGCGACGAAGCCTTCGCCGGTGCACGCGAGATCATCGATCGGATCAAGAGCGAGGCGCCGATCTGGAAGCGGGAGCTGGACGAGCGCGGCGTCAGCCGGCCCGTGCCCGGCACGCCGGCGCCCGGGGCCCGCGTACGCGGGCCCAGAGACTCGCAGGAGGGCGCGTGAGCGAGCGGCGCCTGACCCACCTGGACGAGCAGGGACGGGCGCGGATGGTGGACATCGCCGGCAAGGACACCAGCCGGCGGGTCGCGCGCGCGAGAGCACGCCTGCGCATGTCGAGCGACGCCGCCCAAGCCGTCCAGAGCGGCCAGGGGCCGAAGGGCGAGGTGCTGGGGGTCGCCCGCCTGGCGGGCATCCAGGCGGCCAAGCGAACCGACGAGCTGATCCCGCTGGCCCACCAGGTGGCAATGACGTTCGTGGACGTGGCCGCCTCCGTGGACGTCGGAAAGGGGGTCGTGGAGCTCGTCGCCGAGGCCCACGCGCTCGACCGCACCGGTGTCGAGATGGAGGCGATGACGGCCGCCGCGGTGGCGGCCCTGACCGTGTACGACATGGTCAAGGGACTCGAGCGCGGCGTCGTGATCGAGGAGGTGGCGCTGCTGGAGAAGACCGGCGGGCGCCACGACTGGCGCCGCGAGGACACCTGATGGCGGTCCCCCGCGCCGCGCTCATCTCGATCAGCACCTCGCGTTCGGCGGGCCTCGCCGCCGATCGAAGCCGCGAGGCGCTGGAGCGCTTCGCCGCCGGACTCGGGGTCGAGGTGCACGCCTTCGAGCTGACCCCCGACGACCGCGGACGGATCGAAGAGCTGCTGCGCCGCTACAGCGACGAGCACGCGTGCGAGCTGATCCTCACCAGCGGCGGGACCGGGGTGTCGCCGAGCGACGTCACGCCCGAGGCCACGCTGGCGGTGATCGAGCGCCACGTCCCCGGGATCGGCGAGGCGCTGCGCGAGGCCTCCCGCGCGCACACCCCCAACTGGATGCTCTCGCGCGCGCAGGCCGGGATCCGCGGCTCCACGCTGATCGTCAACTTCCCCGGCAACCCCGCGAGCATCGAGCAGGCCGGCGCCGCCATCGCCCCGGCGCTCGGGCACGCCCTGGCGCTGATCGCCGGGGGGCCCTCCGGCCACGCCCCCGCGTCCGAGACGGGCGCCCGCGGCTGACGCCCGCCTCGCGGGCGGGGGCCCGCGGTCGATCAGCGAACGGCCAGCGACTGCCGCGGGGTGACGTCGTCGATCGTCCAGAGCGCGTGGCGGACGCCGCCGAGAAACGCGAACTGGGCGCTCACCCGGCCCACCCTCAGCGTGCCGTCCTCACGACGGCACGGGATCAGGCGGGGCTCTGTGGTCCCTTCGCGCAGCAGCTGCCCGAGCAGGTCCAGCCACGAGGGGCCGTCCTCGAAGTGACCGTCCAGGGAACCGTGCGCCAGCTCCTCGCGGCTGCGGCCGGCGAACTCGCAGAAGGCTGGGTTGACCAGGCGCACGGCCCCGCTCTCGGCGTCGGTTATGAGCAGTCCCGTGGCGCTGCTCGCCAGGACCATCTCGAGCAGGCTCGCGGTCTCGGCGATCCGAACCTCGGGCCGTTGGGCGGCGCGATCCTGCGTGCTCGCGGTCCCGAACAGCGTCCGCAGCCCGTCGATCGCCTCCGGCTGGCGACGGCGGATCGCCGCGATCGCCTCCAGCAGTAGCTCCTGCTCGGCCAGAGCCGTGCGGGCGCTCGCAACCAGCGAGGCGCCGGCGGCGGTGAGGGTAACCCCCCGTCCGCCGCGGGCCAGCAGCTCGCGGTCCGCGAGCGCCTCGAGGTTGCGGATGCGGCGCGCCACCGCCGGGCGGCTGACGCGCAGCGACTCCGCGGCCGCGACCATGCTCCCCTCGGCCGCGCACGCGATCAGGGCCTCGAGCTCCTCGACCGTCGGCGCGCGCAGCGGAGCGTCCGCGGCGACGCTCACGAACCCGGAACGGCGTCGACGAACACGGTGCAACCCTGAGTTGCCGGAGCTGGCATCGAGACGACCTCCTTCTCGGGCGCTGCCCGTCCGATACCTCACGCGGCCAGCAACAGCCGGCCCCTCGCTCGGTCGCCGGGCCCGGTTTTCCACCGGAGCACCCCCTTGGTGCCCGCACCCTATACACGACAAAGGACAAGAAAATGAAGTCGGCGCTTTACAACCACACACCCAGGCTGCTTTGTGCAGCGGCTGTGGGCATCGGATGCCTCCTGGTCTCGAGCGCCCCGGCAGGCGCGGCGACCGCTTCGGCGGAACTCAAAGCGGGCTCGCTCGGCTTTGTCAGCACGCCCCCGAACGTGACCTTCCCCAACACGACCCTGACCGGCCTCGCGCAGGTGATCACGGCCACCCAGGGCATCGACGTCGGCGACGCCACCGGGTCGGGCGCCGGCTGGAACCTGACCGCGACCTCGACCACCTTCACGGCCGGCGCGCACACGCTTCCGACCACCGCTACGACGATCACGAGCACGCCGACCGTCGCCTGCGATGTGGGCGCCACGGGCTGCACGACGGCGACGACGACGGGGCTGGTGAGCTACCCGTACTCGCTGCCGGCGGCCGGCACGGCGCCGACGGCCACACGCATGTTCAACGCCGCGGCGGCTACCGGCATGGGCAACCAGACGGTCACGCCCTCGTGGAACCTCGCGGTCCCGCCCTCGACCTACGCCGGCACCTACACGTCCACCTGGACCGTCTCGCTCATCAGCGCCCCGTAGGCAGAAAGGCCCTCGATCCCATGCCCAACCCGCGTCACCTCATCCACCGGCGTTCCCTCGGCGCCGCGCTCGCGACCCTTGCCGTGCTGGCCCTGCCGGCGCCGCAGGGCGCGGGCGCTGCCCCCTCGATCGGCGGGTTCAGCGTCCGTCCCGCGGAATCGAACCCGTCGAACCCGGCCACGCGGGCGTACTTCGTGCAGTCGCTCCCCCGCGGGCGGTTCGTGCGGCACGCGGTCGCCATCAGCAACCTGTCCTCGGCCCCCCTGCGGCTGCGGGTGTACCCCGTGGACGGCGTCACGGGCGTGACCTCGGGTGCCGTCTACACCAACCGCGGTGTGCCTCTGCGCAAAGCCGGCCGCTGGCTGAAGGCCTCGTTGCAGACGATCACGCTCCCCGCGAGGGCCGAACGGCTGGTGACGTTCGTGGTGGGCGCGCCGAGGAAGGCCACGCCGGGGGACCATCTGGCCGGCCTGGCGGTGGAAAACATGCGCCCCCAGCACTCTCGCGGGCACTTCGCCGTGACCGAGATCTTCCGCGCCGTCGTCGGGGTCGAGGTCGAGGTGCCGGGCCGAGCCGGTCCGCAGCTCGCACTCAGCGGCGCGTCGATCCACGCCCTGCCCGGCACCAGCGTGCCGTCGGTCGTGATCGATATGGCCGACGCCGGCCTGAAGCTGTGCAAGCCGCACCTGGCCGTGACCCTCAGCGGCAGCGGCGGAAGCATCACGGCGGTGCACCGCGCGCTCGACACGATGCTCCCGGGTGACGAGATCCCGTATCCGATGCCGTGGCCACGTCCGCTTGCGAGCGGGGACTACAACGCCACGGCGGTCGCGACCGGCTGCGGGCACAACGTCACCCTGCACCGCACCGTGTCCCTCGGCAGTCCGCTGGGGGGGACGTCCAGCCACCCGGGCCTCGGCGCCTCATCCGCGCCCCACGGTGGGGGCGGGACGCCCTGGTGGCTGATGGGACTGATCGCGCTCGCCGGGATCGCCGGCGGGACGGCGCTGGCGAGCATGGCCGCCCACCGGCGCCCCCGCAGCATCCCCAACAGCGGCTGACGTAACGGCAATGGGCAGCGCAGCGCGGCGGCTCGCGCTCCTTTGTGCGGTCGTCCCGATCGCGCTGCTGGCGATGGAGGTGGGGGCGCTCGGGTCCGGTGACTGGGCCTCCCAGACCTCGCCGACCACGAAAACGCTCAACTCGGTCGCCTGCGCCAGCGCGACCCACTGCGTCTCGGTCGGCGCACCGACCGCGACCGCAGCCACGATCATCAACACGACCGACGGCACCAGCTGGGCCGCGCAGACCTTCACCGACGCCAACGAACTGCTCGGCGTCGACTGTCCCACCGAAGAACGCTGCTTCGCGGTCGACGCCAAAGGCGGGATCATCACCTCCGCCAACGCCGGGGCGAGCTGGGCGGCGCAGACCTCGCCCACGACCAAAGGGCTGACGTCGATCTCCTGTGCGAGCGCCACCCACTGCGTGGCGGTCGGCAAGCCCACCGGCACCGCCGCCACGATCGTCGCCACCACGAACGGCACGACCTGGGCCGCGCAGACCTTCACCGACGCCAACGAACTGCGCGCGGTCTCCTGTCCCGACGAAGCCCACTGCTTCGCGGTCGACGCCAAAGGCGGGATCGCCGCAACCAGCAACGGAGGCACGACCTGGGCCGCGCAGACCTCCCCCACGACGCTGCGCCTCAACGCCATCTCGTGCGCCACCGCCACCCACTGCTGGGCCGTCGGGAAACCCTCGGCCAGCGTCGCCACGATCGTCGCCACCACCAACGGCACCAGCTGGAGCACGGAGTCCTACACCGACGCCAACGAACTGCTGGGCCTCTCCTGCCCCGACGAAACGCACTGCTTCGCGGTCGACGCCAAAGGCGGGATCACCGCGACCATCAACGGGGGCGCGAGCTGGGGTGCCCAGATCTCCGGCACCGAACATCTGCTCGAAGCGATCTCGTGCTCGGACGACCGCCACTGCTGGGTGGTCGACTCCAGCGGTGGGATCACGGCCACCACCGACGGGGGCGGCGGCAGCTGGATCGCCCAGACCTCCGGCGACGCCAACAACCTGCTGGGCGTGTCGTGCCCGAGCGTCAGCCGCTGCTGGGCCGTGGATGCAAAAGGGGGGATCCTCACGACCGCCAACGGCGGTTCGAGCTGGAGCACGCAGACCTCGCCGACGACCAAACAGCTCAGCGCGATCGTGTGCCCCAACACGACCCACTGCGTGGCGGTCGGCAAGCCCACCGGTACCGTGGCCACGATCGTCGCGACCACGAACGGCACGACCTGGGCCGCGCAGACCTTCACCGACGCCAACGAACTGCTGGCGGTGGACTGCCCCGACGAACTGCACTGCTTCGCCACCGACGCGAAAGGGGGCATCATCGCGACGAGCAACGGCGGCAGCACCTGGGCCGCCCAGGCCTCGCCCACGACGCAGGCGCTGAACGCGATCTCCTGTCCGAGCACGAGCGTCTGCCTGGTGGCGACGGCCAATGGCGAAGCGCTCTCCACGGTCAACATCGGGGTCAACTGGCTCGCACATCTGACGGGAGCGACCGCGCTGAAGGGGATCTCCTGCACCTCCACCACGTCCTGCTGGGCGACGACCTCGACGGGCAGCGTGATGAGCACCGCCAACGGCGGCTCCAGCTGGAGCACCGAGACGACCGGCTACGCGAAAAGCCTGCGCGCGATCAAATGCCTGGCCCACGCGAGCACGACCGTCTGCTGGGCGCTGGGGGAAACGAGCACCCTGCTCTCGAGCATCGACGGGGGCGCGACCTGGAGCATCGGCGCCGCCGGCACCACGCAGCTGAACGCGCTCAGCTTCGCCAACGCCGGGCGCGGCTGGGCCGCGGGCAACGCCGGTGCGATGTACGCGCTGAGCGCCCCCTGCAGCGCCGGAGCCCTGTCGATCGGCACCCCCTCCACGATCGCCTTCCCGGCCCTCTCCCTCAGCGGCCTCAACCAGACCGACACCGCCTCCGTGGGGCTGACAGTGGAAGACGAAACGGCCACCGGCTTCGGCTGGAACGTGAGCGCGACGTCGACCACCTTCACCAGCGGCACCGGCAAGACCCTGCCGACGACCGCGACGACCGTCACCGGGGCCGGTTCGGTGGCCGCCGCCGGCAACTGCACGGTCCCGGTCGACTCGGTCGCCTACCCGGTGACGCTCCCGGCGGCAGCCACGGCGCCGGCCGCGGTGAAGCTCTTCAACGCCGGCGTCGCCAGCGGCAGCGGGCCGGTGAGCGTGAACCTCAACACCTCGCTCGCGGTGCCCGCCAGCGCCTCCAGCGGCAGCTACTCGTCGACCTGGACCTTCACCATCGCCAGCGGCCCGTAGGTCCGCGGGGACGGTCGCTCAGCTCGCGAGCGCGGTGCCGCTGGGATCGGCCTTGACGATCCCGCGCAGGCGCCAGCCGGCCCAGATGTAGATCAGGCCGCGCACGATGAACACGATCCCGGCGATCACCGCGAGCGTCTTCAGGCTCGGGTGCGGCCAGCTCAGGATCACGATGCCGGCGATGAGGTCGATGGCGGCGATCAGCAGGTACACGCCGCGGCCCTCGGGGGCCGTGAAGGCGTACACGAGGCGCGCGCCACCGGCGACCACCAGCCAGATGCCGAGGATCACGATCAGGACGGTCAGCGATTGGAACGGTTTCTTGATCAGGATCAGTCCGGCGATCGCGCTGACGACGCCGACCACCGAAAGTAGGGCGCGGCTCTCGACCCGTCCCAGCACGGCCGCAGCGATCGCCAGGACCCCGTCGATCAAAAGGAAGATCCCGAAGATGACGGTGAACACTTTCAGCGTTTCTTCGGGGTCGGCGACCAGGAACACGCCCACGGCGAGGGTGATGACGCCGAACACGAGCAGCGCTGTGGCCACCGTTTTCAGCTCTCTCACCTCGTCCCTCGCAGACATCGCGTGTTTGTATTCGCCTCCCCGGCGTCGATTCCTGCCGCCGCCTCCCCAGCGGTGATTCCTGCCGCGGCGCGGCGCTGACGTTTAGCGGGACCCGGCGAATGGGTAGATCGTGCGCGTCGTCAGCCAGTCACAAGTCGGGGGCCATAGGGAGCAGTCTTGAGCGCACCAACCAGCATCAAGGGGAGCATGCCGCGGGCGTTGCTGATCGCAGTGCTCGCGTGTGCACTCTGCATGGCGTCCTGCGCAGCCACGGCGGTGGCGTCCTCGCGTCGCGCCGACAGCGCGCCCGGAATCGCCGGCCTGCCGAGCGGCGTGCCCGCCGCTGCGACCGCGCCGGAACCGACACTGCCGGAGCCGAGCAGCGGCGAATGGCCGTTCCCGAACAACTTCTCCCACACGTCCGGCACCGGGGCTCCTGTCCGGCGGGGCGAGCCTTTGGACCGACTTCCTCTACGACGACCACGGCCCCCTCGGTAGCCCCATCGGTATCGCGGAGTCGAGCAAAGTCTCCGACCTCGCACCCGTGCACGGCGGCTTCGTCTACCCGGAAGGGCCCGCCGACAACAACGGCGCGGACATCTTCCGCGCGGCGGTCGGCTACTCCCACGGCGCGAGCTACTGGCGTGTGGACTGGAACACGCTCGCCGACGCGAACGTGCCGATCGCCGAGTGGACCTTCAGCACCCCCGGCTCCACGCCGGCGGCGGGCGAAGCGTGGCCCGCCAACGCCGGCCTGAAATCGCCCGGGATCCAGTACGCGCTGGTCGTGTCCGCGCAGCACGCGCGGCTGCTCGAAGTCTCCGGCGGAGCGCTCGTGGCTGGCACCGAACTGCACACCGAAGTCAACCTCGCCGCGCACTCGTTCGTGGTCCGCATCCCAACCAGCGTGCTGCCCGTGAGCGGCAGCTGGCAGGTGCACCTCGCGGCCGGCCTCGCGAACGCGGCGGGCACGGAATTCGAAACCGTCCCGCCCCAGGACGGGGGCCTGCCCGGCCAGACCAACGTCTACAACGTCAGCTTCCGCAGCTACCAGCAGGAGAAGGAGCTGGTGTGCCCGACCGAACAGCTGCCGGTGCCGGGGCTCGCCTCGCTGCTGGCCGAAGGCCTGGCCACCGAAGGGGACGCGGAAGGGACCGAACACATCCCCGTGGCCGAGTGCGGGAACATGTGGATGGAGAACGACCAGGCCAACACGCTGGCCACCGGGAACGTCTCCAAGTACGCACTCGCGGTCAACTGGTCCCAGCTGCAGGCGAAGCAGAAGACCCCCGAACCCCAGCCGACCGGCTACAGCAACCGCTGGTACACCTCGCCGCTGCCACTGGGCGAAGGCGTGATCGACGCCGAAGGGACGAACACCTACACGGGCCCCACCTACCTCGGGCGGGTGCAGCCGTACGCCGTCTACGTGCCGAGCACCTACAACGCAGCCAAGGCGACCTCGCTGACCTGGATCCTGCACTCGCTCGGCGCCAACCTCAACCAGTACGGCGGCGTGGCGCCGACGCAGCTGCAGGAGGAGTGCCAGCAGCGTGAATCGATCTGCGCCACGACCGAGGGCTTCAGCGACGGCCAGTGGTACTACGGGGCCGCCCAGGTCGACTTCTGGAACGTCTGGCACCAGCTCGCCGAGGCCTACGACCTCAACCCCGACACGACCGTGATCTCGGGCTACTCGATGGGGGGCTTCGCCTCCTACAAGCTGGCGCTCGAATACCCCGACCTGTTCGCCCAGGCGATGCCGCTGGAGGGACCGGTGATCTGCGGCACGCGTGTGACCCCGCCGATCGAAAGCCCCGCCGGCGGCACGGAATGCACGAGCGACGGCAACACCACCCCGCTGATCGTGAACGCCAAGTGGATCCCGTACGTGATGACCTACGGGGCGATCGACGAGCTGGTCCCGTTCACCGGCGGCCTCGAACAGGTCGAAGCCTTCAACAAGCTCGGCTACCGCTACTACGCGGTCCTGTACCCCGCCGAGGACCACATGGTGTTCGCGCTCCAGAACGACTTCGCGCCGGCAACCTCCCAGCTGGGCTCCCTGCAGCGCGTCCAAACCCCGGGCTCGTTCACCTTCTCCTGGTATCCGGACCTCGACTCGAGCTCACTCGGCATCGGCCCGTCGGGCGACTACTGGGTGAGCGGCCTCAGCGCCCGCGACAGCAGCGCCGGCAAACTCGCCACTGTGAGCGCGAGCTCCGGTGGGCTGCCCGAACCCGAACAGAAGCTCGAACACCACACGAGCGCCGTCAACGGCCCCACGCCGGCGGTCGCCGACTCGCTCACCTGGACACCCGGGGCCACGCCCAAGGCCGCCAAGACGCTCACCCTGTCGCTGACCGACGTGGCCGCGCTGGCGGTCGAAACCAAGGCCGCGAAGCTGAAGTGCGCGACCGTGACCGCTACCAGCGACGGGCCCGCGTCGCTGACGCTGCTCGGGCTGCGCGGCGGCGCCACCGTGAGCGAGAGCGGCGGCACGATCGCGTCCGAAGGCGGGTCCGCCACGGTGCCCCTCGCCTCCGGGAAGAACGTCTTCAGCTACTGCTGAGCGCCGGCCGCGGCCGGGCGCTTGGCTGCGGCTCGAGCGTCAGCCGCGGGGGAGCGTCGCCTCGGGAGCGTCAGCCGCGGGAGCGTCAGCCGTGACAGGAGGACGACACGCGCCGGCGTCCACGGCGGGGAGCCTCCGGATCGGCGGCCGGCAGCGTGAACCAGACGGTCTTGCCGTTGGGCTGGTCGACGACCCCCCAGCGCTCGGCGGTCGCGTCCACGATCAGCAGCCCCCGCCCCGAGGGCTGTGCCGGCGCCGGTGACAGCCGGCGGGGAGCCCCGGCGCCGCTGTCGCGGACCTCGACGCGGATCTCGCGGCCGACCGAGACGCTGATCTCGAACGGGGTGCGGGCGTGCTGCACGCAGTTGGTCGCCAACTCGGAGCTCATCAGCTCGGCCAGCTCGGAGGTTTCCCGCGGCTGCTCGCTGAGCAGCTCGCGCACGAATCGCCGCGCGGCGGTGACCGACGACGGCTTGCAGGGGAACTCGCGCTCGACCGTCATGCCTCACCGAGCCCCAGCACCGTTGTCAGCCCCGTCACCTCGACCACCCGGCGCACGGCGGGAGTGGGGTCGCGCAGGCGCACGTTCGGAACCCTCCGCGCTCCGCCGAGGAGCACCGCGATGCCGGCGCTGTCCATGAAGCTCAGCTCGCGCAGGTCGAACACGAGCTCCTGCGGGTCGTCCCTCGCAGACCTGTGCGACGGCCGACTCCAGGGTCTCGGCGTTGGAGACGTCAAGCTCGCCGCTGACGCTCAACACCGCCACCCCGGGGTGCTCGTTGCTGGTCTCGACGCGCAGTTCTGCCGGCTGGCTCAGGTCCGCCATTGGATCCCCACGATCGCAGTATCGTCGCTGTGCTCCGCGGCGGGAAGCTCGCGCGCGAGGTTCGCGACCAGTCGATCGAGCAGCGGGGGTTCGGAGGCAGCGGCCCGGCGCAGCCGCTCGAGCCCCTCGTCGAGCAGCTCGCCCCGCCGCTCCACCAGCCCGTCGGTGTATGCGATCAGGATCGCGTGGGGCGGCACCGAGACCTCCGTCTCGCGGTACTCCCAGTTGCGACGCCACCCCGATCGCCATGTCGGGTTCGAATTCGAGCAGCTTCGCCTCGCCGTCGGCGATCAGCAGCGGCGGCAGGTGTCCGGCGCTGGCGATCGTGGCCCGGTGCCCGGCGATGTCAACACGCACGCACAACATGGTGGCGAAATAGTCCGGCGTGCTCGCGTTGACGAAGTTCGAGAGCTTCGAAAGCACCGATGCCGGGTGCGGTGTCCTCGGCGGCGTAGGCGCAGCGCGGCGTGGCGCAGCGAGGCCATCGTGGTGGCCGCGCGCAGGCCGTGGCCGGAGACGTCGCCGATCAGCAGCAGGGCGCCTCCATCCTCGGTCGGCACCACGTCGTACCAGTCCCCGCCCACGTCGATCCCGGAGGCGGCCGGCACGTAGCTGGCGCTGATCGCGAGCCCGGGCAGCTGTCGGGAAGGCCTCGGGCAGCAACGCGTGCTGGAGCGTCTGGGCGATCCCCCGCTGCTGGGTGTACATCTGGCGGTTCTCGCTCGCCACGCGGTCGAGGACACACCGCCAGGCGCTCGGCGTCGGCGCGTCGGCGGACGATCCGCTCGGTCATCACGGCCGCCGCCATCGACACGAGCGCCCCCACGAGCGCGATCAGCCAGGGGAGATCCTCGAAGAACGAGCCGCCGAGCGAGCGCGCCGGTGTCACCACCAGCGTGAAGGCGCCCTTGCCGAACGGGACCACCGTGCTGGCTTTCCGTCCGGTGATCGGGAAGTGCGTCATGTTCGTGACCAGCCGGGCCTTCGCGTTCTGCGAGCGGCCCAGATAGAGCGCGTAGTTGAGGTCCCCGAAGCCGGTGCTTTCGGCGAGTTGCGAGCGCCCGTTGGCCGGCAGCGGGTTCTCCGCGTAGGCGATGTAGCCCCCGTGGGAACTCGGCACGGCGAAGGCGTATCCGAGCCGGGGAACGGCGCCGGGGAGCAGGTTGGTCAGCACCAGCTGTCCGCTCTGCCTGGCCTGGGCGAACAGGCGTCGGGCTTCGGCGGGCTTCGAGGCCAGCACCGGAGCGGTGCCGACCACGACAGACGGCGTCGGGGGCGAGGCTTCGGCCGGCCACAGCGACATCGAGGTGAACGACCGGCCCGTTCCCACCAGCGGCGTCACAAAGGCCCGGAACTTCGTCGGCGCTGCCCCCGGTCGCGTTGGCGAGCTCGGCCGCCGAGGCCAGTGGCGTCTGCAGCGTCGGCACGGCGGTGCTCAACACGAGGCTCAGCTCGCGGGCGCGCAGACCCAGCAGGCGCGTCTCGTTGTGGTTGTAGAGGACGCGCGCCGCGACCGCGAACCCCGCCGTGATCAGCAGGCCTGCCGACAGCGTCAGGACGCGCCGCGCGCGAGAGCCGCCAGCGCGAGCGCGCCCGAGCCCGCCTCCGCGAGCGCCTCCCGGGCACTCGAGTCGGCCCGCGGGTCGCCACCCTCTTCCCCCACGGCACGGAAACTGCCCTGGAGCTTCCCGCAGCGTCTGCGATCGCAGCGTCCCCTGACTCCATGTGGAGACCTACTGTACCCCCAGAGGGCCCCGACGATTCACGCGATGTGCCGCAAACGACGCATATCGCCCCGGTCGCGGAGCCCGCCGGCGACGGCCGCGGCAGACACTAGTATCGGGCGTCCATGATCGACCCGCTGCTCGCGGCCGGCGCTGAGGGCGCCTGATCGTGGCCCGCACACGCCGTCGAGATGCCTCCCTGGCGGCGCGCGAGCGCCGGCTGGCGCCTGCTCGCCATCGCCCTCGCGGCGGGTGCTCTGCTGGGCGCCTGCGGCTCGAGCGCATCGACGCTCGACACCGGCCGGGTCGAGCGTGCGGTGTCCGCCTCGATCCTCGCCCAGCGGGGCCTGCGCACAACGGTCACGTGCCCTTCGGGCGTGCCCCTGAAGGCGGGCTACTCGTTCACGTGCAACGCCAAGCTCGACGTCGGCAGCTACCCCGTGACGGTGGTCGTGACCAACTCCAAGGGCCACGTCCGCTATGAAAACCGTGCTCCCCTGATCGCCCTCAACATCGAAAAAGTCGAGCACGCGATCGCGACATCGATCGCCAGCCAGCGACACCTCCAGGCGAACGTCACGTGTCCGGCGGAGGTCCTGCAGAAGGCGGGGATCATGTTCAAATGCACCGCCGTGATCGCCGGCAAACCCACGCACTACCCGTTCCTCGTCACCCAGACCGACAACCACGGGCACGTCCGCTACATCGGCCAGTGAGCGCCGCCGTAGCGCGCACGATCCGGCTTGCGCTCCTGCTGATCGCGGGCTCCGCCGCGGCGGCGTGCGGATCGTCCCCCTCACACGCCACGACCGCGCGTCCGGCGCGCCGCACCCGCAGACCACGACGGGCGCCCGGACCTCGGCGACACCCCCCGCGGCCTCGACCACGCCGACCGCACCGACCACGCCGACCGCACCGACCACGCAGGCCGCACCGACCACGCAGGCCGCGCCCGCGCGCCCGCCGATCTCCTGGGACCCGATCCCCTTCGGGCAGCAGCGCAGGGAACAGATGGTGGCCTACGTGCGCCTGCACTACGGCAGCTTCATGAAGCCCACGTGGAGGCTGCGAGATCCCAAAGTGATCGTGATCCACTACACCGAGACGCCGAGCTTCCAGGCCACCTACAACACCTTCGCCCCCGACATCCCCGACCCCGAGCTGCACGAGCTGCCGAACACGTGCGCGCACTTCGTGATCGACCGCGCCGGGGTGATCCACCAGCTGGTGCCGCTGGAAATCATGTGCCGGCACACCGTCGGGCTGAACTGGACCGCGATCGGGATCGAGCACGTCGGCTACAGCGACTCGGAAGTGCTCGACGACAAGCGCCAGCTGAGCGCCAGCCTGCGCCTGGTGCGCTGGCTGCGCTGCCGCTACCGCATCCCTGTACGCGACGTGATCGGCCACAACGAGAGCCTCTCGAGCCCCTACCACCGCGAGGACGTGCCGTCGCTGCGAACCCAGACCCACTCCGACTTCGACCACGCCGACATGAACGTCTACCGCCGGCGCCTGGCCCAGGCGGGCGGCTGCGGGGTCAGTCCGACTGCGGGAGCTTGACCTTGCGCCCGCGGGCGGGCGCGGAGGGCGGCGGGACGACCGGGCCGATGTCGCCGTCGGGAGCCTCGTCGAGGTCTACGACCACGGGTGCGTGATCGCTCGGGCGCGAGCCCTTGCGGGCCTTGCGGTCCACCCAGGCCGCCTTCACTCGCTCGCTGATCTCCTCGCCGGCCAGCACCAGGTCGATCCGCATGCCGAGGTCCTGGTGGAACATGCCCGCGCGGTAGTCCCAGTACGTGAACACGCGCTCGCTCGGCCAGCGCTCGCGGATCACGTCGTGCAGTCCCAGCGCCTCCAGGTTCCCGAGCGCCTCGCGCTCGCCCGGGGTCACGTGCGTGTGGCCCTCGTAGGCGGCGGGGTCGAACACGTCCGCGTCGGTGGGGGCGATGTTGACGTCCCCGCACACGACCGACCGGCGCGGGTCGTTCCCGAGCGCCGCGCCGAGCGCCGCCAGCCACTGGAGCTTGTAGCGTAGTGGTCGGAGTCGGGGACCCGGCCGTTGGGCACGTAGATGCTGTGGACCCGCACGCCCGCGCAGGTGGCGGCCACCGCCCGGGCCTCCTGGTGGGGAAAGCCGGGGGCGCCGGGGAAGCCGCGTTCGACGTCCTCCAGGCCGACCCGCGAGAGGATCGCGACCCCGTTCCACTGGGCTTCCCCATAGAGGGCGGCCTCATAGCCGCGACGGCCGAGCTCCTCGCCCAGCAGCTCGCCGAACGCCTCGTCGGCGAGCTTGGTCTCCTGCAGGCAGACCACATCGGGGGCGCGTTCCTCCAGCCACGGCAGCAGCCGGCCGATGCGCTGCTTGACCGAATTGACGTTCCAGGTCGCCAGCCGCACGGGGCTACCGTAGCTTCGCTTGGCCCATTTTGCGGAAAATAAAGACCAGGTAAAGACGCCCCTGCGCGTGGGCGACAGCGTCCCCGCAGCGGGTCGGTCAGCGCTTGACGCACCCGCGGCCTTATGCCAACCTAGCGCGAGCAACGCCTACGCCGGAGGGGTATTCCGCGGCGACTGGTGGCTTTAGAAATCGGGGCCTTCCCATCGCCGAATGGGGGCGATGGATCGCCTTATGTCTACGGAAACTCATGGAGGGCGAAGGAGCTATGGAGAGACGGATCAGGATCGTGGGGCTGTGCCTCATCGCGGTCTTCATGCTGAGCGCGGTAATCGCCGTCGCGAGCGCGCAGGCCAGCGTCGAAATCGGCCAGTGCGTCAAGCAGGTGAAAGGCGCCAAAGGCTACAAGGGTCACTTCAAGAACAAGCAGTGCACCGAAAAAGCCACGCCGGAAGAAATCGGCCTGGGCGGCAAAGCGAACAAGTACAACTTCGAACCGGGGGGCGCCCCGAACCCGGCCTTCACTGCCAAAGGCAAGGAAGTGAAACTCACGGTGGGCGAACTGGAAGTCAAATGCAAGAGCAGCGAAGCCAGCGGCACCGTGCGCGGTGGCACTGGGCCCGGGACGCTTGAAGCCTCGTTGGACTTCAAAGGCTGCATCCAGCCCAAAGCCGAAAACAAAAAGTGCAGCACGCACGGCAAAGAAGCCGGTGAAATCCAGACGAAACAGCTCGTCGGGTCGCTGACCGAAAACGCCGGCAAAGAACCCGTCTTCACGTTCGACGGTAAAACAAAAGGCGACGTCGGGAGCGAAACGGAAATCGCGCTCGAATTCGAATGCAGAGAAACGCTGTACAAGGTGACCGGAACCATCACCGGTAAGGACCTCCAGACCGCGAACACGCCGAGCAAGAAGGGCGGGGTTGAATTCACCACCGCCGTCGGCACGCAGAACCTGGAAGCGGCCTTCAAAAACCCGTTCACCTCCGAAGAAGAAACAGAACCGGTCTCGCTGGTGTTCACGCAGACCATAAAGTTCCAGGGCAGCTACGAGCTCAACGTGGAATAAGGTCGAGCGACCCTTTCCTAGCTCTTAGCTCGTAAGGAATACGAATCACCGCGGGGGGCCTCCGGGCCCCCCGTTTTTTTTGCCGCACCGGGGCTCGACGGTCCCGTCAGCCCGACAACGGCGTCGAGCGCTACGACCTGCGTGCGAGGAATCGCACAACTGAGGTAGGCCGAATGCGGGGGGAACCGGCGGGGCACGGTGTCGGCCGTTGCCACGATCGGCGATCAATGCGATCTGGAGGTTGCACTCGCGCCGCGCTGACCGTCTCGACCCTGCTGCTGACGCTTGCCCTCGCCTGCCCCGCCGCCCAGGCGAGCAGCGAAGGCTGCCCCGCCGGCCACGCCGGCAGTGGCGCAGTGGAGTGGGGCATCAACGGCTCCGAACAGCTGGCGGCCGGCTTTCGCAGCGTCCACGAGGGAGCGCCCAGCCAGGTCCTCGGCCTGCGCAACGTGCGCTCGGTGCAGGCCGGCTTCAAGTTCGCCGTCGCGCTGACCGGTAACTGCACGCTCGTTTCCTGGGGGTCCAACAACAAGGAGCAGCTCGGCAACGGCAACCACCTGCAGGCCCAGAACCGGCCCGGCCCGGTCGTGAACCTCGAAAACGTCAAGGAAGTGTCGGTCGCCAACGCCCACAGCGCCGCGCTGCGCTACGACGGCACCGTGTGGACGTGGGGCGCGTCGGAATTCGGCGAGCGTGGCAACGGCGAAAAGGGCTTCGAACGCACCGCCCTGGCGAGCGAACCGCAGATCGCCCACCCCCGTGACGAACCGCTGAAGGTGCCCGGACTCGAACACGTGCTGCAGCTCGCGAGCGGAGGTGTGCGCGACTACGCGCTGCTGGCCGGGGGCGAAGTGGTGGCCTGGGGCGAAAACCAGAACGGCGACCTTGGGATCGAACAGACGAGCGCCGAAGAAGAACAGTGCTACGGGGAAAACCACTCCAGGACCCCCATGCCCTGCAGCACGATCCCGCGGCGGGTGAAGCTCGAAGGCCACCCCCTCACGGGCGTGGAACGGATCGCGGCCGGCGGGGAATCGGCCTACGCGGTGCGTAACGGCGGCCGCGAAGTGCTCGCCTGGGGCGAGAACTCCAAAGGCCAGCTGGGGACAGGCGACAGCGAACGGCGTGCGACCCCGAAGCCGGTGATGTTCACCCCGCCCTCGCCGGTGGTGGAACTCGAGGGGGGCACCCGCCACGTGCTCGCGCGCCTGCAGAACGGCCAGGTGTACGCGTGGGGCTCCGACGAATCCGGCCAGCTCGGCTTCCCGTCCGCCCCCGAAGGCGGCGAAGGCTGCGGCCAGCATGCGTGCGCCGTGATGCCCACGTTCGTGCCGTCGCTCAGCCACGTCGTCCAGGTCGCCGCCGGCGAAGCCAACAGCCTCGTCGTCAAAGAAGAAGAAGGCGGACAGCGCGTGATCTACAGCTTCGGGCGCAACGGCCTGCAGGAAATGCTCGGCCTCGGCGAAGCTGCGCCGGAAGCGATATCCACCCCCACTCCGATCAAGGGCCTGCCTTCGGTGGGCGGGGTCTCGTCGAGCTCGAACATCGCCATCGCCTACCTGCAGGAAGGCTCACCGCCGGCGCCGCTGCTGTCGCTCGGAAGCGCAACCGAAGCACTCGAAGTGGGCTGGACCGCGCCCGCCGACGCCTACCGTCTGCGCTGGCGGCCGCTGGGGACCAAACCGTGGAGCAAACTGCTCGAACGAGAAGGCGGCTGCGCGACCGAAGCGGGCTGCTCCTACCAGCAGACGCTCTCCGGCCTCGGCCCTCAGCCCTACGAAGTCGACCTCGTCGACGCGAAGCTGAGCGAAGGCAGGACGACCCACGAAAAGTCGCGCTACATCACCGGCACGCCGGCACCGGCGCCCGGAGCTCCGCTTAACACGGTGGCGCCCGCGATCGGCGGACCCCCGCAGCAGGGCCAGAGCGTGACCGCCTCCCCCGGGACCTGGACCAACAGCCCGACCGCGACCGGCTACCAGTGGCTGCGCTGCGAAGGCTACGGCGAAGCGGGCGGCGAAGAAGAACTGGGCCAGGAATGCGAAGCCATCGAAGGCGCCACCGCCGCCGCCTACACACCCCAGGCCGCCGACGCGCGCCACGCGCTGCGCGTGACGGTGCGGGCCTCCAACGCCGCCGGCTGGAGCCTTGCCGTCTCGCGGCCCGAAGTGGTACTCGCGCCCGGCGAAGAAGCGCTCGCATCGGCACCGGAAATCGTCTCCGCTCCCACCGTCACCGGCGTCGCCGTACAGGGCAAGACGCTGACCGAGCACCACGGCGCCTGGGAAGGCGAAGTCGGCGCCTACTCCTACAGGTGGCTGCGCTGCAAAGCACACACCAGCCAGGGCACCGGCTCCAGCTGCACGACGATCCCGGGCGCGAGCGCACAGACCTACACGCTCGGCGGCGAAGACGTCGGCACGTGGATCGAGGTGCAGGAGACGGCCGCCAACAGCGGCGGCTTCAACGTCTCGAGCTCCGAAATCCTCGAAGTGATCCCGCCCGAAGCGCCGACCAACACGCTCGTGCCCGCGATCACCGGCACGATCCAGCAGGGCCAGACCCTGACCGTGCGCGAAGGCAGCTGGAGCAACAGCGCCAGAACGCCGGCCTGGCAGTGGCTGCGCTGCGGCGCGAGCGGCAGTGGCTGCACGGCGATCCCCACCGCCACCAAGAAGACCTACAAGCTCGAACCCGAAGACGTGGGCCACGCCCTGATCGTCAGCGAAACGGTCGAAAACGCCGTCGGGCGCAGCCTGCCCGCGAGCTCGCTGCCGACGCTCGCCGTCCCGGTTCCGCCGCCCGCGCCCGAAAGCACCTCGCTGCCGACCATCACGGGTTCCGCCCAGCAGGGGCAGACGCTGACCGAGCACGCCGGCGGCTGGAGCGGCGAACCGACCAGCTACTCCTACGCGTGGAAGCGCTGCTCGCCCACGGGCAGCGAATGCAAGGCGATCTCCGCCGCCACCAGGCAGAGCTACGTGCTCACCTCCGCGGACGTGGGGCACACGATCGTGGCCAAGGAAACGGCCGTCAACGCCGGCGGCTCCACGATCGCCAACTCGGCCGGGAGCGCCACCGTCGCGGGCGCGCTCCCGGTCGTCTCCGCGCTGCCCGAAGTCCAGGGTCCGGCCCAGCAGGAACAGCAGCTGAGCGCCACCACCGGCACCTGGAGCAACGAACCCACCGCATACGCCTACCAGTGGCTGCAGTGCAACTCGGCCGGATCCGCCTGCACGGCGATCAGCGGCGCCAACGGCCCGGGCTACGCCCCCACCGCCGCCCTCGTCGGGGCCACGGTTCGGGTGCGTGTGAGCGCGGGCAACGCGACCGGCGAAGGAGCCCCGGCCACCTCTGCTGCGAGCGCCCCGGTCCTGCCGGCAGCGCCCGCACCGACGGCCAACCCCACGATCACGGGCTTCGCGGTCGAAGGCCAATCGCTGCTCGAGCACGCCGTCAGCTGGACCAACAACCCGACGACCCGCAAGCTCGCGTGGCTGCGCTGCGAAGGCAGCGCCTGCACCGCCATCGAAGGCGCCGCCTCGCAGACCTACACCCCCACCGCGGCCGACCTCGGCTACACGATCGCGGTGCGTGAAACCGCCGGCAACGCGGGCGGATGGAGCGCCGCCACCTCCGAAGTGACGGCTGTCGTCGCCCATGTGCCGCGTCCGGTGCTCGGCGGGATGACGCCCAACCGCACCGCAGCGGGCAGCGAAGCCTCGGTGACGATCGCCGGCAGCTCCTTCACGGGCGCCACCAAGGTCATGTTCGGCTCGCGGCCCGCGATCAGCTTCACGGTCGGTTCCGCGGGCTCGATCACGGCCATCGCGCCCGCGGCCGGAGCGCAGGCGGTGGACGTCACCGTGACGACTCCGGGGGGCACCACCGCCACCGTCGTGGCCGACCGCTTCTTCTACACCGAAGCACCGGAACTCGGCCGCTGCGCCGCGCTCAAGGGCGGCGCCTTCGCGACCGGCGCGTGTGCTGCAGCGGGGAGCAAGTCCACCTTCGAATGGGAACCACAGATAGTCCAGGGCGGGTTCAGCCTCAGCGCCAAAACGGCGAGCATCGAAACGGTCGGCCACCGCACCGTCTCCTGCACGTCCGCGGGTGGGCAGGGCGCCTACACCGGGCCCCGCGAATCCTCCTGGCAGCTGAGCTTCGCGGGCTGTGAACTGGCGGCCCAGAAGTGCACCTCGGCCGGCGCCGCCAGCGGTGAAGTACGCAGCGCCGGCCTGTCCGGGACGCTCGTCTGGGAACAGCGCTCGAGCAAGAGCGTGGCCCTGCTGTTGAGCCCGGAAAAGGGCGCAGCGCTGTTCGCGATGCAGTGCGGGACCAGCACAGTGGAAGTCAAGGGCGGCGTGGTCGTGCCGGTCAAATCCGGCTCGATGGTGAGCTCCCAGACGATCAAATTCGCTGCCACCAAGGGCGTCCAGGAAATCTCCGAATACGAAACCGCCGCGGGCCAGACGGCCTCGGCCTACCTGGAAGCGAGCGCCGCCACGACCGGCTTCGAACGCGCGGCACTGAAGCTGACCCTGACGCAGACCAACGAAGAAGCGGTCGAGATCAACCCGGTGCTGTAGGCCCGAGCCGGAGGGCTGGGCCGAGCGGCCCTCGCCCGGACGGCGTCCGGACGGAGTCCTCAGGCCGGTGTGAATGGATTCTTACGGCGAATTTCGTTGCGCGTTAGGAGCGTGGCGGAAGATGGTCGCGTTCTTCCAGTCCACAGGCCAGCCGGCGCGGAACCCCTCACGAGCCCAAGGCCATCGCACGGAAACCCCCCACCCGTGCACGCACCACCGCTCAGCGAAAGGAGCAAGCGATGGCCCGCATCGTCGTACAGACCGATGACCGCCAGACCGTCCTCGAGGAGCCCGACGTACAGGTATCCGACGTCAGCAACGCCCGCACCAGACTGCAGCTGATGGGACGCCTGCAGGCCGCCGTCGGGGACGCCGAGCGTTCGCGTCCCCGTCGCCGCAAGGTGAAGCGCCTGCTGACGATCCTGCCGGCCGCCGACTACCGCGAGGTCAGCGGCTGAGCCGCGCGTCAGGCGCCGCCGGGCGCGTCGTGTGCGCCCGTAGCGGCGTCAGGCGCCTGCGCCGCCAGCCGCTCCAGCACGAGCTCCTCGACCAGGTCCCAGTAGCGCTCGCCGTGGGCGCTGCTGGCCTGGGCCGGGTCCCCGATCGCGCCGTTGGGTGAGATCGAGGCCACGCCCTCGGCGAACAGGCTCTGCACGGCGCTCTGCATGTCGCCGGTGTAGCCGGCCTCGGCGCGCCCCATGTCCACGAGCTCGGGGTGGATGGCCATCAGCATCGAGGTCTCCCACTCGCCCGCGTGGAGTCCCCCCTCGCCGAGCGGGACGCCGTACTCGCGTTCGCCGGCCAGCGCCACCTCGAACAGGGCACCGAGGTCGGTGAGCGCCACGACCCGTTCGCGCGCGTCCGCCTCCAGTAGCTCCACGGCCTCCCCGAGCGGGGCGAAGTTACCGCCGTGGGTGGGCAGCAGGACGACGCGCTCGAACCCGCCCTTCAGCAGCGAGCGGACGATGTCGGCGACCACCAGGTGAAAGGTCTCGGCGCCCAGCGAGATCGTCCCGGCGAAGCCGACGTGGTGCTCGGAGCAGCCCACCCGCACGGTCGGTGCCACGAAGGCGTCCAACCGCTCGGCCACACGGCGAGCGAGCTCGTCGCCGATCAGCGCGTCGGTCGCCAGCGGCATGTGCAGGGCGTGCTGCTCGGTCGCGCCCAGTGCCATCACCACGGTGCTGCGTCCGGCCTCGATCTCGGCTCGGACCTGCGGCCAGCTCATGCGGTCCAGCACCTTTGCGGCCATCGCGAAAGCGTACCCGCGGCCCGCTGCCTGCGAACAGATCCCGCTCGAAAACGCATCGTTTCCGGGCTATGCTCGCGGTCGCCTTCAATCGGTCAGAGCAAGGAGTCGGGCCCCGGATGCAGTCAACGGAACGTGCACGGACGGTGGGGCGGCTGGTGGCGCGCGCCGCCGCCGCGGCCGCGGTCCTGACGCTGGGCTTGGCGCTGACCCAGCTGTGTCCGCCGGCCCAGGCCGCGCACGGCCGGCACCACGCCCAGCGCCACGCGCTCTCGCACTCGGCGCACATGCTCGCCGGGATCGTCCGCCACAGCGCCCGCATGGCGGGCCGCGGGAGTCCCTCCGGGGTGGTGACGATCCGCTGCTGCGGACACAGGACGCTCGCCGTCTACTACCGCTCCCGCCCGCGCACCGGGCTGCCGTGGCACGGCACGTACACCCTGACCCTCAGGCGCAGGGGCTCGTTCCTGGAGTCGGTGGGGATCGCGTTCTTCCCGACCGGGCCGAACTGGAGCTACGGAGCGGCCGGGAGCAGAGAAGGCCCCCGCTACGAATTCACGATCTCCTCCCCACGGCATGCTCGCGGCTGGCGCCTGCAGGTGTCCGACAGCTTCCTCGCCTGCCCGCCCTCGTCGTCACTCGCGAGGCAGTGCGAGGGGTTCAGCGACGCGCTCGCGCTCGGCGAAGGCCAGCTCGGCGCCCGGCGTGTGAACGCCCTCGTCAGGCAGGCGCTGCGCGTCGTGCGCAAGGCCCGCCGGCGGACGCCCATCTCCGGCACCGAGGCTGCAGCCGCCGGCGAGGCGGCCCGAAGCGCCCGCGCAGCCGCGCGAGCGGCCGTCCGCGCCCGAGGCTAGCCTCGCCGGCGAGCAGTGCTCGCCACACTTCCGTTCACCACCTCGCACGCGGAATGGATCGGCCTGATCATCGGGCTGATCAGCCTGGCGGGGATCGGCGGGATCGTCTCGACGCTGATCTGCCACCGCAAGGGCTGCTTCAGGCGCGGGCGCTTCCGCTGCGGCCACTACCGCCTGTGTCACGTGCACCACCCGGGCGTGCCATCCGACGGCAACATCACCGACGAGCACATCGCGGCGTGTCACAAAGCGTTGACGGGCGAAGCCGTGGCGGCCGGAGGCGAGCACGAGGCTGCAGGCCCACCCGCGGCGAGCAAACCCCCCGCAGCCCGCAAACACGGGGCGACGAGCTAGCGGCGCTCGAGCACCACCACGGGGATCTCCCGTGAGGTGCGCTGCTGGTATTCGTCGTAGGCGGGCCAGACCTCGGCCATCTTCTGCCACAGGCGCGTGCGCTCCTCGCCCTCCGCGGTGCGTGCGCGGACGGGGATGCGGTCGGCCTTGACCTGGATCTCGGCCTCCGGATCGGCCTGCAGGTTCTCGTACCAGGCCGGGTTTTCGGGCGTGCCGCCCTTGGAGGCCACGATCACCCAGCCGTCGCCGTCAGGGCGCTCGATCAACGGCGTCGTGCGGGTCTCGCCCGAGCGCCGCCCGCGGGTGCTCAGCAGCAGGACTTCGGTGCCCCGCCAGTTGCTGCCGCGCTGCCCGTCGGTCTCGCGGTAGACCCTCACGTGCTCCGCCCCGAAAAGATCGTCGTCCGGGCCCTTGCTCACGACAGCGATGGTACAACCGGGCCACGCGGTTCGCCGCCAGCCCCCACGGGGCGATTTGCTGGACAATGGCCCGTCTGGGTGATAAACAATGCTTATAAAGGGCCCGACTGCCGTGGGGGGTGGTCTGACCCCGGGGAAATTGACCGGGGCGCGGGCGTAACCATCATTGCTGGAGGAAAGTCATGGAAAGACGTAATCTCGCGGCGGGCTTGGCGACGCTCGTGCTCGGGCTGCTGATGCTCAGCGGCACGGCATTCGCCCACGTTGCCCACCACAAGAAGGCCAAGCCGAAGTCGACTACGCCCGCACCTGAAACGTGCGTCGTGTACACCGAACCGGGCCAGTTCATGGACCAGGGCGAGTTCGGCACCTCGTCGAGCGTCGCCGACATCGTGTCGGTGGAGTGCGAACCGGTGTACGCCGAGCACTACGTGACGATCAGCGCGAACGAGCTCTACAGCCGCTGTGACAAGCAGCTGTTCTGGTCTGAAGCGGCGCCGTTCGACCTGAGCGGCTCGCAGCCGAGCTACACGGTCCGGCTGGACAACGACGGCAACGGCGGAGCGGTCCTCTGGGGCGGCCCCTCCTGCGCAGCGGGCGAAAGCCTCGTCGCCGCCCACCTCACCGAAGCTCCCTACACGACCGTGACGACGAGCTTCACGGTGCTGCCACCGCGGCCGACCGACCCCGGCGTCATCGCCGAACCTTCGGCGGGCGCAGTGGAGGCCGAGGAAAACAGCAGCGCGGCGGCGATCATCGAGGTCGAGTTCCCGCCCGTGTTCGCTGAGGAACCGGTCAACATCAACGCCTCCCAGCTGGACTCGCGTTGTCACAAGGGCGACCTGACGTGGGTCGGCCCCGAGGGCAAAGTGCTCGGCTACGGCCCTGAAATCACCGACCTGGGGCTCGACAACGACGGCAACGCCTTCGTTGTGGCGCTCGGCGGCGAATCGTGTGCGGCCGGCTCGAGCCTCGTGGAAGCGAGCCTCGAAAACGCTCCGTACACGACCTACACGACCGACTTCAACATCCTGCCTCCGGTTCCGACGTTCCCGGAACCGGCGCCGGAAGACTGAGAAGCCGGAGGTCCGGTCGGTAAGGACCTAGTCACAAGCAGTCAGTAGCGACAGGGCCCCGGAGTCAGCTCCGGGGCCCTCGTCGTTGGGGGACGGGCAGGCGGCCGGCGGGCACACGGTCAGCGAGCGCCCGGCCGAGCCTGGGCGCGATCGGCCGCCGGAGCTGACCCTGCGGGCCGTGTGGTCCGCTCGGCCCACACGTGGAGCCGCGGGTGTGGCCGCTGAGATCGCCGGTTCCGCCCGCGCGCGGCCGACGATCCCCCTTCGGGCCCGCCGCGGCGCGGTCTACCCTGCGGGCGTTGGCTCATCACCGGGGAACCCGTCGCGGGGCGCGCGGGCGGAACCGGCGCGGAGCACGTGGGACGGGCGTATCTTGCAAGCGCGCTGTGGAGAGGAATACGCCCTCGTCTCCGGGGTCGTTCGCGCCATCCGTCTCCCGCAGATGGAGGCCCCTACCCCTTTCTGCCCGCCACCGGGACATCACGCCCCGGCGGGCGGTCCTCCCCTGCGCTCTGCTGGCCGGGCTGCTGGCGCTGCTCACCTGCCTGGCGCCGGCTTGGGCCGAGGCTGCTCCGGCTCAGTGCCAGCCCGTGCACGGAGCTCCGGCGGTGGCCGACTGGGGGGTCGACGGAGCCGAACAGATGGCGGCGGGCTTCAGGAGCGCCTACGAGAACACCCCGATGACCGCCCGGGGCGTTGGAGGGCGCGAGGCAGCTCAAGAGCGGCTTCAAGTTCCACCTCGCGGTGATGGGCGACTGCACCGTGCAGGCGTGGGGGACCAACAACAAGGCGGAGCTCGGGGACGGGACCCAGCAGGCACGCAACCACCCCGTGCCCGTGGTCGGACTCGCCGACGTCAAGGAAGTCGCGATCGGCAACGCCCACTCGATGGCCCTGCTCTACGACGGCACCGTGTGGACCTGGGGGGCGGCGGAATTCGGCGAGCGGGGCAACCGCGAAAAAGGCTTCGAACGCGTGGCCCGCGACAGCGAACCGCGTGGTTCGTGCCACGGGACCGTCCCACGCAGGTGCCGGGGCTGAGTGGCGTCAAGCAGATCGCGTCCGGCGGCACACGTGACTTCGCGCTCCTGGGAACGACGGCGAAGTGATGGCCTGGGGCGATGACCGGGGCGGCGACCTGGGCGTCCAGGAGAGCGGCGAAACCGAAAAATGCCTCGGTGAAACGCACGCCATCACGCCGATCCCGTGCAGCACGATCCCGCGCTCGGTGATGACCTCCCCGGGCGTGCCCCTGAGCGGCGTCGAACGGATCGGGGTGGGCGACGAATCGGCCTTCGCGGTGCGGGCCGGGGGCGAGGAAGTGCTCGCCTGGGGCGAAAACCTCAGGGGCCAGCTCGGGAACGGGAGCACCACGCCGAGTCCCACGCCGGTCCGCACGAGCTTCGAACCGGGGTCACCGGTGGTGGAAATAGCGGGCGGGTCGGCGCACGTGCTCGCGCGGCTGGCGAACGGCCAGGTGTACGCGTGGGGCGCGGACAACGCCGGCCAGCTGGGCTTCGAGGCCGGCGAGGAAGCATGGGAACGCTGCGGCGAAGGAGCCGCCTGCAGCACGATTCCCCAGCAGGTCTTCGCGCTCGAGCACGTGGTGCAGGTCGCGCCGGCCGAAAACACCAGCCTCGTGCTCGAGGAACAGCAGAACGCGACCAGGGTCGTCTACTCGTTCGGCTCCACGGGCCACTACGAACTGTTCGGGCTCGGGAACGTGCCCTACGAAGAAACCGCCACCCCCACGCCGATCAGGAGCCTCGGCCCGGTGCGCTCGCTGAGCCTCAGCTCGACCACCGCCGGGGTGCTGCTCGAAAGCAGCCCGGGGCCGCCCTCGGTGCTGACCGCGACGCCCGTCCAGCAGGGTCTGGATGTCGTCTGGAACTTGCCCGGCTCGGCATACAAGCTCCGCTATCGCCCCGCGGGGACGCGCGAATTCAGCTCGCCCGAAGAAGCAGACTGCCATGCGCCCTGCGAAGCGCAGCTGACGGGACTGCGACCCGAACCCTACGAAGTCACGCTCAAGACCCCCGAAGGCAGGGAAGGGCGGGAAAAGATCCGCCACCTGCAGAGCACGCCGCTGCCGGCGCCGGGCGCCCCCGTCAACACCACCCTGCCCACGCTCAGCGGCGCACCCGCCAGCGAAACGGGCAAACTCGAGGAAGGCCAGACGCTGACGGCCGAACCCGGCAGCTGGACGAACCACCCGAGCGGCTTCACCTACGCGTGGCTGCGCTGCAGCGGGCTCGGCGAAAACGGAGTCGGCGAAGAAGAGGGAACCGAATGTGAACCGATCACCAGCGGGCCCCTGGAAACGCCGGTCACCACCAGCACCTACAAAGCGGGCCCCGCCGACGTCGCCAGGACGATCGCCGTGGAGGTGCGGGCGACCAACGCCCACGGCTTCTCCGTGGCGAGCTCCGAACCGGAACTGGTGCTCCAGCGGGGCGAAGAATCCGAACCGCCGCCACCGCAGTTCATCACCCCGCCGACGCTCTCCGGCGTGGCCGTCGAAGGCCGCCAGCTGACCGCCCACCGCGGCAGCTGGGAAAACGAACCACTCAGCTACGAAGAGAAGTGGTTCCGTTGCAAGGGACGCAACCCCGAAGGCACCGGCGGCACCTGCAAGGCGATCACGCGCAAGAACCCCGTGACGGGCAAATCCGAACCTGCGACCGGGAACACCTACGTGACCGGCCCCGAAGACGTCGGGCTGTGGATCGAGGACCAGGAGACGGCCGAAAACACCGGCGGCTGGAACCTCGCCGTGTCGCTGGCGGTGCAGATCGCATCGCCCTCGCCGCCGACCAATGTGACGCCGCCCCAGATCACGGGAATCGCGCAGAAGGGTCAGACGCTGACGGTACAGGAGGGCACCTGGAACAACGCGCCCACGGCGCCGCGGTGGCAGTGGCTGCGCTGCAACCAGTCGGGCGGCCACTGCAGCGAAATCAAATCCGCCACGGCGGCCTCCTACACGGTCGGCTCCGAAGACGTGCGCCACACGATCAAGGTCAGCGAAACGGTCGAAAACGGAGCCGGTCGCAGCAAGGCCGTCAGCTCGGCGGCCACCGGAGCCGTGCCCACTCCGCCCAGCTCTCCGCCGTCGCTGACCGCGGCTCCGAAGATCGCCGGAACCCTGACCCAGGGACAGGTCGTGAGCGCCGTGCAGGGAAGCTGGAGCAACCAGCCGTTCGCCTTCGCCCACCAGTGGCTGCGCTGCGAACACTCCGGGCAGGGCTGCCAGCCGATCGCCGGCGCCGCCACCGGCAGCTACACGCTCACCGGCCAGGACGTCGGCCACACGATCGTGGTCGTGGAGACGGCCACCAACGCCGCCGGCTCGACGGCGGGCGACTCCAAGCCGAGTGCGCTCGTCGCCGGGTGCGGTGCCGGTCGCATCCGTGCCCCCGTCGATCAGCGGCAAGGTCCAGCAGGGCCAGACGCTGACCGCCGCGCACGGCAGCTGGAGCCACGAACCCACCGGCTACAGCTACCAGTGGCGAAGGTGCAACGCGACGGGCAAGAAATGCAAAGCGATCTCGGGCGCCCTCGCGCGTACCTACACGCCGACGACGGCCGACGTCGGCTCGACGCTGTCGGTGAGCGAAACCGCCTTCAATGCGACCGGTCCCGGCAAAGCGGCCACCTCCGCGACCACCGCCGCGGTTGTGCCGGGGGTGCCGCAGAACGTGACGGCCCCGAAGGTCCTCGGGACCCCCAAGCGTCGGGCAGACGCTGACGGCACAGGCGGGCCAGTGGAGCAACGGCACAAAGAACTGCTGCTGAACTGGCTGCGCTGCGAAGCCGGCGAATGCCACCCGATCGAAGGGGCCACGCAGCCACACCTACAAGCTCACGGCTGCCGACGCTGGCTTCTCGGTGGCGGTCAGGGAAGCGGCGGTGAACGCCGGCGGCTGGAACGCGGCCGTCTCCGAAGCGGTGGCCGTCGAATCCGCCGCCGCCGACCTGCTCGGGCTCGGGGGCGACGCGCTCGGGTAGGGTCCCGCCGGTGCTGGTCCGCAGCGAAGACGGTGGCGCGCTGGCGATCGGCCAGCTGTCGCACTCGTGGCTGGCGGGGCAGCTCGCACGGGCGTGGGGAAACGAGCGCTTCCCGGCGCCGGAACCGTTCGAGGAGGTCGTACTGGGGGCCGCCCAGCACGACATCGGCTGGGCGCTGGTGGACCTCGAGCCACGCCTCAACGAGGACACGGGACTGCCGCGGGGATTCCTGGAAACGACCGTCGAGGAGCACCTGGCGATCTGGCGGGGAGCCCCGGAGCAGCTCGCCAGCCAGAGCCTCGACGCGGCGCTGGTGGTCTCGATGCACGGCTGCTCGCTGTCGCAGCTGCGGGCCTCCGTGTCGGCAGCGGAGGAGGCCGGGCTGCTCAACGAACACGTCGCCGACGAGCAGGCCCGCCAGGCGCTGCTGCGCGAACGGCTCGGGATGTCCGAGGCGCAGGCCGAGCGCACCCGCCGCCAGATGTGGACCTGGGACAGCCTGTCGCTGGCCCTGTGCCTGGGCTGGCAGCCGTTCACCGCCAACGACGTGCCCGCCCGCGACGGCCTGGTCGATCGTCGAGCTGCGCGACCAGGGTGAAGGACGCTGGGTGGTGGACCCCTGGCCGTTCGCTACTGACGCGGTGCGGGTGCACTGCGAGGGACGCCTGCTCGCCGGGGGCTTCGGCGATCGCCAGCAGCTGCTGGACGCCTTCGCGGACGCCCGCCCGGTGAGGCTCGAGCACCTCCTGGAGGCGCCCTGAGCCGCTCGCGGGCGAGGCTACCGAGCAGCGCCCACTACGCCCAGCCGTGGCGCGTGCACGAGATCACGCGACGACTTCCGTCTCGAGGACGTGTGGGCTCTCCCGGCCGAAGGCGCCCTGGAGGAGTTCCCGGCGCTGGTGAACGCGCTCTCGGCGCAGGATCCCGCCGGCGGCTCTCCGGCGGCCGTGCGAGCGCTGATGAGGATCCGCCTGCAGCTCGGCGCGCGGCTGGGGTTGGACGACCCGCAGACCGGCGTCGGCGGGAGGGTGCAGACACTGAAGCGAGCGGCTGCCCGCGGACGTGGCGGCCGCGACGGACCCGCCCTCCCCGGGATCGCTGGCCTTCCAGACCGTCTATCAGCTCCCGAACGAGTGGGCCGCGGAGATCGCCAACCGCACCATGCACGGCGTGCTGCACCTCGGCTGGGTGCCCGTCGGGGAGGGGCGATACCGAGGGCAGATGGCGATCCTGGTCAAGCCCAACGGTCTCGACGGACGCGCGTACATGGCGGCGATCCGTCCCTTCCGCCACCTGATCGTCTACCCCTCGATGCTGAGCCGTATCGAGCGGGTCTGGCAGCGCCGCGAGCTCTAGGAGGCGGGGGGCACGGGAGCGGCCGCGAACATCGCGCTCCACTGATCGCTGCGCCGGAAGGTGGCGGTCGTGTAGTAGACCGACCAGGCGAGCAGACCCACGAGGAAGGGCACCTCGGTGAGCGCGATCACGAGCACGTAGTTGTCGGTGCTGAGGCTGAGCAGAGCAACGAGACGCACGCTCGAGCGGGCGAGGAAGTAGAAGCCCCACACGAGCGTCACCGTTCGCATCACCTGCGCGAAGGTCGCCGAGGCCCGCATCTCACGTGTGAACGGGAAGACGTCGGAGGCGACCCAGGCCGCGAGCGGGCGACCGGTCGCCAGGCCCGACAGGACCACCGTTGCGAGCAGGATGTCGATCCCGATCTCCTGGGCCAGGTACACGGTCGCGCTGCCCGAGCTGAGACCCACCACCGCGCGTATGCACACGATCACCATCGCCACCCTCACGAGCGCCGCGGGGCGGCCCTGGCGGCGCTCGTGCACGAACACGAGCGTCCCGAAGGCGAGCGCCAGGAAGATGCCCGCCGTGAGCCCGAGCAGCTTCCAGCCGAGGAAGAAGGTCGCCAGCGGACCGAATGCGTCGCGGACCAGCCTGGGCGTCGCTTCGCGGATGATCCGCCCCGGCTGCACCACGGCTGCGGGGGCCGTGGGCCCGCCCACCGTCTCGCTCTCCTCGACGAGCACCTGGCGGACTCTAGAGCCCGTCCCGCCCCGGCGGGCCCGGTTGCAGGCGCCCGAACCCTGGCTCACACCCGTCCGACACCAGTAACCTCAACGACCATGCGCTTCGCGGTCAAGTTCCTCGGCTGCAAGGTCTCCCAGGCGGACGCGATGCTCGCCCGCCGCCAGCTGCTCGAGGCCGGTCACGAAGAGGTCGCCGAGAAGGAGGCCGACCTGCACGTGATCAACACCTGCTGCATCACGCGCGAGGCGGAGGCGAAGTCGCGCCAGTCGGTCAGGCGCTCGCTGCAGAGCGCGAGCGAGGTGTACGTGGCGGGCTGTGCGGTGAACCTCAACCAGACCCAGTTCGCGGACATCGACCCGGGGGTCAGGACCTTCACGGGCACCGCCGAGGACGTCGCCGTGAGGATGGCGACCCCGGAGCGGGCAGCCGACGAGGACGCGGGCGCGTG
Source organism: uncultured Solirubrobacteraceae bacterium (assembly GCA_963742395.1). Classification (GTDB taxonomy): domain Bacteria; phylum Actinomycetota; class Thermoleophilia; order Solirubrobacterales; family Solirubrobacteraceae; genus Palsa-744. Next base: position 132,835 of record CAVUME010000005.1, on the reverse strand, counting down.
CGTCGACCTCGAGCACGAGGTCCCGCTCGGCCGCGCCGCACGCGCCGACACGGACTCGTGGGCGGGGACCCGCACGCGCGGGTTCGTGAAGGTGCAGGACGGCTGCGACTGCCACTGCGCCTACTGCATCATCCCGACCGTACGCGGCAGCGCACGCTCGCGGGCCGCCTCGGCGATCCTCGACGAGGTACGCTCGCCGGGTGGCCCAGGACCAGCGCGAGATCGTGATGACGGGGATCAGCGTGGGCGACTACCGCGACCGGGAGCGGGGACTCGAGCTGGGCGAGCTGCTGGTGGAGGCGGCCCGCGTGCCCGGCGTGGAGCGGGTGCGGATCTCCTCGATCGAGGTGATCCACGTTCGCAACTCGATCGTGGAGGCACTGCGGGCCGAGCCGAAGGTGTGCCCGCACCTACACGTGCCGCTCCAGTCCGGGGACGACGGCGTGCTCGAGGCGATGGGGCGCCACTACTGCGCCGAGGAGTACCTGCAGACGATCCGCGAGCTGCGCGAGGCGGTCCCGGACATCAACCTCACGACCGACGTGATCGTGGGCTTCCCGAACGAGGACGAGGAGGCCTTCGAGCGGACCCTCGACGTGGTCGCACGGGCGGGTATCAGCCGCGTGCACACCTTCTCCTACTCCGCCCGCCCGGGCACCGCCGCCGAGGCGCTCGGCGACCTGATCGCGCCGGCGGAGAAGAAGCGCCGCTCGCAGGCGATGCGGGGGCTCTCGGAGGTGCGCTCACGCCACCACCGCACGCACAAGCTCGCGGGCACCGAGCGGGTGCTGGTGGACAAGGTCGCCGACACGCAGTGCTCGGGCTACACCGAGGACTACACGCGCTGCTACCTACCGGCGGGCGCCGGCGGGCGCGGGCGAGGTGCTCGAGGTCAACGTGCACGAGCTGCACGCCGACGGCCTGCTGGTGACGCCGGCCTGAGACGGCGGCGCGCTGCGAGTCGGCCGGAGCTAGCGCCGCCGGCCCGGGCGCGGTGGCCGCGCTCTTGGGATCGACGAGGATCTTCGCGTGGGTCTCGGGGTCGGCGAGGGCGCCGAAGGCGTCCTCCACCCCGCCCAGCCCGACCGAGCCCGTGACCAGGGGCGCGGCGTTGACCTTGCCCTCGGCCAGCATGTGCAGCGTGTCGCGGAACTCCAGCGGCGTGTAGCCGACCACGAAGCGCAGGTCGATCTCCTTGTTGATCGCCATCGCCGGACGGATCCGGTCGGCGCCCATGCAGACCCCGACCACGACCACGCGCGAGAACAGCGGGGCGCTGCCGATGATCTGGTCGATCACGCCCGGGACCCCGACGCATTCGAAGATCACGGGGCTCTTCGGCGTGGTCGCGCCGAAGGCTTCGGCGGCGCGCCACACGCGATGCCAGGGCAGCGGCAGACGCTGCAGTTTCTCCATCGCTCCGACGGCCGTGTCGAGCACCGCCGGGAGCGTCGTGAGGTGGCCGTGCTCCTCGCCGGAGCCGTAGGGCGACTCGACCGCCGGGTCGACGACCACGTCGGCGCCACAGGCGCGGGCCAGCTCGCGGCGTCCGGGCGAGAAGTCGCTCGCGATCACCGTCCGCACCCCGCTCGCCTTGAGCATGCAGATCACCGACAGGCCGATCGGGCCGCAGCCGATGACGACCGCCACGGTGCGCTTCTTGACCTCGCCCCGGCGCACGGCATGCCAGGCCACGGCCATCGGCTCGGTGAGGGTGGCGAGCTGCGGGGGCAGCCCGTTGGGAACCGCGATCGCGAGCGACTCCTGGACCAGGATCTGCTCGGCATAGGCGCCGGGGGCGGCGGCCGAGAGGCCGATCCCGTGCACCCCGCCGCCCGCGCGCAGCAACGGCATCGCCACCACGGTGGTGCCCTCGGGCAGCGACCCGCGCGTGCGGGGGCCGCGTTCGACGACCTCCCCGCAGAACTCGTGCCCCATCACCACGTCCTGGTCGGAGCGCATGAAGTCCTCGTAGCCCGCCTCGCGGGCGAGCTCGGCGAGCTCGTCGCAGTGGTGGCGGGCGTGCAGGTCCGAGCCGCAGATGCCGCAGCGCAGCACGTCGATCAGCAGCTGACCGGAGCCCGGGGCGGGAGTGGGCCGCTCGACGAGCTGCGAGCCGCCCCTCGCGGCAGCTCACGGCCTTCATCGCGGCCGGGATGCGCGGCCGCTGCCGCTCATGCGACGAAGGCGTAGTCGTCGAGGTCGAAGCGGGCGCTGCGCCACGCCGCCTCGAGGCTGAGGCTCGGCCGGAACGGTGCGTCGCCGTGCTGATCGAAGTAGTAGCTGTTGGAGTTCGAGCAGGAGCCCTGGAAGAAGATCTGGTTGTGGCGGCGGCCGAGCATCGACTCCCAGTAGCGCCGGTTGGCCTCGGGGGTGATCTCGACACGCCTGGCCCCTTCCTGGCGGGCGCGGGCCAGGCAGCGCACGATGTGGCGCATCTGGGTCTCGATCAGCCCGAAGTAGGACTGCCCGTTGAAGCCGTACGGCCCGAGGATCGAGAACCAGTTCGGGAAGCCCGGGCACGCTGACCCCCTCGTAGGCCTGCAGTCGGTTCTCGCTCCACCACTGCTCGAGCGCGACGCCGCCGACTCCGCGCGTCACGAACGGCGGCATGTTGCCGGTGTCGAAGACCTTGAAGCCGGTCGCGAGGACCAGCACGTCGATCGGGTGCTCGACGCCGTCGGCGGTCCGCACCGCGGTCGGCGTGATCTCCTCGATGGCGGCGGTCTCGAGCAGCACGTTGTCGCGATTGAAGGTGCGGATGTACTCGTTGTGGAAGCTGGGCCGCTTGCAGCCGAGGTTGTAACGCGGGGTCAGCTTCTCGCGCACGGCCGGATCCTCGACCTCGCGCAGAAGCTTGTGTGCGGCGCCTTCGCCGCGGGCTCTGAGGCTCGGGAAGATGCCGGCGAAGTGAGCGGCGACCACGAACGTCGAGCTCGACGAACGCCTGGCTCAGCCAGCGCGTGGCGAGCATCGCCCCGGGGACCCAGCGCAGCATGCGCCGGGCACGGGCGCTCATGCGGCGCGTCGAGCTTGGGCAGGCACCAGATCGGGGTGCGCTGGAAGACCGTCAAGCGCTCCACCTCCGGCGCGACCGCCGGGATCACCTGGATCGCCGAGGCGCCGGTGCCGATCACGCCGACGCGCTTGCCGCGCAGGTCGACCGAGTGATCCCAGCGGGAGGTGTGCATGGTGGCTCCGGCGAACGTCGTCGACGCCGGGGATGTCGGGCAGCTTCGGCTGGCTGAAGACGCCGGTCGCGCCGATCACGAAGCGGGCGGTGAGGCGCTCCCCGGCGGCGGTCTCGATCCGCCAGACGCTGTCCTGCTCGTCGAAGCTCGCGCCCACGACCTTCGTGTTCAGGCGGATGCGGTCACGCACGCCGTACTTGTCCACGCAGGTCCTCTGCGTAGGCCTTCAGCTCGCGTCCGGGCGCGTACACGCGCGACCAGTCGCTGCGCTTCTCGAAGGAGAACTGGTAGCTGAAGGAGGGGATGTCGACGGCGATCCCCGGATAGGTGTTCCAATGCCAGGCGCCCCCGACCCCGTCGCCCTCCTCGAGCACGAGGAAGTCGGGGAAGCCGGCCTGGTCGAGCTTGATCGCGGCGCCGATCCCGGAGAAGCCGGCGCCGATCACGACGACCTCGTGATCGACCGCCTTCCTGTCCACGTCGACGGCCTCGCGATCGACTGCCTTGGTGACGGAATTCATCCGCCCAGGATAAGCCCGGCGCTGCTCGGGCGTCGCCGCGCCGCGAAGGCATCGCCGGGCCGGCGACGATATGGTCCGGCTGCGATGCGCGTCTACCACCGCGAATACACGGGGCGTCCGTTGCGGGTCCTGTGGACGCTCGAGGAGCTCGGCCAGTCCTACGAGTTCGAGGTGATGACCCACGAGGAGGGTCAGAGCGAGCAGCACCTCGCGCGCCATCCGCTCGGGCGGGTGCCGGTGCTCGAGGATGACGAGGGCTACGTGTTCGAGTCCGCCGCGATCTGCATGCACGTGGCCGACCTGTATCCCGAGGGCGCGATGATGCCGCCGTTGGGAACGCACGAGCGCGCGCTCGCCTACCAGTGGTCGGTGTTCGCGCCCAGCGAGATCGAGCCGTACGTGGTCGAGGCCGCGATCTTCGGCCAGACCGACCCCGAGCGGGCGGGCAAGGCCAAGGAGCGCTTCAGCCTCAGGGCGGCCGCCGTGGAAGGAGCCCTCGAAGGCGAGTACCTCGTGGGTGACCGGTTGACCGTCGCCGACGTGATGATCAGCACGGCGCTGAACTTCACCGCGCGGGCGGGCTTTCCGGAGCTGCTGCCGGAGGCTCTGAAAGAGTACGTGGCCGGTCTGCGGGAGCGCCCCGCCTTCCTACGGGCGCAAGAGCGCGTCTCCCAGCTGCCGGCGCAGGCCGAATAGTCCACCCGAGCGCCGGCCTCGCGCGAGCGATGCCGCTTCAGAACCGATCGGATCGACAACAGCGGTGGCGAGGAGCGCGGAACCGGGCGGCGCGCTACTCGCGTGCGTGCTGCTGGCGGTGTCCTTCGCGGCCGGCCTCGCCTCGCGTGGGCCGCCGCGAGCGCCCCGGCGCAGGGCACGCTTGAACTGGAAGGTCGCCCCCTCGCCGCCAAGCTCGCGCTCCTGAGGACGGTCGCGACGCCCGGGCGGCGGCTGGGCGCCGCTACGCACGGGCCCGCCCGCCGCGGCGGAAGGCTCCGCGGCGGTGGGCATCTACAGCCAGAAGCCCGGGCGATCGCGTACCCGCCGACTTCCTCGGGCTCTCGTTCGAGGCCACCACGCTGACCGATTTCTCGGGCCTCACCCAGGGCGGGACCATGGCTCGCCTGCTGGGCTCCCTCGGGCACGGCACCCTGCGCTTCGGAGGCGGGTCGGTGAACAGGTACGTCGCCTTCCAGCAGCCGGGAGCGCCACGGCCGCGGTGGGCGACCCACCCGGTCGACGCCCTCCGACCTGCGAGCGCTCGGCTCGCTCGCCCACCGGGCGGGCTGGAAGGTGCTGCTGACCATGAACCTGGCCCACTACGAACCCCGCGGCGCGGCCCGGGAGGCAGCCTCGGCCCACCGCGAAATCAACAGCGCGCTGGCCGGGATCGCGATCGGCAACGAGCCCGACCGCTTCGGCGAGTACGGCCTGCGGAGCTCCACCTGGGACTTCTCCCAGTACGCCCGCCAGCTCGCCGCCTACCGCGGCGCGATCGCGGCCTCGGCGCCCGGGACGCGCGTCGCGGCTCCCGACGTGTCCACCGGGGAACCGCCGCTGCCGTGGGTGTGGGAATCGATCGGTCTGCACCCGGCGATCCTCACCGACCACTACTACCCGCTGACCGCGTGTGGCCACAAACCCACGGCCACCCAGCTGCTGAGCCCCGAAGTGCGGCTCCAGGAGACCGTGATGCTGAGCACGCTGGCGGATATCCAGCGCACTTCGAGAGCGCCGCTGGAGCTCGACGAGACCAACGACATCTCATGCAAGGGGCAGGCCGGGGTCAGCAACACCTTCGCCTCGGCGCTGTGGGCCGCGGACTACATCGCCCGGACGATGAGAGCCGGCCTGCGGGGGGTCGACTTCCACACCCTGCTCAACCTTCCCGAGTCCTACACGGCGCTCGTGGGCGAAGGCGCCTCGCTGCACCCGAACCCCGAGTGGTATGCCCTGCTGCTGACCCACGCGCTGCAGGGCGCGAGGGTGCTGCCGACCTCCGTGAGCGCCGGCTCGAACACGACCGCCCATGCGTTCCGGGGTCCGAACGGAGCCGTCGAGCTGCTGCTCGTGAACTTCGACCTCGCGGGGAGCCGGCCGACGCGGGTCGCGCTGGGACTCCACGGCGGGACCGCACAGGGGGGAACGATCCTGCGCCTGACCGCCCCGGCGCGTGCTCGCCACCACCGGCGTGAAGCTGGGTGGCGAGGAAGTCGGGGCCTCCGGGCGATGGCGCCCGAAGCGGCCGCTACCGACCCTCGATGACCGCGGCGGACGCCTCTCGCTGTCGATGCCGGCGGCGAGCGCGGCACTGGTCACGATCCCGCGCTGCCGGGTAGCCTCGCCCCGGCGCGGTCCGGGGCGATTGCGTGCAGGGCGCAAGTTGCCCGCAGGAGCGGCCGATTGGGCCCTCATGTGGCGTGCCAGGACGGCTCGGCGAGCTGTCGAACGACTCACGCTGACACAGCAGGTCGCGCTCATGAGCCTGATCCCCATGGTCGTCCTGGGGTTCGTTCTCGCGCGCGTCCTGCAGGCGCAGGTCGAGGGGCGAACACTGGCCGAGGAGACACGTGCGGCGCGCCTGATCGCACGCATCGGCATCCAGCCCCGGCTGTCGCCGCGCGGCGTCCGGCGCGGGCTCACCCCAGGGGAGATCCACGACCTCGACCGCCAGCTGCGGACCGCCGCCGTCAAGCAGGACCTCGCCCGGATCAAGATCTGGAACGCGCACGACACGGTCATCTACTCGGACGACCACAGCCTGATCGGGCGGCGGCTGGAGCCGAGCGACGACCTCGAGGAGGCGCTGGACGGGCACCCCCAACCAGGCGGCGATCGTGAACCCGACCCCGCACTCCGAGACGGCGGGCGAGGTCGGGCTGGGCACGCTGATCGAGGTCTACGTGCCGCTTCGCTTCGCTGCCAGCGGACGAGCCCGCAGGCGCGTTCGAGATGTACCTCAGCTACAAGCCGGTGGCCGGCGCGATCGCCCGCGACCGCAAAGAGGTCGCGCTGCTGATCGCCGGGGGGCTGCTGCTGCTGTGGCTGGTCCTGTACCGGATCGTCGCCGGCGCGTCCCGGCGGCTGCGGGCGCAGGCGCGCGAGAACGATCGCCTGGCGCGCTATGACCGGCTCACGGGACTGGCGAACAGGACGCTGTACAGCGAGCGCCTCGAGGCCGAGCTGCGCTCGGAGCGGGGAGCCGAGGGCGCCGTCCTGATCGCCGACATCGAAGGCTTCAAGCAGATCAACAACACGTTCGGGAACGAGGCCGGCGACGAGCTGCTGCGTTCCGTGGCGCACCGGCTCGAGCACGAGCTCGAGGACGTCGCGCTCGTGGCCCGCGTCGGCAACGACGAGTTCGCGATGCTCTCCTGCCCGCTGCCCGGCGGCGGCGCGGCGAGCGTGGCGAGCGCGCTCCAGCGCGTGCTCGAGACCCCGGTCGTGCTCGACGGGGTCGGCGTCAACGTCGAGGTCAGCATCGGCATCGCCCACATGGACCCGGCCGCGGGCAGCGCCCTGGAGCTGATCCAGCACGCCGAGGCCGCGCTCGGGCGGGCCCGGGTCGCCGGCAGCAGCGTGGAGGAATACTCGCCGCAGCGCGACCATTTCGACCCCGACCGGCTGAGCCTGCTGGGCCAGGTCCGGACGGCGCTGGAGCGGTGCGAGTTCGTGGTGCACTACCAGCCGAAGCTCGACCTGCAGACGCACAGGGTGACGGGCGTCGAGGCGCTGGTCCGCTGGCAGCACCCGGAGCGGGGCCTGCTCGCGCCCGCCGAGTTCGTACCGATGGTCGAGCAGACGGCGCTGATCGCGCCGCTGACGGCGCACATCGTGGAGCAGGCGGTACGCGACCTGGCGAGCTGGCGCCGCCAGGGTCTCGAGCTCGAGGTCGCGATCAACCTGTCCGCCCGCAGCCTGCTGGACGCCGGGCTGCCGGCGCAGCTGCTCGACATCGTCCGCCGCCACGAGGTGTCCGCCGAGCTGCTCACCGTCGAGGTCACCGAGAGCGCGACCCTGGTCGATCCCGACGCCGCCATCGACGTTCTCAACCGGCTGCGCTCGGAGGGCTTCAGCGTCTCGATCGACGACTACGGGACCGGCAACGCATCGATCGACTACCTCGCCAGGCTGCCCGCCACCGAGATCAAGATCGACCGCAGCTTCGTGGCCGCCATCTGCGAGAACCCGCGCGCGGACGCGGTCGTGCGCTCAACGATCAACCTCGCCCAGCACCTCGACCTCTCGGTCGTGGCCGAGGGCATCGAGACCCAACAGGTCCTCGACCACGTGACCGAGTTGGGTTGCGACCGCGCCCAGGGTTACCTGATGGCGCGGCCGGTGCCCTACTCCGAGCTCGCCGCGCGCGTCGCCGAGCTCCACGGCAAGCTCGCGCAGAACGCAGCCGCCGGTCGAGATCAACGCCAGGCGCGCGACCCCCGCGGCCCGGACCACCTGAGCCGCGCGGCACACCGCCCGTCTCGCTGCCGGTGATACGGTCGCGAGATGAGCGATCTCGGACCCTCTTCCACAGCCAGCGATCTCGCCGCCGCTCTGCGCCGGCGCGAGATCTCATCCAGCGAGCTGCTCGACGCCTGCCTGGCGGCCGTCGACGAGCGCAATCCGGCCCTCAACGCGATGGCGCTGCGCAACGACGAGCAGGCGCGAGCCGCCGCGGCCGACGCCGACAGGAGGCTGGCGGCGGGCGAGGACGCTCCCTTCCTCGGGGTTCCGATCCCGATCAAGGACCTGACCCCGGTCGCGGGCTGGCCGGTGACGTTCGGCTCAAACGGGGCCCCGGACGGCCCCAGCGAGGAGAGCGAGATGGTCGTGGACGCGTTCGTGCGCGCCGGCTTCGTGCTCTGCGGACGCACGACCACGCCGGAGTTCGGGGTCATCACCGCGACCGAGACCTCGCGCTACGGCATCACCCGCAACCCCTGGGACACGCAGCGCACTCCCGGTGGCTCCAGCGGCGGGGCAGGCTCGGCGGTGTCCTCGGGCATGTTCCCGATCGCACACGCGAACGACGGCGGCGGCTCGATCCGGATCCCCGCCTCCTACTGCGGCCTGGTGGGCCTGAAGCCGAGCCGCGGGCGCGTCCCGCGGCTCTCACAGAGCTGGCTCGGAGCCGTGGTCGAGGGCGTCGTCGCGCGCAGCGTCCAGGACGCCGCCGCGGTGCTCGATGCGACCAGCGGGCCGGACGCGTGCTCGTGGTACAACGCCCCCGCCCCGGCGCGGCCGTTCTCCGCCGAGCTGCAAGCCGAGACTGCGCCCCTACGGATCGGGCTGATGGCCAACGCGCCGCTGGGGATCCCCACCGACCCCGCCTGTGTGGAGGCCGCCCAGGCGGCTGCCGAGCTGCTGGAAGGACTCGGCCACAGCGTCGAGCCGGTCGAGGTGCCGACCATCTCCGAGGAGATGGTGCCGCCGTTCATCGTCCTCACGCAGGCGGGCTTTGCCGACTACGACGGCGTGGACTGGTCCCAGGTCGAGCCGCACGTCGCACACGGACGCGCCGCCGCCGGCGAGACGAGCGCCTACGACTACGGGCTGGCGGCCAAGGCCCTGGAGCGGCTCAGCCGCCGCGAGCTGGCCCGCTGGGGGAGGGACTTCGACGTGCTGCTGACGCCGACCTCCGCGATCCTGCCGCCGATCGCCGGATCGGTGCTCGAGGCCCAGCACGCCACGCCCGACGCGCCGGTGCTCGACGTGGTGGCGAGCGTCTCGTTCACCGCCTTCAGCAACGTGACCGGCCAGCCGGCGGTCAGCCTGCCGCTGCACTTCACCGACGAGAACCTGCCCGGTAGGGGTCCAGCTGACCGGGGCACCGTGGCAGGAGGCGACGCTGATCTCGCTGGCGGCCGCGCTCGAGCGGGCCGAGCCGTGGGCCGAGCGCCGGCCGGCGCTCGCCGCCGCCTGACGTTCATCGCCGGGCACCCTTGACGCGAGCGGGGTCCTGGCGGATAGCTTCGCCTTGTGGGCGGGGGCTCGCCCGGTGGGCGGTGGCTGCCCTGGCAACAGAGGGATCGCGACCCGCGGAGGGCGGGCGCGAACGACATAGGGAGGCTGGGGGTCATGGGACTCAGGGACCTGCACATCCGGGGCGCTTCGGCAGGCCGCGAAACCGCGCGACGGCCGCGCACGCCCTGCGCAAGGACTGCGCCGCCGGCGAGGATCGCCGGGCTGCTCGCGATCGCGATCGTGGGGCTGCTCGTGTTCGCGAACTCCGCGGCTGGCCGAAAAAGTGATCGAAAAACCCCTCAACACATCGCCCCCGACGATCGCCGGGAAAGCCCAGGAAGGGATCACGCTCAAAGCCAAAGAAGGCAAATGGAGCGGCGGCAGCATCGCCTACACGTTCCAGTGGCAGCGCTGCGAACCGGAACTGGAATGCACGAACATCCCCCTGGCCACGACCGCCGAATACACGGCCCGGTACGTGGACATCGGCTCGGCCCTGCGGGTGCTCGTGACCGCCTCCAACAGCGCCGGCTCGACCGAAGTGTTCACCGAACGGACCGCTCCGGTCGTCGGCGTGGCGCCGAAGAACATCGAACTTCCCGTGATTACCGGGCGCCGCCCAGGAAGGGCAGCTGCTGTCCGTCAGCTCCGGCGCCTGGAGCGGGACGGTGGCCTCGAGCTATCGTCTACGCGTGGGAACGCTGCGCGGGAAAAAGGTGCTCGGAAATCGCCGGTGCCAACGCCGCCAGCTACCGCGTGGTCGCGGCCGACGTCGGCGACACGTTGCGCGCCTCCGTGACCGACCAGAACCTGGCGGGCAGCAAGAGCGCCACCTCGCTGCCGACCGCGATCGTCACCTACGGGCCACCCGTGCCGATCGGCTTTCCCGCCATCAGCGGGCCAGCTTGCGCGAAGGCGGCACGCTACGAAGCGAGCACCGGCCGCTGGGTCGGCGCCGGGCCGATCGAATACGCCTACGCGTGGGAAGCGTGCAACGCCGAAGGAGGCTGCACGCACGCGTCCGGCGCCACGTACGTGCTGGGGGCCGGCACCGGCGGGGACACCGTGAAGCTCGTGGTCAGCGCGCACAACAAACTCGGCACCGCGAGCGCGAGCTCGGTGGCGTCGCCCACCGTGCTCGGCGAAGACGAACGCTTCGCCGTCGGCTGGGGCGAAAACGCGCGTGGCCAGCTCGGCACCGTGTTCAGCAGCGGCTGGGAGGAAAGCCCGGTGGCCGCCGAAGGCGAGAGCAACATCGCCGCGATCGCCACCGGCGGGAGCTTCACGCTCGAGCTGCACGGCGACGGCACGGTCACCGCCGCCGGAGCGGGCTACTACGGCTCGATCGGGTACGGCGGGACGCAAAGCGAGCTGGGAACAGGGCAAGAGCCACGTCACGGTCAGCGGGCTCCACGAAGTCAAGGCGATCTCCTCCGGGGCCGAGTACAGCCTCGCCCTGCTCAACAACGGGAACGTCGAGGCGTGGGGCAACAACGGCTACGGCACGCTCGGCAACGGCACGGGAGGGTTCGAAAAAGAAACCGGCGAAAACCAGCTCGTGCCGAAAGAAGTCCGCGCGCTGAACGGCGCCGAGCGTGACCGCGATCGCCTCCGGCGGGGGTGCCAACTTCGCGGTGCTGCCGGGCGGCAAGGTGATGGCCTGGGGCCACAACAACAGGGGCCAGCTCGGTATCGCCTGGCCCGAATCGTGCGAGAAACGCAAGACCTGCGAACCGACCGCCAAAAAGCCGAGCGAAGAACCCGGCAAAAGAGAGGCCGAACACCTGTGCTGGACGGAAGTGGGCCCGGAACAGTGCAGCAAGCTGCCCAAGCCGGTGACCGAAGGCGAACGCGCGAGCGAACGTGAACTCGAACACGTGGTCCAGATCAGCGCGTCCAGCGAATCGGCCTACGCCCTGCTCGCCGACGGCGAAGTGCTCTCCTGGGGCAACGACGGCAAGGGACAGCTCGGACAGACGCTCGAACCGGGGCCCCACACGGCCTTCACCCGCCCCGGCCACGTGATGGTCAGCGAAACCGAACCGCTCCAGCACGTGGTGGCGATCTCGGCGAACGCCAACCACGCGCTCGCGCTGCTGGAAGGTGGTCGCGTCGTGGGCTGGGGCGAGGCGGCCAACGGCTCGCTCGGAGAAGCCGCCGGTACGTGCGGCCACGAACACAAAAGCGGCGGCGGGACCTGGCCGTGTGACAGGTACGCCACGCCGATCACGGCGCTGAACGGCATCGACGTGACCCAGATCGCCGCCGGCAACGGGTTCGCCGCCGTGCTCGGCAGCGAAGGCCGGGTCTACACGGTCGGCACGAACACCTACGGCGAGCTCGGGATCGGGCCGAAGTGCGAAAACGAAGGCGGCGAAATGGGCTACCAGAACGTCTGTTACAGCCGCACGTGGAACCCGGTTCCCGGCCTCGAAGACGTGCAGGCGATCTCCGCCGGGCTGAAAGACGTGACCGCGCTCGTCGGCGCCGGCTCCTCGCCGCCGCTGCCGATCGTGCAGGCCGAAGCGGGCTCGCGCTCGGTCAAGCTGCAGTGGGGACTTCCGGGCGCGGAAATCCCCAACCGCGTCGCACAGCGGGTCTGGGAACACTCCGGCGCGAACGAAGTGGCCGAAGGCGAATTCGAAGGCGAAGGATCTGAAGCCGAAGAAGTCGAAGAAGTCGGCGAACCGCCGACGAACACGACCCTGCCGGGTCTGCGGGTGATCGAATACGTGGAAGGTGAAAAGAAGGTCATCCGCGGCGCCACCGCCGTCGGGGAGATCCTGGAAACCTCGCCGGGCAACTGGAGCGGCACCCAGCCGCTGAGCTACGAATACCGCTGGCTGCGGTGCAAGAGCGGCAAATGCACCGTGATCACCCCCTGGCTGCAGGGGGAAGAAGCCAAAGGCGAACAGTTCCCGCTGAGCGAAGAAGATGCCGGCTATCAGTTCGAGGCCCAGGTGGCCGCGCGCCACGAAGGTGAAGCCCGCGGCATCGCGACCACCGCGCCGAGTGAAATCGTCAAAGCCGAAAGCGAAGGGCGCAAAGTCACAGCCGAATACACGAACGCGGAAGGCCTCGACGGGTACGTGTTCGGCCAGCTGTACGGCAAACCGCTGGAACCCGTGCTGTACGAACTCAAACTGTCAAGTGAAGGCGGCCCCAAGGCGCAGAAGCTCCGGACCTTCCTGGTGGCGCCCGGGCCGTAGGCTCAAAGCCGTGCCGGGGAAGGTGCGATGCTTTGGAACGTGGCCGTCGTGGCGAGACCTCGAGCCGCCGACGCCCTCCGGCTCGGACGGCGACGTTTCCTGGCGCCCGAACGCATTGACATGGCGGCGATCGCGGGTGAACTCGGCGTCAACCGCGTGACCCTGTATCGCTGGTTCGGCTCGCGCGACGACTTCGTCGTAGAGGTGGTGTGGTCGCTGGCGCTGACGACCTTCCGGTGGGTGGAAGACAAAGTCAGCTCCGAGGGTCCGGAGCGGATCGTGGACGTGGTGACGGGGTTCCTGGACACGATCATCACCAACGCCGGCATGCAGCGCTGGCTGAGGGAAGACGGTGAGCACGCGATGCGCCTCTTGACCGGGCGCAGCACGGACTTCCAGCAACGCCTGATCGGAGAGATCCAGCGCCGCCTGGAGGAGCAGGCGGGCGCGGGGCGGTTGCAGCTGTCCGTCGACCTGCACGAGCTCGCCTATGTGATCGTGCGCCTGATCGAGTCCTACACCTACCTCGACCTGATCACCGGCGAGCGCCCGGAAGCGAAGCGGGCGGAGCCGATCCTGAAGATGCTGCTGCGGGTCGAGGCGTAGGTCCCGAGGGACCCCGCCCCTGGAATCGGGCAACCGGTGGGCGGGTTGCAATTGCACCCTAAGGGGAAAGTCGTTGCATCATGCCGACCGCGTGACGACGGTCAGCGTCGCCGTCTGACGGACCCGGAAGCCGAGCTCCTCGTAGAGCCGGATGGCCCCGCTGTTGGTGGCGAGGACGTGCAGGAAGACACCCTCGGAGCGGAGCTGGATGGCCGCGATCAGGGCGCCCATCAGTCGCGACGCGAGCCCCTGGCCGCGATGGTCGGGCGCGGTGCAGACGGCGCTGATCTCCGTCCAGCCCTTCAGCCGCAGGCGCTCGCCGGCCATCGCAACCAGAGCCCCGCCGCGGCGGATCCCCAGGTAGTCCCCGAGCTCGATCGTCCTCGGCAGGAACGGCCCGGGCTCGGTGCGCACGACGAGGTCGATCATCTCGGGCACATCCGCGCTGCCGAGCGGGATCGCCTCGGGGTACGGGGACCCCGTGAGCTGCTCTCCGACCATCTGCACGAGCTCGAACGCCTGCAGAGTCTGCCAGCCATCCGGAAGATCGATGCCGGTGTGGCGGATGGCGACGAAGCTCCCGGGGGCGACGAGGGCGGCGGCGTCCTCCCAGTCCTGCGCGGAGGGCAGCGACGGCAGCGCCATGAACGGTGCGACATCCTCCGGGTAGCGGCGCACGCGCCCACGGGTCTGCGCGAAGCGCGCGTGAGGGCCGCGCAGGGCCGCGTCCATGGGATCGTCGAGCAGCGCTTCCTCGGCCGATTGCAAGGCCTACAGCGCGAGCGCCCGCGCGACGATCTGCTGCGCCGTCGACGCCCCTCGGGAGGTCGCCGAAGGCCAGGCCGCGATGCTCGAGGCGGCCGGCGCAGAAGGCCGCGGACACGAACCCGGGCGAGTGGCGCAGCAGCAGCGATGCCTGCAGGGCGAGCGCCATGTCCTCGACCAGCCGCCGAGCGCGCCATTCCGCCTCGGGGAGGGCGGCGGGCGGCTCCAGCAGGCGCTCGCGCAGCGAGCGCAGATGAGCGTCGTAGCGCGCGTCGGCGCCGACGGCGAGCTCGCACTCGGCCAGGAACGCCGCCGACCGACTCGGGTTCGCGGGCGATGGCCCGCAGGACGTCGAGCGCGATCACGTTGCCCGACCCCTCCCACACGGTGCCGAGCTGGATGTCGCGGTAGAGCTGCGCCATCGGCGCCTCCTCGACATAGCCGTTCCCGCCCAGGCACTCGAGCGCCTCGGCGGCGAGCGGAGCGCCCCGCTTGCAGACCCAGTACTTCAGCACCGCCAGGGCGAGCCGGCGGAAGGCCGATTCCTCGCCCGAGGCGTCATCGAACGCACGGGCGAGCCTGATCGTCGCGGCGGTCGCGGCCTCGGACTCGAGCGCGAGGTCGGCGAGCACGTTGGTCATCGCCGGCTGGTCGGCCAGCGGTGCGCCGAAGGCGTTGCGGTGGCGGGCGTGCCACACGGCCTCGGCGACGCGCGCGACGCATCAGTCCGGTGACCGCGATCAGCGTGTCGAGGCGCGTGTAGACGAGCTGCTCGACGATGAACGCCGTGCCGCGGCCCTCCTCGCCGAGCATGCGCGCGGGCAGATGGTCGTACTCGACCTCCGAGGAGGCCAGACAGCGGCCCCCGAGCTTGTCCTTCAGGCGCTGGATGCGAAAGCCCGGGTGGGGCCGGTTGGCCACGAAGCAGGTGATCCCGGCGTCGGTCTGGGCGGTCGTGAAGAAGACCTCGAAGACCGGATGGGTGCAGAACCACTTGTGGCCGGTCAGCTCATACCAGCCGTCGCCAACCGGCTCGGCGACCGTCGAGTTGGCGCGCAGGTCGGACCCGCCCTGCTTCTCGGTGAAGGCCATCCCGGCCTGTGCGAAGCGGTCGTAGTCCGGCAGCGTCATGCGCTCCACCCACTCGGCCGCGAGCACGGGGTCCTGGCGCATCGTCGGCACCGCGGCGTAGTTGATCGCGAACGGGCAGCACGGTCCCGTGTCGAGCTGGTTGAAGAGGTGGAACATGCACGCCCGCACCACGTGTGCGCCCGTCGCGCTCCTCCTGCCAGGGCAGCGTGTTCACCTGCCGCTCGACGCCGAGGCGGAGCATCCAGTGCATCGAGGGGTCGTAGTCGATCTCGTCCACGCGGTTGCCGTAGCGGTCGTGGGTGCGCAGCACCGGGATGTTGCGCTGCGCGCGCTTGGCGTGCTCGAGGGCCTCGGACGAGCCGAGGATCACGCGCCAGCTCGCGGGTGCGCTCGCGTCCCCAGCCGCCACCCTCGCGGTCGAGCGCCTCCTGCAGGGCGAGGTCGACCGAGAAGGGGTCGTAGTCAGCCAGCGGAGGCGGCTGGTTGACGCACCTCGTGCGTGGCCCAGCTGGGCCGGGTGGCCTCGGTGGCGCTCACCTCAAACCCCTTGGACGCGGCGATCGACGTCCCCTCGCACACTGGGTCCTCCGGGACGGGACGCACGGGGATCGCTCATCGGTCTGGCTTCGACTCTACGGGATGGCGATATCGCCCGCAAGGCGCGGGGGCACCCGAGCGTCACCCGTCCGCAGAGAGGCCGCCCCCGCCCGCTCGAACGCGCGCCGCGGGGCGCGCGCCGGGCCGCGAGCCACAGCGTGCCGCGGGGTACTTATCGTTGGCCCATGATCAAGCTCGTTTTCACCATCCACCGCAGGGAGGACATGACGCGGGAGGAGTTCCAGCGCTACTGGCGCGAGGAGCATGCCGAGCTCGTCAAGCGCCACGCGACCGCGCTCGGCATCCGACGCTACATCCAGACCCACGCCCGCGACACGGACATGGACGAGACCATCTCCGGCGCACGGGGAAGCGAGCCGCGCTTCTACGACGGCGTCGCGGAGCTGTGGTGGGACAGCATCGAGGACCTGGTGGCGGCGGCCACCAGCGAGGCAGGACTGATCGCCGGCCAGGCCCTGCTCGAGGACGAGCAGCGCTTCATCGACCTCGCCCGCTCTCCCCTGTGGCTGGGCGAGGAGAACGTGGTGATCGACGGCTCCTAGACGGCTGATCGGCTCCCCGAGAGCCGCGCGGGCGGCCGCCGGAGTGCCGCGTCGAGCGCCGGTCCCGGCGCCCGACGAGGCGCCGGAGCGCCCGTCCAGGCCGGCGGCGGGGTCTTTGGACAGCTGTCCATATCGACGTGACCGGGTCCGGAGCGACGATTTCGGAGGATGGCGCTGAAGGCCCTATCGCCGCGTGAGCTGGCAGGAACCCAGACCCTGTTCAGGGGCTTCATGGGCCGGACCGGCACGAGCCACAGGACCGTCGCCGAGCTGCTGGCGATCTACCGCGAGCGGTGCGGGGCGCTGCAGGCGGGTGAGGACGCCGACGACGACCTGCGGGTCAACCGCTTCATCCGCGACATGGCGAGCGGCAGCTGGAGGGACGGCCTCGTGATGCGGATCGGGGAATTCGACGGAAAGGTCCACCTGATCGACGGGACCCACCGCGGAATCGCCTACCTCGCCTGCCTGGAGAGCGGCATCAGCCGCGAGCGCCTCCCGGCCCTGACCATCGACTGCTGAACACCGACCGCTGAAGGCCGACCGCTGAAGACCGGGCCCCGGAGCGGGACGCCCGCGCCGGACGAGTTCCAGCCGGCCGGCCTCGTGTTGTGCGCTCGTGTCGTTGGTCTCATGCGGGCCTTGGGAATAGGCTCGGGACGAGGTGTCGGGCCAGATGTCAGCCGCCGCGGCGGCTACAGCGGCGAATCGGCCGCAAGCACCGTCGGGGCCGCGTCGAGGCCTGCCGCCCGGCCCGCGCCTCCCGCTTCCCCTGCAGACCGTCTTGGCGATCTTCGCCGGTGAGCGCTTCGCCGGGCACTGCCTGAGGCGCTACGACTCGATGGTGACTCTGCGGATCGCCGGCCTGGGGACCGTGGTGTCCGTGTTCGACCCCGAGCTGGTCAAGTCGGTGTTCACGGGCGATCCCCGGCAATGGCTCGCGGGGGAGGCGAACGCGAAGTTCCTGCGGGCGCCCGCCGGGGCGAGCTCGGTGCTCGTGATCGACGGCGAGCCACACCTGCGCATGCGCCGCCTCCTGCTCCCCCCCTTTCACGGCGACGCGGTACGCGGATACGCCGATCTGGTCGCGGAGATCACCGCGTCCGAGGTCCAGCAATGGCCGCTCGGGCGCCCGTTCGCCGTGCATCAGCGAATGCAGGCGATCACGCTCGAGGTGATCCTGAGGGCCGTGATCGGCGTGCGCAACGAGGGCAGGCTGGCGCGCCTGCGGGAACTGCTCCCGCGGGTGGCGGGCGCGAACCTGTTCGCGTTCTGGGCCGAGAGCGCGATGCCGGGGCTCGGCGAGGGCGCGCTCGGGTCGCGCGTGCCGTGGATCGCCGCGCGCCGTAAGGCCGACCGGCTGCTGTTGGAGGAGATCGCCGATCACCGCGCCACCCCGGAGGGGCGCGACGACATCCTCGCGTTGCTGATCGCCGCGGTAGGAGAGGACGGTGAGCCGCTCACCGACGGTGAGCTCCGCGACCAGGTGATGACGCTGCTGGTCGCCGGCCACGAGACGACCGCGACCACGCTCGCCTGGTGTCTGGAGCGCCTGCAGCGCCATCCCGACTGCCTGCAGCGCCTCCAGCACGAGATCGCCGACGGGGCCGGCGAGGACTACCTCGACGCGGTCGTCAACGAGACGCTCAGGACGCGTCCCGTGATCGACTCGGCGGTCCGCCGCCTGACCGCCCCCACCGAGCTCGGCGGCTACCTGCTCCCGGCCGGGATGACGGTGGCGGCGTCGATCCGCGGCGTCCAGCTGTCCGAGACATACGAGCAGCCCGAGGAGTTCCGCCCAGAGCGGTTCCTCGACCGGCCCGCTCCTCCGTACACGCTGATCCCGTTCGGAGGCGGCGTCCGGCGCTGCGTCGGCGCGAGCTTCGCAGTGATGGAGATGAAGGCGATCCTGCGCACGATGCTCCAGCGGGTGACGGTGCGACCGTCGGCCGAAAGAGCGGAGCGGCCTGTGCGCTGGCGCCGGTTCACGATCACGCCCTCGCGGGGAGGGCGCGTGACGGTCGACGCCGCGGCCGCGACCTAGGCTCCAAAGGGTGCCGCGTCTGGCGGGACGTCCACGGCGTGCTCCTGCAGCGCGGCGAGAGGAACGACCTCGAGCGCCCGCTCATGGGTGGACGCCAGCACGACGTAGGCGGCCGCTCCGTCTTCGTGGGCGCGCAGCCAGTTCAACGCCGTCACGCACCAGCGGTCGCCGGGCTGGAGCCCGGGGAAGCGGTGCATGGGTATCGGGGTCATGAGGTCGTTGCCGATTTGACGCTGGTGCTCCAGGAAATCGGACGTGACCACCGCGCAGATCGTGTGACTGCCCTGATCCTCGGGGCCGGTCCGGCAGCACCCATCACGGAAGAAGCCGGTGATCGGGTCGATGCCGCACGGCTCGAGCTCGCCACCGAGCACATTACGATCGTCCACAGCACCAGTATCCCTGGCGAGTCTCGCCGACCACGGCTCGTGCCGTCCGTCCGCCAGCCGGGGCCGACGTGCCACGATGGTGCGCGGTGAGGTGCACCGCGCGACTCCTCGTTTCCGCCCTGGCCGTGGCGCTCGTGGCCTGCGGGTCGAGCGGGGCGGCAAGCTCGGTCGGCTCCTCGAGCTCACCGGCCACATCGGCGCCGGCGCCCGCGGGCGCCGCCAAGGTGCGGCTGGTGCAGGTCGGTCGCTTCGACCAGCCGGTGGGCGTCACCGGTGCGCCGGGCGATCCGAGCCGGGTGTTCGTCGTGCAGCGTCCAGGCCAGGTGATGCTGATGCTGAACGGCCACGCCCAGGCGCAGCCGTTCCTCGACATCGGCGGCCAGGTGTATTCCGAAGGCAGCGACGAGCAGGGCCTGCTGGGGCTGGCGTTCCCCTCGAACTACGCGAGCAGCGGACTGTTCTACGTCGACTACACGGTGCCCGGCAACAACATCAGGATCGTCCAGTACCGGCGCTCGGCCACCAACCCGAACGTCGCCGACCCGGCCAGCGCCAGGGTGCTGTTGACGATCGACCACCACAGGTACACCAACCACAACGGGGGCCAGCTGGCGTTCGGCCCCGAAGGCGACCTGTACATCGGCGTGGGCGACGGCGGCAGCGAGGACGACCCGGAAGACAACGGCCAGAACACCGACACGCTGCTCGGCAAGATCCTGCGCATCGACCCCTCACCGGACGGCGGGTACTCGATTCCCGCCGGCAACCCATTCGCGGGCAGGCCGGGCAAGCGCCCGGAGATCTGGGCCTACGGGCTGCGCAACCCGTGGCGCTTCTCCTTCGACCGCGCGACCGGCGCCCTGATCGTCGGCGACGTCGGGCCAGGACCTCCAGGAGGAGATCGACTTCCAGGCCGCCGGCACGGGTGCGGGCGCCAACTACGGCTGGAGCATCTGGGAGGGAGACCGGCGCAACAAGCCCGGCGACGGTGCCGCACGCCGTGTTCCCGGTGCTGATAGCCCGCCACAGCAGCGGCTACTGCGCGATCGTCGGCGGCTTCGTGGTCCGCGACCGCTCACTTCACGGGCCTCTACGGCCGGTACCTGTTCGGCGACTACTGCCGCCCGCAGATCGAGTCGGTCAAGCTCAGCAACGGCAGGGCCACGGGTCTGCGCGCGACCGCCCTGAGCGTGAGCGAAACGTCCTCCTTCGGTCAAGACGCCAGGGGACACATCTACATCACCTCGCTGGGCGGGCCGGTGTACCGCCTCGCGGGCAGCTGACGCGTCGCTTCACGCGGGCCCGCCCCGCGCAATCGCCTGACGGGCGTCAGTTCGCGTTCAGGACGGCGATCGCGGCCGTCAGCAGAAGACCGCAGACCACCGCGGCCACCACCAGGCTGCCCGCCACGAGCCACAGCAGGAAGAACAGCGCCCAGGCGAAGAAGATGAAGCCCACCGACAGTTCGCGCTTGGACCTGCCGGCCACGCGTGTGGAGTCTTCCAGCGCCTGCTGCTTGCGGGGGTCGCCGTAGCGCTTCTTGTCACTCACCGGTCCAGTATCCCTTGTGAGCGTTCGGGGTGCGATTCCTGCGCCACCTGAGCGCATCGCCGGCGTTACCCGGCGGCCACCTTCTGGGCGAGCCCGAACGGGCTGCCCTCGGAGTCGCGGCAGATCGCCCACCGCTCTCCGGGATGCACGACGCTGCCGCCGAGAGCGTGCACCTGCTCGAGCGCATGGGCGATGTCCTCGACGGTGAAGTAGGGCAGCGAGAACGTGTCCCCGGGCCCGAGCCCGCGCTGATGAACGCCGAGCCGGAGACCCTCCGAGCTCGTCTCCCAACCCTCTCCCTGCGAGCCCTCGCGGGTGCGCAGCTCGACGCCGAGCAGCTCTGTCCAGAACCGCCTGGCGCGCGCCGGGTCGTCGGCGGGAAACTCGATCAGGGTCCTCATCACGCATCCCCCAGTCCGTTGAGCTGCGGGCGAACCTCGCGTCGCCCGCGATTCGCCGACATGCTCGCACCGCCGCACCCATGCCGTCGGCTCGCAGACGCGGAGAGGCGTTTGGTGGGAGGATCGACCGATGGCGGCGAAGGTCTACGTGATCCGCGGCTCCCACGCGTGCAGGACGGCGACGCTGATGCTGGAGTACAAGCGGATCCCGTACAGCGTCACAGTGCTGCCGACAGGTCCTCATCCGATGCTCGTCCGGGCCGCCGGCTTCCCGGGTCACAGCACACCGATTCGCACGGTCGACGGCGGCACCCACGGCCAGCTCGCGATGCTAGACCGGCTCGGCACCGTGCCCGCGCTGCTGTTGGACGGCGAGCGGGTTCAGACGAACTACAAGATCGCGCGTCACCTCGAGCGCGTGTGCCCGGACCCGTCGCTGTTCCCGGTCGATCCGGAGCGTCGGGAGGCTGTGGAAGAGGCCGAGCGCTGGGGTGATGAGGAGCTGCAGATGGCGGCTCGGCGCCTGCTGCTGGCGACACCCGTCGGGGAGCTGCGCGAAGGCGGAGCACGCGGGCGACTGGGACCGTTGCTGGCCAAGTCCGACTGGCTGCGAGGGATCCTTGCGCGGCGTGCCGGACTCGTGTTCCGCGCCGGTGACCGCAACGCCGATGACCTGCTGCTCGCGGTCCCTCCGCTGCTCGACAGGGTCGACGAGTGGGTTCAGGCGGGCGTGCTGTGCGGGGAGAGCCTGAGCGTCGCGGACTTCGCGATCGCCCCCAGCCTGGCGCTGCTCTCCTACCGCCCCGACCTCGACCGCGAGCTCGCGAACCGCCCCGCCGGACGGCTCATGAACCGGCTCCTGCCCGACCCGACCGCGTCACCGGTCGCGGTCGGTTCCCACGCCTGACGGCGGCTACTCCTCCTGTGCCCCGGCCGGCTCGTACGAGGCCATCAGGACGCCCGTGGCCGTGGCCGTGCTCTCGAGGAGCCGCAGCGATGTCTGCATGCCGCCGCCGAACAGCCGCCGCCCGCTGCCCAGTACCACGGGAACGATCATCAGTAGGTACTCGTCGATCAGGTCGGCGGCGATCAGCGAGCTGATCAGCACGCCGCTACCCATGATCACGAGGTTCGTGCTCGAGCTCTCCTTGAGGTCCGCCACCGCAGCTGCAACGTCCCCGTGCAGGAGCGTTGAGTTCGGCCACTCCAGGAGCGTCCCGGGATCGGTCGAGGCGACGTACTTGGAAGTGGCGTTGAGCGCGTCCTTGAATGGCCCGCCGCGGGCGTTCCAGGAGGACAGCAAATCCTCGTAGGTCCGGCGTCCGAACAGAAACGCTCGCTCGCCGCCCATTCGTTCGCCCATCTTGGCCACCATCGCCTCGTCGCTGTACGGCCCCGCCCAGCCGCCGTGCTGAAAGCCATCGCGGGTGTCCTCATCCGCTCGACCCGGACTCTGCATCACGCCGTCGAGCGTGACCGTATTCATCACGATCACGTTTCCCATGTCCTGTCCTTCCGCTCCCCCGCGCGTGACGGCGGCGCGACCGTCAGTAGGACTTCGGCAGCCCGAGCGAGTGCTCGGCCACGTAGTTGAGGACCATCTCCCGGGATACGGGCGCGGTCCGCGCCACGCGGACTCCCCACCAGAGGTCGCTGAGGCCGTACTCGAGGGCGAAGCCATTGCCGCCGTGGGCCTGGATCGCGCGGTCGACGCACTTGATGCCCGCCTCCGCGGCGGCGAACTTGGCCATGTTGGCGGCCTCGCCGGCGCCCGGGACGCCCGCGTCGTAGAGGGCGGCCGCCTTCTGTGTCATCAGGCGGGCGAGCTCGAGCTCGATCTTCGCCTCGGCCAGCGGGTGGGCCACGCCCTGATGAGCACCGATCGGCTGTCCCCACACTTCCCGCTCGCGGGCGTAGGCGGCGCCCCGCTCGAGCGCCAGGCGACCGACCCCCATCGAGATCGAGGCACCCATGATGCGCTCCGGATTGAGACCGTCGAAGACCACTCCCAGGCCACCGTTCTCGCCCCCGATCAGGCGCTCCTCCTCGAGCTCGACGTCGTCGAAGAACAGCGTCCACTGCTTGTCGGCTCCGCGTACGGCCATCGGGATCGCCTGACGCGTGAACCCGGGAGCGTCGACGTCCACGATCGCCAGCGACGGCAGCCCGAGCTCCCCGCTGGGCAGGCGCGTGCGCGCAACCACGAGCACGGCGTCGGCATCCTCGACGGCCGAGATGAACGTCTTCTGGCCGTTGAGCAGGAAGCGCCCGCCGTCGCGACGCAGCGAGGTGGCGAGGTTGTGGGAGTTGGTGCCGGCACCGGCCTCGGTGATCGCGAAGGCGATTTTCGTCGTCCCGGAGCCGATCCCCCGCAGCCAGCGGTCCTTCTGGGCCTCGGTCCCATGGCGGGCGAGGATGCTCCCCACGATCGCCGGCGAGACCACGATCAACAGCAGGGCGCAGCCGGCGGCCGAGATCTCCTCACCCACCCATGACAGCGCCGTCATCCCCAGGCCTCCCCCGCCGTACTCCTCGGGGATGTTGACGCCAAGGTAGCCGCTCGAAGCCAGGGCCTCCCACAGATCGCTCGGTGGTTCGTCGGCGTCGCGCTTGCGCTGCATGTAGTCGCGACCAAAGCCGGCGCAGATACCCGCTACGGCCTCTCTGAGCAGGGTCTCCTCGTGTGAGGGAACAAGCGGCAGGGCGGCGGCAGCGGCGGTGCTCGACACAGCTGTCGATCCTACGGCATCTCGTGATCCGGGCCGGCCCGTATCGTGGCCGCCCATGGCCCGGACGAGGCTTTACCGCGACGGGAAGCTCGTGTCCGAAGACTTTCCGGTCGAGGACATCTCCGATCTCCTCGAAGAGCGGGGAAGCTACGTGTGGCTGGACTACTGCTCTCCCACACGGGAAGACCTCGCCTCGATCGCGGAGGAGTTCAAACTGCACCCCCTGGCAGTCGAGGACGCGGTCACCGAACACGAGCGGCCGAAGCTCGACCGCTACGACACGCATCTGTTCCTCAGTGCCTACGCGGTCCAGCTGGACACGGATACCGGGATCCTCAGCGCCAGCGAGATCGACGCGTTCGTGCTGGAGAACGCACTCATCACGGTTCGCGACGACGAGCAATTGGACATCGACGCGGTCGTCCCAGCGCTGGGACGAGTGCAGCGACCTGGCCGGCAACGGCGTCGCGTATCCTGCTCTGGGGTCTGCTCGACCACATCGTCGACGGGCACTTCGAAGCGGTGCAGTCGCTCGACACCCAGATCGAGTCGCTCGAGGACCTGCTGTTCGACGACGCCGCCGCGCCAGCCCGAGGTGCAGCGTCGCTCGTTTCAGCTCGCGCAAGAGCCTCGTCCTACTGCGGCGGCTGGTGCTGCCGATGCGGGAGGTCGTCAACTCGATCATGCGCCGCGACCTGCACGTCCTCGACGACAGCGATGGTTCCCTACTACCAGGACGTCTACGACCACGTCCTCAGGGCCACCGAATGGACCGAGTCGCTGCGGGACCTGGTGACGACGATTCTCGAGACCAACCTCACGATCCAGGGCAACCGCATGAACCTGATCATGAAGAAGGTGACCAGCTGGGCGGCGATCATCGCGGTGCCCACCGCGATCACGGGCTTCTACGGTCAGAACCTCCCCTACCCCGGCTTCGCTACGCACTGGGGCTTCTGGTTCTCGACCGCCCTGATCATCGTCGGGTCGCTGACGCTGTACTGGTCCTTCCGCCGCCACGACTGGCTGTAGCGGACCCCGTGGGAGTCGCGGGCGGCTGGGGGCGGTTCCCGGCGGGCACCTGAGGACGATGCCCGACGAACGCGTAGCCGTGATCGTCGACGGCCACGCACAGTGAGGGTGAGACGCACGACAGAGCCCACAGCGCGTGCAGCCGGTCGACGTGGCGGACCCGCCAGCTGGCTCGGCGCCCATCCGCGGGGTCGGTCGATTCCAGCACGTTGCCGCGTTCTTCGACCACCGCACATGACGTGGTCGACGGGCACGAGACACCGTTCATCCGATCTGCGCGGCTGAATCTGTTCACCAGGACCGGCAACAGCTTGTCGCTCACCCTTGCATCTGCCTGCCCGGGGTCGGTCAGGGCCACGATTTCAGGACCGACGATCTCGCACAGCGAAGTCGAGGGACAGGAGATGTCGCGCCACTGGCCGACGTAGCGCCGGCCGGGTGCCGGCCGCCAGTCGGCTCGGGTCCCGGCCTGCGGATCGGTCGAAACGAAGACGTCTCCGCTGTAACTGGCCGCCAAGCAGAGCGACGCGGTGGGGCATGCGACCGACAGCAGCGATCGACCGGGCTCGGTCGACCCGGCAATGTTGAGCGACCCCCAGATCGCGGAGGAGCCGTCGCCGGGATCGGTGGACGTGAGAACGTCTCCGTCTTCGCCCACGGCAACGCACAGTGACGCCGAGGGGCACGAGACGTCGTTCAATTCGTCGGTGCCGTCGACGTTCTCGACCGTCCAGGTGGCGGCCGACCCGTCGGCCGGATCCGTGGAGGTGACCGTGTTGCCGGCATCGTCCACGGCCACGCACAGCGAGCGTTCCATGCAGGAAACGGCGTCGAGGAAGTGTGTCCCGTCGACGTCTCGGGCCTGCCACGCTCCGGCGCCGCCGAGTGGATCTGTGGTGCTGACGACCGTGCCGTCATGGTCGACGGCGACGCACAGGGACGCCGCCGTGCAGGACACGTCGCTGAGATAGTTGAACCCGTCGACGTCCGCCACCGACCAGGTTGAACGCGCCCCATCGGCAGGATCGGTCGAGGTGAGGATGCGGCCGTTGCGGTCCAATGCGACGCACAACGTGGCCACGCACGAGACCCCGGCGGTCTCCCGTTCTCCGTCGACGTCGAGGACCGACCATCTGAGCGACCCGCTCGAGTCCGCGTGTGTGGTGATGGCGATGCTCCCCGCATACTGGGGAGCGACGCACAGCGTCCGCGAGACACACGACACCCTGCCGCCGCCGAGGCGTTCGCCTTCGCGTCTGAGCCGCCATCGCGCGTGGGCCCCCGCGGCCGGATCGGTCGATGTGAGCACGCCTCCGACGTCGCAGAACGACGTGGACGGGCAGGAGACTCCGACCGGGCCCGTCAGCAGACCGCCCGGCTCGCGCTCGGTCCACCTTGCGGCGGTGCCCCTTGCGGGATCGGTCGAGGTGAGAACGGTGAAGTTTTCCCCCACGGCGAGGCACAGCGTCGAGGATGGGCACGAGACACCGGTGAGCTGCGCGGTTTCCCCGGTCGGCCCGCCGTGCGTGCGCAGGCGCTTGAGGCTCCAGCGGGCGCTCGGCCCGAGCGGTTCGGTTGAGGTGAGGATGAGGTCGCGGGTGCCCTGGTAGAAGCCCGAGCCGACCGCCACGCACAGCGATCGCGAGGAACAGGAGACGGCCTCGAGTTCCTTCGCACCACGCACGTGCCTGATGCGCCAGACCGACCCGCCGCGGCCCGGGTGCCTGGAGGTGAGAACGTTGCCGGCGTAGTCGACCGCGACACACAGTTTCCAAGAAGGACACGAGATGCCAGTGATTTCGTTGTCGCGGTCGACCAGCGCGATCGTCCAGCGGGCCGCGCTCCCCGCCCCGGGATCACGGGACGTGAGGATCTCGCCTTCGTTGTCGGCGGCCACGCACAGGGACACTTCCGGGCACGAGACGGCCGTGAGGGCGTGGTTGGAGCTGAACGGCTGCTGGCGGTCGATCAGCGCCCGTAGCGACCACACGAACGGTCCGGGCGCACCGGCGGGCGCGATGCGCGGCGAGGCCGCTGCACCGGGAGCAGCCGCGACGCCGAGCGCGAACGCGGCGCCGGCAAGCGCCGCAACCACGCGACCCACACGCGGGCGGGACTGATCCCGGAATGGGCCCATAGAGACGAATCGGCACCGGGAACCCACCGCTGAAGCGGTGTGCCGCTCTCAGCAGCGCGCGGTCTCGGTGCTCCAGTAGGACGGCAGCGTCGCGTAGGGGTTGGGTCGTTCCGGCAGGTCGGTGACGTAGACCGAGCCGGCGTTGTCTTCTTCGGCCTTCACACAGTCGGCTTCCATCTCGGTTTCAGAGGCTGCGAAGACGATGTTGGCGATCTGCCCGGGCGCCGCCGTGAGCACCCACGGAGCGGGTGAGTAGGTGGCGTAGGCCGCTGGCCGGCCCCTCGAAGGTGACGACCTGGTCGACCGCGCCCAGTTGCCAGGGAGTGGTGGCGGTGTCGCCGGGGTTGCCGACCACGAAGCCGCCTTTTTCGTGCACGTAGGAGGTGAGCTGCCGGTAATACGTTTCCAGCTTCACGCTCGGCGCTTCGGCCATCTCATCGAGGAAGATGCCCTCGACGCCGGGGTACCAGGTGTAGTAGTGGCCGATCGCCTTCTCCACGGCGGCCAGGCGCCGTTTGCCGTACTTCGTGAACACGTAGCCGATCACCCGCTGGCCGTGTTCCTCACAGGCCCGCATCGGTGCCGGCATAGAGCTTCGCCTCGCGTTTCACCGGCCCGTTGTTGGGGTTGAGGATCACGGTGGAACCGGCAGGCGCGGCTTCGCACATCGTCTGCCAGGGATCGGGCGAGCCTTCCGGGGCGAAGTAGGCCGGGACCAGCTCCAGCGGAGACGCCCACGCTGCCGCCGAACGCGAACGAGCCGATGATCCCTGCTGGCGCCAGGAAGACGAGCGTGGCGGCGAGCAACCGCGCCACTGACGAGAGGGCGTCGCGATCAGCGGTGACCCGCGACCGCCTCGACGGGGACTGGGCCGACATGCGGAGAGCGTACCCGCTGCCGGCAGGGACGAGCGCTGTCGTTGCGGAGCGATGGACAGCTCAAAATGGCCACGTGTCGAGTGTTTCACGCCACCGCTGCAATCAATGTCGAGATACCACGCACTCGCCGGGCTAGGATCCATTCGATGATTCGCCGCCTGGCAGTGACGTGGGCGTTCAACACGATCGCCCTGTTTGTGGCGACCTGGATTCTTCCGGGCCTGAGCTACGGGAGCGACTGGTGGGC
This sequence comes from uncultured Solirubrobacteraceae bacterium, assembly GCA_963742395.1. Lineage (GTDB taxonomy): Bacteria > Actinomycetota > Thermoleophilia > Solirubrobacterales > Solirubrobacteraceae > Palsa-744. Next base: position 104,921 of record CAVUME010000005.1, on the reverse strand, counting down.
ACTCCTGGTAGCCGGGCTCGTGTTCACGCTGGTGAACGTGTTCCTGAAGCCCGTCCTGACGATTCTCTCGATCCCGTTCATCATCGTGACGTTCGGCATCTTCTACCTGCTCATCAACATCCTCATGCTGTACCTGACGCACTGGGTCGTTCCCCAGTTCACGATCGACACCTTCTGGTGGGCGCTGTTGGCCGCGATCATCGTGAGCGTCGTCAACGGGATCCTGAGTTGGTCCTTTGGGCGCCCGCGGAGCTTTGCCCGCTCGCGTCGCGGGCGCTACGCGTAGAGGCCGATCTGACGATACTCATGGCCGCCTGCGATCGGCCGGGGAGCCGACCGCCCCACTCACATCGGGCCGGGCCCGCTGGAGACCGATTCGACGGTCGTCCCGTCGGGGTCGAGGACACAGGCGCCGTACGCCCCAGAGTCGCGCTCGGCGGGAGCACCGGCGTCGCGGTAGCCCGCCGCGGTGGCGGCGCGATGGAACTCCTCGCACGGTCTGCCGGTCGGGCGCGGGAAAGGCGAGCTGCAGCCGCTCCGTCTCGGGCCGTCCGTCGGCCATGAGCGAGAAGGTCGCCCACGCGCCCCGGAACTGCCTGCCGGCCTCCCAGACACGGCCCTCCCGCAGGCCCGTGTGACGGGCGAGGGCCCGGTAGAAGGCGACGGAGTCGCTCAGATCGCGAACGCCGATCCACAGATGATCGACGTTGCCACCACGGCGCACGTCGTCGTGGATCACCGCCTCGATGCTGTTGCCGTCGGGATCCAGCAGGAAGGCCCCGTAGTAGCCGGGGGTGTACTGAGGACGCTCGCCGGGCTCGCCGTCGCTGCTCGCGCCGATCTCGAGACCCACCCGCCAGAACTCTCGCACCGCCTCGCGGCTCGGAGCCACGAAGCCGACGTGCAGATGGCGGGTCGGCGGGTGCTCGCCGTCGGCGGCGAGCATCACGAGATCGTCCCAGGCGATCGACGGCTCGTCGCGATGACTCGGCGCCACCCCCAGGGTCTCGAGCACCGCGCCGTAGAGCCGCTCCGAGCGAGCCCTGTCCGAGACCCTGATCGCGACGTGGTCGAACACCCCGCCAGCGTAACCCCGCCCGCCGCAGACACGCGAGTAGCTAAGGTGACGGACCCCATGGCCGCGAGCCCTCCGCCCTCATCGCCACGGCGTCCGCGCGGGAGGTTCACCTGGACCTCCGGCGAGCGCGACGTGCGCGCGCTCTACCGCAAGCACTTCGGCGACCGGCGCAAGGAGCGCCAACTGCTCTCGACGGGGTCGTTCTTCGTGACCTTCGCGGCGGTACGGGGCATCACCCATGCGATCCGGGCCGAACGTGGGCCGTTCAAGAACATCACCCCCGGCGGGCGCCACATCCACCACATGACCTTCGGGATCCTCGGCCTCTTGACGGTCGGCTACCTGTGGCTGCTGGAGATCGGCACCAACGAGCAACGCCTGGCATCGGGTGTCACCGCGGTCGCATACGGGAGCGGCGCGGCGCTCACGCTGGACGAGTTCGCCCTGTGGCTCAATCTCGCAGATGACTACTGGACCAAGCAGGGCCGAGAGAGCATCGACGCCGTGGTCCTGTTCGGCTCGCTTCTCAGCCTGAGCGTGCTCGGCAAGGGCTTCCTCGCCGAGCTCCTAGGACTCGACCGCGGGCCGCAGGAGCTCTCGAGTTCCTAGCGGCGTGAGGGCCACCCCCGAGTCCCAGCTTGCCGAGGCAGGCGCGCCTGCCGGGGGGCCTGTGGGGAAGCTGCTGTCGGTCAACGTCGGCATGCCGAAGGACGTGCCGTGGCAGGGGAGAACCGTCTTCACCGGCGTGTACAAGGACGCCGTCAAGGGTCGCCGCCGGGTCCGCAGGCTCAACGTCGACGGCGACGGCCAGGGCGATCTGAAGGGACACGGCGGCGAGCAGCGGGCGGTGTTCGTCTACCAGATCGACTCGTACCGGTACTGGGAGCAAGAGCTCGGACGGGACGACTTCGTGTACGGCCAGTTCGGCGAGAACTTCACCGTGGAGGGACTTGCCGACGACGAGGTGTGCGTCGGGGACCGCTACCGGATCGGGACCGCGTGCTTCGAGGTCACCCAGCCGCGAGTGACCTGCTACCGGGTCGGGATACGCATGAACGACCCGCGGATTCCCGCCCTGCTCGTCTCCCACCGCCGCCCGGGCTTCTACTTCCGGGTGCTCGAAGAGGGCGAGGTACAGGCGGGAGACGAGATCATCAAGCTCTCCACGGGACCCGAGCAGATGCCGGTCGCCGAAGTGGACGGGCTGTTGTATCTCCCCGGTCACGGGCGCCAGGAGCTGCTCCGGGCGCTGCGGATCCCCGCTCTCAGCCCGGGCTGGCAGGCCTCGTTCCGGGCTCTGCTGGATCAAGAACCCGCAAGCGGCAACGCCGGCCTCGGCGCAGCCAGCCCTCCGCCCGCATGGCCGGGGTTCCGGACGCTCGCTGTCACGGCGATCACACACGAGAGCGAGTCGGTGATCTCGATCCGCCTCGAGGACCCCGCGGGGGCTCCACTGCCGGCCGCCCTCCCGGGCCAGTACCTCACGCTCCGAGTCGATCCCGACGAGGGAAAGCGTTCGCTGTTGCGCAACTACTCCCTCTCAGGACCCCCCGCGGCGGCCTACTACCGGGTCAGCGTGAAGCGTGAACGCGGCGGCGCCGCCAGCGGCTACCTGTCCACGCGCCTGTCGGTGGGCGACCAGCTCGACGTCGCAGCACCGCGGGGCACGTTCATCCTCGACCGCACGGACGCACCGGTGCTGCTTCTCAGTGCCGGGATCGGCGCCACCCCCGTTCTCGCCATGCTCCAGGCGCTGGGGCAGGAGCACTCCGAGCGGGACGATCTGGTGGCTGCACGGTGCGCGCAACGGTCGCGAGCACTCGTTCGCCGCCGAGGCCCGAGAGCTTCTCGCCGGGCTCCCGAACACGCACAGCCACGTGTACTACAGCCGCCCGGACCCGGACGACGTCAAGGGCCGGGACTTCGACGCCATGGGCCATCTCGGCGGATCGGTCCTCGCCGAGCTCGAACCGCCCCAGGACGCCCAGGCATACCTGTGTGGACCCGCGCCCTTCATGGACGAGATCAGCGCCGGGTTGGCGAGCCTGGGGATCGACGCCGCACGCATACACACCGAGCCGTTCGGGCCGGCGCCGAGTCAGACGCCCGGCATCGCGGCCGCGCCAGCGAGGCCGCCCCACCCCCCGGCCGGCCAGGAAGGGAGCGGTCCGACGATCGAGTTCGCGCGCAGCGACCTGGCGATCCCCTGGAGCGAGGACTGGGCGAGCCTGCTCGAACTCGCCGAGGCCTGCGACGTACCGGTGCGGTGGTCGTGCCGGACCGGCGTCTGCCAAACCTGTGAGACGACGCTGATCGCAGGCGGCGTCGCCTACAACCCAGACCCGGTGGAGCCACCCCCGGACGGAAGCGTGCTGATCTGCTGTTCGCGGCCATCCGGGGACATCGTGCTGGACCTGTGACTCCAACGCGGCGCATGGCCGTGACGCGATCCGTCCTGCCCTTCACATCCATCGGCGCTCGCTGACGGGCGGCGGCACGGCACCGCCGCCCCGGCGATCAACCCACTTTCAGATTCAGCGTTGCCTTCGCCGGGGGCGTCGCCGTCGTTGCCGTCGCTGTCAACCCCCCGGCCCGCTCGTCGACCGGACCCTGTGTTCCGTCCGACCCCAGGGGTCAGCGGATCTGGATACCGCTGGAAGGGGGTTCCTCCTCGTAGGCGGCCTCGTGCGTGGAGGCCCGGCTTCGACGCCAGGCGACAACTTCGTCTGCATCCGGTGGTAGTTCGCCTGCCGCATCTTCCCGGTCCGCTGTGTCGCCCGCGGCCTTCCTGGCCTGCTCGGCGGACTCGGGGTCGCCGAGCGTGACGCGGTCGCGGCCCGCCTCCTTGGAGGCGTACAGCCCGCCATCGGCGATGCTCAGCAGCTCCTCGAGACTGTCACCCTGACTCGAGTCCGCCACGCCGAAGCTTGCCGTGAAGCGACGCGTGGTTCCCGGAGTGTGCCGCGGCCAGGTCCTCGCGTATCCGCTCCAGCACGGCGACGGCCTGGAAGCGGTCGAGCTCCGGCAGCACGATCACGAACTCCTCGCCTCCCCAGCGCGCGATCACGTCGCTGTCGCGCAGCGCACGGTCGACGATCTGGGAGAACAGCCGCAGAGCGCGATCGCCGGCCTCGTGCCCGTGGGTGTCGTTGAGCTGCTTGAAGCGGTCGAGGTCGGCGAACGCGACCGCAAAGGGGCGATCGGCCTTCATCAGGGCGCGCAGCTCCTTCTCGGCCGTACGCCTGTTCACCAGCCCGGTGAGCCCGTCGGTCGAGGCCTGCAGCTGGGTCTTTTCGAAGGCCCGGACGGTTCCGATCCGGGATCCGGCCTGCCCGGCGAGCACCGAGAGCTGTGACACGGCCTCGCCCGCGAGCGCATCGTGCTCCGGCCCGGTTGTGTGCAGCACGCCGAGGGCCCGGCCCATGAAGCTCACCGGAACACACACCGCCGAGCACGGGCCCGAGGGGCGGCCACGGAGATGGGGACACGCGTTCAGCGACTCGCTGGAGTCGAACACCACGGCCGTGCCGCGGCGCACGGCCACGCACGAGAAGGGCGACTCGCACCGGGCATCCGGGCGGCTCGACGGCCGGGCTGGAAGCCACCCGCGCGAGGTTGGCGCGGCTGGAGTCCGAGAGCAGCAGTTCCATCGGCGTGCGCTCGGAGATCTCCATCGTCGGCGCGCTCGACGACGTTGAAGGCTTCGTGCTCCTCGTCGACCATCTCGAGCGCCTCGCCGAGGCGGCTCGCGAAGCCGTCTCTCTGCAGCTGGGCCGTGAGCTGATGCTCGAGCTGCACGCGGTCGGTGGTGTCGCGGGCGTTGATCACCACTCCGCGGAGGTTGCGATCTGCTGCGCAGATCGGTCGTCCGGGCCTCGAGGTGGCGCCACTCGCCGGCCCGGTTGAGCATCCGGAAGCTGAACTCCGGCGGCATGCCGCGTGCCCTGCACCTGCTCGAGCGACGGCACGGTCGTCCTCGTGGACGAACTCCAGCAGTCCACCGCCGTGGAGCTCGCGCCTCGGGCGTCCCGACCAGGGCTGCGACCGAGCGGCTGGCGTAGCGGCACCCGCCTGCGCCGAGCACGATCACGAGGTCGCTCGACGACTGAGCGCGAGGCTGCGGAAGTGGGCGCTCTGGCGGCGCGTCGTCAGCGAGCAGGACGGAGGCGAGCAGGAGCGTGATCAGCAGGCCGCCCACGCCCAGCAGCACCTGGTTGGTGAGGAGGCTGTTGAGGTTGGATTCGTCGTCGCGTCCGATTTCCTGAGCCGCCCTGAACGCGATGCTCGAGGTCAGTGCGGCAAGCACGCGAAGACGCACGATCGGTTCGAGCCGTGCTGACGTGCTCGTGCGCGGTTTCGGGAAGGTTCACCGTCGGCCTGTGACGCAGCACGGCTTCCCCGGTCGCGGTCGAGGTCCGCGGCCAGGTGCTGCTCCTGGACGAACTGGGCGCGCAGCACGTGGCCGTCGGCCGGCGAAAGCGTCGTTTCGTCGTCATCGCCGTTCACCGCCGGCACCTTGCCGCCTTCCAGCAGCGCGGCGGCGCTGGCGTCGAGAACTCCGGCGGTGTAGGTCGGGTCGGCCTGCCTGCCTGCCCGGACGAGCAGGATTTCCTCGACGTAGCGTTCGGCGAGCGTGCGCTGGCGTGCGGCCACCTGGATCACACTCGTCCGGTGCTGAGAAGCTTTCGTGGCGGTCACCGAAAGCGCGATCGTGGTCGACCGAGATCAGCGCGAAGGTCACGAAGATCGCGATGATCGGGGCCCGGCCGGAGCCACCGACGGCGAACGGCTTGATCGCCTTTGTGCGGCCCAGCATCACTCGACCACCAGCTCGGAGTGCATGCCCGCCATGTAGTGCCCCTCCATGTTGCAGAAGAGCACGTATCGCCCGGGCTTGAGCGTCACCGTCAGGTCGCGGACCGCGCCCGGGCCACCCGGCTCCAGCGACCCCGGCTCCTGGCTTTCGACCGCTTCCTCATCCACAGTCAGACCGTCGGGACGCAGGGGCAGGGAGCCGTTCTCGGTCGGCACGATGATGAACTCGTGATCTGTCGGACCCTGGTTGTGGACCTTGAAGGTGTATTCCCCCGCCTTCAGGGTCGCTGGGGCGCTGATGTGAAAGTCGGCCTCCGACACGGGTACCACCGACGGGCTCGTCTTCCCCGGCTTGCCCGAACTGCCGCAGCCGCTGATGAAGACGGCCGCCAGGAGCACCGAAAAGGCAACACGAAGGCGTGACCCACTGAGCGCACGCGGGGGCATCCCGGATTAATCGGATGTTCGAGCCGTGTGCTTTAGGGAAATCGGGGCCCTGACCGGCGGCGCCCACCGTGCCCGGGCTTTGTGAGCCGATTACAATCCGCTCGTGGGGACGGCCGAGGGAGCCGCTGCAACCGCGCGTATCGTCGCGGCGCTCGCGGACAGGCGCCAGGAGCTCGCGACCACGACGCTCGAGCTGATTCGTGCGGAGATCCCGGCGTACGCCCGGATCGAGGACCGGGCGTTGCTGGACGACATCACCGAGCACGTCGCCCAGAACCATGACGCGCTTCGGGCGAGCCTCGCCAGGGAGCGACCTGTGACCGCCGAGGATCTGGCGTTCATCCGCCCCCACGCCGCTCTACGGGCCCGGCGCGGCATGTCGGTGGCGGATTTCATCCACGCCTTTCTGATCGGCCAGCGGGTCGTGTGGAACGCCGTCCAGGAGCTTGCCGCCGGCGACGAGGAGGTCTACGGCGCCGCGCTGCTGATGGTGAGCTCGGTGATGGAGTTCCTCGATCACGCCAGCACTCACGCCGCGGGTGCCTTCCTCGAGGAGCGCCAGCAGCTGATGGCCGAGCACTACCGCGTCGGCCGTGACCTGCTCGAGGAGCTGCTCGCCGGCCGCGAGCCGACGCCCGGACCAAGGCTCGCCGCGGCCCGGGCCGCCGGTCTCGAGCATGACGCCCTTTGCCGTCTGATGGTCGCGGCGCCCCGCACCCGACCAGAGGGTGAATATGTGCTCCGGTCCGCGGGCTCGACGCTCGCCCGCGCCCTGGGAACCCCCCTGCCGCCGCTGGTGGTGGTCCGCCACGACGAAATCGTGATCGTGTACGCCGCCGGCGCAGGCGGCTCCGGCGAGCTGCTGGCGCGTCTGGAGCGAGCGTGGCAGGGTCTCCGAGAGGAGGGTGTGCTGCTGGCCGTGGGGATCAGCACGGTGCACCTGAGCCCGGCCGGAATTCCCGACGCCTACCGGGAGGCCTGCCTCGCGGCCGAGTCACACGGTGAGACGGGCGGCGTCCTGTCCCTGTCGGAGCTGAGCGCCTTCGACTACCTCACGCTGGGCGACCGCACCACGGTGCAGCGGCTGATCGCTCCGCGGATCCGGCGCTTTCTCGAGGAAGACGCGGCCGAGGGCGGAACGCTGACCGCGACCCTGCTCGCCTACGCCGACGCCGACCTCAACGTGAAGCTCGCCGCCGAGCGCCTGTACGTGCACGTGAACACCGCCCACTATCGGCTCGCCCGCATCGCGGAGCGCACCGGCTGTGACCTGCGTCGGCTGACAGACGTGGTCGAGCTGCTGATCGCGATCAAGGTCGAGCAGCCGCAGCTACAGGACGCAGGCGCCGCGCTGATCGCCCCGCGGGATCCCGCTAGTAGAGCGTGAGCTGCTTCGCGGCGCTCGGCTGGAGGCCTTTGGCGGTCCGCCGGTTGATGAACATCATGTAGGGCCCGGGCGGCAGGACCGCCGAGGAGCTCGGGACCGACACATTCAGGCTTCCGGGCGTCCGCGAGGTGATCGGCAGTTCCACGCTGCGCTGATCGCCGTCGACCGTGTGAGTCAGGGCCGTGTTGCGCACGAGCATGACCGAGCCGATTTCCTTGGCCTGCGAAGTTGCCACCGTCACGTTGGTCCCACGCGCGAAGTTGGCGGATACGGAGCTGATCTTGGGTTGCGGACCCCACGACAGGTACGGCGGGTCGTAGATTTCGAAAGTCGGGTTGCGGAACTGTTCGGTGAAGCCACCCGGGATCGTGATGTTGAAGGTGTCGAGCGTCGAGATCGGCGCGTGGCCCCCGATCAGCACCTGGGCACTCGGAAGCAGGATCGCCGTGTTGTGGTAGGTGCGTCCGTCGTGGGCGGTCGCCATCGGCGTCCATTTGCCCGTTTCCGGATCGAACTGTTCGGCCTGCTTGACCGGGAACCCGGTACCGGGCGCGACCACTTCGTCGACGGTGCCGCCCGAGAACGTCATCACCTTGCCGGTGGGCAGCAGGACCCCGGTGGAGAACCACCGCGGCTGGGCCAGAGGCCCGGTGGGGGTGGAGGAGAAGGCGTCGTGCTGTGCCGTTTCGACGGTGTTGATCTCGCTCGCGGTGGTCGGCAGGTAGCTCCCGGGCGTGGTGCCCAGGACCCCACCGGCGGAGAGGAACTGTGCCTTCGTGTACGGCGGTTTCAGCGGCAGCATGATCGAGAACGAGGAGCCTCGGAAACCGACCGTGGGCGAGATGTTGAGGCCTTCGGCGGAGACGCCGAGCGGGACCCCGAGGGTCTTCCAGGCTTTCGTCGCGGGGTCGTACGCCGCAGCGGCGAGCCAGGTCGCCTCGTCGTAGGCCTCGCCGAAGGGGTTGAACACCTGGCCGGCGGCGTCGTAATAGACCTTGCCGTCAGGGAGCAGGTGCAGGCGCGGGTAGAGGGGCAGCGAGCGACTCGCGCTTGCACCGTTTTCGGTCCACTTGCCGGTCGCCACATCGTAGGTCTCGGTCTCACGGACGTTCGTACCGGAGTCGAGCACCCGTTCCGGGTACACGGGCTTGACCAGCTTCGTCACGCCGCTGGCTACGAACACGTTTCCGTTTGCGAGCGTGACGAGGCTCGGATACCAGCGCCCGTAGTGCATCTGGCCCGTCTGGGTCCAGGTGTTCGTGCTCGGGTTATAGATGCGGGTGTTGCGCAGCCCTTCGAGCTCGGCCACGCCGAGGTCGGTCTTCGGCACGTGGGGCTCGCTGTAGTAGTGGGTGCCGCCCGGTGTCAGCACGCGCCCGTCGGGGAGCAGGACCTGATCGGAGCAGAACAGGGCGCCCGGCGCTCCGCCCGGGTCGTTGAGGACTTCTTCCAGAGGTCCCGACACCCCGGGCAGCAGGTATTCCGTTTCTTCGTCGCCGTTGGCGCCGCCGTCGACCGGCGAGGGTTCCGTCCAGGTCGGCCCGGACAGGTCGAGCAGCCGGCTCTGGTCGTCGACCGCCTTGTCACCCAGTTCCGCGACGATGCTGAGGTCGACATCCTCCTCCGCCTCCAGACCGTCCCAGTAGAGGAGCTTGCCGTTGGGCAGCGCGACGATGTTCACGGCCGTTGGTTTGCACGTGACCTTCATTTCCGTTTCGGTGAGGGGAATGCCGTGCGGGCAGTCACCGCCGGGTTCCTCGAAGGGAGTCGAGAACGAGCCGACTTCGGAGGGTTCGCCGACCGCCAACGCAGGCGCCGCCGACCCGAGTCCGAGCACCGTGATTGCGAGGGCCAACAGGCCGCCCCGATGGATTGCGTTGAGTCGGTGCACCTGTGCCCCTCTCCCCGTGGAATAAGTGCCCGAGGAGTACCCGGCGGGGGCACCGGTCAGTCCGGACCTGCGACCAAAGTTCGGCGACCCGCCTTGTGAGCCGGCGACAAGGAGCCGGCGTCAGGAGGCGAGCTCGAGGAGCGGAAAGGCTCGGTGGCGGCGGGGAGGCACGAGGAAGTTCTGCCGCCGGGTGGCGGTTATGAAGCGCTCGAGGCCGAGGTTCTGGGGGGGCACGTTGTACTGCTGGGCGAGGTCCAGCGAGGCCTGGTTGCGGCGCATGGTGGCGAAGAAGTCCGCCGTGGGGACGAAGATGCTGAACTGGAGCTTGGGCTGCTGTGAGCCGTCGGGAACGTCGAGCGAGTCGAATCCGGGCCCGTCGGCGCGGATGTGGATCGCCTTCTCGTCGGGAGCCCGGCTGGAGCGCTGCAGGCCGCTGATGTGGCCGAGGTGCGGCTGACCGTCATAGGTCCGTATGCCGGCGGCTTCGCGCTGGGCGCCCGGGGGGCCCACGAAGAAGTTCGGCACGTAGGCAGGGCCGCCGCCGTTGGTGAACTGGTCGCTGTAGCCGGGGCTCGGAACCGGGTTGGCCGTGAACATCTCCGCCGCCCGGCGAAGATACGTTTCGTTGGGCCGTTCATAGAACTGCTCGAGGTCCTGGATCACGTGCGAGAGGTGGACGATCGAGCCGTGGTTGAAGTAGTCCCGCGGGCGCGCCGTGGTCAACTTGGCCGACTTGTCGCCCAGAAAGGTCGTGATCGGCGCAGGCCCGCTGCTCCCGACCTGCGCGTCGGAGAAGCCCATCCACATCGAGGAGTTCGGGTTGACCGTTTCGGCGTACGGCAGTTGTGCCGCTTCCGCGACCCCCCTGGGCAGGCCCGGCTGGTTGAACATCAGGCGTCTGGAGGTGATCTCGAGACTCGCGCCGAGTCCGGACGGGCCCACGTTGTCACCCGCGAGGACTTCGCTTTCGCCACTGAGCCACGTGAGCGTGTCCTCGATGATCGCGGTCGAGTCGCTGCGCAACGTGATCAACATGTCGTTGGACTCGATCCCGACGGGCACGTTGAAGCGCAGCTTGCTGATGTTCGGGTTTGCCGGGGACACGTCGGTCGGCCCCGGCACGGCCTCCTCCAAGACGTAACGGTCCGGTTCGGAGATGAGCCGGGGCATGTGATCGGCGACGAGTGAGCCGCCCATCCCTCCGGGGAGGCGTTCGAAGTAGGGGATCCCGTAGCAGACCGTCGTGAACACACCGGACGGGCTGAACGGGTAGGCCGTCTCGATCGTCGCAAGCGCCTGGGCGAGGGTGGCCTGATCGGCCACGGTCGGCGTGCGCGTGAGGGCAATCGTGACGAACGTCGTGTAGACCGGACCCGGGCGGACCGCTACGCCTTCGATCCTCTTCGCGCGAGGTATGTGACGCTCGATCGCGAACTGGATTTCCGGCAGCGTGGTGCGACCCGTGGCCGCGGCGCGCGCCGGCGTCCGCCCGATCAGGTCAAGCGCACCGAGCGTCGAACCGGCGAGCCCCAGCACCGTCGCCCTCTGTAGAAGCGCGCGTCGTGTGAGCCCGGGACCCCCATCCGTCTCAGCCGACTCGCCGCCCTCACACTCCATCGATGCGCTCGTCTCCCCGCTCTTTCTGGAGCGGCCTGCGCGGCCGCACCCCTTTCTCGAGGCGCGGCCGCGGAGTTCCGCAGGGTCTGACTATACGCCCCAGCCAAAGCCCCCGTTGTAGCTGTCCTTGCCTTTGTTGCCTTCGATCGCTTTCACTGCTTCTTCTTCAGCGCGTCCCGCCTGTTCTGCGCTTAGTTCTTCCAGTTCCTTGATCTTTTCAGCCTTGTGTTCGGCTTCGATTTCTTCAATCGCCTTGGCTTCCTTTTCGATTGTCTTGCATTCGCTCGGGCTGCCTGCGCCTTCCCGGCATGCTTCGGCTTCGGCGAGCTTTGCTTCCCTCTTTTCTTCCAGTTCCGCGGCTTCCGTTTCTTCCTGTTCTATGGCAGCCGCTTCTTCCTGTTCTTCTCGTTCTTCAGCCCCTTCTTCTTCTTCTTCTTCTTTGAGTTCCCGGGCAATTTCTTCTTCTTCTTCTTTTTTTTCTTGGGCTTCTTGTGCTTCTTCTTCTTCTTCTTCAGTGGTCGCCGCGTGCCTGGCGTCGGACGCCCTCTGTGGCGCGTCCTCCCGCGCAGCGGCAGTGCCGGTCGGAACCCTGCGACAGCTTTTCACCTGGCTGGTTTCGAGCCCCTTGCTGTTGAATTCGAACGTCTTTTCGCTGCTGATCGTGGTTGCGTCGCCGAGGTCGCCGCTCGCCTGACCCTGCACCGACACTTCGATCTCGCAGCGCCTGGTACGGACTCCAACGCGATGGTGCTTGTGCCTGACCGTCGGCGTGAGCACCCTTTCCAGGTCGAACGACGCGAACAGCACCCCGACCGGCTTGAGGTCGAATTCCACCTTTGCGCCCGCAGGTTTGATTTCACCTTCCAAGCGGTTGGTTTCGATCGTTCCGCCGGCAACGACCGCGCCCTTGGGCTTCTTGGCGGTGCATTCTTCGAAGGTAATTTTGCGCGCTCCGAGAAGCACTGGGCCTTCGATGTAGAGGCCGGCGTATTTCGCGCCGGCGCATCTCACTTCGTAACCGTGGAGCCACTTGAGGGTGAAGGGCGTCTTGACGTTGGATTCCGTTCCCAGCAGCAGCTTCTTACCTTCTTCGAGCATTTCGGGGTGACTCGGACTTCCGATCCACCACGAGAACGCTGACGCCGAAGAGGCCATCGCGGCGCTCAACGTCAGTGCTGTCAGCACACCCGCCGAGATCAACTTCGCCCGCGCGAGCGTGCCACCTTTGAGCGACCTGAATACAGAGAGCCTTACCATCGCCACCCCTTTTTGTTGGATTCCCACTTTTGGCGGCGGGGGCGATGTGCGCAGGCAGCCGCGGTCCGCCGCGGCAGCCAAACCCCAGCACCGGCCTTGTCACCCAAGGCCCGCACGAGCGCGTCCCGCGCCCAAGACCCCCTCATGTATTGAGCACTCCGCCACCGGATAGGACCGTGCGGAGAAGCCCCCCAAATGAGACCAACGAGCCACATGCTTCTAACACATCGAGACGGCTAAGTCAACAAGGGCGCGACATGCCGGCGCACTGCGGCGCGACCATGGGTTCAGGCGAGCTTCAGATCGATCTCCGGGTCGATCTGCTGGGCGGCGAGCAGCGAGGCGCCGAAGACGGCGAGCAGAAGATCGCGCATCTGCTCGCGCGACAGGTCCCGCGCTCGGGTCCAGTCGAGGATGGCGGCGTCCATGTAGCCGAGCCATCCTTTGACCGCGGTGCGTAGTGCGGGCCGCGGCTTGCGCCTCCCGGTGAGCTCCTTCAGCGCCAGCTCGAGCGTTCGCTCGCGGAAGCCGTCGACCAGCTCACGCGCGGCGGGCAGCGAGGCCGCGCTCTGCATCAGCTTCCCCCAGGTCTCGCCGTTGACCTCGATCCAGCCCAGATAGGCGTCGAGGCTGTCGCGCAGCTGCTCGAAGGGCGTGCCCTGTCCGCTCGGCTCGATCAGCCCCCGCAGTTCGGAGGCAGCCTCGTTGACCGCGGCGATGAAGAGGTCGTCCTTGGACGGGAAGTAGTGGTACAGGAGCGGCTTGGAGACGCCGGCCTCGGCCGCGATCTGACGCATCGAGATCTCCTCGAAGGCGTGCCGTGCGAACAGCTTGGCGCCGGCATCGAGCAGCTGGCGACGACGCTCGTCCACCTGCAGCCTGGTGTATGCGGGTTGTGTCGCGGCCATCTCCTCCGGAGCCTAGTCGATCGTCGGTCAACAGTTGTTGACCCACGGTTGACAACCGTAGCAGAGTGCCCTACGGTGTTATCAACCATCGGTCAACTAGGGGAAGGCTAATGACTGCAAACACGGCGACACAGGACGAACGCGAGGCCCGCCTGGCGGCGCTCGAAGACCGGCTCACGGCGACGATCCAGGTCTTTGGCGAGGATCTGCACACGCTCGACGCGCGGCTGCAGAAGGTCGAGGTGGACGGTGCAGCCCCGCCGATACCCAGGCGGCCGATGGGCTCGGAGCGCACGGCACCGCTGGCGACGCAAGCTCCCCCGGCGGCCGGTGACGCACTGTGGGGGGGACGCCTCGCGCGCGGCCCCCGCACGGCCCTCGAGGCGAGCACTCGCTCGGGCGCCGGCGCCCGCTCCCCGGAGAGCTCCTTGGCGGACCTGATCGGAGGCCGCGTGCTGGCGTGGGTTGGCGGGGCCGCCACCCTGCTCGGAATCGCCCTCTTTCTGGCGCTCGCGATCTCGCACGGCTGGATCGGCGAGCAGGCGCGGGTGCTGCTCGCCGGGGCCGCCTCGCTGGCGCTGCTCGGTGCCGGGGTGTGGCTGCACGATCACCGCGGCCGCACAGAGGCGGCGGTCGCGATGGTCGGCGCCGCCGTGGCGGGCTGTTTCGCCACCCTCGTCGTTGCCAGCTCGGTCTACCACCTCATCCCGGGCCTGATCGCACTGGCGGGCGCGATCGCCGTCGGCGCGATCGCATCGGTGCTCGCCGTTCGCTGGGCGGGACGTGCGATCGCCGCGCTCGGCATGCTCGGCGCGTTGAGCGCCCCTGTGCTCGTCGGGGCGCCGGAGGACTGGGCGACGCTCGCGATGCTGCTGGCCACGGCGAGCTGCGCGATGTGGCTGGCCGCTCGCCGGCGCTGGCCGTGGCTGACGCTCGCAACCGTGGTCGTATGTGCCCCCCAGTGGGCGGTGCCGGCGCTCGAAGGGCAGACAACAGGCGAAAACCTGCTCGTACTCTCCGCCTTCGCCGCGCTCGGGCTGGCCGGCGCGCTCGCCGTCGCCCGCAAGCAGGGCGAGGGGAGCGAGCTGGGCGAGGGGAGCGAGCTGGGCGAGGGGAGCGAGCTGGGCGAGGGGAGCGAGCTGGGCGAGGGGAGCGAGCAGGGGGCGACGGCGGCCGTCGCGATGGTGCTGAGCGCGACGCTCACCGCCCTGGTCGGCCGGATCGCGCTCGGCGAATCCGCCGACCCGACAAGCGGGGCGATCTGGTTGGCCGCCCTCGCCTGCGTCCACCTCGTCATCGGCGCCTGGGCTCCGCGCCGGATGGCGATCGGGACACGGACCCGCGGCGTTCTCATAGCGCTCGGCGTGGCGCTGGGCGACGTGGCCTTCGCCCTCAGCTTCCACGGGATCGTGCTGGCCGTGGGCTGGAGCGCGAGTGCCGTCGCACTGGCCGCACTCACGCGGCGACGGGAGCTCGACCCGCGCACCGAGACGCTGCGCGACCTGGGCATCGGCCTACAGGTGCTCCTGGCCTCGAGCCGGGCGCTGCTCGAGGCTCCTCCGGGCGCTTTGATGGCCGCAGGCCCGACGCTCGCAGGCGTGCTGTCGCTCGCGAGCGTGGCGGCCGGGTGCATGGTGTGCGCGCACCTCACGGAGAAACGCGACGGCGCGGCGCGGGCCGCGCTGGGCGCCACCGGGCTGGCGGCGGTCGCCTACCTGACAGCGTCGACGCTCGACGGAGCCGCGCTGAGCGCGGCGTGGGCCTCGCAGGCGGCGGCCCTGATGCAGGTCGGGCGCCGCAACGCGGACCCGCTGGCGTCGCGCGGAGGTTGGGCCTTCGCGGGCCTCTCCGCCGTCTATACGCTGGTTGCGGTGGCGCCGCCGACGGCGCTCGCCGGAGCAAGCGTCGCCCTCCCCTCGGCCGCGATCGCGCTGGCCGCACTAGCGGGTATCGCGTGGCGCGTGGCGCGCCTGCAAGAGCCGATGAGCGCGCACCGCCGGACGGCCTTGATCGTCGCGGGATCGCTGCTGCTGTACCTGGCCTCGCTTGCCGTCGCCACGCTCCCCGACGGGCAGGTGGCGCTCAGCGCGCTGTGGGGTCTCACCGGGGTGATCGCGCTGATCAGCGGCCTGCGGCTCGAGCTGACGCAGCTGAGCCAAGCGGCGCTCGGGCTGCTTGTGGTGACGATCGGAAAGGTCTTCCTGTACGACCTCTCGACGCTCACGTCGATCGCCCGTGTGGTCTCGTTCCTCGTACTCGGGATGCTGCTGCTGGCCGGCGCCTACGTCTATCAGCGTCTGCGTCCCGTGCCGCCGCCGGACATGCGCGAGGTCCATCCGAGCCAGCGTTAGGTCGCGAGGACGTGGTCACTTCGGACCTCCCCGGGGCGCGAACGCCAGCCTTGTGTGCGACCGGAGAGTAGGGTCACGGCAAGGCCGTTGGAGGCCGCCGAATGCAGCGGCCTCGCGCACGTTCGCAGACGGACACGCGCCTCTTAGCTCGCCCTCCGGCCGCTGGGGGAAGTGAGGGAACGGCGCCAACCCACCCGCACACGAGGGGGAGTAGGACATGACACGCATCCGGATCTTGATCGTCGTCGCAACCGTTGCGCTCGCGTGCGCGGGGACGGCGTGGGCGTTCGAAGCACTGCCGCCCGGCGGCCAGGTGAACGACGATCCGGCGGCGGGGATCGACCCGGCGCTCAGCGTGAGCGGCGAGGACCCGACGAACGCGGACGTCGTCGGTGGCGCCCTGACAGCCGGCAAGCCGGCTGTTCCGTGGGCGATCTTCCGCCAGCAGCAGACCACCGGCGCCCCTCCCGCCGACCAGGTGTTCGCCCGCTCGTTCGCGGGCGGCAAATGGACGACACGTGGCAGCGGCACGGTGGGCGGACGCTCTTCCGCCGCGCCGACCTTCAGCGGCTCGCTCAACTTCGACCAGGCGCGAGGATGGAGAGGCCCCCGCGATCGACTTCGCCGGGGCCGGCAGGACGGTGCCGTGGGCGACCTGGTACGAGGACACGACCGGCGCCGGTTTCGGCGCACGAACAACGTGTTCGCCAGCCGCTTCGACAACACCGGCGACGCCAACCAGGGCAAGTGGATCTTCGCCGGCCAGGGCCGCGGCCTCGGAGGCGGGACCGCTGCCGGTGCCGTCGCTGAACATCCACACCGACCAGGACGCCGAGAACCCCTCCGTGGCCGGCGGCTCGGCGGTCGACCCGACGAAGCCCGGCCCCTGGGTCACCTGGCAGGAGACGACGACCGCGCCGACCCCCGGAGCCGACCAGATCTTCGTGGAGAAGCCGATCGGGCCCGGGACGGCGAACTGCGACGGCGTCAAGCCCCTGGGCGTCTCCGAAGGCGGACACGTCCCGGCGATCGGTGGCTTCTGCTGGCAGCAGGTCGGCTTCCCGCGTGTTGGGTCCAGGTGGTGCCGATCCGAGCTTGAACGTCGACCCGACGCGCAAAGGCGTCGAGCCGGACATCGCGTTCACGGGCGCCAATGACGCTGTGCCGTGGGTCGTGTGGTACGAGACAGGAGCATCCGAAGTCCTGGGCCTGCGCAACAACGATCTGGTGTTCGCCGCCAAGGGCGTCACCGACGCAGGCGCCGAAGGCGGCTTTCATTGGACGGTCGTGGGCAGCCAGCTGAGCGGAACGCTCGAAACGAAAGCCAATCCGTGCGGGGAAGCCGCGGCCAACGAGGAAAAGTGCTCGCTGAACGAGAACCCGGAAGAAAACGCGGAGGACCCGCGGGTGGCCGCCGGGACGATGAACCCGGCCAACCCCACCGTGCCGTGGGTGGCCTGGGACGAGGACGATCGCGGCGTGAAGCAGATGTTCGTGGCGCGCCTGGTGGGGGGAACGCACTTCGAACTCGCCAACGGCGGGGCGCCGATCTCGAGCGGGACCGGTGACGCGACGCGCCCGGACATCACCTTCTCGGGTAACACCCCGTACGTGTCCTGGAGAGAGGAAACCGCCCCCGGAGTGGGCACGGGCTTCCACGGCCACTTCATCGAACGCGACCAACCCGACGTTCGTGCCCGACGAGAGCGACGTGCCCCTCACGCCGACCTCCCAGGCCGACGTTCGCGAGCCGATCTCCTCGAGCTGCATCGCAACCCCGTTCAACGCCGACGGGGCCGCCTGCCAGGGCGGAGCGCTCGGGACACCGTTCTTCCTGTTCACGAACGGGAGCCCCCTGCTGGGCCTGTTCGCCGACGCCTACCAGCCGGAAACGCCCGTCACTGGAGGCGCGAGCGACGTGGGCAGCTCGGCGGCGGTCGTGAGCGCGGCCATCAACCCCGGGGGCTCCGCCGTCAGGGTGTTCTTCGAATTCGGCACCACGACGGCCTACGGCCAGGCGACTGCGGCGCAGACCACGGCCCCGAACGACACGGTGACGCCCGTTTGCCGCCGCGCTGTCGGGTCTCCCGGCCGGGACGACGATCCACTATCGCGCCGTCGCGACCTCGGACTTCGGCTCGTTTGCCGGCAGCGACCAGACGCTGAGGACCGCGTCCACGCCACCGCCACCGCCAGCGGCGAATGGGAAAGCATCGCTCTCCCATGCGAAGGTGTCGGGCAAGACCGCGAGCGCGCGCGTCTCGTGCGCCGGGGCCGCAGGTTCAACCTGCAAGGTGACCCTGAAGCTCACGATCACCGAGACCTTCAAGGGCCATCGGCTGATTTCCGTCACGTCCCGCAAGAGGATCAAGAAGAAACTGGTCGTGGTCGGGCTGGCGAGCGTGACGCTCGCAGCCGGCCAGAGCAAGACGGTGCGGATCACCCTCAACGGCACCGGGCAGCGGTTGCTGAAGAAACGACACACACTCAAGGTGACTCTGCGCGTGACACAAGCCGTCTCCGGCCGGCAGAGCAACGCGATAGCAACCCAGAAGCTCACCTTCAAGACGCCCCGGCGACATCGCTAGCGCGCCGCTGCGCAAAGGGGCCCCGGCGCAAACCCGAGGCCCCTTTGATGATGCGGTGCTTCAGGAGAGCGTGTCGCGATTCTTCGCCTAGCCCTTGCGTGTGGCCGGCTTGAGCGCGATCGGCTTGACGACTGTCACGGGCACCTTCACGGTTTTGGCAAGCGCCGCCGAGACCCAGACACAGCCCTCGGCTTTTGCAGCGTCGCGGGCAATGGTCTCCTGTTCGGCGTAGTAGGCGGCGAGGTCGCCCTGTCCGTTTGCTGCCGCATTCTCCTGGAGTTCATCCCACAGTTCATAGGTGAGCCGGTAGACTTCACACGTCGCCGCGTGGGTTCCCGAGTCGATTTTCTGGGCCGAGGAGACTGCCGGAGCAATGGCGGCGGTCGCGAAGCTGGCTGAAGCGATGAGGGCGATGATGGCCGTGCGGGACTTGGTGAGCATTTGGTCTGCCTCCTGAGGCGAGTTGGTTTGTAAGACCATCCTCGCCGCGGTCCAGCGCTCGTCATAGACACCCCAGGGGTGGAGACCCGTTACCCGCCGTCTGCCCTCACGACCGGCGGCAGGTGTCGAGTGCGGTCGGCGAGCGAGGGCGCTAGGACTGCGTAGCCGGACTGACAGCCGCGACCGTTGCCGCCCCGCTCGGGCGTGAGCGCCTCCCGCACGTCCTGTGCAGGAACACGAGCATGCCGACGAAGATCAGGCAATCGCCGACGCTCAGCACGTTGGGGAGCGGGCCCGGGACCGGGATCACGTCGCCGAGCCACAGCAGGGTCGGGTGGGCGACGGGCGCCGAGTTCTGAAAACCGCCGTGCTCGCTCAGGTGAGCGATCCGCAGCGCCGCGGCCGCGGCGGGCATGACGCCGCCGTTGAAAACGATTGCCAGCGTGTTGGCGCCGGCGCCCAAGCCGACCAGCTTCATCCCGGGTTGACGGAGATTGGCGCACAGGAAGAGGCCGCGATCAGCGAGTAGCTGGCGATGTGAACCGCGATATGCAGCGATCTGTGACCGTCGGGCGCGATCGTCACGATCAGAACCTGAAGGGCGAGCGCCAGCGGTGCCGCCCAGGTCAGGCGGAAACGGAGGTCACCCAGACGGCGCAGGCTTCCGCCGGTGAGCGGCACGCTCGCCAGACAGAGGCCCGCCAGCAGCACGAGGATCACGCCGCGAGCCTCACCAGACGGTCGCTGGAGTCGAACTGCTGGGAGCCGATCAGCCAGCGGGTGGCTTCGAACTCGGGCAACGGGCGGCTGATCGCGTATCCCTGCGCCGAGTCGCACCCGAGCGCCTGCAGCTGCGGACGAAGTCCGGGATCCTCGACACCCTCGGCGACCGCACGCATGCCGAGGTTGTGTGCCAGGTCGATCGTCGAGGCGACGATGATCGTCTCGCGCGAGCCGGCCGCCATGCGGCGCACGAACGACTGGTCGATCTTCACCTCGGCGACCGGCAGATCGGCGAGGTATGCGAGCGACGAATAGCCGGTGCCGAAGTCGTCGATGGAGATCGTCACCCCCAGCTCGGCGAGCTCCTGCAGGACCGAGCGCGCGAGCGTGGGGTCGGCCATGAGCGTGCTCTCGGTCACCTCGAGCTTGAGGCGGGCGGGGGGAACGTTGGCGTCGTCCAGCGCCCTCGTCACGCCTCGCACGAAGTGCGGGTCGTTGAGTACGCGGGTCGAGATGTTGACGGCGACCGCAACCTCGACCCCATCCTCGGCCCATTGCGCCGCCTGGAGCAGCGAGGTCTCGAGCACGCGCTGGGTGAGCGGTTTGATGAGGCTTGTCTGCTCGGCGATGTCGAGGAACGACCCCGGGGGCAGGAGCCCGAGGTCCGGGTGCTGCCAGCGCACGAGCGCCTCGACGGACATCACCCTGCCGGTCCCGAGGTCGAGCACGGGCTGGTAGTGAACGACGATCGCGTCGCTGTCCACGGCCGTTCGGAGGTCGGCGGTGAGCGCGAGCTTGGCCGGGCTGTGGTGGTCGTAGCACTCCTCGTAGAGCGTCGGGTCGGCATGCGTCTCCTTGGCGCGGTACATGGCGACGTCGGCCTTCTGCAGGAGCGTTGAGACGTCGGTGCCGTCCTCGGGGAACAAGGCGATGCCGACGCTGGCGGGAGCGTCCAGCACGATGTCTCCGAGCTCGATCGGGGTACGCAGCGACTCGGCTATCCGGCGCGCGAGCGAGAGCCCTGTCTGTCCATCGCTGCCGGGGCTGAAGATCGCGAACTCGTCTCCTCCGAGGCGAGCGATCTCGTCATCGGGGTGCATGTCCTCGCGGACGCGCTCTGCGACCCGCTGGAGCAGCAGGTCTCCGTAGTGATGCCCGAGCGTGTCGTTTACCTCCTTGAAACGGTCGAGGTCCATCAGCAGCATGGCGCCGCGCTCGCAATCGCCGATCGCTTCCGTGGCCGAGTCGTGGAAGGCAAGTCGGTTGGGCAGCCCGGTCAGCGAGTCGTGCCGGGCCGCGTGCTCGCTGCGCGCTCCCTGCCAGACGGTGTTGTAGATCGCGAGCATCGGCGCCAGGAACAGCGGCAGAAGCAGCGACGAGTACGCCATCGCCGCGATCACGATCGGTGCCAGGAACAGCAGCACGCAGCCGGTGACGACGACGAAGAAAAGGTCGTTGCGCAGGTAGCGCAGGACGGGCTCCTGTTCGTGCAGGGCCACAGCGACACTCACGATCAACGCGTTGACGAGCATGAACGCCGCGGCGCCGAGGAGCACAGCGGGAAGCTGGGAGCTAGTGAAGGGATGTGAGGAGCCCGGGTGGGCGTCCACGGAGAGCAGCCGCATGACCACGAAGGCCGCGACCATCGAGAGCGTGTACTGGCCGAGGTTGAAACGAACCCGCCACCACGGCTTGCCCGCGTGTGTGTCCTGGATGATCGACGCCACCCCCTGGGCGATGAGCGCCGGACCCAGGCCTCCTGCGAGCAGCAGGGCGATCGAGAACGAGGTCGAGAGGACGATCTCCTCGTCGCTGTCCCGACGCGGGATCTTGACCGGCAGCAGCTCGCCCATCACCACGCCTGCCGCCAGCACCGCGAAGGTGTAGGGATGCGCCGTGATGTAACCGACGTCCATGTGGCCCGACAGCGCGACTGCGGCCGCACACCCGAGGACGAAGATCGCCTCGCAGTAGTGTCGGGTGTTCAGTCGGGCGTGCACTGGCTGTCCACGGCGAGCACGCACCATCTCAACTGCGGTGCGTGCCCGCGAACGGGGGACTAGAACTTGTGAGCCGCTCCAGAAGCGACCACAAGGGCAGCGATCGCCGACGCCGCAACGATCACACGGTAGACGTAGAACTTCTTCATGGTTGGACCTCCTTGTCGAGAGTGCTCCGTGGGTCGGAGCCCGTTTGGGACTACATCGGCTGCCCTAATCGGCATACATGAGGATCTCGACGGACGTTGGACTCCGTTGCCCCGCCGCGAGCCGTTCTGCAGCACCCGAGCTCGACGCGAGCACGGCTTTGAGAAGCTTTGTGAGCCGATGGTGAGCGCGGGCACGGCCCGGTCGGGGGCTCCACCCCCGATCATCGATCGTTCAGCTTGTTGACGGCGGTGGCAGGCCGAGTTGCCGGCGGATCGTCCTGACCGCCTGCTCGACGGGCCTGTTGGCGGCGTCCAGACGCGGCTCGTACGCGTGGAGCTGTGCCAGGGACGTCGAGGCGGCCGCCGCCGCTGTGAGCCTCGCCCGGGCCTGATTGACGCGGTACAGATCGCGGGCCACCCGCTCGGTCTCGGCTGGGAACGGGATCCGCAGCAGGCGGCGATCGAATAGCCCCTCCGTCGCTGCGGCGTCGCGCAGATCGGCCCTCGCGCGGACCAGATCGTTCCGATCGCGGGCCTCCAGCGGGTCGAAATCCGAATCCAACCGCCGGTTGCCGGCCCCGGCGATCACGAGGTACTCAGCCGCAAGCGCACGCCGCGCCGAGCCGACCGCGAGATCGCCGGGGCGATCGGCCCCGCAGCCGGCGCCCAGCAGCCCGAAGCAGCACAGCACCGCGGCGGCAACGCCCAGCCGCGGATCGAGCCTCACCTCGGGCGGGCAGCCCGGCGCTGTGGTCTCATCTGGCGCTCGGGCTGGGGCTGACGACCCGCCCGATGTCGTAGGCGCCGGGCTCGAGGCGCTGGGTCCTGCGGCGATAGGTGCTCCACATCCATGGCCACTGGCTCGGATCGTTGCCGTTCTCGTCGACGTACCAGCTCGTGCAGCCGGTGTGCCAGACGGTGCCCGCGAGGGCCGTGCGGAGCTCGCGATTGAATGAGTCCACGCGCTCGCGCCGGACCTCGATACGGTCCGCTTTCGTGAGCTCGAGCGCGTCGAGCGCCGCGATCACGTGCGCCATCCCCGCCTCGATGACGTAGATGACCGAGCCGGTACCACCGTTCGTGTTGGGCCCGTAGAGGAGGAACATGTTCGGGAAGCCCGAGACGCTCAGACCGAGGTACGCACGGGCGACAGGGTCCCACTCCTCGGCGAGGGTGCGCCCATCGGCGCCGACGATCTCCATCGGCGCCACGAATGCATGACTCTCGAAGCCGGTCGCGAGGATGATCGCGTCGACGGGCCGCTCGGCGCCGTCTGCGGACTTTGATGCCCGTCGGAGTGACCTGTTCGATCCGTTCGGTGATGAGCTCTACGTTGGGCTTTTCGAGGGTCGGATACCACTCGTCGGTGAGCATGATCCGCTTGCAGCCGATCTCGTCGGCAGGCGTGACTCTGGCTGCCAGATCACGATCCTTGATCGGCCTTCTTGATCTGCTGGCGGCCGGCGGCGCGAAATGGGGCCAGGAGCCAGCGTTGGCTCGTCATCCCCGCGGCCCCGATGTCCATGAACGCGAACGTCGCTGTTCGGTCCAGACGCTGCAGCGCGGGGAAACGCTCGAACAGGCCCCTCGCGCGCTCGGAGTACTCGAAGTCCATCTTCGGCATCGTCCAGCCGGGCGAGCGCTGGTAGACGTCTATCCGCTCGACCGCCGGCTGGATCGCAGGGACCGTCTGAATCGCGCTGCAGCCGGTGCCGATGACCGCGACGCGCTTGCCGGTGAGGTCGACATCGTGTCTCCATTCGGCGGTGTGAAATACGGGGCCGGCGAAGCTCTCAAGGCCATTGATCGTGGGGCGCTTCGGGATCGACAGCTGGCCGCAGGCCGTAATCAGGATGTCAGCCTCGAACGCTCCGGCGCTCGTCTCCAGCTGCCACTTCGCCCGCGCCTCGTCCCACTCCGCGCGTGTGACCTCGGTACCGGTTCTGGCGCTCTCGAGCACGCCGTGACGACGGGCGACTCCCTCGATGTACTCCTGGATCTCGGCCTGGGGCGCGTA
Source organism: uncultured Solirubrobacteraceae bacterium (assembly GCA_963742395.1). Lineage (GTDB taxonomy): Bacteria > Actinomycetota > Thermoleophilia > Solirubrobacterales > Solirubrobacteraceae > Palsa-744. The sequence continues at coordinate 81,252 of CAVUME010000005.1, read as the reverse complement.
CCGGCGCGACCAGCGCGGGTTCGGTTCAAACGAGAACTCGTACAGATGCGAAGGCACGTCGCAGGCCGCGCCCGGGTAGGTGTTGTGGGCCCACACGCCGCCCACCCGCTCACCGCGCTCGAAGATGGTCACGTCGGGGTAGCCGGCGCGAACAAGCATCACCGCGGCACCTACCCCTCCGAAGCCACCCCCTACGATCGCGACCGACGGGCGTTTGCCGCCGCCGTCCACCGGTTGCTGATCCCAGCCGTTCCCGCCCGCACCCGCTTCAACGCCCACACGGCGAAGACTACGCCAGAACGACCCTCGGACCGGCAACCGACGGCGCGTCACGCGTCCGTCGCGCGGGTGCGCGACGCGCCGAGGGCGAGCAGCCTGGCGAGCCGGGGACCTACTTCATCGTGACCGTCTCGCGGACTCGTTTGCCGCCGCGGTTGATCGTCAGCGTGTAAGCGCCTTTGCCGATCGGCCGGCTGGGGTTGAGAACGAGCCGCGTCCTGGAGCCGCCGAAGGCGAAGCCCGTGGCGTAGGTGACGCTGCCGCGCGAGAGCACCGCTGAAAGCTTCACGCCCGTGAGCGCGAACTTGATGGGCGAGCTCGTTCCGGAGGTCTTGCACGTCTGCGCGATGTGGCCGTGCTTGCTCGTAGCGCGTTCGCAGGTGATCAGCTCCACGGCGCCCGTTGCGCCCGTTGCGCCGGTCGCGCCCGCCGCGCCCGCCGCGCCATGGACCCCTTCCTGGCCCGTGGGCCCGGTGGCACCTGTCGAACTTTGTCCTGTCGGTCCCGCCTGGCCTTCTGGTCCGCTGGAGCCGGTTACGCCCTGGGGGCCTGCGGGCCCGCCGTTACCCTGAGGGCCCGTCGGTCCCGTGGCTCCCTGCGCGCCACTGGGGCCGGTCGGACCCGGTTCGCCTTCTTCGCCTTCTTCGCCTTCGGGGCCCGTCGCACCTTCGGGGCCGGTCGCACCTTCGGGGCCGGTCGCACCTTCGGGGCCCGTCGCACCTTCAGCGCCGGTCGGTCCCGTGGCACCTTCGGGACCCGTTGGTCCCGTGGGACCTCCCTGTAAGTTCAGGACACGCACATCAGCAACGGCGGCGGAGTATCCGTTCGAGGCCGAGGCGTTCCAATCTTCGCCGCAAGAAAAGGTCTCTTCGTCGAGGAACACCACCCTGTGTGTGCCCGGGGCGCTCGGCGCGGGCCCCAGGTCGATCGTCGTAGACCCCGATTCTCCGCTGAAACCGAATTCCTCGATGCAGCCGGCTTGGGCTTGCCCGGCGAATCCCACCGGGACGTTGTCGACGCAGCCTCCGCAGCCATTGTGGTCGGACCAATTCACCGTGAGCGACACGTCTTCCCCGGGCGCTGCCTCGATGATCGTGCTGGGTATGCCGTTGAGTTCGATGCTGCTGAGCGTCACGAACCCTTCGTTGTTGGGATCGGGCGGGGCTGCCTGTGCCACTCCCGAGCCGATCAGGCCGAACGCGGCGATCACCGCCACGAGCCCAAGCCGAATACCGCTGCTCCTGATCAAACGCGTCATGGGGCGCCTCCGTCTCCGATGTGTTCCTCAATTGTGTGTCCGACCGCACCGAGGGAGTGCTCCCACGGGCACGGGCACGCGGCGCATCGCCCGCAGAGCCCGACGGCCTATGTGTTCTCTCGCGAGAGCGAATCTCCTGCACCCACCTGCCCTGGCGGCGGGCCAAAGAGCCGAGCCGGCGCAACCGTCTTTCCTATCGCTCGCCCCTACTCCGCCGCGACGGCGAGGACGGGCCCGCGCCGGCCCCGCTGGCTCAGCCGTAGTAGGTGTAGTGGTCGGCTTCGGTCTTCTTGCTTGCCGCTTTGACGGCCTTGACGGTGACGTCGACCGTACCCGCCTTCTTCGCGGCGGGTGCGGTCATCGTGCAGTGCGTCGTCGAGAAGCATTCGATTTCGGTGGCCGGCGTCTTGCCGAACTTGAAGATGCTGCTGGTTTCGCCGGGGATGAACCCGTTGCCGGTGACGGTGACCCTGTTGGCGCCTTGTTTGGGGCCGGTGTTCGGGTTTGCCTGCGTGATGACCGGGTTTTCGTACTTGAAGGTGGCGTGCTTGCTCGCCGGGCTGGTGCCGAACGGGGTGGTGACGGTCACGCTCTGGGTACCCGCGGCTCCGGGTGGCGTGGATTCCACGACGATGAGTTCCGGGGACTCGACCGTGAAGCTTTGCGCGGGCGCGTTCCCGAAGTCCACCGCGCTGACGGCGGTGAAGCCGCTGCCGCTGATCGTGAGTCTTGTGCCGCCGGCGGCAGGGCCTCGCTTTGCCGAGAGCTTGCTGACGGCCGGCGGCGGACCGGTAGCCGTGTAGCTGTACTGCTCGTGTTGGCCGGGGGTGGTCGTGCCGAAGCGCGTCTGAACGGTGACTCCGACCGTCCCTGTTCCCGCAGGTGCGATCGCCGTGATCGAGCTCGGCGAGACGGCCGTGAGGCTCTGCGCGTCGCTTTCGCCGAACTTCACCGCGACTACTTCAGCGAGGTTTGACCCGGCGATCTTGACGGCCGTGCCGCCGACCGAGGGGCCTTCGGCGGGCACGATTGCACTGACCGACGGGGACGGGCCATACGTGTATTGCGAGGCCGGGCCGGCAGAGCTCGTCCCCCCACTCGTCGTAACGGTCACGTCAACCGTGCCGCTGCTCCCGGGCGGCGCGGTGGCCCTGATTTCCTCCGCAGAGAGCAGTTCGAAGCTCGTCGCTGCCGTGACTCCGAAGCTGACCCCGGTCGCCCCTGCGAAGTTCTTGCCGGTGATGGTGACCTCTGTCCCTCCGCCCGTGGATCCCGAGGATCGCGACAGCGCCGTCACATACGGTTCGAGCTGGGTGTCGATCGGGACCGCTGCCGAGTAGCCGGCTTCCCAGCCACCGGCGTTGCTGACGCTTTCTCTGACCTCGATCGCGTATCCGAAGTCTTCGCCCTTGACCACGTAGGTTGATGCGGTGGCGCCGTGGATCAACTTGCATTCGGTCAGCTGGCAGCGCAGCCACTGATATCCCGGTGAGCCGACGGCACCGCTCCAGCGGCCTTCCTCAGCCGTCAGGGTCTGATTCACTTCGCCGCTTCCGGTGATCGTTGGCGGCGCTTCCTCGACGGGGGGGTGCGGGGCGACCGTCGGGGTCTGGCTCGAGACCGCCGGTGCGCCCGCGCCGGTGGCGTTGCTCGCGGTCTCCTGCACCCTGATCGTGTGGCCGGCGTCCCCGGACGGCACGTCGTAGGTGGCCGCGGTCGCCCCGTCGATCGCTTCGCATTCTTCACCGGAACCGTTGCAGCGCTGCCACTGGTAGCGATACGCAGTCGCTTCGTTGCTCCAGGAGCCTCGGAACTCGACCAGCGGCGCGCCCTCCCGGGCTTCACCGACGATTACGGGTGGCGCGGTCGAAACCGGCACGGCGCCTGCTACGACGGCGGTCGCGGACGAGGTGGCGTTGCCCGACCCTCCCGAGTTGCTCGCCGTTTCCTTGAACACGATCGTCTTACCAACGTCTGCCGCCACCAGCACGTAGCTCGTCGACGTCGCGCCTTCGATCGGCACGCACTGGGTGCCGTCGCCTTCACAGCGCTTCCACTGGTATTCAAAGCCGGTCGGCGCTTCGGTCCAAGACGCCGGGTGGCTCGTCAGCGTCGCGCCCTGCACGGCCGAGCCCGAGATCGTGGGCACGCTCGAGCCGTCCGGCTGTACGGCGTGTACGGTCTGCGTGACGGGGGGCGAGGCGGGCTTGGGCACCTCCACGGTTTCGGCAGATTCCTTTTCGCTTGTGGCAAATCCGTTTGTGTCCTTTTCGACGACCTCGAGTTTGTGTTCGGCGTCGGCGGCTTCGATGATGTACGTCTGGGCGACGGCGTTCGGGATCGGCTGACAGTTTCCCCCGGTTTGTTCGCACAGCTTCCATGTCCACGTAGGAATCGTCGGGGCGATGGGGTTCGTCCACGTCCCTTCGTGCTCGGTGAGCGTTTGGTTCACTTCCACTGTGCCCGAGATCGTCGGCGGGCCCGTTGTGGCCGGAGGCGCCTGCGAGGCGATCCCGTCCGCGCTCGATTCACCGAGTTCCCAGCCCGCCGGGTTGATCGCCCGTTCCTTGATCTCGATCCACTTCCCGACCGGCGTCGACGTCAACACCAAGCTCGGTACACCGCTTGCGATCAGGCTGCAGGTGGCGCCCGTCACCACACCGTTCACCACGTTGTGTTTGGCGCATTCGTACCATTTGACTTCGGTGCTGGTGGGTTCGTTTTCCCCGGTTTCCCAGGATCCGGGAACGGCCGCCAGGGTTTTGCCTTCCACCGCGATACCGCTGATTTTCGGAGGCGAGAGCAGCACCGGTGGTAGTTCGGGGACCGAGGGCTGCGCGGGCGCCAGGATCACTTCGTAGGCCGAGACCGCGGCGGTCCTTCCGATGCCGTTGTTGGCCTTGACCTTCACGCGCAGCGTCTGGGCCACCTCGTCGGACTGGACGACGTAGGTCGCGGAGTCGCCGGTGGCGCCGATCGGATTGCATTCGCTGCCGAGGTTTTCGGAGCTGCCTTCCTGTTCGTAGCCTTCGCAGAGCAGCCATTCATAGGTGAAGTCGGCCGCTGTCCATCCACCACTCGGCGGGTTCGTCCATGCGCCGGTCGAGGCGGTCAGGGTTTCGCCCGGCTGTGGCAGGCCGCTGATCGCGGGTGGGGTCGTGTTGACCGGCCACGTGGAGGGGACCGCCGGTGCAACGATGGCCCTCCTGTCCTGTCTGTGGGCGTTGTCGCCTTCGGGTTTCGCCTTCACGACCACTTCGTAGGGTTCGGCTTCAAGGCCACCCACCCCGAAGCCGCTCACGGGCGCGCACGGCGTGCAGTTTTTTGGACTCCCGGGCGGGTTGTTGAAGGATCCTCCGCTGGCCGAGCGATCGCGGATGATGTATTCGTCAGCGAACTGCTGCAGCGCACCCTCCCCGTTGTCCCAGCTGAGCTGTAGTTCGAGCTGACCCGCGGTCGCATTCGCCGGCGGGGCGGGTGTGGCGACGCCCAGGGCGGGTGGCGGCGTGGCGTTGTTTTCCACGGCAGCGACCGCAGTCGTCGCGCTGGCCCCGATGCTCGCGACGCCCGCCAGACCGGCCACCGGCTGCGGCCCGATCGACCTCGTCGTCGTATAGGTCTGATTTCCCACACCCAGCAGTTCGTGTGGGCCCTCAGCACCGAACGTGTACAGGACCCTGTTGCCGTTTGCTTCTTCCTCGACCGCGTAGCTGGCGCCTTCGCCGGCCGCTATTCCGCGTGTCTTGTCACCCGCCGGAAGGCCCAGCACGGGCACCGGGCTTTCGTCGCACGCCGCCGAGCCGCAGGTGTTTGCGGCCGCGCCGCTCCCCAGCTGTCCCGCGTTGTCAGCCCCCCACCCATACAGGCCGCCGTTTGCAAGGCGCGCGAGCGCCTGCGCATCGCCGCCGAGGATTTCCACCACCGGAGACGGCGGAGAGAAGCTCGAGACCCTGACCGGCGTGGCCGTACCTTGATGGTTCACGGCCGGATCGCCCAACTGCCCTTTCCCGTTTCCGCCCCAGGAATAGACTTCCGAGCCGCCACCCTTGACCGCGTAGCCGGTTTCTTCACCCGCTCCGATGACTTCCACGCCCGTGAGAGGTTGGCCGTTGATCATCACCTTCCGCGGGATCGTGCTGCATTGGAGACCCGGCCGCGTGGCATGGTTTTCGCCGATGCATTGTTCGACGTCGTTGGCCGAGACGGTCTCTTCCACGCCCAGCTTGCCGCCGTTGTCCTCGCCCCAGGCCATGACTTCGCCGTTTTCCAGTAGCGCGTAGTCACGCCTCCCACCGGCCACGATCTGCTTTACCTTCAGCGGCAGATGTTCGACCTTCGCCGGCACCTGTCTCGCCGGGAACCCGTGCGGGAGCGCTTCCCGCTCCCAGTCGCTTTCTCCGTTCCCGCGCTCGCCGTATTCGCTGGCTCCCCACGTCCAGACGGTGCCGTCGTAAAGGAGGGCCATGGCGTGCGCCCCCGCAGCCGCGATTTCCTTGACTTCGTGAGCGAGCCCGCTCACCGTGACCGGGTGGGACTGATCCGCCAGGCTCCCATCCCCCAGCTGCGCCCTGTTACCGGAACCCCAGGCCTCCACGGTGCACGTCGTACCGACAAGTCCGAGCCCGAATTTGAACCCCGCCTTGACCTGCGTCACCCCTACTCCCCCGAGGCCCGGGACGGGCTGTGGCGCGTTCTCATATCCCGTGCCCGAGCCCGACGAGAAGCTACGGAACCCGGACGCCAGCTGACCCACCCCGTTGACGCCCCAGTCCGCCACGCCCAGTGCGCCCCGCGCCGTCGCGCATTGAGAAGGCTTTTCGAACACATACACCATGCCCTGGAGTTCGTGCGGGCCGATCTCGTGGTCGGGCCCTCCGGCCACGATCGTCCCGCCCGAGACCGCAACCGAGAAGCCGAACCCGTCGGCCTCATCGGTGTTCGAGCCGATCAGCTCGGCGGTCTGGGTCGCATTCGCCCAGCCCGACGCCGGCCGTTCGAACACGTCGGCCACACCCTGATCCGACTTGAATCCGCCCTCGCGAACCCCGCCGTCCGGGGCGCCGATAACGATCGTTTCGCCAGAGACCGCGACCGATTCGCCGAGCCGATCTTCGAAGGCGCCGTCCGAGGCGGTCAGCTCAGCAGTCTGGGTCGCATTCGCCCAGGCCGAGCCGGTTCTTTCGAACACATACGCCTCACCCTGAGCAGCGTTCGCGCCGACCTTGTGCCGCGGCGCTCCGGCCACAATCGTCTGGCCCGCCACCGCGACCGGGCCGAGCTCGTCGTTTGCTCCACCGTCCGAGGCGGTGAGCTCGGCAGCCTGGGTCGCATTCGCCCACGTCGACCCGTGCTTTTCATATACATACGCGGCACCCTGATCAGCATTCGAACCGACCTTGTGAAAGCGCGCTCCGGCGGCGATCGTTTCCCCCGAAACCGCGACGAATTCGCCGAGCCGATCATTCGAGGCGCCATCCGAAGCGGTCAGCTCAGCGCCCTGGGTCCCATTCGCCCAGGCCGATCCGTGCTTTTCAAACACGTACACCGCACCCTGCTCGGCGTTCGAGCCGACCTTATGATTGCCCGCGCCCGCAACGATCGTCTGCCCCGAGACCCCTACCGACTCGCCGAGCCGATCATCCAAGGCGCCGTCCGAGGCGGTCAGCTCGGCGGTCTGGACCCCATCGACCCAGCCCGACCCGGGCTTTTCGAACACGTACACCGCACCCTGCTCGGCGTTCGAGCCGACCTTGTGGAAGGGCGCTCCGGCGACGATCGTGTTGCCCGAGATCGCGACCGAGACACCAAGCGAGTCGGCTTCGCCTTCGCCGGGGTCTGAGGCGGTCAGTTCGGCGGTCTGGGTCGCGTTGGCCCAGCCCGAGGCCGGCTCTTCGAACACATACACCGCACCCTGGCCTTCGTTTTCGCCCACCGTGTGCTGCTGCGGTCCCGCGACGACCGTGTCGCCCGAGACCGCGACCGCCCACCCGAGTGCGTCGCCTTCGCCGCCCTGCGAGGCGCTCAGCTCGGCGGTTTGGATGAAGGGGTCGATCCGCAGCGGGTAGCGGGCCCCGGAGCTGTCCACGTGAAGCAGGATCCGAGCGCCTTGAAGCTGCAGCCAGCTGTGCAACCGGCGCCCGCGGGCGTCGGTCGCAGACAGGCCCGTGTAGCGGAGCGCGGCTCTACCCGCCTGGGTCAGCGTGAGGCTCTGTCCGTCCTTCGCGAGCGAGGCGCGCGCGTTGCCCGAAAGGGCGATCGAGAGCGTCAGCGGCCCGGGCGCGGTTCCCGCAGGTGCGTGTGCGAGCGTGAAGCCCTGCTCCAGCCCGAGCGGCCCGTTCGCGTACCACTCGCTCACGCCCGCGTGCGCGTACAGGACACGATTGGCGCGAGCGCTCGGAGGGACCGCCCCAACGGCCGCGAGCGCGGAGCCGTAGCCGACCGCGCGCAGGCCGAGCCCGATGTGGGCGGCGCCGGCGCTGACCGACACCCCGGAGCTCGTGAAGCTGCTGCGCAGATGTTGCCGCGGACTCGTGGCCCTGAAGCCGCCCCGATCGGCGCGCGCGCGGTACGCCGCGCGATCGGCGCCCAACGCCGCAGACACCGGCCCCTGGGCCGCCCGAGGGAGACTCAGAAGGCCCTTCTGCGCGAACGCGCGAGCGCGCACGGCCGAAGCAACAGAAGAATGCCCACCGCTCAGCCCCTGATAGAGCGCAGCCCCAAGGACAAGTGCGACCAGCGCGGGCGCCAGCGCCCGCCACGGCGCTCTGCCCGCAAACGCCATCCGATCATCAACCGCAACACCCGGGGCAGATGGCACCGCACCGGCTGACGTACGCATTTCGCCCCCCTACATCGCCCACACCGCGCGTGGCGGCCCCGCCTCCGACCTCGATTTTTCAGCATACCCCTCTGGCGCTCCGAGAGTCCTCGATCGCGATGTCACGGCCAGCGCCTCCTAGGCCAGGGCACGGACGATCAGCGATCATTCGGGGTTCGCCGCCATGAACACGACCGAAACGGACCCCCTCGCGAGCGCCGGCGAGGACGGCTCTACGCCAGGGATCATCCGCACCATCGACCTGACGAAGGTCTACGCGGGCAGCGACTTCGCGGCCGTCGACAAGCTCAATCTGTCGGTCGCGCCAGGCGAGATCTTCGGGCTCCTCGGGCCCAACGGCGCGGGCAAGACGACCACCGCGGGGATGCTCACGACGCGCGTGATCCCGACCGCCGGAAGCGCTTACGTCGGATCGGTCGACGTGATCGCCCATCCGGCGCTGGCCAAGCAGCTGATCGGGGTCGTATCGCAGACGAACACACTCGACCGGCAGCTGACGGTGTGGGAGAACCTCTACTTCCACGGCAGGCTGTTCGGCATACCTCCGGATGACTCGCGCCGCATCGCCGACGAGCTGCTCGAGCAGTTCCATCTCACCAAGTGGAGCCGGGCGTCGGTGTTCGCGCTCTCGGGCGGGATGGCCCAGCGACTGATGGTCGCGCGTTCGATCTTCCACCGGCCTGCCGTCCTTTTCATGGACGAGCCGACGGCGGGCCTCGATCCCCAGAGCCGGCTCGCGCTCTGGGAGATTCTCGGTGACCTACACGCCGCGGGCCAGACGATCCTGCTCACGACGCATTACATGGAGGAGGCGGATCGGCTCTGCAACCGGGTCGCGATCATGGACCACGGACGCATCCTGGCGCTCGACACGCCCGCTGAGCTCAAGCGCTCGGTCGGTGCGGACACGATCGTGACGGTGAAGGCGAGTGGCGACCCGGGGCCGCTGGCCGAGCACCTCGCGGGTGTGGTCGACGGGGTCACGTCGCACGAGGCTCCTCGAGGGTGGCGTCGAGCTGCACGTCACCGGGGTCGACCGGGTCGTGCCGCGGGTCGTGAACGCGGCCGAGAGTGGCGGCTTCGACCTCATCGATCTCGCCGTAGCCGAGCCGACGCTCGAGACCGTGTTCATCAACCTGACGGGCAAGGAGCTGCGCGAATGACCGACACCGCGACCCCGGTCGTGGCCGCGCGGGGGCCGGCGACGATCGCGCTCGAGCCGACGCGTTCCACCTTCGCCGCCAGCCGCACCGCCCTCGGCGCCCTGATCCTGCGTGACCTGGTCGTGCTGCGCAAGCACTTCGGCGAGTTCGTCGCGCGCACCCTGATCCAGCCGTTCCTGCTCGTGTTCGTGTTCCTCTACGTGTTCCCGAGGATCGGCCAGGGTGTCGGGGCCGGCGCCGGGCCGGTGGCGGAGTCCCATTTCGCCACCGTGCTCGTCCCAGGCGTGGTCGCGATCTCGATCATGTTCCAGGGAATCCAGGCCGTCGCCCTGCCGATGTCGACCGAGTTCGGCTACACGCGCGAGATCGAGGACCGCGTCCAGGCCCCGTGCCCGATCTGGCTGGTGGCGATCGCAAAGGTGCTCTCGGGCAGCCGTGCAGGGCGGGATTGCAGCCGTGATCGTGTTCCCGATCGCCGCCGTGGTCCACGCGCCGGGTGTGCACGCACACCTCGACATTCACTGGGCCTTGGTGCTGACGCTGATCCCGCTGGCGTGCATTGCGATGTCATCGCTCGGCCTGCTCCTCGGCACCACGTTCGAGGCCCGCAACATCGGTCTGATGTTCGGGTTTGTGGTGCTTCCCGCTTACCTTCCTCGGCGGTACCTACTACCAGTGGACTCGGCTGTCTCCCGTCACGCTCGACGGCTTTCATTGGCTTCAGGCAATCGTTTTGGTCAATCCCCTGATCTACGTCGCCGAGGGCATGCGCGCAGCCCTTACGAACATTTCGCATATGCCCCTGTACGTCATCTACCCCGCGTTGATCGGCTTCTGCATCGCCTTCCTCGCGCTCGGCCTGCGCAACTTCCGCCGACGGGTGCTCGTGTAGGGCACCCCGCTTCCACCGGCACGTGGGGAACATCGCGCCGCCGCGGTCAGCCTCTCAGCGGCGAGCGTCGGGCTAACCGCGAGCGCTGAGTCGAGCCTCGGGACGCGTCGGCTCGAACAGCTCGATCGGGTTCCCGGAAGTGTCCTCGAGCAAGATCTGCTTGCCGCCGAAGCCCGTGACGATGTCGTTGCGAAAGCGCGCTCCAGACTTGCGCAACAGTTCGACGGTGCCGTCGAGGTCGTCAACCTCGAGCATCAAGCGGTTCCAGCCGCCCGGTGATGGCCTGGTTCCATCCGGCATCGCCTGCCCTCCACCACCGGCTCCGCTCGGCGCGCTCAGTGCGAGCCGAAGGTCGCCGCGGGTGAGCATCGCGAACGTGGGGGCGGGGTGCATCAGCTCGTCAAAGCCGAGCTGATGGCAGTAGAAGGCGATCGCGGCGTCGACGTCGTGGACGATGTAGCGAACGCTAACGGTAGCCATGTGGGTTCCTCCTCGTCGGTCGTTGCCCTCAGGGTCACGTGTACAGCTCTGGGTCCTGTTCGTCGATCTGGATGACCGTCCCGTCGGGGGCGTGGACGAACAGCGAGCGTCCCCACTCCTGGTCGACGACGGTGCCTTGAGGTGGGAAGCCGGCCGCCCGCAGGCGCCGCTCCAGCGACTCGAGCGGCTCCTCGGCGATGAAGTTGACGAGCATCCCCCCTCTTCCGTGGCCGTCGGCGGCTGTGCTGGTGTCGTGCAGGGCGAGCTCACCGCCGGTCGCCGTGAGCTCGATCCAATGCCCGGTTCGCGCCCGCGCCTGCACTCTTAGGCCGAGCGCCTCGTAGAAGCGCATCGCGTCTTCCACGTCGGGGACGAAGTGGATCGGACGCACCCTCATTACGCCTCCTCTTCGAGCGAGTCGAGGTGCTCGGTGAGCGCCACCTCGACGAGCCTCGACAGCGAGGTCGCGTGATCGATCGCGGCGTGCTTGGCACGCCGAATCAGCGTCGGGGGGAGGTAGATGTTGAACTGCTGCTTGTCGGTGTCTCGCTCGCGCGAGGACGCCTTTGGCTCTGGCGCAGCCACGCACCGATGCTAGCAAGCTAGCCGGGCATGGACGCTGTCCCCTGCCGTAGCCGCGCAGAGTCGCTGCGGTCGTTGGAGACTGCTCCCCCCGGACTGGAGGCGTGACCCGAACCTATCCGGGCGCATACTGCACCTGATGCCCGACGCAGATCTCAGGGTCCGACTGCAGCCCCGTGCGAAACGCAACACGCTTGTGGCTGAGCGTGACGGGGTTCTGCACGTGAGTGTCGCGGCGGCACCTGTCGAGGGCCGGGCGAATGCGGCGCTGTGCAAGCTGATCGCCAAGCGCGCTGGCATAGCCCGCGGGCGGGTGAGCGTGATCCGTGGTGAGCGCTCACGCGAAAAGGTAGTTCGCGTGGAAGGACTCGCGCCGGGCGAGCTGCGCCGAGCGTTAGGGCTGACTCCGGGCTGATCGCGGCGGACCTCGCAGAAGCCCGGGGCTCGGGGCAGCAGCCTCGCAATTCGATGCTTCATCGCACTCGCGCCGGGCTAGTTCTTAAGTCCACAATTGCCCCGCACGAACCCGGCGGTCGTAACGTCGCCGACGATGGAGGCGAACCCATTGGGGCGTGCGCGTGTCTTGATCGGCGGCCTCGTCCTGCTGTTGGCAGGTCTGTTCCCGACCGGTGCCGCGGCGGCCGTGCTCTCACTCGGGGCGGCGTCGCTCTCGACGCCGGTGTGGGCCCCCGAACCCGCGGGCGGCGCCGGCGCGAGCGCCACATATGAATGGCAGCGCTGCGCCTACTGGTCAACCGACGCCGAACACGACGGCACGTTCCTGGAGTACCCGCTGGGCGAAACCGGCGCGATCGCGCACAACGCCCTGAAACTGGGCGCCGGCGGCACCTACGTGGGCCCGCATCCGGTCGCCTCCGACGGCCCGCTGACCGGCCAGGGCGGCCCCGGCACGAGCTTTGACGGCCACAGCTCGGCCGTCTCGATCTCCGAATCGATCGACCAGAACAACGGGCTCCCGTTCTCGGTCGAGGTGTGGGCGCGCCCGCGTGTGATCGACGGCACCTACCGGTACCTGTTTTCGCGCGAGCGCAAGCTCGGCACCGAACGCCAAGGCACCGGCATCTGGCTCACGAGTCACGGCCTTGGACTGGAGCGTTGGGTCAGCGGCAAAGGCTCATTCATCGACTACGCGCCCGGCCTTCCGGTCGGAAAGTGGAGCCAGGTGGTGGCCACGTTCGATGGAACCACGATGCGGCTCTTCGTCAACGGCGTCCAAGTCGGCTCGCGGATGGCCCCGGGGCCCGCCAACAGCCCCTCCCCCGGGCCGACCTTCATCGGGGCGGGAATCAGCGGACACTCGGGCTTCTTCGAGGGCGACCTCGCGGATGCCGTGCTGTTCAACGACAACGTCGCGCGTGCGCACGTGGCGGTCGAGTACGCCGACGCGACGAAGGCGCCTTGCACCCCGATCGGAGGCGCCGCCGGTGCGAGCTACACGCCGGTGCTGGACGATCTCGGGCGCACCTTGATGGTGAACGTGACCGCCCCGGGCGCCGCGCCGATCACCGCCCAGAGCCTTGTCGTTACCCACGGCCTCGGCACCGGCCTCGTGGTGTTCGCGCTCGTCAACGATCTGACCGAAAACGAGACGGTCTCGGGCAAGGTCCCAGTGACAGCAACCCTGTATGGCCTGGCGGCCGAAACGCTGGAATTCGAAATCGACCGCCATGTGCGTTACAAAAAGGTCGCCGAGGCGCCCTACCAATACCTCTGGAACACGGCCCTCGAATCCAACGGTCCGCACAACGTGGCCGTCCTCGTGAGGGGAGTCGGCGGGGGCGCACGGGAACAGGTCTGGGTCAACGTCGAGAACTGAGATCGACGACGGGTGCTGTCGGGCTCTGGTCGCGGCGCGCCGGGCGCCGGAGAACGCGCGGAGCGCAATACTGGCGCAATGGCCTTTGCTCCCCCCGCCCGCCACCTGTTGCGCGCAAGGGATCTCGCGGACGCTCGCTACGCCGAGCCGTTGGGGGTCGCGGAGATGGCCGCCGCTGCAGGGCTCTCAAAGGCGCACTTCAGCCGCGAGTTCCGGCGGGCGTTCGGGGAATCGCCCTACGCCTACCTGCTGACCCGGCGCCTGGAGCGAGCCGCCGCGCTGCTGCGGAGCACGGACCGCTCGATCTCCGACATCTGCCTGTCCGTCGGCCTGACGAGTCTCGGCTCGTTCACGACGAGCTTCACGCGCACGTTCGGGCTGTCTCCGGCGACCTATCGCCAGCGCTTCCCGGCGGCTGCCGATATGGCGCTGGTCCCAGGCTGCATCGTACGGGCCTACGGCCGCCCGCAGAAGCGCACTTTTCGAGAAGACAGGAGCGAGCAACCGGTCTAGCTTGACTGCATCGTCCCCTGTTGAAAGGAGAGCCCGATGTTCAGAATCACAAACGCCCAGCTGTGGGTCCAGGACCAAGAGGAGGCGTTGGCGTTCTACACGGAGAAGGTCGGCATGGAGATAGCCGCCGACGTCACGCTGCCCGAGTTGGGTGGCTTCCGCTGGCTGGCCGTCTCGCCCCCCGGCCAGCCGGATGTGTCGATCGTGCTGATGGCGGTCCCCGGTCCACCGATCATGGACCAGGAGACCACCGAGCAGGTCGAGAGTCTGATGGCCAAGGGCTTCGCGGGAACGGTGTTCCTCACGACCGACGACTGCCAGAAGACCTACGAAGAACTGAAGGCCCGCGGCGTCGAGTTCCACGAACCTCCGGAGGAGCGTCCGTACGGGATCGACTCCGGCTTCCGCGACCCCTCCGGCAACAGCATCCGGCTGGGCCAGATCCGTGACCTCGCCGAGCTGGAAGCGGTCGCCTCGAGCGGCTGAGACGCGAGCATCCTTACGAAGGCGGCTAGCACGTGCCCGTGGTCGGCGGACCTCGATGTCCGCCGACCGGATCGAGCGAGCCCCGAGGGCGCCTGCGCACTAGTGCGGAAGCGGGGCACCGAGAAGCCCAGCAAGCGCACCGGCGACACCGGCGACGAGTAGGGTCAGGACGATGCTGCGACGCAGCATCAGCAGAGCGATAGCTGCGACAGCGAGCACGACGTACTGCCAGGTCTCCTGCAAGGCCGCGGCGAGCGGGGCCGCCGAACCCACGATCGCCCCGATCGCAGCCGGACCGGCGCCGTTCAAGAACGCCTGGGCGCGAGGGTTGGCTCGTAGGCGGCCGAAGCGTTCAGCCCCGAGGAGAATCAACAGGAACGAGGGAGCAAATGCGACTCCGGCGGCCAGCAGTCCGCCGCCTATCCCGGCGGCCGCGTAGCCGACGACTGCGACCGTCTGAACGACCGGCCCGGGAGTAACTTGGCCGAGCGCGACGGCGTTGAGAAACTGGCCGGCACTCATCCAGTGGTAGTGATTCACCGCTTCGGCCTGCATCAGCGGAACGATCACAAAGCCCCCACCGTAGGACAGCGCTCCAACCTTGAAAGCCACCCAAGTCAGCGCCAGCAGACCCCCTGTCGCCGCTCCAGCGATCGCTGCCAGCGGCCACGCGCCTACGGAAACCGAGCCGGCGTGCATGTGCCCGCGGCGGTCCCAGACCACCTCGCAGAGTCCACACGCAAGAAGTACCAACACCAGCCACGGGCCGACCGTTGCCGCCGACAGTCCGCCGAGAAGGGCATACAGGAGCCAGCGCAGGTGAACGGGCGAGCGCCGCCAGCTGGCCGGCACCAGACTCGCCCCCGCGCGTACCGCCACGGCGGCCACCGCTGCCCCGGCGCCAGCGCCCGCACCACGTACCCAGGTCGGCGGCGAGGCTGCCAGGAACACGACTGCGAGCAGCAGGATCAGGGCCAGCCCCGGGAGAATGAAGGCCGCGCCGCCCACGAGCGCACCGAGCGGACCCCCGACCCGCCATGCGCAGAAGATCGCCAGCTGCGTCGAGGCCGGCCCTGGGAGCAGATTACACGCGGCGAGCGCGTCCTCAAACTCGCCCTGGCTCAGCCAGCGACGCCGCTGCACGCACAACTCGCGCAGCAACGAGATATGTGCCGGCGGGCCGCCGAAGCCGATGCAGCCAATCCGTCCCCACTGGCGCAAAATCTCGGCCAGCGAAGGTTCAGTCCTTGAGCCGTCCGGCCCCATCGCGGCAGACTACGTGGGGAGGCCACCAGACCCCGCCCAGGCGCGGCGTCGCTACCGCCCGCCCCCGCGGCCCACGCTTAAAGCGGGAGGGCCCCGTTTCCGGGGCCCTCCCGAGATTCACTGGTCGCCCAGCGTCAGTTCCCGATCTTTATTCGGGAAATGTCGGCTGAGGCGGTTCGATTGTGAAGTTCGTCGTGTAGGTCGTGTACGGAGCGTTTTCGAGGCTCGCTTCGATGAGGCTCGTACCGGACGCGCACGACGAGTTGCCGATGAGAACGAAGAAGCCGTTCCCGTCGTTGTCGAGCTGCACCCTTTCGGTTTCGTGGCCCACTTCGAGGGCGGCGTAGCCGTAGATGTCCATCTGCAGCACTTCGGTTTTGTTGTCCTGGTGACAACGCGCGAACAGCTGCGAGAAGTCGACGTTCACGTATTCCTCGGCGAACACGGGCGGGAACTCGACCTGGACGATCGTGGCCACGCTGCTCGTGGTCTCGTCCTCGACCTTGTTCGAAGGCGTGGCGAACACGCCCGGTGTCGTCGGCCGCGGCGCCAGCACCGTAAAGCCGGTGGTGACCGTCGTATACGGCGCGCTTTCAAGGTGCGCCGCGATCAGGCTTTCGCCCGCTGCACACGAAGGACCGCCGATCACGATCGCCGTGGCGTTGCCGTCGTTGTCGAGTTCCACCGAGATGCCCGGACCCGTCGGCCCCCCGACACCGTTGCCCGGGGTACGCCAGTACAGGTGTTTGTCGCAACGGCTGTAGAGCTCGTTGGCGGTGATGTGCACGTACTTCTCGGCATAGACTTCTTCGCACTCGACTTCGATGATGTCGGCCACGCTCGAAGCGTCGCCGAACTCGCCCTGGTCCATGAACGCGGAGGGCAGAGCGTGAACGACACACGTTTCCGCTTTGTTGCCCGTGCCGCTATTCGGCTTGGCCGCCTTGTGGTGGGTCGCATGCGCGAATGCAGTACCGCTCAGCATGAAGAGGCTGAGGGCGAGCACCGCGAGCCCCGCTAAGAGATTACGTCTTCCCATGACTTTTCCTCCAGTGTTGATTTACGTCCGCCATCCTTGGCGCGCCTAAGAGCGAAGAGAAGCCCACCCCCATTCAGGTGACCCCCTGGCGGGACAATCTACGTTGATACAGCTTTACGTTCGTATTTGCAAGTGTGCCGTCCAGCCTGCGGGGGCACACTGGCCCCGCCCGGCGTTTGAGCGGTCACGGCGAAGGCTTGCGCGCGGCCACGAACTGCCCCAGGCCGGACACGCGCTGCTGGACGTCGGTGAGGCCGCGGGCTCTCAGTGCGCGCGTGAGCTCATCGCGCGCGAACATGCGCACGCCGGTGACGCTCTTGACGAGTGGGCTGGTAATGGCGCTCGGCACCGGACCTCGGTTGCAGCTCGAAAGCAGCGCGACCCGGCCACCCGGCGCCACCACGCGCGCGATTTCATCCAAGGCTCGCATCGGGCGCTCGATCAGATAGAGCGCAGCGAAGCAGCAGGCGGCGTCGAAGCTGGCGTCGCGGAAGGGCAACGCGCAGGCATCTCCCCGTACGTACGTGATGTTGTCGGCGTCGGTTTCCTGCACGGCGCGTGCCAGCATCGTCCGCGACGCGTCAAGGCCGATGACCAAGCCGTCACCCGCGGCGCGGGCGAAGCTGCGTGTGAAATTGCCTGGGCCGCAGCCTACGTCCAGCACCTGCTCGCCACCCGCAAGCGCGAGCATCTCCAGCGCGATTCGGTGCTCGCCGCGCATGCCAGGCCCCGCGGCGCCCATCAGCAGTCGTCCACCGAGCGGGCGCCACAGCCGCTCATAGATCAGGGGCAGCACACGGCTGTCCATCCAACGCTGACCCGGGTGTGGGCCGGTTGGGTCCTCGTCGCCGAGCAGATCGAGATAGCCGTCCTGCAGCTGCAGACGCGCCGGCACCGAGTTCAACAGATCGAGTGCGCGATCGACCGAAATGGATCCGGAGACGCCGCTCATCGGCACCCGATCACGATCGAGACGGGTGAGCGCGTGAACCGTGGAAGCAAGGTCAGGCGCGAGGCGATGTCCATGCATACGGCGTCAAGTGCCGGGACGGTTCCATCTGGCAGTGGATCGAAGACCAGCACGCCGCCGATGTGCGTGGTCGCGCCCTCGTCCATCTGCTCGAGCTCGAGGAAGGTTGCGTCCAATGCGGTGAGCTGGTCGGCCATCGCCGGCAAGCAGACTACGCCGCCGGCCGATTGCCGCCATCGGCAGCAATAGGCGAACCGTCTCCGTGGTAATCCACAGTGCCCGGGCCGCGGCACTACGCGCGTCGCGCTGGAGGCGGCCCCTCACGGTGGTGGCTCGGCCGTCGCCGCGGAGCTCGAGCAGCGATTCGTCGCGCCGATATTCCTGGCAGCGATGGCCTGACTTGGACGCCTGAGCTCGCACGTCGCGCCGGAGCCGACAGTGGGTTCGTGCCCGGTGATTGCCCTGAAGTGCTAAACCACGTCCTCCCCGACGAAGGAGATCCGCGAGCGTGTGTCTGGCCATACCCGGCCAAGTAGTGGAGGTGCTCGACGAGTCCGACCAGCTTGCGCGCGTCGACATCGCCGGCGTGCGGCGCACGGTCAACATCGCGTTGCTCGACGACGGCGGTGGGGCGCAGACCGGCGAGTGGGTGCTGATCCATGTGGGCTTCGCGCTGTCGAAGATCGACGAACGCGAGGCGAACGCGACGCTCGAGCTGCTCCGCCAGATGGGCGATGAGTACGACCAGGCGCTCCGGGAGCTGAGCGCCGGCGGCCAATGAGCGCAGAGCAGTCCTGACGATCGGGCTCCCGCCTGCATCACCTGTGGAGACGTGGCCGTGCCGATGCGGGTGCTGGACGTGGATGCTTCGCAGCGCGCTGGCGGTCTGCGTCGACGCCGGCGGGCGCAACGAAACCGTGGACATGGGCCTCGTCGAGAACGTCGCGCCCGGCGAGGTCCTGCTCGTGCACGCCGGGACCGCCCTGCAGCGGGAGCCTGCGACCGGGGATGCGCACGCCGGAGGGCAGGCGTGAGGTTCGCGCGCGAGTTCCGCGACGGCGACCTCGGACGGGCCGTGGCCGCGGAGCTGCCGTCGCTGACCCGGCCGGGGCGCACCTACAAGCTGATGGAGGTGTGCGGCGGGCACACCCACGCGATCTACCGCTACGGGATCGAGGAACTGCTTCCCGACGGCGTCGAGCTCGTGCACGGGCCCGGCTGCCCGGTCTGCGTGCTGCCGATGGGCCGCGTCGACGACGCGCGTCGCGATCGCCCAGCGGCCGGAGGTGATCCTCACCTGCTTCGGCGACATGCTGCGGGTGCCCGGCTCGCGCGGCAGCCTGCTGGAGGCCAAGGCGCATCGGAGCGGACGTCCGCATGGTCTACTCGCCGCTGGACGCGCTGCGGATCGCCACGCGAGCACCCCGACCGCGAGGTCGTGTTCTTCGCGATCGGCTTCGAGACAACCGCGCCGTCGACCGCGCTCACGCTCAAGCGCGCGCGACGCGAGGGCGTTGCGAACTTCTCGTGCGTGTGCAACCACGTCGCGATCGAGCCACCGCTGCGGGCGCTGCTGGACTCACCGGACCTCCAGGTCGACGGCTTCGTCGGCCCCGGACACGTGGCGACCGTGATCGGCGCGCGCCCGTTCGAGTTCATCCCACGCGAGTACGGCAAGCCGATCGTCGTCTCCGGGTTCGAGCCGCTGGACGTGCTGCAGTCGATCCAGATGCTGCTCGGCGCAGCTCGCCGAGGGCCGCTGCGAGGTCGAGAACCAGTACCGGCGCGTGGTCTCATGGGAGGGCAACACACGCGCGCGCGAGGCGATGGACGAGGTGTTCACGACGCGCGAGCACTTCGAGTGGCGGGGCCTCGGCAGCATCCCGGAAAGCGCGCTGGCGCATATCCGAGGCGTACGCGGAGCTCGACGCCGAGCGCCGCTTCGCGCTGCCGGGCGTGGAGGTCGCGGACCCGCGCGAGTGTCAGTGCGGCGAGGTGCTGAAGGGCGTGATCAAGCCGTGGGAGTGCCGGGTGTTCGGCACCGCCTGCACCCCCGAGCGAGCGATCGGCGCGTGCATGGTCTCGCCCGAGGGCGCGTGCGCGGCGTACTACAGCTACGGTCGCTACGCGCGCGAGCGCGAGGCGGCGTGTAGGGAGTGAGCGGCGCCACGCGCGAGGCAGCGGATCCGCGAGATCGTGCAGTCGACGCGTTCGCAAGCGCCGCCCGTTTTCGCGACGAGCAGCATCACGATGGCCCACGGCGCCGGGGGCAAGTCCTCGCAGTCGCTGATCGAGGGGCTGCTGCTGCCGGCCCTCGCAGACGAGGCGCTGGCGCCGCTGGCCGATGCCGGCACGGTTCGCGCTGGGCACCGACGCCCTGGCGATCACGCACCGACAGCTTCGTCGTCAGCCCGATCCGCTTCCCGGGCGGCTCGATCGGCGAGCTGGCGGTCAACGGCACCGTCAACGACCTGGCCGTCTCGGGCGCGCGGCCGCTCGCGCTGACGCTGTCGCTGGTGCTGGAGGAGGGCCTGCGACGCGCGCGAGCTGCGCGCCGAGATGGAGGCGGTGGCGCGCGGCGGCGTCGCGCGCGGGCGTGCGAGGTGATCGCGGGCGACACCAAGGTCGTCGAGCACGGCCACGCCGACGGCATGTACGTCTGCACGACCGGCGTCGGGCTGGTCGATCCGCGCGCACGCTTGTCGCCGTCCGCGCTTGCGCCAGGGCGATCGTGTGCTGGTCTCGGGGCCGGTCGGCGCGCACGGGATGGCGGTGATGCTCGCGCGCGAGCGAGTTCGAGCTCGAGGCGCCGATCGTCTCGGACACGGCGTCGCTGTGGCCGGCGGCGGACGCGCTGCTGGAGGCGGCAGGCGCGGACCTGCACTGCATGCGCGACGCCACGCGCGGGCGGCGTCGCCTCGGCGCTTGAACGAGCTCGCGCGCGCCTCGGCTGGTGGCAGCGCTCGTCCGCGAGACCGACGTGCCGGTCGAGCCGGCGGTGGCGGCCGCGGCGGAGCTGCTCGGGATCGATCCGCTGTACGTCGCCAACGAGGGCCGGCTGGTTGCGTTCGTCGCGCCGGGGTCCGCCGAGGCGGCGCTGGCGGCGCTGCGCGCGGTGCCCGGCTGCGAGCAGGCGGCAGAGATCGGCGAGATCGTGGCGGAGCCGGCGGGGATGGTGCTCGTCGACACCGCCTTCGGTGGGCGGCGCGTGATGGACCTGCTCGCGGGCGACCCGCTGCCGAGGATCTGCTGATGCACGAGCTGGCGCTCGCGCGCGCCGTGCTCGATGTAGCCATCACGCACGCGGACGGGCGGCCGGTTAGGAGCGTCGATGTGACCGTGGGGGCGCTGCGCCAGGTCGTTCCGGACTCGCTCGCCTTCCACTTCGAGATCCTCGCGCGCGGCACGCCCTGCGAGGGGGCGCGCCTGTGCCAGCGGGTCGACGCCGGCGCGGCTGCGCTGCGCGTGCGGGCACGAGTGGGAGCTCGAGCAGCTGTCGTTTCACTGTCCGCGCTGCGGCGGCGGGCAGGCGCGCGTGATCGGCGGCGAGGAGCTGCTGGTGGAGTCGATCGAGGTCGAGGAGGAGCCATGCACCGCACCAAGGTGAGGGTCGCGGAGGACGTGCTCGACGCGAACGCGACGATCGCGCGCGCCAACCGCGAGGACTTCGACCGTGCCGGGGTGCGCGTGGTCAACCTGATGAGCGCGCCCGGCGCAGGCAAGACCACGCTGCTCGAGCGCGTGCTCGGCGACGGGCTACTGGCCGCCGGCCACGGGGTGCGCGCGGGCGTGCTCGAGGGGGACGTGCAGGGCTCGCTCGACGCCGAGCGCCTGTCGCTGCTGCACGTGCCGGTCACCCAGCTGAACACCGACCCGGGCTTCGGCGGCGAGTGCCACCTGGACGCCAACATGGTCCGCTCGGCGCTGCCCGCGATGCGCGCTCGACGAGATCGACCTGCTGGTGATCGAGAACGTCGGCAACCTCGTCTGCCCGGCCGAGTTCCGCGTCGGCGAGGACGCCCGCGCGATGGTCTCCTCGGTGACCGAGGGCGAGGACAAGCCCCTGAAGTACCCGCTGATGTTCCGCGCCTGCGAGCTGGTCGTGGTCAACAAGATCGACCTCCTCCCCCACCTCGACTTCTCGCTGCGAGGACTTCCTCGGCAACCTCGACCGCGTCAACCCGGGAGTGGCGCACATGCTCGCTCAGCGCCCGCACCGGCGAGGGCGTGGACGAGCTCGCGGGGTGGCTCGCCGGGGTCGCCCGCGCGGGACGCGCCGCCCGAGTGAGGGTGTGGACCGGCCGACGATGAAGGTGCGCACCCGCGTGCGCGCGAGCGTCGACGGTGTCGTGCAGGGCGTCGGGCTTCCGTCCCTTCGTGCACCGGCTCGCGCGCGAGCACGGGCTCGCCGGGTGGGTCCGCAACGACGCGCGCGGCGTGCTGCTCGAGGTCGAGGGCGAGGACGCCGCGCTCGAGCGCTTCCTGCGCAGCGCTCGCCGAGCACCCGCCGCCCCTGGCCGCGATCGAGCGGGTGCGCACCGAGCCGCTGCGCCGCGACCGGCGAGCGCGGCTTTCGCATCCTGCAGCGGCAGCGAGCGCGCGAGCGGCGGCGGCATCTGGTGTCGGCCGACGTGGCGCCGTGCGAGGAGTGCCTCGGCGGAGCTGCTCGATCCGGGCGACCGTCGCCACCGCTACCCGTTCATCAACTGCACGAACTGCGGGCCACGCTTCACGATCGTGCGCGCCACCCCGTATGACCGCGCGCGCACGACGATGGCCGGCGTTCGCGATGTGCCCTGCCTGCCGCGCCGAGTACGAGGATCCCGACCGGTCGCCGCTTCCACGCGCAGCCGAACGCCTGCCCGGCCTGCGGCCCGCAGGCGCGCGGCTGATCGACGCGAGCGGGCCGGGCGATCGACGCGCAGGACCCCGTCGCGGCCGCGGCCGCGACGCTCGCCGCCGGCAGCGATCGTCGCGGTCAAGGGCGTCGGCGGCTACCACCTCGCCTGCCGCGCCGACGACGAGCGGGCCGTGGCCGAGCTGCGCCGGCGCAAGCGCCGCGAGGAGAAGCCGTTCGCGCTGATGGTCGCGCGATCGCGGACGCGCTCGGCGGGCTCGTGCTGCGCTGGCCCCATCCGAGGCGGCGCTGGTGAGCGCGCCCGAGCGCCCGATCGTGATCGCCCGCCGTCGGCCCGGGCGCGCCGGTCGCCGACGTCGGTTGCGCCGGGCTCGCCGGACCTCGGCGTGATGCTGCCCTCGACGCCGCTTCACCACCTGCTGCTCGACGACGTGGGCACGGCGCTGGTGATGACCAGCGGCAACGTCGGCGACGAGCCGATCGCCTATCGACGACGACGACGCGCTCGACGCGGCTGCGGCACGGTCGCCGACGCTGCTGCTCGTCCACGACCGCCCGATCCACGCCCGCGCGGACGACTCGGTCGTGCGCGCGCTCGGAGCGAGCATGCGACGCGCCCGCTGCTGCTGACCGGCGCTCCCGCGGCCATGTGCCGCGGAGCCTCGCAGCTGCCCACTGCCGGTGCCGCCGCTGCTGGCGTGCGGTGCCGAGCTGAAGAGCACGTTCTGCCTGGCCAGGGGCGCGCGCGCGTGGGTCGGCCCGCACATCGGCGACCTGCAGCAGCTGGGAGACGCTGCGCTGCTTCCGCGAGGGCATCGCCCACTTCGAAGCGCTGTTCGCGGTCGAGCCGCTGGTGGTCGCCCACGACCTGCACCCCGACTACCTCTCGACGCGGCTACGCGCTCGCGCGCGAGGACGTGGAGCTGATCGCGGTGCAGCACCACCACGCCCACCTCGCCGCGGTGCTGGCCGAGCACGGCGAGCGACGGGCCGCGCGGTCGGCGCGATCTACGACGGTGCAGGGCTTGGCGGCGACGGCACGGTCTGGGGCGGCGAGCTGCTCGTGCGGGCGATCTCGCGGATGCCGCGTCGCGTCGGGCATCTGCAGCCCGTGCGGCTTCCGGGCGGCGACGCGGCGGCGCGCGAGCCGTGGCGGATGGCATGCTCGTGGCTGGTGGCCGCGGGCGGCGGTGGGCGCGGCGTGCCGGCGGGCGTATCGCCGCGGCAGGTCGGCAGGCAGCGCTGGGAGCAGGTGGCGGCGATGGCGCGCTCCGGGACGGCGTCGCCCGAGACTACGAGCGTGGGGCGTCTGTTCGACGCCGTGGCGGCGCTCTGCGGCATGCGCCTCAGCGTCGCGCGAAGAGGGCCGCGCGGCGATCGAGCTGGAGGCGGCGGCCGACTCGACGAGCGCGACGCCTACCCGCTGCCGGTCGCTCGACGGGGAGCTGCTGCGTCTCGACGCGCGAGAGACCGTGCGGGCGATCGTCGCGCGACCTGGCCGCGGGCGCGTCGCCGGCGCTCGTCAGCGCCCGCTTCCACAACGCCCTGGCCGACGCGACGGTCGATGCGCTGACGTTGCTCGCGCAGCGCGAGCGCCTGGAGGACGGCGGTCCTGGCGGGCGGCGTCTTCCAGAACCGGCTGCTGCTCGAGCGCTGCACCGAGCGGCTCGCGGCGAGCGGTCTGCGGGTGCTCATACCGCGCGACGCTGCCGCCGAACGACGGCGGCGATCTCCTACGGTCAGGCGGCGGTGGCAGCGGCGCGGGTCGCCTCCCGCACGACCGCCTCGGCGAGCGCGGGCGACGGCTGCTCCACACCGGACCGGACAGCGCCGCTGCCGGCTGTCGAAGCGGGCGCCCTCGACCCCGTAGACGACGATCGAGGCGGGCAGCCGGCCGAGCGCGCGCGCGAGCTCGATCGCCTCGCCGAGCGCCGACCGCGTGAGTGGAGGAGGAGCCGCCCAGCGGCGCGGGGAGCGGCGCGGCGGAGACATCGAAGCGGTGGATCGTGCCGGGCGGGCGCCCCCGAGCGGATCGCGTCGACGAGCACCGTCGCGGCGGCGCCCTCCCAGCGGTCGATCAGGCCGAGCGGCTCGCCCTCGTGCTCGCAGCACGGCGATCTGGGACCGCGGGCGCGGGCGCGCTGACTCCAGCAGCACCCGCACGCGGCGCGCCACCTGCAGGCCGGCCGCGTCGTCGCCGCGCAGCGCGTTGCCGATCCCCGACGACGAGCGACCGCCGCGCGGCGCCTCAGCCACGGTCGACGGTCAGCGTCAGGAAGTGGGTCGCGCAGGAGATGCACGGGTCGTGGTTGCGGATCGCCTGCTCGCAGCGAAGCGACAGCTGCTCGTCGGGGAGGTCGAGGCCGGCTTCGACGACGGCGCGCAGATCCTCCTCGATCGCGAGCTGGTTCTGCGAGGTGGGCGGCACGATCCTGGCGTCGAGGATCGTGCCGTCCTCGTCGAGCTCGTAGCGGTGGTAGAGCAGGCCCGCGCGGCGCCTCGGTCGCGCCGTGGCCGACGGCGCGGCGCGGCGCGACCTCGACGGCGGGCGCCTCGGGCGGCTCGTAGCCGTCGATGATCGCGAGCGCCTCGTCGCAGGCCTGCACGAGCTCGACGGCGCGCACGACGATGCTCTGGAACGGGTTGCGGCAGACCGCGGACGAGCCCGGCCTCGCGCGCGGCCTCGCGCGCCAGCGGCCGCAGCGCCTGCGAGGAGAGCGCGTAGCGGGCGAGCGGGCCGGTGAGGTAGGTGCCGCGCTCGCGCAGGCGGGCGTGCAGTGCGTTGGAGTGCTCGACGTGCTCCTCGACGATGTGCTCGTCGAACTCGCCGGGGCGATGTCGAGGCCCGCGGTCGGAGACGATCCGGCCGCGGTCGATCGGGTAGCGCGCCGGGCTCGCGCAGCGCGACGCAGCTCGGGTGCGCGCTCGACGTCGGGGAACGGGAGCTCCGCGGCCCAGCGCACGGTCGCGAGGGCCGTCTCGCGCGCCTCGCTCGAGCGGGTCGACGCAGCGCGCGCAGCTCGCGCCGCGCGTGGGCGCGCGGTAGAAGCCGCCGACGCGGACGTTGATCGGGTGGACCTCGCGGCCGCCGACGACCGCCATCAGGGCGTTGCCGGCCTTCTTCATCTGCAGGCCCTGTTCGACGATCTCGCGGTGGTCGCGCGCCATCTCGACGGCGCCCGCGTAGCCGAGGAAGTCCGGCGCGTGCAGCATGTAGACGTGCAGGCTGTGGCTCTCGATCCACTCGCCGCAGTAGAGCAGCCGGCGCAGGTCGCGCAGCGGGCCCGTCGTCGATGCGCACGCCGCAGGCGTCCTCCATCGCCCGCACCGCGCTCATCTGGTAGGCGACCGGGCAGATGCCGCAGATCCGCGCGGTGATGTCCGGGGCCTCGGTGAAGGCCCGGCCGCGCAGGAGCGCCTCGAAGAAGCGCGGCGGCTCGTAGATGCGCAGCTTGACGTCGCTGACCGTCGCGCGCCGTCGAGCTTGACGTACATCGCGCCCTCGCCCTCGACGCGGGCGAGGTAGTCGGTGCGGATCACGCGTGTGCTGCCTAGCTCGCTCATGCGCCTCGCTCGCCTCGCGGAACGGCTCGGTGGCCGGCGTTGAAGGTGCGGTACACGCGCACGAGGTCGACCTCCTCGGCGCCCAGCTCGGCCATGCGGGCGCTCAGCGAGGCGGTGTTGGGGCTCTCCATCGGCCCGTAGCAGCCGTAGCAGCCGCGGTCGTAGGCGGGACAGATCGCGCCGCAGCCGGCGTGCGTGACCGGGCCCAGGCAGGGCGTGCCGTGGGCGACCATCACGCACACGGTGCCGCGGCGCTTGCACTCCACGCAGACGCTGTGCGCGCGCACGCGCGGACGGCGCCGCGGCGAGGTGGGCGCTGATCACCTCGAGCAGCTGGCGCTTGTTGATCGGGCAGCCGTTCAGCTCGAAGTCGACGGGCACGTGGGCGCTGATCGGCGTCGAGGTGGCGAGCGTCGAGATGAAGTCCGGGCGAGGCGTAGACGATCGCGCGTGAAGTCCTCGACGTCGGCGAAGTTGCGCAGCGCCTGGATGCCGCCGGCGGTCGCGCAGGCGCCGATCGTGATCAGCGCGCGCGAGCTGCGCGCGCACCTCCTGGATGCGCTCGGCGTCGTGCGGCGGTCGTGATCGAGCCCTCGACGAGCGACAGGTCGTAGGGACCCTCGACGGTCGCGCTGCTGGCCTCCAGGAAGTAGGCGATCTGCAGCCGGTCGGCCAGCGCGAGCAGCTCGTCCTCGCAGTCGAGCAGGCTCAGCTGGCAGCCGTCGCAGGAGGAGAACTTCCAGACGGCCAGGGTCGGCTTGCGCGGCGTCGGCCATCACAGCTCCCTGATCGCCGAGCCACGGCGCTCGAGCTCGCTCCAGCGGTAGACCGGTCCGTCGCGGCAGATGAGCGTCGGGCCGAGCTGGCAGTGGCCGCAGTGGCCGATCCCGCACTGCATGTTGCGCTCCATCGACGCGTAGACGCGCGTCGCCGGCGACGCCGGCGCTGCGCCAGCGCGGCGACGGTGAAGCGCATCATCACCTCGGGCCCGCACGACGAGCGCGGCGGCGCCGGCGGGGTCGAACTCGGCGCGGCCGATCAGCCGCGGCACGACGCCGACGTGGCCGAGCCACTCGGGCCCGGCGCTGTCGACGGTGACCGCGACGTCGAGCCCGCGCGCGGCCCACTGCTCCAGCTCGTCGGTGTACAGCAGCTGGTCGGGCGAGCGGCCGCCGTAGAGCAGCACGCAGCCGCCCGTAGCGCTCGCGGCGCGCGAGCAGCGCGAGGATCGCCGGGCGCAGCGGCGCCAGGCCGATGCCGCCGGCGACGACGAGCACGTCGGCGCCCGCGAGCTCCTGCGACCGGCCAGGGGCGGCCGAACGGCCCGCGCACGCCGAGCACCTCGCCCGGGGCGGCGCGGCAGATCGCCTCGGTGGCGAGCCCGACGGCGCGCACGGTGTGCACGAGCGGGCCCGCGCCGGTCGGGGTCGCCGCTGATCGAGATCGGCACCTCGCCGGCGCCGAACGCGGAGAGCATCGTGAACTGGCCCGGCGCGAACGCCAGCGGCGCCCCGGTGCGCGGCTCGAGCTCCAGCGTCCAGGTGTCGGCGGTCTCCTGGCGCTTGGCGAGCAGCGCGTACGGCGCGGGCACCATCGGGCCCGGCGCGCCGCGCCGGCAGCGAGGCCTCAGCCGACGCGGGCATGGCCGTAGACGTCGAGGAGCTGCAGCCGGGTCGCCTGCAGGCGCTCGGTCAGCGAGCGCCGCGAAGCGTCGCATCAGCTGGTAGCCGAGCTCGTGGTCGGCCTCGCACTTGCCGCGCAGGCAGGCGCCGTCGAAGGCGACGACGCGGTCGGCTCCGTCGCGCGCGCGTCGAACTGCCAGCGGTAGGGCTCGAACAGCCACGACCAGCCCGACGACCTCGCCCTCGCTGCAGCGTCTCGATCACGAGCGCCCCGCGTCCCGGGCGCGTCGACCTCGAGCGCGACCGACGCCCTCGCGGATCAGGTAGAAGCGATCGGCCGGCGGCGCCCTCGCGGAAGAGATCGTCGCCGGCGGCGAAGTGCTCGTTGCGCGCGCAGCCGGCGATCAGCGCGAGCTGCGTCGGCGGCGAGCCCGGCGAACAGCGGGCGCGGCGGCGATCAGCTCCTCAAGCGTCCGCACGATCGCCACGCGCCGTCGCTCTCGCCGGATCGCGCGCGCCTCCTCGGTGATGTCGATGCCGACCGGGCACCAGGTGATGCAGCGCCCGCAGCCGACGCAGCCGGAGCTGCCGAACTGGTCGATCCAGGTGGCGAGCTTGTGGGTCATCCACTGGCGGTAGCGCGAGCGCGTCGAGGAGCGCACGGTGCCGCCGTGGATGTGGGAGTAGTCGATCGTGAAGCACGAGTCCCAGCGCTGGTGGCGCTCGACGTGCTCGCCGGCGAGGTCGGTGACGTCCTCGACGGTCGTGCAGAAGCAGGTCGGGCAGACCATCGTGCAGTTGCCGCAGGTCAGGCAGCGCTCGGCGACCTCGTCCCAGCGCGGGTTCTCGTAGTTGCGGTAGAGCAGCTCGCGGATGTCGCTGGCGTCGCAGCTCGCGACCCATCTGCGCCGCGGCGCGCGCGTGCGCGGCGCGCGGCGGCGTCCTGCTCGCCGGCGCCGGCGAGGGCGATGCGGCAGCTCGCCGAGCAGCTCGCGCGCCGCGCTCGCTGCCGACGTCGAGCACGAAGTAGTGGCGCTCGCCCTCGAGCACCTCGGTGAGCGCGAGGTCGTAGCCGCGACTCGGCCGTCGGGCCGGTGCCCATCGAGACGCAGAAGCAGGTGCTCGCCCGCCTGCGTGCACTGGACCGCGACGACGAACACGTCCTCGCGGCGAGCGCGGTCGGCCGGGTCGGGGTGCGCGCCGCCGAGCAGCACGCGGTCGAGGATGCCCATCGCGTGCAGCTCGCACGAGCGCACGCCGAGGAAGGCGTAGCGCGGCGGCTCGCGCGGCGGCTCGGCGAGCTCGGTCAGCTCGCCGTCCTCGCCGCGTGCGGGCGCGCCACAGGCGCACCTCCGGCGGCAGCTGGTAGCGCTTCCACGAGTGCGGGCCGACGTTGTAGCCGAACAGCGCCTCGTCGTCGCGGCGGCGCAGGCGGTAGTGGCCGCCGTCCTGCTCGTCGGTCCAGCCGATCGGCAGGTCGGCGCGCCGCTCGATCTCGTCGTAGACGATCGCCCCGTCGCGCACCGTCGGTCCGAGCACCGTGTAGCCGCGACGGTGCAGCGCGCCGAACAGCGCGTCGAGCCCGTCGCGCTCGACCACGTAACCGCCGGGCTGGCTCATGCCGAGCTGCAGTCTATTCCCCCAACGCCAGCGTGCCGGCGACACTTGAGACGCTCGCTTCGCTCCGGCGACGGGGAGTCTCGGGAAGCGCCGACCCGAGTGCAGCAGATCATCCAACTCCGCAGTGTGGTCCGGGGCTGTGGGAAGGCCCCTTCCGCGATGGAGCCAACCGGGATCGAACTGGTGACCTCTACTGCGTGTCGCCCGATCCCAGTTTGAGCGCGGGGACTGCTCGGACGCCTCAAACGCGAATGCCAGAAATCGATCTACACCCCGAAAGGAGCATGGCCGCGCACGACCCGAGGTCTGCGGGGACGAAGGAGACAGGATCGCCGCCGTTCTTCGTCAGCGTCCGGGTCGTCGATTCCAAGGGCAACGCGGCACTAGCTCCGGTCTGGGTTTCGACACCTGTCGAGATTCGGGGGTGGTCCGTCTGGGTAAGGGAACGCCTGTTCGCGGATCCCCGTGTGCGGGTCCACCCTTATCAGTCCAGACCCACCGGAGGAAACTTCATGTTCTACGGCCGTCTCTTGGGGGCATCAGCCGCGCTCGCGCTCAGCGCCGCGGTGTTCGCGTCAGCCGCTTCGGCGACGCCGATCAAGATGCCCACACTCTCGAGCGAGATCGCCCAGCAGCAGGCGATCGTCGCGGCGCACCGTGCGATCAACCCGCCCGCGCCGCCGTGTCCGGAGAGCGGGATGCTCCCCGAACCGTTCTCGAACTGCGGGCTGCCCGAGGCGCCGGCCACGACGTTGCCCTACCCGACCAACATGGCCTACTGGGGTGGCCACGTACAGGTGACGCCCAAGGTCTACGTCGTCTACTTCGGCTGGGGTGAGCCGGGCGCGTTCCCGGCCAGCAAGCCCTGCAAGCCGGAGAGCCTCGTCGAGGGCGCCGTCAAAGCGCGCCTGAAGTGCGATCCCGACGGGGCCGGAGCCCGCATGGCCGACTTCGTATCGCAGATGGGCGGGACCCAATGGGCCGGTGTGAGCACCCAGTACTTCCAGGAATCGGGTGGAGCCCAGCAGCAGATCGCCAACCCGTCCAACGTCCTAGGGGGGATCTGGGTGGATGACCGCAACAACGGCAACCTCGCAGGAACCTCCGCCGAAAACCCACCGGGTCCCGGCAACACCTACACCGACCTGGCCGCCGAGGCTGCGCGCGCCGCGGCGCACTTCCATGTCAGTGACCCCACCGACGCCAACTTCGTGATCGCCCAACCGGAAAAGTTCACCGACCCCAACGCGCTGGAATCCGGCTACTGCGCCTTCCACGACTACACCGAGCCCGGCCTGGAGGGCGGAATCTACAACGGCATCAAAGCTGGGATCCCCTACACGAACATGCCCTACGCGCTGGCGGTCAACTCGGAATCGAGCAGCGGGGAATCCGTCAACGACTGCGGCGAAAACGCCGTCAACAGTGGCCCCACCGGCAAGCTCGACGGCTTCTCGATCGTGCTCGGCCACGAGATCGAGGAGACGATCACCGACCCCGGCGCCGAGGACATCCTCGGCAGCGGCGAAACGCAGACCAAGATCGGCGGCTGGTACGACGCGCTGGACGCCAACGAGAACGGCGACAAGTGCGCCTGGGTGGGCGAGCCGCTCGTGGGCGGACTGCCCGGGGCGCCGAGCGTGCTGCCGATCCCCGGCGCGATGGGCGACATCCAGGGCAACCGCGGAACGACGTTCGCCGTGCAGTCGCTGTGGAGCAATGAAGCGGCCGCCGGCACCGGCTACTGCGCGGGTGCGGGAACCGACCTTCCCT
Organism: uncultured Solirubrobacteraceae bacterium; assembly: GCA_963742395.1. Taxonomy (GTDB): domain Bacteria; phylum Actinomycetota; class Thermoleophilia; order Solirubrobacterales; family Solirubrobacteraceae; genus Palsa-744. The sequence goes on along the minus strand of CAVUME010000005.1, from coordinate 50,212 downwards.
AGCGCACACGCGTGTAGCGCTCGCAGATGACGCCCCCGGCTTGGGGCCGGGGGCGTCAGTGTACGCCGGGCTGCATCACAGGCGCCCATCGTGTTCTACGCGACGACATGTTCGGCGGGGGACGAGGCACCGCAGAGATGAAACTGCCCGAGGCCGCCTGAGCCTCAAAACCGCACGCTTTGCGCGCACTTCTCGAATGGAGCTAACCGGGATCGAACCGGTGACCTCCTGCTTGCAAGGTCCGAGCGAGGACGGATGGCTGTCGGTCGGATCCGGGTGTTTGCGGGTGGCTTCTGCGTTTCAGCGCCGCTCCGCGGGGGCTCTGTGGGTCGGATCCGGGCGGCTGAGGCTTCCATAAAGCTTCCCTCGGTGAACGCTATAGTGCGCGCATCGTGGGGGGGACGCGAGCAAGCAAGCGTATGGGGCTTTCGCTAGCGGCCGTAACGCTGGTGCTCGCGATGCTCGGGTTCACCGGATCGACCAGCGCGCACACCTCCTGCGCGCAGATCGGGACCGTCTACGGGATTCCGCCGTGGGGCTTTCACACGGGCTCTTTCAGCGGCGAATCATGGTTCGCGAAGGGGCACGGGAACATCAACTTCGAAGCCAACACCGTCTCGGGGGTCCTGTGCCAGCAGGACCCGCGTGGCACGGTCCTCATGTCGGTCCAGCATCACCTCGTCTATCACTCGCACTACGCGATGATGTGGGGCTACCCGGGGAACATCATGAAGATCAAGTTCATGATCACGAGCAGCACCGACCCGCGCTGCATCGTCGGCACGGTAGGTCGCGCGACGATCTACGGGAGCTACAACGGCGTGCGCAGTGACAGCGTCCAGTTCTTCTTCCCTGCCCCCTGCAAGGACCAGGATCGCCTCTACCACGGCTCGCAGGTCAACGTCCAGGTACCGCCGCCTTGCGTCGCCCCTCGGCCAGCTTGCGTTTCCTCACGCCGAGGAAGCGGACGTCGTTGAGGTCATATCCGATGGAGCCAACCGGGATCGAACCGGTGACCTCCTGCTTGCAAAGTCGCAGCGAGGGCGGGTAGCTGTCGTTCTGACTCGGATCTGAGCCGATAAATCGGGGCTTTGAAGCAGATTCTGCGGGTTTCTGTGGGTCGAAATCCGGGCGGCTCGGGCTTCCATAAAGCTTCCACGCCGTAGGCCGAGGAACGCCGGCAAACCGCTCGCCTCGGCCGGCCAGCGGAGCGCTCCGCCGAGGTGCGGAAGCTCGGTGGCAGAAGCGGCGCTCCCGCCCGGCCACACCCCCGCCGCACATGCGGGTGTAATGTCCAAATGATCGCGCGGGGGACGCCCGTGTCGCCCGCTCTCTACGCAGGAGGGTCGGTGATGAGCACGCCAACAGTCTGCAGGGCCGCACGTAACCTCGGGAGCGGCCGACGGATGAGGACGCTCAGCGCCACCGTTGCTCTGGTGGTGGCCTCGTGCATCTTCGGGGCGTCCGGGCTGTTCGCGCCCCAGGCCAAGGCGGCGGAGCCCTGCGCGCTCCGCTCGCTGCCTTCGATGCCTCAACAGGCCCCGAGTTTGGAGTCGAGCGTCGCCGACATCATCGAAGTGGAATGCGAAACCAACTACTCGGGAGATACGGTCAGGGTGAGCTCGGCGCAGCTTGACAGCGCATGTGGCGGGAACCTGAGCTGGTCCTCGCCATATCCGTACGCTGACCAGACGGGCGGAAGCATAACCGTCAAGCTCACCGGGGCCGCCAGCGCGACTGTTGCACTTTGGGGCGGTCCGAACTGCAAAGCCGGCACTTACCAGATCGAGGGCGACGTGCAACAAGCGCCGTATACGACCGTCACGACCACATTCGAAGTTCTGCCGGCGCAGGAGACCGAAGTCGGCGTGTTTGCCCTTCCGAGCTCCCAGGTCGCGGACAAAGTGCACAACAGCGTGGCTACGCTCGTCGAGGTGGAGTTGCCGGGTATATATGCCACTTCGAGCGTGTCCATCAGCGCCACACAGCTGTACGACGGCTGCCTTGGTGCGCCCCATCTCGCGTGGATCGGGGCCAACGAGGACGAACTCGCCGGCAGCGCAGAAGCAGTGTCCAAAGTTGAAACCGACTTCGACGGTCACGCATTCGTAGTCCTGCTAGGTGGACCTTCGTGCACCGAAGGGACCTACCTGATCACAGTCGACATGGAAGACGCGCCCTTCACCACATACACAACCGATTTCACCGTCAAGAACCCACCGGCCCTTCCCGCAGCGCCGGCAGCCGCGATCAAATCCCCGCCGGCGGGCAAGACCTACGAACCGGGGGTGCTGGTGAAAACTACCTTCTCGTGCTCGGAGGGCACCAGCGGCCCGGGCATTGAATCCTGCACGGACTCCAACGGCTCGTCGGGCTCGGCGGGGACGCTTGACACGATCGCGGCTGGCCAGCACACCTACACGGTGACTGCCACCAGCAAGGATGGGCTCGAAGGGGCTGCGCAGATCAGCTACAAAGTGACCCCGAACCTGTCCAAGTACTACCTGGCCTACACGAGCCCGCTCTTAAGGCCGATCGAAAAGGGTGACCCGGTCTACCTGCACGCGACGAATCCCGGGTTCACGACGTCGGGAGGCACGATCCAGTGCACGGAGGGACAGCTCGCCACAACGCTGTTCACGAACGGATTCAAGACCGATGTGCTCGATGCCTCACAAGCCGCGAGCTTCGACGATGGTCCGCGGAGCAGCGCGTGCACCAGTCCGTCGTTGGGTGCGGTCCTCGTGCACGTCGCTCCCGGGCAGTGGGTCGGGGCGCTCAAGCCGAGCGGGAAGCTCGAACTCGACGCGAACCCGAGTTTGATGGTCAACCTGTCATCCAGCGGCGGCGCGGTGGCATGCAACTACGACGCGGCCAAGATCAAGGGGACCTTCAACACGGACGGGCGGCCGATCGCTCTGAAGACCAACAACCAGAAGTTCAAGCTCGATAAGACCGCGACCAACACCGGGAACTGTCCTAAATCGCTCAAGCTGGACGCCAGCTGGCAGCTGACGACGGGGCTTCCTGGCTCGGCGGAAGAATACCCAGTGATCCTCGCCAAGACCTAATCGGTGCATGGGCGCCGGCACATTCCTCTCCCTCGACGTTGCCGGGTGTCTCAACGGCCCGGTAGGGGGCGGCCGTATAAGGTGCGAGTGGAGCCAACCGGGATCGAACCGGTGACCTCCTGCTTGCAAAGCAGGCGCTCTCCCAGCTGAGCTATGGCCCCAGGAGCCCGATTCTAGGGCGTCCGGGAAGGGCTCAGCGACTCATCTGAGATGGGCCTCGGTGGCTGCACGTCGGTTCGAGAAGATCACGCCGGTGCGTACCAACGCCCCGCAGCGGTTGCGCCGCCCGCGCGGCCGCTATATCGCCGGGTCGATCTCGATCGGTTCTTCGTAGGTGAGGGTGACCTGGCCGCTCAGCCCGTACGGTTCGTAGGGGCCCCCGGCCTTCGAGAGTTCGAGGTGCAGCGGAGGCCCGCCGGCGAAGCTCGAAGGCCTCTGCGCACCCTTGCTCGACTTGAACTTGAGCGGCAAGGTAGCGGTCGGCTTGCCGGCTTTCAGCGGAGCGATCGCTGCGCCGCGCAGCGCGTAGCCGGTCCCGCCACAGCTGAATTCGGCCTCGGCTTCGCCCGTGCGAGCACCGATCGCGAGTCCTACCTTCGGCTTGCTCCCTTCCTTTTCGTCGCCGAGCCAAGCGTCGAGGCCCTGACCCTCGATCGCGCCTTCGGCGGCCCCGCTGCTGGTACACGCAGCGCCAGCAAGTTCGCAGCCTGCAAGGGTGAGATCCACTCCGGTGATCCCTTTGCGCCCGTTGAGCGCGCCCATCGGTGGCAACGTTCCGGTCCCCGTGGCGCTTGCGCAGCTGATGGTGCTCCGCGCCGCATTCGAGAGCTGCAACCCTGATGCGGAGATCGCAACGCCGGTCTTGCGCGCGGCCGGTTCCCACACGTACTTCCAGTTCGCCTTCGGCGACTTGCTGCAGCCTGAGTCGCTGTAGTAGCCGCCGTACTTTCCGACACCCTGTAGGCAGCGTCCAAATTCCGGCCCGGCGAGGGCTTCGCCCGGGCGATAGACCCAGGTCCCTTCGGTCCCGCTCGCGATGAACGTTTCGCCGTCGGAGCTAATCGCCGAAGTGCCGAATTCCCCACCTCGTTGTTCGTTGTAGAGGTTCGGGACTTCCGCGTAGAGCGTCCATGAGCTCCCCGAGCCGTGGTAGATGGCGCCACCAACGAGCACCGTCTGTTCGTCGGCTGCGATCTCGACCGGGCCGACAGTCGCGATGGTGCCGGACGGGGTCCATTCGTCTCCAATGCGCTGCAGCACGACGGTTTCCGTCCCGAAGTGGTCCCCGGACAGGATGGCCAGTTCTCCACTCGGCGCTAGCGCAATCGATGCAGCCGGACCCGCCACCGGTTCGCCCTGAATGCTCCACGCTTCCCCTTCCCGGGCGAAGAACTCGACCTTGTCGCCGCAGGAGACAAGTGCCTCGTCGCCGTTGCGAGACAGCGCCACCCTTTCCCCACACCCTTCGATGCCCGGCGCGGTCCTGAACTCGGCCTGCTGCGCCCAACTGCTCCCCGAGCGCACGAACACCCAGAGGGTGCCCGGTTCACCGTGTTCGGCCGGCGCGCCGACGAGCACGGTGCTGCCGTCGCCGGAGATGGCGATCCCTTCGCCGAATGCCTCGATCTCGCCACCGTGGGCGAGCACGAACGGCGCGCTCCATACGCCCCCTTCGCGCGTCCAGACGGCCACTTCTTTTTCCAGTGGCAATCCGGAACCTCTGACGACGTAGTTCCCAACAACAGCTTCCCCGTCTTCGGAGACGGAGAGCTTGGATGTCGCGTAGTCGGTCGGGATGGGTGGGTTGAGCGTGGCGCTCAGCACCCATTCACCGTTCTGATAGATGAATTCCTGTTCCCGCACCAGGGCCCGGTCGTCGCCGGAGGAGATCCACGTCGGCGCATGGGTCTTCTTTTCAAGCTTTTCGCCGAAGATCCCCTGCTGGAAGTATTCCGGCGCGCCCCCGAGGGCGGGAACGGCCAGGCCCGGCGACGCCGGCTGGGCACCCGCCGCGGGAGTGAGGCACAGCGACGTACCGAGCGCGAGGCCCATGATCACGGCGGCCCGCGCCAGTTGGCAGGACGTCCATACCTCTCCGAAAGTAATCGCCGCCCCTCCTTCGCCCGTTTGACCGGCGCGCGAAAAATAGCCGGTCCGGCCGCGTGGATCAACCCAGCTGAGCTATGGCCCCAGACGCCCGATTCTAGGCCGTCCTTCGGGTGGCGCGGGAGTCCCGAAGCAGAGTCGCCGAAAACCCCCGTGGAAGAAGGCCGGGTCCCTGCGCGCGAGTCGGGCGCGCACGGATCTCCTTCGGCCCCCGGGTCCACCGCCCGCACGCGGAGTCCGGTCGCACTCCCGGACCAGCCGTGGGCTGACGGTGCTGGGGGCGAGGGCGGGACGCATCCCCACCCCCGCCTCCATCGGGCGTCTACTTCTTCTTCTTCTTCAGGGTCACCTTCACGCTCAGCACCTGCGAGCCCTGACCGGGGCGTCCGCTGTCCCCGCTCCACTGGGCGACGAACAACGAGCTTTCGCTGATATGCCAGGTGGTCGCGAAGCTGCCGCCGTTGGCGCCCACCACGACCCGCTGTTCCTGCCACGGCCCACCGGCGAGGTTGCGGCGCGCCACCACGACCGTCTCTCCACCGATGGCGCCCTTCAGCACACCGCTGACCCGGACCGCGCCCCGCAGCTTCTTCAGGCGCTTTGCGGTGAACGCGTGGATGGGCGTGCTCAGCAGCAGCGGACCAGCGGTCCCGGCCACGTCACCCCCGGTCTGGGTGGTGAACAGCAGGCGGTGGATGGCTTCTCCCTTGACCGTCGTTCCGTCGACCAGCACGGCGGCGTTGTTCGCGCTGCTCGCCACCAGGCCACCCGCGGGGATGGACCCGATCGTGATCTCCTGGGGGTGCCATGTGAGGCCGCCGTCGGTGGTCCTCAGCACGTAGGCATCTTTGTTGTCACCGCCGTAGGGGGACACGCTCATAAAGCCCGCCGTAGGACTCGCGAAGGCCAGCTGTACGCCCGCTTCGGTGCCCACGGTGTTCAGCTGGCTCCAGCTGCGCCCGCTGCTGGCGGTCCTCCACAGGCGCCCTTGGTTGTCCAGCAGCAGACCGCCGGTGGCACTGGTGAAGGCGACGCTGCGTATCAACACTCCGAGGCTCGCCTTGATTTTCTTCACCTTGTTCTTCTTGTGGGCCAACGGCATCGGGATCGCGCTCCAGCGCGCCCCTTCGTCGGTGGACCGGATCAGAGTGTGGGTGTTGGCTCCGAAGGCGAAGATGGTGCTGCCCACGAGCTGGTAATCGGACACCGGCGCCCGGCTGGCCACAGGCCCCGTGACCGGCTCGAAGGCTCCGCCTCCGACGGCGCGGCTAATCCCCACCGGGCCGAGCAGCAGGACGGCGTTTCCGCCGATGGCGGCCACCGCCGAGGGCTTGCGGCTGGTTCCCGGGCTGAGCGTCTGCCAGCTCGCGCCGCCGTTGGTCGTCCGCTGCAGGCCGCCGCTGGCGTCGAGTGCGTAGCCGAGTGTGGGGGTGCCAAAGGCTACGTCGATGAGTTCCTGGGAGGTCTGGGTCGAGAGCACCTGCCAGGACTGCCCGGCGTTTGTCGAGAGCGCGACGTCACCGTTGGCTCCCGGCGCCAGCAACATCTGGCCGGGGCCCGCGCGCAGCCGGCCGTACTGGCCGCCGATGTCCCCGCTGGCGGAGGTGAAGGTTCCGCCTCCATCGGAGGAGAGCACGGTCGCCCCGCTCTCGCCCACCGCCACGATCCTGGTCGGGTTCGCGTATGCGGCCGCGTAGATCAAGGAACTCGAGGGGGTGTTCACGGTGTCGGTTTTGCCGCCGTCGGTGGTCCTGATCAGCTGGTTGCCGCCGGTCACCGTGAGGAGGCAGGTTTCTTCACTCGAGCAGTCGATCGTCCTGAAGGAGTTTCCTCCCGCGATCGCCTGGGATTCCCACTTTTCGCCCCCGTTGGTGGTGCGCAGGAGGGTGTTGGGGCCGATCGCGTAGCCCACCTGTTCGTTGACGAAGTGGACCGCGGTGACGACCGAGTTCGGGGGCAGCGTGACGGGTGTCCACGATACGCCTCCATCCGGAGTGGCGTAAGCAGACGCGGCTCCACCCGGCGCACCGACGAAGGCAATGCCCTTGCTCGAGCTGAAGAAGTGGATGTCGATCCCGCCCAGTGAACCTCCGCCGCTCGAGGCCGGGCTGCCGGGAATGCCGGTCCGGCGGGCGAAGCTTTCACCACCGTCGGTGGTGAGCTCCACGGAGCCGTTCTTGAGCAGTAGGAAGCCTTCCTTGGGAGAGGTGAAGCTGAAGGCGGCGACCGGTTCCGCACAGCTCGCTTCGGCCACGTTGAAGATGCGCTTGAACACCTGTCCTCCGTTTTCGGAGATCCGTGTCACGCATCCTTCGCCTCCGCCGACGACAACCGTCGTCGGACTCAATACCTGGACCCGTTCGAGGTCCGCTGCGGTGCCGGTGGTGAGACCGGTCCAGGACTGGCCGCCGTCGGTAGTCGACAATGCCGTCCCACCTAGCCCCACGGCGTAACCGACGCCGCCTGAGAAGGCGATGTTCAGGAGCGTTCTGCCCTGGGGAGTGGGGTTCGCCCATGCCCATCCGGACTTGCTCACGTTCACATTCGCGGAGCTGAGTCCGGGAACGACCGCTGCTGCTGTCACGGCGAGGACGCTCGCAATCGCGATGAGTCCGCGCAGGCTTGATCGACGCATCAGATGACGCATGTACTCCCCCCTGTGTCTCGGGTGTCCCGCCACGGTCGGCGGATGTGAACGGTAACCCGCCCATCGGCGTCGAGTTGCGCATTTGGACGGATGCGCCCTGGGCCACTGCGGGCGAGCGTGACGAGGAGCTTGTCGTGCGGGTTGATGGTGAACGCGAGTCAGGGAACCGCAATCACGGCAGGGAGCCTGGGCGTCCGCGCCCGAAGGGCCCTCTCGGGCTGTGCACGGACACCAAGCCCCTCCGACTCCATCCCTTTCCGTCCAGGCCTTCCGTGCCCAAGTGGAGATCGGCATCGGCTCCGCTTCGCTTCGCGGCGAAGCGGGAGCTTGCGCCGCCGGGCAGCATACCCGAGGTGGCATCCGCGAGGGGTGCTCTAGCGTTTCTTTCGTTCTCTGCGCGCTTTGCGGTAGTAGCGCACGTTCTCTGGCAGGCCGATGTTGCCCTGCTCGTCGATCGCCCTGATCGCGATGTAACGCTTGACGCCTTTGGTGGGCAGCGTCATCGACTGCACGGAGCCGGCTTCCTGCGGTTCCGGTGCGCCGCTCAGAGGTTTGGCCTTGGACCAGGTTTCGGGCGTTACTTCGTGCGCGGAAGTGACCATCTCATAACGGGTCGCCTTGCCGCACATCAGATCTCCGCCGGGAGCGGTGAAGGTCAGGGTCCGTACCACCGCGGTGCCGTTCAGCGGCACCCCGGGCGGGATCGCGTCGCGTGTGTAGTCGCCCGAGTTGGCGATGTCGTGGTGGAAGTTGGGCCAGCTGCTCGGCGAGCAGGCGGAGGCCGGGGTCGAGTACACCGCCAGCGTCCCTTCGCGGGTGATCGAGACGATGTCCTTCTTGGCCGAGGCACTCGCATCGATCGTGCCGAGTGACCCCAGCGTCGGCGTCGCCACGGTCCAGCCGCCCGTCAGCTTCGGCCACGCGCCGCTCGCCGGCGACCCGGCCGAGTTGTAGGCCTCGAGATCGTCGGAGGCGGTCCCCGCCACGACCTCCTGTTTGGGCGCTTCGCCGGTGACATCCCCGACGGTCTCCCCGGTGATGAAGGAGAGGTCGTTGTCGACGGCTGGGAATCCCGGCGAGTACTGGCCCGTCTGCGCGTTCCAGCCGGCGATGAAGTCCTGGCCGCCCTTCTGATAGTCGGGCGCCACCACGTCGAGCGCCCGGATCAACCCGGCGGTGGGGTTGAAGAGGTCGGTGGTGGAGCCGTCGAGCGTGCCGAAGGCGGGCTCTCCGACGGTCGGGAAGGTGGGCGTGTCGATCTTCCCGACGCTGGCCGAAACGTCGGTCTCGAGCGCGTTGTAGGCGCCGTCGGTGGAGCCGTAGCAGGAGGTCCCGTTCGGGTTCAGTACATAGCCGGGGCCCGCGTCGGGGGTGACCGCGACCTTCATCCCTTCACCCCCTTCGGGGCAGTCGAGCGGAGCCACCACGGGCGAGCCGTCGATGCCCTCGCCGACTTCCGGCAGCAGGCCGGCGTCGATGATCCCGATCTTCACCGGCCAGCCTTCGCGGAACGCGGACGAGGTGCATTTCGAGTTGGCGCATACGAAGCCGCCGGTCGCACAAGACGAGGGGTCGCCGGAGCAGCCGCTGGCCTTGATCGCGTACACGCGCCCGTTGGCGAACGACAGCAGCCCCGTCTGCCCGAGGACCCCGAGCGAGGTTGTCGTGAGGGCCCCGGCGTTGATCGAGCCTTCGTCGCCCTGCCCCGTCAGGTACTCCTCGTTGGAACCCACGAGGATCGTCGGCGGCTTGCCCGGGCCTTCGAGTTGGGCCACCGCGGGGGTGTCCACGAGCTTGCCCTGGTCTTCGTCTTTGCTGTCTTGCGCGGGGACGTTGGCGTTGAACCTCGGCTGGTTGGAGACCGAGTCGACCGAGGCCACCTTGTCGGGATCCTCGACCAGCACGGGGAAGCCCTTGACGGCTTCCCCGTTCTCGCGCCACGCGTACAGGTGGCGGTCCTCGCCGGCCGCGATGATGTCGAGCCCCTTGCCGGTGCCGGGTTCGAGGTTGGCCAGCACGGGTGAGCTGGCAAAGCCGTCCTGGGTGCGCTCGCGGGTGCCCGCCCGCTGTGCCTCCCACGAGGGGTCGCCCGCGAGGGGCCCACCGGAGTACTTGCCCTCGGAGGTCTGGTGGAAGATCAGCTTGCCCTTCGAGTTCCACGCATACACGTTGCCTTCGAGGTCGTCGGCCACGATGTCCATTTCGCCGTCCCCCGTCAGATCGCCGGCCGCCGGGGCCTCGATCACGGGCGCGTAGTGGATGCTCGACTCTTCGCCGGAGGTGTACGCGTGCTCGCCGGTGTGCAGCGGTAGCGGTTCGGTATGCACCGGCCAGCCGGGCAGGTCGCTGAGGGCGCCGCTGGTGGGGTTGTATCTGTAGGCGTGGATCCAGCCGTCGGAGTTGGCGACCACGAGCTGGTTGGTGTCGTTGCCGGCGAGGTCCACCAGCAGCGGGCTGGCGTCGCCGTCGCCGTGCATTTCCAACGGGAAGCCGTTGAGCATTTCCGCGTCCCGGTGCAGGAACAGCTGGCGCCGGTCCTCGCCGGTCATGGCCGGGCCGGGAGCCCCCGGCGCGGTCGAGACGACGACCCGGACGGTGAAGGCGTCGGGGAGCGTGTTGGGGCGCCCGTTGGAGCTCTGCACATCGGTCGGCCCTCCGTTCTCGTTGCCCGTGAACGAGGTCGTGGACGGGAAGGCTTCCTCCAGGGCCTTGGTTTCGATCGTGCCGAGCAGGCCGTTGTGGGCGGCGGTGTGGACCGCGGTGCCATCGCAGTATTCGGAGGACGACGGATTTGAAGTCCCCGCCGGCGGAGGCGGGGGCGTTGTCGGGCTGGGCTCCGGGCGCGACTTCGAGGTGGCAGGTGTAGGCGGTGCGCGCGCTGACGTATCCGTCGATGGCCACCGAAGCGGAGGCGGGATCCAGCTGCTGGAACCATTCCGGGGAGGTGATGTTGGCCTCCGGCGGGATCCAGCCTTCGGCGGCGGCGTCGACGGACTTGTACGCGTCCAGGCGCCCGTAGCCGAAGAACTCGTCCCAGCCCCGGCGAGAGGGATAGCGGAAGGTGTCCGGCAGGGGGCCGATCACGCCGCCCTGCTCGTCGGGGGCGAAGATCGAGTTGAGGTTCGGATCGGTGCACGTCGGGACCATCCCCACGCTGCAGGCGAGTTCCGGTTCGGCGGCCGTATCGACGTCGTCGGCCTGGCCGCCCTTGCCTTCGTCGGCGCCCGCCCGGCCGCTGCTGGGAGCGTTCGTGCCGAGCTGGGAGGACCCGTCTACGGGCGTGCCTTCGACGTTGCCCGAGGCCAGCAGCTGGCGCACCTCGTTGGCGGTGATCGGGCAGGCCGTGCCGTCCGCGCGCGTACAGTCGCTGGCCGCGGCGAGCTTGTGCGAGGTGCCGGTCGGGCAGCTCCCGTACAGCGGCGCCCCGCACGCGTTCAGGGCGGCCGAGTAGATCAGCCCGGCGACCCCGGAGCTCTTGCCGGTTGCCTCCGAGGAGCAGGAGGTGGCCGGTACCGAGACGTCGACGCGGGTGCCGTAGTTCGTGCACCCGTCGAGCTGCAGGTAGGAGGGGGGCTTGTTGGTGACGCCCACGCCGGAAAGGCTGGCCGGTCCTTCGACCGCGTTGACGACGACCGTGTTGGGCAGGGCGCCGGGCTGGTTGTGGTGTTCGGCTGCCTCGTCGGCGGCCGAGGCCATCACCGTGACGCCGTGGTCGTAGGCGTAGTCGATCGCTTCACGGGCGAAGACGGGGTCGTTGTAGGTACCGAGCGGCTCCTGGATCACGTCCACGCCGCGGTCGGCCGCGTACAGCACGGCCTCGGCGAAGCGGTTGGCGTCGGTGATGAACGACTCTCCGACACGCAGCTCGGTGATCTCGCAGTTGGGGCAGGTGCCGGCCTCACCGGCGCTCGAGTTGGCTTCCCCGGTGGAGTCCTCCTCCTCGCCGGTCCCGTGTCCGTAATGGACCTCGTCGTAGGGGTCGTTGTTGTCGTCGACAAAGTTCCAGCCGGCGATGTCGGCGGCATATCCGTTGTGGTCGTGGTCGACGCCGTCGGAGAAGGCGATGATCAGGTCCTCGGGTGTCATGAGCCCGGGGGGCCCGTTGCGGCAGTCGCGAGTGGTCGGCGGGTTGGTGCACTGGGGGTAGTTCTCGACGACGTTGGCCACGCGCGAGTCGCAGGCGTAGTCGAGCAGGTTGAAGACGCCCTGTTCGATCACGTCGTAGGGGATCGGGCCGCTGCCACCGGGTTCTCCTCCGGGCATGGCGCCGTCGGGGTCGTAGTCGCCCCCGGTGGCCGCACGCGCCTTTTCACAGTCGACATGGGTGGTGGGATCGAAGGTCTGGCTCATGTCCACCTGCGGGGCGGGCAGCTCGCCGGGGTTGAGCAGCACCTTCGAGCGGAACAGCAGCATCGCGCCGCGGTTGTTCCATTCGACGCCCGAGTCGAGCTCGGCGATCCTCACGTCCGGGCGCCCGAGGGTGACGTCGAAGGCGGTGTGAATCGGTGTGCCTGCGGCGATGCACGAGCCTGCCCCCGCGGGCATCGTGGCGTTGGGGTCGACAAGGCTCATACCGGTGACACCGCAGAGCTCGTCCATCTGTGAGTTGTTCTGGGTGACCGCCTCGTATTCGGCCGGGTTGCTGGTCGGCGATGGCGGCGTGGCGGGTGTGGCGGCGTACTTCCACGCGACCCCGCCGAGGTTGTCCGGTACTTCCCCGGGTGCCAGCTTCCAGCTCGATGGTTCGGAGGGGCTGCCGGTACCGACGTACGGGAACTGTGCCAGCGCCGGGGTGCTGGCGAGCGTCGCCATCGCGACCAGCAAGGACACCGATACCAGCGTCCCCACCGCCGCCGCCCTGCCGGCCGCGCCCACGCGAGCGCCGATCGAGGCCACGGCGCTCGTCATCGTGGGAGCGTCTTTGTCAATTCGACCACCTGCTGGAACGTCGGACGGTTCTGGAACGGGAACGGCGGCACCGAGATGCCGCTGGCGCTGATGAAGCGGTTCATGTCGAAGCAGCTCGCCTGGGGGTCTTCGGCGCAGGCGCCGTGACCGTAGACCTGGGTCGGGGCGACCGACAGCGCTTCTTTGAGCGAGCTCTGGAGCGCCTGCGAGCACGCGCTCAGGGAGCCTTCGCCGCAGTACAGCTGCGAGTAGGGGCCGCTCGGCGTGGTGCCCTCGCCGGCGTGTGCGAGCACGTCACGGAGGTCCTTCTGGACGTAGCCGTACCAGCCGTCGGCGAAGTCGGGGGCTTCGGGTTCGGAGCCCGGTTCGGGGGAGCCGAACTCGAGCATCCCGCGCAGCGCGCCGTAGGCTTCTTCGCCCAGGGCGGGGCCGAACTGGGCGTGCAGCAGTTTCGGCCACCAGGCGTCCATCAGCGTGATGGCTTCGTCGTGTTCGTAGGTCCCGGGGCTTGAGATGCTCGCGTTCGCGAGGTCGCGGCGGTGGGAGCCGGCGGCGTACCATTCGTCGAGCTCCGCCACGGCGTGCTGCAGCTGCGGGTCGCTCACTTCGCCCAGCGCCTGCTTGATGACCGGCCAGATCTCGACCATACGGACGTCCTGTGTGGCTGCTTCGTCCATCGCCGAGATCAGCTGTTCGACGCCCATCTTCTTGCCCCCGGCGATGTCCGCTTCGATGAAGTTGCGGATCAGCTGCATGCGGTAGACGGGCCCGAACGCGTACTTGTCGTCGGCGGAGGAGAAGCGTGGTGCCTGCTTGTTGTTCCAGGAGACGAGGAACGGCGGGTTGATCGCGTTGGGATGCCTGTTGAAGGGCACCGTGTCCATCGTGTGGGTGCTCGGGTCATACGCCTGCCAGTCGTATTCACCGGTGCCGAGGATCGGGAAGTCCGGAGAGGTGTGGGGTGCCCGCTCGGGCAGCGCCCCGGACATGTAGTAGGCGATGTTGTTCGCGTCGACGTAGGCCCAGTTGAAGAGGAAGTCGATGTTCGAGGCCGCCTGCTGGAACTGCTTCGGCCCGGTGACGAAGCCGGGTTCGTTGAGCTCGGAGAATCCGATCGCCGAGTCGGCCTCGTGGAAGTAGGTCGTGCGGGCGCTCGCGAAGGCGACCTTCTTGGCGCCCACCGTGCCGCGGGCATAGACGATCCCGTGGACGGTCCGGTAGACGGTCAGCGTTTCAGAACCGGGCTGGGTTTCGGGTTCGCTCGCGGTCGGCGTCCACGAGTTCGTCCGTTCGAGCTTTTCCATCGCCAGGCACTGCCCGTTGTAGAGGTAGTGGAATTCGTCCTGGCAGAGGACCTCGGCGAAGGTGTCGACGTTGTCCGCCGTGGAGGTCGTGGCACTCCAGGCGTAGTCGGGACCGTGACCGAGCTCGACGTACAGGTTCACTCCCGGGAAGGCCGCTCCGCGAGCGTCGATGCCGGGCCCGTGGAGATCCTCCTCCATCAGGATCTGGGGGTTGTAATAGCCCACCTGGGGCCCCATCACGGCGATCGAGTGACCGTCGCCGGAGTGTTCCTTGTTGACCAGCTCCCAGTTGGAGTCGAGCGCCGGGCCACTCAGCGTGCTGCGCAGTAGGTCGGCCCCGATCGAGCCGTCGTGGGGGATCTGCTGGGGGGAGGGCGTATCGGTGGTTTCGATCCCGGTGGGAGCCGGCGTGGAGGGGGAGCCGTCGGTCAGGAAGCTGACCGAGCCGGGGTCCGGCATCGCGAGGCCGTTCTTGGCGAACGGCGAGGTGGTCTCGTACGGGAACGCCTTCGACACCGTGGTGGGCGCTTCGGGGTCGTTGTGCTCGCGGAAGTCCTGCCATGCCTTGCGGCCCTGCCGGCGCCCGTAGCGTTTTTCGAACGCCTCCAGGGTCAGCGCGGAGCGGACCTCGGCGCCACCGCCCTTGCCGAAGATGCCGCCGATCAGCGAGGCCTCCGCGATCACGTCGGTGGGCTTCCATTCGGTCGGCAGTTTCCCGAGTGCCACGTACTCGGCCGGGAGCTTGTCGGGGTCGAGCAGGGCTTCGTGTATGTAGGCGTTGATCCCGGCGACGAATTCTTCGACGTCGTGGACGACCTGTTCGCCGCGGGCGCCGTACAGCTTGGGCGCGGCCTTGAGCTGGGATTCCAGGTCGGCTTCGGTGTACGGCGCGATCATCCACTGGGTCCGATCCATCGCCCGGTCGCCTTCGGAGCCGCCGGCGAAGGAGGACAATTCCGCTTTCGCGGTGTGGCGCAGGACGTCCATCAGGAACAGCCGGTCCTCGGCTCCCGCGTATCCGGCTCCGAACATCAGCCCGGCGCGGGTGGCGCCATAGATGTGGGGCACCCCGAAGCCCTTGTCGCGCACGATCGTGACGTCCGAGCGCGGGCTTTCCGTCGATTCGACGTCCCCTTCGGGCACCCCGAAGGTGGCGTCCTTGAAGTAGTCGCCGATCTGTTCGTGGGTCAGGGTCGGCGATCCGTGCAGCAGGTCCGCGTACAGCGGGAGCTGGTCGGTGTAGTGCGGCGGGTAGGTACCGTTGAGCGTGAATTCGGCGAACTGCTGGGCGTTGTCGGTTCCGTTCTCGCCACTCGGCAGGACGTTGCGAAAGCCACCCGCGTCGTCGCTGCCGTACGGTTCGACGGCGGCCGCGGCGACGGCCGAGCCGGCGCTCACCAGCAGCGCACATACGCTCAGGACCAGCGTCACCACGGTGAGGAGACCCGCCGACGGCGAGCGATTACGCCAGCCGTTTGCGACCGTCATCGTTGCGTCATCGAGCGGTAGCCCCACCCCGGAAGCCTCCCCCTTTTTCACTCTTTCACCACAAAGTCTCTGAGAGCTGGCGATACCCGCGATCGCGCGGCGGTAAACGCCAGCCGGCCGGAGCGGCGCTCGCCCCGCACGGAGCGGCGTACGAGCTGTGGAGGGCGACGCGGCCCGCTCAGCGGCGGGCGTACTCGAGTGCGTCGGCCGGGTCGTTGAACCAGGCGAAGCGGAACACCTTGCCGTCGCGCACCTCGAACACGTAGCCACGCTCGGCCTCGATCGGGACGGCATTGCCGTGGCTGCGTGTCCTCACGCGGGCGCGCACGAGCACCCGCCCCCCGAGGTCCTGCAGCTCGGGATCGCTGACTTCGTAGTCGCCGTACACGCTGGTGACTGCCTCCGCCGCAGCGGCGAAGCCCTCATACCCCCGGCGGACGCCGGGCTCGACCGCATAGCTCGGGTTCACGTACTCGATCGCCGGATCCATCAGCTCGGGCACCACCCCGAAGCCGTCGCGCTGCCAGGCCGCATACAGCCGGTGAACGACCTCCACGTTCTCCTCGGACACTCCGCCAAGTATCCAGCCCGGCGGCGGCCGGCGCGGTGACCCCGGGGGCTCGGGTCGCCGCGCCGGCGCGGATCCCGCTGCGGCCTACCGTTCGCGGATGGGTTGTCCCCGCCGGCACCAGCGGTTGTGCAGGCGTGGAACCCCTTCGCACGGGTTGGGCATCGTCTCCTGTTCGGGCAGCGGGAGCAGCTGCACGTCTTCGCTGCGTGGGTATTCCTCACCCGGGACCGACGGGCAGTTCGTGACGAGCTGCGAGTCACACGCGGCCTGCACGGCGAGCACGCTGGTGGTGGGCTCGCCGCCGGTGTTCGGCTGTTCGCAGGTGCCGTGGGTGGTCTGGATCAGGGGCGGTTCGCTGCTCGGTTCCCCGCCCGCTTCCTCGACGTTGCCGTGCCAGCAGTTGTTCTCGGTGCCCGGGACGGGCTCGGCGACTTCGCCGATGTCCCCGTTGGAGGGGTTCCCGAAGCTGCCGTTGGCGGAGAACGTGTTGCCCTCGACCTCGTTTTCGTAGGGCTCGTAGTCACACGTTTCACTTTCGCCTTCGCCCGCTTTGATGCCACCGCGGCAGTCGTCTTCGGCCGGGATCTGCGGCGGGGGCACTTCTTCGAGGCCCGGATACGGGAGTCAGCAGGATCCCCCAGGCGCCGTTGCCGGCGAAGGTGTTGTCGGCCACGAGGTCGTTGCGGCCGCCCGCGATCGTCATGCCGGTGCCCACCAGACCCGGGCGCGCTGCCACTCGTGGGTGTGGCCCCGTTGTTGTTTTCGATCACGCGGTTGTGGATCATCACCCAGCAGATGTCCTTGCGCTGGGCGCCGGGGGGCGGGCTCGGGTTGGCCTTGCCTTCCGGGCAGAGGCCGTCCTGCGGGGATGGCGCGTCGTCGTTGTTCTGGCTCTGCGTGGCGACGCCCTCCTCGTTGTTCTTGAAGAGCGAGTTCTCGATCACCACGTGTCCGCCGGAGTTCGAGCCCGAGTAGCCGAGGTCGTTGCCTTCGGCGGTGCCGTCGTCGATGGTGGCGTTGCAGTCCGGGCACGCGCCGATGTAGTAGCCCGAGTCGGACATGTTGTTGGCGTAGGTGTGCACGAAGTAGCCGGGTCCGGTGGTGTTGGAGGCGTAGATGCCGTACTCGTCGGAGGGCTTTTCGACCCCGCCCCAGTAGGTCGAGGTAGAGCTCAGGTATTCGCCCAGCCAGGAGCCGATTTCCTGTTTGCCGGTCGCACCTCCGCCGTCGAACCAGACCGAGTCGCCGCCGGCGTTGGAGCCGAGGAAGTTGCAGGTGGAGAAGTTCTGCAGGCGTGACACCGCTCGCCTTGTAGACGACCACGCCGTTGTTGCCCTGGTAGGCGCCTTCCTGGGGAGCTCCGAAGGTCTGGTCCCCTTCGGCCGGGCTGCACTCCGGCGAGCCGGGCTTGGTGCCGTCGATCATCACCGAGTTGCGATCCATCCCGCGGATGTGGATGTTCGGCGTCGTGACGAGGATGTCGGCCGGGGCCCGGTCGTCGCCCATGCCGCCGGCGACCGTCTGGGCGCTCGCCTCTTTGTAGTCACCCGGCCCGATCAGGATCCAGTCACCTTCCTTGGCCGCGTTCGAGCTTCCTGGATCGAGCTGTACTTGCCCTTCTTGCCGTGGTATTCGCCCACGAGCAGCACTTTCGGCACATGTTTGCGGGTCCGCGCCAGGGCTTCGGACACCGGCGCCAGCGCCAGCAGCGAGGCGGCGAGGGCGGATATGAGGAACACGGCTGACGCCGGGCGCCGGCGGCCGGCGAGCGGGCCCCGCCGGGAGCCCTGTGTCACGGGAAGGATCATCTGCTGCACCTTTCGCGGCGGCGGGTTGGACCGATCAGCGCCTGCACTCCCCCCCTTTTGGGATGCCGCCTGCGGGGCCGGCGCAGCCTTGGCGTTACCCGTAATCCCGGCGGCTGTAAACGGGCTCTGCGAGCGGGCGGCTGCTCAGGCGCCCGCGCCGGACGACCGCGAGACGCCCGGGATCTCCCACTCGAAGTCCTCGGCGCCCGCGCCCGGGGCGGCGGGGTCCGGGATGATCCGCTGGGCGCGCACGGGTCCGAACTCGGGCACGCCCCGATCCCCGGCGAGGCGATCGAGCTTGGGTTCGGCCGACTCTTCGGCCAGGCCGAGGACGGCGCTCATGTCCAGTTCGGCGGTCTCCTGATCCAGGGCGCCGGCCTCGCCCAGCTGTGGCACGGGGTCTTGGACGAGCGGCGGGCCATCCGGCAGCGCGGTCTCCTGGGCGGCCAACGGCGCCAGCGGCTCGACGAACTCCTCGACGAACTGTCGGGCCGGCTGCTGGGCGGGCTCCACCAGCGGGCGTCCGGAGGGCAGCGGCTCGGGCTGGGCGG
The DNA here is from genome assembly GCA_963742395.1 of uncultured Solirubrobacteraceae bacterium. Taxonomy (GTDB): domain Bacteria; phylum Actinomycetota; class Thermoleophilia; order Solirubrobacterales; family Solirubrobacteraceae; genus Palsa-744. The sequence goes on along the minus strand of CAVUME010000005.1, from coordinate 31,758 downwards.
GCTGTTCGTGGTCGAACAGCGCTGGGCCCTGGGCCCAGTCGGGTGTCTGTCCGGGCACCAGCGGCTCGAGCGCCTCGCGCTCGGCCAGCGCGATCTCGCGCGGGTCTCCACCACGGCGGCGCTGCAGCGCCAGGTGTTCGCGGATGGCCTCTTCAAGCGATCCCATGAACTTGGGCGAAACCTTAGCGACGCGTCGGACGACCTCCCGAGGCAGACCCCCGCGGCCGAGCCAGCCGCGCGGTTGCGAATCCACGCATGGCGGGCACTACACTTGCTGCCACCCGGAGCCCTCGGCGGGGAAGCCGGGACCCCAGGGGCTATAGCTCAGTTGGGAGAGCGCCTGGATCGCACCCAGGAGGTCGCCGGTTCGAGCCCGGCTAGCTCCATCGAAGTACCTGTAAATCGACCGCTTTCCGCTCGGGCACGTGTTCGCGGGAGCCCGCCGATCCCGGCGTCCCGGCCGAGGGCGCTCCCCGACCAGCGCGGGAGCGCCCTGTCTAGACGAGATCCGAGAAGCGCGTCCAGATGCCCGTGTCCGCCGGCCCTTTACAGAAGATCGTGCCCGTGTAGCGGCCGCCGTGGCGATTGCATGTGATCGCGTAGCGGATGTGCGGAGTCGGTGAGCCAACCCGTATCTGACAGTTGCTCGACCCGTGGCAGACATTCACGTAGTCCGTGATTACGTCGCCGGCAAGCGCGCACGTCGTATCGGCAGACGCATAGAGCCGAGGGTCTCCTTGCCGGCACCAGTGGGCAGCGGGTGCTGCCGCGCCAGCGCCGGCAGCCGGTGCGATGACGGCGATCAGAACCACAGCGATCACGTACTTGTACACAACCGGCATCCTCACGCGAGGGACCGTCGCGCGACATCCGCGCGTATCCACTGCGTGCCCTGGGAGAACTACCCACTGAGTACAGCGGGCTCCCTACGCATCACAGGCGACCGCGCGTGAGAGCAGCAGCTCGCGCTCGCGATCGTTGGCGCACAGCTCGGCCGCCCGCTCGAATTCCTCGCGGGCCTCGGCGAGCCGCCCCAGGCGCACGAGGATGTCGCCGCGCACGCTGCGCAACAGGTGGTAGCCACGCAATGCGGGCTCATCGGCCAGCGAATCGACCAGCTCGAGCCCGGCCTCGGGACCGAAGGCCATCGTCACGGCCACCGCGCGGTTGAGCTCCACGACCGGGGAGCCGGTGAGCGCCGCCAGCCCGTCGTAGAGCGCGACGATTCGCGGCCAGTCGGTCTCCTCGACGCTCCCTACTCGCGCGTGACAGGCGGCGATCGCCGCCTGCAGCGTGTACGGGCCGAGGGCGCCGCTGAGCTGTTCGGCGCGCCGCAGCCCGGCGAGGCCGCGTTGTACGAGCAGGTGATCCCAGCGCGCCCGATCCTGATCGGCGAGCAGCACCGGCTCCCCATCGGGCCCGACCCGCGCCCGCAAGCGCGAGGCCTGCAGCTCCATCAGGGCGAGCAGGCCCTGGGCCTCGGCCTCGCGGGGCATCAGCGCCGCGAGGATCCTGCCGAGGCGCAGAGCGTCCTCGCATAGGGCTGGACGGACCCAATGCTCCCCGGCGGTCGCCGCGTAGCCCTCGTTGAACACCAGGTAGATCACCGCGAGCACCGCCGACAGACGCTCGGCGAGCTCGTCGATCCCGGGGAGCTCAAACGGGACCCGTGCCTCGGAGAGTGTGCGCTTGGCGCGAACGATGCGTTGCGCGACCGTGCCCTCGGAGACCAGAAACGCGCGGGCGATCTCAGGCGTCGACAGGCCACCGAGCAGACGCAGCGTCAGTGCAACCCGCGCCTCCGGGGACAGCACCGGATGACACGTCATGAAGATCAGGCGCAGCACGTCGTCCTGAACGTCATCGACCTCCGCAGCGAGGTCGGGGCGGTCGAGCTGCTCGAGCGTTTCCAACTCGCGCCCGATCAGCTCGTGCTTGCGCTCGAGTGTGACGCGTCGGCGCAGGGCGTCGATGCCCCGGTGCTTGGCCGTAGCCATCAGCCAGGCGCCCGGCTTGTTCGGGATCCCCGACTCAGGCCACTGTTCGAGCGCGGCGACGAGCGCGTCCTGAGCCAGATCCTCGGCCACCGACACGTCGCGAACGATGCGAGTCAGCCCGGCTATCAACCGGGCCGACTCGATCCGCCAGACGGCGTCGATCGCACGATGGGTGGCCGACTCCGTCACGCGTCTAGTTCTGCGTTGTCTGCTGGCGCAGCCGCTGGTTGGCCTCGCGCAGCTCGGGCGTCAGCTGCTCGCCGAAGTCATCGGCCTCGAAGATCTGGCGAAGCTCGATCTCCACACCGCCGTCAAACGGCGCTCGCCTGAGCCACTCGATCGCCTCGTCCCGGGACGCGCATTCCCACACCCAGTACCCCGCGACGATCTCCTTGGCCTCGGTGAACGGGCCGTCGATCACGGTGCGCTCATTGCCGTTGAAGCGGACCTTCGCGCCCCTCGAGGTCGGGTGCAAGCCCTCGCCGGCCAGCATCACGCCCGACTTGACGAGCTCTTCGTTGTACTTCGTCATCGCCCCCAGGGCGTCGGTGCTGGGCATCACGCCCGCCTCGGATTCGGGGTTCCCGGGGACCAGAACCATGAAGCGCATTTGTGTCTCCTTGTCGTGGATGGTGGTTTCTACCGACACGTCGAACGAGGTCGGCCAAAATCGACACCTCCGGCATTTTTGTCGTCGAAGTCGCTCGGGGCGCGCGTGGTCCGGACGCCTCAGGGAGCCAGCGAGCTGCCCCTCCGGCTAGTTCTGTGTCGCGTGGAGCTCGGTCCGGCGCCCGGGTGTGAGGTGGCACCCGAGCCAGTCGATCGCCAGGCGGCCCACCTGCGCGAGGGCGCCGGGCTCCTCGAAGAGGTGCGTGGCACCGGGCACGATCGTGAGCTCGTTTGGGCAGTGCAGCTGCCGCTGCGCGGTGCGGTTGAGCTCGAGCACCTGGTGGTCGGCGCCCCCTACGATCAGCAGCGTCGGCGCACGCACCGCGGCCAGGCCTTCTGCGAGGTCGGGACGTCCGCCGCGGGAGACCACCGCGTGCACACGGTCGCCGAGCCGGGCCGCGGCGGTGAGGGCCGCGGCGGCGCCGGTGCTGGCGCCGAAGTAGGCGAGCGGGCACGCGGCGACGACGTCTTGCTGCTCGAGCCACTCCGTCACTGAAACCAGGCGCGCGGCGAGCAGCGGGATGTCGAAGACGTTGGCACGGTCCAGCTCCTCGCGAGGAGTCAGGAGGTCGAACAGCAGCGTCGCGTAGCCCGCCCCGACGAGCTCATTTGCGACGGCGCGGTTGCGTCGGCTCAGGCGGCTGGAGCCGCTGCCGTGCGCGAATGCAACTACTCCGCGCGCGTCCGCCGGGACGGTCATGTCGCCACTCAGCGCGAGCCTCGGACCGAGCACGATGCTCAGCTCCCGCACGGCCGGTGCGCCCGCAGAGGGCACCACGGCGCCACGCGCAGTGATCGAGCCATGTCGCTCACTGCCTTCGCGGCCACGTTGTCCCAGTTCAGCGAGCAGGGATACGACCTCCTCGTCGGAGGTAGGGCGGAAGTCCTCGTACCAGACGCCGACGGCCCACAGGTCCTCGGGCATCTCGACGCACACGATCTCGTCCGCTACTCCGCGAAGCGCCTCGACGGACTCCGGCGCAGCGACGGGCACCGCGAGGATCACGCGCGCCGCTCCACGGTCGCGCACCGCCTGGATCGCCGCTTGCGCGGAGCGGCCCGTCGCGAGACCGTCGTCGACCAGGATCACGGTGCGTCCCGCGACGGCGAGCGGCTCACGAGCGCCCCGGTAGCGCCGAATCCGCTCGGAGAGCTCACGTTCGGTCTTCCTCCTCAGCGTCTGCAGGTCCGCTTCGGACAGTCCGAGAGCGCGTGCCGTCTCACGGCTGAGCACGTGCGCGCCACCCTCGGCGACCGCGCCGAGCGCGTACTCCGGGTTCCGCGGTGCGCCGATCTTGCGCACCATGACCACGTCGAGGGGCGCGTCTAGTGCCCGCGCGATCTCGGCGGCGACGGGCACGCCGCCCCGCGGCATCCCAACGACGACCGGCCGTTCGGCGCGGAACGGTGTGAGCAGCGCCGCGAGCCGTTCACCGGCATCTGTTCGATCGTGGAAGACGCGTCCGGGGGGCGCCAGGACGAACGGCGGGTCGTCGAGCCTGGTGACTGCACCGGTCCTCACGGGCATGCCATCGTCTCCCCACGGTCGCCCAGGAGCGCGTCCGTGATGGCGTGCGGCGACCGGCCGAGACCTCGTGGTAGTGGATCGAGCAAGGGTGCGCGAGGGTCGCGGGGATTGCACATGCCGACGAGCGGCTCGAGCCGGGCCGGGGCGATCACGTCGCCGTAGGCTCGAGCGGGACGGTCATGTTCCTCAGAGCCCGCTGGGGTAGGTCTCGGGGGGCTCGCCCAGCTCCCATGCGCGGGTGCGCTCGAGCGGCTCGACCGCGCGCGTGGAGTCGATGTGTACGAGCGCGTCGTACTGTCGTGCCACGCTGGCCCCGAACCAGTGGCTCTGGCGTTCGGTGTCGGGCCTGTAGATCACGCCGATCGCGCGCTCCAGGCGAGGCTCGCGCAGCGCGCGGCCACCCTTCCCGGTGGCGAGCGGGCAGAGCAGAAAGGCGGGTAGGTGGGTGGCGTGCATGAGCGCCTCGTAGCTGTCGGGTAGCGCCCGGCGCACGCGCTTTCGCTCGGCGTCCGCGCCCCAGTCGGAAGCGGCGGTGACCGTGCCCGAGTACGTCGTGAAGCCGACGCTGACGGCATCGTGCCCGTGACGCTCTCGCACGAGCTGACCGATGTTGAGCTCGCCGCGCGTCCCCATCTCTGTTGCGCGCGCGTCGCCCACGTGTGAGTTGTGCGCCCACACGACCACCTTCGCCGTGCCGCCGTGACGGTCCAGGTGGGCGAGCAGGTGGTCGAGCGTGTCGGCCATGTGGCGGTCGCGCCGGTTCCAGGAGCCGGCACGGTCGCCGAACATGGTGCGGTAATACTCCTCCGCGTTGGCCACGATGGCCGCGTTCTGCTCGGCGAAGAAGTACTCGTCCTCGGCCGCCACGCCGTCGCGCGCGAGGTACTCGCCGGCGCGCCGGCGCAGCTCGACGAGCTGCTCGATCACGTGCCGGCGGCACGGCTCGTCAACGCCCAGCAGCACCGCCTGTCCGTAGTCCGCGGCATCGCCGGCATACGGCTGCAGGCACTCGTAGCGCGCGCGTGCGCGCTTGGCTGCCTGCGGGTCCTGCACGTCCAGGTAGCCGATCACCGCCTCCATCGAGGCACCGAGGCTGTAGAGATCCAACCCGTAGAAGCCGACCTTGCGAGCGGTGTGATGGCGGCGCTCGTTGAACGTGCGCAGCCAGCCGACGAAGTCGAGCACGTCGGCGTTGCGCCACATCCAGGTCGGAAAGCGCGCGAAGCCGCGCAGCGCCTCCTCGGCGTCTCGATCCCGGCCATCTCCTTGCACGTAGCGATTGACGCGGTAGGCGTCGGGCCAGTCGCCCTCGATCGCCACCGCCGTGAAGCCGTGCTCGGTGATCAGGCGCCGCGTGATGCGCGCGCGCTCGCGGTAGAACTCGTGCGTGCCGTGGCTGGCCTCGCCCAGCAGCACGATGCTCGCGTCGCCCGACCAGCGCCATCAGTGCGTCGTAGTCTCGCCCGTCGCCCGTCAGCGGGTGCGCCTCGGTGCGCAGCGCCGCGAGCACCTCGTGCTCGCCCAGGGGGAGGGTGGGGAGTTGCGTGCTCACTCTTCGCGGATGTCGGCGACGGTGGCGGCCGAGATCCGCACCACCTCGCGCGGGTCGACCATCAGGCGGTCGCTTGCCGTGACCGCAACGATCACGTAGGCGCGGCCGTCGTGAAGAACGATGGTCTTCGCAACCTGCTCCGGTGACATGTGGACGGCATGAGCCTTCATCGCGGTGTTCACCCTAGGTCCGCCAGAGCGCGGCGTCATTGGGGTAAACCACGTCCTCCGCGGCGGCTTTCCACCTAACTGCGCCTGGTCGCTGCCGCTGCTCGGTCAGACGCTCGCCGCTCCGAATCGGGCTCGCCCACCGTGTCCGTCCGTATCGAGCGCCTCCGTCATCCGGCATAAGCCCGGATGCCGACGTGCGCCGCGATCTCTAGCTTGGGGTGAGGAGAAGATGCCCGGACGCAGCTATCGCATAGCCCGCATCGCCGGAATACCGGTCGGAGTGAGCCCGTGGTGGCTGGCGATCGTGGCGCTGTTCACGTACGCGCTCGGGAGCTCGTACTTCCCCGAAGCCGTCCACGGCGTCAGCCCCGCGACCTCCTACGCGCTCGGGCTGGCGAGCGTGCTGCTGCTGTTCGCCAGCATCCTCGCCCACGAGTTCGGCCACGCGATCGTCGCGCGCAGGCACGGCATCGAGGTCGAAGAGATCGACCTATGGCTGCTCGGCGGCGTGTCGAGGATGCGCGGCGAGGCCCACCAACCCGGGGACGAACTGCGCTATGCGCTCGCGGGGCCCGCGATCACGGCTGTGGTCGCGGCCTGCTTCGGCGTGGCGACGCTGCTGCTGCCACCCTCAACGCCGCGGGCAGTGAGTGCGCTGATCGAATACCAGGCGTACGTCAACGCGGCCATATTCGTGCTCAACATGCTGCCCGCGTTTCCGCTCGACGGCGGCCGCGTGCTGCGCGCGTTGCTCTGGCGCCGCAGCGGTGAGATCGAGCCCGCCACGGAGACGGCTGCGACCATCGGACGCGGCTTCGGCTATCTGATGATCGGCCTCGGCCTGCTCGAGCTGCTGGCGGGCGCCCCGATGGGGCTGTGGCTGTCGGTGATCGGCCTGTTCATCGTGATGGCGGCCGGGCAGCAGGCCGCGGGCGCCGAGCTGCAGGCAGCTCTGTCGGGCGTGCACGTACGCAAGCTCATGTCCAGTCCGGTCGTGAGCATCCCGGGCGACACACCCCTCGCCGAGACCGCGACGAACTACTTCATGGCCTACCGCTACACGTCCTTCCCGGTGGTGGACGAGCTCGGTCGCGCGCTCGGGTTGCTTACCCTCGCCCGGATGCAGTCCCGTGCGGTCACCGCCCGTGTCGAGGGGACGGCTGCGGAGGCGGCCGATCGGGACATCGGGTTGATCGTCGGCGAGGACGATGACCTGATCGAGCTGATGGCGCGGGCGGCGTTTACGCGCGCCGGCCGGGCGCGTGGTCGTTGACGACCTGGGAGTACCGGTCGGGTTGGTCTCGATCACCGACGTCGAACGCGCGCTCCGCGCCTCCCGGCTCTCGCGACAGGCCGCGTGATGGCCACCGCCAGTGGTTGAGCTCGAGACGGGCGGTCGGGGCGGCTCGCCCGCATCCGCGCACGAACCCGCCGTAGCCCTGTTCGCGCCCCACCCCCTGTTGACCGTCACGATCGAGGCAGAGGGCCCGGAGCGCCAGAGCGTTCATTTCCATGCCGGCGGGCAAGGGGTGTGGGTGGCGACGATGGCGCGCTGCCTGGGCGCCAAGCCGATCTTCTGCGGGCTGCTCGGAGGCGAGCCCGGGCGCCTGTTGCGCCAGCTGCTGGCCGAGGCGGTGGGCCCCGCGACCCATCTCGTGGACGCGGTGAGCCCGAGCGGGTGTTACGTCGTGGACCGCCGCGCTAACAAGAGGGAGCTCGTGGCGATCACGATGAGCGATCCCCCGGGCAGACACGAGCTTGACGAGTTGTGCTCGCTTTCGATCTCCCACGCAGCAAGCTGCGGGTGGCTGGTCGTGACCAACCCGATGCCGGGCGATTCGCTTCCGCTCGAGGTCTACCGCGACCTCGTCGCCGACGCGCGCGCGGCCGGGGCGAGGACGCTCGTGGACCTGTCCTCGCCGCGGCTGGACTCTGCGCTCGAGGGCGAGCCCGATTTGGTGAAGATCAACGACTGGGAGCTCGCCGAGTTCGTACGTGGGGACGTGTCCGAGCCGGCCCGGTTGTTGGCCGCCGCGCGCGCCGTCCTCGACGCGGGCGCCCGGTGCGTGATCGTCACACGTGGTGAGCTGCCCGCCCTGGTACTCGACGGGGATGAGGCCTTGGAGCTTGCCCCGCCGCGGTTCGAGCACGGCTTTCGGGAAGGCTGCGGCGACGCCATGCTGGGGGCCCTGGCTGCGGTGTGGGCTGCACACGACGACCTGCGCGAGGCGCTCGTGCTGGGTGCCGCGGGTGGCGCGGCCAACTTCCTGCGTCGTGGCATCGGTCGCGCCTCCCGCGAGGTGGTCGAAGAGCTGGCCGGGAAGGTGACGCTCGGATCCTGGCCCCTCGACTGATCGCTCGACGCCACCGTGGAATGCTCAGTGTGGGCCAGGAGGCGCGACCGGCCCCCCACGAAGAACCGCCCCGGGGCCGTCTTCGACGCTCCATGAGGCGAGCTCCGGCAGGCCGAGTTCCCGCAGCCGCTCCGCGCCCGGGCTGAGCTGAAGCGGTCGCCCGCCGTGGGAGGAGTGGGCGTCGCTCGCGAGCAGGTGGACGAGCCCCTCCACAGCCAGCCTGGCGACGAGGTCTTCCGACCCCCCGTCCCTGGTGGCGAGGAAGTCGGCGGTCCACTGCAGCAGACAGCCTCGCTCGCACAACCCGCGCAGGGCGACCTCGAAGTCCGGGCCGGCGTGGCGCTCGGGGTGTGCCACGACAGTCCGTGCGCCGCGGCCCGCGAGACGCTCTACGAGCGCAAGCAACTCTCCGGTGATCGGGCCCGGGGCCGGCTCGACCAGCACCCAGTCGCCCTCACCGAGGCACACCTCACGCAGGTGTCGCTCGCCGAGCGAGTCGGCGACCACGGCCGACACCTCGCCGCCCGGAGCGACGCGCAGGTCGATCCCGGCGTCGTCGAGAACCCGCTGCAGCTCGTGCCGCCGTTCGGGCAGCTCCTCGATGTGAACGTCGTGGTCGCCGCGTACGTGCGGCGTGGCACAGACCACCGAGATGCCGTCGGCGGCGGCGACCCGTGCCATCACGAGGCTGTCCGAGAGGTCGAGCGCCCCGTCGTCGAGGCCCGGGAGGATGTGGGTGTGGAGGTCGATCAAGTTGCCTGAGGGCGCTTCCGAGGTTGCGGTGGGCCGTCCCGACCGCCAGCTCGCCACCCGGCGGGCCGCGGGCTAGCCGCCTTCGTCACCCGCTCGCCGACCCTCGCTGCCCGGTCTTCGACCAGCCGCCGGTAGACCTCGGGGCGGCGCGCGTCGAGAAACGGAAACAGCTCGAGCCAGTCCCGGCGCTGGTCGAGGTCGAGCTCGGCGACCAGCACGGCGGGCTCGTCGCGCGGAGCCTGCACGAGCTTGCGTCCGTATGGGTCACAGATGAACGAGGAGCCATAGAAGCGCAGCGGCGGCTCCTCTCCGATGCGGTTGACGGCGACGACGAACACGCCGTTGGCGATCGCGTTGCCGAGCATCACCTGCTCCCACAGCGGCTGCGTGTCGAAATCGGGGTGGTCGGGCTCGGAGCCGATCGCGGTCGGGTAGACCAGGACGTCGGCGCCCTCGAGGCTGTAGGCGCGCGCGACCTCCGGGAACCACTGGTCCCAGCACGTCGGCAGCCCCAGCCGCGCGTCCTGCAGCTCGATCACGGGGTAGGGGTCACCCTCGGCGGGCCCGGGGCGGAAGTAGCGGTCCTCGTGGTAGCCCGCGGTGACCGGGATGTGCAGCTTGCGCGTACGCGCCAGGAGCTCACCATCGGGGGCGACGATGATCGCGGTGTTGTAGCCGAGCCCGTCCTCGTGCTCATCCAGGGCGCGCTCGTACAGCGACGCGTGCACGTGGACACCCGTCTCCGCGGCGAGCTGCGCCGCGAACTCGTACGTGGGCCCGCCGGGGAGATCCTCGGGCTCGGCACGGGCGGCCTTCGGCCCACCCGGGTCCACGGCGAAGTAGCGGCTCAGGGTCAGCTCCTGCAGACAGACGAGCTGGGCACCCTGATCGGCCGCGCTGCGGATCCCGGCAGCGAGCGCTTCCCGGTGGTCGTCCGGGTCCGGGTGCCAGCGCTCCTGCACGAGCCCGATCCGAAGCTGACCGCGCTCGGCGGGCCGCTTGCGCGCGAGCGAGATGTGGGGGCCCGAGGAGCCGATCAGGTGGCCGCTCATGAGCCAACTCTAGGCGCTGCGGGTGAACCTCGAACGACCCTTCTCGCGGGAGACGTGCGACGCGGGGTGCCCGTCAGCGCGAGCCGATCCGCAGGGCTGCGCGGCGGGGGTTCGTACGGATCCTCCCGCCCGGCGCGATCATCTCTTCATGGCGAATATCGCCTTCTCGATCGGCGCCGGACTCGGCTCGCTCTTGATCACTGTCCTCGCGGCGACGCAAGGCCTGCTCGCCGTAGCCGTGATCTGGGGCATGCTGGCAGTCGCGTTCGCGGTCAGGGCCGAGCTCGGGCGGCGCCGACGCCGATAGGGTCTGTGACACGCGCGGGCGAGAGCGCCTGTCTGACACACACGCGCGCGCGAGCGCCTGTCCACAACCGGAAGGAGAGCGGTGAGATGATCGTCGTCGTCGGAAGGGTCAGCACCGACCCCTCGAAACGAGCCCAGCTGGTCGAGGTGGCGCAGAAGGTCGCCGCGGCCTCCCGTCAAGAGCCCGGCTGCATCGACTACCGCGTGTTCGAGGACACCGAGCAGCCCAACCGCTTCGTGTTCGTCGAGGAGTGGGAGGGCGAGGAGGCGCTCCAGGAGCACTTCCGCACGTCCCACATCGCGGAGTTCATGCAGGCGATACCGGCGACGATCACCGCGCCGCCCGACGTCAAGTTCCACCACATCGCCAGCACCCGGGACCTGTCCGAAGTCGGAGCGACCTGACGCCGCGAGGGCGCACCGGGGGCCTCGAGCCCCGGCCCCGTAAACCGATCGCCGCGCCGCGCCCGGCGCGACCCGCGAGCCGCCACAACCCGTAATCCCGGCCGTTCGCAGCCGTATAATCGGGGCGCTCCGCCACCCGTGCCCATCTCCACCCCCAGGGGGTCCACGACCATGCCCAAGCTCCTCTCCGCCGTCGGTGCGACGGCCCTGGCCGTGCTGGCCCTGGCGGGATGCGGCAGCAGCAACACCAGCAGCAGCTCGACGACCGGCACGACCTCCTCGACGTCCCCCACGATCACCACCGATGCGAGCATCGCCGCCCAGGTGCCTGCGGCGATCAAATCGAAAGGCACCCTCACCGTCGCCGCTGACGCGACCTACGCCCCGAACGAGTTCATCGCCTCCGACGGCCACACCGTGATCGGCATGGACCCCGACCTGGTCAACGCCCTGGCGACCGTCATGGGACTGAAGGCGCAGGTCATCAACGCGACCTTCAACACGATCATCCCGGGGCTGGCGGCCGGCAAGTACGACCTCGGCGCGTCCTCGTTCACCGACACCAAGGAACGCCAGAAGACCGTCGACTTCGTGACCTACTTCACGGCCGGCGAATCGTTCTACGCGAAGAGCTCGTCGAACCCGACGATCAGCTCGCTCTCGGACCTGTGCGGCAAATCGGTGGCGGTCGAGAAGGGCACCACCGAGGAAGAAGAAGTCAAGGCCCAGTCCGCCAAGTGCAGCAAGGAAGGCAAGAAGACCGCCACGCTGCTCGTGTTCCCGACCCAGAACGGCGCCAACCTCGCGGTCTCGAGCGGACGCGCGGAACTCGGCATGGCGGACTCTCCCGTGGTCGCGTACGCGGTCAAGCAGTCCAACGGGGCCCTCAATGTCGTGGGGCCGACCCTCGCATCGGCGCCGTACGGACTCGCGTTCCCGAAGGGAACCGGCATGACCGAACCGACGCTGGCCGCGCTCAAAGTGCTGATGGCCAACGGCGAATACATGCGCATCCTCACCCGGTGGGGAGTGCAAAACGGCGCGATCAGCAACCCGGGGATAAACCAGGCGAAGAGCTGAGCCCGGCGCGGTGACCTCGTCGGGGGCCACCGACACCGACAGACGGCCAGACGACATAAGGGCCGTCCCGGTCCGCCATCCCGGCCGCTGGGTGGCGGCGGCGGTGATCTTCGTGATCGGCCTCGCGCTCGTGCGCTCGGTCGTCAGCAACCCGCACTTCGAATGGGGGATCGTCGGCGAATACCTGTTCGACGAACGGATCCTCGAAGGATTGAAGGTGACGATCGAGCTGACCGTGATCGCGATGGCGGTCGGGATCGTGCTCGGGGTGCTGCTGGCCGTGATGCGACTGTCGGCGAACCCGCTGGTGTCGAGCTCGAGCTGGCTATACATCTGGTTCTTCCGCGGCACACCCGTGCTCGTACAGCTGCTGTTCTGGTACAACGTCGCCGCGCTCTACCCGAAGCTCAACCTCGGGATCCCGTTCGGCCCGTCGTTCATCCACGCGGACGCCAACACCCTGATCACCCCGTTCCGGGCCGCGATCCTGGGACTCGGTCTGAACGAGGGCGCCTACATGGCCGAGATCGTGCGCGCCGGCATGATCTCGGTCGACAAAGGCCAGTCCGACGCGGCCCTGTCGCTGGGGATGTCGCGCCTGCAGACGCTCCGCACGATCGTGCTGCCGCAGGCCATGCGCGTGATCATTCCGCCGACCGGCAACGAGACCATCTCGATGCTCAAGACCTCCTCGCTGGCGAGCGTGATCACGGTCACCGAGCTGCTCTACTCGGCCGAACTGATCTACGCGGTCAACTACAAGGTGATTCCGCTGCTGCTCACGGTCAGCGTCTGGTACCTCGCCTGCACGAGCCTGCTCTACGTGGGCCAGGGCTACCTCGAGCGTTACTACGGCCGCGGGAGTGATGTCCTCGGGCCCACGATGTGGCAGCGGGTGCGCGGCGGCGTGCTGTCCTTCCGCCACGGCTACTGATGGCCCAGCCGATGGTGAAGTCCGAAGGCGTCCACAAGCGCTTCGGCCGGAACGAGGTGTTGAAGGGGATCACGCTCGAGGTGATGGCGGGCGAGGTGATGTGCCTGCTGGGGCCGTCGGGGTCGGGCAAGTCGACCTTCCTGCGCTGCATCAACCACCTCGAGCCGATCAACTCCGGGCGGCTGCTGGTGGACGGGGAGCTCGTGGGCTACCGCGAGAAGGGCGACACGCTCCACCACCTTCCCGAAGCGGAGATCGCACGCAAGCGCTCCGAGATCGGGATGGTGTTCCAGCACTTCAACCTGTTCCCGCACATGACCGCGCTCGACAACATCACCTGCGCGCCGATCCGCGTCAAGAAGGTCCCGCGCGAGCGGGCCCTGCGGCAGGCGACCGACCTGCTCACACGCGTGGGGCTGGAGGACAAGACCGACAGCTATCCCGCCCAGCTCTCCGGCGGGCAGAAGCAGCGCGTGGCGATCGCGCGTGCGCTGGCGATGGAACCCAAGCTGATGCTGTTCGACGAGCCCACCTCCGCGCTCGACCCGGAGCTGGTGGGCGAGGTGCTCGCGGTGATGCAGCAGCTCGCCCGCGACGGGATGACGATGATCGTCGTGACCCACGAGCTCGGCTTCGCGAGGGGGGTCGCCGACAGCGTCGTGTTCATGGACGCGGGCGTGGTCGTCGAGACCGGCCCTCCCGACGAGCTCCTCGACAACCCCAGACACGAGCGCACGCGGGCGTTCCTGTCGAAGGTGCTCTAGGCGTCAACCGAGGTAGCCGTCCAGGCGCTCCAGGGCCTCGGGGAAGTTGGCGCGGCCGAACCCGAAGCGCACGTGGTCGGGCTGCTCGTAGACCGAGCCGGGCAGCACCAGCACCCCGCAGCGCTCGGCCGTGCGTTCACACCAGCCCTGCACGTCGGGCTCCTGGGACATCCGCGCGAAGCCGATCGGACCGGCGACCGGACGCTGCCACTCCAGCAGCTCGCCGCGGCGGGCGATGAAGTCGTCCAGCAGCGGCAGGTTGCGCAGGATCAGGGCTCGGTTTTGCTCGATCAGGGCGCCCGCGTGGCGCAGGGCCAGCGCCACGAGCAGTTCGCTCGGCGCGCTGGAGCAGATCGTCGTGTACAGCTTCAGCTCCCTGACGCGCTCGAGCAGGCCCGGCTCGCGACCTGCCAGCCAGCCGATTCTGAGCCCCGGTAGGCCGTGCGCCTTCGACACCGTGCCCAGCGAGATGGCCCGCTCGTAGGCGTCGCATGCCGCCGGCAGCGCGTCGGCCGGATCGTGCTCCAGCCCCCGATAGACCTCGTCGCTGAACACGATCGCCGAGCGCTCGGCGGCGAGCGCCAGCACGCGGTCGTAGGTCGCCCGCGTCATCTGCATGCCGGTGGGGTTGTGGGGGCTGTTGATGTAGATCAGTCGTGCACCGTCGGCGAGCAGGCCCTCGAGCTGCTCGAGGTCGTGCGCCCAGCCGTCCTCGTGGCGCCGCCGCCACAGGCTCACGCGCGCGCCCGCGCTGCGGGCCAGCTCGATCGCCGAGCCGTAGCAGGGCGCCTCCACGATCACGTGGTCGCCGGGTTCCACGAGGGCGTGGTAGACGAGGAAGATCCCCTCCTCGGCCGCCGCCAGCGTGAGCACGTCCTCGGCGCCGGCCCGCTCGTACCCGCCGGCGATCGCCAGCCGCAGCTCCTCGGAGCCCGGCACTTCGGTGTAGCCCAGACGCATCGCCAGCAGCCGCTCGCGCGCGTCGGGCTCGAGCGCCAGCAGGTCGTCAACGGTGCGCGACTCGCAGTCGCTGCTCGACAGCATCAGCTCGGCGCGGAACTCCCAGCGCTCGTAGAAGCGCTCGATTGCGAACGGCCCGATCTGCACGCTCAGTCCAGGTACTCGCTCTTCAGCCACGTGAGCGTGGCCTGCAGACCGGAGACGTAGTCGACCCGCGGCTCCCAGCCCAAGAGCTCCCGGGCTTGGGCGCTGCTGAAACTCTGATCGCGGCCGAGCACCTGAACCGCCTGACGGGAGAGGAGCGGCCGGACCGTCGCACCCGTGGTCCGCCGCAACAGCCGGTAGCCGTGCTCCAGCGAGGTGCCCACCCCGTTGGCGGCCCAGTAGGGAACGCTCCACCTGACCCTGGAGCACCCGAGGCCCTCGGCGAGGCCGTCGGTGAACTCCCTCCAGGTCACACCCAGGCCGTCGCTGACATTGAACGCCCGCCCCGGCGCGTCATCGTGCTCGAGCGCGAGCAGGGCCGCGTCGAGCAGGTTCTCCACGAAGCACAGGCCCGCGTCGGAGCGACCGCCGTCGATCAGGAGCATGCTGCGGTCGCGGATCGCGCGCGCGATCCCGCCGACAACCTCGGAGGAGCCGGGCCCGTACACCGTCGCCGGGCGCAGGATCACGGCGTCAAGGCCGCCGGAGGCTTCCATCCGGCGCACCTCCCGCTCGGCGTCGAGCTTCGTCTGCGCGTACCAGTTGCTGAAGCGCCGCGAGGCGTAGGTCTCCTCGACCGCGGCCGTTCCCGGGATGGCCGTACACGTCGGTGGTGCTGAAGTGGACGAAGCGTCGCACCGACGCGCCGGCCGAGGCCTCGAGCAGGTTGCGGGTGCCCGCCACGTTCGTGCGGGTGATCTCCTGGGTGGTGGCCCAGTCGGAGACCAGCGCGCCGCAGTGGAACACGAACTCGCACCCGTCCACGACGGCGGGCAGGGACCGTCCGCTCGTCAGGTCTCCGACCGCGAGCTCCACGTCGAGCCCCTCCAGCGAGCGGGTGTCGCTGTGCTCTCGCACCAGGCAGCGGACCGGGCGCCCTTCTGACGCCAGCCGTCTCGCGAGGCGGCCGCCGATGAAGCCGGTGGCTCCCGTGATCAGCACGCCCCCTCCGTTCGCGTTCGTCCCCACCCGGGCGGCGGGCGCCGCCGTGTCCTTCGCCCGGCCGGTGTCCGTCGCCCGGCCGGCGTCCTTCGCCGCGCCCCGGCGATCGACTCTCCTCGTGGCCGCTCCCGCGGCCCCGGCGGGCTCCCGGCCACGCCGGCCGAGGGTGGCTTTGGCGATGTCGCGAACGACGGCCCAGTTCTTCGAGGTCGACCCCTCGCAGTCCGCCAGCACGACGGCGAAGGCATCGAGGAAGCGTCTGGGCCTCGGCCTCGGACAGCGTCAGCGGCGGCAGCAGCTTGATGACGTCGTTTTTGCCCGCCGCCATCGTGATCACGCCGTGGTCGCGGTGCAGCGGGATCACGATCAGCTGGGGATACAGACCCTCGGCCGCCACACGCACCAGGCGCCAGCTGACGCGGGCGACGCTCCCCCGGGGTGCCCCCAGCTCGATGCCGATCATCAGACCACGGCCGCGAACCTCCTTGATGATCTCGTGGCGCCCCTGCAGCTCGGCCAGCCCCGCCCGCAGCAGGGCACCCACCTGGGCCGAGCGCTCGACGAGGCCGTCGCGTTCGACGATCCGGATCGTGGCGAGGCCCGCCGCCATCGAGAGGCGGTTGCGCCCGTAGGTGGATTGGTGCACATATGAACGCTCCAGCGTCCCCACCGCGCGCTGGAAGATGTCCCTCGTGGTGGCCATCGCGGCGACCGGCATATAGCCGCCGCTGAGCGCCTTGCCGACGAGCACGAAGTCGGGCTCCAGTCCCCACTCGTCCAGCGCGAACCACCTGCCGGTGCGGCCCAGCCCGGTCTGGATCTCGTCGAGCACGAACATCGTGCCGTAGCGCCGGCACAGCTCTTGGGCGGCCTGCAGGTAGCCGGCCGGCGCGGGAGCCACGGTGCGGCCCTGGATCGGCTCGACCACGAAGGCGGCCACGTCGCCCCTGCGCAGCTGCGCCTCGAGCCGCTCCAGATCGCCGAACGGAACCAGCTCGCATCCAGGCAGCAGCGGGCCGAAGCCCTCCTTGAAGAACTCGTCGCCGACGATCGACAGCGGCCCGAAGGTGACCCCGTGGAAGCTGCTCTGACAGGAGACGAAGCGCGTCCGGCCGGTGGCGGCGCGGGCGAACTTCATCGCCGCGTCCACCGCCTCCGCTCCCGTGCTCGCGAAGAAGATCGCGTCGCGGCCCTTCGGCAGGTGCGCCGCGAGCGCCTCGGCGAGCATGCCGGACAGCGCCGAGTAGTGGATCTGGACGCCGTCGAGGAGGTCCTCGCCGAGCGCCGCCTGCAGCACCGCGCGCACGTCGGGGTGGTTGTGACCGAGGCTCGCGAACCCCTCTCCGGTGTGCATGTCCAGGAAGGCGCGCCCGGCGCTGTCGTACAGGTAGTGAGCCCCGAGCCGAGACGTAGTCCTCGTCGAAGCCGATGATCCGCAGCACGTCCACCAGCGACGGATCGAGATGGCGCGCGGCCAGCTCGAGCGTCTCGCCGCTGCGCTCCCTGGCCTCGCTCGAGGATCCCGAGCGGATCCACGTGCTACTCGTCCCGGCGGCGGCGCCTGCTCAGCGCGCGCACGAGCGCGATGTCGCCCGCCACCAGGCCGACGAGGACCACGGTCAGGATGATCCCGATCTCCATACTCAAAGCCTAATCGGAGCCCGCCCGCCCGACCGGTGTGGGAACAAGACTAATTCCTATTCTGTGGTAGCGTCCGCCGCCGATGGCGTTCGCAGCAGCCACAGCTCGCAGCGGCGGGAGCCGACGAGGGGTGGCCGTCGTGCTGGCGCTCCTCGCCGCGCTCGGGGCGGCCGGGTGCGGACGCTCGGCGCTCTCATCGAGCGGCGGGCCCGGGAGCACGGATCGAGCTGACGGCGGCGGAGAACTTCTGGGGCAGCATCGCCGCCCAGCTCGGGGGCGGGAAGGTGGCGGTCACGAGCATCATCGTCAACCCCGACACCGACCCGCACTCCTACGAAGCGACGGCCGCGGACGGGGTCGCGATGGCCCGCTCACGGATGGCGATCGTCAACGGCATCGGCTACGACACGTGGGCCTCGAAGCTGCTCGCCGCGAACCCCTCCGGCGGGCGTGTCGTACTCGACGTCGGCTCCCTGCTCGGGCTCTCCCAGGGCGACAACCCGCACCAGTGGTACTCGCCGGCGAGCGTGCACCGGGTGGTCGGCGCAGATCACCGCCGACTACGAGCGCCTGGACCCTGCCGACGCGGCCTACTTCGAGCAGCCGGCGCCGGCAGTTCGAAACGACCGCGCTGGCCGAATACGACCGCCTGCGCAGCGAGATCCGCACGCGCTTCGCGGGCGTTCCCGTGGGCTACTCCGAGAGCATCTTCCGGCCGCTGGGCGAAAGCCTCGGGCTGAAGCTGATGACGCCCTACAGCTTCGCCAAGGCGATCGCCGAGGGGACCGACGTCAGCGCCCAGGACAAGCAGACGGTCGACCACCAGGCGCAGTCGCACGCGATCAAGGTGTGGGTCTACAACAGCCAGAACGCCACACCCGACGTGCAACGGGTCAACCAGCTCGCGCGCGAAGCCGCGCATCCCGATCACGACCGTCACCGAGACGCTCTCTCCGGCCTCGGATACCTTCGAGCAGTGGCAGAGCGCGCAGCTGAGGAGCCTGCTCGCGCGCCCTGCACCAGGCGACGGGCAGATGAGCGTCCCCTCCCCTGCCGTCCCGCGCGCGGGCGCGAGGTCGCTGCGGCCGGCGGGCCCCCGGCGGTCTCGGTCGTGGACGGCCAGGCGCGCATCGGCGGGCGCGTGATCTGGGAGCGAGGTGAACATCGAGATCGCGCCAGGGTGAGTTCACCGCCATCCTCGGGCCCAACGGATCGGGCAAGACGACGCTGCTGCGGGTCCTGCTCGGAGAGCTGGCGCTCGCGCGTGGCAGCGCGTCGGTGCTGGGCGGTCCGCCCGGGGCCCGCAAGCGGCAGATCGGCTACCTGCCCCAGCGCCGGCACTTCGAGCCGGGAACCAGGATCCGCGGGATCGACCTCGTTCGTCTCGGCCTCGACGGGGCACGCTGGGGGCTGCCGCTGCGTCGCGCCGGCGGCGAGCGGATCGAGCGGGTGCTGGAGCTCGTCGGCGCCGACGCCTACGCCGGCCGGCCGATCGGGTCGCTCTCCGGTGGCGAGCAGCAGCGGCTGCTGATCGCCCAGGCGCTCGTCAGCGGACCGCGGCTGTTGATCCTCGACGAGCCGCTGGACAGCCTCGACCTACCCAACCAGAGCGCCGTCGCGGCGCTGCTCGAGCGGATCTCCCGCGAGCAGCAGGGTCTCGGTCCTGCTCGTGGCACACGACGTCAACCCGCTGCTCGCCTACCTCGACCGCGTCGTCTACTTCGGCGCCGGGCGGGCGGTGGTGGGAGCGCCGCGGGAGGTGATCGAGGCGGGCGTGCTCAGCCGCCTGTACGGGGTCGCGGTCGAGGTACTCCAGACCGCCGACGGGCGGCTGGTGGTGGTGGGAGCGCCCGAGGCCCCGGCCCATCACAGCGACCGCCATGCCCACTAGACGCTGGCCGCCGCCGGCCCCTCGCTGAACCTGGTGTCCGACCTGCGGCGAATTGACCGCCTACCCGTTCATGGTGCACGCGCTGCAGGCGGGAACGATCGTGGCGGTGATATCGGCGCTGATCGGCTGGTTCATGGTCCTGCGCCGGCAGACGTTCGCCGGGCACACGCTGTCGGTGATGGCCTTTCCCGGCGCCGCCGCGGCCCTGCTGCTCGGGCTCTCCGCGTCGTTCGGCTTCTTCGCCTTCTCGGCTGTGGCCGCGCTCGCGATCGGCGCCGCCCGTCCCGGACGCGCTGAGCGGCAACCGCGGTCAGGAGTCCGCCGTGACGGGGACCGTCCAGGCGGTCGGGCTGGCCTGCGGGTTCCTGTTCCTGAGCCTCTACCAGGGAGTGCTCGGCAACTACGAGAGCCTGCTGTTCGGCAGCTTCCTGGGCATCACCTCGGGACAGGTGCTGGCGCTGCTGGCGGTGGCCGCGGTCGCGATCCTGCTGCTGGCCGTCGCCGGGCGGCCGCTGCTGTTCGCCTCGGTGGACGAGGGCGTGGCCCGGGCCCGCGGCGTGCCCACGCGGGCGCTCGGCATCGGCTTCCTGCTGCTGCTGGGAATGGCGGTCGCCGAGACCGCCCAGATCACCGGAGCGCTGCTCGTCTTCGCGCTGCTCGTGGCGCCGCCGGCCACCGCCCAGCTGCTCACGGCTCGCACCGGGCTGGGCCTCGCCCTGAGCGTGGTCCTGGGCGTGCTGGTCACCTGGCTGGGCCTCGGCCTGGCCTACTTCTACGAATACCCGGTCGGCTTCTACATCACCACGGTGGCGTTCGTGATGTACGTGCTCGCGCGCGCTGCTGCGGGCGGCGATCGACGCTCCCCGCTCCGCCTGATGTTCGCGCAGGAGTTCTTCCGCAACGCACTGCTCGCCGGGCAGCTTCGTCGCGCTGGCCTGCGGGCTCGTCGGCTACTTCGTCGTGCTGCGGGCACAGGTGTTCGCGGGCGACGCGCTCAGTCACGTCGCCTTCACCGGCGCGATCGGAGCGGCGGCGGCCGGCCTCGACACGCGCGTCGGCCTGTTCGCGGCCACGATCGCGGTCGCGCTGATGCTGGGCGCGATCGGCCCCCGCGCGGGCAGCCGAAGACGTGGCGATCGGGGTCCTCTTCGCCTGGGTCCTCGGCCTCGGCGTGCTGTTCCTGGCGCTGTTCAGCAGCGGCTCCTCCGGCGGCAACGGGGTGCTCGGAGCACGCGCCCTGTTCGGCTCGATCTTCGGACTGAGCGGCGCCGACGCGCGGCTGGCCGCGGCTGTCGGGGCGGCGATCGCGATCGCCGTGATGGCGCTCGCACGGCCGCTGCTGTTCGCGAGCGTCGACCCGGTCGTGGCGAGCGTCCGCGGGGCGTTCGCGTGAGGGCCCTCGGGATCGCGTTCCTGGCGCTCCTGGGCGCCACGGCCGCGGAGGCCACCCAGGCCGTGGGGGCGCTGCTGATGCTCGGCCTGCTCGCCGCCCCCGCCGGTGCGGCCCAGCAGGATCACCGCCAACCCCTACCTCGGGCTCGGGCTGTCGGCGCTGCTGGCGCTCGCTGGCGATGTGGCTCGGGCTCGCCCTCAGCTACTGGATCCCGAGCCTGCCCCCCAGCAGCGCGATCGTCGCGGTGGCCGCCGCGAGCTACCTGCTGGCCCTGCTGCTCGGCCGGCGCTCGGAGGGACGCGCTCGACCGCGGAGAGCACCGGCCGGCAGGGCGGCGCGCGACCCGCACCGGCGTTGACACACGAGGACTAGACTGAGGCGTCGATGGCCGGGGCACGGAAGGCAGGCTGGGCCGCCGACGCGCAGCAGGTGCTGGCGCAGAACGGACGCCACTCCGGGCAGGCGCGGCGCTCGATGCTCGAGCTGCTGGACTCGCAGCCGTGCGCGCTGTCGGCGATGGAGATCGAAGAACAGCTGCGTGAGAGCCGCCGCCCGGTGGCCCGCGCCAGCATCTACCGGATCCTCGACGAGCTCGAGCGCCTGCATCTGGTGCAGCGCGTGCAGGTGGGAGGAGACATGGCCCGCTACGAGCCGATCCGCAGCGGCGAGGGCCACCACCACCATCTCGTGTGCGACAGCTGCGGCACCGTCACCCCGTTCACCGACGAGGGGCTCGAGGACGCGATCCGCAAGCTCAGCCGGCGCCTGCCGATGCACGTCGACGACCACGAGATCGTCCTGCACGGCGCCTGCGAGGTGTGCAACGACGCCTGAGGTCGTGGGCCTGGCCGCATCGTCCGGAAGGGAGTAAAGTCGTCTCCCAACAGCGGAAGGGAGGCACGATGACCCACAGGTCCACCATCGTCGCCGTCTGTCTGACCGGTGCGGCGCTGCTCGCCGCGGGGCCCCAGCTCGCGCAGGCCGGCCAGCGGGCGCAGCCACGGCAACTCAAGGTCAAGCCCAAGGACGTGATGGTGAACACCGTCGGTCCAGGTGAAGGGAGTCGGGCTTCGCGCACAAGGTGTCGATCACGCTGCGTGAGTGCGGTCGCACGTTCTGGATCGTGCCCGAAGAACCGTGCAACCGGCAACGCGGTCACCGTACAGACGAACGCGACGCGGCCAGCTTCACCACCTCGATGAAGGCCGAAGTGTGTCCCGAAGGGATGCCGGGCAAAGAGATCACCGAACGGACCTGTTACATCGGCGTGCCGAAGTTCGGCGAAGACACCGGTGAACTCTCGCCCGTCGGCGAAGCTGATCGTCACCTACCCCTGACGCGCCCGGCGAGCCGTCCTATCCCTGACGCGGCGGGGCCGCCCGGGAAGGCTCGTGCACGGGAGTGACCGACCCGGCGGCGAGCGCCGAGCGGTGGTAGGCTCGCTCGCCCGTTCGGGGAGTTAAGGGGAGAAGGTGGCGCAGACTGTCGAGCTTCAACGTGACCGGCGTGCCGGCCGAGGCGGCGCCGCTCGCGTGCAGGACGTCCTCGCGTGAGCGCCACCGACGCGCGGATCCCGACGTACCTGCTGCGCAACGTGCCGGTGCTCGCCGGGCTGCCCGACGAGCTGCTCGAGAGCCTCGTGGAGCAGCTGTCGCGCGTGGAGGTGAAGGCGGGGCACTGGATCATGCGCGAGGGGGAAGTCGCCGAAAGCGTCTACATCGTCGCCGGTGGGCGCGTGGAAGTGGTGGACGAGCGCCCGCCCGAGACGCTGATCCGGGTGCTGCGGCGGGGAGCCGTGCTGGGCGAGCTCGCGCTGCTGCGGGAAGGAACGCGGTCGGCCTCGGCCCGCGCCCGCCGTGACACGGAACTGCTGGAGCTGCCCCGTGCCGGCTTCGAGGAGCTGGTCAGCCGGGCGCCGAGCTTCGCGCTCGGCCTGACCCGCGCGATGGGGGCCCAGCTGGCCGCGAGCCACACGCCCGTCGCCTACGCCCCGACGCCGCATACGATCGCGGTGGTCGGGATCGACGGCACCGCTCCCGTCGAGGCCGTAGCCGCCGAGCTGGCCGGCGGCGCTCGGACGGTACGGGTCGGTCGCGCGTCTGGACGGCGGCGAGCTGGCGACCATCGACCAGGCCGAGCGGGACGCCGACCGCGTGGTCCTGCGCGCGGGAGCCGACCCCGACGAGAGCTGGTCACGCACCTGCGTGCACGAGAGCGACCTCGTGATCGCGCTCACCGGCGGGCGGCCCGACCGCAGCTGGCTCGCGCACGCACCCGCGCTGCGTGGCTGCGAGTTGATCGTGCTGGGCCCCGGCGTGGACGACGAGACGCTGGCCGCGCTGCAGCCGCGCGAGGTCCAGGTGATCGCCGGCGGTTCCAAGCGCGGCCCCGCGATGGAGGCGACGGCGCGGCGGATCGCCGGGCGCTCGCTGGGACTCGTGCTCTCCGGAGGAGGGGCCCGGGCGCTGGCCCACCTCGGCGCGCTGGAGGAGCTCACCGCAGCGGGACTTCGCTTCGACCGCGTGGCGGGCGTGAGCCTCGGCTCGCTCGTCGGTGCCACCGTCGCCATGGGCCTGACGCCGGCGGAGGTGTATGAGACCTTCGAGCGCAGCTTCAGGGCGACGAACCCGGCTCGCGACTTCACCATTCCCGCGTTCTCGCTGCTGCGGGGAACACGGGCCCGGCAACTGCTCGACGAAGTCTTCGGGGAGCGGCGGATCGAGGAGCTGCCGCTGCGCTTCTTCTGCGTCAGCTGCGATCTGATGGAGCGGGAGCCGGTGATCCACCGCACCGGCCGCGTCGTCGACGCCGTCTACCCGAGCTTCGCGATCCCGGGCGTGTTCCCGCCGGTGGCCAGGCCCGACGGACGCCTGCTGGTGGACGGCGGCGTGCTCGACAACCTGCCGGTCGGGACGATGGCCCGGACCGGTGAGGGACCCGTGATCGCGGTGGACGTCACCGGCGGCTTCGGCCGCTTCCAGCAGAGCCGGCGGCCCGGCGTGGCCCGCCTCGCGAGGCCCTTGCGCCGCCTCCTGACGGGGACCGAGGCCGAGGTCCCCGGCCTTGCCGAGACGATCGTGCGCACACTGACGGTCGGCAGCGTCGACACGGTCGCGGCCGCGAGACTGCACGCCGACCTTGTGATCACCCCGCCGGTGGACGGGATCGGGCTGATGGAATGGGGCGCCATCGACCGCGCGCGCGAGCTGGGGCGCCGGGCCGCCCGCGAAGCGCTCGCCGCCGACCCCGGGCTGCCGGCGCGGGTGGCGGCCTGACGCGGGATGTCAGAGCCGGTATTGACAACGCCCACAGCCGAGCCGCCCGGACCACAGGCGGCGCGGCGCACGGCGCCCTCCCCCTCGCGCGTGCTGGCGATCGCGTCGCTCGGCGCGGCCGTCGCGTTCGTGGACGCGACGATCGTCAACATCGCCTTCCCGAGCATCGAGAAGTCGTTCAGCGGCGTCTCGATCAGCTCGTTGTCGTGGGTGCTGAACGCCTACAACATCGTGTTCGCTGCCTTCCTCGTGGCGGCCGGCCGGATCGCCGATCTGCTCGGGCGCAGGCGCATCTTCGTTTTCGGCCTGGAGCTGTTCACCGCCGCCTCGGTGCTGTGTGCCGCGGCTCCGTCGGCGGGCACGCTGGTCGCCTTTCGGATTGTGCAGGCGCTGGGAGCCGCCCTTCTGGTTCCGGCCTCGCTGGCGCTGGTTCTGAACGCGTTCCCTCCCGAGCGGCGGGCGCACGGCGTGGCGCTGCTGTCGGCGGTCGCAGCGGCAGCCGCGGGGCTCGGCCCGTCGCTGGGCGGCATCCTGGTGTCGGCGGCCAACTGGCGCCTGGTGTTCCTGGTCAACCTGCCGATCGGCGTGGTCGCGGTCGTGCTGGCGCGCCGGCAGCTGATCGAGAGCCGCGCGCCGGGACGCCGGCGGATGCCCGACATGGTCGGCGCGCTGCTGTTCGCGCTGGCGATCGCCTCGCTCGTGCTCGGGGTGGTCAAGGGCTCCGAGTGGGGGTGGGGAAGCCCGCGCGTTCTCGTCGCCTTCGCCGCGGCCGTGGTGCTGGGGGCGATCTTCGTCTGGCGCTGCCGCTGGCACCGCTCGCCGATCATCGATCTGGGGCTGCTGCGCAACCGCACCTTCAGTGCCGCCAACGGCATGACGATCATCGCCGCGGCCGGCTTCTACGGCTACACGCTCGCGAACGTCCTGTTCCTGACGGGGGTGTGGCGCTACAGCGCCCTGCAGGCCGGCCTCGCGCTGACACCCGGCCCGTTCGTGGCCGCGGCCGTAGCGGGTCCGACGAGCCGCATCGCGCAGCGGATCGGCCCGCGGCCGGTGCTCGTCGCCGGCGGGCTGATCTGGGGCGGGGCGGTGATGTGGCTGGTCGAGCGCGTCGGCGTGGAGCCCGACTTCCTCGGCGAGTGGCTGCCGGGAATCGTGCTCCTCGGAATCGGCGCAGGCACCTTGTTCCCAAATCTTTCCGGCGTCGCCGTCGCGTCGGCCCCCGGCGAGGGCTTTGCCACCGCCACCGGCCTGAACTCGGTCGCCCGCCAGGTCGGGGCGGCCCTCGGCGTGGCCGTGATCGTGGCCATCATCGGCACGCCCTCGCCGTTGCAGGCGCTGCACGCGTTCGACAACGCCTGGCGCTTCGCGGCCGCGTGCCTGTTCGCCGCCGGCATCGGATCCCTGCTGGTCGGCCGCGTCCTGACCGAGGCGCCCTCGCTCGGGGAGGCCGCGCGGATGGTGCTGCGCAAGCCCTCGGCGGTGCCGCCGCCTCCAAGGCCGCGGGCCCGCCGGGCGATCCGGGTGGACGGCCCTCCCACCCAGGGGGCGCCCGCGCCGGAGCAGCCCTCGCAGTTCCTCGCCCGCTCCCCCCTGTTCGCCGGGCTCGAACCCCGGCTGCTCGAGCAGCTGGCCGAGCGTTCGCGACCGGTGCGCCTCGCGGCGGGCGAGTGGCTGTTCCGCGAAGGCGATCCCGGCGATGCGATGTACCTGGTGCGGGCCGGCCGCCTGGAGGTCGTCGCGGGAGCCTCCGATGTGGTCGTACGCGAGCTGGGACGCGGCGACGCGCTCGGTGAACTGGCGCTGCTGACGAGCTCACCGCGCTCGGCGTCGGTCCGGGCCGCCCGCGCCAGCGACCTGCTGGTGATCGACCGCGAGCACTTCGAGGAGCTGCTGGAGAGCTCCCCGGCGCTGTCACGGTCGCTGAACCGGATCCTCGGCGAGCAGCTTCGCTCCAGCCAGGCCGCCGCGAGCACGACCAGACCGCGACCGGCGACCGTGGCGCTGTTGTCACTCGACGAGCGGGTGCCGATCACGGAGCTCTCAGAGCAGCTCGCCGAGGCCCTGAAGGGGCAGCTCGACACCGAGCTGCTGGGGGGCGGCGAGCTCGATCGGACCGCCTCTGCGGGCGAGCCGGCCAACGTCTTCGCGCCGCTGCTGGACCGCGCCGAGTCCGGGCACGAGCTCGTGCTGCTCGACGCCGGCGCACTGCTCGAGGGGAACCCGTGGGCCGAGTTCTGCCTGCAGCAGGCCGACCGCATTCTCGCCTTCACGGCGGGCGGACGGGTCCCGGAGCCGCTGCGGGAGCGGAGTGAGCTGAAGGGCTGCGACCTGGTGCTGTACGACGTCGTCCCCGGCGAGCGGGCGGCGGAGGAGTGGGCAGCGGTGCTCGAGGCGAGCGAGTGTCACATCGTGCGCGAGCCCGAGCGCGAGGCGGACATCGCGCGGATCGCGCGGCGGCTCACCGGCAGGTCGGTCGGGGTGGTCCTGTCGGGCGGAGGCGCCCGCGCCTTCTCGCACATCGGCGTATTGGAGGAACTGCTCGCCGCCGGCGTGACCGTCGATCGCGTCCTCGGCGTCAGCATGGGGGCCTACGTCGGCGCCCTGTTCGCGATGGGCCTGGAGATCGAGGAGATCGACGCGCGCTGCTTCGAGGAGTGGGTCCAGCGCCATCCGCTCGGGGACTACACGATCCCGCGCTACTCGCTGATCCGCGGCGAGCGCGCCAAAGCGATGATGCAGCGGACCTTCGGCGAGTACGCGATCGAGGAGCTGCCGCGCAGCTTCATGTGCGGCTACACGGAGCTTCGCAGCGGCAGCTTCATGCTCGCCAGGCACGGCCCGCTGTGGGAGACGGTCGGCTTCAGCATGTGCCTGCCCATCATCGCGCCCCCCCAGACGCGCGGGCGCGAGCTGTTCATCGACGGCTCGCTGGTCAACAACCTCCCGGTGGAGGCGATGGCCGACATGGGCGAGGGGCCGATCGTGGCGGTGGACGTGAAGGCCAGCTTCGAGCGCCCGGCACCCGACGGCAAGGGGGCGCCGGCCGGACCGGAGTCCAACGGCGCCGCGCGCGCGCGGCGCCACTCGGAGCGTCCCCCGAGCCTGGGCGAGACGCTCACGCGGGTGCTGCTGCTGGGGAGCGCCAATACCTCAGAGGAGGCCCGCCGGCACGCTGACCTGATCATCAAACCCCGCGCCGAGGGCGTGGGGCTGCTCGAGTTCACCCAGCTCGACGCCGCCCGCGAGGCCGGCCGGGCGGCCGCCCGCGAGGCGCTCGAGCAGGCACCCGCGCTGCTGTTCGGCTGACGGTCCGATCGGGTCACTGCGGTGGGCTCTGTGACGAATGCACGTACACGCGGGAGCGCGATTTGATTTGCTTGATCCACCGGGGGCCCGCCTCGGGCTCTCACCTAGTTGGAAGGAGCGTGCGATGAGCGCGACCAGTATCGACGAGGGAAAGCTCGAAGCCTTCATGGGGCAGGCGGTGACGGACATGGGGGCGATCATCAGCGCGCCCCTGATGGTGATCGGCGAGAAGCTCGGCCTGTACAAGGCGATGGCGCACGCGGGACCGCTGACGGCGGCCGAGGTGGCCGAGCGCTCGGGCGCCGCCGAGCGCTACGTGCGCGAGTGGCTCGGCAACCAGGCGGCCGGCGGCTACGTCACCTACGACCCCGACAGCGACCGCTACACGCTGCCCGACGAGCACGCGCTGGCGCTCGCCGACGAGGACAGCCCGTTCTACATCCTCGGCGTGTACGAGCTCGATCGCCTCGCTGTACGCGGACGAAGACAAGCTCCTCGACGCGTTCAAGAGCGGCGAGGGCATGGGCTGGCACGAGCACGACCACCGCCTCTTCCGCGGCACCGAGCGCTTCTTCCGGCCCGGCTACCGCGGGCACCTCGTGGACGCCTGGATCCCGGCGCTGGAGGGCGTCCAGGAGAAGCTCGAAAAGCGGCGCCCGGGTGGCCGACGTCGGCTGCGGCCACGGCGCCTCGACGATCATCATGGCCGAGGCCTTCCCGAACTCCGAGTTCTTCGCCTTCGACTACCACGGGCCCTCGATCGAGCGCGCGCGCGAGGCGGCGCGCGGAAGCCGGCGTCGAGGACCGCATCACCTTCGGCGTCGCCGCCGCCAAGGACTTCCCGGGCAACGACTACGACCTCGTGAGCGTGTTCGACTGCCTGCACGACATGGGCGATCCCGTCGGCGCCGCCCGCGCACGTGCGCGAGACGCTCGCCGACGACGGCACCTGGATGATCGTCGAGCCGTTCGCCGGCGACAGCGTGCAGGAGAACCTCAACCCGGTGGGCCGCGATCTTCTACGGCGCCTCGACGGTGATCTGCACGCCGGCCTCGCTCGACCAGGAGGTCGGCCTCGCGCTCGGCGCGCAGGCGGGCGAGGCGCGCCTCACCGAGGTGCTCGAGGAGGGCGGCTTCACGCGCGTGCGGCGCGCGACCGAGACGCCCTTCAACCTGATCCTCGAAGCAAGGGGTTGACGAGCATGGACGCGCCGGCGCCGATGGGCGAGCAGCTTGCCGCGAACGCGGAGGCGACCGCGGCCTGGGACGGGCCGCTGTTCGACCGCTTCGTGGAGTTCCGCGAGATCGTCACCACCGGCCTCGGCGCACACGGCGACGCGGCGATCGCGGTGCTCGACCCCCAGCCGCGGCGAGCGCGTGCTCGACATCGGCTGCGGCTTCGGCGACGCCACCCAGCAGCTGGCGCAGCTGGTCGGGCGCCGGCGGCGAGGCGATCGGCGTGGACGTGTCCCCGCGCTTCATCGAGACCGCCGCGCGTGAGGCGGCACAGGCGGGCGTGAGCAACGCGAGCTTCCGCGTCCTGGACGTGGAAGTCGACGACCTCGGCGGTCCCTACGACCTCGCCTTCTCGCGCTTCGGGACGATGTTCTTCGCCGGACCCGTGCGCGCGCTGCGCAACGTCCGCGCCGCCCTGAAGCCCGGCGGGCGGCTGGTGATGGTCGTGTGGCGGCGGCGGATCGACAACGACTGGATGTACCGCGGGCAGACGATCGTCGAGGGGATCGTGAGCCGCCCCGAGGAGTACGACGAGCCGACCTGCGGGCCCGGTCCCTTCTCGATGGCCGACGCCGACACGACCAGCGAAATCCTGATGCACGCCGGCTTCCGCGACATCGCCCTGCGGCGCTGTGACCTGCCGATCATGATCGGGCACGACGTCGGCGAAGCGATCGACGCGCTGATGGCGATCGGCCCCGCCGGCGAGATCCTGCGCCTGCAGGGCGAGCGCGCGGCCCACCTGCACGGCGAGGTGCGCAGCGCCCTGGAAGAGGGGCTGCGCGAGTTCGAAGGCCCCGACGGCGTGGTCGCGCCCGCCTCCACCTGGATCGTGTCGGCGACCGTGCCGCAGTCAGCAGGGCGCGCCGAGCGCGTCGACGCGCTCGGCGATGCGGCCATCAGGCGGCCGCGGCCTCCCGCAGCTCCGCGAGTCCCGTCGGGGATGCTCTTCGGCGGGCGCGTAGCCGAGCTCCGCGCGCGCCTTGTCGATCCTGATCGTGCACTCCTGCGAGGAGACCCAGTAGGCGAAGCGGGTGAGCGGCGGGCGACCGGGCAGCGGCAGGTGCCGCCAGGCGCCCTCTCCGACGCCGGCGAGCGCCCCGGCGAGCGGGCCGGGCAGGCTGCGCGAGGGTGCCGTCACGCCCTGGGTCTCGAGCAGCTGCGTGACGAACTCGCGGAACACGACCGGGTCGCCGTCGGTCACGAAGTAGACCTCGCCCGGGCGGCCGCGCTGGGCGCCGAGCACCAGGCCCTCGACCGTGTTGTCGACGTGCGTGATGGAGGTGAGGTGGCGCCCGCCCGCGATCCACGCGAAGCGCCCGCTCTTGACCAGCTCGACGATCGAGGGCAGCAGGGTGGTGTCGCCCGTGCCCCAGACGAAGCGGGGGCGCACGACGACCGTCTCGAAGCCCTCGCGGTTGGCGGCCCGCACGGCCTGCTCGGCGCGTGCCTTGGTGGCGCTGTAGAGCGCGGGCGAGTCGGGTCGCAGCGGGCGCCGTCTCGTCGACGTTCACCAGCGGCCGTCCCGCCATCAGCGCGGCCTCGGTGCCGACGTGGACGAAGCGGCGCACGCCCGCGTCCGCACAGGCGCGCAGCGCGTTTTCGGTCCCGATCACGTTGCCGCGCTCGAACTCCTCGGGCTCGCCCCAGTCCCCGAGCGTGGCGGCCGCGTGGACCGCGAACTCGCACCCCTCGGCGCCGGCGCGCATCGCCGCGCTCGTCCCCGAGCTCACCCGGCGACGGCCTGCGCCCCGCGCTCGCTCACGCGCGCGGCCGCCGTTGTCCGAGCGGGCCAGCGCGCGGACCGAGTGGCCTTCGCCGTGCAGCCGCTCGATCAGGCGCCCGCCGATGAAGCCCGAGCCGCCGGTGACGAAGAAGCTGCCCATCGGCAGGGCAGCGTATTCGCTGCGGGCCTCTAGGCGAGGGCCCGGGCGAGGTAGTAGCCGCCGGCGGCCGCGAGCAGCCCGAGCACCACGGAGACGCCCACCAGCACGAGGGCTTTCCGCGGCTCGCCGGCGCGGACGTCGAGGAAGGCCTGCACCGAGAAGGTCGAGAAGGTCGTGAAGCCGCCGAGGAAGCCCACGCCGAGGACCGAGCGCGTCTGGGGCGAGGCCCAGTGGGCGACCACGAGCATGCCCAGCAGGAACGAGCCGACGACGTTGATCGCCACGGTCACCCACGGCAGGGCCTCGCCGTGGACCGCGGAGGAGATGCCGTAGCGCGCGAGGACGCCGCCCGCGCCCGCGAGCGCAACCAGGACCGCGACCACGAGCGCATCTTCGCAACGGCCGCGGCGGACGCGGGCCGTCGCGGACGCAGGCCGTCACGGCCGACGCGAGCGGCACACGCAGCCGTCGCGAGGTTGCGCCCGCGCGGCGGCTGCGGCCCCGGCCGGGCCGGTTCAGCCACAGCGCCGCACGGGCACGCCTCGCCGGGGGGAGAGTCGGCGAGTCGTATGCCCAAGGACGCCCCGGACGGCGAATCCTTCCCTGCGAGAATGAGGCCGGATGACCCGGCTCGCGCGGTCTCTCGCGCTACTCGCGACGGTGGGCCTGCTGGCGGCGTGCGGCAAGTCCGACCCTTCCGCCTCGACCGCCAAGCACGCCACCGCCGCCTCGCGGGGCGAGCGCACGCGGGCACTGGCACTCGCGCGGGCCATAAACCTTTCCGCCGCCGACGTGCCCGGCTTCAAGGCCTCCAGCAGGCTGAAGGAACGCGAATCGGCGACCGAAAAGCGGCTCAAGGCGAAGCTCGACGCGTGCGTGCATCCAGTGACCGCGACGCCGCTCGCCGAAGCGGGCTCGCCGAACTTCGAGCGCGAACTCGGGGTGGCAAGCGCGAGCGTGCAGTCGGAAGTCACGGTTGCTTCGAGCGCCGCCGTGGCGGCCAAGGAACTCGCGCTGGTCCGCAGCAGGCGTACGCGCGAATGCGTGTCGCATTACATCCAGCTGCTGGTGCGCGCGCAGAAGCATCCCGGCTCGAGCTTCGGTGCCGTGTCGGTGGTGCAACGCACGCCTCCGGCCCCGGGCGCCGATGGCAGCTTCGCCTGGCGCATCTCGATGCCGATCCACGCGAGCGGAATCACGCTCGCGATCTACTTCGACATCTTCGGCTTCGTCTCCGGACCCAACGAGGTCACGATGTTCGCCAGCGGCGCGCCGGTCCCGCTCCCGGCGCGGTTCGAGGAGCAGCTGTTCTCGCTGCTGCTGGAACGGACGAAGGCGGCCGAAAAGGGTCAGCTGGCGAGCCCGGCGGGCCCAATCCCAACGTCACCACGAGCTGACGGCGGGCGCGCGTGCCTCGCACGGCGGCCGCCAGCAGGAACTGAACGAGTAGAGGACAA
>CAVUME010000004.1:0-1373215 GCA_963742395.1 uncultured Solirubrobacteraceae bacterium | reverse complement strand
AGGAGCTGGCCGAACACGCCCTCGGGGACCTCCAGGGAGCGTCCCGGGAGCGAGTTCATCCACGCACCTCTGGCGATAGTGCACGCGCTGCGTGGTCGCCGCGATGCCGCGCGGGCGACGCTCGCCCACCTCGACGGCTGGGGCGAGGGGGACGACGAGGAGCTGCAGGCGATGGCGCGGGCATGCGCGGTCGTCGTGGCGCTGGCGGCGGACGAGCCCGAGCAGGCGCTGGTGCTCGGCGAGCAGATGGCGCGTAGCGCGCTCGCCACCCTGACGGCGACCGACGATGCCTTCCGCATCGGCTGGCCCGACTCGGTCGAGGCGGCCTTGCGCCTGGGAAACGAGCAGGCAGCCCGGTCGCTGCTGTCGCTCGTCGAGGAAGGCTTGGCCGAGACGGCGCGTCCCCCGTATCTCGCCGCCCAGCTGGAGCACCTGCGCTGGTCGACGCAACGGGCGATGCCGGTGACGAGCTCTCGGTGGGCGGCGGCCTGCAGGCCGCCGCGGACACCTTTCGGGCGCTCTGGTATCCGTACTGGTCCGCCGTCTGCGAGCTCGAGCTGGGTGGCTGGCTGCTCGCTCGCGGCGAGGTGGAGCGGGGAGAGTCGCAGCTGGCCGCCGCCGCCGCGACGCTCGAGCAGCTCGGGGCGAGGCCCGCGCTGGCGCGGCTGACCGCGCTCCGCGCCGGGGGCGGCGCGCGGCGCGGGAGCAGTCCCAGGCCCGGCCGCGGGCAGCCCGCCTGAGCCGTTCGCGGCGCGGCGCGTGACGTATCTCACATCGCGCCCGGCCGCAGCTTGCAATCATGTTTTCAGGCACTGGAATCCCGCGCCGGGGGGCGTGGCGGCAAGGACGGGGAGGTGGGCAGCGTGAGCGCATACGCCGGAGACACAGGTCGCGCGGGCCGGGCAAGCGAGAAGTCCGCGAGGCTACGCGGGAGGCTGATCGCAGTCTTGCTCGCAGCAGCCGCCGTGGCGGTGGCCGCGGCCGCGCTCGTCCATCTGAGGACCGGCTCGCCCCTGGCGCCGCCGCGCTCGGTGCGGGCCGGCCTCTCGCATATCCAACGCCTGCCGCTGCCCCTGCGGGCGCAGCTCTCCGCCACGCAGGGACGAGCGAGCGGCGCATACCGCGTCCGGGCCGGCGCGGATGGACGCCTGCAGGCCCGCGGCGGTGGCATCGTCTCCAGCTTCTCGCGCGGCGGGGTCTCGCTGCGTGGCGCCCGTGGCGCGTGCCTCGCTGGCGCTGGTCGGGGTGTCCGACGCCGGCGCCGGCGTCCCCATCGCCCAGGCGCCTCCGCGAGCGGGCAAGAACCGCGTCGACTATGCGCACGGCGCCGTCAGCGAGTGGTACGCGAATGGCTCCTACGGGCTCGAGCAGGGGTTCACGGTCGCCCGCGGCAGGCCGGGCGGCCTGACGATCGCGCTGGCCGAGGGCGGCGGCAGGCCGCGTCTGCGCGGCGGCTCGATCGAGCTCGCCCCGGGCCTCCGCTACGGCGCCCTGGTGGCGGTGGACGCAGCCGGTCGCCGGCTGCCCAGCCGGTTGGCGGTGAGTGACGGGCGGGTGCTGCTCGAGGTGGACGCTGCCCGAGCACGGTTCCCGGTCCGCATCGATCCCTTCGTGTACGAAGAAACGCTCTCCTACTCCGCGCAGCCGAGCCTCGGCGAAGCTCCGGCGGCGCGGCGCTGTCCGCCGACGGGGATACCGCGGTGGTGGGCGCCTCCCAGCCGGCACCCGGAGCGGTGTACGTGTTCCAGCGCGCCCCCAACGGGGTGTGGACGCTGCAGCAGACGATCTCGCCGGGCGGCACCAACCGGTACTTCTTCGGTTCGCACGTGGCGCTCTCCGAAGAAGGCCGCACACTGCTCGTCACGGCGGGCGCCACCAGCAGCCTCGGTCAGATCTGGACCTACACGTTGAAGGAAGGCGTGTGGGTCCCGGATGCCAAGACGATCGCCGACCCGATCAAGACCAACCCGCCCTATGACCACGACAAGCCGGGCTTCGACTTCGGCAACGCGCTAGCGCTCGACGGGAGCGGCAACCTGGCTGGTGACCGAAGCGCAGGGCGCAGCGGTCCTGTACTCACGTGTCGGCGCCGAATGGCATGAAGGTAACCTGGTCTCGACCGGCAAAAGCGAACGACGAATACGGCCTTGCGATCGCCCTTTCGGGCTCCGGTAACGAGGCACTTGTGGCTGCGCCGTCGGGCGAACTGGTGTACTCGTACACCGAACACGAAGGCACCTGGAAACAGGAAGGGGCGTTCCCGGTACAAAGCCTATGACGGCCAGCGCAACGTGGCGGTTGCGATCTCGCGCGAAGGCAACACGGCGATCTCGGGTGAATACCTCTCCGGCTTCGCGCGGGTGTGGATCCGCAAAGGCAGCGAATGGGAACAGCAGGCAGAACTGACCGAACCAAAAGGTGCGGGTGAGGAGGAATTCGGCTCCGACGTCTCGCTGTCGGCCTCCGGATCGAAGGCGTTGATCCTCGCCTTCGGCGGAGAAGGCGTCGCCGCGTACGAGTACACACGCACGGGATCGACCTGGAGCCAGCAGGGCAGCGAAATCACGACGCCCTACGACTCCCTTAGCCGCAGCCTCGGGTACATCCCGGAAGCGGTGCTGTCAGCCGAAGGACACACCGCGCTGCTGTGGGCGAAGTTCGGCACCCAGCCCCAGCTCTACTCCGACGTGCCGGTCGTGGCCACGGGCGCGCCCGGCGAACTGGCCACCACGAGCGTGACGCTCAAAGGCACGGTTAACCCGGCCGCTGAAACACCTACCTCGTGTCGCTTCGAATACGGAACCTGGTGGCTGCAGCTTCGGCGAAAGCTTGCTCACCACTGCCGGAAGGCTCGGAACCGGTGTCGGTCTCGGGTGCGGTCAGCGGGCTCTCCGCGGGCAAGACCTATCACTTCCGCCTGCAGCTCATAAGCCCGGCCGGCACGTTCTACTCAAGCGATGCGACATTCACAACGCTGACGGCGTTCGAAACGGCCAAAACCGAAGAACCCTCGAAACCCGCGACGGCGACCCTCGGGAGCGTGAGTGCAACTGCCAGCGGCGGGACCGGCGCCGTCACGGTCGGTTCCTACGGCGCGAACGTCGGAGAGCCGCCCCTGCCCAGCTCGACGGGCGGCTATCTGGATGTGTATCGATCGAGCGCCGCCACCTTCACCCAGGTCGAAATCAAGGCATGTGAAATCGGGAACGCCAAGGCGCTCTGGGCGTACGGTAAGGACGGCTGGGAGCCCGTCAGCCCGGCTGCCAGCCTGAGCAGTGGCTGCCTGGTGTTCACGGCCACCCCGACGAGTCGCCCGTCGGTGTCCGAACTGGAAGGGTTCAGGTACAAAATGGGCGAGCCGGCAGGACAGTTCGGCGAGTGCCGTGCGGCGAAGAAGACTGTCTACGCGGAATCGGCCTGCCTGACCGTGCACGAATCGAAGGGGCACGCGGACGGAAAGGGCAAGTACGAATGGTATCCGTCCGAAGCCGGACGTCTCCCGCTGAAGAAGGGTGGGTTCGCGGAAGCAACCTGTGAAC
This sequence comes from uncultured Solirubrobacteraceae bacterium, assembly GCA_963742395.1. Classification (GTDB taxonomy): domain Bacteria; phylum Actinomycetota; class Thermoleophilia; order Solirubrobacterales; family Solirubrobacteraceae; genus Palsa-744. The sequence continues at coordinate 1,369,676 of CAVUME010000004.1, read as the reverse complement.
AGAGCGATGAGAAGAAGGGCAAGCCGGCGGGGAAGATCGAACTCGCCAACGGGGGCTTCTCGGCCGTGGTCGGCAGAACGGTCCTCGAAGTGGGCTCCGAAAAGATCGAAATACAGCGGGGGTACGGGCGCAGGCGAACTGTCCTCGCCCGAAAAGGGAAGCGGAGCGCTTCACTCTCGACGGCTGTGCCGAGAAAGCTTCGAGCTGCAGCTCCCCGGGTGTTGCGGCGGGGACGATCGTCAGCTTCCCGCTGGAAGTGATCGTGCTGCAGAGCACGGAAGCCGGGAAGTTCGAACTGGCACCACTCGCGGCCGCGCGCTCCGCGAGCTTCTCCTGCGGCGGGACCGCCTACACGATCGAGGGCGCGACGTCGGGACCGCTCACGGGCGCCGTCAACGAGATGAGCTCCACCACCCAGGCGTCCTTCACGAGCGCCGGCTCGCAGTTGATCGACCTCTCAGGATCGACCGAAATCGCAGCCGCACTCTCGACCACTCTCACCACCACCAGCGCACAGCAACTCGAGGTCAACACGACCAGGCAGCCGTAGGCGCTTCGCAGGGTGGCGCCCGCTCGGGTGCGTCAGCCTCTCACTGCGGACACGGTCCTCACGAGAATCGTCGCGCCTGTGTGCAGAACGGTGCCGAATGTCGTCGTCAGCGTGAGGAGCGCCTGCACGCGCAGGGAGTGGTGGTCGCGCGAGAAGAGCTTCAGCGCCGCCGGGCTTGGGTGCACGGTGAGCGTGAAGGTGCCGGCGCCGCTCGGCCTGCGTCCCGCGGCGAAGCGTGCGGACCCGCGAGAACAGGAGGAGGAGTGCCCGGGACACCGTGCCGCGCGAGTGAAGGTCATCTGCCACCCCAGCGTTCCACTCGGTGAGACGGTCAGCGAGAGGGTGATCGCTCCGTCGCGCCGCGACACCGACGGAGTCCCTCGCAGGCGCAGGGCCGGATGCGCGGTGAAGGGCGTAGCGGTTTCGTGCAGCGACGACACTTCCCCCCGCCGGACCTCCCGCGGCAGGCGCGCCACCCGACGGTGGGCCGCCCGCGGGCACGACGGCAGCTACGGAGTAGGACTGCGTCGCCGGCGGCGCGGGTTCGTATTCGGCATCGCCTCCCTGTTCGGCCGCGATCGTGCAGACGCCCGCCGCCTGCGGTGCGACCTCCTTTCCCTGAATCGCGCAGACCGCCGGGGTCAGCGAGACCAGCGCCACCGGCAACCCAGAACTGGCGGAGGCCACCGGCTGATAGGCGGGTCCTCCTTCGACGGCGTCGACGGGTGTGGCGGAGGAGAAGCCGACCTGTTGCAGCGTGCGCGCGACGGCGAAGCTCTGCTGCGCTTCCAGATATCCGGGCTGCGCCGCCGCCAGCGTGCAGGGTCCGGCGGCGAGCAACGTGACCTCCCCCGCGACCACAGAGCAGACCGCGGGGGTCGTCGAGGCAACGGCTACCGCCTGTCCCGAGGCTTCGACGACGGCTTCCACGGCGAACGAACCGCCGCGGCGGGCCGGCGAGGGCGGCAGCGTCCGGAACGCAAGCCGCGGCTCCAGCACCCGATCCCCTTGACGCTCCCCACACCGGTGGGCCCGTCGTAGCCGGGGCCGGCGACGCAGATCGGCTGTTTGGCGCAATCCGCACTCTGTTCTTTGAAGCTGCAGCCGGCGTCCGAGGGCAAGCTCGCAGGCGCCATTCGTTCCGGTCGTGATTTCGTTTAGCAGTCCGGGGTCCAAGGTCGCGTTCCGATAAAGGGTCTGTGCCGGGTAGGCCACGCCGTGAGCCCCTCCGGCGAGCGCGAAAGCCGCGGCGATCAGCGGCGCACCGACGCTGGTGCCCCCGAGGCGCCGCCACCCCGGCTTGTGGCCTTCGCTGTCCTTCGTGCTGTCGTAAACGGCAACTCCGAGGCTGGGATCGGCAATCGCCGCCACGTCGGCTGTCGCCGCGCATCCCGCCACAGCCGACCGTTTCCCAGTTGGCGAGTTCGAGCTGCCACGAAGGCGCGTCGAACAGGGTGCTGCAGCCGCTGCCCCCGGCTTCGTCGTCGGGTTCGAGCTGGTCCCAGACCTGTTCGCCCTGCCATTCACCGCTCGGCCCGAGTTCGAGGTCGGTGCCGCCGACCGCGATCACGTCGGGAGAGGAGGCCGGGTATTCGGGCCGTCCCCGTTCGGCTTCCGGTGAGGCCCAGTTCAGGTAACCGGTGTCGCCGGCTGCCGCCGTTATCACGACGCCCGGGTGATCGACGGCGGCGCCTCCCTGGACCACCTGGGCAGGCTCCGCTTCGCCCCAGGAGATCGCGATCTCATCGGCGCCGAGGCGCGCAGCGGTATCGGTGGCTTCTTCGAAGGCCGCAAGCGAGGCGGAGCTCGCCTCTATCAGGAGCAGCTCGCAACCCGGGCAGATCGCGTGTGCGACCTCGACATCGAGGGAGGTCTCGAGCGGCGCGTCACCTTCCACGGCCGGCAGATGGCGCTTTCCCTGGCCATCGAGCACCGTGGGACACGAGGTTTCCCCCGGGCAGCCCGGCAGCCCGAATTCGCTGTCGTAGTTGGCGAGGTCCTTCTTGATCGTCGGATCGCCCCCGGCGGTGACGATCGCAATCGTTTGCGTCGAGACCGGAGTCTTGGGGAGCTCGTATGCGGCGTCCAGATCCTGCGGGTCGCAGCCCGTAGCAGCCCTTGCTGGCGAGCGGAATGTGACATTCCGGCGTCTGTGCGGCGCCTGCGACAACTGCGGGGCGGCTTGCAGATCCGACTCCGCCCGCGGCGGTCCCGCCCGCCGGCGCGGTCAGCTCGAGTGCGTGGCAGCGCATGTGCACGCTATCCGCGGGTGGGCACACGCTGCGTACACCGTCGCGGCTCGGAGCGGAGGCCGGCACCGCCGCCCGGGCTTCTGTGAGTCCCCATGCGAGCATCGAGCCGGTGACTGCGAAGACCATCGCGGCCAGCAGCCACTGGCATCTCACCGACACGGCGTCAGCGGCTGACAGCTCCCCCGGGACCCTCACGGCATTCACAATCTAGCGAGGAGTGACTGGATCATCGCGACCGGTCGCGGGGGGCAGACCCAGGTGGCCGGAGGGCGGCGCTCTCCCGGCGAACACGCGCGTGCGTAGAGTCCCGGCAGGTGACCCGAGAGGAGTTCCTGGCAACGCAGTTCCCGAGCCTCGCGGCGTGGATACGGGCGCTCGCGCCGGCCGGCTCGGAATCGTGGGTCCACGAGCTCGACGGGATCGTGGCCCAGGTCAGCCCCGCTGTCCCTGGTGCCTCGCTCTTCAACAGCGTCACCTACCGCGACGCCGCCGCGCTGGAGGACGCGCTGCCCGAGCTCGCGACGGTATACGCAGCGGCCGGGGTCCGGGCGTGGGCTGTGTGGATACACGAGAGCGATGCGCAGGCGACCGCCCTCGTGCGTAGCGCGGGACATGCGCTGGACTCCAGTCCCGAGGGGATGGGCTGCCGGCTGGGGGAGCTGATCGCTCCCGACGGGGCGGCCGAGCTTCAGTACACCGATGACCCGAGCGCCGAGGATCTTCAGGTCGTGCTGGCGCACGGCTACGGCATGCCTGTAGAGGCCTGCAGGCGCGCCGTGGCCGAGGTGCCGAAGGGCCCCGACACGTTCGTCGGGCTCGTCCATCTCGGCGGTCGCCCGGTCTCGACGGTGCAGGTGACGATCGCCGGCCACGACGCGGGTGTGTACGGCGTCGCCACCGTGCCCGACGCTCGGGGCCGTGGGCTCGCCCGAAACCTGCAATACGTGCTGCTGCAGCGCGCGCGTGAGCTGGGCGCGCGGACCACCAGCCTGCAGGCCTCCGAGAGCGGCCGAGGGGTCTACGCCGCGCTCGGATACAAGTCGTTCGGCCCGATGAACCTGTGGGAGCAGCGCGAGGCCTAGCGTGACCGTGGCCCGGTCGGGTCGCACTGCTAGGTTCGCCCGGTGCTCGGCGTGCCCGACGGGGTGAAGGCCCTGTTGTTCGATCTCGACGGCGTGCTCACCAAGACGGCGCAGGTGCACGCCGCGGCCTGGAAGCGGGTGTTCGACGAGTTCCTGCGCACGCGTGCGCAGCAGCGTGGCGAGCCGTTCGTGCCGTTCGACGAGGTCAAGGACTACGAGGAGTACGTCGACGGCAGGCCGCGCTACGACGGGGTCGCCTGCTTCTTGGCCTCGCGTGGGATCGAGCTGCAGGACGGCACCGAGGAGGACCCTCCGGAGGCCGACACGGTTCACGGCCTGGGGATGCGCAAGAACGAGCTCGTGCTCGAGCTGATCGAGCGAGACGGCGTCGAGAGCTACGAGGGCTCGGTCGAGTACGTGCGTGCGGCGCAGGGGGCGGGTATCGCAAGGGCGGTGGTCTCCTCGAGCACCAACGCACACGAGGTGCTGGCCGCCGCGGGCATCGAGGAGCTCTTCGACGCGGTCCTCGACGGCAACGTCGCGCGGCGCGAGCATCTTGCCGGCAAGCCCGCACCGGACACGTATCTGGCGGGCGCCCGGGTGCTCGGGTCCGAGCCCGGCGAGGCCGCCGTCTTCGAGGATGCCCTGGCCGGGGTACAGGCGGGCCGTGCGGGAGGCTTCGGTTTCGTCGTGGGCGTTGACAGGCTCGGGCAGGCGGAGGCCCTGCGGGCCCACGGAGCGGATATCGTGGTCACGGATCTGAGCGACCTGTTGCGGGCGTCGTGATCCAGCACCCGGCGTTCTCGGCGGAGCCCTGGTCGCTGCGTGAGACCGCGCTCGATCTCGACTACCTGGCACAGAGCGAGTCGCTGTTCGCGCTGGCGAACGGGCACATCGGGTTGAGGGGAAATCTCGACGAGGGTGAGCCCTTCGGCATCCCGGGGACGTATCTGGCCGGCTTCCACGAGCTCTCCAAGCTCCCGTATGCGGAGGCGGCCTACGGCTATCCGGAGGCGAGTGAGACGGTCGTCAACGTCACCAACGGGAAGCTGCTGCGGTTGCTCGTCGAGGACGAGCCGTTCGACCTGCGCTACGGCACCCTCGTCAGCCACGAGCGCGTGCTCGACCTGCGTGCCGGCGTCTTGAGGCGCAGCGTCGAGTGGGCCTCGCCGACGGGCCGGGTGATACGCGTGAGCTCGACGCGCCTGGTCAGCCTCTCCCGGCGCGCGATCGCGGCCATTCGCTACCAGGTCGAGGCCGTCGAGGGCAAGCTCCCGATCGCCCTTCAATCCGAGCTGGTCGCCAACGAGCCGCTGCCGGAGGGCCGGCGCGATCCTCGCGAGGGGGCGAGGGTCGAGGCCCCGCTCGCCTCCGAGCGCGCCCTCGCGCAGGACGCGCGCGCGGTGCTCCTGCACGCGACTCGCGCCAGCGACCTGCGCGTGGTCGCCGCGATGGACCACGTCGTGGAGTGCGCCCAGCGGGTGGATGTGAGCTCGGAGGCCAACGAAGACCTGGCGCGTGTGACCTTTGCGACCGACGTCGCCGAGGGGTCGCCGCTCTGCGTCACCAAGTACCTCGCCTACGGCTGGTCGGGCGGGCGTTCGGTGGCGGCGCTACAGGATCAGGCCGCCGCGGCGCTGGCGAGCGCCCATCGCAGCGGCTGGGACGCACTGCTGTCCGAGCAGCGTGCGTGTCTGGACGATTTCTGGGACGGGGCCGACGTCGAGGTGGACGGCGACGACGACCTGCAGCAGGCCGTGCGCTTCGCTCTCTTTCACATCCTCCAGGCGGGGGCACGCGGTGAGCAACGTCCGATCGCCGCGAAGGGGCTCACCGGGCCGGGTTACGACGGCCATTCCTTCTGGGATACCGAGACGTACGTGCTGCCGGTGCTCACGTGCACGGCGCCCCGCGCTGCACGCGACGCGCTCGGCTGGCGCCACGCGACGATCGAGGCCGCCTGCGAGCGGGCGCGCCTGCTCGGGCTGCGCGGGGCGAGCTTCCCGTGGCGGACGATCACGGGCGCGGAGTGCTCGGGGTACTGGCCGGCGGGCACCGCCGCCTTTCACGTCAACGCCGACATCGCGGACGCGGTCTTGCGCTACCTGTCGGTCACCGGCGATCAGGAGTTCGCCGAGGAGGTGGGCACCGAGCTGCTCGTCCAAACGGCGAGGCTGTGGTGCTCGCTCGGCCATCTCGACCCCGCAGGGTCGTTCCGCATCGACGGCGTCACGGGACCGGACGAGTACAGCGCGGTGGCCGACAACAACGTCTACACGAACCTGATGGCGCAACGCAACCTGCTCGCAGCGGCGGACGCCAGCGAGCGCTTTCCCACCAGCGCCGAGCGCCTGGGCGTCGACGAGCAGGAGAAGAACGACTGGTGCGCGACGGCCGCTGCGATGTACCTCCCCTACGACGAGTCGCTCGAGATTCACCCTCAGTCGGAGGGCTTCACCAATCACGAGGTCTGGGACTTCGCCGCCACCGGGCCCGACGAGTATCCGCTGCTGTTGCACTTTCCGTACTTCGACCTGTACCGCAAGCAGGTCGTCAAGCAGGCGGACCTCGTGCTCGCGATGGTGCTCTGCGGGGAGGCCTTCAGCGAGCCCCAGAAGGAGCGCAACTTCGCCTACTACGAGCGGCTCACGGTGCGGGACTCATCCCTGTCGGCGTCCATCCAGGCCGTGCTGGCCTTCGAGCTCGGCCATCTCGAGCTGGCCCACGCGTATCTCCGTGAGACGGCCCTGATCGACCTCGAGGACCTCGAGCACAACACGAACGACGGACTGCACCTGGCGTCGCTCGCTGGTATCTGGTTGGCAGCTGTCGCGGGCGCCGGCGGGTGGCGCCAGGACCGTGGGCGACTGACGTTCGCCCCGCGGCTCGGAGCGCGGCTGCAGCGAATCGCCTTCCGCCTGCTGTTCCGTGGCCGCCGGGTGCAGGTCGAGGTCACATCCGCCGAGGCTCGCTATCGGCTACTCGACGGAGAGGAGCTCGAGATCTCCCATCACGGCGAAGCTCTCACCCTGAGCGGACCCGACCCGGTGAGCCGCCCGATCCCCCCGTCGCCGGAGCGCGAGGAACCGACGCAGCCCCCGGGGCGCGAGCCTCGCGGCTGATCAGGCGCCGGGCCGCTTGTGCTCGGGGGCGGTGAAGGTTCGCGCGACCGTGTAAGCGTGAGGATGGGGCTCGGCGATCTCGGCGAGCCTGCGAGTCACTGCCTGCACCTCGGGATCAATCATGGCGGCGTCCCGCTCGGCCGCCGTCCTGACGCGCGCGTAGGTCGCGAACAGCGACGGGTTGGCCCCTCTCAGGATCTGCCCCTCGATGAAGCCGTCGAGCTCCTGTATGCGTTCGAACATCGTCGCGACCGCGGCCATGAACTCGTCCCGGACTTCCTCGGGCACGGTCCAGAGGTCGAGCACGATGACCTGCTCCGGGGTCTCGGACATGACCGCACCCAGGGTAGGGCACGGTGGGCTTTGGGTCCCCCGCCCAGCCGGGCCCCCGCAGTGGCCGCTGCTCCGGGACGCCCCTGCCGGCCCCCGCTTCGCGGGCGGCGGCGCCCTAGAATGCCGTTCCGCCAGGGGGACTGGTGTATCGGTAACACGGTGGTCACTACGAGCAGCAGGTCGCGCAGGGCCGCGACGACTACTACTCGGGCCGCGGCGAGGCGCCGGGCGAGTGGGCGGGCGCTGGCGCGCGGGCGCTCGGCCTCGCGGGCCGGGTCAGCGCCGAGCAGTTCAACGCGCTGATCGCCGGAGCGACCCGCGCGATCCGGGCGTGCGGCTGCGTGATCGGGCCGGATCCGAAGGTCGCCGCGCTCGATCTGACGTTCTCGGCGCCGAAGAGCGTCAGCGTGCTGTTCGCGATCGCCGGCGAGGAGCGTCGCGGGCGAGCTGGTCGCCGCCCACGAGGCGGCGGTCCGCGCGGCGGTCGAGTGGATCGAGGACAGCGGCGGTGCATGGTGCGCCGCGGTCCGCAGGGGCACATCCGCCTGCCCGGCGAGGGGCTGATCGCGGCGGCGTACCGGCACCGGATGTCGCGTGCGCTTGATCCGCAGCTGCACACGCACGTCGTCGCGGCGAACCTCACGCGCGGGCCGGACGGGCGGTTCACCGCGCTGTTCGGCGCGCCGATCTACCGGGCGGCGAAGACCGGCGGCTACCTGTACCAGGCGCATCTGCGCGCGGAGATCTCCGAGCGGCTGGGGCTTGAGTGGGGGCCGGTCACGAAGGGCGCCGCCGAGCTCAAGGACGTGCCGCGGGCGGCGCTTGAGGAGTTCTCGCGGCGGCGGCAGGAGATGCAGCGCGCGGCGGCGGAGGGTGGGTTCTCGCTTCGAGAGCAAGCGCTCGGCGGAGGCGGCGGCGGTCGACACGCGCGAGCGCAAGCAGTACGGGATCGAGACCCACACCTGGCGTGAGGAGATCCAGGCGCGCGCGGCCGAGCACGGGCTCGGGCGCGACGAGGTCGCCGACGATTCTGTGCACGCGGCGCCGGTCGACGTGACCGCGCTCCGCGGATGACCGGGACGGCCTGGACGGTGAGCGTCGACGCGCCGGAGTCTCGCGAGCTTCGGCGAGCTCGCCGATCGGCTCGCCGGACCGGACGGGCTGACCGAGCGCTCGAACACGTTCGACGAGCGCGCGGTGCTCCAGGAGTTCGCGCAGGCGGCCGGGCAGGGCGCGCGCGTGGCCGTCGTGCGCGGTCGCGCGGACCGGTTCGGTGGCCGCGACGATGTGCTGCGCACCCGGACTGGGGGGATGACGACCGCCGAGTCTCGTCGACTGCGAGCGGCGGCTGATCGATGCGGCGGCCGGCAGGGCTGACGAGGGGTGCGCGATCGTGTCCGCCGCCGCGATCGACCGCGCGTCTCGCCGGCGCGGACCGGCCGCTGACCGGCGAGCAGGAGCAGGTGGTCCGGGGGTGCGCGAGCAGCGGCCACGGCGTGGAGGTCGTCGAGGCGCTCGCCGGCACCGGCAAGACGTACACCGCCGGCGTCCTGCGCTCGGTCTACGAGAGTGCCGGCTACCGGGTGATCGGTCTGGCGCCGACCGGCCGCGGCGCGCGCGAGCTCACCGACGAGGCCGGGATCGCGGCGTGCACGATCGATCGGGCGCTGATCGACCTCGAGCAGCTCGGCGACGGCTTCGCTGAGCGGACCGTGATCGTGCTCGACGAGGCCGGGATGGCGCCGACGCGTCTGACCGCGCGGCTGCTCGAGCACGCCGCGCGGGCGGGCGCGAAGGTGATCGCGATCGGCGACTCCGGGCAGCTCCCGTCGGTGCTCGCCGGGCGGCTGGCTGCGGGCCGTCGGCGAGCGGGTCGGCGCGCTCGAGCTGACCGAGGTGATGCGACAGCGCGACCCCGGCGAGCGCCGCGCGCTCGGAGCGCTGCACGACGGGCTGCCGGACCTCTACATCGACTGGGCGGCGGCGAGCGGACGGATCGATGTCGTCCGCGGCGACCGGATCGCCGAGCGAGGCCGTCGGCGAGTGGATCGCCGCGGCCGCCGAGCACGCTCCCGGTCAGGCCGTGATGATCGCCCGCGACAACGACACCCGCGCGCGGCTCAACGAGCTGCGCTCGCGAGCACCGCAGCGAGCATCGGCGAGCTCGGCGCCGAGCGCTCCTACGGCGGGACGCCGATCGCGGTCGGCGATCGCGTGATCTGCCGCGACAACGACGCCCGCGTCGGCGTCGACAACGGCACCCGCGGCACCGTCCGGCACGTCGACGCGCGAACGGTCGTGCTCGAGACCGACAGCGGCGCGGTCGCGAGAGCTGCCCGCCAGCTACGTCGCCGACCACGTCGAGCACGCCTACTGCCTCACCGGCCACGGGATGCAGGGCGGCACCGTCGAGCGGGCGATCGTCGTCGCGTCGCCGGAGGACCTGACCGCGCGGCTGGAGCTACAGCGCCCTCTCCCGCGCGCGGGGAGCGACGCGCCTTCTGATCCACGACCACCAGCTCGCCGAGGGCCGCGGCGAGCTCGCGCCCGCGAGCAGACTCGACGCCGGCACGCGGCGATCTGCTCGCCCGCGTGCCGCGGCGCATGCTCGTCCGCGACGACGAGGACCTCGCCATCGAGCAGCTGCCGGGCGCCGGCCGCGCGGACGACCCTGCGCTGGCGGTCTCGCGGGAGCTCGCAGCCGAGCTTCCACAGGAGCGGGGAGCCGCACTCGCGGAGCCCGCGCGGCCGGCCGGGGCGACCCGCGCGCAGCTGCGGGAACTGGGCGAGCGCGTCGAGCAGCTGCAGGCGCAGCTTCGGGCGTTGCCGCTCGGGAAGCTCCAGCGCATCGAGGAGCTCGACAGACTGGCGATCACCCTGATGAGCCGGCGGGAGCGAAACGCACAGCGGCTCGCGGAGCTACCCGAGCCCCGACGGCGATTCGTGCGCGAGAAGGACCCCCATGCCGGTGAGCGCATCCACCTGAAGAACGCACTGCGACGCAGCGAGGAAGTGCTCGGGAACGTCCTTGAGCGGCGCTCTGATCTCGCACGCGAGCTGGGCGACGTGCCCGAGGTGCGCGCAGAGCACGATGGGCTCGAGCACGCGATCAGCGAGGTCATCAGGCAACGAACCGCGGTCCGCGAGGAGCTCATCGAGCGCGAAGTACAGACCCGCGCCGCCTGGGTCAGGGACACATTCGGTGAGCGCCCCGATGGGCCGCGGGCCGGCGAGGTGTGGGAGCACGGTGTTCGGCTCGCCGCGCGCTACCGCGTGGAGCACGACATCACCGACCCAGGCGATGCTCTCGGGCCCCAGCCCGAGCAGCGCGAGCAGCAGCGCTTCCATGCCGACAATTAGGTCGTGCGAGCCGGTTTCGGCGTGAGGTTCAAGTGTCCACGTGCCCCCGTGCGCTTCGCATTCCCCCTTGGTGGGAATCTTGATCTTGATGCTACATTTCCCCCGTTCGGTCTCGTCATAGCCGAGCACGAGGTTTCCCTCGCCGTTGGTCGATCTTGTTTTCCCTTCGCCGTTGACGATCTGGACATTCGCCCCGGATACCTGAACGGTCGGCTTGCCGTCGATACCGGAGGGAATCACTTTCGCGTACTTGCGGAGTTCTTTGAGTTCTTCCTGTTCGGTTTTCGACAGGACGGACGGTTCGCCGAGTTCGGTCAGCGTGTAGCCGGTTTTGCAAACCCCGCCTTTAGGCAGCTTGATCGACCCGCCTTCTTTGTTCTGAACACAGACTTTCAGGCCCGAGGCAATCGCCGCACCGGGCACTACAGCCGCCAAGCCCGCCACAAGGCAGGCCGCGACCACTACGCCCGTGAGGGCCTTGAACCTCCAAAACCGCAACGCCAGGTTCGATTCCTGGGTCCCCCGTAGCCTGTAGCAGAGCCAAATACGGCTCTGCTACAGGGGTTTCGCCGTCATGGCGCGGAGCGTGTCTCATCCGGCCAAGACCGCTCAAATAGGCCAGAAAGTGGCCCGCACTGGCCCGCGACTGGCCCACGCTAGTCGTCGGGGCGCCACCACACATTTCGCAGCAACCAGAGCCAAGCAGGTGGCTCCTCGCCGTCGAGCGAGAGGTGGCGGCGGAGGTAGAAGGCCATCGCCAGCCAGACGAGCAGTGCGGCGGTGCAAAGGACCGCGGCCACAGCCGCAGCTGTCACACCGACCACCGCGAGAAGGACTACGGAGCCTGCCAAGACGAGCAGCGCGCCTACGAGGGCACATGCCGCCAGGAGCCGCGCGGTCGGGGTCCGCGCCGTTCCACCGATCGAAAGGCCCGGTTTGCCCGTGGGCCCGATCACGTCGGCGATCACCAGGAGGGCGCCGACAGTGAGCAATAACGCCCCGATACCCGTCGTGCTGACGCCCAGGAACCGATGATGCATCAGGTGAGCTGCGCGACTCGTGCGGCCGTGTCGGCACGCTGCAGGTAGGCGTCGAGCAGCGCTGCGGCTTCGTCCTCGGCACCGGGCATCAGGTGCCCGTAGCGGTCCATCGTGATGGCGATGTTCGAGTGCCCCATATACGTGCTGAGCGCCTTCGCGTTGACGCCCGCGGCGATCATCAGGGAGGCGAAGGTGTGCCGGCACTCGTGCATCCCGATCGGCGCCAACAGCGTGACGGTCTCCGGCCCCTTGCCTGCCTTCTTGGCCGCGTTCAAGCGCTTCGTGTTCTCGCTGGTCCAGGCGCGCTTGGCCCGTTGCACGACCGCCGAGTCGGCGAATGGCTGCGTCGCTGTGCGGCCGAACGCGAGACCCTTCGAGCGGCCGGAGGCGAGCTTGTGTTCGATCAGCAGCTCCCGCAGCACAGCGGTGAGGGGGACGCTGCGCTCGCCGGCGCGGCTCTTGGGCTCGATGGCGCGCCGTGCCTTCGGGTCCCAGCTGCGCTCGACCCGGATCACGCCGGCGTCGGAGGGCGACCCCTGGGCCGTCCAGTGCAGCTGCCCTACGCCGGCTGACGACGGCTTCTTCACCGGCGTCTGTGGTCGCTGTCATCACCTACTCCCTGGCCGCACGATCGAGCAGCAGAAGGCCGAGGTCTGGGACGTGGCGCCACAGGTCCCGAGCGCCGAGGCGCTGCGGGCCAGGGCCGATCGCATCCGCGCTTCGGTGCGCGAAGGGGTGAACGCCAGGTGACCGATCTGCTCGACAGCTACCGCCAGCTGCGCCGCGCGGGTCGTAGTCGCGCCGAGGCTGAGTGGATGCTCGCTCACGAGCTGGGCACCGACCAGCTTTCGGTGCGCCGACGGATCCGCCGAGCCCAGGCGCAGGAGAGCAACGGCGCCACAGATCGGTCCCACACAGGAACCGATCCCACCCATACGCCCAACGAAGGGAGTCGATGGTGAGCAGCAGCCAACAGCAGCGACGCCTGGACGCTCGCCGCCCCGAGCGAAGTGTCTCCTACGTGAAGCGCGCCGGGTGTGACAGGCCGGGCTTCAGGACGAAACGGGACGCCCGCGCCAACCTCGTCGGCGTGCGGGCGCCCGGTTCAGTCGATGTCCGGGCAAAGGCCGACGGCCCGCAGCAACGGCTCCGAACTTCCAGACGGAGCTGGGGCCGACGGCAAGGTCACGGCCCGGCTCCCGCTTCGGGTTGTCGCGGGGGTCGTGGCCGCGGCCATCAACCTTGCGCGGACGGGGACGGCTGATCGATGAGGAGCTGCGTCGTGTGTGCTCCCTCGCCGGGCGCCGCCCCCAGACCCTCACATGCTCGGCTGCATGTCGCCGCGAGGCAGCCCGCTTCAGGGCCGTCCTGACCGGCCGGAGCGACGGACCCTACTCGTCGGTGGAGGACCTCCTTCGCCGCCGCTCCACGGTGCGGGCAAACCGCTCTCCTCGCCAGGCATAAGTCCAGGCAGCGACTGCGCGCGGCCGTCCCGCGTAGGTGCCCGCGGTGCATCCGCACGAGACGACACCAACGGTGGTCCGGTGGGACTATGTGCTGATCGCGGGCGGCGCTCGTGTTCGCCCGCACCTAAAGGAATGGGGGACGCAAAATGCTGCGGACGCTCAAGACGCTTAGGGGCGTCGTGGTCGCTGCCTGCCTTGTGGCGGGCTTGGCGGCGGCGGTGCCCGGTGGGGCGATCGCCTCAAGCCTCAAAGTCTGTGTTCAGGAAAAGGAAGGCGGCTCGATCAAGCTGCCCAAAGAAGGAGCCTGCAAAAAAGGCTACAAACTGACCGAACTCGGCGGGGAAGGCAAAGAAGGCAAAGTCGGCGCGACCGGCGAAACAGGTGCGACGGGTGCCTCCGGCGCGACGGGCGCGACAGGACCTGCCGGAGCGGCGGGTATGACTGGCGCGACGGGGCCGACCGGCGCGGCGGGCCTCTCAACGCTCTCGAAAGCCGAACAGGACGAACTGAAAGAAATCCGAGAATACGTCACTGTCATACCTTCTGGCATTGACGGTAAGCCGACTGTCCGTGTCACGGGAGCCAACGTGCAGATCATAAATGGGGCGGGCAAAACCGAAACGACAAACGGTGAGGGCAATCTCGTGATCGGCTATGACGAAAACGAACATGGGAAATGTAGCCGTCGGGTGATCGGGGCCGGCAACCCCAAGGAAGTGTGCGAACACGGCGGGGGCACGTGGACACCCGAACCCCACGCCCAAACCGGCTCGCACAATTTGATTTTCGGTCGGGAACAAGAATTCACCAGCTATGGCGGCATAGAGGAGGGGGCTTTCGACGCGATCACCGCACCGTTCGCATCGGTCAGTGGCGGCCTTGGCAACACGGCCAGCAGCGAAGGCGCGTCCGTGAGCGGCGGCCTTGGCAACACGGCCAGCGGCCACGACGCGTCCGTGAGCGGCGGGGAAGACAGCATCGCCAGCGGCGAAGATGCGTCGGTAAGTGGCGGCTTCCTCAACACGGCGGCATCCGCACGTTCGTCGATCTCCGGAGGCAACGACCTGACAACCGGAGCCGAATACGAAGCCCTTCCTCAGAGCGGCAATCCGTTCGGCTCAAAAGAAACCGAAACGCTGAAAGACCTCCTTGGGGTCATGTCCTACCAGTCCAGCGGAATCGACAGTAACCCGACGCTGAAGTTCACCGGGACGAACATCCAGGTGGCCTCGGGTGCGAAAGAGAACGAAACCAACGGCCTTGGCAACGTGGTGATCGGCGCGAACGAATCTCCGCCCGCCCAGACAGGGTCCAATAACCTCGTCGTGGGGAATCAACAGAAGTTCACCAGCTTCGGGGGATTCCTCGCTGGGGAGCACAACGCGATCACGAGCGCTGTGTACGCCTCAGTGACCGGGGGCGCTAGCAACGTCGCCAGCGGCGAAGCGGCCACCGTCACCGGCGGTGATGGTAACACCGCCAGCGGCGAGACTGCGTCCGTCAGCGGTGGCGTTAACGGTGAGGCCGAAGGAAAGTGGGCGTCGATCAGCGGCGGCGATGGCAACAAGGTCGAAGGCGCGGGCTCGATCAGCGGCGGCTTCAGGAACACATCGGTCGGGCTAACCCAGACGTGGATCGGTGGCGGTGCCGAGAACAAGGCCGAAAGCGAAGACTCCGTTGTTAGCGGGGGCTTCAAGAACACGGCGTCGGCCAACTTTGCGTCGGTCAGCGGCGGCAAAGAATCCGATGCGACCGCGGAATACGAAACTGTTCCGAGTGGCGATCCGCTCACTGCCGGTCAGACGACGCTGCTGAAAGAAGTGCTGCCATTTATGTCCTATGCGAAAGAAGGAATTGACAAAAAGCCCACGGTGAAGTTCACCGGCACGAACCTCCAAGTCGTGTCGGGGACGAAAGAGGCAGAAAGCACAGGGCTCGGCAACGTCGTGGTCGGTCCCGACGAAAACCCGAAAACGCAGACTGGGTCGAACAACCTGGTGCTCGGCAGCGAACAGGAATTCACCAGCTACGGTGGGATCGTTGCCGGGAGTGCTGACAGTGTCGGCGCGCCCTTCGCCTCGGTGCTGGGTGGCTCCCACAACACCGCGAACGGGGAAGGCGCGACGGTCAGCGGCGGCTACGAAAACTCGGCCAGCGCCTATTTTGCGTCGGTCAGCGGCGGCCAAGCAAACTCAGCCAGTCAGGGTTACGCGGCAGTCAGCGGCGGCTGGAAGAACAAAGCCAGTGGCTTCGGGTCCTCGGTGAGTGGCGGTGAAGGAAACACCGCCGGCGGTGGCTTTGAGCTCTACCCCTCGTCGGTCAGCGGCGGCCGCGACAACACGGCCGGCGGCGACTGGTCATGGGTCGGCGGCGGCTTCAAAAACGACGTCGTCGACGAATTTCCCTTTCCGTCGAAAGAAGGCCTCGAGGCTTCGATCTTCGGAGGCTATGAAAACACAACCGCTGCCAATTACGCTGCGATCCCGTAAACGAATCTGACGAGCGAACCTCGGCGGCCCGGCCCTCGCGGTCGGGCCGCCGAGATACCGACTATCGGATGGTGGCCCGTGCGTCACGGCATGGGCCACCACTCGATGCGCTACCGCTTTCGGCGCCGAACGAGCGTCCGGGGAAACGCGCGAGCGCGACCGGATCGGACGGGCTGCGAGCGTCTCGCCCAGCGCTCGGCGAGACGCCTCCTCGCCAGCGCTAAGCAGTTGCGTATCAGGCCAGGCGAAGGAACCGTGCAAAACGCCCGGGACGGGCCGCTGAGGTGCGATCCTGAGCGTGTGGGCCAGCCCGAGGACAACCGACCGCCGAGCTTTCTCGACATCGTGGGCTTCAGCGAGCTGCGACCGATCAGGCGGGGGCGGCGCCCGCTGGTCCTCAGCAAGCCGCCGAAGGCGCCGAACCAGATGACCTTCGAGGAGATCGACGCCTGGGTCTCCATCGACGTGATCGGAGTGCGCTGACAGCGCCTGGGCGGGACCGTCGCTAGGGTCCGGCCACCGTGGCCTACCGTCCTGCGACCTTCGAGCTTGGCCGACAACTCCGGCTGAGGCACCCTGCCGAGCCCGATCACGCCTTGCAGGTCTTGGGCGAACGGATGTCCGCCGTCGATCAACTGATGATGGACGGCCGGGACTACGACGCTGTGATGCGCACCCGCGACAACTATCTCGAGTGGGTCGAGTTCACAGAGATCAAGCTCTCCGAGCTGACTCACGACGCGGCCGTGGTCGAGATGCTGCATACGGCCCGGTACTGGGAGATCCGCCGGCTGGTGCCCAGCGATGCGCGCCCGATCCCGCTCATCGACGGGGAGCGTCGCGTCCAGCGGGACAACCTCCACGGTATGCGGGAGAACCTGGAGATGCACGTTCATCGTGCGCGGAGCGCTCCCGGCCACATCACGGTGCTCGACTCGAACAGCCTCCTGCACCATCAGCTCCCCGACAGCGTCAACTGGCCGGAGGTCGTGGGCGAGGAGGAGGTAAGACTCGTCATCCCGCTTCGGGTAATCGAGGAGCTTGACGCCAAGAAGTACACCGAGAGCGAAAAGCTCCAGATCCGTGCCCGCGCTCTGCTTCCGAAGCTCGATGCCATCATCGGTTCCATGGGTTCACCAACGCCGCTCAGGCTAGGCACGACCATAGAGGTGCCCGTCGAGTTCATCAGCGGGGCGCCGCGGGTCAGACCGATCGACGCTGACGAAGAGATCCTGTTTACGTGCCGTGAGATGTGGCAGCTATCCGGCCAGCCGGGGGGAGTCACCCTCATCACCGGCGACGTGGCGATGCGAATACGCGCGGAGGCGCTTGGTGGCATCCGTCCCGTCAAGCTGCCCGACAAGTATCTCCGACAGCCCGACCCGACCCCCTAACGCGGGGCTGCGACCGCGGTCGAGCAGCCAGCGGCGAACCTAGAATTGCAGGCATCGACAAAGGCCCGATCCCGCCCAGCGCCGGAAAGCAGTTGGGGCTGCTCTCGCCCGAGACCCTCGCCGCCCTCACGACCCCGCCGAGCGACCTCGAGTGCCCTTGCGGTGATTGCGGGACGCCGACCCTGCCGCCGCCCCCTGAAGGCCACGGTGGGTGTGAGTGGTACATGGTCAGGGAGGAGGTCTGGAGTGCCGTCGGCGGCGATGACTACCTGTGCGTCGGGTGCCTTGAGCGCCGCCTGGGGCGCGAGCTGTGCGCCGAGGACTTCGCGGAGCTGGAGGTCAACCAGCCGTCGCTCGCGGACACGCCGCGGCTGGCCCTGCGAAAGAGCCTGCACCTGTGGCACCCTCGAGCACACGAGCTCCCCGGCGGGGCGACCGGCCAGAAGCGGCCTGCGTAGAGCTCGGGCGCGGCCGACTGGCCCACAGACTGGCCCACAGCACGGATCCGGCCAGTGTTTACGGGAAATCTGAGCGGTCTCCAAAACCGCAACGCCAGGTTCGATTCCTGGGTCCCCCGCTTGACAGATTCCCCTAAAGGCAGGGAATGCGGCTTTGCAGAGCGGAATGCGGTCCGCATATCTCCCACGAGCGCGTATGAACCGGTCGGGCGGGCCGGCGAGCCACGCGCGGGTCAGAACGCCTGCTCGGCCAGCAGCGCAGAGCGCTCTCGCGTCGTAGCGAAGAGGTAGCGCTCGACGAGGAGCAGTCCATCCAGGTCGCTGACGTCGTGGTCCATTTGAGGGATGACGATCGCAGGCCTATCGTTGAACTCTGCGGTGAGGTATCTCAGATTTGACGCATCGCGCCGGGCGAGCGCCCGCAGATCTCGCAGCGCCTGCACGGACCTTGCGGCGAGATCCGAGTCACCGCCGAGATCGGCCGCGAGGGCGCGCTCATCGATTGCCGGTCGGGTGCGAGCCAGCACGCGTTGGCGGTTGACGATCAGACCGCCGAACTGCATGCCGGCCTCCGCGAGGCGGCGGCGGAAGAAGACAGCCTCCTGGACCGGCGCCAGCTCGGGCGAGGTGACGATCAGGAACGTCGTCGCCGGATCAGCGAGCGTCCGAGCCACAACGCTCGCCCGCTCGGAAAAACCGTCGACAACCTCGCTTAGCACGCGGAAGAACTCACCGAGGTCGGCCAGCAGGTCGACGCCCGTCACGCGGCGCAGGACCGAGAAGACGAGGCTGCTGCCGCGCGCTGCGATCGCGGCGGCGACACCGGTTGGGGCGGTGAGGACCTTCAATGCACGACCTTCCAGGAACCCGGTCAGCCGCTGGGGAGCGTCAAGGAAGTCCAACGCGTTGCGCGAGGGTGGCGTGTCGAGAACGATCGCGTCGAATCTCCCGGACGCGTCGAGCTCGTACAGCTTGGCCACTGCGCTGAACTCCTGTGAACCGGCGACGGAACTGGAGAGCTCCTGATAGATACGGTTGGCAACGATCGCGTCGTAGCTGGCTGAATCCGGCGCGAGCAACTCGATGAGCTCGTCGAAGGTGCGCTTGGCGTCGAGCATCATCGCCCACAGCTCGCCATGCAACTCGAGTCCGTGGCGGACGAAGTGGGTGGGCTCGACCCTCCGCGGCTCGTTGTCGAGCTCTTCCAGTCCCAGCGAGTTCGCAAGCCGCCGTGCGGGATCGATCGTCACCACCGCCACCCGCTGGCCGCGCGCGGCCAGACCGAGCGCGACTGCCGCAGCGGTCGTCGTCTTTCCGACGCCGCCAGCCCCGGTGCAGATGCAGATGCGCTTGCCAGCCAGTCGCGCAGCGACGCTCACGGATCCAACTCCCGGGAAAGCAGCTCGAGCGCGGCTCGGTCGAGCGCCGACTCGAAGATGAAGGGAAGCGTGAGAAGCCCCACGTCGCTCATGCCCTTACGCAGCCTGGCGATCTGGATTCGCTGGTGGCGCGCCCAATTGGCTGAGAACAGGGCCGCATGCCGGGCCGCCGACGGCGGCGCTGCCCGGAGCGCTCGCTCATCGCCCGCGGAGAAGGGATGGGAGACGACGGCGTTGACGATGTTCAGCGCGACGTCGAGACCCAGCTGCTCGCTCAGTTGCGAGCGCAGCTCGAGCGTCTCGGTCACGGACATCTCCTCGGCGCTCGACACGGCCACCACCGCCGTGCGTTCAGGGTCGGCCAGAAAGCTCGCGATCATGCGGCCCTGCCTTGCGACCGGGCCGACGCGCGCGATCGACGCGAACGTACGCGGCGCCTGCAGCATCGCCAGGCCATGCCCGGTCGCGGGCGCGTCGAGCACCACGAGATCGTAGGAGGGCCGGTCGTCGTCGCGTTGCTGCTGGGCGAGCTCCCAAACCTTTCCGATCGTCAGCAGCTCACGCATGCCGGGGGTCGCGGCGGTCAGCGTTGTGAAGATCCGGCTGCGCGACAGCAGCGCAGCCAGAGCACCCACCGGCAACTGCTCGCGTAGGTATTCCTCCATCGTCCGCTGGGGGTCGATCGAGATGTGCTCGGGGCGCTCGTGGCGGGGCGCGCCAGCCCCTGACGGGTCCAGCATTCGCGAGATGTCGTCGCGGGCGGCCACCTCGACCACGATCGCGCGCAGTCCGCGCCGATGCGCCGCGATGCCGAGCGCGGCCGCCACCGTCGACTTCCCGACGCCGCCCTTGCCGGTGACCACCAGGAGCGAGTGGGAGAGAAGGGCATCCATCGAAGCTGGACCCTAGACCGGATAGCGCTGCCGGATCCGGCCACCGGCCGGACCTCAGCGCCGGCGACCAGCCTGCTGCAGGCGCGCCAGCAGCGGCTGCCGAGCTCGGCGCTCTCGCACCCAGGGCGTCCCTACGGGCGCTCGCGCTCCTGCGCAAACCGGCATCGCACGACGGTATCCGGGCTCATAACGCTCGGCTACCGGTCGCCCGGAGCACGCGATCAAGACCTTGGCACCGAGAGGAGGCCCGGATGCAGGCGCTGGTGGAGCTCTCACGATGGTGAATCGGGGAGGTCAAGCGCGGCGACGTCGCCGCGCGCGGGCTCAGGTTCGGGCGGCTGCGGAGCGAGCGATAGCGATCTCCCAGTAGCCAACCGCGAGATTCGCCGCCCCAACAGCCAGGAAGAAGGCTGCCCATCCGTAAGCGCCGTACGAGAGTGTGAATGCACCAATCCCGGCCGCGACGATGCCAGCGGCAACACGCATGACCCCAAAGCCGCGGAGGTGGCGGTACTCCCATGGGATGATCAGGCGTCGCAACCCGGATCGCGGGGGAGCCGCCCACCACTCACGCAGACGTTTCGCGGGACTGTGGTTGGGTGCGTTCATCGGGGCGTTCCGCTCATGCTCGCTTTCAGGAACCTCAAATAGAACGCCCCGAACACCAGGACAATCCCGACGTTCACCATCAGGCGCTCCCAGAACCGGTGCCTGAAGAACAAGACGTCCACGCTCACCACGACGGCTACCAGCGCGAGCACGTAGAGCACGACGCCTGCCTGCCTTCCCATCGTTCCACCCTACTGCTGGAGGATCCGTCGCGGCCAGGGATGACGCCGACGGTCGGGAGCGTGTCGGGCGCTTTCTACACAACTCACGTAGTCCATGGTGATGAGGTACTGCGCGCAGCTGCCGGCATTGCGGATGCGCCGGAAGTCCCACGGACGCACCACCCGCCGCCCTCATCCCTCATCTCAGCGGCCACCAGCCACCCGCGCTGTAGCGGGAGGGGATCGTTTGATGCTCGGCGGCCTCCAGCTGGACAGCCGGCGAGCAACGCGGGGTGGTAAGGAATCGCCGTCTGCGGACATATAGCCTGCGTGACCTCGAAGCAGTTCTTCGAAGCGCTCTACGAGCAGCACGCGAGTGCCGTCAAGGGCTATGCGATGCGTCGCACCGACCCCGCGAGGGCCGATGACGTCGTCGCCGAGGTGTTCCTGGTTGCGTGGCGGCGCCTGGATGACGTCCCGGAGGAGCCAGGCCCGTGGCTGTTCGGCGTGGCCCGGCGGGTGCTCGCCAACGAGCGCCGCCGCGTCTCCCGCCAGGGTGCGGCATTCGATCGCCTGGAGCCCGGTGTCGGGCTCGGGGAGGATCCCGCGGAGGCGGCCGAGCTCGCCGACCGACCGCTCCGGGAGGCGTTGGCAAACCTTTCAGAAGCCGACCGCGACGCCCTCCTGCTGACCGCCTGGGAGGGCCTCAGTCATCGCGATGCGGCTCGCGCGCTCGGCGTCAGGGAGGCGACATTCAGCGTTCGCCTCTACCGCGCAAGGCGACGCCTGGGACGAGCGCTCGGGAGCGGTCGTCCGGCGAGTACCTCGCAAACGAGATTGGAGACCACGTGAACACCGCCGAGCTGACCGACCATCTGAAGCGGGTGAACCCCGTCCAGTTCGACCCGCCGGCGCAGCCGATCGAGCCGCTCCTGGCACGGCTGGACACGACGGTGCGCAACTTCCAGGACGACGCCCCGGCGACGCGCACGAACGAGGGGCGAGACCGAGGCCGGACCCGCGGCGGACGCCGTATCGCCCTGGGGTGCGCGGCGATGGCGGCGGTCGCACTGGCGGCGTTCGCGATCCTCGGATCCTCCGGCGGTGGAACCCCCAACGTGCTGGCCGACGCTTACCGTGCGCTGAGCCCCGGCTCTGGCGTGATCCACATGGTGGAGGTGACCGAACAGTCGGTCGCCGGGAAGACCACGACCACCCATGAGGAACTCTGGACCGCACAGAACCCGCGCCGCCTGCGGTCGGTCATAACACCGTCGGACGGTCAGACCTACGAACAGGCCTTCACCGCAAGCCCGCTCGAAAGCCGCCGCTGGAGCTCGGTGGAACCGAACGTGATTCTGCACGGCACCCCCGTGGGCGCCCTGACGCACGAACAGACACCGATCAGCCTGCTCCATGAACTCATCAAGAAGGGCGAGCTTACGGTGGCCGGCAAGAGCACGCTCGAAGGCCGCGCGGTCTGGCAGCTCACCGTTCACCCGGCCAACTACACCCAGCCGGTGTTCGAAGGGAAGAGACTGCCCGACCCGACCATGTACGTCGACGCGACCACGTTCGCGCCCGTCGAGCTGGTCTCCGAGTCACTCGCCCACGCCGGCGGCCAGGCCGACGGGGCCCTCGAGCTCGAAACGGCCACGACGCGCTACACGATCTACGAAGAATCCGCCATGAATCCCCAGAACGAATCGCTGCTGAAGCTCGCCGAGCACCCCGGAGCGGTCGAAAAGAACGAACCGTAGGCGGCCGACGCCGGAGACCGCTCCGGCGCGGGAGGTCCGATCGAGGGCCCGCGGTGGCGCCGTCCATAGGGTTTAGCCGGGGCGCAATCGCGGGTATGTCGATCTGGAATATGAGGAATATGCCCAGGAGGGCCGGGCGCAACGACCTCTACCTCGAGGTCCTGCGCCTGCTCGAGCCGCGGCTCGCCAGCCAGGCCGTGATCGTGGCCGACCTGAACGTCGAGGACCCCGACCTGCTGCCGTACCTGCGCTACGTCTCCGAGCCGGCGAGCGGATACCTGTCGGTCGCCGTGCCCCTCGACGAGGGCGTCGAGCTGTCGCTGCGGACCCCCTAGCCGCCCGCCCCGCGGGCGAGGGTGAACACGTCCGGCCCGAAGGTGGCGGGCACGGTCGCGGCGTCGGCCAGGCGCTGCAGGCCGAACAGCTGCTCGAAGCTCGCGAGCGAGGAGTAGTGGTTGTAGGGGCTCGTGCTCACGGTGCCCGGCTTGATGAACGGCGAGATCAGGACGGCGCCGACGCGTCCACCCCCGGGTCCCGTGATGCCGGGCTCCGGTGAGGACGGCCCCGCCTTCTCTTCACAGCACGAGGAGGCGTCTGACTGGGGGCCGTCGGACTCGTCGAAGGTGATCTCGAGCAGGCCGTTCTTCTTGAACGCGGGGGAGCCCGTGATGAGCGGAACCCACGTTTCCAGGAAGCCGTCGATGTCGGCCGGCGCGGACGCCCCGCCCGCTTCGTTCTTACACGGGTAGTCGTGGCCGTCCTGGCACAGGTTCGGCGTGATGAACGAGAACGACGGCGTCTTGGAGGTCCGCTTGAGGTCGGTCGCGAGGCCGGTCTCGCCGTGCAGCGCCGCCCCCGGCATCGCGCCGCTGGAGGAGCCCAGGGCGACCACGTGGGCGTCGCAGTAGCTCTGGTTGGCGGTCACCGAGTTGAAGTACACGAACGGGTCGTGGCGGGTGGCATAGCCGTCACCTTCGACCGCTTCCTGGGTGTGGTCCTGTTCGCCGAGTCCCGGGTGCCCGCAGGCCGCTGTCTCGCGGTTGGGGTCGTTGCCCATGTCCTGCATGTAGGCCTTCCACGTCCGCTTGGCGCCCGACAGCTGGGTGCCGATGTTCTGGACCGCTTCGGGGTACACGCAGCCGACGCCCTCCTCGACCCCTTCGGAGTTGACCTGGGAGAGCGGGAATTCGCTGAAGTCCTGGCAGTCGCCCTGGTTGTCGGGGTTGGGCGGCTGGCCCGAGACGAGCGAGATGTAGTTGTCGTTGCTCTCGTGGCCGGTGGCGTAGTAGTCCTCCAGCAGCGCGCCCTCGGCGGGCAGGGTCTGGGCCAGATACGGGTCGGCCGCGGGTTCCCCGAAGGTGCTCGCGTAGTCCTCGTTCTCGAGCACGATCACGAACACGTGGCGCACGCGCGGGAGCTTGAACGGTCGCGTCCTGGCCGCCCGCGAGATGACCCGGCGCGATGCCGCCGCCGAGCTCGGTCGGGGCGCTGTGCCGCTGGCCGAGTACGCGCCCCCGAGTGCGATCAGCGCGAGCGCGAGGGCCGCGACCGCGACGGCGGCCCGGGCCGGGAGGCTTTCGATGAGGCGCTTGGGCGTGTTCATGGCCGTCTCCTCAGGCGCTCGTAGCCGCTTCGGCGGGCACGGGCGGTTCGCTCAACGCCGGCGGCTCGAGCATCTGCGGCGGCCCCTTCAGATCGAGGAAGTCCGCCACCGTCTTCGCGTTGGCGTCGCGGTAGGTGAGCGCGGGCAGGTTCCACTTGGCCTCGATCGTGGCCAGCGCGGAGG
Source organism: uncultured Solirubrobacteraceae bacterium (assembly GCA_963742395.1). GTDB lineage: Bacteria > Actinomycetota > Thermoleophilia > Solirubrobacterales > Solirubrobacteraceae > Palsa-744. The sequence goes on along the minus strand of CAVUME010000004.1, from coordinate 1,345,542 downwards.
TGTGGTCGTGCACGACGTTGGTCACACCGCCGGGCTTGGAGTAGGGCGAGGCGACGATGCCGGGGACCCGCGGGCCGTAGATGTCATAGCCGCCCGGGACGTCTTCGGGACCGAGTTCGGGCGCGATCGAGTCGGGCGCGATCGCGGCCGGCGGGGGCACGTGGTCGTAGTAGCCGCCGTGCTCGTCGTAGGTGTAGATCAGCAGCGTCCGCGGCCACGCCGGGGACTTCAGGACGGCGCTGACGGCCTGGTAGGCCCAGTACTCGCCGTATGCCATGTCCTGTTCGGACTCCTCGTCGCCTCCGGTCGTGTTCAGCTTCTTGGTGATCGGTGCGAGCTGCGGCAGCGCCGCCAGCGGTGCACCGATGTCCGTGAGCGCACCGAACTCGGGGTCCACGAAGCTGACCGAGGGCAGCGTGCCCGCGGCGCAGTCGGTGAAGAACTGGGCGATGGGAGTGATGTTCGTCGGGTATGCCTCGATCACCGAGGGGATGATTCCGGTCTGCGGAAGGTCGGTGAAGTAGTTGCGCCAGCTGACGTCGTAGGCGTGCAGGCGGTCGAAGATCGTGCCGTTTGGGGGCGGCGGGTCTTTGAGGCTTTCGTTGTCGGTGGCGATGTTTCCGTAAGCAGTCGCGGCCATCAGGAAGCGGCGGTTGGGATAGGTCTGGCAGGGCGCCGAGCAGAACCAGCGGTTGGCGAGCGTGAAGGTGCGCGCGAGCGAGTACGCGAACGGCAGCACGTCTTCGGTCCAGTAGCCCATCGGCTCGTCGTTGCCGACCGAGCGCGGGAAGCCGTCCATCCTGCCGCCGTCGATCTGGGTGTGGGTCGCGTTCCAGCTCTGGTCGACGCTCGGGGCCTGCGCCGTGGTCGGGAGCGGGAACGATTTGACCACCCCTTCGCCGTTCGGCCCCGGGTTGGTGTTGCGGGCTTCTCCGTGGCGGTTGAACTTCAGGCCGTCGGCCCGCTTGTGGCCCGAGATCGGCAGCGCCCCGAGGAGGTTGTCGAAGGAGTGGTTCTCCATCATCACGACCACGATGTGGTCGAACGGGAGCGCTTCGTTGACGGTCCCGGCCGGCAGCTTCGGATTGGGCAGGCTGTCGGGGACGCGCTGGTGGGCGGCCAGGGCTGCGGCGGCCCGCCACGCCGAGCCCCCTCCGCTCAGCGCCGCGGTGGTGGCGGCAAGCTGACCCCCGCGGCGCAGCAGCGCGCGACGCGTCAAGCCGCTCTGGTTCAGCCGTTCATCGGGGTTGCGCATGCTCGCACTGGCTCCTTGGTCTCGCAGAAGGACGTCTCGCCCGAGCCGCCCCCACGGCGCCGGCTGCGAGCGTGGTGCCCGCTCCGGTTCCCCCGCACGTGAAGATCCGGTGACTTCGCCCCTTGAGCGTCAACAGTCGTTGCTCGCCCTGCTACCCGCTGGGGCACCTGGCAAAACGGCCGCGGTCCCTCAAGACCTGGCCGTTCACTGCTCGCTCGGAGGCCGCTCCCCGTCGTAGTAGTCGACCACGTCGTCGAGGCGGAACATCGTCCGCAGCCCGCCACCCTCGGGGAGGCGCTCGAAGGCGCCCACCTTCCCGGAGTCCGGGTAGATCACCACGTCGGGCTCTCCGCTGGTGCTGAAGGCGAGGAAGCGGACGGTCTGCTCGGTGCGATTGACGAGCTGGTGCCCGCCGGCCTCCCCGCGCAGGAAGGCGAGGACCTCGCCCTGCTCCAGCTCGCGCCATCCCTCCGGGGTGCGCAGGCTCGGGCGGCCGCTGAGGACGAGCACGAGCTCCTCCTCGGTGAGGTGGAAGTGGTACGGGTAGGCCGCTTCGCCCGGGGGGATCTCCCAGAGGCTGAGCCCCAGCCGCTCGCACCCGGCCTGGCGCCCGACCCGTGCTCGCAGACAGCGAAAGCCCGGGTGCTCGCGGGGCTCGTCGAAGACGGGGTCGTCGATGCTCGCCAGGTCGCCAACGCTACGGGCGGGCGCGGCGGAAGCAGTCCCTGGCGGCGACCCCGATCGGTGACGTGCGCGGGCCTCATATTCGGGCCAGGTGCGACGGCGGGCGGCTGCTTGGTGCTATTCGATCCCGACCCGCAGCAGCACGGTGGCCTGGCCCGGCACCGAGGCCGCCAGCGTGCCGGTGCTCGAGCGCGAGGCGCCGCTCCACAGGTTCTCGATCGAGTAGCGGGGCACGCCCGGAAGCCCCACCGCGCGGGCAGTGGTTGAGATCTTGAGCGTGTTCTTACCCCGGTTCAGGAGGGCGACGGCCACCGAGCCGTCCGCCAGCGGCTTGGCCCAGGCCTGGCCGGAGCCTTCGGTGGAGATCAGCCTCCCCTGGACGCCGGCGTGGTCCTGGTCGATCGCCACGACGGCCGGGTTCGACACGGTCGCGAGGCTCGCCCTGGAGATGTGGGTGAGATCCTCGCTGATCATCAGGGGGGCGGCGAGGATCGACCAGATCGAGAACTGCGAGCGGAACTGGGTCGCCGACATCCCCTGGTCGGGGCCCAGGTAGTCGGGGTCGTTCCAGTGACCGGGACCGGCGGCGTCGGGCTGGGCCGCGTCGGCGTCCACGTTGCGAAGGACTTCCGGGAAGTGCACTTTGCCGGGCCGGCCCACGTCGGTGTCGGTCCGCCAGCTGTTGGCCACGCCGGGCCCGTAGGCGTAGGAGGCGAAGGCCGATTCAGCCACCGTGGGCTGGCCTTCGGCGTACTGTTCGGGCTGCAGGAAGTTGCAGATGTTCAGCAGCATGGGGCGGTGGGCGGCGGCGAGCCCTGCGTGGATTTCCGAGTAGGCCGTAACCGGGTTGAGGTGCAGTTCGGCGCCGCCACAGAAGTCCACCTTGACCGCGTCGATGCCCCACGAGGCGAATGTGGCGGCGTCCTGCTGGTAGTGGCCGTAGCTGCCCTGCCCGGAGCCGCCGCAGCCGTTGCGCCCGGCGTCGGTGTAGAGGCCCAGGCGCAGGCCGGCGGCGTGAAGGGTGCCGGCGAGCCAGCGCAGCCCGTGGGGCCACTGGGCGTGGCTGACGGTGATCGCCCCGGCGGAGTCGCGCGAGCCCTGCCACCAGCCGACGTCCATCCACACGTAGCGGTAGCCCTCACGCGCCAGGCCGAGTGACAGCAGCCGGCTGGCCTGCATCAGGATCGTGGACTCGCTGATGTGCCCCCCGAGCGCGAAGTAGCTGTCCCAGCCCATGTAGGGGGTGGCTGCGAGCAGGCTCGAGCTGCGTGCTCGGGGCCTGCGCGGGCGTGCGCCCGCCTCGGATCGGCCCGCTGGCCGGGTGTCGGGCGCCGTCCGGCCCTCGAGCGCCAGGGACGGTGCGGAGTCCCCCGCCGCCGAGTCCCCCGCTGAGGACGCCGACGCGCCCTTCGCCTTGTGGCCCGTGGACACGAGCAGCACCGTCTGGCTGGAGAGGGCGGCCCGGATCACCCCGATCACCGTGCCCGTAACCGTCAGCGTCGCCGCGATCCGCTTCTGCCTGGCCAGCAACCGCCGCCCGCTGCCGGCGAGGGCCAGCGACAGCGTCTGGTGCTGGCCGGGGGAGAGGCGTGCGGCTGCGTGACCGAGGGTGGCCGATCCGCCTCCCGAGCCGGGCGAGGTGGCGCGCATCAGCAGCGAGCATGCGCCTTCGGCTTTCGGCGAGCAGAGGACGGGCACGCGCACCCGGCCGCTGTGCCAACTGGCCCGTCCGACGGCCGTCTCGCCGCTGGAGACGAGGGGCCGGGAAGGCGGGATCGTCACGAAGGCGCTGGTGGCCGAGGCGCCGCCTCCGCCGTTGGTGGCGGTGACCTTGCACTGCAAATGGCCCCCGCTGTCCACGCCTTTGGGGGTGTAGGTGGAGGAGCCGGCTTCGGCGATCGTCACCAGGTCGCGTAGCCACGAGTAGGCCAGGCGCACACCGACGGTGCTGGACACCCCGCTCTGGCAGGTGAGCTTCTGCCCGACGGCCGGGGTGCCGCTGATCGAAGGGTGGGGGTGGACGACCGCCACCGCGCTGGAGACGCTGGTGGTGAAGATCCCGTCGGCGGTCGACTGCGAGCCGCGCGGCGTCGTGGCGGTGAGGCGGAAGTGGTAGGTGGCGTTCGGGGAGAGCCCGCCGGCCTGTGCGCTCACAGGCTGCGCTCCGGCGTTCGCCGGCGGAACGCCCGAGCACGGCACCGACAGGCCGTAGCTCGCGGTGGGGCCGTATTCGAACACGCACGCGAGGGGGGAGGAGTCGTTGGCGGACACGGTTCCCGAGAGGGTCGCCGCGGCGGAGGTGATCTGCCCGGCGCTGGCAGCGCTCGCGCTCGCTCCGGGGGCCACCCCCGCGAGTGCCCGCCCAGCTCCGTCCACGGCCACGCAGAGACCTCCCGGCAGGCACGAGACCCCGGTGAGGGCGATCCCCGAGGCTGCCAGCGACTGTTCCCAGCCGGGAGCGGAGGAGACGACCTGGTCGGAGACGAGGGCTTCGCCGTGGGCTCCCACCACGGCGCACAGCCCACCTGCCGCGCACGACGCGGCGGTGAAGTCGCCCGCCAGGGAGGCCGGCGTGGCGCTCCAGGTGGCGGTCGCTTCGGCGGGGTCGGCGCTGGCGAGAGCCTGTCCGGCTTCGTCCACGGCCAGGCAACTGCTGGTGGCGGCGCACGTGATGGCCGTCGTCGCAGGGGAGGGGTCGACCGCTCTCACCCGCCAGCCGCCGCCGGCAGGGTGGGTGCTGACGGCCACCTCGCCGGCGCTGCTGACCGCTGCGCAGAGGCTTTCCACGCACGAGATCCCCGACAGCGACCCGTGGACTTCCAGCGGCGTGGGTTGCCACTGGGAGGCGCCGCCGGTGGGAATGGTGCTGACGAGCACTTCCCCGCCGGCGTCGGTCGCCGCGCAGAGGGAGGCCGAGGCGCAGGAGACGCCCGTGATGGCCCCTTTTCCGACCGTGGCGGGTCCCACCCAGGACGATGCTCCGGCGAGCGGGTTGGAGCTGGCGAAGACCCGGCCGGACCGGTCACCGGCGACGCACAGTCCGGAGGAGCTACACGAGACCGCACTGAGGGCGTGTTCGCCGTCGATCCGCTGGAGGCTCCATTTCGCCGACGGCAAACCCGCGTTCGAGCTGACGAAGGCGTTGCCGGACGCGTCCACCGCCACGCACAGCACTTCGGAGGCGCAGGAGACACCCGTGGGGGCACCGCCTTCGTCGAACAACCGCGGCCCCGACCAGCCGATCGGCGCCGCCGCCAGCGTGGCTGGCGCAAGCATCGCGAGCAGCCCGAGCGTGATCGCCAGGGGCACGAGCAGGCTGGCTGCGCGCCTCACACGGCCGCCCGCGCGCCAGGCAGCGGCGTACGCGGCAGCGGCGCGTCCGCCATCCGAGCATCGAGCCGTTACCCGCCTGTGCTGCGGCACCTAGCTCCTAGCAACGCGCCCGGCGGGCCCGAGTTGCGCTCGCGCGGGTTCGCCGGCCGTCGGTGGGAGGTTCGGGTCGGGATCCGCCGTCACGGCGCTCGCAAGCGACCCGCGTTCGGGGTCCGGCGATACGTTCGACGTTGGCATGGGTTTCAGCAGGTGCAACTCCCCAAACGGGGATCTCGATTTCGGCGGAGCGTAGAGCCCCGGAGCTACCCGGATCGAGGCGGACCTGTCCACGAAGGAGAGAGCAGATGCGCCGAGTATCCATCGTCCTCACCGGGTGCCTGCTGGCGGGCCTCGCGACGGCCGGCCTCGCCCAGGCCAAGCCGACCGTCAGCTTCAAAGCCAAGGCGGTGCCGATCAAGGGCTTTCCGCACACCGGCAACATCCTCGGAGCGGGCGCAGCCGTCCAGGCCGAATACAAGATCTCCGGGACCGAATACGGCGGCTTCCCGCCTCCGCTGATCGGCGTCAACTTCTACCTCCCCAAGGGCACGGTGCTGCACAGCTCGGGCTTCCCCACCTGCGCGCTGGCGACGCTCGAACAGGTCGGCCCCTCCGGGTGCAATCGTGGATCGGCCGCGGGTCCGGTGGGCAAAGTGCAGGGAATCGTGTCCTTCGGCTCCGAACGTGTCGAAGAGGGGGCCACGCTCGAATCCTTCTACGCCCCGGGAGGGGGGTTCGAGTTCTTCACCAACGGCCACTCGCCCGTGTCGCTGGAAATCCTCTCGAAAGGCCACTACGTCCACCTCGGCGGGGCCGGCGGCTTCGGCCCCGAGCTGATCGCCGAGGTGCCACTCGTCTCCACCGTCCCTGGGGCGCCGTTTGCGTCGGTCGAGTCGATCAGCGTCAAGGCCGGCTCCGCCCGCAAGGTGCACGGCAAGCCGGTCTACTACGGCCGCGTTCCGAAGAAGTGCCCCAAGGGGGGCTTCCCGATCAAGACCGAAATGATCTTCGACGAAGGCGGGGCCGTGCCGCCCGTGCCCGAGGTGGTGACGGCGACCTACAAGTCGCCTTGCCCGAAGCACTGAGCGCCGCAGGCCGCTGCGTGCGGCGGCCCCGCCCGGTGGGCGGCCGCACGCGGCGTGCCGGAGCGGGCGCCCACCGGGGTTGCGCCGGCAGGGCTCGAGCTGGAGCCGGCGGGTCGCGAGGACACATTTGCCCGCGCGCTATGCGAACATACGTTCGTATGAACCCGAGACCGTACCGGCCGGCCGCCGAGCTCGAGGCTGCCTTGCACAGGGGCGATCTGGAGCTGGCGGTGGCGCTGGCCCGGGAAGTGGCCGAAGACCGTCACCGGCCGCTGGAGCTGGGGGTGGCGCTGCAGTTCCTGCCGCTGGTTGCGGCCCAGCGCCCCGACGACTACGACGGGTGGGCCTCCAGGTGGCTGGTGAGGTGGCTCACTGAGGCTCCGGAGGCGAGCATCGACGGGGCCGTGGACGTGGCCGCCGCCCTGGCCGCGCTACCGCTGGAGCCGCAGGCGATCGAAACGATCAGCCAGCTCGGCGGCTAGCGCTTCGCGCCCGCCTGGCGGCGGATGCCGCCGGCCTCGGCGATCAGCACCTCGCTGACCATCTCCGGTGCGAACAGGCCATGCTCGACGAGCCCGACGGTGGCTCTGAGGCGGGTGGCCAGCGCGCGGGGATCCTCGACCGGGCCCAGGTAGTCGCCCAGCAGCCCGCCATCCGGGCTTACCACGCCGTCCCGTAGGCGGCACGGGTCGAGCGCCGCCAGCGTGTGCTCCACCCCGAAGCTGAGCAGCTCGACGGGCACCGGGGCGTGTAGCGCGGGGACGACCTTGTCGGCCGAGGCGATCACCACGAAGCGGGCCGCGGCAGTAGCGACGATCTTCTCCCGCGTGTGGGCGCCGCCGCCGCCCTTGATGAGCCAGCCGGCGGGGTCCACCTGGTCGGCCCCGTCGATCATGATGTCGAGCTCGCCGAGCGAGTCGAGCGGCTCGAGCGTGAGGCCGAGGGAGATGGCTGCCGCTTCGGTGGCGGGGGAGGTCGCCACGCAGCGCAGCTCGCGGTAGCCCAGCTCGGCGATCAGAGGGAGCAGCTGGGCGACGGTGCTGCCGGTCCCGAGGCCGACCCGCATGCCGTCGCGGATCAGCTCGGCGGAGGCCGCCGCGGCCGCCCGCTTCTGCTCGACAATGATGGGATCTTCGCCCGGCGGCGCTTTCAGCCGCCCAGCCGCACCGTGGTCCGCCATGGAGCAGCGGACGTTACCTTCCGCCCGGTGCGCTTGAGGCGCAGACGCTCCGGGGCGTCCGGCTTGTGCAGCAGAAAGCCCTGGCCGACGGCACAGTCGAGCTCTCGGGCGAGGGCCAGCTGACGGGGGGTTTCGATGCCGACCGCTATGGCCCGCAGGTTCGCCTCCTTGGCGAGGGCGATCGTGGCGGCGAACATGGCCCGCTTCTCCATGTTGGTGTGGAAGCCCGCGACCAGGCCCTGGTCGAGCTTGACGAAGTCGAGCGGGAGGTTGCTGGGGAGCCCAAGGGGGTACTTGCCCGAGCCGAAGCGGTCGAGCGCGATCAAGACCCCAAGGCGCTTGACCTCGCGCAGCGATGCCCGCACCCGCCCGGGGTCGCGCTGGATGCAGTCCTCGCTGACCTCGAGGCAGAGGGCCTGTCCGGGCAGCCGGAAGCGCGCCAGCTCCTCGCCGATCCTGCCCGCCAGGTCGAGCTCGGTGAGCTCGCGGGGGGAGATGTTGACGTGGACCGGAAGGGGGATGCCGTTGCGCCGCCAGCGGTCGGCCTGGGCACAGGCGGAGTGCAGTACCCAGGAGCCGATCTGGACGATCAGCTCGCTCTCCGCGGCGGGCGGCAGGAAGGTTGACGGGAGCAGCTCCTGGTCGTCCACGAGCTCGACGTCGCGGGCGCGCCAGCGGACCAGGGCCTCGGCGCCGATCGCCTGGCCGCCGGCCAGCGGCAGGATGGGCTGGTAGACGAGCGCCAGCTCGTCGTGGGTGAGGGCGTTCACGCAGCTGGACCTCGATCTGGACGTTCGCGTTCAGCTCGGTGCGCATGCGCTCGTCGAAGACCTTGGGGCGCTGGCCGCCGGCGGCCTTGGCCCGGTACATCGCCACGTCGGCCTCCCGGAGCATCGTTTCCGGGTCGGTGGCGGGGTCGCTGGCGACGGAGATGCCGACGCTCCCCGCCATCGGGACTTCGGTGGACGCGAGCGCGACGGGCTGTTCGATGGCCTCGACAACGCGCACCCCGAGCGCCACCGCTTCGGCTTCGGACTCCAGGTCCACGGCGAGGATCACGAACTCGTCCCCGCCCAGACGGGCGACGGTGTCGCTGTCGCGCATCAGAGCGGCGAGACGGCTGGAGATCGCCACCAGCAGTTCGTCGCCGACCTCGTGGCCGAGGGTGTCGTTGACGGCCTTGAACTTGTCGAGGTCGATGAACAGCATCGAGACCACGCCGTCGCTGCGGTCCAGACGGGCGATGGCCTGCTTGGCGCGGTCGAGCAGCAGCAAACGGTTGGGAAGCTGCGTGAGGGGGTCGTGGCCGGCCTGGCTGGCCTGGTTTTCGAGGTGCATGAGGTCGGTGACGTCCTTGGCGGCGGCGTACCAGGTGTCCCCGTCGCGGCTCGCGCTCCACAGCAGCCACCGCCACTCGCCGTCGCGGTGGCGGTAGCGGTTGGTGAAGGTCTGCTCGCCGGCGCTCTCGTCGGACTGCATGATCTCTGAGGTGTGCTCGTGGTCGTCCGGGTGCATGAACTCCTCGATGGGAGCCGCCTGGAGCTCCTCGCGTGACCATCCGAGGACCTTCTCCCAGGCCGGGTTCAGCAGCGTGAAGCGCCCTTCGTGGGAGATCGTGGCCAGCAGGTCGCTGGTCATCTCGAACAGCCGTGCGATGCTCGCGTCGGCGTATCCGACGGAGGGTGGCTGGGGCACGACGTAGGTCGCCGGCGGCTGGTGCTCCAGCACCGGCGGGACCTCCTCCAGCACAGGTCGGTCCTCCTCCGGCCAGGCGTCTGGGGAGCTACTCGAGTCTCGGAAGGGCATCTCTGCGAACAGTTCGGCCGCGGAAGCCCAGCGTCCGGGCGTTTGCGCTGTGACTGGACGAATTGTCTAGTGCGGCACCGGCGCCCAGACGGGAAGCCAGGACCGGCCGGCTGCGAGGGGCCGAAGGTGAGCTAGGAGCTCGTCGGCAGAGCGGCGGAGGACTGGGGCTCGTCGGCGAGCGGCTGGTCGCCGACGGCGAGCTCGTCCGGAGGGCCCGTGGACGGCGTGGAGGTGGTGCCGGGCAGCAGGAACCGCCACAGCGAGAGCAGCATCATGATCGTCATCAGGATCGCGCTGCCGACGCACCACTCGCAGATTTTTTCGAGCGTGAAGACCTCTCTGAAGGTCAGGTAGGCGCTGAAGCCGAAGCCGCCCAGCGTGAGGCCCGCGGTTGCGAACCTGGTGGTCTCGGTTTCACGCAGCAGGAGCGTGCCGAGGATCACGATGTATCCGATCAGGCCGATCAGGGCCACCGGAATGCCCGCGAGCTCCGAGTACTGCGATTTCTGGACCTGGCTGCAGGGGTTGCCCTTGATCGAGCACGGCACTTCGCCGCCCGAGTAGTGCAGGTAGGTGAGGTAGCCCGCGAGCGCTACGCCGATGCTCGCGAGCACGATCAGCACGATGCGGAGCCTCCGTGCGCGCATCTCGGCTCAGGCCTTCAGTTGCTTTTCGATCGCTTCGTTGAAGGAGGTCGGGTCTTCGAGCGAGGAGTATTCGAGCGTCTTGGCTGCCCCGCCGGTGTGGCCGATCAGGAAGGACGGCGTGCCGTTGAAGCGGGCCGCGTTGGCTGACTGGGCGTCGGCTTCGATCTGCTTGGCGAATTCGGGGTTCGTGCGTTCGCTGGCCCACTTGGTCACGTTCAGTCCGGTGACCTGTTCGGCGAGGCCGCGCAGATACTGTTCGGTCACGTAGCCGCTGTCCTCAGCGCCCTGCTCGTGGTAGAAGGTCTCGATGTAGTTCCACATCTTCTGCTGCTTGCCCGCGGCCAGGGCGGCGGCCTGCTGGGTCTTGAAGGTTTCCGGTTCGCGGGTGGCGGTCTCGAGGTTGCGGTATTCGATCCGCAGCTTGCCTTCCTTGACCCAGTGCGTGATCAGCGGCGGCAGCGCGCCGAGCGTGAATTTCTTGCAGATCGGGCACTCGAGGTCGCCGTAGTACTGGAGCGTCACGGGCGCCGTCGGGGAGCCCAGAGAGTTGCCGCTCTGGGGGATGCCGGCGAGCAGGTGGTTGACTTCGACGACCGTGTTCGTTGGCTTCTGGCGAGCCTTTTTTCGGCGGCGCGGAGCTGCCGCCGGAGGTGGCGATCAGGATCACGACCACGGCGGCGACCACGACGGCCACGACGACCCCGAGCCGGGTCAGACGCTTGCGCCGGGCGGCGTCGGCGACCGAGGCCTCCTCGAGCGCTTTGCGGTCCGCGCGGGCCTGCTCGCGGCGCTGCTTTCGGGTCAGGTCCTCTTCGTTCTCGGCTGAGCTCACGGCATAACTTTTACACGCTCAGGATCAATCGCGCTTAAGTTGGGCGCCCGCGCCCACCCGCCGCCATGGTTCGTGCGGACCGCTCAAGCTGCCACGATGGTCCCCGGCGGGTCCTCAGCCCGATCGTGGCCACCGGGATCGGACCCCCAAGGCCCCCGTAGCTCAGCTGGATAGAGCATCGGACTTCTAATCCGAGGGTCGCTGGTTCGAATCCAGCCGGGGGCACTGGCTACTCCCCGCAAACCGGGGCTTTCATCGCCGGGCCCGGTTCCGCCTGGGCGGAATATGTCCCGACAAATGTCCCGGCCTCGTCGGAGTAAGGGCTGATGAGTGTCCGGCTACGCTCGCGTGCGCGCGCAACGGCCGCCACACACGCTTCACCCGCGCGGTGCTCGAGCAGTGGCTCGCGACACGCTGGTCACGCTCACACGTATTCCCAGGTGCAGTCCCTGCGGTCGTGTCCGCCCCAGTGCACGCACGGCGGGAACGTCTCGCCGGCGCTTGTGTTGTCCATCACGCCCTCGTGCTGCGTGCACTGGATCTCCCCGTTCCTCGGCGCGCGCTCGCCGGGCTTGAACGTTTCGGCCATGGTTGCCCCTCGGTCTTGTCGTTGGTGTGTCCCGTCGGTCCGCAGATGCTGCTCAGCGGCCGCCCGCGGCTCCGCGCTGAACGATGGTGGTCCTTTGGAGTCTGTCGGTCCCGTCGGTGGGCGGCTTGCGGGGCGGGCTCCGTGACGGTCATGACGTGACCGCCACGGAGCCCTGAGAGGCTCCTCCGTGTTGAGGGCGAGGAGAAGCGACTTCTTGCCGTTGTCGAGAAAATGGGAAGACACGGCAGCACGAGTTGTACACGCGTGTCAAGTCGATCTCGAGCTGCGATCACGCGGCCGCGGGGCACACGTTCTGTAACGCGATGGTACGGCTATACGGGCAGGGAAACCGGGCTCATTGCTCCGGATTTTTGTGGGCGCGCTGGCGCGATCGAGTTCCTGAGCGGTCGCTGAACGCCAAAGGTGTGCGGGCTGGCCCATAAACATACTGTCTGAGTACATTACCCGCCGCCTCGATTGATAGGTGCCCGATTTGACAGGCTTTAGCGCCACTCGCTATAACTACCGTTGTCGTTCTCCCTCAACAGGAGCGGCATCGAAGAGTGCTCCTATTTTCCCTCTGGAGCCAGCTTCGCCGGGCGCCGCGATGGTCTAGCCCCTGTCGCGGCGCCCGTCGTTTTTTTGAGCAGACACATGACCAGCGCGATCAGCCACGCGGACCGGCCAGAGCGGATATCCAATGGGTGACAGTGAGCGCTCCTTGACTGCTTACGAGAGCGGATTCGTATCCATTCACTGGGAACCCCAGCGCCGGGCGCTGATTGACGCGTGCGAGTGGCTGATCGAGCTCGAGCAGCAGAGCCAACGCGACGGCCTGCTCGGCGACGAAGTCGACCGCTCACTCGACCAGTTGAGCGAATCCAAGCTGCTCAGAGACCGCCTGGCTTACCACGGGCTCGCGCTGGCCGTCCCGCTGGGCATCGTCCCGGCACTGATCGACGAGCTGGGCGAACGTATTGAGCACGCCGTTCGTTGCCAAGCCGACGAGCTCGTCGCCGAGCTTGCCGGACTCCTCGTCCAGCTCGAGTGCTTGCCGGAACCTCACAGCTGAGACGGGTGGCGTTGCGAGCAGGCATCGCCGCCGCCGGCTGCGTGTCGGTGCTGTTCGCGACCGCTGCGATGATCGTCGCGCTGGCGCTCGGAGCCCGCCATGGCGGGCCGCGGCGATTTCCGCGCGCGCGGCCCGATCGGCCCTAGACCCGACTCCGCCTGGGCGCCGAGCGCCCGTCTGAACTCAGACCGTGCTGTTACACGCACGATGCGAAAGACTCCTTCAACGCCGTCGACGATGGGTGGGTTGACAGCATCGGCACGTCCTGTTTAGATAACGTATTCGTTCAGCAGTCCGGGGGCCTGGGCCGCTGTAGAGATCAGGAGGCCGCTTTGAGTCCGTCTTCGCCAGAGGTGTCGGAGCCGATTCGGGGAGTCGATGAGGTTCTCGAAACCCTCACGCGCACGAGCGGGGGAGAGGGCGGGTTCTCGATCGAGCTCTCACCCAGGACCAGAAGGACATCCGCGATTGGGTCCACGGGTTCGCGGCTGACGTCGTGCGCCCGGCCGCCCACGAGTGGGACGAGAAGGAGCAGACGCCGTGGCCGATCATCCAGGAGGCAGCCAAGATCGGGCTGTACGGGTTCGAAGGCCTGGCCCAGTTCTTCGCCGACCCCAGTGGCCTGACGCTTCCGATCGTCAACGAGGAGCTGTTCTGGGGCGACGCCGGGATCGGAATGTCGATCATGGGCACGGCCCTGGCGGTCGCGGCGATCTTCGGCCAGGGCACCCCGGAGCAGATCGGCGAGTGGATCCCACGCTGTTTCGGCACCTCCGACGACGTCAAGGTCGCCGCCTTCTGTTCTTCGGAGCCCGACGCCGGCTCGGACGTGAGCGCGATCCGGACGACTGCGAAACTGGACGAAGCGGCCGGAGAGTGGGTGTTGAACGGCCAGAAGGCGTGGGCCACCAACGGCGGGATCTCCGATGTCCACGTGGTGATTGCCTCGGTCGATCGGGCGCTCGGGTCGCGTGGTCACGCCGCTTTCGTCGTGCCGATGAGCGAAGCGAGGGGCGTCTCGCAGGGCAGCAAGGTCTCCAAGCACGGCCTGCGCGCCTCACATACGGCGGACGTCCACCTGGACGACTGCCGGGTGCCGCTGGATTACGTGCTCGGCGGGTGGGAGAAGCTCGAAGAACGGATCGCTCGTACGCGTGAGGGCAAGCGCAGCAGCTCGCAGGCGGCGATGCAGACCTTCGAGGCGTCCCGTCCGACCGTCGGCGCGCAGGCATTGGGGATCGCGCGGGCGGCGTATGAGTACGCGCTGGAGTACTCCAAGGAGCGCGAGCAGTTCGGTCGCAAGATCATCGAGAACCAGGCGATCGCCTTCACGCTCGCGCGCATGAAGCTCGAGATCGACGCCGCTCGTCTGCTGGTCTGGCGTGCTTCGTGGATGGGGCGCAACAACCATCGCTTCGAAGCTGCCGAGGGCTCGATGAGCAAGCTCAAGTCCGGTGAGGTGGCGGTCTGGGCGACAGAGCGGGCGATCCAGATACTGGGCGGCAACGGCTACGCGCGGGAGTTCCCTGTTGAGCGCTGGCACCGCGACGCAAAGATCTACGACATCTTCGAGGGAACCGCCGAGATCCAGCAGCTGGTCATTGCCCGCGCGATCAGCGGCCTGCAGATCTCCTGACCGAGCTCGCTCGGGAGGCCGTTGACGGCGTTGCGGCTGCGGGGATTCCGAGCCGCTGCGCCGCTCGAACCTAGGCGAACGGCGAGCCGCCATCTGCCGCGAGCTTGCTCGCCACCAGGGCCTCGGCGGCGTCGGGGCCGATGAACGGCGCGAGCGCCGTGTAGGTCACGGTCGGCACCAGCGCCGGTAGCTCGTTGATGCGGCCACTTCGCACGTACATGGCGGCCGCTTCCATGATCCCGAGCGCGATCGCATCGGAGGTCAAGCGCGACAGCTCGGTGGCCTCGAGGCCGACCCGGTACCCCTCCTCCAGGAACATGCCCCACGCGAGTGCCGTCTCGTCCATACGTCGCACGCCGGTCTCGCCGATCCCATATGCCGCCACGAATGCGAAGTGGGCAAAGCTCGGGTTGGCGGCGAGCAGGCCGGCGAAGGCGGAGGCCCCGTCCCAGACGCGTTCCGGCCAGGAGGTGTCCGGCGTGAAGAATGCGCTGCTCGACGCGCCCATCAGCTGCTCGAAGATCAGCTGGTGGGCGGCCAGGAACGCCTGCTCCTTGTCGGAGAAGTAGGCGTAGAAGACCTCGCGCGAGACTCCGGCGACCGCCACGATCTCTGCCACCGCGACACCTGTCCCGTCGTGCGCCCTGACCACGTCCGCGGTCGCGTGGGCGATCCGTTCGCGCTGGATCGCGTCGACGATCTCCCGCGGCAGACGATGGCGCCCTCGCGGGAGCATGCGCGGCGAGCTCGTGCGCGGCGTCGCGCCCATGCCCGGGCGGGGGCCGAGCTCGGTATCGCGCAACTGTCTGCGCCGGCTCCCGCTGCGCTGCTCGGTCCTGTACGAGTCGACCCAGCGCTGGAGCACTGCCGGCACCTCGGCGGGGCAATGCCCGTAACGGCGAAGGCTGAGGCACAAAAGCCGGGTCGACCCACCGAGAATCACGCGCGCCGGCACGTCGGGCGCGGCGCCATCGGGAAGGGCACGGTCCCATGCATCCTCGACGGCGCGTTGGACGGTGGCCATCAGACGATCGTGAGAGTCGCGCGGTCGGGGGCCTGCCAGCAGCGCGTGGTGGGTCAGGAACGTAAGCGTGTCGGGTTCACGCTCAGCGATCGCCGCGAAGGTAGCGATCGCCGCGTTACCGGCATCGGCGGGGTCCGCCCGTCGGATGGCCGCTTCAATCTCTCCGCCGGCCCGGCGGGTGAGCACCGTGTGGGCTTCGGCAAAGCACGCTTCCTTGTCGTCAAACAGCTCATAGAACGTGGCCCGCGAGACGCCGGCACGGTCTGCGATCTCTCCGATCTTGGCGCTTCCGTAGCCATGGTTGGCGACCACCGAGACGATCGCCTCTAGCAGGCGCGAGCGCTGGTCGCGAGCCGGCCAGATCGACGCGTGGGGGGGACGTGCGTCGCCGCGACGGGTGCTGCGGGTCGTGGCGCCCAAGCCCGTCATGGCGTGGCGGCAGCCTGCTTGCGGGCGATCTGGTCGTTCAGGAACTTGATCGCCTCGGTGGGGCCCATGAATGGAGCGACGCACACGTAGGCCAGGCGCGGGAGCAGCGCAGGGAGCACCTCCAGTTCGCCGCGGGCGGCGTGCCGCTGGATCATCTCGAAGGCGCCTCCGGCAATCGCCTGGAGGCCCAGCTTCGGCAAAGCCTCTGCCTGTGGGCGATAGCGGTATCCCTCCTCGAGGAAGATCGTGAACGACCTCGTGATTTCCTCGGCGCGTCGGATGGCGTCCGGTCCGGCGGCGTAGCACTCGACCAGCCGCAGGTGTGAGAGGGCGGGGTTTTCGGCGATCATCTCGAGCAGCGCCTCGAGTACGCGCCATACGCGCTCCGGCCATGACCCTCCGCCGAAGTATGCGGTCGCGCAGCGCTCGAGGATGTGCTGGGTGGGATGGTTCTGGGCCTCGAGGAAGGCGTCCTGCTTGTCGGCGAAGTGCTCGTAGAAAACGTCCCTGGAGACGCCCGCGGAGGCCACGATGTCGGCGACCGTGGCCTCTTGGTAACCCTTGGTCTGCGATTACCTGTGCGGTGGCGTAGATGATCCGCGTCCGGTGGCTGCGCGCGACCAGCCCCGGGGGTAGGCGGTGGCGGCCGCGCGGCAGGCGCTTCGGAGGACGTTGCCTGCGCGCAGGGGCGGAGGCCGGGGCAGGCGCCGGCAGCAGCGACCCCGGACCCGTACTCCAGCGGCGCATCCCGGGCGGTATCGAGTACGAGAGAATCCACGCGATGCCGTCGTCCGCGAGCGACGGAAGCTCGCTCTCGCCGTGCGTCCTCAGCGAGCGGGCGATGATGCTCCGGGTCGCTCCCAGCAGGGCCACTGCCGGCACGTCGAGCGTCGGTCCGTCGGCGGGTGTGCTGTCAATGAATTCCTGCACACGGGCGTCGAAGGCGCTGATCGCCGCGCCGCGGAGCTTGCGCACCTGGGGACCGCCCGACAGCGTGTCGACGAACAGCAGTCGCCCCGCGTCTGGGTAGCGCTGCAGGGCCTCGCCGAATTCGCGCAGCGTCTCGCGGGCTGCGCCGATCCAATCGCTGTCGGCGGCTGTCGGCGGCTGCACAACCAGCAGGCGTTCCGCGGCGGTCCCGTACGCGGCCAGCAGGCTGTCTTCCTTGTTTTCGAACTGCTCGTAGAAGGTCGCGCTCGAGACGCCCGCCTCCGAGCTGATCTGGGCGACGCTGATGGCCCGGGAGCCGAGCTTTGCGGATAGGTGGATGACTGCGTCGATCAGCCGCTCACGCTGGCTGGGTCCCTCGGAGCGGCCTTGGGCGACCGCGGGTGCCCGCGTCTGGCGGCTGCTGCGTGACGAGGTTGGTTGAACCGGTGCTGCCACTTCCCCCGCGGGGAAGCATAACCGAAAGGACGACCACTCGCTTACATGCGAATCCTGCGTGCCGCGCGCTCACGCGGGGGTGTAATGGTTTGCCGGGGTCCACGCCCCGATACCGCGGGCATTCAGGCGGCGCGCCGGACCTAACCTACGCCACCGCGGGCCGCGAGCTTCTTCTTGACGAAGTCCTCGCCGAGTCGTGTGCCGACGAACGGGACGACAATCATGTAGATCGCGAACGGCAGGAGAACTCGGAGGTCTTCGGCGCGATCGCGTGCGAGCAGGCCCAGGACGGCCTCGATCAACGCAGCGAGGATCGCCTGCACCGCGAGCGGTGGGGTTGACCCGTCTGGGGACGCGGACGCGCACTGTTCGATGAACGCGGCGATGCCGAGCAGCAATTCGTCCGTATCGCGCCCCGCCTGCGGGTCGGGCGAGTAGGCGTCGATAAGGGCCAGGCGCGTAAGTGCCGGGGCGCCCTGCAGGTACTCACCCAAGGCCGCACCGGCGATCCACACGCGCTCACTCCAAGGGTCGAATCGGGCGAAGAAGGCTCCGGCGAAGGTGGCGACAGAGCGTTCGAAGAACAGTTTGGTGGCCTGCTCGAGCGCCTCGCGCTTGCTGCCCATTTGGTCGTAGAAGACGTCTCTCGACACCCCTGCTGCAGTGACGATGTCGGCCACTCTGGTGTGCTCGTAGCCTCTCGCGCTGACGGCCGCTGCCGTGCCGATGAGAATTCGCTCGCGCTGAATCTGCCTGACGACCTCGACCGGCAGTCGGTGACGCCCGCGGGGCACCTCGGGTGCGGGAAACCGTGGTGTGGGCGCACGCTTCCCGGCCCCAGGTGAACCGCGCGGCTCGAGCTCGGTGTGAACCCAGCTTCGTGAGCTAATCGGCGTCTTGTAGAGCTCGGCCCAGGCGAGTAGCCCGTCGAGCATCTCGCTGAGGTCCGCGTCCTCTCGCCTGATGCACATACCTACGGTCCGAACAGCCGCGCCGAGCAGGACGCGTGGCGGGATGTTGGGCGCCCGGCCGGACGCATCGGCGGCCTCGGCGTCGGAGATCAGGCGACCCAGCTCCTCGAGCAGTTCCTCTCGCTTGGACAGCGCCGTGGGCCCGGCCACCGTTGCCTCATGGGTCAGGCACATAAAGGTGTGGGGCTCTGCCTCTGCGAGCCCGACCAGCGCCGTGATGGCCGCGCGAGATGCCCTTCGGCCGCGCCCGAGCGCCACCGCGGCAGCGATCCGCTCGCACGTAACGACGGCGCCCAGGTCGTAGGCAGCCAGAAAGCAGCTCTCCTTGCTGTCGAAGTGCTCGTAGAAGGTGGCGCGCGAGACGCCGGCACGGCTGGTGATCTCTCCGATCTTGGCCCCGAGGTAGCCCTGCTCGAATACCACCAGTCGTATCGCCTCGAGAATCCGGGTGCGCTGGTCGGGGCGCCTCGGCTTCATCGGAGCTCTCGGCGATCATTATGCATACCGTCGCATTTTCGCCGGGCGCCACTGGATGAGCCAAGCGCGACTGACTCCTGGAGGACAGTGCGTTTCACAACGATCTCCGACACTACCGGAATGCCAGGCTGGAACGGCGATCTCAGTCGATGGGAAGTGTGCGTCACGGCCAGCCAGGCGGCGTACAACCTCCCCCGCTCGCAACGGCCTGATGAATAGGACGGCCGCGTTCATATGTAGCAAACGTGCGTGGGCTGCCGCCCACGATCAGATCACCGCACAAGACGGGAAGTGATCGAACAGAGCACCCCCATCGCCGTCGCCGGCTGCAGCCGGTGCAGCCGGCGATCGCTCGCTCTACCTGCGATCCGCCGAGAGCTCGTCTAGCCGCAAGGCGTTCGCCGGGGGTGTCGGTGCGGTCTGGTCGTTCCAGTCGGCGAACGTGATTTCGCCGTGTTCGAGGCCGCGCTTGGTGATCTTGATCGGGTAGGGGGTGCCGACGGCCGGGATGTAGATCGTCGGTGTGGAGAGCTTGCGGCCCGTGTCGGTGAGCTCGACCACCCGTTGGCCGTCGGGCAGGGTCGCGGTCAGCTTCTTGAGCTTCCCGCTGCTGGAAAGCAGCAAGGTCAGCTCTCGGCGCATGTCGAGGCTCTCACCCACCGCTCCAAGCTCCCCATCGGCCGGTACCTGCAGCCACCTTCCGTTGGGGACGTGGAGGTTTGCTCGTGCGAGACGGTGTTGGAGGGTGGGAGTGCTCTTCAGATACACGGTGTCGTTGATGCGGACGAGTGAGCTGCGTTGCCTGGCGAGCGTGATCTGCGCGTGACCGCCGCTGCTCGTGAGTTTGAGGTCGAGCTTGACCGGCTTGCCTTCCTGGGCGAGGCTGCCTCTCACGTGGACTGAGCGTGCGCGGCGTTGGCCGCGGCCGTGGCCGCGGCCAGGATCGCCGCAGGGGATTTCGATGCAAGCGTCTGGTCGGAACCGCCACAGGCGCTCGGAAGGGTCGCGACGCACGCCGCGACCACGGCGACTGCGGTTTTGGATGGGATGCGTCCGCGGCTAGCCATGATGGCCCGTTGCCTCTTTCCGGGCCTTCTTGACGGTCTTCTTCGAGGGCTTTTTTGGCCCGTAGTGTTTGCGTGCTGTCTTTTCGCAGGCGATGCGCTTGCGCTTGGTCTTTTTGGTCTTGTATTTGGTGCGGCAGGTTTTGAGGGCTTTGGCGAGTTGTTGGGCGCGGGTGGGCTTGGTGGTGTGGGTGGCGAGGGTGGCGCTGCAGCCGGTGGGGGTGACGGTCGTGTTCTGCTGGATCACGGCTCCGTCCTGGGCGGTGATTGTGGTCGGCATCTGGAGCTTTGAGCCGCAGAGTTCGTAGGGTTCTTTTTCTGAGGCGTAGGCGGTCAGGATCCCGTGGGGGCCGGCGGGAAGACTTGTTTCGAAGCTCGTGAACGGGTGCGTCCGGGGCGGTTTCGAAGCGGCTGTAGGTGACGCCGTTTTTGATGTCGGTGTGCCCGTCCAGCAGGAGGGTGATGCCTTCGCCCTGGAGCACGAACTCGACATCCGGGAATTTCGCGTTGCCGTAGGAGACCAGATACGCCGGTCCGGATAGTGGGCTCTTCAAGACCGGGGTGTGGACGGTCGCAGCACCGATCACTGATCCTTCCGGGCAGGAGGCGGGGTTCGCCTGGAAGGTCGCGGCGAGGCAGGCCTGGTTGAGCGTGGACTGCCGGGAGGGGAGCTGGGCGGGGATCTGTAGTTCGACCTTCTTGACGTTCGCGACCCCAAGCCCCTGGCTGGTGACCGTGACGTTGAAGCCCGTACCGTTGGCTTTGTTGGCGTGCCCCCCGACCGTGGCCGTGAGACCCGGGTGGAACGGCAGGCTCTCACAGCCCCCGACCTGAAAACGCGAGGACACAGGAGCGCTCGCGCCTTCAGCGCCGGACAGGACCCCGGTGATGCTCATCGGATCGCAGCTGGTGGGGTTGAACTCGAAATCGGGCCTGTCGACCGTGACCCGCAGCCGTTTGAGCTGCACCGGGATGCCCTTGAGCATCGTGATCAACGCGTCCCCGTGCGGGCCCGGGTCGGTCGTGACCGTGACCGCCGCCGTTTCGGGGTTCACGTTGATCCGCGAGCGCACGTTCACATAGCCCAAGTCGAACGGGCCCGCCGCGGCATGCGTACGCACCAGCAGCCCGAACGGGGCGCCGTCATAACCACCCGTCAAGAACACTTCTCCGCCCAGCACCACGGGTTCAGTGCCGAGCCCCGACTCCGCGGTCGAATGACCAACCAGGCTTTCCAGCCCACACGCCCATTCCACCCCCGGCGCCGGTTCCTGACAGGGCGTCACGCTGGAGAGAAGCGCTGCCACCCCCGGCGGCAGCCCAACCGAGACCCCGTTGAGGGCCTGCTGACCATCAGGGCGAGCAAGTTCCAGCGTGAACGGGCTGAACCCACCGGCCTGCGTGTTTGTGCTCTGTGCCATGAACGCCGGAGAGAACCCCAGCGCACCAGACGGGCACGAACCTCCGCTCGCTCCCGAGGACACCACAAACGGCCCCGAGGCCGGTTCCGCGACCGCCCCCGACCACGCATCAAACACACTCGACGCCGAATAGCCCCCACACTGCGAAGGAGTGCTCAGCGACGCTCGCCCGCCGCTGAACAGTTCCAGCCTCAGTTCTTCAAACGGCAACTGCGGCGTGTTCTGGAACGTCGTCGAGACCTGACCGGTCGTCGGGTCGAGCCTTCCTTCTCCGGCAAGCTTGACGAGCACGCCGGCCTGCTTGTCTTCGGCGACGAGATACAACGCGATCAGCGAGCCGAACGGGTTCTTCCCCGGTTCCCCGTTCGGAGCCGGTTCAGCAAGATACACCGCGCCCTCGAGTTCCTGGGGCAAGAGCGGCGTGCGGATTCGCACCGAGCCGATCTTCGACGCTTCCGGACACGACGGCGGCAGCCTCCTGCTTTCCACCGTTTCTTCGCTGAATCTGAACGTCGGCGTGAACACCTCCGTTTCCGGGTTGGGTTCACTTTCGGCGCCGTAGAATTTCTGGAGCCCGTCGAAACCCACACCTTCGTACCCGTCCTCTGCTTGCTCCGGACACGCTTCGAGTCCGTTGGCCGCAGACGGATTGACATCCACCCCCGCGGGCAGCGTCACCGTCGTGTCCCTGACATCCGCCTCCGCCAGCCCTCCAGCTTCCAACGTCGCGCCCTGGGGCACCCTCACATCGACAGCCAGGCCTGTCGGCGTGCTCGCCGCATGCTCTTCAGGGACCACCTCGATCGTGGGCTTGAACTGAAGTTCGCCGCATTCGGTGAAGCCGAGCGGTTCTCCGAGCGGCCCGGACCACACATAAGGCGGCGGCTTGACAAACCCGGCCTGCGTCCACGATTCAGCTTCCACCGTCGAGCTCACCGGTTCCTCGACCGGCTTGGCTGCACAGTACGTCGGCAACGTTCAACAGCGGCGTTTGCGGCAGGCTTGTGGAGGTCGGGCACGGCGTCGTGATTTCTCCCTGTTCGTAATGGAAGTCGCCTGCGATGCATTCCCAGCCGCGCGACTGGTTGTGTGCCGGGCCGCCCGGGACTCCCCAGAGCGTCACCTGGCTGGAGAGCAGTCCTGCCAGCTGCGTGGCGTCCCTCACGCTTGCCACGATGTCGTAGTCATCGCCCGGGCTCACCGAGGTGTCGATGACGACGGGCACGAGCCCCAGCGCGTCGAAACCGAAGCGGGCGGGCTCGCCCTGGGAAGGCACCAGATTGAACACCGGGACGGGCAGAGTGGTCACGTGGCGGACCTCAGGTTCGTCGATCGTGACGCTTGCGACCCCCACAACAGAGCCCGGCGGGCACAGATCAACTTCCGAGACCGGTTTGTGCGCGGTGAAGTTCGACAATGTGCATTGTTCGGTCGCCTGGGCGTCACCCACCAATCCCAGCGGCAGCCGGAAGCGGAGGTTCTGCGGCAACGCCACCGGCTCACGAGCTTCCGGCGTGCCCGTCTGGTTCAGCACGAGCGTGGTCGTCAGCTGAAACGGATGCGAGCCGGCCTGAGTCGCTGGTTCTCCGTCCTGTTCGTAGGGCTCGAACTGATACGTCTGTTGCTGCACGCCGAACGGCGTAGTGGTGCCGCTGATCGTGAGCGCTTGCGTTCGAGACGCGGGGCGTTCTGCGCCGCCGCCTTCGATCCTCATCTCGTCGGGCAGTGTCGTGACCGTGCCCGCGGGCTCCTTGACCCTCACCCTGATCGTCATCGTCAGTTGTTCGTAAGGATGGAGCACGCTCGTAAAGGTGCACTTCAGTTCGCTCAGCGAGCATGTGCCTGCGGAACTGATCGCCGTCGCTTCCAATCCGGCCGGCAGCACATCGCTGATCACGATCGGGTCGCCCGTGGCGCCGCTCGCCAGTCCAGCACCCAGGTTGCGAGCCATGAGCACGATCGCGCCCTGTCCTTCGCGCAGTTTCCCGCCAGTTTCTTCGGTGGGGGGCAGATTGGTGGGGCTGACTTCGGCTCCGATCCACCACCACGGCGCGGGTTCGGCTGCGTCGGCGCACGGGACCCACAGCAACATCGCTAGCAGCGAGCCGAGGAGAATGAGCGCCAGTGCGTGGGACGCGACGGCCCTAGTCGCGGATCTGGGGCGCATCATCGCCGGCTGCCCTGTGGCCGCCTGCTGGTGAAGTGACTGCCCTTGGCCTTCTTCCTGGCAGTTGGCCTAGGCCGATACAGCTTGCGGGCGCGCGTTTCGCAAGCACCGCGCTTCTTCTTTGAATGTGATACCGCTCCCGGCACGTTCTCAACGCCTTGGTGAGCTTCTGCGCCGCAGTGGGCGTCGGCTTCTGGCCGCTCTCGAGGGCTTTGACTTCCTGTTTCACGGGCTCCTGCACGAGGTTGCCCGTCCCGTAGAAACCCGCGCTGCCCGAAGCGCCGATGCTCGCTGGCAGGACCGCGGGCGGCTGAAGGCATTCTTCGCTGCCTGAACAGGACTGTGGCTGGCTCTGCGATGCAGTCAGACACGGCGACAGGTCCGTGCACACGCGCGCGTCATAGATGTCGAACGCTTCGTCGGTGTCCAGCGGTGAGAGACGGCCAGCGGTGAGGAAGAACACGTTGCCGCCGTTGGGTGTGGCTTCCAGGAACGCGGATTCTTTCGGGGAGGTGCCCGAAGAAATCAGCGCCACGCACCCGCTGCGTGGAGCTGGCCGCGCAGCTGCCCACCCCAGCGGGCTCGTACTGATACACGTTCTCCACACCGACGTCCTCAGTCGTACCGTTGACCTGCTCTTGCCTTGTAGGCGTCGCGATCCCCGCCACCAGCGGATCGGCGCTGTCGAAGAACAGTCGCCCTTCATCCGAGAGGTAGCGCGACTGGAATAAAGCGTTGGTGAGGCTCGCGGAGGTCCAGCCGGGGATGCTGCCCGCCAGCCACTGTCCGCGCCAACTCTCGCGGCGGTCGACCAGCAGCCCGATGCCTTCGCCGGAGTCTTCCTGGTCGAGCAGCCCCCTCGGCCGGGCGCCGGTCGGATCACACGACACGCAGGTCAGCGACCCGGTCGCGGCGTCATACAGGAACACCTCCTGGTCGAGTCGTTCCCCGGCGCGCTCACTAGTAACGTCTTCGTTGTCGTAGCCTGTCAGGCTGCGCTCCGACATGAACGCGAGGTATTCGCCATTCGGCGAGACACGCGCGGTCTGAAACGCGGTGTTTTCATCCGACACGTTCAGGCCCTGATCCCAACCCGGGGCGTCTTCGCCAGACAGCTCCGCGATAAACTTCGTCTTCCATTCTCGGCCGTCGTAGTGCAGCTGATACAGGTTGTCCTGCCCTGGCTGCGCCCTTTCGCCGCCAAGGCTTTCGTTTTCGGCGAGCACCCCCTGGGCGACGAGGAACACCCGCGAGCCGTCTTCGTTTGTCCCGAGCACGAGCCCCCTGTACGGCGGCGTGTTCGCCCGTGTGGACGGGGATTGTCAGGTCGCGCAGATTGCACGTCTCTCCGTTGCTCGCTCCTGTCAGTTCGCACGCGTAAAGGTCGGTCAGGTTCCTGGCCGTTTCGCCACTCGCCCCTTTGACGAGTTCCTGATCGTCGGTGAAGAACACGCGCGACCCGTCGCTCGAGGCGGTCTCGAAGCGCGCCGCACCTAGCGGTTCCGGCAGGCCCTGCTGCGCCTTGTCAACCTGGATCGTCGTTTCCGCGGCGAGATCGCGCATGTACAGGTGGGCTCGCGTCGTCTGGCTGGCCGTCCAGATCACCCGTGACCCGTCGCTCGAGATCGCGTGCGCACGCACCCGGTAGTAACCCAGCGCGACAGACGACGCAGACGTGGATTCGCCGTCGGGGAGCACACTTACCGGGCGCAGCGCGCCCCCCTGCGACCACTCGTACAGCCCACCGCCGCCGGCGGGCGCCGTCAACGCCGCGCTCGAGAACACCACGACGTGCTTGAGGTCGGCGGTCGCACCTCGAAACTCGACGCTCAGCGGGGTGTGTGCTTCGGGCGCGTTCGCGTCGCCGACCAGCGGCAGGAAGCCGGGCGTCACCCCATGTTCTTGCACCTCGGACTCTGCCTGAGCATAGCTTTCCTGCTCCTCCGCTTCGGGCGCCAGCGGCTGGTCGGCGCGCAGATACACGCTCTCCCCCGACACGCCTGATGCCAATGGGGGTTCCGATGAAAATGGTTCGACCAGTGCGAGCGACAAATCCGGCGAGAAGAACTGATACTCCGGAGCGCCGCTGAAGTTCGCGCCCGCGGCGCGCGTGTTGGGTGTGGCGATATCCTGCGAAACCCATTCGCTCCTACTGCGACTCGCCAGCACCTGTTGCGGTTCGAAGCTGCGGTTGCCCTGCACTCCTTCGCTGATCGCGCCGTTTGCGAAATAGGTGAGCGCGTTGCCGTCTTCTGAGGCGAGGATCAGCCCGCCTTCCCTGGGTAGGCCTTCAAGCGGTGCGCCGTGCTTGTCGGGCGGGGACACCATCTCCCAGGATCGTCCGTCGGGTAGCCCGTTCGGTACCGCGAGAATCGTGAACGTGCGTTCGGGGCTGTAGATAGCGCCGGAGTGGGCGTGCCCAAAGGAGTTCTCGGCGACCACGCGATAGTGGTAAGTCGCGGGCTCAAGGCCCTGCAGTTCCAAGTTTACTTCCTGTTCGCCGAAGGCGCCACCGAGGTCCGTGGTCGCGGTCGTTGTGCAGGAGGAGGGCGCGGCGGCGCAGCTGCCGGTCCCGTATTCGAAGCTGTAGTGCGTGTCTGACCCTCTGGGGTCGATGCGCGCGCTCAATCGCCTCGCGTCAAGGACAGGCGTCGTCGCGCTGCCGACCGAGGTCTCTTCAATCGTCGGCGGCCCGGGTTCTTCCAGCTCGAACACGTCGACATCCGCGGACGAGGCGTCCGTGACGAACACCGCCCCGGTCTGCTCGTCCACGGCCACGCCCCGCCCGTCGGTGAGGCCGGCATGGGATAGCCGCTGGATCGTCCCCCCGCACCCCGTCGCGGGCGCCAGCTGGGTGACCGTCGTCTGCTGTGCGCCTGAGTTCCCCGCGACGTTCGTGACGTACACGTCGTTTTGTTCGTCGACTCCGTTGCCGGGCACATCCACGGCATTGACCGCGACAGCGGTGCTCGCTTCGCCGTCGAGCTGACCGCAGAGCACGTCACCCGTTTCCGGGTCCAACTTGGTGATCAGCGCGAGGCCCGCGCCGCTCCTGACGCCAGCGAACAGGCCGCCTCCGGACTCCAGCGCAAGACCCGGCGCCCCAAGCAGGCCCGTGCTCACGGCGGACAGGCCCTCGTTCGCTGCTTCGTCGCTGAAGACGAAGATCTCGCCGTCATCCTGCCACGCCAGAAGCGTCCCGGAAGAGCCGACCGCGACGCCGTCGACCCCTTCCAGCTTGGCCTTGCTCGTAATCCCGACTTCGGGTCCGTTCATACCTACGAAGCGGTTCGCTCACCGCCTGGCCTTCAGCGTTGAACTTGTAGATCGCCTTGCCAGAGTTGCCGACGACATACACGTCACCCCGCGACGGGTCCGGCCCAGTCGATGCGTTCGAGTTGTCGACCGCCACGCTCGAGGGGGACCGCACCGCAAGCGCGCGCACAAAGCTCTCACCGACGAGCTGTCCGCTACCGTTCACGACCGGACTGAACTCGTCCAGGGCCTTGTTCTTGGTGTCGGCGATGTAGACATCGCCTGTCGCGTCATTTATGGCGATGCCGGATGGTTCGGCGAATTCTCCGGCACCCCGGCCCGGGTCCCAAACGAGAAGCCGAAGACGTGCCCCCGCTGCGGCAGGGCAAGTGCAAATTCCCCGCCGACCGACATGATCGCCGCGGACACGCACACCGCAAACATGCAGCGGCGCAACGCGACGATGCATCGCCGCGCCACCGCGGCGCCCCGGCCCCGCACAGCGCCGGAGGCTGCAGCGAGTCGCGGTCGCTCGCCGCCTCGCCAACCGAATGCATTCCGTGACGCTCTCATCCCTTCAACAAGCTCAGCCGAGGCTGGCAAACCGACCCTCATCATGCCTCCACGTGATACGCGCGTGGGCTCATTTCGACCCCACGCGCGCAGTCACATACTCCGTCGAACAGCGAAAGATCAGCCTTTGATCTCGACTTCTCCTTCTACGGTGTTGGTGTTATTGACTTCCTCGCCGGAGGCGCCCCACTCAGAGTGTTCGACTTCCCCTGGTTCGCCGGCTTCCAGCCTTGTTTCGAGCGCCGCGAGCTGACCGCCTTCGAAGTGGTCCGGGATGTTGAGGAACTCGGGCACTTCCGGGTCCGCGCAGTTTTCCGGCGGGCCTTCGCTGCAATGGAATTTGGCTTCTTCGCCACGGTATTCCTGTGTGAACGTATGTGACATCTGGTCGACCGGGATGATCGGCGAGATGATCGAGTCGTGCCCGTTTGGTGTGCCGGCGTGCCCGCCTGTTTCGAAGAACGTGCCTTCGGTGGCGTTCCCCACACCCACGTGCACCGTAATCGTGTTTTCCTGTGTCAGGAATTCGGCGAACTGGCCTCCCGGCGTCACGGGTTCCAGCAGCACGCCGACTTCTTTGTGGGCTTTGTTGATGTAGCCAAGATGACCCTTCAACGGGTTCACCTGGATTTCCCCGGGTGCCAGCCCTTTTGTCGTGGCCGGCGTCCCAGAGAACGCGCAGCCCGTAAAGCGCACCGAGACGTTCGCGAGTTCGTTGGTGCCAACAGCTTCACCACTGGCATGCTCAGCCGCGCATTCCACCTTTATGACCGCGACGGGAGCGTACAGCGGCTGGTGTTCGCCTCCGAGTTCGTGGTTGAAGCAGTCTTCGCGAGGACGCGTTACCGGCAAGGATTCATAGTCTTCGTGGCAGAAGGCGAGTGAATCGGTGAGGACTCCCGCGCCGCCCACGGCGCTGAATTTCTGGCCCGGGCCGAGTTCGTACTTGCCTTTGTTGTCCGGGACGCCCTTTTTTTCGGCTATCTCGGTGCACGCGTTGTCCTTGTACTTGAAGGTCGATGTCGCCTTCTTTTCGCACAGCGTTTTCGCTCCGCCGTACCATTCGTAGTGCCCTTTGTGGCTCGGCACCGGCACGCCTTTTTTGAGCTTCGTAGCTTCCGTCTGGCAGTTCGCGTCTTCGTAGTTGCCTTTCTTGATTTCCTTGCCCTTGGCCGGGTCGATATGCAGGCAGCGGCCCCATTCCGGACCTTCCGCCTGGGCCACGCTGGCGACCAGGCCCCCGAGCGCGAACACGGCCACGAGACACAGGCCGATGAGCTTTACATGTTTCACGTGCCGTGAAGCGGAGGCATTGGCCGTGCAAGAGGCGCGTTTTGGGCCACACCGCGCCAAGGCGTGCGCCACGGGTGGGCCGGCTTAGCGAGGGTTAGGAGATCGTCGCGGTGCGACGGGTCGCGCGCCCGCAGAACGCCAGAGTGGTTTTCGACTGGCGGGTGCTCTCGTTCCGGTCCCGACGGCCGGCATACCTGCCGTGTCGGCAAGCCCGGCCAAGGGTGCCGCGCTAACGCTCCCTCCCACGCCATAGTCCAGCGTTCGTGGGGCGAGCGGGCCGGGCACGGCCCGAAACGGACTGGTATGGTTGGCCGCGAAGTTGGGGAAGACCCGGGGGGAGTTGACGTAGGTGAGGGGTTGTCTGAGGGGTGTAGCGGGGCGTCCGGCTGAGGCGACAGAGCGGGTCAAGCGATGGCCGTAGGGGTGCGGCAGCGCCATCGGCGCGACTGCCGGGGTGGGCGTTGCGAGTGTTCGTGGGAGGCGTTCGTCTACTCCGGGCGCGACGGCAAGAAGATCCGCAAGACGTTTGCGACCCAGTCCGCGGCCCGCGCCTGGCGCGATGACACACGCGTAGCGGTTCGGAGGATGCTTGTACGGGCGCCCACTAGCGTGACGCTCGCGGAAGCGGGCAGCGAGTGGTTCGCAGGGGCGAGGGACGGCACCATCCGCACTCGTTCGGGCGACCGTTACAAGCCCGCGGCGATCCGGGCCTATGAGATCGCCTTCCGTCTGAGGGTGGTACCGGTGTTGGGCGGGATGCGCCTCTCTCAGGTGACCCGTGGCGATGTCCAGGATCTCGTCGACGGGCTCGTCGCCGCGAACGCGCGCCCTTCCACGATCGTCGTGACGGTGTCGGCGGTCAGGGTCATCTACAAGCGCGCCCTTGGGCGCGCCGAGGTGGCGATCAATCCCGTTGTGGGCGTCCAGCTCCCGGCCGTGCGTGGCCGGCGCAGCCGGATTGCGAGCGCACGAGAAGGTGTGCGCCTGATCGGGGCCCTACCCGAACGCGACCGGGCTCTGTGGGCCACAGCCATGTACGCCGGGCTACGTCGTGGAGAGCTGATGGCGCTTCGGATCAGCGACATCGATCTCGCCCGAGGCGTGATCGGCGTGCGCCGCGGCTGGGACATCAAGGCGGGGGAGATCACCCCGAAGTCCGGTCGCGAGCGGGTGGTACCAATCGCCGCGACGTTGCGGGAGCATCTCGAGCGCCACCTGCTGCGGCTGCCCTGGCAGGAGGGGCTCGTGTTCGGCCTTGGGCCAACGCGGCCTTTCAACGGTACGCCGCTGTTCAAGCGAGCTGAACGTTCGTGGGATGCCGCAGGCCTCGAACGCATCACCCTGCACGAGTGCCGCCACACCTTCGCCTCGCTGATGATCGCCGCCGGGGTCAACGCGAAGGCACTGTCTTCCTACATGGGCCACGCGGGCATCTCGATCACGCTCGACCGCTACGGCCATCTGATGCCCGGGAGCGAGACCCAGGCTGCCTGGATGCTGGACGACTACCTCTCCCTTGGCGCGCCAGGATTGCGCCACGAGGGTCCGTCGGGGGCACAATCGCCGGCGCGGCCCACGGCCAACGGAAATGGCGCCGCATACGCAGCGCTGGCCGCGAACCTGGCCTCCAGACGGCGGGCATTGGGGCTCACCCAGGAGCAGCTCGCCAGGCGCGCGTCGATGACCCCGTCGCTGATCTCGCGAGTGGAGAGTGGACGCCAGCCGCCGACCGTGCGGACGCTGATGAAGATGGCGCAGGCGCTCGGTGCGAGCCTCGCCGTGACTCTAGACGCCCCCGCCGAGGCGGGCAATGGCTTACGCGAGCCCGTGCGGGCCCCCTAGCGGCGACGTCGTGCGCCGGTTAGGCTGCGACGCTCCGCGCTGCCTGCTCAGTGAGCCGCTCGACGGCTGCGATCGCACGCTTCGGGCCCATGAACGGAGCGGTGGCGAGGTAGGTCAAGAGCGGCAGCTGACGCGGCAGTTCCGCCAGCTCGCCGCGAGATGCCTGGCCGTAGAAGCTCTCGAACACTGCTCCGGTGATGGCATGGGCGGCCAGGCGCGGGAGCCGGGCGGCCGCGGGACGTACCGTGAAGCCCTCCTGCAGAAAGATCACCGCGGCTCGCTTGAGCTGCTCGGTCTGCTCGATCGCCGCTGTGCCGGCGGCGTAGCACTCGACCACACGCAAGTGCGTCAGACCGGGATTTCCCGCCACAGCGAGGACCAGCACCTGCAGTGCCAGCCAGACGCGCTCGGGCCACGTCTGTCCCACGAAGTAGGCCGCTGCACACGCCTCGAGGAGATTCTCGGTCCCATACTCCTGCGCCGCCAGGTAGGCCTCGTGCTTGTTCGCGAAGTGCGTGTAGAAGACATCCCGGGATATCCCCGCCGAGGAGACGATGTCGGCGACGGTCGTGGCCGCGTAGCCCTTGGCCACGATGACCTCGGCGGTGCCGTGGATGATGCGCGTGCGCTGGCTTCGTTCCACTGCCGCGGGAGGAAGTCTGTGCCGACCCCGCGGCAACCTCTGAGGTATCGGCGGAGGCGCTGCGGCAGCCAACCATGCGTCCGACACCCGGGCCGGCAGCACCGTGTGCTGTCCGGTACTCCAGCCGTGGTCCTCAGCCGTTACGGCGTAGGACTCGACCCAGGCCATTACATCGTCCACGAGCAGGTTCATGCGATCCTCGCTGTGCGTGCGCAGGTTCTGCGAGGCGATGCTGCGGACAGCGCCGAGCAGCATTTCGGCGGGAAGATCCAGCGACTTGCCTCCGCGCTGCGCAGCGTCGAGAAATTCCTGCGCGACGACCTGAAAGGCGGCCAGGGCCTGCTCGCGCCGTGCGCGTACGCGGGCGCCTCCGGCGAGCGCCTCCACCAGGAGCAGGCGCCCGCCGTTCGGATCGTCCTGCAGCGCACCGACGAGCTCTCTGATGACGCTCCGCGAAACATCCTCCCAGCCCGCCCCTGCGTCAACCGGGCTCAGCCGCTCGAGCACGCGCGAGGCAGTCTGCTCGTAGGCAGCCAGCAAACAATCTTCCTTGTCCGCGAACTGCTCGTAGAAGGTGGCGCTCGAGACTCCCGCGTGGGAGGAAATCTCGGCGATGCTCACCCCGGGATACCCATGCCGAGACGCGAGCTCCACCAGCGACGCCAACAGCCGCTCGCGCTGGTCCGGCTTGGCATTCGCCGACGACCCGTCGGAAGCCGAGCCACTAGCGGTACGCGTGCGTTTTTGCCGGGGTTTCGCCGTCGCCACGCCACGCCACGATACACGAAACGCCCCAAAGCGCTACCACGCCGTTTCACGACTCCCAACCGGCGCGTCACCCTCCTGGTGGCCGCGGGCCACAGGGGCTCGCGCTCTGCACCCCCTACGCCCCTCGGCGGGGGCAAAACGACTTGCGCAAAAAAGCAACCAGCAACATTCTGTGGCCCGTCAAGTCGGGGCATTTTGTCCACCCTCTTGACGCGTGGGGGTCCCCCTGTTATAGAATACCGTTGTCATTCACCGGAGGCCCAGCAGCTTGGGCCCAAGAGGGAGGGGTTCGACGGGGAAAGGAAGCCAACGGGCTTAGGGCTCGCAGCGTGGGAGGGCATGCGCCAGCGCGGAAACCGCGCGGACGTTGCGAGCTCCCCAAGGCTCTGTCTCGCGGCGTTCAGCACGGTCGATCCGCGCCCATGATCCAAGAACAGAAGGAGTTGGTGGGACAAGTGAAACATGTAAAGCTGTTCGGCCTGTGTCTGGTGGCCGTGTTCGCGCTGGGCGGGGTCGCTGTCTCGGCGGCCCAGGCGGAAGGACCGGAATGGGGCCGCTGCGTGAAACTCGCCAAGAACAAAGGCCAGTACAAGGACGCCAACTGCGCCGAACTGGAAGGCAAAACCAACGGCAAAGGCGTCTTTAAAGCCAAGGCGAAGGGCTTCTACGAATGGGTCGGCGGAGCAAACACGACCTGCTACGCAGAACCCGGCAAGAAAGGGAAGTACAAGAACAGCACTTGCACCGAACTCGAAGGCAAGACGAAAAAAGGCGTCTTCGTCCCCGCCGAAAAGGGGCATTTCGAAAAAGTCGTCGGCGGGCCCAAATTCGAAGGCACCGGCGGTGCCGGCAGTCCTGTCGACCTCGATCGATAGCTGCTCGACCGAAAGCGATCCGGGAGCGACACAGCCACACCCGAAGAAAGAATGCAGCCGGGAAGGTGAACCCACGTATGCAGAAAACGGGAACCCCGACGTCGAATGCGAAACAGAGCACGCCTCAGGAGAAGCCGCGGGCGCCAACGAAGTCGCGGGCATCTCGGTGCGCTTCAAAGGGTGCCAGTCGTTCGGACTTCCGGCGACCGGCTTCGGACTGCCAGCCGGCGAAATCCAGGTCAACCCGCTGAAGGGCAAGCTCGGATACATCAACAAATCGAAACACGAAGTAGGCGTGTTGCTGGAACCGGCCACGCCCGGTCTCTTCACCGCATTCGAAATCTTCGAAGGCGGGGGCGAAATCGAAGTCGGCGTCGGCGACTCCACTGAAGGTTCGTTCTACGAAAACTTCAGTACGCCTGGCGTGCCCAGCGGTGGTGACGGAGTCATCTCGCCGATCACTCCGATCAACCAGATGACGCCGACCTTTACGCAGACCTACCACGTCGTCGAAACGACCTGAAAACCTGCACGCCGGCCGAAAACTGCGAAGGCGTTCTTCGAACTGAAGCCATTCAAAGTCCAGCAAAACGTTCCGACGAGCTTCGAAGGCGGGCCGCTCAAGGTGCTCGAAGACCGGTTGCAGACGAAAGGCACCGGTGAAAACGGCGATGTGGTCCTCCGCTGGTGAGGAAGTCACCAACGTGAACAAAGTCGAAGGAGAAGACGAGATCAAAGGTTAGAAACACCGGTCATCGCGGCCGGGCCCATGTCATGACCCGGCCGCGCCGACAGTGCGCGGGCCTATGCGACCTCCGCAGAGATCGGCCGAATGCCGACTCTGCTGGTGCGCCGCGCCCGCAAAGTCGTCTCAGCGCGCGGGGCCCAAGGAGGCCTCGCGCGCTGGCGCGTCATACGAGATGCGAACGTGGCGAGAGAGGCTTGTGATGGAGCGGGGAAGAGAAAAGGACGCAGCGTCTCGGACGAACCGGCGTCCGCTGGCGTTCCGCAACGGGCTCGGGGCCCGGACGTCGGGACTCGCCTGCCTGCTGGTTGCCGGCTTGGCGCTGCTAGGTGCGTCGCCGACGGCCCTCGCCCTTCCCCAGCGCGGGCACACGTTCGCGTTTCTCTATGGATCCAAGGGGAGCGGGAGTAGTCAGTTCAATGAACCGGTGGGGGTCGCCGTCGAGGACACGAGCGGCGACTTGTACATCGCCGATCGTAAGAACAAGCGCGTGGTACAGCTGATGCCAGTGTTAGGCGAAGGCGGAGCGCTGACCGGCGAGAGCTACGTGAGGTCGTGGATGGTGGCGGCGTCCCCACTGAGCATCGCGGTTGACAATTCGGCTCAGGCGGCCGACCCGCAGCGTGGGGACGTGTACGTCGCGAGCGCTCACGCGGTTTACGCATTTACCCCGGAAGGTGCCCTCGTAGGCCAGCCGATCAAACGTTTCACACTCGCCGGCACAGCTCAGAAGGCGAAGCTGGAAGGCGTCGTCGGTGTGGCGGTGGACGACGCTGGACGAGTGCTCGTCTATCAGGAAGACGGCGTCGTGTACGGGTTTCCGAACGGTCAGTCGACTGAGCCGGAACTCGTGGTGGCGGCAGGTCCCGGCGGAGCTCCCGGGCTGGCGGTTGATTCGTTCGGAAATCTGTTCGTGGGTCGACGAGCCGAAGGCGGCGCCACGGTGGTCTCGAAGCTGGAACCCGCCACCGGGAACGTCCTGATACCGACTCTCGGGGTCGCAGGCGCGAGCGGGGTTGCCGCAAACACGCGCTACACGCCGGCCAACGAAGTCGACGAACTGAACCAGGCGTACGTCGCGGGCGACCGGGGTGTGTCCCAGTTCGCCGCCGAAGCCGCGGGCATCCCAGGCCCGATGATCGAGCACTTCCCGTCCAAGGCCGAAGAAGAAGCCCACGGGGGCCCGATCCTCCAGCAGACCGCCGGAATCGCGGTGGATGACGCGACAGGCGACGTCTTCGTCACCGATACAGCCGCCGACGACCTGGCCGTCTTCGACCTCCAGGGGCGCGGCGCCCCCAGCCTCGACGGCCTCATCACCACGAGCGGCGCCCCGCCGACGGTGGGCGCGATACGCCTGATCGGCCAGGTCGACCCCCAGGGGGCCAATACCCGCGCCTATTTCGAATACGGCACCGCCAGCTGCTCGAGCGGCGGATGCTCGAGCGGTGCGGCCGCCGACCTGGGCGGTGGCTTCGGCGACAGGGAAGCCGAGCTCGAACTGCAGGGCCTGGCGCCCGGCGTCTACCACTTCCGCCTCGTGGCGGAAAGCGAACTCGCGAGTGGCGCAGACACCGTCCGCAGTCCGGAAAGAACCTTCACCATCCTCGCCCAAACCAGCGGCCTACCGGACGGGCGGGAATGGGAGCTGGTGTCGCCACCGAACAAGCATGGCGCGGCGGTCGCCGCGCTTTCTCGCGAAGGCGGCGTGATCCTTGCCGCCGAAGCCGGCGGCGCACTCACGTTTGTCGCAAACGGTGCGATCAGCGAAGAACTCGAGGGCAACCGCAGCTTCGAACCGCAGCAGGTGCTGGCGGTGAGGACCACCGAAGCCTGGAGCTCCCAGGACATCGCGACCCCCAGCGCAAAGGGTGTGGGTGCCAACTTCGGGGCGCCCGAGTATCAGTTCTTCTCGCCGGATCTCTCTGTTGCGCTCGTTGAACCGTATGACCCCGAACCACCACTTGCGCCAGCCGTCGCGGCACCAACGCCGTACCTGCGCGATGACCGCCCACTTGCCCCTGAACCCGCACAGCGGGCGAGCTACGCGCAGGCCGAAAGCAACAGCGCCTTCCTGGCGCCGGGATTCGCGCCGCTCATCAGCAAGCTGACAGCCCCCGAAGCACCGCCGGCCTCGGCGTCCGGTTCATTCCTCGCGGCGACGCCTGATATGTCGCACATCGTGCTCCAGTCATCGACCCCGCTGACTGGGCCGGCCTCGGGCGCGGGGCTGTATGAGTGGTCGCAAGGGAACACGCTGCGGCCCATCAGCGTCCTGCCGGGGGACAGCCTGCCTCTTCGATGGCCCTTGGCTACTTTCACACGCGCGCCCACTCGATCTCCGCAAACGGCAACCGCGTGTTCTGGACCGCCAACCAGGTCGGCCCGGCGCACCTCTACATGCGTAACGTGTCCGCTGGGCAAACCGTTCAACTCGACAAGGCACAGGAAGCCGTCACCGAACCCTCCGGAGCGGCGAAGTTCCAGACCGCGTCCAGCGACGGCTCGCGCGTGTTCTTCACCGACGACCAAAACCTCGTCCCCGAAGCAAGCGGCGAAGCACAGCTCGAATTGAGCGACCTGTACGAGTGCGAACTTGCCTCGAACACCGGTGAAGAAGGATGCGTCTTACGTGACTTGACGCTTCCAGTCAGGTCCGGTGAACACGCTGCAGTACAAGGCTTCCTGCTGGGAGCCGGCGAAGACGGCTCGACCGTTTATCTGGTCGCAAGCGGTGTCCTGGCCGACAACGAAAACGGAAGTGGCGAAACCGCTACGGCCGGGCGCGACAACCTCTACGAGCTGCGCTATGCGCAGAGCAAGTGGTCCACCACCTTCATCGCCACTCTCTCCGCCGAAGACAGTCCGGACTGGGATCAAGGCAAGAACGTGTCGGCCGAAAACACAGCCTTCCAGACCAGCCGGGTGTCATCCAATGGGCGGTACCTGGCGTTCATGTCGGACCGGAGCTTGACCGGCTACGACAACGAAGACATCAGCAGCGAACACGAGGGCGAACGGATGGATGAGGAGACGTTTCTGTACGACTCCCAGACCGGCGAGCTCACGTGTGTTTCATGCGATCCATCGGGCGCTCGGCCGACTGGCGTCCTCGATCAGGAACGCGGCGGCGAAGGGATCGGCCTGCTAGTCGACCGTCGCCTGAGCTGGCGTGGTCAGTGGATCTCAGGCAACATCCCCGGCTGGACCTCGCAGAGTCTCGCGGACGCGTTGTTCCAGTCGCGCTACCTCTCCGACGAAGGCCGCCTCTACTTCGACAGCGCCAGCCCCGCTCGTCCCCGGTGTCATCGCCCCCACACGCGCCGAGCAGATCGCGACCACGAGCAAGCAGGTCGGCGTCAGAGAACGTCTACGAGTACGAGCCCGCGGGTGTCGGCGAATGCGCCGTAGCGGCGGATGCGTCGGGTTGCTCTCGTCGGGCAGCTCTAGCAAGGAATCCGCGTTCCTCGAAGCCACCAGCAGCGGAAATGAAGTGTTCCTTCTCACCGAGGCGAGACTCTCCCCGCTTGACACCGACGATGCGTTCGACATCTATGACGCCCGCCACTGCACCGTCTCGTCGCCGTGTCTGAGCCCGACATCCGCGGTGGGGTCACTGCGACGACACCGAAGAATGTCGACCGCGGCGCCGTCGAACCTCGCCGGCGGTTCCGGCAGCGTCGCCTTCTTTGGACCGGGGAACCTCCAGCCGGAAGCGACGGCAGCAAGACGTCCCGACCACGAAGCGACGACTCCATGCCCCTCACCCGGGCCCAGAAGCTGGCCCGCGCGCTGCAGGCCTGCCGCAAACGCTACCCGTCGCCAAGAGGAAGCGCACTCGCCTGCGAAGCCCACGCGGCGAGGCTCTACGCCGCCGCGCCTTCGAAGCCAGCACGCGCGGGCGTACCGCCCTCGCTCGCGGAGCGACCTCACGCGTGAGCGCCGCACCGCCGTCCAGCCCCGACTTCCTTCCGTTGCTCGCGGCGTCCTTGCTTGTCGCGCTCCGCCGGCACCGCCGCCGCCAGCCGGCGCCTTGCGCCGTGGTGGTCGGACAGGCAAGTGCTGCCGACCAATCTGCCGGCCGAAGGCGAAGGTTTCAACGGGCACAAGGGCGAAGGGACTCATCGTGGTCGCCAGCGACCTCGGCGCTGGCCGTCCACCGCGGAAACGCCGATCGTGATCACCGACAAATGCCCGCCGGCGTGACAGCGACCGCCGTCTCCGGCGGGGGACACCACGGCACGACTGCCACCTGCGTGCTCGCCCCATGCAGTGCACCTACTCGGCACTGTCTACCCATACGAACGGCTGACGGAGACGATCACAGTCAAGACGCTGGAGCCGGCCGGCACCGTCACGACGCTGCCCAACGAAATCCGCGTCGAAGGCGGGGGAGCGTCGCGCGCCGCCTCCCGAAACACGCATCTGCGCATCAACGGTGCGCCCACTGAATTCGGGGTCCAGGAAGGGCTCGAACTCGCGCCCTACTCCGCCGTCGGAGAACCGAAACGCGGCCGGCGCCCACCCCTTCGAGCTGACCAGCTGGCTGGTGATGAACCAGAGCTCCGAATCCGGCAGCCGCGAGCCGCCGGCGTTGCCACGCAACCTCAACTTCAGGCTCCCCTTGGGCCTCGTCGGGGATCCGCAGGCCACCGAACAGTGTCCCTCGACCGAGTTCGTCGCCCACGCGCCGGTCTCCGAAGTCGACCAGTGCCCGCCCGGATCGGTCTTGGGCGTTGCTACGGTCACGATCGACGAACCTGAGATCGCGCACGTCGTAACCCTGTCGGTCCCCCTGTTCAATCTGGTGCCCTCCGAAGGCGAGCCGGCCCGCTTCGGGTTCGAGGCCTTGGGCCTCGTGCCAGTCGTGATCGACACCTCGGTCGACCCCGCCGACGACTACGACGTCGTCGCGAGCGTCATGAACGCGACCCAGATCGCCGGTCTGTTGAGCGCCCGGGTGACCTTCTGGGGCGTTCCCGGAGACTCCAGCCACAACCAGTCCCGTGGCTGGGAATGCATCAACGACGGCGTGCACTTCGAAAAAGGCGAAGTCACAACGCCCTGTCCCGTGTCCACGAGCCTTCCGCAGACCCCGCTGCTGACGCTCCCGACGGCGTGCGCGCAGAACCCCCCGTCAGAACCCGTCAGCTCGACCGTCGAACTGGAATCGTGGGCGCAACAGGGGTACGTCACGCCTCCCGCGTACGTGTGGGCCGGCCCGCTGGAAGAACCGCTTGGGTTCACATCATGCGGCAAAGTCGAATTTCAACCTACTGTGGACGTCAGCGCCGAACAGCAGTCCGCCAGCGCCCCCTCCGGGTTCTCGGTCGGCGTCAAGGTTCCCGCCAACGGCCTGCTCGAAGCCGAAGGCCATGCCCAGTCCGACGTTAGGGACACGACCATCACGCTCCCGGCGGGCGTTCAGGTCGACCCCTCCGCCGCCAACGGGCTGCAGGCTTGCAGCGAGGCGCAGGTCGGCTACCAGGGCACGACCGAAGGTGAGCAGCGCTTCACGCGGCCCGGGGCCGCCCCCCCGACGCCGCGCCCTCCTGTCCCGACGCCTCCAAGATCGGGCTGGTGCACGTGAAGACCCCGCTGTTGCCCCAGGAACTGCAGGGCGCCCTCTACCTCGCCGAATCCGCTCCCAACGCTGAAGCTGCCAAGAACCCGTTTGGTTCGCTGATCGCCCTCTACCTCGTCGCAGAAGACCGGAAGGCGGGGATCCTGGTGAAGCTCGCCGGCGAAGGCACACTTGACCCCGACACCGGGCAAGTCCACCACCAGCTTCCGGGACACGCCGCAGCTGCCCTTCGAAGAACTGCGCGCCCAGCTGTTCGGCGGCCCACGCGCGTCGCTGTCGACACCGGCCTTTTGCGGCGACTACACCCAGCAGGCGACGGCCGCGCTCACGGGCTGGTCTGGCGCGACCGCGGACACCTTCTCCGAATCGCCGCTCAAGGTCACCTCGGGCCCGGGCGGCGGACCATGTCCCCGTCGGCACGCTGCCGTTCTCGCCCGCGTTCGCAGCCCAGAGCACGAGCTCCCAAGCCGGGGCCTTCACGGACTTCCAGCGCGACTCGAACGGCCCGACGGGCAACAGGCCCTCGACGGCGTCACGGTGACGCTGCCGGCGGGCGTGAGCGGCTTTGCTTCGAGCTCCGTCACGCCGTGCCCGGAACCCCCGTCGGGGCAGGAATGGTCCTGTGGGGAAGCCAGCCGATCGGCCATTCCACCGCCGAATCGGGCCTCGGCAGCGACCCCGTCACGCTGCCGGGCGACGTGTATCTGACCAGCGGCTACGACGGCGCTCCCTTCGGGCTGCTGGTCAGGACGCGTGCGCAGGCGGGTCCGTTCGACCTCGGCTGGGTCGACGTGCGCTCGCGGATCGACGTCAACCCCGAAACGGCGGCGGTCACCGTCACCACCGACCCCGGGCCCCGCGGGGAAGTGCTCCCGACCCGGCTGAAAGGCGTCCCGGCTCAGCTGAAAAGGCTCCTCGTGACGGTCGATCGGCCCGGCTTCGAGTTCAACCCCACCAGCTGTGATCCGACCGCCGTCACCGGCACCCTCTCGGGCTCTGAAGATGGCCAGGGCGCCGTGTCCTCGCGTTTTCAGGTCGGGGGCTGTGAGAGCCTGCCGTTCCACCCGGGTCTCACGGCCACGGTCGGGGGGCACGCCAACAAAGCCAACGGTACGGGCTTCGACGTCACGGTCACCAGCCAGGGGCTCGGGGTCGCGAACGTCAAGAAGGTCGAACTACAGATCCCCGCCCAGCTCCCCTCCCGGCAGTCCACGCTCAACCAGGCCTGCCTCGCCGCGACCTTCCAGGCGAACCCCGCCTCCTGCCCGGAAGGATCGGTCATCGGCTCCGCGACCGTCCACACCCCGGTCCTGAAGAGCCCACTATCCGGACCGGCGTATCTGGTCTCCTACGGCAACGCAAAATTCCCCGATGTCGAGTTCGTGCTCCAGGGCGAAGGCATCACCCTCCTGCTGGACGGGCACACCGACATCAAAAACGGCGTGACCTACAGCCGCTTCGAAACCGCCCCCGACGCCCCGTTCACGACCTTCGAAACGAGCCTTCCCGCTGGTCCGCACGGGATCCTGACCGCCTACGCCTCCGAAAAGGAACCCTACGAACTCTGCGCCAGAAGCTCCCGATGCCGACCACCATCACCGCCCAGGACGGCGCCGTGATCGAACAGGACGCCACCGTCACCCCCACCGGCTGCAGCGCGACCCTCGCCACCCACACCACCAAGCCCACCCGTGCGCAACAACTCGCCAAAGCCCTCAACACCTGCCGCACCAAATACAAGACCAAAAAGACCAAGCGCAAGCGCATCGCCTGCGAAAAGACCGCACGCAAACACTACGGGCCAAAAAAGCCCTCGAAGAAGACCGTCAAGAAGGCCCGGAAAGGAGCAACGGGCCATAATGGCTAGCCGCGGACGTATCGCATCCAAAACCGCAGTCGCCGTGGTCGCGGCGTGCGTCGCGACCCTTCCGAGCGCCTGTGGCGGCTCGGGTCAGGAGCTGGCATCGAAATCCCCTGCGGCGATCCTCGCGGCGGCGACGGCCGCTGCCAACGGCGCACGCTCAGTCCACGTGAGAGGCAACCTCGCCCAGGAAGGCAAGCCGGTCAAGCTCGACCTCCAACTCACGGGCAGCGGCGGTCGCGCGCAGATCACGCTCGCCAGGCAACGCAGTACTCACTCGTCCGCATCAACGACACCGTGTATCTCCTGAGCACTCCTAGCCTTCAGCACCGACTTGCACGAGCGAACATCCACGTCCCCGACGGAAGGTGGCTGCAGGTACCGGCCGATGGGGAGCTTGGAGCGGTGGGTGAGAGCCTCGACATGCGCCGAGAGCTGACCTTGCTGCTTTCCAGCAGCGGGAAGCTCAAGAAGCTGACCGCGACCCTGCCCGACGGCCAGCGGGTGGTCGAGCTCACCGACACCGGCCGGAAACTCTCGACGCCAACGATCTACCTCCCAGCCGTCGGAACTCCGTACCCGATCAAGATCACCAAGCGCGGCTTCGAACACGGCGAAATCACGTTCTCCGAATGGAACCACCAAGCCGCACCCATACCCCCGGCGAACGCCTTGCGCCTCGACCAGCCTCCGGAGCATCGCAGGTAGGACGCGCAACGGCCGGCTCACAGGCCGAGAGGAACATTCAGGCACCCACCTAGCCCCAGGCCCATCGGACGC
This sequence comes from uncultured Solirubrobacteraceae bacterium, assembly GCA_963742395.1. Classification (GTDB taxonomy): domain Bacteria; phylum Actinomycetota; class Thermoleophilia; order Solirubrobacterales; family Solirubrobacteraceae; genus Palsa-744. The sequence goes on along the minus strand of CAVUME010000004.1, from coordinate 1,304,226 downwards.
TTGGGCTGCGCTCAGACCTCCGTGCGCGCGCTGAACGCAGCAAACCCCGGCTGCGAGCCGAGCGTCGCTTCGCGGAAACCGGCCGCCGCGAGCGCGCAGAACACTCCTCTCGCCGCGGCGGCAGCGGGTGGCCGCGATGTCGGCCCAACTCGAACAGCCTGCGACCCCGGGTACTCAGGCCGTCGAGCAAGAACGTGGTACCGGTCAACAGGCCGCCCGGGCGCAGGCAACGGGCGAACTCGACCAGCGCCTCGCTGGGCTCGGGGAGCGTGTGCAGGCCGCCGTAGCAGAGGACGATGTCGGCCACGCCACTGCGTATCGGTAACCGCGTCATGTCCGCGCGGACGAATTCGACCTGATCCAGAGAGCGTCTGCGCGCGCAGCGTTTGGCGCGCGTGATCATCTTCGGAGACGCGTCGGTGGCGATGTAGCGGACGTCCTGGCCCGGTTTCAGCGCCCGCAACGCCACCCCTCCGCCGCAGGGCACGTCGAGGATCGTGACGTGTTCGGCTGAGCTCAGCCGAGCGATGCTGCGGTACAGCGGAGCGGTCTCTACCCCCCACAGGGCGCGCCCCACGACGGCCATCAAACACGGCCGCTGCGCGTAGAAGTCATAGAGCAGACCGAGCGGTCCGCCGTCGTTGTTCCAAGCGCTCTCGCTGTCAGCGGCGCTTGGGCGTGGCGCGGAGTGCCCGTCTGCTACCACGTCCCGGCGCCTGCAGGCGCTCGCGTACGGGCATCGAGCCTCACTCGCTGGCTCCCTCCCATCGGCGCCGGCACCCGCCGGCAGACCCGTTCCACGCGCGCCCCACGCGCGGGCACAAGGGTGATGTGGTGGTTGCGGACCGACTCGTCGGCGAGGATCTCGGCTCGCAGCTCTACCGAGTGCAGGATCGTCCTCAGCGCGACGCGCATCTCGAAGCTCGCGAACGTGGCTCCGAGGCAGCGCCGACGACCGCCGCCGAACGGGATCCAGGTATACGTGCTGCCCTCCTCGGCGTGCAGGAACCGCTCGGGCATGAACCGCCGGGGTTCGTTGAACAGCGCCGGGTTGGAGTGCATCAGCGTGATCGCTGGCATCACCGTGACGCCCGCCGGGAGGTAGTAGCCGCCGAGCGTCACCGGGGCGCGCAGCCGGCGCAGGACGACGGGGAGCACCGGCCGCACGCGCAGGCTCTCCTGGACGACCGCGTCGAGGAAGGCGTCTTCGCCCTCATACGCACGGGCCAGCTCCGCGGGGTGGCGCAAGAGTCGCTCGAAGGTCCACGCCAGCCCGGTGGAGCTGGTCTCGTGACCGGCGACCAGCAGGGTCATGATCTGGTCGCGCAGCTCATCGTCGTCGCTCTCTCCTCCCACGATCAGACGTGAGAGGACGTCATCGCGCCGCTGCAGCCGCGGGTCGCGACGCCGCTCGCGGATCTCTTCGCGCAGCAGGCGGTTGGCCTCGGCCAGCTTTGCCCGAAACCGCCGCCAGGGCCCCACGCGAGCCAGGCCCGGGATCGCCCACATCGCCATGATCGTGGGGCTGATCTGCAGGCAGGCCGGCAGCACCGCGCGCAGCTCAGCCGTGCGCCCGGGGTCGCTGACCCCGATCACGGCCCGCAGGATCACCTCCAGCGTGATCGCGCGAAACCGAGGATGCAGTGGGAAAGGGTCGAGCAGCGGCCAGCGCCTGACCTCCTCGGCCACGATCTCCTCCACGACCCGTCCATAGGCCCGCACCGCCTCTCCGTGAAACGGTGGCAGTAATGCCCGGCGCGCCGCGAGGTGCTCGTCCTCGTCGAGCACCAACACCGATCGCGAGCCGACGATCGGCGCAAGGATCGAGTTTCCCGCGCCGGCGTGGTAGACCTCCGGATCCCCGCAGAACACCTGCTTGACGAGGTCGGCGTCGTTGACCACCACGGCGGTCCCCCAAGGCAGCGCGCGGATCGTGAAGATCGGGCCGTAACGGCTCGTGGCTGCGTCGAAAAAGGGCACCGTGGCCCGCCACGCGCGGGCCGTCTGCAACGCTGGTGGTAGGCGCGGCCCTGGGGGAAGGGGGAGGCTGCTTGATCCATCCGTGGGTCGCCTGTGGTCGTGGTTGTGAGAAAGCGGGTGGGGGCCGCGGCGACGGAGCGGGCCATCGCCGCGGCCCCCGGGGATGAGACAGAAGTTGGTCCAGAGAGAACTAGGTGGCCAACCTCAAACGGGCCGCTTCCTGAGGGGATAAAACGACCACGGTAGGTTTTTATCGTGGTACGTTCACGCTGTCAAGGCTGAGCTACCAAGAATGCCGCAAGAGGTTATGTAATCGTTCGGTATCTCATCTAGATGGGCCGCCATGCCGCTGGACCACGGGGCCAAACGGCTACACCGGCGAGTACCCTGTTGAGCGCTGGAACCGCGACGCAAACATCGACGACATCTTCGAGGGAACAGCCGAGATCCAGCGGTTGGCCATCGCCCGCGCGATCGTCGGCCTGCAGATCCCGTGAATACATGCGGCCACCCCGTGATCGCTCTCGCCGTTGCCGTGCTGACGGCGGTGTTGGCATGGCCCGCGACGGCGCCCGCGGCGACCGTGACGTTCGCCTACACGGGCGCCGAGCAGACGTTCCTGGTCCCCGAAGGAATCACCGCCGTGCAGGCGCTCGCCGTAGGCGCCCGCGGCGGGTCGGGGTTCCCGGGGGGAGCGGGCGGGCGCGCCGCGCAGGTCAGCGGTGTGCTCGGCGTGACGCCCGGCGAGACGCTGTACGTCGAGGTCGGCGGTGACGGCGGCGAAGACGAATCCTTCAGCGGCGGGGGCTTCAACGGCGGCGGCGAAGGCGCAGGTGGAGGAGGCGGGGCCTCGGACATACGCACCTCACCCCGAGCTTCGGGGCTGACACCCGACACCCGCCTGCTCGTAGCCGCTGGCGGGGGCGGCGGCGGTGCCTCCGGCCAGGCGGCCGGCGGTGTCGGCGGCGGCGCGGGTGAAGCCGGCGGCCCGGGGGCCAACCAGAACAACGGCGGTGGCGCCGGAACGCAGAGCAACGGCGGCGTGGGCGGCGAAGGCAACTGCGTAAGCGGCAGCAATGGCGGCGAAGGGTCGCTGGGGGCCGGCGGCGCGGGCGGGCGCTGCCTGGCCTCGCTCGAAGACTTCCCGGGTGGCGGTGGCGGTGGCGGCTACTTCGGCGGCGGAGGCGGTGGCGGTGGGAACACCTTCAGCGGCGGAGGTGGAGGCGGCGGATCGAGCCTAGCTCCGTCGGGAGACAGCGCTCAGCTCCTCGCAGCAGAAGCCGCACCCGAGGTCACGATCAGCTATCCGGTCACGAGCCCCTGCCCGTCCCACGTGAGCGTCGACGCCCGCTGGCATTACACGGCCTACGGCTCGCCCGCTGGCTGGAGCTCCACCGCGGCAGGGAGATGCCAGGGCGGCTCGGTGCCCGTTCAGGGACAGACCCCTACCGGCGGACTAGTGCTCAGCCCTGGAGCGCAGCTGAAGGTGGGCTACGACCTCAGGCTTTCCGGCGCCGGCGCACCGTCGACCGTCGCCGTGACCAGCGCGCAGGCGGTGTTCGACGTCGACTGCGTGTTCGGCGGCAAACCCTCGGCCCCGTCGTTCACCGTCTCGCTGCCGATCGAGTCCTACCCGGTGACCGCCGGCCGGTGGGTCCCGTCGAGCGACGCGAATAGCCCGCTCGCGTACCAGGGAGCGGCCGCCGTTCCCAACCTCTGCCGTGGCGGCCTGCTAAGGCTCGCGCCGTCGGCCACTTTCTCGGCCGAGATCGGCGTCTAAAAAGGCGCCGGAGGGTGTGGATCGACACCCCCCAACCCCCGCGATCGAGGAGACGCGGAAGCGGGACGTCTCTCGACCGACCGGTAAGAAGGCGGGTCCCGAACGTGTCCCCGACTCGGCAATTCTGATCCCACAATCCCGTCGCCAACCTCGGCTAATCTCGCGTCACCAAGCCGAAATGCACCTCCAGCGAACAACTTCTAATCCGAGGGTCGCTGGTTCGAATCCAGCCGGGGGCACTCGCTACTCCGACGGCGGCGGTGCGAGCGGGACGGTGGGGCGGGCGTCAAGCCTCGGCGGCTGACGCCGTCTCGACGAGCGCCGACGCGCGGGGCTCGAAGAGTCGGTAGCCGTGCTGGCGCGACAGCTCGAGCGCGCGGGCGGCGTGGTCGCGGGCGAGCGAGGCGTCCCCACGGGCGGCGAGCGCTTCGGCCCAGCCGAGGTGGGTGCGGGCCGTCCAAATTGGCAGTCCGTTTGTCTCGTGAAACGCGCATGCGAACTCCAGGTGCTGGTCGGCCTGCTCGTGTCGTTCAAGGACGCCGGCGAGCACACCCAGATAGAGGCGCGCGTGGCCAAAACCCGCGGTGCCGTTCCAGATGAGCTGTTCGGCCCACGGCTCGGTGAGCTCGTACAGGATCGCCGCGGCGGGCGTGTGGTTCATCAGCGCTGCGGCGTCGGCGTACAGGGCAAGCGCTACCGCCCTGTTCGGGTCGGGTGACACATCACCGAAACGGTCGGCTGCCGCGCGGTCGAGGATCGCTGCTGCCGCTGTGCGCCGATCAAGCCAGGCCAGAGCGTCCGCGAGTCCGGCTCTCCAGGGGGAGATGCCGGGGTAGGCGCTCGCGCCATGCTCGATCGCGGTCACTATCTCCTCCACGCGCCCCTGGTACAGGCGCACCAAGGCAAGCTGTGCGCCATAGAAGAGGGCGACGTCGGGCTGGCCCGCCTGCTGGCCTATCTGACGCGCGCTCTCCACGAGCTCCTCGGCGACTGCCAGGTCGCCGCGCATGATCGTCATACCCGCCCGCTGACGTACGGCGAGGGCCTGCAGAGTCGGCTGCGCTAGCTCGTTTGCGATCTGCTGCCAGCGCCCCAGCGCCGCCTCTGCTCCGGGGATGTCGCCTCGTTCTGCCCGTACGTGATACTCGTCGTAGTGCGCCCAGTAATCGAGCGCCGGGTCGCGCAGCGAGGTGACCACGTGCGACAGCTCCTCGGCGAGTGCGGATCGCAACTCGAGCGTCTCGGCCGTCCAGCAGGCGAAGTTCGCGAGGTGAAGTACTTCCGCGAGGATCCTTGGGTCGGCAGCGTTGCGAGCGAGCTCGACGGCCTCCGTCGCTAACGCTTTGCGCTGCTCGAAGTCGGGGCCGTATACGAGTTCGATCGCCTCGACCGCAAGGAGCGGCGCACGCCGAGCTGGGTTCGGTGGATCGTCGAGCTCGAGCGCGCGCACGATCGCGCCGATCCGTTCGTGGTCGACCTCGCCCTGCACGCTGGTGATCCCGCGATGGTTGGAGAGGGCAGCCTTTGCGGCAAGGTCGGCGTCCCCCAGCGCCGCAGCGGTCCGTGAGGCCTCCAGGAGCGTCTCGCGGTGGGTGGCGGCCCCGCTTTGCCGCTGCGCCTCGCCGAGCCCGATCAGCGCTTCACAGCGCTCGCGGCTTTCCGTCCCGCCGGTCAGCGAGACGGCGTCGGCGAACAGTTTCACCGCCTCGGCCGGGGCAAGGTTCTGCAGCGCCCGCTGTCCGGCTTTGAGCGCGTAGTCGGCCGCCTTGGCCCTCTCGACGGGCACGGCGGCCAGCCGCCAATGCAGCGCGAGCTCGGCCAGGTGCTCGCCGGGATTCTCCCCACAAAGGCGCTCGAGCGCTTCCGCGACGCGCTGGTGCATCCGCGCCCGTCGGGTTCCCCCGAGAGCCTCATAGAGCGTCTGGTTGATGAGCGCGTGCGCGAAGCGAAAGCGCCCCACGTGCTCTGAGGATTCGCTCAGCACAGACGCGGCGACAGCGTTCTCGAGCTGATCCAGGAGCTGGGTCTCGTCTGTCTCTGCGACGGCCGACAAGAGCTCGAGATCGAACTCACGGCCGATCACCGCCGCTAGGCGCAGCGCCTCGAGCGACTGGTCACCGAGGCGCTCCACACGGCGCTCGATCACCTCGCGCACGCTCTCGGGCAGTGCGATGCCGGCTGAGCTGTCGATGTTCCAGCGGTGGGCGGCTTCGTCGAAGACGAGCGCCCCGGACTCCGACAGCCCGCGCAGGATCTCGCCTACGAAGAACGGGTTGCCGTCGGTCTCGGCGGCGATCCGGGCGGCGAGCTCAAGGGCGTCTGCTTCGAGCTCGTGGCCCGCCACGGCGATCATGATCTGCGCGACCTCGTCGGGGCCGAGGCCGTGCAGGGCGATGCGCTGCACCCCCTGCAGCCGGGCGCAGGTCGGCGAGGACGGCCGTGAGCGGGTGATCCTTGCCGAGCTCGGAGTCGCGGAAGGTGGCGATCACCTGCACCGCCCCCTGCTCGAGCGTGCGCAGCACGTGCTTCAACAGTGCAAGCGACTGCGCGTCTGCCCAGTGCAGATCGTCGAGCACGACGCACAGCGGTACCTCTACGGCCACCTCGCCCAACAGGCCTGCGATGGCGTTGAACAGCAGGTAGCGCTCTGTCTCGGCGTCCGAGGCCTGGGGCTCGGGCAGGTCGGGGACGCGGCGGCCCAGGTTGCGTGCCAGGCGGGAGAGCTCTCCCCCGTGACGCTCGACGTGACGCTCGAGCAAATCCCGCGGAGCGTGCTCGACCAGGTGTGAGCAGATCTCGATCCACGGCTCATAAGGCACCGCGAGCTCGTCTGAGCAGGCGCCCCACGCGACAGCGAAGCCCTCGGCGTGGGCGTGGTGGGCGGCGTAGCTCGCCAGGCGGGTCTTGCCGATTCCCGGCTCGCCGGAGAGCAGCACGACCTGGCGCTGACCAGAGCAGGCGAGCTTCACCGCTTCCTCGAGCGCGGCGCGCTCATCGGTGCGGCCCACGTAGGAGACGACTGGCACAGAGCGCAAAAGTCCCCGCAGCGGCCAGCGGCTCGAGCCACCCGCCTCCTCCTCGAGCGGCGCCCAGGAGACCGAGAACGCCTGCACTGGGTCGGGGAAGCCCTTCAGCTCGAGCTCGCCGGCGGAGGAGAACTCAATCCCCTCACAGCGGCCGGCGAGCGTCTTGGCGAGCTCCGAGATGAGGATGCCGTCCGACGGTGCCTGTGCGCACAGGCGGGCGGCCTCGATCGAGGGCATGCCGAAGTAGTCGCCGTCCTTGACCGTGGACTCCCCAGCGCCGAGGCCGACGCGGATGTGAAGACGCTGCTCGGCGTCGCGGTAGCGGCGCTCAAATAACTGCTGCATCGCCACGGCGCAGCGCACGGCCGCGGAGGCCGACGGGAAGGCGACCATCAGCCCGTCGCCGGTGTTCTTGACCTCCTTGCCGCTTGAGGAGGCGATCGCGTCGCGCAGCAGGCCGAAGTGATCTTCACGCAGCTGATCGGCGCGCACCGGGCCAACAGATGTGGCCAAGCGCGTGGAGCCGACCAGATCGGTCAACAGGATCGTCGCAAGCTCAACAGACTCCGCCACCGCAACCCCCGACCAGCTAGCTCAAACGGACCAGCAAACTACCACTCGACGTCGTCCTGCCCGCTTGCGCTATCGCGTGAAAAGAGGCGTCGCGACGGGCGCGCAGCACTCCATGGCTTCCCGAAAAACAAGTCGCTCGCTGAGGGGGCGGTAGGGGCGCTGCCGGTATCCAGGGTGCCGCCGATACCGCTTGGTGACGTTTTCCTTTGTTTGCGCTGGGCGGCTCGGTCTCGTGGCGATTTCCGCACGCGACGAGGTGCTTGACAAGTCGGTCAACGCCCAGGCGCTGGCGGCGTGAGTTCGGCCGCCGACGCTCGGTTCGAGATCACAATCGCCGCCCCGCTCAGCCGTCCCGCCTGTACTGGGCCAGGCTCGCTTCGATCGCGGCTCGTGTCGGGGTCTGTTCTTCGTCGGGCAGCCCGTTGATCGCCGCGGCCAGCGGACCGGCAATGCGCGTGAGCGTGTCCCAGAGATCGTCCGCGGCATAGCGCCACTCGAACGTGAGCTCCTCGAGCCGGGGCTCACCGAAGCCGCCACCGGTGACAAGCTCCGCGATGGGGTCGGCGAGGCCCATGGCAAACATCCCGGGCACTCCCGGGCTCAGGCGGCGGCATATGCCCGCGCTGGACCAGCGTCATCCCGGGGATCGCGGCCCACGGGTTGCGGTCCGGCGTCTGCCACACAGCGCACGCGAGGGTCCCGCCGTCGCGCAGGACCCGCCGCGTCTCATGCAGAGCAGCGGCGGGGTCCGCCATCAGCATGTAACCCCAGCGACACAGCACGCGACGACGCGCGGAGGATCGAGACCTGCACGACTGGGACGGGATCCGCGCGTGGAGCTCAAGCATCGCTTCCGAGTTGCACGCGCTGGCGCCGGTCGCCTGATCGCCGACTCCTCCCCGCCTGGGACAAGCCGTGGACTTGACTAAGCGGCGAACACGCTCTAGCCAGGCATTAGTCGGAGATCGCGTTCGTGATCACCGATCACCATCAGCCCCGTCAGAGCTGACAACGAGCCTATGGGGTGAACACTTCTTGATATTTCTGCGCCGTGCGCGAATCACAGACACGCGCGGGCCGCTCACCGTCCACACGACAGATCTGAGCGGCAATGATCTCCGCCCCACCGTCGATCACCTGCGCCACTACAGAGCCTGGATTCGAAAGGCTTCGGGCTATCTGTTCCCATGACAGTGCGCTGATCACTGCCGGATCCGGGTACGACCCCAGAGTCGCCCACTTGTTGGCCACGTCGAGAAAGGGAAGTACCTCAAGGCACCCTTCGAACGTGTCGTAGTGATCGATTAGTTCCTGCTCGGCCGGCGTTGGAGCTTGAGTTTCGGTCCACCAGGGGAACGTTTCGCCGAAGCAGCGCAGGGTTCCTCCAGGTTGATTGCTCCACTCGTCTAGCGGGACGAGCGCGACATACGGGCTGGCGTACTGGGTGTTGGAGAAGCGGAAGGTGTGTGTTGCGGGGTCGACGTCATAAGTCGATGACACCGTCACGGCCAACGGGGCGAATTGACCGAACTGCGCCAGTGCCACGACTATCGACCATCGGTCAATCCCGCAGTACGGGCATCCTTCCGAGCCCCAGACGAAGAGCTCCGGTGTTCCGTGAACGGTCAACGGAGGCGCCGTGATCGGCTGCGGCACCGCGAGCAGTTCGTCCGTGGTGCTCGCGAAATAGGCTTCGGCTGCCGCTTCGACCCCTCGCTGGGACACCGTGGTGACAGTTTGCGTGGTTTGTTGGCCGAGTCGGGCGAAGGCGAGCTGCCACGTCGCGAATGGCGTGCCACCGAACCCACTTGGGCCGGTGCGAACTTGCGCCAGCGCGTTGTTGGCAAGGTGTGCCTGAGACTGGAGGATTTCGCCGCTGGCCCTCAGGAGGGCTGAAAGCGAGACACTGTGATCGTCGAGGATGGCCGCGATTTCGCGGACCGCCTCCGAGGAAGCCGTAAAGACAGTGTTACCGCTCGGCGGCGGGACGGCATCATTCGGGTCGATCCACAGACTTTCGGCGGTAGCCCTTTCGAGTTCGTCCACGGCGGTCTGTAGGACTCCTTTTGCCCGCACATCCGCCGAGCCGGCGAGACTGGACAGCTGCGATTGCACTCCTGTCAGCTGGGTCTGTGGCGGCGGCTGTGCGGCCGAGGCATCGCCTGCTGTCGTGAGAAGCAGGAGCATCGCAAGACATCCCATGACTCCAACGCCCCGTAGTGCATTGACAGCAGCCATCTCTCGCGCCCCTTCTCCGTGCCGCTAGCCACCGAAACGAGCGTGGCGGCCTACCTCTCAGTCGCTAACTGTACTCTCCGCGGCGCCCCCGTGTCTGGCCGTTTCGCACGCCCCTGACGCCGTTGACGCATCTGCTGTGCGGTGGAGCAGGGAGCACGCCAAATGCACCAGGTGCGCTCGAGCTCGCCGCCTCGCGACGGCACGCGGGCGAGCATCAGCGAGCGTCGGTCCGCGTTCCCGGCGAGCTGGTCGGGTGTCGTGACTCCTGAGGCATAACGGAGGCCAGTACACGTCGGACGGAAGCCTTGATCGTGGCCTTGCGAAGCCAAGCGGGCGCACTCAAACGCACAAGGGATGACTCTGCGCTCGATCAGCAGCAGCCAGCGACGTGTGCCGCGAGTATCGTCCAAGAACCAGGTCACACTTCCCGTCGATGCGATGCTCACCGCCGGCATTCGAGCCCGAGATGAGGTTACAGTCCGGCTGGCCGCGGACGGCGCGGTCGTGGACGTACTGCGGGGCTCCGGGGTACGCCGCCTCTCCGGGATCGCCAGGGCATCTACCGGCCCGGAGAGGTCGACCGGCTCCGTGACGAGTGGGAGCGCTGATCCTTGACGCCAGTGTCGTGATCGGGATACTGGACAGCGCGGACGCTCGCGTCGAGGACGTCGACGCAGCTGACAAGGCAGGAGAAAGGCCCCTCGTGCCCGCAACCGCATACGGCGAGGCGCTGGTAGCGCCAAAATCAGATTTATCTGATAAGATCCTGTCGTGACTCGAGTAACCGCGACAGAAGCCGCCCGCAGCTTTTCGGAGCTGCTGAACAGGGTGGCGGCCGGGGAGGAAATCGAGGTCACCAGAAGCGGTGCCGACGTCGCCGTAATCTCGCGTCCGAAGTCACGGCTGATGTCGGCCGAGCGGTTTCGAGATCTCATCGCGACCGCACCTTTGCCTGACGAGAGCTTCGCTGAGGATGTGCGCGCGACACGCGAGTCAGTCGAGCCACCGACAGACGCGTGGCGATCCTGATCGACACCGACATGCTCGTCGACCTCGAGCGCGGCATCGTGAACCCGGCGGTCGAGCAGGCGATCGGGAACGAGGACCGCGCAATCAGCGTCATCACGGTCAGTGAGCTGCTTCATGGCGTCCATCGCGCGAAAGGTGCGCAGCGCACGCGCCGCAGCGCGTTCGTTGAGCATCTGCTCGGCGAGCTGCAGCCAATCCCCATCACAGAAGCTGTCGCGCGGGTGCACGCGGACGTCTGGGCGAGACTCTCCGCGCGCGGCCGGGTAATCGGGGCTCATGATCTTTGGATCGCGGCTACGGCGCTCGCGCACGGCCTGGGTATAGCGACCGGCAACGCCCGGGAGTTCGAACGGATCCCCGGCCTGCGAGTGGTTTCCGCGCCGCTCTGAGCCCGAACTCCCCCAAGCTCGGGCCGCGCCGCGCGGAGTCTCGTGGTTCCAATCGTGCGGACGAAATCGTGTCCCGAAACGTGTCCCCGACTCGGCAAATATGACCGCGCCGCACCGTCTCCAACCTGCCCTAACATCGTGTAACAGAGCCGAATTGGACCTCCAGCGAGCAACTTCTAATCCGAGGGTCGCTGGTTCGAATCCAGCCGGGGGCACTCGCTACTCCGTCGGAGACGGTTTGAGCGGGACGGTGTCGGGCCGTTGGCGGCGGTTGAGCTCACGACGGACGTGGGGAGAGGCCCATCGCACGGTCGGAGAGCTGCTCGGATAATCGTCTCTCGGGATTCGGCTGAATCGCGCTGCCGACTACCGCTTGCCGCGGGAGGAGCAGCGGTCGCGTCCCGACTCTCGCGATGTGCGAGGGTCGGTCTCAGGCGCTGTCATGACCGTCTTCGGCCGGTACGGTACTTCCCCCGGATGCGCCAGAAGTGGCCCGCGGTCTTACCGGCAGGGTTGACGGAGGATGGTGCCTACTGGACGGGTCGACGGTTGTAGAGGTACCTGGCCCATAGATAGCTGGCGGCGGTGATCGCGAGGCACCACACGACCGCCTTGACGCCGGCGCTGCCGACGTGCTGGTTGGCGAGCAAGCCGCGGACGGTGTTTGTGATCGGGGTGAAGGGCTCGTTCTCGGCGAACCAGCGCAGGCCGGCGGGCATCGAGGCGACGGGCACGAAGCCGCTGCCGAGGAACGGCAGGAGAATCAGGAACATCGGCATGTTGCTTGCGGTCTCGACGCTCTTGGCGTTCAGGCCAAGGGCGACCGTCAACCAGATCAGCGCGATCGCCAGCAGCACGAGCAGCCCGAGGGCGGCCAGCCACCTGACTGGGCTGACGCTGGCGTGATAGCCGATCAGCAGCGCGACGGCGATGACGACCGCGAGGCTGATCAGGGTCAGGATCAGGCTGCCGAGGACGTGGCCGGTGAGTACCGCGGGTCGCCAGATTCGCATCGTCTTGAAGCGGGCGATGATGCCCTCGGTCATGTCCTTGGCCACCGAGATCGCCGTGGTATTGGCGGCGCCCACGACCGTGAACAGGAGCATCCCGGGTGTGAGGAAGTCGATGTAGGCGCCGCGTCCCCCGCCGGCTGTGATCCCGTTGCCGAGCGTGCCGCCGAACACGTATACGAACAGCAGCAGGAATACGACGGGCCCCAAGATCGGGAACAGCGACAGGCCGGGGTAGCGCTGCAGGTGGCGCAGGTTGCGTCGCAGCATCGTGGTCGTGTCGCGCAGGGCGTATGTGCTGGTCATCGGTGGAGCTCCTCTTCTGTTCTCGACTTCCGCCGGGTGAGTCGTCTCGGCCTGTGAGCGCGAAGAACACGTCGTCGAGGTCGGGGGTGTGAATCGCGAGATCGGCGACGTCGACATCGGCCTCATCGAGGTCGCGGAGGACACGGCGCAGGGTGGCGACGTTGCCGTCGGTGGGGATCTGCAAGCGTGGGGATCTTGTCGTGGTCGGTGACCGGCATTCCCAACGCGTCGGCGGCCACGAGTTGCGCGTCGGGGTCGGCGAAGCTGGACATCGATGCGGCCGCCGGGGATTCGCTGCTTGAGCTCCTGCGCGGTTCCCTGCGCGACCAGGCGTCCGCGGTCGAGGATCGCCACCCGGTCGGCGAGCTTGTCGGCCTCCTCGAGGTACTGCGTGGTGAGGAACACGGTGGTGCCGTCTTCGACCAGGCTCTCCGACGATCTCCCACACCGTGCGACGGCTGCGCGGATCAAGGCCGGCGGTCGGCTCGTCGAGGAAGATGACCTGCGGCGCGCCGATCAAGCGTCATCGCCAGGTCGAGACGGCGACGCATCCCACCCGAGTACGTCAAAGCGATCCGGTCAGCGGCATCGGCCAGCTCGAAGCGCTCGAGCAGCTGGTCAATACGCTCGCGCCGCCGGCGCGCGCTGGAGGTGGTGCAGGTCGGCCATCAGCGCCAGGTTCTCTCGACCGGTCAGCAGCTCGTCGATGGCCGAGAACTGGCCGGTCACGCCGATCGCGTCGCGGACGGCGTCGGCCTCACGGCTGACGTCGTGCCCAGCGACTCGGATCGTCGCCGTGATCCGCCTCGAGCAGGGTGGCGAGGATCCGCACCATCGTCGTCTTGCCCGCCCCGTTGGGTCCCAGCAGCGCGAACACGCTGCCCTGCTCGACGGCGAGCTCGAGTCCGTCGAGGACGACGTTGTCACCGAACGACTTGCGTACGTCGACGGCGGTGATGGCCGGTGAGGATGGGTCTGTTGTCATGGCTTTCTTTCCGATCGGATTCTTGATTGACGTGGTTGCAGGGGCACGAGGCTCAGGAGGGCAACTCGCCCGAGGCGCGGAGGGCGTCACGATGCGCCTCCCACTGCCGTCGAAGAGCTTGGGTGCCCTCGACCAGGAAGTCTGCGAACGCCGCCAGCTCGAGCAGCTCCGCCCGGCGTTCTCGGCGGTGCGTCGCCCAGCACCTCCAGGCCCTCCCGGGCCAGATCGCCGAGCTCCTGATACTCCGTGATGTCAAACCCCCGCGCTTGGGACGAGGGGAAGTCAATTCGGACGCGGTCCATCCGCTCCCCGGCGGCCCGGGAGCGTCGCACCGCGCTAATCCGCTCCAGCACGCTCAGCGCGCCGGTGATCGCACTGCGGCTCGCCAGCAGCGCATCGCTCAGCTCCGCAATCGTCTGGTCGCGCGGCTCGCAAACCAGCAGGTAGCCGAGCACGCGTCCGACCATCGGCGGAAACCCGAAGCGGCGGGCATAGAAGCGGCCCGAATGATCGGCAAACGTGATCTCCTCATCGCGTGGCATACGCCAGTTATAGCACATTTCACGCAGATAACACATATTTGTGTCATACACGTCTCGTGACGTACCGCTGCGGCGCGAGGTCGAGCTCCTCGACTCCGAGGTCCCCGCCGTCGAGCGGCTAATCGCGGCGGACGTGCTCGGCTCAGCGCGGATCAAGCGGCCGATGACTTGGGACGCCTGAGATCCCGTTGCCGGTCGGGTCGCCGCGTGATCAGCACCGCAGTGCCGAGCGCAAGCGCCGCGGCGATCATCAGCAGGGTCGAGTAGCTGGACAGGTGCGCGGCCAGCGTCAGCAGATACGGGGCGGCGAATCCCAGGTAGGTCAGCGCGTAGTACGCCGCGGTCAGGCTGGCGAGCGCGCGCGGGTCGGCGAGGCGCTGGACCTCGATCAGGCCGGCAACCAGGCAAAGGCCGTACGCGCTGCCGAGCACGATCGCGCAGGGCACCAGCAGCCAGGCCTGACCGCTCTGTGCCGTGAAGGCACCGAGCACCAAGCCGGCAACCAGCACCAAGAGCCCGATGGTCGCGGAACGGTTGGCTTCAGCGTTGTTATCCAAGCGCCGCGCGAGGGGCTGGATCAGCACGCCCGCCACCGCACACAGTGCGGTGATCCCGGCCGTCAGCGCGATGCCGTCGGTTGCGTCCTCGGCACCGACGACGCTCGGCAAAAGGGCGAAGGCGATCGCGGGCGCCGCAAACACCCACGGCGCCATTGGCCCGACCACGCCGCGGAACCGCGCGCTGCGGATGCCAGCAAGCGAGAAGCGCACGCGTCCGGCGCGGGAGGCGACCGTCTCGGGGATGTTTCGAAGCGAGACGAGCACTACGGCCATCAGCGCCACGTGAGGCAAATACGGAACAATTCTCGGGGCTGGCGCCCACTGCGCCAGCATCCCCGCCACGAGCGGTCCCGACGCGAACCCAGCGGTCATCGCGACTACCGCTCGCCGCGCCGTCGCGTGATCCCTGGTCCCTTCCAGCGGCGGGCGCGAGACTTCGCGCAGCCAGGCCGTGCCAGCACCGAAGACGGCGCCGCTGCTCACGCCCGCGAGCAGCCGCCCGACAAAGAGCAGCGCGACACCGTGTGCGCCCGCGAGGAGAAACACGCTGGCCGCGAGCGAGAGCACGGCGGCGGGGACGACGACAGTGCGCCGTCCGCGGGCGTCCGACACCGGCCCCGCGAGCAGCAGTCCCGGGATTAGACCGAGCGCGTAAACGCCGAACATCGCCTCCAGCGTTCCGTTGCCCACGCCGAGCGTGTGGCTATAGACCAGCAGCATCGGTGTGAACTGATTCGAGCCCCAGCCGGTGGCCAGCAGCACCGCCGCGACCGGCACCCACGCCATCCGCGGCGCCATCGGCACGGCTCCGTCTCTGATTGGCGCTTGCGTCATTCGAGCCTCCGTTTCGATGAGTTCAGTGATCGAACCGCTGGCACTCTAGCACGGCAGTTCAATGATCGAACCGCACCGCGCTATAATCGTCGACATGCTCGGCAGTGACTACGCACGCCAGGACTGCTCGCTCGCCCGCGCCCTAGAGGTGATCGGAGAGCGTTGGACCTTGCTGATCGTTCGCGACGCCTTCTACGGTGTGCGCCGCTTCAATGACTTCCAGGCGCATCTGGACATCCCGAAGGCCGTGCTCTCGGGGCGGCTGAGCGGGCTGGTCGAAGATGGCATTCTCGAGCGCCGCCCCGATCCGGAACATGCTGGCCGCCACCTCTACGAGCTGACGGCCGCCGGGCGTGACCTTTGGCCAGTGCTCCATGCGCTTCTGGTGTGGGGCGGGCGCAATCGCAAACCGAACAGCCGCGTGTTCAAGCACGTCGTCTGCGACACCAGGCTCGATGACGGCGGCTTCTGCGGCCGCTGCGGGGTCACACCCGGCCCGGAAGACATCCTCACGGAGCCTCGCCGTGGCGGTGGCACACTTCGAGATGATCCGGTCGCCATCGCACTACGGACGCCGCACCGGTTGCTCGAACCGGTCCAGACTTAGCTGTAGAGCCCTCCTGGACCGTCGGGCCGAGTTCCGCGCGTCGACCATCGGTCCCGCGAGCCTCCCGGACCTGGTCCGTCTGATCGCGGGTCGCTACTCAGCAGCAGTTAGCGCGCGCACCACGGACGGGTTGCCGAACCCATGCTCACCAGGTCCCGAATTTGGTCCCCGACTCGGTTCCCCCGATGCACCAGACATCACCTCGGGGTGCTGATCGGAGCCCCGGGCCGGACGGTGGCGGGCGGCAGCCCGCGTCCGTCGCTGGGGCCGATGTGCGGCAGCCACTCCAGACGTTTCGGCAGGTACCAGTTCAAGTCGCCGAGCAGCTTCATCGTCGCCGGCAGCAGCACGCCGCGTACGAGCGTCGCGTCGAGCAGTACGGCCACCGCGAGGCCGATGCCGAGCTGCTTGAAGATCAGCAGCGACAGAGTCGAGAAGATCGCGAACACGGAGACCATCACGATCGCGGCGCTCGTCACCACGCCGGCGGTGCCCTTGATCCCGTGTTCCACCGCCTCCTCGGTCGAGCTGCCGCGGTCGAATGCCTCGCGGATGCGCGAGAGGATGAACACGTGATAGTCCATCGAGAGCCCAAACAGGACGACGAACAAGAACAGCGGCATCCACGAGGTGATCGAGCCCGAGGACTTGAAGTCCAGGAACGACTGCAGATGCCCGTACTGGAACACCCAGACCAGAACGCCATAAGCGGCGGCGACCGAGAGCAGGTTGAGCACGATCGCCGTGATTGGTATGACGATCGAGCGGAACGTCACCAGCAGCAGGATGAACGCGGCCGTAAGCACGAAGACGAACACGATCGGCGCGTGTGACTTCATGGTGTCGTTGAAGTCCTTCGAGCTTGCGGTCTGTCCGGTGACGTCGGCGGTCGTGTTCGGCACCCGCTCGATCGTGGCCGGGATCAGCCGGTCGCGCAACGCGGCGAGCGCCCTGTCAGAGGCAGCATTGTTGCCGTCGCCGATCACCGGGATGTCGATCTCCGCGACGGTCCGCGCGGGGTTGATCTTGACGATGCTCGGCTGCTTGAACAGGGGGCTCGCGGCCGCGGCCGCGCGCAGCTCAGCGATCGCTCTCGCCACTGGCGGTGAGGTCACGTCGTTCGCGGAGACGACCACGACGGCCGGGATCGCGTCGCCGGGGAACGTCGCCTGGATCTTGTTGTAGGTCCTGACGACCTGGATGTTCTGCGGCAGCGACGTGGGGCCGGGAACGGCGAGGTGCAGGCTGAACGCCGGGATCGCGAGCACGATCAGTACGGCGACCGACCCGAGCATTGAGAGGAGCGGGTGCCGCAGCACCGGGTTGAGGACTCGCGCCCATAGGCCCGTCTCGCCGGCGTTCCACGGCATGTTCTTGATGATCGGCACCCCGCCCTTCTCGACGCGGTCTCCCAGCCACGCGAGCAGTGCGGGCAGCACTGTCAGCGACCCGACGACGGCGACGGCGACCACGAGGATCGTCCCGGTGGCGAACGATGCGAAGGTCGGTGCGCCCGCGAGGTACATGCCCGCCATCGCGATCATCACCGTGAAGCCGGAGACGAGCACCGCCCGACCGGACGTCGCGGCGGCGGCCGCGAGCGATGCTTGCTCGGTGTTCCCGCGCTCTCGCTCCTCGCGCTCGCGGCGCAGGTAGAACATCGAGTAATCGACGCCGACCGCGAGGCCGATGAGCAGGATCACCTCGTTGATCGAGGGGTCGACCGCCGAGATGTGGCTGATCAGCGCGACGACTCCGATCGTTGCGAGAACCGCGGTAAGCCCGAGACCGACCGGAATCAAGGCGGCAACCACGGCGCCGAACGTGAGCAGCATGATCAGCAGCGTGATCGGCAGCGAGGTGAGGAGCGCCCGCCCGAAGTCTTTGTTGATCACGTCTGAGATCTCCTTTTCGGCGCTCGCTTCGCCGAACTCCTCGATCGCGAACCCTGGGTGCGCGTTCTGCGCGGCCGCGGTAGCGTTGAGCGCGGGTCCGACACGGTCTTTTGCCTGACTTTCCTTGCCGGCGATCTCGAAGCGCAGCAGCGCCGAATGACCGTCGCGCGAGATCAGCGCCCGGTTGCCGTAAGGGCTTTCGAAGCGCTCGGTGTAGGCGACGGCGGACAGGCGACGCTGCACATCGGCGGCGACGGCCATGAACGCGGGCGACTGCGCCTGCGCGGTGTTGCTGTGGATGAAGATTTCCTCGCTGACGTGCTTCGGGAAGGCGCGGCGCACCAGACTCGATGCACGTCCCGACTCTCCGACCCCGCTTTGGGCCTGTTCCTGTTCGACGGTGCCAGCCGCGCTTCCGAGCGCAGACGCGATCAGCACGAACACGACCCAGCCCCAGATCGCGGTCTTGCGATGCTGAGCGCTCCAGCGGCCGGCACGTGCGGCGAAGTTCCGGCTTTCGGTCACGGCGTGCATCTCATCCTCCTTCGTGCCTGGTCGCTGTACGAAGACGTCTACCCCCGCCGCCACTCTGTCACGCCTATCGTGGCGACCGGTCGCGAGCGCGGTGCCCGCCGCGTCCGTAGCCAGCGCCGAGACGGCGAGCATTCTGGGGACGCCAAGGATGGCTGCAAACTGTCCGGTCTGCCGCACGAGATCGCGTCACTCAAACAGTCAGTCCGCCACTTCCGGCCAGTGTCGATAGAGCGCCCGCTCGCCCTACGCGGGGGCGTCGCCCGGACTTCGCGGCTGGCGCGTGCCGAAGTAGATCAGCGTGAGGATCCTCTCGCCTATTGCTCCCGCGCCTCCTAAGCGGAGACCCGGGTTCGACTGCTGGCGGGGTACCTTTCCCGCAGGTTCGGCGGTTCGTGACTGCGGCGACTACCGCCCGTGGCGGAAAAGAGATCATGGGATTGCTGGCGTCTGTGAAAGCACGAGCGTCGTTCGCAGCCTCCCTGACCGCTTCAAGCGGAGGACGCCACCCCGAGGAGGCCCTCCTTCACGGCAGTCCTAGGCGATACCGGACTGTTGCCGTTTGAGACGCTCCAACCGGAGCGAAGCGCATGTCGGCGGTTTCTGAGGTTTCGGCCGGCATGCGATGGGTAACGGATAGACCGGGTCGATCCCTTCGACCGACCGCATCGCGCGAAAGGAGTACCCAGATGAGCACCCACCGTGCGCTCGCCGAGCGCTTCGCCGAGACGCTGACAGACCACGACCTTGAGGCGTTTGCCGAACTCTTGGACGACCAGTACATCAATCACAACCGCTTCGCCCAGCCGGGCAAGAGTGGCTCGATCGACGTCTTTGCGGCCTTCTTGAGCGCCTTTGAGGACTTCCGTGTCGAGGTCGACGACGTCATCGAGGCAGATGAGACACTCGTCGGCCGATACACCTACCGCGGACGCCACACCGGCCCATTCATGGGCATCCCGCCCAGCGGCAATGAGATCGAGATGCACTCGATCGACATCTGGCGGGTCCGCGACGGGCGGCTGCACGAGCACTGGGACGAGCTCAACGACCTTGAGTTCTTCCAGCAAATCGAGGCGATACCTATCGCCAGCTGAACGGCCGGGACGGATCTAGGCCGCGAGGCCTCCGTGCTCGCCGCCAGCCTTGTCTTCGCCGCGCTTGCCGCGCTCGCGGCGGCGGTCGTCTATGGCACCGACATCTTCGCTGCACTCGTCCTGCGCCCGGCGCTGGCCGCGCTCGACGACGGCATGCTCACCCAGGCCGCCGGGCGTATCCACCAGTTCGCCGACCAGCGAATGCCGGTCCCCGGTGCTGCCAGCGTTCTCGCGGCAGCCGCCAGCACGCTCGCTGCCGGCATCGCCGGTCACGCACTGCAGGCCGCAGTCACCGGTGCTGCGCTCATCGCGCTGCTGGTCTGGCTCGCGCTCTATATCCGTATCGCTGCGCCCATCAACCGCGCACTGACCCACGCCGCCGTCGCCCACGAAACACCAACGAACGCGCGCGCGATGCAGCAGAGATGGGACAGCATCATCGAGCTGCGGGTCGCCCTGCAGACCACTGCTCTCGCCCTCCTCATATGCGTGCTCGCAGTGACATGACACGCGCGAGACACTCCAGCACGCGCACCCCCGTCGACCTTCGCAGGCGGCCAACATGAGCGCGCTAGATGACCATCGGCAGCTGATGCTGCCTGATGGCACGACATTCGCGGTGGTCGAGTCGGCGTCGAGCAACGGCGGTGAACGGATCGTGTTCGAGATCACGATGGCGCCCGGCGCGATGGGGCCGCCGCGCCACTTCCACCCGGCCCAGGAGGAGAGCTGGACAGTGGTGGAGGGCGAGCTGTCGGTACAGGTTGAGAACGATTGGCGCTCGATCCCTGCTGGCGAGTCGCTATCGATTCCACCGGGCACGGTGCACACCCTGGGCAACCGCTCCAATGGCACGGTTCGCTTCCACGACACGCACGTCCCGGCCCTCGACTTCCAGCAGTACATCGAAGACCTCGACCGGCTCGCAGCGTCAGGTTGCCTGACGAGCCGCATGACGCCACGCACGCTGATTTACGGTGCGATGGCTCTTACCGATCACCGCCCCATGCAGCTTTCCGCGAGCGCAGTCCAGCGCGCGATCGAGTCTCTCCTCGCGAGCGTCGGGCGACGGCTCGGCTACCGTCTGCCCGAAACACAGTCGCGTGCAGGCGACTCCCGAGCTCGCGACGAGGGAGGAAGCCGATAGGTCCGCGCGAGATCTCCCCCCGCACCCTCCGCTGTACGTAGGCGCGCGGGCGCGTCGGGCAGAGCACGACGCCTTGCCGCTCGGGCACCAACTCGCCGTGTACGCGATCGACATCGTCGTGCCGATTGCGCTGTTCTACTTGCTTCGCGGGGCCGGCGTCTCCAACCTGCTGGCGCTCACCGCGGGAGCGGCGGTGCCCGCCCTCTCGGCGCTCGTCAGTCTGCGCATCACCGGTCGCCTCGACACCGTCTCGGTTCTCGTGCTCGCGAGCTTCGTGGTCTCGATCATCGCGTCATTGATTGCCCACAATCCCCGGTTCCTGCTCGCCAAGGAGGGGCTGATCACCGGAGCGTGGGGCGTCTGGTTCCTCGCCAGCCTCGCTGCGCAGCGCCCGGCGGCGTTTGTGTTCGCGCGGCCGCTAATGGAGGGCAGGCGCGTGTTCACCGCCGACGGCTGGGACGTGCTCTGGCAGTCGGAGCCACGCTTCCGGCGAATCTGGCGGACCTCGAGCATCATCTGGGGCGGCGCCCTGCTCATGGACGCTGCGCTCCGCGTGGCGATGTCCTACTCGCTTCCGGTCCACACGGTACCCGCCCTCGGTGGCGTGCTGTGGCTCGTGACCTTCGTTGTGATCCAGGTAGTAACCAACATCTACTACCACCGCGCGGGCCTGTACCGGATTCTCGGGGCGCGGTGGCTCGCCGATGGGCCCACGACCTGGTGAGTCGTGCCGTGGTCACGCTCGCCCCGGACGAGAGGAGCTTCAGCGTTAGCTCGTCGGACGTTCACCTCGGCATGCCGAAGGGAGGCGTCTGCGGTGAGTCGTGCGCTTCGAGGGGAGCGTCGCGCCGCCCGCCGTCGGACCGACTACACGTCGCGGGCCACAGCGTTGCGGTTCTCCTGCGATGACGCCGTGGGTTAGCGGAGTAGGGGTCCATGCAGCTACCGCGATCGGCAACGAAACCGTGTCCCCGAACGTGTCCCCGACTCGGCAATTCTGGGGCGGCAGTATCGTCGCCAACTTCGTGTAACTTGGCTCAACAGAGCCGAATTGCACCTCCAGCGAGCAACTTCCAATCCGAGGGTCGCTGGTTCGAATCCAGCCGGGGGCACTCGCTACTCCGACGGGGACGTTCGAGCGGGACGGCGTCCGGCGTCCTTGATCGACCGATAGTCCTGGACTGAGGGGCGAAGCGCGCCTGGCAGCCGATTCCGTCGCGCCGGATTCGGTCAGCAGCTGTGATCGTCTTGTTCCACTGCGGCGCGCCTCCGTTTCGAGCGCTCCGCGCCGGGGCCCGTACCCGCCGACGCGCTCTCAGCGAGGAACGTCCGCTGCAGCAGCGGCGACGCTAGGCACCGATTTCATCGCGCAGACCTCAGGAGCGGGTCGAGGTCGGCCAGGGGCCCAACGTGCGTCAGCTTGTCGGGATTGACGATTGCGCTGATGCTCCCGATCTGACCGCCGCTGATCTCGAGCGACCACACGCTGATCACCCGCTGCTGTGCGTCTAGGACGAGTACTCCTGGGCCCTCGTTGACCTCCACGGGGCGCAATGACACGCCCGGCAGACGGGCAACGAGGCGTAGCCAGTTGATGAGCGTGCGCGCGACACGGTTGCGTCCGCGTAGCGTGCGCGCCAAGGCGGGCACCTTGCCTCCGCCGTCGCCTGTCAGCGCCACATCGTGAGCGAGCAGCGCCTCGAGCCCGGCGAGATCACCCTGCTCAGCGGCCGCGAGGAACTTGGCTGCCAGCTCGTCGCGCTGCTCGCGCGTGGTTTGGAAGCGGGGCCGGCGCAGCTCGACGTGGCGTCTGGCGCGAGTGGCGAGCTGGCGCACGTTGTCCTGGCTCTTTCCGACGATCTCGGCGACTTGTGGGTAGTCGTAGTCGAACACGTCGTGAAGCAGGAGCACGGCTCGCTGCTCGGGCGAGAGGCTCTCCAGCAGCACCAGCATCGCCAGAGACAGCGAGTCGGCTGTCTCGGCGTGCCCGGCCGGATCATCGTGGCCGTCGGTGATGATCGGCTCCGGCAGCCATTCGCCAACGTATCGCTCGCGACGGGCGCGCGCCGAGCGCAGCTCGTTGATCGCCAGCCGAGTCGTGACAGTGGCCACGAACGCGCGCGGCGATTGGATCTGCTCTCCACCCTCGAGCACGCGGTGGAGCACGAGCAGCACCTCCTGGACGATGTCCTCGGCTTCGGAGACGCTGCCGAGCATCCTGTAGGCGATTGCGAACGCGACCGGCCGCAGCTCGTCAAGGAGTCGCTCGTGATCGGTCATGCTGCTGCGAACCCCTGCCGCCAGCTCGGGTGGGCCGGGCGCCACGCCAGCTCGCGCTTGGCCTTCGCGTTCGACGCGCCGCGGGCGTCGGTCATCATCATCACCCCGGCCTCGCCGGCAAACAGCCGTCCGATCAGCCGCGGCACGCGCACCGGCGTCTTGGCGCCCAGCGTCTGCGCCAGCGCCGGCAACCATTCGGCGACCGGGGCCGGGTCGTCGTCAACCACGTTGTAGACACCGCGGCTGCCGTGTTCGACCGCCGCGACTGTCGCCTCCGCCGCGTCGGCGATGTGGATGAAGGACCACACGCCGCCGCCGTTGCCGACCACTGGAAACTTGCGCCTGCGGACCAGCTCGAACTGCTCCTCGCCGGATGCCAGCGATGTGCCCGGTCCATAGAACGCGCCGTAGCGCAGAACGATCCCCTCGGTCCACCGCGCGCCGAGGACCGCCTCCTCGAGATGACGGATCGCGGCAAGGGTCTCGCGCATCGCATGCACGGGGGCAGGGTCGAGTGGGTCCTGCTCGCTCTTCACCGGCCCGCCGCTGCGCGCGTACGCGCCATATGCCGCGACCCCCTGTGCCACAAACCGTCGCACCCCGACCGCCTGCCCGGCCGAGAGCAGGTGGTCGGTACCCGCTGTCCGCAGGAGGTTGGTCGGCGCGGCATCGCGCTCCGTGTAGCGCTCCACGCCTGCAAGTGCGGTGAGCTGATGGACGATCACCTCCGGCCTAGCCCTCCCCACAGCCTCTGCGACCTGATCGGGCTCAGACGCATCCGCCACCACGGGCACAGCGCCCAGCTCGCGTACCATCGCCTGCTTTGACTCGCTGCGGGTCATGCCCGTGACCTCATGACCGGCGGCAACCAGACGCGGCACGAGCTGCCTTCCAATCGCTCCCGTCGCTCCTGCCACAAACACTCTCATCGTTGGCTCCTTGATTGAGGGTTACCCGCATCTCACAAGACAAGACGGGAGCCGCGGCTGTGACACCTGCGAGGGCCCAGGCAGGAGAACGCCGGCCTCGGAGGCGCTCCCGAGCAACCTGTGGGCGATCGCGGGCGCGACCGGCCGCGGCTCGTCAAGCGGTCGCTCGTGATCGGTCATGCTGCTGCGAACCCCTGCCGCCAGCTCGGGTGGGCCGGGCGCCACGCCAGCTCGCGCTTGGCCTTCGCGTTGGACGCGCCGCGGGCTTCGGTCATCATCATCACCCCGGCCTCGCCGGCAAACAGCCGCCCGATGAGCCGCGGCACGCGCACCGGCGTCTTGGCGCCCAGCGTCTGCGCCAGCGCCGGCAACCATTCCGCGACCGGGGCCGGGTCGTCGTCAACCACGTTGTAGACACCGCGGCTGCCGTGTTCGACCGTCGCCACTGTCGCCTCCGCCGCGTCGGCGATGTGGATGAAGGACCACACGCCGCGGCCGTTGCCGACCACGGGAAACTTGCGCCTGCGGACCAGCTCGAACTGCTCCCCGCCGGACGCCAGCGCTGTGCCGGGCCCGTAGAACGCGCCGTAGCGCAGCACGATCCCCTCGGTCCACTCCGCGCCGAGGACGGCCTGCTCGAGATGGCGGATCGCAGCCACGGTCTGGCGCATCTCCCGCGCCGGCGCGGGGTCGAGTGGGTCCTGCTCGCTCTTCACCGCCCCGCCGGTGCGCTCATAAGAGAGCGGGCCGAAGCTCTGTGCCACGAAGCGTCGCACCCTGGCCGCCTGCCCGGCCGAGAGCAGGTGATCAGTCCCTTCGGTTCTCAGACGGCTGGTCGGCGCGATATCGCGATCGAAGTGGCGCGGGTTCAGCGAATCCACCGACCCGATCGCGGTCAGCTGATGGACGATCACATCCGGCCTCGCCCGCCCCACGGCCTCCGCGACCTGCTCGGGATCAAGCGCGTCAGCGACCACGGGCACGGCGCCCAGTTGGGAGAGCATCGCCTGCTTCGACTTGCTGCGCGTCATGCCATGAACCTCATGACCCGCGGCGACTAGACGCGGCACCAGCTGCTTTCCAATCGCTCCCGTCGCTCCTGCCACAAACACTCTCATCATCAACTCCTTCATCCGAAGACGATCTACACGCCACAAGACAAGACAGCGGCCCAGGCTGTGACACCCCGCGCGCCGCAGCCCGGGAACGCGCCGGACGCTCGGTGCCCGGGAGCCGGATTCGAGCATTCGGCTTCCGTAAGGCGGCCGGCACGGTGCGTCGAGCCGCAACGCACAGGGGTGTTCTGCTCCTCGATGCGGTCCTGCTCGGATCGGCCGGGACTCGACGGCCCAGGTCGGCGCATCCCGGGCGTAGTGCCCGCAGCGGGCCGCCTCGACCAGGTCGCGTGACGTTATGACGAGCCAGATCGATAAGCCCGCCCACCTCACGAGCCCCAGTTCTGGGGATTCGTGGCCCGACCTCGGTACATCTTCGTGGCCCCGGGTATCCGACGAGTAACAGATCGATTGTGCCGGCGCCCGAGGCGCCGGCGTCGAGAAAGGAAGCACCATGCAGACCGACAGCAGGAGCCGAAGGATCGCCGTCACGGGAGCCACGGGTCGGGTCGGATCGCCCCTTGTCGAGATCCTCGCGCAGCGGGGACAAGAGGTAGTTCCGATCGCCCGCTCTGAGGGTGTCGATGTGGTTAGCGGCGAGGGTCTCGATCAGGCGCTCGTCGGGGTCGAGACGATCATCGACACCGCCACCGGGCCCTCGCCCGACCAGGCGGAGGCGACGGCATTCTTCACCGCCTCGGCGCGGAACCTGCAGCGAGCCGGCGCCGCAGCCGGAGCAACGCGCATCGTCGTGGTCTCGATCATCGGCATCGACAAGTTCCATGGCGGCTACAACGCGGCCAAGGTGGCGCAGGAGCAGACGCTGCTCGAGGGCCCGCTCCCGGTCCGGATCGTTCGCGCGGCCCAGTTCCACGAGTTTGTCGAGCCGTTGGTCGGGTGGACGATCCAGGATGGGGTCGCCTACGTACCCGAGATGCGAACGCAGCTCGTGGCTGCTCGCGTCGTCGCCGAAACGCTCGCCGACGCGGCCGAAGAGCCGGAGATCGAGAACGGCAGGATCACCGAGGTCGCAGGCCCGCAGGAGGAGCGGCTTGTAGATGCGGCGGCGGCGCTCTTCACCAGCCGAGGTGACTCGCTCGAGATCCGCGCGAGCCGTGGCGGTCCGCTGGCGAAGCCCGACGACCCGGATGCCGCGGCCTATGCGGAAGGCGCCGCGCTACCGAACCCGGGCGCGAAGCTCGCCGGCCCGAGCTTCGAAGAGTGGCTCGCGGCGGCGAAGGCGTAGGTCCTCACCTGAGCGTCAGCGCGCGCCGTCCTCGTTGCGAGCCGCGGTCGCCGGCGGGCGTGTCGCGCGCGAGGCGCCCCCTCCTCGAGGGCGGCGCCCGGACGTCGTGGATTGTGTAGCGGATCGTCGGTGTTCAAGGCCGGCGACGAGAAGATCGAGCCCGGCCTCGAAGGCTCGTTCGGGATCGTGGGGGCCTCCGAATTGGGGCGCTGCCTCGACTAGGTGCGGGAACTCCTCAGCTGGGAGCGTCTCGAACGTGATGCGCGCGAGCCGCGCCTGCTCGCGCCACTCCTCGGGGGTGAGTTCGGGGCCGGCTTCTATCTCGAGCGTGATGAGGGCGAGCAGGAACCGGACGAACTGCCGGTAGAGCAGCACGGCCTGCTCGGGCGAAAAGCCGGCGTGGCGGAAGACGCCGAGAACGGCGTTCGCCCAGCGCAGCCCGGCTGGCCCGAGGAGCGGCCTGCTCTGGAAGATGGGGACGATGGCGGGGTGGGCGACGAGCACGGCGCGGGTCGAGCGCGCCGTGGCGCGAAGCTGCTCACGCCAGTCGCCGGTCGGCGGCTCAGGCAGCTCGCTGAGCACGAGATCACCGATCGCGTCGAGTAGCGCCTCCTTGTCGTTGACATAGCGGTAGAGCGCCATCGGCGTCACGTCGAAGTCGCTGGCGAGGCGGCGAAAGGTGAGCGCGTCCAGCCCTTCCGTGTCCGCGATCGCGAGCGCGGCTGCGAGCACCTTTTCCCGGCTCAGCCCCGCTCCGCGCATCTTCTGCTTCTCAACCATCCGGCCTCCTCGTGTGATTGTCGCTTGACAGTCTACACCGTATAGTCTACAACCAACATCTACATGGTAAATATACACCGTATAGGAAGGAACGGTCATGCAATCTCCGCCCACAACCCGATCGAGCGAACGATTTGCCGCGGTGCGCTCGCGGCGGGGCGATGTCGGTCATCTCGCCCGCAGCCCGCAGCCCCAGACCGGGGGCTCTGAGCGGCGGCGCTGGCTGGCCCTGGCGGTGCTGTGCCTGGGCCAGCTGATGATGGTGCTGGACGCCACGATCGTTAACGTCGCGCTGCCCTCGATACAGCACGACCTGCACTTCACCCAGCAGAACCTGACGTGGGTGATGAACGCCTACCTCATCACCTTCGGCGGCCTCATGTTGTTCGCGGGCAGGCTCGGGGATCTGGTGGGCCGCAAGAAAGTGTTCCTCGCCGGGCTCGTGTTGTTCACGGCCGCCTCGATCCTGTGCGGTGCGGCTGGCAGCCAGGCGACGCTGATCGGCGCGCGCCTGATCCAGGGAGCGGGCGGCGCTGTCGCCTCGAGCGTGATCCTCGCGATCATCGTGACCGAGTTCCCGGGGACCGCGGAGCGGGCCAAGGCGATGGGTCTGTACGCGTTCGTGTCGGCAGGCGGCGGCTCGATCGGCCTCCTCGCCGGCGGAGCGCTCACCCAGTCGTTGGACTGGCACTGGATCTTCTTCGTCAACATCCCGATCGGGGCGATCGCCTTCGTGTTCGGCTCGATGCTGATCAACGAGAACGAGGGACTCGGCCTCGGGCGGGGCGTCGACGTGCTTGGCTCGGTGCTGATTTCCGCCGCCGCGATGCTCGGCGCGTTCACGATCGTTAAGTCGAGTGACTACGGCTTGCTTTCCGGCCGCACGCTCGCGACCGGCGGCGGGTCGCTGGCCCTGCTGGCGACCTTCCTCGCGCTCGAGTCGCGCCTGGAGAATCCGATCATGCCGCTGCGCATGCTCCGCCTGCGCATGCTGATGGGCTCGAGCCTGGTGCGCGGCCTGCTGGGGACGGGGTTGTTCTCGGCATTCTTCCTCGGCTCGCTCTACCTCGAGCGCGTGCTCGGCTATGACGCGATCCAGACCGGCCTCGCGTTCATCCCGTTGACGCTGGCGATCGCGGCGATGTCGATGGGGCTCTCGGCGCGCGCCGTCGGCCGCTTCGGGGCGGTGCAGACGCTCAGCGGCGGGTTGATCGGGGTTGTGGTCGGACTCGCGCTGCTTGCGACGCGGGGCGTGCACGCGAGCTACTTCCCGGGCCTGTTCGTCGCGTTCGGAGTCCTGGGTGTGGGATACGGGGCGTCGGTCTTGCCGCTGCTGACGATGGGGATGTCCGACGCCCCCCCGCGGGACGCCGGGCTGGCGTCGGGGATCATCAACGTCTCGACGCAGCTGCTCGCGGCGATCGGAATGGCGGCGCTCGGCACGATCGCGACTGATCACACGAAGTCGCTCAGCGCGAACGGCCATTCGGTGGCGAACGCGCTGGCCGGCGGCTACCACCTCGCTCTCGTCGTTGGCGCCCTCGCGGTCGCGACCGCCATCGTGATCGCCGTCTCGGTGCTGCGTCCGCCGCGCGACTCGGCGGTGGTCGACGAGAACACGGTCGTCGAGCTGCAGGGCACGGAGGACAGCGCGCCCGCCCAAGCGGCATCACGGCACGGGCGGCGCTCCAGCGTTGCGTAACAGAGTCTTGTTCAACACGAAAGGAGGCGCCATGGCGCCGACACCACAACAACTACAGAACACCGCCCTCGACTATCTTCAAACACAGCTCAATGGTGAGTTAATCACCCCGAACGCTCCCACCTACGACGAGGCGCGACAGGTCTTCTTCAAGGGTGTCGACAAGCGGCCGCTCGCGGTAGCGCGAGTCGCCGGAGCCGATGACGTTGCGGCGGTGGTTAAGACAGCGCGCGAGGGCGGCCTCGAGCTCGCCGTCCGAAGCGGCGGCCACAGCCGCCCGGGATACGGGACCGTCGATAACGGCCTCGTCGTCGACCTCTCCGGAATGGACGACGTAGAGCTCGACGCCGACGCCCAAACCGCCTGGGTGGAGACCGGCGCGACGGCCAGCAGGTACACGCTCGCCACCGGCGCGGAGGGGCGCGCGACCGGCCTCGGCGACACCGGCTCGGTGGGCATCGGCGGGATCGCGCTGGCAGGCGGGATCGGGTTCCTGGTGCGGAAGACCGGCCTGACGATCGACAACCTGCTCGCGGCCCAGGTAGTGACCGCCGACGGCGAGATCGTTCAGGCGAGCGAGGACTCCGAGCCGGACCTCTTCTGGGCAATCCGCGGCGGCGAGGGCAACTTCGGCGTCGCCACCCGCCTTCAGCTCCGGCTGACCGAGATCTCTGAGATTGTCGGAGGCATGCTGATGTTGCCCGCATCGGCGCAGGTGATCACGGGCTTCCTCGAGGCCGCACAGGCGGCGCCCGAGGAGCTCTCCACGATCGCCAACGTGATGATCGCCCCGCCGCTGCCGTTCGTGCCCGCGGAGATACACGGCAAGCCCGTCCTGATGGGCCAGTTCGCCTACGTCGGGACGGCCGACCGCGGCGAGGAGGTGATCGCCCCCTTCCGAGCGCTCGCCGAGACGCTTGCCGACACGGTTCGGCCGATGCGCTACCCCGAGCTTTACGACGGGCCCGGAGCAGGAGGCTCGCTTCGCGGCCGGCACGAACTTCTTCGCCGACTCGCTCACGCTGGCGGCCGCCGAGGCCATCCTCGAGAGGCTGCCCATGTCGACGGCGCCGATGAAGGCCGTCCAGCTGCGGGTGCTCGGGGGCGCGATGGAGCGGGTCCCGAACGACGCCACGGCGTTTGCGCATCGCGATCGGCGCCTGTTCGTGAACGTAGCGGCGATGTACACGGACGGCGGCGAAAAGGACACCCATGACGCCTGGGTTGATGACCTAGCGAACTCGCTCGACCGGGACCGTGCCGGCAGCTATGTCGGCTTCCTCGGTGAGGAGGACGAGACGACGATCAGGGCGGCGTATCCGGGCCCCACCTGGGACCGGCTCCGCGAGATCAAGCGCCGCTACGACCCGGACAACTTCTTTCATCTCAACCACAACATCCCACCCGGCTAACCGAGGAGCCATCGAATGACCACCCAGAACACCAACACCCGCTGGACTGCCAAACACATGGAGAAACAGATGAGCACTGACATGAGAACGGCCAAGATCGACCCCGAACTACAAGCATCTATTCCGTTGTTCCCTCCAGCCGATCTGACCGATCCGATCGCAGCGCGCAAGAACCTCGCCGAGCTGGCCGATGCTGCACCTACACCCGACACGGCAGGCTTGGAGATCGAGGACCGCACGCTGCCCGCCGATCCGGACGTGCCGGTGCAGATCTATCGCCCGCACCGTCCGCAGGGCGCCATTGTTTGGTTGCACGGCGGCGGATTTGTCATGGGTGACCTGAAGACCGAGCACCCGTGGGCGGTCCGGATTGCCGACGGCTCGAGCGCGGTCGTGATCTCAGTGGGCTACCGCCGGGCCCCCGAGCATCGGTTCCCGGCCGCCTTGGACGACTCGTACGCCGTGCTGGCCTGGGCGGCCGAGCATGCGGCCGAGCTCGGCGTCGACCCGGAGCGGATCGCGGTCGGCGGCCACGCTGCCGGCGCGGGGCTCGCCGCCGCGGTGGCGTTGCGGGCACGTGACCAGCAGGGGCCGGCGATCCGCTTCCAGCTACTCAACCAGCCCGAGCTCGATGACCGGCAGGAGACGTGGTCGGCGCAGCACTTCACCGATACGCCGTTTATGACCCGCGAGAAGGTCGCCGCATCGTGGCGGCACTACCTGGGCTTCGCGTCCGCCTCGCCGTACGCCGCGCCGGCGCGGGCCACCGATCTGTGCGGCCTGCCCCCCGCCTACATCACCAGCGCAGAGTTCGACCCGAACCGCGACGACGCCATCACCTACGCGCTGCGGCTGCTCCAGGCGGGCGTGCCGGTCGAGTTGCACCAATGGCCCGGCACGTTCCACGGGTCGCAGGCGATCCTGTCCGCCATGGTGTCGCAGCGGCAAATGGCCGAGCTCAGTGCCGCCCTGCGCCGTGCCCTGGCCGAGTGACGTGCTCTCGACCACGGACTGGGAGGCGTGGAAAATCGGCAGCGCATTCCGACTACGTCGCCGCGATCCTCGCGGCAGGCGCGAACAGCACGCGCATCACCGATGCGTTCAACGATTGTCCGCTGTGCGCGTCCTCGCCGCGCGCCCGCGTGCTCATCTCAGCGATCGATGCTGTGGAGGCGATCGGCGTCGACGTGGTCGGGACGATGCGGGGCGACGACGGGGAGATGCCCGTGCCGCGCCGCTCCTGGGTGCCGCCGACCCGAGACGTCAGCGGACACATCGAGGCGATGGCCATGTATGCAGGCGAGTCCGTCGCCCTCATCAACACCGTCCTGACCGCCTCACAGCTCGTACGTTCCCTCGCCGAAGGCGCCGAGGCTCTGCTTGAGACGGCGCAACCGAGCTGATTCTGATTCGACGGGGACGACGCGGACCGCGACCGATGTCGCGAAACCGTGTCCCGAAACGTGTCCCCGACTCGGCAAATATGACGGGCACGTGCAGTCGCCTGTCGGAGCTAACATCGCCTAACAGAGCCCAATTGCAGCCCCAGCAAGCAACTTCTAATCCGAGGGTCGCTGGTTCGAATCCAGCCAGGGGCGCTCGCTACTCCGTCGGCGACGTTCGAGCGGGACAGTGTGGGCCTTGATGGACGGTTGTCCGAAGCTGCAGGGCCCCGGCTGCCGGTCGCTGCGGGAAAGTAGTAGCGTCGGCGTGGGTCTTCGCGCTGAGGTCGATTCGGAAGGACGGGTTTTTCCGGCGCGCGCGAGACCGCCCCGAGCCGTGTATGCCGCGGAACCTCTTGGAGCACTTCACAAAGCCAAGCATGAGGAGCTCATCATGAGCGACAAGCCTGTCTTCATCTATGCCGCAACCTATGCCGAGGTTGCCGGGGCCGAGGCCGACTACGAGGCCCTTCTCGACCTGCACGCGGCGAACCTCGTAGGCACCTATGACGTGGCGTTGGTCACGAAGGACGCCGACGGCAAGGTCCATGTCGAGAAGCACGAGAAGCCCACCCAGCACGGCGCCTGGGGAGGCATCGCCGTAGGAGCGGCGGTTGGGGTTCTGGCCGCACCGGCGGTCGTCCCCGCGGCGTTGCTCGGCGGGATCATCGGCGGCCTCGGTGGGCACTTCAAAAGGGGCATCGCCAGAGACGACGCCAAGCAGATGGGCGACCTGATTGAAGCGGGACAGGCGACGCTGTTCGTGATTGGGGAGTCGCGCCTTGAAGAGAAGCTCGACAAGGCGCTCACGCGCGCTGAAAAGTCGATCGAGAAGGAAATCGACGTCGACCGCAAGGAGTTCAAGAAGGAACTCGACGAGGCGGAGAAGGAGTACGCGGCGGTCTAGTGGCCACCACACGGCTGCGGTCGGGCCTCGGCCGCAGCCGCCGTTCGCAGCTTGAGGGAAGCGAGGGACGCGTGCGACGGTGGGAGTAGGCTCGGGCACGCGTGGAGAGTTCGGGGACGCCACCCACCGCGGCGGGCGGCGAACCGAGCCGGCTGTCGAAGGTGTTCGCCCCGGACTGGAGCGGCGTCGACCTCAACAGGGCCTTGGCGTCCTGGTCGGGGGGCGCTGCGGCTCGGTGCTGCGGCGATGGCCGGCGAGACGCTCGCGACGCGAGTCGATGTCCAGTGGCTACCCATTCTGGTCGCGGCCCGCGGGGAACCGACAGGCCCCCGCGCCGCCAGCCGGCCGCTTCCGCTCCAAACCTGCTGTGAGCCCCTACGCGTCCGTTCGGTCGCTCCACGCGGGTGGCGGTTTGCTCAGCTGCTAGCGCGGATGACGCGGCGGAAGCCGATCTGGCTGGGTGTCGGTCGCCTCCGGCTGCCGGGCCGCGGGCCGTTCGGTAGACCTCCGTGCCACGTCCGGCGTTGGTTGTATGCAGGGTCGGCAGGGCGTTGAACTCGACGCCTGCCGCTCGCGGATTGCTGGCGGCCGCCGCATCTCTCGAAGCTGCCGCGGCCGAACAGCGCTGTGTCTCGATGAGATCCGTGTTTTCTGCGTACTCGCCTCGCGTAAGGAACCCCGTTTTTTGGGCCGCATGGCTGGGACATACTTAGCCTCTATGCCCCAACTGAACGTCGTGCCCGCGCGCAGCCGTCCTGACCTCGTCCCGCCGCGTGGTCTCGATACGGCGCCCGATGCGGTTGCTGGTGCCGTGGGTCTCGCGCGCGCTCTGCGGCCTGCGCCATGAACGACGCGGCCGGGGTGGAGACGGTCGAGGCGGAGGGCAACACCCGGTTGTCGCTGCTGCTCGCGATGGCGATGTTCGTGCTCGTGGTCGACACGTCGCTGATGAACGTGTCGATTTCGGCAGTGGTGAAGGACCTGGACACGACGGTCAGCGGCGTGCAGAGCGCGATCGCGCTCGAGGCCCTGGTTTCGGCGGCGTTCATCCTCGTCAGCAGCAAGATCGGCGATCTCATCGGGCGCAAGCGCGCGTACGTACTGGGACTGCTGGCGTACGCGATCGGCGCGTTGGCGATGACGCTTGCGCAGGGCCTCTCGGCCGTCATCATCTTCTGGGCGATCATCGGCGGTCTGGGAGCCTCGCTCCTGCTGCCTGCGATGCAGTCCCTCATCCACGGCAACTTCGAGGGTGCGGCGCAGAAGAGGACCTACGCGCTCGTCGGAGCGGCGGCCGCGATCGCGGCCGCAGTCGGCCCGCTGCTGGGTGGGTTTCTTGACCACCTACATCTCGTGGCGCGTCGGGTTCCTGCTCGAGGTCGTCGTGATCGCGGTTGTCCTTTCGCAGATCAGGCTCATCAAAGATGTCCCGTACACGGGGGACCGGCACGTCGATGTCGTCGGCGCGGTCCTATCGGTCTTGGGCATGGGGGGCGTGGTACTCGGGATCCTCGTCTGGCAGGAGGGCGGAGAGTACGTTGGGCTGCTGATCGCGATGGGCGCGGCTGCGTTGTGGGCGCTTGCCCGGTGGCTGGTACGGCGCCACCGCGAAGGAAAGGTGACGGTGCTCGACCCGGACCTGTTCCGGCTTGCGCACTTCCGGCTCGGGATCTCCGCACAAACGCTCCAGAACGTCACGCTCGGCGGGGCGATGATCGCGCTTCCGATCTTCCTGCAGATCAAGCTCGAGTACAGCGCCATGCAGACCGGGCTGTCGCTCGCGCCGCTTTCACTGACGATGTTCGCCGTGGCGATCCTCGCTGGACGCAAGGCCGGCGACCGGCGTCCCGCCAAGATCATCCGCACCGGGTTCGCGCTCAGTGCGCTGGGGATGCTTCTGATCATCCCGATCGTGCCCAAAGCCGACTCTGGCTGGTACCTGCTCGTCCCGCTGGTGATCGCGGGAGCCGGCCTGGGCCTGCTGGTGTCGCAACTCAACAACTACACCCTCGCCCCCATCGATGAGGAGCGGGTCAGCGAGGCGGCCGGTGTGAACTCGGCGTCGGGATCGTTCGGGCTGTCGTTCGGTCTCGCGGTTGCCGGCGGAGTGCTGCTGGCGACGCTGTCCCTGGCGTTCACCAACATGACGAACGCGAGCAAGGTGATCCCCTCCTTCAAGCAGCAGAAGATCGCCGACACGCTGGAGCATGACGCCCAGGTCATGAGCAAGACCCAGCTCGAACAGGAACTAGGGCTCGAGCGTCCCGCCGTCAAGCAGGAAGTCCTCAGCATCAACACCCGCGCTACGAACCTCGCCCTCCAGGTAGCGCTGCTTGTACCGATGCTCGCCGGCCTCCTCGGCCTGCTCAGCTCGTTCCGCATGATGCGGCTACCCGATATCGAGCCTGCGGCCCCCGTCGAGGTCGCGGCTTTGGCTTGATCGGCCATCCAGGAGCGCGGTGCATCCACAGTGGCCAAGGCCAAGAAGATCCAACAGTCACGGCCGCGGGGAACCGAGATCGTGACTCGCAAGCCCGATCGGCCGCACTCCGGCGTTACGAGCGCGCTCCTGGTCGCGACCGACATCACTGTGGGCGTGGCCTCGCAGGCGACACGGTTGGCGCTGCGGGCCGGCACAACAGGCCGGAATGCGAGCGGCGCCGCCGGACGACTCGCATCAGCACTGCCTGGCGTGGATGCAGGGGCTCGGTTACTTCGTGTCGCCGCGCGCCCTCTGATTGATCGCGGCGCCGACCTGCGGACGCAAGCACGGTCAGCCACCCAGACCCGCACGCAGCACGTGCTCGAGGCGGTCGTGCCCTCCATCGTCGACGCGCTCGACATCGACGCGCTCGTCCAGCGGATCGACATCGATCGGCTCGTCCGCCGCATCGAGATAGACGAGCTCGTTGGCCGGATCGACGTCGACGCTCTGGTGCGACGGATCGAGATAGACGATCTGGTGCAGCGCATCGATATCGACTCGCTCGTGCAACGGATCGACGTCGACGCTCTGGTGCGGCGGATCGAAATAGATGATCTGGTGGGCCGCGTCGATATCGACTCGCTTGTTCAGCGGATCGACGTCGACGCTCTGGTGCGACGGATTGACATCGATCAGCTTGTCCGCCGCATCGAGATAGACGCGCTCGTCGGTCGCATCGACATCGACGCCCTCGTGCGGCGCATCGATATCGACCAGCTGGTGGCCCGGATCGATATCGACTCGCTTGTTCAGCGGATCGACATCGACGCTCTGGTGCAACGGATCGACATCGATGAGCTTGTCCGCCGCATCGAGATAGACGCGCTCGTCGGGCGCATCGACATCGACTCGCTCGTGCATCGGATCGACATCGATGCCCTCGTGCGACGGATCGACATCGACGACCTGGTGCAGCGCATCGATATCGACCAGCTGGTGGGCCGGATCGATATCGACTCGCTCGTGCATCGGATCGACATCGACGCCCTCGTGCGACGGATCGAGATAGATGACCTGGTGCAACGCATCGATATCGATCAGCTGGTCGGTCGCATCGACATCGACTCGCTCGTGCGACGGATCGACATCGATCAGCTTGTCCGCCGCATCGAGATCGACGAGCTCGTCGGCCGCATCGAGATAGATGACCTGGTGCAGCGCATCGATATCGACCAGCTCGTCGGCCGCATCGACATCGACGAGCTTGTGCAGCAGATCGGCATTGACGCTGTTGTGCGGCGAATCGATATCGATCGGCTGGTCGGCCGCGTCGATATCGACGCACTCATGCAACGCGTCGACCTCGATGCCGTCGTCGCCCGAATCGACGTGGACCGGATCGCAGAACGCATCGACGTCGACTCCATGGTCGAAAGGACAGAGCTGGGTACGATCGTCGCACGCTCGACGAGCGGCTTCGCCAGCGAGGCGCTCGATGCGGCCCGAAACGAGAGCGCGGGCCTGGATACCCGCGTCAGCCGCGCGGTCAACCGAGTGCTCCGGCGTAAGGAGAGTGAGGTGCCGATCGGTCCGCCGCTGCTCACCGGCGAGGAGGGGGCCGAGGACACGCCTTCGACGTCGAGCACCGAGTCCCCGCCTTCGGACATGGCGAACGGTGAGGCGAAGTGACGAACCGCGATGCCCAGAGTGCCATGGCTCAGCAGGGCCATTACGCGGGCGCCGTGAGCCGCCTACTCGCGTACGGCGCCGACGTCCTCATCCTCACCACCGTCTACGCCGCGGCGCTCGCCCTGGTGCAGCTCGCGATCAACGCCGCCACGCCGTGGAGCGTGGACCTCGAAAGCGCCCACGGTCTCGTCCTCGCGGGGGAGCTGCTCTGGGCCGCGTTCTACTTCGGCAACTCGTGGGTCATCTTCGCTCGTTCGCCAGGAATGACGCTGCTCGGACTCCGGATCGTCCAGGCAGACGGCTCGGCGCTCGACCGCCACCACGCGATCGTCCGCTTCCTGACCTTCCCGCTCGGGTTCCTGACGCTCGGGCTCGGGTTCCTGGGCATCATCTTCGGCCGCACCCACCAGGCGATCTACGATCGCATCGCGAAGACAGCGGTCGTCTACGACTGGGATGCCGAGGCAGCAAAGCTCCGCGGCCTGGCCGCGCGAGGGGCCCGCCGGCGCGAGGTGCAAGTGCAGGCGCCCACCGAGCACTGAGATCGCACCAACCCACGAATCCGGTCGCCAAACGCATCAATCGAGGAGCAGGCCAGAATGTCGCGCGCGATCGTGTTGAGGTGACTATCGAGATCATCCTCTTGGCGCTGGCGAGCGCCGTACGGCCGACCAGTCTCGTGGCGGTCTACGCACTGGTCCGTGAGCAACCACCCACGCGCTTGATGGCCGCATACGTAGCTGCAGGGCTTGCATCCACGGTCGCAGTGGGGGTGGTCGTGATCTTCGTGTGCAGCGGGATTGAACTTCACGCGGGCACGGACCGGACGAAGGCGATCGCCGAGATCCTCGCCGGGGTCCTGGCGCTGGGTCTTGGCGTCGCGGTGCTCGCTGGGCGCGTCAGCGTAGGAGCCGTCACTAACGATCGCCCGACGAGAGGCCGAAGGGAGCGCCATCAGCAGCGCAACATCACCCCCCGCAGTGCGGCGCTCGCGGGCCCTGCGACGCACATCCCCGGGCTCCTCTACCTCGTCGCCCTCGATCTGATCGTCTCCCAAGAACCGGACGTTCGCGGTGGGCTGCTCGAGATCGGGATCTACAACGCGATCTGGTTTGCCATGCCGATCATCGTCCTGGCGATCTGCGTTGTGAACCCCTCGGCCGCCCGCGCGCTGATGCGCAGGGTTGAGGAATGGGCCGGCGGCCACGCACGGAGCATCGTGCTGCTCATCTCCTTCGGGGTAGGGGGCTGGCTCCTGATCAAGGGAGCGTCGACCATCTAGGGGGCGACCGGGCGAACTTGCTCACGCGAAGGAGTCGTCGTCCACCAGTGCCCTGCCGTGTCCACATGGTGCAACCGTCCGGCGTGGCTCGCCGTCTCGGCTGCGCAGCGAGTTTGCCTTGCGGCACCATCGCCGCGCCGCGGCTGCGAGCGGGACGGTGTGGGGCCGTTATGGAACGATGGGCCTGGGTTCGCATGTGTTGATCGGAACCGTTCGAGCTGTCGTGAATGCACGAGATACTCCGGGCGTCGTCCCGGACGGGGGAGCCGGCCAGCGTTCCCCGGGTACGGTGGTGAGGACCTACGCCTTGGCCGTGGCGAGCCACTCTTCGAAGCTGGGCCCGGCGAGCTTCGCGCCGGGGTTGGGCAGCGCGGCGCCCTCCGCATAGGCCGCGGCGTCCGGGTCGCCGGGCTCCGCGAGCGGACCGCCACGGCTCGCGCGGATCTCGAGCGAGTCACCTCGGCTGGTGAAGAGCGCCGCTGCCGCGTCTGCGAGACGCTCCTCCTGCGGGCCTGCGACCTCGGTGATCCTGCCGTTCTCGATCTCCGGCTCTTCGGCCGCGTCGGCGAGCGTTTCGGCGACGACGCGGGCGGCCACGAGCTGCGTGCGCATCTCGGGCACGTAGGCGACGCCGTCCTGGATCGTCCACCCGACCAGCGGATCGACAAACTCGTGGAACTGTGCCGCGCGAACGATCCGGACCGGTAGCGGGCCTTCGAGCAGTGTCTGCTCCTGCGCCATCTTGGCCGCGTTGTAGCCGCCCTGGAACTTGTCGATGCCGATGATCGAGACGACGACGATCCGCTTCGCCCCGGCTCCGGCGCCGGCTCGTTGCAGGTTCCGCGCCGAGGCGGTGAAGAATGCCGTCGCCTCGTCCTGGTCGGGCGAGGGCCCGGTGGCCGTGTCGATGATCGTCTCGGTCCCGACGAGCGCCTCATCGAGCCCCTCGCCGCTGACCACGTCGACACCCGTGGAGCGTGCGATCGGGACTACATCGTGTCCTCGATGCGCGAGGATTTCGACGAGGTGCGATCCGAGCCGACCGGTGGCTCCCGTGACGGCAATCCGCTGGCTTCTGCTCTCGGTCTGCATCGCTCTTCCTTTCTCGGCGCCGGCGGTTCGGCGCCGGCGGAATCGATCGGACAGTCGGGTGATACCCGGTGCCACGAACATGCACTCACGCGATCTGGAGGAGAGTGCCCGCTTGGGGCACGAAGTCCGCCGTTACGGGCGGCTCCGGAGGGCTGCGCGGGCGAAGCTGCAAAGGCGGCACCGATTTCATCGCGCAGACCTCAGTAACGATTTGAGGTCGGCCAGGGGCCCGACGTGCGTAAGCTTGTCGGGGTTGACGATCGCGCTGATGCTCCTGATCTGGCCGTCGCTGATCTCGAGCGACCACACGCTGATCACCCGCTGGTGTGCGTCGAGAAAGAGCGCTCCGGGGCCGCCGTTGACCTCGACTGGGCGCAACGACACCCCCGGAAGGCGGGCGACCAAGCGGAGCCAGTTGATGAGCGTGCGCGCGACGCGATTGCGCCCGCGCAGCGACCGCGCGAGCGCCGGGGCCTTACCGCCGCCGTCGCCGGTCAGCTCCACGTCGTGAGCGAGCAACGCCTCGAGCGACGCGAGATCACCTTGCTCGGCGGCGCCGAAGAACCGCCGTGCCAACTCGTCGCGCTGCTCACGCGTCGTTTGGAAGCGGGGCCGGCGCTGCTCGACATGGCGTCTGGCGCGAGTAGCGAGCTGGCGCACATTGTCCTGGCTCTTCCCGACGATCTCGGCGATTTGCGGGTAGTCGTAGTCGAACACGTCATGAAGCAGCAGCACGGCGCGCTGCTCAGGCGAGAGGCTCTCCAGCAGCACCAGCATTGCCAGTGACAGCGAGTCGGCTGTCTCAGCGTGCCCGGCGGGATCATCGTGGCCATCGGTGATGATTGGCTCCGGGAGCCATTCGCCGACGTATCGCTCGCGACGGGCGCGCGCGGAGCGCAGCTCGTTGATCGCTAGCCGAGTCGTGACCGTCGCCACGAACGCGCGCGGCGACTGGATCTGCTCCCCGCCCTCGAGCGCGCGGTGGAGCACGAGCAGCACCTCCTGGACGATGTCCTCGGCTTCGGAGACGCTGCCGAGCATCCTGTAGGCGATCGCGAACGCGACCGGCCGCAGCTCGTCAAGCAGTCGCTCGCGATCGGTCATGCCGCCGCCGCGAGTTCTGGCCGCTCCGGAGTGCGTGCCCCGGAGAGCTCCGCGAACCCCTGTCGCCAGCTGGGGTGCGCCGGGCGCCACTGAAGCTCGCGCTTGGCCTTGGCGTTCGACGCGCCGCGGATCTCGGTCATCATCATCACCCCGGCCTCCCCGACGAACAATCGCCCAATGAACCGCGGCACGCGCACCGGCTTCTTCGCGCCGAGCGTCTGCGCCAGCGCCGGTAGCCACTCGGCGACCGGAGCCGGGTCATCGTCGACGAGGTTGTAGACACCGCGGCTGCCATGCTCGACCGCCGCGACGGTCGCCTCCGCCGCGTCGGCGACGTGGACGAAGGACCACACGCCGCCGCCGTTGCCGACCAGCGGGAACTTGCGCGTGCGGACCAGCTCGACCTGCTCCGTGCCAGCCGCCATCGATGTGCCTGGCCCGTAAAACGCGCCGTAGCGCAGCACGATGCCCTGGGTCCAGTCAGCGCCGAGAACCGCCTGCTCGAGGTGACGGATCGCCGCAAGCGACCGACGCATCTCGCGCGCGGGAGTCGGGTCGAGCGGGTCCTCCTCGCTCTTCACCGGCCCGCCGATGCGTGCGTACGGCCACGCGCCGTAGCTCTGGGCCACGAACTGCCGCACCCCCATCGCCTGTCCGGCCGACAGCAGGTGATCCGTCCCCTCGGTCCGCAGGCGGTTGGTCAGCGCGAAATCGCGATCGAAGTGACGCATGTCCAACATCGCTGGAATCGCGGTCAGCTGATGGACGATCACGTCCGGCCTTGCGCTTCCCACGGCCGCCGCGACCTGATCGGGATCAAGGGCATCCGCCACCACCGGCGCGGCACCCAGGTCGCGGATCATCGCCTGCTTTGACTCGCTGCGGGTCATTCCGGTGACGTCGTGACCCGCGGCGACCAGACGCGGCACGAGCTGCCGTCCAATTGCTCCCGTCGCTCCTGCCACAAACACTTTCATCATTGACTCCTTGATTGAGGATTACCCGCCCCTCACAAGACAACACGGGAGCCGCGGCTGTGACAGCTGCGAGCCCAGACCGGGGGAACGCCGACCTTGGCGACGCTGCCCGGCATCCGGCACGCGATCGCGAACGCGACCGGTCGGAGCCCTGGGAGTAGCTCGCGATCTGTCATGCCGCTGCGAACCCCTGCCGCCAGCTCGGATGCGCTGGGCGCCACTGAAGCTCGCGCTTGGCCTTGGCGTTCGACGCGCCGCGGACCTCGGTCATCATCATCACCCCGGCCTCGCCAGCGAACAGCCGCCCGATAAACCGCGGCACGTGAATCGGCTTCTTGGCGCCGAGCGTCTGCGCCAGCGCCGGTAGCCACTCGGCGACCGGGGCCGGGTCATCGTCGACCACGTTGTAGACACCGCGGCTGCCGTGCTCGACCGCTGCGACGGTCGCCTCCGCCGCGTCGGCGACGTGGATAAACGACCATACGCCGCCGCCGTCCCCGACCACGGGGAACTTACGCCTACGGATCAGCTCGAACTGCTCCTCGCCGCGAGCCAGCGATGTGCCCGGGCCATAGAAGGCGCCGTAGCGCAGCACAATCCCCTCCGTCCACTGGGCTTCAAGGACCGCCGCCTCGAGATGACGGATCGCGCCCAGCGTCGCTCGCATCTCAGGCACTGGCACTGGGTCGAGCGGGTCCTGCTCGCTCTTCACCGGCCCGCCGTTGCGGGCATACGCGCCGAAGACCGCTACCCCCTGGGCCACAAACCTCCGCACCCCGGCCGCGTGCCCGGCCGCGAGCAGGTAGTCGGTGCCCTCCGTCCGCAGGCGGTTGGTCAGCGCGGCATCGCGTTCCGTGTAGCGCTCGACCCCTGCCAGAGCGGTCAGCTGATGGACGATCACCTCCGGCCTTGCGCTTCCCACGGCCGCCGCGACCTGATCGGGATCAAGGGCATCCGCCACCACCGGCGCGGCACCCAGGTCGCGGATCATCGCCTGCTTTGACTCGCTGCGGGTCATTCCTGTGACGTCGTGACCCGCGGCGACCAGACGCGGCACGAGCTGCCGTCCAATTGCTCCCGTCGCTCCTGCCACAAACACTCTCATCATTGACTCCTTGATCGAGGGATCACCTGCATCCCATAAGACAAGACAGAAGCGCCGGCTGTGACACCTTGCCCTACGCGCCGTGTGCCCAATCCCGAAGCGCGGCAGCAGTGCCGAAGCAATGAAAGCTGCCTCAGTCCGGTGGGTGAGCGGAACCGGGCATCCCTGCAGGCGGTGGCGGGGTGCCCATTCGCCGGCGGTGCCCGCGTCCCGGGTTACGGGCCTCCGTCAGCGCGAGCGCGGCTCACTCGGCGTCGCTGAAGCGGCTTTCCGCGGGGTCTACTGCCGCTGACAGTGCTGAAGGAAGAAACGTCACAGCGGATCGCCGGGAGTGGCTTGCTGAGCGCTTCGAGGTGCACCGCGCGGTGCACTGGGAGGTGTCACAGCCGGGGCTGCCGTCTTGTCTTGTGGGGTGCAGTAGTCCTCGATCAAGGAGTTGGATGATGAGTAAGCCAGGCGTTTCCCAGTTCGAGCGGCGGTGGCGGATCCTGGCCGTGATCGGCCTCGCGCAGCTGATGGTCGTGCTCGACGCGACGATCGTCAACGTGGCGCTTCCGTCGGCTCAGCGGGCACTGCATTTCTCCAACGACAACCGCCAATGGGTCGTGACCGCGTACGCGCTGGCGTTCGGGTCGCTGCTGCTCTTGGGCGGTCGGCTCGGGGACCTGTTCGGGCGCAAGTGGACATTCATCGGCGGCCTTGTCGGGTTCTCGATCGCCTCGGGAGTCGGTGGCGCCGCCGGCTCGTTTCCAATCCTGATCGCCGCTCGCGCCGCGCAAGGCGCGTTCGGCGCGATCCTCGCCCCGTCGGCGCTGGCGCTGCTGACGACCACCTTTGAAGACATCGACGAGCGTCGCAAGGCGTTTGGCGTGTTCGGCGCGATCGCCGGGGCAGGCGCCGCGACCGGCTTCTTCATCGGCGGCGTGCTGACCCAGGTGTTCTCGTGGCGGCTGACCTTATTCGTGAACCTCGCGATCGCGCTGCCCGCGGCACTCGCTGCACTGCGGCTGCTTGTTAACGACCGTCGGAGCGAGCGCCCGGCGCTCGATCTCCCCGGCACAGCGACCGCATCGCTGGGCTTGTTCGCGCTCGTGTACTGCTTTTCCAACGCCGAGACGCACTCATGGTCTGACCCGATTACGATCGTCCTGCTGATCGCCTCGGCCGCGTTACTCGGCGTGTTCGTGGCGATCGAGTCGCGCGCTCGGCATCCGCTGCTGCCGTTGCGGATCGTCGGCGACCGCGCGCGTGGTGGCTCGTATGTCGCAGTCGGGGTCGCCAGCGCGGCGATGTTCGGCGCGTTCTTGTTCCTCACCTATTTCTTGCAGAACACCAAGGGATACACGCCGATCCAGACTGGGCTGGCGTTCCTGCCGCTGCCCGTCGCGATGGTCGTGACCTCGATGACCGTGCAAAACGTGCTACTCAAACGCGTCGGGCCACGACCTCTGATGACGTTCGGGATGCTGATGGGTGCCGGCGGAATGGCGTGGCTAGCGCAGCTGAGCCCGAGTGCGAGCTATGGCGCCCACGTGCTGCCCGCGCTGGTGGTCCTCGGGGTCGGGATGGGCGCGACGATCGCCCCGGCGATGTTCACCGCGACCTACAAGGTGCCTCCCGCGGACATCGGCGTCGCCTCGGCGATGGTCAACACTATGCAGCAGGTCGGCGGCGCCGTCGGCGCCTCGGGACTGAGCACGATCTTCGCCAGTGCCGTGCGTTCCTACCCGCACACGCACGTGCCCGGCTCACACCTGGCCGCCGCTGCCGTGCACGGCTACACGACCGCGTTCTGGGTCTCGGCCGGCATCTTCGCCGGCGGCGCGATCCTGATCGGCGCGCTCGTACCCAGCATCAAGGCAGCCCCAG
Organism: uncultured Solirubrobacteraceae bacterium; assembly: GCA_963742395.1. Taxonomy (GTDB): domain Bacteria; phylum Actinomycetota; class Thermoleophilia; order Solirubrobacterales; family Solirubrobacteraceae; genus Palsa-744. The sequence goes on along the minus strand of CAVUME010000004.1, from coordinate 1,260,341 downwards.
ATATCGCCAAGCCCCCTGAGCCGGCTCAATCTCCAACCACCCCCCAAATGGCTGAGCACGTCACGAGGGGCCGATCGCGATCCGGTGTCAAGACCTCCAGGCCCACTTCTGGCGTCGGGCTGCCTGCAAGATCGATCTCCCGGGAGTTCTAATGGACCTGACCGACGCCTCGGCGCTCGTCAGTCTGCGCATCACCGGTCGCCTCGACACCGTCTCGGTTCTCGTGCTCGCGAGCTTCGTGGTCTCGATCATCGCGTCATTGATTGCCCACAATCCCCGGTTCCTGCTCGCCAAGGAGGGGCTGATCACCGGAGCGTGGGGCGTCTGGTTCCTCGCCAGCCTCGCTGCGCAGCGCCCGGCGGCGTTTGTGTTCGCGCGGCCGCTAATGGAGGGCAGGCGCGTGTTCACCGCCGACGGCTGGGACGTGCTCTGGCAGTCGGAGCCACGCTTCCGGCGAATCTGGCGGACCTCGAGCATCATCTGGGGCGGCGCCCTGCTCATGGACCAGGTGTCTACCCGCTGTTCGAAGGGCTCGTCGAGAAGCTGGGGCGCATGCTGGATGCCGAGGCCCGCTGAGGGTTATTCGAGACCTGCCGCGCTACGGCATGGGCGCGATTCCCGGGAGGCGACCGAGCAACGCGCCGCGTGACCGTTCACTGATACGGGCGTCACCGGTACCACCACCGCGCTCGATCGGCCCGCCGGGCGATGTCGCGACCGCTTCCTCGCAAACGCAGTTCGCCCGACTTCCTGGCGGGAGAACAGGATCCCCGAGTCGCGGAACGGGCGTTCGGGTCGAGCTCCCTCAACGGCGGATAGCTCGGGTCCCGTTGTCTTTGCCTGGGCCCATCGCGGCGCCCGAGGGTGAGCTGCGCCTCACAGGAGGGCGCGAACCGGTCGCCGTACCCGTTCTATCCGTACTCCGCGAACATCGCAGGACCGTAGGGCCCGACGTGGCTACGCATCAAGAGGAAGACGTACGCTTCTTCCGGGCAGGGTCCACCGAACTGCTCGGGCGCGAATTTGGCGGAGAAATTGAAGCCCAGTTGCTGTGCCTCGCCCGGTTCCCCAGGTGTGACGCTTCCGACCATCGGGTTCAGCGAGAAGTACTTGCAGGTGGTCTCCCCGCCGATCAGATCCACGACTTCGACTTCGAAGTCGCTGCCAGGTGTCAGGCGCGCGTCTCCGCTTTCGAGGGTCAAGCGCGCCGGAAGCAGGTTGAACCTCACCTCAGACGAGGACCACGGCGTGAATTCTTCGATCAACTGGTCGGGATGATAGGTCGATAGTTCAGGGCACCTCCCGTATTCCAGTGGCTTTTCCAACGCGACTTCCGGGCTGGCGACGCTGTTGGACTGCACGGTGCCCGACGCCGAGCCCTCTTCACATTCGAACGTCCGAGCTTCGGTCCATTTGTAGCCGTGGACTTCCTTGTGGCTTTGGAGCCCGACGCCGTAGCGGTAGAGCAGTCCGTAATAGGGGCTCCCAGCCTTGAGCTTGTGCAGCTTTCCCTTCGAGTATTCGCTCAGAGTCCACGCCGCCGGCTTCGGTTTGCCCGCCAAGCGGCGGGCGGCTCGGCGTCCCCTGTGCCGACGGTGCGTCACCTTGTGTGCTGTGGGAGACTGGGCGAACCCCGTGGGCACGCACACCGCCCATAGCCCGCCGCAACAGACGGCTGCCAGCGCTACCTTGCGACTGCGCATCGTGCCCCCAAAATGCCGAGATCGATAGAAGTGGTCGAAGGATACTTCACTGGAGCAGCTTCTCATCCGAGGGTCGCGGGTTCTGAATCCTGTTGGCATTCGCTACGCATCCGCTTCTGTTCAACGGGGACGTCTCGGCGAGTGAGACATCTTGGGCGACCCTCACAACCCCCGAACCGCTGCTTTCGGCGGCTGACTGCGCGTGCGACCTTAGGTCCCGAATTTGGTCCCCGACTCGGCAAATACGACTCTGCCCAACACGGTCTAACTGGAGCGTCATTTGGTCCTTCTGTGCCGCGTCTGGCCTCAGGGGACAACTTCTAATCCGAGGGTCGCTGGTTCGAATCCAGGCGGGGGCACTCGCTACTCCGTCGGCGACGCTTCGAGCGGGACGGCGTGGGGGCCCTTGATCGAAGGATGGTCCTCGACTGCGGCCCCGAACCGGCACACCGCCGGACCAACGGGCCGCTGCGTCTCGGCAACGGTGCGGTCGAGACGGCCGTGGCCGAGGCCGCGTTGGGGCCGATCACACGACGAACGGCGGGAGGGACTCGCGGGAAGGCGTTCTAGTAGCGGAAGCTAACCTGCCAGGCCCGGTTGTTGCAGCTGAGGCCGTTGGCTGTGATCTTGACCTCGATCCTGTGACCAGGGGACACGGGAGGAGATGTGGCGCTGTTGGAGCAGCTGCCTTTGCTCGTCGCGTTGACCGTGCAGGAGAGCAGGGTGGCTCCGGTCGCGTTGTCGATGACCGACACGGTGGCGGAGTCTTTGCCGCTCAGCGTCGCGTTCGTTTCCCCATACAGGTTGCCGACCACGGCCCCGTTGGCTGGTATCGGGCCTGTCAGGAGAGCGCTGCTCGAGAGGCCGCTCGTTTTCGCCGGGCAGGAGCCGTGGCCGGACTCCTCGGACTCCGCGAAGGTCAAGCATTGGCCGCTCTGAACGCCGTCGAAGCTGGCGAAGTTCGCGATCGCGGCGTTGCCGGCCGGGCCGGTGGCGCCCGTGTTTCCCGTGCTGCCCGTGGCGCCGCTGACGCCGGCCGCTCCGGTGGTGCCTTTGGCTCCCGTGGCGCCTGTGGCGCCGGTCGCACCGTTGGTTCCGCTGGGTCCCGTGGCCCCGACCGGCCCGGTTGGGCCGGTCGCTCCCGTCGCGCCGTTGCTTCCGCTCGCTCCGGTGGGTCCGGTGGGCCCGGTCGCGCCTTCGACTCCGGTCGTCCCGTTCTGGCCGTTCTGCCCTGTGGCCCCGGTCGCTCCCGTGTGTCCGGTCGTGCCCGTCACGCCCTGGGGGCCGGTTGGTCCGGTCGCTCCGGTCACGCCCTGGGGCCCGGTGGGCCCGGTCGCTCCGGTGGATCCTGTGGGGCCTTCCGGTCCCGTAGGACCGGTCGCTCCGGTGGCAGGGACCGTGTAGCTGACCAGTATCTCCTGCGGTGCGTTCGTGTTGGCGGTGACGCTGCCCGAACCTCTGTCGGTGTCGACGTAGCTCGATCCGGCGCCACCGCCGCCAGGACCGATCAGCAGGGTGCTGCCACCACTTGCATAGCCGCCGCCGGCGCCGCCACCACCGCCACCGAAGCCGCCACCGCCACCGCCACCACCCGTACATCTGGCGCCGGTTCCGCCGCCGGTTCCGCCGCTACCGGGTGAGCCTTTGGCCGCGAGGGTCCCGGGCGAGCCCGCCCCGCATCCTCCTGTGCCGCCGTTCCCCGCTGACGAGCTGCCGCCTTCGCCACCGGCTCCGCCCAGTTCATAGACGTGGGATTTACACGTCACTCCCAGTTCTATGTCGAATTCACAAACCTCTTCGAGCGCGGGGGCGCCGTCGGCCCCGTTACCGCCTGCTATGGCTCCAGTCCCAGCGGGTGTTCCCGCCTGGGCGCTCCCGCCCGAACCACCTGCGGCTCCAAGGCCGCCGCCACACGGGGTGTTGGGGTCTTTGCAGACCAGGACGTCCGTTGGTATTCCGCTGGCGCCGCCGCCACCTCCGCCCGCCACAAGCAGCGGCGTTTCCCCGTCCACCAACTCGGATGCGCCGCCACCGGGGCCGCCGTCGCATGCTCCTTCGCCCCCGCCCTGTCCGCTTCCCCCGAAGCGGACGTGCAGTGTTTTGCCGCCGGTCACAGAGAGCGTCGCAGTCACCACCCCGCCGTGGCCTCCAGGAGATCCGAAGCACGCACTGCTGCCTTCGCCTCCGTCCCCGCCGACGGCGCTGACTTCGATCTGCGTCACGCCCACCGGGGCCGGGAAGGTCTGTTCAGCGCCGCCTGTGGCCAGGAACGTTTCCGTTTTGGTTTCCGCCATCGCGCTCGCGCTCGGGCCGAGCACCCCCGCGGCCACCAACACCAGTCCGACGCCCCCGCCCAAGAAGCCGTTTCGCAGTCTCATGGGAACTTGCTCCGCCTAGTAGCGGAAGCTCACCTGCCATGCCTTGTAGTTGGCACTCGAGCCGGTGGCCGTGACCCTGACCTCGAGCCTGTGAGCAGCGGACACCGGAGGCGATGAGCCGGTGTTCGAGCAGCTGTTGTTCGGTTTTTCGACCGTGCAGGAGAGCAGCGTCGTCCCGGTCGCGTTGTCGATAACCGCGACGGTGGCCGAGTCTTTGCCGCTCAGCACGGCGTTCGTTTCCGCGTACAGGTTGCTGACCACGGCGCCGCTCAGCGGCATCGGTCCGCTCAGCAGGGTGCTGCTCGAGGGGCCGCTGGTTTTCGCCGGGCAGGAGCCGTGGCCGGACTCGTCAGACTCCGCGAAGCTCAGGCACTGGCCGCTCTGAACGCCTTCGAAGCTGGCGAAGTTCGCGATCGCGGCGTTGCCGGCCGGGCCGGTGGCACCCGTTTTACCCGCGCTGCCTGTGGCTCCGCTGGCCCCGGTCGCTCCGGCTGCGCCTTTGCCGCCCGTGGCGCCTGCGGCTCCTGTCGCGCCGTTGGCTCCTTTGGCTCCCGTGGGCCCGGTCGGGCCGGTGGGGCCTGTGGCTCCGGTCACGCCGTTGGCTCCGTTGCCTCCGCTTGCCCCGGTGGGTCCCGTTGGCCCGGTCGCGCCTTTTGCTCCGCTTGTCCCGTTCTGACCCGTGGCCCCCGTTGCGCCGGTCACGCCCTGCGGTCCGGCGGGCCCTTCGGGCCCCGTCGGTCCGGTGGGGCCCGTGGGTCCCGTGGGTCCGGTGGGTCCCGTCGCCCCGGTGACGGCCACGATCGTGGTGATCGTGACCTGCTGGGGTTCGCTCGCGCTCGCGGTGGCGATGTTGCCTGTATTCGGGGGGGCGATGTAGCTCGAGCCCGCGCCGCCGCCGCCGCCGGCGTGGTCGTCCGAGCCCCCGCCCCCGCCGCCGTAGTAGCCGCCTCCGCCCCCTCCGCCCGGACCGCTGATGCCGCATACGCAACCTTCTTGCCGCGCAGCCCCGGCGCCACCTTCGCCGAGGACGCCGCTTGAGCCCGCAGCGCCGCTGCTTGTGCCTGCAGAGCCGCCTTTGCCTCCGGAGGCACTGCCGCCGCCTTCACCTCCACCTCCGGCGGTTGCTCCGGGTTGGTTCGTGTCTCCCGGTTTGCCGGCCTGCGCCGAGCTCCCGGAGCTTCCACCCGCGCCGCCGAGGCCAACAAAGCACTGGGGGTATGGACCCGGACAGCCGCCGCCCTCGTTTTCCTCTTCACCTTCACCGCCACCGCCACCGCCGCCACCGCCGGCCACCAGAAGACGCGACTGGAGCGATTTCAGGGCATTGCCCCCCGGTTCTTCGCGCAGATCTGAGGCATCGCCCCCGGCGCCGCCCACCTTCCCGCAGCCATTGGCTTCGTTGCCGCCGGCGCCGCCACCAGCGAAGTCGACATACAGTTTCTGGCCGGGTTTCACCGTGAGCTGCGCGGTCGCCTTCGCGCCCGCCCCGCCGGCGGGTTCATTCGCCGAGTCGCACGAGCGTCCGGCGTGGCCGGCACCGCCGACCGCGGACACTTCGATCTGCGTGAAGCCCGCAGGCACGACGTATTCCTGCTCGCCACCGCCTGTGGGCGTGAACGTCGTGCTTTCCGCGAACGCGCTCGCGCTGAAGGAGAAGGCGCCGACGACCGCCAGCACCAGCAGGACGCCCCATCGTAGTCTCACCACCAGGACTCCATTCCCCCCCACAGTGAGGCCCCGAGGCTCCCCCTGGGCCGTTTCGCGCCGACAAGCGCGGCGCGAAGATACAAGCGCGGCGCGAACATACCAGAAGCCGAGGCGAACGTGCTTCGTGGTTGCAGCAAGCGCGGCCACGGCAACCTGCGGGTCGGCGACAGGCCAACCCGACTCACGGTAGGCGACATGGTCCCAGACGAAGACGCCGTCCCAGCCCGACCGCTCGGCCATGTTTCCGAGCTCGACCAGGGGTGGTCGCGCTGCCTCGTCGGCGGCCGTGGAAGGTTGCGCGCGAGCTCGCTTCTCTGGATGTCCTATCTGGAGGGCGCGCGACCTTCGGTGCCGGGCTCGGATCCCAGGCGCTCGAGGAGTACGAGGCTTTTGGCGAGCAGGGCGATGCCAGGGTCAGGGCCGAACGCCTTGATGAGCCACTTGACGTCGTTGTTGGTCTCTGGTCAGGCGCGCCATTCACACACCAGGGCAGGTACTACACGGTCACGAACGGCCAGTTTGGGGGGACTGATTCCGGTCAATTCACATCGGTGGACTCAAACGCACAAGCGATGACGCCGCGCGTCGCTGCGATGATGACCTAAAGCGCGTCGGGGCAGCCTGTGCGCAACCCCGGCGGGCTTGCGCGCTCAGTCGCCGTGCTGCTCGAGGTTGTGGACTGTGAAATCCTTGCGCTCCGGCGGGTTCGGAAAGCCACGGTCGCCGAGCTGCTGGATGACTGGCATGAGCTTGTTCTGGGTGAAGCGGTCGAAAGCCTCAGCGGACTCCCAGAAGTCGATCACGCCCCAGCCACCGTCGATCGGGCCGGCTGAGTGAACGAGCAAACCGTCGGCCCTGCCGAGCGGGCTACTCGCGTTCACGGTGTCGTGCACGGCTTGGTACTGCTCCTGCGTTCCGCCGGCGAACTTGAGTCTTATACCGACTGCCATCGTGTGTCCTCTCCTCGGGGGTTTCGGGCGAGCATATCCCCGACACCGTGGCAGCGCACCGTGGCCGAACGCGGAGCCTGTGACGGCCGCCCGAGGACTGCTCCGAAGCCCGGCCGAGCGGCGCAGGCGGCACCACGCATTGGCAACGGGGCCCCATGGGCGTAGTCTCTACGGGCATGAGGGGTGGGACCGCGGCACATGTCTGCGGGGTGGTCGCGGTTCTGGCCGGGCTCGGCGCGGGCGCCAGCGAGGCAGCGGCGGAAGTGTCCTTCGGGCCCTTCGCCAACCCTCAGGCGTTGAGCATCGAAGGCGATTCGGCGAGCGCCGAGGAGCCGTTCATCAGCTCCGATGGGCACTACCTGCTGTTCAACAGCTCCGAGCAGGAAGAAGCCTTCAGGCTGCAGTACGCGACCGCCGCCGGAGCCGGGACGTTCGCCTTCCAGGGCGAAATCCTCGGCGAAGAAGTCAACGTGAGCGGCGCCCTGTCGGGAGCGCCGTCGCTCGATGACGAAGGCAACCTGTTCTTCACCACCACCCGGACCTACTTCGAAACGCTCTCGACGATCTACGCGGGCAGCTTCTTCGGGGGCTTCGTCACCGGAGTACACATCGTGAACGGGATCTCGGGTGCGCACGCGGGGTTGATCGACTTCGACGCCGGGGTCAGCCCCGACGGTCAGATGCTCTATGTGAGTGTCGGAGATTTCAGCGGCGGCTCGGCACCGTCGAGTGCGAGTCTGGTCGCCTACGAACGTCTTCCGAACGGGAGCTTCGCCGTTGCGCCGAACAGCGCGAGCGAGCTCAACTCGGTCAACCAGACCGCCGGACTCGTGTACGGCGCAGCGGTGACCGGCAATGAACTCGAACTGTTCTTCACCGCCGCCTCGCCCAAGGGGGGTGCGGAACCCTCGATCTACCGCGCCGCCCGCTCGCGCGTCTCGGAACCGTTTGGGTTCGTCGAAAACATCGCGGCCATCACCCCCTTCGCGGAGGCGCCGTCGATCAGCACCGACGGCACGACCCTCTACTACCACAAGAAGGTTGGCTCGGAAGTTCACATCATGGATGTCACCCGCGAACGCTTTGACGAAAGCGCGAAGGTGGAGCGTGTGCAGCCCGCGAAAGGGCCCGCGGCAGGCGGCACCGGGCTGAAGATCTACGGCTCCAATCTCACGACGGTCGTGGCGGTCAAGGTGGGCGGCGCCGAAGCGAGTGAAGTGCACCTGGTCTCCTCCGGAGAGGTGACCGCCGTCAGCCCGCCGGGCACCAGCGGCCGGCAGCCGGTCGCCGTCGTCACCGCCCAAGGGTCGAGCCCGCCCGAGGCGAAGGCGGTGTTCAAGTACGCCTCGCCGACGATCACGTCGCTCAGCCCACAGACCGGCGCGCGGGCCGGGGGTACGCCGGTCACGTTGACGGGAACAGGTTTCGCCGCCGGAGTGGGCAGCACGGCGATCGATTTCGGCAAAGGCGTGGCCAGCGATGTTGAATGCGCCGGCACGACGACCTGCACCGCCGTTACCCCGCCCGCCATCGCAAAGGCCCCACCGGTGAAGGTGCGAGCCCTGGTGAACGGCGCGAAGAGCAAGCCGACGACGTTCACGTACTCGACCCCTTAGACAAGCCGGCACCGGTGCGTCCGGGACAGGGTGAACGAGCACGTTCCTGCGTGCGCGGTTCTCCCGCGACCCCGGTCACGCAACGGCGCGCAGGCGCTTGTAGGGCGCGCCTCTGAGCTCGCGCACGAGCGCGTCGACGACGCCCTCCTCATCATCCTCGCGGCCGTCGGTGACCGCCCCGATCACCGCTCGCTTACGCTCGAGCAGGGTCGCGATGGTCTCGTCGATCGTGCCCGCAGCGAGGATGTAGGAAGCGTTGACCGAGTCCTCCTGGCCGATTCGGTGACAGCGGTCCTCGGCCTGGTCGTGCTTGGCGGGCGTCCAGTCGAGCTCGAGGAACACAACGTTCGAGGAACGGGTCAGGGTGAGGCCCTGTCCCGCTACCTCGATGGAACATACGATGAGCTGGTTTCCAGGCCCATCCGGTGCCTGGAAGGCGCGCAACGCGACGTCCCGGGCAGCGTGGCTGTCCTCACCCAGAATGTGGAGTGCCGAGGGGAAGCGTCCGAGCAGAGCGCGCTGGATCTCACGGTGGTGGGCGAACACGACGAGCCGCTCGCCCGAGGAGCAGAAGTCATGGATCCAGGCGAGCGCGGCCGCGAGCTTGCCGCGCGCGGCAAGCAGCTTGAGCGCGTTCAGCCGCACGAGACGCTCGGCGCGCAGCGCCGCCGCGACCTTCGCCCGGAGCTCGCCCAGGTCAAGCGGCTGACTCTGAAGCCATGCGACCAGATCGCGCTCGGCGAGTCGATACTCGGGCTCGTTGTCGAGCTCGACCGGCACGATCGCGCGCGTCTTCGCCGGCAGCTGCGGCAGGACGTCGGCCTTCAGGCGACGCACGAAGCAGCGCGAGCGAAGATGCCAGTGCAGGCGCAGGTGGGCATCGGGCCCGCGAAAGCGCTTGCCGAACTGTGCGCCGGAGCCAAAGTCCCCGAGCCGCCCGAGGATCCGCAGCTGGGAGATGAGCTCTGCGGGGCGGTTCATGACGGGCGTGCCGGTGAGGGCGAGGCGAGTCCATCGTGGGGCAAGACAGCGGCGAGCCGTTGAACCGCTCGCGTTCGCTTTGCCGCAGCGTTCTTGCAGTAATGGGACTCGTCAAGGACGAGCGCCCGGGGCTCAAGGCTGCGCAGCTCATCCAGCCGCGCGGCAACGATGTCGTAGTTCACGACGGTGATCTCGGTGCCCACGGACGTGTAGGCGGGGTCGGCGTTCGGGCGGGCAAGGCCGGTACCGACGAGCGTCTGGACGCTGCGATCCGGCAGCCAGCGCTCGAGCTCGCGCAACCAGTTGAGCTTGAGGCTGGCCGGACACACGACGACTGCCGGATACGCCGAGTCGGCCTCGATCGTGGCAAGGGCCTCGATCGTCTTGCCGAGGCCCTGCTCATCGGCCAGGAGCGTCCGCCGCTGGGCGAGCAGGTATCTCACCCCGGCGCGCTGGAACGGCTTGAGCTCGCCGCCGAGGCCGCAAACGTCCAGTTGCGCGTCCGTGGCGCCCGACAGTGCCACGATCCCGGCGGCCCGGGAGTGCTGCTCACGGACCTCCTGCAGCAGCTCGAGTGCCTCGGGAGCGACCCAGACGTCGCGGGAGGCGATGAAGTCGATCGAGCTCAGGCACGCAGAACGGGTCGGCGCGGATCGCCGGGAGCCGAGCGTGGTCGCCGTCCTGACCGCGTCTGGTCCTTCGCGGGAGCGCTCCCTGCAGGGCGGCGAACGCCTCGAGTAGCGAGGGATCGTGTCCGGGTGCGAGCACGAACGTCGAGTCCTCGTGAACGGTGGAGAGCTCGAGGACCGCCGGTGGCGCCGGCCGCCCGTCGGTAAGGGCCGCGATGCAGCGCCTTGCGGCCCCACTCATCCAACCGTCGAGCCGCTCCTCGATCAGCCGCCATGAATCGAGCGTGAGCGGCACGGTCGCTCCGCCCGGCACGCTCGCGGCCTGTTCGCGCAGCACCCGCGGCAGGCGGGCGACGTCGCCGAGCAGCAGGAAGACGGGCTCCTCGCTGGGACCCTCGACCTCGATGTTGCCGTGCCAGGTGCTTGCGTGCTCGAGCCATGCCATCACCCGCGGGTCGACACTCGCGTCCTCGAGCTGGGGGACCAGCTCGAGGAGCGGCTCGGCGTCGCGCTCGTCGGCCGCAAGTCCGAGCGTGCCTTCAGGACCCTCGAGCGCACGCAGCCCGGCCTGACCGGCCAGCACGCGCGTCAGCGGCGCATGCTCGGGCGCGACGAGAATCCAATGTCCGCCGCGACGGTCGCGGCGAAACTCGACGTCGTAGTGCTCATCACGATTGCCGGGACCGCGGTCTGCTCGCCGTCTGCGGTCCGCCCGGCCTGCCCCGCGCGGGCGCTGTGCGCGAGGAGCGCAGCGACCAGCGGCATCGCTGAGCCGCACGTGCGTGGTTCGCGCGCGCAGCCCTTCGACCACCTGCGCGGACCGATCGTCGATCGGAACGAGCGCACGGCCGATCGCGGGCAGGCAGCGAGCCTCAGGGTGCTCGAGCAACTCGGCTACGGCCTCGGGCGCAGTGTCGGTGGCGAAGCTGAGCCACCAGTCCTCGTCGGGCCGCGCGAGATCGATGAGAGCACTCATCTGCGCGACGTCTCGCCCGCCGACGCCCGATCGCGCGGGCGAGCCCCTCGCTCACCTCGGGCTCCCCGGGCAGGCTCGCCAGCAGGCGCGCGAGCGCCTCCGCCTGCTCGGGTTCGAGCGGGAGACACCACACACGTTGGTCCGGATCCCAGCGGCGGCCCGGGATCGCTCGCAGGAGTTGGCGCAGGCGTTCGTCGTAGGGAAAGCGCAACACGGCCTCGCCGCGAGCCATAGAGGCTGAGAAGCGGAGCTCAGACATGGCAGGCCACGATATGCGCCGCAGTGGATAAGCCTGGCCGCTGCGACTTCGCGGGCCGGGCTGCCGGCTCGCCGCGGAAACGTCACGGTGGGCGTATGCTCGGCCTCGTGGCCGACACGACCGAGCTGAGCCGGACGCTTGGCGCCCGTTCTTCGATGAGCTGAGCCGAACCCTGGCGACCACGCGGGCGACGGTCGAGATCGACGCTCCCGGGCTCGGCGCCCAGCTTCAGGCCGAGGATCTCGTGCTGGCCGGCATCACCTACGACGATCGCGACGACATCCTCGTCGTGGCCCTTTCTCCCGGCGGTCCGGCCGAGTCCCTGGAGCACTTCGTCTCCGGGCCGAGACGGATATCGGTCGATACCTCCCAGGGTGTAGTCCCCGCGGCCATCGAGGTCGAGGACGCCGAAGGTCAGGTCACGCTCGTGCGCTTGGTCGCGGCCCCGTCGCTGCCGGCCGAGTAGAGGCCTACTCGGGCGGATTTCGGCGCTGGCGGCACGCAGAGTGCCTGCCAGCAGCGACTCCAGGAGCGCGTCGCTGTTCGTCGAGTGCTCAGGCGGGTAGGTCCAACGTTGACCACCGATACACGCCAAGCCGAAAGGCTGGACCGCGATCTCACGTCAACTCATGATCCCTGCGGGCGACAGCCGGCTCTACGCCGTGGTCGCCGCGATCGACGACGTGATCCGCCAGTCTTCCCTGAGCAGCTAGGTGAGGCGCCGTGCCGCATACTCCGCCCATGATGTCCCGGGAGTCCGCCGCCGCCGGCGTGGGTGCTCATCGTGAGCCGGTGGCGCGGGACGTTCCGCGCGGTGAGGCGCACAGCCTGTGGGCATGATGGCGAGCGCCTCGCCCGTGTGGTCGCCCGCGGAGACCGTCATCTGGCACGACCTCGAGTGCGGCGCCTATGGCACCGACCTGCCGCTGTGGCTCGAGCTGGCTGCCGCCACACCTGGCGCCCCGGTGCTCGAGGTCGGCTGTGGCACCGGTCGCGTGGCGCTCGCGTTGGCACGTGCAGGGCATCCCGTGACGGCCGTCGATGTGGACGCAGCGCTGCTGGACGAGCTCGCGCGCCGGGCTGGCGCGCTCCCGGTGGAGGTCGTCCACGCGGATGCACGTGAGCTCGACCTGCCGTCGCGCGGCTATGCGCTGTGCGTGGCCGCCCTGCAGACGGTCCAGCTCTTCGGCGGACCCGGCCCCCGTGCCCGCTTCCTCGCGGCTGCGCGCGAGCATCTGCGGCCCGGACGGCGTGCTCGCCTGCGCGATCGTCTCCGCGCTCGCGTCCTACAGCGTCCTCGACGGGGACAAGCCGCCGCCCGCCGACCACGTGCGCCGTGACGGCCGCCTGTACGTCAGCCACGCCACAGCCATGCGGGTGCTGGCACGGACGATCGAGGTCAAGCGCTGGCGTTTCGTCATCGGCGAGGGCGGCGGCAGCGACGTGCTCGAGCCTTCGGCAGTGGAGGTGCGGCAGCTCGCGCGCTTCACGGCCCCGCAGCTCGAGCGCGAGGCTCGCGCCGTCGGCTTCACACCCCTTCCCCGCCGTGCGATCCCCGAAACGGATGAGTTCCTCGGCAGCGAGGTGGTGCTGCTGCGGGCATGAGCCCCGGATCCCACCAGGGCCAGCGAATGCCGGATGGGACTGTCGGCTCCAGCAATTCTGCATGAGCTGAACGAGGCGTTCGCCGGCCAACGAGATCGGAGCTCGCTCACGGTTCCGCGTAGCCGGCGCAGAACTGAGCCACTTCCGTGTCCTTCACCTGCAGGTTTTCACTGTAGACGGGAGCGCCGTTCGTCCCGAGCACCGTCAGCTCGGAGGGCAGCGCGCTGAACACGCCGTAGACGAGGGGCCCCTTTGCGTGCAGGCGCCGTTCGAGCGGGACCACGTTCAGCGCGACGGCACCTTCGGGGGTTTGTGCCACCACCGAGCCTCCCGGGGGGAGGAGGATTGCGTAGAGGATCGCGTAGGGGTGTGGCGCGCAGCCGATCCTCAGCGACCAGGTGTACGTCTTGGTCGTGTCGAATTCGTCCGACGCTTCACTGAGTTCGGGGTCGACGCCCGTGTCCACGCTGAGGAAGGGCTCGTCGTTGAAGCTGCCGAAGGCGCTGATCGTGAAGGCTTCCCCGCCCGCGGTGCTCCCGCTGGCGAGGTTCGTGATTCTCGGGGGTCCTTCCTGTTCGCCGCGCGGCTTCACACAGCGGTACCGCGGCAGCTCGATCGTGAGCACGACGCCCCCGCCTCCATCCAGCTCAAGGAGCGACACGGCGTGGCTCGTGCTGCCACGGATCTCCTGGGCGTAGATGCCCGCCGGCCCACCGTCTCGTCGCGGTACCCGGACCACCCGAGATTGGATCGTCCGTCGGTCGGCGAGCACGAGCCGGACCGAGCTCACCGAGGCCGGTGCCGCGCCCTGGACCGTCTCGATGCCCACTTCGCAGAACAGAGCCGGGTGGCGGTAGCGGGGCGAGGAGACGCAGATCGGGTTGTTGGGCCCTCCGACGATCAGCTCTTCAGGAGCGCCCGGCCGGCTGTATGCGACCGTGGCCGAGTGGTGGCATGTCCCGGCCAGGGCCGCCGCCAGGCCGGCCCCGGTGCTCACCTCGAAGCGGGTTCCGGCGGCGGTGCGCCCGCGGCCGAGGGTGACGGGTTTGGCTTCTTTGATCCGGGGTTGCGCAAACCCGACGACTCGATCCAGGTTCCGCAATGCCCCTACGCTGGGAGCGAAGCTGGCGAGGACCTTGAATTCGAGCGCTTCGGTCTTGCGCATCAGCGCCAGATCTGGCCGATTCTCGAAGGGCTTCAGCAGCGCGCTGAGCGAACCTGCCTCGACCCGTCCGGAGTTCCGCTGCACTGTTTGCGATGTCTGGAATTCCCGGCTGGCCGCCGACAGGGTGCGGTAGCCGCTCTGGGCCCACGCTCGCGCGTCGGCGCAGAAGGGCGGCGCCGGGGCGAAGCTGGCTTCGAGCCCGGACGTGGCGTCGGTCCGGACCTCCGAGGCGATCGCCGGGTTGCTCCACGCGAGCGGGAGCACTTCGGCATCGTACGCTTCATGTGCGGGGCGAAAGACACTGTTCCCGGCCCGGCTGACCGCCGCACCGAGCTCTTCCTCGATCGTTTGTTTCTGCTCGGACAGGCGGGCGTTTTCGCCCCTGGCGAGGGGCGGAAGTGCGGGGAACGGGTCAAGGGGCGGTTCGTGTGGCATCCCGGACACCACTCCGGGGCATTCTCGGGCGATCTGCGCCGCCGCGGTGCCTTCGGGGCCACGCGCCGCGATGGTGTCACGCAACAGCGCCGTGACGAGCCTTTGATGAGCGAGTAGGTAGGCATGCGTGGCCTGCTCGTCGGAGCTCGACGCGGTGGCGAGCGGCACGCTGCCACTCAGCGCAACCGAGGCGAGCACGAGCGCTGTCGCGATGTGCCGCATCCGTCGCCGCCTATGCGGCTTCCGCCGTGGCTGCCGTGGCTGGTTTCGGCGCCCACCGCCTTGGTTCGCGTGCACGTGCGGCGAGCATATAGCGGCTCAGCCGACATCTGCTTAACCTCCCGACAAGCCCATCGATCCCAACCAGAGGGAGAGCCGATGACCGCCACGACCACACCCGCTCCCACGCACCGCGACCCTGAGCTTCTCGGGCAGACCGTGGTCGTGATCGGCGGCAGCTCGGGCATCGGGCTGGCAACAGCCACGCGCGCCCGTGCCGAAGGCGCCGACGTGATCATCACCGGTCACCGCCCGGGCGAGGCCCTGCAGCGGGCTGTGCACGATCTGCAAGCGCTCAGCAGCGCCGCCTTCGACGTCACCGACGCGGTGGAGCTCGAGCGCTTCTTCGCCAGCCTGCCGAAGCAGATCGACCACGTGTTGGTCACCGCCGGGGGTCCGCACTATGGCCGCCTGCTCCAGATGACGTCCGACGATCTGCGCCACGCTCTCAGTGACAAGCTCCTGCTCGCCGTCGAAGTCGCCCGCAACGCCGCCGAGAGGATCAGGCCGGGAGGGACGTTGCTGTTCATGACCCCTGAGGGCGCCCGACCGGCCCTCGGCTCAGGAAGCGAGTTGACGGTCGCGGCCGCGATTCCCACGCTGGTGGCCAACCTCGCGCTGGAGCTCGCGCCGGTGCGCGTCAACCTGATCGCCGCCGGCTTCGTCGACACCCCGCTGTCGGCGTCGGTGCTCGGCAACGACCTCGAAAAGCGCCGCGAGGAGCTGCGCGCGACGCTTCCAATCGGACGCGTCGTCGAGCCTGAGGACGTCGCCGCGCTCGCCCTCCACATCATGAGCAACACGGCTCTGACGGGGGCTACCTACAACATCGACGGCGGCCAGCAGCTCGTGTCGGCCTAGCCGTCAGTCCGGCAGGCCGGCGAGAAATGCGAGCAGGCGCTCCTGGAACAGCTCGGGGTGCTCGCGATGGGGCCAGTGGCCGGCGCCGTCGGCGATCAGCACTTCGCAGGGAGCGTCGAACAGCTCGACCGAGCGCGAGAAGAGCTCCGCCGGGACGATGTCGGTGGTGCCACCCACCACGAGCCCGGGTACCGAGATCCGCCCGAGGCCGTCCCCTGGAGAGACATCGCGGTAATAGCTGATCGCGCCCTCCAGCACCCTCGGATCGGCGAATGCTCGCTTGACATCCGCAAGCGTGGCCTCCCGGTCGGGGCCCGACCACGCAGGTGCCCATCGGCGCATGAGCACGTCGAGGTATGCGAAGTCCCTGCGCCGGGCGAGCCATGGGCCGGTCGGCAGGCGCAGCGTGATGAAATGCCGCCCGCCCCAGACCAGCGCGGGCGATCGCTCGAGCAGGCTCAGGTGCGGGATCGCGACCGGGCAGATGGCGCGCACCCGCTCGGGCGCAGTCGCGGCCGCCCGGTAGACGACCGAGGCGCCCCAGTCGTGGCCGACGAGCGTGGCCCGCTCGAGCTCCAGGGCATCGAGTAGCCAGATCGCGTCCTCACCGATCTCGTTGCCGCCGTAGGAGCGACCTGGGACGATCGTCTCGGGGTGATAGCCGCGCAGATAGGGGACGATCGTGCGAAAGCCGGCGTCGTTGAGTGCCAGGCGTGTGTCCTCCCAGCCCATCGGCGTGTCGGGAAAGCCGTGGAAGAGCACCACAGGTGGTCCCTGACCGGAGTCGCAGAAGCGGAAGGTCTGGCCGTGTGCGCTTGCGGTCTTGAAATCCATCGGCGAGTCCGTTCGTGCCGGCTTACGCAGCCCGCGGGCGCCGGACTATAGAGGCGCCCGTCGTCGGTCGAGGTCAGGCCTTCAGCTGCCGTTCGATGGCTTCGTCGAAGCTTCTTGGTTCGCTGACGGGCGACGTTTGCACGAGTTCGCTCGCACCACCGGTGTGCCCGATCTCGAACGCCGGCGTCCCCGTCATCTTGTCCGCGTCCGCGAGTTCCGCATCGCGGTTGACTTCTTCGCTGAGCGTGGGGTCAGAGCGAGCCTTGTCCCACGCGGCCAGCTTCAATCCGGGAACCTGCTGCGCGAGCCCCCGCAGGTATTCCTCATTGACGTAGTCCGTGTCCTCGTTGCCCTGCTCGTGGTAGAAGAGCTCGAGGTAGTTCCACATCCTGTCCTGGCTTCCAGCCGCGAGCGCCGCAACCTGCTGCTGCTTGAAGACTTCCGGTTCGTGCGTCGCCGTTTCGAGCGACAGGTATTCGATCCTCAGCTTTCCCTGACGCACCCAGCGATTGATGATCGAAGGGAGCTCTCCGAGAGTGAATTTCCGGCAGATCGGGCACTCGAGGTCGCCGAAGTACTGGAGCGTGACGGGCGCCGTCGGCGAGCCGAGCGCGTTTGCGCTCTGGGGGATTCCTGCCAGAAGTCCGTCGACTTCTCGGACCATCGGGAGCGCGCGAGGCCGCGTTGCCGCATCCCGGCGCGAGCTCGTCGGCTGCGCAACGTCCGCGCCCGGAGCTGCCACAGGCGGTCGCGATAAGGACGACCGCGACCGCCAGGCCGAAGCCGCCCCGCGAGGGATGGTCGTTCAGCTCGGCGCCGTAGTGCCGCCGCGTTTCGCCGAACATGCGCCTGAACGTGAATCCGTTCAGCGGCGCCCCGGGCCGGCCGAGCGCTGTTGGCTCGATCGCGAAGGTCCACGTGAAGCGGCAGCGATCGGCCCCGTCGGGCTCGACCACATAGTCCTCCGCGAAGCGCTTGAAGAGCGGGAGGTTGGCGTGGGTGACGTAGAACGCCTGCCGGTGGGCGTCCTCCCAGATGAAGTAGCGCTCCTTCAGTTTGATCGCCCCTCCCAGCGACGCCGCCCGCCTGGTCGTGCCCACCCCGAAGGGGCGCTCGGAGGTCCAGCTCAACGACAGCCCTCGACACCACGCCAGTGGCTCGTCGGCAACCAGGTCGTCCCACACCGCTCGGCGGGACGAGCGATCGCGAACGTGTCCGAGTAGCGCTCGGGCGCCGAAGCGAAGAAGCTCTCATCGACAGGCTCGAGAGTGGGCATGATGTGGTCCGTCCCTTCAGTCGGTTGCGGGGCAGCGGTCGCGGCCGGGACTGCCCGCGCCCCCGTCGCTCCCGGCGCGTCCGGGGAGGCGGCTGGCCGGCAGGATCATGACACGCGCCCCCGCGACGGCGAGCCTTGCGGTCGTCGAGTGGGGGATCGCCGCGGTCTGCCCGTAGGGGCAGCCTCCGCAGCTCGGTTGTAACGCGCGGGTCGCTCGCTGGACTGCGCTGCGAGCAGACCACACCGACTCCGAAGGAGAATCGCATGCATCGCATCGCCCGTCTCGGCGCGGCAGCCCTTGCCGCGCTGGCCACCTCTGCAGCAGTCGCGACGTCCGCGTTCGGTGCGCCCAAGGCGCACGCCGCGTCGGCCGAAGGGGGCGCCGTGTTCGTGCAGAACGACCGCCTCGAAGGCAACCAGGTCATCGCCTACAGCCGCTCGGACGAAGGCACGCTGACCCAGGTCGGGGTCTACGACACCGGCGGCAACGGCGGCCAGCTCGAAGGCTCCGTCGTGGACCACACCGCCTCGCAGGGAGCACTCGCGCTCGACTCCGCCGACGGGCTCTTGTTCGCCGTCAACGCGGGCAGCAACACGATCTCCGTCTTCTCGGTCACCGGGACGACCCTGGAGCTCCGTCAGGTGATCAGCTCGGGAGGCGTGTTCCCGGTCAGCGTCACCACCAGCGAGGGCTACGTGTACGTGCTCAACGCCGGCGCCGGCGGATCGATCCAGGGACTCGTGCTCGACCGTGGACGGCTCTACCCGATACCGGGTAACCACCGCGATCTCGGCCTCCCGCAGGCCGCGCCGGGTTCCGGCGAACAGTTCACCCACACGCCCGGGCAGATCGCGTTCACGCCCGATGGCTCGAAGCTGATCGTCACGACCAAGGCCGCGGGGCAGTCGGTCGAGGTCTTCAACTGCCCACACGCTCGCTCCGGCGCCCGTCGTGACGTCGCTGCCCGGCGCCGTGCCCTTCGCCGTGACGTTCGACCCGCAGGGACACGTGCTGCTCGCCGAGGCGGGCCCGAGCGCGTTCGCCAGCTTCTCGCTGGCGTTCCAACAACCGGCTCTCCCAACTCGACTCTCTGGCCACCGAACAGGCGGCCGCGTGCTGGGTGGCCGGGCGCGGACGGCTACTACTACGTCTCCAACGCCGGCAGCGCGTCGCTCACGGGCTTCCGGAGGGCTTCGGCGGAGCGCTCACCAAGCTCGGCAACACCTCGACCCACCCCGGAACCGTGGACGCGGCTGGGCGCCGGACGCTTCCTCTACGTACAGGGCGGCAAGGAAGGGACGCTCGATGAGTTCGAAGTCCAGCCGGACGGCTCGCTCGTGAGCATCGGCTCGCTGGTGGTTCCGGACGCGGTGGGCGGCGAGGGGATCGTGGCCGCAGGCTGAGCAGGGAAAAGGCCGAGCTCGGGGCACCCGCGCGAGACGTGTGTGCTCCGAGCAGCGGCGCTGGTCCACCTCCCCCAATACAGCGCTCCTTGCGACGATTTTCGTCGCCGTGGGGTCCGTGGTTCGTACGGACCCCACGAGTAGGGGTACCGTCCACGCGGGACCGTTCTCGGCCGCTTCTGCTCGATCTCTCGCGGAGGCCCTACCGGGAGGCGCCGCCTCCCGCCGACCTCACGGGCTGTTTCGTCGGTAGCGACAGAAACGCCGTTCAGCCCGCAGGCTCGTCCCGACCACGGGGGTCCTGCACCGACGGAGAGACCCCTGGAGAACCCGCCTCGCCGATCCGGCGCGGACGCCCTTCCTCCCCACGAACGCAAAGGAGAACAAGCGATGAGCACGATCGCCACCCACGACGATGCGACCCGGCAGGCGGGCACCGGCCAGGCCGCCGTGCATCCCTTTCAGCGGACCTTCGCCGAGGCGGAGCTGGCCGATCTGCGCAGGCGAATCGCCGCGACGCGGTGGCCAGAGCGAGAGACGGTCAGCGACGATTCACAGGGCGTGCCGCTCGCGACGATCCAGGAGCTCGCGCGCTATTGGGGCACGGACTACGACTGGTCGACGTGCCAGAAGCGTCTCGACGCCCTGCCGCAGTTCATCACCGAGGTGGACGGGCTGGACATTCACTTCGTTCATGTTCGTTCCAAGCACGAGGGTGCGATGCCCCTGATCGTCACCCACGGGTGGCCGGGCTCGATCATCGAGCAGCTGAAGATCATCGGCCCCCTCACCGACCCGACGGCGCACGGAGGGAATGCATCAGACGCCTTCGACGTGGTGATCCCCTCGCTGCCGGGCTACGGGTTCTCCGGCAAGCCGACCTCTCCCGGGTGGGACCCACCCCACATCGCACGCGCATGGGTGGATCTGATGAAGCGGCTCGGATATGGGCGATTCGTCGCGCAGGGCGGCGACTGGGGAGCGGCCGTCACGCAATCGATGGGAGAACAGGCGGCACCGGAGCTGCTCGGGATTCACTCCAACATGCCGGGTACCGCGCCGCCCGAGCTCGTCAACGGGTTCCTGCGCGGCGAAGCGGCGCCGTCCGGTCTGTCAGCCGAAGAGCGACGGGCGTACGAGCAGCTCAGCAACTTCTACGCGAAGCATGTCGCCTACGCGCTGATCATGACGACGCGGCCGCAAACGCTGTACGGCCTGGCGGATTCACCCGTGGACCTCGCCTCGTTCATCCTCGACCACGGCGATGGCGCCGGGCAGCCCGGGCTCGTGGAACAGGTGGTCAAGGGCAACTCGTCGAGCGATCTCACGCTTGATGACGTGCTCGACAACATCACGCTCTACTGGCTCACGAACACCGGGATCTCCTCGGCTCGTCTGTACTGGGAGAACAAGGCGGGATTCTTCGATGCCAAGAACATCTCTGTCCCGTTTGCCATCAGCGTGTTTCCCGACGAGCTCTATCAGGCACCTCGGAGTTGGGCAGAACGTGCGTATCCCAACAACCTGATGTATTTCAACGAAGTCGACGAGGGCGGCCACTTCGCGGCTTGGGAACAGCCGCAGCTGTTCGCGCACGAGATGCGAGCGGCGTTCAGGTCGCTGCGCTAGCGAACCCGATGAGCGGGCGCGCAGACCCGCGCGCCCGCTCCGAAACGACGGCGTCGGGCTTGCGATACGACCTGTGCGCCCTGGGGCCGAACGCGTCTCCCGCGGGGTTGGTGAGAGCAAACGCTGCCGGGACCGAAGGCAGCCTCGAGGGCTGCCCTTCTCAACACCCGTTCGCATTCGGTGTACTCGTGCTCGTCCGCCGACAGGTGGCCGGCCGCGTATCGAAGACCTCTCGCCGAGATGCCCCGCAGGCCGAGCCCTCGGTCGCACCGCGCGATCGCGTGCCGTCCTTCGCGTTCGAGGTTGTGGCGAGCCTGGCGCGAACGCGCCGAGCCACCCGACGGCGGACGGTGCACAGAGACCGAAGCACGTGCTTGTCCGGCAGGAAGTCCCGCGGCGCGCACAGAGCCGACGCCGCCGGTGTGTACGGCGAGGACCACAACGGAGGTCACCGAGGCGACAAACAGCGTTTGGCCGAGCAGCGCGGCGCCGGCCTTCGCGCCCGCCAGGCGACCCTTGACGAAAAGCGGCGCCGACAGCATCGACTCCGGTCGCAGCCTGCGCAGGGTTCCGCGGGCGCGATGCAGCAGGGTCTTCACCGCGAGTGCGGACGTGCCGAGGCTCGCAGCCAGCTCGGCGTGGCTGCGGCCCTCGAACTCGCGTCCGACGAGCGCCTGCCGCTGGCGCGAGGGCAGCTCGGCAATCGCAGTCATGAGCCAGTCGATCCACTCGCCCTGCTCAGCTACCTCGCTCGGCATGCGCTGGGCCGAACTGCCGTGCTGGTCGGTGAGCGCGTACGTCGGCTTGGATCGACGCCGCGCATTGAGTGCGCAGTTTCGGACGATCACGAACAGCCACGGGCGCACGCAGTCCGGACGCGAGCCCTCTCGTAGGGCGCGGTACGCGCACAGCATCGCCTCCTGAACCACTTCCTCGCCGGCCGGACCGTCGCCACCGAGAATCCGGGTCGCAAAACGCAGCAGCGCAACCTGGTGCGGGCCCACGAGCCGCGAAAAAGCCGCCCCGTCGCCTGCGGCCGCGCCCTCGATCAGCGAATCATCAGTCGTCATACCCGCTACGACGCGCCCGCACGACAAAGGTTGCGCGCATCATTCGCCGCAGTGTGCCCGAAGATCGGGCGCACCGCCTACCCATTCGCGCTGCCTGGGAGCCCTAACGCGATCTCTTGACCGGCGCCAGCGCGTTTCCCGGTGCGATTTCGGCGCAGTTGTCCGGCGCCGTCAGGCCGCTGAACCGTTCGGCGAGCCAGGCCGTCGCTTCGGGCAGCCACGGTCCGGCGCCCTCGATGTGTCCGAGGTGCTGGTATTCGGTGTACTTCACGGCCACGCCCCGGCTGCACCATTCACGCGCGAGGCTGCGCACGTCGCCGGCGATCATCACGCCATCGCCCGGCCCGATGCCCGGCTTGTTCCCGGGCGTCCCTTCGAATTCTTCGCCGCCGTTGCCCTGACCGATCGAGGAACGGCACCGTCGGCGTGCCGTTGCGGCCGACGATCAGCTTGTTGGCGGTACGCACGAACACGGGGATGGTTTCGGGCGTCGGGTACTGCGGGCTTGGCGATCTGGGACCAGGTCAGACCCGGGGTCTGCTGCTCGTTGGTGATCGAGTCGTGCTGATCCTCGGTCATCAGTTCCTGGCCGTATTCGGTGAGGTAGGGCGTCAGGTCGAGGTGGAACGCGCGTGACAGGCCGACCAGGGCCATCGGGATGATCGATGCCCAGCTGCTGCTGCCTTCGACGTATTTGAGGTTGTGTGCGGGGTCGACGAGCACCCCGCCCATCGCCGCGCCGACGATGTCCGAGTTGATTTCGGGGGCGTACTTCGGCGCCAGCTGCGCGGCCCACTCGGTAGCGATTGCGCCGCCGGAGTAGCCGGCGAGCCCGATCTTCGTGCCGGGCGCGAGGCCAGTGACCGGGGAGCTCAGCGCGGCCCGGAGCGAGTCGAGGGTGTTGTAGCCGTACACCGGCCCGGCCGAGAAGTCGGCTTCCTCGCCCTCGGTGTCGGGGACCACGACGGTCTCGCCCGCAAGCAGCGCGGGAGCGATCAGCACCGACTCGGCCTGCGGTATTTCGCCGCCCATGCCGGTGCCTCCGGAGATCGCGTAGGACGGGTCGTCTTCGGTGCTGAGACTGTCGTAGAAGGACTGGTAGGAGAGGACCGTCGGCGTGCCGGTTTCACCGGCGGCAGCAGCACGGAGGTGACGTTGACGTTCGGCTTGCCGAGCTCCGAGGTCGAGCGGTAGAGGAGCTGGACGGCGGTCACCGGGAGTGGGATGCCCTCGATGGAGAAGGGAACGCTGCGGGTCTTCAGAACCGTGCCGGGAGCGATGCTGCTTCAGCTTCGTGGAGCCTTCGTACTTGTAGAACGGATCCTGTTCAGGAGGGATCGCCGCTTGCACGGCGGGCGCGCCGAGCGCGGCCGCACGCCGCGATCGCCAGCACGCACGAAGAGGCCCGCAGCTCCATGTGGCACGACGCCTGCGGGCGTCGCGCGGCGACGTTCGGCTGCAGCACCCCCATCAGATCTGCGCCGGCTCTGCTGATCGCCATGTGATTGCGTCTCCCGCCCCCGTGGTGTACCCGCGAATACCGTGCGCATTACCCACTGCGCCGGAATCCAACCTCCGATCCACGACGCAGTTCGCGGGCCGCGTGTCGGAGCCGTGATGTCACGACGGCTCTCTGGAAATGCTCAGGATCCTCTCGCAACAGCTCCAGGGACTCCGACGATCATCACCTTCATATCCGGCGAAGTACCGGTACATCGAAGGGAATGGCGATGGCGACCAAGCGACTCATACAACCGACGATCGGTGCCGCTGTCCTTGCCGCGGTGGCCCTCGGCGGCTCAGCCTTCGCCGGAGTCGCGAGCGCCGCGGGCGGTCCATCCTCCTCGGCCACCGCAGCCGGCCCGTCCTCGGGCGCGCGGCCCGCCGCCGCCCGCCCCGCCGCGGCTCGGTGACGGCGACGAGCCCTCCCCATGACGGGCTCGCTCGACGCCCGATACCTCACCGACCACGAACGCTACGTCCGCCACCACCAGCGCCTGGCGTCCGCGCCTTAGCGGCGATCGCCGGCGCAGCCGGCGTGGCGGCTGCGCTCAGCCGCAGTACGGTCCGACTCGCCTGTCGACGGCCACGGCCGCGGCCATCGACGGGTCGGCTGCGGCTGCTCTCGCGGTGGCGTCATGGACCGCGTCGCCGATCACGAACACGCAGAGACCGACACGAAAGAACACGTTGCCGGTTGCGCCGCGGTGGCCGGGCGTGAAGGATCCCAGGGTCACGGAGCCCGGGATCGAACGCACCGTCGCCCGCCTGAGACCTCGTTTTGTGTACGTCTCGAAGGCTTCTTCGACCTGGGCGCCGAGCTCTTTCTGCGCATCCGTTTCCGTCGCCAACACGAGCGCGTCGGAAACGGCTTCCCGGTGCCAGCCGTGCGCTTCCCGCCGTCCGCTGAAAAACGACTCCAGGCCGAGCTGAAAGCCGTTTTCGAGGAGAACCTTGTCTTCTCTGGCCGCGCGGGGGGATGAATCTTCTGCGACTTCGGCCCATTCCGAAGCCGACGTGGTCGAGAAGCGCTCAACCCTGGCGGGACCGAAGCCACGCAGATCGCCGGCCCGGGCGACCAAGACGTTCGGGTACAGAGCCCCGCTCGCGCTCACCACGCCGCAAGCGAAGGTCGCGACGAGCGCCAACCCTGCAACCACAGCCCGCATGCGCGAAAGCTACCGCTCGGCGGGCTGGGCGTTCAGCTCAGCGTCCGGATCAGACCCACGAGCTCCTCGCGGTCATAGCCGTTGCGACGTCCGAGGCGGATCAGCTCACGGGTCTTCGACAGGACGAGTCCCTGCTCGGGGGTACCGGCGACGCGGATGCCGAGGCCACGGCGGAACTCGAGCAGCCCTTCGTCGCGCAGTTCGCGCAGCGCACGTAGCACGGTGTTCGTGTTCACACCCATGACGGCGGCGAGGTCCTTGGCCGGCGGCAGGCGGTCCCCGGGCCGCGCGTCGCCTTCGGCTATCGAACGGCGGATCTGTCCTGCGACCTGATCGTGCAGGGGCGTTGCGTCCGAGGTGTCGATGCGAAGCCGCAAGACGCTAGTCATGCTAGCATCATCGCTCTCTACTTCTCGCCTCGACAAATGGCCATCGCAACTCCCCCGTCACCCAAGGACCGCACGAGCCCGGAGCCGTCCGGCGGCGTCATCAGGGACGCAAAGCGCCGTCGGCGGCTACGTCTCATTGTCCGCTTCGCGATCGTCGGTTGCGTGCTCTTCGGCGTCTGCGCTGCCGGGATCGTGTTCCTGGGAGGAGGGGGCGCGGGCAGCGCTGTGAGACACCGCGACACGACCGGCGCTGTCGACTCCGAGGGGAGGCTCGCCGTGCGGCTGTCGCCGTCGCTCGACGGCGGGACGAGCGGCTGGTGCGTCGGCCTGCTGGAAGACTCGGGCGAGATCGCCGGCGGTGGCTGCGGGGCGCTGCCGGTTCGCTCACGACCGATCGTCACCGTGCTGAGTACGGCGAGCGCGAAGGCTCGTACGAACTCGGTCGTCGTGCTCACCACGCCTGTCGTCAGGTCGCTGCTCGTGAACGGCTCCATTCGCGTGCCCACCAGCGTCGTGGCCGGGCTGCCCTACGACCTGCGGGCCGCCCGCGTCGTGCTCGCGCTCCACGTCAAACGCTCGCCGTCGGGCAGGTTGGTGTTCGCCGCGCCGGTGGAACCCAGCTTGACCGCTCTGGCGGCTGACGGCCGACCGCTCCCGGACCCAGCCCCGAAACCTCGCCCCGCCCCGGCCGTCACAGGCAGCGGCCCCTGCACGCTGGCGGCGCCGCGTCTGCCGGGAGCTCGGGTGCAGTGGAGCCACCTGGCGGCGCCCATCCGCCCGTTTCCCGAACAGCTCGTGGGCCGGGCGTTCCTCTCGTGCGTGGACGTCGAGTACTACCTGCACGGCTGGCCTCTCGACGCCGCCGTACTGCTCGACGCCGCGCAACCGGGCTCGCTCCCGGCTGCCATCCCCGGCCTGGCACCCGTACCCGGACATCGCGGCTACGTGAACGGCCCCGGTGACTTCAAAGGTGAAGTCACCGCCACCCGCAGGGGAAGCGCATGGCTGGTGGTGGCCGGAGGCGAAGGCCTGGCCCAGCGACTGCGCCTCCTCTCCCATCTGAAGGCGACGATCTCGTTGCCCCGCGCGTGACCCGGCTGGCCGACCGCCCCGCCGACGCCTCCGCGCCGGGGGACCTCGAGCAGCGAGGCGCCACCCCGCCCCCGCCCGCCCGGCAGGTGGGCGACGCCCTCACATCAGCGGCCCCGCAGCAGGGCGTGATCGAAGAGGCTCGCCGGCGCAAGCGCGAGCGGCGGCTCCGCTGGGCTGCGGTGGTGCTCGCCATCGCCTCGCTGGCGACACTCGCCGCGGCGCTGACCTTCGCGGGCGGGGGTGGCAGGGCGCGGGAAGCCCCGCTTCACCTTCCCGCGGAAGAAACCGGCGCGGCGTTCCGGGACGCGGGTCGGGCTGCGGGCTCGATCACGGTCGGCGTCTCGCCGAACCTGAACGGAGCCGAAGCCGGATGGTGCATCCACGTGATCCTGCGGGGCGTGATCACGGGCGGGTGCGCGCCCCTGCCGACCGCCACCACGCTCGTGCTCAGCGACGGCACGAGCTGGGGCCACGGCGAACGGCAGGACACGACGGTCGCGCTTACCGCTCCCCAGGTCAGGAGCGTGGAGTTCAGCGACGGCCGCCGCCGGCCCGCGCTGCCGGCCGCGGGGCTGCCCTACGGGATGCGCGTGGCGATCCTGCGCACGCCCCACGACCCGCGCCTATCGACCCTGATCAGATCCGTCGCCGCCTTCGACGCCGCCGGACGGCGGATGACCGAACGCCGGGTGTCGGGGTCCGGCCTGCAATGGCGGATCTGGAACCCGCCGGCGCAACCGGCCGCCGGAGCCTGCCGGCTGCGCGTGAGCGGGAACTTCCGCGCGAGCACGGAGTGGGGGCAGGTCGCGGCATCCGTTCACCCCTACCCGGCCACGATCGCCGGCCGGGGCTTCCTGTCGTGCATCGACACCGAGTACTACCTACCGGGCCGCGGCATGCGCGCCTCGGTCCTGCTCGACGCGCAGGCACCGGGTCGCACGCCGCCGGCGGCGATCCCCGGGCTCGCCCGGATCCGAGGCCTACCCGGAGTGTTCAACAGCTCGGGCGCCGATGGTCTCGAACGCCTGACCGCGCGACGCGAAGGCAACGCGTGGCTTGTGGTCGCCGGCGGAGGACGCGGCGCGGAGGAAGCCCGCGTACGCTTGCTGGAGCACCTCAGAGTCCAGGTCGGTCGCCGCTAAGGACCCTCCTCATGCGCCAGCTCATCCCAGCTCACAAGCGCCCCGCCACCGTCGCTCTGCTGGCGGGCGCTCTCTGCTGCGCCGCCTGAGCGATCTACAAGAACCTCGATCTACGCGGCCGGCGCGCGACCAGGGTCGTGCTCGCAGCGCTGGACCGGGATCGTGGTGGCTTCGCCCGGAAATGCGGGACGGCGGTGCCCGCCCGCACGGTCGTGGTGTACCTCGAGTTCCCCGCCATGAAGCCGAGCTCGAGCCTCAGCCGGGGCGTCGTGCTCGTGTCACGCTTCCACGGCGCGTACCGCGTGTGGGCCGTCCTGCACTGACGGCGCGGTCATCCCCGCGGCGGGTCCCGCGCTCATTCGCTCGGCAGGCACCGCGGCGCTTCACCCTTGACCAGCTCGATGCTTCCGCCGATCGCGTGGGAGGCGCGCCGCTGTCCGTCAGCAGCGACCCGGCTGCCGCTGCGGACGGTCCGGAACGCCAGCAGCAGCGTCTCACCCTTCGGGATCGTTGCGGGGTTGATCACCACCTCGAACTCCCCACTCGCATGCGTCGGGCGCAGCATCGACTGCAGGAATCTCAACTCGGCCTCCACGCGCTGCTCCTGCAGTTCCAGCTCCCTGTCCCGAGAGAGGTGCGCCCCGCCGGGTGGGAGCCGCAGCGAGTGGGTCTCCCGGCCGAGCTCCCCGGGCGGGAGAAGCGTGCCTCGCACGCGAGCGGTGCAGCTCGTCTCACGCCTGACCAGACGAGCGCGCACGCCGAGGCGTGCCAGGCGGGCATTCGCCGGGCCCACGCCCAGTAGTTCGCGGACGCTCAGCGCGACCGAACCATCGGGGTTGACGGTGACCGCGTAGGCGGGCTGGACGCCGCCGCCCGATCCGCCGATCGCGAGCGCCAGGCAGAGCGCGCCCAGCGCTGCGATCGCGGCCCCGGCCAGAGCTCGCCGGCGCCGGCGTTCGGTTCTCGCCGCCAGCGCCGCCCGTCGTCCCACGGCGGCCTCGAGGCTGTCTGCAAGTCGTTCGTAGTAGCCACTCATGTCTGCTCCCATCCCTTCTGCGCCCGCAGTCGAGCGAGCGCGCGACGGACGTTCTGGCGCGCGGCCGCCTCACTCGCTCCCTGTGCTGCGGCGATCTCGGCGTAGTCGTGTTCCTCCACCACGCGGGCCAGCAGCGCCTCGCGTTGTCGCGGTGGAAGCTGTTCGACGAGCTCGCTCAGCGAGCGATCGCTGCTCGCGAGCTCGATTGTGCGCTCGAGGTCGTCGTCGTCGAGCTGCTCACGTGGAATCCCGAGCCGCCTGCGGGCGCGGTCCTCGACCGACCCCCGCCGGTGGGTGTCGGCCAGCTTTCGCCGGGCGATCCCGCACAGCCACGGCAACGCGCTCGCGTGTCTGGGCTCGTAGCGCTCGGCGCCGAGCAGCGCCGCCGCGAACACCTCGGCCGCGAGGTCTGCGGCCAGCTCCCGGCCGGCCCCCACACGCATCAGGTACGCCAGCACAGCCGGCAGCCGGCGCCGGTAGAAGGCGGCGAACGCCTGGCGCTCGCCGCGCACGGTCGCGCTCAGCAACTCGGCGTCCTGGGCTGAATCCCACGAGATTCCCATCTAGGACAAGATCGCGCACGCGGCCCCGCGCGTGACATCTCATCGGCCGGGCGCCGTCACAACTCGCGCGGCCGCGCAAACCTGTCTGTACATGACCGGAACCCAGGACGGCCGCGACGGCGAGCTCGTGGTGGCAATGGCGAAGGGAGACGAGGACGCGTTCGTCGCGGTCTATCGGCGCTACCTGCCGCTGGTGCTGCGCTGGTCCCTGCGCGAGACCGGCAATCGCGAGCTGGCATCCGATCTGTCGGCGGAGGTGTTCGCGGCCGCCCTCGGCGCCGCCCGCCGTTACCGCCCGGAGCGCGGTTCGGTGGCCGCGTGGCTGTTGGGGATCGCGCGCAACAAGCTCGCCGAAAGTCGCCGCCGCGGGCGCATCGAGGACTCGGCCCGGCGGCGTCTGCGGCTGGACCCCTGGACGCTGACCGACGCGGACCTGGAGCGCGTCGAGGAGCTGGCGAGCCTCGACGAGCGGGTTCTCTCGCTGCTGGAGCAACTACCCGTCGCGACGCGGGAGGCGCTCCGTGGCCGGGTGGTCGAGGAGCTCTCCTACGAGCAGATCGCGGCCGAGCTGCGCTGCTCGCAGGCGGTCGCCAGACAGCACGTCAGCCGAGGGTTGCGGCGCCTGCGCTCGCAGCTGGAGGAGCGATGAACGACTACTTCGACCACGTCGAGCGATCACTGCGCGGGGCGGTCCGGGAGCGCAGACACCTCCCCTGGTACCGGCGACTGCAGTCGCGGCGGGCGCGGCCTGCGGTCGTCGCGATCGCGATCGCGATCGGAGGTGGCACCGCTCTGGCGGCCACGGGTGCGCTGCGCACCGGAAGCTCCGTGAGCGCCGAAGTGGCGGCGGTGCCCTCGGAACGGGAAGGGACCGTGATCGCTTCCTCCGTCCACGTTCTGCCGCTGCGTGTGCCGGACCCGGCAGGCGGTCCGGCGTGGGGCCTGCGGGTCGCCAGAACCTCGCGCGGGCTGCTGTGTGTCGAACCCGGGCGCGTTGTCGACGGCCGCGTCGGCGTGATCGGGGCGGACGGAGCCTTCAAGGACGACGGTGAGTTCCACCCGTTCTCGAACGCCTATTCGTCGGGCATGGGCTGCGGCACGCAGGACGGTCGCGGAGACGCGTTCGTGAACGAGCAGGTCTTCGGCATGCCCGCGAGCGCGCTCGTCGCCGACCGCCGCTACACCTCCGGCGGGTGCTACGCGCGCTCCCACCCCTCGCGCTCGTGTCCCGGCAGCGTGCTGCGAGACGTCTACTTCGGCCTGCTGGGACCGGACGCCACCAGCATCACCCACCGCTCCGTCGGCGGCGCCGTCGTCGAGAGCGCCACCGCGGCGCCCTACGGGGCCTATCTAGTCGTGCTCCCGCACAGTAGCCGGCGACACTGCGAGGGGCGCTTCTTCGCCTGCATGGGCGACAGCGGCTCGACGAGCTCGCCCACGCTGGTAGCGAACGGGGCCATCACGGGCGCCGCCTATCGCAACGCCCCGCCGTGCCGGCTTCCCGCTCAGGAGGAAGCCGCTGCGCGCCGCGAACGGGCTCGGCACCGTCCGGAACGGGAAGTCTCCTGCCCGGCGGTCGGATACGTGCCGCTCAACCCGAAGGCCGGCGAGCTGACGGCGGCCGAGCTCAGGAGCCCCGTCACGGCCCGGCTCGTGCGGGCGCGGCGCTACTGCGAACGCCAGCAGAGCCTGATCCCGTGCGATCGCGGCGTCCCGCACGGGTACAGGCCGTTCACCCTGAGAGGCCTCCCCGAGAACCTGCTCGTGGTCGATTTCGTGGCCCGCGAGCCGGTCGAGAACTTCGACAGCCACTACGAGATCGAAACGACCACACCGCGGGATCCGCGCCACCCCGGCTTCCAGGAAGCCTGCGGTGGGACCTTCGGGCCGACCCAGAGCAACCTCCGCGCGGGGCAGCACGTGCGCTTCGCCCAGTTCATGAGCGCGCGCTGCCACGGGCGCATCCGGATCACCGTCGGCTACGTGACCGTCAACGGGCCGTCGGGCGCCGCCCCGGTCCCGGGTCTGCCCGGCCAGAGCGCCCCCATTCCGGTCGGCCAGGCCACGATCGTGTTGCCCTAGCTGCCCCGAGGTGCAGGGCGGCGGCGCTCACGCGCCCTCGGGGATGATGCATGCATGAGCAGCGAACAGGACTGGCGCCTGCGGCTCGACCTCGGCGAGCCGCTCGATCTAGCGAACGAGCTCAAGCAGAGCGGCGTGTGGCTGCCCGACGACGTCGTGCTGTCCCGCGACGACAACACCCTGTTCGTGTACGCGATGCACCGTGAATCGCTGGCGAGCGCTCGCGCGGCCGTCGAGCAGGTGCTGCTGCGGGCCGGGCTCACGGGGACGATCGCCGTCAGCCACTGGGATCCGCACGCGTTGCGCTGGCGACAGGTGGACCCGCCCCCTCCCGAAGCCGAGCTGCGCCGCGAACAGGAACTGCTCGAGGCGGAGCGCAGCGGTGCGGACGCCGCCACGCAGACGGTCGTGTGCACCATCGGGCGCCTGATCCGCAAGCCCTTCGAGCAGGAAGTGCTGAGCTTCGCCGAACAGGAGGGTCTGCGCTGCGAGCTCGTAGAGCATCCGCACCTGCTCTCCAGCCAGGTTGTCTTCACGGTCACCGGCGAGCCGGAGCGGGTCGAGCAGTTCGTGCGCTACGTCCGCGAGGACGCCCGCAGCACGACGCGCATCGACCCCGCGCTGATCCCCTTCGGCCTGCCGTGAGGGCGGGCTCGCGGCGGCGCTGGGGCCGGCCGGGGGCTGGGATGTGCGCGGCTCAGCTGTAGTGGTCGGGGGCGCGGCGCAGCGCCGCCCAGTTCTGCGGATCGTGTCCGAAGACGATCAACGCGCCCGTCTCGCCGGCGAGTTCCCGCAGCCGTTGCAGTGACTGCTCGGCATCCTCGCGGGAGGCCAGCGCGCGCGGGGGCAGCCGGCCCTCCCACTGGGCGCGGTTGTCTGACGCATCGGCCGTGAGCAGGACCGGCCCGGTCTCCTGGAGCTCGAGCAGCAACGAGGTGTGGCCGGCCGAGTGGCCCGGCGTCGGCAGCAGACGGATCGTCCCGTCGCCGTACACGTCCAGCTCGCCGTCGACCTCCCGCCACTCCAGCCCCGGCTGCTCGAAGTCCTGGCGAACATAGCCGCGAGCGTGAGGCGGGTCCGCCGCGCGGGCGGCGGCCAGCTCTCGGGCCGCCACCAGCACCGTCGAGTCCGGGAAATGGCCGAGGGCACCGGTGTGGTCGATGTGGAGGTGGGTCTGAACGACGTACCGGATCGACTCGGGGGCCACCCCGAGCTCGCCCAGCTGCGCGGCGCAGTGCTGCTGCGCGGTCATGCGGGGTTTGAACACGTCGGCGAGCGGGCCCCAGTGGGCGCGGACGTCCCGGGCGACGGCGAGCGGGTTGCCGCCGTCCACCACGAGGTTGCCGTCCGGATGCCGGATCAGGAAGAACGGCACCGGCACCTCGAAGCCTTCCGCCTCGAGCGTGCCGCTGCTGAACAGCTGGAGCGTGACCCCGGCGGGCACCGCTCTCGGCCCTAGCGGGCGCGCCTCGCCGGCCGGCGGATGCAGACCGTCATGGCGCTAGCTCTGGGCCGCCTGCTGCTCGCGCCAGGCGAAGAGGGCGTCCAGGCAGGCGTTGACCACGCGGCCGCGGAAGGTCTCTTCGTCGTTGGCGTGGGGGAGGGGGACGTCCGGGACGGGCAGCTCGAGGAACTCGCACAGGGGCTCCCAGCCTTCCTGGACGCGCCACACGAGCAGACGCTCGGGCGGGATGGTCCGCTTCACGGCCTCGTTGTGGGCCGTCATCTGGGCCATCATCTGCTCGGGCTGATCCCCGGCGCCGAACGGCGACAGCTCGCTCCAGAGCATCCGCGAGACGAGTTCGAGGTAGCGCTTCCAGCGGGGGTCGATTTCGCGGCGCGCGTCGGAGAGGTGGCGGACCAGTGAGTCACCACGCGTGAAGTTCCAGATCGTTTCCCGGTAGCTGTGCTCCCACTTCTCCGGCTCGCGCACGCTCAGCAGCACCTTGGCGTCCGGGTAGCGCTCGGCGAGCTCGCGGTAGAAGAAGCCGCCGGGCCAGTCCACGGTCGCCTGATAGCCGCCGAAGATCTCCTCGAAGACGTCCTCGCCGTCCACCGCCCGGTGCCACATGGCGACGGCGTCGGGGTCGGTGATCAGGTTGACCCAGTGGTAGCACGGGCCCACACCGAGCAGCTCGAGGGCCTCCTTCTGGGTCAGCGTGCCTGTTCGCGGAAGACCCGCGCCGATCAATTGCATGTAGCTCCCGTTCCCTAGGTCGTCGTGGGCCGGGAATGTTCGCTGATCTGCCGGTGGGACGCGGCAAAAGAGGCCCGGGATGCGCCGAAAGCGGGGCGGGAAGCGGCGAATCGGCCGCCAGAAGGGGCGAGAGGAGGCCCTCACGCGCCCGCAACCGCCACGCGTGGGCGGTGTTTTGGGGGTACTGGCCCCCGCGCGTGGCAGGATGTGGATGCCAGAAGTCGACCCCGACCCGCTTCGAGACCGACCCCGAGCCGGTTCGAGAGCCGGCCCCGAGCAAGTTTGGAGAACGAGATCAGCTCGCCCGACCTACTGCCGCGCCGCCAAGGGAAGTACAGCCGTGAGCACGTGCGGGCCTCCGTGGGGGTGCGGCCGAGTGCCAGGCTGACCGGGCTCGCGGTCGTGGACGGGGCCGCGCTGACCAGCCAGGGGGACGCCCTGCAGCGGCTGGGCCTCCACGACGACGAGTTCGCCCAGGGGATCTTCGCCCGCTCCGGTGTGCGCAACCGTCAGCTGAACCTCGAGGCGGACTTCCTCGAGCGCAACCTCCAGGGGCGGGCCACAGAAGTGGAGCAGGAGCTTCTCGAGCAGGCGGTCCTGGCGATCGACCAGCTCGACATCGACCCGGCCGAGGTCGGCACGCTGCTGACCTCGAGCCTGTACTCGCTCGGCTGCCCGAGCCTCGCCCACCGCCTGATCGAGCACTACCACATGTCGCCGAGCACCGACAAGTACCACGTCACCGGGGTGGGCTGCGCGAGCGCGGTGCCGCTGCTGCGACTGGCAGCCCAGACGCTGCAGGGAGATGCCTCCCAGAAGGTGCTGGTGGTGGCGGCCGAGAGCATGAGCTCGATCCTGATGCCGGCCCGCGAGGACGATCCTCGCGCCAAGACGGTCGGCTCTGCGATCTTCGGCGACGGCTGCGCGGCGGCCCTGCTGAGCGGGGGTGGATCCAGCGGCCCCGGGATCATCGCCAGCCGCGTCCATCAGATCCCCAACACGCTCGACGCCGTCACGCTGGAGAGCGACGCGGGCAACAGCCACCTCGACCTCGCGCGCGATCTGCCGGAAATCGCCGGCGAGGAGCTCGCCGACCTGGTCGTCGCCTTCCTGCACTCGAACGGGCTCAAGGAGCGCCAGATCGACCACTGGATGCTGCACCCCGGCGGCAGGCGGATCCTCGAGCACGCCCGCGACGCCCTGGGGTTGCGCGACGAGGACATCGAGGTCAGCTGGCGTGCCCTCGCCGAGCACGGGAACGTCGGCACCCCGTCGATCTTCTACGTGCTCCACCGCACGATCAAGGAGCGCAAACCCGGCCGCGGAGAGCGTGGCCTGGTTGTGACGATCGGCCCCGGCGTGTCCGTCGGGCTGATGCTGCTCGAGTTCTAGGCCGGACGCGCCCAAGCACGCGTCTCCCGCTGCGCCGTCGAGCGCGGGCCGGCGGGGCTGTAGGCTCGCTGCCCTGATGGCTCAGACACCCAGGGCCTCCAGCGGATGGCGGGTGATGATCGCCTACGCGAGCGTGTGTGCCTCCACGCAGGTGCTGTGGCTCACCTTCGCGCCGATCACAACCGAGACGGCGAAGCACTACGGCGTCTCGGAAGGAGCCGTGGGCTGGCTGGCCCAGATCTTCCCGCTCCTGTACGTGGTGCTGGCGCTACCGGCCGGAAAGCTTCTGGATCGCTGGTTCCGTCCGTCACTCGCGGGCAGTGGCGTGCTCGTTGCGGCCGGAGGGCTCGTGCGTCTGGGCGGCGACACGTACGCCTGGGCGCTCGCCGGGCAGATGCTGGTGGCCGTGGCCCAGCCGCTGGCGCTGAGCGCGGTCACCAAGCTCGCAGGTCACTACCTGCCGGCCGAGCAGCGCCCCGCGGGCATCGCCGTGGGGGCGGGGGCGGGCTTCGTCGGGATGCTGATCGCGCTGCTGATGGGCCCCACGGTGGGCGCCCATGGGCAGATCGAACGGCTGCTGGTGGTGCAGGCGGCGATCGGCCTGCTCACGGGCTGCGCGCTCGTGCTGGCGATGCTCGCTCCGGGGCACCCCGACCACGAGCACGCGGCGATCGAGGGCAGCGCGGCGCGGGCGCTGTGGGCGCTGCCGACGATGCGCCTGCTGTGCGGCCTGGTGTTCGTCGGGTTCGGGATCTTCGTCGCGCTCGCCACCTGGCTGCAGACGCTGCTGCACCCGTCGGGGATCTCCGAAGGCGAAGCCGGAGCCCTGCTGGTCGGGATGGTGGTGGCCGGCACGATCGGCTGCGCGGTGATCCCCCAGGCGGTGGCGCGACGCAATGCCGAGCGACGCTTCATGTTCTTCGTGGTGGTGATCGGAGTGCTCGGCTGCGTGGTGCTCGCCACGATTCCGCAGCTCGCCGGATGCGCGCTCGTGCTCGTCGTGATGGGCGCCACCCTGCTGCCCGCGCTGCCGATCGTGCTGACCACGATCGAGCAGCTGGCGGGCGCGGCCGCGGGCACCGCCGGGGCGATCATCTGGCTCGCGGGCAATCTCGGCGGGATCGTGGTCGCGCTGCTCGTTCAGGGCCTCGTGCACATGCCGACGGCCGCCTTCCTCGCCCTCGCCGCGGTGGCGCTGCTCGGGCTACCGGCGGCCACGCGCCTGGATCGCGTCTTGTCGAGTCCGGCGGCGTGAGCGCTACGGCGCACCAGCCGGCCGAGGCTGGGTAGGCTCAGCGGCCGGTGAGCGATTCCAGGCCACTGGCCGACCGCCTCGAGGTTGCGGCTCCCGGTGTGGCCGCGGTGGTAGCCCAGCTCGTCTCCCGAGCGCCGTCGGGCCTGCGCGAGCGGGCGCTCGAAACCGCCTTCGACCGCGCGCGCGATGCCTTCAACCGCGGTGACATCGAGGCCGTTTTCGCACTGTTTGCCGAGGACGTTGTGTACGTGCCTCCGCCGACGCTATACGAGGGCCCTCCGATCACGGGCCGCGACGGCGTGCTGGCGTTCTGGAAGGACCAGCTGGCACGCTTCCGGTCCAGCTCGATCGAGAACCTCTCGATCGAGGAGGCCGGTCCGGGGCGGTTCGTACGCCGAGCCCGTCTGCGGCACATGCCGGAGGGGGAGGGGGAGGGGCTGGAGTACGTGATTCTCCAGACAACCGAGCTCCGGCGCGGCCGCGTCGCGCGCCAGGTCAATCAGCTCGACGACCCGTAGGTCACAATGTCCCCGTGCGTTTCGCGCGGTGGCAGGTGGCGTTGCTGGCGGCGCTCGTGGTGTGGCTCGCGGCGGGGACGGCGACGGCCGGGGCTGCGTCCCCGAACCCGATGGCGGGGACCGCCCTGTGGGTCAATCAACTGCCCGCGGGAGCGAGCGCACAGTCGCTGGCCGCCTCCGCCGGCGAGGCCCGTGCCCGCACGTTGTACGTCAAGGCAGCCGACGGGGTCACCTCCGAACCGCAGTTCTCGGCGCCGTTGGTGGCCGGGCTTCGCGCCCAGGGACTCGCGGTGTGCGCGTGGGTGTTCGCCTACGGCAACCAACCGCTGCCCGAAGCCCAGGCCGCGGTCGCGGCGGTGCATGCGGGCGCCGGCTGTCTCATAGTCGACGCCGAGGGCGCCTACGACAAACGCTACGGGCAGGCGCAGGCGTACGTGCGCGCCCTGCGCTCGGCTCTGGGGGCGCGCTTTCCGATCGCTCTCGCGGGGCAGCCCGAGATCCTCGAGCACCCCGAATTCCCCTACTCGGTGTTCCTGGGGCCCGGCGGCTTCGGCTTCGACATGCCGTTGCTCTACTGGCGCGACCTCAGCCTGAGCGTGGAAGCCGCGTTCGCCCGGGCGCTTCCCGAAAACGCGATCTACGGGCGCCCGATACTTCCCGTCGGGCAGCTCTACGGGCAGCCCACGGCCGGCGAACTGGGCCAGTTCCGGGCGCTCGCCGGCGCCTACGGCCTCGCGGGCACGAGCTTCTTCGACCTCGACGCGGCGAGCTCCGAAGAGCTGACGGACCTGGCGGCCCCGGCCTCCTCGCCGCGGCGGGCGCTGGCGCCGGCCACTATCCGTCCCGCAGCGGACGGGGACGAGGTCGACTGGGCCCAGGAGCTGCTGAACGCGGCTGGGGCGAGGCTGCCCGTGGGCGGCTTCTACGGCGCCCAGACGGACCGCGCCGTCGCGGCCTTCCAGCGTCACCACCGGATCGCAGCCACGGGCGTCCTCGGTGCCGCGACCTGGAAGGCCCTGTTGCGCCTGCACGCACGCGAGCCGTCGTGGTCCTCCGGGCCGCCGCGAGAGCGCCCGCTGAGCAGGCCGCTCAGCCGTGAAGCCGGGCCTCCCGGCTTCACGCAGCGATGATCACACGCTCGGCGCGGTCGTCCTCCGCTGTGCCCTCCGTGAGCGACCGAGCCGGCGCCGGAGAGCCCGACCCCGGCAACGCGAGCCGCGCGATCTTGCGGCACACCGAGCCGAGCTGGGTGTGCAGCGGGCCGGCGTTGTAGGGCAGCCCGTAGCGCTCGCAGATCGCCTTCACCTCGCGTGCGATCTCCGGCGTAGCGGCGGGCCGGGATGTCGGGGAACAGGTGGTGCTCGATCTGGTGGCTGAGGTTGCCCGAGAGGATGTGGAACAGCGGCCCGCCCGTGAGGTTGGCCGAGCCCGAGCATCTGGCGCAGATACCACTCGCCGCGCGTCTCCTCGGCGGTCTCCTGCTCGTCGAACTCGACCGTGCCCTCCGGGAAGTGCCCGCAGAAGATGATCGCGAAGGCCCACACGTTGCGCGTCAGGTTGGCGGTCGCATTGCCGGCCGCCACCAGCGGCGCCTGCGGCCCCGAGAGCAGCGGGAACAGCACGTAGTCCTTCAGCGTCTGTCCGCGCACCTTGCGCCAGATGCCGCCCAGCAGCTCCCGCCGCGGGCGCTCCGCCTGGCCCCGGCCGAGCGTCTCCAGCTCGAGGTCGTGCAGGGCCACGCCGTACTGGAAGAACAGCGCCAGCGCGAGCGCGTACAGCGGATTGCCCAGCCAGCGCGGATGCCACGGTTCCTCCTCGCTCATCCGCAGGATCGCCGTAGCCGATGTCGCGGTCCTTGCCGAGGATGTTCGTGTAGGTGTGGTGGATGTAGTTGTGGGAGTGGCGCCACTGGTCGCCGGGGCAGGCGGTGTCCCACTCGAAGCCGCTGCTGGACAGAGCCGGGTCGCCGGTCCAGTCGTACTGGCCGTGCATCACGTTGTGGCCGATCTCCATGTTGTCGAGGATCTTCGACAGCGACAGGGCGGCCACGCCCGCCAGCCAGGCCGGCGGCAGGAAGCTCGCGAACAGCAGCCCCCGTCCGGAGATCTCCAGTGCGCGCTGGGTCTTGATGAGCTTGCGGATGTAGGCCAGGTCCTGCTCGCCGAGGTCTTCCATCACGCGCTCGCGCAACGCGTCGAGCTCGGCGCCGAGTGCCTCGATCTGCTCGGGTGAGAGCTGCGGTCTCTCGTCGGGCATGTGCTTTCTCCTTGGGGCCGTGGGTGGGTCGTGGGGGTTTCGGGTGCTGCTCAGAGGTCGAGCTCGACGTCGCCTGCGGGCACCGAGACGCACAGCTGCACGTCCTCGGCGTCGGCGCCCGAGAGCACGCCGCTGCGGATGTCGCGCACCCGTCCCGGCCAGCTTGCGCGTGGTGCAGGTGTGGCAGATGCCCATCCGGCAGCCGTAGGAGGGCGAGAGTCCGGCCCGCTCGGCCTGCTCGAGCAGGCTTGCGTCCGCGCAGGAGGCCTCGACGCCGCTGCGCGCAAAGCGGACCTGGCCTTCGCCGGTGCCCTCGGGAACGGCGCAGGGCAGGAAGCTCTCGCTGTGCACGTGCTCGGGCGCCCCGGCCGCGCTTCCAGATGGAGCGTGTGGCGGCGATCAGCGCCGGCGGCCCGCACACGTAGACCTGGGACGTCCAGGCAATCGGGGTCGAGGGCTTGCAGTTGCCTGCGCGTCAGGTGCCCGCTGCCCGGGCTGCGCCCTTCGCGGGTGCCGACCACGTGGATCCCGACGTCCGGGCGGCGTCGCCGGAGGCGCTCGAGCTGCGTCCGGTAGGGGTGCTCGTGCCGCTGCGGGGTGTAGTGCAGGAACGTGATCGGGCCGGGGTGCTGCTCGTCCAAGAGGGTGCGCAGCATCGCGAGCACGGGCGTGATCCCGCTGCCGCCGCTGAGGAGCAGTACCCGCTCGGGCGCGGGTCCGGGGTAGCACGAAGTCGCCCACCGGTTGGCTCAGTCCGAGCACCATCCCGGCGTGTACGCCGGCGTTGAGATGGCGGGAGACGAGGCCGTGCGGGTGCGCCCGAATCGTCAGCTCGAGCTCGCGTCCGCGGTCGTGCTCCGAGCAGGCCGGCGAGTAGCAGCGCGTGTAGCGGCGGCCGTTGATCTCGACGGTCACGTTGACGGACTGCCCGGCACGGAAGCCGTGCCAGTTGCGGTTGGCCAGCAGCTGCAGGGTCACCGAGCCGCTGCTCGGCCTGGCGACCCCGATCACTTCGGCGCGGACCTCCTCGGAGGAGAACCGGGGGGCCACCAGCTCGAGGAAGCGGTCGGGACCGTGGGGGGCGGTGAGGGCCCGCAAGAGGCCGGAGCCGGCGCGGCGGACAGGTGTTTGAGTAAACACTTGTTAGCTGAAGTTAGTAGAGGACTTGTCTGGTGTCAAGGCGGATGTGTATATTGTTGACACAGTCGTGGTCTGGGTAGAGCAGGAGCTGCCCGTCGTCCGTTTGTGAACGACCGTTTACCCCGGGATGAGCATTTCTACACACCCACACGGCCGCCGTCGGCGGCGCTCTCACGACGGTGAGACGCGCGCCCAGCGCAAGCAGCGAACTCGGGAGGGGCTGCTGGACGCCGCGCTGGCGATGCTCGAGGACCGGCCGTTCGCGAGCCTCAGCCTGCGCGAGGTCTCGCGTGCCGCGGGCATCTCGCCGGCCGCCTTCTACCGCCACTTCCAGGACATGGACGAGCTCGGCTTCGCGCTCGTGGACGAGTCCTTCACGCGCCTGCGCGAGATGCTCCGCAGTGCTCGCGAGAGCGACGACTACACGAGTGTGATCCGCAACTCGGTGGCGATCCTCGCCAGCCACGTCCAGAACAACCGCCAGCACTTCCGTTTCATCGCCCGCGAGCGGGGCAGCGGCGTGCCGGCGCTGCGCCGTGCGATTCGCGGCGAGATCCGGCTGGTCACCAGCGAGCTGGCCACCGACCTGGCGCGATTCCCGGCGCTGCGGGAGTGGAGCTCGGACGACCTCGGCATGATCGCCGCGCTGATGGTCAACACGATGGTGGCGACCGTCGAGGAGCTGCTCAACGTTCCGCCCTCGGATCCGCTCGCAGAGCGACGGGTGCTCGACGTGGCCGAGCGCCAGCTGCGCCTGATCGTTCTCGGCGTGCCCCAGTGGCGGGGGGCGGATCGCGCCGGGCCGAAGCAGGCGCCCGGGCGTTCGGCGGGTTCACGCCGGTAGGGGCGAGCGTGTCCGCGACGAGCTCCGCGGGCGGGGGCGGCAGCGCCCCCAACGTCTGCGCCGGTGGTTTCGGCGCCTTCTATGACTTCCTCATCGAGCGCCCGTCGCTGATGGCGCTCGCGGGCCGCGCCCTATGGGGGATGGACGCCTCGATCCTGTACGGCAGCATCGCCCAGATCGGCTCGGCCGAGCACGTGACGATCCTCGATGTGCCCTGCGGCGGGGGCGTGGCTCTGCGGGCGCTGAGGCCCGGCCAGGACGTGCGCTATGTGGCGGCCGACCTGTCTGTGACGATGATCAGGCGCGCCGAACGGCGGGCGCGGAAGCGGTCGCTCGAGCAGGTCGAGTTCGCGGTGGCAGATATGACGAAGCTGCCGTTGGGGACCGGCGAGGTCGACCTGGTTGCCTGCTACAGCGGCCTGCACATGCTCGCCGATCCACACGACGCCCTGTGCGAGTTGGCTCGCTGTCTGCGGCCGGGCGGGCTGCTCGCCGGAACCACCTTCCTGCTCGACGGCCTCAGCCGGCGGGCACGGACCCTGTTTCAGATCGGACGCCGCCGCGGGCACGCGATGCCGCCGCGGCGGGACGAGCTGCTCGCCTGCATGAACGAGGCCGGCTTCTGCGAGGCCGCGATCGGATCCCAGCCGGGCTTCGCCGCCTTCAGCGCGCGCCGCGACACGGCCTGAGCTCCCGCCCCGCCGGGCTCAGCCTGCGGCCGATTGTCCTCCGTCGATGTGCAGTATCTCGCCGGTCACGAACGTCGCCCTGTCCAGGTACAGGACCCCTTCGACCACGTCGCCGACAGTGCCCACGCGCCCGAGGGGGTGAAGCGCGGCCAGCCCCGCGTAGGAGGCCGGATCGTGGTTCGGCGTCTGGATGACGCCGAGGGAGACGGCGTTGACGCGGACCCCGCGGGAGGCATACTCGATCGCCAGGGAGCGGGCCACGGATGCGAGGCCGCCCTTGGTGAGCACCGTCAGGGCTGCGGGTTGCTCGCTGTCGGGGTGATCGACGAGGCTCGTGCTCACGTTCACGACGTGGCCGGAGCCCTGCGCGACCATCTGAGCGATGACCCGCTGGGTGATGTGGAAGAAGCCGGCGAGGTTGGTGGCCGTGATGGCCTCGAAGTCGGCCGGGGTGTAGTCGGTGAAGGGCTTGCCGATGAAGATCCCGGCGTTGTTGATGAGGCAGTCGATCCGCCCGTAGCGCTCGAGCGTCCGCCGTGTCACGAGCTCCGCCGTGTGGGGATCGGTGATGTCGCCGGGCACGGTCACGTAGTCGGCCTCGTCCCGAGGTTCGATCGAGCGTGAGGTGCCGAGGACCCCGTAGCCGGATGCACGGAAGGCGTCGACCAGGCCAGCCCCGATCCCCTGCGAGGCCCCGGTGACGATCGCGATCCGCTCTGGACGGGCCACGACCAGCTCGATCTAGCGTCAGCGAGCTCGCGGAGCCCGGCGCGCTGTCGCGGCCAGGACAACCGCCGCCTCGGGAGTGGCGGCGTGGAAGCTGAGGCTCTGCTCGAGGTACAGCGCCACGGATCTGGCGTCGTGGGAGGCGTACCCGATCGACACGTCCTGCCCGGAGTCGAGCACGAAGTCTCCGCCCCGCAGGCTGAGGACGATCCCTCCGGCGACGCCGGGCGCCCACACGATCGGTCCCTCGAGGATCCCCTGGAGGTGCTCGCGCAGCGGGTAGGCGCCCCGCTCGGCGGTCTCGCTCACGACCCGGTACTGGTCGGGGCCGAGCGCCAGCCCGTAGGGGCCTGCGATTCCGCTCTCCAGCAACCGCTCCACCGCGAGCGCGGCGGCCTGCGGGTAGCTGTCCGGTTTGCCGAGCGGTATCGGCCGGTGTGGAGAGGCCTCGCTGATGCCGCTGAGCGCTCCGGGCCAGCCGTGGAAGACGGCGGTGTTCTCGGCCGCCGCAAGCCGATGGGCGGCAGCGTCGAGCGCACCGAGGTCGGCCTCGTCGGCGCCCCGGTCGGCATCGCGCAGCTCGGCCAGCGGGAGCTCGAAGCTCGCTCGCAGCTCGACCAGCGGCAGCACGCGTCGCTGGAGCGCCGAAACCCCTTTCACCGGCGGTGGCTTTCAGCGGTGCCGTGCGCCCGAGGTTGGTGGCGGAGTGCTCCCAACCGTGCGGACCCGAGAAGTCGACCAGCCGCCGGGCGGCCAGCGCCGGCGCCAGCCGCTCCTTGGCCTCGTCGATCGAGAAGCTGCCAGCCGGAGTCGCTGATCGGGGCGAGCTCGCGCAGCAGGTGGTTCACGGGCGGGGCTCCCGCAGGCTGCCGATGGCGAGCGACCCGCCGGGGAGGCCGCCGCGCGGTCAGGGACCGCGGCAGGGTCCTGGGCCACGGGCGCATCCGGGGCCATCGTCGCCTTGGAGGCGAAGGCCGGGTCCGAGGCTCGGCCGGCGTCGGCGGCTCCCCGCGCCACGCCGGGCGCCGGCGGGTCGTCGAGAAAGTCGATGCTGGGCACGAAGAACAGGCTCCCGGTGACGGCCGTGGAGAAGTCGAGGATGCGGTCGTAGTTGCCCTCGGGGCTTGCCGATGAACATGTTGGAAAGCATCCGCTCGATCACGTCGGGGCTGTGAGCGTAGCCGATGAAGTAGGTGCCGAACTCGCCCACCCCGACCCTGCCGAAGGGCATGTTGAAGCGCATGATCTGTCGCTCGTTCCCGTCGTCGTCGACGATCGTGTTGAGCGCCACGTGGGAGTTGGTGGCCTTCAGCTCATCGGGGAACTCGAGGTCGCTGAGCTTCGTGCGCCCGATGATCCGCTCCTGCTCGGCGACCGCCAGCGCGTCCCAGGCAGAGAGGTCGTGCAGGTACTTCTGCACGATCACGTAGCTGCCCCCGGCGAACGCGGGGTCCTCGTCGCCGATCAGGACTGCGTCCCGCGCCTCGCCGCCGTCCGGGTTCTCGGTGCCGTCGACGAACCCGAGCAGGTCGCGCTCGTCGAAGGACCGGAAGCCGTGGACCTCGTCGACGACCCGTCCGGCGCCGCGCAATCGTTCGGTCAGCCGCTGCGCCAGCTCGAAGCAGAGATCGAGACGGCGTGCGCGGATGTGGAACAGCAGGTCGCCGGCCGTCGACGGCGCGGTGTGGCGGGCGCCCGCGTATCTCGGCAAACGGGTGCAGGCCCGCGGGCCGTGGGAGCCCGAACAGCCGCTCCCACGCCGAGCTCGCCGATGCCGACCACGCACGTCAGCTCGCCCTCGGGGATGCGGAAGCCGACCGATCGCCGCAGCCCGCTGACGTCGCCGAGCAACTCGCGCACCGTGTCCTCGCCGTCGGGGTCGATCGTGACCGTCAGGAAGATCGCCGCCTCCGTGAGCGGGGTGAGGATGGCCTGGGGTTCGGGTGCGGGCATCGGACTCGAAGGCAATCGGC
Source organism: uncultured Solirubrobacteraceae bacterium (assembly GCA_963742395.1). Lineage (GTDB taxonomy): Bacteria > Actinomycetota > Thermoleophilia > Solirubrobacterales > Solirubrobacteraceae > Palsa-744. The sequence goes on along the minus strand of CAVUME010000004.1, from coordinate 1,216,621 downwards.
TCGGCCGCCTGTGCCTTGGCTCGGTCGCGTGCGCCTTGGCTCGGTCGCCTGCGCAGTGCGCAGAGCGTATCCCGCTCAGGCCAGCTCGAGCAGCGGGAAGGCGCGGTGGCGGCGGGGCGGCACGAGGAAGTTCTGCCGCCGGGTGGCGGTGATGAAGCGCTCCAGGCCGAGGTTCTGGGAGGGCACGCTGTACTGCTGGGCGAGGTCGAGCGAGGCCTGGTTACGGCGCATGTTGGCGAAGAAGTCGGCCGTCGGGACGAAGATGCTGAAGTGGAGCTTCGGCTGTTCGGAGCCGTCGGGCACGTCGAGCGAATCGAAGCCCGGCCCGTCGGCGCGAATGTGGATCGGCGTGCCGAACCGCGTGCGGCTGGAGCGCTGAACTCCACTCATATGGCCGACGTGGGGCTGTCCGTCGAAGGTGTTCTGGGCTTCCGCTTCAAAGCGGGCGTCGTTGCCCTCTTCCACGTTGGGTATGAAGGCCGGCCCGCCGCCGTTGGTGAACTGGTCGGCATAGCCGGGGCTCGGCGGGGGATTCGCGCTGAACATCGCCGCGGCCCTGCGCACGTAGGTCTCTTTCGGGCGTTCGTAGAACTGTTCGAGGTCCTGGATCACGTGAGAGAGGTGCTGGATCGAGCCGCGGGCGAAGTAGGCGCCCGGGTTAGCGCTCGTCAGCCTGGATTCCGGATTGCCGACGAAGGTGGTGATCCGCGGCGGCCCGCTGGTGCCGACCTGCTGGTCTGAGAAGCCCATCCACATCGACGAGCCGGGATTGACCGTTTCGGCGTAGGGCAGACCCTGCTGGTCGGCGACGGCCCTGGGAAGTCCGGGCTGGTTGAACATAAGTCGCCTCGAGGTGACGGTGAGCAGCCCGCTCAGCCCCGATTCACCGGCCGCAGCTCCCGCAAGCGTGTCACCTTCGCCGACCAGCCAACTGAGTGCTTCGTCGATCACCGCGGTGTGGTCGCTGCGCATGGTCAAGAGCATGTCGTTGGCCTCGATCTGCACGGGGACGTTGAAGCGCAGCTTTGTTATCTGTGGGTTGGCCGGGGAGACGTCCGTCGGTCCCGGGACCGCCTCCTCCAGGACATAGCGCTGCGGATCGGAGAGCAGCCGCGGGATGTGCTGGGAGACCAGGGGCCCGGACATGCCGCCGGGCAGCCGTTCGAAGTAGGGGATGCCGTAGGAGACGGTCGTGAAGACCCCGGCGGGGCTGAACGGATAGGCCGACTCGATCCTTTCGAGCGCCCTCGCCAGCGCCGCCTGATCGGCCGCCGTCGGGGCTCGCCCGAGCGCGACCGTGGCGAACGTGGTGTAGACGGGCGCGGCGCGAATGCGCACACCTTCGATGCGCACCGCCGGCGGGGTGAAGCGGCCGATCGCATACTGGATTTCCGGCAGCCGGCGATGTGCGGCGGCGAGGGCGCGTTGTGGGGGGGCGAGCAGCTCCAGCGCCCCCAGCGTGCTGCCGGCGAGACCGAGGGCGGCCGCCCGCTGCAGCAGCGAGCGGCGGGTCAGCCCGTCCCCGCCCGGGCCGGGGGCCGAGAAGCCTGTGTTCGACGACCCCGTTGACATCTTTGCTCGGGAGCCGCCGGTTGAAGAGTTGCCGGCGGGGTGGCCGCACACGTCGCGGCGGCCACCCCGCTCAGCTCACGCTTCGAAGCCCCAGCCGCTGTTTCCGTTGTAGCCAAGCTTGCCTTTGTTGCCTTCCAGCGGCAGCCCGGCTTCTTCTTCTGCTTCTTCCGCTTCTTCTTCAGCGACTTCTTCGTGTTCTTCTTCGTGTTCTTTTTCGCTGACGGTCGCTTCCGCTTCGACCGGTTCGCCCTGCGAGGTCACGTTGAACTTGCCGTTCAGGACTCCGGAAGCCGCACATTCCACGGGCGGGGAGGATTTCTGCGCGAGCTTGAACTTCGCGTTCTGGATCGTGAACTGCAGCGGCCCCGAGGTGGTGTTGCTTCCGCCGAGGAGTGTCGCCGCGTACGTGCACGACCCGCTGCCGGTTTCCGGGAGGCTGATGGTGTATTCGATCAGGTTGCCCTTGATCTGGAACTTGCCCTTGCTCGAGAAGGCCGCGGCCCACGGGAGCCCGGTCCACTGGACCAGCGCCGGTCCAAGCGACGATTTGCACGTGCCGCCCGGGAAGCTGCCCTGCGATACCGCGACCTGGATTGTGGCGTTGTCCGTCGAGCTGTTGTTGTTCCCGAGTGGGCCCGCGAAGACGCTTTCTTCACATTCCACGCTCACACCCCCGGCCTGCGCAATGAGGTTGCCGCTGAACGCTTCGAGGACCTGGCCGGCCGCGACGGGGCCTTTGGCCGTCTTCAGCGTCAGGCCGGAGGTGGCCTGCGGCTTCCTCGCCGCTGGCACCGCGGCCATCACACTTTCGCATTCTTTGGTGGATTTCATGGTGAGTTCGTGGCTCGCGAAATCGAGCGTCTTTTCGGTACTGATTTCTGCAGGTTTGCCGCCCAGTTCGCCTTCGAGTTTTCCGATCGCTTCGACGTTGTATTTGCAGAGTTTGTTTTTGGCGGCTTTGTAGTGTTTACGCGGCTTGACGGTGCGTTCCAGCTGGAACGCAGCGACGACAGCGGTTTCGGGCGCGAGCGAGAAGAGATATTTCGAGCCGGACGGTGTAATCGTCCCAGCCAGCGGCAAGGTTTTGACTTTTTCGCCGATCAGCGTCATGCCCTTCGGTTTTTTCGCGACGCATTTCCCGAAGTTGATGCCGCCTTCGGCTCCGATTCCGAGGTGGCCTTCGATGTAGAGTTCTTTGTAGGTCACTTCACCGCCGCAGCTGATTTCGAACTTTTTTTTCCACTTCAGGGTGAAGGGCGAGTTCACTTTGGCTGCGGAGCCGAGGTAGAGCTTTTGGCCCAGTCCGAGTTCTTCCGCCGGTGGGACTTCCACCCACCACGAAAGGGCGAGCGCGGATGACGCCATCGCGCCGCACGCGACGATCGCGAGCACCGCGCCGCTGAGGATCAGGGCTGCTCGCCGCCTCGCGACGCCGCTGATGGATTTGCCTGGAGACGAGGTGCTCATGAACCCCCCCTGGGTTGTCTGTCGTGTGGATCGGCACGCCAAGGGCGAGCACGCGTCCGTTCCGTCGGTGACGGCCCCCGATTTTGCGCCATGGAAGAGGTGCGCAAAGCACCTAGGTTCACAAAGTCCTAACGCAAAGGCGTCTTAGTGTCAAGGGCCACGAGCCGGTGAAGCGGTTGTGAATTGGTGTAGGGTCTGGATGCTCGTGCCGGGGGCGGCGCAAGCTCCACAGGGGAGACCGCGAGAAGAGGGGGCGGAGATGGAGTTCCTGAGAGCCGCAACACAGCCGGTGATCGGCCGTCCGGGACACGCGCGGGGCGGGGTGTCGCTCTCCAGACGGGCTTTGGCGGCCGCTGCGCTGGTGGTGCTCGCCGCGATCGCCGGCGCGGCCCTACTTGCCCGGCAGGGCTCCTCGCTCGCGCCCGTGGTCCGGACGCACTCCCCTGCACAGACCAGGAGTCTGGCCGACGCGGCCACGAGCCTCCAGGGGGCCTACTCCGCGGCGGTCGGCAGGGAAAGCCCGGCGTACGCCGTGCGGCCGGCGGGCGGCGGCCTTGCGGCGCAGAACGCCGCGCAGGGCCTGCGGGTGCGTTTCGGATCTTCGGGCGTCGTCGTGGCCGCCGGTGCCAGTCGCGTCGGCATGCAGCTGCGGGCGTGGGGCGAAGGCTCCTCGCTGCAGCCGCTCGGCGGGGCGCGGCCCACGAGCACGGGCAACCGCGTGACGTACGCACTACCGGGCCTGCGGGAGTGGTATGCAAACGGGCCGCTCGGCGTCGAGCAGGGCTTCACGGTCGAGCACCCCCCCGCGGCCTCAACCGGGGCTGGGAGCCCGTCCGGGCTGCTGACGCTCGCGATCGGGCTTTCGGGCAACACGCAGCCGATGCTCGGAGCAGGGGCGCATGGCCTGCTGCTGAGTCGGGCCGGCAAGGGCGCGATCCGCTACACCGGGCTGCAGGCCACGGACGCGCGGGGTCGCTCGCTCAAGAGCTGGCTGTCGCTCGAAGGGGGGCGCCTGCTCATACACGTGGACGCCAGGAACGTCCCCTATCCGTTGCAGATCGATCCCTTCCTGCAACAGGGAGAAAAGCTCACCGGGAGCGGCGAGAGCGGCAAGGCCGAATTCGGCGGGAGCGTGGCGCTGTCCTCGGACGGGAACACCGCGCTGATCGGCGCCAGCGGCGATAACAGCTTCACCGGCGCGGCGTGGGTGTTCACCCGCTCGGCGGGCAAATGGACCCAGCAGGGCGAAAAGCTCACCGGCGCGGGCGAGAGCGGCCACGGCGAGTTCGGCTGGGAAGTGTCCCTGTCCTCGGACGGGAACACGGCCCTGATAGGCGGACTCACCGACAACGCGCGCACGGGCGCGGCGTGGGTGTTCACCCGCTCGGGCACCACCTGGTCCCAACAGGGCGAAAAGCTCACGGGCAGCGGGGAGACCGGCGAGGGTGAATTCGGCTCGAGCGTCCGGCTGTCGGCCGAAGGAAACACCGCGCTGATCGGTGGACGGGGCGACAACACCTCCGCCGGCGCTGCCTGGGTGTTCACGCTGTCGGGGGGAAAATGGACGCAGCAGGGCTCGAAGCTGACCGGAGGGGAAGAGGTCGGCGAAGGCGAATTCGGCGCCAGCGCCGCGCTGGCCGGGAACGGGCTGACGGCGGTCATCGGCGGTCCTCGCGACAGCTCCGCCGCGGGCGCCGCCTGGGTGTTCACCGAATCGGCCGGCAAATGGACCCAGCAGGGCCCAAAGCTCAAAGGCGAAGAAGAGACCGGCAACGGCGAGTTTGGCTGGAGCGTGGCCACCGGATCCGAAGGCGCCACGGCTGTGTTCGGCGGGCCCGCCGACAACGGCTCCGTCGGTGCCGCCTGGGTGTTCAAGCGCTCCGGTGGAGTCTGGAGCCAGCAGGGCGAAAAGCTCGCGGGCGGGGGAGAGAGCGGCAAAGGTGAGTTCGGCTGGAGCGTGGCGCTTGCCGCAACTGCGACCACCGCGCTGGTGGGCGCCCCCGAAGACAACGCCAAAACCGGGGCGGCCTGGGTGTTCACCGAATCGGCGGGCAAATGGACCCAGCAGGGAGAAAAGCTCACCGGCGGCGGCGAGGTCGGGCCCGGCGAGGCGGGCTACACCGTTGCGATCCAAGGCACGACGGCGATGGTCGGCGGCTTCGGCGACAGCGCCGAGGTCGGCGCCGCCTGGGCGTTCACCGAATCAGCGGGCAAATGGACCCAGCAGGGAGAAAAGCTCGTGGCGGACGGCGAGAGCGGGGACGGCGAGCTCGGAACCGGCGTGGCCGTGTCATCCGCGGGGAACACGGCACTCGTGGGAGCACCCCTCGACAACGCCGGAATCGGGGCGGCGTGGGTGTTCACGCTCAGCGGGAGCGAATGGAGTCAGCAGGGCGGAAAGCTCACCGGCGGCTCCGAGAGCGGCAACGGCGAGTTCGGCTGGAGCGTGGCGCTGTCCTCCGACGGCAACACGGCATTCGTCGGCGGGCCCCAGGACAACAGCGGGGCGGGCGCCGCGTGGGCGTTCACGCGCTCGGGCGGCAAATGGACCCAGGAGGGCGGAAAGCTGGCCGGGGGCGGCGAGAGTGGCAACGGCGAGTTCGGCTACAGCGTGGCGCTGTCCTCCAGCGGCGACACGGCGCTGATCGGCGGCTTCGCCGACAACGGCTTCGCCGGCGCCGCGTGGGTGTTCACGCGGTCCGGGGGCGAATGGACCCAGCAGGGGACCAAGCTGATGGGCGGGGGAGAGAGCGGCAACGGCTCGTTCGGCTTCAGCGTCGCATTGTCCGCTGCCGGGACCACTGCGCTGATGGGAGGCCCCGAAGACGGGGCGCGCGCCGGGGCCGTGTGGGTGTTCACCGAATCGGCCGGCAAATGGACCCAGGAGGGCGAAAAGCTCATCCCGGGGAGCGGCGAACCGAAATTCGGCTCGAGCGTGGCGGTGTCGGCGGAAGGAACCACGGCGCTGGTCGGCGGCCCGCACGAAAGCGGCGAATCGGGTGTCGCGTGGGTGTTCACCGAGTCCGCCGGTAAATGGACCCAGCAGGGCGAAAAACTCACCGGCGGCGGAGAGACCGGGGCCGGCGAATTCGGCTCGAGCGTGGTGCTGGGCGCGGAAGGCAACACCGCGCTGATCGGCGGGCCCGCAGACAACAGCGGCGCGGGCGCCGTATGGGTGTTCACGCGCTCGGCCGGCAAATGGTCACCGCTGGGCGGCAAGCTGACGGGCGGCGGGGAGAAACTGAAAGGCGAGTTCGGCCGCAGCCTGGCGCTGTCCCCGAACGGTGGCACGGCGGTGATCGGTGGCTCCGAAGACAGCCACGGCGTCGGCGCCGCTTGGGTCTTCCAGAGCGCGACGCTGCAGTGGCACGGCCACGGGGAAGTCTTCGCCGAAGGCACGCCGCAGCTCGTCACCACGAAGGGCACCCTGGCCCTGCACCTCGCGAACCACACGACCGTCACCTGCAAAGCCAAGGACAAGGAGACGGTCGAAAACCCGCTCGGCGGCGCGCCGGGTATCGACCACACGACGGAACTCGCGTTCAGCGGCTGCAAAGCCAGCCCGACGGTGTGTGCCAGAGGCGAAAAACTGGGCGTCTTCCCCGGTGGCCTGCCGTGGGCGAGCGAACTGCTCGTGGGGCCGCCGATTCGCGACCACATCGCGGGCGTCGAACTGAAGATCGAATGCACCACCAGGAAAGGCGTCAAAACCGGCTACGACGTGCTGACCGGTGCGCTGACGCCCGAAGTGGGCACCAGCATCTTCGAATTCGGGAGCGGCTCCGGCGAACTGGCGGAGTCCCTCGGCGGCAAAGCCACGATCACCGGCCAGGACAAACTGAAGGGCCCGAAAAAACACACCGTGATCACGGCCTGAGCACCTGCCGCGCCGTAAGCTGGCGGGCATGAGCAACCTCGGACCCTTCACGGTGGAGCGCATCGGCTTCGGCGCGATGCAGCTCCCGGGGCCGGGAGTGTTCGGGCCGCCACGCGACCCCGATGCCGCCCGTGCCGTCCTGCGCCGGGCGATCGAGCTCGGCGTCGATCACATCGACACCTCCCAGTACTACGGCCCGGACGTCGCCAACGACCTGATCCGGGAAGCGCTGTTCCCGTATCCCGAGGACCTGCGGATCGTCACAAAGGTCGGCGGGCGCCGCGACGAGAAGGGCGCATGGCTTCCTGCCCAGCGGCCCGAGGAGCTGCGGTCGGGGGTGGAGGAAAACCTGCGTTCGCTGAAGCTCGAGCACCTCGCGCTCGTCAACCTGCGCCTGATCGGGGGCGGCGAGGCCGAGGTGCCCCTGGAGGAGCAGCTCGGGACGCTCGAGGACCTCCGCGGCGAGGGCAAGCTCGCGCTCATCGGCCTGAGCAACGTGACCGTCGAGACGGTCCACGAGTCGCTGGCCCAGGCCGACATCGCCTGCGTCCAGAACGGCTACAGCATCCTCGATCGCTCCCACGAGGATGTGCTCGAGCTGTGCATCGAGCACGACCTTGCGTTCGTGCCGTTCTTCCCGCTCGGCTCGGCCTTCACCGGCGGCCCCGCGGCCCTGGCCGCAGACCCCGCCGTGGCCGCCGTGGCAGCCAGGCGTGGGGCCACGCCCTCCCAGGTGGCGCTTGCCTGGCTGCTGGCGCGAGACGAGCACATCCTGCTGATCCCGGGGACCTCGTCGGTAGTTCACCTGGAGGAGAACCACGCCGCCGCTGATCTCGTCCTCGATCGCGAGGACCTCGAGGCGCTCGAGCAGGTCCGCCAGCTGGGCGACCCACACAACGCCGTGCGCCCCGCGACTGACCCGGGGGCCGAGCCGGGGTAGCATCGGTGTCAGTGGAGCTGGCCGAGGGCTATCAGCTGAAGGACATCTCCCCGCGCGCCTACGAGCACCCGGCGGACCGTGCTGCCACCGCGGCGCTGAAGGCGATCCCCTACGTCGACAGCACGGTCCGCAAGATCATCGAGTACGGATACGAGCGGGCTCTGCGGCGGGGGATCCTGGGGTCGGCCGTGCGGCTCGGGGACAACCAGCTGGGAGACGTCTACCGCGCGCACGCCCGAGCGTTCGTGACGCTCGACATGGAGCCGGTGCCGGAGCTCTACATGACCCAGGATCCGATCGCCAACGCGATGACGATCGGCTCCGCGCGGCCGCTGGTGGTCGTCAACTCGGAGCTGGTCCGGCTCCTGGACGTGGAGCAGCTGCGTGGCGTGTTCGCCCACGAGGCCGGGCACGTGCTGTCCGATCACGTCCTCTACGGGACGGCGCTGACGATCCTGATGCTGCTCTCGGTCCTGCCAGGAATCCCCGTACCGCTGTTCCCGCTGCGCACGGCGCTGATGGAGTGGTCGCGTGCCGCCGAGCTGAGCAGCGACCGCGCGGCGGCGCTCGTGACGCGCGACCCGCTGGCGATCTGCCGCACGCTGATGGTGCTCTCGGCCGGCGCGGAGGCCGCGAACCTGGACCTCGACGTGTTCATCGAGCAGGGCCGCGAGTACCGCGAGAAGCCCTCCGCCTTCGACCGCATCTCGCGCCTGCTGAGCGACCTCAATCTGACCCACCCGATGTCCGTTCAACGTGTCCACGAGCTGATCGCGTGGGTCGAATCCGGCGCCTATGACCGGATCGTGGCGGGGGACTACCCGAGGCGCGACGAGCAGCCCGACGTGCGCTCGGAGGCCGGCGACGCGGTCAACCACTACGCCGAGCGCCTGCGCGACAGCTTCCGTGGCCTGGCCGACTCGGTCGAGGAGGCTGCCCAGCAGCTGAACGACTGGCTGCGCAGCAACCGTGACGAGGACGAGTAGCGACCTCGAGCGGTTCGTGCGGGCGCAGGACGCGGGCGGCACCTACGAGCGGGCGCTGGCGGAGCTGAGGGCCGCCCACAAGGTCGGTCACTGGATCTGGTTCGTGTTCCCGCAGGTCGCGGGCCTCGGGCACAGCTCCACCTCGCGCCGCTACGCGATCGCCTCGCTGGCCGAAGCGCGCGCCTACCTCGAGCACCCGCTGCTCGGTGCCCGCCTGCGGGAGGCGGCCGGGGCGCTGCTGGCGCTCTCGGGACCGACCGCCCAGGACATCCTCGGTCCGCTCGACGCCCAGAAGCTCCGCTCCTCGATGACCCTCTTCATGCGCGCAGACCCGGCCGAGACGCTGTTCGTCCAGGCTGATCGAGCGGTACTTCGCCGGCCAGGCCGATACGGCCACGGAGGAGCTGCTCGCGCAGGCGGACGCCGCCGGCTGAGGGGCCTCGCCGCACCAGCGCCCGCCGGTGGTCCGCGTCTCACCACCAGGGTTGTGCCCTTCTGCACAGCTTTCTGCACCTGTTGGCTTTTCGGCCTCAGCTTCGTTCAATCTTCGGAATGCCCCGCGTGGAGCGCACCTCCCGTACCCAGCTGTGGCTCGAAGGCCTCGGCGACTGGAGCTGGCCCGGGCGTGGCGGAAACGGGAGCGGCGACTTCCTGCCGCCGCCCTGGGTTCCCGCCCTTCCCCCGCGCCTGGAGCCTGCCGTCGCGCTCGCCGGCGCTGGGTCGTGGGCCGGTGGCGCCACCGAGCCCCGGCGGGGCCGTCTGTGGATGTTCCTCGGCCTGCTCGGCCTGGTCGCGGTCATGGCCGTCGGAGCGTTGCTGGCGGTGCCCCACCTCGGCGAACGCCTCGGCCTGACCGCGGGCGCGCTGGCGGAAGAGGTCCGCGCGACCCCGCTCGCGGCTCCGCCCCAGGCGCTCGCGCCGCTGCCGGCGCTGAGCCCGGTCCACACCGACGCGGGCGGGAGCCAGGTGGAGGAGGCCCGCTTTCAGTCGGCCTCGCTCGGCGGCGGGGGCTCGTTCTTCGTATACCTGCCGGCCGCCTACGCGACCGGCAGCGCAGCGCTACCCGGTCCTGTACCTGCTGCACGGCCGCAACGGACACGCGGAAGCGTTTCTGGAAATGGGCATCCAGGCGAGCCTGGACGGGCTCATCTCCCACCACGTGATCGCGCCGATGATCGTCGTGATGGTCCAGGACGCGCCGGGCCTGAACAACTGGCGCGACCTCGGTGCGCGGCACAGCGAGACCTACGTGGTGGAAGTCCAGGAACTCGTTGATCGCATGTTCCGGACGATCCCCACACGTGCCGGGCGGGCGATCGCGGGCAGCTCGATGGGCGGCTTCGGGGCCATGAACGTGGAGCTCTCGAACCCGCTGCGCTTCGCCGTGGTGGAGAGCTGGCTGGGCTTCTTCGACGACCTTCACCAATCGCTGTTCGCCGACCGCTCGGTGATCTCGCGGCTGGGCCTGCACGCCTTGCTCTACGGCGCCTCGGAAGACCCGGTGGCGGTCCCCTCCGAGGACCCCGAATTCGCGGCCGAACTGAGCTCCGCCGGGGCTCGCGCGCGGGGCGTCATCTACCCGGGGGGCCACAGCCTCGAAAAAATCAGGGCCCACCTCGACTACGGGCTGCTGTACGCGGGGCGCTCGCTGGCGGCGGCCGAGCAGCAGGGCCGCCCGCGAAGCGCAGGAGCGCGCCGCAGTCGCGCGGCCTCACCGCGGCGGAGCCGCTGCGCGGACCGAATAGCGCAGTAGCTGGCCTTCGCGCCACACCGCCACGGCGCGGTCGCTGTCGGGATCGACCGCCACCGTGGCTTCGCTGTTGGGGGCGCTATGGGCCGAGCTCCTCCGGGGCTTCGAAGACAATCCGACTGCCGACGCCGCGGAACCCCCTGGTCGCGTAGATCGCCTGTTCGGTCCTCCCGCCGGCTTGCGTGGCCCCGGCCGGCGGCTCGGTCCACAGCAGCAGCGCATCGGCTCGCGGCCCGGGCTGCAGGTCCGCCAGCAGCGCGTCACCGCTGCCGGCCGAGGTGGTCGTCGGCGGGCCCACCCGGTCCTGATCGACGGCCGACGAGCGGATCACCCAGTGCCCGCTCACGATGCTCGACCAAGCCAGCATCACGCTCTCGGTGCTGAGGCGGATGAGGCTCGGGGAGGCGGGGGGAGGGGCCATGCCGCGCGGGTTGGCGAAGCTCTCCAGAAGCCGTGGTGTGCCGAACGTGACCCCCTTGGCGGAGCGGTCCAGGTACACGTCGGTGCGCGTCTCCCCGCTGCTCGCTCCAGGCCACGGTCGCGCGGCGATCGTCGCTGAGGAGTGCGGCGATCCGCAGGTTGGGGCCCGCGGCCGCGATCCGCTGTGGCGTCCCCGGTGGGCCGCTGGCAGGGCAGGTACTGCACCACGATCGAGCCGCCCTGCTCCCACACGAGCATCGCGTCACTGCGGTAGTCCAGCGCCGGGCGTCAGCAGGCGCACCCCGGGCCCGGCCGCGAGGAGTTCGTGACGCACGAAGCTGGTGGTGTAGAAGCGCTCGACCTGCAGCTGCAGGCGCCCGCCCGGTGGCGCCGCCCGCGACCGCCAGATCACCGAGGTAGCCGTTGGTGGCGGCAAACGGCGTCGTGAAGAGCGGCCGCGGGGGGATCGCGGCGAACGGTCCTTGGGCGGGCCCCTGCAGCGCGATCGCGCTCGCATCGCCGGCGGCGGTCGGGCGCCCGATGATCGCCACCCGCCCGCCCGGAGCGACACCGGTCGCCAGCGGCCCCTGGACCGGTAGCGGGGTCTGAGGGCCGATCGCCATCGCCGCGCTCGAGCTGCCGGCCTGGAGCGCGCCGATCGGGGCGACCCGGGCGCCCGCGCCGCCGGGGCAGCCGGCGGCGGCGCGCCACACGATCGCGCCCGCGCCGGTGCGGTGTCCGGGTTCGTTGCTCGGGAACAGCACGCGCGGTTCGCGTCCCGGGCACTGGCTCAGCAGCGCCGAATCAGTCCACTGCGTGCGGGTGTTTTCCCGGCGCCCGATGGGGCTGCGAGTGCGAGGAGGAGCACGCGCAGAGGCTTGCCGCGATTGCGAGCAGGCCCGTGTGCCTCAGGCTATGGCGGCGGGAATTCCTCAGACGTCTGGCGCCGTAAGAGGTAGGCGCCGAAGAACGCCAGCGCCGAGTACACGATGATGCCGGCGAGTTTGCCGGTGGACGCGATCGGGTTCCAGATGAAGATCAAGAGCATGATCGCGGCCACGATCGCGTAGGTCCACTCCGGGCGCTCACGCAGGAACGGCGCGATGAACTCCCGCGCCCGCGTGGCGTACCGGGACGGGCCCGCGAACCACGCGGCCGCGATCAGCGGGATGCCGATGACCACGAACGCCCCCGCGATGTCCGAGAGGATCGAGGTCGCAATCGAGAGCGCCGCATGCGCCGCCGGCTTGACCGATTCCGTCTTCACGAGCGAGTTCGGTCACCTGGTTGACCACGACGGTGCGCAGCAGGAACACGATCACGCCGGCTGACACGGCTGCGAAGCCGACGTTCATGAGCGTGCGCCGGCGGTAGCCCTTGGCGAGGAAGATGGCGATCGCGTACAGCACCGGAATGAGGATCGTGAACAGCAGCGCGAGGCCTTTGAGGATTTTGCCGATGTCCTGCACGGCCTTGATCTGTTTCGACTTCAAGCACCGTCAGGTGGGCGACGTTGGGGGGCAGTTTGGAGGCCACTTCCGGCAGCCCGAGCCGATTGGTGATGTTGGTGAGGACCGTGGCCAGGTCCAGCGAGACGACCCCGTTGTTGATCGCCACCGGGCCCTTGCCGCCTTCGACGATGTTCACGAGCGTCTGGTCCGCCGCCCGGTTGGCGGCCTTCCAGGCTTCCTGGACCTTGGCCGTGGCGAGCGCACGTTTGGCCACTTCGGTGGCGCCGGTACGCACCAGCCCGGACGCTGGGCCCGCGAGCGCCTGCACTTCCTTGGGCAGGCGTTTCTTGATTTCTGCTTCGACGTCGACGTTCGCGTAGAGCTGTTCGACCAGGTAGTTGGCGGTGGCGTCGCGGATCTTTTCGTTCTGCAGCAGCTTGGTGCTCGTGTTCGCCCAGTTGTCGGGGCTGAACACCTGGCGGTTGGCCCAGATCGCGAAGATGCCGATGATCGCCAGCACCGTCGTGCCCCAGATCAGCAGCCGTACGGTGATCCGCCGTCCGCGCGTCACTGCTGGTCCGCCAGCAGCGGCTGCCGCCGGCGGCGTGCGTGGGGCTGGTGACGAAGACGATGCCGTCCCCCCAGCACCGGCGCCGCTTCGGTCTCCCCCGGAAGGGGGCGGAGCGGGCACGCGGGGCTCCTCCATGGCCGACATCATGCCGATCAGGTCGGGCGTGTGCATCGCGCCCGACGGATGAAGCCCGTGCCTGGTCGGATCGGTCCGGTTGGCAGCGAGGGGAGGGGCGCACCGCCCTGGTGTCGGTCGCCCACTTGACAGGTGACCATATGGTCACATATACTCGTGAGCGAATCATGGACGCCGTCTTCAGAGCGCTCGCCGACCCGACCCGCAGGGAGCTGCTCGACGAGCTCTTCCGCCGCGACGGTCAGAGCCTCGGTGAGCTCGATGAGCGGCTGCCGATGACGCGCTTCGGGGTGATGAAGCACCTGGGGGTCCTCGAGCAGGCGGGGTTGATCACGACCCGCCGGCAGGGGCGCCAGAAGCTGCACTTCCTCAACCCGGTGCCGATCCGGCAGGTCCACGACCGCTGGGTCAGCAAGTACACGGAGCCCTGGGCGGCCATGCTCAGCGGACTCAAGGAACAACTGGAGGACGACATGACAACGGACGCCACAGACAGCGGCGCGCGGCCCTGGACCGCCGGGCCGACCGAGAAGGTCTTCGAGATCTACATCCGCACCACCCCCGAGCGGCTGTGGGAGGCGATCACCGACCCGCAGTTGAGGCGCCGATACAGCTTCGGGCTGGAGGTCCACTCCGACTGGCAGGTGGGCTCGGAGTACGAGCTCTCCAACCCGCAGGCTGGGAGGATGGCGATCGGGGAGAACCTCGAGGTCGATCCCCCGAGGCGCCTCGTTCAGAGCTTTACGGCGCTGTGGAGCGAGGACGTAAAGCGCGAGGGCCGCTCGCGTGTCACGTGGGAGATCGAACCGGTCGGCGACTCCTGCCGGCTGACCGTCACCCACGACGAGATGCGCGCGGACGCCCACGGCGAGATCTACGGCGGCTGGCCCCAGATCCTGTCCGGTCTGAAGACGCTGCTGGAGACCGGCGAGGACCTGACCACGCCCGGCTCGCTGAGCTACACGGAAGCACCCACGGCCGCAGCCGAGCGATAGATTCCCCGCCACTTCTTCGATTCGAGGGCAGGAGGGGCCGCGATGGCGGACGCATTGATCTTGGAGTTCGAGGGCGTGAGCCGCGAGGACTACGAAGCGGTCAACAGGATTCTTGGCATCGACCCGGTCAGCGGCTCGGGCGATTGGCCCAAAGGGCTCACCTCGCACGTCGGCGCGGGCAAGCCCGGCGGGTGGGTGGTCGTCGAGGTGTGGGAGTCCAAGGGCGACCAGGAGGCCTTCATGCAGGAGCGCCTCGGGGGGGCCCTGCAGCAAGGAGGGGTGGCCGCTCCCACCCGGGTCGAGTGGCTCGAGCTGGCGGGCTACACCACCCCCGGCTCCTGACATGCCCGCGCCCTCGAAAGCGATCCTGATCACGGGCTGCTCGACGGGCATCGGCCGCGCCACCGCCGAGCGGCTGGCGCGCGCCGGGCACACCGTGTACGCCACCGCCCGCAACGAGTCCACGCTCGAGCCGCTGCGGGCGCTCGGCGCGCACACGCTGGCGCTCGACGTGTGCGACGAAGGCTCGATGCAGGCCGGGGTGGAGCGTGTCGTCGCCGAGCAGGGCGCGGTCGGAGTGCTCGTCAACAACGCCGGCTACTCCCAGGACGGCGCGATCGAGTCCGTTTCGATGGACGCGGTCCACCGGCAGTTCCAGACGAACGTGTTCGGGCTGATCCGGATGTGCCAGCTGGTGCTCCCCGGCGATGCGCGCCCAGCGCTACGGGCGGATCGTGAACATCAGCTCGATGGGAGCCAACTTCACCTTCCCCGGGGCCGGCCTCTACCACGCCACCAAGTACGCCGTCGAGGCGATCAGCGACGCCTTGCGCTTCGAGGTGAAGGACTTCGGGGTCGGGGTGACCGTGATCCAGCCGGGCCTGATCCGGACCAACTTCGGAGAGGCCGCCGCCGGCTCGCTCGAGGCGGGGGCTGAGAACGGCGAGGGCTCCGACGGTGTCTATGACACGCTTCAACCGGGAAGTCGCGAAGATGACCGTCGAGGCCTACCACAAGGGCCCGCTGGCGAAGTTCGGGGGCGAGCCCGACGCGGTGGCCAAGGCGGTCGAGAAGGCGATCACCCGCGGCACCGCCCCGATCCGGGTGCGCGTCACCCCCTCCGCGAAGATGCTGATCGCCCAGCGGCGGATGATGGGAGCCGGCATGTGGGACCGGTTCCTGGCCACGCAGTTCACGCGGCCCGCTCCAGACTGAGTCTCCGGGCAAGCCCGGCGGACTAAGCTCCCGCGCAGCGCCGTGCGAGCCGCCCCGCCCATCAGCCCGCGCCGGGAGCTGCCTGGGCGTCCACAGAGATGTTCCTGAGCACGACGCTGCTGTACCCGCTCGAGCTCGCGCTGCTGTGCGTCGGCACCGGCCTGCTCGTCGATCGCGCCAGCGGCGGCTTCCTGCCGCTCGCACTGCTTCCCGCCACCGGCCTCGCGGGCCTGATCGCGGTGACCCAGCTCTCCACCTACGCCTACCCGCTCGCACCCGCCACGCCGTACGTGGCCGGAGCTGTGGCGGTGGTCGGGTTCGTCGTAGGGCGCTCACGCGCCCGGGACATCCTGCGGGCAGCACGCGAGCGGCCCTGGCTTCTGCTGCTGCCGGCCGGCGCGTATGTGATTGCGCTCGCGCCGGTGCTCGCGTCGGGCCGGGCGGGCTTCTCCTCCTACATGGCGCTGGCGGACTCCGCCGTGCACCTGGCGGGTGCCGACTACCTGCTCCACCACGGCCAGCACTACGCCCATCTCGACCTGCGCAACTCCTACGGCCAGGTGATCAACGACTACTACAACTCCAACTACCCCTCCGGTGCGGACACCGCCTTCGGGGCCAGCGCGATGCTCCTCGGGCTGCCGCTGATCTGGGCCTTTCAGCCCTTCACCGCGTTCGTGCTGGCGAGCGGATCCGGTGCGGCCTGGCTGCTGGCGCGGGCCAGTGGCCTGTCGCGGGCGGTGGCTGCTGTGGCGGCGCTCACGGCCGTGCTCGGGGCGCTGGTGTACGCCTACGAGCTGTTCGGGTCGATCAAGGAGGTGACGGCGCTGGGCATGATCCTCGCGCTCGGGGCCCTCGTCGTGATCCAGGAGCGGTGGGTGCGCTCCTCCGTCAGGGGCGTGATCCCGTTCGCGCTGATCGTGGCCGGGGGCGTCTCCGCCCTGGGGGCGGCCTTCGGGGTGTGGGCGCTTCTGTCAGCCCTCGCGCTGCTGCCCGCGATCGTGGCGGCGCTGCGCGACGGTGGCGGCGCGCGGGGACGGGCCCTGGTGATGCTGGTGGTCGGGGTGCTGGTCGTGCTGCTCGCCGCCCTTCCGGTGTGGACATCCGCCGGCGGCTCGGTGCAGGTGGCCGAAGGGATCGCGTCGACGACCAACCCCGGCAACCTCGTCCACGCCCTGCGGGCGATCCAGCTGTTCGGAATCTGGCTGGCGGGCAGCTACAAGCTCGAGCCGACGGGCGCGTCCTCGGGCCTGACCCACGGGCTCGCGCTGCTGGCGCTGGCGGGCGCCCTGCTCGGCGTGTGGCAGCTGTGGCGCCTGCGCTCCCTGGCGCTGTTGGCCTGGTTCGGGCTGATGCTGCTCGCCTGCCTGATCGTGGTCGAGTCGGTCTCGGTGTGGGGCGGGGCCAAGACGCTGATGCTGAGCTCACCCGCCGTCGTGCTGCTCGCGTGGGCCGGAGTGGGGGCGCTGATCGGCCTGCGGCCGCGGGCCGCTGGCGCTGGCGTGCTCGGGGGCGCTCGGACTGGCCCTGACGGCCGGCGTGCTGGTGTCGGACGCGAGGCAGTACCACGTCTCGAACCTCGCTCCCACGAGCCGCTACGAAGAGCTCGCGCGCCTGAACTCGCGTTACGGGGGGCGTGGCCCGACCCTGTTCACCGACTTCGACGAATACTCGCTGTACGAGCTGAGGGACCTCGACGTGGGGGGTCCCGATTTCGTTTATCCGCCGCCCGGCGCCGCGTCAGCGGCGGGCGGCCATGGACGCCCGGTGCGGCTCGATCGGCTGGCGCCCTCCGTGCTGGCTGCGTACCCGCTGATCATCAGCAGGCGGGACCCGCTCGCGAGCAGGCCGCCGGCCGCCTACCGGCTGGCCTGGCAGGGGTCCTACTACCAGGCCTGGCAACGGGTTCCAGGTGCGCCGGTCGCGGCTCGCCACGTCACGCTGCGGGGTGACGCTGCGCGCCAGTGCGCCCGCCTCGGCCGGCTCGCGCGCTCGCCCCGGGCCGCCGCTGCAGCGACGTTGACCGTGGCCCGGGCGCCGGTGGTCGTGCAGGTGCCGCTGCGGCACAGCCGGCGTCCGCCGCGCTGGCGCCCGGGGCGCGGAGGGCTCGTGCTCGGCTCGGCCGGGCGTCTGCGCAGCACCGTCTCGATCCCGACCGGGGGCGTGTGGAGCGTGTGGGTGAAAGGACAGCTGATGCGTGGGCTGCGGGTGTCGATCGACGGGCACGAGCTGGCCACGGTCTCCGGCCAGCTCGACGGGAACTCACTGGTGGTGGGCAGCGCCCCTCCGGTCCAGGTGCACCTCGCGGCGGGCACGCACCAACTCGAACTTCGGCGGGGCGGCTCGGACCTCGCTCCCGGCGACGGTGGCGCGGCGGTGCTGAACAGCGTGCTGCTGACCCCTGCTGCGGAGGGCGGTGTGGCGAGCCTGCACGCTGTCCCCGTCGCGCGCTGGCGGACCCTGTGCGGCGGCCTCTATCAGTGGGCCGAGCTGTCCGCCCAAGCGGGCTCCATCGGGCAGCGGCCGTAGGCTTCGCGGGCCGATGAGCGCTGCCGTGGCTCCCGACGAGGACCAGATCGTGCTGGGGGAGTGCCTGGAGCTGCTGCCGGGGCTGCCGAGCGATTTCTTCTCGCTGATCTACCTCGACCCGCCGTTCAACACCGGCCGCCGTCAGGTGCGCCGGACGTTGCGGGCGGTCGAGGACCCCGAGGCCACCCGCACGGGCTTCGGCGGGCGCACCTACCGCACAGAGCTGCTGTCCCGCTCCAGCTACCGCGACCAGTTCGACGACTACCTCGGCTTCCTGCTCCCACGGCTGCAGGAGGCGCGCCGGGTGCTGAGCGCCCAGGGCACGCTGTACCTGCATGTGGACTACCGCGAGGCCCACTACTGCAAGCTGTTGATGGACGAGATCTTCGGACGGGACTGCTTTCTGAACGAGATCATCTGGGCGTATGACTTCGGGGCCCGCGCGCGCCGGCGCTGGCCGGCCAAGCACGACACGATCCTGGTGTACGTCAAGGATCCGGGTGCCTACCACTTCGACGCCGAGGAGGTCGACCGGGAGCCATACATGGCCCCGGGCCTGGTCACCGCGGAGAAGGCCGCCCGCGGCAAGCTCCCGACCGACGTCTGGTGGCACACGATCGTCCCCACCAACGGCCACGAGAAGACCGGCTACCCCACCCAGAAGCCCGAGGGGATTGTCTCGCGGATGGTCCTCGCCTCGACCCGGCCGGGAGATTGGTGCCTTGACTTCTTCGCCGGCAGCGGCACCCTCGGCGCCGTCGCCCGCCGGCACGGGCGACGCTACCTGCTGATCGACTCCAACCCCGAAGCCGTCGAGGTGATGCGCGCGCGGCTGGGGGAGCAGGCATGCAAGCCTGTGGGCGATGTATCACGTCGAGCTGCGCCAGTTTCCCCATAACTTCTGCCGCTTCAACCTCTCCGAGGGGGAGCTGGCGGCGTTGCTCGCTCCCTGGGCGGCGGGGCATGTGATCGAGGTGGGGGATCGCAAGTGGAACCCCCAGCAGGCGAAAATCACGGTCCTCGAAGGGCCCGAGCTCGAGCTGCAGGAACTCGCGATGGGTAGGGGCTGGCGGACCGCCGAACGCCGCAGCCAGGACGTGACCGACAGGGTGCTCACGGCCGCCGCGGCGCCCGTCGCAGCACAGCCCATGGCGCCGGCCCCCGCTTCCGTTGCCCCCGGCGCCTCCGGCGCGGGGCTCGCCGACCCGCTCGCGGCTCTGGTCCAGATCGGCGCCCTCCTCGGCCCGGAAGCACCTCAACTGCTCGAGGCGTGGCGGGCCGCGGCGGCCGCGGATCCCTCGCTGTCGCCGAGCCGGGCCCTGGCCGCGGCCGAAGACAGCCTCAGCGGGGCCGCCGGAGCTGCGCAACGAAAACCTCCGGAAGGCTGACCCGCCGACGGTACACTTCGCATCCGAACCTGGTGGGCGTAGCTCAGCTGGTAGAGCTCCTGGTTGTGGTCCAGGCGGTCGGGGGTTCGAGTCCCCTCGCTCACCCTATGTGAAGTCTCAAGACATCGGAGACAGATGTCTCGGGAGATCGTAGACAGGCTCAGGCTTGGGTGATCGGCTGGTAGGTGCGGCTGGGGTCGAGCGTGAGCTCGCGTAGGAGCTCGCCGTTTGGGTCGATCACGCGGATCTGCTGGTCGGCGATGAGGAGCTTGATCGCGCGACCTTTGTGGGCTCTGCCGACGCCGATTTTGTAGAGCTTGCTGTCGTAGCGGAGGCTGACCTTGCCGGTCTTGTCGACCTTGTCCTCGCGCACCCTGAAGTGGGTTGTGGCTGAGGCGCCGGCGGGCTTGGCCTTGATGCGGGCGCTGTAGGCCTGTAGCGGTGTGCGACCGCTCAGAGCCCTGTGGGGGCGGATGTCGTTGTAGTAGTGGGCGAAGGTGTCGAGCTGGGTTTGGAGCTCTGTGAGGGTCGCTGGCGGGGGTTGCTTTGTCAGGTAGCGCTTGAGTGTCTGGTGGAGCCTCTCGACCTTCCCGCAGGTCTGGGGGTGGTAGGGGCGTGAGTTCTTGAAGAGCACGCCGAGGCGCTCGAGCTCGGACTCCAGGAGCACCTTGCCCTTGCGGTAGGAGCCGGTGAAGACGGCGCCGTTGTCTGAGAGCAGCGAGTGGGGAAGCCCGTGCAGCTGGGCGGCTTTGTGGAAGCTCGCAACGACGTCTGCGGCTTTGACGCGCTGGTAGGCGTCGGAGCCCAGGAAAAGCCTTGAGTGGTCGTCGATCAGGTTGAGGATCTCGGCCACCGAACCGTCGGCGAGCCGCCAGGCGGTGACGTCTGCCTGCCACATCTCGTTTGGTAGATCGGCTTCGAAGCGGATCCGCGAGCAGTGCGGGCGCTTCTGCGGCTGGGCCTCGATCAGCCCGTGGCGCTTGAGGACCCGCCAGATCGTCGAGACAGAAGGAACCGCGGGGAGCTCAGCTACGAGGTGCGCAGCGATCGTGTGCGCGCCGGCGTCGTGACCGGCGCTCGCCAGCTGCTCGCGCAGCCTCAGGATCGCCTCCTCGACTTCGGCGCTGATCGCCGCCGGAGACGACCGCGGCCGCCTGGAACGCGGCTCGAGGGCCTCCAGCCCGCCCTCCCGGTAGCGCGCCAACAGCTTGTAGATCCAGCTGCGATGGACCCCATGCGCCGCCGCCAGCTCGGCTACCGAACGTCCCTCCAGCACATGCGCCTCGACCAGATACCGCGCCTTGAACACGAGAAGACCCCCATGTCGGTGTCTCCCATGTCCTGACACATGTGTCGCCTATCTGCTGAAACCACACACCCTCGCTCACCCTAAGAAACCGTCCGGCGCGCTTCTCGCGTCCAGGAGACGATGCAGGATTTTGCCGTGGCACGTCAGCGGCGCGCCAAGTGCCTGCGTGCGCGGGTCCCCTATTTGCCCGACACGGACCTGTGGCCGGGCGAGGGAGTCTGATGATGCGGCGTTTATGGACTCTCTGCCGTGATCTTCCTGTCTCGTATGGGGCCCTTGAGTTTGTCGGTCCCAGCGACAGTCATTTTGCTTCCTCCTGGGCCCATGAGTTCGCCGGATCCCGCATCGAATTCAAGGACGCTGTTGCCGACCCGCGGCATCAGTTCTCCAGTAAGCGTGTCGAGGACGGTGCCGTCACTGCACTTGACTTCCAGTTCGATGCCTTCGACTACGTCTCTGATCGGAGGACCCGGGATCAGATGTGTGGCCCATGGCAGCATGTGCGCGATGACTTCTAGCTTCGTGCGCTTGGGGCAAGGCGAGGGTTTTCCCTTGCACCCCGAGAGCACGAATTCCGTGAGCTGGTCTATCCCGGCACCGCCTCCTGCCGGGTTTTCGATTACCTCTTTGTCCGTCACCTTGCAATGAAATGCGGATTCGGTTTTGGCTTCGGGCGCGACATAAAGAAAGGTGAGTGTGCCCTTGGTGGCGACGGGCTCGGCCACGCATCCGGCGATTCGCTTCCCGTTGCTATACCAATGGGGTTGCGCGGGCGAGTTCGAAAACACCCACGCTGCCCCAGCACCACCGTTGTCGCCGTAGCCGCCGATGAGGGCGGTGCTTCCGTCGCTCGACAGCGCGACGCTTCTGCCGAACCCACCTGTCCCGCTCTCGGTGCCGCCGGTGAGCTTTTCCTGCTGGGTATAGGCCCCCCCGAACCTCGGGCGTGTCAACACCCACGCCGCCCCCACGTAGCCGTCGTCCCCATATCCACCGACGAGGGCGGTGCTTCCATCAGCCGACAGCGCGACGCTTGTGCCGAATTCGCCTGCGCCGCTCTCGGTGCCGGGTTTGGCGATGAGCTTTTCCTGCTGGGTATAGACCGACCCGACACTCGGGCGCGTGAACACCCATCCTGCCCCAACACCGCCATCATCCCGAAAGCCGCCGATCAGGGCCGTGTTGCCGTCGGCTGACAGCGCGACGCTTATGCCGAACTCGCCTGCTCCGCTCTCGGTGCCGGGGTCGGCGACGAGTCTTTGCTGCTGGGTATAGACCGACCCGAAGCTCGGGCGCGTGAACACCCACGCTGCCCCCACCACGCTGTTGTCGCCGATGCCACCGATCAGGGCGGTGTTCCCGTCGCTCGACACCGCCACACTTAACCCGAACTCGCCTCCCCCGATCTCGGTGCCGGGGCTGGCGGTGAGCTTTTCCTGCTGGGTATAGATCGACCCGAAGCTCGGGCGCGTGAACACCCACGCTGCCCCGACGTAGGACGACCCTCCGGTCGCGTTGTCGCCCCAGCCGCCGATGAGGGCGGTGTTCCCGTCGCTCGACAGCGCCACGCTTACGCCGAACGCGCCTCCCCCGATCTCGGTGCCGGGGCTGGCGGTGAGCTTTTCCTGCTGGGCATAGGCCGACCCGAAGCTCGGGCGCGTGAACACCCATGCCGCCCCCACCTGGCGGTTGTCCTGGTGGCCGCCGATCACGGCGGTGTTCCCGTCGCTCGACAGCGCCACGCTCTGGCCGAACAAACCTCCGATCTCGGTGCCGGGGCTGGCGGTGAGCTTTTCCTGCTGAGTCCAGACCCCACACGAGCGCGTGAACACCCACGCCGCCCCCACCCCGGACCCTCCGGTGTCGTTGTCGAAAGCTCCGCCGATCACGGCGGTGTTCCCATCAGTCGACAGCGCCACGCTCACGCCGAATTCGCCTGCTCCGATCTCGGTGCCGGGTTTGGCGGTTAGCTTGGAGCCCTGTTGGATGAACGGGTCGATCCGCAGCGGGTAGCGCGCCGCGGTTGTGTCGACGTGGAGCAGCACCCGTACGCCTTGCAGCTGCAGCCAGCTGTGTAGCTGATGCCCGCGGGCGTCGGTCGCTGTCAGGCCCGTGTATCGCAGCACGCTCTTGCCCGCGCGAGTCAGCCTGATGGCCTGCCCGCCTCTGGCAAGGGTCGGCTGAGCGTTTCCGGAGAGCGCTAATGAGAGCGTCAGTGCCCTCGCCGACCTGCCTGCGGGTGCGTGAGTGAGCGTGAAGCCCTGCTCGATGCCGAGTGGACCGTTCGCATACCACTCGCTCAGACCGGGATGCGCGTAGAGGACATGGTTGGCGCGAGCCCGCGGAGCAACCGCACCGACCGCCGTAAGCGAGGAGCCATAACCCACTCCACGCAGGCTCAATCCCACCCGGGTTGCGCCCGAGGCCACCGACACCCCCGACCCGGTGAACGTTGCGCTCAGATGCTGCTCAGGGCTCGCCGCACGAAATCCGCCCCCGTTGGCTCTCACCCGGTACGCCGGGCTGTCGGCGCCGAGCGCCGCGGCGACCGGCCCCTGCGCTGCCAAGGGAAGACTCAGCAGCCCCTTCTGCGAAAAGCCTTTGTGAGAGCGCGCCGCCGAGGACACCGGCGAGCGCCCACCGGGCAAGCCCTCATACAGCCCGGCCCCGAGCGCGATCGACAGCACCGCTGCCGTCAGCAGACCACGCCACCCAGGGACCCCCCGGTCAACGAGCGCCCCGTGATCGTGCACCACAGCATCCGGCGCTGTCTGCGTCCGGCTGAGCGCACCAAGCATGATCTCCCCTCGATTGCGGATCGTTTCGCGACGGCATCACACGCGCTGGGGGTCCTGCCCTGGGACGCCGCGCGCTCCGACGCGCGCCCAGCATAACCGGGCTCGTGCCACCGCGCACTTGAAGATCGCTGACCCTGGTCGCCCGCGAGTGGGCGCTGGTCGAGGACGCCACTCGCGTAAGTCCTCGTCCTGTCCTGCGTTCGGACAGACCCAGACCGTGGCACGCCACAGGTCACGCCACTGAGCGAACCTCAGAGCACCTGAGAGCACCTCAGCGCAGCGAGCGTCGGCGTTCTCGCCTGAGAACAGCCCCAGGTCGTGGTTGTGGTCCAGGCGGTCGGGGGTTCGAGTCCCCTCGCTCACCCTTCAGAAGTACCTGCAAATAGGCATATTGCGGCGGGTCTGGCTCCGTCGGAGTCGGCGCCAGGGTACCAGTGGGGTATCAAACTTTTGGCCTTGGGGGGATCTCGCGGCGTGTCCTCGCGCGAGCCGTGAGCCGGCGGACACAGGGGCGTGTCGGGAGCGCCGCGGTTCCTCCGCGGAGCGGATCGCCTCAGTAGCGACTCAGCCAACGCCGAGCCTCACCACCGCAAGCGCACCCCTCAGT
This sequence comes from uncultured Solirubrobacteraceae bacterium, assembly GCA_963742395.1. Taxonomy (GTDB): domain Bacteria; phylum Actinomycetota; class Thermoleophilia; order Solirubrobacterales; family Solirubrobacteraceae; genus Palsa-744. The sequence goes on along the minus strand of CAVUME010000004.1, from coordinate 1,192,611 downwards.
GCCCTTCAAGGCATGGGCGGAGACATCGGCCGTGACGAAGCACTTGTGGCGGGCAGTTCGCCGACCTCGCCCTCACACCGGACACCGGCACCTGACCCCGCGACCTACTCGGTGCGAAGCGCAGCCTCTGCGGCATCGTCCTCGTTGAACATGTCCAACCGACAGGGGCGTCCGTCGGGCGCAAACCGCCAGATCCCTGTCCAGCGAAGCTCGACTTCGATCTCGGTCAGACCGCCACGTACCGTGGTGCAACCTGTTGAGACACTCCGATCGCCTGCATCCCTGACGGTCTCGACCTCAGCACTCGCCTGATCCCAGATCTCGTAAAACGTCTCTATCCAGCGCCGTAACCCCGCCTCACCGACGTAGAGCCCTTTCGTCGAGCCAAAATGCTGCTCGTACTCGAAGTCCTCGGTTACGGGCGTCATGTCCAACTGCCCGGCGGTAAGACCCTCCAAAAAGCGCACGATCATGCGCGCACGCTCGTTTTCCTGCGACACCGCCTACTCCTCGAGCCCCACGGCTTCGAGGGCTTTCTCGTTGCTGGTGTACGCCGTCCCCGAGGCGAGTCTGCCGTCCAGAACCTCGAACACGTTCCAGTTGACTACATCGACCGGGACGCCGCTACCTCTACCGACCGCCGAGAGATGCACCTCGACTAGGACGGTGTCGCCGAGATCCCGCATTTTCACCGGCTCCGCGTGGACGCTCTCCCATGTCTCCGATTGCACCTCGACGAACTCGGCCATTCCCTGCGGCCCTCGAAACACGGCACCCTCCAGCTGGCCACCGCCGATGAACGCAGGTCGCCAGTCTCCATCCGGCGCCCAGAGTTCCGCTACGGCCGAGGCGTCCTGCCGATTGAACGCCTCGAAGAGCTGACGGACGACCTCCACGTTCTCCTGCGACATCGCCTACTCCTCCAGCCCCACGGCTTTGAGGGCTTCGTCCACGAGGTAGTAGCTGTCAACACGACTGATGCACCCGTCTCGAAACGAGTACACCTGGCCGTACCGCAGTGCGGCCGGAGTGCCGCTCAGAGTGCCCGCTGTCACCATGGTCGCGATGAGCATGACGCGATCGTCGACGTCGCGAAGCGTCTCGATCTCTACTCGCCCGCCGATAGTTTGCACCCAATCCCCCATCCAGGTCCCAGCGGCAGCTTGACCTCGGAACTCAGTTCCCATCAGACCAGCGAAGCCACCTATCAGGCGCATCATGACGTCCTCGGAGAAGATCAATTCCAAGGTCGGTACATCACGCTCATTGAACGCCTCCACCATCCGGCGCGCAATTTCCACGTTCTCCTGCGACACCGCCTATTCCTCCAGCCCCGCCGCGCGCATCGCGTCGCCGTGATCGAGGAAGCTGTGAATGCGCGAAATCCTACCGTCGCGGAACTCGTAGAGAGACGCGGCTGGCGAGCAAACCACAGCGCCGCTGGTTCGCCCTCGCCCTTCCATCTGGCCGAGCCAGAGCACACGGTCACCGAGATCCCGGAACTCTCCTCCAAACACGCGCACGGACTCCCAGTCAGCGTTGAGGCGCGCGTAGTACGCCGCAACACCCTCACGCCCCCGCATTACCTCGTTCTCGACCCCAGCCATCGCAGTGATCCACTCGAAATCGGGAGTCGAAATGGCGTCGTATTCGCTTAGGGCGGCGTCCGTGTTGTAGCTGCCCATAGCGCGCTTAGCAAGCTCCAGGTGCTCCTGCGACACCGCCTACCCCCGTTCCTCGGCGAGGTGTGCCGCGGCAGCACGAGCCTCATGAAAGTCCGCCTCCGGGTAGACCGTGACGTGGGCGATCAGGTCGTCAACCCAGACGTAGACCCAAGCCTCACGCTGTTGTACGTAGGCTGTGGTGCCGACTGGGCGGCCCTCTTGGCGAACAAGCGCGAACACGACGCCGTTGCCAACATCGAGCAACTCCTCGAACACGCCCTCCAACTCCTCGTAACCACGACGCCAGTCTTCACTGAAGCGCCGGAGCGCCGCCACACCCTCGAAGGTGCCCAGCCCATTGCCGAGGGTCCGCGAGCTATCCCACACCACGTCAGGGGCGTAGTAGCTTTCCGCGGCGCCAAAGTCCCACTCGTTCCACGCCTCCGCCAGTCTGCGCGTCTGCTCCACCAAGTCGGAGCTTGTGGGCTCCTCCGACACCGCCTAGCCCCGTTCCCTGGCGAGGTGTTCGGCGGCAGCACGCGCCTCGTCGATCTGGGCTTCTGGGTAGGTGGTGACACTGGCGATCAGGTCATCAACCCATACCCAGACCCACCCCTCGCGCTGCGTCAAGTAGCCGGCGACGCCCACCGGGCTGCCCTTCTGGGAAACGACTGCGAAGACCACGCCGCTGCCGAGATCGACAGGCTCCTCGGCCGCCCTCTCCAGTTCCTCGTAGGCGTCCCGCCAGTCTTCGACGAGACCTCGGATCGCTGCTCGGCCCCGCCACGGGCCACCAACCGTCCGCGTTCCGTCGAACAGGGCATCGGGAGCGTAGAAAGCCATCAGCCCGTCGACGTCGCGCCTGTTGGCAGCCTCAACGGTACTGCTCACAAGCTCCATCGGGTCAGGGGTCGTGGACTCCTCAGCCATCACCCACCCAGTATCCCCGACCACTGCTTTCGGCATCCAAGCGAGCGTCCGACGAGTCTCGTCTCCTGCTTGCGCCTTGGACGAGCAGCGAGCGTCAGCGGTCGGCGCCAGTACGCACTCGCATCGGCTCAGGAGCCGCACGCCGAACTTACCTGAATCGCGGAGTTGAGGCCGGATTTGACAGCGGATCCCAAATCCGAGCCAGAGGCCCGCGTTACGGGGCGGGTGCAAGAAAGCGGTCAGGAAGACCAAGGGAGATCAGTGGACCTGGCCGGCGGTCGAGTCCTCCACGGGTTGAGGTGTGTTCCGAGGGACCACCCGGGCAGGCGGACCCATGCGGCGGAGCTATCCCGCACAAACAAGCATTTCTCTTGTCCGTGCGGGAGGGTCCGTCAAAGCCCACGCCGAGGTTAAGGGTTTGCCGAGCGGGAGTCTCTTTAACCTAGGAGCATTTGAGTGAGTTGTATGCCTGCTTGTAGCTCGCCGCGAGCGCAGCCACCCCAGCCGTCACCGCGGGCACGGATTCTTTGAGCACCGCTTCGACATTCCCTGAGGATTTTGCTGTGGAGGCGACCGTTTTCGCGAGTGCCGCGAGCTCGGTTTGGAGCGCTTTCTGCGCGGTTTCCACTTGACTCTTGCTGGAAGCGGGCAGATTCGCGACGGATTCATTGATCTTGGTTGCTTCCTTCTTCATCACTTCGGCGGCGGTCTTTATTTCTTCCGGAGCCTGTGAGGAGATCGACAGGCTAGCCAGTTTGGAGAGCTGGGCCTGGATTTCCTTGGTGGAGGAGCAGACCTGCGCTGTCGCCTTTTCTTCCGAGGATTCGCCACACCCGGCCAGCCCTATCGGGATAAGCAGAATAGATGCTATGACTGCCGGCCTTCGAAAGGTTTTCAACATGGGCTCTCCTTCACGGTTTGGATGGGTGTTTCTGATTCTTCTAACTCGGCGACCGCCACGCGGGTCCCACGGTGCTCGATCAACCTCGGATTTGGCGGCCCCACGTGGAGGCATCCGGCTAAGCCCCGAGAGCGCGCGACTGTCAGGTTGCTGGATGTGGGCTCAGTGAGCTTTCGGACTCGTGACCGAGTCGGCGCAACTCCCAGCCGGCTACGAAGAACAGGGCGCCCCGCACAATCAGCACGATGCCGATGATCACAGCGAGAGTGGCCACGCCGATACCGGGCCAGGACAGGATCACGATGCCGGCGATCACATCCAGAACCGCGATCGCGATGCTCGACGCGCGTCCATCGGGTTCGCCGAGGGCGGCAACGAAGCGCACCACGCCGGCGACGATGAACCACACTCCGATGACGAGCACGAAGACGATCAGCGTGCCGAATGGTTTCTTGACCAGGACGAGACCGGCGATCGCGCTGAGAACCCCGATCAGTGCGAGCATGCCGCGCCCTTCCCGTCGGGAAAAGATCGACGTGCCGATCGCGAGCAGCCCGTCGATCAGCAGGAAGATCCCTGCGATCACCGTGAACGTGCTCAGCGTTTCGTGTGGCGAAGCGACAAAGAAGATTCCGACGCAGAACACTGCCGCGCCGAACAACATCACCAGCCACCAAAGGCGCCCGAGTGCGCTCTGGGCTTCGTCAAACATAGACATGATCTGACCTCCTGGTTGTGAGCGTGCGCATGGCGAGGACATCCGCACCGTCGTTGCATCGCACTATGCGTCTCTGCTGGCTGGCGTGCATCAGGGCTTAGTACGCATGCCGGTCCGCTATTCGCCTACGCTGCGATTCGAGTCCCAGTCACGTGCAAGGTGTGTGTCTCATCCTTCCTTGCTCAAGCCCGCAGCGGGCGTGTGCAACAACCGGGCTGGTCGGGCGATGCCGTGGTCTGGCGGCTACGGCCGAGGCCCGGCCGCAGCCCATCTGCCCGGCTAGGCGGCTGCGTACTCCTTCTCTGCCTTGTCGAGTTCCTTCTTGAACTCCTTGCTGTCGACGTCGATTTCCTTTTCGATCGTCTTTTCAGCGCGCGTGAGCAGCTTGTCGAGCTGTTCTTCAAGGCGCGATTCGCCGATCACGAGCAGCGTCGCCTCTCCGGCTTCGATGAGGTCGCCCAGTTCCTTGGCGTCGGCACTTGAGATGCCCTTTTTGAAGTGACCGCCTAGGCCGCCGATGACGCCGCCGACCAATGCCGCGGGGATTACCGCGGGAGCGGCCACGACTCCGACCGCCGCTCCGACGGCGATGCCTCCCCATGCCCCGTGCTGCGTGGGCTTCTCGTGCTTCTCTACCTGGATCTTGCCGTTGGCGTCCTTGGTGACCAAGGCGACGTCATAGGTGCCCACGAGCTTTGCGGCATGCAGTTCGAGCAGGGCGTCGTAGTCCGCCTCGGCCCCGGCGGGATCCGCGTACGTCGCGGCGTAGATAAAAACCGGATTGTCGCTCATCTCGTCTCCTGTGCTTAGTGGTTGTCTCCATTTGAGCGCGCCCGCAGGCGGCCGGCATCGGCCAAATAGGTTGAAATTCGATCAGCTGGCCGAGGGGTACCCTGCGTTCGTTGACGGTGCGCCCTGCCGCCGGCTGGGCTCGTGTGCTCTGATTGTCGACGCGGGGTAATCCTGGCAACCTTTCTTGGCTGTCGAATCCGCTCAGCCGTCAGGTGGAGGGCCTGCTCACGTGGGAGGAGTGCAGCGTGTGATCTAGGTCCGCTGGCGTGTTGGGGTTCGTGAGAGGTTTGGTGGCCCGCCATGCTTCGACCGCGGCGAGTGCGCTAGGGCGCATCCGCCGGCGGCGATGCGCCGATGCCGGTCGGCCATTGCGTCGCATCCTCCCGGTCATACGTGGCCGTTTCGGCGTCGGATGCTCCGGGCTTCATCAGCCAGATCGGGCGAAGTCGCGAGAACGTGGCACGGCTAGGGAGTCGATCAAGCCGAGCTCAGCCGCGCGCTCGATCGCCTCGCCGCGCTTCGTGACCTCCAGCTTGCGATAGATAGACACGGCCTGTGTCTTGATCGTGGCTCGCGAGACGTATCGCCGCTCAGCGATCTCAGCGATGGTGAGGTGGGTTGCCAACAGCGGTAGCACTTGCAGCTCAGCCTCGGTGAGCAGTGGGGTCCAGTCACCGGTCAGGGCGTGCATCGCGTTGACTCGATCACGGAGTTCGCCGGCCTGCCCGACGAGCACGCCGAGGTCGGGAACCCGTCTTAACAGCTGGTCGATCTCCCTTTGCAAGATCATTGCACCCGCGGCGTCGCCCAAAGCGATACGGGCGCGCAGCAGCTCGAGACGAACCTGCACGCCGTTGAACGGCATGAAGTACGTCAGCAGTGGTCTCAGGCGGTCGGCCCCAGCGAGATGCGTCTGCGCCTGTGGCAGTTCCCCCCGGTGTAGCGCGACCCTGCCCAGCGCGGCGAAGGTTGTCGCACTCGGCAGATACGCCTCGAACCGTCCTTCGAGCACGCATCGCTCCGCGTCCTGGGCGAGTTCTTTGGCCGTGTCGAGGTCGCCATCCGCCGCCGCCAGTAGCGAACGCTGAGCGAGAGCGACCGACGCGTTGCTGGGCATGTCGAGTTCCTTCGCCGCCTGCGAGTTGTCGCTAAAGACCTGATCCGCCTGGTCGCTATCACCTGCGAGAAGCAATGCGATGCCGAGCATGTTCGACGCCACCGGTCGCTGCAAGCTCCAGTCGGGGAACAGCTCGAGCGCTCGCTCGGCATCGATCCTCATACGGTCGACGCCGTGGCGGCACATGGCCGCTTCAAGGCATCTCACCCACGGCTCGATCGTCGCGCCTCCGTCCGGAGCCGGCTGGTCGGTGTTGCCCTGTTTGGCCTCAATTGCCCAACGCTCCGCTTCAACAGGATGGCCTGACAGGCCCTCGCACCAAGCTCCAAGGACCGCGACCGCCGGATATTGTCGTGGGGCTCCACGTTCGGACAGACGCTCGATCCATTTTCTTACCGTCTGGAGTCGCCCGGCCTGGTGCGCCGGGATCGCGCAAACCGCCACCAGCGTCGCGGCGCGCTTGACGTCGTCGCCCGCGAGAGCGTATGCGATCGCTGCCTCCCGCGCACCGTTATCCTCGCTCCAGTCAGCTGCGCGGCGGTTGAGCGTCGGGATCACATCTGGCTCCCGGAGTTCGAGTTCGCGGGCGAGGAGATCACGGAAGAGGTGGTGGTAGCGGTACCACTCCCCGTGTCGGTCGAGCGCCACGAGCAAGCGGTTTGACCGCTCCAGCGACTCAAGGATCGCTGCGCTCCCCGTCTGCTTCAGCACAGCGTCGCACAGCGGCCCGCACATCCGGTCCAGCACAGCGGTTCGCGTCAAGAACTCGACCTGATCCGGCGGTAAGCCTGACAGGACCTCAAGCTGAATATAGTCCGCGATCTGACGCGGCGTTCCGCCGATCTCGGATCCGGCATGCCGATCGCGAGTGCCAGTCTCACGCAAGGAGAGCGCTGTCAGATAGATGCTGACGGCCCATCCCTCGGTATGGGCCGTCAGCTCTGCGACCTCCTGTTCGGTGAGAGCGACTCCAGCGGCGCGAAGCAGGGACCCCGCCTCCACCACGTCCAGAGCAAGGTCATCGACCTGCAGCTCAGCAACACGACGCTCAGCTCGGACACGAGCGAGAAAACGCTGCGGCTCGTGGCGGCCCGCGAACATAAGCTGAGAGCCCGCCGGGATGTAGTCGCAGATCGCGGTCAGAACGTCGCAGGCATCGCGCTCGCAAAGCACATGCACGTCGTCGAGCACTACCACCACCGGATGCTCGATCGAGATGAAGGCCGCTCGCAGCCGCGGGAGCGTCGCCGACCACAACGCGTGAGGCGGGTTGCTCACGGCGTCGAAGGTCGTCGGATCAACGCTGCTGACGCAACCAAGGGCCTGTGCGAGATCGGCCGCTAGGACGACGGGATCATTGTCGGCGTCCTCGAGCGAGATCCACGCGAAGCGCCGACCATCTAACTCCGACGCTTGGGCAAGGAGGGTCGTCTTTCCGTATCCCGCCGGCGCGAAGACCGCCACGACGGGCTCCGCTTGGTGGGCCAATAGCCGCCGCAGTAGCGCAGTCCGCGGGATCAAGTCCGGATGGAGCCGTGGTCCCCCTGAAGTGATCCGCGCTGGGGCCTGGACGTCCGGCTGCACCGCCGCCCTCTCACTTCGCTCCGAAACAGAGATCGCCTGTGCCTCCTTTGCTTGCTCAGCGTTACATCCGCTCACCAAGCAGAGTACGGGGCCGATCGCCCCCGGGTAGCGAGCTTTTTCCGCGCGATCCCGCGGGAAACTACTTACCGTGGCTTGCCGGCGGCAGGTGGCGGCACGCCCTGGCGGCCAGCCCAGATCGCTGAGCTCTGCCTTCGTGCGATTTCAACCTATATGGCCGATGCTCGCCCGGCGTCCCCGCGCTGCAATGCAGCAGTGGCCACGACCGAAGACACGCTCGCGAGAATCGCGCTCAGAGACGAGGCCTTCATCCAATCCTTGAGCCGATCTGGCGGCGAGGGAGCCGAGCTCGAGCCTGAGCTGGACCAACGCACGTGTGAGCTCGTCAAGCTAGCTGTGCTGATCGGTATCGAGGGAGGTATCCCGTCCTATGTTGCGACTGTCCAGGCGGCCCAGGCCGCGGGCGCATCGGACGCAGAAATCGTCGACACTCTCGTAGCGGTCCTCCCGTCGGCCGGGATCGTTCGGATCAGCTCAGCCGCGCCGAAGCTTGCGCTCGCGCTCGGATATGAGCCGAACCACGCGCTCCGGGAGGACGAGCCCGAAGCGCCGCGGGGACGCCCATCCACCTATCCAAGACCTCAAACAACGCCTAGGGGGTAGGCGATGTCTCCTTCAACAGTCCGGTCTTCAAGTGGGCCTCGCCCGATTCGTGGCTCAGCTACCGCAAGAGGGAACAATACGGTCAAGGCGGTACCGCACCTGAGCGTCGCAGAGCGTGTGGCGCGGGGTAAGGCGGCCCGTGCCGAAGTGCCGCGGGCCAGTCAGGCAGAGTTCAACCCGCCGCCGCGGCGCGCTGATCCGATAGACCTACTGGAACGCCAGGCGAAGACGCGGGTGCCGGAGCTCGTGCCGATTCGCTACGGGCGCATGCTGGTCTCGCCGTTCACGTTCTACCGGGGAGCCGCGCTGATCATGGCCAGCGACCTCGCCGGCACGCCCCGCTCGGGGCTTCAGGTGCAGTGCTGCGGGGATGCGCACCTGTCGAACTTCGGTGTCTTCGCCTCGCCCGAGCGCCGGCTGGTGTTCGACGTCAACGACTTCGACGAGACGCTCCCGGGACCCTGGGAGTGGGACGTCAAGCGGCTCGCGGTGAGCATGCTGATCGCGGCGCAGTACAACGGTTTCGCGGTCAAGGACCAGGACCAGATCGTGCTCGACACCGTCGCCGAGTACCGCACCGCGATGGCGGGCTTTGCCACGATGAAGAATCTCGACGTCTGGTATGCGCACCTGGACGTCGAGGCGACGATCGCTGAACTCGGGTCGCAGTTCAACGCCAAGCAGGTCAAGCGGACCGAGAAGGCGCTGGCCAAGGCACGCACCAAGGACAGCATGTCGGCGTTCTCCAAGCTCACCCGCGAGGTCGACGGGCAGGCGCGTATCGCGGCCGAACCGCCCCTGATCGTGCCGATCGACGAACTCGCGCAGGGCATCGAACGCGACGAAATGTTCGATGCGCTGCACGAGCTCCTGCGCTCCTATCGTGCCACGCTCCAGCACGACCGGCGCGTGCTGCTTGAGCAGTTCGAGCTGGTCGACTTCGCGCGCAAAGTCGTCGGCGTCGGCAGCGTGGGCACGCGGGCCTGGATCGCCCTGTTGCTGGGCCGCGACGGTCAGGATCCGCTGTTCCTGCAGTTGAAGGAGGCGGAGTCCGCGGTGTTGGAGGAGTTCCTGCAGGACAGCGAGTTCGAGAACCACGGCGAGCGGGTCGTCACCGGCCAGCGGCTGATGCAGGCCTCGAGCGACATCTTCCTGGGCTGGCTGCACGTGGAGTCAGGGCTCGACGAGTAAGCCACGCGACTTCTATGGGCGCCAGCTGAAGGACTGGAAGGGCTCGGCCGAAGTCGAACAGATGGTTCCGAGAGGCATGGCCACATATGGTCGGCTGTGCGGCTGGACCCTCGCGCGCGCGCACGCCCGCAGCGGCGACCGCATCGCGATCGCCGCGTATCTCGGCAAAAGCGCCGCCTTCGACCGCGCGATCGTCGAGTTCTCGCACGCGTACGCCGAACAGAACCAGCGCGACTACAAGGCCCTGACCGAGGCTGTCGAATCTGGGCGCATCACCGCCGAGACGGGGCTCTGACCCGGGAGTGATCCAGACCGGTCTCTCGACAGTGGGTCGGAGCGCGCACCCCACCGGTCCAAGCCAAACAGGGCCAACCGCCGAGGGCGTGGCCACAAAAATCACATCAAGGAGATTCAAGTGTCGTCAGAACCAACAGCACAGCCCGGCGAGTTCGAGGCGCTGTATGTCCAAAGTGCCCAGGGCGTGACGAGCAACAACGGCTCGATGACACTGCAGGGGCTGGCACCCTCCACGCTGATGTTCTCCGACCGCCCCGAGCGCATTGTCGGCCATCTCACCTCCGCACAGTTCGTGGAGGGCTGGGGAGATGGAGATAACAGCTTCCTCGAGGATCCCCCGAACGCCGTGCTCTCGTTCCTCGCGTCCGAGGACGAGACGCCCGAGGACGTAGTGGTCACGCTCACGAACCCGAGCCTGGACGGCGAGACGCTCACCTACAACGTGGACGTGCTCGAAGGCGAGATGCCCAACGCGACGGGCCCTTGCTCACTGTTCATAGACCCGATCGGTCGGCCGCTGAGCCCGGTGTCAGTGTGTGGTGTGCGGCGGCGCTCGCGCCGGCGGGCGAGACGCTGATTCGTTCTGGTCAGCTGCGGCGGCCGGTCGTCGGGACCGCTCGGACTGACATTCGAGCCGCGAGAACCTTGACGTAGACGCGCGATCCGAGAGCCAGCACAGTCGACCGACCCGCACCCTTCCCTTCCACCCTCGACAGATAAAGGACGACACCATGATCCTCGCGACCAGCTACCCGTTCCTCGAAATCCTCTGGACGATGCTCATCTTTATGGGGCTTGTGATCTGGCTCTACCTTCTGTTCGTTGTGTTCGCCGACATCTTCCGTCGCCACGACGAGTCCGGGTGGACCAAGGTCCTGTGGATCATTTTCGTTGTCGTCTTGCCGTTCTTAGGCGTGTTTGTGTACCTCGTCGCCGAGAACGCCGGGATGGCGGAACGCTCCCTGAGTAGGCAATAGCGGCCGAGTCGCAGGTCGACCGTCGCATCACATCGCTCGTGTTCAGCGTGCTGCTGGTAGCGGACCATTGTCCGAAAAGGCGCCGGGCGAGCCGGTAATCGTGAGAGGGAGGTGAGCTCTGTGTCGAGTAAGGCGGCCACAGCGGTGGCAGGCGGCGTCCTGCTGACGCTGTGCGCGGGGCAGTTCCTGATGATGCTCGACAGTTCGGTGATGAACGTGTCGATCGCGACGGTCGCGAAGGACGTCGGTACGACCGTCACCGGGATCCAGACGGCGATCACGCTCTACACGCTGGTGATGGCCGCCTTCATGATCACGGGCGGGAAGGTCGGGCAGATCATCGGCCGCAAGCGCGCCTTCGCGATCGGGTGCGTCATCTACGGCTGTGGCTCGTTCATCACCGCGATCTCTACGAGCCTCGGGGTGCTGCTGCTCGGCTGGTCCTGCCTCGAGGGCATCGGCGCGGTGCTGATCCTGCCGTCGATCGTCGCGCTGGTGGCGGTCAACTACGGGCCCGCCGAACGGCCGCGCGCCTACGGGCTCATCGCCGCCGCGACCGCGATTGCGATCGGGGTCGGCCCGATCGTCGGTGGCCTCTTCACCACCTACCTCTCATGGCGCTGGGTGTTCGCGGGCGAGGTCGTGATCGTGCTTGCGATTCTCGTCCTCGCCCGCCGCATCCCCGAGGGGCCGCGGGAGAAGGGGGGGCACCTGGACCTCGTGGGGACGGCGCTGTCAGCGCTCGGCCTCGGGCTGATCGTGTTCGGCGTCCTTCGCTCGGGCGTGTGGGGCTTCGTCAAACCCAAAGCCGGGGCCCCCGAATGGATTGGGCTGTCCCCGGTGATCTGGCTGATGCTCGCCGGCGCTCTCGTCATCTACCTCTTCATCGAGTGGGAGGATCGGGTGCTCGCCCGGGGCGGCGAGCCGCTGCTGGACCCCAAGATCCTCCAGATCCACGTGTTGCGCGGCGGCCTGAACTCGTTCTTCTTCCAGTTCATCGTGCAAAGCGGGGTGGCCTTCGCCGTGCCACTGTTCCTCTCTGTCGCACTCGGGCTCTCCGCGATCCAGACAGGAGTGAGGTTCCTGCCGCTATCGATCGCCCTGATCCTCGCCGCAGCCGGCATCCCAAAGCTCTTCCCCCACGCATCGCCGCGTCGGGTGGTCCAGCTCGGTTTCATAGCGATGTTCGCCGGCCTCGTGATCCTGGTCGCCGCGCTCCAGGAAGGCGCGGGAGCGGGGATAACGACCTTCCCGATGCTGCTCGTCGGCCTCGGAATCGGAGCGCTCTCCTCCCAGCTCGGGGCCGTCACCGTCTCATCGGTTTCCGATGAGCAGAGCAGCGCGGTGGGCGGGCTGCAGAACACGATCACGAACCTCGGCATCTCCATGGGCACAGCGCTCACGGGCGCGATCGTGATCGCCGCGCTGAGCACCTCGTTTCTGACGGGAGTGCAGCAGAACTCCGCCGTTCCCGCACGCGTCAAATCACAGGCATCGACCAAGCTCGACGGTGGCGTCCCCTTCATCTCCGACAAGCAACTGAAGGACGCGCTCAACAAGGCTCATGTGCCACCCAGGGCCACAGACGCCATCGTCGAAGAAAACGCGAAAGCGCGCCTGGACGGGCTGCGCGAGGCGCTGTCGATACTTGCCATCTTCGCGTTGATCGGACTCGCCTTCAGCAGGCGGATCCCTACCGAGCAGCCCGGCTCCTCGAAAGAACCGACTCCCGCGCCAGAAACGGCTCCCGCAACCCCAGACGGCTGCAGCAGCGTGACCTTGCCTCGCTCGGCCAGAGAGGATCGTGCCGGGATGCCTGAGGGTCTTTCGGCGAGCGAGGTGGGCAAGGAGATCGCCGAGCATCGCGAGCACCACGCCCCAGAGGATCACTCCCGGCGCGACCGCTACGTCTCGATCGCCGAGGCCGTGCTGCTCTCGCTCGTGGCGATCATGGCCGCATGGTCGGGGTACGCAGCGGCCAAGTGGGGCACCGACTCATCGCTCTCGCTGGCGAAGGCCTCCTCCACACGGACGAAAGCCAATCAAGCCGCCATCGAAGCGACCCAGATCCGCACGCTGGACTCGGTGGACTTCAATGCCGCAATCACTGCCTACGCCTCGCACAATCCCCTGCTCTTCCGCGTCGCGCTCAAGCGGCTGCGCCCGAGCGCACTCGCCGCCGTCGAAGCGTGGCGGGCCACCAAGCCGCTCACGAACCCCAAGGCGCCAGCGGATCCGTCGGACATGCCCCAGTACCGGATACCCCAGCAGGCACAGGCCAAGGTCCTGAACGCCAAGGCCGATGCCTACTTCAGCCGTGGCCAGTCGGCCGCGGGAACCGCGGACAAGTACGTACGACTCACGGTGTTCCTGGCGGCGGTCCTGTTCCTCGTCGGCATTGGTAGCCGCCTTCCGCTGCCTGCCGCCCGCTATGGGCTGCTCGCGGTCGCCAGTGCGATGTTCGTCGTATCCGTGGTGGAGCTCCTCCTCCTTCGCGGACCGCCGAGCTGACCGGCCACAAACTCACGACCGCTAATCATCGATCAACGAACCTGGAAAGATTGCCGCGTGCCCCCTGGCGAAGATCCATCGCGTGTATCCCGATCGCTCAGCACCACGCGCATGGAAGCATTCAGCGACGGCGTGTTCTCGATCGCCGCCACGCTGCTCGTTCTCGACATCGCGATTCATCCGCCGGGGACGGCGCTCGAACAGGTGCTTCACGCCTGGCCGTTCTACCTCGCCTATCTCGTCAGCTTCCTCACAATCGGCGCAGGCTGGCTGGCCCACACGCAGCTCACCGATGGGCTCACGCGCGCAGATCCGCTGTTGCTGCGAATCAACCTGCTGGTATTGCTCGTGGTGGCGTTCCTGCCATTCCCGACCAAACTGGTCGCAGACGCCCTGCACTCCGACTCGAGCGAGCGCGTCTTTGTCACGCTGTACGGGCTCACCCTGCTGGTCATCCGTAGCCTCAGCTTCGCGCTGGACGCCTATGCCCGACGCGAGCACCTCTATACGCCGCCGGAAGCGGGCGAGGAGCAGCAGGACGCGCCACTCGAACTGCTCCCCGTCCTCGGCGGCTACGTCGTCGCGATCCTCCTCGGACTCGTCGTACCCCGAGCGGCCGTCGCACTCTACTTTGCCATAGCGCTCTACATGATCCTCTTCCGGGCGCTTCCCTGGCACCCGCTGCGTGCCCATCGCGCGGGCCGGTGAACGGGCGACCACCGATCTGATCCACCGGGTCCGGAACTGGTCTCCACGGACGCGGCGGGTCAGCTTCCCTGCAGCGCGTTGGGTCCCCGCGCCCGATGCTCGTGCGCCGGTTCGCTCTCCATCGCTCGGGGACGCTCGCCCGCGGCGGAGCGATACCAGCCGGCGTAGCGACTGACGAGCGGTGCTGCCGAGAGTCCGTGGAGCAGGACCGATAGGCCGACGGTCAGATAGGCGGCAGTGAGCAATCGTGTCGCCGTGAGCCTGATGTGTGTCCTCGACGATCACGGCGAAGACGATCGAGGCAAGCCCACGCGGACCGAACCAGCCGATGAACGCCACCGTCGGGCCTCGCGCCTTGGTACCCAACAGGCAGAGGGCGACGGGCAGCATGCGAACGATCGTCAGGCTCAGCACGGCATAGAGCGCGATCTGCCAACTCACGTGCTCGAGCGCGGGGCCGAGCAGGATCGCTCCGAAGACGAGGAACGTGACGGCGTCAAGGAGGGCCCCGGTCTCTTCGGCGAAGCGCATCGTCCCGGTCGATTTCTCGCGGGCGATCAGGCCGAACAGCGCGCCCCCCGTGAAGGCCGCGATGAAGCCCGACCCTCCGAGAGCCTCCGCGATTCCGAACGCGAGCACGGCGGCGGCCACCGGGATGATCTGTCGCCACTCAGCTGCTATGAGGTCTCTGGCGCCGGCGGCGTTCACGATCGCGGCGGCGATCACCCCGGCGACGATGCCTCCAAGCAGTCCATAGCCGATCTCTTCGCCCACCACCTGCGCCGGGTGGCTGGGCCCGCCGGCGCCCGATGCCGTCGCTAGCACGATCAACAGGATCGGGACACAGATCCCGTCGTTGAGGCCGCTCTCGACGTTGAGCGATTGGCGCACGCGTTGCGGGAGGCTCGGGTCCGTCACCACCGCGCTCCCGAGTCCGGCGTCGGTCGGCGCGAGAATCACACCGAGGATCAGAGCCTCGCTGAGGGAGAACGACCCGAACAGGGCGAGGGCGGCCAGCGAGCCCAGGACGATCGTCAGCGGCAGGCCGACGCCGAGCAATCGCACCGGCATCGAGGCTTCACGACGAACGGCCCGCAGGTCGATGCGCGAGGCGTCGGAGAACAACACCACCGCGAGCGTCGCTTCGGCGAGCTTTCGTACTGTCGCGCTCGTCGGGCCCACAGCGAGCTCGTCGAGCACCAACGGCCCTGCCAGGACGCCCAGCAGGACCACCACCATCGCCGGCGTGATCGGCGTGTTCGACAGGCGCCGCGAGACACCCGCGACCAGCAGCAGCACAAGCCCGACCGTCGCGAGACCCCAATCCACGACGCCAACCTACACGTCAGCCCTCCGCGGCCGATAGGGAGCCCGGCCGCTAATGATTGGGAATCCCTCGCCGGACGTGTCACTGGCGCTTGTGACCGTCACGCTCGACACTCTACGCCCGCACATGGCTGCGGGACCGCCGCTCCAATCCGGAAAGCAGCGGCTCGCGTCCGCCGAGCTCAGGGATCCGCGAGGAGCGTGGCGATGCCCGGGACGCTGCCCCGCGCTACGAGTTCCGCCAGCGGGGCCGGGTTGTCCTTGAGGTAGGTGTCGAAGAAGGCCGTGCTGACGCTCTCTACGAGCGTCAGCTGAGGCTGCTGGCGCGTGTAGGGAGGCAGATGTTGGGCGCCGAGCAGTCGCAGCAGGTACTTCGGTTGGTGCGCCGCCCTGAAGAAGGCGTAGGTGAAGCGCGGCTGGTTGCTCGTGTCCGCGGTGCCCTGGGCTGCCAGCAGCGCGGGACCTCCGGGCGCGAACGTGTACCCGCCGATGCCTGACATCTCGGCGCCTGACAGGATCACCGCCGCGGTTACGCGCGGGTCGCGAAAGCGTCGGCTATTGGCCACGGCGAGAGCGGTCTCACCGCCGTCCGACTGCCCGGCAACGGCAATGCGGTTGGGCTCGATGAGGCCCGCCAGCGGTGCAGGAGCGGCGCCGCCGCTTTCCAGTAGGCGGGAGATCACGAAGCTCATGTCCCGGGGCTGGTTGACGATGTCCGACTCATCGGGGCCGCCCGGAGCGTGTGCGTTTGAGAGTGGGAACACGGGCGCGGCGACCACGTACCCGGCGTGCGCCCAGCTCTGCAGCAGCCGCGCGTAGGTTGCAGGCGTGACCGCGAACCCGTGAGCGAAGACGATCAGTGGAAACGGCCCGTTCGCGGAGGCCGGGGGCGCGTTCGGCACGTCATTGGCCGCGGGTGAGCCGAGCGCCGGGTAGCGCACGTAGGTGACGAGCGCTCGCGGCTCGCTCGCCCCGTCCCCCTGACGGATCGTGCGGCTTCGATCCACGAGCCGCAGCACGCGCAGCCCGACCGCAAAACGCGGGCGCGGGCCAACGCTCGGCGGGCTGGGCTTCGCCTCTTGGCCACCGGCCCCGAGGGCGCCCGTCGAGGAGAGGCTCAGCGCCGCCGTGGGGCCCCAGCGCGCGAGTGCTGCGACCAGCAGGCAAGCTACTCCCAGCGCCAGCTGCCTACGACGGGTCCAGCCGCGAGTCCACACCGGGGCATACTGACCGATCCAGCCGGGATGGCTCGCCCCGGCGGCACGCCACATGGCACGCCACTGAGAGCGTCTCAGAGCACCTGAGAGCACCTGAGAGCACCTGTGAGAGCACCTCAGAGCAGCGAGCGTCGGTGTTCTCGCCTGCGAACAGCCCCAGATCGTGGTTGTGGTCCAGGCGGTCGGGGGTTCGAGTCCCCTCGCTCACCCTTCAGAAGTACCTGCAAATAGGCATATTGCGGCGGGTCTGGCTCCGTCGGAGTCGGCGCCAGGGTACCAATGGGGTACCAAACTTTTGGGCTTGAGGGGATCTCGCGGTGTGTCCTCGCGTGAGCCGTGAGCCCGCGGACCCCGGGGGCATGTCGGGAGCGCCGCATTTCCTCCGGGGAGCGGATCGCCTCGGCAGCGACCCAGCCAACGCCGAGACTCGCCACCGCACGCGCACCCCTGAGTGCCTTTCAAGGCATGGGCGTTGACATCGGCCGTGCGAGTCGCTGACGGTTAGGGCGTGGCGACGAGGCTATGCAGTGGCCGGGTTGTATGTGCGGCGAGTACAGCGAAACGCGAGCCAGGAGCGGGAGCCGTGGCGCCGTTCGTGACGCGGACGCAGCAGCTCGAGGACGCGTTGCTCGCCAACGGCCCGCGGGCAGCGCGCGCCGCCTGCCGCTGAGGGTGGTTGGAGGAGAGCTCTGCTGTCTCGAAGAGTGCCGCAGCCACACGAATGCGAGTGCGCGACAAGCATGTGACCCGGCGCCTCCTACTCGTCCAAGCCAGCACTCTCGTGAGGCTCGAACAGGACGCCCGCTTACGAGCGAAGGCAAGCGTCCCGAGGACTCGCGGGGCGCACACGCTGCGGAAATCTGTTCGCGTCCAACTCGCCCGGGCGGCGTCGCTGCATCACGCGTGTGTCTCTTCCGGCTGGGCGGGGCGCGACAGCGCGCGTGACATGAGCCTCGCGACTCGGGGGGCGCGGCGGGCGAGGCGTATGGCGGTGCGGTCGCTCCTCGTGACCAGTGTGGAGTTCGGGGCGAGCTGGCTGCCCGGACCGATCGCCACCGTTGGCGCAGCATGCCCTCCAGTGACGGCGAGCACTTGCCATTCGCCGGGGACGCCCTTGAGGCTATGGAGGCCGCGATCATCAAAGCGGAGCCCCGACCCGGCGACGAGGTCCCTCACCGTGCTCGACACGAGCACCTCACCGGGGCTCGCCATCGCGGCGATGCGTGCCCCGACATGCACGGCGATGCCGCGAACGTCATCGCCGACGAGCACGATCTCGCCGGTATGAACTCCGGCCCGGACTTCCAGGCCGATGGTCTGCACGGCCGCGGTGATCTCCTCGGCACACCTGATCGCCCGTGTCGGTCCGTCGAACGTGGCGAGAAAGCCGTCGCCGGCCGTGTCCACCTCGCGCCCGCCGTAGCGGGAGATGAGCGCGCGGACTCGAGCGTGGTGCGCCTCAAGGAGCTCGGACCAGCGCCGATCGCCGAGCTCTCCCGCATGCACGGTAGAGCCCGCGATGTCCGTGAACAGCACGGTCGCGAGCACACGGTCGGGCTCAGCGCCTCGTCGGCCGCCGGTGAGGAACTGTTCGACCTCATCTAGCACGGCATCGCTGTCGCCGACCCACGGCATGTGGTCGTTACCCGCCAGCTCGACGAACCTCGCGCCGGGTACGTGTTCGGCGACATAGCGCCCGAGCCAGACTGGGACTAGATCGCCGGCGCGATGCAACACGAGCGTCGGCACACCGATCACCGGCAGGATCTGGGTGACGTCGACCTCGGTGTTGAACCGGTCCAGCGCTAGAACCATCGCTGGGCTTGCAGCCGCTCGCTCGAACATGCCGAGCATCCTCTGCGCATTGGGGCCGCTGCCGAGGCTGGGCATGAACATCCCGAGCGCCTTGCCTTCGCCCCAGTGGTTTTCTAGCGCGTCAATCCAAGGCGCACGCAACTCCTCGACGTTCTCATGTCTCTCCCAGAAGTAACCGGGCGCCGGCAGCAACTTTGCAAACGCGCCGAACGTGATCAGCGCCGTCGTGCGCTCCGGGTAGGTCGCGGCGAACAACAGGCTCATCGGCCCGCCCTCGGACAGCCCGAAAATCGCGGTCCGTTGCGACCCGCAGGCATCGAGCACGGCGCGGACGTCCTCCATGCGTTCCTCCAGCGTGGCAGCGCCGGAGACCGGGTCGGACAAGCCCGTCCCGCGCTTGTCGAAGAGGATCAGGCGCGAGAACGACGCCAGGCGGCTGAAGAACGCGGTGGTCTCAGGCGTTGCCCAGTAGAGATCCAAGTGCGAGACGAACGGAGGTATGAACAGCAGATCGAGCGGCCCATCGCCGATGACCTGGTAAGCGATGTTCACATCGCCGTTTTGCGTATAGCTCGTCTTGGCCTGGATCATGATCGCGACCCCCCAACCCCTCGCGACTGAGGCTACTCCTACTGCGCAGCTCATCGCCTGGGCGTATCGGTTGGCATCGATCGCCACCGCGCGACGGGGCGCATGGCGCTGATGCCACGTGCCGCTCAATCGGGCGGATCGCCTGTGAGGGATTGTTGGAGGTCGAGCCAGCCCGTGGCGTTGCCGAATCTAGTTGTCCACTTCCCCGAGCTGCGGACGCCCCTCGATCTCGGAGCTCGGCCCCGAGCCACCACTCGCCTAGGCTGCCGTTTTGCTGGCTGAGCGAGCGTCCGGGCGGGGGCCACGCTCACGCTCGCTCTGGACGACGAGCGAGCGTGAACGGCGTTGCCTGCCAGACGACCGCTTGTCATCCGCTGCGATAGCGGAGGTGCGGCCCGATCGCACGCGCGCTTAGCCGCAGAAAGCAGCGGTCCGGGATACTCAACCCATGCCCGAGGAGTCCACGACCCCCGACCTGGTGGAGCTTGTACGCGATGGTTTTGAGGCTCTCAACAGGCGTGACGTCGATGGGCTGGTGGCTTTCTACGCTCCCGATGCCCTGATGGACGGGACGCGGACAATTCTCGACCTGTGGCAGGGCCGAGCAGCGATCCGAGGTGTCGCCGCAGACTGGATGGGTGCCTACGAGGAACTGGAGTATGTGGCTGAGGAGCCTGTCGAACTTGGCAACGGCGTGGTGTTCACAGTCGTTTCCCAGAAGGGCAGGCTGGTGGGCGCTGCCGGCTACTTGCACCAGCGCGAGGGTTGGATCTTCGTATTCGTCGATGACCTGGCCGCCAGTGTCACCTTCTACCCCGGGGCCCAGATCGACGAGGCCCGCGCTGCCGCCGAACGTCTCGCCAAGGAGCGGGGGTAGGCGGTGTCGCGAAATGCGGACACGATCCGACACGCCTTCGACACCATCAATGCGTTCTATCGGGATGAGCTGTCCAGCGAAGCCCTCGGGGAAGAGTTCAACCCCCAAATCGAGATGATCTGGCGCGATCGGCAGACGTACCCTGACTTCCCCCAACAGCTTGGGGGAACCCCAGAGTTCATCGCGTTCGCTGAGCAGTATCAAGAGCGCTGGGTCGACCTTGTCGTCGAGTTGCTTGAGGTGATCGAGGCGCCTGGCGACCGCGTCCTGGCTCTCATTCGCCAAAGTGGCCGAGGCAGGCTGGGCGGCGTCCCGATCGTGATCCACTTCTTCGAGCTGTGCACGATCCGAGATGAAAAGCTGAGCAAGATTGAATTCTTCCGCCATCGCGGCGACGCGCTTCAAGCCGCGGGGCTTGAGGAGTAGGCCGTGTCGCAGGAGAACGTGGAGACACTGCGGCGAACCAACGCCGCGTTCAGCCGTCGAGATCGAGATGGCGCGTTCGCGGGGTACCACCAGGACATCGAATGGCGTCAGCTTCAGCATGCGCCGGATACGCCGGAGCGCCTGAACGGCATATCTGCGGTTCTCGCGAACTGGGACCAGTGGGAGGCCGCCTTCGACGACTTCGGTGCGGAGATCGAGGAGTGCATCGACGGTGGCGCATACGTCCTCGCCGTGACCCGCTGGCGTGCCACTGGTAGGGATAGCGGCGTCGCGATCGACCTTCGCACCGTGGACGTCTTCGAGTTTGCTGACGGCAAGATCGTTCGCGCCACACTCGGCTACTCCGACAAGACCGCGGCCCTCGCCGGGCTCGGCCTGGAGGGGTAGGCGGTGTCGCGGGAGAACGTGGAGATCGTGCGGAGAATGTGGGAGGCCGTGAAGCGAGGCGACAACGAGCCTGCATACGCCGCGATGGCGCCAGACGGGGAAATGGACCTGACGACTGGGGGGCGCATGGACGCCGGGATCTACCTGGGGCCGGACGGCGTCCGCCGCGCCTATGAGATCTGGGCGAGTTCGTGGGATTCCATGGTCATGGAAGCCACGGAGTTCATCGATGTGAGCGAGGACCAACTGATCGTCCACTTCACCTCGCATGGGCATTCCACGCGCACCGGGTTGGACCTCGAACTCGCCCGCGTCTGGGTCTACACCATGCGTAACGCAACGGTGCTCCGCATTCAAGAGTTCGAGACGCGTCAGCAAGCCCTCAAAGCCGTGGGGCTGGCGGAGTAGCAATGTCGCAGGAGAACGTGGAGCTGCATCGTCGCGCGATCAAGGCTTTCAACGCACATGACGTAGAGGCGTTCATCGCGCTCTGCGATCCGGGCGTCGAGGCCAACTCGGTTTTCGCGGCGATCGGCGGCGGTGTCTACCACGGGAACGACGGGCTGCGGCGATTCTTTAGCGATGCCGGCGATGCATGGGGAGATGAGATCCGCGGCGAGGTCGAGGCGTTCTTCGATCTTGGTGAGGTCACGCTCGTGTTTTACGTGTTGCACGGGCGCGGCAAACAGAGCGGCGTGAAGGTCGCGATGCCGCTCGCCCAGGTGGTTAGGTGGCGCGACGGCCTCGTCGTCTACTTCAAGGTGTACGCCCACAGAGAGGACGCGCTGAGCGACCTCGGCATCTCAGAGGACGCGCTGGAGCGGATCGAGCCATGATGGCGTCGGAAAACCTGGACCTCGTGCGCTCGATCTTTGTGGCCAGAGAACGAGGCGACTTCAGCTCGGCCGATTGGGCGGACCCAGAGATCGAGTACGTATTCGCTGACGGCCCTAGCCCCGGCACCTTCACAGGATTGGCGGGGATGGCACAGGCGATGCGCGAGTTCTTGAGCGCCTGGGAGGGGCTTCATGCCCGCGTCGACGAGTATCGCGAGCTTGACGATGAGCGCGTGCTCGTGTCCGCCCGCTGGAGCGGGCGCGGCAAGACCAGCGGGCTGGAGCTGGACGCACTATCGATCCACGGAACAAACGTGGTCCACGTCCGCGACGGCAAGGTGACGAGGATCGTCTTCTACTACGACCGTGACCGTGCCGTCGCCGACCTCGGCCTGGAGGCGTAGGCGGTGTCGCAGGAGAACGTGGAGATCGTCAGGCGCTGGTACGAACGCTCGCATGCCCTCCGCGAATACCCCGATCCCGCGTTGCTCTCGCCAGACTTGATCTACCGACCTGTTGCGAACTTCACGGAGAGCGGAACGTGCCGCGGCCTTGACGAGTTCCGCCGATTCCTCGAAAGCTTCTACGAAGCTTGGGCAGATGACTTCACGATCACCGCCACGTCCGTGCGCGACTATGGCGACGCCGTGATCGCGCGAGTGAAGTTCAGCGGCCACGCGCGAGCGAGTGGGGTGGTGTCACCGTGGCGGGCATTCTCGGTCTTCTGGCTCCGAGATGGCCTGATCACTAGGGTCGAGGACTACGCCGACCGCGCCGACGCCCTCAAAGCCGTGGGGCTGAAGGAGTAACGGTCAGGAGCAGGTGTGCCGTGAGAGGGCGACGTCAGCGAACACCCGACACGAGTGCTTCGTCATGGATGCGAGCGTGTCGGTGAGGACCGCCGAGACTGCTGAGATGGACGAGCAGCGAGCGTCAGCGGTCGGCGCCAAAACGCGCTCGCATCGGCTCAGGAGCCGCACGCCGAGCTGAGCCGAATCGCGGAGTTGAGGCCGGATTTGACCCCGGATCCCGAATCCGAGCCAGAGGCCCGCGTTACGGGGCGGGTGGGCTGGCCTGGTACTCGACCTCGAACCCCCTACGTGTGCCCGAGGTCGAGTACCAAGCAGCAACAAAGCAGTCAGGAGAACCGAGGAAGATCACCGGCGAGGGACGCTCCACACACGACGCAGCTCCTCATCGATCAGCTTGCCCACCGCACCCGCGACCGCGCGCTGCCGCTACGGACGGGATACTGGGCGGGTGATGGCCGAGGAGTCCACGACGCCCGACCTGGTGGAGCTTGCCCGGCTTTCCTTCCAGCCCGCGAAGAGCCGTAACTTCGACGCGATGATGGCCTTCTGGGCTGATGATCCCGTCTGGGACCTCTCTCCAATGGGGCTCGGGGTGTACCGGGGCACGACAGCAGTCCGTGGTTTCTTCGAAGATTGGATCGGTTCTTACGAACAATTCGAAGCCGAGGTGGAGGACTGCCTTGATCTGGGCAACGGGGTTGTCCTGAGCGTGATCGTGCAGACCGCCAGTCTTGCTGGTAGCAGCGGTGAGGTCATGATCCGCTATGCGAGCATCGCCATCTGGGAGAACTCCTTGATCGTGAGCGTCACGAACTACCCAGACATCGACGAGGCTCGTGCTGCCGCCGAACGCCTCGCACAGGAACGGGGGTAGGTGATGTCCGAGGAGTCCACGACCCGAGACGTGGTGGAGCTCACGCGCCTTGCCTTCGAGGCTGCGAATCAGCGTGACATCGACCGGGTAATGAGCTTCTTTGCTCCCGACGTGGTCTATCAGGGGCGGACCGGGGAGCTGTACGAAGACCGAGCGGCAATTCGTGCCTCCTTTGACGACTGGTTCGGCTCCTTTGCCGAGCTTCACTTCGAAGTCGAAGAGTTCGTGGTCCTCGACGACGCGGTCGTGCTTGCGGTGGTCACCCAAGAGGGTCGTCCGGTCGGCGTCGATGGTCAAGTCCATCAGCGGGAGGGATGGGCCTTCTACTGGTCGGCGGATGGCCTCATCGTGCGATTGACCACCCACGCCGACATCGACGAGGCTCGTGCTGCCGCCGAACGCCTCGCGCAGGAACGGGGGTAGGCGGTGTCGGAGAACCTGGACATCGTGCGCTCGGTTTACGCTGCGTGGGAACGGGGCGACTACAGCTCGGTCGCGTGGGCGCACCCCGAAATCGAGTATGTGATCCTGCGGCACCGTGATGGGTTCGCGCCGGTCAGCGCGAGGGGCCACACCGAGATGAGAGAGGCCGCGCGGAACCACATCGACGCCTGGACGCACCTGCGCATCGCGGCAGAGGAATACCGCGTTCTCGACTCCGAGCGCGTGCTGGTGCTCGACGACCTCAGTGGGCGGGGGAAAAGAAGCGGACTGGAGATCGGCGAGCTCGGGAAAGGCGGGGCTCACCTGTTCCACGTGCGAGACGGCATGGTGAGAAGGCTTGTGGTCTACGACGACCGTAACCAGGCCATAGCCGACCTGGGGTTGGAGGAGTAGGCGGTGTCGCAGGAGAACGTGGAGCTTGCTAAGCGCGCTATGGGCAGCTACAACACGGACGCCGCCCTCAGCGAATACGACGCCATTTCGACTCCCGATTTCGAGTGGATCACTGCGATGGCTGGGGTCGAGAGCGAGGTAATGCGGGGGCGTGAGGGTGTGGAGGAGTACTACGAGCGCCTCAACGCTGACTGGGAGTCCGTGCGCGTGTTTGGAGGGGAGTTTCGCGATCTCGGTGACCGCGTGCTCTGGCTCGGCCAGATGGAAGGACGGGGGCGAAGTAGCGGCGCTGTGGTTTGCTCGCCAGCCGCGTCTCTCTACGAGTTCCGCGACGGCAGGATTTCGCGCATTCACAGCTTCCTCGATCACGGCGAGGCGATACGCGCGGCGGGGCTGGAGGAATAGGCGGTGTCGCAGGAGAACGTGGAGATCGTGCGCAGGAACAACGAGGCGTTCAAACGCGGTGACTGGGAGGCGGTTGCGGCGAGTTTGGACCCGCACGTGCTTCTTCGGCTCGGTCCGACGTGGCCCGAGCAGCGCATCTACGGCCGCGAGGCCGTTGTGGATTTCTTCAGGAGCGGGAGCGAATCGCTCGGACGGGACAGTTCGATTGAGCAGATCACGGACCTTGGAGATCGGCTCCTCACGCGGGTGCGTTGGGATGGACGAGGACAGAACAGCGGTATCGAGACTGCCGTGAGCTGGTCGGAAGTGATCACCTACCGGGACGGGTGCGTCGTCTTCGTGGAGTACTTCCTCGACCATCACGAAGCTCTCAAAGCCGTGGGGCTGGAGGAGTAGGCGGTGTCGCAGGAGAACGTGGAGATCGTCAGGCGCGCAATCGATGCCTTCAACCGACGTGACCTCGCTGCCTGGCTCGCAGAGTGGGACGCGCGATGCGAATACCGACCCGCGATGGAGCGCGTTATGGCGGGCGACGACGACAGCTTCCGTGGTCACGAAGGGCTTCGCCGCTGGTGGCAGGAGATGTCGGACGCTTGGAGCTATTGGCACGACGAAGTACACGAGATTCGGCCAATTGCGGACCGCGTTTTCATGTCCATCACACTGCGCGGCAAGGGAAGGACGAGCGGGGTAGAAATTGAAGCGCCGTTCTTCCTCGTAGGCACAATCCGCGAGGGCAAGCTCTTGTCCTCTTGCGACTACGCCGACCGCGAGCAGGCCCTCGCCGCCCTCGGCCTGGAGGAGTAGGCCGTGTCGAATGAGAACCTGGACCTGTTGCGGCGGATCAATGACGGGACGAATCGGGGCGAAATGAGCGACATGGACTTTCGCGCGTTCTTCCACCCCGATGTGGAGTTTCTGCCGCTTCGGGCCGCAACCGAGGGCGCGTATCACGGTATCGCTGGGATCGAGAGGTTCGTCGCTGACACCGAGGCGACATTCGAGAAGTTCGAGCCGCACGTCGAGTATCTCGACCTTGGGGAGCGGGTGCTGGCGTGGGGCACGATCCATGTTCGCGCCAGACAGAGTGGCATCGACACAGACATTCCAGTCGGTCACGTGGTCGAGTTCCGAGATGGGAAGATCGTGCGCTGGCAGTCTTGGGACTCCAAGGAGAAGGCCCTCAAAGCCGTGGGGCTGGAGGAGTAGGCACCAGGCTCGCCCGTGATCGCCGCGTGCTGGACGCATGTCCGGTCCATTGCGGACTCGGGAGGCGCGATCCATGAGCCGCCGGACCGTGGCACGCCAGGTGGCATGTAACTGAGCGAATCTCAGAGAACCTGAGAGCACCTGAGAGCAGCGAACGTCGGCGTTCTCGCATGAGAGCAGCCCCAGGTCGTGGTTGTGGTCCAGGCGGTCGGGGGTTCGAGTCCCCTCGCTCACCCCTAGGAAAGCCCGCTCCGACGACTCCTGTCGCCGTGGCGATGCGAGAGCGGCGGCTGTTCGATCTCGTCCGAGCCGTGATCGCCGGTGGTCGCATTCGGCGGCTCGGCGAACGGCGTCGATGGGCTCTGGCCCAGCCGATATCGGGTTGCCGTCAACCCTCGGGTTGACGGCGGATCAACCCGCGATTCAACCCGTGCTCCGACGACAGGACGCCTCGATCAGGCGACCATGGCGTCATGACTACTACCGATTACCTCATCAACGCAGTCTTTGTCCTCGTGGTTCTCCGGCAGGCACGTGATCGCAAGGTGGACGCACGCTCCTTCCTGGCGCCGATGGCGGTCGTGCTCTATGTCGGCCACCTATACGTGCACTCGGTCCCGGCCGCCGGAAATGACCTCATCCTGGTCGGCCTGCTGGCCTCCGTCGGGCTGGCGTTGGGCGTGCTCGGCGGGTTCGCGACCCACATCCGGGTCGGCGCCGACGGAGGCGCGCTTGCCCGCGTCGGTTGGATCGCGGGTGCGCTGCTGATCGCCGGCATCACCTCTCGGCTGGTGTTCGTGTACGCCGTGCACCACGGTGCCCACCATGCGGTCAGCGCCTTCAGCATCGCCAATCACATCGGTGCAGCGGCGTGGCCGGCTGCGCTGGTCTCGATGGCGTTGATCGAGGTCGGCGCCCGGCTGGTGACGGTCCAGCTTCGCGCCCGCCGGCTGACCGCCTCGCAGGCACCCGGCACGATCGTGATCGCCGCCGCGGCGTGATCACCCCGAAACGATTCCTCGGCTCATCCGGCCCGCTCCCCGCGGGCCGGATGGCGCTTTATCGTCTGCAGCGGGTGACCCTGTCCGAAGAAGCCCGCGAGCGTTGTCGGTACGCCGGGAGCCGCCGGCAACGAGAGCCTGCGGCGTCTCAGGCGCGCAGGACCGCGCCGCGCTGAGGTTGCGGGGGCAGCGGGACACACTGCGGCCGCTAGGGCTGGCCGTGATCGCGGTCGTCGTCGTCGGGACATTCAGCGGGAACCCCCAGCCGGCGTGGCAGGGCAGCGGTCTTGGGGTCACGCTTGCTCTCATCGTCTTCGCCGCCTCGCTGGCGGCGGCCATCTCGAGTTGGTTCAACGAGCGAAGCATCGGGTTGCAGGCGGCGGTGATCTCGGCTATGGGCGCCGCCGGGGTCGCGCTCGCAGCGCTGCAGCCACGTGGCGCGGCCGGCTTGGCGGTTGCGGCGGCGGTGTGGATGGCAATCGCACGCCTTCCGCTGACGGTCGCGATCATGCTCAGTTCCGCCATGACCGTCGCGCTCGGCCTGGCGTCCGGGCTCGCGGGCAGTTCCTCCTCGGCGATTCTGGCCTCAACGCTGCTGTGCGCACTGATCGGCCTGATCGCGTATTTCCTCAAGCAGGCGCGCGAGAGCCAGGACCAGACCGAGATGCTGCTCGCGCAGCTCGAGGACGCACGCGAGGAACAAACGCGAGCGGCAGCGATCGCCGAGCGCGGCCGGATCGCGAGCGAGCTGCACGACGTGCTCGCGCATTCGCTCTCCGGAGCCGCGATCCAACTCCAAGGCGCCCGGCGGCTCGCGGAGCGCGAGCAGACATCCACGAAGGTGCGCGAGGCGATCGATCGCGCCGGCGAGCTCGTAAGAGAAGGACTCGCCGATGCCAGGCAGGCGGTCGGCGCTCTGCGCGGCGAGCGACTCCCCGGCGTCAACGAGCTCGGCGCACTAATCGACAGCTTCAGTGCCGACATGGCCCTCCGGATAACGCTGTCCGTCGAGGGCAGCGCCCGCGCGCTGCCCGCCGACGCGGGCCTCGCCCTCTACCGCGGTGCACAGGAGGCGCTGACCAACGTCGCTCGTTACGCACCCGGCGCCAGCACCACCGTCGTTCTCGGCTACGAGCCCGATCGCACCACGCTGAGCGTCGAGGACCGCGTTGCGGTCTCGCCCCCGCCGGCCAGTGCCGGCCTCGCTGACGTGGGTGGCGGACGGGGACTCGCCGGCATGCGCGAGCGGCTGGAGCGGGCTGGCGGCAGCATGCAAGCAGGCCCGACCGACACGGGCTGGCGCGTCGAATTGTGGGTGCCCGCGTGAGCGGAGGGCTGATTCGGGTGCTAGTGGCTGACGATCAGCGCACGGTACGGGAGGGGCTGACGATGCTGGTCGGCCTGATCGACGGCGTCGAGGTGGTTGGGGCGGCGTGCGATGGCGTCGAGGCTGTTGAGCTCGCGCAGAACGAGCGCCCGGACGTTGTACTGATGGACCTACGCATGCCGCGGATGGAGGGTGCTGAGGCCACACGGCATATCCGTGCTCGACTCCCCGACACACAGGTGCTGGTACTTACAACCTACGCCGACGATGAATCGCTGTTCCCCGCGCTACAGGCCGGCGCACGCGGCTATCTCACTAAGGACGCGAGCGCCGAGGAGATCGAGCAGGCCATCAGAGCTCTCGTCGCCGGTGAGACTCACCTCGACCCGACCGTACAACAGCGGCTCGTTGCCGCCGTCCTCGACCCCACACCGATCTCCGACACGCCGGCGCAGCCGCTCCCCGATGACCTGACACCTCGGGAGGCCGAGGTGCTCAAGCTGATCGCGGGTGGGCTATCGAATGGCGAAATCGCCGAGGCTCTTGTCGTTAGCCACGCGACCGTGAAGACCCACGTCAACCGGATCTTCTACAAGACCGGTGCGCGCGACCGGGCGCAGGCGGTGCGATACGCCTATCGGCATGGAATGGCCTGATCGCGGCCTGGGCGCGGCGCGACCCATTCTCGGGACGCCCCTCGAGTGTCGAGCTGTGGCGTCCCCGCTGGGTCCAGATCGACTCGCTAATGGCCCGCGCTGGTTCAAGCGGGCCACCTCCGCCCTGGCGCATCGCCTGCCTGTGGACGGATCATGCCGTGGCACGCCAGGTGGCACGTCACTGAGCGAATCTCAGAGCACCTGAGAGCATCTCAGAGCACCGAACATCGGCGCTCTCGCCTGGCCCCAGGTCGTGGTTGTGGTCCAGGCGGTCGGGGGTTCGAGTCCCCTCGCTCACCCTAGGAAAGCCCTGAACACGCGGGCTTGTATCTCGCCGATTGACTTAGGCCCCGGATAGGGGAGGCCCACGATCCGGTTGTCTGGCCACCGAGGGTCTAGAGAGCTTCCACCACGAACGGGTCGGATCCGCTCGCGAGCTCAGGAAAGCGCATTGCGACGGTCTGGCCCGGTGGTAGGCTCCACGGGGATATGGAACGGGACGCTTCGAGCGCCCGAGAGCGGTTAGGGGGCGACATGAGGGAGCGACACGGGGGATCGACGCGCTGTGCGCAGAACTGGCGAGGCGCTGCCCCTCAGCAGCCGTTGCTGAGGGTGTTGTGCTCTGTGTCTCCGGTGCCGGTGGCACCACGCCGAGCCCCGGAAGGGGGGCGGTGGTCGTGCTAGGGCTGTGGGTCCCCTTCCGAGCCGCCGGGAACAGCTGGCGGGCGTGGGGGCGATCGGCAGGAACGGTCTGGATATTCGCGACCATCTGCCTCGCGTTGTATGGGTTTCGGCCTCCTCTCGCCCACGCAATCGGGATCGAAAAAAGCAACCCCAGGCCGATCGGTGCAACGGAAGCGACGCTGCACGCGCTGCTCGATCCAGACGGCGAAACGATAACTAGTTGCACCTTTGAAGTTCAAGCCACCGAACCGGCGGGCGACACGGCTTTCACTCCCTGCACCACGTATCCAGGCGGCGGCTCGAGTTTCGCGCCGGTCACCGGGACGATCACTGGTCTTGAACCTGGGCGCAAGTACCGTGTTGGCATCGAAGTTCGGGACAGCCGTGGGGGTGGCGCCGGGTGGTCCGTTGTGTCGTATTTCACCACGGCTGGGCATCCGGCCGTCCCGATCGTCGCTACTCAATGCGAAGGCGAATGCCCTCCACCGTCCGGCATCGCGGTGGGACGCACTGAAGTGACGTTTTTCGGCTTGGTCGACGCGGAATGGGCGGAAGTGACGGATTGCCGGTTCGAATTCGGACCCACCGTTGCGTACGGCTCAAGCGCCTCCTGCTTGGGGTCGCTCGAAGGGTTTGAAGGCGTTACACAACGAGTATCCGCAGCAACGGCAGTACGTGAAAACGAAACCTACCATTTTCGCTTGGTGGCGACAAATTCACTTGGCACCAGCGTTGGCGGCGACTACACGTTCTACACGGGCCTTGTACACGTGGTCACCGGCGAAGCGTCGCAGAATGGAGCGGCTCATGTCATACTCCATGGGACGTTCGAACCGAAAGGCAGTGCCGACTCGGAATGCTATTTCGAAGGCTCCACCGCGGCCCCGCCAGGCTTTTACCGGTCGGGTTGTGAAGGGCTCATCTGGGACGCCGAAACCGAAACCTTCTCGGTAAGTGCGCCGATCGTAGGGCCTCCTGGATACACGTCTCACTACCGCTTGATAGTGCGCAATGAGGTAGGGGTTGCCTACGGCGACGAAAAGTCCGTGACGTTTCTTGCTTCTACGAAAGAAGAAGAAGAACGAGAACAGCGCGAACATGAATTGGAACGGGCGCGAGAACGGGAAGGTGAAGCGCAGCAGGCCGAAGAACAGGAAGAAGACGCTCGGGCGGAATTTGAAGGGTACGGAAAGTTCGTGATCGAAGGGTATGAATCTGCGATTGGTCTGCTTGCGGTTCGTAATCCGCCCGGGACGACGGTGGAAGCGTTGAGCGATCAGGCGATCGATGAAACGGGGCTTCCGGCGGGGTCGCTCGCGGTTGTGGGTGGCGTCTCGTATTCGCTGATGGGGCTGCCGCCGGGGACGAGTGTTGATGCAAAGTTCGACCTTCCGCCCGATAGTCACCCGACGAGCGTGTTCAAGTTCACGAAAGGCAAATGGGAAGACGAGACACACCTGGCGACGATCGTGGGGGACACGATCACTTTCCACGTCCGTGACGGCGGGGAAGGCGATGAAGACGGCGTCGCCAACGGCGTGATCGTGGACCCGATGGTCCCTGTGCGGCTGGCCTCGCCGCCGGTTCACGCGGAAATCGGGCGCTGTGGCTCGGCACCGGCGTCGAAAGAAGGCTCAAAGACGGTATATGGCGGCGAGTACCACGACTCGAAGTGCTCGAAGGACGAAGCTGGCGGGAAGTACCGCTGGAAAGCCGGTGCGATCCAGCGGGGCTTCACTGCCTCGGGTTCCAAGGTGAGCGTCGAAACGTCCGCGAAGGTCAAGATCAGCTGCACCGGGAGCAGCGCGAGCGGGGAAATCACTGGGCAGACCGGCGAGAACATGCAACTCACGCTCTCGGGCTGCAGCGGACCGAACAAGGCCGTGTGCACGACCCCGGGCCAGCAAGCAGGGGTGATCCTAAGCTCGCTGCTCGGCGGCAC
The DNA here is from genome assembly GCA_963742395.1 of uncultured Solirubrobacteraceae bacterium. Taxonomy (GTDB): domain Bacteria; phylum Actinomycetota; class Thermoleophilia; order Solirubrobacterales; family Solirubrobacteraceae; genus Palsa-744. The sequence continues at coordinate 1,161,297 of CAVUME010000004.1, read as the reverse complement.
CGTCGGCTTCATCGACGCCTCGAAGGGCACTGTCGGGATCGAGCTCGCCCCGGTCGAGTCCTCCAGTCCGAACGTCGCCGAATTCGAATGCGGCGCGACTGAGGAGCGTCTGACAGGCTCGGTCGTCGGGCAGCTAAAGACGGTCGGCAAGATGTCCTCCTCGCTGCAGTTGCAGTTCAAGGGCAAGCGCGGTGTGCAGACGCTAGAAGGCCTCGAAGGCGAACCGGTCGACACGCTGGGCCTCTCCAGCGGGCCGCCCGAAGCCGCTCACAGCGAACCCGCAGACCTCAGCACCAAGATCACCCAGCACCACCTCGAAGCGCTCGAGGTCAAGAACAAGTCGTAAGGCCGCGGGACGACATGCGGGCGATGCTCCCGCTCTTGGTCGGCGGTGGAAGTGAGCCGCGCGGCGGTTCCAGCCATGATCCTCGGCACGGCAGGAGTGGCCTGCCTCTAGAGTTGGCCCTACCAGGGTGGCGGTGATCCGCGGTCTGAATGCGAGGATTGTCTGATGGACGCTGACGAGCGACTGCGTGCTCGCCGTCTGGCGGCGCAGCGGCTGACGCCGGCAACGGCGTGCAAGAGCGCCGAGGAAGCGGCGTTGGCTGTAATCGGCGTCCAGGCTCAGGATCTGCGCGCCGCGGCTCTTGCACTGCGCTCGCGCGTGCCCGGCCTCACCCGAAGCGCCGTCCGCGCCGCGCCGCTCCTGCGCACGTGGACGGTCCGCGGCACCGTGCACCTGATTGCGGCGTCCGATCGCCCCTGGCTGCACGCGCTATTCGCCAGGCGAAATGCCCGCGTGTTCGACGCGCGCTTCGCGCGCTTCGGCATCGTGGAGGAGGTAAACGCCATGCGCGGGGACGTCGTGGAACTCTGCCGTGAGCGTCCCCGCGACCGGCCGTCGCTGCTGCGCGCGTTGGTCGAGCGCGGCCACGCGTCGCTGGAGCAGGGTCCGATCAACACATTCGTTCCGTGGCTCTCGACGCAGGGGCTCATCGTCACCGACACTGCCGGCCTGCTGCACGCGGCCGATCCGCCCCCGGCGGTCGACCTCGACGAGGCACTCGCGATCCTTGGCGCCCGCTACCGCGCAGGCTACGGCCCCTGCGACGCGACCGACCTCGCGAAGTGGTCCTCGCTGCCCATCACACAGGCGCGCCGAGCGCTCGAAGCCGCCGGACCGCCGAGCGACGTTGACCTGTTGCCCACCGATGACACACCGCCCTGTCTGCTGCTCGCCGCCTTCGACACACTCATGCTCGGCTACCGCACTCGCGAGCCATTCGTCGTCGCCGAGGACGACCATCACATCCTGAGGGGCGGTGGGATGCTCAAACCCGTCGTACTCAATCGCGGAGCAGCAACGGGTACTTGGTCCATCAAGAAGGGTCGTCCCGAGCCGGCGTGGTTCGCGCGGCCCGCGCCCGCTCCGGCGCTCGCCCGCGAGACTGCGGACATCGAACGCTTCCTTGCGTCGTAGCTGCGGGTAGCTCCATGGAGCAGGTCGCGCGGGTCCCGCTCTTGGCTGCGAGCAAGCGCGGGCCGTGGATGTGGTGCCCCGCGGAGTCGGTAATCGCGGCTGGAGTTCGCGCGTGAAACACTCCCTCGAGGCGGCTGCAAGCCCAGACCAAGCTCCACGCTCTCCGCCGACACCGCCTACCCACGCTCCAGTCACGACGACTCCCGGCCTCCACGGCCAGTCGCGTCAGCTGGACGGGATCAGCGGTCGTGGACTCCTCCGACATCACCTATCCCCGTTCCTTGGCGAGGCATTCGGCCGCAACGCGAGCCGCGTCGACGCTGGGGTGGCCCGTTATCCGGCGGATCTCGCCGTTTACCCACTCGAACACCTGCAGATGCCGCGCCTGCACCCGAGCATCGCTGCCTCGCAGACAACCGTCTTCCCTGACAGCCACCGACAGCACCCCGTGCCCGAAGTCCTGAATCGCCTCGATCTCGTGATGATGATCTTCCCAAGTCGCCCAGTAGCCCACGAGGAAGGCACCAATCGCGGCCGTGCCCTCGTAGATCCCGAGATGCGAGTCCGACAGATCCCACACGGCGTCGGATGCGAAGAAACCGGCGAGCGAATCGAAATCCCAGTCCCGGTCCATCGTCTCAAAGAACGCGCGCGTCATCCCGGCCAGGTCGGGGGTTGTGGAGTCCTCAGCCATGACCGGCAGTATCCCGCGTATGCCCATGACTGCCACTTTGCGAAGCTGAGCGAGCGTCCGCTCAAGACCCGAACAGACGAGCGCAAGGGACGAATCTCGATAGCCCGGGCTGAGGGGACACACGCACTTCGGTGTCGTCCGCAGGCACGAAGATTTCGCGACGCTGCTACGGGGGTGCCTCGCACCTAGGAATGCCGGAGGCGTTGGCGAGCATCTCGCTTCGCTCGGAAGGCAGTCCGCAGTCCGCCGCCGCCGCGGAAGTAGCGATGCCGGATGCGCAACGACCGCAGCCGCCACTGGCCCGCTTTCGTCGGTTGAAAAGTCGGCCACTTGCGCAGGCACGCGGGGTGCCGCCGCCAGCAGCGCAGAGGCTGTCCTCCGCCCTCCAGAGGCTAATAGTCCGCTGGTACGCTTCGAACCGTGACCTCGAATGCTTCCAAGAAGCCGTGGGATCAGCGGCTCACCGATCGATGGGCGAGCCAGGCGAAAGAAGCCGCGAACGACCCGACGCGGCGCACAGCGTCCTGGCGAGATCAGGTGAAGTCACCGTGGTACTGGGCGGCGTTGCCAGCGATGGGTCTCTTCTTCGTTTTGGGCGGCTTTCGAGGGGTGGGAGCCGTCTTCTACGTGGTCGCCATCGCACTACTTCAGATGTCTAGACGAGCAGCACGCCGCAAGGCGAGCAGTTAGGGCACGACTGGCTCAAGATCGCCTGGGGCTCTTCGGCTTTTGCAGCCCCCGGCTGAAAACTGCTCCCTGCGATCCCACGATGATCTGGCCGTCGAGGTCGACCGTGTACGCTGGGCCACGATGACCCAGGCCGACAGGCACATTTCCGAGAAGGACCGATGCCAGGCCTGTAAGGGCGCTGGCTGGACGTGGCGCGTGCCCGAGGGGGCGCCGGAGGGTGTGTGGATCGTCTGCCGCGACTGCATCGGCACGGGGCGGACCGACCAGAAGGGTCGCAAGCGACAGAAGCCCGAGGCTTCCCCGGACGGCTAGGCTCGGCCGCCCGCAGTCAGCGTATGACCTGTGTCTGGACCTTGCCGCAGATAAGGCACTTGCGCTGCTGGACATAGCCTTTGGGGCTGCCTTTGCCCCACGCACGATCCCACTCGCCCCACTTGTGTTTGTGCCACAGCCTCATGTTCGTGGGTATCGTCGCACAGACCCCGAGCTCACGCCCACGCCCACGGACTTGCCGAAGGCGGCCGTTGCGGTCCCGGCGGGCGGGGTTCGAGTCCGTCGCTTACCCTTCGGTAGCTGTCCGTGCCCGCATCTGCGTTCGGCAGCGGTTCCGCAGCTTTAGCGAGCTACGCCGAGGCCGATAGGGAAGTACATGACCATTCGTGGACTTCCGCTCGCCCCTCGGAGACCTTTCGTCCTGCTCCTTGCTGGTCTGCTCAGCGGATGTGGAGCTGCCACCGCGTCGACCGCCCGGGTGGTCGACCCAATCGTGACGCGGGCCCAAGCCGTTTCATATGCAGGTGCCGTCAACCTACGGCACGGAGACCTGGCCGGATTCTCCGGCCTCGGTAGCGAAGTGGAAGTCCCCGCGCCGGGACCCAACGCTCTCGAGTACGCGCGCTGTACCGGTGCCGCCGATCCAACCGACCGGGTCGCGGCGATCGCATCGCCCGAATTCTCCACTGGCCGCGGGTTCGACAGCAGGCTGATCAAATCCAGCGTCGAAGTGTGGCCTGGGGCAGCGATTGTGAACCTCAACAAGGCCCGCTCCAAGAGTGCTCACGGCCGTGCCTGCCTCGTCCGAGACATCGAAGCGATCCACAGGAAGATCAACCGGGAACGCAAAGGGCAGATGCCGATCGGGCCGTTCACGATCACGACCATGCCCGATCCTCTGCCCGGAGTGGCGGGCGGCTCCGAGACGAGGCTGGACGAAACGCGGCTGCACCGAAACGGAGCGGTCTTCTTCCACGTCTACCGCGACCTGCTCGGGTTCACCTCCGGCCCCGCCGAAGTCGAACTCGAAGCCATCGGGTTCGTGCACCCCGTCCCCGCCCGGACGGAGAAGCAGGCTCTCCGCATCCTGCTCGAACGGGCGACGGCGAACGTCGGCGACCTGCGCCCTCAGACGTCACCATAGGAGCCGCGATGGCCGGCCGTTCGCCGAAGCTCGTGATCTTCGACTGCGACGGTGTGCTCGTGGACAGTGAGCCGATCTCCAACACCGTGCTCGCGCGCACGCTCACGGACGCCGGTCTACCCACGACGCTGGAGGACTCTCTGCGGGAGTACAAGGGAAGGACGCTGGGCGAGGTGGAGGCGCGCGCCGAACAGAGGCTCGGGCGTCCACTGCCGGCTGACTGGCTTGCCCGCTTTCGCGAGGACCGCGTCGAGGCCTTCGAGCGCGATCTGCGACCCGTCCCCGGTGTGGCGGACGTGGTGCGGGCCGTCCGCGATGCGGGGATCACGGTCTGCGTCGCGACCCAGGGCGAGCCCGAGAAGACGGAGCTGACGCTTCGGCTCACGGGCCTGCGCCCGCTGTTCGGCGCCGACGCGCTGTTCTCCGCCGAGTTGGTTCCCCGCGGCAAGCCGCACCCCGATCTGTTTCTTCATGCCTGTGCGGCGATGGGGGCGACGCCCGAACACTCTGTCGTCGTCGAGGACACCCCCCTGGGAGTCACCGCGGCCGTCGCCGCGGGTATGCGGGTGATCGGCTACGCCGCCGAGGGAAACGGATGGGAGCTACGTGACGCGGGTGCGGAGATCGTCCGCTCGATGGAACGGATTCCCGCGCTGTTGTCGATCGCCTGACGGGGGAGAGCTGGCGTACCCCGCCGATTGGCGCGCCGCGACTACCCGCCGACGAGTTCGTATCCGGCGGTCCCTTCGTGCTTGGCTACGTATCACTACGCTCCCCGGCTCGGTCACCGCGCCCGACCACGACCGACGCCACGTGGATCTGCCTGGGGGCGCTGAAATAAGGGGTCTCTGGTGGTCCAAGGCGCTCCTCGCCGAGCAGGATCAGGAGGTACTGGTGACAGATGCTCGTCGCCAGGTTTGACCTCAGGAGCTCGTTGTCGTTCTCGGCTCCGGCACCCACGAGGGGTGTCAGGGCGCGCCGCATCGGCTCCGGCAGATCGTGTTTCTCCAGCTGGTATCCGGGGCTACGTGCCATGTGCTCGACGCTGAGCAGGCGGGGCTCGATCCCGGCGAGGTGTTGGAAGGCCTGCTCGATCGGCATCCGGCCAAGTTGCTCTTCTTCGCCGAATAGCTTCGCTCGCCAGGCGGGCGTGGGCTCGACGTCGCCGTCCGAGGCGATGGCCGACAGCAGCCGGTAGAAACGGTCCCTGACGTAGTCGTCGCGTCCCGTAAAGGTTGAGTCCTTGAGGACCTCGAGGATCTCGGCGTTCTTCCCCGTCAGCTTTTCGATCAGTTGCTGCTTCGCGGCGGCGTCGTCCACAACTCGCGAGGCGACCGAATTGGCGGCGCGCACGACCGGCGCGGTACGTTCGGCACGTTCTGTCTGCGCCTTCACCGAGGGCATCGCCTCGATACGGGCCATCAGCCTGCCGCCGACCCAACCGAAGAGGCTCATCCCGGTGCCTTCGCGCCTCTCGTGTAGGCGCGGGAGAGGCCCCGGGCGGCCCGCTCACGGGCCCGCTCGGAGACGAGCAACTGCCCCTTCGAGGAGGAGCGCTTCCTCGGAGCGGGTGACGACGCCGGCGCCTCACCTACCTGCGCACCAGGATCTCCACGCTCGATCGGTCCAGGCATCACTCTCACTTCCCGGTCGGGTGTGCAAATGATGACGAAGGCCCCCCAACGAGGTTTTCGGCCGCTCACTGCCTCACCCTGTGCCGGGGCTCCCGCAGCGTGGCCACGACCCGCCCCCGACCGGCGGCCGGGGGCGAGGCGGCTATGCGCGGCCGCTATCTCCTACGAGCCGCTGTTCACGTACGCCTGGTAGCTGCGACAGGGCTCGTTGCGCAGGCTCGGGCAGGCCGGCAGTTCCGTCGGCACGCTCACACCCGGCACGACCGGCAGGATCAGGCTCGACGGCTTGCTGTGCGAGTAGGCGATCGACACCGTCGCGGTCCCGCCTTCCGGCTGTGTCTTGCTGAACGACCAGATCGGCTGGGTTCCGTTGGGCGCCGCGATCGTGACCCTGATCTGCGAACCCGTACGGTAGGCATGTCCCTCGAAGTAAAGCGGGACGACCACCGGCACGTACCGCCCGGCGGGCATCGGCTTCACGTTTTTCGGGAGCATCGTCGGGATCGGTTCCAGTTCCGTCGGCTGCTCCTTGAGGAGGTTGTTGGCGTTGCTTGCGAGCTTGCGCTCACTGGCCCGCAGATAACCGTTCTGCACGAACGTTTCGTTGCCGTCCGGGCGCACTTCGCTGACCGTCGCCAGGAGGTCGACGTCGGGCGTCGATGACTTCACCCACAGGTGTACGGCGCCGCCGCCGATCGCCACGGTGTCGCTCTTCAGCGGTTCCGACACGAACGAGACCGCGGAGCCCGCCGGAGGCTGCTCCCAGTTCCATTCCCACTGCGAGGCGTTGCCCCACAGGCCTCCGGTGCCGGTGTTGCTGCCGAAGTCGGTCAGCGGCAGGGCGCTCGCGTTGGATGTGTACGTGTCGCTGGCGGTTCCCTTGACCGCCGGCTGCTGTTCGCCGAGCTTGCCTTCGGGTCCGAGGAACCAGGTCTCGGCCGTCGTCCCGGGAATCGGGTACGACGAGAAGGAGTCTTCGAAGCCCGGATATGGATCGCCCGCGGATTGGGTGTCCGTCGGCGAGCTTCCGGCGCCGTTGTCGAACAGCACTCTGATCGACGGCAGCGCTTCGAAGGCCGCCAGCGCTTTTTCGTATGTCGGTTCCGTCTGGATGGGGTCCGACGGCAGCGTGATGACGTCGGTCTTTGGCAGGCCCATCGCTTCGTCGTAGATGACAGGGGCCGCGGCTTGTATGACCGCCGAGTTGACTATCGGCGCCTGTTGTGCCACGTACAACTCGAGGAAGTCATACATTCGGTCGAATGTGGCCGGATCCAGTGAATCGACGTGGGCGCCGTTGGTGAACGTGAACCACTTCTTGCTCGTACCGGTGAAGTGCTCGGCCAGGTCGGCACAGTGACCGCCGGTCTGCTCGTCCTCCCATTGGCACGCCATGAACGTTGGCACGTTGATCTTGTTGACGAAGGTCACCGGATCCAGCGGATCGGCAACGGGTGGGTTGTAGGTCGAGTTTTCTTTGATCTTGTCCAGCAGGTTGGCCGCCTGGCCGTGCAGATCCTGGTTGGAGGCGCACGTCTGGTCGCCTTCCTGGACCCGTTCGTAGGCCCACGCCTGGCCCTGCCCGGGCCCGGCCGGTTCGGCGTTCTGCTGGCGCTGTTCGGCCCACGCCACCGCGAAGCCGGTGTTGAGGATGCCGCCGGGGTAGAGGGTCGTGGCGGTCGCGTCGATCACCGACATCGGGGCGATCGCGGCCAGGCCCTGCGGGTCCAGCTGGGCGGTGAACAGCTGGCTGATGCCGCCGTAGGAGATGCCGAGCATGCCCACTTTGTTGTGCAGTACCCACGGCTGTTTGGCGATCGTTTCGATCACGTCGTAGCCGTCGAGGTTCTGCAGCGGTTCGAAGAAGTCAAACGCACCGCCGGAGCACCCGGTCCCGCGCATGTTCACGTCGACGACCGCGAAGCCCATCAGGTTGGCCAGCACCGCGATCCCGTTTTCCGGTCCTTTGGGGTTCGCGTAGCCGTAGCCGGAGTACTCGATCAGGGTCGGATAGGGCGCCGTGTAGCTGGGTGTCGGCACGCCCGGGATCGGGAGCGTCGGGAAGTGGAATTCCGACGGCACGCCGGGCTCGCCGGCGGGGCTGGTGGGCGGGTGGACGTCGATCGCCAGCTTGGTGCCGTCACGGGTCGTCAGGTACGTGTAGCCGTTGTCCGGGATCGACTGGTTGTAGATTTCCGGATCCCACGGCGCCGCCGCCTGTGTGTGGACCGTGATCGGTTCCGAGGATTCGCCGTTCGAGGCGAGGCGAACCTTGTAGCCGCTTCCCGGCTTTATCTTGCGAAAGAGAAGGCCCCCGAGCGAGTCCGCGCTCTGCGTGGACAGAGTCTTCCCGTGCGAGTCCAGCAGTGACATCTGTGCGTTCGCCGCCAAGCCGGTGACGTCGATCTGTTCGACGCTTCCTCTTGCTTCGAACGCCGACGCACCCGCCGCCGTCACCAATCCGAGGAGTAGGACCACGAGCACCGAAACCGCGGTGAACCACACGCGACCTGTGGTCGCAGAGGCGGTGGCACGGCGCGCGGCCGGGCCGCGCAAACCGTCGCTGACACGCGGCGCCGGACGATCTGCGTCCGCTCGCCCGGTGGCCAGCGACCCCCTTGTTTTCGGCATGCATGAATCGATGAACTGGTCCGCTTCCCGCAAGGCTTGGTCCCCTTCCTACGGTTCGGTGGCTGGTTCGAGAGTCGAACCAACACGAGTGGTCGCGTAGATACCCGCGTAACCGGTTTGTAAACGTCAGCGCGGTGAAGGGGCCCGTCGCTGTGCCGGGTCACGCCGGGAGTCGTCACGCCTTTCGTATTCGAGCACCCTCAACCGTGCCAGGGGGATCGCGAACCAGAGCGCCATGAACACCACGAGGGCGATGCCGGCGGTGCACGCTCCCGCTGCGGCGCCGAAAAGCTTCGTCGCCACCAGCAGCAGGCAGCCGCACATGGCCAGGGCCAGGAACGCCAGCCCGGCGATCACGACGCGGTTGGAGTTGAACACCAGGTGACGCTTGTCGTCGTGGCGGAAGAGAAAGCGGTGCTCGGCCGACGGCGCGATCGTGCAGACCGCCGCAAGCGCGGCGAAGACGAGGGTGACGAAGTAGACAGCGCGCTCGAATGCCCCCACGTGCTCGAAGCCGACGTTGAAGGGCACGATCAGCAGGAACGCGAACATGACCTGGACGCCGGTGACGATCACCCGCAGCTCGCCGGTCATCTCCTCCAGGTTGCGATCGAGGCGCTCCAAGGTCGTCTCGCGACGACCCTCGTCGACCACTCCACGCGAGTCGGTGACGGACATCAGACTCTCGCGCTCCTCAGTTAGGCGGGTGGACCGGTGCCGGAACTTGGGGGACGTCTCCGCCCATCGTCCTTCTGGCTACCCGACCCGCGGGGGCGGAAACGGGCGCCGAGGCGCCGGCGGGCGAGGGACCCCTGGCGCCGGTTGAAGCTCGCGGCCGCGGGTAGGAAGACGCACGTCGCCCGTCGAGCCAAAGGAGGTTCACGATGCCGCCCCGTGGTGTGAGAGAAGGGACCAAGCGCGAGCGTCAGTACGAGCACATAAAGGACACCGAGCGCAAATCCGGGGTCTCGCTGAAGCGCGCCGAGGAAATCGCTGCGCGCACCGTCAACAAGGAGCGCGCCCGCCGCGGTGAGGCGAAGACCAGCTCCCCGACCTCGACCAAGGACATCTCCTCAGGGCGGCGCGGTGGACTTCGCTCTGGTAAACCCGGACCACGCGGGCGGACCCGCGAACAGCTCTACCAGGAGGCACGCAGCCTCGGAGTCAAAGGCCGCTCCCGCATGAACAAGGCCCAGCTCCAGAGAGCCGTGGAGAACAAAAAGCGCTGATCCAGAGCGCCGATCGCCGGCCAGGCCCGGTTTCGCTCATGGTGCCGCGGGTAGTCCAACGACATGACAATCGGAAGCTCAGTCTTTCTCATCGCCGTGGGCGCGATCCTGCGCTACGCGGTAACCGCCACGGTCTCTGGAGTCTCGATTCAGACGATCGGGCTGATCCTGATGCTCGCCGGGCTCTTTGGTCTGGTGCTGTCGCTGTTCTACATGCTCGCGTGGCGACCCCGCCGGGTCGCCGGCGAACGGATCGTCGAGCGCGGGTCCTACGACCCGCCCGAGAGTTACTGACAGCCGTCCCGCGGCGCGGGGCAGCGATCGCGCCGTAAGCGCTGTGTGAGCCATCCCGGGGCTCACCCCCATGAAAGCCACCCGGTCGCCGGGGATGCGTGCAGCTGTTTGCCCGCAACCCGGCTGGGTAGACGAAAACTCGCTCCCGAAGAAAACAGGAGGATCAAATGGTTGCTCTGATCGTTTTGCTGCTTCTCCTCGTGCTGCTCGGCGGCTTCGGATTCGCCGCGCACTTCCTGTGGTTTGTCCTGCTCGTCGGGGTGGCCCTCTGGCTCGTGGGCTTCTTCATCGGCGGCGTTGACCCTGCCGGGGGCCGTCGTCGCTGGTACGGGCGCTGGTAGCCATGAGCCCCGGCGGCGGGGCCCCGCCGCGCTAGACGAGAACGGCGTCGGGCGTCTCGATCACCGTCAGGTGCTCGCCCAGCCGCGTCAGGCTGAGCAGGCGCTGGACCTGCGGTGAGCCCGGCGTCACGGCGAGTTGCTGTCCCCGTTCACGGCTCGCGTTGCGTGCGCTGAAGATCGCCTTCAGGCCGGTGGAGTCGAGAAAGCTGACGCCCCGCAGGTCCAGGACGACCGTCGCGGGTCCGTCCTGAGCGAGCTCGTGGAGGGCTCCGTCCAGCTGCGGCGAGGTGGCCATGTCGAGTTCCCCGTGGAGCTCGAGGATCACCCTGTCGGCTCGCTGCTGGGTCTCGATCCGCAGCTGCTCGTGTGCGCCCATCAAGTTTCGAGTTTATCTGAGGATCTGCCGGCGGCTGCTCGAATGCCGAGTAGCGCAATGTCGTCATGGGGGTGGCCGCCGGCGCTGTCCACGGCGGCCCGCTCGATCAGCGCGAGCATGTCGCGCACGGGCAGCTTGCGCGATCTCGTCGCCAACTCGGTCAGCTCGACCGCGCCCTGCAGTGCGGACCGCGCTGCCTCCGTGACCCCGTCGGTGAACAGGATCAGCGTCTGCTCCTCGTCGAGCACCACCGATGTCTCGCTCACGGTGATCGGATCGACCATGCCGAGCACCGTACCGGGCTCCCCGATGGGATGGGCCTCCTCTCCGGGGCCGACCAGCAGCGGACAGGGGTGACCGCCGAGGGCGACCGTCAGCGTCACCGTGCCGGCCGCCTCGCTCACGAGCACCAGGCACACGGTGCACATCTGTCCATCGGGCTCCTGTTGGCGGAGTGTGCGGTGCAGTAGCTCGAGCATCGCCGCCGGGCTCGCCTCAAGCATCGAGACGGCTCGTAGCGTGTGGCGCGCGAGCGCCGTCACGCTGGCTGCCTCGGGACCCTTGCCGCACACGTCCCCGATGACGAGCATCCAGCCCCGCTCCCCGCAGGGGATCACGTCGTAGAAGTCTCCCCCGACCTCGTTCAGCTCGCCCGCGGGACGGTAGGAGGCCGCGACCTCAAAGCCGGGCATCTCCGGCAGCGAGTCCGGCAGCAGTGCACGTTGGAGCACCCGGGCAATGCGGCTCCTCTCGGTGTAGAGACGGGCGCTTTCGACGGCGGTGCCGGCGCGGCGGCCGAGCCTGATAGCGATGTCCAGGTCCCAGTCGATCAGTCGCCGCCCCCGGTGGGAGGACACCAGCGTGATCGCCCCGAGCGTGCGCGCCGGCGCTGCCAGGGGCACGATGATGACGTCGCGGGCGTCCATGGCCGCCAGCAGCTGCAGATGCTCCTCGTCGCGCGCGAACGTCGCCAGCGCGTCGGCCGTGACGTCGTTGAAGATCCGCGCACTCCCCGTCCTGATCACCTCCGGCACGCCGAATTTCTCCTCCAGCGACGGCCGGTAGTCCCGGTCGAGCCTCTCGGCGAGTGCCAGCATCTCAGGGTCGGCGTGGTGGACGGCCACCCGTTCCAACTCTCCCCGCTCGCCGAGGACGTCCACCGCACACCACTCCGCGAGATCGCTGGCGGCCAGGCGCGCGATGCGCTTCAGCGTCTCGTTGTAGTCCATGGAGGAGGCGAGCACCCGGCTCGCCTGGGCCATGAAGGCCTCCGCCAGCTGGGCCTGCTTGACCTGCGTCACGTTCTCGAACACGTTCGCCGCGTACAGCACCCCGCTGCCCTCCGGGTCGACTATCGGCGACGCTCGCACGACGATCCAGCGCTCCTCGCCGGTGGCCCTCACGATGTTCCTGACCAACAGGGGCGGGGCGTCTTCGCCGCGAAAGAGCCGCCTCGCCGGCATCGAGTCCAGGTCGAGCTCACGGCCGAGCTCGTCGAGCACGATGAAGCGCTCCATGATCTGGCCCGGCCGCGCCCGTGCAAACTCCTGCGAAGACTCGAGCCCGAGGAAGTCGAGTGCAGCCTGGTTGGCGAACACGGTGCGCCCGGAGCTGTCCACGACGGTGATCGCCTCGGCCAGGTTCCGAAGCACGGCCTCCAGACGCTGCTCGACGCCCCGGGCCGCGGCGAACAGCTGAGCGTTGTCGATCGCCAGCGTGGCCCGCCTCGCGAGCTCGCAGACGAGCCGCAGATCCTCCTCGTCGTAGGGCTCGCTGTCGGCCAGGCGCAGGGTGCTCAGCGCGCCGAAGACGCGTCCTCGGCCGACGAGGGGGGCCACGACCGCGGATCGGTAGCGGTTCTCGATCATGAACCGCGCGTGCTCGGAGCCCTGGGCGAGCGATAACAACAACTCCTCGCTCATCTCGGTCAGCAGCTCCGGCTGGCCCCCGCGGATCACCCGCGCGACGGGGTGCTCCCCGTTCGGGTCCAAAGGATAGGCGGCTCGAAGCGCTTCGAGGCCGGCGGCCAGGGCGGGGTCGGTGGCGGCCACCGCCAGTTCGCTGATCGAGCCCTCGCTGTCGCAGAGGTCGATCACGCACACGTCGGCCAGGTCGGGGACCATCAGCTGCGCAACCTGGCTCATGGTCGTGCGGAGGTCCAGTGAGCTGGACAGGATCGACCCCGTCTCGACCAGCAGCGCCACCGCCCAGGCTCGCCGCTCCACCCGTGATGTTCCGGCATTCATGTTCGTCGCTCCCGGACACCGTAGACCGGCCAGCGCCGTGTCTGCGGGATCGAGGACTTGTGGATGCTCATCGGTCGAGCCTCACGACGAGGCGCTGGGCGCCGCCGCCGAAGTCCGCGGCCGAGGTCGCCAGGCGAGGAGCGATGGGGAAGACGGCGATGGCGAGCCGCGACGCGGCCGCCTGCGACATCGGTCCCACGGCCAGGTCGATGCACCCGCCCGCCAGCGCGAGCCGCGCCTGGACGGCACCCGCGGCCGCCCACCTCGAGATGTCCGCCAGCAGCACCGACACCACCCGTTGAGTCGCGGAGTGGCGCTCGAAGGAGAATCCGGCCTGGGCCGCGGTCGCCCGCAGCACCCGCGGCAGTACACCTCGCGCCACAGCGAGCGGTGCCATGCCCACCTCGATCGTGTCGGGGAGATCCTCCGCGGCGATCGCCGGGCGCTCGAGGTGGCCGAGGCCAGCGCCTGCCCCGTCCCCGGTCCACGCCAGCAGGTCGGTCGAGAACCGCATCTCGACCAGCGTCCCACCGTCGCCCGGCTCGCTCCAGCGCACGTGGTCGGCCAGTCCCTGGATCGAGGGCAGGCCGATTCCGAGCAGCTCGCCGTCGACGTCGGTCGGAAACGAGGCTCTTGAGATGTCGACCCCGAGGCCGACCCCGTAGTCGCGAACCGTCGCCAAGGTGGTCGTCTCGGCCGCATGAAGCTCAACTTCGAGCAGGCCCTCCCCGTCGGTGTAGGCGTGCACGGAGGCGTTGTTGCATGCCTCCGTCACCGCGATGCCGATGTCGTTCATATCCGCGGGGGAGAGCCCGGTCGCATCGGCCAGCCCGCCGAGTGCCTGGCGCACGACCGCAAAGTTCGCGGGCTTGCTCGATAAGCCTAAGCGGACCTGAGCTGCCCTTGGCATCGCGGTCGCTTGCGTGCGATCCGGCGTCTCGTCGGGCCGGCGGGCCGACGATCAGCGTCGAAGAGTGCCAACTGGCAGCGGGGCCGGCCTACTGCGTTGCGGCCGGCGCACGCGTGAGAAGCTGCAGCTTCTCCACCGACCTCCGCAGCAGTCGTCGACACATGCATCTGCGAGACCCCGATCCGGCTCGCGATCTCGGATTGCGTGAGCTCCTCCACGTAACGCATCCGCAGGATCTAGCGATCGCGCGGCTTCAGCTCGCCGAGCGCCGCGCACAGCGTCGCGTCGCACTCGATCAGGTCGAAGCGTTCGTCCTCCGCGCCGATGCTGTCGGCATAGCTGACGCCCGGTCCGTCCTCGCTCGGTCTCGGCGCGTCCAGCGACGACGTCTGGTGGGCGTCCATCGCCGCCATCGCGTCAAGGACTTCGTCTATCTCGAGCTCGAGGTATTCGGCCAGCTGTTTCGCGGTCGGGCTGCGCCCGTCGCTGGCGTGCAGCTCGGCGGCCGCATCGCGGACTTCCAGCGCCCGCTCTTTGGCCGTGCGAGGAACGTGCAGTGCCCAGCCCGAGTCCCGGAAGTAGCGACGCATCTCGCCCAGGATCGTGGGCACGGCGAAGGCCGTAAACGGTCGGCCCCGGGTCACGTCGAAGCGGTCGATCGCGTTCACCAATCCGATCGACGCAACCTGCAACAGGTCATCGAGCGGCTCGGTGCCCCTCACGTATCGCCTGGCGAGCCTTCGCGTGAGTGGCATGTAGCGCTCGACGAGCCTGTCGCGCGCCCGCTGGTCACCGTCGCGCTGCCACGCGCGGAACAGGGCTCGCGCCTCGGCCTGCGCGTTCGCGCTGGCCTGGGCGTCGGCTTGGCTGATTCTCGGGCCGGTGCCTGGGAGCTTCTCGCTTCAGAGGCCATGTTCGGCTCCTTTCCGGATTGCTCCAAGTCGCGTCGTCGTGCCCACCCGGGGGGCCGGCACGACCGTGCCCGCTCCTCTACCCCCGCTCGAGTTCCCCTAATCGCGAGACTGGGGGTTCCTCTCTGGGGGTCGCGGAAGGAACCTGGGGGGCCCCGGGGCGACGGCTACGGCAAGGCGAGCGGCGCTCGCGCGGGGCGGGCCTAGTCCCCGGTGACCGTTTCGAGCACTTCTTTGATCAGCCCTTTGCCTTCTTTGGCCTTTTTTTCTTCCCTGGCCTTGGCTTCTTTGGCTTCTCTGGCTTCCTTTTCCTGCTTGGCCTTGAGTTCTTTGGCTTGGTTTTCTTCTCTGGCCTTGGCTTCTTTGGCGGCCTTTTCTTCCTTGGCCTTCGTTTCTTTGGCGGCCTTTTCTTCCTTGGCCTTGAGTTCTTTGGCTTCGTTTTCTTCTCTGGCCTTGGCTTCTTTGGCGGCCTTTTCTTCCTTGGTCTTCGCTTCCTTGGCTTCTCTGGCGGCCCTTTCTTCCCTGGCCTTGGCTTCCCGGTCTTCTTTTTCTTCTTTGCTCTTTTTGCCTTCGTCGGAGCCCTTGCCTTCTTTGGGCCCAGAGACGGGCTTCGGTGATTCGGTGGCGATCGGCGAGCCTTTTACTTCCGAGGAGGACTAATTTCCGGTGCCGGCCGGTTCGCTCGACGTCGAGGAGCCTTCGTGGCTGACCTGGTCCGAGCCGCCGCCGCTACCGGCTGTGGCTTCAGAGCTCCCGGCCTGGGAGACGGACGGTTCGCCGGCGGTGTTGGTGGGGCCGGTGGGCCCACTGGCTGGGGTGCTCCCCGCGCTGGCCGGGGCGGGCTTGGACCCGCCGGGTGTCGCTGCCGAGAGGGCGTGTTTCGGCCCGGACCCGCCGTGCGTCGCGCGGGTCGCAAACACACCTCCGTAGCTCGCCCCGGTCAGGGGGTGGCTGGCAACCTCAGCGATCTGAACGTGGCCGCTCGTGGACGAGTGCCTGCCCGAACCATGGTGGGGTGCCATCGCCGCGGTGACGCCGACGGCGGCCGCTGCGGCCACCGCCGCCACCTGGGCGGCCGAGGCCGCGGTCGCCGCCCCTGCGCCGAGCCAGGAGAAGACCTGTGAGGGAAGGCTGGTGAACGATGCCCAAAGCGCCAGCGGGCGGCGCCCGGAGTAGATCGCGCAGAACGCTTTCACGACGGCTGGATCGAGCTGGGTGCCGGCCTCGTACTTGAGGATGTCGAGCGCCTTCTTGTGGGCCCGGGCGGGGCGGTACGGGCGCGCCGAGGTGATCGCGTCGAAGGTGTCGGCAACGGAGATGATCCTGGCGCCGAGCGGGATCTGATCGCCGACGAGCCGGTCCGGATAGCCGGTGCCGTCGAGGCGCTCGTGGTGATGGCGGACGATCGAGACGAGCTCATCGTCGCCGAGCGCCTCGACCAGCTCGGCCCCGTCCACGGGGTGGCGCTTGATGACGTCGAACTCCTCGTCGGTGAGCCGACCGGGCTTGCGCAGGACTGCGGGCGGCGTGTAGACCTTGCCGACATCGTGCAGGGACGCGGCGGTCCGTACGCGGGCCACGCTCTCGCTGTCGAGGCCCATGCGCTTGGCGATCATCCAGCAGTGGCGGGCGACCCGGCGCGAGTGGCCGTGCGTGTACGGGTCTGTGGCCTCAAGTGCGGCGTTGAGTTTCTCGAGCGCCTCTGCCTGGGTGTCCGTCGCCTGGCCGTCGCCCACCGCGTTTCGGGGGTCGGCCAGTGAGCCCAGGAGGGCGCGCGCGGAGGACAGCCGTCGCTCGCTGTTGCAGCGCCGGATGAATCCCCACAGCAGCAGCTCTCCGAACAGCAGATCGCCCGGGTGCGTGCGTTTTTCCCAGTAGGCGGTTCCCGCCCGTGACGCGGCCAGTGTCGCCACGAGGGCGATCACGAGCGTCAGCAGGGGAGACCGGATGATGCCGTCGTACCGAAGCCACCACACGAATGCGGTTGGCAGGATCACGACAAAGGACGTCGCGCCCACGACCCATCCGACGTATCGCCCAAACTCGACACGTCCGGACCGGCTCGCGGGCGCCTGGAGGGCGGCGGCAGCGAGCTGTTGCTCCTGTGACTCGTCGCGAGCCTCTGGGGCTTGCGACGTCTTTCCTGACTCGCACTCGCGCAAAGCTTTCACTGGCCCACCTTCCTTGGAGTGGCTGGCGGCCGAGCCGTCTCGCGAACGAGACCTCTTGCTTTGCGTCCCCGCCTCGCGACGGGTTTGCCATGAGCAGCGCGTTGATTGTCAGGCACTCGTTCGGCAGCGCATCGCCCGTGGTTGAGGCTGCACCCGCCGGCCTGGACATCTGACGGACTGACGGACCGTGGCTCGATCAGGTGATCGCCGGCGTCGGGGCCCGCCCCGGTCGTCGGTGCCCCAGCGAGTTCCGGGGATGCCGTGAGCGCGCGCTGCGCGTCGCCGAGGTCCGTCAGCGACCGGTCCCGGGGAAGCCGGCCCGGCGGGAACCCGCGCCCGGAGCGTCGATGTCCAGCCGCTCGATCCCGAGCCGAAACCGGTCCGGGCGCTTGGAGGGGCCGTACTTCGCGTCCCATACCCGCCACGTCCAGTCCTTGGCGAGGTCTTCGTTCGGGGCGTCCTGCACCGTTACGAGGTCACGTACGTCGGGCGTCGGATCCTGATCGGCAGCGGGAGACGAGGTGGGGTGGGGCAACTCCGTGATCTGGATCTCGTATCGCGGCACGACCTAGACGACCTGGGCGCGTTCATCCTTGTTCTCGCCCGGCATCTGGCTTCGACGATACCGGGCCCGTGGTGTCTGCAACTACGAGCGCCCGACCGCGGCGCGGAGGCGCTCGAGAACGCGCCGGTACCGCCTCTGCCGCCGGATCGCTTTCTGGCGCTCCTCTCGGCGTAGCTGCCGCGAGCGGTGCGACTCGCCCTGGGCACCGACGACCCAAGCGTTTCGTTTCGGCCAGAGGCTGCGGGGGAGTTCCACGAGGGGAGGGATTGTGACGGTAAGCACTTGCAACGGGTCTGTCAAGTTCACCGTGCCCCTTGAAAATTGATTTTGGCATGCCTAAACTTGCTGTATGGCTGACGTGGGATCTGTGTCTCCGAACGTTCAGGATTACGCCAAGGCGGTGTACGCCCTCGAGTCCCGCAGCGCGGGCGAGGCCGTCTCGACCAACGACCTCGCCGATCGCCTGGGCGTCACGGCCGGCTCGGTGTCGGCGATGGTGCGCAAGCTCGACGACCTCGGCCTGGTCGAGCACGAGCCCTATCGCGGGGTGCGCCTGACGGATGAGGGTCGAGCCGTGGCGCTCGAGGTCCTGCGTCACCACCGCCTGATCGAGCTGTTCCTGGCGCAGGAGCTGGGGATGGGTTGGGACCGGGTCCACGCCGAGGCCGAGGTGCTCGAGCACGTGCTCTCCGAGGAGCTCGAGCAGCTGATCGCCACGCGCCTGGGGAACCCCACGGTGGACCCCCACGGGGATCCGATCCCGACGTACGAGTTCGAGATCGAGGAGACCCCGACACGCAGCCTCGACGAGCTCGGCACGGGCGCGGTCGGGCGGTTCGTACGCGTGTCGGACTCCGACCCGAAGATGCTCCGCTACCTCACCGGCCAGGGGGTGACGCTCGGCGACCGGCTCGAGGTCACCGGTCGCCAGCCCTTCGGCGGCCCCGTGTTCGTGCGGCTGGGCGACTTCGAGCTGGCGCTCGGGGGCGAGCTGGCGAAAGCGATGCGCATCGAGGTCGAGGTGGAGCAGGAGTGACGCCGCCACCGGGCGAGCTGCGTCCGGCGCTCGAGGGCGCCGTCGTCGATGGCGCCTCGGCGGCGCTCGGCGAGCCCGGACCACTCGCGCCCAGCGCACTCGAGCAGCTGCTCGCCAAAGGCAGCCTGCGGGCCACCCTGGCGATGCTCGGCCCGGCCTTCGTGGCCGCCATCGCCTACGTCGATCCGGGCAACTTCGCCACCAACTTCCAGGGTGGCTCGCAGTTCGGCTTCCTGCTGCTGTGGGTCGTGGTGCTGGCCAACGCGATGGCGATGCTGATCCAGTACCTGTCGGCGAAGCTCGGGATCGCCACCGATCTCAGCCTTCCCGAAAGCGTCCGCGCCCACTACCCGAAGACCCTGTCCTGGATGATGTGGGTGCAGGCCGAGATCGTGTCGATGTCCACCGACGTCGCGGAGTTCGTGGGCGCGGCACTGGGGTTGAACCTGCTGTTCGGAGTGCCGCTGCTCGTCGCCGGCCTGATGACCGGCGTGATCGCCTTCGCGATCCTCGAGCTGCGCGTGAAGGGCTACCGCCGCTTCGAGGTGGCGATCACGGGCCTGCTGGGGATCGTCTTCCTCGGGGTTCGTCTACGAGACGCTGAAGATCGGTCCCTCGTCCTCGGGTGCGGCTGCAGGGCCTGATCCCGCACCTGGCCGGCAGCCAGTCCCTGTACCTGGCGGTCGCGATCATCGGGGCGACCGTGATGCCCCACGCGATCTACCTGCACTCCGCCCTCACGCAGGAACGGATGCCCTGCCGGGACGACTCCGAGCGCCGCCGCGTGCTGCGCTTCGAGCGCACCGACGTGATCCTCGCGCTGGGGCTGGCCGGGGTCATCAACGTCGCGATGCTGGCCGTCGCCGCGCAGCTCTTCCACGGGAGCGGCCACACCGGCGTCGACACGCTCCAGGGTGTCCACAGCGGTCTCGCAACGCTCGTCGGCGGCGGCGCGGCGCTCGCGTTCGCCGTCGCCCTGTTCGCCTCGGGGGCCTCCTCGTCGAGCGTCGGCACCTACGCCGGGCAGGTGGTCATGGCCGGCTTCATCAAGGTGCGCATATCTCTGTACGTGCGAAGGGTGGTGACGATGATCCCGGCCCTGGCGGTGTTGGCGCTGGGCGTGAGCCCGACCAGTGCGCTGGTGCTGAGCCAGGTGGTGCTCGCCTTCGGTATCCCGTTCGCGCTGATCCCGCTGGTGCTGCTGACGAGCCGCCGTGACGTGATGGGCGTCCACGTCAACAGCGCGCTCACCACCCGGTTCGCATGGGCGATCGCGGCACTGATCACCGGCCTGAACGTGTTCCTGGTGTGTGAGCAGCTGTTCGCCTGAGGGCGATCAGGAGGCGTGCGCGCGCTCTTCCTCGTGCGCCTGCTCCTGCTCGAACGCGCGCCGTTCCTCATGCGCCTGTGCTTCTTCGCGCTCTCGCGCCCGTAGTAGGAGCACCGCTTCGGCGTCGTTCAGCAGGTCGTGGCCTTCGATCGTCAGCCACAGCTCGCCGCTGGCTCCGTCGCGTTCGAGGTAGCCGAGTTCCTCGAGCTCATCCACGAGCGACCCGACGGTCTCGACGTCGGACCCCAGGCGCTCGGCGAGGGCGGCGATGGTCGATCCCTCGGGCCCGGGCGGCCAGAAGATCGGCACGTGGCGGCGGGAGAGCTCGTTGGGCCCTTTGCCCCGCCAGCGCTCGAGGATCTGCTCGACGGTCGGCTCGTCGAGGGCCTCCTCGGACATCACGCGCAGCACGTCCCGTTCGCGGGCTCTCGACATGCGGCGGCCCACGAGGTACAGCACCACGACAGGAGCCACGAACGGGAGCCACTCCTCGACCGGGATGTTGCCGATGTGCGCCAGCACCATCACGCCTCGATTGTGGCGCATCCCGACATCCGGCGAACAGGCCTGCCGGCGAACATGACTCCCTAGACTCGCCTCGCGATGAAGGCTCCCTGGCGGCTGCCGGCGCGCGCGGCGCTCGTGTCTCTGGTACTCGCCCCCTGTGGCGCGGCGCTCCTGTTCCCGGCCGTCGCCGAGGCCCACGGAATCGTCGGCCGCGCCGACCTGCCGATACCGGTGTGGCTGTTCAGCTGGGCGGCCGGGATCGTGCTGGTGGTGTCGTTCGTGGCCCTGTCGGCGCTGTGGACCCGGCCGCAGCTCCAGACCGAGCACCGCAAACCCCTGCTCCATATTCCGCCGGGCGTAGAGGTGGTGGCGAGCCTGCTGGGGGTCGCCGTGTTCGCGCTCGTCCTCTACAGCGGCTTCGCCGGAAGTCAGGTGTGGTCGGCGAACTTCAGCGTCACCTTCATCTACGTGATCTTCTGGATCGGGATGCCGATCGCCAGCGTGCTGCTGGGCGACGTCTTCTCGGTCGCTCAGTCCCTGGCGCTCGTGCGCCCGGGCGATCCGCTGGCTCGGGGGGCGCGTGGCGCCGAGGGCCTTCGGACGTCCGCCGCTGCGCTACCCGGAGAGGCTCGGCCAGTGGCCCGCGGTGGCTCTGCTCGTCGGCTTCGCGTGGCTGGAGCTCGTGTACGTCGAACGCGACAGCCCGTCGACCCTCGCGGCGCTGTCGCTGGGCTACTTCCTGGTGATGCTGGCCGGCATGCTCGCCTTCGGCGAGGAGGAGTGGGCCTCGAGCGCGGACGGCTTCGGAGCCTACTTCGGGCTGCTCTCGAGGATGTCGCCCCTGACGGTGGACGAGGGCGGTGAGCTGTATGCCCGCCGCCCCCTGAGCGGCCTGACGGCGATGCCGGTGCGGTCGGGCACGGTGATGCTGATCTGCGCGGTGATCGGCACGACCACCTTCGACGGCTTCTCCAACGACGTCGTGTGGCGCAAGCTCGAGCCGCACCTGCAGAGCATCTACTCGGGCCTCAGCTTCCATCCCGACACCCGCGATCGAGCTCGCGTACACGACCGGGCTGCTGCTCTGCGTCGCGCTCATCAGGGGCATCTACGAGCTCGGGATCAGGGGTGTCGCAGAGCGTGAGCTTCCGCTACACCAGACGCCGAGCTGAGCCGTGCCTTCGCCCACACGCTCGTCCCGATCGGATTCGCCTACGTGCTCGCCCACTACTTCTCGCTGCTGATCTGGCAGGGCCAGGCGATCGGCTACCTGGCCTCCGACCCGCTCGGCAACGGCGCCAACATCTTCGGCACCTCCACCTACCGCATCGACTACACGATCATCTCCTTCGCAGCGATCTGGTACGTCCAGGTGACCGCGCTGGTGGCCGGCCACGTGGGCGGGTCTGACGCTCGCCCACGACCGTGCCCTGACGATGTACAAGGGCGCCCAGGAAGCGATCCGCTCGCAGTACTGGATGCTGACCGTGATGGTCGCCTTCACGTGCTTCGGGCTGTGGCTGCTGTCGGCGGTCGGGAACGTGAGCACCCGCCGGCCCGGAGTAGTCTGTTCGGACGTGGCACCCGCTCGGCTGCGCCCGGCAAGACCCCGATCTCCGCTCTCGTGCTGGGGCAGGGTTGCCCTCCCGGCGCTGGCGGCCACGGCCGTCGTGCTGGCGGCGCTGGCCTCGCTCGACCCGGGTGTGCTGTGCGTGCTTCCGGCGCTGGCACTGGCGCTGCTACTCGCCCTGCGTCGCTATCCGGGTGAGAGGACGCTGGCGGCGCTGCGCCGTTCGCGCGAGGGTGCTCCTCAGCCGCGCGCCTGCGCTCCGAGGAGCCCGCTCCGCTGGAGCGGGCCGAGCGTCCCCCGCGGCGGGCTGCTGCTCGCCTGCTCGCTGGCGAATCGCCCGCCTCCGGGCGCGCTGCTCCCGGCGCGCTGAGCATCCCCGGCGGGGACGGCTCGGGTCGCGCGTGCGGCCGCCCGGGGCGGCCGTGACCGTTCTCACCTTCGAGCTTCACGAGGAGCCCAATGTCACGACGTCTCCTGCCTGCCCTGATCGGGCTATCAGCGCTGTTCTCGGTGGCCATCACGACGGTCGCCGGGCGCGGAAGTCTCTTCCTCCCGGGAGAGCGGCAACCCGATCAACGACCAGGGATCCAGCTACCACTACCGCACCTACATCACCTCGATCACGCCCAAAGTGCCGGGGCTCAACGTCGAAGTGCTCGAGTTCGCCGACCGCCTGCTGCTGCGCAACGGGACCGGCAAGACCGTGACGGTGTACGGCTACTCCGGCGAGCCCTACGCGCGTGTCCTCCCCAGCGGCGCCGCCGAACAGAACAGGCGCTCACCCGCGGTCTACCTGAACACGAACTTCTACGCCGACGTCACCGTGCCGCCATCGGCAAGCGCGACGGCGCCGCCGCGGTGGGAAGCGGTGGACCGCACGGGCCAGTTCGAATGGCACGACCACCGCATCCACTGGATGAGCCCGGTGACGCCCCCCGAGGTCAAGGACACCTCCAAGCGCACGAAGATCTTCGACTGGACGGTGCCGATCAGGGTCGGCAACCAGCCGGGCGCGATCAGGGGCGAACTGTTCTGGGTGCCGGAGAACTCCAGCGCGCCCACCGGCGCGATCGTCGCGGGCGTCCTGATCGTGCTGCTCGGACTGGCGACCGTCGTGGTCGTCAGACGCCGGCGGGGCCGCGGCGGGAACCCGCCCTCGGACGACGGCCCGGACGAATCCGCCGGTGCGCCAAGAGGGGCGTGGTGAACCGATGCGGAGCGCTCGCCACGGGCTACCGTCCTCGACGATCGTCGCAGCGCTGGCGGGCTGCCTGCTGCTAGCGCTGACCCACGCGTCGCCGGCCTTGGCCCACGCCCAGCTGCTCGGCACCTCGCCCGCCTCGGGCAGCACTGTCGCGACCCAGCCGGCGGAGGTGATCTTCCAGTTCAACCAGAACGTCGGCGGCACCGCCGGCGCCGTGCGCGTCTACAACGCCCAGGGAGACGAGGTGGACGACCTCGATGTCTCCCACCCCGACGGCAACGAGCACTGGATGGGCGTGGGGCTCAGGCCACACCTACCCGACGGCACCTACACGGGCACGTACCGTGTCATCTCGGCCGACACCCACATCGTCTACGGAGGCCTCGTCTTCAGCATCGGCCACCCGGGTGCCGCCCCGAAGTACACCGTCGCGGGCCTGATCGGTCGCAACGAGGCGGGGCGGGTGACGAAGATCGCCTTCGGCGTGGTGCGGGCCCTTGACTACCTGTCGATCGCCCTCATGATCGGAGGTCTGCTCTTCATGCAGGCCGTATGGGGCCCGGCACTGGGCGACCTCGCCCGCCCGCAACCTCGCTGGTCGCTGGCGTCGGGCGCCTTCACCCGACGTGCGGGCCGGCTGCTCGCGGTGGCGGTCCTGCTGGGTCTGCTCGTCAGCCTGCTCGGCATCCTGCTGCAGGGGGCCAGCGGCCGCCGGCGTATCGCTGTGGAGCTCGCTGAAAGCCACGCTCGTCGAAAGCACCCTCGAAAGTCGCTTCGGCTG
This sequence comes from uncultured Solirubrobacteraceae bacterium, assembly GCA_963742395.1. Classification (GTDB taxonomy): domain Bacteria; phylum Actinomycetota; class Thermoleophilia; order Solirubrobacterales; family Solirubrobacteraceae; genus Palsa-744. Next base: position 1,137,280 of record CAVUME010000004.1, on the reverse strand, counting down.
GGTATGGGCCGTGCGCGCCCTCGACTGGCTGGTGCTCGGTGTGCTCCTGCTCGCCGCCCGTGCCGCCGGCAGAAATCCCGTGCCGTGTCTCGCGTCGTCCGACGGGACCCGGGCCCGAGGCGACGCCGAGGGTCAACGGAGTGACGAGCGCCAAGGGGAGGTCGAGATCAGCCGTCCGCCCGGCTGGCTGCTCGCGGGGTTGGGGCTCGGGTGCGCGTACCTGGCGATCACCCCGGCGCTCGCAGGGCACGCCAGCATCCAGAGCCCGACGGGCGTGTTCTTCCCCGTCGACGTGGTCCACGTCCTGTCCGCCAGCGTGTGGGTGGGGGGGATCGCGTGCCTGCTGCTCGTCCTGCCCGCCGCAACCCGGCGGCTCGAGGAAGGCGAGCGCTCCCGGCTGCTGCTCGGCAGCCTGCGGCGCTTCTCGCCCCTGGCCCTGGCAGCCGTGATCGCTATCGCGGCCACCGGCGTGGTCCAGGCCTACATCGACGTCCGCTCGATTCACGGACTGCTGCACACCACCTACGGCGCGCTGATCATCGCCAAGACGGTTCTGTTGGGGGCGCTGATCGTGCTCGGCTGGGCCAACCGCGAGCGCCTGATCCCGGCCCTGCAGCGCATCGTGGCCGTCGGTGGGGCGCCGGGCGGCGCCGGGCTGATGGCGCGTCGCACGCTCCGCGGGGAGCTCGTCCTGATGCTGTGCGTGTTCGGGGTGACCGCTGCCCTGGTCAGCTACGCGCCGCCGATCGACGCCGCCTCGGGCCCGTTCTCCGTCAACACGACGATCGGCCCGGCGCTGCTGGAGATGACCGTGGAACCGGCGAAGGTCGGACCCAACACGATCCACCTGTATCTGATCGACGCCAGGACCGGCGCCCAGTACAAGGCCACGAAGGAACTCACGGCGACGGCAAGGCTGCCGGCGAAGAACATCGGCCCGCTGCCCCTGAAGGCGTCGCCGGCGGGGCCCGGCCACTACATCCTCAGCTCGGCCGTGCTCAGCCCGGGCGGGACATGGTCGATCGAACTCGTCGACCGCATCTCTGAATTCGAACAGTTCACCCGCGTGGTGAAGGTTCCGGTCTCGTGACCGAGTCGGCGCCGGCGCAAACGACAAGGAGAAGTGAACGCATGCACATCAGGAAGGTCATCCCCGCGCTGTTGTTTGGTCTGCTAGTTGCGCCCGCAGCCGCCCAGGCCCACATCAGCCTGCATCCCAACACGATCCCGGCGGGGGCCTTCGCGACGCTCGACGTGAGGGTGCCCGGCGAGCAGGAAGGCGCGCACGTCACGAAGGTCGACGTTCTCTTCCCACCGGGCTTCGTCGGCGTCGACTATGAAGACGTGGCCGGCTGGAGCACGCACGTGATCGAAACCAAGCTGGCCACGCCGATCACCGAAGACGGTGAAACGATCGACACCGAGGTTTCGCAGATCGTGTGGACGTGGAGTGGTCCGCTCGGGAAGGTCGACAACGGCCAGTTCATCAACCTCCCGCTGTCACTTGCGATCCCCGATGACGCGGCGGGCAGGCCGCTCGAATTTCGCACCGTCCAGACGTACAGCAACGGTCAGGTGGTTCACTGGATCGACCCTTCGCTGACGGCAGAACACCCCTCTCCCAGGATCAACGTGACGGCCAAGGGCGGCGTCGTGCAGGAAGTGGCCGGCGACGAGGCGGGGCCGCAAGCGGGGGCGAGGAGATCGAGCCCGGCGACCGGCGCGACCACGGCCGCCAGCTCGAGCGGCTCCTCCGGTAATGCCTCACAGGCGCTCGGGATCGCGGGGCTCGTCGTCGGCATCCTCGGTCTGCTGACGGCGACCGTTGCCCTGCTCATGCTCAGAAGGACGAGGGCCGGTGGGGCGTAGGAGCCAGGCTGCGCCGGCATTCAGGCTCCTCTGCCAGACTGGGCCCCGATGAGCACCGAGGCGCCCGGCGACACCCGCCCGCCCGGGTCGTCAGACGGCGAGCCCGACCCCCCGTCACCTCCGCAGGACCAGCGGCCTGCGGGACGGCTGTTCGTGTACCTCCCGATCGCGATCATCGTGCTGCTGGTGGCGGGAGGGGCGGTGCTGGTGGCGACCGGCTCGAGCAGCAAGCAACAGCTGCCCGGCGGCGACAAGAGCGTTCACAACGCCAGCTTCGACGGATCGGAGCTGCAGCCCGCTCGCCAGGCGCCGGCATTGGCCTCGTTGCACAACTACCAGGGCCAGCCCGTGAACCTGGCCGGTTACCACGGCAAGGCCGTGTTCGTGACGTTCCTCTACACCCACTGCCCCGATGTGTGCCCCCTGATCGCCTCACAGCTGCACAACGCCCTCAGCCGGCTCGGGTCGAAGGCCGATCAGGTGCAGCTGGTGGCCGTGTCCGTCGACCCGCGCGGCGACACCACCGCCAACGTGGCCCGCTTCCTGAAGGAGCACCAGCTCACCGGTCAGATGCAGTACCTGACGGGCTCTGCCGCCGAACTCGGGCCGGTGTGGCAGCGCTGGGGGGTGGGCTCGGCGAGGGATACCGGCAATCCCGAATTCATCAACCACTCCGCGCTCGTGTACGGGATCGGCGCGAGCGGCAAGCTCCTGACCGTCTACCCCGCCAACCTGAGCCCCTCGGAAATCGACCACGACGTCCCGCTGCTGCTGGCGAGCTGAGGCAGGGCCGCGGTCGCCCGCCCGGACCTCGCGCGGGCGCGGGTTCGCCGCAGGGTTGCGCGTCCGGTCGGGGCGCTTGCGAGTCGAGTTGGCGGCGCCGGTGATCCGTCGGCGGCACACGGCCGTATACGTCACATGGGCCTCGACAACCCGATCCATATCTTCTTCGTGGTGCTGGTGGTACTGCTCGTGTTCGGCGCCAAGCGCCTGCCCGAGCTCGGCCGCTCGCTCGGCGGTGGCATGCGTGGCTTCAGGGACGCTCTCAGCTCCGAGCACGATCCCGCCGGTGACGGCGCGGGCGTCGCGTCGGTGAGCGTCCCGGCCGAGCTGCCGGCGCCCGCGCCCGCGTCAGCGGCGCTGCTCGAGACGCACGAGCACCACGCGGCCTGACGGGCCGTCAGCTCACGCTCGCGTCCACGCGGCCTCGCCGCGCGAGAGCACGTGCACGGCCAGCGTGACGGCAATCACGATCGCGCAGGCGAACCCGAGGGCCGCCGCGACCGATACTTCGAGCGCGAGCAGGCCACCCGCCACGGCCCCCAGCAGCATCGCCCCCACGGCCACCGCGCGACGCCCGAGCTTCGCACCCTGGCCGCCGAGGGCCGTTCCCTCCGAGGCGATCCCGGTCAGGGTTCGCGTCAGCACGGTGGTGGTCAGCTCCGGCACCGCCAGCCGCTGGGCGGCGGCGTTCTGGATGCCCATCCCGAGCGCGAGCGCAACCAGCAGCGCGTAGCGCAGGCCGCCGGCAAAGGGTTCGGATGCGGCCAGCGAGACGATCAGGGCGGCGATCAACATCACGCTCTGCGCGCCGCCGGCGGAGCGGAGCAGGTGTCCACGGTGGGCCGGAAAGCGCGCCCCCAGGCGTCCTCCCAGCATCGCCCCGACCAGGAATGACCCCAGCGCCGCGAGTGACGCCGGGGCGGACAGCCCGCTGGCGCCGGCGAGCGCGAAGCCGATGAACACGACGTTGCCGGTCATGTTGGCGACGAACACGTGCCCCAGCGTCAGGTAGCTGACGGCGTCCACCACCCCGGTCAGGACCGTGAGCCCGACGAGCATCGGCGCGAGCGGGCCGTGGCGGTCCCCGGCCGGGGGATGCAACGTGCTCGCGGCCTCGCGTAGAACGTTGATCAAGGCCGGGTCACCCTAGCGAGGCGGGCGCTCCCGGCGCCCCTGCGCGAGCGGTTCCGGCGCCCCTGCGCGGGCGCTCCCGGAAGCGTTCCGGCTGCTCGCCGGGCGGCGCTCGCGGGCGGCGCGGAAGGACGCCGGCGGTCCGTAGGATTGACGCCATGGCCATTCGTGTGGCACCGCTGCCTGCTCTCCTCGCAGCGGCCATCACGTTGCTGGCGCCGGCCACCGCCGGCGCCAGCAACGCCTCGGTCACGCGCACCTACGTGAGCGCCAACTACGCGCTCGTGCACGCCGCCGACACGCGCATCCATCAGGTCGAATCGACGCTTCGCGGGCTGCTCGCAAAGGTCCGCGGTGAATGCCCGCTGGCGGCCGCCGGCTCACCCGAGGAAAGCCAGTCCGAACAGCTCAGCGACGAGGTCATCGGCACGATGGTGCTGAGCGCGATCCGGGTCGACCTGCCGGCGGGGCGTGCCTACGTGCAGGCCGTGCGCTCGTTGCGCTGGAGCAGCTCGTCGCTGACCCGCTCCGTGCACGCATACGCAGAGAACGTGGCCAGGATGATCAGCCTGCCGCTGCCGTCGCTGTGCCAGGACGTCCGCAGCTGGGCCGGCAGCGGCTTCAAGGCCCTGCCCGCCGCCACGGTGCCGTTCGACTCCGCCTTCCTGGCCTCGTGGGTGTCTCCCGGCTTCCTGCCCTCCGGCCTGCGGCCCTACGAGGGCTCCTCGCTGCGGTCGCTCGTGCGCTCGACCGAAAAGCAGGAAAGCAAGATCGTGGAACTGGAAGCCCGCGAAGTCGAAACCTGGGGCAAGATCATGGACAGCCTCGAACTGCTGCCCTAGCGGCTCCCCGCCCTCAGGCGTCGCTCAGCTGCGGCTCACTCGGTGAGCGCCGCGGCCATCTCCGCGAACACCCGGATGTAGTCGTCGATGGCCTCGTCGGTGTGGGTCACCGACAGGGTCCACTCCTCCTCCCGGCCCGGGGTCATGTAGATGCCCCGGTTCATGTTCCACAGCCAGGCGAGCTCGGTCACCGGCACGTCCTGGTTGGCCTTGAAGGTTTCGTAGTCCACGATCTTCTGCGGCGAGAAGGTGACGCAGCCCTTCGAGCCGACCCCGACCGCGTAGCCGGGCAGTCGGTGGCGATCCATCACCTCCTGGCAGCCGGGGACGATGCGGTCGTTGAGCGCGTCGAGGTGCTCGTAGGCCGCGGGCGTCAGCACCCGCTCGAGGCTCGCCCGCGAGGCGGCCATCGTCAGCGGGTTGCCGTTGTAGGTGCCCACCTGGTAGACGCTCCCGTCCTCGACCACGCTCATCGCCTTCTCGGTGCCGCCGATGGCCCCCGAAGGCAGTCCCCCGCCGAGCGTCTTGGCGAGCGTCACCATGTCCGGCTTGACTCCCCAGCGCTCGGTCGCGCCGCCCGCCGCGATCGCCAGCCCGGTCTTGACCTCGTCGAAGATCAGCACCACGCCGTGGCGTGCGGTGAGCTCCCGAACGGCCTCCAGGTAGCCCGGCTCGGGGAGCACCACCCCGAGGTTCATCATCGCGGCCTCCATGATCACGCAGGCCGGCGGGCGTCCCTCGGAGAACAGGCGCTCGATCCGCCGCTCCATGGCCGCAGCGTCGTTGAAGGGCACCGCGATCGTGAGGTCGCTGACCGCTTTCGGGATGCCGGCCCCGTAGGGGAGCGAGGCGAGGTTCTCGCGGTCGCCGATCTCCTCGTAGGGCACCCCGATCGAGACCATCACGCGCGTCGTGATGGCCGTGGTAGGAGCCGAAGATCTTCACGATCGTGTCCCTGCCCGTGAGCGCCCGTGCGATCCGGATCGCGTCCATCGTCGCCTCCGAGCCGGAGTTCACGAACCGCCAGCGTTCCAGCCCGAAGCGGCCGGCAAGGTTCTCGGCCACGGCGACGGTGTCCTCGGTGACGGCCGCGAAGTGGGTTCCCAGTGGCGCCCGCGCCCGCAGCGCCTCCACGATCTCGGGGTTGGCGTGGCCCTGGACCATCGATCCGAAGCCGTTGTGGAAGTCCCAATAGCTGTTGCCGTCCACGTCGGTCACCCGCGGGCCCTCGCCGGAGACGAGGTAGATCGGCCACGGGTCGCGCAGCTGATAGGAGGACGCGACGCCTCCGCTGAGCGTGCGGCGGGCGCGCTCGTACATCGCCGCCGAGCCCTGCGTCCGCTCGTTCAGCGCTGCGAGCTCCCTGCGCGTGAGCTCCTCCACACGCTCGTGATCGATCTGCACCGTCCGTCAGCCGGTGAACTTTGGCGTCTTGTGCTCCACGGTCACCTTGTGGTGGCGTTTTTTGGAGCTTTTCGCGCCGAGCGTGCCGCTTTTGGGGTCGCCCGTGGAGCCCGTCGATCCGCTTTTGGTGCCGCCGCCGGTCGAGCCGCTGCCCGAGCCGGTGCTGCCGCCCACCGGCGGGGGAGCCGTCTGCTGCACCGGCCCTTCCGGCGCCTTGACCTTGACTTCGACCGCGTTGCTGGCCGTCGTTTCCGGACTTCCGCCGCCGGACGGGGTGTCCGCGACCGACGCGACGTTGAGGAATTTGCCGTTTTCGGGGATTTCCTTGAGCTTGGCACTGCAGCTGTAGGTCGTGCTGTCGCCCGGCGACAGCGGCGTGCCGGGAGGAAGCCCGCCCGAGATCGTGTGTTCGTCGCAGTAGATGTCGGTGAATTCGCTCAGCGTGAGCGGCACGTTGCCGGTGTTCTTGGCGGTGACCTGGTACAGCACCGTCTGACCCACGGTGCCCGTCAGCAGCGACGAGGTGAAGCCTGTGCCCGAGCCCTTGATTTCCTGGACCTTGGACAGCGTCAGGCGCGGTTCCAGCACCACGTTGACGACGACCGTGTTCGACTTGTGGGATTCCGATCCCCCCTGGGAGTACCTGGCCGTGGCCGAGGCGACGTTCGTGTAGGAGCCTCCGCCCGTGAGCAGGTGGCTGCAGGTGAACACGAGTTTGTCGCCCGGGGACAGGCTCGCGCCCACGGGCCCGCCCTGCTGCGTGCCGGGGTCGCAGTTGGGGTCCATGAATTCGGTCAGCGTGAAGGCCACGTTGCCGGTGTTCGAGACCGTCATCTGGTATTCGACCGTCTGGCCGATCTTGCCGTTGAGTGCGGTCTGCGTCCAGCCGCTGCTCGAGCCGGCGATCTGCTGGGCCTTCAGGACGGAGAAGCTCGGCTTCGGTTCACCGCCGCAACTCTTGTGTTCCTTGTGTTTGCCGCTCTCGCCGATGACGCCGTTGGTTTTCCAGTGGGCTTCGGCGCTGAGCTTGTGCATGCCGGCCGCCAGCGCGGCGGGCATCGCCACGACGCTGGTGCCGGTGGAGCCGTTGAATTCGAACTTTTCGACGAACTGGCTGACGCCGTCGGAGCGCAGGCGCTCGGTCACCTGGTTGTGTTCGAGTTCGGGAAAGCCGCTGTATTCGAACGTCGTGGTGTCGCAGGAGAAGACGATGTTGACCTTGCGGGTCGCCAGCGCAGGCTGGGCCAGCACCCCGCTGAGGGCGAGCGCGCCGAGCAGGGCGAGCAGCACCGTACGGCGTGTGCGCCGCGATCTCGCCGCCATGCCCCGCGCGGCTGGTTCCCCTGGGCTATCTGTGGCGTCGGGGCGGCGCCGACCGCTTCCCACGTCTCCTCCTTGAGGTTCCCCTCTGGGCGTGCTGCCGGGTCGACGGCAGCCCGCTCCAAGCCTTGAACAGTCAGCCGAGAATACCACCCTCCTGTGGCCCGGATGCAAGTACCCCGTCGCCCTCCGAGGGCCTGTTCGGGCGGGCTAGGCGGGGCCGTCGGCGAAGCGCCCGTACAGCTCCGGGAGCAGCGCCGCGAGGTTCGCGTACTCCTCCACGCAGTGGCGCGCCAGCGCCGGCGGGGCCGCCGGCGGGAAGCATCCGGCGGCGCACCGGCCGGCCGGTTCAGGAGCCCTCCGAGCAGCGCCCCGGCGGGCCCGTAGGGGCGGATCGCGGCGCCGAGCCAGAAGCGGCTGCGCAGCACCAGCCCGTCGTCCTCGCGCAGGAACACGTGGAACATCAGCGAGTGGCGCACGTGGCGGCGGTCGTCTCCGACCTCGGCCGCCAGCACGGTGACCGACCTGCGGGCCACGGAGGGCCGCCGGGCTCATCCCGAGCAGCGAGGGGTCCTGGAAGTGGATGCGCGCATGCACGACCCCCGCGCCGACGTCCTCGACGGGATGGTGGACCGCACTCCAGTGGGGCTTGGCTGCCGGCTCGGACGGCGGCTGCAGGGAGTTGTCGAAGTGCGCCAGCGGGTGCCAGATGCGGTAGCGGATCGCCTCCCGCGGATGCCAGTCGAACCACCAGTCGACCATCTCGGCGTGACCCCCGGCATCGGCGTGCGAGCCGCGACCTGGCGCGGTGCCGTCGGGGAGCAGCCACCAGCCCGTCTCCACCTCCAGCGGCTCGGGGTCGAGCAGGCGGTCGACCTGCGCCAGCGCGAGCGCCGTTCGCGGGGTCGCAGGGTCCCGCCTGCGCGGCCGCCAGCTCCTGCGCTCCCGGTGCAGTCAGCGGGCGTTCCAGATAGGGGCCGAGATCGGCCGCGCTCACGCCGGCGCCTGCCAGGGGCGATCCATCCACGGGCAGAAGCAGCCCGTCGGGGTCATAGCGCGCGCGCAGTTCGTCCAGGCGCTGCAGGCGCCCGTCGCTGACGAAGCGGGCCGGACGGCGGCCGAGGTTCTCGTCGGCCAGCTGGATGCCGCTCGAGAGCGGCTCCATCTCGCGCATCCGCTCCGTTGCCCAGCTCGCCACGGCGACCTCTCCGCTCTGCTCGGCGGTGCCACCGTAGAGGGCGATGTAGGTCTCGTCCTCGACGCTGTAGGCCATCTCGGGCCGCGGCGGGCTGGGTCCCCAGTTCATCCACAGCATGTGGGAGGGCGCGGGCGGCAGCGTGTCGGCGATCCGGCGCAGGCCCGGCAGCAGCTCCTCGACGGGTTCGTGGGTCCACATGTTGTCCACCGCCCAGCGGTGGCCGGCGGGATAGATCGCGGCGCTACCCGCAAACAGGTCCTCGAAGCTGACGGGCACATACGGGACCGACAGCTTGGCGTCCGCCAGCAGCGGACACCCCTCGAACAGCGACAGGTCCGCCCGCGCCTGCTCCTCGTCGGCCGCCAGCACGGGCGCCGTCATGGCGATCTCGGGCGCGCCCGTCTCGTCGCGATGGACGAGCAGCATCAGCTCGATGCTGCGGGGCACCTCCGGCCCGATCCCGGCCACCCAGCGGAAGAGGTCCTCGAGCACGTCCGTGGGGAACGTGTACAGCGCGTTGGCCAGCACTTTCGGCCGCGGATAGAGGCGTACGTGAAAGGCCGTCACCACGGCGAAGAAGCCGGGACCGGATCCACGCGCCGCCCACAGCAGCTCGCTGTGGTTCTCGGCGTCGGCCCGCAACTGCTCGCCGGCGGCGGTGACCACGTCGATCGCCTCCACGCTCATGCAGGCCGGGCCGTGGACGCGCCCGTTCCAGCCGAAGCCCCCCTGCAGCAGGTAACCGCCCACCGCCACGCCGTTGCAGTGTCCGACGGGGAAGAACAGCTCGTGGCCGGCGACGGTGGCCAGCAGCCGGGTTCCGGGGCACCCCGGGCCCACCACGGCGCTCGACGTCGCCGGCTCCACCCGCGCGGAGTCCAGCTCGGCGAGGTCGATCAGCAGCACCCCGTCGCGCAGGTGGTTCGCGGCCCAGCTGTGAGCACCCGAGCAGACCGTCACGCGCAGGCCCTCGCGGCGGGCGAGCTGGACCGCCGCGGCCACCTCTTCAGCGTCCCGCGGGCGCGCGATCAGCTCCGGGTGGCGCTCCACCGTCGCCTCGTTCCAGAGCTTGCCCCGGCGGGCCGGCTCATATCCGTGCTCCCCACGGCGCACCATCGGCGCCGGCTGCGATGCCATCTGCCCACCTCATGGTCGGGATGCTCAACGGTCCAAGGCGCGCACACCGTATCTCTACGGGGCTCCGCTACCGGCCCGCGCGGCCGCTCTACGATGGGCGGGTGGGCCACGACGAGGTCGCCGGGACGGACCGCGAGCAACCTCCGGCGCAGGCGCCCGCCGGCCGTGAGCGCCCCGGTCCTGCCGCCCGTGAGCGCTCCGGTGGGGCGCGTGGGGGCACCCCCTGGGACGCCCCCACCTACGACCGCGTTTCAGAGCCCCAGCTGGAGTGGGCGGCCGAGGTGCTCGAGCGGCTGGAGGGCCTGCCGCCCGACGCCACCGTGCTGGACGTCGGGTGCGGCACCGGCCGCGTAACCGAGTTGCTCGCCGGCCTCGTCCCGCGGGGGCGCGTGCTGGCTGTGGACGCCTCCAGCGAGATGGTGGGGCTGGCGCGCCGGCGCCTGGCCGGCCGGGCGGAGGTTTCCTGCCGCGATGTGCTCGAGCTGCAACTCGACGGCGAGGTGGACGCGATCGTCTCCACGGCCACGCTCCACTGGGTGCGCGACCACGAGCGGCTGTGGCCGACCCTCGCGCGAGCCCTGCGGGGCGGAGGACGGCTCGAGGCCCAGTGCGGCGGCGAGGGCAACATCGCGCGCGTGCGCGAGACGATCGACCTGGTCGCAGGCGAGCAGGCCCCGGAGCTGCAGGGCTTCTCGCCCTGGCACTTCGCCGGCGCCGAGCAGACCGCCGAGCGCCTGGGTCGCTCGGGCTTCGAGCAGGTGCGCTGCTGGCTGGAGCCCCGACCCACCGAGCCAGAGGATCCCGCGGCCTTCATCCGCACCTCGATCCTCGCCGCCCATCTGGAGCGCCTCGCGCCTGAGCGACGGGAGCCCTTCGCCGCCGCGGTCGCAGAGAGGGTCCGCCTGCCGCTCGACTACGTGCGCCTGAACATCTCCGCGACGCGTGCGATCCTTGGCTGATGGCCAGTACCTTCACCGAGATCGACGAGCGCCTGGAAGGCTGGATCGCCTCGCAGTCGATGTACTTCGTGGCCACCGCGCCGCTCGCGGGCGACGGACACGTCAACGTCTCGCCCAAGGGTCCGATCGAGACCCTGCAGGTGCTCGATCCCCACACGGTGGCCTACCTGGACATGGTCGGCAGCGGCGCCGAGACGATCGCCCACATCCGCGAGAACGGGCGGATCGTGATCATGCTGTGCGCCTTCCAGGGCCCGCCCCGGATCCTGCGCCTGCACGGCCGCGGAGAGGTCCTGATCCCGGGCGAGGAGCGCTTCGAGGAGCTGGCGGCGGGAGGCGGCTTCGAGCAGCCGAGCGTGCCCGCCTCCAGGCGCGCGATCGTGCTCGTGCACGTGAGCCGGATCGGTGACTCGTGTGGCTACGGGGTGCCGCTGATGAGCTTCGAGGGCAGGCGTCCTCACATGAACGCGTGGGCCGAGAAGAAAGTCAGGGTCGGCGGTCCCGAGGCGCTGCAGGACTACCAACGCGAGAAGAACTCGCTCAGCCTCGACGGGCTGCCGGCGGTGGACCTCCAAGAGGTCCCCTCGCAGTAGGGCAGGCGGCGGACCGGAGCGGCGCTCCGCGCCGGCGGGCGCGGGCAAGGATCACTTGAAAGTCGGCGGGCGAGTCCGCGAGGAGCGCCTCGCGCTGGACGGAGGCACGCGCGAGCGTGTGGTCGGGGCGGGCGAGACGTTCTCGTTCTCAGCGAGCGACATCCACCGCGTGTTGCACTGCGGCGGTGATCCGGCCGTGACCCTGCACGTGTACTCGCCCCCGCTGCTGCGGATGGGCGCCTACTACCTCGACGAGGACGGCCTGCTGGCCCGGCGCGCGATGGCTCCCGAGGAGGAGCTGCGTCCGCTGGCGGGCACCCGCGCCGCCTGAGCTCGCGCGCTGCACCGCGGGCAGCCTGTATAACCCGCCACGGTGGGTGAGCGACTGGCGCTGGTCAGCGGCGGGGCCCGCGGCATCGGAGCCGCCGCCGCGTTGGCGCTCGCCGGCTCGGACCGCGACGTGGCCGTCGCCGACATCCGCCGGACCGAGGCGGAGGAGGTGGCCGCGCAGGTGAGGGCGCTGGGGCGGCGCTCGCTGGCCGTCACGCTCGACGTGACCGACGAAGCGTCCGTCACGGCCGCGGTGCGGGAGGTCGAGCAGCGCCTCGGGGCCGTCGAGGTGCTCGTCAACTGCGCCGGCTGGGACGAGTTCCTGCCCTTCCTGGAGACCGAGGAGCAGTTCTGGCGCAAGGTGATCTCGATCAACTTCGAAGGCGCACTGCGCACCACCCGGGCGCTGCTCGGGGGGATGATCGAGCGCGGCTTCGGACGGATCGTGAACGTCGCCTCCGATGCGGCTCGCGTCGGCTCGAGCCAGGAGGCGGTGTACGCGGGCGCCAAGGCCGGCGTGGTCGGGTTCACCAAGACGATCGCCCGTGAAGGCGCGAGCAGCGGGGTGACCGCCAACGTCGTCTGCCCCGGACCGACCGACACGGGGATGCTCCAAGAGATGGCCGCGGCCGCGCCCGACTCCGAGCGGCTGCTGACGGCGCTGACCCGGGCCGTGCCGATGCGCCGGCTCGGGCGCCCCGAGGACGTCGCCGCGGCGATAGCGTTCTTCGCCGGTGAGGACGCGGGCTACATCACCGGCCAGACCCTGTCCGTCAGCGGCGGGCTGACGATGGCGTGAGCAGCCCGAGGAAGGGGGGACGGTGTCCGAGCAGGAGCTGACGGATGTGCGCTACGAGCAGCAGGACGGCCTTGCGTGGATCACGATCGACCGCCCCCAGCGCCTGAACGCGTTCACGGCCCACACCGTCGAGGAGCTGATCGCATGCTTCAAGCGGGCATGGGCCGCTCCCGATGTGGGGGTGGTGGCGCTCACCGGGGCGGGGGAGAGGGCCTTCTGCGTCGGCGGTGACCAGCAGCAGCGGCGCAGCAGCGGCGACTACGGGCCCTCGCGCAGCGGCCTGTTTGAAATCGAGGAGCTCCACCGCGTGATCCGCGAGGTCCCAAAGCCGGTGATCGCGGCCGTCAACGGGCTCGCGATCGGGGGCGGACACGTGCTGCACGTGATCTGCGACCTGTCGGTCGCCGCCGACCACGCCCGCTTCGGCCAGGCCGGTCCGCGCGTGGGGTCCTTCGACGCCGGCTTCGGCACCGGCTATCTCGCGCGCGTCGTGGGGGAGAAGCGCGCCCGCGAGATCTGGTTCCTGTGCCGCCAGTACGGCGCCGAGGAGGCGGAGCGGTGGGGGCTCGTCAACAGCGTCGTGCCATTCGCCGGGCTGGCGAGCGAGGTGCGCCGCTATGCCGATCAGATCCTCGCCCTCTCGCCGACCGCGCTGCGCTTCCTGAAGCAGTCCTTCAACGCCGACAGCGAGCACCTCGCCGGTCAGGCCGCGCTCGCCTTCAGCGGCCTCGAACAGTTCCTCTCCTCCGAGGAGGCGCAGGAGGGCATCAGCGCCTTCGACGAGAAGCGCCCGCCCGACTTCTCTCGCTTCCGCGGCAGACGCTGAGTCGCACCCTCGCGGCGGGACAGATGGGGTCCCGACCCGATACGGACCTCGACTCCCGTGTTCCATCGTGTGGAACGAGAACACCCTCACCCCCGAAGGGAGCCTCAGATGGCACGAATCATGATCACCGCAGAGCCCGGCCAGACGCGCGAGGACCCGGTGCTGCTCGACGAGCGCGTGCTCCCGATCCACCTCACCGACGGTCACTCCGCCGAACAGCTGATCGAGCGGATCGGGTGGGCGATCAACGACGCCGAGGAGCTCGGCGGCCAGGCCCGGCGAACCCGCCCGCAGGGGAGCCGGCGATGAGGAGCGTGCTCGACAGCCACGGGGCCGACCACGAGCCTCCTCCCGCAGTCCCCGGCAGCTCGCGTCCGACCAGGGTGCTCGTCGTCGACGACCACCCGGCGGTTCGCTGGGGGCTGGTGCAGCTGCTGGAAGACCAGCCGGACCTGGAGGTCCCGGCGGTCGCCACCACGGCCGAGGTGGCGGTCGGGCAGGCCGAGGCCGAGGCGGTGGACGTAGCGGTCGTCGACTACCAGCTCGGCGGCCGTAACGGCCTGTGGGTGACGCGCAAGCTGCGCGCGCTCCCGCAGCCGCCGCGGGTGGTGATCTTCTCGGCCTTTGCCAACGATCACCTCGCGGCCAACTGCGTGGTGGCGGGCGCCCACGCGTTGCTGAGCAAGAGCAGCCTCGGCGAGGAGCTGTGCAGCGCGATCCGCTCGGTGGCGCACGGGCGGGTGCTGATCCCGCGGGTGCCGGCGGCGATGGTCCAGCTGCTCCGCGGGCGGCTCGAGCCAGGACGAAGAGATCACCTTCGGGATGCTGCTCGCCGGCATCCCCGAGCCCGAGATCCGGCGCGTGCTGAGCCTGAGCGAGCGCGAGCTCTGCGAGCGGCGCACCCGCATGCTCGCCCGGCTGGAAGCGCTGCCGGGCGAAGTCCCCGGCGACGAGGGCGCCGAGCGGCGCAGGCCCGCCGCCGCCCCCTACCCGGGAGTGGAGCTCCGCTGATTGGCAGCTCCTCGCGCGAGGGCCAGAATGTCCTCGTGAGCGATCCCAGCGATCTGGCGCCGTCGGCCCGCGAGCCCCGCCGCGGATACCTGCCGCTGTTCGGGCGCATCGTGCTCGCCAACCTGGCGGTGCTGCTGGCCGCCACCTTCGTGATCTATGTGGTCGTCACGCCCGCGCGGCTCTCGAAGGTGGCCACCGACGAGGCCCTGGTGGTGACGCTCTGCCTGGTCACGCTCGTGAACCTGATTCTGGTCCGCCGCGTGGTGGTGCCGCTGCAGCAACTGACCATGTTCGCGCGCCGAGTGGACGCGGCCCAGCCTGGTACGCGCTTCCCGGGGGTGGGGGAGCACTCCGAGGCAGGCGAGCTGGCGCTCACCTTCAACGAGATGCTCGAGCGCCTCGAGCACGAGCGGGCGGAGTCGGCCCGTTCGGTGCTGGCCGCCCACGAGGGGGAGCGCTTGCGCGTGGCCCAGGAGCTCCACGACGAGGTCGGTCAGACCCTGACCGCGGTGCTGCTGCAGCTCAGCCGCGTCCACGGGAGGCTCGACGGAGAGCTGAGCCCGGTCGTCGGCGAAGCCCAGGACGCGGTCCGCGCGAGCCTCGAGGACGTGCGCCGGATCGCCACCGAACTGCGCCCCGAGACGCTCGCCGAGCTGGGGCTGGTGAGCGCCCTGGCGACGCTGTCGGACAACTTCAGCCGCCGCACCGGGATCCTCGTCAGCCAGGAGCTCGAGCCCGAACTCCCGTCGCTCTCGGAGGAGACGGAACTGGCCATCTACCGCGTCGCCCAGGAGGCCCTCACGAACGTCGCCCGCCACGCCGGCTCCGAGCGCACCGACCTGCAGCTGGTGGACGGCAGCGGGCGGCTGACGCTGGTCGTGCGCGACTACGGCTGCGGTCTGACGGGACCCCGCGCCGACGGGAACGGCATCCGCGGGATGCGCGAACGCGCGGGCGCGATCGGGGGCCGGCGTGCGTGTCGGGTCGCCCCCCGAGGGCCCGGGCAGCGAGGTGCGGCTCGAGGTGCCGCTGGCGCGATGACGAGGCTCAAGTCTCGGATCCTGCTGGCCGACGATCACAACCTCGTGCGGCGCGGCCTGCGCCACATCCTCGACGCTCAGCCCGACCTCGAGGTGACCGCCGAGGCCGCCGACGGCGCCGAGGCCGTCAAGGCGGCGCTCGAGAACGACCTCGACCTCGCGATCCTCGACATCTCGATGCCGCGGATGACGGGTCTGCAGGCCGCAAGGGAGCTGAACAAACGCCGCCCCGAGCTGCCGATCCTGATCCTCACGATGCACGAGAACGAGCAGTACCTGCGCGAGGCCCTGCGCGCGGGCGCCTCCGGCTACGTCGTCAAGAAGGTGGCCGACCGCGATCTCGTGGAGGCCGTCAGGGCGACGCTCCGTGGAGGCGAGTTCCGCTATCCGGGGGCGGGCAGCGAGACGATCGAAGGGGCGTTGCGGGCTGCCCGCGAAGGCGAGGACCCACGCCAGCCGCTGACCCCGAGGGAGACCGAGATCGTCAAGCTGGTCGCGGAAAGCTACACGACCAAGGAGATCGCCCAGGCGCTGTTCATCGCCGAGAAGACGGTCGACAGCCATCGCGCGAACGTGATGGAGAAGCTCGGTCTGCACGACCGCGTGGAGCTGACCCGCTACGCGATCCGCAACGGCCTCGTGGAGGCCTGAGGGCGGGTCCCTGCGGTGGTTCCCGCGCCCGCCCGGAAGGCGGGATCAGTCGCCCAGGCAGCGAGCCGTGTAGCCGTTGGCGAACACGCGCCCGGGGTCCAGCCGCTCGCGGATCTCGAGGAAGTCCTGAAAGCGGGGGTAGCGCGTGGCCAGGGTGGCGCGCTCGAGCATGTGGCGCTTGCCCCAGTGGGGCCTGCCTCCGTACTCCCCGGCGATCGCCTCGACCGCCTCGAAGTACGGGCGCCACTCCATCCCCTTGTACTGGTGGACGGCCATGTAGAAGGTCTCGCGCTCGAACGCGGGACTGAGCAGCGCGTCGTCGGCGGCCACCATCCGGCACTCCACCGGGAAGGCCACCGGGTAGCGCTCGCGGGCGACCCACTCGAGCACGCGTCGCAGCGCCTCGGGCCCGTTCTGGAGCGGCAGCGCGTACTCCATCTCGGTGAAGTGGAAGCGCCGCTCGCTGGAGAACACGCGGAAGCTGCTGTCCACGTACTCCCCCTCTGACACCATCGGCGCGGCGCGCCGGTTCAGGGGAGGGATCAGACCTTGGAAGCGGCGGGTCAGGCGGAACAGGCCTTCGGCCAGGTAGTAGCCGAGCAGCACCTCCGAGACCGCCTGGGAGAAGCGGCCCCGCGGTCGCGCAGCGGCGTCGGTGCGATTGCGGCTGATGGTGCAGGCGTTGCTCGCGTACGGGAACACGAAGAACTCGTAGTGGTCGTTGTCGCGAATGTCGCCCGCGAGGCTCCCGAGCACGTCCTCGAGGTCGCGCACGCGGTCGACGCGGTGCAGGTTGAAGGCCGGGACCGTGCGCAGCGTGACCGCGCTGATGACCCCCAGCGCGCCCAGCGACACGCGCGCGGCGAGCAGCCCTTCGGGGTCGCTCTCGGGGGTCAGCTCCAACACCTCGCCGGCGCCGCTGACGAGCTCCACCGCGACGACCTGGGCCGAGATGTTGGGCAGCGTCAGGCCGGTGCCGTGGGTGGCGGTCGAGATCGCCCCCGCGAGCGTCTGCTTGTCGATGTCGCCGAGGTTTTCCTGCGCCCGACCGCGTCGCGCGAGGGCGTCGCTGAGGTCGCGCAGGACGATCCCCGCCTGCACCTTGACCAGCTCGCCGTCGGCGTCGAGCAGCTTGTCGAGGGCACCCATGTGGACCATCACCCCGTCGGTCAGTGCGCACTCGCTGAACGAGTGGCCGCTGCCCGCGACCTTCACCGTGCGTCCTTCTGCGCCCGCGCCCCCGATGACCTCGACGAGCTCCTGGAGGCTGCGGGGGCTCGCCTGCCGGTGCGGCGTGCAGGTCTGGTCTCCGGCCCAGTTGCTCCAGCTCACAGGAAGCTCTTGCCCTCGCCGCGATAGGTGGGCAGCTCCTCCACGATCTCCGATCCCTCCAGCAGGTAGAGGCGGTCGAAGTGCTCGCACAGCTCGCCCGCCTTGACGTGGCGGAAGTAGACCTGGTCGCCCAGGCGCAGGCGGGCGGCGGCGGGACCGTGCAGCGGCGTCTGCACCTCGCCCGTGCCCTCGAAGCCGTCGAGCTCGAGCCCCTGCGGCAGGTACGGGCGCGGCATGCGGTCGCGACCGCCGACGCCAGAGGCCAGATAGCCCCCGCCCAGCACCGTCACCGTGGCCGGCGCCGGGCGCCGGGAGACCGGCATCGCGAACATCGCGGCCGGCTGCAGGCTGAAGGCGCGGAAGCCGTCGAACAGCAGCGGCGCGTAGAAGCCCGAGCCGGCCGTCGCCTCGGTGATCGCCGGCTCGTTCCCGACGAGCTGCAGGTCGCCGGTGCCGCCGGCGTTCACCAGCTCGAGCTCGGCCACCTCCCGGACGGCGGCGATGGCGCCCGCCCGCCGCTCGCTGAGCTCGTTGTAGGAGATCCGCTGCATGCGGTGGACCACCGCGGAGCGCAAGGTGCCTGCTGCGCCCGCGCCACGACCGTCGCCGACCCCGGCGATGTGGCCCTCATAGCTCATCAGGGCCACCAGCGAGAACGTGCTCCGGCGCGCGATCTCCTCGGCCAGCGCCCTCGCCTGCGCGACCGTGTGCACGGCCGTGCGCTTGGGGCCCACCTTGACCCGCCCGCCGGCCAGCCACAGCGAGGCGTCGAAGTCCAGGCAAACCCGCACGGGTCCCGCGCCGCCGACGGCGGCCTCGATCAGGTCCAGGTGCTCGGTCGAGTCGACCATCACGATCGGAGCCCCGTGCGGCTGCTCGCGGGTCCTGCGAGCGAGCTCGTGGAGGGCTCCGCGGTCAACGCTGGGATATGCCAGCAGCAGATTCTCGAAGCCCTCCGCATCGAGCCACAGGGTCTCGGGCAGGGTGTAGGTGAGCTGGCCCCGGAGCCCCGCATAGCGGTCCAGCAGCAGGCGCTGCACGCCCCGGCAGCGCAGCGACTTCGACGCCAGCCGGATCGGCTTGCCGCCGACGCGGGCCAGCATCTCGGCGGCGTTGGAGTGCATCGCGTCGAGGTCCACGAAAGCGAACGGGGCCTCCAGGCCGGCGAAGGCCTGCGTGTAGCGGGTCAGGCGGGCCTCGGCGCCGAGGCCGGCGGCGGGCGCGGGGCTGGTGCTCGTCGTCCCCATCGCAGCGACACTACCGGTGCGCGGCGCGAGTCGGGGCACGGGCGCATAGCCTGTGGCCGTGCCCGACGTGCCCGACGTGCCCGACGTGCTCGAACACAGCCCAGCCGGCCCGACCGCCGACGAGCGCACGCTGCGCGAGGCGGTCGAGCACCTGGCGGGGATCGACCGCACGCCCTGCTCCCCAGGCGAGCGCGAGGCGGCCGAGTGGATCGCCGAACGGTTCCGCCGCGCGGGCCTGGAGGACGTGGTCCTGGAGGAGGAGCCCAGTTGGGGCACCTTCCCGCCACAGATCACGATGCTGGGCGCGCTCGGCGTGCTCGCCGGGCTGCTCGCCTCCGCCGGGCGCCGGCGCGCGGCCACGTGCTGTGCGGGGATCGCCGTCGCGGGGATCGTCGACGAGGCCCAGAACGGGCCGCGCCTGCTGCGCCGGGCGGTGCGCCGGCGGCGGAGCACGGTCAACGTCCTCGCTCGCGCCGGCAACCCACTCGCGGGCCGCACGCTGGTCGTGCACGCGCACCACGACGCCGCCCAGACGGGGCACTTCTACGACCAGAGCCTGATGATCGCGCTGCACCGCCGGCGCCCGCAGCTCACAGCGAGGATGAAACGGCAGCCACCGCAGTGGTGGCTGGGGTTTGCGGCGCCGCTCGGGGCGCTGGCGACGAACGCCCGCGGGCGCCGTGCTCCGGCGCTCGTCGGCGCCCTGCTCGGCTCGCTCGGCGTGGCTGTGGCGGCCGACATCTGGCGCAGCCCGACGGTGCCCGGTGCGAACGACAACCTTTCGGGCGTGGCCGCGCTGCTCGCGCTCGCGGAGATGGTGCGCGAGCAGCCCGTCGCCGACCTGCGTCTGCTGCTGGTCTCCTGCGGGGCGGAGGAGACCCTGCAGGACGGCATCCGGGCGTTCGTCTCCTCCCACCGCCACGAGCTGGCGCCGGGGCAGACCTGGTTCCTGAACCTCGACGGGGTCGGCTCGCCGAACCTGATGATGCTCGAGGCCGAGGGGCCGGTCTGGATGGAGGAGCACACCGACCCGGGCTTTCGCGACCTGATCGAGGAGGTGGCCCGCGAGCAGCACACGGAGCTCGAGCGCGGTCTGCGGGCGCGAGCCTCGACCGACACCGTGATACCCAGCCGGGCGGGCTACGCGAGCGCCTTCATCGGCTCGCTCACCGCCTGGCGCCTGCAGTCCAACTACCACCTCATGACCGACACACCCGAGAACCTCGACTACGGCTCCGTGGCCCGCGCGACCGCGCTCGCCTACGGCGTCGCGGCGCGCCTCGCCGAGCGCCCGCCGACGGGCGGGCACGCCGGCTAGAGGCCCCCGCGCACCCCTCTGGATGATCAAGGCCGCCGCCATCGTCCTCGCGATCGCCGCGCTCGGCTACGGCATCGCCGCGCTCGCCACCGGGTCGGCGGGCCTGGGGCTCGAATCCTCCGCCACGGCCGCCGCGCCGGAGTGCCTGGCCTCCCATCCAGTCGGCTCGGCCGAGGTCGCAGGGCTGCGCGTGTCGCCCGCTCCCGGGAGCGTGACCGCCAATCCGCACACCGCGATCAGCCTGCTCGGAGCTCCCCCGAGCCGGATCAGCCGGCTGACCGTCGAAGGTTCCAGCAGCGGCCGCCACGGGGGCCGGCTGGTGGCCTTCTCCCAGGGCGACGGCGCGAGCTTCCTCCCCGACGGCCCCTTCCAGGCGGGGGAGCGGGTGACCGTCGCGGCCCAGCTCGGGGGGCCGTCCCCGCGCGACCTCAGCTTCAGCTTCGCCGTCGACACGCCCGTCGTGACCAGCAAGATCGCGTCGTTTCCCAACCCGGCGGCGGCCGGAGCGGACGTGCTGAGCTTCTACACGCTGCCTGACGCCCACCCGCCGGTGCTCACCGTTACGACCCCCGACCTGGACCCGGGCGCCGGCGACATCCTCACGACCAACGGCCCCGGCCCCGGCCAGTATGGCCCGCTGATCTACGACGCCGCCGGCCGGCTGGTGTGGTTCCAGCCGCTTTCGGGCGGCCAGGTGGCCGAGGACCTCAGCGAGCAGACCTTCAACGGGCAACGCGACCTGACCTGGTGGAAGGGGCGGGTGCTGTCGCTCGGCTTCGGCCAGGGCGAAGACCTCGTCATTAACTCGCGCTATCAGGTGGTGGCGCGGGTACACGGGGGCAACGGCCTGCCGGCCGACCTGCACGAGTTCCAGATCGTGCCCGGGAAGGTCGCCTACATCACCGCCTTCAACCCGATCCGCTGCGATCTGCGCTCGCAGAAGGGGCAGCGTGAAGGGGCGATCGTCGACACCGCCATCCAGGAGATCGACATGAGCACCGGCCTCGTGCGCTGGGAATGGCACAGCCTCGACCACGTCGGCGCGGACGAGTCCGAGGTCGAACCGCCGAAGGACTCCACGCCGTGGGACTACTTCCACCTCAACTCGATCGACCCTCAGCCCGACGGCGACCTGCTGATCTCTGCCCGCAGCACGTGGGCCGCGTATGAGCTGCACGGCGGCAGCGGGCGCATCCTCTGGCGCCTGGGCGGCACCGACAGCTCCTTCAAGATGGGCCCCGGAACGCGGATGGCCTGGCAGCACGACGGCCGCATGCTCGAAGACGGCGAGCTGACCTTCTTCGACGACGGCTCCAACCCGCCCATCCACAGCCAGTCCCGGGGCGTGCGCCTGCAGCTCGACATGACCCACAAGGTCGCCCGCCTGTTGTTCGCCTACACGCACCGCAACCCGCCTCTGCTCGCGGCCAGCCAGGGCAACATGCAGACGCTCCCGAGCGGGAACGCGCTGGTGGGCTACGGGGGCGTACCGGCGATCAGCGAGTACGCCCGCGACGGGTCGCTGCTGCTCGACGCCCACATGCCGTTCGACATGTCCTTCTACCGGGCCTTCCGCTTCCCCTGGCAGGGGCGTCCGCTGACCCCGCCCGCGGTTG
Organism: uncultured Solirubrobacteraceae bacterium; assembly: GCA_963742395.1. Lineage (GTDB taxonomy): Bacteria > Actinomycetota > Thermoleophilia > Solirubrobacterales > Solirubrobacteraceae > Palsa-744. The sequence continues at coordinate 1,115,874 of CAVUME010000004.1, read as the reverse complement.
CGGCCGGCCTCAACAACACCGGCGAAGAGACGATCGTGCACGCCAGCTGGAACGGCGCCACCGGGGTGGCCGCCTGGCGCGTGCTGGCCGGCTCGGCCCCCGGATCGCTGAAGGCCATCAGCGAGATCCGCTCCCAAGGATTCGAGAGCTCACTCACGCTGCCCAAGCGCTACTCCTACGTCCAGGTCCAGGCGCTCGACGGCACCGGAGCGACGCTCGCGAGCTCCGTAGCTGCCCACGTGGGCAGCTACGCGGCCTCGCTGTAAGGGGGCTCGAGCGGCCCTCCAACACGGTCCGAACGGACCGGACGGTGTGACGCGCCCGCCCGCGAAACCAGCCTCTCCGGCGCTGTCAGTAGGCCGGTTTGGTGGTGTGTTTTTTGGTCGTGGTGGTCGGCGTCGTGGTCGGCGAGCCGGCCGGACTGCTCGTCGTGGTGGAGCTGCTTTTCCCGCCGCAGGCCGCGAGCACCAAGGTGCTCGAAAGCGCTGCCAGGAGCGTTAGCATGGCGGTCAGTGGCAATCTGCGCATCGGCCGGGCTCCCATCGTCGCTCGAGGGCTCGGGCGCCCACCCTACCAGGCGCCACCCGCGCCTCCTGCTGCTCAAACGGCTGACATGAGCGTCGAGACCGCCCCCACCCCGAGGGCGCCCGAGGCGCCCTCGGACAGCGCCGCGCGGAGCCCCTCCTCGCGGTGGCTGCTGGCCGTCTGCTGCGTGGCCCAGTTCATGGTCATCCTCGACCTGAGCATCGTCAACGTGGCGCTGCCGCACATCCAGCTGAGCCTCGGCTTCTCCAACCCGGCCCTGCAGTGGGTCGTGGACGCGTACGCGATCACGTTCGCCGGCTTCTTGATCCTCGGCGGGCGCGCGGCCGACCACTTCGGGCAGCGGCGGACGTTCGTGCTCGCGCTGCTCCTGTTCGGCGCCGCCTCGCTGTTCGGGGGCCTCGCTCCGAACCAGGGCGTGCTGGTGGGAGCCCGTGCCCTGCAGGGGTTCGCGGGGGCACTGATGGCGGCCTGCTCGCTGGCGATCATCACGGCCTCGTTCGCGCCCGGCGCCCAGCTCAACCGGGCGATCGGGATCTGGGCGGCGATGAACGGGCTCGGCGGCGCCGCCGGGGTGCTGCTCGGCGGGATCATCACCGAATTCCTCAGCTGGCGGTGGGTGCTGCTGATCAACCCGCCGATCGCGATCGCGGCCGCGCTGGTGGCCTACGCGGTGGTGACCGAACGCCGGGGCACGCGAGGCGAGGTGCCGTTCGACCTGGCGGGCGCGGTGACCCTGACGCTGGGCCAGATGGTGCTCGTGTTCGGGGTCGTGGAAGCGGGTCTGAAGGGCTGGAGCACGTTCGAGGCGCTCGGGCCGATCGTGCTCGGGATCCTGATGCTGGTGGCGTTCGGCGTGATCGAGGCGCGCATCGCGAAGGCGCCGCTGATCCCCTTCAAGGAGCTCACCCAGACGCTGAAGAACGCCAACACGATCGTGCTGCTGTTCAGCGCGGCGCTGTTCCCGATGTGGATCCTGAGCACGCTCTACCTGCAGCAGGTGCTCGGGCTGACGGCGCTCGACACGGGGCTGATCTTCCTGCCGATGACGGTCGCGATCGGGGTCGTGGCGCGCAGCGCAGGCCGGCTGGTGAGCGCGCTCGGGGTGCGCGAGGTGCTCGGCAGCGGTCTGATCATGATGACCGTGGGGATGCTGCTGCTGACCCGGATCGCCCCCAGCGGCAGCGGGATCGTCTACGTGATGATCCCCGGCATCCTCGTTGCGGCGGGGATCGCCCTGTCGATCGTGCCCTCCACGATCGCCGCCACCCAGGGCTCCAAGGCGGGGCAGGCGGGGCTCGCCTCCGGGCTCGTCAACACCTCGCGACAGGTGGGCGGGGGCCTCGGCCTGGCGATCCTGATCACGCTCGCCACGCAGCGCACCTCGAACCTGATCGGCGCCGGCGAGCAGGTCGATCAGGCCCTCACCCACGGTTTCCGGCTGGGGTACCTGATCGGCGCGATCCTGTGCGGGCTGGCGGCGCTGATGACATTCCTCACGCTGCCCCGCGGGCAGCACTCCGTCCGCGCCGGGCGGCTGATGGCGCTGGCGGTGGCCGGGGTGCTGGCGCTGTTCCTCGGGCTGACGGCAGCCTTCGCGGGCAACAAAGGTCCCCCGCTCGGCCAATACAGCCTGGAGCGGCGCCTACAGCTTCGTGTCGGCACCCTCTCTGCACCCGCCGCAGATCAAAATCGGCACCCACGCTCCGGCGTCCGAGCTCGCCACCGGGTACATCTTCACGACCAACTTCTTCGACCTCAACGAACCGCCGATCATCGGCCAGAGCGGTCCTCTGATCCTCGACCGCCAGCTGCAGCCGGTGTGGTTCCAGCCGGTGCCCGAACAGGTGGTTGCGGCCAACCTCAGCCAGCAGACCTACCACGGCAAGCCGGTGCTGTCGTGGTGGCAGGGGAAGGTGACCAACACCGGCGCCACCGAAAGCGGCGAAGACGTGGTCGTCAACCAGCACTACCAGCCGGTCGCGCGCCTGAGGGCCACGGGCGGCTGGGTGCTGACCGTGCACGAGTTCCTGATCGACGGCGACCACGCGTGGGTGACGGTCAACAAGAACGTGCCCAAGGACCTGTCGAAGTACGGCGGCGCCTACAACGGCGCGATGATCGACTCGGCCGTCCAGGAGTACGACCTCAAGACGGGCCGGCTGCTGTTCAACTGGGACGCGTTGACGCACATCCCGCTGGGCGAGTCGATCGCCTCGCTGCCGACCAACGGCTTCCCCTGGGACGCCTACCACGTCAACTCGATCCAGCTCGTGGGCCCGGAAACGTTCCTGGTGTCGATGCGCAACACCTGGGCCGCCTACCTCGTCAACGCCCGCACCGGCGCGATCGAGTGGACGCTCGGAGGCCGCAGGTCAGACTTCACCTTTGGTCGCGGAGCCGCCTTCCAGTGGCAGCACGACGTGCGCCTGCAGAACAGCTCGACGGTGACGATGTTCGACGACCACTGCTGCCAGTTGACCGGCGGCGGCTCGCAGGTCGACGCCACGGCACCGTCGCGGGGACTGGCGTTGAAGCTCGACCAGGGCGCCCGCAGGGCGACGCTGCTCGCCAGCTACGGGAGCGGGCAGAAGGTGGAATCGGCCTACATGGGCGACACCCAGCCGCTTGCGAACGGCAACGTGTTCGTGGGCTGGGGCAACCAGCCTTACCTCTCCGAGTACAGCCGCTCGGGGACGCTGCTGTTCGAAGGTGAATTCCCCGGGCCCGACCTCAGCTACCGGGCCACGGTCGGCCAGTGGGTCGGGCTGCCGCTCACCACGCCCGCGGGCGCTGCGCGGCGCACGGGTGCGACGACGACGGTCTACGCGAGCTGGAACGGCGCCACCGAGGCGACGGGCTGGCGGGTGCTCGGAGCCGCCACGGCCGGAGGCCAGATGAAGGTGCTGCTCGCGAGCCACCCGAAGTCCGGCTTTGAGACCTCGATGGCCGTGCCCTCCACCTACACGAGCTTCGAGGTCCAGGCTCTGGACTCCGGCGGGCACGTGATCGGGACCTCAGCAGCGTTTGGCTGAGCCCGGGTCGCCTCGGCGGAGGCGGACCGCCCCCAAGCCGCCGCCCCGGTCGCCCGGGCCCTCCGTCCTACGGGGTCACGATCTCGAAGCTCCGGTCCGGAGGGTCGATGAGCGACATCATCTGCCCCAAGGCCGAGGCGTCGCCGTCGACCTTCAGCCGCCCGGACCCGAGCAGCTGCTCGGGCGTGGCTCGGCCCAGGATCAGTTCGTCGAGGGCGCTGCGCTCGATCGTCACGGTCGCCTGGATGCGATCCTGTGAGGGGCGCCCGCTGCGGTGCCTGAGCACGCCGTTCTCGAGCGTCAGCCAGGAACTCCTCGGCGGTGTCCGGCAGCGACCAGCGCATCGCGAGCTTCGTCTCGCCGGCCCGCGGGCCGTCGATCTGGATCGCGATCGCGTCGAGCAGCTGGCTCGTCGAGAGTCCGGCGAGGACGTCCGGCGGCGATCGTGGCGGCGCGTCCCGGCGACGCCCTCGCGCAGCTCGACGCGCGCCCATCAGGAAGAAGTTGCGCCAGGTCGCGTTCTCGGCGCCGAAGGCGAGCTGCTCGAGCGCGCGCGCCTGCAGCTCGCTGCGCCTCGGCGTTGTCCGGGCTCGGCGAACACGAGGTGGTTGACGACCTCCGCGACCCAGCGGTAGTCGCCGTCGCTCGAAGGCCTCGCGGGCGCTCTGCCAGCAGCGCTCGGCGCCCCCGGCGAGCGCGACGTAGCGCTCGCCGGCCGCCTGCGGCGGGTGCGGCCAGAGGTGGGCGGGGTTGCCGTCGAACCAGCCCAGGTAGCGCTGGTAGACGGCCTTGACGTTGTGGTTCAGCGAGCCGTAGTAGCCGCGGCAGTGCCACTCGCGCTCGAGGCTCGGCGGGCAGCTCCAGCGTCTCGGCGATCTCGCTCGCGGCAGGCCCTTGTTCAGCAGCCGCAGCGTCTGATCGTGGATGTAGCCGTAGAGGTCGCGCTGCTTGGCGAGGAAGTCCACGATCCGCTCGCGTGCCCCAGCGCGGCCAGTGGTGGCTGGCGAAGACGACGTCGGCGTCGCTCGCCGAACAGCTCGATCGCCTCGTCGAGGTAGCGACGCCCACACGTGCGGCGTCGCGCACGAGCGCGCCGCGCAGCGTGAGCACGTTGTGCAGGTTGTGCGGTCGCGTTCTCGGCCATGCACAGCGCGCGCCGCTCGCGGGAAGAGGAAGTTCATCTCCGCCGGCGCCTCGGTCCCGGGCGTCATCTGGAAGACCATCCGGATGCCGTCGACCGTCTCGCTCCTGGCCGGTGTGGGTGATCTCGACCGTCGGCGGCGATCAGGCGTGACCGTGCCCGAGCGAGGTCGTCTGGCCGAGGCCGGCGCCGACCTGGCCGCCCGGGCCCTTCGGCAGCAGCGCGCCGTACATGTAGCGTGGCCCGGCGGGTCATCGCGGTGCCGGCGAACACGTTCTCGCTGACCGCGTGCTCGAGGAAGCCCTCGGGTGCGAGCACCGGCACGTCGCCCGGAGGCGACCTCCTCGGCGGAGACGACGCCCCGCGCGCCGCCGAAGTGATCGACGTGGCTGTGGGTGTAGAGCAGCCCCGTCACCGGCCGCTCGCCGCGGTGGTCGCGGTAGAGCGCGAGCGCCGCCGCCGCGCGTCTCGGCCGAGATCAGCGGGTCGATCACGAGCACGCCGCTCGTCGCCCTCGACGATCGTCATGTTCGAGAGGTCGAGGCCGCGCACCTGGTAGATGCCCTCGGCCACCTCGAACAGGCCGTGGATCGCGTTCAGCTGCCCCTGACGCCAGAGGCTCGGGTTGACGCTCGGGGGGCACTCGCCGTCGAGGAAGTCGTAGGCGTCGAGATCCCACACGACGCGACCGTCGGTGCCGGAGATGACGCCGTCGGTGAGCGACCCGAGCCGGCCCCGCATGGCGTCCTCGAAGTCGTCGCGGTCCTCGAACGGCAGCTGCATCGAGAGCGCCCGGTTGGCCTGCTCGATCTCGGGCGAGACCCCGGCGCCGGAGGCGGGGTCGCTCACGGCTAGGCCGCCGTCGCCAGCGCGGGCCGGTCGGCGGATCCCGCCGGAAGCGGGAAGTCCATCTCGTCGTCGATGGGGCCGTGGCGGAGCATGCGGATGTCGCGGATGTAGTTCTGGTGCAGCCGCCACGGCAACGTGCCCGCCTGTTTGGGCAGCTGGTCGGCGGAGCGCAGCACATAGCCGGATTTGAGGTCGAGGATCGGGTACGTCGGAAGTCCCTCGCGGGGGCTGCGGGGAACGCAGATCGATCTGCCCGTCGAGCGCATCTCCCACAGCAGGCGGCAGACGTAGTCGGCCACGAGGTCCGCCTTCAGCGTCCACGAGGCGTTGGTGTACCCGACCGTGAACGCGAGGTTGGGGACGCCGCCGAGCATCATGCCCTTGTAGGCGATCGTGGAGCCGAGCTCCACGGGCGTGCCGTCGACCTCGAGCTCCAGGCCCCCCAACATCATCATCCGCAACCCGGTGGCCGTGACGATGATGTCCGCCGCCAGCTCGGTGCCGTCCGCGAGGCGCACGCCGCCGGCCGTGAAGCGGTCGATCTCGGCGGTCTCGATCGATGCGCTGCCGGCGCGCAGGGCGGCGAAGAAGTCACCGTCGGCGGCCATGCACACGCGCTGGTCCCAGGGGTTGTAGGTGGGCGAGAGGTGCGTGTCGATGTCGAAGTCCGCCGGCAGCTCGGCTGCCGCCATGCGCCGGAAGCGCGAGCGCATCAGCCCTGGCGCCCGGCGGCAGAGCTGGAACACGAGGATCATGAGGAGCACGTTGCGCCAGCGCACCAGCGCGTAGGCGCGCCGCGGCGAGATCCAGCGCCCGAGCTGCTCCGCCAGGCGCTCGCGGGCGGGCACGGGCACGATGTAGGTGGGCGAGCGCTGGAGCATCGTCACGTGCTCGGCCCCTTCGGCCGCCAGCGAGGGGATCAGCGTCACGGCCGTGGCGCCGCTGCCGATCACGACGACCCGCTTGCCGCGGCAGTCCAGGTCCGCGGGCCAGTGCTGGGGGTGCACGATCTCCCCGCTGAAGTCCTCGCGGCCGGCGAAGTCAGGGCTGTAGCCCTCGTCGTAGCGGTAGTAGCCGGTGCACATGTACAGGAACGAGCAGGTGAGCTTCACCTCCTCCTGGGTGTCGGTGCGCTGCACCGTCACCGTCCAGCGCGCCTGCTCGGAGGACCAGCTGGCGCGGACCGCCCGGTGGCAGAAGCGGATCTCCTCCTCGATCCCGTAGGCCGCCGCGGTGTCGCGGATGTAGCTCAGGATCGAGGGGCCGTCGGCGATCCCGCGGGCATCCTCCCAGGGGCGGAAGGAGTAGCCCATCGTGAACATGTCGGAGTCCGAACGGATGCCCGGATAGCGGAACAGGTCCCAGGTCCCCCCGATCTCCTCGCGGGCCTCGAGGATCGCGATCGAGGAGCGTGGAAAGGTGCGGCGCAGGTGGCAGGCGGCGCCGATTCCCGACAGGCCGGCGCCGAGGATCAGGACGTCGAGGTGCTCCTCGCCCGCGGGCTCCTCGCCCGCGGGAGTCTGGACGTGTTCCGGCTCGCTGAGGAGTGCCACGAGGGTTTCTTCTACCAGCCGCGGCGACCGAGTGCGCGCGTGAGCCTGCGCGAGAGCACGGCGTGCCACGCCAGCAGCGCGGTGGTCGGGAGCAGCACCACCGCCGGCCAGAACGTTCCCTCTCCGGTCAGCAGCCACACACCCAGCACGGTCGCGTTCAGCGTCGCGTAGGTACCCACGTGGAACCTCAGGACCGTCGTCTGCAGGCGACGGACCTTGCGCAGCGTCAGCCAGCGCAGCGTCTGCAACGGCATCGCCCACAGGAAGGCGGCGACCTCGCTGCGCCTGACGGTCGTGTACACGCGCTCGACCCGTGCCTCGAGCTCCTCGGTGCTGAGGCGGCCTTCGCGGTAGCGGAGCTTGAGCGCGGTCAGCGCCCGCTCGCGCTCGGACGGGGACGGGCGGGTGCCGGTCAGAGCCCGCTGCATCGACGCGAACATCACCGCCCAAGTATGCCGTGTCGGTGGCTGCGCTCGCTCCTGACCCTCGCCAGTAGGCTCCCTGCTCGTGTCGGGGGCGGCCAGCGGATGACAGGCGGGTATTGGCCGCAACCATGGACCTGCGAGGACGGCGGGTCCAGACGCCATGGCTCCCCCGACGGCCTCCCGGGGCTCGGCCTCGCCCCCGGCGAGCGCCTGGCGGTGACCGCGGCCAGGGACGCGTGGGCGACCGACGCGCTCGTGTGGCGTGAGCCGGGAGAGCTGTACGCGCTGCGCCACGACATCCCGCTCGGGGGCCCCCAGTCCTCCCACGTGGAGGCCTGGGTGGAGCGCCTTGACCCGCACACGCTCTCCGTCCGCGCCACCACGCCGCGGCTGCCCGGAGGCCCTTACTGGCCGGGAGGAATCGCCGCCCACCGCAACGGCAGCCTGCACATGGTCTTCGGCTGCTGGGCCCACCGGCTCTCGCCCGAGTTGGAGGTGCTCGCCTCGCACCGCCTGCCCGTCGAACGCCCGTACAACTCGTTCGTGGTGCTGGACGGGGGAGAGCTGGTGATGAAGGACTGCGATGCACCGCGCGGACTGGAGCCCTCGACCGTGTCGGTGCTCGATCCCGACACGCTGGCGCCGCTGGCGCCGCCCCTGCGCCTGAGCGAGCCTTCGATCGCGAGGCTCTCCAGCGACGGCGAGAGCGTGATCGCGCTGGGGGCCAGCGCCGCCTTCCGCCTGCGCCTGGATCGCGACGCGGGCCGGCTGGCGCTCGACGATCGCTGGCGCCCGAGCTATGGCCCGAGCCCCGGTCGCAGCTATGGCTGGGATCCCGTGATGACCGAGCACCACGTGCTGTGGATGGACAACGGGCGCAACGAGACCGACCGCGCGATGCTCGGCACCGGCTCCTCGCCGGACCCCGTTCGCCTGTGGTGGGTCCGTCACGACGACGAGCGCTCGATCCGCAGCGTGGAGATCAGCGGCCTGCCCTACGGAACCGAGTCCAACCCGCCCGCCTGGGACCACCGCGGCGGCGTGGTTGTCGCCTACGACGCAGGCAACGCCGTGCTGCGAGGGTGGCGGCTGGTCGGCGACGAGCTCGAGCCGCTCTGGCGCCGTGACGGCTTCGCCCACGCCGGGCACCTGATCCACTTCCCCGACACGCGCGAGCTGATCGCCGGCGACTGGCGGGATCGGGGCACGCCGGGCAACCGGCGGGTGCGACGCGCGATGTCGCTCGCCGGGCGCCCCGTGTTCACCCGCTCGGCGGCCGCGCGACGGGCGTCCCTGCGTCTCGGCCACGACGAGCTCGTGGTGCTCGACCTCGACACGGGCGCGGAGAAGGCGCGGACCGCGGTCCCGTCTCCCACCCAGGGCTTTCTGTTCCCGGCGCCCGGCTACGGGCGCGACCTCTACTACCAGTCGCTGTCGACGATCGCGCGCATCGAGGTCGTGCGCTGAGGGCCCAACCAGAGCGCGCCCGCGCAGGTGGGCGCCGCAGCTTCACCCAAACCGAATCCAGGAGGACCCAATGGCAGAGCAGGTAACCCCCACCACCGACCCGCGCGCGCTGCTCGCCGGGCTGGCACCCGACGAGCCGGTCGTGATGATCAACCTGCTGCACTTCAAGCAGCCGGACGGTGTCGAGCACTACAAGCTGTACGCGCGTGGCGTGGTCGTGCATCTCGAGGGCGCGGGCGGACGCGTGCTGTACTCCGGACGCGCCGAGGCGTTCGTGATCGGCGACGGCGAGCGGCCGTGGTGGGACGCGATCCTGGTGGTCGAGTACCCGAGCCCCGCCGCCTTCCTGAAGATGGTCGCCGACCCGGCCTACCTCGAGGTCCACAAGCACCGCGAAGCGGCACTCGACCGCGCCGAGCTGATCGCCACCAGCCGCTGGCTCGGCTGATCAGCGCTCGAGGAAGCTCGCGGCCGTCACCCGCTCGACCGTGATCGCGATGATCACGCGGCCGACGCCCGCGAGCGCCTCGTCGGTCTGCGGCTCGGGAGGCTCCTCGGTGCCCATGAAGCGCTGCGCGATGGCCGCCGTGGCGTCGCTGATGCCCTCCGTGAGGATGGTGGCGGAGCCGGAGAAGGTCGCCGCCGGAAACGGCCTCACGAAGCCCATCACGCACAGCGAGGCCCAACCCGTCCTCTGCACGTCGCGCACCTTCAGCCGGTGGGTGACGCTGGAGATCAACAGGCGCTCGTCCTCGCGCACGTAGTAGACGACCGACTGCAGGGGCCGGCCCTTGGCCGGCTCGGTCACGAGCACCCCCACGATCTGCGCGTCGAGGAGTTCCTGCAGCCGGGGAGTGAGAACGCTCATCCGGCGGCGGAGGCGGCTTCGGGGGGCACGCGGCCGATCGTAATGCCCTGCGCGCCTGCGCGTGTCCTACCGGGCCTTCCCCGCACGGTTCTTCGTGCGTCCGCTAGGTGCCGGCGGCGACCCATTCGACCCGTGCCCGGTCGAGCTCCCGCAGCGAGCTGAGCACCTCCTCCGCCAGCGCCAGCTCCGCCGGCGAGGGCGGGAACTCTCGGTTCGGGACCGCGATCACCTTCATCTCCGCCGCGGCGGCACTGCGGATCCCGTTGGCGGAGTCCTCGACCGCCACGCACTCGACCGCCTCCACGCCCAGGCGCCGGGCCGCCTCCAGGTACACGTCGGGGGCAGGCTTGCCGCGCGGCACCTCCTCGGAGGAAACCGTCGCCGAGAAACGATCGCGCAGCCCCGAGAGCGAGAGCACGAGCTCGATCACGGGGCGGTTGGCCGAGGACGCGAGCGCCAACGGCCAGGCCCCGCTCAGCGACTCGACGGCCTCCACCGCCCCCGGCAGCAGCGGCAGCCCGTGCCGGTAGAGCTCGAGCAGCCTGTCCACGACGAGCTCAGAGATCCGCTCGGGAGCGAGCTCGACTGCGAGCTGCTCGTGCATGTAGCGCGACCACTCCAGCGAGCTCATGCCCATCATCGCGCGCTGGGCGTCCACGCTCCAGTGACCGCCGTGTGCCAGAGCCACCTCGCGACGGGCCTCGTTCCAGACGCCCTCGGAGTCGATCAGCACTCCGTCGAGGTCGAAGGCCACGGCCGCGGGTCCCACGGGGGCAGCGTAGAGTGGGCGCGCGTGCTGCCGCAGCGCCCCTCCGACACGAGCTCGGTGCTCACCCGCTGGATGGGGATCACGGACGCCAACACGGCCGGTTTCGTGCACGGCGGTGTGATCATGCGCCTCTGCGACGAGGTCGCGGGCCTGGCCGCGATCCGCCATTGCCACGGACGCGTGGTGACGGCCGGCATGGATCGCATGACCTTCCTGGAACCTGTTCACGTGGCCCAGCTGGTCACCTTCAGCGCCACCGTCAACGCCGCCTGGAGGACCTCGATGGAGGTGGGCGTGCGAGTTGAGTCCGAAAACGTCCGCAGCGGCGAGGCGCGGCACTCCTCGAGCGCGTACCTGACGATGGTGGCGATCGACGATCAGGGCCTCCCGGTCGAGGTTCCGCCGCTTGTGCCGGAGACCGAGGAGGAGCGCCGCCGCGAGGTGGATGCTCAGCTGCGACGCGAAAACAGGCTCGCCGAGCGCGAGACGATTCGCCTCGCCAGGGCGGCGGGCGACTGACCCCTTGCGGTGGGCGCGAGGCGGCGGCGAGCGGAGCCGGCCGCCCGGCGCTGCGGCCGCTCAGTCGTCCTGGTCGGTGACGATGGTGGCGCTCTGCAGCGGATGCAGCGTGTCCTGGACCAGGTGCAGCCGGTACTCGGATTCGCGCACCAGCACCCGCGCGATGTCTCGCTGGTAGTCGGCGAAGGCCGGCGACCGATAGTGGCGCTCGATCGCCTCGCGGTCGCTCCAGCTCTCCAGCACCACGAAGTGGCCGGGGTCCTCGAGCACCTCCGCGAACACGAACGAGAGGCAGCCGTCCTCCGCGAGCGCCTGCCCGGCGGCTGCCGCCATTACCGCTTCGGCCTCCCGCCTATGGGGGATCTGGACATGCACGTCGCCGACGCCGAGGATCACCGCTCAGGACGTTAGCCTGCGGCGCTGCGCGGTGCCATACAGTCGAAGCCGGGCCGAAATGGCGGGCACCGAAGTGGCGCGGCGACGCCTAGGCGCCTTCGATCTCGCGCACGTCCTCGGGGCTCAGCTGCAGGTCCGCGGCGGCGAGCACCGGGTCGACCTGTGCGGCCGAACGGAAGCCCACGATCGCCCCGTCCACGGCCGGATTCGCCAGCGTCCAGGCGACCGCGACCGCGCCGGCCGTGACGTCGTGGCGCTCAGCCACCACCGCGAGGCGCTCGACCAGGGCAAGGTTCTCCGACAGCTGCGGCTCGTTGAAGCGCTCATCGCGGCGGCGCCAGTCCTCCGGGGCGAGCCCCTGCAGGCGCTCGCGGGTCATCGCGCCTGTGAGCATGCCCGAGCCCATCGGCGAGTACACGATCACGCCGATCCCCTCGCGCTCGGCGAAGGGGAGCAGCTTCGGCTCCGCGTCGCGCTCGATCAGCGAGTACTCCGGTTGCAGCGTCTCCACCGGCGCGATCTGCTGGATGCGCTCCAGCTTGCCGACGCTGATGTTCGAGACGCCGATGTGGCGCACGAGTCCCTGCTCGCGCAGCTCTGCCAGCGCGGCCCACCCCTGCTCTATGTCCTCAGGGGGGATCGGCCAGTGGATCTGGTAGAGGTCGATCGCCTGCATGCCGAGGCGTTCGAGGCTCGCGTGTGCCTCGCGCATGATCGAGTCTCGCTGCAGGTTGTGGAGCACCTTGCGCCCGGGGCCTTCCAGCAGCGAGCACTTGGTGAACACGTAGGGGGGCTCGGCCAGCCCCTGCAGGACCCGTCCGACGAGCTCCTCGGAGTGCCCGAAGCCGTAGGCGGCCGCGGTGTCGATCCAGTTGACGCCCAGCTCGAGGGCCCGGTGGATGGCGCCGAGGGACGCCTCATCCTCCTGCGGTCCCCACCCGAACTCCCACTCGCCGCCACCGATCGCCCACGCCCCGAATCCGAGCCGCGTGATCTCCATACCGGTCCGGCCGAGCTGGACTGTCCGCATTCCAGCCCAGCACGGTACAACGCGCCGCGCCGCGGAGGTCTACGCCGCGTCTGCGGAGGTCTAGGGTCCCGGTGGCTGCGGAGCCAGCAGCGTCAATTTGGTCGTGAAGGTCGTGTAGGGCGCTTCTTCGAGGCTCGCTTCGATGTCGCTCGTGCCGGGGGCGCATGAGAAGGCGCCGAACACGACCGCGAACGCGTTGCCGTCGTCGTCGAGTTGCACCCTGGCGGAGGATTCCGCCCCGAACCCGAGCAGTTTCAGGTTCGGCCCGAACCAGATCAGGTGCGGGGGTATCTTGCAGCGCGCCGCCAGCTGTTCGGAGTTGATCGTCACCCAGTCCTCGGCGAACACGGCCGGGAACTCCACCTGCACGATCGCGCCGAAGGAGCTGGCCAGGTCCCCGAGTGTGATTTCGCTCGGGGACACGGAAGCCCCGGGTGGGGTGACCCGCGGGGCGAGGACCGTGAAGCCGGTGGTCACGGTGGAGAACGGCGGCGCTTCGAGGTGCGCGCTGATGAGGCTTTCACCGCCCGCGCAGCCGGGCCCCGCGAACACGACCGCCCAGGTGTTGCCGGCGTCGTCGAGACGCAGCGTGACGCTCTTGCCGATGCCCACCAGGCCGAGGAATTTCAGGATCGGCCATTCCACTCGGCCGACCCACTCGAGTTTGTCCGAGCAGCGATTGAACAGCTCGGTGGCCGTCACTTTCACCGAACGGCCGGCGTATTCGGGGTTGCACGAGACCTTCACGTAGTCGGCCACGCTGGATGCGCTGGTGCCCTCGCCCTGGTCCACGAACGAGGGCAGCGAGCCGATCGTGCAGGCCGCTCCTTCGGCAGCGGGCACGACGGCGGCGCGGGAACGGGCGAGCGCCGGCGCGCTGCACGCGAACAGGATGGTGGCCATGATCCCAAGGCCCAGGAGCGCTTTCCTCGTCGCCATCGGTCCTCCAGTGACTAGTTTTCCTCCGTGGCCCGTCGCCGCGGGCGATGAGCCACGGCTGCCCCGCACGGCCTGGCGCGACAAAGCGCCCGAACACGGCCGGCGCAAAAGACGTTAAACCCGAAGGCGGCGGAAGAGGCAAGCATTCCGGCACTTAAGGGCAAGCCGGCGCTTCGCCGGCCGAGAGCTTCGCGGGTAGCGGACGCGCAATCGGGTAGCTTGGACCAGAGCGGATGGCGCTCGCAGACAACACCACCGCCCCGGCCGTCGCCGGGGCACCGGTCACGGCTCGGGGACTGATCCGCCGTTTCGGCGAGGGCGCCACGGCCGTGGAGGCCCTACGCGGCGTCGATCTGGACGTGAGGGACCGCGAACTGGTGGCGGTGATGGGGCCGTCCGGGTCGGGCAAGTCCACCCTGATGCACCTGCTGGCGGGCCTGGACACGCCCACCGAGGGGTCGGTCAGCATCGCCGGCACCGAGCTCAACGGCTTGGGGGATGCCGAACTGACGCGACTCCGCCGCGACCACATCGGCTTCATCTTCCAGTTCTTCAACCTGCTGCCGATGCTCGACGCGGAAGAGAACGTGACGCTGCCGCTGGCGATCGCGGGCGAGCATCCCGACCGCGAGTGGGTTCAGGAGGTGATGGCGAAACTCGGTCTCTCCGACCGCCGCAGCCACCGGCCCTCGCAGCTGTCGGGTGGAGAGCAGCAGCGGGTGGCCATCGCTCGGGCGCTGATCACGCGCCCGACTGTGTTGCTTGCGGACGAGCCGACGGGCAACCTCGATTCGAAGATCGGCACCGAGATCCTCGAGCTGCTGCGGCGCTCGATCGAGGACTACGGACAGACGACGGTGATGGTCACGCACGATCCCCGCGCCGCCTCGATCGCCGACCGGATCCTGTTCATCGCCGACGGGCGGGTGGTCAAGGAGCTGACCGACGTCAGTGCGGCGGAGATCCTGAACGTGATCGGGGAGCTCGCCGATTGACCCGCTTCGCGCTCAAGAGCCTCAGCTCCCGCAAGCTGCGCGCCGCCCTCACGGCCGTCGCGATCGTGCTCGGGGTCGCGATGATCAGCGGCACCTACATCCTCACCGACACGATCAAGTCCGCCTTCGGGACGGTCTTCCAAGAAGTCTATAAGCGCACCGACATCGTCATCTCGGCGCACAGCGCGATCGAAGAAGAAGGCGAAAGCGAACGCAATGGGCAGTCCGCGCCGTCCTTCCCGGAATCGCTGCTCACGCAGGTCCGCGCGCTGAAGGGGGTCCAGCAGGCGCAGGGGGGCATCACCTCCACCGCCGACCTCGTCGGCCGCGACGGCAAGGTGCTGACGGCCGGCGGCGCCCCGGGACTGGCCTTCAGCGTCCACCCGCACGGCAACCAGCGCTTCAACCCGCTCACGCTGGTGGCGGGCGCCTGGCCCTCGGGCCCGGGCGAGGTCGGAATCGACGACAACACCGCCGAACGGCACGGCTTTCGCGTCGGCCAGACGATCGGGGTGATCGCGCGCGGAGCCGAGCAGCGGCTGCGGATCGCGGGGGTCGTGCGGATCGGCGGCGTGGCCTCGCTCGGTGGAGCCACGATGGCGATCTTCGACTTCCCCGTCGCCCAGCACCTGTTCAACCTGGTGGGGCGGCTGAACTCGATCTCGATCGCCGTCAGCCCCGGCTACACCCGCCAGCAGGTGCTGCGCGAGATCCGGCCCCTGCTGCCGCCCGACGCCCAGGCGCGAACGGGGACCGCCCAGGCCAAGAAGGCGACCCACGACACGAGCGGGTTCCTGAACATCATCCAGAACTTCCTGCTCGCCTTCGCCGGCATCGCGCTGTTCGTCGGCAGCTTCGTGATCGCCAACACGCTGTCGATCACGATCGCCCAGCGCACCCGCGAGCTGGCCACGCTGCGCACGCTGGGGGCGACCAGGCGCCAGGTACGGCGCACCGTGCTGCTCGAAGCGCTCGTGATCGGGCTGCTCGCATCGGCCGTCGGACTGGTGCTCGGGATCGGACTCGCGAAGGGGCTGAACTCGCTGTTCAAGTCCTTCGGCATCGACCTCCCGCAGGCGTCGACGGTGGTCGCGACGAGAACGGTCGTGGTGTCGCTGGCGGTGGGAGTGGTGGTGACGCTGCTGGCGGCCCTGCGCCCCGCGCTGAGGGCAACCCAGGTGCCACCGATCGCCGCCGTCCGCGAGGGGGCGGTGCTGCCTCCGTCGCGCTTCGCCAGGCTCGGGCCCTACGCTGCCACGATCACGCTCGTCGGGGCGCTCGTGCTGATGCTGGTGGGGCTGTTCGTGGGCGGCCTCAGCAGCGGACAGCGGCTGCTGGCGATCGGCGTCGGAGCCGCCGCCTTCTTCTTGGCGGTGGCGATGCTGGCCAAGCGGCTCGTCCCGCCGCTGGCGGCGGTGCTCGGCTGGCCGTCCACGCGGATCGCGGGAGTCGCCGGGCGGCTCGCGCGGGCCAACTCGGAGCGCAATCCCACGCGCACGGCTTCCACGGCCGCCGCGCTGATGATCGGGCTGGCGCTCGTGACCTTCGTCGCGGTCCTCGGGGCGGGGCTGAAGTCGACCTTCTCGACCGCCGTGGACGAGACCTTCAAGGGCGACTACGCGATCACGTCTACGAACAACTTCTCGCCCATCTCGACGGCCTCCGAGGTCGCGATCCGCGCCGTTCCGGGCGTGACGGCGGTCTCGGGCGTACGCACCGGTTCGGGCCGGGCGTTCAACTCGAACATCACGGTTTCCGGCGTTGCGCCGGACATCAGTCGCGTGGTACGGGTCCATTGGCAGGTGGGCTCGCCGGCGGTCCCGGCCCGGCTCGGCGAAGACGGAGCCTTCGTCTCCAAGGACTACGCCAAGGAACTCCACCTCCACGTCGGCTCGCCGATCAATGTCGAGACGCCCGCGGGCAACACGATGGAACTGCGCCTGGAGGGCATCTTCAAGCCCAACAAAGGTGGCTCGCCGTTCGGCGATGTGACCGTGTCCACCAGCCGCTTCGACTCCGAATACGAGGACCCGCAGAACATCTACGCGTTCGTCGAGGTCGCCGGGGGCCCGACGGCGGCCAACACGTCGCGCCTGCAGCAGGTGATGCGGGCCTTCCCGAACGCGAAGATCCAGACCGAGGCCGAATTCAAGAAGAACCAGGAGAAAGGCATCGAAACGTTGCTGAACCTCCTCTACGTGCTGCTGTCGCTGTCGATCCTGGTGAGCCTGTTCGGGATCGTCAACACGCTGCTGCTGAGCGTGTTCGAGCGCACCCGCGAGCTGGGGATGCTGCGTGCCGTGGGGATGACCCGCAGGCAGCTGCGCTCGATGATCCGCCACGAGAGCATCGTCACCGCCCTGATCGGCGCCGCCCTGGGGATTCCCCTCGGCATCCTGCTTGCGCTGATGGTGGGCCAGGCGATCGAATATCCGGCCTTCACCGTTCCGGTCGGAACGCTGGTGGTGTTCGTGCTTGCGGCCATCGTCTGCGGCGTCCTGGCGGCGGTCTTCCCGGCGCGCCGCGCGGCGCGCATGAACGTGCTCGAGGCCCTTCAGTACGAGTAGGGGAGCGGCGGCGCGGTCGTGCGCCGCGGTGCTTGCCGGGCCGCTACGCCGGGGGACCTGCGGGCGCTAGGTGCGCTTGAGCGCGTGCGCCGTCAGGATCGCCGCGCGCGGGCAGGAGTCCTTGATCTTCCTGAACGTGAGCGACGAGCCGGAGACGCTGAAGGTGTAGGTGCCGGCCGAGGTGCAGCTGGCGCTGGGACCGTGCAGGGTGATCTTCGAGCCGGAGATCGAGTATGTCCCGTGCCCGGTGATGCCGTAGGGAGCATGCAGGGTGAACTTGCCCGGCTGGAAGGTGATGTGGTAGGTCCCGCTCAGGGCCCCGTCGTTCTTGACCGTGGTGACGTAGGTGCCCGAGAGGCTGGCGGCCGCGGCGGTGGCGGCGCCGAGGGCCAGCAGGATCAGCACGAGGGCGGTCACGCGGGCGAGTCTGGTCATCGTCTCTGCTCCCTCCGGGGCGCGGTCGGTCGCTTGCGGGCGTGGTCGGTCGCCTGTTGCTTATACCGCCACGTGCGCCTCGGTGGCGCAGCACCTTAGGCTCGCCGCAGGACCCGGTCAACGCGCCTTGCCCCTTTGGGCAAGGTTCGCCGGGAGCGCTTGACCGGCTCCCCACCCGTGGGCGAGAGTCCGCAAGCTCCGTGGTGGAGAGCCCGCAAGCTCCGCCTGTCGTCGCCCTACGGATTGGTGCGCGCTTGTTCGAACTCATAGTGATGTGCCCGCTGGGTTCGCCCGGGGCAGCGGTCCCGATCGCCGGCAGCCGCGCCGGAGAGCTCGGGGTGCTGAACCTCGCCTTCGCCCGGGAGCCGCAGGCGGCGCTCCGGGAGCTCCGTAGGCTGTGCGAGCTGGGCCGAGGTGACTGCGGCGTGCTGGTTGAGGAGGACCAGCTGCTGGAAGCGGTTCTCGCCTCCGAGGGCGGGCGCCTGCAGGCGGTTCTGCTCGCCGGCGCGGCGGCGCAGGACGATGGGGCCGGAGGGCTGTCAGGCAGGGTCGCGCGTGTAGGCGAGGCCGGTGCCAGGGCGATCGTGGTCGCGGCTTCGCTGCGGGAAGCGCTCGCCGCCCAGGAGGCCGGCGCCGACGCGGTCATAGCCAAGGGCCAGGAGGCCGGCGGCTGGATCGGAGACGAGCGGCGCGTTCGTGCTCTGCCAGCAGCTCGTCGACGCGCTCCGGATCCCGGTCTTCGCGCACGGAGGGATCGGCCTGCGCACGATCGCCGCGGCCTGTGCGTGCGGGGCCGCGGGAGCGGTGCTCGACTCCCAGCTGCTGCTCAGCCGCGAGTCCCCGGCGCCGCAGGAGCTGCGCGTGGCGCTCGCCGGCGCCGACGGGAGCGAGACGGTGATCGTGGGCGCCGAGCTCCGAGCGCGGCTTCCAGGCGCACCGGCGCCCGGGCCTGGACACACTGGAGCAGCTGTGTCAGGCCGAGCGGGAACTGGCCTCGGAAGCTGATGGGCGCGAGCGCTGGCGCGCCGCGGTGACAGAGGCCGTCGCCCGCGGCGAGGTGCTTCCGCTCGGGCAGGATGTGGCCCTCGCCGGCGAGCTTGGCCGGCGCTTCGGCACCGTCGCGGGAATCATCGACGGCCTGCGCGCCGCGATCGACGCTGCGGCGGAGACGCTCGAGCGACGAGAACCCGCTCGCCGAGGACAGCCCGCTCGCGCGCTCGCACCGGACTCGCTACCCGCTCGTGCAGGGTCCGATGACGCGGGTCAGCGACCGGGCCGAGTTCGCCGAGGCCGTCGCCCGAGGAGGGAGCGCCTGCCGTTCCTGGCTCTCGCCCTGATGCGCGGCGGCGAGGCCGACGCGCTGCTGGCGAGCACCGCCGGACTGCTGGGCGAGCGCTCGTGGGGCGTCGGCATCCTCGGCTTCGTGCCGGCCGAGCTGCGAGCCGAGCAGCTCGCCGCCGTGCGCGCGCACCGGCCCCCGTTCGCCCTGATCGCGGGCGGGCGCCCCGACCAGGCGCGTGAGCTCGAGGAGCGAGGGCATCGCGACCTATCTGCACGTGCCGTCTCCCGCATCTGCTGCGGCTCTACCTCCGTGACGGCGCGCGGCGGTTCGTGTTCGAGGGGCGCGAGTGCGGCGGCCACGTCGGCCCGCGCACGAGCTTCGTGCTGTGGGACACGATGCTGCGGGTCCTGGTCGAGGAGCTGCGGCGACGAGCTGTCGGACTGTCACGTGCTGCTCGCCGGAGGGATCCACGACGGACGCTCCGCCGCGATGGCGGCGGCGAGTGCCGCGAGCGTGAGTGCCCGCGGGGCGCCGCGTCGGCGCGCTGATGGGCACCGCGTACCTGTTCACGGAGGAGGCGGTGCAGACGGGCGCGATCACCGGGCGCTTTCCAGGCGGCTGCGCTCGCCGCCGAGCAGACGGCGCTGCTGGAGAGCGGACCGGGTCACGCCACCCGCTGCCTGCCGTCACCGTTCGTGGAGCTGTTCGAGCGCCGAGCGCCGCCGTCTGGAGGCTTCCGGCGTCGACCCCGAGCAGCGCCGCATGGAGCTCGAGGCGCTCAACATCGGCCGCCTGCGGGTCGCCGCCAAGGGCGTGGACCGGCTCGCCGGCCCGGGTGCGGAGGGGACGCGCCCGCCGCCGAGGCCGCGGACGCGGCCGTCGCCGAGGGCGCGAGCGGCAAGCCCGAGCTGGTGGCCGTCTCCGAGCAGGACCAGTGGGAGCGGGGGATGTACATGATCGGCCAGGTGGCCGCGCTGCGCGACTCGGTCACGACGATCGCCGAGCTGCACGGCGAGGTCTCCCGACGGCGCCGTCGAGGCTGCCCGGCGCCTGGGCCGCACGCCGGCGCGCGCGGTCGCGCGACCCGAGCCGCCGCCACCGGCCGACGTCGCGATCATCGGCCTCGGCTGCATCCTTCCCGGCGCACGGGACGCGGAGAGCTTCTGGGCCAACATCCTCGAGAAGGTCGACGCGATCCGCGAGGTGCCGCCGGAGCGCTGGGACTGGCGGCGGATGTTCGACCCCGACCCGTCCGCGCCGGACAAGGTCTACTCGCGCTGGGGAGGCTTCATCGACCCGGTGCCGCTCGACCCGCTGGCCCTCGGGCTGCCGCCGAAGTCGCTGCAGTCGATCGAGCCGTTCCAGCTGCTGGCACTGCTGTGCGCCCAGGCGGCGCTCGAGGACGCCGGCTACGCGGCAGCGTCCGTTCGACCGCGAGCGAACCTCGGTGATCCTCGGCGCGGGTGGCGGCGGGGCCGACACGTCGGTCGGCTACACGGTGCGCTCGGCACTGCCGTCGCTGCTCGGGGACGCCCACCCCGAGCTGCAGGAGCAGCTGTTCGAGCGGCTCCCGGAGTGGACCGAGGACAGCTTCGCGGGACTGCTGATGAACGTCGCCGCCGGACGCATCGCCAACCGGCTCGACCTCGGGGGGACCAACTACACCGTGGACGCGGCCTGCGCCTCCTCGCTCGGCGCCATCGGTCTCGGCGTCCGGGAGCTGCAGGGGGGAACCAGCGACATGGTGCTGGCGGGCGGCGTCGACGCGATCCAGAACCCGTTCGCCTACCTGTGCTTCGCCAAGACCCACGCGCTCTCGCCGACCGGCCGCTGCCGGCCCTTCGACGCGTCCGCGGACGGGATCGCCATCAGCGAGGGGTTCGCGACCGTCGTGCTCAAGCGGCTCGCCGACGCGGAGCGCGACGGCGACCGCATCTACGCCGTGATCCGCGGCGTGGGAGCCGCCAGCGACGGGCGCGACCGCAGCCTCACCGCGCCGCGCCCGGAGGGGCAGATGCGGGCCCTTCGTCGGGCCTACGCGCAGGCGCGGGTGTCGCCGGCCACGGTCGGCCTCGTCGAGGCTCACGGCACGGGCACGGTCGCCGGCGACGGCGCCGAGGTCGAGGCGCTCAGCACGGTCTTCGGCGAGCACTCCGAGGAGCGCCAGTGGTGCGCCATCGGCTCGGTCAAGTCGATGATCGGCCACACCAAGGCCACGGCCGGCGTGGCCGGCCTGATCAAGGCGGCGCTCGCGCTGCACCACCGCGTGCTGCCGCCGACGATCGGGGTCAGCGAACCGAACCCGAAGGCCGACTTCCCCGCGAGTCCGTTCTACGTCAACACCGAGGCCCGCCCGTGGCTGACCGGCGGCGCACCCCACCCGCGCCGCGCCGGCGTCAGCGCGTTCGGCTTCGGCGGCACCGACTTCCACGTCGTCCTGGAGGAGTACGGCGGCGACTTCCTGGGCCAGCCGGACGCCGCCGTGCCGCGCTGGCCGGCCGAGCTGCTGATGTGGAGCGGCACGCGCGCAGAGCTGATCGCAGCCACCGAGGAGCTGGCCGAACGGCTCGCCGGCGAGGAGCCTCCGTCGGTCGATGTGGTGGCGCACGAGCTCGCGGGGAGGTTCGGCTCCGCCGAGCCCGGTGGGGCCGTGCTGGCGGTGGTGGTCGAGTCCGGAGAAGAGGTCCTGGAGAAGCTGGCACGCTGCCGCGAACTGCTGGCCTCGGGGGCCGCGACCGTGCACGAGCGCGACGGCATCCACTTCTCCGAGCGTCCCCTCGCCGAGGAGGGAAGGCTCGCCTTCCTGTTCCCGGGTCAGGGCTCCCAGGTCCTCGACATGGGTCGCGAGTTGGCGATCGCTTTCCCGCAGGCGCGCGAGCGCTTCGAGCTGGCCGACCGGGTACTGGCCGGCCGCCACGAGCGTCCCCTGTCCGGCTTCGTGTTCCCGCCCCCGGCGCTGGCGGCCGAGGACAAGCGCGCGCTCCAGGCCGCTCTCACCGACACGCACGTCGCGCAGCCGGCGCTGGGTGCCGCCGAGCTCGCCTGGATGAGCGTGCTCGAGACGCTCGGGATCACCCCCCAGATGACCGCCGGCCACAGCTACGGCGAGTTCGTCGCCCTCGCCGCCGCGGGTGCGATCGACGCGACCCAGCTGCTGGAGCTTTCCGAGGCGAGGGGCCGCTTCATGAAGCAGGCGGCCGCCGCCGAGGCCGGCGCGATGGCGGCCGTCGAGGCCACGGCGGAGCAGCTCGCGCCGCTGCTCGAGGGCTCCGGGGTCGTGGTCGCGAACCTCAACTCCCCCCGTCAGACGGTGCTCTCGGGACCCCGCGAGCACGTCGAGGCGGCCGTCGCACGCTGCGCCGAGCTCGGGCTCAGCGCGCGCCTGCTGCCGGTCGCGTGCGCATTTCATTCGCCGCTCGTGGCGGCCGCCCAGCAGCAGCTGGCGGAGGTGCTGGCCCAGGCGACGATCGTGCCTCCGCGGGTGCCGGTCTACTCGAACACGACCGGGCAGGCCCACGCCGGCGACCCGCGGGCGATCGTGACGTTGCTCGCCGAGCACCTGATCCGCCCGGTCGAGTTCGTGAAGGAGATCGTCTCGATGTACGAGGACGGCGCTCGGGTGTTCCTCGAGGTCGGTCCCCGTTCGGTGCTCAGCGGGCTGGTCGGGCAGATCCTCGAGGGTCGCGAGCACCTCGCCGTGCCGGTCGAACGCTCCGGCCGCCCGGGCCTGGTGTCGATGCTCCACTGCCTGGCCGCGCTGGCGGCCGAGGGAGTGCGGTTCGACCCGATGCCCCTGTTCCGGGGGCGCCCGGCCGCCAGGGCCGATCGCGTGGGGGGCGATCGGGCCGGCGTCCATCCATCCGGGGCGTGGCTGCTCGACGGTGGCCGCGCCTGGCCCGCCGGCGAGCCGCGGCCGCTGCCGGAGCCGATCCATGCAACCCACCAACAGGAGCCAGGACCCATGACAACGAGCATGAACGGGGGCTCGGTGCCGGCGGCGCCCGCACCCGCGGCGGGGGAGCTCGCGAGCGCCCATCCGTCCCACAGTCCGCCCTCGCCGCCGCCCGCGGCGCCCGACGGTTTCTCCTCCGGCGCGGTCCTCGGCGGCGATCGCGTCGCCGACGTGATGATCGCCCACCAGCAGGTGATGCAGCAGTTCCTCGAGACACAGCGGGCCGTGATGCTGGGCTACCTCGGCGGCCAGGGGCAGACGTTGGCGCCGCTGCCGCGGGCCGCACGTGCAGCGCCGCCGCCGCGCCGCGCGGGCGGCGCTGGGGCAGGCGCCGCCCGCCGCCGTCTCGCCCGTCCCCGCTGGAGCCGGCGCGCCCGCGGCGCCGCCCGCCGACGCACCGGCGGCCGTCCCGGGGGGAGCCGGCGACCCGGCGCCCGCCGTCGCCTCCGCGGCCGCGACCAACGGGTCGCCGCCGGGCGACGGGGCGGCGCTGAGCCGCGAGGCGATCGAGGCGCGGTTGCTGGAGCTGGTGAGCGAGCGCACCGGCTACCCGGCCGAGATGCTCGCGCTCGACGCGGACCTGGAGGGCGACCTCGGCATCGACTCGATCAAGCGCGTCGAGATCGCAGGCAGCTTCACCCAGAGCCTCTCCGACGGAGATCGGGGTGCGATCGACATGGAGGAGCTGACGGCCAGCAGGACGCTGCGAGCCGTGATCGACACGATCGAGGCGTCGCTGGGCGCGAGCTCCGGCAACGGGAGCACCGCCGCCGGGGCGCCTGGCGACGCGCGGAGGGCGAACGCCCTTTTGAAAACGGGCCGGCCGAGGAGGAGCGCATCGGCCGGTTCGTCCTGCAGGCAACCAGCGCTCCAGCGATCCGGGCCACCGTCGATCTAGCGGGCGAGGGCGCGGTCGTGATCCTCGATGACGGCACCGGTGTCGGGGAGGCGCTGGCGAGCGTACTCGCCGGCGAAGGTCACGATGTGCGGCGCCTGCCGGTGGAGGAGCATCCGCTCGGCGAGGAGCGGGCGCGGACCCTGGCCGAGGAGCTGCGCCGCGCCGGCGGCGTGAAGGCGCTGGTCCATCTCGCGGCGCTGTCCGCCGACCCTCCCGTGTATGGCGCCGTGGACTCCCTGCTGGTCCTCGCCGCCGCCCTCGGGCAGGATCTCGAGACCGCCGCCGCCGCGGGCGGCGCCGCGGTGCTCGCCGCGACCCGCCTCGGTGGGGATTTCGGGGTGCGTCCGGACGCCGCCGACTCGGAGGCCGTGCCCGCAGGCCTCGAGGCGGGGTCCTTCGAGCAGGGCGCGATCCCCGGCTTCGTGAAGAGCCTCGCCGGCGAGTGGCCGCAGGTGCGCACCAAGGCGGTGGACCTCTCCACCGCGGATCCCGTCCTGGCGGCGACCCAGCTGCACGCCGAGCTGACCGCGGCGGACGGGCTGATCGAGGTCGGCTACCGCGAGCAGCTGCGCACGCGCCTTCAGCTACGTCCGTCGCCCACCCCGGCGCCCACCCCGGCGCGCCCTGCGGGAGCCCTGCTGGAGCAGGGCTCGGTGCTGCTGATCACCGGCGGCGGGCGTGGGATCACGGCCCACGTCGCCCGGCGCCTCGCGCTGCGTCACCGGCCGACGCTCGTGCTCGTGGGCAGGACGCCGGAGACCGAGGAGGATCCCGCCACCGCGACAGCCGCGGAGCCGGCAGCGCTGCGTGCGCTCCTGATCGAGCGTCGTCGCGCTCGGGGAGGCGAGCTGAAGCCCGCGCTGATCGAGCGCGAGTGCCGTCGGATAATGCACGAGCGCGAGCTGCGCCAGAACCTGCACAGCCTGCGTGAGACCGGCGCCGCCGTCGAGTACGTCGTCTGCGACGTGGCCGACGAACAGGCCTTCGGGGCGCTGATCGACGACGTCTACGCCCGCCACGGCAGGCTCGACGGGGTGATCCACGGCGCCGGCCTGATCGAGGATCGCCTGGTCAGAGACAAGTCGCGCGACTCGCTGCTGCGTGTGATGGACGCCAAGGCCGGTGCCGCGAGAACCCTCGCGCGGCGGCTGCGGCCCGACTCGCTGCGCTTCCTGGTGCTGTTCGGGTCGGTCTCGGGGCGCTTCGGAAACCGTGGCCAGGCCGACTACGCGGCCGCCAGCGAGGTGCTCGCCAAGCTTGCCCACGAGCTCGACCGCCGCTGGGCCGGGCGCGTGGTCACGATCGACTGGGGCCCGTGGCGCTCGGCCGGGATGGTCTCAGCTGAGCTCGAGCGGCAGTTCGAGAGCCGCGGGGTGCCCCTGATCGGACTCGAGCAGGGATGCGCGCTGCTGGAAGAGGAGCTCCTGCGGGGACGCAAGGGCGAGGCCGAGGTGGTGATCGGCGCGGCCGGCGGGTTGGACGCGGCGTCCCCGTCCGGGTTGCCGCTGGGCGAGCGCGCGGACGGTCTGCCGCTGCTGTTCGGAGCCCGCGAGCTGGCGGCGCCTCCGCAGGCGGGCGCTCGTGCGGGCGCGCTGCAGCTGGAGGTCGAGCTGGACCCGCGGCGGCACCGCTATCTGAACGATCACCGCATCGACGGCCGCCCGGTGCTCCCGTTCGCGGTTGCGATGGAGCTGATGGGCGAGGCCGCGGCGGCCGCGGGCGGCGTGCGCATCGCAGGCCTGCGCGACATCCGCCTGTTCGACGGGGTGAGCTTCGAGGACGACCGTCCCGTGACCCTGCGTGTCGACGCCACCGGGGGCGAGGACGGGGAGATCGAGGCCACGATCGGTCCGGCCGCCCCGGGTCGTCCGCACTACCGGGCGAGCGTCCAGCCGGTCGAGCAGGCGTCCGGCCCGAGTGTCGGGGCCCCGGCGGCACTCGAGGAGCTGGCCCCGTTCCCGCTGGACATCGCGGCCGCCTACCGCGAGCTGCTCTTCCACGGACCGCTGTTCCAGGGGATCCTGGCGATCGAGGGGATGGACGAGCGTGGTGCCCGCTCGCTGCTGGCGCGCTCGATCCCGGCCGAGAGCGTGGACGGGACAGAGGGGCTGCGCTGGCTGCTGGACCCGATCATGCTCGACAGCGCCCTGCAGGTGCAGGTCCTGTGGGCGCGCCTGCAGTGGGACGTGACGCTGCTGCCCGCCCAGATCGGCGCGTGGCGACGCACGGCGGCGATGACCGGGGTGGGTCCCGTTCGCCACGAGCTTCGGATCCGGCCGGAGAGCGGCGCCCCGCTGTGTCACGCCGACCACTGGTTCTACGACTCCGAGGGCCGCCTGCTCGCCACGCTCGAGGACGTCGTCGGGGTCGGCACGCAGACGCTTGAACCGGCTCGCGGAGGCGCGCGCGTGAGCACCGACGGCGGTGTCGCGATCGTCGGGATGGCGTGCCTGTTCCCGGGCGCCGAGGACCTCGACGCCTACTGGCACAACATCGTCGCCGGCGTCGACGCGACCTCCGAGCCGCCGCCGGAGGCCTGGGATCCGGCCGTCTACTACGACCCCGAGTTCGCCGACACCGATCGCACCTACTGCCAGCGCGGGGGGTACCTCGGCGGGCTGGCCCGCTTCGAGCCGCTCGCCTACGGCATTCCGCCGGTGGCGGTCGGCGGAGAGCCCGACCAGTGGCTGGCTCTGCGCGTCGCCAGCGACGCGCTCGCCGACGCGCGCCAGGGCGAGTTGCCCGAGCAGGTGCGGGCGCGCACCGCGGTCGTGCTCGGCAAGGGCACCTACCTGAACGGCGGCAACGCGATCGCCGTGCAGCGGATGATGGTGATCGGCCAGACCATCGAGCTGATCCGCAGCCTGTACCCCGACAGCAGCGAGGAGCAGCTCGAACGGTTGCGCAGCGAGCTCCAGGGCGTGCTCCCCGACCTCGGTCCCGAGACCGTCCCGGGCCTGATCCCGAACATCATCGTCGGCCGGATCGCCAACCGGCTCGACCTGATGGGTCCCGCCTACACGGTCGACGCCGCCTGCGCGTCCTCGCTCGTGGCGGTCCAGCAGACGGTCCGCGACCTGCTCGCCGGAGACTGCGACCTGGCGATCGCGGGCGGCTCGCAGGTGTGGATGCCGGTCGCCACGCTGAACCTCTTCTGCCGGCTCGGAGCGCTCTCGCGCAGGCAGCAGCTGCGGGCCTTCGACCGGGACGCCGACGGCACGCTGCTCGGCGAGGGGATCGGGGCAGTCGTGCTCAAGCGCGCCGAGGACGCGGTGCGCGACGGCGATCGCGTGTACGCGGTCATCCGGGGCGTCGGCGTCGCCAGCGACGGGCGCGGACTGAGCGTGATGGCCCCGCGGGTCGAGGGCGAGGAGCTCGCGCTGCGACGTGCCTACGAGGCGGCCGGCGTGGAGCCGCACACGGTCGGGCTGATCGAGGCCCACGGGACCGGCACGCCGGTCGGCGACGTCGTCGAGATCCAGGCGCTCACACGCGTGTTCGGCGAGCGCGATGGCGAGCTTCCCGCGGTGCGCGCATCGGCACCGTCAAGTCGATGATCAGCCACACGATCCCGGCCGCCGGCGTCGCGGGACTGATCAAGACGGCGCTGGCGCTGCACCACCGGGTGCTGCCGCCGACGCTGAACTGCGAGGAGCCCAACCCGGAGCTCGGGCTCGAGCGCACGCCCTTCTACATCAACACCGAAACCCGCCCCTGGATCCACGCCGCCCGGGGCCCCGCGGCGGGCCGGCGTCAACGCCTTCGGCTTCGGCGGCATCAACGCCCACGCGGTACTCGAGGAATGGGGTCTGGAGCAGACCGCCGAGCACGCGCCGCCCTGGGACAGCGAGCTCTTCATCCTCGAGGCCGGCTCTGGGCGGAGAGCTGCGGGAGCGCGCCCAGGAGCTGCTCGCCGCGCTGGCGGACGGCGCCTGCCCGGCGCTCGAGGATCTCGCCTACACGCTCAGCAGGCGGGTCGGCGAGCTTGCCGAGCCGCGCAGGCTCGCGATCGTGGCGGGCTCGCTCGACGATCTGCGCGAGAAGCTCACACAGGCCGCCGAGAGGCTGGGCGACCCCGCGTGTGAGCGCATCAAGACGACCTCCGGGATCTACTTCGAGGCGCACGCCGCTCGGGCGCGAGGCCAAGGTCGCCTTCGTGTTCCCCGGCGAGGGCGCCCAGTACCCGGGGATGCTCGCCGAGCTGTGCATGCGCTTTCCCGAGGCACGCGCCGCCTTCGACCGCATCGACGGGCTCTACGCCGGGCATCCGCGCGGGCATCTGCTCAGCGACTGGGTCTTCCCGCGGCCGTCCTTCTCCGATGCAGGAGCGGGCTCGGGGGGAGGCCCGCCTGATGGAGCTCGACATCGCCGTGGAGGCGGTGCTGACCGCCAACGCCGCCGTCCACGCCGTGCTGCGGCGCCTGGTCGGCCGCTGCGACGCGCTCGTCGGCCACAGCACCGGCGAGCACTCGGCGGCGATGGCGGCGGGCGCGCTCGACCTCGAGACCGACGATCGGCTCGCGGCCTTCTGCCACGGTCTGTACGCGTCCTACGCGGACGCGGCCGGACGCCACGAGGTCCCGGCCGCCGTGCTGCTGGCGCTCGGGGCGGACGCGGAGGCGGCCCTGCGGATCGCACGGGAGGCCGGGGGGGAGCTGTTCCTGGCGATGGACAACTGCCCCCACCAGGCGGTGCTCGTGGGCGAGGCCGGCGCTGCCGCGCGGGCGCGTGAGCTCGCCCTGGCCGAGGGGCTGATGTGCGAGCAGCTGCCGTACGACCGCGCCGTCCACACGCCTCTGTTCGCCCCCTTCGCCGAGGACCTGCGAGCCACCTTCGCCGGGCTCCCCGTGCGCGCGCCGGAGCTGCCGATGTGGTCATGCACGACGGCCGCTCCCTGCCCGCAGAGCCCCGACGAGATGCGCGAGCTGCTGGTCGAGCACTGGACCCGGCCGGTGCGCTTCCGCGAGACGATCGAGGCTCTGTACGAGGACGGCGTGCGCGATCTTCGTCGAGGCCGGTCCCCGCGGCAACATGACCTCCTTCATCGAGGACATCCTGCGCGGCTCGGATGCCTGCGCGGTGGCCGCCGACATCCGCCGGCGGTCGGGCACCGAACAGCTCAACCACCTCGTCGCCCGGCTCGCCGTCCACGACGTCGAGCTCGACCTCGAGCACCTCTTCTCCCAGCGCCAGCCGCGCGATCTTCGGTGGCGTCCGGGGACGCCGCTGGAGGCGGCGGCCCGAGCGGATGCCGCAGCGCCCGCCGCCCGCTTGGAGGTGCCGCTGTCGACAGCCTGGCCGATGCTGCGCCTCTCGGAGGAGGCGCTCGCGCGCATGCGTGACGCTGCGCCCGCCGACCCGCTGCGCAACGGCCATGCAGCGGAGCCCGATGCCGATACAGGCGCTCGCGCCCGCGGACCCGCCGGTCGGGGGATGTGCCCGTGTGGCCGGGGGGTGCCTCCGAGGCGCCGCAGCCGCCCCTGGGCGTCGCGCCCACGCTCTCGGTGACGTCACCGGCCGGTGCGCCCGACGACCTTGCGGTGGCGGTCGAGGAGCACCTGCGCACGATGGAGCAGTTCCTGCTGACCCAGCGCGATGTGATGGACGCCTATCTCGCCGCGCCCGCCCGGGATCGCGGGCGAGGCAGCCGCCCTGGCCGCTGCTCGGCACCGTCGTCGCCCACGTGCCCGAAAGCGAGCTCGTGGCCCAGCGGGTGGTGGACCCGGCGGGCGAGCCCTACCTGCTCGATCACACGCTCGGTAGGAGCGTCTCGCGCAGCGACCCCGAGCTGCACGCGCTCGCCGCTGATGCCGCTGGCGATGAGCCTCGAGATCCTCGCGGAGGCGGCGTGCTGCCTGATGCCCGGGCGCGTCGTGAGGGGCCTGCGAGAGGTTCGGGCCCACCGCTGGATCGCCTTCGACGCGGCGCCCCAGACGCTGCAGGTGAGCGCGCTTCGGGTGGCCGCGGAGAACGGGGTCGAGCACGTCCAGGTCGAGCTGCGCAGTCTCGAGCCGAGCGGCGGCGAGCCGAACGGCCGCGAGCCGAACGGCGGAGGCCCGGCCGGCGGGGACCCCGCCGTCGAGGCGACCGTGCTGCTCGGCGCCGAGCTGCCCCCGGCGCCCCCGGCGCGACTCGGGCGCTTCGCCGTCGAGGCTCCCGCCGCGTCTGACCCCGGAGGGGCTCTACGAGACGATGTTCCACGGACCGCTGTGGCGGGAGTCCAGAGCCTCGAGGCGGTCTCGCCCGACGGCGTCCGGGCGCGGTTGCGGGTGCAGCCGCGCGGCGGGCTGCTGCGCGAGCGACCCCGCGCCGGCCTTTGCGCTCGACCCCGTGCTGCTCGACAGCGCCGGCCAGCTGGTCGGGTTCTGGGCGGCCGAGAGTGCTCGATCGCGGGCGCGTCGTGTTCCCGTTCCGGCTAGCGGCGCTCGACCTGCACGCCCCGCCCGCGCCCGAGGGCGAGCAGCTGGGGTGCGTGGCGGCGATCACGCTGCAGGGAGAGCAGCTGATCGAGCTCGGACATCGACGTGCTCGACGCGAGCGGGCGGCTGCTGTCATGCGTCTGGAGGGCTGGGAGGACAAGCGCTTCGAGGTCCCCGAGCGCTTCGAGCCGCTCATGCAGGCCCGGCACGCCCGCGGCGATGTCCGAGTCGTGGAGCGCGCCGCTCGCGCCGTACCCGCCCGGCGCCGCGCTCGCCTGCCGCCGGCTCGACGGCGCGCATCGCCGCCGACAGCTCGCTGTGGATCGACGTGTGGGCCGGCCGCGTGCTCTCGCGCCGCGAGCGCGAGCTGTTCGCCGGCGCTGACGCTGCCGCTGAGCGCGGAGGCTCGAGTGGCTGGCGGCGCGGACGGCCGCCAAGGAGTGCGTCGTCGAGCTGCTGGCAGAGGCCCACGGCCTCGAGCTGGCGCCGGCCGACGTCGAGATACTCCCGGACGAGCGCGGGGCGCCGCGTCGTCCACGTCGCCGCGCTGGGCGCGGGCGCGCCCGCCGCTGGTGTCGCTGTCCCACACGGGCGGGCGGGCCGTGGCGCTCGCGATGCTCGAGGCCGACGGCGTCGACGGGCGTGGGGATCGACATCGAGCTGCTTCCGGGCCCGTCCGGCGGCTGGGTCGCAGGCGGCGCTTCGCCGAGGCGGAGCTGCGGCTGCTCGACGGGCTGGACGCGCGGGAGGAATGGCTGCTGCGCCTGTGGTGCGCCCGCGAGGCGGCCGGCAAAGGCGCTCGGGACGGGCATCGCCGTCCTCCGAGCATCAACCTCGTGCACGGGCGCTCGACCCGGCGCGCGGCGAGGTGGTCGTGGAGGTCGGCGAACGGACGCTGGTGGCAAGTGCACCAGCGCGACGGAGAACTGATCGTGGCGAGTGCGCTGAGCGCCGCCGCGGTCCCGGCGGGGGAGGTATCGAGATGAGCGCGATCGCACCCGGACGTGATGGACGGCATCCTGGCGCTGCTGGAAGAGGCGCGCGGAGACTGGGAGTACGACGGGCGAGATCGGCCCGGACACACGTTTCGTCGGCGACCTCGGCCTCGAGTCGCTGGAGATCGTGATGCTCTCGACGATGGTCCAGCAGCAGTACGGGAAGCTGCCGTTCCCGCAGTACTTCGAGGAGATCGGCCAGCGCCCCGTGGAGGAGCGCGACCTGACCGTCGCGGAGCTCGCGCAGTTCGTATGCGAGCACCGCCAAGCGAGCGAGCTGGAGGTGTGAGATGGGACCGACGCTGCTGATCGGGCTGGACGGGGCGACGTTCTCGGTGCTCGATCCCTACATGGAGGACGGGCGTGATGCCGTTCGCTGGCCGGCGTCTGCGAGCGCGGGCACGCGGGCCGTGCTGCGCTCGATCATGCCGCCGCTGACGCCACCGGCGTGGACGTCGCTGGTGACCGGCAAGCACCCGGGCCAGCACGGCATCTTCGACTTCTTCCAGAAGGACGAGCCGGGCAGCGTGTACTTCTCCTTCGCCAGCTCGCAGGAGGTCGCGCTCGGCGACGATCTGGACGCTCGCCAGCGAGCAGCGAGCGGCGGGTCATCTCGCTCAACTTCCCGCTCACCTTCCCGGCGCCGCCGGTGGACGGGCGCGGTCGTCCCCGGCGGCATGATGCCGTGGCGCCAGCTGCGGCTCGGCTGCCACCCGCCGGGCCTGTTCGACCGCCTCAAGGCGCTGCCCGGCTTCAACCCGCGCGAGATGCTCGACATGGAGCTCGAGATCAAGGCGATCGACGGCTGCCCCGAGGACGAGCTGCGCCGACTTCATCGAGCTGCACATCCGCCGCGAGCAGCGCTGGGGCGAGGTGCTGCGGCACCTGATGGAGCACCGAGCACGGCGGACCTCGTGGCGGTGCTGTTCGACGGGGTCGACAAGCTCCAGCACCTCTGCTGGCGGTTCATCGACCCGGCCTGCCGGCCCGATCGGCCGGACGCGTGGGAGCGCGAGATGATCGAGCTGCTGCGAGCGCTACTTCCGCTCGCTGGACGACGCTGATCGCGCAGATCGTCGAGCTGGCCGGGGCCGGAGGCCACGGTCGTGCTCGCCTCCGACCACGGCTTCGGCCCGACCCGCGACGTCTTCCACGTCAACTCCTGGCTGGAGCAGCAGGGCTACCTGTTCTGGGCCGCCGAGGACGAGCGCGAGCGGGCGGCGCACCGACGTCGGCTTCGCCGAGATGACCCGCCACGTCCACGCGCTCGACTGGTGCGCGCACGGTCGCCTACGCCGCCACGCCGTCCAGCCAGGGGATCCACATCGTCGACCGCGTGCCGGGCAGCGACGAGCCGCTGCCCGCGGAGGTGCGCGAGCAGCTCGACGCTCGAGATCGCCGCAGGCCCTGCGCGAGGTGCGCGCGTCCCGCACGACGGGCGGCCGCTGGTCGAGGAGGTGTGGACCCGCGAGCAGGCCTTCTCGGGACCGTATCGAACAGCTCGGGCCCGACCTCTCGCTCGTGCTCGCCGACGGCGGCACGATGTCGATCCTGCCCTCGCGACACGATCGTGGCCCGCCGCGAGGAGCCCCACGGCCACCACCGCTGGGAGGGGATCCTCATCGCCGAGGGGCCGGGCATCCGCGCGCGGCGCGAGTGCCGAGGAGCTCTCGATCGTCGACGTGGCGCCGCTGCTGCTGCACCAGCTCGGCCTGCCGGTGCCGGAGGACATGGCCGGCAGCGTCCCGGCGGGCCTGTTCGAGCCGACGGCGAGCTGGAGCGCAGGCCGGTGCGCAGCGCGCCGCGCCGCCGATCCCGTGGCGGCCGGGCCCGGGCTGAAGGTCGAGCTCGCGCCGGAGGAGCAGGCCGCGGTGATGGAGCGGCTGCAGGGCCCTGGGGTACGTCGAGTGAGCGCGGCGGTGAGGATCTGATGCCGAAGGCGACGCTCCCGAGCGGGCTGCGGCTGCACTACCAGCAGCTCGGCGAAGGCCCCGACCTGGTGATGGTCCACGGGCTCACGGGCAACCTCGCCGTCTGGCACCTGCGGATCGTGCCCGAGCTCACCGACCGCTATCGCGTGCTCACCTACGACCTGCGCGGCCACGGCTACAGCGACGCGCCCGCCGACGGCTACATCGCCCGACGACATGGCCGCCGACCTGCTGGGCCTGCTCGACGCGCTCGAGATCGAGCGGCCCGTGGTCGTCGGGCACAGCTACGGCGCCGACATCGCCCTCTACCTCGCGCTGCGCGCATCCCGACCGCGTGCGCGAGGTGATCGCGATCGAGGCGGCGCTGCCGGCGCTCGAGCACCTCCGCGGCCACGACGGCTGGGTCGGCTGGAGCTACTGGTCGCGGGCGCTGGAGGACGCGGGCCACGACGTGCCCGCCGGAGCGGCGCTCGGACCTGCGCTACATGATCCGCGCGACGATCGACCTGCCCAAGCAGTGGGGGCCGCTTGAAGGGGCTGCCGCGCAACCCGAAGCCGCTGCTGCGGCTGCTCGAGGAGACCACGCTGCCCGAGGACTATCGCCGCGTCGGCTCGCTGACGCAGGAGCGGGTCGGCGAGATCGAGACGTCCCGGTGGTGCTGATGTACGCCGAGCAGTCGGCCTTCATCGACACCTACGAGTTCCTGATGCGAGCAGCTGCCCGATGCCCACGGGGTGCTGATGCCGCGGACCGAGTGGGGCCATTTCGGCCCGCTCGAGCAGCCCGAGACCGTGGCCGCGCACATCCTCGACCGCCTGGCGGCGGGCAGCGGCGCCGCTGCAGGACGCCGACGGTGAGCCGGCCGGGGCGAGGGGCGCTGATGCGCGGGATCCGACAAGGGCAGGCCGGGACGGCCCGGGGACGCGGTGCTCGTCACCGGGGCCGGCAGTGGCATCGGCATGGAGACCGCGGTGCGATCTCGCCGGGCGGGGCTTTCGCGTCTACGGCACCGTGCGCGACGCCGCCGGAGCGCGAACAGCTCGAGGCCGCGGCCGCCGCGCGCGGCGTGCAGCTGCGAGGTGCTGCGAGCTCGACCTCACCGACCGCGACGCGCATCGGCGGCCGGGGTGCGCGACGCTGCTGGCAGAGGCGGGCACCGTCTACGGGCTCGTCAACAACGGCGGCATCGGCCTGCGGGGGTGCCTGGAGGACTGCAGCGAGGAGGAGATCCGCGGCGCTGTTCGAGACCAACGTGCTGGGGACGATCGCGGTCACCAGGGCGGTGATCCCGCACATGCGCGCCGCCGGCTGCGGGCGGATCGTGACCGTCTCCTCGGTGGGCGGACGCGTGTGCGGCTTCGGGGTGACGATGTACTGCGCGAGCAAGTTCGCCCAGGAGGGCTTCGGCGAGGGCCTGGCCCAGGAGCTCGCCCCGATCGGGCATCCAGTCGGTGATCGTCGAGCCGGGGATCCTCAAGACCACGCGCTGGTCGCTCCACCGCGGCACGGCGGCCGGGGCGAACGACCCCGACAGCCCCTACCACGGCCTGTTCTGGGCCAGCGAGGCGATCGCCGACAAGCTCGTCGAGCGCTCGCCGACCCGCCCGCAGGACGTGGCCGCGACGATCGCCAAGGCGCTCAGCGATCCCAGACCCGCGCATGCGCTACGTCGTCGGGCGCGGCGCCTCGGTCGTGATCGCGCTGCGCCGCTACCTGCCGCAGAGCCTGTTCGAGCGGCTGTACTTCGCCGGTCACATCCGCCGCGCTGGAACGGCGCGTGGCCGCGGACGGGCCGGGAGCCGGTCGTGGAGACGCTGCCATGAGCCGCTATCCTGTTCACCGTCTGGCCGCTGGAGGGACACCTGCTGCCCCAGCTCGGGATCGCCGCGGCGCTGCGCGAACGCGGCCACGAGGTCGCCTTCTACAGCGGCGAGCGGGCGCGGGCGACGCTCGAGCGCGAGCACGTCGAGCTGTTCGGCTTCGAGCAGCGTCGACGTCAGCGGGCCGCTGCGCCGGCTGCGAGCGGCTCGACACTCGGCGGCCGGCGCACGCGCCCCCGCGGCGGGCGGATGATCCCGATGATGCGCGAATGGCTCGTCGACACGATCCCCGCGCAGCTGGCGGACCTGCGCGGCGTGCTCTCGCGATGGCCGGCCGACGTCGTGGTCGCCGACCCCTCGATGTGGGGCCCGATCGTGGTGCTGTGGGAGGCCGAACGGGTCCCGGTGGCGATCGCCTCGATCCTGATGGGGCCGCTGATCCCGGGCCCGCAGGCGCCGCCGTTCGGATTCGGACTGCCGGCGCCCCGCTCGGCGCCCGGGCAGGCTCGCGTCATCGACGTTCACCCGCCTGGCCGAGCTCGCCGGCCGGCGCATCTGGCGGCGCCGTGGACGAGGTTCGCGCGGCCAACGGCCTGCGGGCCGCTCGGGGAATCGGTCAACCGCTTCAGCGCGCGCGTGCCGCTGCACCTCGTCGGCAACATCCGCGACTTCGACTACGGCCGCCACGACCTTCCCGAGTCCGTCCACTACGTCGGCAACTTCAGCTTCTACCCGCGCCGCGGTGAGCCGGCCGCGCTGCTCGACGCGATCCCCACCGAGCGCCCCTGGGTGTACGTGACCGAGAGCACCGTCGCCCACGGCGACCCGTTCCTGCTGCGGGCGGCGGTCGAGGGTCTGGGCGGAGAGCCGCTGGAGCTGATCATCACGACCGGGGAGCGGCGCGCGGCGCCCGCGCTCGGGCAGAGGCTGGCCGCCCAACGTCCACGTGACGGACTGGATCAGCCACGACGAGCTGCTGCCGCGCTGCGCGGCGACGGTCAACTTCGGCGGCAAAGGCGACGATCCTTGCGGCCGCCGAAGCGGGCGTGCCGATGGTCGTCGTGCCGACCGCCTGGGACAAGCCCGACAACGCCCGCCGGGTCGTCGATGCGGGCGCGGGGCTGCGGCTCTCGCCCCGCCGGGCGACGCCGGCGAGGCTGCGCGCCGCGGTGCACGAGCTGCTCGCAGATCCCTCCTACGGCGAGGCCGCCAGACGCCTCTCGGCGAAGCTCGCGGCGGCCCCCGGGGCGCCCGGCGCGGCGGAGCTGCTGGAGCGCTACGCGGCCGGGCAGCACGCCGGCGGCACCGGCGCTGGCCGGGGGAGGCCTCGGATGAGCGTGCACGCCGCGGCGCCCGCGAGCGCTCCCGCCGACCCGTTCGCGGGTGGCTACCGGTCTGCACCGCCGGCCAGGCCGCGGCTGCTCTCGCATGCCGGACGCTGGGGTCGCGCCCGGCGCTGGCTGCCGGCCGACGCACTGCGGGTGCTCGACGTCGGCTGTGCGTGGGGCTACGGTTCGGCGGCGATCGCCTCGCCCGGACCGGCGGGCCGGGTGGTGGTGGGCGTGGAGCGCGACCACGAGCTGCTCGAGCAGGCGCGCATACGGCTGCCGTGGCTGACGGTGATCGACGCCGACGCCTGCGAGCTGCCGCTGGCGGACGACAGCGCCGACGCGGTGCTGCTGCTGGAGGTGATCGAGCACGTAGCGGACCCGCGGCGGGTGCTCCAGGAGGCCCACCGCGTACTGCGGGCGAACGGCACGATCATCGTCACCGTCCCCCACGCGGGGGCCACGAGCGGAATCGATGCGCTCAACCTGTACGCCGCCGTCCGCCGCCGCCGCCCGCGGCTGGCGCCGCTGGAGGAGGGCACCCTGGCCACCGAGCTGGACCACCACCACTTCGCCGTCGCCGAGCTCAGGCGGCTGCTGGAACCCGGTTTCGCGCTCGATCGCGTGGCGCGCACCGGGCTCGGGCTGCAGGAGCTCGCGACCCTCGGGATCATCGCGCTGCGCGTGGGCCTGCGGGCGCCACGGGCGGCCGCGCTGCTGAGGCCCCTGCACTTCCTCGCCTACCTCGTGGACGACCTTCTGCCGACGGGGCCGCTCGCGTACAACCTCGCGGTCCGGGCCCGCGCACAGAAGCCGATCGAAAGGAACCCGTCGTGAAGCTCCGCTCGTCAAGCACCCTGCGGGCAGCGTGCCTGCTCGCGCTGGCCACGATGATCGCGCTCGGCGCCTACGCCAGCGCGG
This sequence comes from uncultured Solirubrobacteraceae bacterium, assembly GCA_963742395.1. Lineage (GTDB taxonomy): Bacteria > Actinomycetota > Thermoleophilia > Solirubrobacterales > Solirubrobacteraceae > Palsa-744. The sequence continues at coordinate 1,078,796 of CAVUME010000004.1, read as the reverse complement.
CCGCCCAGCCACTCGGACCGGGCGAAGAGCGGGTGATCGCCCAGAACGGATTCGGCGAGCCGTCGAACTCCTACGCCTGGTCGATGGGCTGGTTCAAGGGCAAGCTGTACGTCGGCACCGGCCGCGACGTGGAGTGCGTGGAAGCACGAGACGGTCAACTACTTCCTCCCGCTGACCAACAAGTACACGAACACGCCGCTGCCGAACGTGCACTGCCCGACCAACCCCTACGCGATGCACCTGCGCGCGCAGATCTGGCAGTACACGCCCAGCACGAAGGCGTGGAAGCGTGTCTACCGCTCGCCGGCGAGCGTGAACAACCCGTTCGAAACGAGTCGCAAGATCGCCACCGACATCGCCTATCGCGGGATGCTCACCTACACCGGCCCCCACGGCCGCAAGGCGCTGTTCGCGGCCGGCGTCAGCGCCGGCGAGTACCTGCCGCCGCTGCTGCGCCACCACCCGCCGCGGCTGCTGCGCAGCTTCGACGGCGTGCACTGGCAGTCGCTGAACCTGCCCAGCGTGGTGGTCCACTATCCGCAGGGGGACACCCGCGCGATGGGCTTTCGGACCCTGCTCGAGTGGCGCGGGCACCTGTACGTCACGGCCACCCCCGACCTCACCGGTGACGGCTCGCTGTTCGAAGTCACGCACCCCTTCTCCGACCACGCCGGGCTGCGCCAGGTCAGCCCGTCGAACCTCGACATCTTCGAGGCCACGGTCTTCGACGGCAACCTGTATGTCGGCTGCGGCAGCGCCACCCAGGGCTACTCGGTGTGGGAGGCCGGCGGCCATGGTCGCCCGTTCATCCCGGTCGTCACGGGCGGGGCGGGCCGCGGCGGGATCATCACCTCGGTCGTCTCGATGCACGTCTTCCGAGGCGCGCTGTACGTGGGGGCGAGCGGCTGGTACCACGAAAAAACGCTGCCACTGTCGGAGATGATCAGGATCAACCGCGCGGGCGAGTGGACGCTCGTGGTGGGGGCGCCGCGCCAGCTTCCCGACGGCCGCACCGCCTATCCCACGAGCGGGCTCTCGGACGGCTTCGACAGCCTCTTCAACGCCCACTTCTGGCGCATGGCCACGACCGACGGCGGCCTCTACGTCGGCACCAACAGCTGGGCCTACCTGGTCAAAAACGGGCGCGGCAACGGCTGGCTCGCGGACGTCCTGGCGGGTACGTCCGGGTATCAGCTGTGGGGCACCTGCGACGGCGAAGACTGGTACGCGATCACGCGCAACGCATTCGGGACCAGCGAATACGACTTCGGCGCCCGGACCCTGCAGCCCGAACCCGGGGGCGGCAACCTGTACATAGGCAGCGCCAACCACGCCCAGGGGACGATGATCATGGACGACCGCGACCCGCTGTGCGGCTCGCTGATCCACAACCGCGTGGCGCGCCCGAGCGCGATGATCGCCGACACCGTCCACAACGGCACGCTGCTGTCGTGGAAGGCTTCCACCGCCGCGACCCGCTACCAGATCCTGGCGGCCCCGGAAGTGAATCTGACGGTCTGGCTGAAGGCGCCCCCGACGCTGCCGGGCGGCTTCCAGCTCGAAGGCGCCACCCCCAACGTGACCTCGCCCGAAACACCCGGCAGCGTGCCGGTGCAGGTCGGCGTGACGGGCCAGTTCGAACCGGTCGCCAGCACCACCGGCTCCTCCTACATCGCCCGCACCCACGCCCACCGCGTCTACGAGGTGGTCGCCGAGAACGCCGCCGGGGAAGCCTCTGAACCGTCGAACATCCAGGTCGGGCCAACGCCCGAGCCGCCTTCGACGTTCTCCTCGGTGCGGGCGCAGCTGCCCGCCGGGCCGGGCGCCGGCACGGGCGCGTTCGCGGCGCGGGCGGGACACGCCTCGCCGGCCGCGCGGGTGCTCGACGCCGCCGAAGCCGACTGGTGGCACGGCCACCGCACGCGCGCGCTGCGGCGGCTGGCGCAGCTGCAGCGGATGGCGGGCTCCCGCGAAGAAGTCGCCTCGCTGGCGATGCGCCTGGAACGGCGGCTGCGCTACGGCGCGGGGGCTCCGTGAGCGCCCTCAAGGTCACCGTGCTGGCGGTCGGCACGCGCGGCGACGTGCAACCGCTGCTCGGCTTCGCCGTGGCGCTCGAGCGCGCCGGGCACGACGTAAAGGTCGCCACCTTCCCGTCGTTCGAGGGACTCGTCCGCGACGCCGGCCTGGAGTTCGCCCCGCTCGCCGAGGGGCGGGTGAGCCGCGGCCAGGGCACCGCCGAGGGGCGCTGGTGGTGGCGCAGCGGCTCGCGCCGTCTGCCGGCCTGGGTGGGCTTCATCGTGGACGTCCGCTCGGTTGCCCGCCGACGCCTCGCCGACGCCTTGGCCGCGTCCGACGGCGCCGACGTGATCGTCGCCAACGAGCTCGCGGTGCTGCTCGGCTGGCAGGCCAGCCGCCGCCACGCCACGCCCCTGGTGCGCGTGCGCCTGTGCCCCGCGCCGCGCTGGGCGCGCGGCCCGCTGGGGGCACCGTTGCGCCGGCTGGCATGGCTGGCGGCGCTGCCGTGGCTGGCGTGGGTGCGGCGCGGCAGCGGCCTGCGGCGGCTTCCGCTGGGCGAGCCCCTGAGCCACCTGGCCGAGCGCGGCGCGCTCGAGCTGAACGCCTTCAGTCCCGCCGTCGCGCCCCCGGTACGCGGGACGGGGGTCCATGTCGTCGGCTACTTCCAGACCGAGTCCGACCACGACGAGCCGCCGCCGGCCGAGCTCGAGCCGTTCCTGGCGGCCGGCCCGGCGCCGGTCGCGATCGGCTTCGGCAGCATGGGCGACTCCGACCCCGCCGCCACCGCGACGCTCGCCGTGACGGCGCTCAGCGGCGCCGGCGAGCGCGGCCTGCTGCTCGGCGAGCAGTATCGCGACCAGGCCGCAGGCCTGCCGCGGAACGTGCTGTGGGTGGGGGCGGTGGACCACGAGTGGCTGTTCCCGCGCTGCGCCGCGGTCGTCCACCACGGCGGAGCGGGCACCGTCGCCGCGGTTCTGCGGGCGGGCCTGCCGTCGGTCGTGGTTCCGCACATGATCGACCAGTACACCTGGGGCCGGCGGCTGCGCGAGCTGGGCGCCGCGGCCGTGCCGATCCCACGCCGGCGACTGAGCGCGGAGCGCCTGCAGAAGGCTCTGACCGAAGCGCTCGCAGACCCGCGCAATGCGCGAACGGGCGCGGGAGCTGGGCGAAGCAGATCGGCCAGGAAGACGGAATCGCTCGGGCGCTCGAGGTGTTCGAGAGCTACATGGGGGTACTGTCGCCCTCGCCGACGTGAGGGCGTCGTCAAACGCAACGACACATGGAGGTAGCCGGATGATCCCCAGGAGTGCTCTGATCGGCCTGCTCGCCGCGGCTGCTGCCGCGTCGTTCCCCGCGGCCGCGGCCGCGTCGATCGCTCCCGGCATGTCGCTGGAACAGAGCGCAGGCACCACCGCCGGCTCGACCGTGCCCACCGGCTTCGCGATCAACTTCAAACCTGGACCCCTTGACTCCGCCGACAACCTCACGCTCGCCTTCCCGGCCGGCTATCTGATCAACCTGCAGGCCGATGGGGGCGTGTGCCTGGGCTCCGCCACCCCGAACCCGGCCTGCCAGATCGGCGCCGGCACGATCAACGGGCCGACGGGCAGCGCGATCCGGCTCTATCTGGTCGCGCCGCCGGCCTTCGCCGATCTCGCCGGGGTGGAGCTGGTCGTCGAAGGCGGGGGCACCAGCACCGGTGGCATCACGCTCACCGGCTCCCCCAGCGTGGCCGAGAGCCTCGCCTTCACGGGCCTTCCGGGCGGCATCGGCGAAATGCAGTTCACGCTCTCCGGGCGGCTCCCGAGCGGCTGCACCACCACGCCGCTGGTGAAGATCGCGGCCACCTCCTACTTCGGCTCCAGCGGCTCGGCCAGCGCGCCGATGAGCGTCACCGGCTGCAACACCCTGACCTACTCGCCCGCCATCTCGGCGACCGTGGCCAAGCAGCCGAAGGGCACCGGCGCGGTTGTGACGATCAACTTCAGCCAGGGCGCGGGCGATTCGGCCACCTCCTCGCTGCAGTTCGGCCTGCCCACCGGGGTCAAGATCAACAAAGTGCTGGCACCCTGCTTTGGGGGCACGACCTGCACCGTCGGGAGCGTCGCGATCTCCTCGCCGCTGATGCCGAGCTCGGCGCTGGCGGGTGGCGCGCTGACACTCGCGGGCGCGATCAACTCGGCCTCGCGCAGCGCCCCGATCACCGGAGCGCTCACGATGTCCTTCCCGCCCCCGTTCCAGTACTCCGTGGAAGGTCCGATCAACCTCGCCGAACACACGATCACGTTCCTGAGCCTGCCCGACATCCCGATCACGGCCATGACGCTCACCTTCACCGGGACCACGACCGGGCCCGCCTTCGTGACCAACTGCGAATCAGGCTCGATCACGGCCACCGCCACGCCGCAGGACGGAGCCGCCACGGTCAAGCTGCGCGGCACCTCGACCACCAGCGGCTGCCCGCCGCCGAGCTCACGGCCCACCGCCGGCGGCTCGCTCGGCGGCCTCGCCGCGGGCAACCCGAAGCTCCACGTCACCGTCTCGCGGCGCGGCAGCGGCTCTCCGCTGACGTCTGTGTCGGTTGCCCTCCCGGGTGGGCTCAGCTTCAAGAGCCACGCCCTCACCAGCGCCTGCCGGCGCGGCCGCCACGGCTGCGGCCTGTCCGTGTCCGGCGCGTCCGTCAAGAGCGAGCGCGTGTCCGGGGGCAAGCTCGTGCTCTCCCTCGCCGCCGGTGCCTCACATGTCTCGCTGACGGCGAGCTCGCCGCTGCTGAACGAGAGCAAGGCGCTGCACGCCAAGGCGCGCCGTCACCGCGCCGGGCACCCGCTGGCGACCGTGACGATCGCCGACGAAAGCGGCCTGGCTACAGCGGTGCGGGTGCCGTGAGCACACGCCCCCGCGCCTGGAGAGGCTCGGCCAGCCCCGCCTGGGCCAGGATCGTGGGGGCGATGTCGAGTAGCGAAAGGTCGTCGCGGCGACCCTCGGGCACGCCGGGGCCGGCGATCACGCAGATGCCGTAGCGGTCGTGGTTGGCGTCGTCGGGACCGGTGTCGTTCTCGAAGGTCCAGTGACGCTCGTGACCGAGGCTGCCGTTGCTGCGCCAGCCGAGGTCGCCGAAGTACACGACCAGGTCCGGGGCGATCCCGCGCTGCTCGCGCCACAGCTCGGCGGGGCGGAACACGCGCGTGCCGAGCTCTTCGCCGTCGGGGCCGGGGATCTGCGCCAGGCGCTCGGCCAGCTCGCTCAGCAGCCCCTCGTACTCGGACGGCGCGACCGCCCCGCGGGGCTCCCGCCCGGCGAGGTTGACCGACAGGCGGCAGTAGTAGCCGCCCTCGCCCCAGGCGCGGGTGCGATCCCAGTCCACGGCTGCGTCGGCGAACGCCAGGGGCGCCTGCGGCGATCCCTCGAGCGGCTGCTCGAGCACCAGGTAGCCCTCGTCCATCAGCCACTGGTTGACGCAGATCGCGCCCAGCATCGGCCGCGCGCCGTGGTCTGAGACGACGACCACGGTGTCCTGCTCGTCGAAGCGTTCGAGCAGCTCGCCGATCTCTTCGTCGAGGTAGGCGTAGTAGCTGCGGATCGCCTCGCCGTAGCGGTGACCGGGCTCGTGGCGGGGGTGGCGCTCGTCGAAGAACCGCCAGAAGGCGTGGTGCATCCGGTCGAGGCCGATCTCGACCATCATGAAGAACTCCCACGGGCGCGTGTCGAGCAGGTGCCGGCAGACGCTGAAGCGCTGCTCGGTCATCTCGTAGACCTGCGCGAGGATGCGGTCGCGGTCCTCGCTGCGGAAGTCCCGCACGTCGACCCGGTAGGTGCCCACCAGCGACTCGATCTCGGCTCGCAGCTCCGGCGGATGGGTGTAGGGGTGGGTGCGCGTGTCCGGCGTCAGGAAGCACGACACCAGCTCGCCGTTGACCTCGACCGGGGGCGAGGTCTGGGGGACGCCGACGACCACGACGTGGCGCCCGGCGCGGGAGAAGTGGTCCCACAGGCGATCGGCGTGGACGGCACCGGAGTCGGCCACGGCCATCGAGGAGTAGTCGTGGCTGGTGCGGTTGCGAAAGCCGTAGATGCCGAGCTCGCCGGGGTCGAGCCCGGAGGTCATGCAGCTCCACGCGGGCACGGTGATCGGCGGGTCGACGCTGCGCAGCGGTCCCCACGTGCCCCGTCGCATCAGCGCGCCCAGGTTCGGCAGCTCCTCGCGCCAGCGCTCGAACACGAGCTGTGGCTCGGCGCAGTCGAGTCCGATGACGGCGACGCGGCCGCTCACCTGCCGCCCCGCGGCGGCACCTTCAGATCACTCCCCGTCTGGCCGCCAGAGCGACGGCGTGCGCCCGCGTCCTGCAGTCCAGCTTGACCAGCAGGTCGTGCACGATGTTCTTGACGGTGCGCTCGGAGTAGCTCAGGCGCTGCGCGATCCCGCGTGTGCTCTCGCCCTCGGCGAGCAGGCGCAGGACCTGGTGTTCGCGCTTTGACAGCTGGGGGACGGAGGGGGCCGGCACCTCTGCCGTTCCGAGCAGCGTGCGCGGCGGCCCGCCATGGCCCGCGCGCGGCTGCAGGCGCTCGGCGGCCGTGCGGATCGTGCCGAGCAGCTGGGAGACGGTCAGCGAGCCGCGGTGCAGCACGGCCAGGACCTCGTTGTGCGAGACGTCCGACGCGTGGCGCAGGGGCTGGTCGCTGACGACCACGATCGGGCACTGGAAGCGGGTCGCACTGGCTGCGCGACTGGAGACGATCGCAAGATCCACGCCGCGGCCGCTGGGGATTCCGGGCCCCGCTGCGGCCACGCTCAGCGTCGGCTCACGTACCAGCAGCGCCACCAGCCCGGCCCTCAGGATCTCATGCTCCTCGCAGACCGCGACCGTCACCGTCCGAGCCGGCCCTCGCGCCCTGCGCTCGGGATGGGGTCTGCGCCGGTCGGCCGCAGCGACGCCGAGGGCGCCGCGGGGCCTGCTCAGCGCGGAGACTCCGTCTTGAGCGCGCTTCGTGCCCGCAGCAGTGTCCATCCCGTCTTCACCATCCCTAGTCCGTGGCGGCTGGCTCAGCCGCACTGTACCGGTGTGCCGGAGCCTCCAATCCGGCCGCGCGCCCCTCGTGGACTCGTGCGCGCATGTGCTCCTTGCTTCCAGCTGTCAGGCGGAGGTATAACACCCGCGCCGCGGTTGTCAACATGGTGCGCCTCGCCACATGAGAGGCCTCTCACCGCCGGCTGGACGAGCGGGTGGGCGGGCCCGGCGGGAAGCTAAGCTGCGCGGTCGAACGATGGCGGCGAGCGCTGGCAGCGATACCCGTGACGAGCAGCTCGAGGCGGCGGCGTGGGACCTCGAGCAGCTGGTCGACGGGGAGGGCGAGCAGGGTGCCCGGCAGCGACTGGCGGAAGCCCTCGAGCGCTCCCGAGCGTTCGCCGAGAGCTACTCGGGGCGCCTGGAGCGGCTCGACGGCGACGGGCTCGCCGCCGCCATGCGGGAGCTGGCCGAGATCCAGGAGCTGGCGGCTCGCGGCGGCTACTTCGCCGCGCTGAACTTCTCCACCGACACGGCCGACCCGCAGCGCGGCGCGCTGCTCGCCCACGCCCAGGAGCAGGAGACCGCGATCCAGACGGCGCTGCTGTTCTTCGAGCTGCAATGGGCGGCGCTCTCCGACGAGCGTGCCGAGGAGCTGCTGGCCGGCGAGGGACTGGACTTCTGCCGCCACCACCTGCGCAGCGTGCGCCGCTACCGCGACCACCTGCTGAGCGAGCCCGAGGAGAAGGTGCTGGCGGAGAAGTCGCTCACCGGCGCGAACGCCTGGACGCGCCTGTTCGAGGAGCAGACGGCGGCGATCCGGGTGCGCCTGCCCGGACGCCGCGGTCGAGCGAGGCCGTGGCGCTCGACGTCGCCCTGAGCCGCTTGATGAGCCCCGACCGCGAGCAGCGCCGGACCACCGCCGCGGCCGTCACCGAGGCGCTCGCACCGGGTCTGCGCACGCGCGCGTACGTGTTCAACACGCTGCTGGCCGACAAGGCGGTCGACGACCGCCTGCGTCGCTACCCCCACTGGCTGTCGGCGCGCAACCTCGCCAACGAAGCCAGCGACGAGTCCGTCAACGCCCTGCTCGAGGCGGTGCGCGGGCGCTATGAGATCCCGCGCGCGTGGTACCGGCTGAAGGCCGCGCCTGCTGGGTATCGACCGGCTGGCCGACTACGACCGCAGCGCCGCCGTCACCGAGGACGTGGTCGAGTACCCCTACGCGCAGGCGCGCGAGATCGTGACCGACTGCTACAGCTCCTTCTCGCCCGAGCTCGGCCGGCTGGCGACGCGCTTCTTCGCCGAGAGCCACATCGACGCGCCGGTGCGCCCCGGCAAGCGCGGCGGCGCGTTCTGCGCCGCGGCGACGCCGTCGGTGTTCCCGTACGTGCTGCTCAACTACACCTTCCGCCGCCGCGACGTGCTCACGCTCGCCCACGAGCTCGGCCACGGCGTGCACTTCGCGCTCGCCGCCGGCCAGGGGATCTTCCACCAGGCCACCCCGCTGACGCTGGCCGAGACGGCCTCGGTGTTCGGCGAGACGATCGTCTTCGGCCGGCTGCTGGCGGAGGACAACGCGCCCGCCTCGCGGCTGGCGCTGCTGGCCGAGAACCTCGAGGACACGATCGCGACCGTCTTCCGGCAGGTCGCCATGAACCGCTTCGAGGAGCTCGTGCACACCGCCCGGCGCGAGCAGGGGGAGCTGTCGGTGGACGCGCATGGGGGAGCTGTGGAGCGAGAGCCAGACCGAGTTCTTCGGCGACTCGGTCGAGCTGACCGAGGGCTACCTCAGCTGGTGGTCCTACATCCCGCACTTCATCGCCACGCCCGGCTACGTGTACGCGTACGCGTACGGGCAGCTGCTGGCGCTGTCGGTGTACGAGCGCTACCAGCAGGCCGGCGAGGAGATGGTGCCGAGCTACCTGGAGCTGCTCGCCGCGGGCGGCTCGCGCACGCCCGAGGAGCTCGGGCGGATCGTGGGCGTGGACCTCGCCGACCCCGGCTTCTGGGACGCGGGCCTGGACCTCGTCCAGCGCCAGCTCGAGCAGGCCGAGCAGGCCGCCCGCGACGCGGGGCGGGTCTAGGCGCCTACAGCCCGAGCGTTCCGGCGGCGTGGCTGACCAGCTCGAACAGGGGCTGGGGGATCACGCCGAAGAAGATCGTCGCCGCCCCGCACACCAGCGCCACCAGCAGCACCTCGGGCTGGGGCCTGCGCGTGCTGAGGGCCTCGCTGGGCTCCTCGTCGAGCTCCGGGGAGCCGCCCGCGAGCACCGGCAGCGCGCCCGGTCCGGGCGGCGCGGGCTCGGGCGTCGGCTCGGGCTCGCCCTCGCCGGCGGCTGCGGGCGCCTCGCGCATCCACATGGCGGCGATCACCGGCAGGTAGTAGGCGAGCGAGATCATCGACCCGACCACGATCACCACGCCCAGCCAGGCGTAGCCCCCGCTGACGGCGGCGTCGATCAAATAGAACTTGCCGATGAAGCCGGCGGTGGCGGGGATCCCCGCGAGGCCGAGCATCGCGATCGTCAGCGGCCACGCCAGCAGCGGCCGCTGGCGGCCGAGACCGGTGACCGCGGCGATGCTGTCGCCGAGGTCGGTTTCCCGCTCGCGCGCGAGGATCACGGCGAAGGCCGCCATGTTCATGAACAGGTACACGGCGAGGTAGAAGACGGTCGCCTTCACGCCCAGGCTGCTCGCCACCACCACGCCGGCCAGCATGTATCCGACCTGGCCCACCGAGGAGTAGGCGAGCATCCGCTTCAGCGAGGACTGCCCGAGCGCGCCCGACGTTGCCGACCAGGATCGTGATCGTCGCGAGCGCCGCCAGCGCGGGCGCCCAGCTGCTGCGGGTGCCGATCAGGGCGACCTCGAACAGACGAATGAAGACGCCGAGTGCTGCCACCTTGGTCGTGACCGCCATGAACGCGGTCACCGGCGTGGGGGCGCCCTCGTACACGTCCGGGGTCCACTGGTGGAACGGCGCCACCGAGGCCTTGAAGGCGAGGCCCGCGGCGCACAGCGCAACCCCGGTGAGCGTCAGCGGGTCGGTGGCCAGGTCGCCCCTGCGACAGCGCGCCCGCGATCCCGGCGAAGTCGGTGTGGCCGGTGGCGCCGTAGATCATCGCCAGCCCGTACAGCAGCGTGGCCGACCCGACCGAGCCGATGATCAGGTACTTCAGCCCGGACTCGAGCGAGTGCTCGCGGCGCATTTCGGTGGCGCACAGCACGTACAGGGGAATCGAGAGGAGCTCCAGGCCGACGAACAGGATCACCGTGTTCTGGGCGGAGGCGAGCAGCGACATCCCCGCCAGCGAGGTCAAGCAGCAGGGCGTGAAACTCACCATGGGCTGCTTCGCGTGCGGCCAGCGAGCGCCACGCGAGCAGCACCGCGCAGGCGCCCCCGGCGATCAGGATGATGCTCAGCACCAGCCCCAGGCGGTCCACCCGCAGCGCCCCGGCGGCCACGCCCTCGTGCGTGTTCCACTGCCAGATCGTCAGGCCGAGGGCGGTCCCGAGCGCCACCAGGCTGAGCAGTGGCACGAGCGTGCGCCGCGCGAAGCCCGAGCCGAGCATCCCGAAGCACAGCACCACCACGGCGCCCCCCAGCAGCGCGATCAGCGGCGACAGCGCGCCGAAGTCGATGTGCGGGCCGCGCAGGTGGGCGGTGGCGAGCAGCAGGCTCACGGGCGCGCCCCCGGGACGATGCGTGGTGGACAGGACCGAGCCGCCGGCGCCGGTCGCCGTGTGGACGGGCGCCAGCGCGTAGGCGCCCTGCCCGCGACGCACGCGCGACCGGTGCGACGGCGCTCTTGACCGAGCCTTCGCTGCGGTGCAGCGCCAGCTGCGGGTAGAGCGCCAGGAACAGGACCACCGCGATCAGCGGCACGAGCACGGCGCCCTGGGGGATGCGAGACCTCGTGCGAGTCCACCGCCGGGCCGACGCGGTTGTGCATCGCGGTGATGAACAGCCGCAGCGCGTACACGCTCGCCAGCACGACCCCGCTGAAGGCGATGATCGCGATCACGAGCTTGGCGTTGAAGACGCCGAGCAGGATCAGGAACTCACCGACGAAGTTGGCCGAGCCGGGGATCGCCAGCGTCGCCAGCGAGACGATCAGGAACAGGCTCGCCAGCACCGGTGCGCGGAACGCGATCCCGCCCATCTCGCGGATGTCCTCCGAGCCGCCGGCGCGCCGCGAGAGCAGCACCACGATGAACAGCAATGCGGCCACCACGAGGCCGTGGTTGACCATCTGCAAGCAGCGCTCCCTGAGCCCCCTGGGCGTTGAGCGCGAAGATCCCGAGGGTGATGAAGCCGAGCTGGGCGACCGAGGAGTAGCCGGCGATCAGGCGCGCATCGGTCTGGCTGAAGGCCTGCGCGGAGCCGTACAGGATCGAGGCCAGGGCGATCACCAGCATCAGCGTCTGGTAGTGCACCGAGGCGTGGGGCATCAGCGGCAGCACGATCGCCAGAAAGCCGTAGGCGCCGACCTTCGAGAGCACGCCCGAGAAGACCATCAGCACCTCGATCGGCATCGCGCGGTAGCCGTCGGGCATCCAGCCGTGCAGCGGGAAGGCGGGCATCTTCACCAGGAAGGCGGCGGCGAAGCACAGGAAGATCCAGTCCTGGGAGCCGTTCGGCAGGCCCATCGCCTGCAGGCTCGAGAGCACGAAGGTGATGTGGTGGCCGGAGTGCTCGGAGGCGATCACGCCGAGCGCGACCGCGCCCGCGAGCATCAGCAGCGAGCCCACGAACGTGTAGATGACGAGCTTGATCGTCGCCCGCACCCGCCCCGGCTCGCGGCCCCAGCCCCCCGTCAGGAAGTAGAACGGGATCAGCATCAGGTCGAAGAAGGCCACGAACAGGACCAGGTCCTGGGCGAGCAGCGCGCCGAGCACGGCGGACTCGGCCAGCATCAGGTTGAAGTAGAAGAGCCGTGGGCGCTCCCAGGTGCGCAGCGTGGATGCGAACACCGCCATCCCGAACAGCAGCGTCGTGAGCGCCAGCAGGAACAGGTTCAGCCCGCTCAGCGCGAGCTTGTAGTGGATCCCCAGTTCGGCGATCCAGACGACGTCGGTGACGTCCTGCAGCCCGCCACCCGGCTTGTACTGGGCGATGTAGGCCAGCGAGAGGCCGAAGGCGCCCAGGGCTCCCACCAGCGCGAACGCGCCCGGCAGCCAGGCCCGCGCCGGGCGCCTGCCGGCCGCCAGCGCGGCGAGCGCCCCGAGCAGGCCGCTCGCCGCGGGCAACCAGAGCATGATCGAGAGCGGCGCCATCGTCAGCTCTGCAGCAGGAAGTAGAAGCCGATGCCCGCCACGCCCACGATCAGCAGCGCGGCGTAGTAGCGCACGAAGCCGCTCTGCACGGCCCGCACCGCCGCCGAGCCCGCACGCACGATCCCGGTCGTGCCGCCGATCAGCGTCTCGTCCACGAAGGTGCGCTCGAAGGTGTTCTTCGCGAACGCCCCGGCCGCCGCCGTCGGGCGCACGACGAGCGCGTCGATCAGCTCGTTGAAGTACCAGGCGTGGCTGAGCAGCTCGTACAGCCACTGCAGGCGCTCGCGCACGCGCGTGGAGGTGCCCGGCTTGACGACCCACACGCGGTGGGCGATCGCGATCCCCACCAGCGCCAGCACCGTGCCGAGGCCGAGGCCGAACACGAGCAGCCCTTCTTTGGTCGGCTCGCCGTAGTCGCTGGTGTGCTCGAAGGAGCCCTGCAGGAAGTTGGTGATCACGTCGTCCACTTTCGGGATCTGCACGACGCCGGCGAGGATCGCGCCGACCGCCAGCACGCCCATCGCGACCGCCATCGGCCAGGCCCGTTCGGCGATCGCATGGGTGGGGCCCGGGAAGCCGACGTCGAGGTCCTCCTCTTCGCCGTTGGCCGGGTTGAAGGGCGCCGGCGCGTGGTGCTGGTGGCCTTCTTCGAGCTCGCGGGCCTCCGCCACCGGCTCCCCGTGGAAGGCGCGGAAGATCATGCGGAAGGTGTAGATCGCGGTCAGCAGGGCGGCGAAATAGCCGATCCCGTACAGCGCCCAGTGCCAGCCGCCGCGCTCGCCGGTGTCGAGCAGGATCTCGTCCTTGGAGAAGAAGCCCGCGAAGGGCGGCACCCCCGACAGCGCCAGCCCGCCGATCAGGAAGCACCCGTAGGTGAACGGCATCGCCTTGCGGAACCCGCCCATGCGGTTGAGCGACTGCTCGCCCGCCATCGCGCCGATGAGCGAGCCGGCCCCCATGAACAGCAGCGCCTTGAAGAAGGCGTGGGTCATCAGGTGGAACAGCCCGGCGGCGTAGGCGCCCACCGATACGCCCATGATCATGTAGCCGATCTGCGACATCGTCGAGTACGCGATCACGCGCTTGATGTCGGTCTGCACGAGCGCGATCGTGGCCGCGATCAGCAGCGTCGCGCAGCCGATCGTGGCGCCCACGTCCTGCGCCGCGGGGGCGCGTTCGAACAGCGGGTGCATGCGCGCGATCAGGTACACGCCGGCGGTCACCATCGTGGCCGCGTGGATCAGCGCGCTGACCGGGGTGGGTCCCTCCATCGCGTCGGGAAGCCAGGTGTGGAGCGGGATCTGGGCGGACTTCGCGAACGCGCCCACGAGCAGCAGCACGCAGCCCGCCACGAGATCGCCGTTGTTGGGGCTGAACCCGAAGGCTCCGTGTTCGACCGCGTGGAAGGTGCGCAGGAAGTCGAGCGTGTGGGTGTGCTTGAAGATGAAGAAGGTCCCCAGCACGAGGCCCGCGTCCCCGACGACGTTGATCACGAACGCCTTGATGCCGGCCGCCGTGGCGGTCGTGCGCCGGTACCAGAAGGAGATCAGCAGGTAGGAGGCCGCGCCGACGAACGCCCAGCCGACGATCAGGATCACGAAGTTGCCGGCGAGGACCAGCAGCAGCATCGAGAAGACGAAGAAGTTCAGGTAGGCGAAGTAGCGCGCGTAGCCCCGGTCGCGATCCATGTAGGCGACCGAGTACAGGTGGATCATCGAGGAGACCCCGGTGACGACCAGGATCATGAACACCGACAGCGGATCGACCAGGATCGAGACTTCGGCGTCGACGCCGACGGTCGAGGCGTAGCTCCACAGCGAGGACACCAGCTGCCGGTGCTCGGGCGCGTGGCCCTGCAGCTTGATCAGGGTCGCGACCGCGGCCGCGAAGGAGAGCAGGATCGCGCCCGTCCCGACCCATCCGGCCGCCGCGCCGATGCGCCGGTAGGAGAGCGAGATCGCGAGCGTGCCCGCGAGCGGGAAGGCGAGCACCAGCCAGGCGTAGGTCGTCGCGCTCAAGGCCTAGCCCTGCAGCTCTCGCAGCTCGTCCACGTCGATCGGAAGCCGGCGGCGGTAGAGCGCCACGATCATCCCCAGCCCGATGCAGACCTCGCAGGCCGCGACGGTCATCACGACCAGCGCCAGGATCTGCCCGTCGCCGTTGCCCCACATGCGCGAGAAGGCGATCAGCGCCAGGTTGCCGCCGTTGAGCATCAGCTCCAGGCACAGCAGCACGACCAGCGGGTTGCGGCGCACCATCACTCCGACCGCGCCGAGCGAGAACACGATCGCCGACAGCGCCAGATACCAGGCGATGCTCACCGCCGCCCCCTCTGCGTCCCGACCGCCTCGGCCATCGTCCCTGTCTCGCGCGGGCGCACCAGGTCCAGCGGCGTCAGCACGCCCTCGGGCTCGTCCTCGTCGATGCCGCCGCGGCGGCGGGCCAGCACGACGCCGCCGACGGCGGCGATCAGCAGCAGGAAGGAGGCGATCTCGAACGCCAGCAGAAAGCGGGTGAGCAGCAGGTTGCCGATGTAGGCGGGGGTACCGAAGGTGTGGACTTCACCGCCGGCGGTCGAGAACGCCGCCCCGTCGTGCCCGATGGCCACCAGGCCGGTCCCCAGCAGCGCGATCAGGAGCTCGACCAGCACCGCCGCCCCGAGCACGGCGCCGAGGCCCCGCAGGCCGGAGGCGACCGGGCCGCCGCCGGTCCCGTCGGAGGAGCCCCGCAGGCGCTCGCCGATCGCGTCTCCCTCGCCGCCGACGTAGGCGACGACGAACACGTACAGCACCATCACCGCGCCGGCGTAGACGACGACCTGCACCGCGGCCACGAACTGCGAGCGCAGCAGCAGGAACAGCGCCGCCAGCGAGACGAGGTGCACGACCAGCGCCAGCACGGCGAAGAACGGGTCGCGCAGCATCACCACCCCGACCGCCCCGGCGATCACGCCGGTCGCCGCGATGAAGAAGAACACGCTGCTCATTCGTCCTCGTTTCTCAGCGGGGTGCGCTCGAGCGGCTCCGCGAGCAGCATCTCCTTGGTGAAGATGAGGTCGTCGCGGTGGTAGTCGGAGAGCTCGTAGTCGTGGCCCATCGTGATCGCGTCGAACGGGCAGGCAACCTCGCAGTAGCCGCAGAAGATGCACTGGGCGAGGTTGATCTCGTACACGGCGGCGTAGCGCTCGCCGGCCGAGACCCGCTGCTCGGGCGTGTTCTCGGCCGCCACCACGCGGATGCAGTCGGCCGGGCAGGCGGCCGCGCACAGCGAGCAGCCGACGCACTTCTCCAGGCCGGCCTGTGCCCCGTTCTGGGGTATGTCCTCGAAGCGGTGCAGCTTGTGGCGCCCGCGAAAGCGCGGGAACACCGCCACCTTCTCCTCCGGGTACTCCACCGTGGTGGTGCCCGCGAAGATCTGCGCAAAGGTCGTCTTCAGCCCCCGGGCGGTCTCGCGGAACGTGCGCCAGGTGCCGCGCGTGGCACCCGGCTTGGGTGAGCGCACGACCTCGATCACATCCACGGCCGGACGCCACTCGCCGAGCCGTTCGGGCACGTTGGCGAGCGCGGCCGGCGGCTCGCCGGCGGACGCAGCCGCGCTCGGCGCGGGGGCCGGCGGGTGCTCGGGGCCGGGGGTGCCCGGTGCGTCGGCCATCAGTCGGTCGCCACCACGACGATCGCCGTCACCAGCGCGTTGAGCGTGGCCAGCGGCAGCAGCACCTTCCAGCCGAAGCTCATCAGCTGGTCGTAGCGCAGGCGCGGCAGCGTCGCCCTGGCCCAGATGAACAGGAACGTGACGATCGCCATCTTGGCCAGCACCACGAAGGGATCCACCCAGCCGGGGGGATGGATCCCGAACGGCAGCAGCCAGCCGCCGAGGAAGATCGTGGCGACCACGCCCGCGACCACCAGCACGTTGAGGTACTCGGCGAAGTAGTAGGAGGCGAAGCGCCCGCCGCCGTACTCGGTGTTGTAGCCGCCGACCAGCTCGGCGTCGGCCTCGGTCAGGTCGAAGGGCGCACGGTTGGTCTCAGCGAAGCCGGCGACCAGGAAGATCAGGAAGCCCACGACCTGGGGGATGAAGAACCACATCCCGGTCTGGGCGTGGACGATCTGGGTCAGCGACAGCGTCTGCGCGGTGATGATCACGCCCACCAGCGCCAGCCCCTGGGAGACCTCGTAGGAGATCAGCTGGGCCGCCCCGCGCATCGAGCCCAGGAACGAGTACTTCGAGCCCGAGGACCAGCCGCCGAGCATGATCCCGTAGAAGGCGATCGCGCCGCACGCGAACAGGTACAGGGGCCCGATCGAGACGTCGATCCCGTACAGGCCGACCTCCGTGCCGAAGATCTTCTGGGTGTCGCCGAAGGGGATGATCGCGAACGCCGCGCAGGCCGTCAGGATCGAGATCACCGGGGCGACCGCGAACAGGACCCCGACCGAGGTCGTGGGCCGGAACTGCTCCTTGGTCAGCAGCTTGAGGATGTCGGCGAGCGGCTGGAGCATCCCGAACGGGCCGACGCGGTTGGGGCCGTAGCGGTTCTGCATGCGGCCCAGCAGCTTGCGCTCGGCGAGCAGCACGATCGGTACGAGCTGCAGGGCGACCGCGAAGATGATGATCGCCTTGATGACCTGTATCCACCAGTCTTCGGCGTAGTCGACGGTCGCGAGCACCATCTCAGGCGAGCTCCCGTGAGGCGTGCAGGAACTCCAGGGCGGGGGAGAAGCGGACCTCCGGAGCGTCCCACAGCGAGCGGTATCCGAGCGGCTCGCCGAGGCCGCCGTTGGCGCCCTGGGAGAGCAGCTGCGCGGACACGTCGGCGAGCGGTCCGGGGTCGCCCGCCGGGAACGATGCGGCAGCCTCGCGCTGCTGCCAGCGCACGCCCCGTCCGCCGATCTCCTCGAGCGTCAGACCGGCGTAGAAGGGGACCGCGTCGAACAGCTGACGCGAGGCCATCGCGGCCCCGAGCACGTCCAGGTCGGTACCGAGCCGCAGCGCCAGCTCGCACAACACGTGCCACTCGGCGTCCACCTCGTCCGGGCGCGCGATCGCCGGACGCAGACGCTGGAGACGTCCGTCGGGGTGCACGAGCGTGCCTTCCTTCTCGGCGTACACCTCGGCCGGGAAGACGACGTCGGCGTGGTCGCGGATGCCCTCCGTCAGGAACGCGCTGTGGGCGATCACGCCGCCGGCACCGTGCAGGGCCCGCTCCCACAGATCGCGTTGGGAGGAATCCTCCAGCGGGTCCGCGTGCAGCAGGTATAGGCAGCTCAGCTCGCCGGCGGCGAGCGCCGCCGCGATCGCGGGAGCGTCGTGTCCCGAAGCTCCGCTCCCGCCCGCCGGCTCGCTCAGCCCGGGCCCTGCGTTGGGCAGCACTCCCGCCTCGCGCAGGCCCCGGCCGTTGCTCGCGAGCGGCACTTCGAGCAGGCCGGCGCCGGTCGTCGAGGCCATGCCCAGCGCATCTGCGATCGCCAGCAGCGCGCGGGCACCCGCGGCTCCGCGCGGCCCGGCGGTCAGTCGCTCGCCCCACAGCAGCACGACCTCGCGGGGCTCTTCGCCGCCCTCGCCGCGCAGCAGCCGGGCCAGGCGCTCGACCTCCGTCGCCTCACAACCCGCCGCCTGCGCCAGCTGTGCCGCCTGCGGCTCGGAGCGTAGAGCCGCAGCGAGCGCCGCCGCGAAGGCCGCGCCCTGTCCGAGCTCGTAGCGCACGGTCAGCGCGGCGCTCTGCTCGAGCGTGCTCGCCTTCGGTGAGGCGAGGGCGATCTGCAGGCCTCGGCGGCGGGCGCCCTTGCGCAGGCGCAGGTCGAGTATCGGGGCGTCGTCGACGGGCTCGAGGTCGAGCACCAGCGCGACGTGGGCGAACTCGAGATCGGATGTGCTCGCCTGCAGCGAGGGGTTCCCGAGGGCCCGGTGCAGCTCGAGTGGCAGCGCGCCCGCGCGGCGCGAGTCCAGGTGCGGCGAGCCGAGCCCCTCGCGCAGCAGGCGCGAGAGCAGCAACCCCTCCTCGTTGGTGGTGCCGGACCCGGCCAGCGCGGCCGTCGCGGCCCCCGCGCGCTTCAGCATCGTGGCCGCCTGCTCGAGCGCGCGCTCCCACGGAACCGCCCGCAGCTGGCCGCCGTCGCGCACCAGCGGGCGTGTGACCCGCGCGTCGACGTGGAAGGACTGGTACGCGAAGCGGCCCTTGTCGCACAGCCAGCCGTCGTCCACCTCGGTGTTCTCGCGCCCCAGGACGCGCAGCGCGCGCTCGTCGCGGACGGTCACCGTGACGTTGCACTGGGAGGGGCACAGCGTGCACACCGAGCCCGCGTCCTCGATGTCCCACGGGCGCGCGCGGAAGCGGTACGGGCGCGAGGTCAGCGCCCCCACCGGGCACAGCTCGACGATGTTGCCGGCGAAGGGAGCGACGTACGGGTGCCCGTCGAAGGTCGCGACGTAGGAGTGTGTCCCGCGCTCGAGCAGCACCAGCTGGTAGTCCTCGGCGACCTCCTGGGAGAAGCGCACGCAGCGGTAGCAGAGGATGCAGCGCTCGCGGTCGATCGCCACCAGCGGCGAGAGCTCGAGCGGCTTGACGAAGTGGCGCTTGGGTTCCACGAACCGCGAGATGCCCGC
The DNA here is from genome assembly GCA_963742395.1 of uncultured Solirubrobacteraceae bacterium. Classification (GTDB taxonomy): domain Bacteria; phylum Actinomycetota; class Thermoleophilia; order Solirubrobacterales; family Solirubrobacteraceae; genus Palsa-744. The sequence goes on along the minus strand of CAVUME010000004.1, from coordinate 1,059,891 downwards.
GCCCCAGCCGAAGGTGATGTCCTGCAGCGGGCACTCGCCGCCCTTGTCGCACACGGGGCAGTCGAGCGGGTGGTTGATGAGCAGGAACTCGACCACCGAACGTTGCGCGGTCTTGACGCGGTCGGTCTGCGTGTAGACGACCATCCCGTCCTTGACCGCGGTCGAGCAGCCGGTCTGCAGCTTCGGGATCCCCTCGATCTCTACCAGGCACATCCGGCAGGCACCGACGGGGGCTCCGAGCTTCGGTTCGTAGCAGAACACCGGGATCTCGACGTCGCCGTGTTTGGCGGCGTCGACCAGCATCGAGTTCTCCGGCGCGGTCACCTCGCGGCCGTCGATCGTGAAGGAGATCATCCGCTGCGCCGGCCGCGGCATCTAGGCCCCCGCGCGCGCTTCGCGCGCCCGTTCGATGTGGGCTTCGAACTCGTCGCGGAACTTCGCGATCATCGAGCCGATCGGCATCGCCATCGCGTCGCCGAGCACGCACAGGCAGTTGCCGATGATGTGCTCCTGGACGGAGGCCATGATCTCGAGGTCCATCGGCGTGGCCTCGCCGGTCTCGATCCGTTCGAGCATTTTCACCGTCCAGTTGGTGCCCTCCCGGCAGGGGGTGCACTTCCCGCAGGACTCGTGGCGGTAGAACTTCGCCACCTTCAGCGCGACGTCGAGGATCGGCGTCGAGTCGTCGACCACGATCACGGCGCCGGAGCCCAGCATCGACCCGGCCTTCGCCATCGAGTCGAAGTCGTAGGGGACGTCGAGGTCGGCCGCGGTCAGCACCGGCGAGGAGGATCCGCCCGGGAACCAGCACTTCACCGCGCGGCCTTCCGGGGGCCCGCCGGCGAGGTCGTAGATCAGCTCCCGTGAGGGCATCCCGAGCTCGATCTCGTAGTTGCCCGGACGCTGCACGTGCCCGGAGACCGAGACGAGCTTGGTGCCGGTCGAGTTCTGCACCCCGATCTCGGCGTACTGTTCCCCGCCGAGCCTCACGATCGTGGGCACGGTGGCGAGGGTCTCGACGTTGTTGATCAGCGTGGGGCCCTGGTAGAGGCCCTGGTTGGCCGGGAACGGGGGCTTCAACCGCGGGTTGCCGCGCTTGCCCTCGAGCGAGTCCAGCAGGGCCGTCTCCTCGCCGCAGATGTAAGCCCCGGCACCGCGGTGGAGCACCAGCGAGAGCGAGTGGCGGGAGCCGAGGATGTCCTCGCCGATGTAGCCCGCCGCACGGGCTTCGGCGATCGCCTGCTCGAGCGCGCGCGCCGGCTCGACGTACTCGCCCCGGATGTAGATGAACGAGCGGCTCGCGCCGGCCGCGTAGGAGGCGATCACGAGCCCCTCGATCAGCATGTGGGGGTTCTTTTCGAGTAGTTCGCGGTCCTTGAAGGTCCCCGGCTCGGACTCGTCCGCGTTGCACACCAGGTAGCGCTCGATCGCCCCCTTTGGCAGGAACGAGATCTTCTTGCCCATCGCGAAGCCGGCGCCCCCACGTCCCCGCAGGCCCGACGCTTCCAGCGAGTCGAGCACCTCCTGGGGCTCCTGGGCCAGGGCCTTGCGCAGCGACTCGTAGCCGCCGCGGCGCTGGTACACCTCGAGCGTCCGCAGCCCGGGGACGTCGATGCCGTCGAACAGCAACAGGGGAGGGGCGGCCGCCATCTAGGAGCCTCCTCCCGGGGACTCGCCCGAGGACTCCCGCCCGCGCGGGTCCGCGACGGGGCGGCGCGAGAGGTGACGGTCGGGCAACACTTCCTTCCCTTCACGGAGAGTCGTCGAGCAGGACGGGCACGTCCTCGGGGGCGAGGGGGCCGATGTAGGCGCCGTCGACGCTGGCCATCGGGGCGATGTCGCACGCCCCAAGGCACTCGAATGAGCGCACGTTCGCGAGCTCGCCCGCCTGGGCGCTGAGGGCGGCGAACAGCTCGTCGGCGCCCCGCAGCGAGCACGAGATGTTGGTGCACACGTACACGGTGTGGGCGGGCACCGGGTGCAGCTCGAGCATGTCGTAGAAGGTGGCCACCGATTCCAGGTAGGCGGGCGTCACCCGCATCACACAGGCCACCTGTTCGAAGGCCTCGGGAGAGCACCAGCCGTGGAGCCGCTGGGCCGCCATCAGGGCGGGCAGCACCGCCGAGTGGCGGTCGGGGTAGTCGGCCATCCGCGCCTCGATCTCCGCGCGCAGGGGGGCCGGCACGTCCACCTGCCCGGGGTCGGGGATCAGGGCCGGATCCTTCTCCAGGTCCGCGGCCTGGTCCCAGCCGGGCGCGCGCGAGCCGTGCTCGAAGCGATGCACCGGGGTCGGCTGCGGGCCATAGGAGGACCCTCTCGGCGAGACGATCTGGCTGATCGGCGCGCCCTCCTCGCGGGCGCTCACCGGTCGATACCTCCGAGGATCGGGTCGAGCATCGCCACCGTGGCGATCATGTCGGCGATGTAGCTGCCCTTGACCATGTGCGAGAGCGCCTGGAGATTGACGAAGCTGGGGTCGCGCATGTGTACACGGGCCGGCTTGGACGAGCCGTCCGAACGCACGTAGCAGGCGAGCTCCCCGCGGGGGGACTCGATCGGCAGGTAGATCTCCCCCGGGGGCACGCGGAAGCCCTCGGTGACGAGCTTGAAGTGGTGGATCAGGGCCTCCATCGAGGTGGCGAGCTCGTGGCGCGGCGGCAGTGCCACCTTGCGATCGGTGGTGATGAAGGGTCCTTCCGGCAGCCCGTCGATCGCCTGCTCGATGATCTTCACCGACTCGTAGATCTCGGCCAGGCGAACCGCGAAGCGGTCGTAGTTGTCCCCGACGGTGCCGACCGGGATCTTGAAGTCGAAGTCCCCGTAGGAGCAGTAGGGGTCGGCCTTGCGCAGGTCCCACGGGTGGCCGGCGGCGCGCAGCAGCGGCCCGGTCACTCCCAGCGACAGCAGCGTCTCGGCGTCCAGCGGGCACGTCCCGCGCAGCCGCTGCAGCACGATCTCGTTGGAGTTGAGGATGTCGCCGTATTCGTCCGCGCGCGCGGGCATCTCGCGCAGGAACTTGCGCAGCCTGGACTCGAACCCCGGCGGGATGTCCTCGAAGACCCCGCCGACCTGGAAGTAGCGCGTGTGCATGCGCTGACCGGAGGACATCTCGAACAGGTCGAGGATCAGCTCCCGCTCGCGCAGGCAGTAGAGGAAGATCGAGACCGCGCCGAGGTCGAGCGCGCTCGTTCCGAGCCAGATCAGGTGCGAGGCGATGCGGTTCAGCTCGAGGTGGATGACGCGCAGATACTGGCCCCTGGCGGGTACCTCCACCTCGGCCAGCGCCTCGACGGCCGCGCAGTAGGCCATCGCGTTGAAGTAGTAGGCGAGGTAGTCCATCCGCTCGATCACGGGGATGACCTTCCAGTAGGACTTGTCCTCGGCGGTCTTCTCGATGCCGGTGTGCACGTAGCCGACGATCGGTTTGAGGTCTCGCACGATCTCGCCCTGGAGCGTCACCAGCAGGCGCAGGACCCCGTGTGTGGCCGGGTGGTGGGGCCCGAAGTTGAGCGTCAGCAGCTCGTCGTGGGTCTCCTCGGCGCCGACCTGCGCGATCTGCTCCTCGATCGGCGAGAGCGTGATGCTCTGCTCGCGGCGGCGGTACTCGGAGAGGGTTGCCGCGCCGCCCTCGCTCGGCGTCGGCTCGCTCACGTGCCGCCGCCGCTCGCGATGCGCTCGTTGAACGTGAACCTGACGGGTTCGCCGCCGACGGGGAAGTCACGCCGCAGCGGATGGCCCTCGTAGTCCTCGGGCATGAGGATGCGGCGCAGGTCGGGGTGACCGCGGAACACGACCCCGAACATGTCATAGACCTCGCGCTCCTGGTGGTCGGCCGTCGGCCAGCCGGGTCCGTCCTCGCCGTCCGGGTAGACGGAGTCGACCTCCGGCTGATCGCTGGGAAGCAGCAGCTTCACCGTGATGCGGTCCACGCGGCTCATGTCGAGCAGCTCGTAGACCACGCCCAGTCGCGGCTCGTGCGGATAGTGGTCCACTCCGTGCACGCTGCAGAGGAAGCGATATCCGCTGCCGCGCAGGTGCGCGAGCACCGCCCGTACGCGCTCGCGGCTCGATCGTCAGGGTGGCGCGCCCGCGGAAGAAGATCGTGTCGGTGACGGGGCTGCCGCTGGCTGCCTCCGACCCGGCTCCCTCGGCCGCCCTCAGCTCCCGGGCGATGAGCTCGAGGCCGGTGGCGTCAGGCAAGGTGTCTCCCGTCGGGCGGGACGTCCACGGCTGCGCCGCGGCGGTCCTCCGCTCCGGGCTCGGGCAGCACCTCCTCGGTGCCGCGCGCCCCGTAACGCTCACGCCAGCCCATGTCGGGGTCGTCCTGCACCATCTTGCGCAGCTTCAGGACGCCGTGCATCAGGCCCTCCGGGCGCGGCGGGCAGCCCGGCACGTAGACGTCGATCGGCAGGAACTTGTCGGCCGGGACGAGCGCGTAGTTGTTGAACACCCCCATCGAGCTGCAGCAGGCGCCCATCGAGATCGCCCACTTCGGCTCGAGCATCTGGTCGTAGAGCCGGCGGATGATGGGGGCCATCTTGACGGACACGCGGCCCGCCAGGATGATCAGGTCCGCCTGCCGGGGCGAAGCCCTGAAGGCCTCGTAGCCGAAGCGCGCGATGTCCATCCGCGGCCCCGCGGCGTGGAACTGCTCCATTGCGCAGCAGGCGAGCCCGAAGGCGAGCGGGAAGAAGGAATTCGAGCGCGCCCACGCGACCGCTTTGTCGAGGCTCGTCGTGAGCACACGTTCGTGGACGTGGCGTTCGAGCTCGTCCCCTTCGAGCAGCTCGGCGCCCGCTCAGGTGGGCGGGCTGGTTGATTCCGAGAAGCTCGTTCCCGCGCAGCAGCTGGCGCGAGCTGAGCTGGGTCACCAGCGGGCGCGTCCATCCACGCCGCCCGCATCCGGCCGCCAGCGCGCTCGCGTTTCACCTCCAATCCAACGCCCCCCTCCGCCACACGTAGACGAACGCGACGAACAGCAGGGCGATGAACACGATCGTCTCGACCAGCGCGTAGCTGCCGAAGGAGCGCAGCTCGACCGCGATCGGGTAGAGGAAGATGACCTCGATGTCGAACAGGATGAACAGCATCGCGATCAGGTAGAAGCTGATCCCGAAGCGGAGTCCGCGCTTGATCTCCGAGGGCAGACCGCACTCGTACGGCTCGCGCTTTTCGGCTGCCGCCCGGCGCGGGCCGAGCACCGAGTTCAGATACACGAAGGTGGTCCCTACCGCCCCGCCGAGAACGAGGAAAACGATCGCCGGGAGATAGCTTCTCAGCACCTCGGGTGTTTATATCACTGCTTGTGGCAGAGTGTTACATAGTGGCAATCGGCTCGAGACCGTCCGGTGAATGAGGCCGTCGTCGCCGGCGCGCTGACGGTCGCGGCGCTCAACCTGGTGGCTGCCGCGCTCGGCAGCTGGGCGTGGTGGACGGGCGACGTTCGCGGCGGCACTCGGCGCGCGCCTTCTGGGTGGCTCTGCGCGTCGGCCAGGGCAGCGCCGTGGCGCTGGCGATCGCGCTCGCCTCGCTCGCGGCCGCCGGCCATCACTCCAGCGAAGACCTGTTCTACCTGTACGCCCTGCTGCCCCTGGCGGTGGCGTTCGTGGCCGAGCAGCTGCGCGCGCTCTCCGCTCAGGCGGTGCTCGACCAGCGGGGCCTGGAGGGGGCGGCCGAGGTCGGCGCGCTGCCGGAGTCCGAGCAGCAGCTGCTCGTCGTCGAGGTGCTGCGGCGCGAGCTCGGGGTGATGACCATCTCGGCCTACGTGGTCGCCGGGCTGGCGCTGCGCGCGGCCTCCACCGCCCACGGATTCTGAGGAGGCCCGGGGAGAGGTGCCCGCGAGGCCCCGGGGCGACGGGTGCTTTCGCCGGCGACGGGGGTCGAGGCGCCAGCGGGATTCCGGGGCCTCGGCGGTCGATATATTCCCCGCGCATGAAGCTCGCCGTGACCACGGTCCTACTGGTGTGCGCCACGGCGCTGTCGGCGTGCGGATCCCAGGGCGTCCAGCTGAAGAAGAGCAACCCCTACTACCAGGGTGCCGTGATCTTCCGCGAACACTGCTCGGGCTGCCACACGCTGGGCGTGGCCGGCGCACAGGGCTCGGCCACCAGCATCACCAACCGCGTCAAGACGAGTGGGCCGAACTTCAACATCCGCAAGGAGAAAGTCGAACAGGTGCTGTACGCGCTGCGCAACGGCGGCTTCTCCGGGGCGATCATGCCGCAGAACATCGTCGTCGGGCAGCAGGCGCAGGCGGTGGCCGAATTCCTCGCGAAGTACTCCGGTCGCGACGCCCAGCACGTCCCGTCGACCGAAATCACGCTGTCCGACAAGTAGGCCGCGCTCGCGTCTGAAGCGGCTGCTCGACCTCAAGCGCATCCGCGAGGACCCCGACGGCGTGCGTGCCGCCCTGGCCCGCCGCGGCGAGGACTGCGTGGCCGAGCTCGAGCAGGTGATCCGCCTCGACGCCTCCAGGCGCTCCCTGCTGCCCGAGCTCGAGGGCCTGCGCGCGGAGCAGAACGACGCCAACGCGCGCATCCGCTCGGCCTCGGACCCTGCCGAGCGCGAGCGGGAGATCGGCGCGATGCGCACCGTCGCCGCCCGCGTGAAGGAGCTCGAGCAGCAGCTGGCCGGGGTCGAAGAGGAGCTGGGCGGTGCGCTGGCGCCGCTGCCCAACCTGCCCGACCCGACCGCGGCGCCGGGACCGGAGGATGAGCTCGTACGCGAGGTCGGCTCTCCGCGCGAGCTCGGCTTCCCGCCCCGCGACCACCTCGAGCTGGCGGGCCCGCTGATCGACATGGAGCGCGGCGCGAGGCTGTCGGGCACCCGCTTCGCGTATCTGCGCGGATCGCTGGTGATGCTCGAGCTGGCACTCGTGCGCTGGGCGCTCGAGCTGCTCGCCGGCCACGGCTTCGAAGCTGTGATCCCGCCGGTGCTGGTGCGCGAACGGGCGCTGTTCGGCACAGGCTTCCTGCCCGACACCGAGCAGCAGATCTACCGGCTGCCCGAGGACGACCTGTACCTGGTGGGCACCTCCGAGGTGGCCCTCGCCTCGCTCCACGACGGCGAGATCCTGGATGCCGCGCAGCTGCCCCTGCGCTACGCCGGCTTCTCGCCCTGCTTCCGGCGCGAGGCCGGCGCCGCCGGCAAGGACACGCGCGGGATCTTCCGCGTGCACCAGTTCGACAAGGTCGAGATGTTCAGCTTCGTGGACCCGGAGGACTCGCCCGCCGAGCACGAACGGATCCTGGCGATCGAGGAGCAGGTGCTGGCGGCGCTGGAGCTCCCCTACCGGGTGATGAACATCGCGGTCGGCGAGCTCGGCAACTCGGCCGCCAAGAAGTTCGACTGTGAGGTGTGGCTGCCCAGCCAGGAGCGCTACCGCGAGCTCACCTCGTGCTCGAACACGACCGACTACCAGGCCCGCCGCCTGAACATCCGGGCCCGCCGCGAGCGCCCCGGCGGCGGGCGCGCGGTCGAGACGGTGCACACGCTCAACGGCACCGCCGTGGCGGTCGGCCGCACGATCCTGGCGCTGCTCGAGAACGGCCAGCAGCAGGACGGATCGGTGCAGCTGCCCGCGGCGCTCGTGCCCTTCGGCGCGCCTGCCCGGATCGACTCGTCCTCTTAGTGGACGTGCAGAACGACCGAGCGCGCCGGGCCGTGCGGGGTGGTGAGCGTCAGGCGATAGGTGCCCGGCGCCAGCGGCCCGGTGGCCAGCTTGCCGCTGTTGTGACCGCTGGCGGCGGCGATCGTCGCGCTGCGGCGCAGCGTGTGCCAGCGCGTGTGGTGGTGGCCGGTGGTCTTGCGCGAGAGCGTCACGTGGACGTGCACGGGTGCGCTGGCGGTGAACGTGAAGGCAAGCTCGGCGAGGTGGTGGCGGGCGGCCCCTGCCGAGGTGGCCGGGCTGAGGGCGAGTGCCGAGATCGTGCCGTTGCCGGCCGTCGTGGCGGATTCTTCTTCTTCCTCTTCGCCTTCGTCTTCGCCCGGGTCCGGGCGACCCGGGGGGTTCGCCGGTGACCGGTCCCGGTGAGCCGATCGGAGGGGTGCCGCCGACGGGGCCACCCCCGCCTTCGGAGCCGGGGGCCCCTTCTTTGCCGCTACCGGGCTGGGGCTCGAAGGCGCTCAGCCCGGCGGGCGTTCCCAGCCCCGAGGGACCGTCGTAGCCGCTGGCGGCGAGACAGATGCGGTGGCTGGTGCAGGCGGCTGCCTCCTGTTCGATCGTGCACCCGGAGATCCCGTTGGAGGGGTTGAACGGTGCGGAGCATTCGCCGTTGGAGCCGGACGTGACGTCGTGCAGCGCCGCCGGCGTCGTGAGCGCGTTCGCGTACAGCGAGGAGGCGGGATAGGAGACGCCCCCGCTGCCGCCCGCGAGCGCGAACACCGAAGCGATGATCGGCGAGGCGAGGCTCGTGCCGCCGAGCGTGCACCAGTGCAGCACGTGTTTGGTTTTGCCTTCCGTGTAACTCGTTTCGCATTCCGAGCTGGTCGAGTCCGCCACGGCCACGCCGGTGTAGGGGTCCGCGTCGGCCGAGATGTCCGCCACCGCCCGCGTGCCGGCGCACCCGACAGCCGACCAGCTCGACAGCGACAGCTGCCAGCTGGGGGCTCCGAAGATCGTGCTGCAGCCGCCGCCGCCGGCGCCGTCCCCGTTCCAGATCGTCTCGCCCGACCACGAGCTGCCGGCGCCGAGTTTCAGGCGCGTGCCACCGACGGCCACCACGTGGGGGGAGGCGGCCGGGAAATTCGACCGCGCCGAACCCGGAGTTCCAGTCGAGGTAGCCGTTGTCGCCGGCCGAGGCCGTGATCACGGTGCCGGGGTGGTTGAAGGGACCGGCGAGCTCGTGGGCCGTGGTGCCTTCCTCCGGACCGCCATAGGAGTTCGAGATCTCGGTCGCGCCGAGGCTCTCGGCGGCGTGCTCGGCGGCTTCGAGGTCGAGGTCGACGGGTTCGCTGGCCTCGACCAGGAGGACCTGGCAGGACTGGCAGACCGCGTGTGCGGTCTCGATGTCGAGCGAGATCTCGAGCCCCCAGCCGGTGGCTTCTTCGGCGTTTTCGGCTTCGGCTTTGCTGCCTGCGCGCGCCGTTTCGAGTTCGCCGAGCGTTTTCGGGAACGGCAGGTTGCTCGTTTCGCCGTGCTGGTTGACCTGCGTGAAGCACCCGTTCGCGGTCGTGCAGGACGGCAGCGAGAAGGCTTCGTCGTAGGTGCGCAGGTCGGCTTCGGCCGCCGGGTCGTTGTAGGCGTCCACGATCGCGATCGTCTGGGACGTGGGGGCGCTGGTGGGGAGCGCGTAGGCCGCGTGGAGGTCCTGGGGGCGAAGGCCGAAGTCGCCCGCGGCGGGGGACGGGGCGGCGGGCTGGAGCGCTGCCGGGAGCCCCAAGCGGGTGCAGGTGGGCGCGGGCGGCAGCGGAGCGGGCCACCAGCACGCTCGCCATGCAGCTCGCCTCGCCGGGCGGCGGGGTCTCGCAGACCCGTCTGGTTTCGTATTCGCCCGCGGGCAGGGGCGTCGCGGTAGTGGCTGCGGCCGGCCCGTCGGCGCGGGCGCTGACGGAAAGCGCGAGCAGGGCGGCGCCGACGCATGCGAGCGCGAACAGGAGTGGGCGTGCGACCGTGGTCGCACGTCGGATGTCGACGGGGGGAGAGTGCACGCTCAGGCGCTTGGTCGGCCGCCGAGCCGCCGCACTTGAGCGAAATGGCCCCGTGACGGCCCGATGGGCGGACGCGGGAGCTCCCGTAACGGGATCATCACAGCCTGGTCACGGCTTGCTCACGAGCCCCGGCGGGACCGTGGGAATCATCTCCATCACCGGCGAGCGGCCGAGGCCCGACCAGCCTCGGCAGCGCAAGGAGGGACGAGCGCCGGTCAGTGCAGTGCGCACAGAACGGGGCGGCCCCCAGACGCCGCCCCGTTCGTCATCTACGCTGTCGAGAGGGTCATGTCGAGGTCGTTCGGGTTTCTGATCGCCAGGAATCCGCCGTCACGCACGGCAGGGGTGCTGACCGCGGGGGTGCTGGTCGCGCTCTGCACGCTGATCGTGTATCCGCTGGATCGGGTCGCGCCCGTGGTGTCGCTGGCCATCGTCTACCTGCCGGCGGTGCTGCTCGTCTCGATCATCGGCGGGGCCTGGCTCGGGGTGCTGACCGGCGTGATGAGCGCGGTGGCGTTCGACTTCTTCCACCTCGACCCGATCGGCCGGCTGACGGTTACCCGCTCGAGCGACTGGGTCACGTTGGCGGTGTTCATCGTCGTGGCGGTCCTCGCGAGCTCGCTCAGCGACATAGCGCGGGCGCGCACACGCGACGCCGAAGACCGCCGCCGCGAGGCGGACCTCGCCGCCGAGCTGGCCCGGCTGCTGCTGTCGGGGAACAGCGTCGAGCAGGCCCTTCCGACGGTCGCCGCCCGAGTCGCCGCGACCCTCGGGCTGCACTCGGCCGCGATCGAGATGGGGGCCGTGCCGAACGATCAGCGCACGATCGCCTTTCCCCTGCGTGACGGCGGACACACGATCGGGACGCTGCTGGTGGGGGCCGACTCGCCCGCCGCCAGCCTGCCGCGGCTGCGGGAGCGGGTCGTGCCCTCGCTGGAGGCGGTCCTCAGCCCGGCGCTCGAGCGCGAGCGTCTGATGGTCGGAGCGGTCGATGCGGCCGCCCTGCGACGGGCGGACAACGTCAAGACCGCCCTGCTGCGGTCGGTCTCCCACGATCTGCGCTCGCCGCTGACGGCCATCTCGGCGGCCGCCGAGGCCCTGGAGTCCCAATCGCTCTCGCCTGAGGAGCGCACCGACATGGTCTCCGTGATCGCGGGTGAGAGCCGTCGGCTGTCACGGCTGATCGAGAACCTGCTCGAGCTTTCACGCCTGCAGGCGGGCTCGGCCCAGCCACGGCGGGAGTGGTGTTCGGTCGAGGAGCTCCTCGGGGAGGCCGTGGGGGAGCTGAGGGCCGAGCGGGGCCAGTTCAGCCTGGCGGTCGATCCGGACCTCGAGCTCGTCAGCCTCGATCCGGCCCAGATGTCGCGCGCTTTCGTGAACGTGCTGGAGAATGCCCGCCGGCACTCGAGCGGGCAGCCGGTGTCGGTGCGGGCGCGCGCCGTTCGCAGCCCTGCCGCCGCACGGCGCCTGCCCTCGGTCGAGGGCGATGGGGACCAGGCGCCTGCGGGCGCGGTACGGAGCGAGAGGATCGTGATCCGGGTGGTGGACCGCGGCCCGGGCATCCCGCCCGGTCAGCTCGAGCGGGTCTTTCAGCCCTTCTACCGCTCGAGCGGGCCCTCAGATCACGGTGGCTCGGGGCTCGGGCTCGCGATCGCCCGCGGGTTCACCGAGGCGAACGGCGGGACCCTGCACGTCGAGTCCCTCCCCGGACAGGGTGCGACGTTCGTCTTCGAATTGCCGCTCGACGGCGCCCTGCAGCCCGATGGCGCCCCCGGCCCCGCCACCGTCCCCGAGCAGCCGTCGCTCTTCCCCGCCGACGACGGTGTGGCCACCGGGGTCGCGGACCCAGGACGCCCCGGCGCCGGGGATCCGGCCGGCGCCGGCGTCGGCTAGCGCGACGTGGGGGCCGAAGGACAGGAGCCGCCGGCACGGCCGGCGCGGGTGCTCGTCGTGGACGACGAGCCACAGATCCTGCGGGCGCTGAAAGTCGTCCTGCGCGATGCCGGCTTCGAAGCCGTGGCCGCAGAGAACGCGGCGGAGGCGCTCGACATCGCTTCGCTGCGACCGCCGCAGGCGGCGATCGTCGACCTCGTGCTGCCCGACGAGGACGGGGTCGAGCTGACGCGCCGGCTGAGGGAGTGGAGCGAGATCCCGATCCTGGTGCTGTCGGCGGTCGACGAGGAGGAGGAGAAGGTGAGGGCGCTCGAGGCCGGGGCCGACGACTACGTCACGAAGCCGTTCGGCGCACGGGAGCTGGTGGCGCGCCTGCAGGCCGCGATGCGGCGGAGCGCCCCGACCGAGGACGAGCCCACGGTGACGGTGGACGGTCTCGAGATCGACCTCGCCGCGCGCCTGGTCCGGCGCGACTCCGAGCCCGTCCACCTGACCCCGATCGAGTTCGACCTGCTGCGTGTGCTCGTTCGCAATCGGGGCCGCCTGCTGACCCACCGCGCCCTGCTGCGCGAGGTGTGGGGTCCGGGCTACGAAGAGGACATCCAGCCGCTGCGTACGCACATCGCGAGACTGCGCGCGAAGATCGAGCCGCGGGGGGCGTCCGAGCCGCGGCTGATCGTCACGGAGCCGGGCGTGGGCTACAGGTTCGGCGCCTGATCGGCCCCGCCGGCGCGGGTCGGAAGCCCGCCGTCCAGGGCCTCGGGCGCCGTCACGAAATCGTTATGTGCGCGGGGGGGATCGTTATGGGACCGTGACGCACGGTCGCCAATAGTGCGGGGCATGGACATTCTCGCAATCGCGTTGGGCGTCGTGATGTTCGTGATCCTGCTCGCCCTGATCGAGGGGATCGACCGGGTATGAGCCTCGACCCCCCGCTCGCCTTCTTCGTGGCGCACATGAGCGGCGCCGACTTCTTCGGGCTGATCGTGTCGGTGCTCGTGATCGCCTACCTGTTCTACGCGCTGATCCGCGGGGAGAAGCTCTGATCCGCGCCGGTCGCGGACTCGAGCCTTGAGACGATGACGTTCCTCGGGTGGCTGACAATCGTGCTGTTCGTGGTCATCCTGACCGCGCTGGCGATGGTGCTGGGCAGCTACATGGCGCGCGTCTACAGCGGCGAACGCGTATTCCTGACGCCGATCTTCGCCGGACCCGAGCGTCTACTCCTCAGGGTCTTCCGCACCGATCCCGAGCGCGAGCAGGATTGGAAGCAGTACGCGAAAAGCCTGATCATCTTCTCGCTCGCCGGCTGGCTGCTGCTGTATCTCATCCTGCGCAGCCAGCCGCTGTGGGACTGGACGGGCCTGAACCCCCAGGGCTTCAAATCCGCGCCCTGGAACGTCACGTTCAACACCACCTCCTCGTTCCTGACGAACACCAACTGGCAGTTCTACGGCGGCGAGACCACGATGAGCTACTTCAGCCAGATGGTGGGACTGGCGGTGCAGAACTGGCTCTCGGCCGGCGTCGGGATCTGCGTGGCGGTCGCGCTGATCCGCGGGATCGTCTCGCGCAGCGGCAAGGGCATCGGCAACTTCTGGACGGACATCGTGCGCACGGTGCTCTACGTGATGACGCCGATCTGCGTGATCGGGGCGCTCGTGCTCGTCTCCCAGGGGGTAATCCAGAACTTCTCCGGCTACCTCAGCGCTCACACCCTCACCGGCCTGACCCAGAGCATCGGGATGGGGCCGGTGGCATCGCAAGAGGTGATCAAGGAGCTCGGCACCAACGGCGGCGGCTTCTTCAACGTCAACTCCGCGCACCCGTTCGAGAACCCGAACGGATTCACAAACCTCTTCGAGATGCTGCTTGTGCTGATCATCCCTGCGGCGCTGGTGTTCACCTACGGGCGCATGACCGGCAACCGCCGGCAGGGCTACGCGATCTACGGCGTGATGATGTTCATGTTCCTCGGCGCGGTGATCGTGGCCTACATCGCCGAGGCCCACGGCTCGCCGGCGCAGCACCACGTGGGTCTTCACACCCACGCGATCGCGGGCTCGGCCGGGGGCAACATGGAAGGCAAGGAGCAGCGCTTCGGCATCGCCGGCTCGGCGCTGTTCGACGTAATCACGACCGTGACATCCTGCGGAGCGGTCAACAGCGCGATCGAGTCCTACACCGGGATCGGTGGGGCGGTGCCGATGGCCAACCTGTCCGCCAGCGAGGTGATCTTCGGCGGCGTCGGCACCGGCCTGTACTCGATCCTGCTGTACGTCCTGCTGGCCGTCTTCATCGGCGGCCTGATGGTGGGACGAACCCCCGAGTGGCTGGGCAAGAAGCTCGAGGCCAGGGAGATCAAGCTCGCCGGCCTCGGAATCCTGATCACCCCGCTGGCTGCGCTGCTGTGCACCGCCACCGGCGTGGCGACCAAGGCGGGGCGATCCTCGATCGCCGAAGTCGCCACCTCGAAAGCGGGTGGTCACGTCCCACAGGGCTTCTCGGAGACTTTCTACGCCTACCTCTCGCAGGCCAACAACAACGGTTCCGCGTTCGCGGGCTACACGGGCTTCATCCAGCCCAACGCGGGGAATGCCGGCTCGCACGGGGTCACCCTCGCCAACCTGCTCGGCGGCTTCGACATGCTCGTCGCGCGCTACGCGCCGATCCTGTTCGCGCTGGCCGTCGCGGGCGCGCTGGCGGGCAAGCGCGTCACCCCCGCGGGCCTCGGCACGATGCGCACCGACAACACCACCTTCTCGTTCCTGCTGATCGGCGTGATCGTGCTCGTCGGCGCGCTCACCTTCTTCCCCGCCCTGCTGCTCGGACCGATCGTGCAGGGCCTGACCGGACACCTCTACTAGCCGATGCGCCGCGACATCCTCACGTCACTGATCGCGATCCTCGTGCTGACGCTGCTGATCGGGGTCGCCTACCCGCTGCTGATCACGGGCGTCTCCCAGGTCGCCTTCCCGGGCAACGCCAACGGCCAGCAGATCAAGGTCGGCGGCAGGCTGATCGGCTCGAAGATCATCGGCCAGAGCTTCGCCGCGCCGGTGCTCGAAAAGAACGGCAAGCCCAAGGAAGAAGAAGAAGAACTGGTGACCGAACCGGTGCTGCGCTACTTCCAGAGCCGCCCTTCGGCGACCGAAGGCGGCGCCTACAACGCCGCCGCCAGCACGTTCTCCAACCGCGGTCCCAACAGCACCCGCACGGCTGAAGCCGACGCCGAAAACATCAAGGCCTACCTCGCACTCAACACGGCTCCCGGCGGGCGCAAGTACGACCCGGCGCTGACCGTGGCGCACATCCCGGTCGACGCGGTCAACACGTCCGCCTCGAATCTCGACCCCGAAATCTCGAAGGCCAACGCCTGGATCCAGGCCTATCGCGTGGCCGCGCTGCGCCGGCTTCGGCTGAGCGTCGTCGACGGCCTGATCGCGAAGTACACATCCGGCCGCGGGCTTGGCTTCTCGGGCGAGGAAGGCGTGGACGTGCTCGAGCTCAACCTGGCCCTCGACCGCCTCACAGGAGGACCCGGACGATGAGCACCCAACCGCAGGCCCCGCACGAACGCCAGGCGGTCTCGCTGTTCCAGCGGGAGATCGTCGGCCGGGCGCTGATCGACAGCGTCAAGAAGCTCGACCCGCGGGTGCAGATCCGCAACCCGGTGATGTTCGTGGTCGAGATCGGCTCGGTGATCACGACCGTCACGTGGGTGATCCAGGTATTCGGCGGCAAGCCGCTGGGCGGCGGGAGCGAGCCGGCCTGGTACACGTTCCTGATCGCCTTCTGGCTGTGGCTGACGGTCATCTTCGCGAACATGGCCGAGGCCTTCGCCGAGGGCCGTGGGCGCGCACAGGCAGACACGCTGCGCTCGATGCGCAAGGAGACGGTGGCTCGTATGAGGGACGGGTCGAGCAAGCCCGCGGCCGAGCTCGCCCGGGGCGACATCGTGGTCGTCACGGCGGGCGAGCTGATCCCCGGCGACGGAACCGTGATCGAGGGCATCGCGACCGTGGACGAGTCCGCGATCACCGGCGAGTCCGCGCCCGTGATCAGGGAGTCCGGGGGGACCGCAGCGCGGTCACCGGCGGCACGCGCGTGACCTCGGACGAGGTCGTCGTGGAAATCACCCAGGAGCCGGGCAAGTCGTTCCTGGACCGGATGATCGCCCTCGTCGAGGGGGCCGAGCGTCGCAAGACGCCGAACGAGATCGCGCTCAACATCCTGCTGGCCGCGCTGACGCTGATCTTCATGATCGTGGTGGTCACCCTGCGCCCGTTCGGGCTCTTCGCGGGGACCCCGATCTCCGAGACGACCCTGATCGCGCTGCTGGTCGCCCTGATCCCGACCACGATCGGTGCGCTGCTGTCGGCGATCGGGATCGCGGGCATGGACCGCCTCGTGCGCCGCAACGTGCTCGCCCTCTCCGGGCGCGCCGTGGAGGCCTCGGGCGACGTCGACGTGCTGCTGCTCGACAAGACCGGCACGATCACGATCGGCAACCGGCTCGCGTCGGAGTTCATCCCGATGCCGGGCGTGCCCGAGTCCGAGCTCGCCGAGGTGGCCCAGCTGGCGTCGCTCGCGGACGAGACCCCCGAGGGGCGCTCGATCGTCGTGCTCGCCAAGCAGTACGGGATCCGCGAGCACGACATGGCCACGCTCAACGCGGAGTTCGTCCCCTTCACGGCCCAGACCAGGATGAGCGGCGTGGACCTGGACGGGCGGCGGTTGCGCAAGGGGGCGGGCGACGCGATCGTCGAGCTCGTGCGCCGCGAAGGGGGCACGCCGCCGCCGGAGCTGGAGGCCGAGCTCGATCGCATCGGCCGCGAGGGCGGCACGCCCCTGGCCGTCGCCCGCGACAACCAGGTGCTCGGCGTGGTCTACCTGAAGGACACGATCAAGGAGGGCATGAAGGTCCGCTTCGACCAGCTGCGCGCGATGGGCATCACGACGATCATGGTCACCGGCGACAACCGCCTGACGGCCGCCAAGATCGCCGAAGAGTCAGGGGTGGACGACTTCCTCGCCGAAGCCACCCCGGAGCGCAAGCTCGACCTGATCCGCGAGCAGCAGGGGGAGGGCCGCCTGGTGGCGATGACCGGCGACGGCACCAACGACGCGCCCGCGCTCGCCCAGGCCGACGTCGGCGTGGCGATGAACACGGGAACCCAGGCGGCGCGCGAGGCGGGCAACATGGTCGACCTCGACTCCAACCCCACGAAGCTGATCGAGATCGTCGAGGTGGGCAAGCAGCTGCTGATCACCCGCGGGGCGCTGACGACCTTCTCGATCGCCAACGACGTGGCGAAGTACTTCGCCATCCTGCCGGCGATCTTCGTCACCACCTGGGCCGCCACTCCCGGTGGCCAGAGCCCCTTGCACGTGCTCAACATCATGGACCTCGGCTCGCCCCGCTCGGCGATCATCTCGGCGATCATCTTCAACGCGCTCGTGATCCCGCTGCTGATCCCGCTCGCGCTGCGGGGGGTGCGCTACCGTCCGATCGGCGCGAGCTCGCTGCTACAGCGCAACCTGCTGATATATGGGCTCGGCGGGATCATCGCTCCCTTCATCGGGATCAAGCTGATCGATCTGATCATCCACAACCTGCTCGGGGGATAACCTCAGGGTCGGCCCCGCTGACCACACCGATCCTGGAAATGAACGAGGACCTAGCGACCCGCTCCGAGGTACCGGCCGGCACGGCCGGAGCCCGACGGACCGGTCGCCTGAAGGTCTTCATCGGGATGGCCGCAGGTGTCGGCAAGACCTACCAGATGCTGCTGGAGGGACACGCCGAGCTGGAGGGCGGGCGCGACGTGGTGATCGGCTTCCTGGAGACCCACGGGCGCGCCGAGACCGCCAGGCTCGCCCAGGGCCTGCCGATGATCCCGCGCCGGCGGGTCAGCTACCGCGAGACGGTGATCGAAGAGATGGACCTGCCGGCGGTCCTGCAGCGGGCGCCGGAACTGTGCCTGATCGACGAGCTGGCCCACACCAACGCCCCGGCCGTCGAGCACGCCAAGCGCTACGAAGACGTCGAGGAGGTGCTCGCCGCCGGGATCGACGTGCTCTCGACCGTCAACGTCCAGCACCTGGAGTCCCTCAACGACCAGGTCACCGAGCTTTCCGGAGTGCGGGTCCGCGAGACGATCCCCGACGCGGTCGTCGCGCGCGCCGACGAGGTCGTGCTCGTCGATCTCACCCCGGAGGCGCTGCTCGAGCGCCTACAGGCCGGGAAGATCTACCCCCGTGAGCGCATCGACGCGGCGCTGAACAACTTCTTCCGCATCGAGAACCTCTCGGCCCTGCGCGAGGTAGCCCTGCGCCAGGTCGCCCAGGAGGTGGGCGCCAAGCGCCGGCCCAGCGAGGTCGTCTCCTCGCGCGAGGAGAGCCTCGCCGAGGGCACCCCGCAGGCGATCGGCGAGCGGCTGCTGGCGCTGGTGGAGCCCTATCCGGGAGCGCAGCGGCTGGTGCGCCGGGCGTGGCGCTCGGCCCAGCGCCTGAACGCCGACCTCGACCTGCTGTGGGTACGCCGCCCGGGCCAGCGCCTGGAGGAGGACAACGAGCGCTCTCTGACCGCGCTGCGACAGCTGGCGGCGATACTGGGGGCGAAAATGTACGAGGAGGAATCGGACGACGTCGCGGCAGCGGTGGCCGACTTCGCAGCGCGGCAGGGCACGACCTACATCCTGCTCGGGCGCTCCCGTCCCGCGCGGGGTGTGGGGCGCTTCCGCACCCCGCTGCCCCAGCGCCTGATGGCGCGCCTGCCCGGCGTCGACGTGCGGATCGTCGCCGACCGCGCGGTGCGCGCGAACGGTGAGACGCGGATAGCCGACCCGGGGGCCGTGTGAGCGCGCTGGCCGTCGTCGGGATCGCGATCGCGGCCGTTCTGATCGGGGTCGCGGGCGGTTACTGGGCGACCCCCCATCGCCGCCGTGTGAAGCGCACGGCCCCCACGGCGGTGAGGAGGATCCTGCTGCCGTTCACCGGACAGGCGATCTCCCGCCGCTCGTTCGAGGCGGCGGTCCGTCTGGCGAAGGCCGAGAACGCCGTGATCATGCCGGCCTTCCTGGCCACCGTGCCGATGAACCTGCCCCTGGACACCGCCCTGCCCGCGCAGTGCGGCCGGGGCATGCCGCTGCTGGAGGCGATCGAGCAGCGCGCCACGGTCCAGGGCGTGCCGGTGGACTCGCGCATCTCCCGCGGGCGCTCCTCGCGCGACGCCCTGCGCAAACTGATCGAAGCCGAGCACTTCGACCGCATCATCGTCTCGGCCGACGAAGACCCCCATTCCGGCCTCAGCTACGAGGACCTGCGCTGGATGCTGGAGCGCGTCCCCGCCGAGATCATGATCCTCCGGCCCGCGCCCGAGGACACCCGCCGCATCTCCCTGGAGGCGGTCGGAGGGCACTTCTAGCGTTATCCTTTCCGGCCGGGTGAGCCGGGAAGTCTGGTCGGCGGACAGCAGCCTGCCCGCAGGAATGGTTCGCCACCTCAGACCACCCAACTGCCGATCTTCGCGCCGCCGGCACCGCGGACGGCCGAACGCGGAGGTCTGACGCGTGCTCCGGCTCTCTGCCTACAGGCGAGAAGCGCTGCGGACGAACCTGTGGCTCGTGCCGACCGTGCTGATCGCGCTGGCCATCGCCCTGTTCGCCGGCACCTACGCGCTGGACCGCGCCGCGTACGACGAAGCCTGGCACCTGCCGTCGTTCGTGATCAGCGGCAGCGCCGATGCCGCGAGGCAGATCCTGACCGCGATCGCGGCGGCGGTGATCACGGTCGTGACGCTCGTGTTCTCCATCACGATCGTGACGCTCACGCTGGCCTCCACCCAGTTCGGACCGCGAATGCTGCGCAACTTCATCCGCGACCGGGTCACGCAACTCACCCTCGGCGGCTTCGTGGCGACGTTCGTGTTCGCGATCCTCGCGCTCGTCTCGATCGGGCCTTCGAGCCACGGGGAATTCGTCCCGCACATCTCGATCTCGGTCACGATGCTGCTGGTCGTCCTCGACGTGGCCCTGCTGGTCGTGTTCATCGATCACATCGCCAGCTCGATCCAGCTCCCGCGCGTGATCGGGAGCATCGCTGCCGACCTCACCCACGCCCTGGAGGCCGAGGCTGCCGACGAGGAGCCGGCCGCCGGCAAGGCCGGGCCGTCACTGGGGGAGATGGTCGTGAGGCTCGACGAGGAGGGCGCGACCGTGCGGGCGCCCCACAGCGGCTATCTGCAGTACGTGAGCATGCCGACGCTGATCAGCATCGCCGCCGGCCGCCATGCGGTCATCCGGCTACTGCACCGGCCCGGGCACTTCGTCGTCGAGGGCGAGCCGCTGGCGGAGGTGTGGCCGCCGAATGTCGCCGCCCCGGTGGCCAGCGCCCTCGGCGGCGCCCACGCCACCGGTCCCTACCGCACACTCGCGCAGGATCCATCCTTCGCCGTCGACCAGTTGGTGGAGATCGCGATCAGGGCCCTCTCCCCGGCCGTGAACGACACGTTCACGGCGCTCACCTGCATCGACTGGCTCGGGGACGGCCTCGCCAAGGTGGCAGACCGACCGCGGCCCGCCTCCGTGCATCGGGACCCCACCGGACACGTGAGGGTGATCACGGTCGCCGTGAGCTTCCGCCGCTTGGTCGAACGGGCTCACGAGAAGATCCGTCAGGCCAGCCGGGGCATGCCGGCGGTGATGATCCGCCAGCTCGACTCGCTGGCCAAGGTGATGGATCGCACCCGCACGGGCGAGCAGCGCGAGCTCCTGCTCCGAGAGGCTGACATGATCCTGCGCGCTTGCGAGGAGTCGGTGCCCGAGCCCAACGATCGGGCGGCGGTGCGCCGCCGCTACGAGGTGGTCGTGGACGCCTACGCTGCGGTGGGCGGGCCGGCCGGCTGAATGTCCCGATCCTGGCGGGCGAGCCAGCGGATCCCGGGGATCTCGCTGGCGCCGTGCACGAGGATCGAGCAGAACACCGTCAGGGCGGCGAGGTCGAAGATGCGCTCCGCGCCATGCACTCCTCTCGAGAGGATCAGCAGCGAGAAGGTGATCGTGGCCACGCCCTTGGGGCCGAACCAGGACATGAAGATCTTGTCCGGGCGCGGGACCCTGGTTCCGGCCAGGGCGGCGAAGATCGCGATCGGCCTGGCGAGCAGCAGCGTGCCCGCGACCACTCCGACCCCGCCCCAGCCGTCGAGCAGGAGCTCGTGCACGGTGAACAGCGAGCCGAACACGGTGAAGATCCCGAGCTTGACGATCTCGACGACCTCCTGGCCGTTCTCGGCGAAACACACGCGCAGGTCCTCGCGGCGGTTTCCGACCACGATCGCAGCCACGAACACGGCGATGAAGCCGTTGCCGGTGGGCGGCAGCAAGGTGATCCCGTAGGTGGCGAACGCCAGCCCGAAGCAGTAGAGCGCCTTCTGGCGAGGAGAGATCGTCTCCCCGCCCGGTCCCGCGCGCGGCATCAGCATCGAGCCGACGATCCCGCACACGAGGCCGAACACGAGTCCCAGGCCCACGTCCTGCAGCACGAAGTGCCACCACACGAAGTTGCCTTTGCCTGCTTCCAGGGCGGCCGCGAACGCGAGCACGGCCGGGAGCGCCAGCCCGTCGTTGAGTCCCGACTCGAGGTTCAGCGTGTGGCGGACCAGGGCCGGCACACGTTCGTCGGTCACGACCCGCGAGGACAGCACCGGGTCGGTCGGCGAGAGCAGCGCCCCGAGCAACAGCGACTCGGTCCAGCCGAGACCGACCAGCACGCGCGTGAGCAGCGTCACCACGATCGCCGTAACCGGCATGCCCACCGCCAGGTGGCGCAACGGCACCTGCCAGTGCCCTCGAACCAGCTCGCCCTCGACCTCGAGTCCGTCCCGGAACAGGATCACGACCAGTGCGACGGTGGCGAGGTCGTCGATGAAGCCAGTGTCACCCTGAAAGCTGAGGACGCCGATTTCGCCCAGCACGAAGCCTGCGAGTACGTAGATGGCGGCCAGCGAGAGGAAGCTGCGGTGCGCCAGCACGGACACCAGCGCACCCAGCACCAGCAGGCCGCCCAGCGCGGCGGCCGCAGTCTGGAAGGAGGTCACGCGCGTAGCCTTCCATGGCCACCGGCCCGCACCTTGCGTGGGCCGCCTGGAGCATCGCCGGGTCGGTGGTGGCAATCTTGCATGCCTGGACCCAACCGGCGTGAGGCGCCCGCGGCGTGTTCTACGATCGGGGCTCCGCGCCCCGGCCGTTCCGCGCGGGACCCGCCCCGACCCCCACCCGGAGGATGTGGAGGATGTCCAGCACCCGCCGCCGCTCCAACCGTTTGACGAGGCGCCGCACCGCCGCGGCGCTGGTTCTCGCCGTGCTCGCCGCGGCCCTGTGGCTGCAGCCCGCCAGCGCGGGCACGGCCCGCGGGCGCGTGCCTCCGCGCGCTTCCTGACGGGCATCGGCGACGAGCACGTGCAGATGTTCGCCCAGCCCATCTATCAGCGCCTGCACACCAAAATCGTGCGCTACATCGCGCCGTACGACGCCGTCAGGCACGCCTCCTCGCTGAACTACGCGATCGCCTTCATCCGCGCCGCCGAACAGGACGGCGAGCAGGTGCTGGTCGCCTTCTACCACTCCGAGTTCACGCCCACGGTGCTCCCGAGCGTCAGCAGCTATCAGCACGACGTCGAGAAATTCGTCAAGCGCTTCCCCCACGTGCGCCAGTATCAGTCCTGGGACGAGTCCAACCGGGGCAACGTCCGGGGCGCCTTCTCGAGCCCCTCGGCGGTGGCCGCCGCGCGCTACTACCAGGCGCTGGCGCGGGTCTGCAAAGGCTGCACCGCGATCGGCCTCGACGTGCTCGACGCCGACAACATCAGCCCGACGCTCAACTACATCTCCGAATTCAAGCGCGAGATCGGCCGTCTGCACACGGTCATGCCGTCGATCTGGGGCCTGCACAACTACTCCGACATCAACCGCCTGCAGAGCTGGCGCACGCACCAGCTCGTGCGCGCCCTGGGCGGCCAGGTGTGGCTGACCGAGACCGGCGGGATCGTGAAATTCGCGGGCGCCTTCAGCAACGTCCACGGCTCCGGCCTGCGGCGCTCCGCCAAGGTGACCAGGTACATGTTCGCCGTCGCAGGCGCGATCCCGCAGATCAAGCGCCTCTACATCTACGACTGGACGGGTGGGACCTCCAGCACTCGCTTCGACGCGGGGCTGACCAACTGGCGCAACCAGCCACGCGAAGCGTATGCCGTCGTCTGCCAGATGCTCCGCGCGAGCGGCTGCGCGAGCGTGAAGCTGGCCAACAACTAGGCCGCGGTCGGAGGCCTCGCCTGCGGTGTCGGTAGCGCTCGTAACCGGTGCCAGTCGCGGGATCGGGCGGGCGATCGCGCTGCGGCTCGGTGAGCAGGGCCACGACGTCGCCGTCGGCTACTCGCGGGAGCGCGAGCAGGCCGAGCAGGTGGCGGGTGAGATCACCGCGCTCGGACGGCGGGCCATGATCGTCGGTGGTGACCTCGGTGACCCCGAGACCCCGGCGCGGATCGTGGCCGAGGTGGAGGCCCGGCTCGGGGGCGTGGACGTGCTGGTCGCCAACGCCGGCATCGCCAGTGCCCCGACGGGCATCCTCGAGGTGGCCCTCGAGGACTGGCAGCGCACGCTGGCGGTCAACCTCACGGGTCCCTTCCTGCTCGCCCAGCGGACCTTCGCCGGGATGCTCGAGCGGGGCTTCGGGCGGATCGTGCTGCTGTCCTCGGTGGCCGCCTACACCGGCGGGCTGATCGGGGCCCACTACGCGGCCTCGAAGGCCGGGCTGCACGGGCTCGCCCACAGCCTCGCCCGCCAGGGTGCCGCTCACGGTGTGACCGTCAACGTGGTCGCCCCCGGCCTGATCGACACCGACATGCTGCCGGTGGACGGCGCCGTGCGCGAGCAGCTGGCGGCCAGCCGGGCGGTCGGGCGTCTGGGGAGCTCCGAGGAGGTCGCGGATCTGGTCGCGGCCGTGGTCGCGAACTCCTACCTGAGCAACCAGTCGATCGTGATCGACGGCGGCACTCTTCCCACCTAGAGCAGGCGTGAGCGGTCCCGACGCGGTCGTTCTCGGCGCCGGTGTGATCGGCTTGACCAGCGCCGTGCTGCTGGCAGAGTCGGGTCTCGCGGTCGAGTGCTGGACAGCCGATCCTCCCGCCGAGACGACCTCCCGGGTGGCCGGCGCCCTGTGGGCCGCGTCCCCGCTCGAGGACCCGGACGGAGGTCTGGCGCGCTGGGCCGGCGTCTCACTGGAGGTCTTCGGCGAGCTCGCCGGCGAGCCCTCCAGCGGCGTGCGCATCGCCCACGGCACGGTGGCCTCGCGGGAACAGGCCGGCGCCCCGCTGCAGATGTTCCCCGGCTTGCGGCTGCGCCCCGCCGAACCGCCGGACGGCTGCCTGGCGGCATTCGAGCTCGACGCGCCGCTGATCGAGATGGGGCGCTACCTGGAGTACCTGCAGCGGCGCCTGTGCGGCGCCGGAGCCACGATCGTGGCACGCCGTGTGGGCTCGCTCGCCGAGCCCGCCGGGCACGCACCGCTGGTCGTCAACTGCAGCGGCCTCGGAGCCCGCGAGTTGGCGGGTGACGACTCGCTCGCAGCGGTTCGCGGACAGCACGTGGTGGTCGCGAACCCGGGCCTGGAGGAGTTCTTCATGGAGGATCGCGGGGCGCCCGAGTGGGCCTGCTGGTTTCCCCACGGCGAGCGGGTCGTGCTGGGCGGCGTCGCCCAGCCGGGCGTGGAGGATCGCCGGCCCGACGCGGAGGTCTCGAGGGGCATCCTCGAACGCTGCGCCGCACTCGAGCCGCGGCTGGCTCACGCCCGCGTACTGGGGGAGATGGTCGGCTTGCGCCCGTTCCGGCCGTCGGTCCGCGTCGAGGCCGAGGATCTGCACGGTGCCCGCTGCGTGCACAACTACGGCCACGGTCGCAGCGGCGTGAGCCTCTCCTGGGGCTGTGCCGAGGAGGTCCTGAAGCTGCTGCGCCGTTAGGCTCCGCCGCGAAGCGCGTGGACCTCGCCGACTACACCGCATGCGACGCAACCGAGCTGGCGGGGCTGATCGCCGGCCGCGAGCTCGACGCCGCCGAGGTCCGGGACGCGGCCCTGCGGGCGATCGAGGCGGTGGAGCCGCACCTGAACGCGGTCGTCAGCGGCCCCTACGAGGATGCCGACATGGTCGCCGACGGGCCGCTGGCGGGTGTGCCCTTCGCGGTCAAGGACACACTGCCCGAGGCGGGCCGGCCGCTCGGCTTCGGCAGTCGCCTGCTCGACGGCTACGTGGCCCGGCGGGGGGCGACGCTGGCTGAGCGCTTCCGTGACGCCGGGCTGGTCTCGCTGGTGCGCACCGCGACACCTGAGTTCGCCTTCAACATCGACACGGCGGCGGTCGTCCACGGGCCGACGCTCAACCCGTGGGACCGCTCGCGCAGTCCGGGTGGCTCGAGCGGCGGCACGGCGGCGCTGGTCGCGGCCGGCGCGCTGCCGATGGGCCACGGCAACGACGGCGGCGGATCGATCCGCATTCCCGCGGCCTGGTGCGGACTTGTCGGGCTGAAGCCCTCGCGGGGCCGCGTGCCGGTGGGCCCGGCGGTGGGGGAGGCCGTCGGGGGATTCGCTCACGAGTTCGCCCTCACCCGCACGGTCCGCGACGCCGCCGCCCTGCTCGACGCGGTCAGCGGCCCCGCCCCGGGGGACCGCTACTACCTCGCCAACCCTTCGCAGCCGTTCGCCGGAGCGCTCGAGGGCCCGGTGCCCGCGCTGCGGGTGGCGGGCTGCACGAGCTCGCCGTTCGGGACGCCCGTGGACCCACACGTACGAGCCGCGGTCGAGGACGTGCTCGGGGTGCTCGAGCAGATGGGCCACCAGGTCGTGGACGCGTGCCCGCCGCTGGACGAGCAGCGCCTGCGCGACTGCCTGGAGACGACCTGGTCGGTCGACCTCGCCGTCCTGGCGGGGACGTTCGCCCGGATCGGGGGCGGGGAGGCGCAGGACTCGGTCGAGGCGGCCTCCAGGGCCTGCATCGCCCGTGGTCGCGAGGTCAGCGCGCTCGAGCTCGAAGCGGCCGCCGCGACCGTCAACTCCGTTTCGCGCCGCTGGGGCGGCTTCCTCGACGAGCACCAGCTGTTCGTATGCCCGACGACCCCTGCCGGCCCTACGCCCTCGGGCATTCCCGCCCAGGACGACGAGCGGATCGCCACCGCGGCGGACTGGATCGACGAGGTGTTCGCCCCGAGCCCGTTCACCGCGCTGTCCAACCTGTCCGGTCAGCCCTCCGTCTCGCTGCCCCTGGGCGAGTCGCCCGACGGAATGCCGATCGGGGTGATGCTGACCGCCCAGACCCTGCGCGAGGACCTCCTGTTCGCGGTCGCCGCCGAGCTCGAGCGCACGATGCCGTGGGCCGGGCGCCGGCCGGCGATCCACGCGTCCTCGCCGGGGAGGGTGGCGGGGGCGGCCTGAGGCCGGACGAGGGAGGCGCCCGACCCCCGCGGCCGCGCCCCCGAGAGGACCCCGACCAGGAGGACAAGCCCGATGCAGATCACCAGGAACAGCCTCGACACCGTCTCCGGTCCCGCCGACTGGTTCACCGGCGAGGTCTTTCTCGACGGCGTCGCCGTCCCCTCGGGCCCGTCGCGCCTGGCCGCCGCCAGCGTTCACTTCACACCGGGCGCCCGTACGGCCTGGCACACCCACCCCAACGGCCAGACGATCTTCGTGACGGAGGGGATCGGGCGCTGCCAGCGCCGGGGAGGCCCGGTGGAGGTGATCCGCCCGGGCGACCGGGTGTTCTTCGAGCCGGGAGAGGACCACTGGCACGGAGCCGCCCCCAACCGCTTCATGACCCACATCGCGATTCAGCAGGCAGACGAGCAGGGCAACGTCGTGAGCTGGGGCGCCCACGTCAGCGACGACGAGTACCGGGCGCCACCGGCCGACGCCGGCTGAGGCTCCGGGAGAGCGGCGCGGCGTGGCTAGGGTGAGGGGAAGTCGCGCGGGGCGGTCCCCCGGCCCCACGCCGTAGAAGGCACGTCGCGCGGCGCCCGAACCCGCAAACCCCCCAGTTCGCAGGAGTCCAAGGATGCTGAAGCTCGCCCGCTGGTGCAGCAGCCACCGGCGCCTCGTCGTCGTCGGCTGGATCGTCGTGTTCATCGCCGCGCTCGGACTGTCCGGCGCTGTCGGACCCGACTACGGCAACAGCTTCTCGCTGCCGGGAACCGACTCCCAGCACGCCGCCGACCTGCTCTCGAGCGGCTTCCGCGCCCAGTCGGGCGACGTCGACCAGATCGTCTTCCACGCGACCGACGGGACGCTTACCGCCCCCGCCAATCGGGCCCGCGTGCAGGCGATCCTCCAAAAGGTCGAACGGCTGCCCCACGTCGACTCCGTGGTCAGCCCCTACGGCAGCGGCTCACACGCGATCTCCCGCGACGGCACGATCGGCTTCGCGACCCTCAACTTCGACGAGCGCGCCAACGAACTCCCCAAATCAGCGGTCGAACGCGTGATCAACAGCGCCCGCGGCGGGGGTACGCCTACGCTGCAGGTCGAGCTCGGCGGACAGGCGATCGAGCAGGCCACGAACGGGTCGATCAGCTACACCTTCGCGGTCGGGATCGGAGCGGCGATCATCGTGCTGCTGATCAGCTTCGGCTCGCTGCTGGCGATGGGCCTGCCGATCGCCACCGCGCTGCTCGGGCTCGGCACCGGCTTCGGCGTGATCGGGCTCCTCAGCAGGGTGATGTCGATGCCCGACTTCGCCGGCGAGCTCGCGCTGATGATCGGGCTCGGAGTGGGGGTGGACTACTCGCTGTTCATCCTGACCCGCTTCCGCGAGGCCTACCGGCGCAACGGCGGCGACGTCGCGGCGGCCGTGGGGGAGGCCATGAACACCGCCGGGCGGGCCGTGATCTTCGCCGGCACGACGGTAGTGATCGCGCTGATGGGGATGTTCGCGCTCGGCGTGGGCCTGCTCAACGGGTTGGCGGTGGCCGCCGCCCTCGCCGTGCTGCTGGTGCTGGCCGCCTCGCTCACGCTGCTGCCGGCGCTGTTGACCTCCTTCGGAGCGCGCATGGGCCGGCCCGGCCTGCTGGCGCGCCGGCGCAGGTCCGCGCCCGCGGCCGAGGCGCCGTTGCAGGATGAACGCAGCAACTTCTGGACGCGCTGGATCACCGTGATCCAGCGCCGTCCCTGGGCGGCCCTGGTTGCCTCGACGGCGATCATGCTGACGCTGGCCGCGCCTGTGCTGGCGCTGCGCCTGGGCAACACCGACGCCGGCAACGATTCCACCGGCCACACCACGCGTCGCGCCTACGACCTGCTGGCGAAGGGCTTCGGCCAGGGCTTCAGCGGGCCCCTGCTGATCGCCGCGAAGCTGCCCCACGCGGACGAGACGGCCCCCGCGGATCAACTGGCCGCGGCCGTGCGGGCCACGCCGGGGGTGGCGCTGGTGGTGCCGCCCCGGATCAGCCCGAGCGGAGAGGTGGCGACGATCTCCGCCTACCCCACCACCTCACCCCAGAGCCGAGACACCGAACAGCTCGTCAAACACCTGCGCGCCGACGTCATCCCGGCGCTCGCGCGAAGCTCGGGTATGAGCGCGCACATCGGCGGCGCCACGGCGACGCAGATCGACTTCTCCCGCGTGCTCGCCGAACGGCTGCCGTACTTCATCGGGGTGGTAGTGCTGCTGTCGGCGCTGGTGTTGATGATCGTGTTCCGCTCGCTGCTGATTCCCGCTGCAGGCGGCCGTCATGAACCTGCTGTCGATCGCCGCCTCGCTGGGAGTCGTGGTGGCCGTCTTCCAGTGGGGCTGGCTGGGCTCGCTGTTCGGCATCTCCGGGGGCCGATCGCCGCCTTCCTGCCGGTGATGGTGTTCGCGATCGTGTTCGGGTTATCGATGGACTACGAGGTCTTCCTGGTGAGTCGCATCCACGAGGAATGGACCCACGGCGCCGACAACTCGACCGCCGTGCGCGAGGGGCTGATCCGCACCGGCCGCGTGATCACGGCGGCGGCCGCCGTGATGGTGGTCGTGTTCGCGAGCTTCATCGGCGGCGGGGAACGGGTGATCGAGCTGTTCGGCCTCGCCCTCGCCAGCGCCGTGTTCCTCGACGCGCTCGTGATCCGCGTGCTGATGCTGCCGGCGACGCTGCAGATCCTCGGGGAGCGCACCTGGTGGTTCCCGCGGCTGGCTGGACCGGATCCTTCCGCGCTTCGCGCTCGAGCCCGACGAGGCCGTCCCTGCAGGTAGCGCCCCGCACCCGCCGGGTCACCCCGTGCCGGCACGATCGCAGCCGGTCGTGAGGCCGTCCTCGAGTCCGTCGAGCAGCGCCACCTGACGTTCAGCCGGCCCAGAAGTCCTCGATCAGCTCGCCGTCCCCGCCCTCCGGCCGGGCGCTGCCCGCGACGATCAGCTCGAGGCCGTCGGAGCCGGCCTCGAACGCGCGGCCGACCTCCGGGGCCACCCGCACCACGTCCCACTGGCGCAGGTCGCGAACCTCGTCGTCCAGCTTCATGCGCCCCGAGCCCGAGAGGACCACGTAGACCTCCTCCTGCTCACGATGGCGATGGCCGCTGGGGGCCGGAAGCCGGGGCCGTAGCGGAAGTAGCTGATGCCGAGCTCCCGCGAGTCGAGGTGCTTGCGCGCGAAGCGTCCCTCGACGGAGGACGTCCTGGTGCCCGCGGTGTCCTCGACGTCCTCTTTGATGTTCGTGATCGTGTAGTTCGCCATCGCCTTCCTTTCGGCTCGTGTGCGAAGGCTCGCTGCGGGCCGTCCGCGCTGACGTCGTAGGCCTGCATGCCGGGATAGCAGCACCGCTGCTCGCGGCGCGGAGCCACCGAATCGCGCGAGCCGAATAAGGTGTCGGCGCGATGAACCCCGAGGGAAGGATCGTGGTCGTCACCGGCGCGGCCGGCGGCATCGGCGGCGCGCTCGTGCGCGGCCTGCGTCGCGGGCGGTGCCCGCACCGTCGTGGCGACCGACCTCGACGGGCGAGGGCGTGCAGCGCCTGAGCGAGGAGCTCGGCTCCGACAAGGTGCTTGCCACGCGAGCTCGACGTCTGCGACGAGGCCGCCACGCTGGCGCTGGTCGGGGAGATCGAGTCCTCGGTGGGGCCGATCGACATCTGGTTCGCGAACGCCGGCCTCGCCACCGGCACCGGCCCCGAGGGTCCGCTCGAGGACTGGGACCGCCAGTGGCGGGTCAACGTGATGTCCCACGTGTTCGCCTCCCGGGCTCTGCTGCCGGGCTGGATCGAGCGCGGCGAGGGGCACCTGATCACGACCGCCTCGATGGCCGGCATCCTCACCTCGCTGGGCGACGCCGCCTACGCCTCGACCAAGCACGCGGCCGTCGGGTTCGCCGAGTGGCTCGCCATCACCTACGCCGCCGAGGGCGTGAAGGTCTCCTGCATCTGTCCCGGCGCCGTCGACACGGCGATGCTGCGCGCGGGCGGCGAAGGCGACGCCGCCAAGGCGAGCGCGATCATCGGCGGCGGCGACGTGCTGCGCGCCCGAGGACGGCCGCCGCAGCGGATCCTCGAGGGCGTCGAGCAGGACCGCTTCCTGATCCTCACCCACCCCGAGATGCACGAGTTCGCGGTCGGCAAGGCCCAGGAGCCCGAGCGCTGGGTGCGCGGCATGAGCCGCCTCTGGGTCCGCGCCCAGGCGCTGCTCGGCTGAAGTCGCCCAGGCGCGACGCCGCGCGCAGGACGTCGGCTTCGCTCGCCATCGCCCCGCCGCCTCGCGGCGACGGTGTGCGCCGGTTTCGCTGCGTGCATGTCCGTCAGCGGGCGACCGCGGATCTCGCCCGTCATCGCGGGCGCTCTGCGACCGCGGGCGCCGTCGCGCTCGCGGCGGCGTGCTGGCTGGGGCCGGTGAGCGCAGCGCCCGGGCCGCCGCGCGGGCATACGTCCGCGTCGATCAGGTCGGCTACCAGCCGAACGACGCCCAAGCGCGCCTACGTGCTGTCGCGCAAGCCCGAGGCGGGTGCGAGCTTCACCGTGCTCGACCAGAGATCGAACGTCGTGCTGAGCGGCTCCGTGGGGCCCGCGCTGGGGCGGTGGAGCTCGCGTGCCGGAGAGGTCTACCCGCTCGACTTCGACGCGCTCGCGACGGCCGGGCACGTACACGATCGAGATCGCCGGCAAGACGCCCGCGACGTCTCCGCCCTTCGAGGTCGCGGCTGCGGCGCAGCTCTACGCGGCGCCGCTGGCCAACGCGCTGAGCTTCTACGAGAACGAGCGCGACGGCCCCGAATACATCCCCTCGGCGCTGCGCTCGGCGCCCGCCCACCTGAACGACGAGCACGCGATGACCTACACGACGCCGAAGGCGAACGCCGAAGGGGAATTCAAGGGCGAACTTCCCAGCCCTCGGCGAAACGGATCGACGCCTCCGGCGGATGGTGGGACGCCGGCGACTACCTGAAGTTCGTGCAGACGACCAGCTACACGGTGGCGCTGCAGCTGGCCGGCGTGCGCGACTTCCCCGGCCAGAT
Source organism: uncultured Solirubrobacteraceae bacterium (assembly GCA_963742395.1). Taxonomy (GTDB): domain Bacteria; phylum Actinomycetota; class Thermoleophilia; order Solirubrobacterales; family Solirubrobacteraceae; genus Palsa-744. The sequence continues at coordinate 1,028,831 of CAVUME010000004.1, read as the reverse complement.
GGGCGCGGCGGCGCGGCTCCTCGGACTTCACCGACGAGGCCCGCTTCGGGGTCGAATGGCTGCTGAAGATGTGGAACGACAGCACCCGCACGCTCTACTACCAGGTGGGGATCGGCTCGGGCAACGGCGAAGCCGCCGGCGACCACGACATCTGGCGCCTGCCCCAGGCCGACGACGGCTACGGCGGCTCGAGTCCCCAGTACCGCTACATCCGCCAACGGCCGGTGTTCCGCGCCGGCGCCGCCCGGCGCACCCGTCAGCCCCAACCTCGCCGGCCGCGACGCGGCCGCGTTCGCGCTCTGCTTCCAGGTCTTCGCGGCCACCCGCCCGGAACTCGCCGCGCGCTGCCTGCGGTCCGGCGAGCACATCTTCGAACTCGCCGACACCGACCCCCAGGGCAACCTGCTCACGGCCCTCCCGTACGGCTTCTACCCCGAGACGCGAATGGCGCGACGACCTCGAGCTCGGTGCCAGCGAGCTCTCGATCGCGCTGGCCGGCGCGGACGGTCTGCCGGCCGGACTGCCGCACACCGAAGCCGGCTACTACCTCGAACAGGCGGCGCACTGGGCCGGCGCCTACATCTCGCAGCTCGGGCCAGGAAGGCGAAGGCGCTGAACCTCTACGACGTCTCCGGTCTGGCGCGACTACGAGCTCGTCCGCGCGATCCGCGAGCAGGGCGATCCCGGCGGCCTGGAGGTCGGCGAAGCCGGCCTGATCGGCAGACCTCGCGGGCAAACTCGAAGCGCGCCGTGGCGCAGTCGCAGAGCGATCCCTTCGGCTTCGGCTTCCCGTGGGCCGAATCGGACACCGTCGCCCACGGGCTCGGGCCTGTCGGTGATGGCCTCCGAGTACGACCAGCTGGTCGGCGAACCCACCTACGCGGCCTTCGCGCAGCGGTGGCTGGCGAACGTGCTCGGCGCCAACGCGTGGGGCTCGTCGTTCATCATCGGCGACGGCACCGTGTTCACCGACTGTCCCCAGCACCAGGTCGCGAACCTCGTCGGCGCGCTCGACGGCTCGCCGCCGATCCTCGCCGGCGCGGTGGTCGAGGGTCCGAGCGACGAAAAGAGCCGCGGCAAGGCTCGCCGGGATGCGCAAGTGCCCCGCCGCCGGAGGCGATGCCTTCGCCCGCTTCGACAACGCCGCCGTCTATCGCGACAACGTGCAGTCGTTCACGACCACCGAGCCGGCGCTCGACCTGACGGCGCCCTCGATGCTGGCCTTCTCCTGGCAGAGCGCCGAACCGGCCGAACTCGAGCCCGGCCTGTGAGCGACGTGCCGCTCACGGCGCAACGCGCGGGCCGCGGCGTCCGGTGGTGAGGACATGAGCGACGTCAGCGTCGTCCGCGACGGAGGGTCACCTGGCCACGGTCGAGATCCACCGGCCGCCCGCCAACTACTTCGATGCGGCCCTGATCAGCGAGCTGGCCGACGCCTACGAGCGGCTCGACGCCGACCCGGCGTGCCGCGCGATCGTGCTGTGCTCCGAGGGCAAGCACTTCTGCGCCGGCGCCAACCTCGGCTCGCCGGGGAGTCCGGCCGACGAGCCCCGCTCCCTGTACCGCCAGGCGCTGCGGCTGTTCGCGAGCGCCACGCCGGTGGTGGCCGCGGTGCAGGGCGCAGCCGTCGGTGGCGGCCTCGGGCTCGCGCTGTCGGCGGACTTCCGCGTCGCCTCGCCCGCCTCCCGCTTCAGCGCGAACTTCGCCCAGCTCGGCTTTCACCACGGCTTCGCCCTCAGCGTCACGCTGCCCGCCCTCGCCGGCCAGCAGACGGCGCTCGACCTGCTGCTGACGGGCCGGCGCGTGCGCGGGCGAGGAGGCGCTGTCGCTCGGGCTATGCGATCGCCTGGTCGACGACGACCAGATCCGCGAGGGTGCCCGCGCCCTGGCCGCCGAGCTGGCGCTGAGCGCTCCGCTGGCGGTGTCGCTCGATCCGTGCGACGCTGCGGGAGGGGCTGCTGGAGCGCGTCGAGGAAGCGCTCGAGCGGGAGGCGTCACGAGCAGGATCGCCTGCGCGCGACCGACGACTTCCGCGAGGGTGTGGCGGCCTCGATGGAGCGCAGGCCGCCGCGCTTTCAGGGACGCTGAGGGCGGGCGCCGCGGGCCGCAGTTTGCGGTGATCGTCGCCGCCACCACGGCGCACTGCAATACCGTGGGGAGCGAGTGAGCGCTCCCGTGCCCGCACCGCAGGGGTTCCTCGACCGCACCGGTCGGCACGTTCGCAGGCGGGAGTCCCGAGGGCCCGGTGTCGCTGGGTGGTGGACTTCAAGGACGGCTCGCGCGAGATGCGCGAGCTGCTCGGCGGCAAGGGCGCGAACGTCGCCGAGATGACGCGCGTGCTCGGGTGCCGAGCGGTGCCGGCCGGCTTCACGATCACGACCGAGGCGTGCGTCGCGTACCTGCGCTCCGGCGCCTTCCCGAGCGGCCTGCTGGAGCAGGTCGAGGCGGCGCTGGAGCGGCTCGAGGACCTGGCCGGGCGCGGCTTCGGCGACGCCGCCGACCCGCTGCTCGTGTCGGTCCGCTCGGGGGCCCGCGAGTCGATGCCCGGGATGCTCGACACGGTCCTGAACCTCGGTCTCAACGACGACACCGTGCGCGGTCTGGCGGCGCGCTCGGGCGACGAGCGCTTCGCGTGGGACTGCTACCGGCGCTTCGTGCAGATGTACGGCAACGTCGTCGCGGGCATTCCCGGCGAGCGCTTCGAGGAGGCGATCGCCGCCGCCAAGACGCGCGCGCGGCGTGTCGCTCGACACCGAGCTCGACGTGGACGCCCTGCGAGAGCTGACGCGCGAGTTCAAGCGCCTGTACGAGTTCCCCACCGATCCGCCGCGAGCAGCTGCGCGGCGCGATCCGCGCCGTGTTCGACTCCTGGCAGGGCGCGCGCGCGATCGCCTACCGGCGCATCAACCACATCCCCGACGACTGGGGCACCGCGGTCAACGTCCAGCAGATGGTGTTCGGCAACCTCGGCGAGCAGCAGCGGCAGCGGCGTCGCCTTCTCCCGCGACGAGGTCACCGGGGCGCCGCGAGCCGTCCGGCGACTTCCTGCCCAACGCGCAGGGCGAGGATGTCGTCTCGGGCGTGCGCACCCCCCGCGACCTGGCCGAGCTGCACGAGTGGATGCCCGAGTCCACGGCGAGCTGCTGGAGATCCTGCGCACGCTCGAGCGCCACTACGGCGACATGCAGGACACGGAGTTCACCGTCCAGGAGGGGCGCCTGTACATGCTGCAGACGCGCAACGCCAAGCGCCCCGCGCAGGCGGCGGTGCGCTTCGCCGTCGACGCCGTCGCCGAGGGCCTGCTCGAGCGCGAGGCCGCGCTGCTGACCGTCGACCCCTCCTCGCTCGACGCGCTGCTGCACCCGACGTTCGACCCCGCCGCCGAGATGCAGGTGCTGGCGCGGGGCGTCGCCGCCTCTCCCGGTGCGGCCAAGGGCGAGATCGCGCTGAGCGCGCCGGCGGCGATCGCCGCGGCGGCCGAGGGGCGGGACGTGATCCTCGTGCGCGCCTTCACCGAGGCCGACGACGTGGCGGGCTTCCACGCGGCGCGCGGGATCCTCACCAGCGAGGGCGGCAAGGCCAGCCACGCCGCGCTGGTCGCGCGCGGGATGGGGCGCCCGGCGGTCACCGGGGCGGCGGACGTCGTGGTGGACGAGGCTCGCGCGGGGAGGTACGGATCGGCGAGCGCGTGTCCTGCGCGCCGGCGAGCGGATCGCGATCGACGGCAGCCACGGCACGGTCACCACCGACGACGTCCCGCTGGTCGAGCCGGAGATCTCCGAGCAGCTGCAGACGGTGCTCGGCTGGTGCGACGAGCTGCGCACGCTGGGGGTGCGCGCGAACGCCGACACCGGCGCCGACGCCCGCAAGGCGATCGAGCTGGGCGCGGAGGGCATCGGCCTGTGCCGCACCGAGCACATGTTCCTCGGCGAGCGCCAGCCGTTGATGGCGGCCGTGATCATGGCCGCCGACGAGCCGCAGCGCGAGGCGGCGATCGAGCGGCTGGCGCCGCTGCAGCAGGCCGACTTCGAAGAGATCCTGCGCGTGCTCGACGGCCGGCCCGTGACCGTGCGCCTGCTCGACCCGCCGCTGCACGAGTTCCTACCGCATCCCGAGTCGCTGCCCGCAGGGCTCCCCCGAGCGCCGGCGGGTCGAGCAGCTGCAGGAGTCCAACCCGATGCTCGGCACGCGCGGCGTGCGCCTCGGGCTGCTGTACCCGCGCCTGTACGAGATGCAGGTGCGGGCCCTGTTCGCGCGCCGCCGCGCGGGTCCCGGGCAGCGACGTCGAGGTGATGGTCCCGCTGGTCGCCTACGAGCGCGAGCTCGAGCTCGCACGCGAGCTGATCGAGCGCGTCGCGCGCGAGGTGGGCACGACGCGGCGTGCAGGGTCGGCACGATGATCGAGCTTCCGCGCGCGTGCCTGCAGGCCGACCGTATCGCCGAGCGCGCCGACTTCTTCTCGTTCGGCACCAACGACCTCACCCAGACCGCGCTCGGCTTCAGCCGCGATGACATCGAGGCGCCGCCTGCTCGGCCGCTACATCGACATCAAGATCCTCGACCGCTCGCCGTTCGAGACGCTCGACACGCCGGGGGTCGGGCAGCTGATCAGGATGGGCGCCTGGCTCGGGCGCCAGGCGCGCCCGCAGCTGACGCTCGGCGTCTGCGGCGAGCACGGCGGCGACCCCGACTCGATCGAGTTCCTCGCACGCCTCCGGCATCGACTACGTCTCGTGCTCGCCCTACCGCGTGCCGATCGCGCGGGTCGCCGCCGCCCAGTCGGCGATCCGGGCCCGGGCGCAGGGTGGGCGCGTCGCGCCCCGCCAGGCCTCGGCGGGCGCGGCTCCGGCAGCGGTCCACGGGGCTGACGACGCGGTGGCGGGGGCGCCGGACGCTCGGCGACCGCCTGGTGGTGGTGACCTTCCGTGTCGGGGCGGAGCTGCGTGAGGCGATCTCGAGCACGCTGGAGGACGAGGCCGAGGTCGTGTACCTGTCGGACCTCGATCACGGCGGAGCGGGCGGGCGCGCTCGGCTCGGCCCGGGCGCTGCTGTCGCTGAGCCTGGAGCGCGAGCTCGAGGGACAGGAGGAGTTCGAGCTGATCGCGAGCGTGGGGCTCGTGCAGCTCGAGTCGGCCGGCGCCGACGGCGTGCCCTTCGAGCGCCTCGCGCCCGCGGTGCCGGTGGCCTCCAACGCGGGCGCCTACGCGCCGGCCGATGGCCGAGCACGTGCTCGCGCTGACGCTGGCGCTCGCCAAGCGCCTGCCCCAGAACCAGGCGGCCCTGGCCCGCGGCGAGTTCGACCAGCGGCACGCTCAACGCCGAAATCCGCGGATCGGTGGTCGGGATCCTCGGCTTCGGGGGCATCGGGCGCGCGAGCGCGACGCTGTTCAGGGCGCTCGGTGCGCGCATCCACGCGATCGGCCGTGACGGGCGAGTGACCGAGGGGGTCGAGTGGACCGGCACGCTGGCGGATCTCGACGACGCTGCTCGCCGTCGCCGACGTGCTCGTGATCACGCTGCCGCTGACCCGCTCCACGCGCGGGCTGATCGGCCGCCGCGAGCTGGAGCTGATGAAGCACGACGCGATCCTCATCAACCCCGCGCGGGCCGCGATCGTCGATGAAGACGCGCTGTATGAGCACCTGCGTGAGCACCCATCCTTCTCGGCCGGCATCGACGTCTGGTGGCAGGAGCCCCGCAGGCACGGCTCGTTCGCCACACGGCGGCCCTTCTTCGAGCTGCCCAACCTGCTCGGCTCGCCGCACAACTCGGCGATCACGCGTGGGACGCTGGCGTCGGCTGCGCGCGACGCGGCCGAGAACGTGCGCCGCTTCCTGCGCGGCGAGCCGCCGCGAAATCTCGTCGACCGCTCCGAGTACGCAGATCAGCCCTGAGGCGCCGTCCTGCGGTAGGCGATCCTGCGGCCCGCGATCGGCCGACAGCGAGTCCTGGGAGCCGTCGACGAGCTGCTCGATCGCGTCGGCGAGGTGGATCGGGGCGATGTTGTAGTCGCCCCGCTGCGACGCGGATCCGGTGGGCTGCGAGCAGCACCTCGGCGTGGGTGTGCCCGGCCGGGGGCTCGAAGCGATAGGAGGCGAGCTCGATCAGCAGACCGAGCGGGTCCTTGAAGTAGATCGAGTCCATGAAGCCCCGGTCCTTGACCCCGCTGTGCTCGACCGCGCGCTCGTCGAGCCGCTCCACGGTCTGGGCGAAGGTCGCCTGCGAGAGCGCGAACGCGAGGTGGTGGACGCAGCCGGGATCGGTCGGTGTCCGCTCCGGGTCCGGCGTTCGCCCCTCGTTGGTGAAGACGGTGATCAGGCGGCCGTCGCCCGGGTCGAAGTAGAGATGGCTCTCGTCGGGGTTGTCGAGGTTGGGCTGCTCGAACACGAAGGGCATCCCGAGCAGGCCCTCCCAGAAGTCGATCGAGGTCTGGCGGTCGGCGCCCACCAGCGTGATGTGGTGGACGCCCTGGCTCTGGATCTTGCGCATGGGGGTCATCGGCCTTTCTGGGTCGCGGCGGCGGATCGCTGCTCCGGTGTGGATGATCATCGCCCTTCCGGCACTGGGCGCGGGACGGGACGGCGACGGAATCTCGTCACAGGATCGGCGCTCGGCGGCAATCTTGTGTGTGATGGCGGACCCCGACAGCTTCGTCGCCTTCTACCGAGAGGAGGCCGAGTTCGTGCTTCTGTTTCTGACCCGTAGGACATTCGACGCCGAGGTCGCCCTCGACCTGACGGCCGAGACCTTCGCCCAGGCGTGGCGCGGGTGGCCCGGTGTGCGCACGGACAGTCGCGAGGAGATGCGCGCCTGGGTGCTGACGATCGCCCGCCGACAGCTGTCCCACTTCCTGCGCAAGGGCCGCGCGCAGCGCACGGCCCTGCGACGGCTGGGGATGAGCACGCCCACCGCGCACGAGGACGACCTCGTCGCGATCGAGCGTGCCGCCGGCCTGGAGGGCGCGCGGGCGCTGCTCGGGGACGCCCTCGACGGCCTCACCTCCGACCAGCGCGACGCGGTCCGGATGAGGGTGGTCGACGACCTCCCCTACGAGGAGGTGGCGCGCCGGCTGGGCGTCTCCGAGCCGACCGCGCGGGCCCGCGTGTCCAGGGGGCTACGAGCGCTGCAGGGGGCGCTGGCGGCGAGCGCGGCGCGGGAGTGGAGCGTCTGATGGATCACCGCTTTCAGGCATTGGAGGACCTCGAGCTGGAGCTGCGGCGGGCGATCGAGCGGCCGCAGCAGCGGTACCCGTGCCTCCCTGCGGCGGGCGCCCCGGCTGCTGCTGGTGGGCGCTGCCGTACTGCTGCTGCTGGGCGGTGCCGCGGTCGCGCTGGCGGCCTCCGGCGTGATCCTTACGGGCGCGGCGGTGCCCGCTCCGCGGTTCGCCAGCCCGACCGCGGGCGCGGGCCTGCCGCAGCCCGGGAAGTGGAAGCTGCTCTCGCTTCGGGTGGCCGGATCCGGACGGGTCGCCGCCGTGGGGGATGCGCGTCGTGCGGACCACCCGGGGGCTCGTGTGCGTCCAGCTCGGGACGGATCCAGGAAGGGGTCCTCGGCGAGCTCGGGATCGACGGCGCCTTCCACGACGACCTGCGCTTTCACCCGGTCGGTCCGGGCGTGCTGCCGACATACGCGGGCGGCGCCGCCGACGGCGGCATGACCAGCGAACGGGGCAGCTGCGTGCTCGCATACGGCGACGTGGTCGCAGGCGGGCAGGCCTGGGGCAGCGCCGTCACCGCCGAAGTGTCCGGCGCGGACGAGAACGCCGCCTTCCCGGAAGCGAACATCGGCGGCCCGGGGCAGAAGACCCACCAGCCCGCCGCGCACCGGCGCACCCTGGTGTACGGGATCCTCGGCCCCCACGCCGTGAGCGTCACCTACCGCGCGGGCGGGTCGCTGCACACGGTGCCGGTCGTGCCGGGTCTCGGCGCGTTCCTGATCGTGCTCCCCGACAACAGCAGCAAGGGCAACGAAGGCGAAGGGCACGGTGAGGCCCCGGGCACCGACACCCCCGGCGAAGGGCCCGGCACGGTCGGGCCGCTCGTGAAGATCACCTACGACGACCACGGGCGCACCTGTGAAAACGGCTCGGACGCGGAAACGGGGCACACGGTCGCGATCGAGCACCGCTGTCCCCGCGCGAACCCGTACCCGCCGGACCTGCGGGTGACGCCGCCGGGGAGCTTCATCCGCACCCCGCAGGCCACGCTCGAGGTCCGCCACGGACGCGTGGTCGCGGCCGACGTGACCCTCAGCGCGCCCTTCGCGGTCACCAGCGCGGCCGAGGAGTACTCGGTCGAGAGCGAACCGTGCGGCCCCCGCGCCGAAGGCCTCCGAGTCGGCGTGCTCGACCGCAACGTGGCCGTCGGCCAGACCGTCCACCTGCGTCTCGAATACCCGTTCAGCGATCCCTGCACGCGGCGCGGCGTGACGCTGGCGGTCGTCTACCAGGCCGCCGGTCCGGATGCGAAACGCTCCTACGGCCGCGCCCCCGGTGAACTGATCGTCGGCAAGGTCAAGATCCAGCTGCCGCAGGGCGACCGCGCGGCGCAACCCCCCGGCGTAGCCGCCCTGCATCGGCGGCTACGCGCCGAGGGGCTCCGGCACTAGTCCTCGCGGCTCCACCCCCTGGGTGTCCGGGCCGGTGCCGGGGCCGGACCCCGCGGCCGGCCGGGTCTTCGGGCTAGAGTGGCGCCCGTGCTCACCGCGCGGCGCCCCTGGCTTGCAGCAGGCATCGTCCTGGTCGCCGCTCTGGGGGCAGGCCTGGCGATCGCCGCGAGCCCCTCTCCGGCTCCGGCCGTGTCGACGCCGCCGACGATCCGCCACGTGTTCGTCATCGTGCTCGAGAACGAGAACGAGGGCACGAGCTTCGGAGCGGGCGCGGCATCGCCCTACCTGGCCCAGACGCTGCCGTCGATGGGCCTCTTCCTGCCCAACTACTACGGCATCGGACACGCCTCGCTGGACAACTACATCGCGATGATCTCCGGCCAGGCGCCGGACGCACAGACCCAGGCGGATTGCGGCCTGTATGAAGAATTCGCACCCAAAGCGCCGCCACTCGTGGAAAACGAACAGGCGGAAGGACACGGGTGCGTGTATCCCTCGAGCGTCCCCGATATCACCGAACAGCTCACGAGCGCGGGATTCACCTGGAAGGGATACATGCAGAGCATGCCCAAAGCCTGCAGCCACCCGCTCGTCGGTAAAGCCGACGAAGAAAAAGGCGAGGGCGCGCACGACACATACGCCACCCGCCACGACCCGTTCGTGTACTTCCAGGGGATCACCGAAAACGGCGGCTTCGGCGCGTACTGCGACGCCCACGTCGTCAACCTGTCGGCGCTGCCCGCCGACCTCTCCAGCGCGTCCACCACGCCCAACTACTCCTTCATCACGCCCGACGTGTGCAGCGACGGTCACGATGCGGTGTGCGCCGAAGCGGGGCGCCCCGCCGGCTACGCCGGCATCAACGAATTCCTGTCGACCTGGGTGCCCCAGATCACCTCCTCGCCCGCCTTCCAGGAAAGCGGGTTGCTGGTCGTGACCTTCGACGAGTCCGCGAACGACAGCTCGGCGTGCTGCGGGGAGAAACCAGGGCCCAACTCGGCCGTGCCCGGCGGCAGCGGGCCGGGCGGCGGCAAGGTCGGCGCGGTGCTGGTGTCGCCCTTCATCCCCGGCGGGACGACCTCGACCACCGCCTACAACCACTACAGCCTGCTCGCCTCGATCGAGGGCCTGTTCGGCCTCTCCCAGATCGGGATGGCCGGCGCCCCGGGCCTGCCGACGTTCGGTCCGGACGTCTACAACGCGACCGTTCCGCCGAAAACGACGACGACCTCGCCACCCACGACGACGACCACGCCACCCACGACGACGACCACGCCGACGACCACCACCAGCCCCGGGAACAAGGGGGGTCCGCCTTCGACTTACCTGTGCACGTCGACCCACCAGCTCACGATCAAGCTTCCCTCCGGCAAGCAGCGGCTTTCGCACGTGACGGTGCTCGTTGCGGGCAAGAAGGCGCACGTGCACCAGGGCAAGCATCCGACGGCGGTGATCACGCTTCGTGGCCTTCCGAAAGGCACGGCCCTCGTCACGATCACCGCTCGCCTGCACGGCAAGAAGTACCGCGCCAAACGGCATGTGCACACCTGTTGAGGGCAGCGCCGCCGCCGGAACGGGCGTCCCGCCGTTGATGGCCCCGTGACGGATCGCCTACAGGGGAAGGTGGCGCTCGTGACCGGAGCCGCCGGCGGCATCGGCACTGCCACGGCGGCGCGCTTCGCGGCCGAGGGCGCGCGGCTGGTGCTCACCGACGCCGACGGCGAGCGGGCCGAGCAGCTCGCGCGGGAGCTCGGCGGCGGCGCGCTGGGCCGCGCCCAGGACGTGACCAGTGAGGACGGCTGGAGCGAGACCGTCGCCTGGACGCTCGAGCAGCGGGGGCAGATCGACGTGCTCGTCAACAACGCCGGCGTGTTCCTCGCCGAGCCTCTGGCCACGACCTCGCTGGCGCAGTTCAACAAGGTGCTGGACGTCAACGTCGTCGGCGTGTTCCTCGGAATGCGCACGGTGGCCGCCCACATGAGCTCTCGCGGCAGCGGATCGATCATCAACGTCTCCTCGCTGGCGGGCCTGACGGGCGGGCCCATGCTCAGCGCCTATGCGGCGAGCAAGTGGGCGGTCCGCGGGATGACCAAGGTCGCAGCGCGCGAGCTCGCACGGGCCGGGGTGCGGGTCAACTCGGTGCACCCCGGGCAGATCGACACGGATATGAACACGCGCCAGCGCGAAGCCACGCCGGAGCTGATCGAGCGGCTCGTGCGCACGATCCCCCTCGGGCGCATCGGCACGCCCGAGGAGGTCGCCCACGCGCTCGTGTACCTCGCCTCCGATGAGAGCGTGTACACCACGGGCTCCGAGCTCGTGGTCGACGGCGGCAGCAACGCGTGAGCTGCTCGCGCCGCCGCCTTCCTCGATCCTGAGTAGCTGACCCGCGCGGCCGCGGGCCGGGGGTCCGGGACCATGGAGGGCCGGTGCATCGATCGCCCGTCGGAGCGACGGCCGTGGGTGGCGTGCGCCCGGGGGCGGCGAGCGATCTGCTAATAGTTAAGTGGATGCTTCAGTATTCGTCCCCGTCCCAGCCCGAGCCCACTGTGGACGTCGTCTTCCACGCCCTGTCGGACGCCAACAGGCGCGCCATGATCGACCGGCTGCTGGATGGGCCGGCCTCGGTCAGTGAGCTGGCGCGGCCGCTGTCGATCTCGCTGCCGGCCGTCGTACAGCACCTGCACGTGCTCGAAGGCTCGGGTGTGGTGCGCTCGCACAAGCTCGGCCGCGTGCGCACCTGCGAGATCGAGCCACTCGCGCTCAGCACCGCCGAGCGCTGGATCAGCGAACGGCGGGCGCAGTGGGAGGAGCGCCTGGACCGCCTGGGCGAGTTCCTCGCCGAGCAGGGCGATGCGTCCGGACCGCAACGGCAGTCAAAGACAAGGAGAAAGAGATGAGCAAGCGATCGGCAACCCACGCGACCTTCGTGATCGAGCGCGACTACGACGCCTCCCCGGCGCGGGTGTTCGCGGCGTGGGCGGACCAGAACGCCAAGAGCCGCTGGTTCGGGCCGCCCGACGGCGGCGACGAGCACCAGCTCGACTTCAACGTCGGCGGCCGCGAGCACTTCGTCGTCAACGCCGGGGGCGCCGTGTACAGCTACGACGCGCTCTACGAAGACATCGTGGTCGACGAGCGGATCGTCTACACCTACAACATGCACCGCGACCACGCGCGGATGAGCGTGTCGGTCTCGACGGTCGAGTTCCTCGAGGCGGGCGCCGGAACACACATGCGCTACACCGAGCAGGGCGTGTTCCTCGACGGCATCGACACTCCTCAGGAGCGCGAGCACGGGACCGGAGAGCTGCTCGACAAACTCGGCCAGGCGCTGGCACAGGGAGCCGGCGTATGACGCCACCCGCCCAAGGCCCGGAGGTGGCCGCGGGCTCACTCCGCGAGCGCCGGCTGGCCCTGTACGTGCTGTGCGTGGGGATGCTGATGATCGTCCTCGACGTGACGATCGTGAACGTCGCCCTGCCCGCGATCCAGGAAGACCTCCACTTCGCCACCTCGAGCCTCGCGTGGGTCGTGAACGCGTACCTGATCGCCTTCGGTGGCCTGCTGCTGCTCGCGGGCCGGGTCGGCGACCTGGTCGGTCGGCGGCGCATCTTCCTCGCCGGGGTCACCCTCTTCACCTGCGCCTCGCTGCTGTGCGGGGCCGCCCAGAGCTCCTCGTGGCTGGTGGCCGCCCGCTTCGTCCAGGGGGTCGGCGGCGCGATGACCTCGGCCGTGATCCTGGGGATGATCGTGACGATGTTCCCCGAGCCGCGCGAGCAGGCCAAGGCGATCGGGGTGTTCGCGTTCGTGGCGTCGGCCGGGGGCTCGGTCGGCCTGGTGGCGGGTGGCGTGCTCACGCAGTCGATCAACTGGCACTGGATCTTCTTCGTGAACCTGCCGATCGGCATCGCCACGATCCTGGCCGCACGGCGGCTGGTACCGGACCTCCCGGGCATCGGTCTGCGAGAGGGGGCGGACGTTCCCGGTGCCCTGCTGATCACGAGCGCCCTGATGCTGGGCGTGTACACGATCGTCGACCCGGCCGCGAAAGACGGCTGGGGCGCGGCGAGCACGCTGCTGCTCGGTGCAGCCTCGGTCGGGCTGCTGGTGGCGTTCTTCGTACGCGAGGCCCACGCCCGCAAGCCGCTGATGCCGCTGCGGATCTTCCGCTCGCGCCCGATCGTGGCGGCCAACGCGATCCAGATGCTGTCGGTCGCGGGCATGTTCGGGATGTTCTTTCTCGGGGCTCTGTTCCTGAGGCGCGTGCTCGGCTACGACGCGCTGAAGATCGGCCTCGCCTTCCTGCCGGCCACGATCGGGATGGCCACGCTGTCGATCGGCTACTCGGACAAGATCTTCATGGCACTCGGGCCGCGGCGGACCCTGTTCTCGGGGCTGACCCTGATCCTGGCCGGGCTGGCCCTGTTCGCGATTGCGCCGGTGCACGCGAACTACCTCACCCAGGTGGCGCCGTCGCTGCTGTTGCTGGGGCTCGGGGCGGGCACCGCCTTCCCGGCTTTGATGAACGTCGCGATGACCGGCGCGACCCCGCAGGACGCCGGGCTGGCGTCCGGTCTGGTGAACACCACGGCCCAGGTCGGCGGAGCTCTCGGGCTCGCCGTCCTGGCGACGCTCGCGACCTCACACAGCAACAGCCTCAAAGCGGGCGGGGCCTCGACCCACGTGGCGCTGACGTCGGGCTACCACCTCGCGTTCTGGGTCGCCGCTGCGCTCGTTGGCGGCGCGCTGGTCGTGGTGCTCACGGCGATCGACGCCGTCAGGGCGCCCGCGCACGCAGAGTCCGGCGAGGCGCACTCCCCGACGGGCGAGCACTCGCTCCCTTCGGCCGAGGGCGCCGGCGCCTGATCGCGGGCGCCGCGAGCCGGTGTCCGCCCTGCGCCGCCGAGGCGCGAGGCCGTGTGCTCAGTTGCTGTGGCGCTCCTGGCGTCGCTCGGCGCGGTCGTCGCGGATGCGGCGTGTGCCGAGGGCGTCGGAGGCGGCCGTGCAGGCCCAGATGATCAGGGTCGCGGGCACGTAGGAGCTCGGCCCGCCGATGTGCATGCCGCTGACGACCACGTTCACGATCAGCAGCGCGACGATCGTGGATGCCAGCGCGAGCAGGCCCGCCATCGCCACCGACGGCTGGCGGATGAGGACTTTGATCGCCAGGAACTGGACGACCAGGTGGATGATCCAGAACAGCAGCGTCGCCTCCACGAGTGCGGTCGCGTTGACGGAGAACCCTTCGACCACCGCCGAGGCGAGCAGCAGGCCGATCGCGATGCCGGCCAACGAGAAGCCCAGCCTGATTGCCCACCTGCGGACCATCGCACGAGCATACTTGTGCCCACCGCGAAGCTCGGGCGCGGGGTGTCATCGTTCAGTCGGCCGGGACGGGCGGCCCGGCGGTGCTGTCGGGACGCGCACGCGTATCTGTTCCTGCGGCGGGAGTTCGGGTCGCTCAGCCTCGCCGAGGCCCGCTGAGCGCCTCTCAGCCGAGCTTGCGTCGGGCGCCTACGCGGCCTCGAAGCCGTGACGCGAGAGGGCCCGCTCGTAGCGGGAGCGCAAGCGTCCGTCGGCGGTCAGCGCCGCCGGGGCCGCGGCGCCCTTGATGATCACCCGGATGCCCGCGCTGACGGTGGCGATCGGATCAGCGTCGGCGTCGTGGCGCGCTTCCATCGTCAACACGCCCGCCCACGCCGCGATGATGAACCTCGAGGTCGCGTGGACGTCCATCGGGCCGAGCTCGCCGGCGTCGATCGCCTCCTGGAGATTGGTGGCGACCCGCTGGAGCTGCTGTTCGCGGCGGGAGGCGATCGCGGCCGCCGGGGCGGTGTCCGCGGGGAACAGGCCGAGCGGACGCAGGTAGGACAGGGACATCGCCTGGAACAGGGTCGGCTGCTCGTTCGCGAACGCCAGCGTGGCGCCCGCCGCCGCAATCAGCCGTTCCAGCGGCGAGGCCTCGAGCGCCCAGGTGGCGGCCACGTAGGAGTCGTGGGCCGCGAGCGCGTCCTCGGCCAGTGCCTGCGCGACCCCGGCCTTGCTCTCGAAGTGGTTGTAGACCGATGCCGGCGCCGTTCCCGCGGCGGCCGCGATCGCCTCGATCGTGGCGGCGCCGTAGCCTTCTCGCGCGAACGCTTCGCTGGCCGCGGCGAGGATGCGCTCCTTCGTGACCCGCACGCGCCGCGCGTGCCCGTTCTCCTGGGCGAGGGCCTCGCTTCTCTCACCGACGGCCGGCACGCGAGGAGGAAGTATAGAGAAGTGTCTAATCTTTAGTACTCTCCAAAGATCGAGCCGGCCGGAACCACACCGGCGCCGCGAGCATCTCGCACATAGGGAGGTTTCAATGGCGACCGTCGACCGCGACATCCGCAGCATCGAACTGACCGAGGACGAGCTGTGGGAGGACGGCCCGCCGCACGAGGTGTTCAAGCGCATGCGCGCGGAGTGCCCGATCCACTGGACCGAGCAGTTCTCCAGCGACTTCCCCGACGAGGCCGGCTTCTGGTCGGTCACGACGGCCGACGACGTCCACACGGTCAGCCGCGACTGGCGCACCTACTCCTCCGAAGTCGGCGGCATCACGGCCGGCGGGGTGCTGCCGATGGAGCTCTCGCGGGCGATGTTCATCGGCATGGACCCGCCCAAGCACGACCGCGTCAAGGCGCTCTTCCAGGCCGGCTTCACGCCGAAGCGGATCGCCGACCACGAGGAGCGCATCCGCGAGATCGTCGCCGACGTGCTCGACCGCCTGGACGGCCGCGAGACGCTGCGACCTCGTCACCGACGTCGCCCAGCCCGTCGTCGCGCGCGTGATCGGCAGCTTCATGGGCATCTCCGAGGAGGAAGACGTGATCTGGGCCGAGCTGATGAACGCGATGCTCGGCGGCGGCGACGAGGACCTCAACCCCGAGGGCATCGACGCGATCATGGAGAAGCTCGTCCCCGAGATCTTCGAGCGCTGCGGCAAGCTGATCGCCGAGCGCCGCGAGAACCCCACCGACGACCTCACCAGCGTGCTCGTGCACGCCGAGGTCGACGGCGAGAAACTCGAGGAACACGAGATCGTGATGGGCTTCTTCCTGCTGATGGCCGCCGGCAACGACTCGACCAAGGCGACCTACTGCAGCGGCATGCGCGCGCTGATGGAAGACGAGGAGCAGCGTCGCGCTGCTGCTCGAGGACCCCTCGCTGGTCCCCGACGCGGTCGAGGAGTCGCTGCGCATGTTCCCCGCGTTCGCGCACTTCCGCCGCACCGCGACCTGCGACACCGAGCTCCACGGCCAGAAGATCAAGGAGGGCGAGAAGGTCGTCATGTGGTACGTCTCCTCCAACCGCGACGAGACGCCGCTACGAGGACCCCGACCGCTTCGACCTGCGGCGCAAAGCCGAGCACCAGGCCTTCGGTGCCGGCGGCCGGCACTTCTGCCTCGGCACCGCGCTGGCGCGCCTGGAGCTGCGGATCCTGATCGAGGAGACGCTCGCCGCGCTACCCGCAGATCGCGCTCGACGGCGACGCCCGAGTACGTCCGAGTCGCCGTTCATCAACCAGCTCAAGACGCTGCCGGTGAAGCTGGGCGCGCCCGCGCCCGCCTGATCGGCATCGAGGTGGGGCACCGCGCGCGGCGCCCCACCTCATCCCTGGGCCCGGCCTCAGGCGGCCTGGGACCCCGCCGTCGACGCGAGCAGGTCCTTGTTCTCGGCGACGAACTTGCTGGCCATGAAGGTTGCGCCCTGCGGATCGGTCAGCACGGTGGTCCTGACCCACGGCGCGTCGAACGGCGCCACCGTCACCTGACCGCCGAGCTCCGCCGTCCTACGTGCGATCGCGTCGGCGTCGTCGACCGCGAAGGTCACGCTCCAGCGCGGCGTCTCCTCGCCCTCGCAGGGGACGACCGAGGCCACCACGTCCTCGAAGCGGGGCGGTGCGCCCGACCGAGGCCATCTGCTCGCGCAGTCCCGGGCGTTTTCGCTTCGAGGTGGTCGCCGTAGCCGGGCAGCGTCCACATCGCCATGCCGGGGCCGAGCTCGAGCGTGTCCCAGCCGAACACCGCCCGGTAGAAGGCCTTCGCCGACTCCATGTCGCGGGTGTGGAGGGTGTTGAAGTTCACCGAGCCGTGCTCGTTGACGATCGCGGCGCCCTTGTGCTGCTTGGGCTCCCAGACGCGGAACACGGCGCCCTCGCAGTCGGCGAACACGGCCATCCGGCCGGCGTCACCGGCGTCGAAGGGCTCGGTCAGGATCGCTCCGCCGGCGGCCCGTACGCGCTCGGCGGCGTCGTCCGCGCGCTCGACCCGAATGTAGGTCCGCCAGGCGGCCGGGTCGCCGGCCTGTTCGGGCTGGGTGACGGCGGCCACGTCGCGGCCGCGGATCCGGCCGATGAAGTACGGGCCCGCGCCCGGCGGGCAATCACGTCCTCGAGCTCCCAGCCGAACAGCTCGCCGTAGAACTCGGCCGCGGCGCCGGGGTCGGGCTGGCCGGTGTCCGCCCAGCAGGGCACGCCGGGGATGTATCCGTCTCGCTCGGGCATCTCAGAAGCAGCTCCTTGTGTCGATGGTGGGGACGGTCGGCACGCTACGGGCTATTTAGGTCAATATCGGTCCTCAACTTCCGTCAGTCATCAAGCCCCTGTGATCCAGACCTCGAGCCGACTCCTGGAGCTCCTCACGCTCCTTCAGGGCCGCCGCGAATGGCCGGGCGGCGAGCTCGCCGGAGCGGCTCGAGGTGTCCGCTCGCACGATCAGACGCGACGTCGATCGCCTGCGCCGGCTCGGCTATCCGGTGGACTCCCTCACCGGACCCAGCGGTGGCTACCGCCTGCGCGCCGGGACCGCGATGCCGCCGCTGCTGCTCGACGACGAGGAGGCGATCGCGATCGCCGTCGGCCTGCGCACCGCGACCAGGGCGTCGGTCACCGGGATCGAGGAGACGGCGGTGCGCGCGCTGCTGAAGCTCGAGCAGGTGCTCCCGAGCCACCTGCGCCGGCGCGTGGCGGCGCTCGGTTCGGCGACCGTCGCGCTGCCGATCGCGGGTCCGACCGTCGATCCCCAGCACCTGACCGTGCTCGCCGGGGCCTGCCGCGACCTGGAGCTCGTGCGGTTCGGCTACCGCCGGCGGGACGGCACCGCCAGCCGCCGGGAGGTCGAGCCCCACTCGCTCGTCAACCACGGTCGGCGCTGGTATCTGGCTCGCGTGGGACCGGCGGCGGGAGGACTGGCGCACGTTCCGGCTCGACCGTCTCACGAAGCCGGCGGCCACGGGCGTGCGCTTCACGCCGCGGGCGCTGCCGGCGAAGGACGCGGCCGCCTACGTCGCCGACAGCATCACGCAACGCGCCGAACCGCTTCGAGGCGGTCGTGACGCTGCACGCGCCGTTCGACTCGGTCGCCGGGCGCATCCCCTCGCACTGGGGCACCGTCGAGCCGCTCGACTGCCCGCCGCTGCCGCTTCCGGACCGGCGACGACGACCTCAGCTGGCTGGCGCTGCGGATCGCGATGATCGGCGTGGACTTCGACGTCGAGGAGCCCCCGGAGCTCGTCGAGCAGCTGCGCTCGTTGTCATCGCGACTGGCCCGCGCGCTCGGCTGAACGACGCCGCGCCCACCGCGCGAGCCGGGTCGGGCGACCCGTGGGCTCCGCCTCTACCACCCGAGCGGGGCCAGCGCGCGGCCGTCGACGTACTCCCAGATGCGGCTGATGCTGCCCTCGGAGAAGGCGAACACGATGCACACGTCGATCGCGTGCTCGCTGCTCACCGACGCCGACGTGGAGCACGTGGCGCTGCATCGCGCCGCCCTCCCAGTGGCGGCGCTCGAGCACCTCGTAGCGCGCGCTCGTCACCCGCCGCAGGAAGGAGCGCAGGACCCGCAGGCTGCCCGTGCGGTCGATCGTGACGCCCGAGGCGTTGGTCCAGAAGCGCATGTCCGCGTGGTAGAGCTCGTCGACGGCGTCGAGGTCGCGGGCCGCGATGCGCCGCGAACAGGCCGTCGAGCAGCTCGTCCGGCGTCACGGTCCGGCGAGCGCCGTCGCGCGGCGCGAGGCCCCGCTCGATCAGCCATTCCGTGCACGCCGTGGCGGATCGCCCGAGGTGCTCCCGCTGGTCGGGGCCGATGTAGTAGTGGTTGGCGCTGCGCGATCCTCAGCTCGGACTTGTCCTCGCTGGCGAGCGCCTCGAACACGGCCGCGGCGTAGCCCGGCGTGCAGATGTTGTCGGCGCCGTTGCTGACCACCAGCGCCGGCACGCGTCACGTCGGCGGCCGCCCGCACGCCGTCGGCGTTGGCGTCGTCGACGCTCCACTGCGACAGCCAGCTGCGCAGGCTGCAGAAGCGGGCGAGCCCGATCGGGCCGTCGTTGACGACGCGCGGGTCGCCCAGGAACGACACGCCCGGCTCGCGTTCGTTGGGGTCGATCGTCGGGTCGAGCACGCGGGGGTCAGCCAGCGTGCCGTGGACGACGAAGGCGCGCTCGTCGTTGGGGCGGCCCGTCGGCGCGCAGCGCGCCGAGCCGCTCCTTGACCGAGGCGGTGATGCGGCGCACCCGCGCGAGCTGGGCCGCCCGGTAGCGCTCGAGGAAGTCCGCCGGGTAGGGCGGCTGGTTGCGGGCTGCCGGCCGCGTACAGGTCCAGCTCGGGGTCGCGCCTGTCGGGGTCGGACTCGTCGAGGATCGACGGGTCGATGCAGTCGCACAGCACGCGGTGGCGGCTCGGGTGCGCGGCCAGCAGCAGGATCGCCTCGGCCGGGATCAGCTCCTGCTCGAGCAGGTTCGGCGGATCGCCCGCCGGCGTACAGCGGACGGTCGGCTTGACGGCCTGCTGCTGGTAGAAGAGCGACAGCGGGCCTCCGCCGCTCCAGCCGCCGAGCACGATCCGCTCGTAGCCGAGGCGCTCGCGTGCGTGACGGATCGCGGCCGCCAGGTCGAGCACGACCTTCTCCATGATCAGCGCGGAGTCGTTGCCCCGGTAGCGGCTGTTGGCGTAGATCACGTGGTTGCCGCGCCGGGCCAGCTCGGTCACCATCGGCAGGTAGCGCGCCGCCGCCCACCGGGTGGCTGAAGATCAGAACGGTGTCGGAGGGGATGTCCTTCGGGCACGAGCTGGTAGCACTCGAGGAACACCATCCCCTCGACGCCGCCGTAGGTGTCCTTGAAGGCCGCCTGCTCGGTGTAGACGACGCCGTAGGCCCGGCGCTCGATCTCGTGCCGGCTCAACGTTGTGACCCTCCGCGACGCACCGTCGGGCTCCTCAGGGGCGCATCAGCAGCTCGAGGATGTGCTCGTTCTCGCCCGTCTCGGCCTCCGTCGGGGCGCGCTCGGCGACATGGATGAAGCCCACGCCCGCAGGACGAACGCCGCGCGTGCCCTCAGACCGGCCTCCCTGCGGGGCCAGCCCGCGCGTCCAGGAACGCCCGCCTGACCTCCCTGTAGATCGAGCGGTCCGAGGCGCGCACCTGGGCCGCGACCTCCGGGTCCTGGCGCGCCCACTCGCGCATCGCCCGCTCGAGGATCCACTGGCGCGGGCCGGTGAGCTGGCGCATCATGCTCGACGAGGCGCTCCTCGGGCGCGCAGCTCGCGCAGCGCCTCCAGCGAGGCCTGGCTGGAGCGCTGCTCCGTCGCCCACGCCTCGGCGAGCGCGTCGAGATAGCCCTGGATGTCGCTGAAGTGCCAGTAGAAGCTGCCCTTGGTCACGCCCAGCCGCTGCACAGGCGGTCGATCTTCACCGCCCGCAGTGCCCTCCTGTGCGATCAGCGTCAGGCCGGCGTCGATCCAGTCGTCGACGGTCAGACGCGAGCCGCCGCGCGCGCCGGCGCGCGGCGGAGAGGCGGTCGTCGGGCTTCGCGCCATCGGGCCGGATCGGGGCTCAGCCGCGAACCGCGAGGCCCGCCCGCAGCTCGGCGGTGGTGGGCACCGGCGTCAGCGACCATTCGTAGAGCTTGCGCCGCTCCTCCAGCCACGGGGGCAGGCTCAGCTCGTCGCCCATCCGCTGCATGTCGGGCTCGCCGATCGGCGAAGCCGGGCCCGCCGTGCTCGGCGATCTCGAACAGCACCCCGCCCGGGCTCGGTGAAGTAGGTGGAGCGGAAGAAGTGGCGGTCGATGATCCCGGTCGCGTCCGGGCAGAGCGGGTCCACGCGCTCGCTCCAGTGCTCGATGTCCTCGGGCAGGCAGCCCCAGGCGACGTGCTGGACGACGCCTCCTCCGAAGCGCCGCTTCTCCGGCGGGGCCGGGTCGAGCTGGTACCAGCCGCCCCGCAGCTCCCCGCGCGCCTCCCAGCGGCTCTGGCCCGACGGCTGCCATCTCGAGCGTGTCGGCCAGGAACGCGCTGCTCGCCGCCGCGTCGGTGGCGTACGCGTGCACGCCGTCGAAGCCCTGCAGCGCATACTCGCCGGGTACTCGGGCGACTCGCCGGTGAGTGGCGGGTCGGGCGTGTCCACTACGCTCAGTCGGTGGCGCGAGGCCCTCGGGGTCGCAGAAGTCGAGCGCGTGCTCGGAGCGGGTCGGCCTCGACGCCCTCCTCGGCCAGGCGCCGCTCCCAGAAGTCGAGCGCGCCGTCCTCGCCGACACGCCACACGATCGTGTGCACGTTGCCCGCCCCGGCGCGTCCGTGCGGGACGTCCGCGGTACTCGAAGAAGCTGATGTTGTTCCCGTACGAGGCCTGCTCGTCCCCGTAGAAGATGTGGTAGGTCGTGCTGGTCGGTCTGGTTGATCGTCTTCTTGACGATCCGCAGGCCGAGGACCCGCACGTAGAAGTCGGCGTTGCTGGGGGCGTCGGCGGTGACAGCGGTGATGTGGTGGATGCCCTCGAGTTTCACGATCCGGCCCTCCGTCGTTGACTACTGATGCCGAGGCGACTGCTGCGACATACTAATAGGTATGGGAGCTGCCGTAACTCCCGGCCGCGGAGCGGCGACGCCGGTCCTCATCTGTGAGGTGTCACCGCGCGACGGCCTGCAGAACGAGGCTGTCTCGCTCACGCCGCAGGTGCGGGCCGAGCTGGTCGGGAAGCTGCTCGCCGCCGGCTGCCGGGCGGTCGAGGCCGGGAGCGTGGTGCGCGCCGACGTCGTGCCGCAGATGGCCGGCTCCGAGGAGGTGGTGGTGCGGATGGATGACGCCGCCGGACGGCTGGCGCTGCTGGTCTTCAACGAGTACGGACTCGCGCGCGCTTGTGAAACGGGAGCTGCCGCGATACACGTCGCGCACCCGGTTACCGACGAGTTCGCACTCCGCAACCAGGGGCTGCCCGCGGGCGGGAGCCTCGATCGCAATCGCCGTCTGATCGAGGCCGCGCGGGCCGACGGGCGCCGCGCGGTCGGCATCCTCGCGGCGTCGTTCGGCTGCCCGTTCGAGGGCGAGGTCGCACCCGCACGGGTGGCGGAGCACGCAGCGGTCCTCGAGGCCGCCGGCTGCGAGGTGGTGGTGCTGGCGGACACGATCGGCGCCGCCACGCCGCGCTCGATCCGGGCCGTTCTCGACGCGGTCGGCGCGAGCACGGAGGTCGAGCTGGGCCTGCACCTGCACAACACGCGCAACGCGGGCTATGCCAACGCCGTGGCCGGTCTCGAAGCCGGGGTCCGCCGCTTCGACGCCAGCGTCGGCGGCTTCGGCGGCTGTCCGTTCGCCCCCCGTGCGACCGGCAACGTCGCCACCGAGGACCTCGCCTGGCTGCTGGAACGCGAGGGCGCCGAGCACGGGCTCGACGTCGACGCCCTGGGCGCGACGGCAGAGTGGCTCTCACAGCAGCTCGGGCGAGAAGCACCGGGCCTGGTGCACCGCGCCGGGAGGTTCCCGGCCTCCTCTACGGCGGCGTGACGATCGCGCCCCGCTCGCGCAGGGCGGCGATGCGCTCATCCTCGAGGCCGAGCTCCCGCAGGACCGCAACGGTGTCGGCCCCCACCTGCCAGGGCGCCGGCCGGCGGATGGCGCCGGGGGTGCCGCTGAGCTGCGGGACCACGCCCGGCATCGGCATCGCCCCGTGGTGCTCGTCCTCCACGTCCACGATCAGCCCACGCTCGCGGAAGTGGGGGTCGGCGAGGATGTCCCTCGCGTTGTTGACAGGCGCACAGACGACTCCGCCGGCGCCCAGCAGCTCGTCGAGTTCGGCGGCCGTGTGCTCGGCCGCCCACGCTCCGATCAGCTCGTCGAGCTCGTCCTGGTGCTCCCCGCGGGCGGCGTGGTTGATGTAGCGGGGATCCTCGGCCAGCTCCGGACGCCCCATCGCCGCGGCCAGGCGCCGCCATAGCGGGTCGTGGTTGGCGGCGATCACCACCCAGCGCTCGTCGCGCGAGCGGTACACGTTCGACGGCGCGATCCGGGGCAGTCGCGACCCGCTGGGCTCGCGCACGACGCCCCCGAGGGCGTAGTCGGGGACCAGCGACTCCGTCATCGCGAAGCAGGCGTCGAGGATCGCGGCATCCACCACCTGCCCGCCCGCGCCCGCCGTGTCGCGCGCGTACAGGGCGAGCAGGATCCCCTGGAAGGCACTCCACGCGGCGAGCGAGTCGCCCAGCGAGATGCCTCCACGGGGCGGCGCCTGCCCCGGGTAGCCGTTGATGTAGCGCAGCCCCGAGATCGCCTCGCCGCCGGAGGCGAAGCCCGGGCGATCGCTGTAGCGCGAGTCCTGTCCGTAGCCGCTCACACGCGCGTAGATGCAGTCGGGATTGGCCGCCAGCACCTCCTCGGGCCCCAGACCCCAACGCTCCATCGCCCCGGGGCGGAAGTTCTCGACCACCACGTCGGCGCCGGCGGCGAGCGCCAGCGCGAGCGCGGCCGCCTCCTGGTCCTTGAGGTTGAGGGCCACGGAGCGCTTGTTGCGTGCCAGGACCGACCACCACAGCGTCCTGTCCCGGTGGCGCACCTGGCCCCAGTCGCGCATCTGGTCGCCCGCCGGCGGCTCGACCTTGAGGACCTCGGCGCCGAAGTCCCCGAGCAGCGTCCCGACGAGCGGACCCGCGATCAGCTGGCCGAACTCCACCACCCGCACGTTCGTCAGAGGCGCCCGCACGCGGCGCGACCATAACATAAGGTACGTTCGCGAGGCCACTGCGAATCGCCTCCGGGGGTGAGCGCCGACGCTCTGCCGGGCGAGGCCGCGGATCCTCTAAGGTGCCGCCTGCCCGCCGGGCGGCCCGGGTCCCCGAGTCCCGCACCGGAGAGGGAGACCTCCATGTCCACGCGCGTCGCGATCGTCAACGGCTACGTCCTCTCGATGGACTCGGGCATCGGCGAGCTGGAGCGGGGCAACGGTGCTGGTCGAGGACGATCGCATCGCGGCGGTCGGGCGGCGACCTCGGGGAGCTGGATGCCGCGCACGATCGACGCTCACGGCGGCGTGGTGATGCCGGGCTTCATCGACACCCACCGCCACACCTGGCAGACCGCGTTGCGCGGGATCTGCAGCGACTGGACGCTGATGGACTACTTCCTCGGCGTGCGCTCGACGCTCTCGCCGCGCTACACCGCCGAGGACGTGTACGTCGGCAACTACGCGGGCGCGCTCGAGGCGCTCGACGCCGGCGTCACGACGATCCTCGACTTCTCGCACTGCAACAACACGCCGGAGCACGCCGACCGCGCGATCGAGGGCCTGCGCGACGCCGGCATCCGCGCGACCTTCGCCTACGGCTACTTCGCGCCCCCGCGCGCCGAGCCGCACTTCACCTCGCACGCGCATGCGCCTGGAGGACTCCAGGCGTGTGCAGCGCGAGCTCGAGGCGCTCCCGGGCGACCTCGTCACGATGGGGATCTCGCTCACCGAGCCGGGGCTGGTCCCGTTCGAGGACACCAGGCGCGAGGTCGAGACCGCGCGCGAGCTGGGGGTCGTGATCGCCACCCACACGGCGTGCATCTGGGGGATGCCCAGCGGCCTCGACCAGTTCGCCCACCACGGGCCTGCTCGGCCCCGACATCGTGCACGTGCACTGCAACGCCTGCACCGAGCGCGACTGGACGCTGCTGCAGCGCTCGGACGCGAAGATCTCGGTCACGCCCGAGACGGAGATGCAGATGGGCATGGGCCACCCGCCGATCCGCCAGGCGATCGAACGCGGGACTCGTCCTCAGCCTCAGCTGCGACGTCATCTCCTCCAACTCCGGCGACATGTTCAGCCAGATGCGCCTCGGGCTGCAGGACGCGCGGGCGCTCGAGAACGACCGCTTCCACGCCGCCGCAGCGACCCGACGGAGCTCTCCTTCAGCACGCGCGACGCGCTCACGTGGGCGACCATCAACGGCGCCAGGGCGCTCGGCATCGAGGATCGCATCGGCTCGCTCACGCCGGGCAAGCAGGCGGACGTGATCGTGGTCGGTGCGGGCGAGGATCGCCTGAACATGCTCGGCCTCGCCGAACCGGTGGCGTCGGTCGTGCAGCAGGCGAACCCCTCCAACGTCGAGACGGTGCTGGTGGCGGGGCGCCCCGTCAAGCTCGACGGCAGGCTGCTCGACGTCGACTTCGCGACGTGTGCGCGCGGATGCTCGACCGCTCGCGTGAAGGCGTCCTCGAGCGCACGCTCGCCGACGGCCCGCTGCTGCCCGGAGGTGAAGCCGTCGCTTCGACGACCTCGCGTTCGGGCTGCTGCCGAACCTGAACGTGCCCGCGCCGAGCTAGAGCAGCCTGCCGGCGCGGGGCCGGATCAGCCTGCCGGCGCGGGGCTGGAGCAGCCTGCCGGCGCCGGGCTAGAGCCCGCGCAGGAACTCGAGCAGGGCCGCGTTCGCCTCGGCCGGGTGGGTGAGGTTGGCGGCGTGGGTGCCGCCCTCGATGCGCGTCACCCCGGAGCAGCCGGACAGGCCGGCGCACAGCTTCTCGGCCAGCTCCATCTCGATCGAGACGTCCGCCGTGCCGTGGATGACGAGCGCCGGACAGTCGATCTCGCCGAGGCGATCGGTGATGTCGTCCCGTTCGAACAGGCAGTCGGCGGGCGCCTGCATGGCCGTCGGGCGAGAGCTGCTTCCACTTCTCGATCCACGCTCCGTTGAGCTCGGGGTCGCCGATGATCAGATTCGCGATCGTCTCGACGAGCTCGTCGACCGGTCCGACGTCGAGCCAGGTCTGCTGCATCTGGCGATAGGCGGGCAGCCGCTGCGGGTCCTCGACCCCGGCCTGGGTGTCGATCAGGACCAGCGCGCGCACGCGCTCGGGCGCCGTCAGGGCGGCGCGCAGCGAGAGGAAGCCGCCCTGCGACATCCCTCCCACGACCGCACGGTCGATCCCGAGATGGTCGAGCAACCCCAGGCAGTCCGCGCGCCGAGTCCCAGTAGGTGAACGGCTTGCCGTCGAACTCGGTCTCCCCGAAGCCGCGCTCGTCCCAGGTGATGACCCGGAACTCGGGCGCCGAGCGCCTCGACCTGGGGCGCGAACATCTCGCGATCCATCAGGAAGCCGTGTCCGAGGATCACCGGCGGACCGTCGCCGCCGCTGTCCTCATACCTGATCCGCTGACCGTTGATCTCCGCGTATGCCATGTCCCTCCTCGGGTCCCGTCGACGGCCGGCGAGTGTATCCGACTGCCCCTGGATGGCTCGGGGTGGCGCCGCGGGGGCGCGCGCCGATCGGTCCGGCTGTCGGTGTCCCTAGCGGCCTCCCCGCAACGCCGTTGCGATCCGCGAGGCGGCCGCAAGCACGTGCCCGGCCATCGCCGCCTCGTCGCGCTCGTCGATCCAGACGATGCTGACGCTTGCCTGAACGCCTCCCCCGGATCTGTCGACCGCAGCCGCGACGCCCGACGCGCCGGCCAGTAGCTCGCCCGCCGAGTGGGACCATCCACGGTCCCGTGTCCGTGCGATCGCCTCGCGCTCTCCCGCCCGCGGAGGTAGCGCGGCGAGGATCGCGATCCCCGATGCGGCCTGGTCCAGACGGTGGCGAAGGCCGGCCCGATAGGCGATGTGGATGTCCGAGTTGCGCGGCTCGCAGACCGCCGCCACAACCGCGTCGTCACCGTCCCGAATGGTGAGCGCCGACGTGGCGCCGACGTCGTCGGCCAGGGCCTGCAGCTCGGGCATCGCGATCTCCTGCAGCCTCGCCCTCACGCTGCCCGCAAGCTCGATCAGGCCGACCCCGAGGCGGAAGCGTGCATCCTCCCCGCGCACCACCAGGCGCCTGTCGGAAAGCGGGCCCAGCAGGCGGTAGATGCCGGCGCGGTGGGTGGAGAGCTCGCGGGCGAGGTCCGAGACCGATAGGCCGTCC
Source organism: uncultured Solirubrobacteraceae bacterium (assembly GCA_963742395.1). Classification (GTDB taxonomy): domain Bacteria; phylum Actinomycetota; class Thermoleophilia; order Solirubrobacterales; family Solirubrobacteraceae; genus Palsa-744. Next base: position 1,002,048 of record CAVUME010000004.1, on the reverse strand, counting down.
GGGTGATCGGAAAGCACCGCCAGGACGCGCAGGCCCCGCTCGAGCGTCAGCGACCCCTGTACGTCTGTTGTACGCATCGCACGTCTATAGTACGGTGGCCGTTCGATGGCCGATCGGTAGGGCGCTGGCTGCGGCCTCGCCGCGATCGCCTGAGAGGAGGGACGAATGAGCACCGCCGTGGATCACGAGATCGTCGTCATCGGCGCCGGCTTCTCAGGAATCGGGGCCGCGATCAAGCTCGCCCGCGCGGGCTTCTCGGACTTCGTCGTGCTCGACGAGGCCGACGGTGTCGGAGGCACGTGGCACTGGAACACGTATCCCGGCGTGGCCGTGGACATCCCCTCGTTCAGCTACCAGTTCTCCTTCGAGAAGCGCAGCGACTGGTCGCGCGTGTACGCGCCCGGTCAGGAGCTGAAGCGCTACGCCGAGCACTGCACGGACAAGTACGGGGTCCGCCACCACATGCGCCTGAACACCGAGGTCACCGGCGCGAGCTTCGACGAGGGCGGGAACGTGTGGAAGCTGGAGCTGGGCGACGGGCGTCGCCTCACGGCGCGATTCGTGATCGGCGCAACCGGCGTCTTCACCCAACCGAAGCTGCCCGACATCCCGGGCGTGGAGGCGTTTGCCGGTCCGACGCTCCACACGGCCCGCTGGGACCACTCGGTGGGGCTGGCCGGCCGGCGCGTGGCCGTGATCGGCACGGGCGCCTCGGCGATCCAGCTGATCCCCGCGGTGGCGGGGGAAGTGAGCCGGCTGACGGTCTTCCAGCGCACTCCGATCTGGTGCCTGCCGAAGCTGGACGCGCCGCTCGGGGCTCGCGCCCGCAGCTTCCTGCGCTGGGTCCCGGGCGCAATGCTTGCCGCGCGCTGGCTCAGCCAGGCGTTCGTCGAGCTGACGTTCGTGCTCGTGGCCCATTTTGCGGGCACCTTCCCGTTCCTACCGGCACGAGGCGAAACGGAAGCCCGCAAGCTGCTCGGGGACGTGGCAGATCCAACCGTGCGCGATCAGCTGACGCCCGGCTACAGGCTCGGATGCAAGCGCCCGAGCTTCTCCAACGAGTACGTCCGCAGCTTCAATCGCGAGAACGTGGAGCTCGTGAGCGCGGCCATCGAATCGATCACTCCGCGGGGGATCCGCACGGCCGACGGGGTTGAGCACGAGCTCGACGTGCTCGTGTTCGCGACGGGCTTCAAGGTGTTCGAGAAGGGCAACATGCCGCCGTTCGCGGTCCGTGGCGTCGGCGGTGTCGAGCTGGCGGAGTGGTGGGGCACCAATCGCCAGCAGGCCTACGAGGGCGTGAGCGTGCCGGGGTTTCCGAACTGGTTCTCGATCCTCGGCCCGTATGGCTTCAACGGCCAGTCCTACTTCGGGCTGATCGAGACGCAGATGCGCCACATCGTCCGCTGCCTGCAACGGGCTCGCCGTGAGCACGCCACGCGCGTGGAGATCAGCGCGGAGGCCAACCGCCGCTACTGGGAGTCGGTGCTCGCCCGCCGCGGCAACCAGGTCTTCTTCCGGGGCTCCTGCGCGAGCGCGAACAGCTACTACTTCGACGAGCACGGCGACGTGCCGTTCCGCCCCAGCCTGACCCTCGAGGCCGCCTGGCGCAGCGCCCGCTTCGACCTCGACGACTACGCCTTCGCCGGCTGACCGCCGGCGATCCTCAGCCCGCCGCGGTCCAGCTCTTCGTCTCGCCGGCGCCGCCGCCGTTGAAGCGCGAGGTGACGGTCCCGCTCGCCTTCCCGTGCGCGCGGAAGGTGCCAGTCACGGTGTCGGTTCCCTCGCTTTTGCCGGTCGCGCCCGGGGCCGGGATCTTGAGCTTCACCTCGAAGGTCCCCCGGCGCGAGATCCTCGCGCTGCCGCCGGTCGGGCTCCCGACACCGCCGCAGCCCCCGCCGCACTTGAACGGCGTCTCCACGGACAGGTCGATCACCTTGCGGCCGTTCGGTGAGACCTTGAAGGAAACGGCCTCGACGGTCTGGGCGGCGCCCTTGTAATGACCGATGTAGGTCGCGCCCTTCACCTGCTTGGCCGCGAGCGCGATTCCTGCGCTTGCCAGCGTGGCGGCAACGGCGACGGCCGCTCCCCGGGAGGCTCTGGCGCGAAACACGGTCCTCATCGACACGTCCCTCCTTGCTTGCTGGGCGGAAGCGGTGCTGGCTCGATCGGATCATACCCTCGTGCCACAGCCGCAGGACAAGCGCTTCGGCTGACCCGCCCGGCGTGGCCTGCGTCGATGGGGAGGGGCGTGTCGCGCCTCTCCCCAAGCGGTAGGCTCGAGCCCTGAGCCAACACACAGGAGGAGCAATGACAGACAGCGTCTATCGGGTGACAGAGGTGATCGGTGTCAGCAGTGACTCCTGGGAGGCGGCTGCGTCCAATGCGATCGAGGTGGCGGGCAAGTCGCTGCGCGACCTGCGCGTCGCCGAGGTCGTACGTCAGGACGTCACGATCGAGGACGGCAAGTCGGCGGAGTACAGGATCCGGCTGAACGTCTCCTTCAAGTACGAGTCCGGAGACTGAGGGCGGGGCACGACGGCGCTCAGCGCCCGGACTCCGCAAGCGGGGCGGGCTTGCCCGCGCGCTCGCCCGCCTCGAAGAACTCCGCGCCCTCGATGCTGATGTGCGGCAGCACGCGGTCCAGCCACCGGGGCAGGTACCAGTTCGCGCGCCCGGCGAGGACCATCAGCGCCGGCACCAGCAGGCAGCGGACAACCGTTGCGTCGAGTATCACCGCGACCGCAAGACCGATCCCGAACTGCTTCACCGTGGGGTCGCCGTTGAGCACGAAGCTGCCGAACACGAACACCATGATCAGGGCGGCGGAGGTGATCACGCGGCCGCTCCTCACAAGTCCCGAGATGATCGAGCTGCGGTTGTCCTCGCCCGCCCGCACGTGCTCCTCGATCTGGCTCACGAGGAACACCTCGTAGTCCATCGAGAGCCCGAACAGGATCGCGAACATGAACAGCGGGACGTAGGACACGATCGGAACCGAGCCGTCGAGGCCGATCACAGCGTGTCCCCACCCGTACTGGAAGATCGCCGTCAGCACTCCGTAGGCCGCGCCGATCGACAGCAGGTTCATGAGGGCGGCCTGGGGCGGGACACCGATCGTGCGGAAGGCGAGCAGCAGCAGCACCAGACTGAGCGCGATCACGACCGCGATCTGCAGCGGCAGCTTGGCCGAGATCTTGGCCGCCAGATCGACGTAGCCGGCCGTGCTGCCGCCCACATGCGCGCTCAGGTCGGTGCCCTGCTCGGCCTGCGGGATGACGTTCGCGCGTAGGTGTTCGACCAGCGCGGCCGTCGAGCTTTCGGCCGGCCCGTGCTGTGCGATGACGGTGAGATACCCGGTCGTCCCGGCCTCGTCGAGCTGGATCGGAGTCACACCGGCGACGTCCGGCGAGGCTTCGATGTCGTGCTGCAGCCCCTGCAGTCGCGGATCCTGGACGCGGGGGTCGGCGTGCGCGGCGCTGGGGGATCCGGCGGGCGGGGGTTCCGTGCTCGGATGACCGGGCGAAGCAGCCGGGGCGCGGGCCGGAGTTCCGAGCTCCACGGCCACGAGCAGCGGCCCGTTGACCCCGGCGCCGAAGTTCTGGGCGAGCAGGTCGTAGGCCCTGCGGGCTGTGGTCGAGCTGGACAGCGCGGCCGTGTCCTGCTGGCCAAGGCTCAGCGACAGCAGCGGGATCGTGAGCGGGATCAGGATCGCGAGTCCGGCAAGGCCCGCGAGCACCGGGTGGCGGGAGATCTGGTGGGCCCATCTGGCCCACGCGCCGCTGCGGGCCCGCTCGGCGGAGTAGGGAGGCCGGACCCGCAGTGACTCGATACGGGCCCCCGCGAGCGCGAGCTCGGCGGGCAGCAGGGTGAGTGCGGCGAGCACGGCGACGACGACGGCGATCGCCGCCATCAGCCCCATCGTGGTTACGAGCGGGATGTTGGCGACGGCCAGCGAGACGAGTGCGATCGTGACCGTCAGGCCCGCGAACACGACCGCCCCGCCGGAGGTGGCGACCGCTCGGGCGACGGACTCTCGCGGCGGGAGTCCGTCGGCGAGCCCGCGGAAGTGGCGCGTGATGATGAACAGCGAGTAGTCGATGCCGACGCCGAGCCCGATCATCGTCGCCAGCGTGGGCGCGACCGTCGGCACCGACAGGACGTGACCGAGCATGCGGATGATGGCGAGCGTGCAGAGCAGCGCCAGGATGGCGGTGAGGATCGGCAGGGTCATCGCCACCACCGTCCCGAAGGTCAGCGTGAGGATCACCATCGCGGCGATGATTCCGACGAGCTCGCTCGACTCCGTCGAGGGCTTGGAGACCTTCTGGCCCAGCTGCCCGCCGGTCTCGACCTCGAGTCCGGCGGCGTGGGCCGGTCCGGCGGCGGCGTCGACGATCGTCTGGGCTTCGCCGGTGGAGAGCGAGCCGGGGCTCACGGAGAGCGTCACCGACAGGTAGCCCGTGCGCTTGTCGTGGCTCAGGGCCGCAGCTCCCTGGGGTGTGAGCGGGCTCACGACACCGGCCACGTTGGGCGCGCGCGATACCGCCGCCGCGGCTTCTTCGACGGCGCCGGCGTAGCGCGGTTCGGTCAGCTTTCCGGCGGGAGCGCGCAGGACGATCGGGCTCGAGCCGTTGGCCTGGTCCGGGAACGACCTCGACAGCGTGTCCGTCGCGTGCTGGCTGTCGGTTCCCGGCAGCGAGAGGTTGTCGTTGGTCTGGTCTCCCAGCCCGTGGGAGACGGCGACCAGCGCCACCGTCACCACTAGCCAGACGATCAGCACCGCCACGCGGCCGCGCGCGCAGGCTCCCGCGATCCTGTACAGGACTGCGGTCACGCGCCCGCGACGCGGTAGTGGAGGTGAACCACGCCTTTGCCGAGGCGCCGCTCGTCCAGCAGCTCGAGGCGCGCATGGACTCCCTGCGAGAGCGCGGGCTTACCCCCGCCGACCACGATCGGAGTGAGGAAGAGGTTGCACTCATCGACGAGCCCTGCCATCAGCGCCTGGCCGGCCAGGTGGGCGCCCCCGACGGTCAGATCGGATCCAGACGCCGCCTTGAGGGCCCGCACCCCGTCGGCGTCGAAGTCGCGCTCGATCCTCGTGCGGGCGCTCGATGGCTCCGCCAGTGTGCGGGAGTAGACGACCTTCTCCGCCGCCCGCCAGATATGCGCGAAGTCCCGCGACGCCGGGGAGGAGTCCTCGCCCGTTCCCTCTGTCTCCCAGAACCGCATCGTCTCGTACATCCGGCGTCCGTAGAGGTATGTGCCGATCGGTCGCTCGAGGTCGTTGATGAACGCGAACACCTCCTCGTCCGGCGCGGCCCAGCCGAACGCGCCGGTCTCGTCCTCGACGTAGCCGTCGAGTGACGCGATCGCGGAATAGATCAGCTTGCCCATCTCAGCGCGGACCGGCGGCCCCCCTCGCCTGCGGGGACGGGACGCGATCATCGCACGTCGCTACGCTCGCGAGGTGACCGCGGACGAGCTCGCCAACCTCCCCCATCTGCGTCGTGCACGCGACCTCATGGACCGTGAGTACGCCCGCCCGCTGGAGGTCGCCGAGCTGGCCCGCGCCGCGCTGATGTCGAGCGCACACTTCTCGCGCCAGTTCAGGGCCGCATACGGGGAGACCCCGTATGCGTATCTGATGACGCGGCGAATCGAGCGCGCGCAGGCGCTGCTGCGCCGGGGCGAGATGTCCGTCACCGAGGTCTGCACGGAGGTCGGGTGCTCTTCGCTCGGCTCCTTCAGCGCGCGCTTCACCGATCTCGTGGGGGAGACGCCGACGGCCTACCGGGCCCGCGATCACAGCGCGCTGGCGAACGTGCCGGGCTGCATCGCCAGGGAACTCACCCGCCCGATCCGCAACAGAGCAGGATCGGAGAAGCGACCGGGGCGATGGCTCCCTAGTGTTGCCTCACATGAACCTCACACTCTCAACCTGCTTCGTAATAGTCCATGACCCCGATGTCGCGCTGGGCTTCTACCGCGACACACTCGGCCTCGAGGAGCGCAACGACGTGGCACGCGGAGACTTCCGCTGGATCACCGTCGGGGCCGCGGCCCAACCCGAGGTCGGGATCGTCCTCACGAACTACCTGAACGGCAGTCCTGCCGACGGCGACGCGGTCGCCGCGCTCGTCGCCAAGGGCGCTCTCAACGGCGTCCATTTCCACACCGACGACCTCGACGGGACCTTCGAGAAGCTGAAGGCCTCGAGCGCCGAGATCGTGCAGGAGCCGACCGATCAGCCGTGGGGCACGCGCGACTGCGCGGTGCGCGATCCGTCCGGCAACATGGTGCGCATCGACCAGCCGCCCGGCGGGTAGTCGGGCGCAGACCCGCCACCCGGCGGACGGTCTGGGCAGGGTCGCGCGTGCTCGCCCGAGCCGGTGAGTGCGACGGGTGCGCCGCGCTCACCCGAGCAGAAGCCCGGAGATCCGGTGGCTGCGGGAACGTCCCAGCACGGCATTGGCCGCCTGCAGCCCCGACACGGTCGCCGCCTCGATGCAGCCCGCGTTGAGCCCGTTGTCGGTCCAGTCCCCGGCCAGCACGAGGTTGTCGTAACCGCTCTCCTCGGGGCGCAGCCGGTAGGCGTCGGTGCCGGGTGCGAACTGGACATAGCGGTCGGAGGGGTCGACGTTGGCCAGGTAGAACTGGGTGTCGATCGCGTCCGCTCCGCTGTGCCCGTCACGCCCGCAGAGCAGCTCCCAGCGAAACGATCCCTCCTTGGAGGTGCCGGGGAGCAGGTGCGCGAGGCGACGTTCGAGCAGCTCGATCGCGTTCGCCCGCACGCGAGCGGTCTGCTCGGCGACGTAGGTCCGCCCGTCGCCCGCGGGCGGGTCCGGGGCCAGCAGCGAGCCGCAGAAGTACGCGATCGCTCCCGGCCGCGCGTCCTCGGGCCAGCACTCGACGTCGATCAGCTGGGGCATCGATCCCCAGGTGTGCAAGGGCTGCTCATAGGCACTGACCGTCGCGCCCGGGTGGGGCCAGCCGAGCGCCTGCTCGTCCTCCCGCAGCCATACCTGCAACGCCTGCGTCGCCGTGGTCTTGACGTTCTCGACCATCGCTCGCCACTCACGACGATCCTCGATCAGCTCACGGCATACGAGCGGGACCATGCCGACCGAGATGGCGAACACGAGCACGTCGTAGTCGACTCCGTCGCGCAGCACCCGGGCCTCGGCATCCGGCCAGTCGCAGAAATGGGACTCCAGCGGCTGACCTTCGATCTCGGGGCCGGCGTCGAGCTGGTCGAGCAGGGGAGTGGAGGGGAAGCAGGGAAGACCGCCGAAGCGGGCCAGCGGCTCGTAGTGCTCGCGCCCCGGCGCCAGCGCGACCTGGCGGCCGATCCCGACGGTCTCGATCCTCGTGCGATCGGCCGACAGGCCGAGGTGATCGACGCGATGGAAGAACTCGAAGTCCACGCCCCGGCTGGTGAGGGCCTGGTGCAGCGGCGCGAACACGATGTCGCCCATCCCCGCCGCCATCTTCCAGAAGATCGCCCCCCGGTACTCGAGGAACATCTTCGTGGTCAGGAACACCGCCACTCCGGCTGTCACGCCGCGCCGGCTGCGGGTCCCACCCGCCTCGGCGAAGCCGAGGTCATAGAGGCCGCGGATGAAGGCGAAGTCGGCCACCTCCGGGGGAGCGCCGTGGCGCCCGATCCAGTCCAGGAAGTCCTCATCGTTGAGCGCACGCAGCCCCCGCCGGTCGTTGACGATCCCGTCGGCGAACATGCCGCGCGCGACCGCCGCGAGCACCGCCAGCAGGTGCCAGTTGCGACGCAGATCCGGGTCCTCGTCGGCGAGCCCTCGCAGCGCGTCGTTCATGGCCGCGATGGCACGGTCGAGCGCCGCCACCGACGCGCTCACCCCCGTGCGGTCGAGCGCGCCCTCCAGCTGAGAGGACGCCTCGAGGATCGCCGCCAGCACGCTCAGACGCAGGTCGCTCACCACGGAGCTCGGACTGCGGGGAGGTGCCGGGGACCCGCTCAGGGACAGCACTCCCGCGTTCAGCCGCTCCTCGGGGAGCGAGTCCAGGAAGTCGGTGATCAGCTGCAGCGCCCGGCGCAGCACCTCGCGCGGGGTGAGCTCCCAAGCACCGGTCCCGGGCTCGCCGGGCTCCATGTCGTTGGGGGCGAACTGCCCGAGCCAGTGATGCCAGCCCTCGAGCCGGCGATCCTCGAGGCCGACAGTCCCGGCCGGGAGCATCGCATCGCGCCAGGTGCGGATCGGCGCCGCCGGGTCGGTGTGGGGGCGGTCGAGCTCCGCGTAGCACTCGCGCAACAGGCGGAAGGAGTTCTCGTAGTAGCCCAGCCACAGGTGCAGGCCGTGCTCCTCGATGCGTCCGTTGGGTCCCCTGCTGCTGGCGCCCTTGCCGCCCAGCCGCCAGCCTCGCTGGTAGACGGTGATGGTCTCGAACTGCTCCTGCCAGCCCGGCTCGCTCAATCGCCATGCCGCCGCGAGGCCGCCCATCCCGGCTCCGAGGATCGCGACGCGCGGCTTGTGCGCCCTCACCGTGGCGTGGACACGCGTGCCCGCGCCTGCTCGAGCTCGACCGTGGAGGCGTCGTGCGGGAACGCGGCCACGGCTTGTTCGAGCGCCGGGCGAGCCTGCTCGCCGACCAGCTCGTGCAGGTCGAGTGCGATCCGCAGCTCGAACGGCCGGGCGCCCTGCGTGCGCGCGAGCTCGAGCGCGTCCTGCAGGCCGGCGAGCTTTGCGCCGGGCTCGGAGGACAGCTGTGCCAGGCGGCGTGAGGTCTCGGCGTCGTAGAAGCGCATGCCCGTATCAGCCGCGAGGGCGAGCGACTCCTCGTAGCGCTGACGCGCCCCGTCGCTGTCTCCGCACGCCGCGAGCAGCGCTCCGCAGACGGTCAGGTAGAAGGGCAGGAAGACGAGCAGCTCGAGTGCCTTCCACAACTCGATGAAGCCGCCGAGCGCGCTCGCCTGCTCCGCCAGCGCGGCCGGATCGGGCTCCTCGCTCGCAAGCGCGACCAGCGCCTCCAAGGCCGCGGCGTGCGTGGCTCCGATCAGCTGCCAGGTTCCGAAGCCGTGCAGGGCACTCGAGGTGAGCAGCGCCCCCACCGCCGAGCGGGCGGCGTCGGTCCGGCCGGACTCGATCCACATCCAGGAGCCGAACCAGTGCGCGTAGTCGATGCTCCAAGGACCCTGGGGAAAGTCGAGCGTCTCCGCGACCGCTCGGCAGCGGGCGAGGCTCGCGTCGGCGCCGGAGAGGTCGCCCGCCATGAAGCGGGCGACGGCGAGATACACGTGCATCGCCGAGGTCGCGTCGTGCGGCACGAACCACAGCTGGGACGCTTCCGGGTGTTCGACGTCGGCCAGTTCGTGGGTCGCGCGCGCCAGCGTGTCGAGGGCGGCCGGAAAGCTGCCTCCGAACCAGTCCAGCATCCCGAAGCCGGCCAGGTTCTGGGGCTGGAAGTAGTCGCGCGACTCGGTCAGGGCGGAACGCAGCGTGGTGCCGATCTCGCGCGCGGGCCCGAGCTCGGCCCGGGACAGGCGGTACGCCCACAGCGAGATCAGCGTGCTGAACAGCGCGTCGCTGCGCGGGTCTGCGCCGGCCAGCTCGAGGCAGCGGTCGTAGTCGGCGGCCGCGTCGGTGCTCGCGACGCCCTCGAGCGACATCGCCAGGAAGCCACGTCGCAGGCGCAGGTCGACCTCGAGGTCGGTCTTCGTGCTCTGCAGGGGCTCGATCAGGCCGATCGCGTGCGCGAGGTCGGAGCGGGCCTCTTCGAGCGCTCCCCGGCGTCGGGCCTGCTCGGCGGTCTGACGGTACGCGTCGGCGGCCTCCTCGTAGCGCTCGGCGCGCTCGAAGTGCGACGCCACCACGAGCCAGTCGCCGGGCTCCTCGAGCGTCAGGAGGTCGCACAGCCGGCTGTGGATCTTTCGTCGCCAGGACGGCGGTTGCAGCTCGTAGGCGACCTCGCGAAGGAGCTCGTGACGGAACTGGTAGCGGTCCTGGCGCCCTGCCACCAGCTCGAGGATCTGCGCGTCGAGCAGCGCCTGGAGTGTCGAGCCGAGCTCCTCGGCGGGAAGCGTGATCGTGGCGGCCAGCAGCGAGCGATCTACCTCCTGGCCGGCGGCGGCCGCGGTGGCGGCGACCGGGAGCGCCGACGGCGTCTCATACAGGCGTGCCACGAGCGGCTCGTACAGTGCGGCCGGGACCGAGCCCGGTACCGGAGCCGCTGCGGGCACGTCCTTCAATCGGTTCTCTGGGCCCGCCCGCACGAGCTCCTCCAGGTACAGCGGGATTCCCCCGCTGCGCGCCGCCAGCGCGAGGCGGTCCTGCTCGCTGAGGCCGTCCTGCAGGGCGTCGATCAGCTCAAGGCGGCCGGATTGCGTGAGCGAGGAGAGCTCGATCGGCTCCCACGAGCCCTCCTCGGGGTCGCGCGAGGTGCCGATCAGGAGCACGCCCGGCGCGGCGGACCCGGCCAGCATGTTCAGCAGGGCGCGGGTGGCTTCGTCGAACCAGTGGAGGTTCTCGGCCACGATCAAGGTGCGCGCGCCCGCGGTGCAGGCGAGCAGGTAGCCGCGTGCCGCCTCGGCGATCTGTTCCTCCAGCCGCAGCCCTTCCGCGGCGACCGGCTCGTAGCCGGCACTCGGCGGGATGCCCGCGAGCGCAGCGAGCAGCGGTACCGCGGTGTGGGAGTCGAGCCCGAGGCTCGCCACCTCCCCGGCGAGGTGGTCCAAGCGTGTCGCCGGATCGGCGTCGTCGCTGATCGCGCAGCGATACTCGATCAGGCTCCGAACCGGGTGGAAGCCCGCTTCGACGTGGAAGGGGGAGCCGTGGAGCTCGAGCACCCGTGCCCCCGCCGCCGTCACCTCGTCCGCGAAGGCGGCCACGAGTCGCGACTTGCCGACACCGGCCTCGCCGCTGAGCAGGACTCCCGTGACGCGCTCGCCGGCGCCGGGGCCGGCCTCCGCCCAGGCCCGCCTCAGGGCCTCCAGCTCGGCGTCCCGCTCCACCAGAGGGGTGACCCACGAGCGCTGGACCGGGACGCGACGCTCGGCGATCACCCGAAACGGCTGCAGCGGATCGGTGACGCCTTTGACCACCTGTGGATCGCCGGGCACGATCTCGAAGCGATCCTCGACCAGCCTGCGGACCTCGTCGGAGAGGACGACGGTTCCCGGCTCGGCGATGGTCTGCAGGCGCGCGCCGACGTTGGCGGCGAGACCGTAGACGTCGTCGTCGTCGAGGTCGACGTAGAGCGGGCCGTTGTGGATTCCGACGCGGACCTCGATCGCCTCCTCGACGCTGCCCTCGCGCCGGGACAGCCTGCTCACCGAGCGCACCAGCGCGAGCCCGGCCCGCACGGCGCGCTCAGCGTCGTTCTCGTGCGCCACCGGGAATCCGAACACCGACAGGACCCCGTCGCCCTTGATCGTGACGATGTGGCCCTCGAACTCGGATTCGATCACCTCGCGACAGACGGCCCGGTAGCCCGTCATCAGCTCGCGGTAGGTCTCCGGCTCCCACCGCTCGGAGAGCTCGGTCGACCCCACCACGTCGCAGAACAGGATCGTCAGACGGTGCAGCTCGCCGACGCGAGCACCGAGCTGCTCGTCGCCGACCGGGGCCGTCTCGCTCACGCCACCGTGATCCACACGACCACCGTCTCGGTCGTCTGGTCGGTGGTGGCGCTGACCTCCCCCACGTAGGTGCCGCCGCCGCAGCCGCCGGCGTCGACGCGAATGGTGAACTCGGTCTCGCCCTCCTGCAGCTGTTCGGGTTGCACGGTGACGCTGCCGGCCGGCAGTCCGTCCAGCCCCGGCCCCAGCAGCAGGGAGCCGGCCTTCAGCGTGGCTCCCGCCGGTGCGTGGAAGGAGTGGGATTTGACGATGCTCTCCTCGACCTCGACGCCGCTGAGCCCGGCGAGCGCCTCCCACCACCACGTCGCCCAGCGCCAGCCGGCCTCGGCGCCGAGCAGTGCACCGGCCGCGGCGTCTCCGGCGGCGTGGGCGGGGGTGTACTTCCCGGTCTCCGCCTTCGACGCGGCGCCCGAGGCGAGCTCGCCCCACCGTTCGAGCAGCGAGGATGTGAACTCCGTGTAGCTGTTGACCGCGTCGCTGGCGCGCGAGGACATCCTTCAGCTCCTTCTTCGGTGTTTGCCGGTGCCGCGGCGGGCGGCTTCGCCGAAGCTGCGTTCGAGCGCCCTGGCGCCGTCGCGCGCGGCTCGGGCCCAGACGTCCGCCATCTCTTCGATCGGACCCTGTCCGCCTTCGCCCTGCGTCCCTCCGGCGGGGGCGCCGCCCTTCTGCTTGCTCTTCTTGCTCTTCTTGGTGCCCTTCTTGTTCGCGCCCGCGATCGCCGAGACGCCCGGGAAGTTGCTCCCGCCTTCGAGCAGCCTGCCGTGGGTAGCGGCGCACGCCAGCAGTTCCCCGCTCACGTCGGCGTACCCGAGCGCGCACACCACCATCGCCAGCGCCTCGGAGGAGAACGGGTAGTTGAACTGGACCCGCTTGGTGGTCGTGATGCGAAGCGTCTCGCGGGCCTTCTCGCGCTTTTCAGCGCCCCCCGGTGCACCCTTGCCCTCGTCGCCGCTCTCGCTGGCGCTGCCGTTGCCCTCGGGCGGCTTCACCCTGGCCACCACGAGCGTTCCTTCGTCGACCTGGATGCGGTCGTTGGGCTTGGGGCGACCCTCGGCGAACCTGTAGTTGGCGACGGCGGCCTGCGGGTTCTTCTCGTCGGGCACCCACATGAAGTTGAACAGCAGGTCGGTCTTCGCCCAGAAGCCGCTGTTGGTCTGCTCGGCGCCGTCGGTGGAGACGACCTCGCGGTACACGCGCTGCCCGCCGGGTAGCTTCGCGGTGACACGCATGGTGCGCCAGAAGCTCGGCATGCATTTCTTCCAGTTGGCCGGCTCGATGAACCTGCAGGCCGTCTTGAAGTCGATTGCGTCCGTTTCGAGCTCGGTCGTCAGCACGGCGGCCGGGCCCTTGCCGCCGGGCACGTTCACCAGCCGCCCGGCGCAGGGGCGCGGGAACATGCCGACCGGGCTGGCGATCAGCTTCGAGGCGAGCGCCGTGTGGACGGTTTTGTCCCACCAGCCGCCTCCCGGCGGGCCGCCCGCCGGCGGGGCGCTCCCCGGCGGGCCGCCTTCCAGCGCGGCTGAGCTGCCTTCGAGCACGGGCGGCTCGGGTGGCTTCACTCCGGCCAGGAGCGCGTACAGACGTTCGGCGCGGTCTGCCACCGAGCCGCTTTCCCGGACTATTTCCGGCTCGCTGCTCGGGAGCGGATTCAGAGCGGCGACAGCGGCGGCGTACAGATCGCTCCTGCGGTCGGCCAGCTCGGGGAATGCACGGCCCGCCAGTGCGATCGCGAACATCCGCCTCGCGCCCATGCGCGCCGGGATTCCTTCGTCCTCTTCTGCGAGGTGGTTCAGCGACCCCGCAAGATCGGGGTATGCGGGCGCGGGGTGGCTGGGCTTGGCCGTCTGCCCCAGCCAGTCCAGGAAGTCGTCATACCACCGCAGCTTCGGGTCCAGGTAGCCGGGAAGCACTTCGGCCACCCTCAGGCGTGCGGCCGTGTCCTCCTGTACCGCTCGATCGACGGCTCCGTGGATCCCAACGATTGCCTCTGCTTCGGCCATGTATCCCCCTGCTGCAGTGCGTAATCTACTCCTTGAGGGCACGACCGGAAAGGGGGACGCGGGTGCAGGACGAATCGGAGTCGAACGACCCCAATCGCCGCAGGCGTTCTGTGCCCCTGTTCGACCCCGTGGCCGGGATGCGGGCGATGGCCGACGTGCAAGCCGAGGGCCTGCGGGCGGCGAGCGACCTGCTCGAACGGTTGTTGACGCCGGACCACGACGGCCCCACGGCGCGCTCGTCCCCGCCGCAGCCCGACTACGCGCCGTTGGTCGACGCCTGGGGGCAGCTGCTGGAACGCGTCGCATCCGGCCTGGCCCGTCCGGTCGAGTCGGGCTCGGTGACGGTTCCGATCGATTCGAGCGCCGTGGGCCCGTCCCTGCGCCTCGTCATGGAGCGCGCCGAGCCGGATGCGAGCGCGGACGCCGAGGTCTGGCTGCACAACGGCACCGCGGCACCCGCGGGGCCGCTGAAGCTGCGCTGCGGCGCCCTGACGGCGCCCGGCGGCGAGGTGCTCGAGGCCCGCGTGGACTTCGACCCCGCGGAGGTCTCGCCGCTGCCGCCCCGTTCGAGCAGGGGCGTGACCGTGTCGGTTGCGATCGGCGGCGAGCCGAGGCCCGGGATCTACCGCGGCACCATCCAGGCAGACGGAGCGCCCACCTTGTGGCTGCCGGTCGAGGTGGCGGTGGAGCCATGCTGAGCGCTCCCGCCGGTGAGGTGGTGGAGGCCTACTCGGAAAACGTCAGTCGCCTGGTGCGGCGCTCGATGCTGGACGCGATTCCCGACGGCGAGCCTCATCGCTGGCTCTACCGCGTGGCACGGGTTTATCCGAGCCGGCCCGGGAAGGCGCTGCGCCCGGCGCTGTCGGTGGCCACCTGCCGCGCCTTCGGGGGCAGTGACAAGGACATCCTGCCGGTGGCCGTGGCGATCGAGCTGCTCCACAACGCCTTCCTCGTCCACGACGACATCGTCGACGGCAGCGAGCGTCGCCGCGGTCGCCCCACGTTGCCGGCCGAGTTCGGCCTCGGTCTCGCGCTCAACGCCGGCGACGCGCTGGCGGTCCTCTCCAATCAGATCCTGCGACGTCACGCCGCCGGCATGGAGCTCGAGCTGGCCGACCGCCTGCTGCACGAGTTCGACGCGATGGCGCTGCGCACGCTCGAGGGGCAGGCGACCGAGCTCGGCTGGAGGCTCGACAGCGTCGAAGGCCTGACGCCTGAGGACTACCTCGAGCTGATCATGTACAAGACCTGCTGGTACACGACCATGCACCCGCTGCGGGTGGGCGCCCTGGTCGGCTCGGCCGGCACCGCCGACCTGCAGCCGATCGCGCAGTTCGGCTTCTTCCTCGGCGCCGCCTTCCAGATCCAGGACGACCTGCTGAACCTGCGGGGCACCGAGCGCGAGTACGGCAAGGAGATCAACGGCGACCTCTACGAGGGCAAGCGGACGCTGCCGTTGATCCACCTCGTCCGCAACGCCCGCGGCGCAGATCGACGTGCGGTCGCTCGCTATCTGGAGCTCGATCGCTCCGAGCGCACCGCGGCGATGGTCTCAGAAGTCCGCGGCCTGCTCGACGAGTACGGCAGCATCGCGTTCGCGGCGGCCTACGCGAAGGGCATCGCCGACGCGGCCCTGCAGGCCTTCGAGACCGCCTTCGAGACCGCCGAGCCCGGCCCCGACAGGGACTTCATCCACGCGATGGTCCCGTACATGGTCGACCGCCGTACCTGAGCGCCGCGCGGGTCAGTCGCCGGCGCCGCGGGGCGGCAGTGCCTGGAGCAGCTCGACGAGCCGCTCGCGGCAGTAGGTCCACTGCCGGCGGTTGCGCCCGCTGCCGGGGTGGAGCGTCTCGAGCAGCGCGAGGCCCCGCATCGTGGCCGTGGCCATCTCCAGCAGTCGCTCGAAGCCGGGACGCTCGGCGAGGTCCGCGAACAGCTGCCGCGAGACGTGTGCGGTTTCGCGGTCCAGCCTGCGCTCGACCGCGACCAGGCGCTCGCGCAGGTCGGGGTCGGTGCGCGCGTGGGTCCACAGGTCGAGCGCCGCCTGGTAGAGCGGGCTGGCGTAGCCCGACCACAGCAGGTCGAGGCCCTCGATGATCCGCTCGCGGCCCTCGGGCAGGTTCTCGGCGGCGGCCAGGAGGTTCTCGCCGCGGCGCTCCGCGAGGTGCTCCATCGCGGCGGCCACCAGCGCCTGGCGGGTCTGGAAGTGATGCAGGTGGGCGCCGCGGGAGACGCCCGCGCGCTCGGCGACGCGGCTGGTGGTGGTCTTGGCGTAGCCGTCCTCGACGAGGCAGGCGATCGTCGCGTCGAGCAGCGCCTGCCTGGTCGAGGCGCTGCGAGCGGCCTGGCTGCGGCGGGTGGTGGGGGTGGTGGTCGTGGCCATCCGCGTCACCGCCATGTTACTTGCGTTCATGCATGAACGTTTCTGTGGTAGCGTCCGCCCGCGCACAGACCGTGACCCGCAGACGGCGGGACGACGACCCGGGAGGTCCCACTGATGGCAGCCGCAGAGGCGTTGGTGTTCGACGCGATCCGAACCCCACGCGGGAAGGGCAAGTTCAACGGCTCGCTGCACGGCACCAAGCCGGTCGACCTCGTCGTCGGCCTGATGCACGAGACGCTGGTGCGCAACGAGAAACTCGACCCCTCGCGCGTGGACGACGTGGTGCTCGGCTGCGTCTCGCCCGTGGGCGATCAGGGCGCGGACATCGCCAAGACCGCCGCCATCAAGGCGGGGCTGCCCGACACCGTGGCCGGCGTGCAGCTCAACCGCTTCTGCGCCTCCGGCCTGGAGGCCGTCAACGTGGCCGCCCAGAAGGTCGCCTCCGGCTGGGAGGACCTCGTGTTCGCGGGCGGCGTGGAGTCGATGTCGCGCGTGCCGATGGGCTCCGACGGCGGCGCCTGGGCGATGGACCCGGAGACCAACTACGACACCTACTTCGTTCCCCAGGGCGTCAGCGCCGACCTGATCGCCACGATCGAGGAGTTCAGCCGCGAGGACGTGGACGCCTACGCCGCGCGCTCGCAGGAGCGGGCGGCGGCGGCGGAGTCCGAGGGCCGCTTCGAGAACGCGGTGATCCCGGTCAAGGACCTCAACGAGAACGTCGTCCTCGACCACGAGGAGTTCATCCGCCCGGGCACCACGGTCGCAGACGCTCGGCGGCCTGAAGCCCTCGTTCGCCGCGATCGGCGACATGGGCGGCTTCGACGCGGTGGCGCTGCAGAAGTACCACTGGGTCGAGAAGATCAACCACGTGCACACCCCCGGCAACTCGTCGGGGATCGTGGACGGCGCCTCGCTGCTGACGATCGGCAACGAGCAGACCGGGGCCGAGATGGGGATGAAGCCGCGCGCGAGGATCCTCGCCACGGCGCTGTCGGGTGCGGACCCGACGATCATGCTCACGGGCCCCGCGCCCGCCAGCCGCAAGGCGCTCGAAGAAGGCGGGGCTGACCGTCGAGGACCTCGACCTGGTCGAGATCAACGAGGCGTTCGCGGCGGTCGTGCTGCGGTTCGTGCGCGACATGGGCCTGGACATGGAGAAGGTGAACGTCAACGGCGGCGCGATCGCGATGGGGCACCCGCTGGGTGCGACCGGGGGCATGATCCTCGGCACCCTGATCGAAGAGCTGCACCGCACCGGTGGCCGCTACGGGCTGGCGACGCTGTGCGTCGGCGGCGGCATGGGAATCGCGACCGTCGTGGAGGCGATCTGATCATGGCTGAGAGCACGACCATCCGCTGGGAGCAGGACGAGGACGGCATCGTGGTGCTGACCCTCGACGACCCCAACCAGTCGGCCAACACGATGAACCGCGCCTACGCGGAATCGATGGCCGCCACGATCGAGCGCCTGGAGGCGGAGAAGGACACCGTCACCGGCGTCGTCATCACCTCGGCCAAGAAGACCTTCTTCGCCGGCGGGGACCTCAACGACCTCAAGGCGGCGGGCAAGGACGACGCCCCCGAGCTGGCCGTGATGGTGCGCGAGGGCAAGCGCCAGCTGCGCCGCCTGGAGACGCTCGGGGTGCCCGTGTGCGCGGCCATCAACGGCGCCGCCCTCGGCGGCGGCCTGGAGCTGTGCCTGGCCTGCCACCACCGCATCGCGGTCGACGACCCGAAGGTCCAGATGGGCTTCCCCGAGGTGCAGCTCGGCCTGCTCCCGGGGGCCGGCGGCGTGGTGCGCACGGTGCGCATGCTCGGCATCGCCGACGCGCTGCTGAAGCTGCTGATGCAGGGTCAGCGGCTGCGTCCCGCGCAGGCGCTGGAGACGGGCATCCTCGACGAGGTGGTGGCCACCCCGGAGGAGCTCGTCCCCGCGGCCAAGGCCTGGGTCAAGCAGCGCGCGGCACAGGAGGAGCCGGTCGCGCAGCCGTGGGACGTGAAGGGCTACAAGATCCCCGGCGGCGCGCCGTCGAACCCGAAGCTGGCCCAGAACCTGCCGGCCTTCCCGGCGAACCTGCGCAAGCAGCTGAAGGGCGCCAACTACCCGGCCCCGCAGCACATCATGTCCGCCGCGGTCGAGGGCGCGCAGGTCGACTTCGACACGGCGATCGAGATCGAGGGCCGCTACTTCGTGGACCTGCTCACCGGCCAGGTCGCCAAGAACATGATCCAGGCGTTCTTCTTCGACATGCAGGCCGTCAGCGGCGACCGTGGCCGCCCCGAGGGCCTCGAGCCCTACCGGGCGAGCAAGGTCGTGGTGCTCGGCGCGGGCATGATGGGCGCCGCGATCGCCTACGTGTGCGCCAAAGCCGGCATCGAGGTGGTGCTGAAGGACGTCTCGATGGAGGCGGCCGAGCGCGGCAAGTCCTACTCCGCGGGCCTGGTCGAGAAGGCCGTCTCGCGCGGGCGCTCCACGCAGGAGAAGGGCGACGCGCTGCTCGCCCGGATCACCCCGACCGACGACCCCGCGGCGGCCGCGGGCGCGGACCTCGTGATCGAGGCCGTGTTCGAGGACCCGGCCGTCAAGGCCCAGGTGTTCGCGGAGATCGAGCCGCACCTGGCCCCCGACGCGCTGCTGGGGTCGAACACCTCGACGCTGCCGATCACCGAGCTCGCCGAGGGCGTGACGCGGCCGGCGGACTTCATCGGGCTGCACTTCTTCAGCCCCGTGGACAAGATGCCGCTGCTGGAGATCATCAAGGGCGAGAAGACCAACGACGAGACCCTGTACCGGGCGCTCGACCTGGCCAAGCAGATCAAGAAGACGCCGATCGTCGTCAACGACTCGCGCGGCTTCTTCACCAGCCGCGTGATCGGCACGTTCATCAACGAGGGCGTGGGCATGCTGCTCGAGGGCGTGCCGGCGGCCTCGATCGAGCAGGCCTCCAGCCAGGCCGGCTACCCCGCCCCGGTGCTGCAGCTCAGCGACGAGCTCAACCTCAACCTCGCGCGCAAGATCCGCGACGCGACGAAGGCCGCGATCGAGGCCGAAGGCGGCGTGTTCGAGGAGCGTGCCTCCTTCCAGGTCGTCGATCGCCTGCTCGAGCAGGGACGCGGCGGCAGGCTCGCCGGCGCCGGCTACTACGACTACGAGGACGGCAAGCGCGCCGGCCTGTGGAAGGGCCTCAAAGAGCTGTTCCCCGAGATCGAGGACCCGTCCTCGCTGTCGCTGCGGGACCTCGAGGAGCGGATGCTGTTCATCGAGTCGATCGAGGCCGTCAAGTGCCTCGACGAGGGCGTGATCGAGACCGCGGCGGACGCCAACATCGGCTCGATCCTCGGGATCGGCTTCCCGGGCTGGACCGGCGGCGTGCTGCAGTACATCGACGGCTACGAGGGACCCGCCGGCAACGGTCCCGCCGGCTTCGTGGCCCGCGCGCGCGAGCTCGCGGCGACGTTACGGCGAGCGCTTCGAGCCGCCCGCGTCGCTCGTCGAGAAGGCCGAGCGTGGCGAGCTCTACAGCGAGTCCGCGGCCCTGGCCGCGGCGCCCGCCTGAGCCGCCCGGCAACCGCGTGAGCCGCCCGCGACGCGACCGACCCCGACACCCGACCGAGGAGGACCAGCTGATGTACGGATTCACCCTCAGCGACGAGCAGCAGGCGTTCGTCGAGGCGATTCGCGACCTCGCCCGGCGGGAGTGCGGCACGCGCGAGCAGCGCGACGCCCTCACCAAGCACAACACCGAGCCCCACAACCCCGAGCTGTACAAGCGGGTCGCGGAGCTCGGCTGGCTGGGGGTGGCGATCCCGACGGAGTTCGGCGGCTCCGGCGGGGGCCTGGTCGACCTGTGCCTGTTCCTGGAGGAGATCTCCCGCGGACAGGTGCCGATCGGCGGCTTCTCGGTCAGCGCGATCAGCGCCGGCCCGTACGAGCGCTTCGGCACCGACGAGCAGAAGCAGGAGATCCTCACCGGCATCGTCGGCGGCGCGGTGGAGGCGATCGCGATGTCCGAGCCCGAGGCCGGCTCCGACGTCGGCAACCTGCGCTGCAAGGCCGAGCGGCGCAACGGCGGCTACGTGATCAACGGCCAGAAGACGTGGATCTCCGAGGCCCAGCACGCCGAGCACATCCTGCTCGTGTGCCGCACCGAGACGGGCTCCGACAAGCACAAGGGGCTGACGATGCTGTCGGTCCCCGCCGGCTCGGACGGGGTCGAGATCCGCGGCATCGAGACGATGGGCGGCAAGGTCGTCAACGACGTGTTCTTCAACGACTGCGAGGTCCCGGCCGACAGCCTCGTGGGCGTCGAAGGCCAGGCCTGGATGCAGCTGATGAGCGGCCTGAACACCGAGCGGCTGATCATCGCCGCGCAGTCCACCGGCCTCGCCCAGCGGGCGCTCGACGACGTGCTCGCCTACACCAAGGAGCGCGAACAGTTCGGTCGCCCGATCGGGTCCTTCCAGGCGCTCAGCCACCGACTCGCCGACCTCGCCACCGAGGTCGCGTGCACCCGCCTGCTGACGTACGCGGTCGCGCGCCAGTGCGACGAGAACCCCGGCGTGCTGTTCCCGCAGGAGGCCTCGATGGCGAAGCTGAAGGCGACCGAGACCGGCAAGAAGGTGGCCCTCGAAGGCATGCAGATGATGGGCGGCTACGGCTACGCCACCGAGTACGACATGCAGAACCACGTGCGCATGAACCTCGTCTCGACGATCTACGGCGGCACCTCGGAGATCCAGCGCGAGATCATCGCCAAGACGCACGGGTTGTAGGGGCTGCGGCGGGCGAGCCGCGTGGGCTCGCTCCGCCGGTGGTTACCGGTCCGGGCTCAGGCGGCGACCGGCGCCGCCCGGACCGATGCGCCGCAGCCGGGCGCTGAAGCCGAGGTAGTCCCACACCATGTCGGGTCCCTCGCGGCGGCGGGTGACCTCGATCGGGAAGCCGACCGGCCGCAGCACGTGCACGCCCTCCTCGTATGTGGCCACGACCGTGATCGGCGTCTGCCTTGTCGAACTCGGCGACGTCGTGCACGCCGTGCTCCTCGGTGCCGTCGCAGCGCATGTCGTGCACGATCCCGCCGCCGGTGACGACGAGGCGGTCGCCGCACTGCTCGATGCGCTGCAGCGATCCGAGCGCGGGATGATCGGAGACGACGTTGCCGTCCGACACGACCTCGACGACCTCCCAGGTACCACGCAGGTCGGGCGCGCCGGCGACGATCTCCTCGCTGCAAGCGGCGAGAACCGGGGCCGGGAAGTCCTTGCCGTATCCGCCTGGCGGCGTGTGCACGACCGGGATCTCGTCAACACGTCGGGCCGCCCCGCTCGTCACGGGCGCCACCCTATCGTCGCCCGTTCGGCTCACGATCAGAGACGGTACAGTCAAAGCTGATCGTGGCTGTCTCGGAGGCATCGCACTCGCCTGAGGTCGACATCGGCGCCATCGAGTTCTGGGGCCGGCCCGCCGAGGAGCGCGACCTCTACTTCGCGCAGCTCCGACGCGACGCGCCGATCTCCCGGCACGAGCCGCCCGAGGACATCCTCGACCTGCCCGGACCAGGGACGTCAGCGTACTGGGCGATCGTCCGTCATGAGGACATCCGGCGCATCTCGCGCGACCCGCAGTCGTTCTGCTCGGGTGAGGGGACGCAGTTCGGCGACGCCCCGCCGGAGATCCTCGAGGCATCGCAGTCGTTCCTCGCGATGGACGCACCGCGCCACACGAAGCTACGCGGTCTCGTGTCGTCGGCCTTCAGCCGCGCCAGGTGGCTCGCATCGAGGACGGCATCCGCGTCAACGCGCGGCGAGATCGTCGAGGCCGCCGCGCCCACCGGCGGCGGCGACTTCGTGGAGCTGATCGCCAAGCGGCTTCCGCTGGTGACGATCTCGGACATGATCGGGGTGCCCGAGGCGGACCGCGAGCGGGTCGTTCGGCGCCGCCGACGTGCTCGTGTCGGTCGCCGACCCGGAGTTCTTCGGCGACCGTCGGCCCGTGGAGGTGCTCGGCGAAGCGCTGTGGACGCTCACCGAGTTCGCGACCGAGCTCGCGGCGCACCGCGAAAAGCACCCGGGCGACGACCTGATGACGGCCCTCGTCCAGGCCGAGGTGGACGGCGAGCGGCTCACCCACGCCGAGATCGGCGCGTTCTTCGTGCTGCTGTCGGTCGCGGGGAACGACACCACCCGCCACACGACCTCTCACGGGATGCGCGCCCTTACCGTCAACCCCGACCAGCGCGCGTGGCTGATGGAGGACCTCGACGGAAGGCTGCCGACGGCGGTCGAGGAGTTCGTGCGCTGGGCCTCGGCGGTGCTGACGTTCCGCCGCACGACCACCCGCGAGGTCGAGATCCACGGCCAGCAGCTGGGGGTGGGGGAGAGGGTGGTGCTTTTCTACCACTCCGGCAACCGCGACGAGCGGGCGTTCACGGACCCCTGGAACCTCGACCTCTCCCGCGACCCCAACCGGCACCTCGGGTTCGGCGGGGGCGGGCCGCACTTCTGTCTCGGCGCTTCGCTGGCGCGCACCCAGCTGCGTTCGATCTTCGGTGAGCTGCTGCGCGTGATGCCGGACATCGAGGCACAGGAGCCCGAGTTGTTGCACAGCAATTTCATCCATGGCGTGAAGCGCATGCAGGTCAGCTTCACCGCCCGAGCCTGAGGAGGATCCGATGAGCAGCACTGAGACCCTGATCGAGAGCGACAAGCTTTTCATCGGTGGTGAGTGGGCGAGCCCGTGCGGCTCGGACCGCATCACCGCCATCAGCGCGAGCACCGAGGAGCCGATCGGCTCCGTGCCGGAGGGGACGAACGCCGACATCGACGCCGCCGTGGCGGCGGCGCGAGCTGCCTTCGAGGACCCGTCGGGGTGGTCCTCGTGGACGGCCGACGAGCGCGCCCAGGCGATGGAGCGCCTCGCCGCCGCGCTGGAAAGCCGCGGCGAGGAGACCGCCCGCCGGGTCTCGATGCAGAACGGCATGCCGATCTCGATCGCGATGGCCACCGAGGCGGTCTACCCGGCCGTGCTGGCCCGCTTCTACGCCTTCCTGATCCGCGACTTCCCTCTCGAGGAGGAGCGTCAGGGGCTGCTCGGAGGCGAGATCCTCGTGAGCCGCAAGCCGGTCGGGGTGGTGGGCGCGATCGTGCCCTGGAACTTCCCTCAGGCACTGGCCATGTTCAAGCTCGCCCCGCTGCTGGCGGCGGGTTGCACGGCCGTTATCAAGCCCAGCCCGGAGACGGTGCTCGACAGCCTGCTGCTGGCCGAGGCCGTGGAGGAGGCGGGGCTCCCGCCCGGCGTGGTCAACATCGTCCCCGCGGGCCGCGAGGTGGGCGCGTACCTGGTCGAACACCCCGGCGTGGACAAGGTGGCCTTCACCGGTTCCACCGCCGCCGGCCGCAGCATCGCCCGCCGCTGCGGGGAGCTGCTGCGCCCGGTGACGCTCGAGCTCGGCGGTAAGTCGGCGGCGATCGTGCTCGACGACGCAGATCTTTCAGATGCCGGTGAGGCGCTGTTCGCGGCGACGCTGATGAACAACGGACAGACCTGCTATCTGGGCACTCGCGTGCTCGCGCCGCGCTCTCGCTACGACGAGATGCTGGCAGTCTTCTCGGGGCTCGCGGACGCGCTGCAGGTCGGCGACTCGCTGGATCCCGAGACGCAGATCGGCCCCCTGGCAAGTGCGCGCCAGCGTGACCGCGTGGAGGGCTACATCGAGAAGGGCCGCGCCGAGGGCGCTCGCGTGATCGCCGGAGGCGGGCGACCCCAGGCCATGGAGCGCGGCTGGTTCGTCCAACCGACCGTGTTTGCGGATGTCGAGAACACCCAGACGATCGCCCGCGAGGAGATCTTCGGGCCGGTTCTGTCCGTGATCCCCTACGACGGCATCGATGACGCGATCGCGATCGCCAACGACTCCGAGTACGGGCTCGGGGGCAGCGTATGGACGAGCGATCCGGATCAGGGAGCCGACGTGGCCAAGCGCGTGCAGACCGGGAGCATCGGGGTCAACCACTTCGCGCTCGACCCGGCCGCTCCGTTCGGCGGCGTGAAGGCGAGCGGGCTGGGACGCGAGCTTGGCCCTGAGGCGATCTCGGCTTACCTTCAGATCCAGACGCTCTACAAGACCCCTCCGCCGCAGCCGGAGGTCACACCGTAGGGCCTCGGCCCGGCCGGCGGCCTGCACCGCCGGTCCGGGCCGCGTTCACGGGGCGGGCCGGCGTGGGCCCGCCCGGGGCGCGTCGTCAACTCGCGGGCGCGTCGCTCAGCTCGGGGGGGCGCGTCGCTCAGCTCGGGGGACGCGTCGCTCAGCTCGGGGGGGCGCGTCGCTCAGCTCGCCTTCCAGACGATCGGGTTTTCGCTGTACTTGTCCACGCTGCCGATCCACTGCTCCTTGACGATCGAGCCGCCGCTGCCCACCAGGTAGATCTCGCACGTGTTGTAGGTCACGCCGCGGGTGAACTGCTTGGGCTGTGTGCCCGAGGGACACGGCCGGTAGTTGCCCAGCACGGTCAGTTCCTGGCCCGGCTGGCCGCGGTCGTCGAGCGCCTGGAAGCCGGCCTCCGGGGCGCCCTCTTCGGCGCTCGCGTTGCCCGCGCCTTCGTTGCGGATCTGCAGCGTGACGTAGTACGGGGTCTTGCCCTGCTCGGACTTTTCGAGTTCGACGCCGGCGAGTTCGGCCGTGGATCCCTGCTTGATGCTGACCGTGGTCACCTGCAGGCGGTAGGTGGGGCTGTTGGCGTTGACCCCGGGCTTGTAATCGACCACCGCCGGGGCGCCGGGAGACAGGCTGGTGCCGGGAGCCGTCGTGCCGCCCGACTGGGTGGCGGCTGAGCTCGTGCTCGTCGTTCCACTCGTGGTCGCGGTCGAGGTGCTCGCCGGCGCGCTCGCGTTGCTGTGGGTCTGGGTGGTCGAGGACCCGCTGCTCCCGCAGCCCGCGACCAGCAGGCCGAGGATGGCCGCGAAGGTGACTACCGGAATGCGGCGCCCGGTCGGTGACGCCATCGTCCGTCTACGTCTCATGTGGTTCCCCCCAATCGGTGATTGTTTGCTCACGTTCGGGCCGCCGAGAGCCGCTTCTGCGCGTTGCGGATCGGCTGGCGCGCCGCCTCGTAGGCGCACCCGACCTCCTTGCGAGCCGCGTAGGGTAACGAAAGGGGCAGACCGGGAAGCGAACGGGTGGCAGGGAACCTCGAACCGCTCGTCGTCGCTCATCGAAGGGTGAAGTTCCGGATCCCGCCCGTTTGTTACGTGCGGGACCCAAATATCACCTCAGACCAGAGCGCGCGTCACCGTCGCGCCGCTCGCGCGCGCCCCTCGATTCCGCGGTGACGTCCGCCGTGGACGTCACCGGACGGAGAGCTGCGGCTTAGCCCTGCTCGGACGCGCCGCCCTGTATCGCCCCGCCCTTCATCGCCCCGCCCTCTATGTGTCCCGCGATCTGACGCGAGGCGAGCGTGACCTGCCTGGCGGCGAGCTCGCGCACGGCCCCCTGCAGCTCCGGCGCGACGAGCCCGCGGTGTCGGCGAGCGCCAGGCCGGCGGCGAACTGGCGCACGAACGGGTTCCACGGTTCGACAGGTCCGTGCCCGGTCGGGCCGCCGCCGTCGACCTTCACGCCCCACGAAACCCAGGTGCCGCTCCTCGCGTTCGCGCGGCCTACGCGTCGTTCCGGGCTCGCGGGTGTCTGATAGAACGCGAATGCGACCGCCGTCTCGTCGCGGGCTCGCGTGGAGATCCTCGCCGCGTCATCACCTGGGGGGACGGCTGGACGAACTCCGTCCAATCCAGGAACGGCACACCCTCGATCGCGGACACCGCGGTGATGTCCTCCGCTGTCGCCGTTGGTACGACGCCGGTTTCGTTGGCGTTCGCGGACAGCGACCCGTCAGGGCTCACCGTGACGAAGTCCTCATTGAAGAAGCGCCCTTCGTTGACGTCGAAGGCGTCCACGTAGAAGGCCGGCCCGCCGTTGCCGCCACCGCCCGACGGCAGGTACCAAGCCGAAGCCTGCACGTCGGAGCCGCCGACGGTGATGTCGAGGCTCTGCTCGGTGGTGACAGAGGCGCCACCCTGCGCTCCCACCACCGACCAGAAGGCGAAGTCGGCCGCGTGTTTGCCCTCTTTGTCGGTCCATTCGATCGTGGGCGGGGCCCATGCCTCGTACGGTTCGCCGTTGGCTGCGCCGGTCACGAGCGGGGAGACGATGTCGTCGGTCGCCGTCCCGGAGTGCAGGCGCCGGCCGCCCTTGCGGTCGTAGGTGACGTAGTGCGTGTGAACGGTTGGCATGGGTTCCTCCACTCAGATGGCTGACGGGCTCCCCGCACGGGAGCCCTCTCGAACGCGTTGTTGCTGGCGGACGCCTCGTGGTCGTAAAGCCTGCGCCGATTGCCAG
This sequence comes from uncultured Solirubrobacteraceae bacterium, assembly GCA_963742395.1. Taxonomy (GTDB): domain Bacteria; phylum Actinomycetota; class Thermoleophilia; order Solirubrobacterales; family Solirubrobacteraceae; genus Palsa-744. The sequence goes on along the minus strand of CAVUME010000004.1, from coordinate 975,661 downwards.
GGCCCTGCCCCCGACGACGCATCCGAGCCTCGCGTGCATTCACACTAAGGAGCGCCGCTGGGCACCCCGGGTGGTTTCGACGATTGGTCTACACCGAGCCCCGCGAGCATCGCGTCGATCGCGAGCTGCCAGCGCCGGTCGACCGACTTGCGCGTTGTGCCCAGCCGGTTGGAGATCTCTGCCTGTCCGAGTCCCTGGATCAGCGCGACGAGGGCGTGGGCGATGTCGGTCGCGTCGCCCTGGAGGATCCCGGCGTCGACGCATCGCTGGACGCGGCCCACGACGAGCGTCCTCACCGAAGTGCCGGCAGCGAGCTCGGACGGGACGGGATCGAAGTCGCTGAAGGGCCGCGAGAACATCACCCCGGCCAGTTGCGGTTTCTCGTTCATGAAGGCGCGGTAGGCGAACCCGAGCGCCTTCAGGTCGGCCACCGGGTCCTCGCTCTCAGCGGTCGCCGCGAGCTGCCCTCGCAGGACGCGGAAGCCCTCGAAGAACACCTCCCGCACGAGTCCGGCCCTGTCGCCGAACAGCTCGTAGACCGCTGGGGTGGACGTCTCGGCAGCGCCCGCGACGCCGCGCGTGGTGAACCCGCCGGGCCCCTCCCGAGAGAGCACCTCGACCGCTGCGTCGGTGAGCCGCTGCTTCAGCTCTGGCGTTCTCAGCTTCCTGCGCGGCATCTCGGCAGAGCATATCGTGACGACGTCACGAAATAGGTTATGCTCGTATCCCAGCCACCCAAGGAGGCACGATGAGCGCCCTGACCACCTACGAGCGCAGCGACGGGATCGCGACCATCAAGATGGACGACGGCAAGGTGAACGCCCTCGGCGTGCCCATGCTCCGAGAGCTCCACGCGGCCTTCGACCGCGCCGAGGAGGACGAGGCGATCGTCATCCTCACCGGCCGCGAGGGCCGTTTCTCGGCCGGTTTCGATCTGAAGGTCTTCAGCGACACCCCGGAGCAGCTGCCCGAGATGCTCACGCTCGGGGCGACGCTGTGTGAGCGCATCCTCGCCTTTCCCCGGCCGGTCATCACGGCCTGCACCGGCCACGGCGTCGCCGCGGGCTGCTTCATCCAGCTTCCCGCGGATCTGCGCCTGGGGGTCGACGGTCCCTTCCAGATCGGCCTCAACGAGGTGAAGATCGGGCTGACGATGCCCGGGTTCGTGATCGAGCTGGCACGCTCCCGGCTGACCCCTTCCCACTTCGACCGGGCGGTGAACAGCGCCGCCATGTACACGCCGGCGGATGCCGTCGGCGCGGGCTTCCTCGATCGCGTCGTCGCCGCCGAGGAACTGGCGGCGGCGGCGCACGACGCGGCCGCGGCGCTCGCCGGCCTCAACCCCGAGGCTCACCGGGCGACGAAGCTGAAGTCCCGCGCCGGTGTGATCGACGCCGTCCGCGCGGCGATCGAGGACGAGTTCAACGTGACCGTCTGAGGGCCGGGCGCCTCCCTCTGGCGGCGACCCGTCGGCTGAGGCGGCTTCAGCTCGTCGCCAGGATGATCAGCGCCGCCGCCACCAGCGCTCCCGCGGCGCCGGCCAGCACGCGCCGCTCGTGTCCGGCGTGATGCTCGACGAACACGAGCGCCGTCAGAGCCACCATCCACAGCAGCCGCTCGCCGCTCGCCAGCGCCATCACGAGCATGATCGCCCAGCACGAGCCCAGGCAGGCCGCGCCGTTACGGGCGCCGTGCGCCACCGTCTCCAGCGAGCCTTGTCCGTCTGGTCCGCGAAGGGGCAGCGGATCCCTGGTCGCGTGCAGGAAGCGGGCCTTCGCGTGGCTCAGCTGCCAGCCCGCCGCGAGCGCGAGGGCGCCGCTGAACGCGGCCGGCCCCACGGCTCTGTCCAGGACCGCGGCGAGCGCCAGTGCGAGCGCTCCATACGCGGCCCAGACCAGGAGATAGCCGCCCACGAACCCGCCGGCCGCCACGTGGCCGGCGACGCTCGGGCCTGCTGGCATCAGGCGCCTCACCGCGGTGGAGGCCAGCGGCAGCATCATCGCGCAGCACATGCCGATCCACATCGGCATCCCGGCGAGGACCCCGGCCGCCAGCGCGCCGCCGCTGCCCGGCCTCTGCATCCCGCTCATGCCGCCGAGGCCACACCACCAGATCGAACCAATCGGCGTGGACACCGATCAAGCGGCGTCGTACTCGTCGTGGCGGCGCCACCACATGCCGGCCTCATTGCGTCCAAGCGGGGCGCGATCGAGCCATGGGTACATGCCCCAGAGGGCGTCGACGCCCCGTCCGTATGCCGAGTAGGTGTGGAATACGACGCCATCCTCGAGGGCGAACGCGCTCATGCCCGGCCCCTCTTTGCGGTAGCTCACCGGATCCGTGCCCGCGCCTGCCGCGACCTCGATCAGCCCGGCGCTCTTCTCGAGCGGGCGCAGGTCGGCGCTGCGGAAGTTGTAGTCCACGTCGCCGGACTCCCATTCCTGCTCGGTGTGGGTGACGTGGTAGTCGTAGTTGAAGTCGCCCTCGAACGACGAGGCCCACGGAAAGCTCCAGCCCATCCGCTTCTTGTAGGCCTGCAGCTTCGCCAACGGCGCCCGCGACACGGCGGTGAAGGCGACGTCGTGGTTCGCGAGGTGCACGACCGAGCCCGAGAAGCCGTCTGCGATCGCCGAGCACGATGGGCACCCGGCGGTGAAGTCGGGCCCGAACATGAAGTGGTAGACGATCAGCTGCGAGCGCCCGCCGAACAGGTCCGCGAGCGACGCGGGTCCGTCGTCGGTGTCGAAGCGGTACTCCTTGTCGACCTCGACCCATGGCAGGCCGGCGCGCATCCGGGCCAGCTCGTCGCCGCGGCGCGTGAGCTCCTTCTCGGCGTCGAGCAGCTCGAGCCTCGCCGCCAGCCACTCCTCACGATTGCCCGTCCTGTGCTCGGTCATCGCATCCTCCTTGTCGGTGTTGAGGGTCGTTGTTCGGATTCGGACTGCAGTGACTCGGCCAGTCGCTTGATCCGCGCCAGCCGGCTGTCCCAGCCGGCGGCCACGCGCGCCATCGCCTCGGCGGCGTCGTCGAGGCGCCCGGGACTGACCGCGTAGCGCACCTCTCGTCCGCTGCGCCGGCCGGCCACGAGGCCGACACGGCTGAGCACGGCCAGGTGCTTGGCGACGGCCTGCCGGGTGACCGGCAGTTCCTCCGCGACCGTGGTCGTGGTCGCCTCGCCGTGCTCGAGCAGCGCATCGAGCACGCGCCGCCGGGTGGGGTCGGCCACCGCCGCCCAGAGGGCGTCGTCCTGTGCCACCGCGGTTGGTGTCACCGCGCCGCTCCGCGTGCGTCGGTGACGACGTACTGGCGCATTTCGCCCAGGTGCCTGCCCCAGCCGTTTTCGTGGCTCTCGAGGTAACGCTCCCTGTCCTGCGCGTCGAGCGTGACCTTGTCGATCCCGCTCTCGAGCACCGTGAGCCTCGTCCCACCGGCCTCAGCGGAGAGGCCGAACTCGACCAGCGCCGAGTTGCTCTCGTCGGCTGCGGAGCCCTCGGGATGGTTCCAGCGGAAGCAGAAGCGCCGAAACGGTTCGGCCTCCACGACCTCGATCTGCACGGTCACGTCGGAGTCTTTCTCGCTGCCCCGGCCTCCCGGCCTCCAGGTGAGGCTGCCGCGCGCGCCGACGCGGGCCTCGACCTCGGCGTCGTCGCTGAACCAATGGCTGATGTGCTCGGGTTGCGTGATCACCCTCCACACCGCCTCCGGGCTGGCCTCGATCAGGATGTCTCGTTCGACGCTGTCCGCGCCCACGCCGGCTCCCTTCCGTTGATATGCAACCGATGGTTGCGGGACCCGCAGAATAGCAACCCAAGGTTGCGTGTCCCGGCCGCGTCCCCCGAACCTGTGGCCCCCCAGGGGCCGAGCGTGCGCAAGCCCGGGCCAACCGGTCTCGCGTGCGCAAGCCAGGGCCAACCGGTCGCATCTCAATACGATGGAGCCATGCCAAGCCCGAAGGTGCCCGGTGGGGTGGTGCACGAGCTGCCCCCGGACCTGCGCAGCGCGCTGGTCGCCAACTCCGAGGCACTCGGCCTCTGGAACGACATCACCCCGCTGGCCCGCAACGAGTTCATCTGCTGGGTCGAGGATGCCAAGCAGCAGACCACGCGCGAGCGTCGCATCCGCCGTACCCAGGAGGAGCTCGAAGAAGGTAAACGCCGCCCCTGCTGCTGGCCGGGGTGCAGCCATCGCGAGCGCAACGGGCGAGCTGCCTAGGCCGCCGCGACGGGCGGCTTGCCGCTCGTCGACCGGATGGCGGGGCGGGATGAGCTCCCGCGTCAGGTTCCGGTGGACGGCCGCTTCGGTGAGATCACCGCGGCCGCCGCTGCACCCGACCAGCCGGTTGGCCGACCGGTCGAGTGTCGCGGCGCCACGGACTTGCGGTCTGGCTAGATCGTCTGGATGTTGACGGCCTTGGGACCCTTGTCCCCGGCCTCGGCCTCGTAGGAGACCTTCGCGCCTTCTGTGAGCGAGCGGTAGCCCTCACCGACGATCGCCGAGTGGTGAGCGAACAGATCCTTGGATTCGTCGTCGGGCGTGATGAACCCGAATCCCTTGTCGTCGCTGAACCACTTCACGGTTCCTGTAGGCATTGCATCTTCCTCCTGCGTTTACTCGCGTGCCGCGAACGCGGAGATTGCTCAAGCAACAGCTACGACCGCCAGCACTTCTTTTGTCGGGCCCTCGGCCCGACCCAAGTCGCCAACCGTAGCAGCGACCGCGCCGTTCGCGCGTCGAGCGCTGCCCATCACCGGCGAGGGCCCGACGGTCGGCCGGGCGGATTTCAGCGGGCCTTAGTCGCCGCCCGCGCGGTCTTCGGCCCTCTCGAGTACCCCGCTGCAGAGCGCCTGTTGCTACGGCGCCGCGAGTGCGGCTGCCGGGCCGCGTGGCCCTGGGTGTGGTGGCGGGGCTTCTCGGCGGGCAGGCCCGCTGCCTGCAGCTGCCGATGTAGGCCGAGCCCGGATCCGATCGCGACGAGCTCGCCGATCTGGTCGTCTCCCACGAATGTGATCCCTACGCCGCTGCTGCCGGCGCGGGCGGTGCGGCCGACGCGGTGGACGTAGTCCTCGGCCGCTGCCGGGAGGTCGAAGTTGATGACGTGGGTGATGCCGGTGACGTCGATGCCCCGTGCGGCGATGTCGGTGGCCACGAGCGTGTCGATGCGGCCCTTTTCAAACGATGAGAGTGCCCGCTCGCGCTGGCCCTGGGACTTGTCGCCGTGCATCGCCACGCACTCGATCGACTGTCGCGTGAGCTGCTTGGCGAGACGGTCTGCGCCGCGCTTTGTGCGAACGAACACCAGCGTCCGGCCACGGCCGGGTGCCTCGAGCTCCCGCACGAGGCGCTCGGTGCGCCGCTGCGCCTCGACGCGCACGAAGCGGTGCTCGATCGCCGCGAGAGACTCCTGTGACGGCTTGTGCTCGTGGCGGCGGGCGTTGTTCGTGTAGGCCTTGGCGAGTCGACCCGCCTCACCGTCCAGGGTCGCCGAGAACAGCAACGTCTGGCGGTCTTCCGGAGTCAGGGCGACGAGCCGGTCGACGACGGGCCGGAAGCCCATGTCGAGCATGCGGTCCGCCTCGTCGAGCACGAGCATCTCGACCTTGCCGAGCGAGACCGCGCGGCGGTCGAGCAGGTCGACGAGGCGTCCGGGCGTCGCGATCAGCACGTCCGCGCGGCCCGCGGCTCTTGATCTGCCGGTTGATGGGCGCGCCGCCGTACACGGCCGCGACGGAAAGCCGGCGCGCGGTGGCGATCGCGGTGAGCTCGTCGGCGATCTGGATCGCCAGCTCGCGCGTGGGTGCCAGAACCAGCCCGGCGGGTGCGCGTGCGCCGCGTGTGGCGCTGGAGAGCGGCTCGATGAGATCCACCAGCGGGATCCCGAACGCGAGCGTCTTGCCCGACCCGGTTGGGGACTTGACGAGCACGTCGTGGCCCTCGAGCACGTCCGCGATGACGAGCTGCTGGACGGGGAAGGGACGCTCGATCTGCCGCCTGCGCAGGGCGCTGGTGACAGTCTTGGACACGCCGAGTTCGGCGAAGGTTTGTGGCTGCATATGTGCTCCTCAGGCCGCGCGCAAGCGGCGCGTGCCGTTGATGGCTTGGGGGGAGATTCGACGTCCCCAACCGCGCGTGGCGCCCTCAGGAGCAAGAACCTCGTGAACGGCAGACACCGTCCACGCGGCTCACCATAGCAACGCGGGAGCAGGCCGCCCGGTGGTGCACGGCAAGCTGTCGATATCCGGCTCGGGGCCCCCGACGTGAAGGAGGAATGCGAACTGCCGTGGTGAACTCGACCATCACCTACAATTTCCGTAACCACTTTGGCACGCTCCGACGCTTGGTCCGTGTGCCCGTGGGCACGTCCAGGGATAGGAGCTCAGAGATGCCGGGCCCGCAGCAGATTCGCCAGCAGGAACGACACGAACAGAAACTCAAAGAGATGCGCGAGCAGGTCGCTGACGGCACGCTGGTGATCAGGAAGATGACGGCAGCGGAGCGGGCCCGTTTTCCAAAGCGCGACGCGCCCCCGCCGCGCAGACCGCGCAAATACTGACTCAGTCGCCGCGCTGAATCTCGGCGGCGAGGCCGGCTGCGAAGTCCCGCGGTCGCGACAGAAACGGGTGGTGGCCGGCATCGAAGTCGACGGTGCGGGTGTTCTCCCTGACGCGACGACGCTGCGCCTTGGCAGGGACGGCGAGGTCTTCGGTGCACACGAAGTACGAGGACGGCTTCTGGTGCCAGGCGACCTGCCGTGGGGCCTGCGTGAACGGCGCCAGCGACTGACGCGTGAGTCGCTCGAGCGCTTCGTTGGTCGTGCCCTCGTCGCAGTCCTGTAGGAACAGCTCGCGGATCAGCTCGGGGTCAACGCCGACGGTGCCGTCGTCGCTCGGTGTGAGCCAGGGAGCGGGCTCGGAGCCGAGCAGCTGGCCTTGAGACTGTCCTGCGTCCGGCATCAGCGAGGTCACGTAGAGCAGCTTCGTGACCCGCTCGTGGGCACCGGCCTCCGTGATGATCACCCCACCGTAGGAGTGTCCGCAGAGCACCACCGGCCCCTCGGCCTCTGCGATCGCGCGCTTGCATGCGCCGACGTCGTCGTAGAGGTCGCCGAGCCCACCGCCCGCCTCGCCGCAGCTCGGTAGCTCCACGGCAACGGTCGCGATCCCGTGGCCGGCGAGCGGCTCGACCATTTTGCTCCACCACCAGGCCGCGTCGCGCACGCAGGCACCGTGAACGAATACGAGCGTCGGCATTTTCGTGGACCTCTCAGACGTTGACGTCGAAACCGAGGTCGACATCGCAGGCGGCGACGCCACCGCGGATCCCCCAGTTCACGAGCGGAGACTCGCGCAGCAGGATCGAGACGTGATCCTTCGGGATGCCGAGCGGCTCGAGGCCCTCGACGATCTCGCGGTAAAGGGCCCGCTTGGCGTCAATCGAACGTCCCGCGAAAGCGTCGATGCTGACCTGGGTGAAGCGCTCCGGCTCGGCTGTGCCGGGTGGGACGGCAAAGCGGTGCGGCTCGTGCACCAGGAGTCGAACATGACGGTCGGTCGGCGGGATCCGAAACGCCCGTTCCAGCGCGGAATGAACAGCGTCGATCAGCGCCACCTCCTCGGCCTTCGAGGCCTCTCGGCGCGTCTCGATCAGCACGTGTGGCATGCGCCCACCCTATCGGTGCGCAGCGGCTGCTCAATTGATGGCGTTTGCATCACCGATCGGATCGCGCTCGCCTGTCGACAAGCCCCGCCCGGAACGTTCTGCCACCCCCGCTCGCCCTAGTCGAAGACCCGCTTGAGGTCACGCTCGACAAGCGCCGCGTGAGCGGTCCGCTCGAGCAGGCCCAGCGGAATTGCGTAGCGGATCCGACGCTTCTCTCAGCCCTGCACGAGCAGGCCACCGATCGCGTCGATCGCGAGGAGCGCGGCGAGCGCCAGCAGCGCGTTGACCGTGATACCGGGTTGGCGGTGCGCCATGTCGCCCTGGACCACCTTGATCCGCGCGATCGCTCGGTCGCCGAAGAGCACGAAGACGATCGCCGGCCCCCAGGCGAGCGCGGTCGCGATCGCGGCGTAGAGGACGACGAGGGTCGCCTCGCGCGAGTTCTGAAGGCCCGCGGTGGTGATCGTCGTGGCAGCGAGCGCCGTGAGCACGAGGCGCTTCGGTCCGCCGATCCCCAGGAGCAGGCCCGCGAACAGCGTCGTCAGGAAGCGCAGTCGGCCGAGCCGCTCGAGCATCGCGCGCGTCCGTGGATTCGAGCGCTCGCTCGATACCGGAGGCCTTCGACGGACCTGGACGGCGAGCCAGGCCAGGGCGGCCGCCAGCCCAAGCTCGAGCACGGCGTGAAGGTCGGGGTGGCTCTGCCTGCTCGAACCGGTTGCGGCAACGCCGATGACCACGAACAGCGAGCAGGTCAGCAACTGCGCCATGACGAACGCAATCCCAAAGCCGGTCACCTTCAGTCGTCCGGCGGGCATCACTGCGATCGTCGCCCCGAGGGCGATCGGACTGAGGCCCGCCAGGAGCGCGTAGAGCAGAAGTTGAATCGCGGTATGGAGCACTTGCGGGGTCTCGCGTTGGCCGACGCGCCCTCCGGAGTTTCAAAGCCATCATCGCGCGGCGGCGCACCGCCGAGTTGCGCCATGCCCCGAGCCGCGCGCGCCTCGTCGGGGCCGCCGTCCACGCAGGCCACCCCAATTCGGCGTGCCGGGTCCCGATCAGCCGCCGCCTGCGTCGCGGCCTCGCCAATCTGCGCCCGGCGACGCGCCGATCAGGGCGCGACCGCGGCGTAGGCCAACCGGCCTTCTGGAGATGGAGATCGTCATGGCCGCCGTCCGTGGGTGTCGAGGATCGAGGACTAGAGGGAGAGCCGTGCACATGCCGGCCTCGAAGCGCGCGCCGCGTCAGGCGTCTCTATTGCGCGACCGTGGTCGCGCCGGAGCGAGCAGGGGGTCCCGGAGCTCTCGGACGAGCGCGGTGATTCCTTTGCTGTCGAGACGCTTTTTGGGCTCGTCCTGCGCCAGGACCAGTAGGCCGATATAGGTCGCGTAGGCGAGGCGTGCCCGACGCTCGGCGCGTTGCGCACTGAAGCCGGCTTCGCGGTATGCAGCGGCGAGTCGCGCGATGCGCCGCTCGTCGACGCGCGCGACCGCTTCACGCACTGCCGGATCTGACATCTCGCCCAGAAGACGCAGGTGCGCGGATGGTTGCCCGCTCTGGCTGAAGGCGATCGCTGCAGCCAGCACCAACTCGAGTCGCTCGGCCGGGTCCTCGACCGCCGAGAGGTCCGCGAGGCTCGCACCGTGCGAGCTCTCCCAACGCGCAAGCGCTGCGTCGACGAGCTCGCGGCGGCTGCTGAAGTGGGCATAGAAGCTCCCCTTGGTGACGCTCAGCGAGGCGGCGAGCGGCTCAACCGCCACCGCCGCGAGACCGCCGGCGGCAATCGCGTCGATCGCGGCGTTCTCCCAGTCCTCGCGGCTCAGTCGCGATTTTTCCTGCGCGCCCATCGGCACAATGATACGCCACCGTACGGATACGCTATAGTATCAATACGGCACCGTATGAATGGAGGAAGGGATGCGCGAACTGGCAGGCGGCGTATGGCGGCTCTCACAGCGGCTCGGGCCGATGGTCAATGTCTATCTCGTCGGGGACGTGCTGATCGATGCGGGCCGGCGTCAGGATCGAGGCCGCATTCTGGATCAGATCAGTGGGCGGCCGCTCTCGATGCTCGCGCTCACCCACGCCCACGCGGATCATCAGGGGTCGGCGCACGACGTGTGCGAAGCCCGCTCCGTGCCGCTGGCTTGTCACGCGGACGACGTCGACGCGATGGAGGGACGTCGCCCGATCTCGGGCACGAGCGCGATTGGACGATTGGTCACGCGATCGTGGGGCGGCCCGCCGCACCGGGTCGATCGCGTGCTCACCGACGGCGACGATGTGGCCGGCTTCCGCGTGGTGCACGCCCCGGGCCACTCTCCGGGTGAGGTCATCTTCTTCCGCGAGTCCGACCGCGTCGCGATCTGCGGCGATGTGATCCGCAACATCAGCTACGCGACGGCGCGCAAGAAGCTGCTCGAGCCGCCGGATGCCTTCAACGACGACTCTCGGCAGAACCGCGAGTCCATCCGCCGGCTGGCACGGCTGCGCCCTGCGCTGATCCTGCCGGGACATGGGGGCGCCGTAGACGACATGCAGACGTTTGACCGCTTCGTCGCACGGCTCCCCGACGATGGTGCCGACCGCAGGGCCGAGGTGTCGGAACTGGACGCGGCAGCCGCACGAGCGCAACGCAACGAGCAAACGAGAGCCGTCAGCTGAGCGACGGGGGAGGAGTAGGAGATGTCCAGCAGCAAGGTCGTTGTCAACCTCGCCACCGGCCACGAGGACGCCGAGCGCGTCACCATCGCGTTTCTCGTAGCGGTCGCTGCCCTGGAACAGAACCGAGAGGTGGCCATCTTCGCCACCAAGGAGGCCGTTCGTCTCGGAGTACCGGACTACGCGCACGCGATCGAGGCAGGCGGGTCACCGCCGGTGGCCACCCTGTTCGACCAGTTCTTCGAGCACGGCGGAGAGCTGCTCTTGTGTCCGGTCTGCTTCAAGGCCCGCTCGCTGGACGAGGAGGCGATCCTCGACGGCGCCCGCCTCGCCGGGGCCACCCCGTTGTGGGAGTGGATCGGGCCCGAAGGAGCCACCGTATTCAGCTACTAGCGTCGGAGGCCAGGCGCGGGAAGAACTGGTGAGCGATGCCCCGCACGGCGGCGAGGATCTGTTCCGCCGACGGCGGCCGGCTCGGGTCGGCCAGCTCCGGCGGAACCGCGTAGCCTGCCTCTTTGGCGTGCTCCAGGAGTCCGCCGCCCATGGTCCTGCCGAGCACGCTCAGCGCCTTGCCCCATCTGAACCATGTCCAGATGGAGCTCCGGCACGGGCAGCGCCTCGACGTCCGGCCAGCCCGCGGGGTCGCGCGGGTCCTCACGTGAGAGCAGGTGGTCAAACGGGGCGGCGGCCGCGTCGCGTGCGGTGAAAGCGATCGCCGAGGCCCCAGCACCTTGCGCAGCGTCGCGATCATCGAGGTGTGGCGGTGTTCCTCGTTGATCACCGTTTCCCTCGTCGATCCACGGGGACACGATGATGGCCGGAACGCGGTAGCCCGAGCGGTCGAACTCGAAGCCCATCTGGCCGGCCGGCGCGCTCGGGTCGGGCGGTGGGACCGGCCCCGGCGGGACGTGGTCATAAGTGCCACCGGGCTCGTCCCAGCCGATGAAGAAGAGCGTGTTGTAGGCATTCGAGCCCTCCGCGGCGGCGGCCGATCTGATCGCGCCGTAGATCCGGGCGAGGTACGCCTCGCCGCCGTTGATCGATGACGGGGGGTCGACCGCGAGGTCCATGTCCCCGGGGATGAACGACCGCCCACAGGCGGGGTGGTAGTCGCTGTGGCCGACCGTGAGATTGGGCTCGAGCAGGCTGAAGTCCGGCAGGGTGCCTTCCGCCGCGTCACGCTCGAACTCCGCGTACGGCACGAGGTGGGTCGCGAGGCGCTCCTTCAGGCGGGGCATGTGGATCAGGCCCGTGAACGAGATCGCCATCGGCTCCTGGATGTAGACCTTCCACGTGCGCCCGTGTGCCTCCAGGCGCTCGAACAGCGTTTCGGCGGTGTTGTGCTGGACGAAGTTCGACACCGGGCTGTTGACCACGAAGCCGGAGGAGGTCGCGGCGGTCCAGAACGACCTATTCATGAACGTCTGCGAGGGCACCTCGGAGAACCAGTGGTCGAATACGCCGAAGCCCCTGGCGATCCCGTTCAGCACGGGTACCTGCTCCGGTGTGTAGCCGGTCATGATCTGCGCGTACTGCTCGTAGGTGGGCTGCGTGCCGATCTCGGCCGTGTAGGTGCTGACGTAGTCGGTGACGAAGCCGTCCATCGTCGGCACTGCGCCGGGCTCGGGCGCGTTCCACGGGTGCGCTCACCTCCTCGCCGATCTTGAAGCGGTTCTGCTCTTCGAGTGCGTTGAAGAGCTGGACGTTGGTGTGGTAGTACTCCTCGCCCGAGTCCGGGTTGGGCGCGTCCATGTCGGTTCCGATCGTGTAGGGGACGGCCTTTCGCTCGGTGCCGTGCTCGGCCCACTCCGGGATCGGGTTGGAGAGGTCCTTGCCGATCACGCCCTCGAACACCTTGCCGTCCTCCGGTCCGTAGAGGTGGCCGAGCAGGTTGTCGAGCGAACGGTTCTCGAACAGCACGAGGACGACGTGGTCCATGGCGTGCGAGCGGTCATGTGTCATGGGCCGTCTCCTTGGTGATCGACGATGCGCTATGGGTTCAGGCGGCCGGCGGTGGCTCTTGGGTCTCACCCGCCGCCGCGAGCACGAGGAAGAACGTGCCGAGCAGCTCGGAGACCAGGCGTCGCCATTCCTGGCGAGGATCGTTGAAGTCCGTGACCCGTTGGACGAACTCCCGCTCGTAGTGCGCGATCAGGCCCGCCGGCTGAGCGCCGGGGGTGGTGGCGAGCGGTGCTGTCGGCGACGGCGTCCCAATCCCGAAGTGGCGTGCATCTTCTGCAGAGCGCGCGGGCCGTGCCGACCGAGTCGGGTCGCCCGGTCGACACCCTCGTCGCGGCCCGTGTGATGCTTGTTGGGATCGGCTTCCTGACCGTCGCCCGGCAGTCGCATCTCACCGAGGCGCCGGCATGTACATCGCGGAGGGGCGCTAGCCGGTCAGCTCAGCAACTCGGAGTCGTGAGCGCGGAAGATGGCGCCATAGTCGTCCGCAGTTGGCTCGTGCAACGCCGCCACGAGGGCATGAATTCTCGGCGTCATCACGAGCAGATAGCGCGAGGGGAGGCCGGGCCTTGCATTTCCGTAGGCGTGGGGTGTCCCCTTCGGTGCGAGCACCGCGCTGCCCGGACGAGCCTCGCACACCTGGTCCCCGATGCGGAAGCGCAGCACACCCTCGAGCACGTACCACGCCTCGTCGTCGGCGTGATGTACGTGCAGCGGTGCGATCCACTCGCGCCCGGACTCGCCCGAATCCGTCCACTCGACGACCACGAAGTCGTTTTCGGGTCCTCCGAGCGTCGCCGTCGACCAGGTGACCGCGAAGCTGCCGTCCGACATCGACGAGGATCCTAACTGTGTTCGAGTGGCCGCTGCCGATGCGCTGGCCTCGACGTAATCGCTGCTGCTTGTCGTCCAATTCGGGAGCCGGAGCGGTGTCCGTCGGGACGCTCGCATCGGTGCGGAAGCACTCGTGTCGGGGCGTTCGCCGACCTCGGCGTCACACCGGACACCGGCACCTGACCCCGCGACCTACTCGGCGCGAAGCGCCGCGGCTGCGACATCATCCTCGTTGAATATGTCCAACCGACAGGCCCGACCGTCGGGAGCAAACCGCCAGATCCCTATCCAGCGAAGCTCGACCTCGATCTCGGTCAGGCCGCCACGTGCCGTGGTGCGACCTGTTGAGATGATCCGATCGCCTGCATCCCTGACGGTCTCAACCTCCACACTCGCGTGATCCCAGATCTCAAAGAACGTCTCTCTCCAACGCTGTAACCCCGCCTCACCGACGTAAAGCCCTTCCGTCGAGCCAAAATGCTGCTCGTACTCGAAGTCCTCGGTTACGGGCGTCATGTCCAACTCCCCGGCCGTAAGACTCTCCACGAAACGCTTGATGGTGCGCGCACGTCCGTTCTCCTGCGACATCGCCTACTCCTCCAGCCCCACGGCTTTGAGGGCCTCGGCCTCGGTCCCGAAGTAACGCCACCACACGTACTTCCCGTCGCGCCACCCCATCGCATACCAGAACGGGTCCACCACGGGAGTGGCGCTCGCAGCGCCATGACCGTAGCCCCGAATGCGGCTGACGCGTGACGTCTCCGAGGTCGCGCAGTTCCAGGACCTCGATGGTGTACGTCGGGAAAGGCAGCGAGCAAAGTTGTCCCACCAACGCCGCAGCCCATCGTGGCCCTGATAGCTGCCCTCCATGGCAACCAGGCGGGACTCAACCTCGACTTGTTCGTCGGCCATCGAGACGGTGGCATCCCAGTCGCGTCGGTTGAAGGCATCAGTCAATCGCCGGTAGCGACTCCACGTTCTCCTGCGACATCGCCTACTCCTCCAGGCCGAGGTCGGCGAGGGCGCGGTCGCGGTCCAAGTAGAAGAGGAACTTGACGACCTTCCCTCCTTGGACGTGGAATAGGTGTGCGGTCCTCGTCATCTCGGGCGAGTACTCCAAGCCGCTCGCTTTGCCGCGTCCGGTGCCGTGGACGAGCACGGCCACGCGTTCATCGTCGAGCTCTCGAAACTCATCCGCGTAGACATGCACATCCTCGGAGGCGCTGAACCAAGCGCGGAAGCCCTCCGCCATCCCGGCCAGCCCGTGCCATGTGCCCGGTGAGGGTCCCTCGACCAACACCCACTCGATGTCGGGGTCCGCCCACTCGCCATGGCTGAAGTCCCCGCGTTCCCAGTCCGCGTAGATCGAGCGCACAAGGTCCAGGTTCTCCGACACCGCCTACCCCCGTTCCTCGGCGAGGCGTTCGGCGGCAGCACGGGCCTCGTCGACCTCGTGAGGTCGTGAGGCGAGCGATCGAGCCTCCCACCCAGAGGTAGACCCATCCCTCGCGTTGTCGAATACGACCAGCGCTACCAACCAGACGCCCGTCCTGGATCACGACGGCAAACACAACCCCACCGCCGAGATGACTGACCTCCTCAAGCTCGTACTCCAATTCCTCGTAGGCCCCGAACCAGTCGTCAAGGAAGCCACGTATCGTCGCTCGACCCTCGAGGAGGTCGGCCCGCCCGTCCAAGACCCCATCTTCGGCGACGCTGCTCATCACCCCGTCGAGATCACGGCGATTCAGAGCCTCAACCTGCTTGCGCACAAGCTCAACCAGGTCGGGGGTCGTGGGCTCCTCGGGCATGGGTTGAGTATCCCGGACCGCTGCTTTCTGCGGCTAAGCGCGCGTGCGACCGGGCTGCACCTCCGCTATCGCAGCGGACGACAAGCAGAAGCCCTAGTCCGCTTCCAGCGTGCTGTTATCGCGTGATAGCGGCACTCGCCGACCGCTTGGGCGAAGGTCGCGGTTCGAGTTCCCCTCTGTTAGGGCGCCAATGCGCTTGAGCGCGGGTTTCTCGGGGGAGAGGAGAGGTCGGCAGCGAGAGCTCACGGCTTTGGTGCCGGCGCAGCGTCCCCTAGGCAATCGCGAGCTTCAGCTGGTAGTGATGAGGGCTCTCGGCACAGCCGGACCGGCCGCCGGGGGCCGGGAGGCCTCGGCGGGGCGGGAGACTACGGGCTCGACCTCGGCCCGTACGCCGCCGAACGCTGAGGACCGACCACCAAACCGACATCAAGGGGCCGCGGAGGCAAACAGATGAACGACACGACGATGACGATCCATTCGCTGCTCACGCCCGACGGCGAGCTCCGGTTGACGCTCGAGGACGACCCGATCGGCGTAGTCGCGTCCGACGACGTCGTCGTTCGGATCGAAGGTGCTCCGATCAACCCGTCCGACCTCGGAGCACTGCTCGGCCCGGCGGACCCATCCACCCTCGGGTCCGACGCGTCCGGCGGACGGCCCGTCGCCACCGCGACAGTGCCACCCGATCTCCTGCAGTTCGCCGCCACACGCGCCGGCAAGTCGCTCGCGCCGGGGGTCGAGGGTGCCGGGACCGTCGTCCATGCGGGCGAGGACGCGCAGCATCTGCTCAGCAAGGTCGTGGGGGCATGGGGTGGGGGCATGTACACCGGCTATCGCAGACTGCCGGCCCGCGACGTCGTCCCGTTCCCTGACGGCGTGAGCCGCGAAGCAGGCTGCGGCTGCGTTCGTCAATCCTCTGACTGCGCTGAGCATGCTCTCAACGATGCGGTTGGAGGGTCACACAGCTCTCGTGCACACTGCCGCCGCGTCCAACCTCGGGCAGATGCTGAACAAGCTCTGCATCGAGGACGGCGTCGAGCTCGTGAACGTCGTCCGGCAGCGAGGAGCAGTCGCCCTGCTGAAGAACATCGGGGCTGAGCGCGTCGTCGATTCGACCTCACCGGACTTTCGCGAGCAGCTGACCGCCGAGATCGGCGACGCCGGCGCGACGTTGGCATTCGACGCGGTTGGCGGTGGCCCGTTGGCGGGGCAGATCCTCGCCGCGATGGAGGCCGCTCTCGTGGCCAAGTCCCCACCCGTCACCCAGTACGGCTCGCCAACCCACAAGCAGGTGTACATATATGGGCGGCTCGACCTGGCGCCGACGACCGTGATCGCCGGGGCCGCCGGCATGGCCTGGGGCATCGGTGGCTGGCTCGTCCGCGCCCACCTCGCTCGGATCGGTCAGGGACGCCAGCCAGGAGCTCATTGAACGAATGACGCGCGAGATCACGACGACCTTCGCGAGCAGATTCACGCGCGAGATCTCGCTCGAAGAGGCCCTCGATCCCGAGGTCATCCGCGGATACCAGCGCAAGGCGACGGGTGAGAAGTACCTGATCGTGCCGTCGAAGACCTAAGGCTTCTGGGCCGTGCAACGCGACTCAGCGACGGCCTAGCCGATCCTGTAGCGCTCGAGCGCCCGCCGCCTGGCGTCGGCATGGTCCACGATCGGCTTCGGATAGTCGGTCCCCAGCACGCAGCCCACCTCGCGCTGCACGCGTGCCGGCATGGTCCACGGCTCGCGGATGTAGTCGTCGGGAACGTGTGTCAGCTCCGGAACGTAGCGGCGCACATAGCTTCCGTCAGGGTCGTGCGCCTCCATCTGGCGCGTCGGGTTGTAGATCCGGCGATAGGCCGGTTGGGGATCGGTCCCGACCGAGGCGATCCACTGCCAGTTGCCGTTGTTGTTGGCCTCGTCTCCGTCAACCAGCAGCGCATGAAATGGCGCTCCCCCCAGCGCCAGTCGATGCCGAGGTCCTTTGTCAGGAATGACCCGACCACCAGTCGCGCGCGGTTGTGCATCCAGCCTTCGCGCCGCAGCTGGCGCATGCCCGCGTCGACGAGCGGGTACCCGGTGCATCCCTCACACCACGCCACGAACCGCCGCTCGGAACGACTCCATTTGATCTTTCCGCGGTAGCGCGGCTGGAACTCAGAGGTGGCGTTGCCGGGAAAATGGAGCAGCACGTGGTGGTGGAAGTCGCGCCAGCAGAGCTGGCGGCGGAAGGCGGCGGACCCGCCGTCGGACCCCAGCCGGTGCTCGACCTCGCGCGCGGAGACGCAGCCGAAGTGCAGGTAGGGCGACAGCCGCGAAGTGGAGCTCCGGCAGAGCGCGTCGCGGTTCTCGCCGTACCCCGAGACGTCGTGGCGCGAGGAAGCGCTCGAGTCGCTTGCGTCCCTCGTGCTCTCCTCCCGCGGGGGGTTCGTCGACCTCCTGCTCGAGGCCGAGCGAGGCAAGCGATGGGATCTCGCCCTGCGGCGAGGCCCGATGGCAGCGCCGGCAGCTGGCGCGGCGCGCCCAGCACCTCGCGGCGGCCCTCTCTCTCCCACGAACGGTGGAACGCGGAGAAGACCGAGTAGGGCTTGCCCGCCTGTGTTCGCGGTGCGCCGACGTCGTCGATCGCGCCGAGGCCGGGGTGGCCATGAAGCGTGAGCCCGGCGGCATCGAGCACCTCGCGCACGCGCTCCCCGCGTTGTCGCGCGAACGGGGTTGATGTCCGCGGTGAAGTGGAGCTCCTCGGCCCCGATCTCCTCTGCGAGCGCTGCGAGCTCGCGCTCAGGTGGGCCGTGGCGAACGACGAGGCCGCTGCCGCGCCTGCGCAGCGACCCGTCGAGGTCGGCCAGGCATTCGAGCAGGAACTGCGTCCGTGGGCCGGACGCGTGGCGACCGTGGAGCAGGCGGTCATCGAGGCAGAAGACGGGCACGACGTGGTTGTGGGCGTCCAGCGCCGCCCGCAGCGCTGGGTGCTCGTGCAGGCGCAGGTCGCGCCGGAACCAGACGATCGCACTCACGTACCGGGCTGGCTCCGGTCTGGAGTCGTTCTGCCACCGCCCGCTCGCGGTAGTCGAAAACCCGCTTGAGATCGCGCTTGACAAACGCCGCATGAGCGGCCTGTCCGAGCAGGCCCAGCGGAATCGCGTAGCGGACGCGGTCGCCGATCACGACCGCGTGCTCGCCGTCGCGCTCAAAGGTGTGCGTGTGCTCCCAGAGCGCGTACGGGCCGTGCACCTGGACGTCGATGAAGCGCAGGGGTGGCTCCCAGACCGCGATCCGCGTGCGCCAGCGGACGGGTACACCATGCAGCTTCAAGCGGTAGTCGATCAGTGCACCGGGGCGCATCTCGATAGGCCCCGGCGTGATCACCTCGAAACCCATCCAGGGCGGAGTGATCAGCCGCGAGGTTGCGAGCCTGGGCGTAGAACTCGAATGCCCGCTGGACCGGCAGCTCGAGCCGCTGTCTGCGCTCGAGTACGTAAACACGTCTGCCGCTCACGAAACGAGCTGCTCGGCTCGGAGTGTCTTGCGCATACCCGCGAGGGCGCGGTCGCCGACCCGCTTGAAGGCGAACCCGAGCAGCGGATCGGCGAGCCTGAACGGACCCTTCAGCGCGAGGTCCGCGTCGTAGGTGATTCGTGTGCCGCCGTTCCGACGGCTCGAAGGTGATCCGGTCCAGCGAGACCACGCTCGAGTTCTCGCCGCGAAGGGTGACGGCGCTCGGCGGGTCGTACTCGACGATGCTGTAGGTGAGCGTCGTCCTGCGGTGCAGGAAGTCCGCCACGACCCGAAACTCGCTCCCCGCCGCGACCGGCGCGTCGCCGAGCTGCTCGGCTTCAACGACCCCCGGATCCCACTGCGCGGTCGTCGAAAAGTCGCTGAGGTAGGCGAACACCTCGCCGGGGGGGTGGGGCGTGTCGACTGATGCCTTGTAGCGGGCCATCGGATTCTCCTTATGGGTTTGAGTTGGCCGTGGTCGGAATCTCGTGCCAGCCGCTGAGTCGCTCGCACTCGGCCCAGAGTCGCTCGCGGTCCTCGGGCGTCTCCCTGGTCCAGGGCACGCGGTGGGTCGGGCGTTCTCGGCGGTCATGCCAGAAGCCGCCCGAGCTGCGCGCCGGCTCGGGAGCCGCCCCGAGCCAGACGATCGTGTCGGCGCCCTCCTGCGGTGTGCGCAGCAGTCTCCTTGTGGCACCGTAGAAGCGCGGCAGCGAGGACTGCAGGCCCGGGGTGTCCACCCAGCCGGGATGCATCGCGTGAACCACCACGCCGGTGCCCTTCAGCCGCTGCGCCCACAGCTCGGTCAGGATCACCTGGGCGCGCTTGGTGCGCGCGTAGGCGGTGGGGCCGTCGAACTCCTCGTGGGCGCTCTGCAGATCCTCGACGTGGATCCGCTGTGTGTACATGCCACCTGACGACACGTTGACGATGCGAGCCGGCGCGCTCTTCTTGAGCAGCGGGGTCAGCAGGTTCGTCAGCAGGAACGGTCCGAGGACGTTGGTCGCGAAAGTCAGCTCGATGCCGTCGGGCGAGACCGTCCGCTCGCCAAGCAGCGCGCCTGCATTGTTGACGAGCACATCCAGGCGCGACGCCTCGCTCACTGAAGCGCTCGGCAAAGCGCCGCACGGCTTCGAGGTCACTGAGGTCGCAGAGCTCGACCTGGACGTCGCTGTCGCCGGATCCGTGCGACGAGCTCCTCGCGCGCGTGCTCGCCGCGCTCCTCGATTGCGGGCGAGCAGCCGTACGGAGGCACCGAGACGCGCGAAGCCCTCGGCGGCGGCGAACCCGAGCCCGGAGGTGGCGCCGGTGACGAGCACGAGCTTGCCGTTCATAGGCTGCAGGTCGGCGGCGTTCCACGTGCCCCTACGGACGCGATAGCCGGCGCTCGTGTAGCCCACAACGACGGTGCGGTCGAGAATCGTGTCAAGCAGCGAGTCGATCATGTTGTTCGTCCTGTGCTCGGCCGCCGCGCGGCGAGCGCCGCTCACTGGCTCGCCGTGTCGGGCTGCTCGCGTCGGCTAGGTTTGAGTTCGAGTGCAGGCCCTCGTCACCGGCGCCAGCGGCTTCATCGGCGGCCGCCTCGCCCGCCGCCTGCGCGAACGCGGCGATGAGGTGCGCTGTCTGGTACGAGACCGCGACGCTGTTCGGACCCGTGCGCTGCTCGACGAGGGCTTCGGGATCCACGTGGGCGACGTGCTTCGTCCAGATTCGCTCGCGGGCGCCGGGTTCGGCGTAGATGTCGCCTATTACCTGGTGCATTCGATGGGCCGGGGCGGCGACGGCTCGAGCTTTGCCGAGCACGAGCGGCGGGCAGCGGAAGGATTCGGGCGCATGGCAAGGCAGGAGGGCGTCGGCCGTGTCATCTACCTCGGCGGTCTCGGTGATAACCCCGGCTCGGAGCACCTGCGTAGCCGCCAGGAGACAGCCCGACAACTCGAGGCGCACGGACCACCGCTGACCTACTTCCGCGCCGGGATGGTCGTCGGCAGCGAAAGCGAGTCCTACCGCACGCTCCGCTACCTCGTCGAGCGCCTGCCAGCAATGATCGCTCCCGCCTGGCTCAGCGTGAGGACCCAGCCGATCGGAATCGATGACGTCCTGAGTTACCTCTCCGCAGGCGCCCGAGGTCGAGGCCTCGACCGGCCGCGAGCTGCAGATCGGAGGTCCGGACGTTCTGACCTACGGCCAGATGCTCGACGTGATGGCGCGCGCCCTCGGCAAACGCCCGCGCCCGAAGATCCCGGTGCCTTTCGTAACCCCGTGGCTGTCCTCGTTGTGGATCGGCCTCGTGACGCCGGTCGACGTGGGTGTGGCACGACCGCTGATCGAGGGGCTCAGCACCGAAACGGTCGTCACCGAGAACTCCGCTCGCACGCTCTTCGACATCGACCCCACTCCATTTGAGGTGACACTGCGCCAGGCGCTCGCCGAGGACAGAGGTGTCACCTAGCAAAATGTGGGCTCTCGGGCACACAGGGACGGCTCACGCTGCGAGGCCAGCGGCCTCGCCGACGGAGTCTCCGCCGAGCAACTCAGCACCGATCTTGTGGGCTAGCCCCGAGGTGGCGCCTGCCCCGCCGATGCCCACACGCACTCGACCGGCCAGGACGGTGATGTCCTCGCTGGCGTCGAGGAACCTCTGCTCGTTGATCGCGGAGAGCACGACTACGCTCGGCGAGAGTTCGCCAAGGGCGTCGGTGATCTCGCCCGGGGGCGTCTCTGCGCCTAGGTAGGTGATCCGCCAGCCGTGCTCCCTGAGGGCGAGCCCGAAGCACAGCAGCCCGAACTCGTGCCGCTCGCCGGGGGGACACGCGAGCACGGCGCGCGGGCCGACGCCGTTCCCCCAGCCCCGAGTCAGCGCGCGTAGCCGCCCGCCGAGCACGTTGCTCGCGAAGTGCTCTTGGGCGATGGTCGCTTCCGCCGCCGCCCAACGCTCGCCGAGCTGGTGCAGAAACGGCAGGATCACCTCCGACAGCGCATACGGGAGCGCAAAAGCTCTGAACAACTGGTCCAGTGCCGTCTGGGCCATCGGCTCGTCGAGTGTCTCGACGCCATGGGCGAGCGCCGCCTGGATCTCGGCGAAGCTCCCCGAACCCTCCCGCGAGTCCGATCCCTCGCCTGCCCGTGCGAGTCGGGCCGCCTCCGAGGCGGACAGCCCGCCGGCGATGTGCTTTCGCATCAGACGCACGCGCCGCTCGTCCTCCTCGGAGAAGAGACGAAGGCCGCCCGCGGTGCGGTCAGGGCGCAGTAGCTCGTAGCGCGTCTCCCAGGCGCGCAGCAGTTCGGGGCTCACACCAGTGCGTCTGCTGAGCTCGCCGATGCGCAGTCGTGGACCGTCGGTCACGAGCGGAGTCTACCGAATCTCCACGATAACTCTACAAAAGCTCTACACTCAGCCCGGATGAAGCTGAAACCGCTCGAGGGACCACGGCTACGAAGGGTTGAACGCCCCGAGAACCGGCGTCTGTTCAATGTCGCTGATCCTCGGTGCCCTGCGACCCGTATAGGTTGGACATGAGGGTCGCGATCATCGGCGCAGGAATCTCCGGGCTCCTGTGCGCGCACCGACTGAACTCAGAGCACGATCTCGTTGTCTTCGAGGCGAGCAATCGGGCCGGCGGGCACGCCAACACGGTGCGCGTCGGGACCGAGGCTGGGGTCTATGACATCGACACCGGTTTCATCGTCTTCAACGACCGCAATTACCCCAATTTCGAACGGCTGCTGGACGAGCTGGGTGTGGAGACGCAAGCCTCCCCGATGAGCTTCGGGGTGAGCGACGGGGGCGACTTCGAGTACAACGGGGCATCCCCGAACGGGCTGTTCGCGAGCCGGGGGCAGATGCTCAGGCCCTCGTTTCACCGGATGATCGCGGATCTTGTCCGCTTCAACCGCGACGCTCGCGAGCTGCTCGCCTCCGAGAAGGATCCGCCGCTAAGCGAGTGGCTGGCCTCCAAGGGGTATTCGCGTGCCTTTGTCGACCGGCTGATCGTGCCCCAGGCGGCGGCGGTGTGGTCCGCAGATCCGGCACACATGTGGTCGTTTCCCGCACGCTTCCTGGTCGAGTTCTTCGACAACCACGGGATGCTCGGGTTCCGTGAACGCCCGCGTTGGCGAACGATCACCGGAGGGTCGCGCGTATATGTCGAAGCACTGACGCGGCCCTTGCGCGAATGTCTCAGGCTCTCGACGCCGGTGATGGAGATCACTCGCCATTCCGACCACGTCGTCGTGTCATCCCGCGAATGTGAGTCGGAGCGCTTCGACGCGGTGGTGATCGCGACGCACTCCGACCAGGCCCTCGCGTTGCTGGGCGACCCCAGCGAGCGCGAGCGTGAGCTGCTTGGTGCGATTCCCTACCAGAGCAACGAGGCGGTGTTGCACACCGATCGCTCGCTGTTGCCCGCGGCGCCGGCGTGCGTGGGCGAGCTGGAACTACCATCTCGACGCCGGCGTGGCGGGACGCTGCACGGTGACCTACCACATGAACCGCTTGCAGTCACTGCGGGCCGACCGCGAGTTCTGCGTAACCCTCAACCGCACGGCCGCCATCGATCCAGAGCGGATCATCCGCAGGATCCAGTACGCGCACCCTGTCTACACGCCCGCAGGCGTCGCGGCGCAGTCACGCCACCACGAGATCAGCGGACGCAATCGCACGCACTACTGCGGCGCCTACTGGGGATGGGGCTTCCACGAGGACGGCGCCAAGAGCGCGCTCCGGGTCGTGCGCGAGATCGGTACTCGGCGAATGGAGGCGGTGGGGGTGTGAAAGCCAGCGCGATCTACGAGGGCACGATCCGCCACCGCCGCTTTGCGGTGCGACACCAAGAGTTCAGCCACCGCGTGGCGCTCATGTACCTCGACCTGGAGGAGCTCGACGGCCTGTCTCAGCGGAGGGCTTGTCGCTGACCGTCCGGGCTTCATCCGCTTCCGCCGAGCCGACTACCTCGGTGATCCCTCCGTGGGGCTCGCAGACGCAGTGCGAATGCAGGTGGAGAGACGGACGGGCTGGCTGCCGACGGGGCCAATCCGTCTGCTGACACAACTGCGCACGTTCGGGCACTGCTTCAACCCCGTCAGCTTCTACTACTGCTTTACGCCCGAGGACCAACTCGAGGCGGTCGTGGCAGAGGTGACCAGCACGCCGTGGGGAGAGCGCCACGCCTACGTACTTGCGAGAACGGGTGAAGGACCCGTTCTCACGGGGAGCTTTGAGAAGAAGCTGCACGTGTCTCCGTTCATGGCGATGGACCAGCGCTACCTCTGGCGCGTCGGGGTCCCCGGCCCGACGCTGTCGGTTCACATCGAGAGCCGCGAGCACGAGCGACCTGCCTTCGACGCGACGCTGGCGCTGCGTAGGGCTCCGTTCACGCGCGGCCGTGTGGTCAGCGTCACGGCGCGCTACCCGTTGGCAACGTTGCGTGTGCTGGCGCTCATATACGGCCACGCGCTTGCGCTGAAGCTCAAGGGCGTGCCACTCCACCCCCGTCCGCAGGTGCCGGCATGACCGCTGGGCAGCGCATGGCGCGCCGCATCGTGCTGGGCCTGCTGGCACATCTCCGCGATGGCCGGCTGACGATCGTCGAGGGCGGACAGCAACTGACGCTGGGTCACGGCGGCCCGCGGGCGACGGTGGAGGTTCGCTCGCCCCGGTTTTGGCCGCTGCTGCTACGGGGAAGCCGCGGGATGGCCGAGGCCTACATGGAAGGACTATGGGCTGCTCCCGATCTCACCGCCGTCGTGCGGGTGGCCGCACGCAACGTCACGGGTCTGGATGAGTGGCGTCGCCGGCTGGCGCCGGCTCGGATACCGCTCCAGACCGTGCGCGGCATCCGGGCACGCAACACGCGCGTACGCAGTCGCCGCAGCATCGCGGCCCACTACGACCTCGGGAACGAGTTCTTCGCGCTGATGCTCGACGAGACGATGATGTACTCCTCGGCGTACTTCCCGCGCCGGGGGATGACGCTCGCGGAGGCCTCCGAAGCCAAGCTCGAGCTGGTCTGTCAGCAGCTCGACCTTCGCCCCGACGACCACGTGCTCGAGATCGGCACGGGATGGGGCGGCTTTGCCGTGCACGCCGCGAGAACGCGGGGCTGTCGGGTCACAACCACCACGATCTCCCACGAGCAGTACGAGTACGCCGAGGCGCAGGTGCGGGCGGCCGGGGTAGCCGATCGCGTCACGGTGTTATGCGAGGACTATCGCGATCTGCGCGGGAGCTACGACAAGCTCGTCTCGATCGAGATGATCGAGGCGGTCGGGTGGCGCGATTTCGACACGTTCTTCGAGCGCTGCTCGAGTCTCCTCGCGGAGGACGGGAGCATGCTGCTGCAGACCATCGTCATCGATGACCGCGCCTACGAGGTGGAGAAGGCCTCGCGGAGCTTCATTCGAACGCACATCTTTCCCAACGGTTGCCTGCCCTCGCTCGAGGTGATCGCACACTGTGTCGCCCGCGAGACGGACCTGCGTACGGTCGGACTCAAGGATCTCACGCCGCATTACGCCGAGACGCTGCGCCGCTGGCGCGCGAACTTCGAGGCCGCCGGCACGCGGCTGGAAGATCTGGGTTACGACGAGCGCTTCCGACGGCTCTGGCGGATGTATCTCGCCTACTGCGAGGCTGGCTTCGTCGAGCAGCGGATCGGTGTCGTGCAGACGCATCTGGCAAAGCCTCGATGGCGCGAACACGCCGGCTTCACGAGGGCGGGTGACACGCCACTGGCGCTGGCGTCCTAGTTCGCTGAGACGCCGAAGGCCGCCGGGGGCCAATCTGGCCAATGCACTTGAGTGCACGCTACTCAAACCGTTCGCCAGCGTTGGCGCGCGTTCTCGACGCGTTCCAGGGGCGGTAGTGGGGAGGGGATAGGCCGCTACGAAGCCGCGCCTGGAAGCTCGGGCCGGTTCGTCTCGGGAGCGTTGTGGTCCACCGGTCGCGCGCCTCAGACCGTCGCCGCGGGGGTGCCGGCGGCCCGCGTCGCGTCCTCGCGGATCATGTCCACGGCTTTCTCGGCGATCATGATTGTCGGTGCGTTCGTGTTGCCGCGCGTGATCGTCGGCATCACGGACGCGTCGACGACCCGCAGGCCCGGCACTCCGTGTACACGAAGACGGGGATCCACGACTGGGCCGATCGCGCAGCTCGACGTCGGGTGATAGATCGTCATCGACTGGTCCTCGATGTAGCGCCACAGCTCCTCGTCGCTCGAGTCCGGATTCGGGGCGACGAACGCGCCGGTGATGACCGGCTCGAGCGCCGGCTGCTGGGAGATCTTCAGCGCGATCCTCGCGCCTGCAAGGATCGTCTGGCGGTCCTCAGGGGTAGTCAGGTAGTTGTGCAGGATGCGGGGCTTGGAATACGGGCTCGGCGTGCGCAGCGTGACCTCGCCGCGGCTGGTGGGCTTCACGACGCCTGGCCCGAACGCGATGCCGTGCTCGACCGCTGGGCCGAGGCCTTCCGCGTAGAACAGCGCAGGGGCGCAGTGGAACTGGCAGTCCGGCGCGTCGAGCCCCGGCCGCGTGCGCACGAAGCCACCGGACTCGGCGATGTTCGAGGACAGCGGACCGCGGCCCTCGCTCTGCAACAGCTCTAGGTTCTCGGGCGTGAGCGCGGTCATCAGCCCCTCGACGTCCGTTTTCCAGTTCATCAGCGTCATACAGTGGTCCTGCAGGCCTTGGCCGACCGGAAGGTCCTTGCGAACCTCGATCTGAAACAGCGGCAGCTGGTCGGCCGGCCCGATGCCGGACAGCATCAGCAGCTGCGGGGACTGGTACGCCCCGGCCGAGACGATGACCTCGCGCGAGGCTTCCACCTCCTCGACGGCCCCCGCATGGTCGATCTCCACGCCGCAAGCGCACTCGCCGTCGAACAGGATTCGCAGCGCGTGTGCGTCGGTGATCACGGTCAGGTTCTCGCGAGCCATCGCCGGGTGCAGGTAGCGCACCGATGTGCTCGCGCGCATCCCGTTCTCCTGGGTGGTCTGGTAGCGGCCGAAGCCCTCTTGGCGAGCGCCGTTGAAGTCGGGGTTCTCCTCGTGGCCGGCCTGCTTGGCCGCCTCGACGAACGCGCTCGTGAGGGGGTTCATGGAGCGGCCCTCGCGGACCGGGAGCGGCCCGCCGGTGCCGTGGTAGTGGTCCTCGCCGCGCTCGTTGTCCTCGGAGCGCTTGAAGTAGGGCAGCACGTCTTCGTAGCCCCAGCCATCCGCACCCATCGCCGCCCATTCGTCGTAGTCGGCGCGGTTGCCGCGGATGTAGACCATCGCGTTCATCGAGCTGCAACCGCCAAGCATCTTGGCGCGCGGCAGGTAGGCGCGACGGTCGCCGAGGCCCGGCTCGGGCTCGGTGGACATGTCCCAGTCACGCCGACCCTTGAAGAGCGCTCCGAAAGCGGCCGGAATATGGATCTCATCATCGCTGTCGGCGCCGCCCGCCTCCAGCAGCGCGACCTTCACACCGGGGTCCTCGCTCAGCCTCGCAGCGAGCACACAACCGGCCGAACCGGCACCCACGATCACGTAGTCGTACATGCTCCGAACCTCCCACCGCCGGACCAAAAGGCCGGGCGAACTTGAGTTATCGACACGATGCCAGACCCGGCGCCGAAATCCACGGCAAGCCCGCTGCGCATCATCGCAGCGAGAAGCGGGCGAAGCTCTTTATGCCCTGCGGTTCCAGTCGCGCACGGGCTTGGGTGTGAGCAACCAGAACGCGTCGGGACGCCGATGGCTATATCCCGGCAGCAGACTCGAAACCCGCTTCACGGGCATCGCCTTCCCGGTTACTCGTGCCGTTCAGCTGTCGTGAAGCAGGTCCAGGACGGCCTCCTCGACGCGCCGGCGCACGCGCGGCATAGAGAGGTCGGGCGCATCGTCGCCCCGGCGGGCGACCCGCTCGACGGTGGCCGCGATGGTCGTGCCCGCGTGGTAGCGGTCGATCACGCGCGGGTCGACGTAGGAGGCACGGCACACCGCCGGCGTGTTGCCGAGGTATGCGGCGACGGTCTTGATCGCCGCTGCGACCTTGCGGTCGCGCCTGGACCGGCTCGCGCCGCGCCCGTCGTGGAGTGCGCGCACTGCGAGCGCGACGGCCGCCAATGCTGTGGCGTTCCAGGTGCGGAAGTCCTTCGCGGTAAAGCGCCCACTCGCGTGCCGGGCGATGTAGGCGTTCACCTCGTCGGCGGTGAGCTCGGACCAGCCGCGCCCGGCGCGGTAGGCGAGCAGCCGCTCGCCACTGCGTCGCCGCTTGAGGACCTCGACGACGGCCAGCACATCGCGGTCGGCGATCTCCTGCACCCGGCGCCGACCCGACTTGGCGGGGAAGTCGAAGACGAGCTCGTCGCCGGAGACCATCACGTGCTCGCGCAGCATTGTGGTCAGCCCGTATGACGAGTTGTTCTCGGCGTAGACCTCGGAGCCGATGCGGAAGAAGCCAACGTCGAGCAGCCGAACCGCGCAGGCGAGGACGCGCTCGCGCGTGACCTCCTCGGGGCCCAGCCGCGTGCCGGCGCCCCGCGCGCTGCCGAGGTCCCTCGCGGCGCTGCTGCGCAGCCGTGGCAGCGAGCGCCCGAACTCGACCATTGTGTCGAACTTCAGCCGGTCACGATGAGCGCGCCAACGCTCGTGGTAGAGGTACTGCTTGCGTCTCGCCACGTCGACGCCTGTTGCCTGAAGATGGCCACGCGAATCCATGCAGATCCACACGTCCCGCCATGCCGGCGGGATCGCGAGTGTCGCGATACGCTCGAGCACCTCGGGGTCGTCGATCCGCTCGCCCTCGGGGCCGAGGTACTCGAAGCCTCGACCCCGCCGCCGGCGGCTGATGCCCGGAGCCGCGCAGCTGGAGCGCCGCAGCCTCGGCACGGATTCCTACGCCCGAGCGCGGGTCCGGGCGCCGCGCTTAGCAGCCCTGCTGCGCTTGGCGGCCTTTCGCTTACGCGTACGCGCGGCCTTCTTTGCTTCCGCACTCCGCTTTTCCGGTCCGTGGCGAAGGCGGTCACTAACGTCGCCGACGACCGAGCTAAGGTCCGCCATCGCGTGCCTGGCGACCTTTGGCTCACCAGCGCCGCTCGTCGCACGGGCCAACTGCTTGGCGACCTTCTTGCGGACGCCCCGCGCCCGCAGGCTCTTGAACAGGTCGGTTTCAGTCTTAGCCATTGTTCCTCCTCGGGCTTTGTTCCCTTCCACTTCGTTAACTCGCAACCTGGTCGCGACACCCACGTTCGCGGACTACCATCCGCGATCGGTAACAGCTGTCACCGTGAAACCTCACTCAGCTGCCCATTCCGGTGAAACCGATCAGTCGGAGCGTTGATTCATCGCCAGTGCCTCGTCTTGGCCGCTGTCACTCGCATCCGGGTCGATCGCACGTGCCTGTGCGTGCTGATCGCGGGCAGACTCGGTCAGATGCTCGGCCTCAACTGCCTGTCGCTCTGCGGCCGCGTGTCCCTGCCGCGCCTGGGCGGCGCGTTCCTCAGCTTCAGCCTGGGCACGCTTGGCTTCGGCGGCCTGCTCATCAGCCGAGGCGCGCGCACTTTCGGCTTGGATCGAACGGCTTCTGGCCTCTTGGCGAAGCTCGCCCGCCTGCTCACGACGACGTTCGTCACGCCTGCGGCTCGCGGCGCGGGCGACGAGGGCGATGACCAGTAGCACCACCACGGCGCCAACAGCAATTCCGATGATCGTTCCGGTGCTCATGGTTCCTCCTATAGCTCGATCGACTTGGCGAGTTCCCGGCTAGGCGCGCTCGTTGCTTCGTTTGTGTCCCGCTAGCGTGTCGGCAACCTTGTCTACGGCTTTCTTTAGGGACCCCTTCGCCTGGTCGGCGTGTCCTTCGCTCTTTAGGCGCTGATCTCCGGTCAAGGCACCGGCAGCCTCCTTGACGCGTCCCTTCGCTTGGTCGATGTTCTTGTCGGTCATATTCCCTCCTGGTTTGGGTTGTTGCCGGCACGCCGCCGCGATTCGGTGCACGCTGAGTGACCACCGCGATCAGTGGGCCGACGGGCAGATAGATGACGGCTGCGGCGACGGCCCTACCCCTGCGGCGCAGCGCGCAGGGGAGTCACTACGACGCTAGAGGCGCCGTTCTTCGTAGGGTCCGCCGACTACTCGTCGTCGAGCGCTGGCCATATAGAACAGCGACAGCACCACACCGACGATGCCGACGATCATCAGAATCAGCCCGATCGTTGGCCGCGATACGCCTGACACGTGAAATGTCAGGCCGTAGCGGATGATCGCACCGACCGCGATGAGGAAGATCGATGTGCCGATAGGCATATCTAAACCCTCCCGCGGCTGCGATAGCCGAATCCGCCGCCCGTGAGGAAGACCACGAGGGCTACCACCAGCAACAGCCAAAGCAACGGGCTGACACCGATCCCGCCCGCGACGGCTGCGATCACTAGGACGATGAGAAGCAACTCCAAGAGCCCCATGGGGGCCTCCTTTCGGTTGAGTGCTCCTCAGCACATGCGCGAGGAGCGAGAACACTCTCTCTAGTATAGAGAGAGCACTCTTTCTAGCACAGAGAGAGCGCTCTGTCTAGTGCTAAGGTTCCACGATGCCCGAGACCCGCCCAGAAGCCGCCGCGGTGGGGTCCAGCGCTCGCGAGCGGATTCTGGATGCCGCCTACGACCTGTTCTCGCGACGCGGCATCCAAGCAGTTGGGGTCAACGAGGTGATCGAGCGCGCGGGCGTCGCGAACGCGACGCTTTACCGGCACTTCCCCTCCAAGGAGAGGCTCGTGCTCGCGTTCCTCGACCTCCGCGAACAGCGCTGGACCAAAGACCTCATTGAAGCCGGGGCCATGCGTCGCGGCTCGAACCCCGAAGAGCAACTACTCGCCATCTTCGACGTACTCGACGAGTGGTTCCATCGCGACGACTTCGAGGCGGGCTCGTTCATCAAGGTACTGCTCGAACTCGGCCCCAACAATCCCGCAGGCGACGCCAGCGTTCGGCATCTCGAGCAGCTCCGCGCGATAGCACGCAACTTTGCCGAAGAAGCCGGCCTGCGCGACACCGAGTCGTTCGCGCAATCGTGGCACATCCTCATTCAGGGCTCGATCGTCGTAGCAGCCGAGGGCGACATCGAGGCCGCGCAGCGAGGCAAGTCGATGGCACGCCTGCTCATCGAGCAACACCGCTGACAGCCGACGTTCCCCGGCCGCCTTCTCCCTCCGCCGGGAGTGCGCGCGACATGACGACTACGCCGGAGCGGCAGACCCGCTCAGCACCGCCGGGCGCCCGGCGAACAACGGTGTCCTCGGAGTAGGATCGTCGGGGTGGATGAGGATCGCCAGCGACGCGTCGCCGAAAACGAGTCGATGTCTCGCGAGGCCAACGAGGGAATCGAGAAGGCGCTCTGGGAGGCCGAGGAGGGCTCGTCCACAGCGTTCCTGTGTGAGTGCGCTCGCCTAGACTGCCATCACGTCGTCCACGCCACACTGCGCGAGTACGAGCGTGTCCGCGCCCACCCCCGACGGTTCATGGTGCACCCCGGTCACGAGGAGCCAGGCGCGGAGAGGATCGTCGACACTCAGAGCGATTACGTGGTCGTAGAGAAGAGCGATGAGGCGGGGCGGGTGGCGGAAACCAAGGACCCTCGCGGCTGACGTAGGCGGGGATGCCGGCCCCGTACGATGTTTGAGCGCGTGGGGTGGCTGGCAGGTGGTCGCAGACGAGTACCGCGAGGTTGACGCGGAGCGAGGGCTCGAAGTCGGTCCTGAACGACGGGCTTGTGGTTGGTCGCGAGCCAGACGGCGACCTGGTTCTCGAACTCGAAGTAGTCCACGGTCGATGCAGCGATTCGGCCGCCTCAACAGGGGTCGATCCGGCGCCAATGCACTTGAGAGGACAGAACTAAAACCATTCGCCAGGATCCCCGGGCTTGTCCGATGGTGCTCTCACGCGTTGGTGAGCCGGACAGGCGGCCGGCGCCGGACATTCGTTGGCCATTGTCGGCGACCTCAGTTCTCGGCGGTCGCGCCGGCCTGCGCGGCGCTGATCTGCTGCGACGCGTCCTCGGTGCCTCCTCGCGCTGTTCTCCCCGCCCCGGGCGGGCTCTACGGCGCAGTGGCGGCCCAACTACCGGAGGTCGTGCTCACCCCGGCGGCGACCGATTCAGTGAAGACGAGCGCGCCGAACGGCGAGGAGACATTTGGGTCGAAGTTCACGTCGAAGACAACCGGCGAGAGCCGGTTGGTCTCGCTGGTCTCATAGATGCACAGGTTGCCGGGCACGGCCTGTGGGTTGAGGCCATTGCCTGGGCACTGGACCGGTGGTGTCGTGCCGAGCGCGACGAAGTGGGGAGTGGGCGCGGAGGAGAATCTGAAGTCGAAGCTGATCGGCGCGATCGCTTCCTGGTTGGCGGCGGTGGCGTGGACGCGCGCCGCGTAGGTGCCGACGAGGGTCTTCCCGCTCGGCACGACTTCGACGAAAGGTCCCTCAGGTCCGACATCGCCCTTTTCGCCGCGATCCCCCTTCGCTCCCTGAGGGCCGATCGGTCCGGCGGGCCCCGTTCGCCCGGCCAGCGATTTGCGCGCCGCCTTCGTCAAGCGGTCCAGCGGGATCGAGTTCGGCTTGATCGTATTGCCGCTGATCAGACCAGCGGCCCAACCGACCCCGCCCAGCGAGGCGAACAGCGCGATCGCTGAGATCGCCAACGGTGCCCATGCCTTGACGCCCTTGAACATCGGGAACCCCTTTCGGAGGGCGGGCGTGGGCCCACCAGTTGGACGACGCCATTCTACCCTGCCGCCGGCATCCGTCGACGTCTTCCCGGCCTCCCTTGACCGCCTCCTCCGTGGCGATCGGGCCCTGCTCCTGGCGATGGGACGTAACCACGCGCGAACCAAGGTGAGCCCCGGTCCAGCGCGGCTGGCCGTGCCGCACGCGGCTCACGCTGGCCATCTGAGGAGTCGCGCGCCGCAAGGGCATCTGCTGCCGCTCGGCAGCCCAAGCGAGAGGGCCGCCGGCCGCAGCCGTTGCTGCCCAGTGGATGGCAGCCGTCTGGGTCTACGCCGGCCCCCCCGCCAGCGATTCGCGGCGCGACATCAGATGATGCCCAAGTGCAAGGGATCGTTGTGGTTTTTACAACGAGTGCACTTGATAGGACAGCTTTCAAACCCACCAAACGAGTCGGCAATGACGGTTCTGGAGGCTGGTCGTGCACGTGAGCGGCCACCGACGGCCAGTCAGCTGAGTGAGCCTCGGCGTCTCGGCAACGGGGCGATCCAGCGGGTTGCTGCTCGGGTGATGGCTCAGGGCCGACCCATGAAGCTGGCCGATATTCGCCTCGCGATCGAGGAGCGGCTTGGGCATCCGGTCTCCTACGCCTCGGTCGAATGGTGCCTGCGAACGTCTGTACGAGCCAGAGAACCGTGGGTTGAGCGCGTTAGACCGGGGTGGTATCGCATCCGGGCCAAAGAGTGACCCTGCTCCCGCCGGCCGGGCGATCCAAACGTCCGTGGGCAGTATCCAGTCCACGACTACGACTGCGGTCCGCCGCTCGAGTGTCAGCTGTCCGTGATCAACTCGGCTAGGCCAGTAGGGCGGCTTGGCAGCGGCGATCACGTTTGGTTTAGGATCCTCAAGGCAACGTGCACGGGGGCAGGGCCAGTTGGCTTTGAAAAGCAGAGACGGGGGCCACACCACCGCGAGCCGCTCGGCC
The DNA here is from genome assembly GCA_963742395.1 of uncultured Solirubrobacteraceae bacterium. Classification (GTDB taxonomy): domain Bacteria; phylum Actinomycetota; class Thermoleophilia; order Solirubrobacterales; family Solirubrobacteraceae; genus Palsa-744. The sequence goes on along the minus strand of CAVUME010000004.1, from coordinate 942,575 downwards.
GGAGCCCCATAGGGCGTTCGCCCGATGTGGCGTCTGTCGTCGCCGCCTAACGTCGGGCGGCGTGGGTGCAGAACGTGCGACAGGAACCGAAACCAGGGGGATAGCGCCAATGACGAACCCGCAGACAGCAAGGCAGCCCGTAGGTGGTGCGCGCGAGCAGCGCGCGCTGAATCGCCGGCGTACCCGCTGCTTCGGCGGACGCGTCAGCCTGATGGCCATGACGCTCCTGGCACTCATGGCCGCATCCGCCACGAGTGCCTCGGCCTCAGAATACGAATGCTTCGGCACGACCGCCTGCCAGATTGCGCCCGCCCAGCAGCCGCTCGTCAAAAAAACGCCTGGGAATCTGTTCCTCACGCCGACATCGACGACCTACGTGATCTACTGGGACCCGGCGAGCGCGCCGGCCGCCTACCCGGAAGGCTACGTGTCCGGCATCACGCGCTTCTTCAAGGATCTGGCGCACGACAGCGGCGGCGACCAGAATTTCTACTCGGTGCTCACGCAGTACGGCGTCCAGTACCAGACGCATTACGGCAAGTCCCTCACGGTGAAAGACCCATACCCATCCTCGCCCCGTTGTCAGGAACTCTCCGGAAATCCCTCCTGCGTCATGCAGTCTCAGGTGGAAGACGAGATCTTCGCTCTCGTCAAACAGAAAAAGCTTCCTCCCGAGTTCGAAAGCCTGCAGGAAGCGAACAGCGGGAGCGGGCTCCGCAACGCGTACTTCCTGGTATTGCCCCCCGGCGTCTCGGCGTGCCAGGGCGGGACTTTCGATCCCATCTGCACGTCGGGCCCGAACACCGCCTGCGCCTGGCACGGCCTCGTGGAACCCACCAACGAAGAATTCGAAGGTTCGACGCCGTTCCTGCGCGCGGAGGAGCTCGCTATCGAGCCATATGTCGCCGGTGAGAAAGGCTGCGATCTCGGCCAGCACCCAAACGGCGTGAGCGACAGCGTGCTGGGCAACATGACCCACGAGTTCGCTGAGATGGTCACCGATCCGAGCGCCGAACAGGGCTGGACGAATAGCTTGGTCGGGCGCCCGGAGGAGGTGGCGGACATCTGCGCCGACGGCTACTGGGCCAGTGGAAACGAAGAATTCCACTCGAAAATGCTCCTTGGTGCCCCACTTGGCACCGCGTCCAACGGGGCGCTCTACAACCAGGTGATCAACAAACACCACTACTACCTCCCACAGCTGTACAGCAACGAAGAACGCGGCTGCAGACAGCGCAGGGCGCTTCCGCCGGCCGTTACGAAACTCTCGCTGGCGAGCGGTCCGCTGGCCGGCGGCACCAAACTGAAAATCACGGGGCTGAACTTCAAGAACCCAGATGTGACCGGGGTGCTGTTCGGCAAAGTGGCCGCGAAGAGCTTCACGGTCACCTCGTCGAGCACCGTCGCCGCCGTCGCGCCTGCCGCGGCTGAAGCCGGGCCTGTGGACATCACCGTGACGACTTCCGCGGGCACGAGCCCCGTGGTCGGCGCCGACCGCTTCACATACACAGCCGGCTGAACGGGCCTCCTGAGGATCGCGTGGGGCGCCGTGCCCCGCGCGATCCGCGTGGGCTCCCGGGCCCCGACCAGAAATCTTCCGCCGAGACGCATCCACTACGTCGCTCTCTCGGGGTCCCAGGCGTGGTCCCGGAGCGAGCGCACCTCACGGCGTGTCAGAGCATCTGCGGTCCGGGCGTATGCCTCACCTGAACCTGCGAAGTCCCCGAGTGGCGGTTCGAGCCCAGTATCGCCTGTTCGTTGTCATCGGCACTGCCAAGTTCGCAGGGCGAGTCCCAAACCGTTCGTAGGGCGCCTTCCTTCGCTGCCTATGCGCTCGAGTGGACTCGAACCACCACGGGGAAAACTCCCCACAAGGCCCTCAACCTTGCGCGTCTACCAATTCCGCCACGAGCGCAGCGGGGGCGAGTATAGCCCCGGTCCGGCGCCGGACATGGGCCTCCCGCGGCGCTGAGCACCGCCAGCCCGCGCCCGCATCTTGCGTCCGTCCAGGGGCGGCGCTACAGTGCGAACACATGTTCGTTACGCACCCGGAAACCGCGATCGCTAGGGGCCGCCAGGAATGGATCTGACGAGACGCCAGCAGGAGATCTTCGACTTCATCCGCCGCTATTCGGCGAAGTACGGCTATCCGCCCACCGTGCGGGACATCGGCAAAGCGGTGGGGCTGGCCTCCTCCTCCACGGTCCACGCGCATCTGGCCAACCTCGAGAAGATCGGGCTGTTGCGCCGCGACCCGTCCAAGCCACGGGCGATCGAGTTGCTCGAGCGGGGCGTGGGCAATGCCGTGGACAGCGTCCGCGGGATGGTCAGGGCAGAAGGTCTGCCGCTGCTCGGCTCTGTGGCGGCGGGACAGCCGATCCTGGCGGAGGAGAACATCGAGGAATACGTCCCCGTGCCCCAGATCGTCGGCGGCGAAGAAGGCGACTACGTGCTTCGCATTCGCGGTGAATCGATGAAGGAAGCAGGAATCCTGGAAGGCGACTACGTCGTCGTCCATCCACAGGACACCGCCAACGACGGCGACGTGATCGTGGCCCTGCTCGGGGAGGAGGCCACCGTCAAGCGCTTCTTCCGCGAATCCGACCACATCCGCCTGCAGCCCGAGAACGACACCATGGAGCCGATCCGCAGCAAGGAGGTCAAGGTGCTGGGACGGGTCGTGGGTCTCCTCAGGCGAGTCTGAACGCGTCCATCTGGCGCTGACATGAGCGCTGCGAGCGTTGTCTCAGGGTGCCTAGGTGCTGGCGGCGTCGCTACCGTGTCAGGCGCAGGCCAGGCAGCCGCGGGGGCCGCAAGCCCTCGAGGAAAGTCCGGACATCACAGAGCGAGGTGGTCGAGCGATCGACCCGGGGAAACCCGCGGGAAAGTGCCACAGAAACACACCGCCCAAGGCCGCCGTCCCACGTGAACGGCGGAACGGCAAGGGTGAAATGGTGCGGTAAGAGCGCACCAGCGTCGCGGTGACGCGGCGGCTGGGTAAACCCCACCCGATGCAAGGCCAAATAGGACCGCTTGCAGGCTGCTCGCCGAGGTCCAGGTAGGCCGCTCAGATGGATGGCTGCCCAATGACAGAATCCGGCTTACCGGCCTGCTAAGGGAAAGCCCCGCTCCGGCGGGGCTTTTCTATTGCCTCAGCCGAGCTCGTGGCGCGTGACCGCGCCGCTCTGCAGGGCGGTCTCGGCGAGGCGCGCCCGCTTCTGGTTCTGGGGCAGGTCGCCGAGGGCGAACTTCCCGAAGAGCGTACGCAGGTGCATCTTCACCGCGTCGACGCTGAGGAACAGCTCGCCGGCGATCTCCTGATTGGTGGCCGGCGTGGCGAAGTCGTTGTCCCGATACGGCCGGCAGAGCGCCACCAGCACGTTCCGCTGTGTTTCGGTGAGCTGCACTCGGGGCGCGCTCGACGACGCCACCACCGTCTCGCCGATGGCAGTCGCCTGCGCCGCACGGTAGGCCAGGATTGTGCGCCCGACGCGCACGCGGCTGCCGTCTTGCAGGCGCTGGCGGCCGGCCACGCGCCGCTCGTCCACGTATGTGCCGTTGGTGGAGAGCCCGTCGTCGGCGATCGTCCATTCGCCGCCGGCGTGGTGGATTTCCGCGTGCAGGCCGGATACCTGGCTGTCCCACCCGATGCACAGGTTCGCCTCCGCTCGGCGCCCGATCGTGCTCGCGCCGTCGCGATCGGCGGGGGAGAAGAACTGCAGGCTGCCACCCTCATCGCGATAGGCCAGGAATGCCGATCCCTCCCGCTCGGCGGCCATCAGCTGCTGCAACTCCGTCGGGGAGAGCGAGTGGCGCGCGATCGGGTCGCCGGCCGGGGGCAGGTCGGACACGAAGGATCCTCAGGCCGCTGTCCGCTGGCGTGCGTGGCCCGTTGCGAGCACCCGCCGCCGGTTGTCGGCCCCGGTCTCAGGGAGGGGGGCACCGCAGATCGACAGTTCGCCCACGGTCACGCGGGTGGGACGCAATGCGGCGACGTAGGTCACCGGGCGCCCGGCCTCGGCCAGCTGTGATGGGCCTTTCAGCGGCCCGCACAGCGCGGGTGCCGTCGCGGTTGCGGGCAGCGCCTTGTCGAGGTCGCTGCGGTCGAGCACGCCGCTGTAGACGCCGCTGCCGTCGTAGTCGATTCCGTGGACCACGATGACGGCCTTGTTGGCGCGTATTTCGGCCGCCACCTTGGCCGGCAGTTCGATCGTGCGCGAGTACCTGATCGTGCCGCCGACCGGGTAGCGCTGGAACACGAGAATGCTCGCCACGCCGGTGTTGCCACTCGTCGTGAGCGACTGCACCGGTGGTCCGTAGAAGGCGATGCCGTCATTGGTGTCGATCGCGAGGTGCCCGTTGCGCAGGCGGGCGGCCGAGGCCGGCGGGCATTCCCCTTTGCCGCCCGCGTGGATGTGCATCGCGTGCACGAGCTCTGCATCGCCGTCGAGGCCGTTGGTCGTCAACGACACCGTCGCCTTATCACCGACGAGGTGGACGCTCACCTGTCCCGATCCCGTCACACGGTTCGACGGCACCGGCGCGAGCGCCGCTTGCGCCGCGAGTCCCCCCGTGTTCGACGATGAGCCCCCGAGGGCGAGGACCACGCCCACAACGGCGGCCGCGAGCACCACCAGGCCGCCGACCAGCACGACCGCAGGAGGCCGCCGCCGGGGATGGCTCGGCGGGGCCGATGCAGGAGGCGCCCCGGTGTCCGCCGAGACCGGTGGCCCACCGGTGTCGGCCGGGGCGCCGGCGGCTGGCGCGGCAGCGGACGGTGTGCCCTCGGGTGCGAGTTCGGTGGATTCGAGTGGGCCGGCGGCGGCCGCGGCGGGTGCACCACCTGCTGCGAGCGCCTGCGCGCAGGCGTCCATCAGTGCTCCACAGGAGGCATAGCGGTCGGCCGGGTGGCGCGCGAGCGCCTTCGCGAGGACGGCGTCGAGCGCCGGCGGCAGGTCCGGGCGCGTGACGCTGATCGGGTCGAGCGCTCCTTGCGGCGGGCGTGCGCCTTCGGCCAGTTCGCGGTGAAAGGGCAGCCGGCCGGTGAGGCACTGGTAGACGGTGGCGCCGAGCGCGTAGACGTCGGTCTGGGCGCTCACCTCGCGGCTTTCCATCTGCTCGGGGGCCATGTACTCGATCGTGCCGATGAACACGCCCGTGCCCGTGAGCCCGCTGAGCGCGGCCGCGCTCTTGGCGATCCCGAAGTCGGTCAGGTAGACGTGCTCGATCTCTCCGTCCGGCGTCCGCTGGAGCAGGACGTTGGCGGGCTTGACGTCGCGGTGGACGAGGCCGCGGGCGTGCGCGGCGTCGAGCGCCTGGGCGACCGGTGCGAGCACCCGCAGCGTCAGCTGGGGGTCGATGTTGCCGCCCGCCAGCAGGGCCTTCAGGTCTCCGCCTGCGACGTAGCGCATGACGATGTACAGCGAGCCTTCGTGAACCCCCATGTCGTGGATCGGGATCACGTTCGGGTGGTCCACGGCCGCCGCCATCTGGGCCTCGCGCAGGAAGCGCTCGCGAAATGCGTCATCGGATCCGAGCTCGGGAGCGAGCACCTTCAGCGCCACCCACATGCCGAGTCGCGAGTGACGGGCGCGGTAGACCACGCTCATGCCGCCGCGGCCGATCACAGAGTCGATCAGGTAGGGACCGAGCTGGCCGCCGATTGCAAGCTGGTCGTCGGTCACGCGGACAGTCTAAGCAGCGCCCGGGGGCACTGATCAGGCCACGTAGAAGATGATCCCGATCACGGCGTAGAGGGCGAGCAGCTGCACGCCCTCGAACCAGGTCGACTCCCCGTCGGTCACCACCACCGAGGTGACCAGGCCGGCTGCGATCAGACCCGCGATCTCATAGGGGTTGAAGACCGCCGCCATCGGGAACGGGCCCACGAAGGAGGACAGCAGGATCAGGATCGGCGCCACGAACAGGCCGATCTGCGCCGCCGAACCCAGCGCGATGTTGACGGCCAGGTCCATCTTGTCCTTGGCCGCCGCCACCACGGCGACGTAGTGCTCGGCGGCGTTGCCCACGATCGCCACCACGAAGGCTCCGAGGAAGAACTGCGAGACGCCGAGGTCTCGGGCGGTGTGCTCGACCGAGCCGACCAGGATCTCGCTCATGGCGGCCACCAGCGCGCCGCTCAGCGCCAGCACCGTCACCGAGCGCCGCGCGCTCCAGGTGTCGCCCAGGTCCTCGTCCTGCTCATGGGGGTTGAAGAGGTCGCGGTGGGTTCGCAACGAGAACACCAGGCCCGCGAGATAGGTCCCGATCAGCACGATCGCGACCGCGAAGGAGACGGTTTCCAGGTCACCGCCGTAGGTGTGACGCAGCTGACCGACCGCCGGCAGGCTGCCGTGGCGGGCCAGCACCAGCACCGACGGGAGCACCAGCGCAGCGACGGTCACCAGCAGCATCCCGGCCTGGGTCTGGGCGGCGGTGCGACTGAAGGTCTGCCGGGCGCGGCCGGCGCCGCCCGCCAGCATCGCCGCCCCCAGCACGAGCAGGCAGTTGCCGAGGATCGACCCCACCAGCGAGGCCTTCACGACCTCCTGCAGGCCGTCTCCCAGCGCGAACAGCGCGATGATCAGCTCGGGGGCGTTGCCGAAGGTGACGTTCACCAGCCCGCCGATCCCGGGGCCGGAGCGCGCGGCGAGCTCCTCGGTCGCCCGGCTCATCAGCGCCGCCACCGGAACCATCGCCAGCGCGGAGGTCGAGAACACCAGCGCCGGCGAGGCGTCCGCGAGGTCGAGCACGCCGGCGACCGGGACGAAGACGCCCAAGAGGTAGACGGGCTTCATCCGAGTAGAGGCTATAGCGCGGTCCCGACCCGGCCGTGGCGCGCCACGGCCGCCCGCGCGAGGAACGTCAGTCGGGTTTCTGCTCCTCGTCCGCTTCCCCGTAGGGGTCGTCCACCGCGCCTTCCTCCTCGGTCACGCCCTCGGCGTCGCGGAAGATCGGGGTGGTGTTGTGCTCGTCGCCGTGGGAGGCGTGTTCGATCAGCTCCTTCTCGGCCTGCTCGAAGCCCTCGGCCTCGCCGCCGCCGGCTTCCTCGACCGCCCGCCGGGCTTCGGCCCGTCGCTGCTCGAGATCATGGATCGGGTCGATTTCCTCCACCATTCCTCCCGTCTACCCGCGGTGCAGGCGCTCGCGGGCGCTGTCGGCCAGTGTCCCGGTGGCCTTGAGCTCGTTCAAGGCGCCCATCATTGCATCGAGCTCGCAGTCGATCTTCGCCGGCCAGGGCTTCTCCGGGTGATCGTCCAGCGTCTTCAGGCCGTTGCCGGTGATGATCGCCACCACCGTGTCGCCGGCTGCGAACTTGCCTTCGGCGGCCAGCTGCCCGAGCACCGCCACGGTGGTGCCGCCGGCGGGCTCGGTCAGCAGCCCCTCGGTGGCCGCCAGCAGGTCGATGCCGGCGAAGATCTCCGGGTCGGTGGCGTAGCCCGCGCTGCCACCGCGTTTGAGCACCGCGTCGATCACCAGGTAGCCGTCACCCGGGGCACCGATGGCCAGCGAGTGGGCGGCCGTCTCCGGCGTCACGGGCTGGACCTCGGCTTCCTCGGCGAGGATCGCGCTGGCGATCGGGTTGCACCCGCTGGGCTGGGCGATGTGGATGCGCGTGGAATCGGTCTCCGCGAGCTCCAGCAGCTGCAGCTCCAGCAGCCCCTTGTGAAGCCGCGAGGAGAGCGTGCCGCCGGCGGCTGCGGTGATGATGTGCTCCGGGGCCCGCCAGTCGAGCTGCTCGACGATCTCGAAGGCGGCCGTCTTGGCGCCCTCGGCGTAGAACGGCCGCAGCGTGATGTTGGCGAAATCCATACCGGTGGCTTCCGCCAGTTCCCGGCAGCGGCGGTTGGCTTCGTCGTAGTTGCCCTCGACCTGGACGACCTTCGCTCCCAGCGCCATGCAGGCGCGGGCCTTCGTGTCCTCGAGCCGGTTGGGGTAGAAGACGTATGAGGCCACACCGGCCTTCGCGGCCATCGAGGCGACGGCCGTACCGACGTTGCCGGTGGACACGCACCCGATCTCGTCCTTGCCCCGCTCCAAGAGCCTCGCGACCGACATCGACACCACGCGGTCCTTGTAGGAGAGGCTCGGCCGGTTGGAGGAGTCGTCCTTCACGTAGAGGTTGTCGATGCCGAGCTCGGCCCCCAGCCGGTCGGCCCTGATCAGGGGCGTGTAGCCCGAGTGCTGGCCGACCCGCGCCTGGGCTCCGGCGTCCACGATCGGCAGCAGCTCCTCGAAGTGCCAGATGTTGTGGGGCCGCTCGGAGGTGGGGAAGTCGCGGAAGTGGCTTGCCGCCAGCTCGTAGTCGTAGACCACGTCCAGGCCCTTGCCGCAGTCCGGGCAGGAGAAGATCGTGTCCTCCAGCGCGTAGCTGTGATCGCAGCGGTGGCAGCGCAGGCCGGTCGCACATGAGCGCGTCCGCTGCCTGGAGCCCCGAGTGGGCTGTGCGGTGTGGGTGCTCATGCCGGTACCTGCAACGATACGACGGGCCACGGCGTTTGTGCGGCGCTCTCCTCGCCGCCGAGGTCCAGCCACAGCTGCTCGGCGAGGTGGGGGCACAACGGGCCGAGTACCTGGGTGAAAGTGAGCAGCGCCGCCAGCAGGGCCTCCGAGTTGGCCTTCGAGAGCTCGGGCTGGCGCGTCAGCACCCGCTTCTCGAAGTCCTTGATCCGATCGAACAGCCGCATCACGTCGCGGACGGCGGTGTGCATCTCGAGCTGCTCCATGTCCTGGGTGATCCGCTTGACGCCGTTCTCACACCACTCGTCCAGTTTCACGCGCAGGTGCTCGGTCTTGTCCTTCTCCTCCTCGCCGCCGGTCGCGAGCTGTTGGTCCTGCGCCTTGGCCGCTGCCGCGATCTTCGCCTGCGCGTAGTCCCAAACGCCGTTCAGGAAGCGGTGGCAGCGCAGCACGGCCGAGTCGCTCCAGTTCAACGAGCGCTGGGGGCGGGCGGCGTAGAGGACCGCCAGGCGCACGGTGTCGGCCCCGTAGCGCTCGACCAGCTCGTCGGGGTCCACCACGTTGCCCAGGTGCTTGCTCATCTTGCGCCCGTCCCGGATCACCATCTCGTGGAACAGACAGCCCGCGAACGGCTCTCCGTCGGCGAGGAAGCCGAGCGGGCCGATGTCGCGCAGGGCCTTGGTCACGATCCGCTGGTCGAACACGAAGTTGCCGCTGTCCGAGCCCGCCACCAGGCGCTCGGATGGCAGCCAGTGGCGCAGGTCCGGGAGGGCCAGGATCTGCTCGAGCGTGCCGTCCCGCTCCTCGGGCGGAACGCACGCCGGGATCCACAGCCACAGCGCGTCGAAATGGCAGTCGAGCGTGTCGGTCTCCCGCCTGGCGGTCCCGCCGCACCCGGGGCAGGTCGTGTTGACGAACTCCTCCAGCTCGGCCAGCGGGTTGCCGGTGCCCGTCGGTCGCACGTCCAACGGCAACAGCACGGGGAGCTGCTCGCGCGGCACCGGGACGGTTCCGCACTTCTCGCAGTACACGATCGGAATCGGGGTTCCCCACGAGCGCTGCCGGGAGATCGTGAAGTCGGCCGCCTTGTAGCGGACCGCCGGTGCGACGCCCACGCCCGCCGTGTCCGCGCCGGGCTCGCCCTCCTCGGGCTCGATCCCCAGCCGCCGTGCGAGGACCTCGTCGCTGCGGTCCTCGGACGGCACGCCCAGCACCGCGGTGGGCCCGAAGCGGGAGTCCACCAGCGGGGAGATCGCGACCGGCAGCTCGCGTCCGCCGGGGCCGATGAGCACGCGGCCGGTGTCTAGCAGCGGGATCGTGTCGGCCTCGCGGGCGCTGCGCTCCCAGCCCCCGGAGCGAAGCCGCTCCAGCTGCTCGGCCACGTCCGCCCCGGATGCCCAGCTCTCGGCCGCCGGGTGGCGCGGGCTGATCAGCACGAAGCGCGCCTGCCCGAGTGCATCCGGATAGGGGGTGAACAGCTCCAGCGGCTCCCCCGCGGGGTCGCGCAGCTCGAGCTCCACGCCGTCGACCCGCCCGAGCACGTACTGCTGGGAGGCGAGCGCCACCTCGTCCCAGATGCCACTTCCCTCGAGCTCCTGCAGGCGGGTGTCGTTCTCGGGCACGTAGGCGCTGATGCCCAGGTACCACTGGGGCGTGCCGATCAGCTTCACCGGCTGGTGGCACCGCCAGCACGTGCCGCCGGCCTCGACCTGGATCGAGGCGAGCGTCGTCTGGCAGTTCTCGCACCAGTCCACGGTGCCGGTGCCACGGTAGATCAGGCCCGCCTCCAGCAGCTCCAGGAACAGCCACTGCGACCAGCGATACATGCCGGGATCGGAGCTCATGAAGGTGCGCGACCAGTCGAAGGAGAACCCGAGCCGCTCGAGCTGGCCCCGCATGTGCTCGGCGCGACTGTTGACCCACCCGCTGGGCGGCTCGCCGCTCGTGATCGCCGCCAGCTCGGCGGGCAGGCCGAAGGCGTCGAAGCCGAAGGCGAACAGGACGTCGTCGCCGCGGGCCCTCCTGAAGCGGGCGTATGCGTCCCCGATCGAGTAGCTGCGGACGTGGCCGATGTGGACGTTCCCGGAGGTGAACGGGGCCGAGGGCTTTATGTAGATGTGGGGGGCGTCATCCGACAGCGGTGGGGTCGCCGAGGCGCCATGCTCCGACCACGCCAGCTGGCGGCGCGGCTCGAGCTCCTGAGGGTTGTATCTGGGCCTTGTCGAATCGCTCATTTTCGGACGAGTTCGAGCATACCCAAGGGCCCCTGGCGCCCATGGGCCGTTGCTATGCTCAGCGCACCATTGGCGATGCTTCCGCACACGGCCCAGACGGGAACCGCAAGCCCCGCTTTTTGGCCTGCTGTGCGCGTTTTCTGCCCCTCTCCGTCGGCATGCGGGAGCCCGTCGGAACTCCACCCGCCGTCCGCGCGGGAGCATAGGATGGCGTGATGGAGATCGAGATCGGACGCGGCAAGAAGGGCCGTCGGGCCTACGGATTCGACGACATCGCGATCGTGCCCTCGCGGCGCACCCGCGACCCGGACGACATCGACATCTCCTGGAAGCTCGGGCCGTATCAGTTCGCGCTGCCGATGCTGGCCTCCGCGATGGACGGTGTCGTCTCGCCCGAGACCGCCGGGATCATCGGGCGCGTCGGGGGACTGGCGGTGCTCAACCTCGAGGGCATCTTCACCCGCTACGAGGATGCCGAGGAGCAGCTCGAGCGGATCGCCTCGCTGCCCAAGGAGCTGGCCACCCGCGAGATGCAGGAGATCTACCGCGAGCCGGTCAAGGAAGAGCTGATCGCCCAACGGATCCAGGAGATCAAGGAGCAGAAGGTCGTGGTGGCGGCCTCGCTGACGCCCCAGCGGGTGTTGCGCTACCACAAGATCGCGATGGAGGCGGGGTTGGACGTGCTCGTGATCCAGGGCACGGTCGTCTCCGGTGAGCACGTCTCCACGGTCACCGAGCCGCTGAACCTGAAGGAGTTCATCCCCACCCTCGACGTACCGGTGGTCGTCGGCGGTTGCGCCTCCTACCACACCGGCCTGCACCTGATGCGCACCGGCGCCGCCGGCGTGCTGGTGGGCGTCGGCCCGGGCGCCGCCTGCACGACCCGCGGGGTGCTCGGAATCGGTGTGCCACAGGCCACCGCGATCGCGGACGTGGCCCACGCCCGCTCCACCCACATGCTCGAGACCGGCGAGTACGCCCAGGTGATCGCCGACGGCGGCATGCGCAACGGGGGCGACGTCGCCAAGGCGATCGCCCTCGGCGCCGACGCGGTCATGATCGGCTCCCCGCTGGCGCGCGCCTACGAGGCCCCCGGGCGCGGATTCCACTGGGGCATGGCCACCTTCCACCCGAGCCTGCCGCGCGGGGCGAGGGTCGCCACCGCCCAGAACGGCAGCCTCGAGGAGATCCTCATCGGCCCGGCCCGGGAGAACGACGGGACCTTCAACCTGTTCGGCGGACTGCGCACCTCGATGGCCACCTGCGGCCACAAGGACCTGGCCGAGTTCAATCGCGCCGAGGTCGTCGTGGCTCCGTCACTGCAGACGGAGGGCAAGGCCCTACAGCGCGACCAGGGGGTCGGCATGGGGGCAACCAACGGGAAGGTCGCCGCGCTCGTCAATGAGTGAGGCGGGGTCTTCGCCGGGAGCCCTCGCCGAGCCCGGCGCGGAGACCGAGCGCCTGCCGGGCGCCGAGACCGCCGGTGGCGTCTCCGCCGGCGCCCTGCCGCGCGACCCGGCGGCCCCCGAGACGGTCGTCGTGCTCGACTACGGCGGTCAGTACTCGCAGCTGATCGCCCGCCGGATCCGCGACTGCGGGGTGTTCAGCGAGCTGCTGGCCCACCACGTGCCGATCGAGCAGATAGCCGCGCGGCGCCCGCGCGGGATCGTGCTCTCGGGCGGGCCCGCGTCGGTGTACGCGGACGGCGCCCCTCGCCTGGACCCCGCGCTGCTGGAGCTGGGCGTGCCGGTGATGGGCATCTGCTACGGCATGCAGCTGCTCGTGCACTCTCTGGGCGGGCGCGTGGAGCAGGCCGAGGTGGGGGAGTTCGGCCGCTCGGAGCTGCTGGTCGGCGACGGCGGGATGCTGCTCGGAGGCCTCCCCGCGGAGCAGACGTGCTGGATGTCCCACCGCGACACCGTCTACGAGCCGCCCCCGGGGTTCGCCGCGCTGGCCTCCTCGACGGCCTCGCCGGTGGCCGCGATCGAGGATCGCGAGCGCTCGATCTTCGGGATCCAGTTCCACCCGGAGGTCGTCCACACCCCCTATGGCACCGAGATCCTGACCCGCTTCCTGACCCAGGCGTGTGGCTGTGAGCCGAACTGGTCGCCGGCTGGGATCGTCGAGGAACAGGTGCGCCGCATCCGCGAGCAGGTGGGGGATGGGAACGTCATCTGCGGTCTTTCCGGCGGCGTGGACTCCTCGGTCGCCGCGCTGCTCGTGCACCGCGCCGTCGGGGATCGGCTGACGTGCGTGTTCGTCGACCACGGCCTGATGCGCAAGGACGAGGGCGAGCAGGTGATCCGCACCTTCCGCGACACCTTCAAGGTCCCGCTCGTGGCCGTCGACGCCGAGCAGCGCTTCCTGACCAAGCTGCAGGGCGTGGTCGAGCCCGAGGCCAAGCGCAAGGTGATCGGGGCGGAGTTCATCCGCGTGTTCGAGGAGGAGGCCAGGCGCCTGTCGGAGGCGGGCGCCGGGGACGAAGCCCGCTTCCTCGTCCAGGGCACCCTCTACTCGGACGTGATCGAGTCCGGAGGAGGCACCGGCGCGGCCACGATCAAGTCCCACCACAACGTCGGGGGTCTCCCCAGCGACCTGCGCTTCGAGCTCGTCGAGCCGCTGCGGGCGCTGTTCAAGGACGAGGTCCGGGCGGTCGGCGAACAGCTCGGCATGCCCGAGCGGCTCGTCTGGCGCCAGCCCTTCCCGGGACCCGGCCTGGCGATCAGGGTGGTCGGCGGCGAAGCCACCAAGGAGCGCCTGGACGTCCTGCGCGAGGCCGACCACATCCTGCAGGAGGAGATCCGCGCCGCGGGCCTGTATCGCGAGCTGTGGCAGTCCTTCTGCGTGCTGCCCGACGTGCGCACCGTGGGCGTGCAGGGCGATGAGCGCAGCTATGGCCACGTGGTGGTGATCCGGGCGGTCACCAGCGACGACGCGATGACCGCCGACTGGGCGCGGCTGCCCTACGACCTGCTCGAGCGGATCGCCTCGCGGATGATCAACGAGCTGCGGGAGGTCAATCGCGTGGTGCTCGACATCACCTCCAAGCCTCCGGGCACGATCGAGTGGGAGTAGGGAGCCCCGCTCATCGCCCGCTGGGGCGGCGGGCGAACGCGGCGCTTTGGCCTATGATGGGCCCTTCGCCGCGCGAGCGATAAGCCCAGCGGCTGCCTTGGTGCGCCACCGGTTGGCCGCGCCGCCCAGATGAAGCTGATGGCCCCGTCCACGAAGACATACGTCGCCACGCCCTCCGATCGCGAGCGCAATTGGCTGCTGGTCGACGCCAACGGCAAAACCCTCGGGCGGCTCGCGACCCAGATAGCGGACGCCCTGCGCGGCAAGCGCAAGCCCGAGTACACGCCCCACATCGACACGGGCGACTTCGTCGTCGTGGTCAACGCCGAGAAGATCCACGTGACCGGAAACAAGCGCCAGCAGAAGCTCTACTACCGCCACTCCGGCTATCCGGGGGGCCTGCGCTCGCGCAACCTCGAGCAGATGCTCGCCCGCCGCCCCGAGGAGGTCCTGCGCCTGGCCGTGAAAGGCATGCTGCCCCGTAACCGGCTCGCGCGCAAGCAGCTCACGAAGCTCAAGATCTACGCCGGCCCGGAGCACCCGCACGTCGCCCAGAAACCGCAACCGCTGGAGATAGAGGCCTGATGGCAGAGTCAGAGGACAAACGCGACGAGGCCGAGCAGCCCGACGGGCACGCGGTCCCCACCGAGGACGCCCGCGAGGTAGCCGGCTCCGCCGAGGACGCGGCCCTGGAGGCATACGAGGAGGCCGCCGAGGCCACCGTCGACGTCCCGCCCGCCGAGCCCCAGGCCGAGGCCGCCGAGCCGCAGGAGCCCGCCGCCCAGGAGCCCGCTGCCGACGCTCCCGCAGCCGAGGTCCCCGCAGCCGAGGTCCACGAGGCCGAGGTCCACGAGGCCCACGCGGTGCCCAGCGGGGATGCCCGCGAGATCGCCGGCTCCGCCGAGGACGCCGCCCTGGAGGCGTACGAGCAGGCCGAGGACACCGCCGCCGCGGCCGAGACCGAGGACGAGGAGTGGGAGGAGGCGCCCACCCCGCGCGAGAAACCGGTCGTGCCCGGCGCCCACCTGGAGGTGGACATCGTCCCCGAGGGCGTCGACCCCCTCGGCCGCGAGGCCCAGGAGTACGTCGACCCGTACGCGATCGTGGAGGCCGAGGACGCCGTCGTGGAGGGCTCCGAGGAGCCCCAGGAAACGGACGAGGAGGTTCTCACCGAGCCGATCGCCACGGCCGCCATCGACCTCGCCTCCGGCGCCCGCTACCGCGCCACCGGCAAGCGCAAGACCGCGATCGCCCGCGTGATCCTGCGTCCCGGCAGTGGCACCTATCTGATCAACGGGCGCACGCTCGAGGAGCACTTCCCGCGCGTGACCCTGCAGCGCAACATCCGCCAGCCCCTGGAGACGGTCGGCTACCAGGAGCGCATGGACGTGGTCGCCCGTCTGCACGGGGGCGGCATCTCGGCTCAGGCCGGGGCTCTCCGCCATGGAGTCTCGCGGGCGCTGCTGGAGGCCGACCCGAACCTCCGCGGGGAGCTCAAGCGGCGCGGCTTCCTGACGCGCGACTCGCGCGCCAAGGAGCGCAAGAAGGCGGGCCTGAAGAAGGCGCGCAAGCGTCCGCAGTTCTCCAAGCGCTGAGCGCCGGCGGCGCTTACGCCTGACGCAGAGATGGCCCGCAAGCTGTTCGGGACCGACGGGGTTCGCGGGATCGCCGGCGAGGAGCTGAGCGCCGAGCTGGCGCTGGCGCTCGGCCGCTCCGCCAGCTCCAGAGCACCGGGCGAGCGTCCCCGCGTGCTCGTGATCCGCGACACCCGCGAGTCGGGAGAGATGCTCCAGTGCGCGCTCGCGGCGGGCGCGAGCGAGGCCGGGGCCGACACGCTGCTGGCCGGGGTGCTGCCGACGCCGGCCGCCCCGTTGTTGATCGCCCGCCACGGCTTCGACCTGGCGGCTGTGATCTCTGCCTCCCACAACCCCTACCGCGACAACGGCATCAAGTTCTTCGGCGCCGACGGGTTCAAGCTCAGCGACGAGCAGGAGCTCGAGATCGAGGCCGACCTGGAGAGCGGCTCGCCCGCGGCGCCGAAGGCGGGCGTGGTCCATCCCGGCAGGGTGCGCGAGCTGCACGGCGCCGACGAGGACTATCTGCGCGAGCTCCAGGCGCGCTTTCAGGGGCTCGATCTGGGCGGGCTCGACGTGGTGCTCGACTGTGCCAACGGCGCCACCTACCGGGTCGCGCCCGAGATCTTCCGGCGGCTGGGGGCAAACGTGACGGTGTTCGCCGACGAGCCCGACGGGCGCAACATCAACGACGGCTGCGGCTCCACCCACGTGGAGCGCCTGTCGGCGGCCCTGCGGGAGGGCTCCCACGATCTCGGCTTCGCCTTCGACGGCGACGGCGACCGCGTGATGGCGGTGGACCGGGAGGGCGCGGTCGTGGACGGCGACGAGCTGCTCGCCCTCGCGGCCCTGCACCTGCGCGCCGGCGGACGCCTGCCGGGCGACGGCGTGGCCGTGACGGTGATGACCAACTACGGCTTTCATGCCGCCATGCAGGCGGCCGGCATCGAGGTCGCGGTCACGGCGGTCGGCGACCGCTACGTGCTCGAGGAGCTGCGCCGGCGCTCCTGGACGCTGGGCGGCGAGCAGTCCGGCCACATCATCGAGGCCTCCTTCAACAGCACGGGCGACGGCATCGCCAGCGCGCTGCTCACGCTCGAGGCGCTGGGCGGGCGCGACCTGGCCGAGCGCGACGCGATGCACAAGCTCCCCCAGCGGCTCGTGAACGTGCCCGTACGCGACCGCGGCGCGCTCGCCGAGGCGGACCAGGTAAACGCCGGCGTGGAGCTCGCCGCTCAGGAACTCGCCGGCCGTGGCCGCGTGCTCGTGCGCTCCAGCGGGACCGAGCCGCTGGTGCGGGTGATGGTTGAGGCACCCACCGACGAGGAGGCCCAGGACGTCTGTGGGCGCCTGGTCGAGCTGGTGCAGCGCGAGCTCACATAAGCGTCCAGCGCCCGCTGGCGCCGCTGTTATCGTCAAGCCGGTGTGCGGGATCGTGGGTTACGTGGGGGGGCGCTCCGCCCGTGAGGTTCTACTAGCCGGACTCAGCCGGTTGGAGTACCGCGGCTACGACTCCGCGGGCATCTCGGTGATCACGCCGGAGCGGATCGAGTCCGTACGGGCGGTCGGCAATCTCAGTGCTCTGCGCGCGAAGCTCGCCGACGGCTCCCCCGAGGCCCATCGGGGCGGCTCCGCCGTGGCGGTCGCCGAGCGGCCCCCGAGCACCGGCATCGGCCACACGCGGTGGGCCACCCACGGCCGCGTCTGCGAGAAGAACGCCCACCCCCACTGCGACACCTCCGACCGCGTCCACGTGGTGGTCAACGGGATCGTCGAGAACTACGTCGAGCTGAAGGAGCGTCTCGCCGCCTCCGGCAGCGTGTTCAGCTCCGAGACCGACGCCGAGGTCATCGCCCACCTGATCGCCGAGCACTACGAGGACGACCTGGTCGCCGCCGTGCGCGCCGCCTACGCCGAGCTCGAGGGCCACTTCGCGTTCGTGGCGATGAGCATCGAGGAGCCCGAGGTACTGGTCGGGGCGCGCCGGGAGTGCCCCCTGATCGTGGGCCGTGGGGACGGCGAGCAGTTCGTCGCCTCCGCCGTGCCCGCCTTCCTCGAGCACACCCGCCGGGTGCAGCTCATCGAAAACGGCGAGATCGTTCTGCTCACGCCCGAGGACGTCACCATCACCACGGCCGCCGGCGAGCCGGTGGAGCGCGAGGTCGAGAGCGTGGACTGGGACACCGAAACCGCCGAGAAGGGCGGCTACGAGACGTTCATGCTGAAGGAGATCTTCGAACAGGCTGACGCGATCGCGGACGCCATCTCCGGGCGTACCGCCGCGGACGACCACATCGATCTGTCCGAGGAGGGTGCGCTGGACGAGTCGCTGCTGTGCGACGTCTCGCGGATCGTGATCGTCGCCTGTGGGACCAGCTACCACGCCGGGTTGATCGGCCGCTACGCGATCGAAGAGTGGGCCCGGGTGCCGGTCGAGATGGACATCGCGTCCGAGTACCGCTATCGCAACCCCGTGATCGGCACCGGCGACCTCGTGATCGGCATCACCCAGTCGGGTGAGACGGCGGACACGCTCGCGGCGATGCGGATGGCGCGGGAGCGCGGCGCCCGCGTGCTGGCCGTGACCAACGTGATGGGCTCCCAGGCCACGCGCGAGTCCGACGGGGTGCTGTTCACCCGTGCGGGTCTGGAGATCGGCGTGGCGGCGACCAAGACCTTCATGTGCCAGGTGGCCGTCATGTACCTCATCGCCCTGCGCATGGCCGAGCTGCGCGGCGAGCTCCCGCCCGAGCGCCTACGCGAGCTCGTCTGCGAGATGAAGCGGCTGCCGCACTGCATCGACCGCGTGCTGAGCACCGTCCAGGAGCAGGTGCGCCCGATCGCCGAGGCCCAGTGGCGGGCCGAGTTCTTCCTCTATATCGGCCGCCACATCGGCCTGCCGGTGGCGCTCGAGGGGGCCCTGAAGCTGAAGGAGATCTCCTACATCGCCACCGACGCCTACGCGGCCGGCGAGATGAAGCACGGCCCGATCGCGCTGCTGGACGAGTCCACGCCGGTCGTCAGCGTCGCCACCGACTCTCCGGTGCTCGAGAAGGTCGCCTCCAACATGCAGGAGGTCCGCGCCCGCGGGGCGCGGGTGATCGCGCTCGCGAGCTCCGACAACGCCCACATCTCCGAGTACGCCGACGACGTCATCGAGCTCCCGCCGATTGACTGGATGCTGCAGCCGATGCTGGCCGTGATCCCGCTGCAGGTGCTCGCCTACGAGATCGCCCGGCACCGTGGGCTGAACGTCGATCAGCCGCGCAACCTCGCCAAGACGGTCACCGTCGAGTAGCCACCCCGCACGGGAGGGCCGGCGGGCACGGGAGGGTGGCGCGCCCGGGAGGGCTGGAGCACCATCTAGGATCGGCAGTCGTGGATGAGCTGCCGAGCTGGCTCGAGCCGCTGCTCGACGCCGAGACGATGCGCGGCACGGATCGCTGGGCGATCTCCGAACGCGGGGTGCCCGGGCTCGAGCTGATGGAGAACGCGGGCGCGTCCGTCACTCGCGTCGCCGAGCGGATGGCGCCGGACGGACCGGTGACGATCCTGTGCGGCAAGGGCAACAACGGCGGCGACGGGCTGGTCGTGGCGAGGATGCTGCGCGACGGCGGCCGCGAGGTCAACGTCGTCTGCGTGGCCGCCCCCGAAGAGCTGGCCGGGGACGCACGCGCCAACCTCGAGCGCCTGCCCGGCCCCGCGCCGCTGGACCTCGACGGCGTTCCGTGGACGGAGCACGGGCGGTCGTCGGGCGCTACCGCCGCCGGACTCGAGGAGCTGCTGGGGAGGCAGGCGCTGGTGGTGGACGCGCTGCTCGGGACCGGGTTTCAGGGCGAGCCCCGCGGAGAGGTGGCACGGGCGATCGGAGCGCTGGGTGGCGCCGGCGCGAGGGTGCTGAGCATTGACGTGCCCAGCGGCGTGGACGCGTCCACGGGCGAGGTTGCGGCAGCGGCCGTGCGGGCGAGCGTCACCGTCACCTTCCACGCCGCCAAGCCGGGGCTGTGGATCAACCCGGGCAAGGCCCGCGCGGGGACCGTCGAGGTGGCCGACATCGGCATCCCCCGGGGGGCGCCGCAGGCGAGCAACATCGGGCTGATCTCCGAGGCGCTGCTGGCGGAGCTGCCTCGCCGGGGGTCGGCTTCGACGAAGTTCAGCTCCGGGCACGTGCTGCTCGCGGGCGGGTCGCGCGGCCTCACCGGGGCCCCCACGATGGCCGCCCGGGCGAGCATGCGCGCGGGCGCCGGCTACGTCACGGTCTGCGTGCCCGACTCGCTGCAGCCGATCCTCGCCTCCTCCGGCGTGCCGGAGCTGATGACGCGTGCGCTCGAGGAGGACCCTCCGCAGTCGGGCAACGTAAGCGAGCGGGCACGCGACGCGGTGCTCGAGGCCGCCGCGCGCGGCGGGGCCCTCGCGCTGGGACCCGGCCTCGGGCGCAGCGAGCCCGCCGTGGCCTTCGCCCGCGCCGTGGCCCGCGAGGCGCAGCTGCCGACCGTGATCGACGCGGACGCCCTCAATGCCCACGCCGGACGCCTGCGGGAGCTCGCCGGGCGCTCGGCCCCGACGGTGCTGACGCCGCACGCGGGCGAGCTCGCCCGTCTCATCGGCTGCGACAGCAGCGAGATCGACGCCCATCGCCTCCAACACGTACGCGCCGCCGCCGCCGAGTCGGGAGCGGTGGTCGCCCTGAAGGGCGACGACACGCTGGTGGCGAGCCCCGGCGGGCTGGTGGCGGTCAGCCCCGGCCGCGCCCCGGGCCTGGCCACGGCCGGCACCGGGGACGTGCTCACGGGCGTCGTCGCCGCGCTGCTGTCAACCGGCCTGGACGCCTTCACGGCGACCGCGGGGGCGGTGCTGCTGCACCTGCTCGCCGGACGGCTGGCGGCACGGCGGGTGGGGGGGCCCGAGGGGGTGATCGCGAGCGACGTGATCGAAGCGCTGCCGGCGGTGCGGTCGGGCCGGCGCCGCCGCGAGCGAGTACTCCGGGCAGGGCGACGGTGATGGACGTGGCTGACGCGCTCGCCGGGGCGTCCCCTGACGCCGCCGTGGATGCCCCCGCGCGTGCCCGGGCGAGCGTCAACCTGGCCGCCCTGGAGCGCAACTGTGCGCGCATGCGGCGCGACCTGCGCGGCGGCGCCGCGCTGTGTGCGGTGGTCAAGGCCGACGGCTACGGCCACGGCGCCATACCCAGCGCCCGCGCCGCGCTGGCGGGCGGGGCCGGCTGGCTCGCGGTGGTGGAGGCCGGCGAGGCGCTCGAGCTGCGCGAGGGCGGCGTGACCGGCGTGCCGCTGCTGGTGATGGGGGCGCTCGACGCCGGCGAACTGGAGCGGGCACTGTCCGTGAGCGCCGACGTGGTGGTCTGGCGCGAGGATCAGGTGCGGGCCGTGGCCGACGCCGGCGGCGGACGCGTGCACGTGAAGCTCGACACCGGCATGGGCCGTCTGGGCACCCGCGAGACCGGGCAGGCGACGGGCGTGGTGCAGGCGGCCCGTTCGGCACCCGGGGTCGTGCTGGCCGGCCTGATGACGCATTTCGCGACCGCCGACGAACCCGACGACGAGGGCTTCTTCGAGCAGCAGCTGCAGACCTTCACGAGCTGGGCCGCGCCGCTGAAGCAACAGCACCCGCAGCTGGTCGTTCACGCGGCCAACAGCGCCGCGGTGCTGCGCAGTTCCGACGCCCACTTCGACATGGTCCGCTGCGGGATCTCGATCTACGGCATGGACCCCTTCGGCGTGGACGCCGTCGCGCAGGAACTCGAGCCCGTGCTCGAGCTGTCCTCCTATGTGGCCGACGTGAAGCCGTGCGGGCCGGGACAGAGCGCCGGCTACGGGCGCACCTTCCGCGCTCGGGGCGACACCGCGATCGCGCTGCTGCCGATCGGCTACGGCGACGGCTGGAGGCGATCCCTGTCCAACAACGCGGAGGTCCTGATCGCCGGCCGGCGCTATCCCCTCGCCGGGACCGTGAGCATGGACAGCATCACCGTGGAGGTGGGCGATGGCGCAGCCGACGCCGAGCTGCGCGGGCGCCGTGCGGTGCTGATCGGCTCCGACGGGGACGAACGGATCAGCGCCGAGGAGGTCGCCCGGCGGCTGGGGACGATCAACTACGAGGTCACCTGTGCGCTGACGGGACGTGTGCCGAGGATCTATCACCGCGACGGCGCCGCGGTCGCCGAGCCGCTCCGCGGATGAGCCCGGGCCACCCCGCCGCTGGGCGCTCGCCGGTCGAGCTCGCCACGGCACGTGCTCGCGGGCCACGAGGCGTGGCTGGTCGGAGGCGCCCCCCGCGACCGGCTGCTGGGGCGCCCGAGCGCCGACGTCGACGTGGTCCTCGATGGAGACGTCGAGCAGGCCGCCCGGGCGCTCGCCCGCGCCGCTCCCCGCAGCGCCTGCTTCGAGCTCTCCTCCGACCATCGCTGCTGGCGGGTGGTCAGCACCGAGCACGGGTGGCAGGCCGACTTCGAGCCGCTACGGGCGCCGACGCTCGAGCAGGACCTGCGGCTGCGCGACTTCACCGTCAACGCGATCGCCGAGCCGCTGGCCGGGGGAGAGCCGATCGACCCCCTCGGAGGGATCGAGGACCTTCGCGAAGGCCGCCTGCGCGCCGCCTCCCCGGGCGCCTTCCTGGAAGACCCGCTGCGCGTCATGCGCCTGGCCCGGGTGGCCGTCGAGCTCGACCTCGAGGCCGAGCCCGAGACGCTCGAGCTCGCACGGGCTGGAGCACCGGGGCTCGGGGACGTGTCGGCCGAGCGGGTGTTCGCGGAGCTGCGCAGGATCCTCTCGGCGGAGCAGGCCCGCCGCGGCGTGGAACTGCTCGCCGACGTCGGCGCCAACGCCGTGGTGCTGCCCGAGCTCGAGCAGCTGCGGGGGGTGGAGCAGAGTCGCTACCACCACGCCGACGTGTACGTGCACACGCTCGAGGTGCTCGAGCGGACCGTTGCCCTCACGCACGCGCTCGCCGCCGGCGAGCCGCCGCGGGCCGGGGGCGGCGCCGCCGCGAGCCGGGTCGGCGGGGGCTCGCGGCAGTCGCGTGCTCGAGCAGATGGACCCCAGCTGCGCCGGCGCCTGGCAGGGCGTGTTGGCCGAGCCGCTCGCCGATGAGCTCACCCGTGGCCAGGCGCTGGCGTGGGGAGCGCTGCTGCACGACGCCGCCAAGCCGCTCACCCGGGGAACGAGCGCCGACGGCGCGCGCGTGACCTTCATCGGCCACGACGTGGCGGGCGCGGAGCTGGCCCGCGAGGTGCTGGGCAGGCTGCGGGGCAGCGAGCGGCTGCAGTCCTTCGTGGCGGGGCTGGTACGCAACCACCTGCGCCTCGGCTTCCTCGTGCACGAGCCCCAGCCGCTGTCGCGGCGCACGACGTTCCGGCTATCTGCGGGCCTGCTCGCCGGTCGAGGTCGACGTCACCCTGCTGTCGATGGCCGACCGGCTGGCGACGCGGGGCGACCGTGCACGGGAGGCGATCGCGGCACACCTGCAGCTGGCGATCGCGACCCTCCCCGATGCGCTCGAGTGGCACGAGCAAGGGCCTCCCGCGGTCCCCGTGCGCGGCGACGAGCTCGCCGAGGAGATCGGGATCGCCCCCGGACCACGCCTCGGCGAGCTGCTCGAGGTGCTGCTCGAGGCACGCTACGCGGGGGACATCACCAGCCGCGGCGAGGCGGTAGCGTACGCGCGCGAGCTGCTCGCCGAGGGCGAGTCCTCGCCGCCTGATGCGCGACCCTGACTGCATCTTCTGCAAGATCGTCGCGGGCGAGCTGCCTGCCGCGATCGTCGACGAAGACGATCGCACGATCACGTTCATGGACATCGCGCCCGCGACCCGCGGGCACGCGCTCGTGATCCCGCGCGAGCACAGCATCGACCTGCTCGAGGTATCGCCGGAGGACCTGGCCGCGACCGCCGCCGCCGCCCGGCGGCTGGCCCGGCGCCTCGGCGAGCGGCTGGGGGCCGACGGCGTCAACCTCCTGAACGCCTGCGGCTCGGCCGCCTGGCAGACCGTTTTCCACTTCCACGTGCACGTGATTCCCCGCTACGCCGACGATCCTCTGCGCCTTCCGTGGACCCCGGCACCGGGTGATCCGGACGAGATCGCGGCCGCCGCAGAGGAACTCGCGGCGGCCTAACGAATACCGGACCGCTACAAACGGGCCTCGGAAGTGTTTGGATCCCGCATATGAGAAGAATCTGCACGATTGCCCTGCTCGGCCTGGCTACCGCGCTCGCGGTCCCCGCCGTCGCTCCCGCCACGCTCGCCGAAATCGGCGTCGTGGGCGAAGCCAAGACGCCCGCCGTCCCAAGTTGTCCCGCGAGCCCCTGCCTGGCCGTCAGCCGCACGACCGGCTTCCAGATCAAGGTCGGCAGCACCCATAACCCGATGAACATCCCCCGCGAAGGTTCGATCGTGGCGTGGACGGTCACGCTGGCGAAGCCCACGGCGGCGCAGATCAAGTACTTCAACTCCAGCGAGGGTGGCCCCGCCGAAGCCGGGATCGCCGTGCTGGCCCCGCAGAAGAAGCCGAACCTGGCCTACAAGCTGATCGCCCAGGGCCCGCCCGTGAAGCTTGAAAAGTACTTCGGCCAGACTGCCCAGTTCCCGCTGCCCACGAGCATCCCCGTCAAGAAGGGCGAGTTGATCGCCCTGACGGTGCCCACCTGGGCCCCCGCCCTGGCGCTCAACTTCGGCAACGACACCTCGTGGCGGGCCAGCCGCTCAAAGGCGCAGTGCACGAGCACGAGCACCCAGACGAGCCATACCGCCATCGGCAGCTCGGTCCAGTACTTCTGCCTGTACCAGACGGCCCGCCTGACCTACAGCGCGACGCTTATCTCCACGCCCTAGCCGGGGCGCCGAGGCTCTCCCGGGCTGAACCGGCGCCGCGCGCTACGGCGCGCTGGCGCCGCCGGTGGGGCTGGAGGAGCCTTCTTCTTTGGCGGCGCCGGTTTCGCTGGTGGCTTTTTCGCCCCCGGCGGAGGCCCCGCCCGAGGCACCGGAGCCGGAAGATTCACTGGAGGCTTCCGAGCCGCCGCCGCCTTCGGATTCGGAGCTCGAGGACGATTCGCCCGAGGATTCCGAGGACGTCGAGGTTTTCTTCGGGGTCGTGGTGCTCGAGGTGGCGGCTGCCTTTTCCGCGCTCGTGTCGTTCGGGGGCGTTATTTCCGGCGTGTGCTTGGGAACGGTTTCGGAGACCTTGGTGCCGCCGCAGGCGGCCAGAGCGAGCGCTGCCAGCAGCGCTCCGGCCGCCGCGAGCCACCGGTGGGTGCTCACAGCGGGTCCATCCGCCGTCCGCAGGTGGGGCAGTCGTTGAGGTCCTTCTGGGCGAGCTGATCGCACCAGGCGCAGAAGCGGAGGTTCTCGACCGCCCACGGCAGCCGCGAGCGAGAGGGCGCCATCGGCAGCTCGATCCCGACGATTTCCAGCGGCTCGTCGGTCTCACGGTCCAGGTACACCTGTCCGGGCTCGGCCTCGACCAGCACCTCGCGGCCGCTGGCGCGGTTTCGCAGGCGATAACGCTGGTTTGAGCTCACGGCTGGGAGACTCTAGCGGAGCGGATGGTTGAATCGACCGTCTAGTGGCGCGCATCCTCATCTTCCACGGCTACCTGCTCGGCGGGACCGGTTCCAACGTCTACAACGCCCGCCTCGCGCAGGCCCTCGCGCGCCTCGGGCACGAGGTCCACCTGCTCTGCCAGGAGCGCCACCCGGAGCGGCTGGGGTTCGTGGACGCGGCCGGGGACTGGGACTCGGGGGCCCTGCAGGTCAGGCGCCTGCGGGAGCCCGCCGGCGAGGCGGATGCCGGCGCCGGCGGGGCCGAGGCCGGCACGGGCGGCGCGGGGGAGGGCGCCGGCGGCAGCTGCACGGTCTACCGGCCCGACATCGGCGGTCTGCTGCCGGTGTACGTGGCCGACCGCTACGAGGGGCTGGAGGCCCGCACCTTCGCCGAGCTGAGCGAAGAGGAGCTCGGCCGCTACCTGCGGGCGAACGTCGAAGCGGTGGCCGAGGTGGCCGCCCGCACGGCCTCGGAGCTGGCGCTGGCCAACCACCTCGTGATGGGGCCCGTGATCCTCGCCCGGGCGCTGGGGCAGACCACGCCCTACGCGGTCAAGGTCCACGGCAGCGCGCTGGAGTACACCGTCAAGCCCGAACCGGAGCGCTTCCTCGGCCTCGCCCGCGAGGGGCTGGCGCCCGCCAGGGCCGTGCTCGTGGGCTCCCGACACACGGCCGAGAGCCTGTGGCGGGCGATCGCCGACCCCCGCCTGCCGGAGCGCACCCGGCTCGGCCCTCCTGGCGTGGACGTTGCTCGCTTCGGCCCCCGCGAGCACGGCCGGGCGATCTCCGAGGTCCGTGCTCTGGCCGGCACCCTGCAGCGCGGCCCCGAGCCCGACCCGGCGGCGAGCGGCAGCGCCTTCGCCAGCGACCTGCGGCGGGCCGGTGCGGCGCTGGCGCGAGTGGGGGAGGAGGACCTGTTGGTGGCGTTCGTCGGCAAGCTGATCGTCAGCAAGGGCCCCGACCTGCTGCTCGCGGCCTTCCCGCTGGTGCTCGAACGCCAGCCCAGGGCACGCCTGCTGGTGGTCGGCTTCGGGGCCTTCCGGGAGGGCCTGGAACGGATCCTCGAGGCCTTGCAGGCCGGCGAGCTGGAGCGGGTACGGGAGCTCGCTCGCGCCGGGCGCACGCTGGAGGGCGGCCCGGCCGAACAGCCGCTGAGCTACCTGCTGGAGTTCCTGGACGGCCTCCGGGGCCCCGCCGCGGAGCGCTACCTGGCGGCGGCCCGGGCTCTGTCGGAGCGGGTCCTGTTCACCGGTCGCCTGGAGCACGAGGAGCTGGCGGAGCTGCTGCCCGCGTGCAGCGCCATGGTGGTTCCGAGCACGTTTCCCGAGGCTTTCGGGATGGTGGCCGCCGAGGCCGCCGCCTGCGGGACGCTGCCCATCAGCGCAGCCCACTCGGGGCTGGCGGAGGTCAGCCGGGTGCTGGCCGCCGGTGTGCCCGAGGCGATCGGGCCGCTGCTGTCCTTCGAGCTGGGCCCCGGCGCGGTCGAGGGGATCGCGGCGCGGCTGCTGGCGTGGCTGGAATGCGAGTCCGCCGTCAGGGAGCGCACGCGCGAAGGGCTGGTGGCGAGCGTCCGTGAGCGGTGGTCCTGGGAGAGCGTGGCTCAGGGCGTGATCGCGGCCGCCCGCGGGGAGCTCCAGGGGCTCCCCGAAGCCTGACCCGCAGCCTTCCCGGGGCGGCGGCGGTCCCGGACGGGCCCACCGGCTGTTCGGATAGTCTTCGCCCCCGCCAGTGCTGAGGATCCCCCGCAGATCGACCCCTTTGCGCTCGCGGCCGAGTCGGGCTGCGTGGTCGCGATCCGCGATGCTCCCGCTCGCGGGGCTCGCCGTGCTCGCGGCCAGCGGGTGCTCGGTCAAGGGCGCCGAGAACGCCAACCTGATCACCGGCAAGCAGCAGTTCGTGGCCAAGTGCGGCGCCTGCCACACGCTCGCGCGGGCGAACACCAAGGGAATCGTGGGGCCGGACCTCGACGCCGCCTTCAACCAGAGCATCAAAGAAGGGCTCGGGCGCAACGCGATCCGCAGCGTCGTGGAATTTCAGATCGCCAACCCGAACCCGTTGGGCGCGATGCCGAAAGACCTCGTGAGCGGCGCGACCGCCAAGGACGTGGCCGCCTACGTCGAAAAGTCCGCCGCCGCGCGGGGCCCCGACACCGGCCTGCTGGCGAGCGCTGTGGAAGCGCCTGGGGCGGGCAAGCCGGCGGTCGAGAAGGCCGGCAAGCTGGCGATCGACGCCAACCCCGCGGGCCAGCTCGCATACACCTCCACGAAGGCCACGGCGAACCCGGGGCCGGTGACCGTGACGATGACCAACATGTCGGGCGTCCAGCACAACATCGCCTTTGAAGCCGGCGAAAACGGTGCCACCGCCAAGGGGGCGAAGATCGCCGCCAGCAGCTTCATCTCGAAGGGCACCACCTCGGTCACGCTGAGCCTCAAGCCGGGCAAGTACACGTTCTTCTGCGAGGTCCCCGGACACCGCGCGGCGGGCATGTACGGCACGCTGACGGTCAAATAGGCGCGGCGGCGGAACGCGCACGGCGCCGCAGCAGCGTCTACGTCGCCGCGCGCACGATCACGATCACAAGGATCGCGACGACGACCACCACGAGCACGTAGAGCAGAAGCCGGAAGGCCTCCCGCTCCGAGCGCAGCGGGTTGAGCAACGGGCTCCCCAGCCTAGGGTCGGGAGTCAGAAATTCGACGGCGTTTCCCGGCGCCTGCCCACGCCCGACATCCGCCGTCGGCACTCACGTACATCGAGTACGCACCGCGCCGCCGTCGAACGTCGTGCGCGACCATCCATCCGGCAAACGACACGCCCAATTCCTGACTTACGACCCTAGAGGATGTAGACGGTCGTGTACACGACCAGCCACATGATGTCGACGAAGTGCCAGTAGATCCCGGGCACCTCGACGCCGCGATGCTGCTCGGGGCTGTAGTGGCCCCGGAAGGCGCGGATGGTCACGGATAACAGCAGGCACAGGCCGATGAACACGTGGGCCCCGTGCAGCCCCGTGAGCGCGTAGAAGATCGTGGCCTGGGCGTGGTCGTGGGGCGCGAAGCCGATGTTGGCGTACTCGTTGATCTGGATGAAGAGGAAGGTGCAGCCCAGCAGCAGGGTGGTCAGCATCCCCGCCTTCAGGCCCCAGTGGTTGCCCTTCTTGATCGCCTGCTCGGCCCAGTGGATGGTGAACGAGGAGGACACCAGGATCGCGGTGTTGACGCCCGCGACCTCGACCGGCAGCTTCGTTCCGGGGTCCGGCCACGGCTGCCCCTGGGCGATGCGGATGAAGAAGTAGGCCGTGAAGAAGGCCCCGAAGACCATCACCTCGGAGATGATGAAAAGCAGCATCCCGAGCATCGGCGCGGGGACCCGCGAGCTGATGTTGGCGGGCGGTGGCCCGTGGTGCTCGTGTGCTTCCGCGTGGGCGATGCTGGCGGCCTCCATCGTGTCCTCCGCTAGGCCGCCGCGGGACTCTGGGCCGCGCTCTCGACGACGACGTGCTCGACCGGCACGCGGCTGGAGCTGCGCACCCGCCCGATCAGATCCGAGCGCAACCAGCCGGAGCGCTCGTTCGGGAGCGTCGAGATCACGACGTCGTCGACCGTGAACAGCTCGAGGGCGTTCATCGTCGCCGTGTAGGGGTCGGGGTCGCCGATCATCCCCGAGATCACGAGCCCCGCCCGGCGCAGGCGGTCGAGCATCCGCGCCAGCCGCGCTCGCGCCTCGGCGGTGGTGGGGCCCGTGCCGTCGCCTTTCGGCAGCACCGCGATGAACACGTGTTTGCCCTCCTGGGCGTTCTTCGCCACCAGCGCGTCGCTGAGCTCGTCGCCGCTGGAGGTCTTGTTGGCCACCACCAGCACCACTTCGAAGGGCACTCCCTCGCTCTCGAGGTCCACGGTGACGTGTTCGACGGGAAGCCCGGAGGCGTTTTCGATCCGCTCGACGAGGTCCCGGCGCAGCCATCCGGAGCTCGTGGCGGGGTGGGTCGAGATGATGATCGCGTCGGGGCGGCGCTCGGCGACGGCGTCCATGGTCGCCAGGAAGGGGTCGGCGTCGCCCACTTCGCCGGAGGCCTCGATGCCCTCGCCCGTGACGATCGAGAGCGCCAGGTCGACCCGCACCTGGGCCGATTCGCGGACCGCCTCGTCGTAGATCACGAGGCCGGCCGAAGGGGTGCTCTGGGGCACCACCAGCCGGAAGCTCGCCCCGCCCGGCTCGGCCGCTCGCTTGCGCACGGCCGCGAGCAGCGGCGCGCCGCCGATCGTGCGGTTGGCGACCACCAGGATCTCCTTCATGCCCTCACCTCAGTCCTCATGGGCCGTGCGGGGACGCGGCCCCCGCGCCGACGGTGGCGGGCAGGGGCGCCGGCGCGAAGATCCCGTGCACGGCGCCGGGGACGCCGTACTCGTAGGGACCGCCCACGACCGTGGGCACCCGATCGAAGTTGAACACCGGCGGGGGCGAGGACACCTGCCACTCGAGCGTCATGCCCCGCCACGGGTTGGCGCTGGCGCGCGGGCCGCCACGCCAGCTGGTGATCATGTTGTAGATGAAGATCAGCGTCGAGGCCCCGAGGAAGAAGCTGGCGATAGAGATGAAGAGGTTCATGCCCGCGAATTCCTGGGCGTAGGTGGCGACGCGGCGGGGCATCCCCTCCAGGCCGATCACGTGCATCGGGCCGAAGGTCGCGTTCACGAACACGAACGTGCACCAGAAGTGCCATTTGCCCAGGCGCTCGTCGAACATGCGCCCGGTCATCTTCGGGAACCAGTAGTAGACGCCCGCGAAGATCGTCATCAGCGAGCCCCCGAACAGCACGTAGTGGATGTGGGCGACGATGAAGTAGCTCGCGCTGACGTGGATGTCGAAGGGGATCATCGCGAGCATGATTCCGCTGATGCCTCCGAGCGTGAACGTGGCGATGAACCCGAGCGCGAACAGCATCGCGGTATCGAGGTGCAGGACCCCTCGGAACAGCGTGGCGAGCCACGAAAACACCTTGATGCCGGTCGGCACGGCGATGATCGCCGTGGTGATGGCCATCGGGATGCGGATCCAGGCGGCCATCCCGGAGGTGAACATGTGGTGGGCCCAGACGGTGAAGCCGAGACCCACGATCGCCAGCAGCGAGAAGGCCATCATGCGATAGCCGAAGATCGGCTTTCGGGCCTTCACAGCGATGATTTCGCTGATGATCCCGAAGCCCGGCAGGATCATGATGTAGACCGCGGGATGGGAGTAGAACCAGAAGACGTGCTGGTACATGAGCACGTCCCCTCCCTTGGCGGCGTTGAAGAAGTTGAACCCTAATCCGCGGTCGAGCAGGATGAAGAACTGCGAGGCGGCGATGAAGGGGGTCGCGATCACGACCAGCAGCGAGGTTGCGAAGTTCGCCCACACCAGCAGCGGCAGGCGGAAGAAGCTCATCCCCGGGGCCCTCATGGTGATGATCGTCACGAGGAAGTTGAGCGCCGTCATGATCGACGAGGCGCCCGCGAACTGGACCGCGACCGAGAAGAACACCTGCCCCACGGGCGCCGTATCCGAGAGCGGGGTGTAGGCCGTCCAGCCGTCGGCAAAGGCCCCGCCGGGGGCCAGGAAGCTGCCCAGCATCATGATCCCGGCCACCGGCAGCAACCAGAACGAGAGCGCGTTCAGGCGCGGGAAGGCCATGTCGGGGGCCCCGATCATCAGCGGGATGACGTAGTTGCCCAGGCCGGCGAAGACGGGGATGATGAACAGGAAGATCAGCAGCGAGGCGTGCACCGAGAACAAGCCGTTGAAGGTGTTGGCGCTCACGAAATGCGACCCCGGCTGGGCCAGCTGGGCGCGCATCAGCATCGCCAGCAGGCCGCCGATCAGCAGGAAGATGAAGGAGTTGACCGTGTACTGGATCCCGATCACCTTGTGGTCGGTGTTGATCCGGAAGTAGTCCTTCCACGTGTAGGCGCCGTGGCCCGAGTGGTCCTCCGGGCGGGTCTTACGGCCCGACGCCCAGTAGAACCAGTAGTCGAAGCCCCCGAGCCCGACCAGGAAGCCCAGCGGGGCGGCGAGCAGGGCGACCGTCGTGATCGCGTCGCCGTCGATGTAGTGGTGGAAGGTGTCGTGGCCGGTGGCGGCTCGGATCACCCATGTCAGGAAGAAGGCGAACACGATCCCGCCCACGAACATCACGGCCCCACGGATCATTCCGGGGCCTTTCAGATGAGCGGCCATCCCGACCTTCCTGTGCTCGTGCGGCGACGCATGCTCGGAGCCAACATTACCCAGCCGCTCCCCTGGCAGGGGGCGCGCCCGCGGAGCCGCCACCCGCGGCCGTCACCTGGCTTTTGAGCCATGCCTGGAAGCGGGCCTGGCTGACGACGTGGACCGCCGAGCGCATCAGCGAGTGTCCCGCACCGCAGAGCAGGTTGCAGATCACCGGGTAGGTGCCGAGCCGCGTTGCGGTCACGCGCCACTGGGTTGTGATGCCGGGCACGGCGTCCTCCTGCAGGCGGAAGGCGGGGACCCAGAAGGCGTGGATCACGTCGCGGCTGTGGATCTGGAACTGGACCGACTCGTTGCGCGGGACATACAGTTCGTAGCTGTTCAGGGGGGCTCCGCCCGTGAGGGTGCGCGGGTACTGGTAGGTCCAGACGAACTGCTGCCCGGTGACGCCGATCTTGATCTCGCGCGCCGGCTTCTTTTCGTTTTCGTGCAGAACCACGAAGGAGTAGCCCACGAGGCTCAGCAGCAGGACGGTCGGGATCGCGGTCCAGAACACCTCCAGGCGGGTGTTGCCGTGGATCGGGGCGCCGTCCTTGAGCTCCTCGCCCGGGCGCTGCCGGAACTGCCAGACGCTGTAGATGATGGCCGTCACGACGAGCACGAAGATCGGGATCGAGGCGATCACCAGCACGTGGTAGAGGCGGTCGGAGTTGTGGGCCTGCTTGGAGGCCGCGACCGGGAACCAGCGGATTTCGAAGCTCAGCCAGATGCCGATCCCGACGGCTATCAGCGCCAGGATGAGGGTGACCGTGACCGAGCGGCGCCGGCTCATGAAGCGTCGCTGCGGGGGCGGCGGTGCTTGTGCTGCTCGGCCATCCAGTCCATCGCGAGGACGGATCCTAATGCTTGGGGCAACGGATCGTCACCCTTGGCGGGCGGCCGGCCGCCGCCCGCGGGGGCCACCGGACGGTCGTGCTTGACGCCCGCGCCTCGACGCTCTAGATTGAGGCAATAGTTGCTAATTGCCCGTGGGTCGACGACGCCGTTTGGTGCCGGCGGCTGCGGGCCTCGAGACTCCATTGGAGGCGAGAGATTGATGCAGGTTCGCAACGGCATGACTGACACGGTTCTGACGGTCGGGCCCGGCCACGTTCTGAGATCTGTGGCGAGGCTGATGAGTGAACGGGGCGTGGGAGCAGCTGTGGTGATGGATCCGGACGCCAACGGCCCCGGGATCATCACGGAGCGCGATCTGCTGGTCTCAATCGGCGCCGGGCAGGATCCCGACCGCGAGGTGGTCGCAGATCATCTGACCCATGACGTCGTATATGCCGCGCCGGAGTGGTCGCTGGAGGAGGCGGCCGCTGCGATGGTGCGGGGAGGCTTCCGCCACCTGATCGTCCTGGACGGGGCCGACACGGTCGGCATCCTGTCGGTCCGCGACGTGGTGCGCTGCTGGACCGACGATGGGGCGATCTGCCCGGTTCCGGACAGGGTGGCCGTGGGGTGAGAGGGGCGGTCGGCCCGCTTTGGGGAGCGGGTCGCCGTTGGTCGAGAAGGCCGGGCGCGGTCGGGGGACCGCGCCCCCCACTCACGGAGCGTCGAGCGGGAGCTCGTCGACTTCGCGGCGCGTGCCTTTGATCCAGGCCAGCACGCACCAGATCGTCGTCACGCCGCCGATGATGCTCAGCTCGAAGAAGGTCGTCAGGCCGATCAGCGTGAGCGTGATCCCGACCGCCGTGAGGGCCGGCAGCACGCTGGGCCCGGGCAGGTGGATCTCCTCGCCCGCGGGGGGCGGCTCGGGGTCGAGCTCGCTCACGAGACGTAGGCGGCTGCGACCACGAACGTGATCCCGAACATGAAGAAGCAGATCCCTGCCACGATCAGGCCGGTACGGATGTTCTTGCGGGCCAGGCGGCGGTTCATGGTCGAAGACGGCTCATCCTACAGGTGCTTGTCTGCGACCATCGCGCAGAACAGCAGCGCCAGGTAGGCCAGCGAGTAGAGGTACAGGCGCAGCGCCGTGCGGCGGTCGGCGCGGGAGATCAGCCGCTGGGCCCCGAAGATGAAGCCCAGCCCGAGGACCACCGAGGCCACCAGGTAGATCGTGCCGAAGCCCCCGGCGCAGAACGGCAGCTGGGTGACGACGTACAGCAGCACCGCGTAGAGGGCGATCTGCCGGCGCGTCTCGGCCTCGCCCCGCACCACCGGCAGCATCGGCACGCCGACCTTGGCGTACTCGTCCTTCATCAGCAGCGACAGCGACCAGAAGTGGGGCGGGGTCCAGAAGAAGACGATGAAGAACATAAGCACCGCGGTGCCGCTCAGCGACCCCGTGACCGCGGCCCAGCCGACCAGCGGCGGGACCGCCCCGGCGGCGCCGCCGATGACGATGTTCTGTGGGCTGCGCCGCTTCAGCCAGAGCGTGTAGACGAACACGTAGCCGAGGAAGCCGGCGAACGACAGGCCCGCGGCGAGTGGGTTCACGGCCAGCCACAGCAGCACCACCGAGCAGGCCGCCAGCGTGCACCCGAACGCCAGCGCCACGTGCGGGGCGATGCGCCCGGCCGGTATCGGCCGGTTGGCCGTGCGGTGCATCAGGGCGTCGATGTCGCGGTCCACGTAGTGGTTGACCGCCCCGGCCCCGCCGGCCGACAGGTAGCCCCCGAGGCAGGTCAGCAGCACCAGCCCCACGGAGGGGTCGCCGGCCACGTACATGCTCGCCACCGTCGTCAGCAGCAGCAGCGACTGGACCTTCGGCTTGGTCAGCTCGAGCAGGTCGCTCAGCAGCTGACGCGTGCGTGAGGCGAGCGCCGGCTGGGCGGGGACGACCGTTCCGACGGCGGGGGCCACCTAGGTTCCCACCTGCCGGGCCCCGGCGGGCACGGTGGCCGAGCCGGGGGCATGGCCGGGAGCGCTGCGCCGCTCGATCTCGCGGCGGATGTCCTTCATCGGTTCGACCGAGCGCACCAGCGGGATGACGTCGAAGTTGTTCGGCGGAGGCGGCGAGCTGGTGAACCACTCGAGCGTGTTCGCGACCCACGGATCGGGCCCGGCGACGACCCCGCGCTTGAGGCTACGGGCGACGTTGATGACCGTCACGAGCACGCCGGCGGCGAGGATGAAGGAGCCCACGGTGGAGATCTGGTTGTAGAGCTGCAGGTGCCCCACGTTGTCGTACTCGTAGATCCGCCGGGGCATCCCGTCGAGGCCCATCACGTGCTGGATCAGGAACGTCACCAGCACGCCCAGGTAGATCAGACCGAAGCTGAGCCGACCGGCGCGTTCATCGAGCTTGCGCCCGGTGATCTTCGGGAACCAGTAGTAGATGCCGGCGAAGATCGGCATCACCGCCCCGCCCCACAGCACGAAGTGCAGGTGGGCCACCACGAAGTACGTTTCGTTGACCTGCCAGTCGATCGGGAAGGTGGCCAGGAAGATGCCCGAGATGCCTCCGATCAGGAAGATCGAGACGCCGCCGACGGCGAACAGCAGCGGGGTCGTGTATTCCACGGTCCCTCGCCACAGGGTCGCCACCCAGTTGAGGACCTTCACCCCCGTGGGGACCGCGATCAGATAGGAGCTGAGCATCACGAAGATCAGGATCGCCTCGGGGATCGGAGCGGTGAACATGTGGTGCGCCCAGGTGAGGAAGCCGAGGAAGGCGATCGCCACGGTGGAGGCCGCGATCGCCCGATAGCCGAAGATCGGCTTGCGCGCGAACACGGGCAGGATCTCGGAGATCAGCCCGAACCCGGGTAACACCATGATGTAGACCTCGGGATGTCCGAAGAACCAGAACAGGTGTTGCCACAGCAGCGGCGAGCCGCCCTGGGCGGGGTCGAAGAAGTGGGTGCCGAAGTGGCGGTCGGCGAGCAGCATCGTGGCTGCGGCCGCGATCACCGGCAGCGCGAAGATCAGCAGCACGGCGTAGACGAGGATCGTCCACACGAACAGCGGCAGCCGCGCCCAGCTCATCCCCCGCGCGCGCATGTTCGCGATCGTGACGTAGAAGTTGATCCCCCCGAGCAGCGAGGAAAGGCCGGTGAGGTGGACGAGGTAGATCCACGCGTCCTGGCCCCCTGACGGCGAGAAGGTGCTTTCGGCCAGCGGCACCACGCTCACCCAGCCGGCTTCCGGCGGGCTCCAGAAGATCGACGCGTAGAACACGACCCCGCCCGCCAGGAAGAGCCAGAACGAGAGCGCGTTCAGGCGCGGGAAGGCCATGTCGCGGGCGCCGATCATGAGCGGCACGAAGTAGTTGGCCAGGCCCGCCATCATCGGCACGACGAACAGGAACACCATCGTCGTGCCGTGCATCGTGAACAGCTGGTTGTAGGTGGTGGGGCTGACGATCGTGTTTTCCGGCGCCCCCAGCTGCAGGCGCATCATCAGCGCCTCGACCCCGCCGAGCAGGAAGAACACGAAGGTCGCGACCATGTACATGATCCCGATCTCCTTGTGATCGGTCGTGGTCAGCCAGCGCATCCAGCCGGTCGGCTTGGTCTGCACCTCGTGGGCGGTTACGTGGGGGACGGGGGCTACGTAGGTGGCCATCGTGGGGTCGGAGCTCTCCTGCCGGTCCTAGGGGTTTTCGACCTGTCCTGCGCCGGTCTGGGCGCCGAGTTTTTCACGAGCCACCTTCGCGGCCTCGTTGGCCTGCGAGATGAGCCGTTTCTGGTTCGCCAGCCAGGCTTCGAACTGCGCCGGCGGCACGGCTCGCACGGTGGCGAGCATGCGCGCGTGCAGGCGTCCGCACAGGAACGCGCACTGGCCCCTGTAGACGCCCGGCTTGGGGATCTTGAACCAGGTGTAGTTGTGGTACCCGGGCACGGCCTGGAACTTGCCGCCGAGTTCGGGGATCCACCACGCGTGCACGACGTCGGCCGAGACGATGTCCAGCGAGACCGTGGTTTGGGTCGGGACGACCATTTCCACGTAGGAGTAGGGGGCGCCGAGGCCGTCCGGTTCGGTGGCGCCCGGATAGATGTACTGCCAGATGTACTGGCGGCCGATCACGGTGATGTTCAGCGATTTGCCGTTCGGGGGCAGCTTCCGACTGGTGCTCGCGTACAGCACCTGTCCGTCGTCGGTTGCGTTGTAGGCGGCGGCGTTCGAGTTCGGCGGGTTCTCGATCGAGGACAATTTGCTGAAGGTGAGCACGGCCAGTGCCACCAGGATCACCGCGGCCCCGGCCGTCCAGCCCCACTCCAGTCTGCTGTTGCCCCGGATCTGGGCGGGAACATGGCCCTTGCGCTTGCGGAAGCGGATCAGCGCGTAGAGGAGCGCGCCCTGGACCGCCACGAAGATGATCAGGGCGATGACGAGCTCGACCTTGTAGAGGCTGTCGATTTCGTTCGCGTTCGGGGAGCCGCCGGACTCGGGGGTGAAGAACGCGAGGAGGAAGCTCAGCTGGCCCAAGGCGCGCAGGATTCTATTGGGAGCCTCGCGGTCCCGGCTTGATAACAAATGACACGAGAACCGTTCAGGCGCCGGTGAAGCGTGGGGGTCGCTTCTCCACGAAGGCCATCGCGCCCTCGAAGAAGTCCTTGCTCTGGGACATCTCGCGCTGGATCTGGGCCTCGAGCTCGAGCTGCTCGTCCATGCGCTGATAGAGCCAGTTGTTGAGCTGTCGCTTGGTGCCCGCGAACGAGCGCGTGGGGCCAGCGGCCATCCGCGCCACCAGCGCGCTGGCCTCCTCGAGCAGCAGCTCGTCCACCACGACGCGGTTGATGAGGCCCCATTCGAGGGCCTTCTGGGCCGGCAGGCGCTCGCCGAGCATCGACAGCTCGGTGGCCCGGGCCATGCCGATGCGGGTGGGCACGAACAGCGAGGAGCCGCCGTCGGGGACCAGGCCGATGTTGACGAACGCGAGTAGGAAGTAGGCGCTCTCGGCGGCCAGGATCAGATCGCAGCACAGGGCCAGCGAGCAGCCGATGCCCACCGCGGGGCCGTTGACGGCAGCCACCACCGGCTTCGGCAGCTCGCGGATCGCCTTCATGATCGGGTGGTAGCGCTCGGTCAGCGTCCGGTAGACGTCCGGGCGGCCGTCCTCGGTGGTGAAGCCCCCGCCGACATCCTTCAGGTCGGCCCCCGAGGAGAAGGCGCGCCCGCCCCCGGTCAGCAGCACGGCCCTGATCTCATCCTCGGCGGTGATGAGTTCGAAGGCCGCCCGCAGGTCGTCGCCGAACTGCCCGTTCCAGGCGTTGAGCACCTCCGGGCGGTTCAGTTCCACCGTCGCCGCGCCGTCGCGGACGTGCAGGTTGACGGTCTCAAGCTCGGTCGTGGTCTCGCTCATGGTCTCCTCTGCAAAGCCGAAAGGACCGGCCGGGGCGCGCGCCGCGATGGCCACACCGCTTGCCGGCTCCCGGGGATCCTATGGTTTGTGGGGTGAAGAGGCCCGTGATCGGCATCTGCGCGGCGCTCGAGCGAGCGCAGTGGAGCGTCTGGGAGCAGCGTGCGGCGCTGGTCCCGTTCGGCTACGCCTCCGCAGTCCAGCGGGCCGGAGGGCTCGCGCTGGGGCTGCTGCCCGACGAGCACTCGGTCGGCGAGCCGGCCGAGGTGCTGGAGCTGATCGACGGGCTGATGCTCGCCGGGGGGGCCGACATCGACCCCTCCAGCTACGGCGAGGCGGCCCACCCCGAGACCCACGACACGGTGCCCGAGCGGGACGCGTTCGAGATCGCCCTCACGACGGCGGCGATCGAGGCGGACATGCCCGTGCTCGGGATCTGCCGCGGGATGCAGCTGATCAACATCGCGCTGGGAGGGACGCTCGTGCAGCACCTTCCGGACCTCGTGGGCCACGAGGATCACCGCCGCGTGCTGGGCTCCTTCGACGGCGCCGAGCACGACGTGATGCTGATCGAGGGCTCGCTGGCGGCGAGCGCGGCGGGAGAGCTCGCGCACATCACCAAGTCCCACCACCACCAGGGCGTGGACAGGCTCGGCGAGGGTCTCGTGGTCAGCGGGATCTCCGACCTGGACGAGCTGCCCGAGGCGATCGAGCTGCCCGAACGGCGCTTCGTGCTGGGCGTGCAGTGGCACCCCGAGGCCGACCCCGAGAGCCCGGTGGTGAGCGCGCTGGTGCAGGCGGCGATCGACGCCAGGGCGACACTCGCGCGCGACTAGGGCCCGCAGGCCCGTCCATATACTCCCGGCCCTGTGTCGCGGCCGAGCGCGATCCGAGCAGCCGCGTGGGGGGTCGTGCTCGCCGGTTTCACGGCCCCCTTGCTACGCCGCCGCATCCCTGCTCCGGCGGTGGTCACGCAGACGGTCGCGTTCGCGGCACCGGTAGGGCTGTGCGTCGCCGTGCGCCGTTCACGCGGGCGTGACATCGCCGTCTGCTGCCTGCAGATGTGGGCCTACGTGGCGGCCTACAAGACCCCCCACGACGACAGCTCCGCACAGGCCCAGCGGGTTCACATCCGCTATCCGATCGTGGCCGACCGGGTGCTCGGGCTGGGCGAGCTGCCGAGCGTGCGGCTGCAGCGGGCGCTGGCTCGAAACGGTCCCGACGGTCCCCGCTGGACGGCGCTCGACCGCGTGCTCGTGTGGGCCCACTGGAGCTGGTTCGCGGTGCCCCACGGCGCGGTCCTCTACATCATGGCCCGCCACCCGCGCCGCTTCGTGCGCGCAGCGGCCCTCACCTACGCCGTGTTCGACATCGGAGCGTCCTTCTACTGGGTGGTTCCGACGGCGCCTCCCTGGTACGCGGCGACCCAGGGAGAGGCGGGGGAGGAGGCCCTCGAGGTGCGGCGCATGATGGTGGAGTACGGCGAGTTTTTCTGGCGAGACGGCTGGGGCTCCCTCTACAGTGTGTTCGGCGGTAACCCCCTTGCTGCGATGCCTTCTCTGCACTTCGCCACATCCCTGATGGCCGCGTCGCTGCTCGCTGAGACGGGTAGTGGAGCCGGGGTGGTCGGGTACGCGTATCTGGTGACGCTCGGCTTCGCGCTGGTGTACCTCGGCGAGCATTACCTCATCGACCTCCTCGGGGGTGCGGCGCTGACGGTCGCGGTCAAACGTCTCGCACCACGTGCGGCGGAGCCGCTGGGGCGTGTCGCGGACATCGTCTCGCGGCTGGAGGAGATGGCACACGGGGAGGCCTGAGCAGATTGCGGGTGAGAGCCGCCGTTCGGCGGGCGGATCGCGGGGGGCGCGGGCGCGAGGCCAACGAAACCTCCTCGGAGGAGGCCGGGACCTTCGCGCCCGAAGCCGGTCCGGAGGACCCGCTGGAACCCTCTGAGGAGCCGCCCGCCACCCGCCTGCAGGGGCGCACCACGCCGGCTGCGAGCGCCCGGGAGGGCGAGCCAGAAGGCGCAGGGCAGGAGCGCAAGCCGCCGCCGATCGACCCCGGCGATGGGGATGTGGGGAGCGCGGGGGCCGGGGGAGGGGATGTGCAGATCGAACACGTCGGCGAAGACGAGATGCCGCGCGTGCGGCTCACCCGCCGTCAGCTGCTGGCGTTCGGGGTGTTCGCGGTCTCGATCGTCGCCTTCCTGTACCTC
Organism: uncultured Solirubrobacteraceae bacterium; assembly: GCA_963742395.1. Taxonomy (GTDB): domain Bacteria; phylum Actinomycetota; class Thermoleophilia; order Solirubrobacterales; family Solirubrobacteraceae; genus Palsa-744. Next base: position 902,957 of record CAVUME010000004.1, on the reverse strand, counting down.
GTGCTGCCCAAGCTCGCCGGTGTCGGCCAGGACGTCAAACGGATCGAGAAGGGCGACAAATGGTGGGTCGCCATCGGCGTCGCCTTCGAGGTGGTGTCCTTCGGCGGCTACGTGGTGCTGTTCCGGACCGTCTTCGCCCGCGGTCCTTCGCAGATCTCCTGGCGGGTCAGCTACCAGATCACGATGGCCGGACTCGTGGCCACGCGGCTGTTCGCGGCGGCCGGTGCGGGCGGCATCGCGCTGACGGCCTGGGCACTGCGCCGCTCGGGGATGCCTCCCCGTCTGGTGGCCTGCCGGATGGTCGCCTTCATGGTTCTGCTGTACGCCGTGTACGCCGCTTCGCTGCTGATCGACGGCGTGGCGCTGGCGACGGGCGCCTTCCCGGGCGGCGGCTCGTTCGCGATCACGGTCGTGCCCGCGATCGCCGGCTTCGTGCTGTTCGTGGTGACGGGGGCGATCGCGTTCCTGCCCAAAGACCTCGAGCGTCGCCTGCACGGCTGGGCGGAGGGGCCTGGACGCGGCGCCCACCTGCTCAACCGCGGGGTGGCGGCGCCCGCGCTGGCGGCCAGCGGGGTGCGCACCGCGATGGACCTGATCCGCGAACGGCGCCCGGGGGTGCTGGGAGCGGTCGTGTGGTGGACGTTCGACATCCTCGTGCTGTGGGCGATGTTCCACGCCTTCGGCACACCGCCCCCGTTGTCGGTGATCTGGATGTGTTACTTCGTCGGCACGCTCGCCAACCTGCTGCCGCTGCCCGGCGGCCTGGGGGGCGTCGAGGGCGGCATGATCGGAGCCTTCGCGGCCTTCGGCGTGTCGTTTGACCTGGCGGTGCTGGCGGTGCTCTCCTACCGCGCGATCTCCTTCTGGCTGCCGACCATCCCCGGCGGCATCGCCTACTTCCAGCTGCGCAAAACGGTGGCACAGTGGAAGAGCGAGCAGCCACCCTCGGCGCCCGGCGCCGTCCCCGCCGTGACCGGCCAGACGGGCGCGCTGCAGAGCTCCTGAAAGCGCCCGGTGGTACACTATACAAAGTAAAGCGAGTCGAGTTTTGAGAGGCTTCAAGCTCTCGAAAGCGGACCAGGAGGCCAGATGAGCGACGTCGAGGATGTGATCATCGTCGGAAGCGGACCCGCGGGATACACCGCGGCGCTGTACACCGCACGCGCGAACCTGCGCCCGCTCGTGTTCGAGGGTTTCGCCTGGGGCGGGCTGCTCCAGCAGACGACGGACGTCGAGAACTATCCCGGCTTCCCCGAGGGCGTGATGGGGCCCGAGATGATGCAGAAGTTCCGTGACCAGGCAGAGCGCTTCGGTGCCCGCCTGGAGACCGAGGAGGTCGAGCGTGTGGAGCTGGCGCACGAGCCCGGCGGCCTGCACCGGGTGTGGGTTGGCGAGGAGGAGCACGCCGCCCGGACCGTCGTGCTGGCGATGGGCGCCGAGCACAAAAAGCTCGACGTCCAGGGCGAGGCGGACCTCTCGGGCCGCGGTGTGAGCTATTGCGCCACCTGCGACGCCGCCTTCTTCAAGGGCGCCCCGACGCTGATCGTGGGCGGCGGAGACTCCGCCATGGAGGAGGCCGTGTTCCTGTCGAAGTTCGCCTCCAGGGTCACGATCGTGCACCGCCGCCCGGAGTTCCGGGCCTCGAAGATCATGCTCGAGCGGGCCCGCTCGCAGCCGAACATCGACTTCCTGGTCCCCTACCGGGTGAGCGAGTTCGCGCCCGGCGAGAACGGCGCCCTCGGTCACGCCACGCTCGTCAATACCGAGACCGGCGATGAGCAGAACCTGATGGTCTCGGGAAGCTTCATCGCGATCGGCCACGAGCCCCAGTCCGAGCTGGTGCGCGGCCAGGTGGACGTGGACGAGAACGGCTACGTGCTCACGGAGGGCCGCTCGACACGCACCAACCTGCCGGGGGTGTTCGCCGCCGGCGACCTTGTGGACCACACCTACCGCCAGGCGATCACGGCGGCCGGATCGGGCTGTCAGGCCGCGCTGGACGCCGAGTGGTACCTGCGCGACACCCCCGAGGTGCCGAGGCCCGCCGGGATGCCCGTCGGCGACCCTGCGCTGGCGGAGTGGACCGCGATGGCCAAGAGCGACTAGCGAGCGCTCCACCCCGCGCTGGATCAGCGCTCGAGGGCTCCCTCGAGCTGCAGCAGGAAGCGCTTTCGGTCCAGCCCGCCGCCGTAGCCGCCCAGCCCGCCGCCCGCGTGGAGCACTCGGTGGCAGGGGATCACGATCGGAATCGGATTCGAGCCGAGCGCGTTGCCCGCCGCCCGTGCCCCGCGGGGGCTGCCGGCTTCGGCAGCGATCTCCCCGTAGGTCGAGTGCCCGCCGTAGGGGATCTCGGAAGTGCGGGTGAGCACGCGCGTGGCAAACGGTCCGATCAGCCTCCAGTCGAGCTTCAGCGAGAAGTTGCGCCGGCTCCCGGAGAAGTACTCGTCGAGCTCCCGCTCGAGCTCCTGCAGCGGCCGCGGGCTGCGGACCACCCGTGGCGATATACGACGGGAGAGCTCTTCCACCATCGCCTCCTGGAGCTCCTCGGGGAAGGCCAGGCGCACGAGCCCGCGCGAGGTCACGGCGGCGTGGAGGGTGCCGAAGGGCGAGTCGATCGGCCGGTAGGCGACGTCGGCGAGCTCCTCGGCGGCGATCCGCTGCAGCAGCCGCTCACCGGCGGCTGCGGCCGCAGCGGCTTCCGCCCGCTTGGGACCGGGTCCCGCGCGCAGGGCGCGGCCGATGGTGTCGTCCGTCTTGGGGTTCATGTGAGCACCTCCGCTCTGAGCTTCTGTAGACCCTCGTGCAGGGAGCGCCGGGCCGCGTCCTCCGAACAGCCGATCGCGGCCGCGATCTCGCGGTGGGCCAGGTCCGCGCGGAAACGCAGGACCACCGCCGAGCGTTGCCGTGGCGGCAGCTCGCGGACGGCGCCCCACAGCTCGGCGTCGGCGGGGTCGGGGCTGTTACCGGCGCGCGTGTCGAGCGTCTCCACGTCCGACACGGGGAGCGCCCGGCGGGCGCGGCCGCGGTGGCAGTCGATGGCCTTGCGGTGGGCGATCGTGAGCACCCACGCCTGCAGGTTCGAGTCCGCCCGCAGGCGGGGATAGGCGCGCAGGGCCGAGATGAAGGTCTCCTGGAAGCAGTCCTCGGCGTCGGAGGGGCCCACCGAGGACACCAGGAAACGCCACACCGCGTCCCGGTTCTCGTCCAGGAACACCTGAAAGGGGGGAGGTCCTTCGCTCATCTGCCCCGTTAACGCCGGGGCGCCCCCGGGATGTGAGGTCGGGCGCCCGATCTCATTTCCGGCGGGGCAGGAAGCCGCTGCTGCTGCCGGCCCCGATCCGGCCGGCCGCCACGAGCCGTCGCAGCGCGGGAGCGGGACGGTAGCGCTCCTCGCGGTACTCGTCGCACAGCGCCGACAGCACCGCCAGCACGTGCTCCAGGCCGATCAGGTCCGCCCACGCGAACGGTCCCCGGGGATGGCTCACGCCGAGTTCCATGCCGAGGTCGATGTCCTCGGCGCTGCCGATCCCTTCGCCGAGGGCGAAGGCGGCCTCGTTGATGACCTGGCAGACGATCCGCCCGAGCACCAGCCCGGGAGCATCGTCGACCCAGGCCACGTGCTTGCCGAGGGTGTGGAAGAAGCGCTCGGCGCGGGCGGCCGCGACGGGCGAGGAGCTCTCCGTGCGGGTGAGCTCGACCAGGCGGGCGTCTTTGAGTGGTGGCAGCGCGTGGAAGCCGACCGCGCTGCCACCCGGGTCCCGGCGCGTAAGGGAGGCGCGGGCGCAAAGAAGCAGCTGAGCGCCCCCGGAGCCCGGCTCGAGCTCGCTCTCCGTTTCGGTCGGCGAGCTGGTGGCGTCGATCGCCAGCGACGGCAGCACGCCGCCACTGGGGGCGTGGGGGGAGCGGACCTCGTAGCCCGCGGCGGTGGCCGCCTCGCGCAGTTCGCTCGCCAGCGCGCCGGCACCGGAGATCACGACGACGCCCTCGCCGCCCTCCACCTCGGCCTCGATCGGTCCCGGGTCCTCGGAGCGATAGCTGCCGCCCTCGGCGGTGGGGGAGTAGTCGTAGTAGCCGCGGCCGCTCTTGCGCCCGTGCAGGCCGGCGGCGACGTAGCGCGTGGTGATCGGGGACGGTTTCCAGCGCGGCTCTCCGAAGCTCTGGGCATAGAAGCTCTTGGAGACCTCGAACCCGGTGTCCACCCCGACGAGGTCCATCAGCTCGAAGGGCCCCATCCGGAAGCCCCCGCCCATGCGGCAGATCCGGTCGATCGCCTCGATCTCGGCCAGGCGCTCTCCGAGCAGGCGCAGGGCCTCCAGGCCGAAGGGGCGGTTGCAGCGGTTGACCAGGAAGCCGGGGCCGTCTGCAGCACGGATGACGGTCTTGCCCATCGCCCTGCCGGTCGCCTCGGCGATCAGCAGGGGCTGCTCTGCGGAGCGCTCCCCGGCCACCACCTCCAGCAGCTTCATCACCGGTGCGGGGTTGAAGAAGTGCATCCCCACGACCCGCTCGGGCGAGGTCGCGGCGCGGGCGATCTCGGTCACGAGCATCGAGGAGGTGTTGGTCGCCAGCACGCAGTCCTCGGCCACGATCGAGCTCAGCTTCTCGAGCAGCTCGTGCTTGAGATCGAGGCGCTCGGGGACCGCCTCGATCACCAACTCGCAGGCACCCAGGCGCCCGAGTTCGCTCACCGGGTGCAGGCGCTCGGAGGCGGCCGCGGCCGCCTCCGCGCTCAGGCGCCCGCGGGCGGCTTCCTTGGCGTGGCCGTCACGGGCCTTGCGCAGGCCCGACTCCAGCGCCGTCTCGATGGGGTCATACAGCAGGGTCTCCGCGCCCGCCCGTGCGGCCAGCTGGGCGATGCCGGCGCCCATCGTGCCGGCGCCGAGGACCCCGATCACGCCGGGGACGAGGTTCTCCCCGCCGGAGTCGCCCGCGGTCACCGAGCTCAGGCCGGCACGAGCGCGCTGATGCCGGTCATGGCGCGCCCGATGATCAGTTTCTGGACCTGGGAGGTGCCCTCGTAGAGGGTGGTCACGCGGGCGTCACGGAAGTAGCGCTCGACGGGATGGTCGTCCACGTAGCCGGCTCCTCCGTGGACCTGGATCGCGAGGTTGGCGCATTCCAGCGAGGCCTCGGTTGCGTGGAGCTTGGCGATCGAGGTCTCGAGCGTGTTCGGCATGCCCTTGTCCTTCAGCCACCCCGCCCGCCACACGAGCATGCGCGAAGCGTCGGTCTTCACGACCATGTCCGCGATCATCGCCTGGACGAGCTGGAAGCTGGCGATCGGGCGGCCGAACTGTTCGCGCTCCTTGGCGTAGCGGACGGACTCCTCCACGCAGCCCTGGCAGATGCCCACGCAGCCCGCCGCGACCGAGTAGCGGCCCGAGTCCAGGGCCGACATGGCGACCTTGAAGCCGTCGCCGATCTGCCCCAGCATCTGCTCGTCGGAGACCTCCACGTCTTCGAGGGCGATCGACGCCGTGTCGGACGCGTGGAGCCCCATCTTGTGCTCGATCGGCTGGGGTTTGTAGCCGGGCTGGTCGGTGTCGACGAGGAAGCAGGCGAGTCCCTTGTGGCCGAGCGAGGGGTCGGTCTGGGCGAAGATCAGGGCAACCTTCGCGTAGTCGCCCATCGAGATCCACATCTTGCCGCCGTTGATGACCCAGCCGTCCCCCTTGCGGACGGCGCGGGTCTTCTGATTGGCGGCGTCGGAGCCGGTGTCGGGCTCGGTCAGGCCGAAGCACCCGAGCCACTCCCCGGAGCAGAGCCGCGGCAGGTAGGCCAGGCGCTGCTCCTCGGTGCCCCATTTCAGGATCGCCGAGCAGACCAGCGAGGTCTGGACCGAGATCACGGTGCGGATCGCCGAATCGCCGCGACCGATCTCCTCCACGATCAGGCCGTAGGTGCGGTAGTCGAGCCCGGCCCCGCCGTACTCCTGGGGGACGATCGCCCCGAGGTAGCCCTGGGCGGCGATCTTGGCCACCAGGTCGAGGTCGAAGTGGTGGTTACGGGCGTTGATCTTGGTGCGCTCGACGAGCTCCCGGTCGGTGAATTCGCGCGCGGTTTCCTTGATCAGGCGCTGCTCGTCGGTCAAATCGAAGTCCAACTGAAACCCCTCTCGGCTAGAGCTTTGGCGTCCTCCACGGTGCCGCAACACGCCCTGCGATCTCCTCGTCGATGCCGTCGATGGGGACTCGCTGCTGCTCGAGCGAGTCGCGATCACGCAGCGTCACGGTGCGGTCCTGAAGGCTCTGGTGGTCGATCGTAAGGCAGAAGGGGGTGCCGATCTCGTCCTGGCGGCGGTAGCGGCGCCCGATCGCCCCGCCCGAGTCGTACTCGGCCTGGACCTTCTCGCGCACCGCCGCGTAGACCTCGCGCGCCAGCTCGGGCTGGCCGTCCTTGCCGACGAGGGGCAGCACGGCCGCCTTGACGGGCGCGAGCCGGGGATGCAGGCGCAGGACGGTGCGGCGCTCGCCCTCGCCGGTGCCCTCGCGTTCGACGAATTCCTCCTCGTAGGCGTCGACCATGAAGGCGAGCATCGCCCGGTCGGCCCCGGCGGCGGGCTCGATCACGTGGGGGACGTAGCGCTCGCCGCTGCCCTGGTCGAAGTACTCGAGCTTCTCGCCCGAGAACTCGGCGTGCCGGGTGAGGTCGAAGTCGCCGCGGTTGGCGATCCCCTCGAGCTCCGACCAGCCGATCGGGAACAGGTACTCGACGTCGCTGGTGCCCGAGGAGTAGTGGGACAGCTCGTCGGGGTCGTGGGCGCGCAGGCGCAGGTTGGTCGGGTCGGATACCGAGCTCCACGTACCAGCGCTCGCGCTCGCCCAGCCAGTGCTCGTACCAGTGCCCGGCCTCGGCCGGCGGCACGAAGAACTCCATCTCCATCTGCTCGAACTCGCGGGTGCGGAAGATGAAGTTGCCGGGCGTGATCTCGTTGCGGAAGGACTTCCCCACCTGGGCGATCCCGAAGGGGGGTTTCTTGCGCGAGAACTGCAGCACGTTCTTGAAGTTGATGAAGATCCCCTGGGCGGTCTCGGGCCGCAGGTAGGCGGCGGAACCGGACTCCTTCACCGGTCCGATCGTGGTCTCGAACATGAGGTTGAAGTCCCGTGCCTCGGTCAGGTCGCACTCGTCGCGCTTCGCCGGGATGGCGGGACGGTTTGCGCCCGCACTGGAGCTCCTGCAGGTGGTCGGCGCGGAAGCGCTGCTTGCACGTGCGGCAGTCCACCAGCGGGTCGGTGAAGCCGGCGAGATGTCCGGATGCCTCCCACACGCGGGGGTGCTGGAGGATGGCCGAGTCGATCGCCACGATGTCGTCGCGCTCCTGCAGCATCGCCCGCCACCACTCGTTCTTGACGTTGTTCTTCAGCAGCACCCCGTAATGGCCGAAGTCGTAGGTCGAGCCGACGCCGCCGTAGATCTCCGAGGAGGGGAACACGAAGCCGCGGCGCTTGCACAGCGCCACGATCTTCTCCATCGTGACCGTGTCCTGCGGGGTGGGGGAGTCGTCCGGGGCCATAGGGGCGAGCGATCATAATGCCCGACCGTGGCGCGGATTCTGGTCGTCGGAGGCGGCTGCCGGGGACGGGTGCTCGCCGGCTGGCTGACCGAGCAGGGCAACGCGGTGCGGATCACCACCCGCTCAGCGGACATGAGGGAGGAGATTGAGCGGGTGGGCGCCGAGTGCTGGCCGGGCACGCCGGAGCGGCTGGCGACGTTGCGGGGCGCGCTCGACGGGGTGGGAATCGCCTGCTGGCTGTTGGGCGGCGCCGAGGGCGAGCAGCAGGAGCTCACCGAGCTCCACACCCGGCGCCTGGAGTTCTTCCTCACCCAGATGATCGACACCACCGTGAGGGGGTTCGTGTACGAGGCCCGCGGCAGCACGCCCGCCACCGCGAGCCCTGGCCGAGGGAGAGCAGATCGCGCGGCGAATGTGTGAGCGCAACGCGATCCCGCTGAAGGTGCTCGAAGGAGAGCACGGCGAGGACCACGAGGATGGCGAGGACCCGGCCTGGCAGCGGCGGGCGCGCGCGGCGATCGAAGATCTGTTGATCGGCCGTTAGAGGCCGGCGTTGTTCAAGCTTTGAGGAGTTTGTGCCGAAAAGCGCAACATGGCAAACGACCGCTCGCGCTACGGGCTGCTCGTGTCGGCCCTCGGGGCGGTGCTGCTGGCGATCGCCGTGTTCCTGCCCTGGTACGCGGTCAATTTGACCCCCGACGGGGCGACATTTGCGGCCAACGCCCTCCAGAGTCTCGCCGGGCAGTTCGGCAACGAGACCCTGCAACAGCTGGCGGCCGGCGTGCACGGCAGCGTGACCTCGCTGAGCGGCCAGGAAATCGCCGCTCTCACCGCCCACCAGGTGCTCCACGATCTTGGCGTCGTGCTGCTGGTGCTGGCCGGGATCGCCCTGATCGACGCGCTGACGGCGCTCGCCCGGGGTGCGGGCCCCGCGGGTACGGGGGCGGGCCGTGCGATCACCCTCGTCGGCCTGGTGGCAACCGTGTGTGTGATCTACCGCATGGCCGAGCCGCCGGTGCCGGCCGGAGGCCTGGTGGCGCTGTCATTGCGCGAGGGCAGCTGGCTGGCCCTGCTCGGGTCGCTGATGATGGTCCTCGGGCCGATCTGGCCGCGGGTCAGCCTCGAGCCCGCCCAGGGGGGCGCACTCATCCGAGTGTGAGCGGCGCCGCCGGCGGTCCGCCGTCGCGCAGGCGCTCGAGCAGGTGGTCGATGATGCGGGCGGTGGCGCCCCAGATGAGGTGCTCCTCGACGAGGTAGGCGTCGGTCTCGAAGGTGAACCCGCGCCGGGTCAGCTCGGTGGTCGTGCGCCCCTCGCGGATCGCCTGCACGGGTAGCTCGAGCACGGCGTCGACCTCCCGTGGGGACAGCTGCCAGGCCGTTCCACCCGGGATCGTGGCCACGAACGGGTGGATCACGTAGCCGGTGGCGAAGGTCGAGGTGGCGGGCAGTTCGCCGATCACGTTGGCGTCGCTGCGGGGCAGGCCGATCTCCTCTTCGGCCTCCCGCAGGGCCGTCACCCGAAGGCTGGCGTCCTCGTCGTCCCGTCGCCCGCCCGGGAACGAGATCTCGCCGGCGTGGCGACGCAGGTCGGCGCGCCGGCGGGTGAGTACGAGGTGGGGCTCTGACTCCGTCCCCAGGAACAGCGGCACGAGCACGGCAGCCGGGATCTCGACCCGGGCGGGTACCCCCGCCGCCGCCGGAACCCCCTTAGGCGGCCAGGTGAACTCGCTCAATGCGCTCCTGGAACATCACGTCGCCCTCGAGTGCACGGTGGACGGGGCATTTGGCGGCGATCACGCGCAGCCGCTCGGCGTGCTCGTCGGGCAGGTTGTCGGGCAGGCGCAGGACCAGCTCGAACTTCGTCATGGAGCCTCGCTCGGGAGGGCTGTACTCGACGCACACCTCCACGTGGCCGATGTCCCAGCCCTTGTGCTGGGCGTACATCTCCATCGTGATGGCCGAACACGACGCGAGGCTCGCCGCCAGCAGCTCCTGGGGGTCCGGGGCCGAGTCGTCGCCGCCCGCGGCCACGACCTCGTCCACGACCACCTGGTGATCGCGCACCTGGACGGTGTGCCTGAAACCGGTCCCATCCCTCCGTGCCGTCGCGGAGATCCTCGAAAGCCCTCGCGCCTCAGCCATATCGACCCCTCTTCTTTGCCGTTGCCGCTATTTCCGTTGCCGAAAGGATATCCCCGAGGAGGACTAGTCGAGCGGGTTGAAGAGCAGCCCGGTCAGCAGCTTGGGGAAGAAGAAGGTCGACTTGGGGGGCATGTTCTCCCCGGCGGCGGCCAGCTCCCGCACCTGCTCCACGCGCGTGGGCCGCATCAGGAAGGCCGCGTCGAAGGCTCCGGAGCGGACCATCGACAGCGCCTCCTCGGTGTCGCGGGCATAGAACATGCCGTTGAAATGTGAGATGTCCTCGTCGCTGAAGCCGAGGGCGCCCTTCAGTACGAGCGCCTCGAGAACACCGGTGTCGAGCTCGAGGTAGGGGGCGGCGTGTCCAGCCAACGCCTCGTTGGCGATCTGCTGATCCTTGAGCGTCAGCCGCCTGGGCACTTCGTCGGCGCGGTTGAAGTAGCCGAGCCGCAGCAGCCCGTCGCCGGGGTCGGGGGCGATCTGATCGAGTGGCACCTCCTCGCTGTCGAAGTCCCGCTCGAGCTCCTCCTGCAGGGAGCGCTGGCTGGCCTCGTCGAGATCGGTCACGAGGCGGTGGGTGGGGAAGATCGTCAGGCCCGGGTCCTCGAGCGCGACCAGGCACATGAGGATGTAGCGGTGCTCCTCCCCCGGAGCCCCTTCGCGGTCGCGCTCCTCGGCATAGGCCTGCATCGTCTCGTAGCGGTGGTGACCGTCCGCGATCAGCAGCTCGGCGGACGCCGTGGCTGCCTGGACGGCGGCGATCGCGCCCGGGTCGGACACCCGCCAGATGCGGTGGACGGTGCCGTCGCCGTCGGTGATCTCTGCCCACGGGGGCTGTGAGGTGGCGCCCTCGAGAGCCGCCCAGGCCGCCTGCTCGGGGTCGGAGTAGAGCGAGAAGATCGGCGAGATGTTGGCCCGGGTGGCCCGCGTGAGGCGCAGCCGGTCCTCCTTCGGCCCGGGGTGGGTCCGCTCGTGCGGGCGCACCCGGCCGGGACCGTAGGGCTCGATCCGCACGCGGCAGAAGAAACCCCGGCGGGTTCGCGCCACGCCGTCCGGGCCGGTGTACTGCTGGGTGTGGACCCACAGCGCCGGCTCGGGGTCCCGCACCAGCACCCCGTCGCGCTGCCAGGCCTCGAAGGTCTCCCGCGCCCGCTCGTACACGTCCCCGTCACCCTTGGGCAGGTCAACGGCGACGACGTTGTCGGGCGAGCGCTCCAGCAGGTCGGCCCGCTGGGAGTCGTCGATCACGTCATAGGGGGGAGCGACGACGTCGGCGAGCGCCCCCACGACCGCCTGGTCGTAGTGCAGCGCCCGCAGCGGCTGGATCTCGGCCATGGCGGTCGCTGAGGCTAGCAGCGCCACCCCGGTCCCGGGCCCGCCGAGCCTCTACCCTTGCGGACACGGGGCGTGGCGCAGCCTGGTAGCGCACCTGCTTTGGGAGCAGGGGGTCGCCGGTTCAAATCCGGCCGCCCCGATAGACGGAAACAGCCTGCTAATCGGCCAGTTCGGCCGCATCCTCGACGTACACCGCCGCCTCACCGATCACCGCGCTGCTGCCTTTTCGCTGCCTTTTCCTGCCGCGCCCTCGACGAGCTGCTTACTGCTGAGCCGCGCCCGCCTCTGGGCCTAGGAAGGGGTCGGGCGCGGAAACGATGAGGGGTACCATTTCCGCGCCCAACCCCTGGGAGGGACGAGCTTGGGGCCAGCATTCAGGTTGCGACCGACCGTCTCCCGTGGCGGCCACGCAGGCCACGGCCACCAACCAAGTAGCGGCCGTCAATACGACACCTGCCACGATCGCTATCGCGACGATCAAACCGTGCCCCCAAGCACTGGACCCCGAGCGACCCAAATATTAGACAAACCGGACCATGGCGTCAATCGAAGTTATTACTTAAGTCGTACGATCACCTCGCTGCCTTCCCGCTCTTACCGGACGGCCAACCGTTCGGCGCAGCACCGTAGTTCCCGGCAGACTTCCCGCGGTAGGCAGCGGATCACCCTCGGGTAGCACGCGCATAGGTTCTGACACGCACGCTCGTCAAGAACTTCCCCGGTTCGGACGAGCTATGGGGTTCCCCTCCCCCGCACGGCGTCCTCGGCTCCACACGCGTAGCACTTCGTGTCGAGCGGAGGGCGCCTTGTTTGCGTGCTTCTCGCCCTACGTGCCGGGTAGCCGTTTCAGCGATAGGTGGCAGGCACCGGGTGGACCCGTCCCGGCTCCCAAATGGTGCATCACGGCTGCCGTCATCGCGTTTCGCTTCTCCCGGCTGTACCAGGCCGGAGTAAAGCCATGAACGCACGCCCCATGCTCCATCGCGACGGCGAGCAACCCGCCGACACTGGTCGCCAGCAGGACCTCTGCGCAGCGGACCGGGTGCAACCGTTCGCAGGCCATCTCGACGGGCACGGACGAGCTGCCAGGCACGGTCTCGGCGTACCGCTCGTGTGAGCGCCGCTCGAACGCGATCGTGTTCGCCGCCGACTCCGCGAGGATCACCGTCGCGTCCTCATCCGCCTCGGTGAACTCGCCATCGGCCTTCTCGGCCACATACAAGTTGCCCTGCACCTGCCCACCGATCACGACCGGCACCCCGAGGAAGCTGCGCATCACGGGATGGCCCGCCGGGAAGCCGTAGCTTTCCGGGTGCGCTCCTACATCAGCCACGCGCAATGGCTGAGCGTCCAAGATCAGCGTGCCGAGCACCCCACGACCGCGCGGCGGGTGCCCAATCGCCCGGCGGGCCGCTGCGTCCATGCCTGAGGTCAAGAACTGGTCAAGTCCGGTGCGCTGCTCGTTCAAGATCCCCAGCGCTCCATAACGTGCCCCGGTTATCTCGCGCGCCATCTCGACAACACGGTCAAGCGCAATGGGCGGGCTCACCGGCTGTGCACCGCTCACGACATAGCTCGCCATTGATCCAGCCCCGATCTGGTGCTCTCCAAAGGGTTAGGTCCCGCAACAAGGATGGAGAGCGACCTGAGAGGCCCCAAGGAGCAGGAACCCCACCAATATATACGCCTGCACTGGGTGCGCCGCGGATCCTCGCGCGAGAACCAAGTCCACCCGCTACCGCTGCATGCCCGGCATCGGTCCTTCTCGGCGATCTGCCTGTCGGCCTGGGCCATCGCGCCCGAGCACACCCGGCCCTCGCCAGCTAATGGCAGCCCTGCCACTATCCATCGACATCGCCCGCTATCCGGCACCATCGGTCACCCTGAAGCCATGACGGCCACGTGCCGTTCCCGGGAGACGCCAGTGTTTACCGGCGACCAGCCTGCTCCAGGACGATCTCGGAGGACGTCTTGGGAGCAGGGGGTCGCCGGTTCAAATCCGGCCGCCCCGATAGACGTCTTTTTCTCTTCCCCCGGGTGCACGTGCGTTCCTCGGCCCGGAACCGGACGCGGCGCCGGAGCTGCAGGTCTTGGTCTGCTTGCGGTGGCCCTCCAGCGAGGTGCCCAGACGGCGGAGCGCCTCATCGGCCAGCGCCCCCGTCGCCGGGCGACGAGGCGCACCCGCACCGCGCCCTGTCCGTACGCGGGGATACTGGGCGGGTGCTGCCCGAGGAGTCCATGACCCCCGACCCGGTGGACGTCGCTGCTCGCGCAGCCGCAGCTGATGATTGGCGCGACGCCACGCTCGAGCGACCCGACGGTGCGAGGATCGCCTACGACGTCGCCGGAGCGGGTCCGCCGGTCGTGTTCGTGCACGGCCTCACAAGCTTCCGGCAGACGTGGGATCCAGTGACCAACCTGCTCACACGGGACTTCACATGCGTGCGGGTGGATCTCCGAGGCCACGGAGCGTCTTCGCCTGGGCCCGAGTATTCGACGCTGTCGCTTGTCGGCGATCTGCGGGCGGTCGTCGATGAGCTCGCACTCGGTGAGCCCGCACTTGTCGGCCACTCGCTGGGCGCGACGACTGTCGCTGTCTACGCCGCCGCACACGGCGCGCGTGCCGTCGTCTGCGTCGACCAGTCGCTCCGGTTCGGCGACTTCGCGACCGTCGTGCAGACGCGGTCGGACGCGCTCCGGAGCGAGCGCACGATGGAGACGGTTCTGTCGATCGACCGCGACCTGCAGCTTGAGCCGTACGACGGAGTCGAGGACATGGAGCAACGGATCCTGGCGTTCCCGCGCGAGGTCGTGCTCGGAATGTGGGATGCCCTGCTGACGAGGCCGTCTGAGGAGTTGACCGCCATCGCCGAAAACATCCTGCCCCGGATCGCGGTGCCGGTGCTGTCGCTGCACGGCTCGCGGCCACTCTCGGACTATGAGGCGTGGCTCACGGGCCTCGCGCGTGGCGCGCAGATCGAGGTATGGGAAGGGAGCGGCCACATGCTCCACCTTGTGGACCCGGAGCGGTTCGCGGCGCGGGTTCGGCTCTTGCTCGCGGACCCCCCCAATGCCGAGGCACGGGAGTAGGCGGTGTCGTAGCACCAACGGCAGGGCGTTCAGGGGACGGAGCAGGGACGAAGCGCTTAAGGCGAACAACCGCTGCTCAGCGCGTCAGGAGATGAGACGCGTGCGGGGAGATGGCGCCACGCTGAACGCGGACCGATAGGTGGCCCAGCAGGCTCACCGTCTTGTTCGAGAGCAGGCGGAAGGTCCCCCTCCATTCGGCCGCCCGCGGGGCTGGGCGCCCGGGCGCGAGCGCCGGCGCCCGCGCCCAGGATCGGTGCGGCCGTCCGCGACGAGGTCAGTCCGCGATCAAGAAGGCTTCGCCCTTCATGACTTTCAAGCCGAATTCAACACACGGTCCTTCTTCGTTGAGCGGTTCACCGAGCTTGCCCGTCTTCACGATCGGCTCAGGTGCAGGCTGGGGTCCGATGTGTTTCGCGTCCCATTCCAACACAGCTTTCCCCTCTTCTTCGCTGAACGCTTCTTCTTCGTAAAGGTCACTCTGCAGTCTGAGCGGGCCCGCACTGGCGACATCTTCGGTGACCTTGGCGGCTTTGTTCAGGTTGCCCTTCACTTCCATCAGGACTTCACCGAAGACTTCCGTGCTCAGTGTGCTGGGGCATTCGACCTCGTCGACACGGCCGTTCGGGCCGAGGCCCCTGACCCGGATGCCGACCCGTTTGTGGTTCGGGCCTTTGTCGAGGTTTACGAGCGTGGATTCAAGTTCTTCAAACACGATCACACCCGCCTTGTGTTCCTTAGACTGGCACTTGAAGCCCGACTGAACCTGATTCGCGCCTTCGCACTTGGAATATTCCGTCTTCCATCTCATGGTCTGAGGTCCAGTCACTTGGCCCACCGTCTTTTCCTTCTGGCACGTGACGGTGGCGAAGATCTTGCCAGGTTCCGTCGGACCGCCTTCAAATTGACCGAGCGGGTTCACTATCTCAGACACGATCGGCCCCGCGTTCTTGGCCTTGAAGGTCTTCTTCTTGGCTAGTTCCCAGCTTGCCCGTTCATAGTTGCCCGTGCCTTCTGTGTTTTCTTCCGCGCAGGCCTTGTCGTTGTATTTGCCGGAGCCCTTCTGCTTGACGCAGATCATGTATTCCGGAGCCGCCGCATTCGCCGCCGAAACGGCCACGGCACCAAGCGTCACCGAGGTGACGAGCGCGACGCCCAAGACTCTTACACTCCGCATTCGCATGCCCTGATACCCCCTTCGTGTTTGCCCCCAACGACTACCTGCGACGATCCTAGACAGGACGTCTTCGACGTGTCAACCCAATCTTGGACCCAGACGGACCCTTCGGCGCGGCGTCCCGGCGTTTGCGAGCCGGCGTCCCGGCGTTTGCGAGCCGAGACATTACGGGGCGAACGGACCGTCGGCGACTCCGAAGGCTTCACCCTTGATGATGCTCACCTCGTTTTGGATGCCCGGAGCGTCACCTTCCTCGCCGCCGGTGACGACGGTTTCGAGCAGCACCGGCTTTAGCGGGACCGGGTTCGGCCCACCGAGAGAGAATTCGCATGTTGCCTGCGAGTTTTCACCAGGCGGGAACGGTGGCTTGCCTTGCCTGCACGTGAGCAGCGCCTCGTTGTATTCCCACCAGCCTTTTGCCTCCTGTTCGTCGCTTTCGGGCGAGCCGAACGGTTCTTCGACGTACGTACCACCGACGCTCTGCAGATGTAGCGGGCCTTCACCGGCCGCGGCTTGGGCAGTCTTGCTCGCGATGCCGTTGTCACCCTGGACTTCAGCCAGGATTTCGCCGTACACGTTGACGTGGACGTTGACGTGCAGAGCCGGGTTGACGCATTCGAACTGTTCCAGACGGCCACCCGGGCCGAGTCCTTTGATCCTGAGGCCCACTTTCGTGTGAGCTTTGTCCAGCCACACCAGTTCGGATTCGAGCTGATCGGTGACGATCGTGCCTGCGGGCTGACCCGCCGAGTTGCACTTGACGCCCACCGTGCTGCACTTGGAATAGGTCGTCGTGTAGGTCGTCGACTTCGGACCGTTCACTTCCCCGGCGAGCTGTTCCTTGCCGCACGTCGTCTGGCCCTCGATCTGGCCGGGTTCGCCAGCTTTCATGTTCGTGCCGAAGGGGTTGACCAGGTTCTCGAGTACCGAGCCCTTGTTCTTGGCCTTGACCAACTTCTTCTTGGCGTGGGTCCAGACCACACGTTCATAGTTGCCCGGACCGGGCGAGGCCAGTTTCGAGCAGGCCTTGTCTTCGTATCTGCCGGTACCCTTCGCCTTCGCGCAGATGAAGTATTCCGGCCCTTCTTCGGCGGCGTAGCTCGCGGCCGCCGTCGCGCCGAGCACGAACGCGGCAGCGAGGCACAGTCCCGCGACCTTGAGGCGTGTCATCCCCCAACCCCTTTGCTATGAGCGTCTACTTTGCCGCGCCACCTTACCGCTCCGTGGCCTCTCCCGGCTCGGGTTGACACGCCTGGTTGGTTCGTCTGAACTAATCGGCTGTCTCCAGGGGCCGGTCAAGAGCTCGTGCTCGCCGGGACTCAACGCCGTGGGCTGGCGAGGTGGGTGCCCACGGGGCGGGCGCAGCGATCGAGGTGGGCGCCCACGGGGCGGGCGCAGTGATCCGTTTGCCCTCTCCGTGCGAAGAAGGTTTTGAGCGCGCGACAGTTCCGCGCCCAACGAGCCTTTTCCGCACCCGAACAGAAGGAGCATGGCGATGGGCACCACACACAATGGGGCCGAGGCCGATAACGGTTTGGCGGCCACGGCAGACCACCTGACGACTGCGTCCACCCGCAAGGATTTCTTCAAGGGTGCTGCGGCAGTGGGGGCCGGAGCTGCCGGAATGGGGCTGCTCGGACCGGCCGCCGCGCTGGCCCACAAGAAACCGAAGCACAAGGGTGGCCTGACCAGTACCGACATCGAAATCCTCAAAGCGGCGCAGATCGCCGAGGCGCTGGCGGTCACCACCTACACGAACATCATCAACACGGCACCGTTCTTCAAGAACATCCCCGACGACGACCAGCAGTATCTGGTGGCGGCGCGTCAGGAGGAGATGTCCCACTACCTGCTGGAGGAAGGCGTCACGAAAAAGCCCACCCCCTTCACGTCCTTCTACTACCCGCCGAAGATGTTCTCGGATGCGCAGACGACGCTCAACATCCTCGTCACCCTCGAGGACGCCTTCATCGCCGCCTACCTGGTCGGGGTTCGCCACTTCAGCACTGCTGACCTGAGGGTCACGGCAGCGCGCATCATGGGCATCGAGTCCGACCACCGCACGCTCGCTCGGGTCGTGGGGGGCGATGTGGCCGGCGGAGACGGTGGTCCCATCGGCGCCATCACCGGGATTCAGAAGACCGTCGAGCCGATCTCACCCCCGAACAACAACGGCTACGAGCGGACCCTCTCGCTGAAGAACATCGGCCAGGCGGTCGAAGCCCTGCTCCCGTTCGCCGAACCGAAAGCGGCCGAAAAGGCCGGCTTCGACGCCACCAAACCGTACAAGTTCGAACCCTTCACGCCGAAACTCGCGATCGCCCTCGGCGAATTCCATTCGTTCAACGGCTGACCCCGCACTCGTCATCGAGATACGGAGGTCTCGGGGCCGGCGGGACTTGGCCAGGGAGGCCGGGAGGCAGTATCAGCCGGCGCCGGCGCTGACCAACATGGTCACGCCGGCGCCGGCTGTCGGCTGCTGCGCGAACGCCGACAGCACTCCTTCGCGCAACTCGAGCTGCTCGGCCACGCCCACGCCCGGTTCGCCGAGTACCCATTGACGCAGCTCGCCCGCCCGACGGGTGCCGCGGCGCCCGTGGGCGAGCGCGAAGTTGTCGAACACGAGCAGCTCCCCCGGCGAGAGGCCAACCTCGACCGTCACCTCTTCGAGGCGCAGCGAGTGGCGTTCGAAGAACGCGACCTCCGAGCGCAGGCTGTCGAACTCGGTGCCGCACAGGAAGTCCGGCTCGGCCTTGACGCTCGGGAGCAGCGCTGATCCGGCGGCCGCCTCCACCATCCGGGCAAGGCTTCCCTCGACGTAGCCGTGGGCGTCGTCCCACGCGCCGTGCGTCCGGCCGTATCTGGTGAGCCGTGAAAGCAGCTCGGGCTGTCGGGGCCAGCTCCGTTGCCCGAGCAGGGCCCCGAGCCCCACCAGGCGCGTGCGCGCCGAGGGCCCCTCGAGGTCCCGCGGGACGTGAAGCGCCGTGTACCGACCGACGTCCTGTGGGAGCCTGGGATCGATCGGCACGCCGAAGTCGAAGTGAAGGGTCTGGAAGTCGCGACTGTCCGCCCCGCCTGGTGGAGGAAGGACGAAGTCGCCGATCACCGCCAGCGGTGGGCGGAGGTCTGTCGCGCGGCGGGCGGTGATCAGCTCGCGAGCCGCCGCGAACGCGTCGGCCGGATCATCGAAGCACTCGCGGATCCAGGTGAACCCGCATCGCTTCAGCGCGTCGGGCCGCTGGCTCACGTCACACGTTCGATCGGCGGCGCCTCCGGACGCGACTGCCTTCGCCTGCTGGGAACCCACACCGGCCATCGACCCTCCTTGCACCGCGTCCGCGAGGCGGGCATCTTCCCACTCCCCGCGACTGTTGGTCCGCATAGACCAGGTGGCGGCTGCAATGCCGCTGATCGGCCCGAGGGGCGTCACCAACGACAGCCCGCGCGGGGTACAGCCTTGACGGTGTGCTCGGGCCTGGATAACCTCGCTCATAGGCACTGGTGCGCCCGAGGGAGGGGATTGCAGGATGCAACGAGGGATGAGGGTCACGTGGACGATGCTGATCGCTGCCGGCGCGCTGGCCACAGCCGCGGTCGCTCCGGCATCGAGCCTCGCGGGTAGCGCTCTGAAGCTCGAGGCGAGCGGCACGGGGCTCGTCGGGGGCGCGCCGATCACGGTGGGCAGCACGAACGTCACGATCTCGAACGCGTTCTGGAGCCTCGCGTGCTCGGAAGTCTCGATGAACGGGGCGCTGGCCCAGAACCGCAAAGGCAAGGGCAACTCCGTCGAGATCACCGAAGGCGGCGCCTTCGGTGGTGGGGGCAACGAAGGCCTGTGCGCCTCGGGGCCCGAATTCGTGACGACCTTCGAACCCGAACAGACTCCGGAACTGACGCTGAACACCAAAGGCAAGGCCCTGCTCCACTTCACGCGGCTGAGGCTCGTGCCGGAGGAAGACATCGAAAAGGTCAAAGGCAAACAGGAAGCCTGCGTCATCTCGGCCGTCACCCTGCGGGGAACGTTCCCCGTCACGAGCACCCCCCAGCCACTGGCGGTGACGTTCACCTCCGCGAAAATGAAGATCGAATCGCAGGGCTCGGAGTGTGGGATCGGGCAGGAAGGCAAACCCCGCCTGACGGGAACGTTCGGAGCCACCTCGCGCGGCTCCACCGTCGAAGTGCAGCTGTTCAGCGCAGCCCACTAACCCCGTCACCCTGACGGGGCCGAGGGTCCCGGCGCCTCGACGACCGCCAGATATGGCCGCGCGAGGCGCGGGTGCTCTCGAGCGAGGCGCGGCGCTCTCGCCAGCGGCGCGCGCGTGTGTCGCTATGCGGCGCGCCCGGCCCCGCCGTCGCCATCGACGGCGCTCCCGGCCCTGCCGTCGCCATCATGGCGGCCGGTCTGGTTGCGCCGCGCGGGGCAACCGAAGCGGCGCCCTATCGAAGCGACGCCCTATTCGTGTTCGAAGATCACGTCTTCCACCACCTGGCCTTCGGAGGTGAAGGTGAACGTGCCCGACATGTACGGGGAATGTCCCTTCTTGCCGCTGCACTCTTTGCCGTGGTCGGCCTCGAGGTGCATTTTCGCGTTCGTGAAGGTGATCGTGAGCGGCTGGGGAGTGGCGCTCAGCGGGAAGGTGCCCTTGAGGACGTTCGACGCCGCCACGCAGGCTTCGTGGTGTCCGGAGGGCGCGTTGACGTCTTCCAGCGGAGTCAGCCTGATGCGGAAGAAGCGCAGTTGCGCGTTGCCCTTGCGTTCGAGGATCAGTTCCGCCGGGGACTTCGGCAGCCAGGCCGTGACGAATTCGAACGTGGACGCGCACAGGCCTTCGTTGCCGCCGCCGCCGAACAGGCCTTCGTTGATCGGCATGAAGTCGTTCTTGGCCTTGTTGTTCTGGCCGATCGTGGCGCTGAGGGAGCTTTCCGAGCAGGCGAGGCTCCAGAACGCGTTGGCCACGGTCGTGTTGGAGCTCGACGCCACGATCGGGGCGCCCGCGGGCAGGGCGGTCCCGGCCACCTGAAGGCGCAGGGCCTTGATCAGGCTCGCGGACGCGCTACCGGTGCACGCGAAGGCGAACAACACGGCCGCCGCAAGCGACGCTCCCAAGATCCTCTTTTGCATCCTGCAAACCCCCTCCTGAACGACCCTCCCAACCACCGTGACAGTAGCCGGGCCCGGGACGGGCGTCAAGGGCGAGCGGCGCCCCGCTGGTTCGTGCGGGCGAGCGGCCCCGGAGCGGGGGCGAGCGCGTCTCGGGACCGCCGAGCCTCAGACCGGGCAACCGCACCCCAGAACGCCCGAAGCCCGGCGGCAACGGCCGGGCTTCGTCCCTCTCCCTCCAGGGGGTCTGGCCTCCAGTGCCAAGTTGGGCGGCAACGATCACCGGGAGGGCTGGCTGACCGCTGCTAGTGCAAACGTCTATCCGCAAGATGGGGGTTTTGTCAAGCCCCCAGACCGTAAAAAGCGCTGTTCGTCTTCAGTTCCCCGGGCGGCCGCTAGATTGGCTACCCGTGGCCGGCGAGGCGCCAACGCGGGACGAGACATCGGCACGGCCCCTGCCGGGGGCGCCAGACGGTGGTGGAGTGCCCGCCGTAAGGGTGCAGGGGCTGGTCAAGTCCTACGGCGAGGTGCGGGCCCTGGACGGCGTGGACCTCGACGTCCAGGAGGGCACTGTGCTCGGCCTACTGGGTCCCAATGGGGCCGGCAAGACGACCATGATCCGGGTCCTCACCACGCTGCTGAAGCCGGACGCGGGCAGCGCCAGCGTGGCGGGCCTCGACGTGGTGCGAGACGCCGCTGAGCTCCGTGGTCTGATCGGACTGGCCGGACAGTACGCCGCGGTCGACGAAAACCTCACCGGCCAAGAGAACCTGACGATGGTGGGCCGTCTGTACGGGATGGGTCGCCGAGACGCCGGGCGTAGGGCCGGGGAGCTGCTCGAGCGCTTCGAGCTGGCCGGAGCCGCACACCGGGTGGTGAAGGGTTACTCCGGCGGGATGCGCCGGCGCCTGGACCTCGCCGCCGCGCTGGTTGCGAACCCACCGATCCTGTTCCTCGACGAGCCCACCACCGGCCTTGATCCCCGTAGCCGCCTGCAGCTGTGGGAGACGATCGAAGCGCTTGCCAGCGAGGGGGCGACGGTGCTGCTGACCACCCAGTACCTCGACGAGGCCGACCGCCTCGCGGGGGCGATCGCGGTCATCGACCGCGGCCGGGTGATCGCCCGCGGCAGCCCCGACGAGCTCAAGGACCGGGTCGGTGGAGAGCGCCTGGAGGTCCACCTGCAGGAGGCCTCCCGCACGGGCCCGGCGGCGCAGGCGCTGAGTGTCCTGGGCGACGAGGCGCCAACGGTCGACGGGGAGCTGGTGTGCGTGGCCGTGCGGAGCCGGCCCGGCGCGATCGTGGAGGCCGTGCGCCTGCTCGACGAGGCCGGCGTGGGGGTCCAGGACATCGCGCTGCGGCGCCCCACCCTCGACGACGTGTTCCTGGCGCTCACCGGGCGTGCCGCTGAGGATGAACAGGCGGCGGGGGAGGGGGACGGGTGAGGCGCCTGTTGAGCGACACGCTCGTGATCGCCGAGCGCAACCTCGTGCGGCTGCCGCGCGCCCCCGAGTTGCTGCTCGCGTTCACGGTCCAGCCGATCATGTTCGTGCTGCTGTTCCGGTATGTCTTCGGGGGCGCGATCCGCACCCCCGGGTACAGCTATGCGGACTTCCTGATTCCCGGGATCACGGTGCAGAACATCGCCTTCGGGGGCTTCGTGACCGCGATCGGGCTCAACGAGGACCTCCACAAGGGCATCATCGATCGCTTCCGTTCGCTGCCGATGGCACGTGCCGCGGTGCTCGCCGGGCGGACCTCGGCCGACATCGTCACCAACCTGCTCTCGGCGGTGATCCTCGTGATCACGGGGCTGATCATCGGCTTCAGCTTCCACACCAGCGTGGGGGAGGTGATCGCCGGCTTCGGCCTGCTGGTGTTCTTCGGCTACGCCTTCTCGTGGGTGTTCGCGTTCGTCGGGATGGTCGTCTCCTCGCCGGAGGCCGCCAACTCCGTGGGGTTCATCGCGATCTTCCCGCTGACGTTCATCTCCTCGGCGTTCGTGCCGGTGAGCTCGATGTCCGAACCCCTGCGGGCGTTCGCGGAAGTGAACCCGTTCACGATCATGGTCGACGCCCTGCGCGCGCTGTGGCTGGGCGCTCCCGCCGGCAACAACATCTGGGAGGCCTTCCTGTGGGCGCTCGCGATCGTGGCGGTGTTCGCCCCCCTGGCGGTCTCCCGCTACCGCCGCGCGGCCACCGTCTGAGGCGCCGCGCCCGGCAACCCGCGCGGGCCGCTCGCGGCAGGGCGGTGAGAATGCGGCGATGGTGTTAGGTTCGTGGCGAACCGCGCAGAATCCGAGAAAGGAGATCCTCCCGTGGCGCTGCAACTTGGTGATGAGGCACCCGACTTCGAGGCTGACACGACCGAGGGTCGCATCAAATTTCACGACTGGCTGGGGGACTCCTGGGGGGTTCTCTTCTCGCACCCGAAGGACTTCACGCCCGTGTGCACGACCGAGCTCGGCTACATGGCCAACGCGAAGCCCGAGTTCGACCGCCGCGGGGTGAAGATCATCGGCCTCTCCATCGACGCGGCCACCGACCACGAGCGCTGGGCGAAGGACATCGAGGAGACCCAGGGGACCGCGCCCAACTACCCGATCATCGCCGACCCCGAATACAAGGTCGCCAAGGCCTACGGGATGCTCCCGGCGAGCACCAGCGGCGACGCTTCGGCCCGCACCCCGGCCGACAACCAGACCGTCCGCAACGTGTTCGTGGTCGGGCCGGACAAGAAGATCAAGCTGATCCTGATCTACCCGATGACAACGGGGCGCAACTTCGACGAGGTCCTGCGGGTGATCGACTCGCTGCAGCTGACCGCCAACCACAAGGTCGCCACGCCGGTCAACTGGCGCCCCGGCGAGGACGTGATCATCGCCGGCTCGGTCTCCAACGACGAGGCCAAAGAGCGCTACCCCGAGGGCTGGAAGGAGCCCCGTCCCTACATCCGCATCGTGCCGGAACCGACGAAGAAGTAGGGCTCGCGGCGGCGCCCGGGCACCCGGGCAAGGACTCGTCGCGCGCGCCCGGGCGCGGGCGACGTGCCGAGGGCTGCTAGGAGCTCGTCGAGAGGGCGAACACCGGCCAGCGGCCGGGTACTCCTTTGAGCTCGTGGAAGCCGAGGTCCTCGAACACGAAGGGGCCGCCGACGACGGTCCCGAAGGACGTCCCCGAGGCCAGCACCTGGCCGGGGGCCGCGAGGCCGGCGATGCGGGAGGCGATGTGGACGGCCATCCCGCCCACGTCGTCTCCGATCAGCTCGCACTCGCCGGTGTGGACGCCGATGCGGACCTCGAGCTCGAGCTCGTGGACCGCGCGGTTGATCGCCAGGGCACAGCGCAGGGCGTGCGAGGGGGGTCCCTCGAAGGTCGCCAGGAAGCCGTCGCCGACCGTCTTGACCTCGCGTCCGCCGAAGCGCGCGAGCTCGGCGCGGACGATCGCGTCGTGTTGGGCCAGGAGGCTCCGCCAGCGGCCGTCGCCGAACTTCGCCGCCAGCGTGGTGGCGTCGACGATGTCCGTGAACATCACCGTCAGCAGGTCCCGTGCCGGGGCGGTGCCGGTTCGACCACCGGTGAGGAACTCGGAGATCTCCTCGACGATCGCCTCGCTGTCGCCGAGGAACGGGAACGAGTCGGCCCCGTCCAGCTCGACGTAGCGCGCCCCGGGGATGTTCTCGGCCAGGTAGCGGGAGTGACGCACGTCCCACACCAGCTCCTGGGGTCGGTGCATCACCAGCGTCGGCACCGAGATCGTGGGCAGCAGCTCGCGAACGTCGAGCTCCGCGGTGGCTCTGGCGATCATCTGCGCCTCGCGGGGGCTGGCGGCCAGGCGTTGGGTGCGCGCGAACCACGCCCGCAGCGTCGGGTCTCCGTCCATCGACGGCGCCAGCCGTGCCAGCAGCTGACTGTCCTGTTCCCCCCACGTGGAGGTGGCGAGGGCCGTGCCCTGTTCGCGCTGCTCGGCGGTCATCGCCCAGTCGTAGTCCGGGGCCCAGGACGTCCGTGCGACGGAGGCGTACATCACCAGGGCGCCCGACCCGCTGGGGGTGCTCCGCCGCCAGCTTGGCGCCGACGAGGCCGCCCAGGGCGTAGGTGAACAGGGCCACGCGTTCGCTGCCGGCAGCGTCGAGCACTGCCAGCGCGTCCCGGGTCTCCTGCTCGAGCGTGTAGGTGTGGAGCGTGCGTTCCGAGAGCCCGGTGCCGCGGCTGTCGAACAGGATCAGCCTGGTGAAGGCGCCGAGTCGTTCGAGGAAGTGGCGGTTCGCCGGCGCCTCCCACAGCTGCTCGATCTGTGAGATCCAGCCCGGCAGGAACAGCACGTCGATGTTGCCCTCGCCGGCCACCTGGTAGGCGATCGAGGCTCCGTCGCTCTCGGCGTAGCGGGTTTCGGGCGGCATCAGTCGTCTTCGATCAGGGACCGGAAGGGCGCTGCCGGCTCGACGCTCGCTCCGGCCGCGTAGGCGCGGTCCGCGAGCCAGCGGTCGGAGGTCACGACCCGCACCGCCTGCGGTTCGCCGTCGGCCCGCAGCAGCCGGATGATCTCGTCGTCGGCCGAGTCACGGCGGGGCTTGGGCGCGTGGGTGACGACGATCACGGTCGAGCGGATCGGGGGAGAGGGGGGCTTCTCGAACACGACGGTCACGTCGGCGCCGCTCTCCGCGGACCAGCGCTCGAGCATGTCCACGAGCTTCGTCATCGCCGCGTGGCGGTCCCGCCACCAGGCGTCGGGCCGCGTCCCGATCACGTTCATGCCGTCCACCAGCCAGCGCACGGATCCCCGCCCTAGCCGCCGCTGGTCTCAGCGGAGCCCCCGAGGGCGGCCCGGGCGGCCTCCTCGAGGCGGTCATCGCCCCAGAACAGCTGCTCTCCGATGACCACCGTGGGGACGCCGATCACGCCCTGCTCGTGGGCGCCGTCGGTGGTGGCCCGCAGCTGCGCCTTGACGTCGGGGTCCTCGAGGGCCGCCTGAAGCTCCGCCGCCGGGATGCCCGCGGCGGGAGCCGACCCGCAGGAGCACCTCGCGGCGTTCGAGGTCGGCGCCCTCGCGGAAGGCGGCGCGCATCGCCGCAAGCGCGTACTCGTGCAGCAGGCCGCGGTTATCTGCATGGGTCATGGCGCGGGCCACGTGGACGTCGTTGGTGGGCCACGGCTGGGGCCAGGTGATCGGGCCGAGGCCGTGTTCGGAGGCACGGCGCTCGCAGTCGCCGATGTTCTCCTCGCGGCGCTCGTCCAGGCCCCATGATTTGCGCCCCGCGGAGCGGAACAGGCCGCCCGCGAACACGGGCTTCCAGCGGGCCTCGGGCAGCAGCCCCCCGATGCGCTCGGCGGCGAACCACGAGTACGGGGACATGGCGGCGAAGTAGAACACCGGCGGCGGCTCCGGACATGGCCCCATCTTTGCGTATCGGAGCGGCCGGCCGGCGCTGTGGCCGGTAGGGTGCTGTGGATGGGCGCCCGTGTGCTCATCCTCTCCTGGGAGTACCCGCCGGTGATCGAGGGCGGGCTCGCGCGGCACGTGCGCAAGCTCGCCGAGGCGCTGGTGCGCCAGGGCGTGGGCGTGGACGTTCTGACCCGCGGTGTCGGCGCCGGAGCCGAAGTCCAGAGCTACCCGGCGGGGGACGGGTCGGTGACCGTGTCATCGCGTCCCCGAGCCCGGCTGGCCGCGGGACCTGAATCGCTTCGTGGCCTGGGTCGAGCGCATGAACGAGGACATGCTGGCGGCCGGAGAGGCCCTCGCCCAGGAGCACTCCTACGAGCTGATCCACGGCCACGACTGGCTGGTGGCGAAGGCGGCGGCCGCGCTGGCGGACCGGCTCGAGGTGCCCTACGTGACGACCATCCACGCGACCGAGCACGGCCGCCACCAGGGCTGGGTGCAGGATCAGCCGCAGGCCCACATCCACGGGGTCGAGCGCTGGATGGCCCGGCGGGCCGACGCGGTGATCGTGTGCTCCTACTACATGCGCGGGCACGTCGCCGACATCTTCGGGATCGACGAGCGGCGGGTATCGGTGATCCCCAACGGCGTCGACCCGGCCGAACTGCGCCCCACCGGGGATCTGGCGGCGATGCGGGCGAGCTTCGCCCAACCCGAGGAGCGGCTCGTGCTGCTGGTGGGCCGGCTCGTCTACGAGAAGGGCTTCCAGCTGGCCCTCGACGCCCTCCCCGGCGTGATCGAGCGCGTCGGCAAGGTCCGCTTCCTGGTGGCCGGCAGCGGCACCCACGAGGCCGAGCTGCGCAGCCAGGCCGAGCGCCTGGGGCTATCTGAGCACGGCACCTTCCTCGGCTGGATCGGCGACGACGTGCTGCACTCGCTGTACCGCATCAGCGACCTGTGCGTGGTGCCCTCGATCTACGAGCCCTTCGGGCTGGTGGCGCTCGAGGCGATGGCCTCGGGGTGCCCGTGCATCGTGGCCGACACCGGCGGCCTGCGCGAGGTCGTGCCGCACGGGGAGCGGGTGGGCCTGCGCTTCCACGGCGGCGACGCCGAGCACCTCGGCGTGATGATCGAGCGGCTGCTCGTCGACGACGGCCTGCGCGACCGGCTCGTGGCCGAGGCCTCCGAGCACGTGCTGCGCTTCGACTGGGAGGAGATCGCGCAGCGAACCGCCGCGATCTACGATCGGTTCGCCAAGGTTGCCTACAGGGAGGGAGCTAGAGGGGCATGAGTGAATTGCTGCCGGGGATGATGCAGGACGACTTCCAGCTGACGCTGAACCACATCCGCCGCCGCATGCGGCGCTGCAACCACGGGGCCGAGGTGGTGAGCGTGACCCCGCAGAAGACGGTCGAGCGCCTCAGCCACGCCGAGCTGGCCGATCGCGTGGACCGCGCGGCGCACGCACTCGCGCGCCTGGGCGTGGAGCAGGGTGACCGCGTGGGGACCTTCGCGTGGAACAACCAGCGCCACTTCGAGCTCTACATGGCGGTCCCGTGCACGGGGGCGGTCCTGCACACGCTGAACGTGCGGCTGTTCGCCGAGCAGCTCGTGTACATCATCAACCACGCCGAGGACCGGGTCATCTTCGTCGACGACGTCGCTCGTGCCGCTGATGGAAGAACTCGCGCCCGAGCTCGAGTGCGTGGAGCACTACGTCGTGATCGGCGACGGCGAGGCCGGCGGGCCTGCCCGGCGCGCTGCGCTACGAGGAGCTGCTGGCGCGACGCGGGGCCCGAGCCGTTCGACTTCCCCGAGCTCGACGAGCGCCAGGCGGCGGCGCTCTGCTACACGAGCGGCACCACCGGCAACCCCAAGGGCGTCCTGTACTCGCACCGCTCGATCAGCATGCACTCGACGGCCACGCTGATGAGCGACGGCACCGGGCTGGCGCGCGAAGACCGGGTGCTGGCGGTGGTGCCGATGTTCCACGCCAACGCCTGGGGCCTGCCCTACGGGGCCGCGCTGGCCGGCTCGGACCTGATCCTGCCGGACCGCTTCCTGGACGCCGAGTCGCTGGCCACGCTGATCAGCGCGGAGCGGCCGACCCTGATGGGCTGCGTGCCGACGATCTTCCAGGACCTGCTGCGCTACGCCGACGAGCATCCCGAGCTCGACCTGAGCTCGCTCAACAACGCCGCCTGCGGCGGCTCGGCGGTCCCGCGGTCGCTGATGAAGGACTTCGAGGAGCGCCACGGCGTGCGCATGTTCCAGGCCTGGGGGATGACCGAGACCAGCCCCGTGGCCACCTACTCGCGCCCGCGCGAGGGTCGAGCACGACGACGCCTACTGGGACAACCGTGCCCGCCAGGGCATACCGCTGCCGTGGGTGGAGCTGCGCCTGATCGACGACGACGGCAGCGAGGTTCCCTGGGACGGGGAGTCCACGGGGGAGATCCAGGTCAGCGGTCCGTGGGTGGCCTCCGGCTACTTCCGCGAAGGCGCCACGCCGGACAAATTCGACCGTGGCTGGCTGCGCACCGGCGACATCGCGGCGGTCGACGAGAACGCGTCGGTGCAGATCACCGACCGCTCCAAGGACGTGATCAAGTCCGGCGGCGAGTGGATCTCCTCGGTGGAGCTCGAGAACGAGGTCATGGCCCACCCCGACGTGGTCGAGGCCGCCGTGATCGCCAAGCCCGACGAGCGCTGGGCCGAGCGCCCGCTGTGTTGCGTGGTGCTGCGCGAGGGCTCGGACGTGGGCGCCGAGGAGCTGCTCGAGCACCTGCGCGGGCGGGTCGCGAAGTGGTGGCTGCCGGACGAGTTCGCGTTCATCGACGAGGTCCCCAAGACGAGCGTCGGCAAGTTCGACAAGAAGGTGCTGCGCAGCAGGCTCGCACAGGGAGAGCTGCAGGGCCGAGTGACCGCCTGAGTAGCCTGCAGGGCCATGCGCCGGCCGCGCCTTGCACCCAGGCCGAGGGTGCCAGAGCCACGCTGGGGCGTGATCGGCCGGCGGCTGCTGGTGCTCGCCACCGGGTTGCTGGCGGCGCTGCCGGTGATCAGCTCGACGGTGAAAGCCGTACGGGACGGGTGGATCCCGGCGGGAGACGACGGCATCATCGCCACCCGCGGCTGGGACGTCCTGACCGCCCACACCCCGCTCGTCGGCCAGTACTCCGAGGCGGGGCTCGTGGTCCACGGGCAGGTGATGCACAGCCCCGGGCCGATGCTCTACTGGCTGCTGGCGCTGCCGGCCCACTACGGCTCCGTGGCCAGCCTGGCGGTGACGATGTGCGTGCTCAACACGCTCGCGATCGTCCTCTGCGTGGCGCTGGCACGCCGCCGGGGCGGGTTCGTGCTGATGTTCGCGGCCGCCTTCGGGATCTCGCTGATGTGCCAGTCGCTGCCGGGTGAGGCCCTGCACGACATCTGGAACCCGGCCGCCGCCCTGTTCCCGTTCCTGGCGCTGTTGTTCGTCGGATGGTCCCTGGCGTGCGGGGAATACCGGCTGCTGCCGCTGGCAGCGCTGCTGAGCTCGTTCGTGCTGCAGACCCACCTCATGTACCTTGCGCCCACGCTGGTGGTGCTGGGGGTGGGCCTGGGCGGGCTCGCACTGCGGCTGATGTTGGGGCGGCTCGCCGCCCGCCGGGCCGCCGCCGCTACCGAGATCTCGTCGAGCCCAGGGGACGCCGAGGAGAAGGCGCCGGCTCCCCGACGGGCCCGCGTGTGGCCCTGGGCGCTGGGCGCCCTGATCGTCCTCTGCGTCTGCTGGACGGCGCCGGTGGTCGAGCAGCTGCAGGAAAGCCCGGGGAACTTCACCATGATCGCCCGCACGGTGGAGCACCGCGGCCACACGCTGGGCTCGAGGACCGGATGGCACGCGCTCGTGCGGGCGGTGGGGGAGAGGCCGTGGTGGCTGTATGTCCCGGCCAGCGAGTGGGAGCGCAAGCTCGACGTGCTGCACGCCCCGAGCTCCGCGCAGACGAACTCGGCGCTGGCGGTGCTGGCCGCGCTGGTGGCGGCGCTGCTCGTGGCCGGCCTGTGCCGCCGCTGGGACCTGTTCGCGGCGGCCCTGATCGCGCTCGGGCTGTGTGCGGCGATGGTCGAGCAGGTGGCCAACAACCCTGCCTCGCGACTGCTCGCGGAAACCCTCGGCTACACGCTCTGGTGGGGCTCGGAGCTCGGGCTTCTGGGTGTCGCTGGTGCTGTTCTGGGCGCTGTGGCTGGTTGCTGGCGCCGTGATCAGGATGCTGCTCTCCCGCAGCTCGCTCGGCGAGCGCCTGCGAGGCGGCTGGGGCGGTGGCCGGCGGACGCTGGCGGCGGGCGTGTCGCTGGCGCTCGGCGGCCTGGCGGGCCTGGCGCTCGTGGGCTTCGCCGTGGCCGCTGAAGAGCGGCCCGACTCACATGTCTATGAGTACCGCCCGGTGGCCGCCATGGCGAGCGGCGCTGGAGCGGGTGCTGCCGGCCGGCCAGGGGGTCGCCTACCGCTTCGGGGCGCTCGATCTCGGGACCCAGCCGATGGAGCCGGCGATCCGCTTCCTGCTGGTGCGCCACGGCGACCGTGTGATGGCTCGGGGATCCTTTCCCCGCCTGGGGACCTACTACGAGCTGCGCGGGCACCCGTATCGGTGGGTGGTCTACCTCACCGACGGAACCCGCGCCGCGGCGCACATGCGCCTGGTCTCGCGGGTGGCCTTCCGCAGCCCGTGGGGGCAGGAGGTCCTCAGCGCCTGGGTGCGCCGTGCCGGGGCGGTCCAGATCGCGCGCAAGAGCCCGCGCACATCCGCCACGGCCAAGGTCTTCTGAAGCTCTCAGCGGCCGCGGGCGCACCCTCCGGAAGCTGTCAGCCGGCGCCCCGCGCTCACGCGCGGCGCCGGCGGGACCCTATTCGAGGGTCATGTAGCCTTCCCAAGTCCCTCCGTTTTCGGAGCGAGTAGTTCTTACCCAGCAGGACGTTGTTTTCGCCGTGCGTGCCGCAGATCGCCGGGATCGTGGTTTTGCCCTGGTAGACGAGTGCGTTCGACTGTTCGCTGCTCGGGAACCATTCGTTGATGAAGACGTTGTTGTAAACCTCTTTGGGCAGCGGGATTTCGAGCAGTTCTTTCAGCGGTGTTTCGCCTTTTTCGCAGGCCACGTGACGGAAGATGATGCGGCCTTCGGCGAACGTGACGTTCCATTTCGTGGTGTGGAAGTCGGTGATCTTGAAGTCCCAGCCACCCTTGATTTCGGTGCCCGGTTTGAGCCGCTGTTCGCCTTCCATCGCCTGCGGGCCGAAGCTGATCTGTTTGCCGCACACGATGTCGCCGGTGTTGCTCCAGTTGCCCGGGCTGCCGCCGGCGCTGTAGTGCCAGCGGCCGTCGACCTCGTAGGGCGTCTTTTTGCAGGAGGCCGGGACGGTGACTTCGACTTTGTTGGAGCTCTTTTTGCCCGTACCTTCGGAGCCGGTGATCGAGGCTTCGTTGGTGAAGGAGCCTTTCGTCTGGTCGCCGGTGGTGATCACGTGGCTGCACGTGTAGGTCGCAGATTCGGCCGGTTTCAGGGCGCCGCCCGGGCCGCCCGCCAGGGTGCCGGCGTCACAGTGTTCGTCGACGAAGCCCGAGAACGTCAGCGACACGTTGCCGGTGTTCTTGATCGCGATCGCGTATTCGACCGTCTGTCCGACCGTCGCCGCGCGGGTTTCGCTGCCGTAGCTTTCGGCGCCGATGCGCTGGAGCTTTTCGATCGAGTAGTTCGCTTCGGGTTTGACCGTGACCGTGACTTTGTTGGATGTCTTGTTGCCTGCGCCTTCGCCGTTTTCGATCGAGGCTTCGTTGGAGTAGCTGCCGGTGCTGGCCAGCGTGTGTTCGCAGGTGAAGGCCTCTTCTTTGCCGTTGGCCAGTTCGGTGGCGCCGGACGGCGAGATGTTTTCGCAGGCGGAGTCTTTGAGGGCGCCGAATTTGAGCGTCACGTTGCCGGTGTTCTTGACGAGCACCTTGTATTCGACCTTCTGGCCGTATTTGCCGCTGAGTTCGTTTTTGGTGTAGGCGCTTTCGCCGCTCAGCCGCTGGAGCTTTTCGATCGTGTAGGCGGGTTTCGCCGGAATTTTGACCGTGACTTTGTTGGACGTCTTGGTGCCGGTGCCTTCGTTGCCTTCGATCGAGGCTTCGTTGCTGTAGGTGCCGGCGGTCGTCAGCGTGTGGCTGCAGGTGAAGCTCTCTTCTTTGCCCGCCGCCAGTTCGCTCGTGCCGCTGGGCAGGATGCCTTCGCAGCCGCTGTCTTTCAGGGTGCTGAATTTGAGCCCGACGTTGCCGGTGTTCTTGACGACGATCAGGTAGCTGATGCTCTGGCCGACTTCAGCGTTCTTTTCAGCGCTCGAGTAGGAGCTTTCGCCCGCGACCTTCTGCTGCTTTTCGATCGTGAAGGACGGTTTCGCAGTGACTTTGACGGTCACCTTGTTGGAGCTCTGGGTGCCGACGCCGCAGGCTTCGATAGAGGCTTCGTTGGAGTAGGTGCCGACGGAGGTCAGCGTGTGCGTGCAGGTGAAGCTCTCTTCTTTGCCCGGCGCGAGTTCGGTCTCGCCCGACGGGGAGATGCTCGAGCAGGCGGCGTCTTTGAGCGACCCGTAGAGGATCGAGACGTTGCCCGTGTTCTTGACCGTGATCTTGTATTCGACGACCTGTCCGACTTCCCCGCTCAGTTCGGAGGTCGTGTAGGAGCTTTCGCCTTTGATCCGCTGTTCCTTCGTGATCGTGTAGGCCGCTTTGGTCGAGACTTTCGCGCTGACTTTGTTGGACGTCCTGGTGCCGGTGCCTTCGTTGCCTTCGATCGAGGCTTCGTTGCTGTAGGTGCCGGTGTTGATCAGCCCGTGGGTGCAGGTGAAGGACTCTTCGCTGCCGGCGGCGAGTTCGGTGGGGCCAGAGGGCGTGATGCCTTCGCAGCCTGAGTCTTTCAGGGCGCCGAATTTGATCGTCACGTTGCCGGTGTTCTTGACGATGACCTTGTATTCCATCGTCTGGCCGCCCTGGGCGCTGCGTTCGGCGCTCGTGTAGGAGCTTTCGCCGTTGACCCGCTGCTGCTTTTCGATCGTGAAGTTCGGTTCGGCGTTGACTTTGGCGACCACTTTGTTGGACGTCTTCGTGCCCGCCCCTTCGCCTTCGATCGAGGCTTCGTTGGTGTAGGAGCCGACGGCCGACAGTTTGTGGGTGCAGGTGAAGGACTCTTCTTTGCCGATGGCCAGTTCGGTCGTCCCGGACGGGGAGACGCCTTCGCAGGCGGTGTCTTTCAGCGCGCTGAATTTGACCGCGACGTTGCCGGTGTTCTTGACGACGACCTTGTATTCGACGACCTGGCCGATTTTGCCGGTCCGTTCGGTGTTGGTGTAGGAGGCTTCGCCGGCGATCTTCTGTTCCTTGGCGATCGTGAAGCTCGGTTCGGCGTTGACTTTGGCCGTGACTTTGTTGGAGGTCTTGGTGCCGGTGCCTTCGCCGCCTTCGATCGAGGCTTCGTTGGTGTAGGTGCCGACGGCCAGTTTGTGGGTGCAGGTGAAGCTCTCTTCGGCGCCGGGCGCGAGTTCGGTGGCGCCGGACGGGGCGAGGCCTTCGCAGCTGCTGTCTTTGAGGGCGCTGAATTTGATCGGCACGTTGCCGGTGTTCTTGACGACGATCTTGTATTCGATCAGCTGGCCGGAGGTGCCGGTCTTTTCAGCCACGCCGTAGGACGATTCGCCGGCCAGGCGCTGGAGCTTTTCGATCGCGTAGGACGGTTCGGAGGCGACCGAGGCGGTGACCTTGTTGGAGGTCTTGGTGCCGGTGCCTTCGTTGCCTTCGATCGAGGCTTCGTTGCTGTAGTTGCCCACGCCCGCGAGTTTGTGGCTGCAGGTGAAGGTCTCTTCGGCGCCGGCGGCGAGTTCGGTCGCGGTGGAGGGGGAGATGCCTTCGCAGCCGGTGTCTTTCAGGGCGCTGAATTTGATCGCCACGTTGCCGGTGTTGCGCACGATCACCTTGTATTCGACGGTCTGGCCGATTTTGCCCGACTTTTCGGACGTGCTGAAGGAGCCTTCGGCGTTGACCCGCTGCTGCTTTTCGATCGTGTAGGACGGTTCGGCGTTGACTTTGGCCGTGACTTTGTTGGAGGTCTTGGTGCCGGTGCCTTCGTTGCCTTCGATCGAGGCTTCGTTGGTGTAGGAGCCGAGCCCAGACAGTTTGTGCGTGCAGGTGAAGGCCTCTTCGGCGCCGGCGGCGAGTTCGGTCGCGGTGGAGGGCGAGATGCCTTCGCAGCCGGTGTCTTTCAGGGCGCTGAATTTGATCGCCACGTTGCCGGTGTTCTTGACGATGATCTTGTATTCGACCTTCTGGCCGGTTTTGCCGGTCTTTTCGGCGCTGGCGTAGCCGGCTTCGCCTTCGATCTTCTGTTCCTTGGCGATCGTGAAGGACGGTTCGGCCGGGATTTTGGTCGTGGCTTTGTTGGAGGTCTTGGTGCCGGTGCCTTCGCCGCCTTCGATCGAGGCTTCGTTGGTGTAGGAGCCGACCGCGGTGAGGGTGTGGGTGCAGGTGAAGAACTCTTCGCCGCCCGCGAGGACTTCGGTCGTGCCCGAAGGCGAGAGGCCGGTGCAGCCGGTGTCTTTCATGGCGCCGAATTTGAGGGCCACGTTGCCGGTGTTGCGGACGATGATCTTGTATTCGACGACCTGGCCGACTTTGCCGGTGTGTTCGGCGGAGGTGTAGGTGCCTTCGCCGGCGATCCGCTGCTGCTTCTCGATGATGTAGGACGGTTCGGCCGGGACTTTGGCGGTGACTTTGTTGGACGTCTTTTTGCCGGTGCCTTCGTTGCCTTCGATCGAGGCTTCGTTGCTGTAGCTGCCGACCGCCGAGAGCGAGTGCGTGCAGGTGAAGGTCTCTTCTTCGCCCGCTTTCAGTTCGGTCGCGCCGGGCGGCGTGATGCCGGTGCAGCCGGCGTCGGTCAGGGCGCTGAATTTGAGCGTGACGTTGCCGGTGTTCTTGACGTTGATCTTGTATTCGACGGTCTGGCCGATTTTGCCGGACTTTTCGGAGGTGCTGAAGGTGCCTTCGCCGTTGACGCGCTGCTGCTTTTCGATCGTGAACGACGGTTCGGCGGCGACTTTGGCCTTTACGACGTTGGATTCCTTTTTGCCGGTGCCTTCGTTGCCTTCGATCGAGGCCTTGTTTTCGTAGGTGCCGACGGCGGAGAGCGTGTGGCTGCAGGTGAAGGTCTCTTCTTTGCCGGCGGCCAGTTCGGTCGCGCCCGACGGGGCGAGGCCTTCGCAGCCCGTGTCTGTCAGGGCGCTGAATTTGAGCGCCACGTTGCCGGTGTTCTTGACGATCACCTTGTATTCGACCGTCTGGCCCAGTTTGCCGGAGGCTTCGCTGACGCCGAAGGTGCCTTCGCCGTTGACGCGCTGCTGCTTTTCGATCGCGTAGGACGGTTCGGCGTTGACTTTCGTCGTGGCTTTGTTGGACGTTTTGGTGCCGGTGCCTTCGCTGCCTTCGATCGAGGCTTCGTTGACGTAGCTGCCGACCGCCCCCAGCGTGTGGGTGCAGGTGAAGAACTCTTCGCTGCCGACCGCGAGTTCGGTCGGGCCGGTCGGGGTCAGGCCTTCGCAGCCGGTGTCTTTGATGGCGGCGAATTTGAGGGCCACGTTGCCGGTGTTGCGGACGATGATCTTGTATTCGACGATCTGGCCGAGTTTGCCGGTGTGTTCGGCGGAGGTGTAGGTGCCTTCCCCTGCAATCCGCTGTTGCTTCTCGATGATGAAGTTGGGTTCGGCGGGCACTTTGGCGGTGACTTTGTTGGATGTCTGGGTGCCGGTGCCTTCGTTGCCTTCGATCGAGGCTTCGTTGGTGTAGGTGCCGACCGCGAGCGTGTGGCTGCAGGTGAAGGACTCTTCTTTGCCGGCCGCCAGTTCCGTGGGGCCGGACGGGGTGATGGCGCCGCAGTTGGCGTCTTTGAGGGCGGCGAATTTGACGGCCACGTTGCCGGTGTTCTTGACGGTGATCTTGTATTCGACCGTCTGGCCGACTTTGCCGGTCACTTCGCCCGCGGTGTAGCTGGCTTCGCCTGCGATCTTCTGTTCCTTGTTGATCGTGAAGGACGGTTCGGCGTTGACCGTGGCCGTGACTTTGTTGGAGGTCTTGGTACTTGTGCCTTCGTTGCCTTCGATCGAGGCTTCGTTGTTGTACGGGCCGACCGCGCCGAGCACGTGGCTGCAGGTGAAGAGCTCTTCTTTGCCGACGGCGAGTTCGGTCGTGCCGGAGGGGGCGAGGCTTTCGCAGCCGGTGTCTTTGAGGGCGGCGAATTTGAGCGCCAGGTTGCCGGTGTTCTTGACGACGATCTGGTATTCGACCGTCTGGCCGATTTTGCCGGTCTTGCCGGCCGAGCTGTAGCTGCCTTCGCCTTTGATCCGCTGGAGCTTTTCGATCGTGAAGCTCGGTTCGGCGGGCACTTTGGCGGTGACTTTGTTGGAGGTCTTTTTGGCGGTGCCTTCGTTGCCTTCGATCGAGGCTTCGTTGCTGTAGGAGCCGACCGCCAGCGTGTGGCTGCAGGTGAAGGTCTCTTCTTTGCCGGCTTTCAGTTCGGTCGCACCGGACGGCGCGATGCCGCTGCAGTTGGCGTCGGTGAGAGCGCCAAATTTGAGCGTGACGTTGCCGGTGTTCTTGACGACGATCTCGTATTCGACGGTCTGGCCCAGTTTGCCGCTGACTTCAGCCGCGCCGTAGGTGGGTTCGCCGGCGATCCGCTGGAGCTTTTCGATCGTGTAGGAGGGTTCGGCGTTGACTTTGGCGGTGACTTTGTTGGAGGACTTTTTGCCGGTGCCTTCGTTGCCTTCGATCGAGGCTTCGTTGACGTAGTTGCCGACCGCGCCGAGCGTGTGCGTGCAGGTGAAGTTCTCGGATTTGCCGACCGCCAGTTCGGTCGTGCTGGGCGGCGTCACCCCTTCGCAGCCGGTGTCCGTCAGCGCGCTGAATTTCAGCGGAACGTTGCCGGTGTTGGTGACGACGACCTTGTATTCGACCGTCTGTCCGAGCGAGCCGACGACTTCGCTGGTGGTGTAGGTCGGTTCGCCGGCGATCTTCTGGAACTTTTCGATTGAGAAGGTCGGTTCGGAGGCCACCGTGGTCGTGACTTTGTTGGAGGTCTTTTTGCCGGTGCCTTCGTTGCCTTCGATCGAGGCTTCGTTGTTGTTGGCGCCGACCACGAGCACGTGGCTGCAGGTGAAGGACTCTTCGGCCCCGACGGCGAGTTCGGTCGCCCCGGGCGGGGTGAGGCCTTCGCAGCCGCTGTCCGTCAGGGCGCTGAATTTGAGCGGCAGGTTGCCGGTGTTCTTGACGACGATCTTGTATTCGACGGTCTGGCCGAGTTTGCCGGACTTGGCGGAGGACACGTAGGTGCCTTCGCCCTGGATCCGCTGGAGCTTTTCGATCGTGTAGTTCGGTTCGGCGGTGACTTTGGCGGTGACTTTGTTAGAGCTCTTGGTGCCGGCGCCTTCGCCTTCGATCGTGGCTTCGTTGGTCGTGGTGCCGACCGTGAGCACGTGCGTGCACGTGAAGGACTCTTCTTCGCCGACGGCGAGTTCGGTGGCGCCCGACGGGGTGATGCCTTCGCAGGTAGCGTCTTTCAGGGCGGCGAATTTCAGCGGCACGTTGCCGGTGTTCTTGACCGAGACCTTGTATTCGACCGTCTGGCCGAGTTCGCCTTTCAGTTCGCCCGCGACGTAGTTCGCTTCGCCTTTGATGCGCTGCTGCTTTTCGATCGAGAAGCTCGGTTCGGCGGCGACTTTGGTGGTGACTTTGTTGGAGGTCTTGGTGGCGGTGCCTTCGTTGCCTTCGATCGAGGCTTCGTTGGTGGTCGTGCCGACCGCCAGCGTGTGGCTGCAGGTGAAGGACTCTTCGGCACCGACGGCCAGTTCGGTCGCGCCGGGCGGCGTGATCCCGCTGCAGCCGCTGTCTTTCAGAGCCGCGAATTTCAGCGGCAGGTTGCCGGTGTTGCGGACGATGATCTTGTATTCGACGGTCTGCCCGAGTTTGCCGGTGTGTTCGCCCGAGGTGTATGTGCCTTCCCCGGCGATCCGCTGCTGCTTCTCGATCGTGAAGTTGGGTTCGGCGTTGACTTTGGTCGGTGACTTTGTTGGACGTCTGGATCCCGGTGCCTTCGTTGCCTTCGATCGAGGCTTCGTTGGTCGTGGTGCCGACCGCGAGCGTGTGGCTGCAGGTGAAGGACTCTTCTTTGCCGACGGCGAGTTCGGTCGGGCCGGAGGGCGTGATCCCGCTGCAGCCGGTGTCTTTCAGCGCGCTGAGTTTGAGCGGCAGGTTGCCCGTGTTCTTGACCGTGATCTTGTATTCGACCGTCTGACCGAGTTTCCCGGTCAGTTCGCCCGCGGTGTAGGCGACTTCGCCGGCGATCTTCTGTTCCTTGGTGATCGTGAAGGACGGTTCGGCCG
The DNA here is from genome assembly GCA_963742395.1 of uncultured Solirubrobacteraceae bacterium. GTDB lineage: Bacteria > Actinomycetota > Thermoleophilia > Solirubrobacterales > Solirubrobacteraceae > Palsa-744. The sequence goes on along the minus strand of CAVUME010000004.1, from coordinate 864,788 downwards.
CGACTTTGGCGGTTACTTTGTTGGACGTCTGGGTGCCGGTGCCTTCGTTGCCTTCGATCGAGGCTTCGTTGGTGTAGGTGCCGACGGCCAGCACGTGGCTGCAGGTGAAGGACTCTTCTTTGCCGACGGCGAGTTCGGTGGCGCCGGGCGGCGTGATGCCGCTGCAGTTGGCGTCGGTGAGGGCGCTGAATTTGAGCGGCAGGTTGCCCGTGTTCTTGACGGTGATCTTGTATTCGACCGTCTGACCGAGTTTGCCGCTGATTTCAGGGTCGTGAACGCGCCTTCGCCTTTGATCTTCTGTTCCTTGTCGATCGTGAAGGACGGTTCGGCCGCGACTTTGACCGTGACCACGTTGGAGGTTTTTTTGCCGGTGCCTTCGTTGCCTTCGATCGAGGCTTCGTTGGTGGTCGTGCCGACCGTGAGCACGTGGGTGCAGGTGAAGGACTCTTCTTCGCCGACTTTCAGTTCGGTGGGGCCGGAGGGCGTGATGCCTTCGCAACCGGTGTCTTTCAGCGCGCCGAATTTGAGCGGCAGGTTGCCCGTGTTCTTGGCGATGAACTTGTATTCGACCGTCTGGCCGAGTTTGCCGTTCAGTTCACCGGTGCTGTAGCTGCCTTCGCCCGCGATCCGTTGCTGCTTTTCGAGCGTGAACGACGGTTCGGCCGGGACTTTGGTCGTGACTTTGTTGGAGGTCTTGGTGCCGGCGCCTTCGTTGCCTTCGATCGAGGCTTCGTTGGTGTAGGTGCCGACCGCCAGCACGTGGCTGCAGCTGAAGGACTCTTCTTTGCCGACGCCGACTTCGGTGGCGCCAATCGGCGAGATGCCTTCGCAGTTGGCGTCTTTGAGGGCGCCGAATTTGAGCGCCACGTTGCCCGTGTTCTTGACGACGATCAGGTATTCGACCGTCTGGCCGAGCGCGCCGGTGTGTTCGGCCGCGCTGTAGCTGGGTTCGCCTTTGATCCGCTGCTGCTTTTCGATCGTGAAGGTCGCTTTGGTTGCGACTTTGACGACGACTTTGTTGGAGTTTTTGGTGGCGGCTTCGGTGGGTTCGATCGAGGCTTCGTTGGTGTAGCTGCCGACCGAGCCGAGCACGTGGCTGCAGAGGAAGGTCTCGCCCGTGCCGACCTGGAGTTCGGTGGCGCCCGGCGGCGTGATGCCTTCGCAGCCGGGGTCTTTCAGCGGCGCAAATTTCAGCGGCACGTTGCCGGTGTTGTTGACGATGATCTGGTATTCGACCGTTTCGCCGAGTTCAGCCGTCAGTTCGGAGACCGTGAAGAAGGGTTCGCCCGCGATCCGCTGCTGCTTTTCGATCGTGTAGGCGGGGTTGGCGGGGACTTTCACGACCACCGGGTTGGAGGTCTTGGTGCCCGCCTTCGTTGCCTTCGATCGTGGCTTCGTTGGTGGTGGTGCCGACGGCCAGCACGTGAGTGCAGGTGAAGGTCTCTTCTTCGAGTGATTTCAGTTCCGTGGCGCCCGAGGGGGTGAGGCCTTCGCAGCCGGTGTCTTTCAGGGCGGCGAATTTGAGCGTGACGTTGCCGGTGTTCTTGACGACGATCTTGTATTCGACCGTCTGGCCGAGTTTGCCCGTTTTTTCAGCCGTGCTGTAGTTGGCTTCGCCTTTGATCCGCTGCTGCTTTTCGATCGTGTAGGACGGTTCTGAGGGGACTTCGACCGTTACTTCGTTCGACGTGTGTTTGATCGGGTCGTTCGCTTCGATCGACGCCGAGTTGTGGTATTTGCCGACGGCCGTGAGGACGTGCGTGCAGGTGAAGGTCTCTTCTTTGCCGAGGTTGAGTTCGGTCGTCCCGGACGGGGTGATGCCTTCGCAGTTGGGGTCTTCCAGCGGCGTGAAGGTCAGCGGCATGTTGCCGGTGTTCTTGACGACGATCTTGTATTCGACCGTCTGACCGATTTTGCCTTTCAATTCGGAGACCGTGTAGTTGACTTCGCCTTTGAGGCGCTGGAGCTTTTCGATCGTGAATTCGGGGTTTTCGGGGATGTTGACGACGACCGGGTTGGAGCTGTGCGTGATCGGCAGGCCGTCTTCGGCCGGCGGGTCGCCTTCCACCGAAGCTTGGTTGGTGTAGGTGCCGGCAGCGGTGAGGGCGTGTTCGCACGTGTAGGTGGCAGATTCTCCGGGGGCCAGTGCTTTGGTGGGCCCGCCTTTGATGTTGGTGCAGTTGGCGTCCGTGAAGTTGGCGAACGTCAACGGCACGTTGCCGGTGTTCTTGACGATCACCTCGTAGTCGGCTGTCTGGCCGACTTCGGCGCTGTGTTCGGACGCCGTGAAGCTGCCTTCGCCCGCGATCTTCTCGAGCTTTTCGATCGTGAAGGAGGGTTCGGCCGCGACCGTGATCGTCACTTTGTTCGAGGTCTCCGAGCCGGTTTCCAGGTTGCCGGTGATCGAGGCTTCGTTGGTGTAGCTGCCGACGCCGAGGACGTGGCTGCAGGTGAAGGTCTCTTCTGCACCGATCGGGACTTCGGTGGCGCCGGCGGGCGAGATGCCTTCGCAGCCGGTGTCTTTCAGCGCCGTGAATTTGAGCGGCTGGTTGCCGGTGTTTTTGACGATCACCTCGTATTCGGCCGTCTCGCCGACTTCGCCCGTGAGCGTGCCGGTCGTGTACGGGCCCGCCCCGCCGAGGCGCTGGCGCTTTTCGACCGTGAAGGACGGGGCCGATGCGCTTTTGGCGACCACGGGGTTGGAAGTTTTCGTGCCGGTGCCGTTGCTGCCTTCGATCGAGGCTTCGTTGGTGTAGGGGCCTGCGTTGCCGAGCACGTGGGAGCAGGTGAAGGTCTCTTCGGTCGCGGGCGCGAGTTCGGTCGGCCCGGACGGGGTGACGCCTTCGCAGTTGGCGTCTTTCAGGACGCCGAATTTGAGCGCCGCGTTGCCCGTGTTCTTGACGACGATCTCGTATTCGACCGTCTGGCCGGTTTTGCCGGTGACTTCGCTTTTGGTGTAGTTGGCTTCGCCCTGGATGCGCTGGAGCTTTTCGATCGTGTAGCCGGCTTCTTCGGTTACCGAGACGGTCACCTTGTTGGATGTTTTGGTGCCGGTGCCTTCGTTGCCTTCGATCGAAGCTTCGTTGCTGTAGGGGCCCACCGCGGCAAGTGTGTGGGTGCAGGAGAAGGTCGTTTCGGCGCCGGGTGCGAGTTCGCTGGCACCGCCCGTGATGAGTTCGCAGTTGGCGTCGGTGAGGGTGCCGAATTTCAGCGCCACGTTGCCGTTGTTCTTGACGACCACGTGGTATTCGACGGCCTGGCCGATTTTGGCGCCGGTGATTTCAGATTTGGTGAAGGTGCCCACGCCCGCGACGCGCTGGGTCTTTTCGATCGTGAAGTTCGCTTTTTTGGGAACGTTGACTTCAACCTTGTTGGAGCTTTCCGTGAGCGGGAAGCCCATTTCCATCGGCGGTGTGCCCGTGAGCGACGCCTGGTTGGCGTATTTGCCGACCGTGTTCGCGATGTGTTCACACGTGAAGGTGGCCGATTCGCCGGGTTTCAGTTCGGCTTCGCCGGGGCCGCCTTTGATGTTTTCGCAGTTGCCGTCGCTCAGTTCGCCGAATTTCAGGTTTACGTTGCCGGTATTCTTGACGATGACCTTGTAGTCGACGACTTTGCCGAGTTCGGTTGTAAGTTCGCTTTTGGTGTAGCTCGATTCACCGGCAATCTTCTGTTCCTTGGTGAGCGAGAAGTGCGGTTCCGCGGGAACGTTGACCTTGACCGTGTTCGAACTCTCTTTGCCGACTTTCTGGTTGGCTTCGATGGATGCTTCGTTCGTATACAGCCCGAGCGCAGTGATCGGGTGTTCGCAGGAGATCGTGACGGCTTCTTCCGGCTGCACTTCTTTGGTCGGGACGTTTTTGACTTTTTCGCAGTTCGGGTCCACGAAGTTCGAGAACGTCAGCGGCAGGGTGCCGGTGTTCTTGAGGACCACGTGGTATTCGATCGTCTGCCCGACTTTGCCCTGGAGTTCGTTGCTGGTGTAGGCCGCTTCGCCGCTGAGGCGCTGTTCCTTTTCGATCGTGAAGGCGCCTTCGCCTTCGCCGGGGCATTCTTTTTCTTCTTTCTTGGTCCCGCTCTCGCCCACGACTTCGTTCGTGTTCCAGGTCGCGCCCGCCTGGATCAGGACCTTGCCGGTGACCGGTATCCGCACCGGGATGCTGGTCTCGGCGATCGAGCCGTAGAAGTTCGTCGCGGTCTTGTAGTTGTTGACGACTTTCCCGTTGACCTTGACCTTCGGGTGCACGCCGTTCGTGACGCCTTCGGGGAAGCCGAGGAAGAGGTACGTGACTTTGTTGCACGTGATGTGGATGATCACGTGCTGCGGGGAGGTCTTGCGGGCCTGGGCCTCAGTGGCGATCGTGGCGCCGGCCGCCACGACGAGCGCGATCACGAGGGTCAGTGCCCAGGTGCGCGGGCGCACACGGCGGTGCGACGGGCCGGACGACCCGGCACGGGGACGCGGTTTCGCGCCGGAAGCGCCCAGCAACCGACGAACCAGTCCCCCACATCGACGTCCCATGTCGCCCCCTCGCCCCATTTAGTCCTTTCGGGATGATCCCCATCCTCAGCGGGTTCCGTGGTCGAGTTCGGACACCGCACCAACCTCCGACCAGCTCAGAGGGCGGCGCGTGAATCGTAGGGGAACCGCAACGCTCCCGTCAAGGGGCAATTTTGTCGCTCTTTGCGAAGGTTTGCCTCCCCGCCCCCCGTGGGGGCATGGGTACCATCCGCGCCGGGAAGCCCGAGGAGGAATGCCACCAGACGCCCAACCCGCCCGCAGGTCCAACCCGTCCGGGCATCTCGAGATCGGGATTCAGACGGCCGGCGAGCACGCCACGGTCGCGCTCGCGGGCGAGCTCGATATCGCGGCGGCTCCTGAGGTCACCACGCTCATGCAGGGCGTCGCCGAGGGATCGACCGCCGTCAAGCTCGATATCGAGGCCGTCACGTTCATGGACTCGGCCGGCCTGCGTTGCGTGCTGTTGTGCGAGCGTCTCTGCCGCGACGCCGGGGTGGCCTTCTCGCTGACCCCGGGGTCCCCGCGGATACGACGGCTGTTCGCGGTCGCGGGCCTGCTCGACTGGCTGCCTGCCGTGGACGAGGGTCCCGGCGCCGGGGGTTGAGCGGCTCGCCGGGCGAGCGACGCAGGGGCGCGGGCGCCGGCAGGGGGCTGCGAAACAGGGTCGCCCTGCTGGTGGGTGCCGGGGCGCTGCTGGTGGCGATCGGTGTCTCGCTGCTGCTCGCCAACACGTTGGCGCTGCGCCGCGACGCCGAAGCGACCACACGTTCGGACGACTACCTGGTGCGCGTGATCGACGTGGAGCGCCTGGTCGTGGACGTCGAGACCGGTCTGCGGGGCTACGTCATCACCGCCAGGCCGCTGTTCCTGCAGCCGCTGTTCCGCGCAGGGGCCGAACTGCCGGGCGCCGAGCAGGCGCTGCTGCGGGCGGCGGCCGCCAACCACGCCGACGTGCGCCAGAGCCAGGCGTTGATCGCCGCGGTACGGAGCTACGGGGTCGGATACGTGCTGCCGCTGCTCGGCACGGCCCGCCACGACCCGGCGGCCGCGCGCACGTTCGCGGCCACGCTGCAGGGAAAGCGGCTGGTCGACGCGATCAGGGCTCGCACTGCCGCGCTGCAGCTGGATGTATCCCGTCGCGAGGCCGTCCGCCAGCAGGATGCCCACCGCGCCGCCGACCGCTCGATCACCGAGGCGATCGTGGCGCTGGTCGTGCTCACGCTGCTGACGCTCGTGCTCGGGGTGATCCTCGGACGGCTGGCGGTCGAGCGGGATCGGGCCCGGGCGCGCAGCGAGGCCATCAGCGAGACCCTGCAGCGGGGCATCCTGCCGTCCGCGCTGGCCGAGATCCCGGGTTGCGAGGTGGCGGCCCGCTTCGTCCCCAACAGCGGTCTCGTCGGCGGCGACTTCTACGACGCCTTCCAGACCGGCCCGGGCAGCTGGGCGCTGATCATCGGCGACGTCTCCGGCAAGGGGGTTCCGGCGGCGGCCCTGACCTCGATGGCGCGCTGGACCCTGCGCAGCCTGCTCGAGTGGGGCGCTTCGCCTGCCGAGGCGCTGCGGATGCTCAACGACACGATCCTGCGCCAGGACCTCGACCGCCGCTTCGTGACGGCCGCGTGCATCCAACTCAGCGAGACGAGTGGAGGTCTGGAGGCGACGGTCGCGTGCGCGGGGCATCCGCCCCCGGTGCTGGTGCCGGCGCAGGGCCCGCCGCGAGCGCTGACGAGCACCGGCACGCTGCTCGGTGTCCTGCCGAGCATCGACCTGCAGCCGGTGCAGGCCCGGCTGGGCGAGGGCGACGGCATCATCGCCTACACCGACGGGGTCACCGACCAGGGGCCCGACGAGGTGCTCCCGCCCGAGCGGGCTCTGGCCGACCGCCCTCCCGACGCGGGGGCCGAGCAGCTGGTGGACATCCTCGAGGCCCTGTCCCGCTCCGCCGCGGGTCCCTACCGGGACGATCTGGCGATCCTGGCGCTGCGCTTCGTCGGATAGGACGCCGCGGGGTCGGGGGCCGCGATGGTCATGTCCGATTCCGGCCAGACAGGCGAGCCCCAGGATGCGATGCTCGGGGGTGTGTTGGCCTTCGAGGACTGCTACCGGGCGATCGAGATGAAAGATGCCCGCTTTGACGGCTGGTTCATCACCGCCGTGCGGACGACGGGTATCTATTGCCGGCCCAGCTGCCCGGCGAGGACGCCCCATGCCCGCAACGTGCGCTTCTACGCGACTGCGGCTGCGGCGCAGGAGGCGGGCTTTCGCGCCTGTAAGCGCTGCCGGCCGGACGCGGCCCCCGGATCCCCGGAATGGGACGTGAGGGGCGATCTGGTCGGGCGTGCGATGCGCCTGATCTCCGACGGGGTGGTCGATCGGGAGGGCGTGGGCGGTCTCGCCCGACGTCTCGGCTACACCGAACGACACCTGCACCGGTGCCTGTCCGAGGCCCTCGGCGCCGGACCGCTGGCGCTCGCACGGGCCTCCAGGGCGCAGACCGCGCGGGTGCTGCTGGAACGCACCGACCTGGCGGTGGCGGACGTCGCCCTGACGGCGGGGTTCTCGAGCGTGCGGCACTTCAACACCTCGATCCGGCAGGTGTTCGCGATGACGCCCACCCAGCTGCGGACGGCACGGCGCAAGGACTCCGGAGCCGGTGCCGGGTTGACCGTACGGCTACCTGCGCGGGTTCCGTTCGACGGGGACGGGCTGATCTCGTTCCTGGCGGCGCGGGTGGTGGCCGGCGTCGAGGAGGCCGTCGACGGTGCCTACCGGCGCAGCCTGCGCCTACCCCGTGGCTTCGGCGTGGTCGAGCTGCGCGTCGGATCCGATCACGTGACGGCGACGCTGTGGCTCGAGGACCTGCGCGACTTCGGACCCGCGGTGAGCCGCTGCCGGCGACTGCTGGATCTCGACTCCGACCCCGTGGCGGTGTCGCAGCGGCTCGGTTCGGACGCCGTCCTCGGCAGAGCTCGTCCGGGCGGCTCCCGGGCGGCGGGTCCCGGGAAGCGTCGACGGCTGCGAGACGGCCGTAAGGGCGCTCCTCGGTCAGCAGGTCTCGGTGCGCGCCGCGTGCGGCCTGGCGGGCCGGCTGGTTGCGGCCCACGGTGAGCCGCTGGCGGAACCGATCGGCGCGGTCACCCACGCATTCCCGTCTGCGGCTGCGCTCGCGGACATCGATCCGGCGTCGCTGGGGATGCCGCTCGCACGCAGCCGGGCGCTCGTCGGCCTCGCTCGCGCGGTAGACAACGGCGACCTCGTTCTCGACGGCGGCGTCGACCGCGGCGAGGTGGGGCGGACACTGCTGGCGCTACCCGGGATCGGGCAGTGGACGGCCGGGTATGTCGCGATGCGCGAGCTGCGCGACCCCGACGCGTTCCTGCCGGGCGACGTGGGCGTGCGCCGCTCGCTGGTCGCGCTGGGACGCGACGGAAGCCCGCGGAGGGCGGCCGAGCTGGCCGAGCGGTGGCGCCCGTACCGCGCCTACGCGCTCCAGCACCTGTGGTCACACGACCGCGATCTCGCGGCAGGACGCGTGTCCGCGGAAGGGCGCTCGACCGCGGAGGCCCACTCGCCCGAGGAACCGCTCAACGGGGCCGGCCCGGGCCGCTCCCGCCGGCGGGCCGCAGGCAGGGCGCGGGTTGCCGCCCGCACGCTCGCGCCGGCTAGGTGTAGTTCCCAACGACGTTGGTCAGCCGTGATGCGGGCGGCTGGTGGCCGAGGGAGCCGTGTGGACGTCTGAAGTTGTAGCGCTCGAGGTAGAGAGATAGCGCTGCGGCTCGCTCGCCTGAGCTGCCGTAGATCCGCTCGTAGGCCCACTCGTTCAGAAGGGTCTGGATGAGTCTCTCCGCCTTGCCGTTGGTGCGGGGTCGATAGGGCCGGATTCGGAGATGCCGGAGTCCGAGCTCTGCGAGCGCCCGGCGGTATGCGTGAGCGGTGTACGCCGAGCCGTTATCGCTCATCACAGCCCTGATCCGCACGCCGCGCTCTGCAAACCAGGCATTTGCTCGCCCCAGGAACTCGATCGAGCAGCGCGCGGTCAAGGTCGGCAGCACCTCTGCATAGGCCAGGCGCGAGTGATCGTCGATCATCACGTGGAGGTACTCAAAGCGGGTGAGTCCGCGCTTGACGCCGCCGGCGTGGGTGGAGACCTGACTCTTGCGGTGTCCCACCATTCGGTGCCCCGCTCCGCGCGCTGAGATGCGTCCCAGCTGCTTGATATCGACGTGCACGAGCTCTCCGGCGTGGCGACGCTCATAGCGGTTCGGTGGCTCCGGCGGCTCTAAACGTGAGCGCTTGCCCAGCCCGATCCGCTTCAGCCACAGCGAGACCGTCGAGAGCGCGAGTGAGAGCACCTCGGCGATCTCCGAGGCGGTCATCCGCAGCTTGCGCAGCGCCTTGATCGCCTGAACCTTCGCCGCGGGCAACTGCGTGGGCGAGCGCAGCGGTCGCGAGGAACGATCGACGAGCCCCTCACGGCCCTGCTGGCGCCAGCGTCTCAGCCAGCGATAAGCGGTGCGCTCAGAGATGCCGGCGGCGGCTGCCGCGGCCGACACCGACCAACCTTCTTCGATCACCCTCCCGACAAGCAGGCGGCGGCTATTCGGACAGGTGCGGGCATTACCGTGGAGCTTCATCCGGTGTCCTCCTTGGGTTCTGAGTGGCTTCAGCTCCTCTCAGCCTCCAAGGGGGCCCGGATGTCTACTGACGAACGTGCTTAGGAACTACACCTAGGTGAAGCGCCAGCCGCCGAGGATCTGGGACAGGGCGCTCTTGCTCGTGGCCTGTAGCCGGGGTTCTGCGTCGAGCTCGACCAGGTACAGGCGGCCGGCGTGCTTGGCGAGCAGGTCGACCTGGACGTTGTCGCGTCCCTTGTATCCGTAGAAGAAGGCCTCTTCGCCCGCCTGGGCGCCGTCGAGCGTGGTCGGGGTCGCATGCTGGCCGACCTGGACGCCTTCGGCCCCGGCCGGCTGGCCGACGGTGAAGGGGAGTAGAGCGGCTGCGGTGTAGGTGCCGGCCGGCTTGCCGTCGATCTTGCCCTTGCTGAGTACCGACGGGGTGGATTCGGTGATCGTCACGGCAACCGTCCCGCCGGGACCGATGCCGAGGGGGTTGATCGTCGCCTTCGTCGAACCGAGCTGGAACTGGTGGGCGCCCTTGGCGTTGGACTGCTCGCGGACCGTCCATCCGGCCGGGACCGGCACCGTGAAGTAGGCGGTGTGGATCGAGGTCGTCGAGGCCGCCGGCGTGCTCTGGGCCGCCGCTTGGTGCTTCGAGGGCATCAGAAGGAACACGGCCGCGGCCCCTGCGACGAGCGCGAGGACGGCGGCGAGGGCTACGCGGGTGCGGCTCATGCGGGCCATATCGGCGCGCCGCCGACCCCTCTTGAACCACGAAACAGCGCGCCGCTGGACCCGCTGGAGCCGCGAAACCTATGCGGATGAGAGTGTGTGGTTTCAGCAGATAGGCGACACATGTGTCAGGACATGGGAGACACCGACATGGGGGTCTTCTCGTGTTCAAGGCGCGGTATCTGGTCGAGGCGCATGTGCTGGAGGGACGTTCGGTAGCCGAGCTGGCGGCGGCGCATGGGGTCCATCGCAGCTGGATCTACAAGCTGTTGGCGCGCTACCGGGAGGGCGGGCTGGAGGCCCTCGAGCCGCGTTCCAGGCGGCCGCGGTCGTCTCCGGCGGCGATTAGCGCCGAAGTCGAGGAGGCGATCCTGAGGCTGCGCGAGCAGCTGGCGAGCGCCGGTCACGACGCCGGCGCGCACACGATCGCTGCGCACCTCGTAGCTGAGCTCCCCGCGGTTCCTTCTGTCTCGACGATCTGGCGGGTCCTCAAGCGCCACGGGCTGATCGAGGCCCAGCCGCAGAAGCGCCCGCACTGCTCGCGGATCCGCTTCGAAGCCGATCTACCAAACGAGATGTGGCAGGCAGACGTCACCGCCTGGCGGCTCGCCGACGGTTCGGTGGCCGAGATCCTCAACCTGATCGACGACCACTCAAGGCTTTTCCTGGGCTCCGACGCCTACCAGCGCGTCAAAGCCGCAGACGTCGTTGCGAGCTTCCACAAAGCCGCCCAGCTGCACGGGCTTCCCCACTCGCTGCTCTCAGACAACGGCGCCGTCTTCACCGGCTCCTACCGCAAGGGCAAGGTGCTCCTGGAGTCCGAGCTCGAGCGCCTCGGCGTGCTCTTCAAGAACTCACGCCCCTACCACCCCCAGACCTGCGGGAAGGTCGAGAGGCTCCACCAGACACTCAAGCGCTACCTGACAAAGCAACCCCCGCCAGCGACCCTCACAGAGCTCCAAACCCAGCTCGACACCTTCGCCCACTACTACAACGACATCCGCCCCCACAGGGCTCTGAGCGGTCGCACACCGCTACAGGCCTACAGCGCCCGCATCAAGGCCAAGCCCGCCGGCGCCTCAGCCACAACCCACTTCAGGGTGCGCGAGGACAAGGTCGACAAGACCGGCAAGGTCAGCCTCCGCTACGACAGCAAGCTCTACAAAATCGGCGTCGGCAGAGCCCACAAAGGTCGCGCGATCAAGCTCCTCATCGCCGACCAGCAGATCCGCGTGATCGACCCAAACGGCGAGCTCCTACGCGAGCTCACGCTCGACCCCAGCCGCACCTACCAGCCGATCACCCAAGCCTGAGCCTGTCTACGATCTCCCGAGACATCTGTCTCCGATGTCTTGAGACTTCACACTATGCGGATGAGAGGACTCGAACCTCCACCTGGTTGCCCAGACACGGACCTGAACCGTGCGCGTCTACCAATTCCGCCACATCCGCGTACTGGCCGGGGCGCCGACGATACCGCACGAACGGGCTCCAAACGATCGTCGCGGGGACCGGTTCAGCGGCCCACCCGGGGTGGGCTCGGAAGCCCGCAGCGGGGCCGGCCGTTGCGGGCTTTCGCCATGACGCTTTGCTAGCCTGCGGCCTGCTCGCCGCTATCGTCCAGGGGACTAGGACGCCGCCCTCTCATGGCGGAAACCCGGGTTCGAATCCCGGTAGCGGTACTCCAGAAGGCCCCGAAGCTACGGGCTAAGAAGCCCCGCTGATCAGCCCGCGGTCGAGCTCCGCGATCAGCACCCGGACGAGATCAGAGATTTGGTCCCTGATCTCTCTCACGACGGCCAGGCTCTCGCCGCTCGGGTCGGCCAGATCCCAGTCCACATATCGCTTTCCGGGGATGTACGGGCACTGATCCCCGCAGCCCATGGTCACGATCACGTCGGCCCGCTGGGCCAGGTCGTCGGTGAGCAGCTGCGGTGTGCGGGCGGCGAGGTCGATCCCAAGCTCGCTCATGGCCTCCCTGACGTTCGGGTGGACGGCCGCCGAGGGGGAGGTGCCGGCGCAATCGGCGCTGTGCCTGCCGGCCGCTTGCCGTTCGAACAGCGCCCTGCTCATCTGCGAGCGCCCGGCGTTGTGGACGCACACGAACAGGACGTGGCTCACCGGGCGGGCACGCCGCCGGGCGGAGTCGGGGCACTCGGATCAGCTGGTAGGCCAGAGCGCCCAGGGAGGCACCAGCACCGGCCCCACGATGTAGATCCAGAAGTCGTGCCATTCGCCCGACGCCAATGCGGGGCCGAATGAGCGGGCCGGGTTCATCGACGCGCCGGTGATCGGCCCGCCGAAGAGCGCATCGAGTCCCACCGTGCCGCCAATGCCGCGATACCCTCCGCGGCCGCGCGGCGGGGCAGCGCCGGGCGCTCCTCGCTCACAGGGTCGAGAGCGGCACGCCGATGATGTCCAGGCGACGGGTCAGGCCGCCCAGGGCGAAGTCCCGGATCGCATCGCCGCTCGCTCCCAGGGCCTCGAAATCGTGGCTCGTGCCGGTGTCCGGCGGTGCCAGCGAGGCGGCCACCGACGGCAGCAGGTCGCGCAGCGTCTCGCGGACCGTGTCCGCGGTCTGCGGCTGTGCGGTGACCGTTTCGCGCAGGAACCACACCCCGTAGCCGATGTGCCGGGTCTCGTCGTGATGGATCTTGGAATAGCCCTCGACGAAGCCGGGCAGCAGCGCCTCGCGGGTGAGGTAGTCGGTCGTGAACTTGAAGCTCGTCAGCCCGAGCGTTCCCTCCAGGATCAGGTGGTACATCGTGACGAAGCGAACCTTCGTGGCAAGGTCCTCGGGCGCGGCAACGAGCAGCCGGTGCGCCTCCACCAGCTGGTCGTCGAAGATGTGCCGGAAGGCGTCCGAGACCTGCCCGCGCGCGCGTGCCACGTGCGCCGCGACGGTGTCGGGCTCGGCCACGACCTCATCCTGGAAGCGCGCATAGAACTGCATGTGGCGGGCCTCGTCGACCTGCTGGGTTGCAAGGAAGGTGGCCTCCTCCTCGGTCCCGTACGCACCCACCAGCCCGGAGAACTTCGTCGTGATGCGCTCCTCCGCCACCATCAGCGACGAGAGCACGTAGAAGATCAGGTCGCGGTCCTCGCCGCCCATCCTCGGCCACTGCTCCTGGTCGGTGGAGAGGTCGATCGCGTACGGCGACCACTGGTCGTCCTCCCATCTCCGGTAGAGGGTTTGCGGGTCGTTGAGCTGGATCTCATGCCCGGGGTCCTTCAGGTCAGCCATGCGCTCGCCTCATCCAGGCCCTCGGGTGTGAGGAAGTAGTAGGTCCACAAGCCGCGGCGCTCGCTGCCGACCACACCGGCGCCCACCAGCAGCTTCATGTGCTTCGAGAGCGCCTGCTGGCTGATCTGGAACAGCGGTGTCAGCTCGCACTGGCAGATCGTCTCCGGCGAGGCCTTTCGCAGCGCGTCCACGATTCGCAGCCGCGTCGGATCGGCCAGCGCCTTGAACGCGGAGGCGATCCTGCCCGCTTCCGGGGTGCCGATATCGGGCTCGACTCGGGCTTCACAGCAGCCGCCGGGGACGCGTTCCCTGGGTACCAGGACTGGGAGAACCATCTCGTTCACTCGCTACGGACCATACACAATCAAACGGTTGTGTATGTGCTCTCATGTCGGTGTACGAGCGGTCCCGAGCGGAAGCTCCTTCCTCACGACGGTCGCCGCCGAGGCCCGGCCGTCGTCGCCGGCGGCGGAGGCACGCACCGACGGGGGCAGGTCGGGGACGCCGTAGGCGAGCCGGCTGCCCTCGTGGATGTCGCGCTCGGCCACGAAGCTCACGTGCCGGCGCCCGCTGTAGTCCCAGTCGAACGGGTACTCGCCGGCGTATGCCCGGGCCGCGCACAGCACGTGGTCCGCCGCCCGCGCGCACTCCCGGGCCCGGTCGCGGTCCCGGCACACGAACACCACCTCCGGCCGCGGCCTCGCCGCCATCTCCGTAGCGCCGTGTGTGCAGCGACCAGCCGGTGAGGAAGTGGTCGTAGCGCTCGAGCTTGGCGGCGTCGGCGCCCCTCGGCAGGCGGTCGTCGAGCTCGACGAGGATGTCCGTCCCGGGCGCCCTCACGATCGCGTCGGGGCGCACCGTCTCGAAGCGCTCGACCTCCGGGCGCTGCTCCGGGCGGCGCACCGCTCCGGCAGGCCGCGGCTGGAGAGGAAGTCGTGCGGCACCCGCCCGCCGGGCAGACGCAGCTCGTCGGGGCCGTAGGAGCCCCCGGCCCGCGCCCGTCCGCAGGCCCGGTGGGGTGAGGGCGGATCCGTCGCGGCCGCGAACGTCGGTGCCCGCGAGCTTCATCGAGCCCATCAGCGACAGGGCCCAGCCGGCCACGTGGATCTCGCGGCGAATCCTGCCGCAGCACCCGGCGCGCCTGCGCGGGCTCGCGCGGAAGCGCCGTCAGTCCGCGCGGCGAGTCGGGATCGGTCTCGGTGCGCGTCCTCGGCTGCGCCGAGGGACGATCAGCAGCGCGCGGCCCTCGCTCGCTCAGGCGGTAACACATCGGTGCTCCACCGCCGTCGCGGCGATGGAACTGCAGGCGCTCGACGAGGCCCGCATCCGAGAGCCGCTTGAGCCGTCGCTGGGTCGTGCTGGGCGAACGGGCGGGGTTGAACCAGCGGTGGATCTGGCTGCTGAGCAGGTGCCCGAGCGCGCCGATCAGGACCAGCATCTCGAGGTCCAGCGGCTCGGGCTCGAAGTCCCGGCGGACGCTGCCGGCGCGACCCCACCGCACGCTGCTGCGCGCGATCGATATCGAGCAGCTCGCGGTAGCTCGCCGCGACCGTCTCGGGGAGCGACGGCTCGAGACCTCCGTGTGCCGCGCGCCGGCCGGCGCCTGGGCCTCTGGGAGCGCGGCCGAGTGGACCGCGGCGAGCCTCGGCGGCGGGGCGGTCCCAGTGGCGCTGGCGGAGGTCGGTCTGGTGTCTACCGCCGCGGGCGTGCTGGCGGGCGGCGTGGAGCGCGATCCGGCCCGGGTCCACCCGCAGCGGGATCGTCCGTCCCACGAACGCCGCCTGCCGTCCCGCGGTCGTGCTCCAGCTCGCGATCGCGTGGTGCTTGGGCAGGTGCAGGCGGACGTCCGGGCGGCCGAGCGCCGAGAGGCTGCCGATCGCCCGGCCGCACGCTGTCGGAGAACTCGCTCATCGTCAGCGACGCCGCCGCCCGCGCGTCGCTCACCGAGGCCGTCGCGAAGTACACGCGGTGGGCGAACAGGGCGTCGAGCTGGTCGCGCACCGCTGGGTCCGACCACTGGGCGTCGGTCTGCCAGCAGGCGACCGTCTCCAGGCCCGCCGATCGCTTCAGTGCCATCGTCTCGGCGAAGCCCCGGTTCAGGACCAGCGGAGCCTCGTCGACCTTGAGCGCCACCGCCACCCGCTCGCTCCGCCGCAACGAGGTCCTGCTGACGGGCCAGGGCCGCGTCGAGCATCCCCACCAGCAGCTGCATCAGCACCGAGGTGTTGCCCGCGCCCATCACGCCGAGGGCCCCCTTGACGACCAGCACCTCGCCGCCGGCGATCACGCGATCGAAGTCCACCCGCAGCGACTCGTTCAGCAGCACCCGCTTGATCGAGGGCGAGTTCAGCAGCCGGGCCAGCTTGTTCACCGGCGCGTCCAGCTTCGCGGTCGTCATGCTGCGGGCGTCCGCGAGCTGGGCGCCGATCTCGGCCGTGAAGAACGCGCTGATCTCGCTGAACTCGGGCAGGCTGCGCACGGCCGCGGCCACTCGCTTGCGAAACGCGTAGCCCTCCTCGCCGACCGACAGCAGCCTCGCGGCGTCCCACAGCGTGCTGCGGCGGTCGTAGGCGAGCACCGCGATCACCGCGTTGCGCAGGTAGCGGTCCGACGAGGCCCGGATGTCGGCGTCGGAGAACAGGTTCCGGAGCGCCGCCACGACGTAGTCGGCGATCACGTCCGCCGGCGCGTCGACGGCGAGCGGGTTGAAGCCGCACGTCGGCCGCGCGAGGTCGAGCACCGTGCACGTGCGCGAGGGCTCCACGAGGCTGATGGCGGCGTCCGCAGCGTCCCCCTTTGGGTCGAACAGGATCAGGGCGCACCGCTCACGCTCGAGGTCCTCGGCGAACGTCGCGACGAGGTAGCTCGTCTTGCCCTGCTCGACCGTGCCGGGCACGGCCGTGTTCTGCTTGCGCAGCATCGGCTCGATCGATACGGGGCCGTATTCGTCGCTCAGCACACCCGGGCCGCCCGGCGGTCGATGCACCCCGGGCGGGGCCGGTGCCACCGGCACGCCGCCTCGCAGGATCGGAACGGTCGAGTACTCGCAGCTCGGCAGATGCCACAGGCAGGCGATCTCACTGGGCGCGAAGATCCTGCGCCACGGCGAGCGCCACCGGAGCGGGCTCTCCGCGCAGCACGCGCCTTGCCACCCGGCCGCCCGCGCCCCTCGGCGTTCGCGTCCGTCGCGCTACGAGCCGGTTCTCCGCCGCCCCCACCTGGAGCTCGGCGGCAATCCGGCGACAGGCGCTCGCGCTCGCCGAGGCGACCCTCAGCTCGAGCGCGAACAGGGGCACGTGCACGAGGTCCATGCCTCCCGCGCAGCTCGGCCTCGTCCGCCAGCGTGGCGCGCCGGGGGGCGCCGCCGTCGCCGGCCTGGGCGCGGGCCTGGCGTCCGGCGTGCAACTGGCGGGCGAGAGCCCGATAGAGGTCGGGGGCGGGGGTGAGGACGAGCTGCACGAGCGACGAGCCGGGGCAGCTCCCCATCGCCGTCAGCAGGCCGTCAACCGGCAGGCCGCGTTGCTGCTCGAAGCGTTCGAGCACCTTCGCCCGCAGGATGAACAGGTGCCTCTTGCGCAGCCCGAAGACGACCGTCGGGGCATCGAAGGGACCGTCCAGTGCCCGCAGGCGGCAGTTCGGATAAGCCGACCGCAGGACGGCCTCGACCGAGGCCTCCGAGCCCGCCGGGACGCTCACCGCGAACCATCCACGTGCCGCCGTACGGCCGTCGCTGCGGTGGACCTCGAGGGAGATCGACGGCTGGCCATGAGAGCAGACGGGCCCACCACGGCCGCCGCAGGATCAGGTGCAGCGACTCGACCATCCTGCGCACGGCCTCGGCGTCGGCGTGATCGGCGCGGTATGGCTCCACGCACAGGCGCGAGTAGCGACGCCTGCCTCGCGCAACGGCCCGGGTCAGGCCGAACCCCACCGAGGTCAACACCGCGAGCAGGACCGCGGCGTCGCGCTGCAGGGATCCGCCGAGAAGCTGCTGCGAGGACAGCGCGAGCACCACGCGATGCACCGCGCTCTGCTCCGACGATCAGGCCGCCGGGGTGACGGTCGACGGCGCGCGCCGCCGCAGGAATCGCACGGACGCCGGCAGCAGGAATAGCGCCGGTCCGGGCCGCCCCGGAAAGCGCTAGTCCTGCATGCCGAGGCCGCGCCGAATCGATGCCCTGATCAGCAGCCGATAGGCGAGGTCGCTCGCGGCGATCACCGTGATGATCAGCGCGCCCGGCCGGCGCAGCAGCAGCGCGGGCAGGCCGAACATGGTCCTCGTCGGCGTCCCCTGATCCCTCCGCATGTTCATCGTCCCTCTACCTCCCTCAGCTGATGAACGGATCTGGGGCCCGTGAAGTTACGCTCGCCCTGAAGGGCCGAGGCTGCGCCGGCCGGGGACCGGCTCGGGCCACACCGTCGCGCACCCGGACGGCTGGCGGGGCGCTCGAGTGGAACAATGCCCCCCATGCCCTGGTTCCTCTGGCTGTTGATCGTGGCCGCAGTGCTGACGGTTCTGTTCGTCGCCATCGGGCGTGGACTGCAGCGCAAGGGCCGTGACATCGAACGCCATCGCGACTGACCCGTTTTCGACAGCTCCGGGGCGGGGGCTATCTGGCGTGAGACTGCTCGTGCGCTTGCCCGCGATGATCGCGCAGTCGCCCACCCCGCCGGCGCAGTTGCCCCACCGCTGACCGGCGATCGGGGCGCAGTCGCCCCGCGCGCGAAGCGGCCCGCGGCCGCACGCCGGCGGCTCAGGACGGCTTGCGGGGCACGACTCTTCGCAGCGGTTGGAGGGGGCGACTGCAGCGGCTTCCCGCTTTGGGGAGGGTCGCTCGCGGGGGATGTCGCCGGGCGCCCTTAGCTTCCTGCGCCTCACCACTTCTCCTCCCCGGCCGCATACAGGCAGTTCCCCACGCCACACCCCCCGGGCAGCTTCGGCGGCGCTCGGACACACGACCTCTCCATCCAGCTCGCGCCAGGCGCGACGAGCAGGCTCGCCCATGTCGGTGGTGGATCCAGAGAGCACCTTGCCGCCACTGCAACACGTCCGCCCACGGTGGCTCCGAGACCACGACCGGAGGAGCCGATGCCCCAATCCTCGACCGCCCCTCGCCACCGGCTGCTGACCCGTTATCGGGATCGGAGCAGCGACCTCCGAGAAGTGATCGCGATGGGTGGCGCCGGCGCAACGATGTTGCTCGTGGACCGCGACGCGCTGTCGGGTGGCGACTGTCGACTGCTTGCTCACCTTGGCCCTGAGGAGCCCGCGCAAAACGCGGCCATCGTCTGCACCGATTACCTCCAGCGCCTCACGCGGGAACCGCTCGCATGCCGTCGCCTGCGGCCATCGGATCTCGACGGCGACCCGGCCGATGCGGCGCTCCCGGAGGAGGAGCCCTCTGGCGCTCATGACGAACATGCCAACGCTGCGGCTGGGCACTTCCAGTTGCACCCTCAGGCGATGGTCCGCAAGCCGATGCAACTGCGCTGGTGGCGCTGCGACGCCCGTGGCCCACTCCACCCCGTCAGCCTTCGTGACGCGGTCGCGGCGCTCGAAAGCTACGAGCCGATCCGTGCCCTATCGGCGGCCGCGTGCCGTCAAGCCACCTCCGTGACCGGGACTCAAGCGATCTCGGTCACGGTCCTGAGGGCCGAGTTGAAGCGGGTGCTCGCCAGCCCGATCGTGCTCAACCGCGCCCTGCGGGAAGCGGTGCTCGAGTGCCTCGAGCGGGGCGACGCCAGCATGAGCGAGATCGCGACCCGCTGCGGCCGCGTGAAGTTCGACGCGAACGGCAACGAGAGTGGGGAGACGAGCTGGCTCGGACGCCGTCTTGGCCTGCTGCCCGAGGGTGGCAAGAGCTCGCCGACGCCCTGGATCCATAGCGACGTGCTGGCCCTCATCGCCAGGTCCGGTCTCGGAATACCTCCGCGCGAGGTCGAACTCTGAGCGACGCGCGAGGCCGAACTCCGACTTGATCTTCCGTCCGCCCGCGGCAATCGCCGCCGGGCGGACAGGCCGTGCTCTGCGCGCCCGCGGTCTTCGCGCGCAGTCCATGCGGCTCTGACCGGGCGCCGCTGAGGCTCCCGGCCACCTGACGCAGGCCGGTTTCACCACGGGGTGCGTCGAGGTGCCTGGGCGACTACTTCGCCGCCGAGACACCCGCAGCGACGCACGCCGCTGCCGATCCGACAACCCGGCCGGTCAGCGACCGGCCCCCACTCGCCACCTCCAGATGGAGGCGGCATGAAAGGAGGGGCTCATGCCCTCGCTCGTCCCTGCACACCTCGCGGCCGAGGCGCCGCCCGAACAGATGCTGGAGGCGCTCGCTCGCCTCACCACGATCACCGCGGAGTCGATCCTCGCGGTCACGGCCGGCCTCATCGGGGCACGGCTGATGCGCAGGCAGGGTCTGCACTGGAGCTGGGCGGCCGCCGTGACGGCGCTGTGCGTGCTTGCCCACCGTGCCCTCGGCCATCCCCCCCTGCCGATCGCGTTCGGGGGACTGTGCGGCGACCTGGCGTCTACACCGCTGGCAGCGAATCGACCGCGAGGACGGCATCGGCGTCGAGGGCGTCTTCTCCGGCAGTCGCACGCCGCTGACGCTGGCGGCTTGGATCCTCGCCCGAGGCGGCAGCGGGCCTGCCGGCCACACCGGCGGTGGCAGGAGCGGCGAGCTGCTGCTCGGCTACGACGAACGCTGGCGCAGGGTGGCCGTTCCGTTCGGTGTCGGCGCCGGCGGCACCCACACGCTGGTCGTGGGAGCCACGGGCTCTGGCAAGACCGTCACCCAGGGGCGCATCGCCGTCGCCGCGATCGCCGGTGGCATGGGTGCGGTCGTGATCGACCCCAAGGGCGACGCCGCGCTGCGCGAGCAGCTGGTCGCCGCAGCCGCGGCCCGCGGCCGACGGTTCCTCGAGTGGACGCCCGAGGGCCCCAACGCCTACAACCCGCTCGCACGGGGATCGGAGACGGAGATCGCCGACAAGGCCCTCGGCTCGGAGCGGTTCACCGAGCCCCACTATCTCCGCCAGGCGCAGCGGTATCTCGGCCATGAGGTGCGGGCGCTGCGGGCGGCCGGCGAGCCGGTGACCTTGGCGGGACTGGTCGAGTACCTCGACCCGTCGAACCTCGAGCAGCTCCTCCGGGTTCTGCCGGATGAGCGCGCGCGAGCCTCGTTCGCCTACCTGGACTCGCTGGGTCCCCGCCAACGCGCCGACCTCGCCGGCGTGCGCGATCGGCTGGCGGTGCTGTCGGAGTCCGACGCCGGCGTCTGGCTGGCGCCGGAAACGCGGAATTCGGAGCCGATCGATCTGCTGGCCTGTGCGCGGGAGCGGGCGGTCGTTCTGTTCACGCTGCGCTCGGACAGCAGGCCGCTGCTCAGCCAGATGCTGGCCGCCGCGATCGTGCAGGACCTGCAGACGGTCGTCGCGGCCTCGCAGGGCCGGCCGGTGAGGCTGCTGGCCCTCATCGACGAGTTCTCGGCCGTCGCGCCGGAGCACGTCGTGCGTCTGTTCGGGCGGGCACGCTCGGCGGGGATCAGTCTCGTGCTCGGCACCCAGGAGCTGGCCGACCTGAGGCGCTCCGGGAACGATCCCCTCGCCGAGCAGGTGATCGGCAATCTCAGCCTGCTGATCGCCCATCGCCAGGTCGTGCCGGCGTCCGCCGAGCTGATCGCGGGCTTCGCCGGCTCGCGGCCGGGCTGGAGGGTCAGCCGCCACAGCGGCGGCGCCACGACGCGTACCAGGGATCGGCACCCGATGCTGGCGGCGAGCGACCTGATGCGGCTCGGGACCGGCTGGGCAGCCGTGCTCGCGCTCGCTCACACCCAGGGCCCACCCGTGCGGATCACGCGCATCCTGCCGGCCGATCCAAACCCAACCGGAGAGGAGTGGTCATGACCACCAAGAGCAGTTCCGACAACCACACCCAGACACAGCTCATGCGCTGGATGACCGGCCTCGGAGCGGTCACCGCGGAGGCGCTGGCCGAGCTGGAGGGCTGCAGCTGCGCGTCGGCGCGCGGCCGGCTGCAGGCGGCGGCGCGCGCGGGCCTGGCCACGAGGGTCCGCCCGCTGCACGGTGAGCCCTCGCTGTTCACGGCCACACGTTCCGGCATGGCCCTGGCGGGACTCCCGGGACAGGAGCCGACCCGCGTGTCCGCCACGAGCGCCCGGCACCAGATCGCCTGTGCACGTGCCGCGGCCGCGCTGGCCCGGCGCTATCCGCACCACCTCGTATGCGGGGAGCGCGAGCTGCAGCGCGACGAGCAGGCGCTCGGCCGGCGGCTCGCCAGCGTCCGCATGTCGTGTCGCTCGCGGTGGGGTGACTCACACCGTCCCGACCTGGTCATCTGGCCGCCCGCCCATGACGCCGCGCCGCTGGCGGTCGAGGTGGAGCTGACGGTCAAGGCCCCCGCACGGCTGGTCGAGATCTGCCGTGCGTGGGCCCGCGCCCGCCACGTTTCGGGCGTCCTGTATCTGGCGGCTCCGGCGGCGCTCGGTCCGGTGGGCCGCGCGATCCGTCATGCCGGCGCGGAGGACCGCATCGCGCTGCTCGCCCTCGAAACACTCGACCGCGCCGGCGGGAGCGCGGTCGTAGCGGCTCGGGAGCGGTCGGTGCAGGACGGGCGCCAGCCGGCGAGTCCCGTCACAGGCGCTCCCTAGCGTCGGCCGAGGGGGTAACCGCTACGACTGGAGGACCACCGATGTCCAGCTTCAATGTCAACCGAGTGGTGTTGGTCGGCCGACTGACACGCGATCCAGAATTGCGATCCCTGCCGTCGGGCACGTGCGTGGCTAGCCTTCGCCTCGCCTGCAATTCGAGTCGCAAGGACGCCGACGGCGAGTACCAGGAGCGCCCCAACTACTTCGACGTGTCGGTCTTCGGCGCGGCCGGCGAGAACGTCGAGCAGTACCTGCGCAAGGGCAGCCGCGTGGCTGTCGACGGCAGGCTCGAGTGGCGCGAGTGGGAAACGGCCGAGCAGCAGAAACGCCAGGCCGTGAGCGTCGTCGCCGACGTGGTCCAGTTCCTGGACTCCCCGGGCGAGCACGACGGCGAGCTCGTCGGCGCGGGCGCCTCGGGCGAGGAGGACGGGATCGGCTTCTAGGCGCCGGGCGGGCCCCACCGGGGCCAGGTCTCGTGTCGGGCGCGGCCCGGGCGGCCCCCAATAGACTGGGCGCCCGCTGCTGCGTCCGGCGCACCGGCCTGGCGGCGGCGATGACCGCGATGCCCGTCAAGACCACAGCCATCGGCAAGAGCTATGACCCCGTCGTGTACGCGGTGGGGCGCGAGAAGATCCGCGAGTACGCGCGAGCGGTAGGCGAGACGAGCCCGCTGTGCCTCGACGTGGAGGCCGCCCGCGCCGCGGGCTACGCCGACGTGGTGGCGCCACCGATGTTCGCCGTCGTCTACAGCGCCCCGGCGGTCGGGCCACTGATCTTCGATCCGGAGATCGAGATCAACTTCGCGATGATGGTCCACGGCGGTCAGGAGTTCGTGTGGGAGCAGCCCGTCGTGGCCGGCGACGAGATCACCACCACGGCGAGCGTGAAGGACATCTCCGAAAACGACGGCCGCGGCTTCTACGTGTTCGAGTCGGTCTCCGACAACCAGCGCGGCGAGCGCGTCTGCACCGCCACCTGGACCAACATCGTGCGGGGGGTGTGAGGAGGTGGCGCAGATGCAGACCGGCGATCAGATCCCGGAGCTGCGGGTGACGCCCGACAAGTACCTGACGCTCCGCTACGCGGGAGCCTCGGGCGACTTCAACCCGATCCACGTGGACGAGGAGTTCGCGCGCTCGGTCGGGCTCCCGGGTCGCATCCTGCACGGCCTCTGGACGATGGCCCAGGTCGCACGGGCGCAGACTGCGGCGGGCGGGGACCCCGAGCGGCTGAAGCGTCTCTCGGTCCAGTTCCGCGGCATGGGGTTGCCCGAGCAGGAGGTCGTCGTCACCGGCACGGTCACCGAGATCAGGGACGGTCGCGCGATCATCGACACCGTCGCCGAGCAGGCCGGCAACCAGATCATCCGCAACGCCGAGGCCGAAGTAGAGCTGTAGCGCCGGGGTTCGGGCGAGCCTGCGAGGACATTCGCGGGGCAGGGGGTCACGGCCGCGGCAGTGAGGGCGGGCCCCGACGGTCGCCGGGAGGGGCGGGCCTAGAATCAGAGCCATGCTGAGCGCCCGCCAGGAGAGGATCCTGTGCAAGGTCGTGGAGGAGTACCTCCACACCGGCCAGCCCGTGCCCTCGCGCACGATCGCGGCCGATCCGGGGCTCGACTGCGGGCCCTCGACGGTGCGCAACGAACTCGCGCTGCTGGAGGAGTACGGCTTCCTGGCCCATCCCGCACGTGTCGGCCGGCCGCGTTCCCACCGACGCCGCCCACCGCTACGTCGTAGACCGGCTGCTGAGCTCCGGTCAGGTGGCGCTCACGCCCCCTCGCAAGATCGAGCTGTCGCTGATCAGGCGGGAGATCGACGAGGCCGTCAAAGCCACCTCCGAGACGCTCTCGCGGATGACGAACCTGGTGGCGATCGTGTCCGCCCCATCGCCCAACGCGGCCACCATCCGCCACGTCGAGGTGCTGGCCCTGCAGCCCCAGCTCGTGCTGGTGGTGATCATCACCTCCACCGGCGGCGTCTCGAAGATGCTCGCCACGTTCGAGCGGCCGGTCGATCCGGGACTCTTGGCGTGGGCCGGGGAGTACTTCAACGAGCGCCTTGTGGGCCTCGGGCTCGGCGCCCGCATGCTCCAGCAGCGCCTGATCGACCCCGGCCTGTCCGTCCCGGAGGTCGCGTTCCTCGAGCGCTTCTCACCCGCCTTCGCCGAGCTCGCCTCAGAAGTCGAGGAGTCCGTGTACGTGGAAGGGACCGCCCGCCTGCTGGAGAGCAGCGACCTCGGCGACACGACCAAGGTCAACCAGCTGGTGGACCTGCTGGAGCGCAGGGTGGCGCTGCTACAGGTGCTGCGCACGGCCCTGTCCGAGCCCGGCGTGTACGTGCGCATCGGCCATGAGAACGAGCTCCCGGCGATGCACTCGCTGGCGATGGTGGCCGCCGGCTACGGGCTGGCCCAGCGCAGGCTCGGGACGGTGTCGGTGATCGGGCCCGTGAGGATGGACTACGCCGGCGCCATCGCGACGGTGCGGGAGGCGGCCGCCGAGCTGTCCCGCTTCGTCGAGGACAGCTACGGCGCCAACTAGCCTCTAGCCCATGCCCCGCGACCCATACGAGGTGCTCGGCGTCGAGCGCGACGCCTCCGAGCAGCAGATCAAGAAGGCATTCCGCCAGCTCGCCCGCGAGCTGCACCCCGACGTCAACGCCCACGATCCCGACGCGGAGGCGAAGTTCAAGGAGGCCGCGGAGGCCTACGAGATCCTCTGTGACGAAGAGCGTCGGGCGACGTATGACCGCTACGGCCACGAGGGTCTGCGCTCCGGAGGGTACGCGCCCAACTTCGACTCCTTCGGCTCGATCGGCGACCTCTTCAACGCCTTCTTCGGAGGCGCCGGCTTCGGCAATCAGGGCCCGGCCCAGGGGGGCGACGTGGCGGTCGCGATCGAGATCGAGCTGATCGAGGCCGCCCACGGTGTCCAGGCTCCGGTCCGCTACGAGGTCATCGACCGCTGCGAGCGCTGTCACGGCAACGCCGCCGAGCCCGGTACGCCGATCCACACCTGCGAGCGCTGCGGCGGTGCCGGGCAGCTGCAGACGGTCAGCCGCACGCCCTTCGGCCAGATGATGCGCACGATGGTGTGCGACGCGTGCGAAGGCCACGGGAGCGTCCCCGCCAAGCCCTGCAAGAGCTGCCGCGGACGCGGCCGCAAGGCGGTCACCCGCGAGCTGCAGGTGGACGTGCCCACCGGCATCTCCGACGGTCAGCGCATCCGCCTCAGCGGTCACGGACACGCCGGCGAGGCGGGCGCCCCGGCCGGCGACCTGTACGTGATCGTCCGCGTGGCCCCCGACGAACGCTTCGTGCGCGAGGGCGACGACCTGATCACGGCGCTCGACGTGCCGGCGCCGCTCGCGGCGATCGGCGGGACGCTCGAGGTGCCGGCGCTGGAGGGGCCGCTCGAGCTCGAGTTGGCCCCCGGTACCCAGCCGGGAGAGGTTCTCACGATCCGGGGCGCGGGGATGCCGGGCCTGCGCCGTGGCCGCCACGGAGATCTCCGCGTGGTCGTGAACGTGCTCGTTCCCCGTCGCCTCACCGACGAGCAGCTCGAGCTGATGGAACGCCTCAACGAGAGCCTCACCGAGGAGAACCTGCACTCCCAGGAGTCGGTCTTCGCCAAGCTCCGCCGGGCGCTCGGCAGCCAGGCCGCTTGATCAGGCTCGCGGTTCGAGTCGAGCGCTCCAGCGCGGAGCTCGTGCTGGCAGAACTGCTGGAGCTGGCGCCCGGCGGCGTGGAGGAGGTCGAGCAGGGCAGCCACGTCGAATACGCCCTCTACGGAGCCCCGGGCGAGCTCCCGAGCCTGCCGGCGCTGAAGGCCGCCGCGCTCGCCGGGGGAGCGCTGGTCGACATCCACACCAGCGAGGTGGCCGACGACTGGAATGAGCGCTGGCGCAGCTTTCACCGCCCGATCGTGGTCGCCCCGCCGTCGTCCCCGGGACGCTCACCTGCGGAGCCGGCGATACCCGCGATTCGCGTGCGCCCGCCGTGGGAGCCCGCCCAGGCCGCCGGCCCCGACCTGCTGGAGATCGTGATCGACCCCGGCCAGGCGTTCGGCACCGGCGGGCACGCAACCACCCGCCTGTGCCTGCAGCTGCTGCTCGAGCTCGCCTGCGAGAGTCCTCCGGCCGGGCCCGTGCTGGACGTCGGGTGCGGCTCGGGGGTGCTCGCGATCGTGGCCGCCAAGCTCGGCTACGCCCCGGTGCTCGCATTCGACAACGACCCCCTCAGCGTGCACGCGACACGCGAGAACGCGGCCGTCAACGGCGTCGAGCTGGACGTCCGCGAGGCCGACCTGCGTGCGGGCGCCGTGCCGCTCGCGGGCGATCGCGCGCCGGGGGAGCAGGCTGCGCCCGTCGTGGTCTGCAACCTGCTTCGTGGGTTGCTGCTCGAGCTCGCCGCGGTGCTCGACCGGGCCCCGCCGCACCTGATCGCCTCGGGGCTCCTGGAGGGGGAGGGCGAGGAGGTGGCCGGCGCCTTCGCGGCAGCCCTGGGAATGGGCATCCGCCAGCGCGCGGCCTCCGGTGGGTGGGAGGCCCTGTGGCTGGAGGGGCCCGCGGGCCGTTAGCCGGAAGCGCCCCCGGGCGCTAGCCCGGACGCGGCCCTCAGGCGCTAGCCCGGAACGGCGGTGGCGGCCAGCACGTTGGAGCGGTACACGAGGTCGATCGCCGGCCGGATGCCGTCTTCACTGCCGAGCAGCTCGTCGGCCGCCGACAGCGCGAACCCGATCGTCTCCAGCTCCTGGCCGACGTCGGCCGGGTCAGGGTCCCGGCAGGAGGCGATCGCCATGTCCAGCATCGCCCGTGCCTGCTCACGGGCCCCCGTGAACAGCGCCGGTCCCACCAGGCTCGCGTATCCGTATACGCGTGCGAGGCGGCCCGAGAGGGTGATCGTGGAGCCCCTGCGGATCGTGCTCGTGGGCGGGAGCCCGTGGCCGTCGAGCAGGCTCGCCATCGTCCCGCCCAACAGCGCCCGCGTGGTGGGCTCGTCCAGGCCGGCCTGCTGCGCCACCCGCAGGGCCATGTAGAGGGTGGTGGCCGGCAGGCCGTACGGCGGGTCGGAGGCGAACACGACCCGCTCGGGGGGGACCCTCGCGAGCAGCTCGATCACGTCGAGGGGGAAGAAGCAGGAGATGTCGTAGAGCACCCCCGGGTGGTCGGCCAGGCGCGTGGTCAGGATCCCCTGGTCGCAGATCGCCCCGTGGGCGAGGATCAGCACGGCCCCGGGGTGGCGCAGGGCCAGGTCCACGAGTCCCTCCGCCAGCGGCGGCAGGCCGCGGCCGGCGTGGATCAGGATCGGCACCTTGGCTTCTTCGGCCAGCTTGAAGACGCCCTGCATCTCCTCGCCGTCGAAGTCGAAGTCCTGGGCGCGGGGGTGGAGCTTGATTCCTTCCGCGCCGGCGGCCAGGCACCGTTCGACCTCGGCGAGCGGGCCTTCGGCGGGATCCAGCCGGCAGAAGGGGATCAGGCGCCCCTCGCTCTGGCCCGCCCACTCCAGCACGCGGTCGTTGGGGACGCTGTAGGAGGGCACCCGCTCGGGGTCGTGCAGCGGGAACACGCACGCGCGCCTGGCCTCGGCGGCGTCGAGCTGGCCCAGCAGCTGCTCGAGCGTCAGTGAGCGCCC
Organism: uncultured Solirubrobacteraceae bacterium; assembly: GCA_963742395.1. Lineage (GTDB taxonomy): Bacteria > Actinomycetota > Thermoleophilia > Solirubrobacterales > Solirubrobacteraceae > Palsa-744. The sequence continues at coordinate 837,377 of CAVUME010000004.1, read as the reverse complement.
GTCCTCGTCGAGCCCGAGGTGGGTGTGGGCGTCGATCACTTCCGCCCCCTCGGGGCGCAACGCCCGGACCTCCTGTAGAAAGGGCGCGAGCGCCTGCGCGTAGAGGGAGTCGTTCACGGACCCCACCCTATTCTGTCCACGTGGCGTGGCAGGTCGTGATCGCGGGCGGCGGCTTCGGCGGCTTCTACGCGGCCCGCGCACTCGAGCGCCGGCTGTCACCGCAGAGCGCCCGCGTGACGCTCGTCAACGACTCCAACTTCATGCTCTACACGCCGCTGCTGCCCGGGGCGGCCGGCGCCACCCTCGACCCCCGCCACGTGGTCGTGCCGCTACGTTCGCAGCTGCGTCATACCGACCTCGTGATCGGGCGCGTCCAGGGGGGCGACCCGGCGGCGCGCGCCATCACGGTGACGCGGATCGACGGCGAGCAGCTCGAGCTCTCCTACGACCACCTGATCGTCGCGCTCGGCTCGGTCTCGCGCACGCTCCCGGTCCCGGGCCTGGCCGAGCACGGCATCGGACTGAAGTCGCTGGCCGACGCGGTCGCTCTGCGCAACCAGGTGCTGAGGTGCTTCGACATCGCCGAGACCCTCGAGGACCCCGGGCGCCGCGCGGAGTACCTCAGTTTCGTCTTCGTCGGTGCGGGCTACGCCGGCGTGGAGGGGCTCGCCGAGCTGCAGGATTTCGCCGCTCAGGCCATCGGGTACTACCCCCGCTGCGCCGCCCAGGGGATGAGATGGGTGCTCGCCGAGGCTCGCGAGCGGATCATGCAGGAGGTGCCTCCCAGCCTCTCGACGTTCGCCGAAGCGGAGCTCCGCGGGCGCGGCATCGAGGTGCTCACCTCCACCACCCTCGCGGAGGTCCGCGGGGACTGCGCCCGGCTCTCCCGCGGCGAGCCGATCCCCGCCCGCACGCTCGTGTGGACGGCCGGGGTGAGGCCGAGTCCCGTGGTCGCGAAGCTCGGCCTCGAGCTCGACGCGGGCGGCCGCGTGCCGGTCGACCGCACGCTGCGCGTGGCCGGCCTGCCGGTGTGGGCGATCGGCGACTGCGCCGCGGTCCCGGACCCGGCGCATCCCGGCCAGCCGTGTCCGCCGACCGCCCAACACGCCATCCGTCAGGGCAGGCTGGCCGCGCACAACGTCGCTTCTGCGCTGCGCGGGCTCTCCGCCAAGCCGTTCCGCTACAGGACCAAAGGCGTGGTGGCAGAGCTCGGCGCCGGCCAGGCCGTGGCGATCACCTTCGGGGTGCGCTGGCGGGGCTTTCCCGCCTGGCTGATCGCCCGCACCTACCACCTGCTGCTGATGCCCGGCCTCGGGCGGCGGCTGCGGCTGCTGGTCGACTGGAACGTGGCGTTGCTGTTCGGGCGCGACTCCTCCTCGCCCGGGCGGCTGGGGGCGCCCCCGCCACTGGAAGGCCCCTGACGGGACCGCGCCGCGGCCGGAAGTCCGGGGATCCTGGACGGGCGCCGTATCCTTCCTCGAGAAGCGCATGGGGATCCGTGAGCAGATCGACGCCGACCTGAAGGACGCCATGCGCGCTGGGGAAAAGCAGAAGGTGGGCGCCCTGCGGCTGGTCGTCTCCGAGCTGCAGAAGGCCGCCAAGGAGGGCAACGACGACGAGGTGGCGGTGCTGCGCCGCGAGCGCAAACGCCGTACCGAGGCGGCCATCGCGTTCCGTGAGGGCGGGCGCGAGGAGCTCGCCGGCGGCGAGGAGTCCGAGGCTGAGCTGATCGGCTCCTACCTGCCGGCGGAGCTCTCCGACGAGGAGCTCCAGGCGATCGTCACGCAGGCCGTCACCGACAGCGGAGCCGCCACCCCGAAGGACATGGGGATGGCCATGCGCCAGGCGATGGCGGTGGTCGACGGCCGCGCCGACGGCAAGCGGGTATCGGGCATGGTGCGTACGGCCCTGCAGGGATGAGGACGCAGATCGAGCTCTCCAACGAAGTGGCGGCCGAGCTCGCCGGCAGTCAGGACGCTGTCCTGCGCGCGCTCGAGTCGCATCTGAGTTGCCGCGTGTTCCTGCGCGGGAACCTGCTCACGCTCGACGGAGAGGAGGTCGAGATGCAGCTCGGCGAGCGGGTCGTGCGGGAGCTCGCGGACCTGATCGCCCGCGGCCACCAGATCGGTCCCGGCACGATCACCGCCGTCACCGGGGCGCTCGACGCGCACGAATCACCGGCCCGCGTGCTCGAGGACGTGGTCTGGACCCATCGCGGCCTGCGGGTGGCGCCCAAGACCGTCAACCAGAAGCGTTATGTCGACTCGGTGCGCGGCAACACGATCACCTTCGGGGTGGGGCCCGCGGGTACAGGCAAGACCTTCCTGGCCGTGGCGATGGCGGCCGCCGCCCTCTCCCGCCACGAGGTCAACCGCATCATCCTCACCCGTCCGGCCGTGGAGGCCGGCGAGCGCCTCGGGTTCCTGCCCGGGGACCTGATGGCGAAGGTCGACCCCTACCTGCGCCCGCTGTTCGACGCCCTCCATGACATGCTCGATCCCGAGAAGGTCGCCTCCCACATCGACCGCGGCGTGATCGAGATCGCACCGCTCGCCTTCATGCGCGGGCGCACCCTCAACGACTCCTTCGTGATCCTCGACGAGGCCCAGAACACGACCCCCGAGCAGATGAAGATGTTCCTCACCCGCCTCGGCTTCGGCTCGAAGATGGTGGTCACCGGCGACATCACTCAGGTCGATCTTCCCCGCGAGCAGAAATCGGGCCTGATCGTCGTGGGCGACGTGCTGGACTCGGTCGAGGGGATCCGGTTCGTCCGCTTCGGCGGTGAGGACGTGGTGCGCCACAAGCTCGTGCAGCGGATCGTCGAGGCCTACGACGAACACACCCAGCGAGACTCCCCTGCCGCGCCGGCGCCCCGCTCCGGCGGCGATGGCGTCCAGCGGCCGGCCATCCGCAGCGCCTGATCAGCCGATGCTCGAGGTCGAGCTCCTCGGCGGCCGGCGGCTCGGCGGGACGTTCACCGAGCAGGACGTGATCCGCCTCTGCACGACCACCGCGCAGCGGCTCGGCGTCGCCGGCGGCCACGTCGCCGTCGAGATCGTGGATCCCGCCACGATCCAGGAGTTGAACACGCGCCATCGGGGCCGCGCGGAACCGACGGACGTGCTCTCGTTTCCGATCGACGGCGTCGATCCGCTGGCCGCGGAGGCGATGCGGGAGCTCGGCGACATCGTGATCTGCCCCGAGCACACGATCGACATGCGGGCTGCCGTGGTCCACGGGATGCTCCACCTGCTGGGCATGGATCACGAGCGCGACGACGGCGAGATGCTGGCCCTGCAGGCCGAGCTGCTGCAGGCGGGTGGCTCGTGAGCGCCAGCGGCATCGTGGCGCTCGCGGGACGTCCGAACGTGGGCAAGTCCACGCTTCTGAACTCGCTCGTGGGCCAGAAGGTCTCGATCGTCTCTGACCGCCCCCAGACCACCCGCCGGGCGATCCGCGGGGTCATCAGCCGCGGCGACTCACAGGTCGTGCTGGTGGACCTCCCGGGTACCCAACGCCCACGCGACCCCCTCACCGCGCGGCTCGCCAAACGGGTCCGGCAGGAGCTCGAGGGGGCCGACGGCGTGCTGCTGATGCTCAACGGCCTGCAGGGCGTGGGACCGGGCGACCGTCATCTCGCCGGCGTGCTGGCGGAAAGCTCGGTGCCGGTCACGGTTGCCGTGAACAAGGTCGACAAGCTCTCCCACCCACGGCTCGTGGAGGTTCTCTCCGGCGCCTCCGAGCTGGTTCCCGAGGCGGAGATCTTCCCCATCTCGGCGCTCCGTGGGACCGGGGTGGAGGAGCTCGTGGAACATCTCGCCTCCGGCATGCCCGAGGGGCCGTTCCTGTTCGAGCCCGGCGTCAACAGCGACCAGCCGCTCGAGCAGCTCTTGGCCGAGCTGGTCAGGGAGGCGGTGATCCGCAGGACCTTCCAGGAGCTTCCCCACGCCGTCGAGGTCGTGGTCGAGGACATCGAACGTCCGCGCGAGGGCCTGACCCGCGTGCGCGCCCTGATCTGGGTCGAGAGCGACTCCCAGAAGGCGATCCTGATCGGCGCCCGGGGGAGCATGATCAGGGCGATCGGGAAGGCCGCACGGGCCGAACTGGAGCGCGAGCTGGACTCCCACGTCCATCTTGATCTGTCTGTGCGGGTGCGCCGCCGCTGGCGCAACGACGAGGCCCTGCTGGACCGCCTCGGCATGACCTGAGGCGCACGCCCAGCGGCCGGGCGGCGGCTACTGCATGTTGGCCGCGAGGCGGTCGGCGATCTTGCCGATCCCCTCCAGCTCCAGGCGGGTCTCCCACACGAACGGGACGGCGATCACCTCGAACTGGCGCCGGCGCAGGCGCGCGAGCTGGTTGTGCTGGAAGCGGGCGCGATCGTGGACGGCGCGGGCGGCGTGCAGGGCCGCGTGGCGCAGCTCCGCGCGTGAGGAGCGACGCCCGGCGGGCCCCGGTGCCGGCACCCGCGCGGACCCGTCGCCGTCGGCGAGAGCCTCGATCTGCTCCATCTCCCGGGCCGAGAAGCGCCGCGGCAGGAGGCTGTTGACGATCACCGTCGAGAGCTGTCGCTCGAGCTCGCCTTCGAGCCCTTCCTGCAGCTCGATCGCCTCGGTGACGGCCATCTCGGTGCCGAGCGCCACCCCCACGTAGCCGGTAGCGCTCTCGTCCTTGAGCAGTTCCAGCAACTGGCGGGTCTGGCCTGCGATCGGCCCGATCCGGGCGATCGCGCCGAACGTGCCCGGCGAGCCGAGCATGCCGAGCGCGTGTCCGGTCGCGGGGGCGTCCACGATCACCAGGTCGTAGCCGCCCCGGCGCTTGTGCGCCGCCCGTGTCAGCTGCCCGATTTTCACCATGCTGACGAGCTCCTTTGCGCCGGGGGCCGCTGCGGCGAAGTAGGAGAACGTGCTGCTCGATGCCAGCACCCGCCCGGGCACCCGCCCGCCCAGGGCCTGCAGCCATTCCAGCAGCGCCCGGTCGGGGTCGATCGAGATGCTCGAGATGCCGTCCCCGAGCTCGGCGACAGCACCGGGAGAGGGCGCCTTGACGCCGAACAGCGTCGGCAGCCTGCTCTGCTCGCCGACCTCCACCACCACCGTCCGCTTTCCTTCCCGGGAGGCGAGCAGCGCGATCGCACAGGACATCGTGGTCTTGCCGACGCCACCCTTGCCGGTCACGAACAGCAGCTTGCGGTCCAGTAGCGAGGGCATGCCGGGGCGGGGGGGTACGCGACGTTGGCAGTGGGCGGGACCGGTCCGCGCGGAACGGGCCGACCGCATGGCTGGACCTACAATCGGCAGCCATGAGCGGAGCTCACCTCGATCCTATAGATCCGCACGTCGCCTACGACCGCGACGGCCTGGTTCCCTGCATCGTCCAGGACTGGAGCAGCGGCGAGGTGCTGATGCTCGCCTACATGAACGAGCAGGCGCTGGCGAGGACGCTCGACAGCGGCGAGCTCCACCTCTACAGCCGCTCCCGTGCCGAGCAATGGCACAAGGGAGCCACCAGCGGCAACACCCAGCGCGTGCGGGCGCTGCGCGTGGACTGCGACGGGGACACCGTGCTGGCGCTCGTGGAGCCCGCCGGCCCCGCCTGCCACACGGGCGAGCGCACCTGCTTTCACCGCGGCCAGCTGAGCCCGCTGGCGCCCCACGAGACGCTTCCCGAGCTGGGTCGCACGCTTGTCGACCGCGCCCGTGAGCGCCCCGCCGGGTCCTACACGGTGGAGCTGCTCGACGACCCCGCACGGATCGGCGAGAAGGTGATGGAGGAGGCCGAGGAGGTCGCTCGCGCCGCCCGTGAGGAGTCCGATGAGCGGGTCGACGAAGAGGCCGCCGACGTGCTCTATCACCTGCTCGTGCTGATGCGCAGCCGGGGGCGCTCGCTCGACGACGCCGAGCGGGTGCTCGATGGCCGTCGCTCCTAGCTCCTCCTCGGGTACCGCCCCCGCGGCCGGCCCCGCAGCGGGCGCGGCGACCGCTCCGCAGATCACCCCCGGGCTCGAGCAGGCGCGCGAGCTGGCCCGCGACTACAACCTCCTGCCGCTGAGCTACAGCTTCATCGACGACTGCGAGACGCCCGTCTCGGCGCTGCTGAAGCTACGCGCGCTGGCGCCGGGCGAGCCCGCCTTCCTGCTCGAGTCCGCCGACCAGGGCCAGCGCGTGGGCCGTTGGTCGTTCATCGGGATCGGCCCCCGCAGTGTGCTGCGCTGGTCGCTCGGCGACGGCGGGGATCCGTACGAGCTCGCCTCACGTGAGCTGAGCCGCTTCGTGCAGGCGCCGCTCCAGGACGCGCCCCCGTTCGCCGGCGGCGCCGTCGGCTTCTTCGCCTACGACCTCGTGCGCACCGTCGAGCCCCTCGGAGACCCGCCGAGCGACCCGCTCGGGCTCCCGGACATGGCCCTGATGCTCTCCGACGCGCTCGTCATCTTCGACCACCTCAAGCACACCGTCACGATCATGGCCAACGCCGATCTCGTGCAGGAGCCCGACGTCGAGCCGGCGTACGCCAAGGCCGCCGCCAGGATCGAGCAGCTGCGTGACGCGCTGGCCGGTCCGGTGCCCCGCCCGGCCGGCGCCCGCAGCAGCGAGCCGCCCAGCTTCAAATCGAACATGCCACCCGAGCAGTTCGAAGCGATGGTGGCGCGGATCGTCCGCTACATCCACGCCGGCGACGCCTTCCAGGTGGTGCCCTCCCAGCGCTGGTCGGCGCCCGTGCCGGTGGAGGCCTTCTCGATCTACCGCGGCCTGCGCGCCGTCAACCCGAGCCCCTACATGTACTTCCTGGACTTCGGCGACTTCCAGGTCGCGGGCGCCAGCCCCGAGCCGCTGCTGACGGTCACCGGCCGGCACGTTTCGACCAAGCCGATCGCCGGCACCCGCCCGCGCGGATCCTCGCCGGAGGAGGACCGGCGGATCGCGGCCGAGCTGCTGGCCGACGAGAAGGAGCGCTCCGAGCACGTGATGCTGGTGGACCTCGGGCGCAACGACCTCGGGCGCGTGTGCGAGTACGGCAGCGTGGCCGTCGACGAACTGATGGAGATCGAGCTCTACAGCCACGTGATGCACATCGTCTCCTCGGTGTCGGGCACGCTGCGCGAGGGCGTCGGCGCGATGGACGCGCTGCGCTCGGTGCTGCCCGCGGGCACCCTCTCCGGCGCCCCGAAGGTGCGCGCGATGCAGATCATCGACGAGCTCGAGCCGGTCAAGCGCGGCGGCTACGGTGGCGCCGTCGGCTACCTCTCCTACGGCGGCGACCTCGACACCGCCATCCACATTCGCACGGTGGTCGTCAAGGACGGTGTGGCCCACGTGCAGGCGGGCGGGGGCACGGTCGCGGACGCCCAGCCGGCGTTCGAGTACGAGGAGTCCGTCGCCAAGGCCCAGGCCGCGATGCGCGCGATCACGCTGGCCTGCCAGCAGCCGGAGTGGGCGTGAGGGTCCTCGTCCTCGACAACTACGACTCCTTCACCTACAACCTCGTCCAGTACCTCGGCGAGCTCGGGGCGGAGGTGCAGACCGTCCGCAACGACCGCGCGACGGTGGACGAGCTGATCGAGATGGACTTCGAGCGCTGCGTGGTCTCGCCCGGGCCCTGCACCCCCAACGAGGCGGGCATCACCCTGGAGCTGGTGCGGCGGTTGCCCGAGGCCGGCGTGCCCACGCTCGGGGTGTGCCTGGGGCACCAGGCGATGGCGCAGGCGTTTGGTGGCGAGGTCAAGCTGCACCCGCCGGTCCACGGCAAGGCCACCACTATCGAGCACGACGGCCGCACGATCTTCAGCGGTCTGCGCTGTCCGCTGCGGGTCGGGCGCTACCACTCGCTGATCGTCGACCCGGCGCTGCCGGACTGCCTCGAGCAGTCGGCGAGCGGGGGCGGGGTGCTGATGGCGCTGCGCCACCGCGAGCTGCCGGCCGAGGGCGTCCAGTTCCATCCCGAGTCGATCCTGACCGAGGACGGCCACGAGCTGCTCGCAAACTTCCTTGGCGAGCCGAACACGCCCGCCGGGGGCTAGGTGCCCGACCAGGTCCTCACCAAAGCCATCGACACGCTCTGCGCGGGCGGCTCCCTGAGCGAGGATCAGGCCGCCGAGGTGCTGGCGGAGATCATGCACGGAGATGTGTCGGAGATCCAGATCGCCGGCTTCCTGGTCGCGCTGCGGACGAAGGGGGAGACCGTCCAGGAGCTGGCCGGGCTGGCCCGCGTGATGCGCGAGCTGGCCGCCCGCGTGCCCGTCGAGCGCGACGACCTGCTCGACACCGCGGGCACGGGGGGCGGGCGCAGCTCGTTCAACGTATCCACCACGGCGGCCCTGATCGCCGCCGGCCACGGCTGTGCCGTGGCCAAGCACGGCAACCGCTCGGCCACCAGCCGCTCGGGCTCGGCCGACCTGCTGGAGGCGCTCGGCGCGCGCATCGACCTCGCTCCCGAGCAGGTCGGTAAGTGCATCGAAGACGCCGGCTTCGGCTTCATGTTCGCGCCGACCCACCACCAGGCGACCCGCTACGTGATCCCCGTGCGCCGCGAGCTGGCGGTGCGCACGATCTTCAACATGCTCGGCCCGCTGACCAACCCCGCCGGCGCCCGCCGGCAGCTGATCGGGGTCTCGGAGCCCGGCTTCCTGGCAACGATGGCGGGCGCGCTCGCCCTGCTCGGGGTCGACCGGGCGCTGGTGGTGAGCGCCGAGGACGGCCTCGACGAGATCTCCGCCAGCGCTCCCACGCAGGTCGTCGAGGTCAACGGGGAGGAGATCACCAGCTACGTCCTGACACCCGAGCAGGTCGGGCTCGGCGGTGGCGGAGAGGCCCCGCCGGGAGGCACGCCGGAGGAGAACGCTGCACTCACGGAAGCGATCCTGGGTGTCGACGGCCGCCCCGACGGCCCGTCGCCGGGCGAGGATGTGGCGCTGATCAACGCCGGCGCCGCGATCTACGTCGCGGGCGCCGCCGACACGATCGCCGAGGGCGTGCAGGCCGCGCGCGCAACCCTCAGCGAGGGGCGCGCCGCCGAGGCTCTGTCGCGCTTCGTGGCCGCCACGCACAGGCTCGCGCCGGCGGAGAGCTCCTCGTGAGCGCCGGCGAGTCCGCCACCACGGCCGGGCGGGCGAGCGTGCTCGAGCGGATCGTGGCCCAGACGCGGGAGGAGCTGCAGCGGCGCAAGCAGACGCTGCCGATCGCACGCATGCCGGAGCCGCCGCAGGGCGCCGCCGCCGGCCCCCGCTTCGAGGCCGCAGTGCGGGCCCCGGGCCTGGGCGTGATCGCCGAGTTCAAGCGCCGTTCGCCGTCCGCCGGGACCCTGCGCGAGCACGCCGACCTGCACGAGGTGCTGGGCGCCTACGAACGCGGCGGCGCGGTCGCCTTCTCGGTTCTGACCGAGGAAGCCAACTTCGACGGGCGCCTGCAGGACCTCAGCGACGCCCGCAGCGGCCATCGCCTACCCGTCCTGCGCAAGGACTTCATCGTCGACTCCTACCAGCTCCACGAGGCCCGCTCCGCCGGGGCCGACGCGGTGCTGCTGATCGTGGCTGCGCTCCCCCAGGAGCAGCTCGTCCTGCTCTCAGAGCAGGCTCGCGAGCTGCGGCTCGACGTGCTCGTGGAGGTCCACGACGCGGCCGAGCTCGAGCGGGCGCTGGCGGCGGGGTCGGGCCTGATCGGGATCAACAACCGCGATCTGCGCGATTTCAGCGTCGACGTGTCCCGCACCGAACAGCTGCTGGGGCGGATCCCGCCGGACGTCGCGGTCGTGTCCGAGTCGGGCATCGGCACGGTGGCGCAGCTGCGCGGGCTGCGCGAGGCGGGGGTCGCGGCGGTGTTGATGGGGGAGTCGCTGATGCGAGCCCCCGACCCGGCCCAGAAGCTGCGCTCGCTGCTCGACGGCCCGCAGGGCGGCCCGGACTAGCCATTTATGGTCTCGGGGTGAGACGTTTAGTTCGGCTTCACCCCGTCCGATCATCCTCACCGACATGCAACGTTCATATCTAGTCCCGTTCGTCTGCGCCCTGCTCGGGGGCGCCCTCGTGGCAGCCGTCATCGCCGCCTTCGGCGGTCTCGGCTCGAGCCACTCCACCGTCACCACCGTCACCGCCGCCGCGCCCGCGGCTGAAACCAAGAACGCCGCGCAGGTGACGCACGGCTTCACCCCGCACGAAATCTACGAGCGGGACGCACCCGGCGTGGCCTTCGTCACGTCCACCGTCGTCCAGAAATCCGAATCCCCGTTCCTGTTCGGCGAAAGCTCGCGCCAGGGCCAGGCCTCGGGCTCGGGCATCGTGATCGACACCAACGGCACGATCCTGACCAACTACCACGTGATCGAGAACGCGATCAAGGTCAACGTGAGCTTTGAAAAAGGCAAGACCGTCGAAGCGCAGGTGCTCGGCAAGGACCCGTCCAACGACCTCGCCGTGCTGCGCATCCCGACCGATGGCCTCACGTTGCACCCGCTGGTGCTCGGCGACTCGAGCGGCGTCCAGGTCGGCGAACAGGCCTACGCGATCGGCAACCCGTTCGACCTCCAGAGGACGCTGACCGCGGGCATCATCTCCGCGCTGCAGCGCGAAATCACCGCCCCCAACGGCTTCACCATCAACGACGTGCTGCAGACCGACGCGCCGATCAACCCCGGCAACTCGGGCGGACCGCTGCTCAACTCCCAGGGCCAGGTGATCGGGATCAACTCCCAGATCGAGACCGGCGGCAGCGGCGCGGACGGAAGCGTCGGCGTCGGCTTCGCGATCCCGATCAACAAGGCCAAGTCGGAGATCGCCCAGCTCGAGAAGGGCGGCACCGTCCGTGGCGCCTACCTCGGCCTGACCTCGCTGACGATCGACGGCTCCCTGTCCGCCCTGAACCTGCCCGTCAAGGCGGGCGCCCTGGTCCAGAGCGTGCAGAAGGGCACCGCCGCCGAAAAGGCCGGCATCAAAGGCGGCACCGTCTCGACCGCCACCGAAGGCGGCCAGGTGGCCGTCGGCGGAGACATCATCGTCTCGGTGAACGGCAAGAAGATCGCCGGCTCGGAAGAACTCGCGGCCGCGATCTCCACCCACAAGCCGGGTCAGACGGTGAAGATCGGGCTCAAGCGCGCAAACGGGAGCGGCGGCTACGACAGCAAGACCGTGAGCGTCACCCTCGGCGCCCGCCCCAACTCCGTTCCCAACCCCAACACTCCCCAAGGCTAGCCGGGGCTCCGGCCCCGAACGCGGCGCCGCGCACCAGCGGCGGCGCCGCGCAGCCGTCGGAGCGGGGCGCATTGTCGCCCGCTGGCTCCCCGGTGTCCCTCGGGCGCTGCCAGGTCGCGGCGGCGCCGCTACCGTTGGTCCATGTCGCAAGACGGACCAACCGCCGTGAAGATCTGCGGGCTGACCACCCTGTCCGACGCCGAACTGGCCTGCTCGCTGGGGGCGTGGGCGGTCGGGATGGTGTTCTACGAGCCCAGCCCGCGTCGCTGCTCGATCGAGCAGGCGGCCGTCATCTGCGGGCAGCTACGCCGCCGCGTAGAGCTGTGCGGGGTGTTCGTCAACGCGGCTCCGGACTACGTCGCGGCGACCGCCGACGAGCTGGGGCTGACGCTGCTGCAGCTGCACGGCGATGAGGGCCCGGCGATGTGCGCCGAGCTCGCCCGCAGGACCGGCGCCCGCGTGATCAAGGCGATCCAGGTCTCGACCCCCGGAGACGTCCAGGACAGCGAACGCTTCCACGTCGCCTTCCACCTGTTCGACGCCAGGGCGAGCTCGCCCGCCGGCGCCCAGCTGCGGGGAGGGACCGGGCAGAGCTTCGACTGGGAGCTGGTGGCGTCCCGGCGCTCGCACATTCCCCTGATCCTCTCCGGCGGCCTGCACGCAGGCAACGTGGGCGAGGCGATCGCCGTCGCGCGGCCGTGGGCGGTCGACGTCGCAAGCGGCACCGAGCAGTCCCCGGGACGCAAGGACCCCGAGCGGATGCATGCCTTCTTCGCCGCCGTGGCGGCGGCCGACCAGCAGCCCGCGGAGGCCGGGCAGCCGGCGTGAGCGCGACCCGCCAGGAGCCTCTCGTAGAGCAGACCTTCGGCCCCTACGGGGGCCAGTTCGTGCCGGAGACCCTGATGGCGGCGCTGGCCGAGCTCGAGCAGGCCTGGCGGCAGGCGAGCACCGACGAGGGCTACCTCGGCGAGCTCGCCGGGCTGCTACGGGACTTCGCCGGCAGGCCCACGCCGCTGTACCTCGCCACGCGCCTGTCCGAGCGCGTCGGGCGCCGCGTCTACCTCAAGCGCGAGGACCTCAACCACACCGGCTCGCACAAGCTCAACAACGCCCTCGGCCAGGTGCTGCTCGCCCGCCGCATGGGCAAGCGGCGCATCATCGCCGAGACCGGCGCCGGCCAGCACGGTGTCGCCACCGCGACGGTATGCGCGCTGATGGGGATCGAGTGCGTCGTATACATGGGCGTCGAGGACACCGTTCGCCAGCGCCCCAACGTGCAGCGCATGCAGCTGCTCGGGGCGCAGGTACAGCCGGTCGACGCCGGCTCGCGCACGCTCAAGGAGGCCACCTCCGCGGCGATTCGCGACTGGGTGGCCAACGTCGAAACGACCCACTACGTGATCGGCTCGGCCGTGGGCCCGGCGCCCTATCCGGCGATGGTGCGGGAGCTGCAGCGGGTGATCGGCGATGAGGCCCGCGCCCAGCTGCTCGAGCGCGAGGGGCGGCTGCCGGAGCGCGTGGTGGCATGTGTCGGAGGCGGCTCGAACGCGATCGGCGTGTTCGCCGCCTTCATCCCCGACGAGGAGGTCCAGCTGGTGGGCGTGGAGGCCGCCGGAGACGGGATCGACACGCCCCGTCACGGGGCGCCGCTGACCGTCGGCGGGCGCCCGGGCGTGCTGCACGGGTCCCGTTCGGCGGTGATGGCCGACGAGGAGGGGCAGATCCTGCAGGCCCACTCGATCTCGGCCGGCCTCGATTACCCCGGCGCCGGCCCCCAGCACGCCCACCTGCGTGACACCGGCCGGGCGCGTTACGTGGCTGTGACCGACGAGCAGGCGCTGGCCGCCTTCCGCGAGGTGACGCGGCTGGAGGGGATCATCCCCGCGCTCGAGACCGCCCACGCGCTGGCGTGGGTGCTGCAGCAGAGCGACGGCGAGCTCGACCTCGTGTGCCTGTCGGGGCGGGGGGACAAGGACCTCGCCCAGGTGCTCGGCGAAGGCCCCGCGTGAGCACCACCGTGCAGGCCGGGCACGAGCGCATCGCCCGCGCGTTCGCGCAGGCGCCGGGCTCGGCCGCGCTGATGCCCTACATGATGGGCGGCTTTCCGACGCCGCAGGAGTCGCTGCGGATCGGCGAGGCGTACGTGGCGGCCGGAGCCGACATCATCGAGCTGGGCTTCCCCTATTCGGACCCGCTTGCGGACGGGCCGGTGATCCAGGCCGCGGGCACGCGGGCGCTCGAGGCGGGAACCAACGTGGCCGCCGTGCTGGAGATCGCCGAGGCGCTGTCGGATCGCGTCCCGGTGGTCGCCATGTGTTACGCCAACATGGTCTTCGCGCCGGGGGCGAGCGCGTTCGTCGAGCGCCTGCAGCGCAGCGGGGCCGCGGGTCTGATCGTCCCGGACCTGCCCTACGGCGCCTCGCCCGAGGTGGCGCAGGCCTGCGAGCAGGCCGGGATCGCGCTCGTGCCGCTGGTGGCGCCCACCACACCGCCGGCCCGTCTGAAGCAGATCGTGTCCTGCGCGCGCGGCTTCGTGTACGCGGTCTCGGTGGTGGGAACCACCGGTGAGCGCGACCGCGTCCAGGACAGCGCGACGAGGCTGATCGCCGACGCCAAGGCCGTCTCGAGCGCACCGGTGGCCCTCGGCTTCGGCATCGCCACCCCCGACCACGCCGCCCGGGCGGCCGCCGCCGGCGCCGACGGCGTGATCGTGGGGACCCGTCTGGTGCGGGCCGCGGCGGAGGATCCCGACCCGGCCGCGGCCGTGGGGGAGATCGTCGCCGAACTGGCCACAGGCCTGCGGCGGGCCCGGTAGGATCCGCCCGGATGGGTCTGATACTCACAGTCACCGCGGGACTGATCGTCTGGATCGTGCTGTGGTCGGTCAGCGACAAAGGCCTCGACGCCTTCCTGCTGACCGCCGCCATCGCGTTGGTAGGGGCGTCGCTGAGGATCCTCGCGAGCTACCTTCCGGGGCGCCGAAGCTAACCCGCCGGTGCTCGCCCGCTGGCTGGGTCTCGCCGCCGTCCTCGCGGCCTTCCCAATCCTGTCAGGGTGCGCCGCCAGCACCACACCCGACACGGCCGAAGCCACGGGCGGGTCGCTCACGGTCTACTCGAGCCTGCCGCTGCACGGGCCCGACGGCCAGGTGTCCGAACAGATCGTGGGCGGCGAGAAGCTTGCCCTCGCCCAGGCGGGCGCGCACGCCGGTCCGTACAAGATCGCCTACGTCTCGCTCGACGACTCCGACCCCAAGACCGGGGTCTGGAATCCCGGCATCACCGCCAGCAACGCCAAGCGCGCCGCTCAGGATCCGAGCACGATCGCCTACCTCGGCGACTTCGACTCGGCCGCCACGGCTATCTCGCTGCCCTTGATCAACGGCGCCGGGGTCCTGCAGGTGAGCCCCGCCAGCCCGTATGTCGGCCTCACCTCCTCGCTCGACGCGGGCCAGGACGAGCCCGGGCGCTTCTATCCCAGCGGGCAGCAGACCTTCGGGCGCGTGATCCCGGGCGACCTCGCCGAGGCCCAGGCCCAGGTCGAGCTGATGCGCTCGCTCGGCGTCCACAGCGTGTACGTGCTCGACGACATGGATCCGTTCGCCGCCGCGCTGGCCACGATCGTGGCCGGCAAGGCCCAGGCCGCGGGGCTCCACGTGCCGGCCCACGAAAGCGTCTCCACCACCCCCGGGAGCAGCTTCGAAAAGCTCGTCGAAACGATCTCGGCCAGCGGCGCGGACGCGGTCTTCATGGCCGGCGAAGGCAACGCCTCCAGCGCCCGTCTGTGGCGGGAACTGCACCGCGCCGATCCGAGCCTCACGCTGCTGGGCAACAGCGCGATGGCGAGCGGCCCGTTCGCGTCGCACCTCGGGTCCGCGGCCGCCGCCACCCACCTGACCACGCCGCTGCTCTCCAGCGCCTCCTACCCCGCCCAGGCCCAGAGCGTGCTCGACGCCTACCGGCGCGCCTACGGCTCCACCGCCGGCCCGTGGGCCCTCGACGGCTACGCCACGATGCGCATGGTGCTCGACGCGATCGACTCCGCCGGCCATGACGCCACCGACCGCCGGACCGTGATCGCACGCCTGCTCGGAGCCCCGCCGCAGGAGTCGGTGCTGGGCCCGATCGCGATCCACTCCGACGGCGAAAGCAGCCTCTCCAGCTACGGGGTGGACACGATCAGCAACGGCACCCCGAAGTTCCAACGGGCCGTACCGCTGCCCGCGAGCACCGCCGCCACGGGCTGAACGGTCGCTCAGCCGCCGGAGCCGGTGAGACCGACGACCAGCTTCACGCGCTCGACGCCGCCGCCGAGCTCGCGCGTGCCGCCGCTGACCATCGAGGCGGCCTTGATGTAGCCCATCAGGCCCGAGCCGCTCGTTTCGGTCAGTCCCAGGCCTTCCAGCAGCGCCAGCAGCGTCGGCACCTCGACGATCAGGGAGGGCTGGATGCCTTCGCCGAGCGCGTGCGCGGCAGCGGTGGCGCGTTCACCGCCGGCGAGCGTGGACGGAGGGTTCAGGGCCGTCGACACCGAGTTCGCCCCCAGGCCCATCACGAAGCTCGCCTGGCCCGTGGAGTCCTGCCCCGAGGCGATCACGACCGGCAGCGGCAGCCCCTGGAGGGCGACCGACGCCGCTTCTTCGGCGCCCGGCACCGTAGCCGGCTGCACCGTTGCGCCCTTGCCCTCCAGCTGGGCGGCGAGCTTGCCCACGGCGGCCTTCGAGCGGGCCGCGTCGGTGGACACGATCACGACCCCCGCCCGCAGTTCCAGCAGGCCCGCCCCGGAGGCGAATATGCCCGTCGGTCCCATCCAGCTGGCGTAGTCGGCGTGGGCCTTGGGGGTGTTGGCGGCGAGGTCCTCGAGCGGGCCCAGCAGCGCCTTCAGCAGCGGTCCGAGCCCGCCCGTCAGCAGGCTCGATGTGCCGCTCGCGGAGGAGCTTTCGCCGGCGAGCGATCCGAGCAGTGAGCCGAGATGCCCGATGTTCGCGCTGAGCGCGGCCTGCGTGTTGCCAACGCCCAGGGCGAGCCACGATTCGCCCGGCAGGGCGCCGAGCGCCTGTGCTCCTTCGGAGGCCGATCCCAGCAGCCCCTGCGCGCCGGCGGGCGAGAGCACGTCGAGGTCGACCGCCACGGCGCCCTTTTCCGGGGTCACCGAGGCCAGCGTGGCGCCGCGGCCGACCAGCGTTCCCAGCGCTTCCCCGGCAGTGCCGGCGGCAGGCCCGGACGCGGCGCTCGAGATGTACAGGTGGGCGAGCGCCTGTGGGGGAGAGTGCTTCCGCAGTGCCGCGTATTCGCTGGAGGACGAGAGCGAGGCGGCTCCGAGCGAGGTTTCGATCACGCTCTGGACGGCCGCCTGGCTGCCGAGCACGACGAAGCCCTTCACCATCGCGAAGGCGTCCCCGGCGCTAGTGGACATGATCGTCACCCCGCGGTAGCTGCTCGCCTTCGCGCCGGCCCGGCTCGCGGCCCGGCTGACGAAGCTACGGGCGGCGGTGAGGTTGCTCGTGTCGAGGACGAGGGCTCCCTGTGCCCCGCCGGGCGTGAACGGGAAGGCCAGGTGCTGCCCGCCGGTGAGCAGGACCTGCCCGAGCGCGTCGGTGCCGTGCAGCGTGCTGAGGAAGATCGCCCCGTGGTGGCCGAGCCAGGGTTCGACGTCGCGGCCGTAGTCCAGGGGCGGCGAGCCGGGCGTCTGGAGCGCCCCAAGCAGGCCGGCGAACGGTTCGTTGCGACCCGTCAGCTTGCGCCCGGCAGCGAGCGTCGCTTCCTCCAGGGGCCCACGGGGGCGGACCTCGGCCGACAGGTACACGGGGGTCGAGGCCGGTATCACGGTGGCGGGGTCGGCCGAGGTC
Organism: uncultured Solirubrobacteraceae bacterium; assembly: GCA_963742395.1. Lineage (GTDB taxonomy): Bacteria > Actinomycetota > Thermoleophilia > Solirubrobacterales > Solirubrobacteraceae > Palsa-744. The sequence goes on along the minus strand of CAVUME010000004.1, from coordinate 820,347 downwards.
CCGCTGCTCTTGCTCGACCCGCAGGCCGTCAGCGCGAGCACGAGGACCGGCAGCAGCAGTGCCGCGACCGCCCGCGCGAGGACGCCGCGGGAATCGCGCTTCGGCGTTGCGGTACCGGTGTGCGTCAAACCTCAGATTCGCTTTCTAGCTCGCCGGCACCGTGGCGCGGGAGCCGCTGGCGGATGGTACGCGGTCTCCTCCACGGCACGCGCAAGTCCGGCGCTCCAGAGAGCCGATCGCGGGGGCCGAGGAGGTGTGGGAGGGGGGAGGAGAGCGGGGTCGGATGTGTGTCGCGGTGGGTGGCTGTGTGGGAAAAAATGTGCAAAAGGGTTGCAAAGTGGGAGAGAGTGGGGTAGGTTCGCTCTCAGCGAGCCCGGGTGGAGGAGCTCCTCCCACTCCTCCACCCCGGCTCGGTATTCAGCTCTGGAGCCCTCTTTGGTCCCCTTCCGCGGCACCTTCGACCACACCCTCGACGCGAAGAGCCGCCTCACGGTCCCCGCCCGCTACCGCGCCGCGCTGTCCGACGGGGTCGTGCTGACGATGCCCCTGGATCTGAAGCCGTGCGTGGGCGTATGGCGGCCGTCCGACTACGAGCGCTACACCAGCCGGCAGATCGAGGGGGTGCCGGCGCTGTCGCCGCGACTGCCCGAGCTCGAGCGCTTCTTCTTCGGCAGCTCCCACGAAACCGAGCTCGACGGCGCGGGCCGCGTGATGATCCCGTCGTTCCTGGCCGAACACGCCGCCCTGCAGAAGGAGGTCGTCGTGGTCGGCGCAGGAGAGAGGATGGAGCTGTGGAACAAGGCTGCCTGGAGCGAGTACCGCCCGGCGCTGCTGAGCAGCGTGGCGGAGGTCACCGCGCGTGTCGATGCCGGTTCTTGAGATGAGCAAGCCAGGAGGGCGCCAGGGACGCGCCGAGGGGCCCGAGCGGCGGCGAGGCCTCGCGCCCGCGGCGCGAGCGGCGGCCCGGCCGCGCGGCAGGTCCGGTGGTGCCGCAGGCGCCCCACACGCCGGTGCTCGCCCATGAGGCGATCGAGCTGCTCGACCCCCGTCCCGGCCAGCGCGTCGTGGACTGCACCTTCGGATGGGGCGGCCACGCCCGCCTGATCGCCGAGCGACTCGGCCAGACCGGCACGCTGGTGGCGATCGACCGCGACCCGCTGTCAGAGCGGCGCTTCGCGGAGCTCAGCCGCGAGGTCGGCTGCCAGATGCGCTTCATCCGCTCCGGCTACGCGGAGGCTCTCGAGCAGCTCGCCGCGGAGGGGTTCGACGCGGACGCGGTCCTGTTCGACCTCGGGACCTCCTCGATGCAGCTCGACACCCGCGAGCGCGGCTTCTCCTACTCCTACGACGCACCGCTGGACATGCGCATGGACCCCGACTCGGAGCCCAGCGCGGAGACCCTGCTGGCCGAGATCGACGAGCGGCGCCTGGCCGGGATCCTGCGCGACTACGGCGAGGAGCGCTACGCCGGCGCCATCGCCCGCGCGATCGTCAAGCGCAGGGAGATCGCGCCCCTGCGCAGCACCCAGGAGCTGGTTGAGACGATCTGCGAGGCGATTCCCGCGCCCGCCCGCTTCGCAGGCGGGCATCCCGCCAAGCGCTCCTTCCAGGCGATGCGAATCGCCGTCAACGACGAGCTCGGCCAGCTCGAGCGCGCGCTCCCGCAGGCGTGGGAGCTGCTGCGCGAGGGCGGCGTCCTCGCCGCAATCTCCTTCCACTCGCTCGAGGACCGGCGCGTCAAGCGCTTCCTCGCCGAGCGCGCTCGCGGCTGCATCTGCCCGCCCGACCTGCCCGTGTGTGCGTGCGGCCGCGAGGCCGAGGCAGCGCTGCTGAACCGTCGCGCGATCATGCCCGGCGCCGAGGAGCTCGCCGCCAACCCCCGCGCCTCCTCCGCGCGGCTGCGCGGCGCGCGCAAGCTGCAACAGGGACACGAGCGGTGAGCCCGGCTCCCGCAGCCGCACCATCGCGGCGGACCACGGCGCTCCGCCAAGGGACGCGGCCTCTCGAGCGTGCGGCCGCCCCGCCGGGTCTCCGGCCCCGCCTCCGGGCGGCGGCCGACGCGCTCCCGCGCCGAGCCGCCTGCCGCGCCCGCTCCCGGCACTCGCCCGCGGCGTCGGGCGGGTATCCCGGCACCCGCTGATCGACCGTGTGATCAGCGGCCGCTGGTCGATCGCCCTGATCGCCTTCGCGCTGATCGGGATCGTGACCCTGCAGCTCGGCCTGCTGAAGCTCAACGTCGGGGTCGGCCGGTCGCTCGAACGGGAGCAGACGCTCGAGCGCGAGAACGCCACGCTCGGGATCGAAAACGCCGAACTCGCCTCGCCCGAACGGATCCGCCAGCTGGCGACCCGCCTCGGAATGAGCCCCGTGTCGCTGACCCAGTTGCGTTTCCTCAGGGCCGCACACGACCCCGGCGCAGCCGCGGGCGCCGCGGCAAAGCTGCACGCGCCCGTCCACCCGGCGGGTGAATCCGCGGCGGGCTCGAGCACGCCCGCGAGCGGCGAAACCCCGACCGGCAGCGAAGCGTCCTCGAGCGAAGGGACGTCCGGCGAAGGGACGTCCGGCGAAGGCGCGTCCAGCGGAGCGTCGCCGAGCGCCGAAGCGTCCGCCGGCGAAGCCTCGAGCGCCGCCACGTCCTCAGGCGGGGAAGCCTCGAGCAGCGAAACGGCGAGCGCGGAAGTCTCCTCGCCCTCCGGCGGCGAAGGGCAGGCCTCGGAAACGGCCGCAGGCGGCTAGCCCGGCCGTGGACTTCGTCCAGCACCGCGCCGGGCCGATCTTCGCGCTGTTCTTCCTGCTGCTGGCGCTGGCCTGCAGCCGCACGATGTACCTGGACGTCTTCCGCGGCGCCACCCTGCGTAAAGCCGGCAACACCGAGCACCTGACCGAAGAGGCCGTCAGTCCGCGGCGGGGCTCGATCACCGACCGTGACGGGGTCGAGCTGGCCGTCTCCGAGCCCGCCCAGGACCTCTCCGCCGACCCCTATCTCCTCCAGAACCCACTCGCCCTCTCCAAGCGCCTCGCACCGCTGCTCGGGCAGAGCGGCCCGGCGATCCTCGAAAAGCTGAGCGAGCACAGCGGCTTCGTGTACCTGGCACGCGCGCTGCCGCAGGCCCAGGCCGAAGCCGTGCTGGCCCTCAAAGTGCCGGGGATCAGCGGAACGCCGGTGATGCGCCGGGTTTATCCGCGTGGCGCCCTGGCCGCCCAGGTGCTCGGCTTCGTCGGCACCGAAGGACAGGGCCTCTCGGGTCTGGAGTACGCCCACAACGCGCTGCTGGCGGGCAACGCCGGCAAGCGGCGCGTCGTCAGCGACGCCCTCGGCCAGCCGCTCTCGATCAGCGAAAGCCGGCCCGAGCAGCCGGGCACCAACGTCTCGCTGACGCTCGACTCCAACATCCAGCAGCGCACCGAACAGGTGCTGGCGGCCGTGGGCCGCGTGTTCGAACCGAAAGACGCCACGGCGATCGTGATGGACCCGCGCAGCGGCGAACTGCTGTCCGTCGCCAACTGGCCACAGGTCAACGCGAACGACCCCGGCGCCTCGTCGTCGAGCGCGCTCGAGGACCGCGCCGTGAGCTTCGACTACGAACCCGGCTCGACCTTCAAGGTGGTCACGGTCGCGGGCGCCCTGCAACAGGGGCTGATCACGCCCAGCAGCGGCTTCGCGGTGCCGGACCAGATCCAGGTCGCCGACCGCACCATCCACGACGACACCGAACACGCGGAGGAAACGCTCTCGGTCAGCGAAATCCTGGCCCGCTCGAGCAACGTCGGCGCGATCGAGATCGGCAAAGTCGAGGGCGCGCCGAGCTTCAACAGCTGGGTCAATCGGTTCGGTTTCGGCAGCCCCGCCGGGGCCGGCCTCTCCGGCGAAGAACAGGGCCTGGTGCTACCGCTGCAGAAGTACTCCGGATCCTCGATGGGCAACCTCCCGATCGGGCAGGGAGAGCTCGTCACGCCGATGCAGATGGTCGAGGCCTACGCCGCCGTCGCCAACGGCGGGATCCTGCGGCCCCCGCACATCATCAGCTCGATCGGAGGGCGGCCGGCGCACCGGCAGCCCGGCCGGAGGGTGATCTCGACCGCCACCGCGGCCGCGGTCCGCCAGATGCTCGAAGGCGTGCTCGGCCCCGGGGGAACCGCCAGCGAGGTCTCGATCCCCGGCTACAAGCTGGCGGGCAAGACCGGCACGGCCAGCAAGATCGACCCCGCGACCGGGGAATACTCGCATTCCGCCTACGTCGCCTCGTTCATCGGCTTCGCTCCGGCGTCCGACCCGAAGCTGCTGTGCGCGGTGGTCGTCGACGAACCCCAGACCGGGTCGATCTTCGGCGGCACGGTGGCCGCGCCCGCCTTCGGCCAGATCATGAGCTTCGCGCTGCCCTACATGGACGTCCCCCCGGGCCAGTAGCCGGGCGCGGCGGTTGCTCGCAGCGGGCGGGCCGTGGTCCGGGGCCGCCCTCGCGCGGGGCCGGCGGCGGCCCCGCTTCTCCGGCGGGGCCGGAAACTACACTCACTCACCGATGTCCAGCCGGGCGCCGAGATGAGGCTCGAGCAGCTGCTCGAGGGAGCGCAGGCGATCAGTGCCAGCGCTCCCGCGGACGCGGCCGGACTCGAGCTGACCGGTCTGGCCTACGACAGCCGCCAGGTGCACGGAGGCGAGCTGTTCTTCTGCGTGAGCGGCTTTCGCCGGGACGGGCACGAGTTCGCGCCCCAGGCGGTGGCGGCCGGCGCGCGGGCGCTGGTCGTGGAGCGGCCGCTGGGACTTGGGGTTCCCGAGCTGCTGGTCGCGTCGGCGCGCGGCGCGATGGCTCCGCTGGCGGCGAGCTTCTACGGCCACCCCTCGAGGGATCTGAAGGTGGTGGGTGTGACGGGCACAAACGGCAAGACCACCACCACCTATCTCCTGCGCCGCCTGCTCGAGCGTGCCGGCGGCTACCCGTGCGGGCTGCTCGGCACCGTGAAGTCGGTGATCGCCGGCCGCGAGCAGGAGGTGCTGCGGACCACTCCCGAGGCGATCGACCTGCAGGCGGACCTGCGGGCGATGCTCGACGGCGGCGATCGCGCCTGCGCGATGGAGGTCTCCTCTCACGCCCTGGAGTTGGGGCGCACCGACGCGATCGAGTTCGCCGTCGCGGTGTTCACCAACCTGACCCAGGACCACCTCGACTTCCACCCGAGCATGGAGGACTACTTCCAGGCCAAGCGCCTGCTCTTCCGGCCCGCCGCCGGCCCTGCTCCGGCACACAGCATCGTCAATGTCGGCGACCCCTACGGACGGCGCCTGGCGGCCGAGCTGGCCGACCCGGTCACCTTCGCGATCGATGCCGAGGCCGACTACACCGCCACCGCCATCCACTGTGATCCCGGTCGCTCGAGCTTCAAGCTGACCGCCGAGGGGCTCGAGCGGGAGGTCCAGCTGCCGCTGGCGGGACGCTTCAACGTCGCCAACGCGCTCGCGGCGCTCGCGGCGGGGCGCTGCACGGGAGTCGAGCTCGAGCCGCTGCTGGGCGCGCTCGAACAGGGGGTCACGGTGCCGGGGCGCCTGGAGGCGGTGGACGAGGGTCAGCGCTTCGCCGTGCTCGTGGACTACGCACACACCCCCGACTCGTTGGAGAACGTGCTCGTGGCCGCCCGCGAAATGATCTCCGCGCCCGGCGCCGGCGGGGGCCGCGTTGTGTGCGTGTTCGGGGCCGGCGGGGACCGCGACCGCGCCAAGCGCCCGCTGATGGGAGAGATCGCCGCCCGTCTGGGCGACCTCGTGATCGTCACATCCGACAACCCGCGCTCGGAGGACCCCGAGACGATCATCGCCGAGATCGTGGCCGGGATTCCCTCGCGCGCGCGGCGCCGCAGGCGGCGCTGCTCACCCCGACGAGGCCGTCGCCACCGAGGTCGATCGCCGTGCCGCGATCGCCCGGGCGCTGGCGGCGGCGGCGCCCGGGGACGTCGTGATCATCGCCGGCAAGGGCCACGAGCAGGGACAGGAGCTGGCCGGCGGACGCAAGCTGCCCTTCGACGACGTCACCGTCGCCAGGGAAGCGCTCCGCTCCCTCGCCCGCCCCCTGGAGGGGGTTCGCTCCGGATGAGGAGCTGGGACGCCGAGCGCGTGGCCCGCGCGGCCGGGGCCAGGCTGCTGAGAGCGCCCTCGGGGCAGGATCCCCCGGGACCCGCCGGGGTCGGCATCGATTCGCGCCACACGGCGGCGGGCGAGCTGTTCGTGGGACTTCCCGGGACCCGTGCCGACGGTGGCGCCCATGCCCCGCAGGCGCTCCGGTCCGGAGCCTGGGGAGTGCTCGTCGGCCCGGGCCATGGGGCAGCTGCGGTGGCCTCGAGCGAGCGGGGCGCGGTGCTCGAGCACCCCGATCCGCTCGCGGGCCTGCAGACGCTCGCGCGTGCATGGCGTGCGCACCTCGGCGAGGGCGGGATGAGGGTGGTGGCGATCACCGGCTCCGCGGGCAAGACCTCGACGAAGGACATCCTCGCCGCGCTGCTCGCACCGCGCGCCCGCACGGCGGCCAGCCCGAGCAACCACAACACCGAGATCGGCCTGCCGCTCGCGATCCTCGCGACCGGCGAGGAGGTCGAGGTGCTGGTGCTGGAGCTGGCCATGCGTGGGCGCGGCCAGATCGCCGAGCTGACCGAGATCGCCCGGCCGCAGGTGGGCGTGATCGTCAACGTCGGAGCCGCGCACCTCGAGCTGCTCGGCTCGCTCGAGGCGATCGCCGCCGCGAAGGCGGAGCTGATCGCCGGGATGGAGCCCGGCAGCACCGCCGTGGTCCCGTTCGGGGAGCCGCTCCTCGACCGACACCTGCGCGCCGACCTGCAGACCGTGAGCTTCGGGGACGAGGGCGCCGACGTGACGCTCGCAGAGAGCCGGCCCGACGGCGCGGTCGTGATCCGCGCGCGCGGCGAGGAGCTGCGGCTGCGGCCCTCCTTCTCGCAGGCACACAACCTGCGCAACCTGCTGGCAGCCGTGGCGGCGGCGCGGGCGCTGGGCTACAAGCCCGAGGGCGAGCTGGCGGTCGAGTTCTCCGAGATGCGCGGCCAGCGCCACGCACTGGAGGGCGGAGGCCTGCTGATCGAGGACTGCTACAACGCCAACCCGATCTCGATGCGCGCGGCGCTCGAGGATCTCGCCGCGAGCGCCCCGGGGCGGCGCGTCGCGGTCCTCGGGGAGATGCTCGAGCTGGGCGGGCAGGCGCCGGCGCTGCACCGCGAGGTCGGCCGCCAGGCCGGCGAGGCCGGTGTCGAGGTGCTGGTCGCGGTGGGGCCGCTGGGAGAGGAGATAGCCGCCGCCTTCCCGGGCGATGCCCACACGGCGTCGGACGCCCGGGCGGCCGCGGAGCTGGTTGCGGGTCTGCTCGCCGCGGGCGACACGGTGCTGGTGAAGGGCTCGCGCGGCGTCGGCCTCGAGGTCGTCTGCGCGGCCCTGCGGGCGGACGGGGAGCCGGAGGTCCGTCGGGGCGAGGGCACCGCCGGCGAGGCGATCCGGGGGAACGATCCCGCTGCGAACGCGGGTCTGCAGGAGCACGGCGCCGCTTCGGGGCCGCGCTGAATGGGACGCATCCTCTTCGGCGGCATGGCCGCCCTGCTGATCTGCATCTTCCTGAGCCCCAAGTTCATCGAGTTCCTGCGCGTGCGCGAGTTCGGCCAGCAGATCCGCGAGGACGGCCCCCAGGGTCACCACGTGAAGGCGGGCACGCCCACGATGGGCGGCCTGATCCTGTTCCTCGCGGTGGCCGTCTCGTTCCTGATCCTGACCGACTTCGAATGGCGCTCGATGGGTGTTTTCGGGGCGGCCGTCGCGTGCGCCCTGCTGGGGTTCGCCGACGACTACACGAAGCTCGTCAAGCGACGCTCGCTGGGCCTGCGCGCCCGTACAAAGCTGCTCGTCACGATCCTGATCTCGGTCGGCCTGTGGTTCGTGGCCCAGCACGAGGCGGGGCTGGCGCCGACGCTGATGCTGCGGATCGTCGACTACCACGTCGACCTCGGCCCGCTGTATCCGCTGCTGATCTACCTGGTGGTGGCCGGCACCACGAGCGCCGTCAACCTCACCGACGGGCTCGACGGGCTGGCGGCCGGGTGCGCCGCGATCGTGCTGCTCGCCTACATCGGCATAACGTTCCTGGCCGGCGACTTCGACATGGCGATGCTCGCCGGCTGTCTGGTTGGCGGATGCATCGGCTTCCTGTGGTTCAACGCCTTCCCCGCGACGATCTTCATGGGCGATACCGGCTCGCTCGGGCTCGGCGGGGCGATCGCGGGGCTCGCGGTGATGACCAAGACCGAGGTGCTGCTGATCCTGATCGGCGGGATCTTCGTGATCGAGGCGCTGTCGGTTGTGATCCAGGTGCTGTCGTTCCAGACGACCCGCAGGCGTGTGTTCCTGATGGCCCCGATCCACCACCACTTCGAGCTGAAGGCGTGGTCGGAGACGAAGATCATCCTGCGCTTCTGGATAGTGGCCTCGATCTGCGCTGCGATCGGCTTCACGCTCTACCGCCAGAGCCGCGGCGTCTAGTTGGTCTAGGGACGTCGGGAGGCTTCCGGGTGGACGCGTCGAAGGAGCGTCTCGATGCCAAGGGCCGCAGCAGCCGGACCCTCCGAGGGCGCACGCCGTCGGCGCCGCCCCGCGCGCGAGACGACGCTCGAGCAGCGCATGCTGCTGACCGCCACGATGTGCCTGCTCGCCTTCGGGGCCGTGATGGTCTACAGCGCCTCCTCGGCCCGGACGCTGCTGCACGGCGGCGGCTACGGGAGCAGCTACCTGCTGAAGTTCTTCGTGTTCGGCGGCGTCGGTCTCGCGCTGATGCACGTGCTGGCGCGAGACGGGGTCGCCAAAGTCCACGCCATCACCGGGCCCCTGCTGGTCATCAGCTTCGTGCTGGTGGCGGCGGTCCACATCCCACACGTGGGCGTGAGCGTCAACGGGGCCCGGCGCTGGATCGGGCCCGGCCAGCTGCAGTTCCAGCCCTCCGAGCTGCTGAAGATCGCGCTCGTGCTCTACTCGGCCACGCTGCTGGCCAAGCGCCCGGGCTGCGTGCACGACCTGCGCGAGCTGATGCGCCCCCTGCTGACGGTCGTGGCGGGCGCCTGCCTGCTCGTGTTCACGCAGCCGGATCTCGGCACCGCGATGGTGATCGCCTTCACGATCGCGATGATGCTGCTCGCCTGTGGGATCCCGCTCGCGAAGCTCGCACGGATCGGCGGCTGCGTGTTCGGGCTGGTGTTGCTGTACGCGCTGGTGCGCCCCTACGCGCGAGCGCGCCTGACGTCGTTCCTGGACCCGTGGGCGCACGCCTCCTCGAGCGGCTTCCAGGCCGTCCAGGGTCAGATCGCGATCGGATCCGGCGGGCTGCTCGGCGTCGGGCCGGGCCAGTCGGTGCAGAAGATGTTCTACCTGCCGGAGGCGCCCACGGACTTCATCCTGGCGGTCATCGGCGAGGAGCTCGGCGCGGTCGGGGTGTTCGCGCTGATGTTCCTCTACGGCCTGATCGCGTGGGCCGGCCTGCGCGCGGCGAAGTCGGCCCGCAGCCTCTACAGCGCCCTGATCGCCGTGGGGGTGACGACCCTGATCGTCTCCCAGGCGCTGCTCAACACGTTCGCAGTGCTCGGCCTCGCGCCGCTGACGGGGGTGCCGCTCCCGTTCGTCTCCTACGGCTCCACCAGCCTGATCGTGATGCTCGCCTCGATGGGCCTGCTGCTGAACGTGGCCGGCGGGGCCACGGGTCACGTGCGGGCCGTGCGCCCGGCGCGGCGCAGGCCCACCAGGGCCGTCGCGGGCTCGGCACGCGAAGCGGGGCGGAACGCGGATGAGCGCGCCGGCGAAGAGGATCGTGATCGCCGCCGGCGGGACGGCGGGGCACGTCGTGCCGGCGCTCGCGGTGGCCGACGCGCTACGGGCTGAGGGCGCCGAGGTCAGCTTCATCGGCGGGCACCGGGCGGAGGCCACGCTCGTGCCCGCGGCCGGCTTCGAGCTGCACCAGATCGCCGTCGAAGGGATCAGCCGCACGCACCCGCTGAAGGCGCTGCGGGCGCTCGTCCGCGCGCTGCTGGCGCTGCCCCGCTCGCGCTCGCTGCTGCGCTCGCTGAAGGCCGACGCGGTGCTGGGCGGCGGCGGATACGTGTCGGCGCCGGTGGGGCTGGCGGCCGTCTCGCTGCGGCTGGGAATCGTGCTCACCGAGGCCGACAGCCACCTCGGGCTCAGCAACCGCCTGCTCGCCCCGTTCGCCCGGCGCGTGTGCCTGGCCTTCCCGATCCCCGGGCGCGAGCCGCCCCGCTACCGCGTCACCGGGCGTCCCGTTCCGGGCACGCCGGTCGATCGCGAGGCCGCCCGGCGGCGCTTCGGCATCCCCGAGCAGGCTCCGTGCGTGCTGGTCTTCGGCGGCTCGCTGGGTGCTCGCTCGATCAACCTCGCCGCCGTGGAGGCGTTCGCCTCGGCCCCCTTTCACGTGCTTCACATCAGCGGCGCCCGCGACTATCCCGAGCTCCTGGAGCGCCAGCTGCCGGCCACTTATCACCTGCTCGAGTACCTCGACGTGGAGCGCTTCGGCGAGGCGCTCGACGCCGCCGATCTGGCGGTCGCCCGCGCCGGCGGTTCGGTGTTCGAGCTCGCCGCCCACGGGGTGCCCGCGGTCCTCGTGCCCTACCCCCATGCCTCGGCCGATCACCAGAGCGCCAACGCGCGCTGGATGGAGCAGGCCGGCGCGGCCGTGACCGTGGCCGACGCCGAGCTTCACGCCGCCGAGCTCTCGCGCGAGGTCGGGGAGCTGCTGGGCGACCGCGAGCGCCTGTCCGCGATGGCGCGCGCAGCGACCTCGCTGGCCCGGCCCGACGCCGCCGGCGCCGTGGCGGGCGAGCTGCTCGCGGCGGCCGCGCGATGAGCGCCGAGGCGCAGCCCTGGCGGGGGCGGCGCGTGCATCTGGTGGGCGTCGGTGGCGCCGGCATGAGCGCCTACGCGCGCGCCGCGCATGCGCTGGGGGCCACGGTCAGCGGCTCCGATGCACACGAGAGCCCCTATCTGCAGGCGCTGCGCGCCGACGGCGTGCTCGACGCCCGCGTGGGTCACGCGGCCGAGAACCTCCCGGCCGGGGAGGGGGTGGAGCTCTACTACTCGAGCGCCGTGCCGGCCGAGAACCCCGAGCGCGTCTTCGCCCGCGAGCGCGGCATTCCGGAGTGGCCCCGTGCGCGGCTACTCGGTGAGCTGTCGGCGATGCGGCGCACGATCGCGGTGGCGGGCACCCACGGCAAGACCACGACGGCGGCGATGGTCGTGCACGCCCTGCGGGGCGCGGGGCTGCAGCCGGGCTGGCTGATCGGCGCCACGATCGGCGACGGGCTGCCGAACGGCCACTGGAGCGAGGGCGAGTGGCTGATCGTCGAGGCCGACGAGTCCGACCGCTCGCTGCTCGAGCTCGAGGTCGAGCTCGCGCTGCTGACCAACGTCGAGCTCGACCACCACACCAGCTTCGGCTCGCTGGGTGAGCTGCGCGAGGTCTTCAGGACCTTCCTCGAGGGCGCCCCGACGGCCGTGATCTGGGACCGGCCCGAGCTGCTCGCCCTGCGCGACGGGCCGCTCGTCGCCTACGACGTGACCGATCCCGAGCTCCTCCCCGGAGGCTCGCGCTTTCGCTGGCACGAGCACGAGGTGCGCCTGGCCGTGCCGGGTGTGCACAACGCCCTCGACGCGGCGGGGGCGCTCGAGCTCGTACGCCTGACGGGCGCCCCCGAGGCGGGCGCGATCGAGGCACTGGCCCGCTTCCCGGGCGCGGCGCGGCGCTTTCAACGGCGCGGGCGCAGCGCGGCGGGGGCGCTGGTGTACGACGACTACGCCCACCACCCGAGCGAGATCGCCGCCACCCTGCAGGGCGCGGGCACGCTCGAGCACCGCCGGCTGGTGGCCGTCTTCCAACCCCACCTGTACTCACGCACGAGGGCGCTGGCGGGCGAGCTCGGACGGGCGCTGTCCGCGGCCGACGTGGTCGTGGTGCTCGACGTGTATCCGGCCCGCGAGCGGGCCGAGGACTTTCCCGGCGTGAGCGGTCTGCTGGTGGCCGAGGCGGCGGCCGACACGGCCGCCGGCGGGCCCGTGTACTGGCTGCCGGACCCGGACCGCGCCGAGCACGTGCTGGCGGGCATGCTGCGAGACGGCGACGTGTGCGTGGTGATGGGCGCCGGGGACGTCGACGAGCTCGCCCGCCGGCTGGTGACCTCATGAGCGCGCAGGACCCGCGGCGGGCCGGAGGGGTGGGGGAGGAGGCGGTGCTCGCGCTGCTGCGTCCCGAGGAGCCGCTGGCGCCGATGACGACGATCGGCACCGGCGGGCCGGCGCGCTACTTCGCCCGCGTCGGCAGCAGGGCCGAGCTGCCGCTGCTGCTCGCGTGGGCGCAGCGCGCGGGCGAGCCGGTGTCCGTGCTCGGGTCGGGCTCGAACCTGCTGGTCGCCGACGAGGGCGTGGCGGGCCTCGTGATCAAGCTCGACCGCGAGCTGGCGGCGATCTCGACCGAGGCCGAGCGCCTGCTCTGCGGCGCCGGCGCGAGGCTGCCCGCGGTCGCCGCCCGCGCTGCCCGCGAGGGCCTGTCCGGGATCGAGTTCGGCGTCAACATCCCCGGCACCGTCGGGGGCGCCGTGCGGATGAACGCCAACGCCTACGGCGGCGAGCTGGCGGCGGTGCTGGAGTGGGTCGAGATAGGGGGCCCGGAGGGCTATGAGCGACGCCTGCCGCAGGAGCTCGGGTTCGCCTACCGCAGCTCGGCGCTGCGCGAGGGCGAGGTCGTCGCCGGCGCGGCCATGCACCTGCGTCCCGCGGCCGTGGAGCAGGTCAAGGGCACGCTGCAGGAGCTGCGCCGTCGCCGCCATGAGGCCCAGCCGCAGGGGATCAGGACGTTCGGGTCGACCTTCAAGAACCCCGAGGACCCCGCCGCGGGCGAGCGCACCGCCGGGATGCTGCTCGAGCAGGCAGGCTGCGCCGGACTGGCGGTCGGCGGCGCCCGCTTCGCACCCAAGCACGCCAACTTCATCGAGAACACCGGTGCGGCGTCGACCGCCGACGTCGTCGCGCTGATGGCCGAGGGGCGCCGGCGGGTGCACGAGAGCTTCGGCGTGGAGCTCGAGCCGGAGGTGCACACGCTCGGAGCGGTGCGCTTCCCCTGGAGGAGCTAGCCCGGAAGGCGGTCCACGGCGTCGGGCGTGTGCCGGCGGGGCGGTAGGGGATGGGCCGGCGGGGTCGAATGACCTTGGGTGGACCGTTCGCTGCCGGCACGCCCGCCGATCGCCCTCCCGTGGCGCCGGCGCCGGCGTCATCTACGGCGCGAGCTGCACATGCCGCGGGCCCTGCTGCGGGCACGCGCGGCGCTCAGGCGCGCGCTGGCCCGGCGACGGGTGCGGATCGCGCTGATCTGCGCGTTGGTGGCGATCCCGCTGCTGACCGGAGGCTGGCTGTGGTTTCGCAAGTCGGGACTGGTGGCGGTCGAGAAGGTGCAGATCAGCGGCGTGGCCGGACCGCAGGGTCACGCCATCGAAGCTGCCCTGCGCCAGGCCGCCCACGGCATGAGCACGCTCGACCTCGACACCGCCGCCCTGCGCCAAGCGGTGGCGCAGTTCGCGCTCGTGCGGGGTCTGCACACCAGCACCCACTTCCCGCACACGCTCGTGATCGCGGTCACCGAGCGCCCGGCGGTGGCGGCGCTCGTGATCGCCGGCACCCGCACGGCGGTCGCGGCCGACGGGCTGGTGCTCGGGCCGGCGGTGCTGTCGAACAGCCTGCCGAGCGTCAGCGCGCGCTGGCAGCCACAGACGGGCCAGAGCGTCCACGAAGGCGGCGTGCTCGCCGAGCTGGCCGTCCTCGGCGCGGCTCCGAAGGCTTTGACGGCGAGGGTGTCGAGCGTCTACACCGGCCAGCACGGCGTCACGGTGGCGATGCGAAACGGCCTGCTCGTGTACTTCGGCGACGCCGAACGTGCGCGCGCCAAGTGGCTCGCGCTCGAGCACCTGCTGCTCGACGAAGGCTCGGCCGGCGCGGCCTACATCGACGTGCGCCTGCCCGAACGTCCCGCCGCGGGCGGCTTCCCCGAAGGCGTCCCGCCGGCGGTCAAGTCCGTCAGCGGCGAAGAATCCACGACCGTCGACCCGGCCACCGAAGCCTCCGTGGCGGCGCTGGCCGAAGGCCTGCGGGCCAACTCTCCCAACGCGGGCTCCGGGGCGCCGACGGGCGCCGGCGAACCCGCCGGCAGCACTCCCTCGACGTCGAGCTCGAGCGAACCGCAGACGGGCGCCACCCATGAAGAAGCAACCGCTCCGGCGAGCGGCGGCGCCGGCGCCGGGAGCGGTCCAAGCGGCGAACCGGCCGCAACCGCGGAAGGCTCCGAAGCCTCCGCTGCGGGAGGTGCCGCGGCCGCACCCGGCGGATAACTCTCAACTGCAGATCGAGGGTGGAGTGGGGCAGATCCCTCTACCTTGGATTGAGAGTTCGCATTGTGCAACACACGTTGCGAAGCTTCCGGACTTCGTTGACAGGGCGAAGTTCCCTGCATAACGTGCAAACGCGGGGCCGCGCTCGTCCGCTATCGTGCCAAACCCTCTATTCCCCCTGAAGACTTTCTAGGAACGGCTCACACATGGAGAGCAGCTCCAGCTATCTGGCAGTGATCAAGGTCGTCGGTGTCGGCGGCGGCGGTACCAACGCCGTCAGCCGCATGGTCGACGCGGGCCTCCGCGGCGTGGAGTTCATCTCCGCGAACACCGACGCCCAGGCGCTCGCGATGAGCGACGCCGACGTCAAGCTGAACATCGGCCACGACTCCACCAAGGGGCTCGGCGCCGGAGCCGACCCCGACGTCGGCCTGGCCGCCGCGTCGGAGTCGCGGGACGAGATCAAGGAGGCCCTGAAGGGCGCCGACATGGTCTTCGTGACAGCCGGCGAGGGCGGTGGCACCGGCACCGGAGCCGCGCCCGTGATCGCCGAGATCGCCAAGAACGAGATCGGGGCTCTGACCGTCGGCGTGGTCACGCGGCCATTCGAGTTCGAGGGCACCCAGCGCGGACGGCAGGCGAGCGACGGCATCGAACGCCTGCGCGATGTCGTGGACACGCTGATCGTGATCCCCAACGAGAAGCTGCTGGCGGTGGTCGAGCGCCGCACCTCGATGCTCGACGCCTTCCGCGAGGCCGACAACGTCCTGCGCCAGGGGATCCAGGGGATCACCGACCTGATCACGATCCCCGGCCTGATCAACCTCGACTTCGCCGACGTGCGCACGATCATGCAGGACGCCGGCTCGGCGCTGATGGGAATCGGCAGCGCCAGCGGCGAGAGCCGCTGCGCCGACGCGGCCCGCGCGGCGATCTCCTCGCCGCTGCTGGAAGAGTCGATCGACGGCGCCACCGGGATCCTGCTCAACATCACCGGCGGGCGCGAGCTCGGCCTGTTCGAGGTCAACGACGCGGCCGAGATCATCCACAACGCCGCCGACTCGAACGCCAACATCATCTTCGGAGCGGTCATCGACGAGGCCATGGGCGACGAGGTACGGGTGACCGTGATCGGCACCGGCTTCGACCACCGCCCGGGCGTCGGAGGACGCCGCGCGGCCCGCGCCGCCCGCCCCGACAGGGGCCCGCGGATCAGCGACCGCCAGCGCTCCACGCTCGAGATCTCCGACGACGACATCGACGTTCCGCCCTTCCTGCGCTAGCGGAGGCCTCCGCTAGCCTGGGCGCGGATGCCGACGGCCCCGCCGCTGCTGCAGCGAACCCCGCTGTTCGAACGCCATCTCGCGGCCGGTGGCAGGCTCGTCGAGTTCGCCGGCTGGGAGATGCCGGTGCAGTACCAGGGCGTGGTCGCCGAGCACCTCGCGGTGCGTGACTCCTGCGGGGTCTTCGACGTCTCCCACATGGGCGAGATCGAGACCTCCGGGCCGCAGGCGCTGGAGCTGCTGCAGCAGCTGCTCTCCAACGACGTCGCCGCGATCGGCTTCGACGAGCAGGCCCGCGAGGGCGTGGCCCAGTACTCGCTGCTGTGCCGCGAGGACGGCGGCGTGCTCGATGACCTGATCACCTACCGGCTCGGGCCCGAGCGCTTCCTCACGGTCACCAACGCGTCCAACCACGAGCGCGACCTGCAGTGGTTCCAGGAGCAGGCCCTGCGCTTCGACGGGGCCCGGGTCACCGACCTCGCCGCCGGCTTCGCGATGCTGGCCGTCCAGGGTCCAGCCGCCCGCGGGATCGTCGGCGGGCTCAGTGACGAGCCGCTCCCGGCCCGCATGCGGGCCGCCAACTGCACCGTGGCCGGCGTGCCCGCGCTCGTGTGCGGCAGCGGCTACACCGGCGAGGACGGGGTCGAGCTGCTGTGCGCGCCGCAGGACGCGGGCACGCTGTGGGACGAGCTGCTCGCGCACGGCGCCACGCCGGCCGGCCTCGGCGCCCGCGACACGCTGCGCATCGAGGCCTGCCTGCCGCTGTACGGCAACGAGCTGACGCTCGAGCGGGGACCGATCGAGGCGGGTCTGGGCTGGGCCTGCAAGGAGCAGACGGGCTTCATCGGCGCGGGCGCCGTCGAGCTCGCCCGCCGCGAGCCGCCCGCGCAGCGCCTGGTGGCGTTCGTGGTCGACGGCCAGGGGATCGCGCGCGCCGGCAACCCCGTGGAGGGCGGCGGCGAGGTCACCAGCGGCACCCACTCGCCGTGCCTGCGTGAGGGCGTCGGCATGGCCTACGTGCCGCGCGAGCGGGCCGCCGACGGCTCGCGGTTGCAGATCGACGTCCGTGGCAAGATGCGCGCTGCCGTCGTCAGGCCCAAGCCGCTCTACAGAAAGGGTTGAACCACCAATGGCCGAGGCCAGCTATCCAGATGAGTTGCTCTACCACGCCGAACACGACTGGGCGCGGATCGACGAGGCGCGGGGCGAGGCGACGCTGGGGATCACCTGGTACGCGCAGGACGCGCTGGGCGAGGTCGTGTTCTTCGACCCGCCGGCCGTCGGCAGCACCCTCGCCAAGGACTCCTCCTACGCCGAGGTCGAGTCGGTCAAGGCCGTCTCGGACGTGATCGCGCCGCTGTCCGGGGAGATCATCGAGGTCAACGGGGGGCTCACCGAGAACCCCGCGCTGATCAACGAGGACCCCTACGGCGAGGGCTGGCTGGTGAAGGTGCGCATGTCGGACCCCTCCGAGCGCGGGGCGCTGCTCGACGCCGCCTCCTACCGCTCCGGCCTGGCGGGCTAGGCTGGGTCGCGAGAGCTTGAGCCGCTACACCGCCATCACACCCTCGGATCTCGACGCGATGCTGGCCGCGATCGGCGTCGGCTCCCTCGAGGAGCTGTTCGAGCGCCAGATCCCTTCGGCCGTGCGCCTGCGCGAGCCGCTGGACCTGCCCGCGGGCCTGCCCGAGCAGGAGGTCTTCGAGCACCTGCGGGCGCTGGCCGAGCGCAACCGCAGCGTCGAGCAGCAGATCAGCTTCCTCGGCGCCGGGATGTACGACCACTACGTGCCGGCGGTCGTCGACATGCTCACCGAGCGCTCGGAGTTCCTGACGCCCTACACCCCCTACCAGCCGGAGGTCGCCCAGGGCGGCCTGCAGGTGATGTTCGAGTACCAGACGGCGATCTCCGAGCTGACCGCGCTGCCGGTCTCCAACGCCTCGGTGTACGAGGGCGCCTCGGCGGTGGCCGCCGCCGCGTACATGGCCAAGCTGCACAACGGTCGCTCTTGCATCGTCGTCAGCGAAGCGCTGCACCCGCACTCGATCGAGACGCTCAGGACCTACGCCCGCGGCTACGGCATGCAGGTGCGCGAGGTGCCCACGCGCGACGGCGTCACCGACGCCGCGGCCTGGGCCGCCGCGGTCGACGCCGACACCAGCGCCGCGATCTTCGCGCAGCCGAACTTCCTCGGGGCGGTCGAGGACGCGGCCGCGCTCAGCCGGGCCGCAAAGGCCACGGGGGAGGGGCCCGTGGTCGTCGCCCAGGTCGACCCGATCACGCTCGGCGTGCTCGCGCCCCCCGGCGAGTGCGGCGTGGACGTGGCCGTCGGCGAGGGTCAGCCGCTCGGCAACCGGCTCGACTTCGGGGGTCCGTCGTTCGGCCTGTTCGCCGCCCGCGAGGAGTACCTGCGCCGCATGCCCGGCCGCATCGCCGGCGCCACCGAGGACCTCGACGGCCGCCGCGGCTTCGTGCTCACGCTGCAGACCCGCGAGCAGCACATCCGCCGCGAGCGCGCGACCTCGAACATCTGCACCGCGCAGGCCCTCAACGCGCTCGCCGGCGTGGTCTATCTGAGCTGGCTGGGGCGGCGCGGGATCGTCGAGCTCGGCGAGCTGCTGCTGGCCCGCACCCACTACGCACGCGAGCAGCTGGCCGCGATCGAGGGGGTCGAGAAGCTCCACGAGCAGCCGGTCGTGCGCGAGTTCGCGCTGCGACTGGATGCCGACGTGGCCGCCGTGCGCCGGCGCTGCCTGCGCAACGGGGTCAACCCCGGCCTCGACCTGTACGCGCTCAGCGGCCTGGAGCGTGACCGCGGCGGCCTGCTGGTGGCGCTCACCGAGCGGCGCACGCGGGCGCACATCGACCGCCTCGTGGAGGTGCTCGGCGCGGCGATCGAGGCCGAGCGCCCGGCGGGGTCCCCGGCGGAGAAGCTGCTGGCATGAGCGTCGCCCCCGCCGAGCGGCCCGGCAGCGAGTCCGGGCGCACGATCTTCCAGAAGGGCGCCCCCGGGCGGCGCGCGTTCGCGTGCCCGGACACCGAAGTCCCCGCGGTCGACCCGCTCGAGCTGCTCCCGCAGCGCCTGCGCCGCTCGCAGCCCGCGGCGCTGCCCGAGGTCTCCGAGCCCGAGCTCGTGCGTCACTACGTGGGCGTGTCGAAGCGCAACTACGACCTCGACTCCGGCTTCTACCCGCTCGGCTCGTGCACGATGAAGCACAACCCGCGCCTGCACGAGCGCGCGGCGGCCCTGCCCGGGCACGCCCGCCTGCACCCCCTGCAGGACCCCGAGTACGCGCAGGGCGCGCTCGAGCTGATGTGGCGCCTGCAGGGCGCGCTGGCGGAGATCTCGGGCATGGAGCACGTCTCGCTGCAGCCCTGCGCCGGCTCGCAGGGCGAGCTCGCCGGCGTGCTGCTCACGCGCGCCTACCACGAGGACCGCGGTGAGCAGCGCCACAAGGTGCTCACGCCCGACACCAGCCACGGAACCAACCCGGCGACGGTCACGATGGCCGGGCTGGAGGTGGTCAAGGTGGACACCAACGAGTCCGGCGGGGTGGACCTCGATGACCTGCGCCGCAAGGCCGACCGCGACGTCGCGTGCCTGATGCTGACGAACCCCAACACGCTCGGCATCTTCGACGAGAACATCACCGAGATCGCCGAGATCGTGCACGGGGTGGGCGCCACGCTGTACTACGACGGCGCCAACCTGAACGCGATCATGGGCCTCTCGCGCCCGGGCGACATGGGCTTCGACATCGTGCACTTCAACCTGCACAAGTCCTTCACCCAGCCCCACGGCGGCGGCGGCCCCGGGTCCGGCCCGATCGCGGTCTCCGAGCGGATCGCTCCCTACCTGCCGGTGCCGGTGGTCACGCGCGGGCCCGACGGCAGCTTCGCACTGGACCACGAGCGCCCGAAGTCGATCGGCCGCCTGCGCGCCTTCCACGGCAACTACGGGACCTTCGTGCGGGCCTACGCCTACATCTGCTCGCTCGGCGCCGACGGGCTCAAGGACGCCTCCGAGACGGCCGTGCTGAACGCCAACTACCTGCTCGCGCGGATGCAGGAGCAGGGCCTGGCCGAGTACCTGCCGCTCGCCTTCGGCGAGCTGTGCATGCACGAGTTCGTGCTCTCGGGGGGACCGATGAAGCGGCGCCTGCAGATCAAGACGCTCGACCTCGCCAAGCGCCTGCTGGACTTCGGCTTCCACCCCCCGACGGTGTACTTTCCGCTGCTGGTGGAGGAGGCGCTGATGGTCGAGCCGACGGAGACAGAGACGAAGGAGACCCTCGACGCCTTCGCGGCCGCGGTGGCCGCGATCGTGGCCGAGGCCCGCGAGGACCCCGCGATCGCGACCGGGGCGCCGTACACGACTCCCGTGCGGCGCCTGGACGAGGTCACCGCCGCCAAGCGCCCGGTCGTGCGCGAGACCCTCTAGAGCCGGACTGGGGCGTCGGCGGGTGCGCAGCTTTTCCGGGATCCAGCCTACGGGGCGCAAGCACCTCGGCAACCAGATCGGCGCGATCGCCCAGTACGTGACCGCCCAGGAGCAGGGCGACGGGATCTTCTGCATCGTCGACCTGCACGCGATCACGGTCTCCTACGAGCCGTTGGAACTGCGCGAGCGCACCCACGACACGACCGCCATCCTGCTGGCCGCGGGCCTGGACCCGGCCCGCTGCATCCTCTTCCGCCAGAGCGACGTCCCCGAGCACACCGAACTGACCTGGCTGCTGTGCGCGCTGGCCGAACTCGGGCGCCTGCAGCGGATGCACCAGTTCCGCGAAAAGAGCCCGGCCCAGCGCGAGCTGGTCTCGGCCGGGCTGCTGCTCTACCCGGTACTGCAGGCCGCCGACGTGCTCGCCTACCGTGCCGACGAGGTCCCGGTGGGGGAGGACCAGCGCGAGCACCTCGAGCTGATGCGCGATCTGGCGCGGCGCTTCAACGCCCGCTTCGCCGGCGGTGAGGAAGTCCTGAAGGTGCCCGAGCACCGCATCCCCGAGGTGGGCGCGCGGATCATGGACCTGCAGGAGCCGACGCGCAAGATGTCCACGAGCCTGTCGAGCGGGCAGGGCATCGTGTACGTGCTCGACGAGCCCGACGCGATCCTCAAGAAGCTGCGCAGCGCCGTCACCGACTCCGGCAGCGAGATCGTCCGCGGCCCCGAGAAGCCCGGGATCTCCAACCTGATCGAAATCCTCGCTGGAGTGCGCGGCCAGGACCCGGCGGCCGTGGAGGCGGAGTTCGCCTCGGCGCGCTACGGGGACTTCAAGACGGCCGTCGCCGAGGCCGTGATCGAGTACCTCGCGCCGATCCGAGAGCGCTACGCCGAGCTGCGTGCCGACGAGGGCCGGCTCGAGGCGATCCTCGGCGAGGGGGCGCAGCGCGCGCGGGCGATCGCCGGCGAGACGCTCGCCGACGTGCGCTCGCTGATGGGCGTGGGCGCGCCCGCGGCGCCCGGGTCCGCAGGGGCGTCGCCGGCGCTCGGTACGGTGCGCGGATGAGCCTGAGCGGGCCGGCCGCTGTGCGCCTGTTGGACCTCGACCTCGAGGTCTTCAGCGGGCCCTTCGATCTGCTGCTGACGCTGGTCCTGCGCGAAGAGGTCGACCTGCTGGAGCTCGAGCTGGCGGAGGTCGTGCTGGCCTACCTGGACCACCTCGAGCGCTGCGGCGAGCTCGACCTCGAGAGCGCGACCGAATTCATCCTCCTGATCGCCGCCCTGCTGGAGCTGAAGTCGCGGCTGATGCTCACCGGCGAGGACGAGCAGCTGCTGGACATCGAGCCCGGCGAAGCCGCCGAGGAGTTGCTCGCACGAATGCTCGACGCGCGCCGCTACCGCGCCGCGGGCGAGCATCTGGAAGGCCTGCTCGCGGCCGAGGACGGGGTGCGCTTCCGGGCGGCCCCGCTGCCGCCCGAGCTGCGCCGGACGCTGCTGCCCGCGCCCGACGGCTCCGAGGACCCTGACGTCCTGGGGGCGGCGATCGGGCGCCTGCTGGCGCTGCCGCCGGCGATCGACGTGCGTCACATCGCCGTCGCGCGGGTCAGCATCGGCGAGCGCCTGCAGCATCTGCGCGAGCTGCTGCGCCGGGGCAGCTTCAGCTTCGAGGAGGCGATCCGCGGGGCCGACCGCATGACCGTGGCGGTGACCCTGTTCGCGCTGCTGGAGCTCTACAAACGCGGCGAGGCCTCCTGGGAGCAGGAGGAGTGCTTCGGCGAGATCGCCGTCTCGGCCGTGACACGCGAGCCCCGCTTCACGATGGCCCGGGTGACGCGGCCGGCCGGCGCCGAGGAGGCGGCCGGCGCCGAGGATGCGGCCGCGACGGAGACCGGTGAGGAGGTGCCGGCGTGAGCGCCGAGCCGGGACACGGCGAGGGGCAGCTGCGTGCACTGCCGGGCGGGCAGGGAGAGGCGCCGGTGGAGCTGGCGCGCACGATCGAGGCGCTGCTGTTCCTGTCCTCGGACCCGCTCACGGCGGCCGAGCTGGCCGACGCAACGGGCGCCGATCTGCTCGAGGTGCAGGACGCGCTGGCCGAGCTCGGCGGGCAGTACGCCCCCGGCCTGCGGGGGCTGCGCCTGCGCGAGCTGGGCGGCGGCTGGACGCTCGCCAGCGACCCCGGCAGCGAGGAGGCCGCCAGGCGCCTGTTCAGCCGCCCGCGGGTGGCGACGCTCAGCCCCGCCCAGGCGGAGACGCTGGCGATCGTCGCCTACATGCAGCCCGTCTCGCGTCCGGAGATCGCCCGCATCCGGGGTGTCAGCGCCGACTCGGCGACGGCCTCGCTGCTGGACCGCGGCCTGATCGAGGAGGCGGGAAGCTCCCAGTTCGGAGCCGTCCTGTACCGCACCACGGTCCAGTTCCTGAAGCTGTTCGGCCTGCGCAGCCTCGAGGAGCTGCCCGACATCGCCCGCTGGGATCCGACCCCGGAGGAGCAGGCCGAGCTGCGCGAGCGGCTGCTACGCGCCGGCGAGGCCCGCGCCGGCGGCGGCGCCGCCTAGTTCCGCCAGCGCGTCACCGGCCGGCTCCACGACTGCATCCGCGGAATTCTCCCCAGTGACCGGGCGCTCGGCGGCCAGCTGCCCGCAGGCGGCAGCGATCTCGCGGCCGCGCGTGAGCCGGACCGTGACCGGCACGCCGGCATCCGCCAGCGCATCGCGGAAGGCGTCGATCGCGCCGCGCCCGGAGCCCTGGTAGCGGGAGCCGGTCGGGTTGTACGGGATCAGGTTGACCTTGAACGGGCACGAGCGCTCGCCGGGCGAGCGCAGCGCCCGGGCCAACGCCAGGGCCTGCTCGTAGCGGTCGTTGACGCCCGCCAGCATCACGTACTCGATGAACACGCGCCGGCGCCGGCGCGCGTAGAACTCGCGGCACGCCTCCAGCGCCTCCGCCAGCGGGTAGCGCTCGTTGACGGGCATCAGCTCAGAGCGCAGCGCGTCCTCGGGAGCGTGCAGCGACAGCGCCAGGCGCACCGGCATGTCGCATTCGGTCAGGCGGCGGATCCCCGGCACCCAGCCCACGGTGGAGACCGTCGTACGCCGGTGCGTGACGCCGAGGTCCGGAAGCCGCTCGCAGGCGCCCAGCACGGCGTCGAGGTTGAGCATCGGCTCACCCATGCCCATGAACACGCAGTGGTCGATCGGGCCGAGCCGCCGGAAGTGCAGCGCCTGGTCGAGGATCTCCGACGTCGACAGGTTGCGCGCGAAGCGCATCGAGCCCGTGGCGCAGAAGGTGCAGGTCAGCGGACACCCGGACTGGGAGGACAGGCACACCGAGCGCCGACCGTCGCGGAAGCGCATCAGCACCGCCTCCAGCGGATGCCCCTCGGCGGTCGTGAACAGGGCCTTGACGGTGCCATCCTTGGCCTGCGCCCGGTCGCGCAGCGCGAGGCTCGAGAACGGCACCTGATCGGCCAGCCGCTCGCGCAGCGGCGCCGGCAGGTCTGTCATGTGCTCGTAGCCGCTCGCCCCGCGCGCCAGCCAGCCCCACACCTGGCGGGAGCGAAAGCCGGGCTCGCCCTCAGCGGCGAGCGTGCGGTCGAGCAGCTCGAGGTCCATGGTCGCTTCGGGCCTTGATCGCCCGGCCTCCTATGGTGGCAGCCGATGGATCGCGACCGCGGATGGAGATGCGTCTAGCGAAGTACCTGGCGCACGCCGGCGTGGCCTCCCGGCGCGCGTCGGAGGAGATCGTCGGCGCCGGACGCGTGACGGTCGAGGGCGTGAAGGTCACGGATCCCGCCTTCGACGTCTCCGAGGCCGACCTGGTGTGCGTGGACGGGCGCCCGTTGAGCGGGCCCGAGACACGGGTGGCCTACATGCTCAACAAGCCGCTCGGAGTCCTCTCCACGGCCAGCGACACCCACGGGCGCCCGACCGTCGTGGGGCTGGTCGGGGTCGAGCAGGCGCGGCTGTATCCGGTCGGCCGGCTCGACGGGCAGACGACCGGGCTGATCCTGCTGACCAACGACGGCGAGCTCGCCAACCGCCTGACGCACCCGCGCTTTGAAGTGCCGAAGACCTACCGCGCCCGGCTGGCCGGCGGCCCGGTCTCGGCGCCGGCGCTGGCGGCACTGCGCGAAGGCGTCGAGCTCGACGACGGACCGACGGCGCCGGCCGACGTGCGCCGGGTGGGGCCCCAGGAGATCGAGATCACGATCCGCGAAGGCCGCAACCGCCAGGTGCGGCGCATGTGCGAGCACGTCGGGCACCCCGTGCTCGAGCTGGCGCGCACCAGCTTCGGTCCGCTGCGGCTCGAGGGCCTGGCCACGGGGGAGTACCGCCGCCTGAGCGAGGCAGAGCTCGGAAGCCTGCGCGCCCTCTGACACAATCGCCGCGATGCGACTGTTCGCCCTGCGTGGGGCCATCAGCGTCGAGCACAACGACGCCGCCGAGATCCTCGAGCGCACAACCGAGCTGATGCGCGTGATCATGGAGCGCAACGCGCTCTCCCACGAGGACGTCGTCAGCTGCATCTTCACCGTCACCCAGGACCTCGACGCGGAGTTCCCGGCGGTCGCGGCCCGCGCCGTGGGGTTCGACCGCGTGCCGCTGCTGTGCGCTCGCGAGATCCCGGTGCCCGGGTCGCTGCCGCGCGTGATCCGGGTGATGATCCACTACTACGCCCCCGAGGAGCACCAGCCGGCCCACGTGTACCTGGGAGAGGCCCAGGCGCTGCGCGCGGACCTGGCGGCCGCGCAGTAAGGGTCCACGACGCCGCCCCGCGCGCCCGCGCGCGCCCGCCCGCCCGGCCGGCCGGGGGCCGATCGCGGCACAATAGGACCGTGGCGATCGAGTTCGCAGAGCGCATCAGGCGCATCCCGGTGTACCCGGCGGCGGGCGGCTACGCCCTGGAGGAGCCGGTGGTGCTGCTCGCGAGCAACGAGTCCCCGTATCCGCCGCTGCCCGAGGTCAGGGAGGCGGTGGACCGCGAGCTGGGGCGGCTGAACCGCTACCCGGACCCGTCCTGCGCGCGGCTGCGGCGGGCGCTCAGCAATCGCTACGAAGTGCCCAGCGACCGGATCGCGGTCGGCAACGGCTCCTGCGACATCCTGCTAGCCGCCGCCGAGGCGCTGCTCGAGCCGGGCGCCGAGATCCTCTATGCGTGGCCCTCGTTCTCGGTCTATCCCCAGCTCGCGGCCTCCTCCGGAGCGCGCGCGATCACGGTCGGACTCGACGGCGAAGACCGCCACGACCTGCCCGCGATGCTGCGGGAGATCACCGTCGTCACGCGCCTGGCGATCGTCTGCAACCCCAACAACCCGACCGGCACCGCGCTGCCGCTGGCCGACATCGCCGCCTTCCTGGACGAGGTCCCTCCGAACGTGTGCGTGATCGTCGACGAGGCCTACTGCGAGTTCAACCTGCTCGACGACCCCGACGCCTCGATCGAGCTGCTCAAGCGTCACGCGAACCTCGTGCTGCTGAGGACCTTCTCGAAGGTCCACGGCCTCGCCGGGCTGCGCGTCGGCTTCGCCATGTGCGGCTCCGACGAGCTCCCGCGGGCGCTCAACCAGGTCCGCCAGCCGTTCGGCGTCAACGCGCTCGCCCAGGCCGCCGCGGTCGAGGCCCTGGGCCACCAGGACGAGGTCACCAGGCGCGTCGAGCGAGCGGTCGCCGAGCGCCTGTCGATGGAGGAGGGGCTGGCCGCGATCGGGCTCGGCGTGGCGGCCTCACAGGCGAACTTCTGCTGGGTGCGCCTCGGCGAGCAGACCGACGAGGCCGCGGTCGTCGAGGGCCTGATGGAACGTGGCGTGCTCGTGCGCGCCGGCGCCGCGCTGGGGGCCGAGCAGCCGGCTCTGCGCGTCACCTACGGACTCCCGGAGGAGAACGCCCGCTTCCTGGAGGCCCTCCAGGAGGTCCTCGCGGGCGCGCCCGCGCACTCTTAGGCGCAGGATTCGCCCGCGGCGGGCGAATGCACGGGTCGATGATTTGCACGCTGGACCCGCGGGCGATTGTCTGCTACAACCGTCCCTGGATCACCATGCACCGGACGGCACGCGAATATCAGCGCACCTCAGCGACGAGCGCCGTCTGGTCGCCGTTCTACGCCTGGCGATTTAGCTAGGCGCTCCGGCCGTGGGCCCGTGCGTGAGCGGGTTGCAGGGCCGCACCGGGTCCCCGTTGGGACCGAGCGCCACCTCCGGGGTGCCGTGGGCGCCCCCCTCACGAGCAGCCGGCTCTGCCGCGTCGCAACCGTGGCCCGGGCCGCAGCTCTCAGCAGCGAACAGCTAAACCCAGACGCCAGTTGAAAGGATGAGTCAATGATGATCGTGATGAAGGAGGGCGCGACCGACGAAGAGGTCGCGGCCGTCGTCTCGAAGATCGAGCGAGCCGGGGCACGCGCCCACCCCAGTCAGGGCGCGCGCGTCACCGTGATCGGTGCGATCGGCGACGTCGAGCAGGACGCCAACGTCGAGAGCCTCGGGCTCGAAGGACAGCCCGGGGTCGACCGGGTGGTGCCGATCCTCAAGCCATACAAGCTCGCCTCGGCCCAGATCACCCACGGCGAGCGCAGCGTGCTCGAGATCGGCGGACGCAAGATCGGCGGGGATAGCTTCGCCCTGATCGCGGGGCCGTGCACGGTGGAGTCGCGCGAGCAGATGATCGAGACCGCCAACGTCGTCCGCGACGCCGGGGCGACGCTGCTGCGCGGCGGCGCCTACAAGCCGAGGACGAGCCCCTACGCCTTCCAGGGCCTGGGCCAGGAGGGCCTGCGGCTGCTGGCCGAGGCCAAGGCCGAGACGGGGCTGCCGATCGTGACCGAGCTGATGGACATGCGCGACATGGATGCCGTGCTGGAGGTCGCCGACGTCGTCCAGATCGGGGCCCGCAACATGCAGAACTACCCGCTGCTGGCCGAGATCGGCCGCTCCGGGTGCCCCGCGCTGCTGAAGCGGGGGCTGTCCTCGACGCTCGACGAGCTGCTGATGGCGGCGGAGTACATCCTCAAGGAAGGCAACCCCAACGTGATGCTCTGCGAGCGCGGGATCCGCACGTTCGAGACCGCCTACCGCTTCACGCTCGACCTGATGGCCGTGCCGGTGCTCAAGGAGCTCTCCCACCTGCCGGTGATCGTCGATCCGAGCCACGCGGCCGGCCGCCGCGACCTCGTCAAGCCGCTCTCCCTGGCGGCTGCCGCGGTCGGCGCCGACGGGATCATCGTGGAGGTCCATCCGAACCCGGATGAGGCGATCTGCGACGGCCCCCAGGCGCTCGTGGCCGACGAGTTCGAGGACTTCGCTCGCGCGGTCGAGCAGGCGGCTGCCCTGGCGGGCAAGGAGCTGAGCACGGTTTGATGGCCCGCGCCCCGATACAGCGCCGTTGAAGGTCGCCGTTCTCGGGGTCGGGCTGATCGGCGGTTCGATCGGACTGGCGGCGCGCAGGCGTGCGGACGCACAGGTCAGCGGCTACGACCGCGACGATGAGGTCTGCGCCCGCGCGCTGGCTCTCGGCGCGATCGACACCAGCGCGCAGTCGATCTCCGCGGCCGTCGCGGACGCCGACGTCGTGTTCGTGGCCACGCCGCTGTCGTCGATCGCCGAGACGGTCGCGAGCGCGCTGGACGGCGCCGGGCCGAGCTGCGTGGTCAGCGATGTCGGCTCCACCAAGCGCCCGCTCGCCGCGGCCGGTTCCGACGAGCGCTTCATCGGGGGCCATCCCCTCGCCGGGGCCGAGACCGCCGGCGTCGAGCACGCCCGCGAGGAGCTGTTCGACGGCGCGACCTGGTACCTGACCCCGGACCGGGGGTCCACCGCCGGGGTCCTGTACGAGCGCCTGCACCGGCTGCTCAGCACGATCGGTGCGCGCCCCACGGCGATCGACCCGGTCACGCACGACCGCCTGATGGCGTGCGTCTCGCATCTCCCGCACGTGCTCGCCAACGCCCTCGTCGAGCAGGCCGCGGCGCTGACGGCCGACGAGGGCGCCCAGCGGCTGCCCGCGGTGGGACCTAGCTTCAGGGACGCCACCCGCGTGGCCGGGGCCAACACCCGCATCTGGACGGACATCTACATGTCCAACCGCGACGCGCTGGCGGAAGGCATCGACGAGCTCTTGGTGCGCCTGCAGGAGGTCCGCGCGTGGCTGGCGGAGGGCGATGCGCCGAGGCTCGGCGAGTGGAACGAGCGCGCCGGGGCCGAGCGCCAGGAGCTGCTCGGTGCGGGGCTCGTGGGCGGGCCCGTGCAGGAGCTGCGCGCCTCGGTGCCGAACAGGCCCGGCGTGATTGCGGAGATCGCCCTGGCACTCGGACGCGACGGCGTCAACATCGCCGACATGGCTCTGTCGCCCTCACAGGACAACAGCCAGGGCGTGATCGCGTTGTGGGTCCGCGGCGATGAGGACGCCGGACGCGCGCAGGCGCTGATCAACGGCCTCGGCTTCCCGGTCGCGCGGGCGTGAGTGCCGACGGGGCAGCCGCGTCCGGGGCCACCCGGATGCGCTTCGAGCCCGCCGAAGGCCTGTCCGGCTCGATCCGCGCGCCGGCCGACAAGTCGGTCAGCCACCGCGCCGCCCTGCTCGGCGCGATGTCCTCGCAGCCGGTGCGCATCGAGGGCTACCTGCACGCCGCCGACACCGACTCCACGCTGCAGGCCGTATCCGCCCTGGGGGCGCTGGTGGAGGTGCTCGAGGACGCCGTCGTGGTGCGCGGCACCGGCCTGCGCGAGGCGCTCGCCCCGCCGGGTCCGATCGACGTCGGCAACGCCGGCACGCTGATGCGGATCCTCCCCGGCTGGCTGGCCGCCCAGGACGGTCGCAGCTTCACCCTCGACGGCGACGCCTCGATCCGCCGCCGGCCGGTGGACCGGATCATGGATCCCCTGAGCCAGATGGGCGCCGAGTTGCGGGCCCGCGATCAGCGCTTTCCGCCCCTGCGGGTGAACGGCTCGCGGCTGCGGGCGATCACCTACGAGCTGAAGGTCGCGAGCGCCCAGGTCAAGTCGTGCGTGCTGCTGGCGGCGCTGGCGGCGGACGGCTCGACGACCGTGGTCGAGCCCACGCGCAGCCGTGACCACACCGAGCGGATGCTGCTGGCCGCCGCGGCGCCGATCGTCCGCGAGGGCTCCCGCCTGACGGTGGCGAACGTCGACGAGCTGCTGCTGGAGGAGCTGACCGTGCCCGGCGATGCCAGCTCCGCCGCCTTCCTCGTGGCCGCCGGCGTGCTCGTCCCCGGCTCGCGCCTGTTGATCCGCGACGTCGGCGTCAACTGGACCCGCACGGGCTTTCTGAGGATCCTGCGCAGGATGCAGGGGATCGTGGTCGGGGACCTCGAGGAGGAGTCCGAGGAGCTCGTTCCGTACGAGCCCGTCAGCGACCTCGACGTCGCCCACGGCGCGCTCGAGGGGACCGTGGTGGAGGCCGAGGAGGTCCCACTGGCGATCGACGAGCTGCCGCTCGTGGCCCTGCTCGGCTGCTTCGCCGAGGGCGAGACGCTGGTCCGGGGGGCCGGTGAGCTGCGCCTGAAGGAGTCCGACCGCATCGCCGGCGTGGTCGAGGGCCTGCGCGGGCTCGGTGCTGACATCGAGGCGACCGAGGACGGCTTCTCGGTGCGCGGCGGCGAGGGCCTGCGGGGCGGCACGATCAACGCCCACGGCGACCACCGCATGGCGATGATGGGAGCCGTCGCCGGGCTCGCCTCGCACGAGGGCGTCGAGGTCGTGGGGATCGACGCCGCGGCCGTCTCCTACCCGTCCTTCGTCGCCGACCTGCAATCGGTGTGCTCGTAGCGATCGACGGCCCCGCGGGGGCCGGCAAGTCGACCGTGGCGCGAGAGCTGGCCCGTGAGCTGGGCTTCTCCTACCTCGACAGCGGCGCCCTGTATCGCGCGGTGGCGCTGCTCTCGCTGCAGGAGCCGCATGCCGACCCCGCCCGGCTGGCCTCCGAGATGGACGTCGAGTTGGACGACCGCACCCCGGCGCACGAGCCGGGCGTGCTGCTGGACGGGCACGACGTGAGCGCGGACATCCGCACGCCCGAGGTCGCCGCCGCGGCCTCCCGGGTGGCGGCGGACCCGGACGTCCGCGCCGCCCTGCTGGGCAAACAGCGTGCCCTGCTGAGCAGCGGCGACTGGGTGGCGGAGGGCCGTGACATCGGCACGGTCGTGGCCCCCGATGCAGAGTTGAAGGTGTTCCTCACCGCCGATGAGCGCGAGCGTGCCCGCCGCCGGGCGCTGGAGGAGCAGCAGGACCCCGAGGCCGTGATGGTCGAGCTGGCGGCCCGCGACGAGCGCGACCGCTCCCGCGCCCACGCCCCTCTGCATCTCCGCCCCGGACGCCGTCGAAATCGACACCAGCTCGCTCACCGCGGCTGAGGTCGTGGCTCGCATCGCCGAGCTCCTCCGCGCCCGCGCGGGTCGTTAGGCCGGCCGCGTGGACCCGTCGTGGCCCCCGCCGGCCTCCGGGCCGCGGCGAGGGCCCGGTCATACTCATGCCAGTGAAGGTCGCACTGGTGGGCTATCCGAACGTGGGCAAGTCCTCGCTCGTCAACCGTCTCACGGGGTCCCGGGAGGCGGTCGTCCACGCACGCCCGGGTGTCACCCGCGACCGCAAGGATCTGCCGTGCGAGTGGAACGGGCGCCGCTTCACGCTCGTCGACACGGGCGGTATCGACGTGCTCGACGAGGACCCGCTGGCGAGCTCGATCCGCGAGCAGGCGCGCGCCGGGGTGGCCGAATCGGAGGTCGCGGTGCTGGTCGTGGACGCCCGCGCCGGGCTGCGGCCCGGCGACGAAGAGCTGGCCGACCTGCTGCGTAGGCAGCCGGTGCCGAGCGTCGTCGCGGCCAACAAGTGCGACGGCCCCGCGGACCTCCCGCTGGCGGCCGACTTCTACCGCCTCGGCCTCGGCGACCCGATTGCAGTGTCCGCCGCCCAGGGTCTGGGAACCGGAGACCTGCTGGACCGGATCGTCGAGCTGCTGAACCGGGTTGCGCCCGAGGACGCCGAGGTCCAGGACGACGACGGGGCGGTCCGCCTCGCCGTGATCGGCCGGCCGAACGTCGGCAAGTCCTCGCTGGTCAACCGCTTCCTGGGCCGGGAGCGGGTGATCGTCTCCGACCGCGCCGGCACCACCCGCGATGCGATCGACACGATCCTGCGCGTCGGCGAGAAGGAGGTGACGCTCGTGGACACGGCCGGCATCCGCCGGGCCGCCAAGGTCGCCGACTCGGTCGAGTACTACACGGCGCTGCGCTCGCGGCGGGCCGCCGAACGCGCCGACGTTGCGCTGGTCGTGTGCGACGCCACCGATGGGGTCACGGCCCAGGATCTGCGGATCGCCGAGCTGGCGATGAAGGCGGGCTGCGCGACCGCGTTGGTGCTGAACAAGTGGGACGTGCTGGAAGAGCAGGGCGAAGGCGAGGCGCGGGGTCGCGAGCTCGAGCACGAACGGGCCCGGGTGGGCCGCAAGCTCCGTCTGCGTCCGCGAGGTGCTGACCGCCAGTGCCCGCACCGGCCGCCACGTCGAGCGGGTCCTCAACGAGGCCCTCGCGCTCGGCGAGCGGGTGGCGGATGCGGATCCCCACCGCCGAGCTCAACCGCTTCCTCTCGGAGGCGATCGCCGCCCGCCAGCCTCCGATCGGCGCCGGCGGGCGCTCGACGGGCCATCGCCTGAAGCTGATCTACATGAACCAGATCGACCGCCGCCCGCCGCGCTTCTCGATTCAGGTCAACTCCCGCGCCCGCGTCACGCGCGACTACGCCTACTTCCTCGAGAACCGCCTGCGGGCTCGATACGCGATGGACGGCGTGCCCCTGATCATCGACTTCGTGGAGCGCGGACAGCGCGCCGCCGTGCGGGCTGCATAAACTGCCGCCCTAGCTTTGGCCCAGAACTCAGACAACGAGTACCTGTTCACCTCCGAGTCGGTCACGGAGGGGCACCCCGACAAGATCGCCGACCAGATCTCCGACGGCGTGCTCGACGCCGTGCTCACGGACGACCCCTACGGCCGCGTCGCCTGCGAGACGCTCGTCAACACGGGCCTGATCGTGGTGTCCGGCGAGATCTCGACGGACACCTACGTGGACATCCCGGAAGTGGCCCGCGAGACGGTCCGCAAAATCGGCTACGACGACGCCAGCTACGGCTTCGACTGCCACACCTGCGCGGTCATCAACGCGATCGACAAACAGTCGCCCGACATCGCCCAGGGCGTCGACGCCGCCTATGAGACCCGCCACGACCCCGCCGACGAGGACGAGCTCGACATCGCCGGGGCGGGCGACCAGGGGATGATGTTCGGCTACGCGAGCAACGAGACCGACGAGCTGATGCCGCTGCCGATCTCGCTGGCGCACAAGCTGGCCAAGCGCCTGTCGGAGGTGCGCAAGGGCGAGGTGCTGCCCTACCTGCGCCCGGACGGCAAGACCCAGGTGACCGTCCGCTACGAGGACGGGCGCCCGGTCGAGATCGAGAAGATCCTGATCTCGACCCAGCACGCCGACGGCATCGACGTGGAGTCGCTGATCAAGCCCGACCTGCTCGAGCACGTCCTGCGTCCGGTGCTCCCGGCCGACCTCTACGAGGAACGCAAGCTGGTGCGCAACTTCCTCGTCAACCCCACCGGGCGCTTCGTGATCGGCGGCCCGATGGGCGACTGCGGGCTGACCGGGCGCAAGATCATCGTCGACACCTACGGCGGCATGGCCCGCCACGGCGGCGGCGCCTTCTCCGGCAAGGACCCCTCCAAGGTCGACCGCTCGGCCGCCTACGCGGCCCGCTGGGTCGCCAAGAACATCGTCGCCGCCGGCCTCGCCGACCGCGCCGAGGTGCAGGTCGCCTACGCGATCGGCGTCGCCCACCCGGTGTCGGTGATGGTCGAGACGTTCGGCACCGAGAAGATCGGGCGCGGGCAGATCGCGAGCCTCGTAGCCGACCACTTCGACCTGCGCCCGGGAGCCTTCCGCGAGGAGCTCAAACTGCACCGCCCGATCTACCAGAAGACGGCCGCATACGGCCACTTCGGCCGCGAGGACTCCGACTTCACCTGGGAGCGCGTGGACCGCGCCGCCGCGCTGCGCTCGGCCGCCGGCCTGTAGCCGCCGCCCCGACGGGCTCGCGGCGCGGCTCTGACCGCGGCCGGCTCTAGGGTCGGGGCTTGTCCGCGATCGCACAGGTCGAGCCGATCACCAGCGCCCGCGCCCTGCGCGGGCCGTTCGACTACCTGCTCCCCGAGCCGCTGCGCGAGGACGTGTCGGTCGGCTCGATGCTGGTGGTCCCGTTCGGGGCGCGCACGATCCTGGGTGTCGTCACCGGCCTGTCCGAGCGCAGCGAGGTCGCCGACCAGCGGCTGCTGGCGCCGCTGCGGGCGCTGGAGCTCGGCGTCCCCGAGGAGCTCGTGGGGCTGGCGCGGTGGGTGGCCGCCGAATACTGCTCGACGCTCGCCAGGGCGCTGGGGCTGGTGCTCCCGCCGGGCGCCACGCGGCGGCTCGGGGGTCGTCGCCGGGCCGTCCCCCGGGCGCCCGCCGGCGCGTCCCTCGGCGCCCAGATCGCGCCCGGCGCCGAGCTGAGCGCCGAACAGCAGGCGGCGCTGGAGCCGCTGCGGGCGGCGATCGCCGAGCGGCGCTTCGAGCAGCGCCTGCTCCACGGCGTCACCGCCTCGGGCAAGACCGAGGTCTACCTGCGCGCCGCGGCCGACGCGCTCCAGCAGGGCCGCGGGGCGATCGTGATGGTGCCCGAGATCGCGCTCACGCCACAGATCGTCTCGCGCTTCTCCGAGCGCTTCGGCGACACCGTCGCGGTGCTGCACTCGCGCCTGACCACCGCCCAGCGCTACGCCGAGTGGCGGCGGCTGCGCGAGGGCCAGGCCCGCATCTGCGTCGGCCCCCGCTCGGCCGTGTTCGCCCCCGTCGGCGGCCTCGGGCTGATCGTGATCGACGAGGAGCACGAGGCCTCCTACAAGCACGAGGGCGACCCCCGCTACGACGCCCGCGAGGTGGCCGAGGAGCGTGCCCGGCGGGCCGGCGCCGCGCTCCTGCTGGGCAGCGCCACGCCGCGCCCGGAGAGCGCGCTGCGGCTGGCGGCCTCGCGCCTGACCGACGCGCGTGGACGGGCGCCCGCTGCCGCCCGTGGAGGTGCTCGACATGCGCGGGCAGCCGGGCACCCTGCACCCCGCCTCGGTGCAGGCGCTCGCCGAGGTCCGCGAGCGCGCCGTCAAGGCGATCGTGCTGCTCAACCGCCGCGGCTGGTCGAACTTCCTCTCCTGCCGCTCGTGCGGTGCGCAGCTGGGGTTGTCCCGGAATGCGACGTGACGCTCGTCCTGCACCGCGCCGAGCGGCTGCTCGCGTGCCACCACTGCGGACACCGCGAGCCGGTTCCCGCGCGCTGCCCGCACTGCTCCTCGAGCGCGGTCGCGCGGCACGGCGCCGGGACCGAGCGGCTCGCCCACGACCTCGCGACCGTCTTCGACGAGGGCGACTTCCCGGTCTTCCGCCTCGACGCCGACGCCGTCCTGGCGGGCGGCGAGCAGGCCACCGACGCGGCGCCGGCGCGATCCTGGGCAGCTTCCAGGCGGCCGCCAGGGGCGTCCTGATCGGCACCCAGATGGTCGCCAAGGGCCACGACTTCCCCGACGTGGAGCTGGCGCTCGTGATCGACGCCGACGCCACCCTGCGCTTCCCCGACTTCCGCGCCGAGGAGCGCACCTTCGCGCTGATCGCCCAGCTCGCCGGCCGTGCCGGCCGTGGCGGACACGGGCGCGTGCTGGTGC
Organism: uncultured Solirubrobacteraceae bacterium; assembly: GCA_963742395.1. Classification (GTDB taxonomy): domain Bacteria; phylum Actinomycetota; class Thermoleophilia; order Solirubrobacterales; family Solirubrobacteraceae; genus Palsa-744. Next base: position 785,457 of record CAVUME010000004.1, on the reverse strand, counting down.
AGACGGTGACCCCCGAGGCGCGCGCGATCGTGCACGCCGCCACCCACGACAGCGACGGCTTCCTGGCCGGCGAGCTCGAGCGCCGCCGGGCGCTCGGCTACCCGCCCTTCTCGCACCTGGTGAGGATCGTCTGCTCGAGCCCGCAGGCGCCGGCGGCGCTCGCCGCCGCCCAGGCGCTGCGGGGCGAGCTCGAGCGCCGGCTGGTGCCGCGCCGCCGGCGAGCAGGCTGCGGTGACGGTGCTCGGCCCGGCCTCGCTGTTCCGCCTGCGCGGGCGCGAGCGCCAGATGCTCGTGCTGAAGGCCGCCTCCAGGCCGTCGGCAGTGCGCGCCGCCGGCGAGAGCGTTCAGGCCCTCGCCGACGGGCGCGCGCACGCCGGGGTCAGCTTCAGCGTGGACGTCGACCCGCAGTAGGCTGGAGGGCGACGATGTCCTCCCCCGAGAAGCTCCGCGACCGCCGAGGACGAGCACGCGCACGACGCCGTCCGCGCCACCGACGCGGACGTCGAGGTCGAGCGCGAGGAGGGGGCGCCCGAGCCGGCCGAGCTCGACCCCGAGACCAAGGCCCGACGGGATGCGGCGATGCGCGTCATCCGCCGCTTCGGCGACCCCGTGCTGCGCGCCAGCGCGGTCCGCGTCGAGCGCTTCGACGAGCGCCTGCAGCTGGAGCTGGCGCGGATGGGGGAGCTGATGCACGACGCCCTCGGCATCGGCCTGGCCGCGACCCAGCTCGGGGTGCTGCACCGCACGCTCGTGTTCCGCACCGACCCCGAGGAGCCGATCACGGCGCTCGTCAACCCCGAGCTCGAGTGGAGCAGCGAGGAGCAGGAGGTGGCCGAGGAGGGCTGCCTCAGCCTGCCCGGCGTCCACGTCGACGTCGAGCGCCCGGTGAGCGTGCGCGTGCGCGGTCAGGACCCGGAGGGCGAGGAGCTGACGATCGAGGCCGAGGGTCTGCGCGCGCGCGTGATCCAGCACGAGATGGACCACCTCGACGGCGTCCTGATCCTCGACCACATCTCCAAGGAGGCGCGCAAGGAGGCGATGCGCGCGATGCGCGAGGCCCAGGAAGAGGAGAGCGCCGCCTAGCGGCGAGCGCTCCCGGCGGGCTTGGCGACCGTCTTCATCGGCACCTCGCGAGTTCGCCGCCGCCGTGCTCGAGCGGCTCGCTGCCGACGAGCACCGGCCGGCGCTCGTGATCACCCGGCCCGACCGGCCCGCGGGTCGCGGCCGGCGGCTGCGTCCGCCCCCGGTCGGCGAGGCCGGCGCGGGAGCTCGGGCTGCGCGCTCGAGCAGCCCGCCGACGTCAACGACCCCGACTCGCTGGCGCTGATCGCGGACGCGCTGGCCGCCGCAGCCGGGCGGGCCGCGCGGCGGTCGTCGTGTGCGCCTTCGGAGCGCTCATCAAGGAGCCGCTGCTGTCCGCGCACGAGATCCTCAACGTGCACCCGTCGCTGCTGCCGCGCTGGCGCGGGGCGGCTCCGATCGAGCGGGCGATCATGGCCGGCGACGACCGCACCGGCGTCTCGATCATGCGCCTGACCGCCGGTCTCGACAGCGGGCCGGTGTGCCTCGCCGCGCGAGGAGCCGATCGGGCCCGCCGACGACTACGGATCGCTCGTCGGAGCGCCTGCAGGGGCTCGGTGCGGAGCTGCTGATCAGGGCCCTCGAGCAGCAGCCGCCGTTCGCCGAGCAGCCCGAGGACGGGGTCACCTACGCGGAGAAGATCGCGCCCGCCGACCGCGACGCTCGACCCGGCTCGCCCGGCGGCCGAGCTCGAGCGCACGGTGCGGGCCCTGCACCCGCACATCGGCGCGCGCCTGCGGCTCGAGGACGGCAGCCTCGCTCGGCGTCCACCGCGCCGCGCTGCTCGAGGACGGAGAGCCGTGGGGCGCCGGATCGCGGGCTGTTCGTCGCGCGACGGCCGCCTGCTGCTGGCGTGCTCGCCCGGTGTGCTCGAGCTGCTCGAGGTCCAGCCGCCGGGGGCGCGGGCGATGGACGCCGGCGCGTACCTACGAGGTCACGCGGCGCCGGGCGCGCCGGTAGGGGCTCAGGTAGGAGGGCAGCGGGATCGCCGGGTCCATCAGCGCGTCGGGTTCGGGCGCGCCGGTGGCGCTCGCCAGCGGCAGCACGCCGGCCCACACCTCGCGCTCGAGGTCGGGCTCGTCGTCGATCGGGCCGCCGCTGCGGACCTTGGCCGAGGCCTCCTCGATCGGGAAGCACAGCACCGCGGTCGCCGCGAGCTCGTTCTCGGTCGGGCTCGCGCACCTCCCGCCAGCGGCCGGGGACGATGTGCTCGACGATCGCCTCGAGCGCCGCGCGTCTTCTCGCCCGGCTCGGTCACCGGACGTGCCTGCCCGAGCAGCATCACCGAGCGATAGTTGGCGGAATGGTGCATCGCCGAGCGCGCCAGCACGAGGCCGTCGATCAGCGAGACCGTCAGGCACGCCGGTGCTCCCTGCGCGAGAGCCCTGCATCGTGCGCGAGCCGAGCGAACCGTGGCAGTAGACGACGTCGTCCCGGCGCGCGTGCAGGGTCGGGACGACGAACGGCTGCCCCTGCTCGTCGGCGATCCCGAGGTGGGCGAACAGCGCCTCGTCGAGGATCGCGTCGATCACCTCCCGGTCGTAGTGGCCGCGCTCGCGCTTGCGCCGCAGGCGCACCCGCTCGGAGGGGGCGGCAGAGGTGGATGCGGAGGGCACGCCGGCGGTGGACGGCGGGGGAGCGGTCGGGGTCATGGGCCGTAGGAGGGAGTCTCGTCTGTCATCGCGGTTGCCTGCCGTGGGTGTCGTTGTGTCGTCGAGGGTCGCTCTGGGCGAGGGGTCGCGGGTCGCTCTGTGTGGGAAGTTTGTAATAGTACAGAACGATGACTGTCACAGAACAATACAGGATCAGCGCGCGGACGTCGGCGGGGCTGGTCGAGGAGATCGAGCTGGCGGTGAGCGACGGTGCCGCTCGCGCCGGGGCAGCGGCTGCCGTCGGTGCGGGCGCTCGCCGCCCAGGGAGGCGTCAGTCCCTCGACGGTTGCCGCCGCCCTGGCGAGAGCTGCGCCGCCGCGGCCTGGTCGTCACCGACGGTCGCCGGGGCACCCGCGTGGCCACCCCTGCGCCCGCCGCAGCCGGGGCGGCGCTGACGTCGCTCCCCGCGGGCGCTCGCGACGTCTCACGCGGAAACCCCGATCCCGAGCTGCTACCGGACATCGCCGCGGCGCTCGCGCGCTGCGCTCCTGCGGCCCGGCTCTACGGCGAGCCCGCCGTCGTGCCCGAGCTCGAGCGCTGGCGCTGACGCAGCTCGGCAGCGTCCGTGAGGACCAGGAGCTGTGCGTGGTCAGCGGGGCGCTGGAGGGGCTCGAGCTGGTGTTGCAGTCGAACCTGCGCCCGGGCGACCGCGTGGCGGTCGAGAACCCCGGCTATGCCTCCCTGTTCGATCTGCTGCGCGCCAACGGCCTGCGCCTGGAGCCGGTGCCGGTGGACGGGCAGCGGGATGCGTCCCGAAGCGCTCGAGGCGGCCCTGCGCGCCGGAGCCGTCGCGGCGGTGATGACCCCACGCGGCCAGAACCCGACCGGGGCGCTGCTCGACGGCGAGCGCGCCGGCGAGCTCGCGGCCGTGCTCGCCCGCCACCCGCGGGTGCTGGGGATCGAGGACGACCACCTCGGGATGCTCGGCGAAGGGCACCTGCACAGCTCGCTGGGCGCCTGCGAGCGCTGGGCGGTGGCCACCTCGGTCTCCAAGGCGCTCGGGCCCGACCTGCGCCTCGCGCTGCTGCGGGGGGATCCCCACACCGTCGCCCGCGTGCAGCACCGCCAGCAGTGCGGCCCCGGGTGGGTCAGCTACATCCTGCAGTCGCTGGTGGTGGACCTGTGGAGCAGCCGCGCGGTGCGCAGGCAGCTGGCGGACGCCCGCGAGCGCTACCGCGAACGCCGCGAGGGACTGCTCGCACGCCTGCGAGAGCGCGGGATCGAGGCCCGCGGGACCTCGGGCCTGAACGTGTGGGTGCCGGTGCCCGAGGAGTCGGCGGTGGTGGCGGGCCTGCTCTCGCGCGGCTGGGTGGTGGCCCCGGGAGCGCTCTTCCGGCTCGGGGTCCAGCCCCACCGCGGTGCGCGTCACCACGGCCACCCTCACCGCCGAGGAGTCGGAGCGGCTGGCCGACGACCTCGCGCAGATCCTGCTCGCCGGCGCCTCCCGCAGCGGATAGGCGCCGGCCACGATGCCCAGCCCCCAAACCGCCCGGCAGGTCTCGCCAGCGCGCAGCTGCGCGTACACGGTGCTCGTGCGCGTGTTCGAGCACGGCGCCTACGCCGACGAGGCGCTGCGCGCGGCGGCGCGGGAGCTCGACGCGCGCGAACGGGCGCTCGCGATGCGCCTGGCATACGGGGCGATCCAGCGTCGCGCCACGCTCGACCACGTGATCGGCGAGCTGGCCGAACGCGACGTCGGGCGCATCGACCCGCCGCTCCTGAACGCCCTGCGGGTGGGGCTGTACGAGCTGCTGTACCTGCAGGGCTCCCCCGACTACGCGACCGTCGCGCAGGCAGTCGAGCTGGCCAAGCGCGAGGCCCGGGCCGGTCACGGGCTCGTGAACGCGGTCCTGCGGCGAGCCGCCCGCGAGGGGCCGGCGACGCTGGTGGGGGCGCTGCCCGAGCGCACCCCCGAGCAGGCGGCGCTGAAGCACTCCCACCCCGAGTGGGTCGCCCGCCTGTGGTGGCGCACGTTGGGGCCCGAGCAGGCCCGCGCGCTGATGGCGGCCGACAACGAGCCGGTCGAGGTCGCGCTGCGCGCGAACACGCTCCTGACCGACGCCGGGACGCTCGCCGGGCAACTGCCGGTGGCCGTCCACGTCGATACCCGCCTGCCCGAGGCGCTGGTGCTGGAGGAGCCATTCGACCTGCACTCCTCGCCGCTGTGGGAGCAGGGCGCGGTGATCGCCCAGGCGCGCGCGGCGATGCTCGTCTCGCGCACGCTCGACCCGCAGGCGGGGGAGCGGGTTCTGGATCTGTGCGCCGCGCCGGGCGGCAAGGCGACCCACCTGGCCGCGCTGATGGGAGGCCGGGGCGAGGTCGTGGCGGTCGAGCGCGACCGCCGGCGCGCGGGGGTACTGGCGCGCACGGCCGAGCGGATGCACGCCGGCAACGTGCGGGTCGAGGTCGCCGACGCCGCCGCGCCGCGGGCAGAAGCCCCGTTCGACCGCGTACTCGTGGATCCCCCCTGCAGCGGCCTGGGAACCCTGCAGGCCCGACCCGACCTGCGCTGGCGGATGCGGGAGGACTCGATCGACGCGCTGGCCTCGCCAGCAGCGTCAGATCCTCGATGCCGGCGCCGATGCCCTCCGTCCGGGAGGGCTGCTTGTCTACTCTACGTGCACGATCTCTCCGGATGAGAACGAGCGTCTGATCGCCGCCTTCCTGGATTCCCGGCCCGACTTCGAGCCGGTCGGCGAGGCGCTGCAGACGCTGCCGCACCGCGACCGCACGGCGGGCTTCTTCATCGCCGCGCTGCGCAGGAGCTAGGTGGCGATGGAGGGGGATCCGCCGGGAGCCGCCAAGGCGTCGGTCGATCTCGGACCGCTGTGCCCGCACTGCGGCGAGCCCTGGCTGCGCCCGACCAACCTCCCCGGGCGCTACCGCTGCGTGTACTGCCTGCACCGCTTCGAGCTCAGCTCGGTGTGCCCCAACTGCGGTGAGCACTCGACGATCGTGCGGATGGCGTCGACGGCGGTGCTGAAGTGCAACAACTGCGGCGACACGATGCTGCAGGCGGTATGAGCCCCCGCGCGGAGCTGCGCGACAGCGTCCTCGTCGCCCCCTCGATCCTGTCCGCCGACTTCGGGCGCCTGCGCGAGCAGGTCCAGGAGGTGCTGGCGGCCGGCGCGCGGCTGATCCACGTCGACGTGATGGACGGCCACTTCGTCCCCCCGATCACGGTCGGGCCGCTGATCGTGGAAGCGCTCGCCGGCACGGTCCGCGAGGCGGGCGGGACACTCGAGGCCCACCTCATGATCGAGCGCCCGGAGCGGCACGTGCGCGACTTCGTATCGGCCGGCGCCGACTCGCTCACGATCCACGCCGAGGCCACCCCGCACCTCGCCTACGCGGTCAACCTCGTGCGCGAGCTGGGCGCAGGGGTGGGCGTTGCGATCAACCCCGCGACCCCGCCGGGGGCGCTTTCCGAGCTCGAGGGCGCGCTTGACATCGCGCTCTGCATGACCGTCAACCCGGGGTGGGGCGGACAGCCGTTCATCGAGCACTCGCTGCAGAAGCTCCCGCGACTGAGGGAGCTCGTCGGGGAGGGCGTGGCGATCGAGGTCGACGGCGGCATCGACCCGCAGACGGCTCCCGCCTGCGCCCGCGCCGGTGCGCGGCTGTTCGTGGCGGGCTCGGCGATCTTCCACGCGTCGGACCCGGCCGAGGCCTTCCGCGAGCTCGATCGCTCGCTGCAGGACTTCCGCTAGGTCCCGGGCTCCTACGCCTGGCCGGCGCGGGGACGGCGGGGCCTCGCCGCAGCCAGTTCGCCGCCGTGGCGGCGGTAGAGCACGAACAGGAACCCGGCCAGCGCGGCGGTCGCGCCGGCGTAGCCGATCTCGGCACGCAGCACCTCTTCGCCGACCAGCGGCGAGAGCATCCAGACGATGAACACGCACGCCGCCAGCAGCCAGCAGGCGGCGGCGGCGCGGGCCCGGTTGCGCGCCAGGGCAGCCTGGTTGAGGGCCCCCGAGCAGAGGTGAAAGCCCATCCCGATCCCGATCAGGGCAAGGCCCCAGCGCCCGTAGCTGTATTCCTGTCCGAACAGCACGTGCCCGAGCGCCCACGGTCCCAGGATCAGCAGTCCCAGAGCCACGGCGCCGGCGAAGGCGGCGATCGCCTTGATCGTCGTGCGCACCGCACGGGCGAACTCGTCGTGACCGGCCGTGGCCTCGAGGCCCGTCAGGTGGGGCAGCAGCGAGGTCTGGACGGCCTGGAAGAGCTGCAGCGGAGCGCGGGCGATCAGCAGCACGTTGAACACGATCCCGGCCAGCGCCCGCTGATGGGAGGTGGCGTCCACCGTCAGGACCCCGCCGTTGAGCAGCGTCTGCTCGGCCAGCATGATGCCCGACACCCAGACCGCGAAGAAGCCCCCGCGGCGCAGCGAGAGCTCGTCGTGGGCGGCCGTCTCCTGCACGCTCTCGGTGCCGGGGCCCGCGAACGCCGCGTCGGCCTCGTCCGCCGTCATCACCGCGACCGCGGGCGACGGCTCCGCGGCCGCCGGGGGCGGCTCCCCGGGGGCCGGTGGCGGCGTCTCGGCGGCGGGCTCCTGTGGGGCGCGCCGGTCGTGTAAGAAGGCGGCCGGCACCACCACCAGCGAGAGCAGCGGAGCCGCAGCGATGCCGAGCGCGACCGCGTTCTCGCCGCTGGCCAGGCCGATCGCGACCGCCAGGGCGAAGCAGAAGCGCGACAGCGACTCCATCAGCACCAGCCCGCCGAACAGGCCGAAGCGCTGGTGGCCGGCGAGCCAGCCCCTCGCGAAGTAGCTGGCGGCGTAGGCGAGCGTGCCCACGATCAGCACCACGTACAGCCCCGTGGAGCCTTCGAAGACGTTGTTGATCAGCTGTTCGTGGAAGATCGCCGCGACCAGCGCGAACAGCAGGGCGAAGGTGCCCTGGATCAGCATCGGAGCGCGCAGCTGGTGCTGCTCGTGACCGCGGGCCCTGCGTCCCGCGATCGAGCGCGAGAGCAGCTGTTCCACCGGCCGGTAGATCACCGAGATGATCACGAACATCACCGACCACAGGACGTCGATCCGCTTGGCCTGCGCGCTATCCAGCACGTGGCTGGCGACCGAGAAGTAGGCGAACGTGAGCAGCCCGGTGGAGGCGATCCCGATCGCCAGGATGCGTGCGCCGCTGGCGTAGGAGGTGCTCGCCTGCCGGGGAGCACCCGTGGACGGGGACGCGGTCCTAGAGGCGGACAAGCACCATCGTCCAGGGGAACGGCGAGCGCATCTCCACGACCTCGCCGGCGCCGGACAGGAGCGCGCGCAGGGAGCGCGCCGACCAGTGGTTGAGGTGGCCCGGGGTGTTGCCCCACGACGACCAGTAGGCGCCGCGCGCCATGTTCAGCATCCGCCACATCGGCTCCCGCGGGACCGACACCAGCAGGTGGGTGCGGGCGCAGCGGGCCATCTCGGCGAGCATCCGCTCGGGATCCGGGATGTGCTCGAGCACCTCCATCGCGCTGGCCAGCTCGAACTCGTTGTCGGCGAACGGGAGCTTCGGGCCGTCCACGACGCGATACTCGAGGTTGGGCGCCGTGTGCTCGGTCCAGCCCGCCTGGATCGAGGCCTCCTCGAGGTCGATTCCGACCAGCCGCGCCGCGGGCAGCTGCCGGGCCCAGCGCTGGGCCAGCACGCCCTCGCCGCAGCCGACGTCGAGCACCGAGCCGGGCGCGGCCAGGTCCAGGAGCTCTTCGGCGGTGCGCTCGAAGGCGGCCATCATCCGCCGCACGAACGGGTTCGAGCTGCCGTACTTGTCGAACGTGTTGCCGGTGACGATCCCGTCGCTGGAGACGGTGACGCCGCTCACAGCCTCACCGTCCTGCCGCCGCGCTCGGCCGCGAGCGGCTCCTCGGGGCGCTCCTTCAGCGCCCCCTGCTCCCCGGTGAGCGCGTGCCCGGCGGCGTCCGGAGCACCCGGCACGGTGCGTTCGTAATGGGTCGGCTCGATCGCCAGCGCCAGCTCGATCCGCCGGATGCGCTCGAAGCTGCGCTGGGTCATCACGCGCTGGGCGGCGAGCAGGTCGCCGATCACGCCGAGCGCCCACAGCACGACGGCCGCGATGAACAGCACCGCCCCCAGGATCAGCGACTGCACGTGGCCCTTGCCGCTGCCGTCGGCGTAGGCGACGGCGAAGCGGATCCACACCGCCACCGCCGCCAGCCCGATCACCAACGACAGGCTCCAGAACACCCGCAGGGGCTCGTACTGGGCGTAGATGCGGAAGATCGAGATCGCGTTGCGGCGCACGTAGGAGCCCGTCGAGGGGAACAGGCGCGACTCGCGCGTCTTCGGGTTCGTGCGTACGGGCACGTGGTCGACGGCCACCAGCAGCTTGCCCGCCTGGATGATCGTCTCCAGCGTGTAGGTGAAGCGCGAGACGACCATCATCTGGATCGCCGCGTCGCGGTTGTAGGCGCGGAAGCCGGAGGTCGTGTCGGGGACCGAGGTCGAGGAGGCCTGGCGCACGACCCACGAGCCGAGCCGCTGCAGCAGCTTCTTGACCGGCGAGAAGTGCTCGATCTCGGCGACCTGGCGGTCGCCCACGACCATGTCCGCGCGGCCCTCCAGGATCGGCTGCACGAGCTTCGGGATGTCGGCGCCGCAGTACTGGTTGTCGGCGTCGGTGTTGACGATCACGTCGGCACCCAGCTTCAGCGCCGTGTCGATGCCGGCCTGGAAGGCGGCCGCCAGCCCCTTGTTGTTGGTCAGGCGCACGAGGTGCTCGACGCCGAGGGATCGGGCGACCTCGACCGTGCGGTCGCTGGAGCCGTCGTCGATGACCAGGCGCTCGACCTCGTCGAAGCCCGCAACCTCGCGTGGGAGGTCGGCGAGCGTCTGGGGAAGCTGCTCGGCCTCGTTGAAGCAGGGAATCTGGATGATCAGCTTCATCGCTCGGGCGATTTGCCTAGACTTGCCCGCACGCAGTATCCCAAAGCGCAGGACGTGGTCTTCGCGCTTCGTCACCGCGCCGCCGCCCGCGGGTGCGGGTGAGGCCAGATGGAGAGCGCGACGCCCACCCGGGTCCGCCCGGGCCCCACCAGCCCGGCTGCGCTGCGCGCGGGGCTGCACTCGTCCCCGGCCAGGATCGCCTTTGCGCTGCTGTGCGTGGCCGCCCTGATCGGCTACCTGGCGTTCCCCACCTACCCGACCTACGACTCCTTCTACGCGCTGCTGTGGGGCCGCGACCTGCTGCACGCGCACCTGCCCGGACTTCCAGGTCTACCGCGCCCCCACCGAGCACCCGCTGGCGATCGCCTTCGGGATGCTCTGCTCGATCTTCGGCCAGGGCGGCGCGCGCCTGATGGTGCTCGGCTCGATCGTGTCGTTCGTGGCCGCGGTGGCGGGCATCTACCGGGTCGGGCGGCTCTCCTTCGGCCCGCTGGTCGGGGCGGTCGCCGCGCTGCTGCTGCTGAGTCGTTTCTTCGTCGAGAACCTGGCCGCGCAGGGCTACCTCGACATCTCCTACCTGGCGCTGATCCTGTGGGCGCTCGCGCTGGAGCTCGAACGCCGTCGCCGCGGCCCGGCCGTGTTCGTGCTGCTCGCGGCCGCCGGCCTGCTGCGCCCCGACGCCTGGGTGCTCAGCGGCGTGTACTGGCTGTGGTGCTGCTGGCCGGGGCTGCGCCCCTACCTGGGCCACCGCGCGCGAGGGGCGCCCGCGGACGCGCCTCTCGGCGAACCCGGCCCCCGCGGGCCGAGCCCGCGGCGGATGCTCGCCTACGTGGGCCTGGCGGCGAGCGCGCCGCTGCTGTGGGTGGCCTTCGACGGGATCGTGACCGGCAACCCCCTGTACTCGCTCACGGCGACCGCCGGGCTGGCCCAGGAACTGGAACGCACCCAGGGCTTCATCGGCGGTGCTGGGGTCCGTCTGGAGCTACAGCGTGCGGATCGACCACCTACCGGTCATCCTGGGCGCGATCGCGGGGCTGGGGCTCGCGATTGGTGCTGACGCCTCGGCGGACGCTGGTGCCGCTCGCCGCGCTGGTGCTGCTGTACGCGGTGTACATCCTCGAGGGCGCCGGCGGGGCGTCGGTGATCGACCGCTATCTGACGGGCGCGGCCACGCTCGCGCTGCTCTTCTGCGCGGTCGCCGTCGGTGGCTGGTGGATGCTCGAGCCCGGCACGCTGCTGCGCCGCGCATGGATCGCCTTCGCGGTCGTGCTGGTCGCGTACGGGGCCGCCTCGGCCGCCAACACGATCAGCCTCTCGAGCCTGCGCACGACGCTGGCCGAGCACGAGGACTTCCACCAGGGCCTCGCGAGCGCACTGCACGACCCGAAGGTGGCCGCGGTGCTCGCGGCGCTGCCCGCTGCTGTCGCTGCCCAACAACAAGCTGATCCCCGACGCCCGCTGGATCCTCGACAGCGTCGGCCAGCACGACATCGTGGCCCGCAGCCAGGCGCGCGCCGACGCAGAGCGCGGCGCCCCGGAGCTCGAGGACCGGCTGAAGACCGGCAGCGTGGCGGTCTACCCGCTCGGCAGCGCGGTCTTCTCGGAGGCGATCGTGGACGTCGGCGACGATCCACTCGACCAGGTCCCCCCGAAGGACTTCCGGCGCATCTACACGAGCCGCTACTACGCCGTGTATGCCAACTGCTGAGCCCGCGCCGGCCGGCGCCGGACGCGCCAGCGGGCCGGCGCTGAGGCCGGGGCCGCGCGCCGGTGCGGCCGCCGCCGGGGACGGTGTGCGGGAGCGGGCGCCCCGTGTGACGAAGGCCCGCCTGGCGGCCTGGAGCGCGCTGGCGGTCGTGCTCGCCGGAGGCCTCGCGCTGCGGCTGTGGGGTTCTCACGCGGGGCTGCCGTTCGTCTACAACATCGACGAAGCCGACCACTTCGTGCCGCGGGCGGTGAAGATGTTCAGCGACGGCACGCTGAACCCGCACTACTTCGCCAACCCGCCGGCGTTCACGTACCTGCTGCACTTCCTGTTCGCGCTCGCCTACGGCGGCGGCGACGGCGTCGTCAGACACTTCCATCGCGACCCGGCCGCCGTCTACGAGCTCGCGCAGGGTCGCCGCCGCGGTGCTGGGGACGATCGCCCTGTGGCTGCTGTATCTGGTCGGCGCCCGGCTGCTCGGGCGGGCCGCCGGGCTGCTGGCCGCGGCGATCGAGGCGGTCGCCTTCCTACCGAGCTTCTACTCCCACCTGGCCCTCAACGACGTCCCCACGCTGGCGCCCCTGACCGCCTCGCTGCTGGGCACGGCCGGGGTGCTGCGCAAAGGCCGTGTCCGCGACTACCTGCTGGCCGGCGCCGGTCTCGGGCTGGCCTGCGCCACCAAGTACACGGCCGGGATCGTGATCGTGCCCCTGCTGGCGGCCGCCGCCCTGCGCCTGCGCGGGCCGGCGCGGGACTCGTGGCGGCGCGTGCTTGCGAGCGTACTCGCGGGCGCGCTGGCGGCGCTGGCGCTGTTCGTGATCGCCAACCCCTACTCGGTGCTCGACGCGCACGCCTTCCACGCCGAACTGGTGCGCCAGTCCAGCCAGTCGGCCGAAGCCCAGGGCAAGCTCGGCGCTCCCCGCGAGGGGGGCGTCGTCTACTACCTGTGGACCTTCACCTGGGGGCTGGGATGGGTGCCGGCCGTGGCCGCGCTGGCCGGGATGGTGCTCGTCTGGCGGCGCGAGAAGGCCCTCGGCTGGGTGCTCGTCCCGGCGCCGCTGCTGTTCCTCGCCTTCATGGGGCTGCAGGGGCGCTACTTCGGGCGCTGGCTGCTGCCGATCTTCCCGATCGCGTGCCTGCTGGCGGCCGTCACGGTGGTGGTGCTGGTGGGGGCGCTGGGCGGGCGCGGCCGGGCCGTGCGCTGGGTCGCGGCCGCCGTGCTGGGCGCCGGTCTGCTGGCGCAGGGCCTCGTCCACAGCCTGCACTCCGGCGCGGTGATGGCGCGGGCCGATACCCGCAACATCACGCGGCTGTGGATGCTCGCGCACATCCCCCGCAACTCGCGGATCGTGGTCGAGCCGGTCTCGCCCAACGCCTGGGCGGACGAACTGCGGGGTTCGCGGGCGGGGCCGCGGCGCTGGAACAAGTACCCCTCGCTGGTGTCGCGCATCGACGCCCGCGGCGCGCTCTCCAACCACACCCGCCAGGTCGGGGTCGAGAGCTACGAGACCACGCTGGCGCCGTCGCTGATCGGCTACTACGTGGCCAACCACTACTGCTGGGTCGTCAGCGGCTCGACCCAGTCCGGACGCGCCTTCGCCGACCCGCGGATGGTGCCGCAGGCGATCGCCTACTACCGGGCGCTGGCGCGAGACGGCGAAGTCGTGTTCCGCGCCTCCCCCTACGGCGCCGGCGCGAGAGCGGTCAAGTTCGACTTCGACCTCAGCTTCGACTATTACCCGCTGGCCTACCACCGGCCGGGACCGGTGATGACGGTCTACCGGCTGCACGGCGGGCGCTGCGGCTCCGGACCGCGGCGTGCGCGCACCTAGGGTTATCCTCGATGGAGATGGCCAGCTGCACAGACACCGACAAGGTCTTCCTGTCACGTGCGATCGAGCTCGCCGGCAACGGCATCGGCGCGGTCAAGCCCAACCCGGTGGTGGGGGCCGTGGTGGTGCGCGACGGAGAGGTGCTCGGCGAGGGCTGGCACCAGGAATACGGCGGCCTGCACGCGGAGGTCAACGCGATCGAGGCCTGCGGCATGGCCGACCTCGCGACCGCCACCCTGTACGTATCGCTGGAGCCGTGCTGCCATCACGGCAAGACACCCCCCTGCACCGAGGCGATCCTGCAGGCGGGGATCCGCCGCGTCGTGGTCGCCTCCGACGACCCCACCGAGAGGGCCTCCGGGCGCGGTCTGGGGATCCTCCGCGACGAGGGCGTCGAGGTCGTGGTCGCCGACGGCGAGCTGGCCGCCAGCGCCCGCCTGCTCAACCAGGCCTTCCGCAAGCACGCCCGCGTAGGGCGCCCGTGGGTGCTGTTCAAGTCGGCGATGACGCTCGACGGCAAGGTCGCCACCCGCAGCGGCGACTCGAAGTGGATCTCCGGCGAACAGAGCCGCCTGCTGGCCCACCGCTGGCGCGCGTCCGTGGACGCGGTGATCGTGGGCATCGGCACCGCACTGGCCGACGACCCCCAGCTGACCGCCCGCCCCGACGGCCTGCAGGCCGAGGCGGCCCTGCAGCCCCGCCGCGTGGTGTTCGACTCGCTCGCGCGGCTGTCGCCCGCCTCACAGCTGGTGGCCGCCGCCGACACTGTTCCGCTCACGGTCGTGGTCTCCCGCGCCGCCGCCCGCTCGGAGACCGACGCGCTCGAAGCGGCCGGAGCGCAGGTGCTCGTGGCGACCGGCGAGAACGAGCCGGCGCGCGTGCGCGCAGCGCTCGATCAGCTGGGTGGTCAGGGCATCAGCTCGGTGCTGCTCGAGGGCGGGCCGCACCTCGCGGGAGCGTTCCTGGACGCCGGCGAGATCGACGAAATCCGCCTCTTCCTGGCGCCGCTGCTGCTGGGCGGCAGCTCGGCCCGCGACCCACTCGAGGGGGAAGGCGTGGAGCGGATCGCCGAGGCCGTGCGGCCACTGGCATTCGACTGGGAGAACGTGGGCGGGGACCTGCTGATATCCGCGCGGCTGCGCGAGTGGTGACGGGCGCCGGCGCCGAGGAGCGATGTTCACGGGACTGGTGAGCGAGCTGGGCGTGGTGTCCGGCATCGAGCGCGACGAGCAGGGCGTCACGCTGCGCGTGGCGGCGGCTCTGTCAGAAGAGCTCGGAGAGGGCGACTCGGTGGCCGTCAACGGCGTGTGCCTGACCGCCATCGAGCCGTCATCGGAGAGCTTCGGCGCGCAGGCGATGCTCGAGACCCTGCAGCGCAGCACCCTGGCCGCGCTGGAGGTGGGCTCGCCCGTGAACCTCGAGCTGCCGCTGCGCGCCGGCGACCGCCTCGGCGGCCACGTCGTGCAGGGCCACGTGGACGGCACGGCGAGCGTCCGCGCGGTGCGCGAGGAGGGCTTTTCGCGTGTCCTGGAGCTCGAGTGCCCGCCGGAGCTGCTGCGCTACGTGGTGCTGAAGGGCTCGGTGGCGCTCGACGGCGTCAGCCTCACCGTCAGCGCGCTGGAGGACGACGGCCTGGAGGTCTCGCTGATTCCGGAGACGATCGCTCGCACCACGCTCGGCGGCCTGCGTGCGGGCGAGCTCGTGAACGTCGAGGTGGACGTGCTCGCCAAGCACCTCGAGCGGCTGGTGGCGGTGCGCGCGTGAGCGTCCCCGGCACGGCCACACCGTTCGCGACGATCGAGCAGGCGATCGAGGACATCCGTGCCGGGCGGATGGTGGTCGTCTGCGACGACGAGGATCGCGAGAACGAGGGCGACCTCACGCTCGCCGCCCAGTTCGCCACCCCCGAGGCGATCAACTTCATGGCCAAGGAGGGACGCGGCCTGATCTGCCTGTCGCTGACGCCCGAGCGCTGCGACGAGCTCGGCCTCGACCTGATGGCGGCCAAGAACGAGTCCTCCTTCGAAACCCCGTTCACGGTCTCGATCGAGTCGCGTGAGGGCGTCACGACCGGGATCTCGGCCCACGACCGGGCGCACACGATCCAGGTCGCGATCGACCCCGCCAGCCGCCCCGACGACCTCGTCCAGCCCGGCCACGTGTTCCCGCTCAAGAGCCGCCCGGGCGGCGTGCTCGAGCGCGCCGGGCAGACCGAGGCGGCCGTCGACCTGGCGCGCCTGGCGGGGCTCAACCCGGCCGGCGTGATCTGCGAGATCATGAACGACGACGGCACCATGGCGCGGGTGCCCGACCTGGTCGAGTACTGCGCCCGCCACGGCCTCAGCATGATCACGGTCGCCGACCTGATCGCCTACCGGCGCCGCCACGACAAGCTCGTCGAACGCGTGGTCGAGACACGACTGCCGACGACCTTCGGCGACTTCCGGGCGATCGGCTACCGCTCGCTGGTGGACGACAAGCACCACGTCGCGCTGGTCAAGGGCGAGGTCGCCGGCGAGCCGGACGTGCTCGTGCGGGTGCACTCCGAGTGCCTCACCGGCGACGTCTTCCACTCGCTGCGCTGCGACTGCGGCGAGCAGCTCGAATCCGCGCTCTCGATGATCGAGCGCGAGGGCAAGGGCGTGCTGCTGTACCTCAGCCAGGAGGGCCGCGGGATCGGCCTGCTCAACAAGCTGCGCGCCTACCGCCTGCAGGAGGACGGCCTCGACACGGTCGAAGCGAACGAGCGTCTCGGCCTTCCGGCCGACCTGCGCGACTACGGGATCGGGGCCCAGATCCTCGTGGACCTCGGCCTCGGCTCGATCCGGATCCTGACCAACAACCCGAAGAAGATCCGCGGGCTGGAGGGCTACGGGCTGTCGGTCAGCGGCCAGCTGCCGATCGAGCACGCACCCAACGAACACAACAAGGAGTACCTGCGCACCAAGGCCCAGCGGATGGGACATACGCTCCACCACCAGGGTCTGAACCTCGACGAGCAGCTGCTGCACGAACGCGCACGCGAGCGCGAGCGCGATCAGCGGTGAGCGAGCGCTTCGCGATCGCCGTCGGGCGCTTCTACGAGGAGCTCGCGGCGCGGCTGGAGGCGGGCGCACGCGGGGCCTTCGAGGAGGCCGGCATGTCCGACGTCGAGGTGCTCGAGGTGCCCGGTGCCTTCGAGCTGCCGCTGGCGGCCCGCTACGCCGCCGGCAGCGGGCGCTTCGCCGGCGTGGCCTGCCTCGGGGCGGTGATCCGCGGCGAGACCGACCACTACCAGTTCGTCTGCGAGCAGGCCGCCGCCGGCATCATGCGCGTGCAGCTCGAGACGGGGGTACCGTGCGCCTTCGGCGTGCTCACCTGCGAGACGATGGAGCAGGCGCTGGCACGGGCGGGCGGGGACAAGCGCGACCAGGGTCGCCACGCCGCCCACGCGGTCATGCGGATGGCTGCGCTGCGGGCCGAGGTCGCGAGCCTCTAGACTGGGGCGCCGATGGCAAAGGTGTGTCACAGCTGCGGCAAGGGACCGGCGTTCGGCCAGAGCCGCAGCCACTCGATGGTCGCGACCAAGCGTCGCTTCGACCCCAACCTGCAGAAGGTCAGGATCATGGTCGGGGCCGCTCCGCGGCGCGTGTACGTCTGCACCCGCTGCCTCAAAGCCGGCAAGGTCACCAAGGCCGCCTAGCGCTGCGAGCGCCCCGCCGGGGAGCTCCGTAGCCGCTGTGCAGGGGCCCGTCCGTGAGCCTCACGTGCGCCCGAGCGGAGGCGACGGTCCCCCGAAGGTGATAGAGGTGTCGGGCGTGTCCGACACCAACCTGGTCCGTTTCCGGGCCGCCGTCGCCGGTGCGCTGGCGCACCTGGAGTCGCGCCGGCAGGAGGTCAACGACCTCAACGTGTTCCCGGTCGCCGACGGTGACACCGGGGACAACATGGCGCTCACCCTGCGCGCGGTGCTCGACGAGCTCGACCGTCTGCAGGCCGCCAACGAGGACCGCACGCTCGACGAGATCGGCCGCGAGGAGATCGTCGACTCGGTCGCGCGGGCGGCCCTGCTGGGCGCCCGCGGCAACTCCGGGGTGATCCTCTCGCAGCTGATCCGCGGGGCCGCCGAGGAGCTCGTCAGCCGCCCGGGCCAGCTGATCGACGCGACCCTGATCGGAGCCGCCCTGGCGCGGGCCGCGGACCGGGCCTATGCCTCGGTGCGCGAGCCGGCCGAGGGCACGATCCTGACCGTAGCCCGCGAGATGGCGCACAGGATCGCGACCGACCTCGCGCACACCAGCGAGAACCCGCGGCTGGACCCGGGGACGGCGCCGGAGGCCCAGGACGCGATGATCGCGGCCGCGCTCGAGCACGCCGTCACCACGGGCGAGGAATCGGTCAAACGCGGGCCCCAGATGCTGGCGGCGCTGCGCGACGCGGGCGTCGTGGACGCCGGCGGGTACGGGCTCACGATCATGTTCGCCGGCGTCGTGGCGGCCCTTCGGGGCGAGGATCCGCCGCCGCTCGAGCACCACAGCCCGGCGCGCATCACCCACCCCCAGCACACCTCCGGGACATACCGCTTCTGCACCAACTTCGCGGTCACCGGCAGTGGCCTGCGCCCCGAGCGCTTCTCCGCCTCGCTCGAGCAGCTCGGCGACTCGGTGCTGGTGGTGGGCGACGAGAGCACGCTCAAGATCCACCTCCACACCGACGACCCGGAGGCGGCGACGGCCGTGTTCGTCGAGGCGGGCGAGGTCTCGCGTCTGGACGTGGCCGACATGCGCCTACAGGTGGCCGAGCGCGATTCCCGCGTCGCCGCCGACGCCGGGGCCGCCGTCGCCAACGGCTCGCATCCCTCCGCGCCGGGCCCGGGCGGGCCGCTCCCCGCCCCAGCCGGCGAGCCGCTGCTGCGATGCGGCGCCGTGGCCGTCACCAACGGCGAGGGGGTGCGCGAGCTGTTCGCGGAGCTGGGCGTGCTGACGGTCGACGGCGGCGCGACGATGAACCCCTCCACCTATGACCTGCTGGCGGGCGTGCACGCGGTCGCAGCCGAGGAGGTCGTGCTGATGCCGAACAGCCCGAACGTGATCATGGCCGCCCAGCACGCCGCGCAGCTGTCCGACAAGGCCGTGCTGGTGGCGCCCACGACCAGCCAGCAGGCCGGGCTCGCGGCCGCGTTCGTGCTGGCTCCGACGCGCTCGGTGGAAGAGAACGCGCGCGTGATCGGCGACGCTCTCGCGCGCGTGCGCACCGGCGCCGTCGCGCCCGCTGCCCGCGACGACGCCCAGGGTCGCTTCAAGCGCGGCGACGCCGTCGGCTTCATCCAGGACGAGGTGCTCGCGTGGGGTGATGCCGAGCAGACGCTCCGGGCCGTGATGACCGAGCTCGCGCGGGGCGTGGACACGGGACCCGAGCCCGAGCTGATCAGCGTGCTGGCGGGCGAGGAGGCGCCGCTGGCGCTCGCAGAGCTCGAGCAGATGGTCAACGGAGGCGTCGAGCTCGAGCTCCGCCACGGAGGCCAGTCGGCCTACTGGTGGCTGCTGGCGGCCGAGTAGTCGCGCCCGCGGACGCCGCCGGCGCGATCATCATCTCCGGGCACATGCAGGCGACCGCCACGGACACAGCTCGAGCCCGTGGGACGGGTGAGGAGGCTCGTGCGCCCGATCGGGTGCTCGCGTTCGCGTCGGGCGAGCCGCTGGCGCGCGAGCGCCTGCTGGGCGCCCCCGTGCGCTGGCCCCGACCTTCGCGCCTGGCGACTTCGCTGCGCCTGCCGGGCAAGCGCATGGCGGCCGGTGCCACGGCGCTCGGGCTGGACACGGTCGGGGACCTCTTGCAGCACCTGCCCAGCGACAGTCGCGAGTCGCGCACGCTGGCGGAGCTGCGGGCCGGCGAGCCGGCGACCGTGGAGGTGGTGGTGCGCTCGATCTCCGCCCGCCCTGTCCGCAGGCGGGGGATGCGCCCGCTGGTCGAGGCACGCGTGGCCGACGCCGGCGGATCGCTGCGGGCGCGCTTCTTCAACCAGCCCTGGCTGGTCGATCGCTACCCGCCCGGCACGCGGCTGCTGCTGCACGGCAAGCCCGACGGCCGCGGCGGCTTCGGCGTATCCCACCACGCCCCGGCGGGGGAGGGCGAGCTGACCGTCTCATCGAGCGGCGCTGGCGCCGGACCCGATGCGGGCGGCTCGGGGACGGTCGCCCACTATCCGGCCAGCGAGGGCCTCAGCTCGACCCAGATCCTCACGCTCGTCCGCGGTGCGCGGAGCTCGCTGGCGGACTTCCCGGAGCTGCTGCCCTCGGCGCTACGGGTCGCGGGCGGGCTGCCGGACAAGCCGGCCGCGCTCGCGGCGGCGCACTTCGCAGAGGGCGAGGACGAGCGCGAGCGGGCGCGGCGGCGGCTGGCCTTCGAGGAGCTGCTGTTCAGTCAGCTGCTGTTCCTGCGCCGCCGGGCCCGCCGGCGCAGCCGGACCGGCGCCGTCGAGCTGTGCGATCCGCCCCAGCTGACCGAGCGCTGGCTGGCCGAGGCGCTGCCGTTCACGCTTACCGCGGACCAGCGACGGGCGATCGACGAGATCGCCGCCGACCTGGCGCGCAGCGCGCCGATGCAGCGGCTGCTGATGGGGGAGGTCGGCAGCGGCAAGACCGTGATCGCCCTGTACGCGATGCTGCGTGCCGTCGAGCACGGCTGCCAGGCGGCGATGATGGCCCCCACCGAGACGCTCGCCGAGCAGCATTTCGCCACGATCCAGCGGCTGCTCGGCTCGGAGTCGGTTTCGGCGGCGCTGCTGACGGGCTCCACGCCCGCGGGCCGGCGCCGGGAGGTGCTCGCGCGGCTCGCCAGCGGGGAGCTCTCGCTGGTGGTCGGCACGCACGCCCTGATCGAGCCCGACGTCGAGTTCGCCGAGCTGGCGCTGGCGGTCGTCGACGAGCAGCACCGCTTTGGCGTGCGCCAGCGCGCGGCGCTCAGCGAGCGCCCCGGGCGCCGGCCCGTGCACACCCTGCACATGACCGCCACCCCGATCCCGCGCACGCTCGCGCTGGCCCGCTACGGCGACCTCGACACGACGCTGCTGCGGGAACGGCCCGCCGGGCGCCCGCCGGTGCGTACGCTGCTGGCCTCCGGCGAGGAGGAGCGGGCGGCGGCCTACGAGCAGCTCCGGGCCGAGCTGCGCGCCGGACGCCAGGCCTACGTCGTGTGCCCGCTGATCGACGACGGCGAGGCGAACCCCATTACGGGGCAGGGCCCGGGCGAGCCCGTGCCCTCGGCCGGCGAGGAGCTGCGCGCCGCCCGCAGCGAGCTGGTGACGGCTGTCCGAGGGGGAGCTGGCGGACTTCAAGCTCGTGCTGCTGCACGGCGGGATGCGCCCGCGCGAGAAGCAGGAGGCGATGAGCGCCTTCTCAAGCGGCGCCGCCGACGTCCTGATCGCGACGACCGTGATCGAGGTCGGGATCGACGTGTCCAATGCGACCCTGATGCTGATCGAGAACGCCGAGCGCTTCGGGATCTCCCAGCTGCACCAGCTGCGGGGCAGGGTCGGCCGCGGTGAGCACGCCTCGCTGTGCTACCTCCTGGGGCCCTCCGGTGCCCAGCGCTCCGCGCGCCTGCGGGCGCTGGCCGAGCACTCCGACGGCTTCCGCCTGGCCGAGATCGACCTGCGCCTGCGCAGCCAGGGCGAACTCGTGGGCACGCGCCAGTCCGGTGTCGGCAGCTATCGCTTCGCGCGCCTGCCCGAGGACGAGCAGCTGCTCGAGCTGGCCCGGCGCCACGGCGAGCTGATGACGGCCACCGACCCCGAGCTGCGCTCCCCCGAGCACGCCCTGCTGGGGGCCTGGCTGGAGGCCGGGGGCGAGCTGGAGGAGCCGCTGGCGGCCTAGATGTTCGAGGCCGCGGCCACGCTCGCCCGGATCACACCTCTGGGCTCCATCAGCCGGTGCGGGTGATCGCCGGCAGCCTCGGCGGCAGGCGTCTGAAGGCGCCCCCGGGGAGGACCACCAGGCCCACCTCCGACCGCGTCAAGGAGGCGCTGTTCGCGATGCTCGACCCCGTCGAGGGAGAGCGCGTGATGGACCTGTTCGCGGGCAGCGGCGCGCTCGGAATCGAGGCCCTCTCGCGGGGGGCGCAGGAGGCCGTGTTCGTCGAGCGCGACGCCCGCGCAGCCCGCGTCCTGGCCGAGAATCTGGCGCTGCTGGGACTGGAGGGAGAGCGTGCCGAGATCCGCCGAGCGGAGGCGATCGCGGCGCTCGCCGGGGCCCGCGAGCGCAAAGAGACATACGATCTGTTGCTGATCGACCCCCCGTACCAGATGGCCGGCGAGATGCGCGAGGTGCTTGCCGAGATCGTGCCCACGCTGCTGTCCAGCGGCGCCCGGGTCGCGATCGAGAGCGACCGCCGTGCGCCACTCGAGCTCGACCTCGAGGTGGAGCGTCGCCGACGCTACGGGGACACTTGCATCACAATTCACCGCCAACCATGAGCCCATCGACCTCCAGCGTCGCCGTCTGCCCCGGTTCCTACGACCCCGTCACCAACGGGCACCTCGACGTCATCCGCCGCGCCTCGAACCTCTACGACGAGGTCGTGGTGGCGGTCGTCAACCGCTCGGTGCGCAAGAGCGGCGCGCTGTTCGGGATCGAGGAGCGGGTCGGCTTCATCGAGCGCGCCCTGGCCGGTGTGGAGGGCATTCGGGTGGAGCCGTTCTCGACGCTGGTGGTGGACTTCGCCCGCACCGTGGGCGCCCGCGCGATCGTCAAGGGGCTGCGTGCGATCTCGGATTTCGAGTACGAGCTGGAGATGAACCAGCTCAACCGGCGGCAGGACCCGGGCATCGAGTCGGTCTACCTGATGGCCAGCCCGCAGTACAGTTTCCTGTCATCCAGTGGAGTCAAGGAGCTCGCGACCTTCGGGGGCCGCATCGACGATCTCGTGCCGGACGAGGTTGCACGCCGCCTGCAGGAGGAGCTGACACGATGAAGAATGCAGTGGTACCCGCGGAGGTGACCGGTTAGTGGATGTCCTAGTGCTCATAGACAAGCTCGATGATCTGGTGCACAACGCCAAGACCATCCCGCTGAGCGACTCCGTGCGCGTGGACAAGGAGGAGATCTACGACATCCTCGACCAGATGCGCGCCACCATCCCCGAGGAGATCAAGCAGGCCCGCTGGATCGTCAAGGAGCGCCAGGAGATGCTGGCCGAGGCGAAGAAGGAGGCCGAGAGGATCATCAAGGAGGCGCGCGAGCGCCAGGAGCGGCTGGTCGGCGAGGAGGAGATCACCAAGCAGGCCGAGCGCGGCGCCGAGGACATCATCGAGGACGCCCGCACCCGCGAGCGCGAGATCCGGCTCGGCGCCGAGGACTACGCCGACGAGATCCTCAACACGCTGGAGATCAACCTTTCGAAGTTCATCGCGGCCGTACAGCGGGGCCGAGAGCGCCTGCAGGGCAAGGAGGAGCCGGCGGAAGTCGGCTAGGCGTGCCAGTCCGCCCGCCCGGGCATGAGGCGGCGGAGACGGCGAGGGAGTAGCGTCACGTCCGTGGACTCCCGCGCACTGACACAGCGGCTGAAGGCGGCGAAGGTGCTGCTCGACACGGGCATCCTGGCGCCGACGCGCCCGTCGCGGGCGATCCGTTCGATGGGCGTGATGCGCCGCTGGGGGCTGACACCCGCGGCGGCCTACGGCAGCGTGGCGGCCCGCTACCCCGCCCGTGTAGCGCTCGTGGACGAGCGCGGCGTGCTCACCTTCGAGCAACTCGACCGGCGCACCAACGCCCTCGCCCGCGGGCTCGAACGGGCCGGCGTCGCGGAAGGCGACGGCGTCGCGATCATGGCCCGCAACCACCGTGGCTTCATCGAGGCCACGGCGGCGGTTTCGAAGCTGGGCGCCGGCGCGCTGTATCTGAACACCGCCTTCGCGGGCCCCCAGATCGCCGACGTGATCGCCCGCGAGGACCCGGTGGCGGTGATCTACGACGAGGAGTTCACGGGGCTCGTGGGCGACTGCGCCCGCGGGCGCACACGCGTGCTGTCGTGGACCGATGCGGACGTCGACGGCGCCCGTGGCGAGGGCGATGGGGTGCCACGGCTCGACGAGCTGATCGAGGGCAACGACGACGGGCCATTGGAGCCACCGGATGACCCGGGCCGCACGGTGATCCTGACCTCGGGCACGACCGGCACCCCGAAGGGGGCCGCCCGCCGGCAGCCCGACTCGATCGAGCCGATCGCGTCCCTGTTCTCGAAGATCCCGTTTCGGGCTCGTGAGACCACGATGATCGCCGCCCCGCTGTTTCACTCGTGGGGCTTCGCCCATTTCACGATCGCCCTACCGCTGGCCTCCACGATGGTGCTGCGGCGGCGCTTCGACCCCGAGGACACGCTGCGGGCGGTCGCTCACCACTCGGCCACGGCGCTGGTGCTCGTGCCGGTGATGCTGCAGCGGATCCTCGAGCTCGGCGAGGACACGATCGCGCGCTACGACACCAGCTCGCTGCGGATCATCGCCCTCAGCGGCTCGGCGCTGCCGGGGGAGCTCGCCACGCGCGCGATGGACGTGTTCGGCGACGTGCTCTACAACCTCTACGGCTCGACCGAGGTCGCGTGGGCCACGATCGCCACGCCCGCGGACCTGCGAGCCGCCCCGGGCACGGCCGGCAGGCCCCCGATGGGCACGGTCGTGAAGCTGCTCGACGAGCAGGGCCGGGAGGTGCCACGGGGACAGACCGGGCGCATCTTCGTCGGCAACGAGATGGTCTTCGAGGGCTACACCGGCGGCGGCAGCAAGGAGGTGATCGCGGGGCTGATGAGCACCGGCGACGTCGGACGGCTCGACGAGGCCGGGCGCCTGTTCGTCGAAGGCCGTGACGACGAAATGATCGTCAGCGGGGGCGAGAACGTGTTCCCGCGCGAGGTCGAGGACCTGCTCGCCGACCACGAGTTCGTCGAGGAGGTCGCGGTGATCGGGCGTGCCGGACGAGGAGTTCGGACAGCGGCTGCGCGCGTTCGTCGTGCTGCGCGCGGGGTGCGAGCTGAGCGAGTCCGAGGTGCAGGCCCACGTGCGTGCGAACCTGGCCCGCTTCAAGGTCCCCCGTGAGGTGGTGTTCGTCGATCAGCTGCCGCGCAACGCGACCGGCAAGGTGCTCAAGCGGGAGCTGCAGGGGCCGGGCTGAGCGGCGCTAGCCTAGGCCGCATGGCCCCGGCGACGCTGCATTTGGATCTCGCTTCGCTGCGGCTGAGCCCGGGCGAGGGGCGTCGCCTGTCGCTGGAGGTCCCGATCGAGGAGCTCGAGCTGGGCAGCGAGAGCTACCAGCCGGTGCCCTCGCCGGTGCCCGTGCAGCTCACCGTCTCGCGCATGAGCGGCGGCGGGTACGCGCTGCTGCTGCGCTTCACCGGCGCCGTCACGGGACCGTGCATGCGCTGCCTCGCCGCGGCCGCCCCGCTGGTCGAGGTCGAGGCCCGCGAGGTGGACCGGCCAGGCTCCGGAGAGGAGCTCGACAGCCCCTACGTCGAGGACGAGACGCTCGACCTCGGCGCGTGGGCGCGGGACGCGCTCGCACTCGCGATGCCCGCGAAGATCCTCTGCCGCGAGGACTGCGCAGGGCTGTGTCCGGTGTGCGCCGCCGACCTCAACGAGGCCGGTCCCGAGCACCACCACGAGCAGCCTCCGGATCCCCGCTGGGCGAAGCTGCGCGAGCTGCGACTCGAGTAGCTGGCACGGGCCTGCTGGTAGCCTTCCTCACTCCAAATGGCGGTCCCCAAGAAAAAGCAGTCGCACAGCCGCACCGCCAAGCGGCGTGCCCAGCACCGGATCGACGCGCCGGCGATCAACGCCTGCCCGCAGTGCCACAGCCCCCGCCGACCCCACAGGGTCTGCCCCGTGTGCGGCTTCTATGCCGGTCGGGAGGTCGTCACCGCGGCACCCGAGCACGATCACGATCACGACCACTCCTGAGCGCGATGGCCGCTGAGGGCCCGCCCTCCGCAGGACGCGGCGGTGGCGAGCGGGACCCGGTGGTGGCCGTGGACTGCAACGGCGCCGACCTCGGCCCCGGCGAGGTGGCGGCCGGCGCGGCGCTGGCCGCCGAACGCGGCGTGCGGGTGCTGCTGTTCGGGCCGGCGTCCGAGCTCGGGGAGCTGCCGGCGGGCGTCGAGGTCGAGGACTCGCCGGTCTCGATCGCGAAGGCCTCCGACCCCGTCGAAGGCCGCCCGCGCCAACCCCGAGGCCTCGATCGTGAGGGCCGCCCGGGCGGTCGCGGAAGGACGCGCCGACGCGCTCGTGTGCGCCGGCGGGACCGGTGCCGCGCTGGCCGCCGGGATCTTCAACATCAAGCGCGCAGCGGGCATCTACCGCCCGGCCCTGGCGCTGCCGCTGCCGGTCCCCGAGCACCCGGTGACGCTGCTCGACGTCGGCGCCAACGCCGAGGCGCGGCGCGAGCACCTCGTGCAGTTCGCCTACATGGGCGCCGCGCTTGCCAGCTCGGTGCTCGGCGTGCAGCGCCCGCGCGTGGGCCTGCTGTCCAACGGCGAGGAGTCCGGCCGCGGCAGCGCGCTGGTGCTCGAGACCCACGCCGCGCTGGCCGAGCGCGCCCGCGAGACCGGCGGAGGCATGCTCGAGTTCGTCGGCAACGTCGAGGGCGGCGACGTGGTCGCGGGCACGGCGGACGTGATCGTCACCGACGGCTTCACGGGCAACGTGGCGCTGAAGCTGATCGAGGGGGTCTCGCAGACGATCCTCGGCGCGATCCGCGGCGCCGCGCGCTCGTCGCTGCGCGGCCAGGCCGGCGGGCTGCTGCTGCGGGGCGCCCTCGGCGGCCTGCGCGAGGACATCGACCCGGAGACCTCCGGGGGCGCCTACCTGCTCGGCCTGCGGCGCCTTGGCGTGGTGCCGCACGGGCGTTTCACCCGTCGCGGCTTCGCCCAGGCGATCGTGCGCGCCGACCGTGGCGCCAGGGAGGACCTGGTCGGCGTCACCCAGCGCGCGCTCGAGGCCGCCGACGCGCTCAAGCGCCCACCCGTGTCCGCGCAGCCCGTTAGCCTCCCGCGCCAATGAGCGTTCGCACCCGCGAGCAGGTGTTCGAGCTGATCCGCTCCCACCTGGCGGACGAGCTCGACGTCGACCCCGGCGTGATCTCCGAGACGACGCGCTTCAAGGAGGATCTCGAGGCCGACTCCCTCGACCTGTATACGCTCGTGCAGGAGTTGGAGGACACATACGGGGTGAGCATGAGCGACGAGCAGGCGGCGCAGATCCTGTCCGTCGGCGCGGCCGTGGACTTCGTGCTCGCCCATGAGTGAAGCTCGCCGACCACCGCGATGACGCTGCTCGCACAGCTGCTGGAGGAACTGCCGGACACGCTCTCGAAGCAGGTCTTCACGCACGCCTCCTGGAGCGAGCGCCGAGCGGACTCCTACACGCGCCTGGCGTTCCTCGGCGACAGCGTGCTCGGGCTGGCGATCACCGCCCACCTGTATCCGCGCCTGGAGGCCGAGCGCTTCGGGGCCGGCCGGCTGACGAAGATCCGCGCCCAGGCCGTCTCGGGACCGGCCTGTCGGGCCGTGGCCGAACGCCTCGGGCTACCCGAGCGGATGCGCCAGGCGGCCCCCGCGGAGGTACGGGCCAGCACCGCCGCGCTGCTGGAGACCGAGCGCGTGCTGGCGTCCGTGACGGAGGCCCTGATCGGCGCCTGCTACCTGAATGCCGGCTACGAGCGCACGGCCGAGGCGGTGGTGGAGACCTTCGCGCCGGAGATCGAGCGGGCGCTGCAGAACCCGATGGACTTCAAGTCCGCGCTGCAGGAGCTGCTCGCCCGCCGTGGCGCTGCGGTCAGCTACGAGATCACAGCCGAGGACGGCCCGCCTCACGACCGGCGCTACACGGTGGACGCGCGCGTGGACGGGCGGGCGCTCGGCAGCGGCAGCGGCCGCAGCAAGAAGTTCGCCGAGCAGCAGGCCGCCAAGGAGGCTGTCGAGCGACTGATCTCCGAGCGAGCCGGGTAGGGGGCCCCTCGTGCGTCTGAAGTCGCTCACGCTGGCGGGCTTCAAGTCCTTCCCCGAGCGCACCAAACTCGACTTCGGGCCGGGCGTGAGCGTCGTCGTCGGTCCCAACGGCTCGGGCAAGTCCAACGTCACCGACGCCGTGCTGTGGGCGCTCGGCGAGCAGTCGCCGCTGGCCGTCCGCGGCGCCTCCATGCAGGACGTGATCTTCGCCGGCGGCCGGGGCGTCCAGCCGCGCAGCGCGGCCGAGGTAGAGGTCGTGCTCGACAACCAGGACGGCGCCGTCGAGCTGCCCATGAGCGAGATCTCGATCCTGCGCCGGCTCGACCGCAACGGTGAGGGCGGATACTGGCTCAACGGAGCCCGCTGCCGGCTGACCGACGTGCTCGAGGTGCTGTCGGACACCGGCCTCGGCAAGGAGACCCACTCGGTCATCTCCCAGGGGCGCGTGGACGCGATCGTGACCTCCAAGCCCCGCGACCGGCGGATGATGATCGAGGAGGCGGCGGGGCTCGGCAAGCACCGCAAGCGCCGTCGCCGGGCGCAGCTGAAGCTCGAGCGCACGCAGGAGAACGTCGACCGCGTGCTCGACGTCGAGCGCGAGGCGCGCAGCCGCCTGCGCCCGCTCAAGCGCCAGGCCGAAGCCGCCCAGCTGCACGAGCGTCTGGAGCGTCAGGTGCTCGACGCGCGGCGCGAGCTGACGACCGACCGCGTGCGCGTCAGGCGCGAGCAGCTCGCGCTCGCCGAGACGCAGTCCGCCGGCGCCCGTGAGCGCCTGGCGAAGGTGGAGGCCCGGCTGCAGGAGACGCTCGAGCTGCGCCACGCGGCGGAGCAGGCGCTGGCCGAGCAGGCCGCCCGCCGCGAGCAGCTCTCGCGTCAGGTCTATGAGGCCCGCACCGCGGTCGAGCGGCTCGGGCTGCGACGCGAACAGGTCGCCCAGCGCGCCGCCGAGCTGGATGCCCGCGTGACCCGCGCGGCGGCCGAGCTCGGTCTCGCCCCCGTGTCCGCCGCAGCTACCGAGGCGCGCACTCGACGGGCCCGCCGCGGGGGCGCCGGCGGACGCCCCCGCCCAGCGTCCCCAGGAGCGGATCGCGGAGCTCGAGCAGGCCCTCGCCGAGGTCGAGGCCCAACACGGCCAGGGCATCGAGAGCGAGCTCGCCGAGCTCAAGCAGGCGCTGGCGGGTGAGCGCGAGCGGCTCGGCCAGCTCGAGCAGCAGGGCATGCTGCTGCGCCAGGAGCTGGAGCGGGGCGAGCGGCGGCTGGCGCAGGCGCGCGAGCGGCTGGCGGACAGCGAGCAGCGCGGACGCGACGCGCGCCGTGAGCGCGAGCGCCTTGAGGCCGAGCTGTCGGCTGTCAACCAGTTCCTGCGCGACCACGCCCGCGCACGCAGCGCAGACGGGGCCAGCGCACTCAGCGAGGAGCTGCGCGTGGCGGACGGGTTCGAGCTGGCGCTCGCCGCGGTCCTCGGGGGACGCTTGGACGCGGCGCTCGCGGATGGCCTCGAGGGCGCCCAGGCGCTGCTGGACAAGGTCGGCCCCGACGGCGGCACGGTGCTGCTCTCGCGCCGCCCGCCGGGAGACCGCTTCGCCGCCGGGCAATCCCCGGCCGGTCCGCCCGCGCCCGGCGCCCGGCCGCTGCTGGAGCTCGTGGACGGCCCCGGCCCGGTGCTCGAGCTGGCCGGGAGGCTGCTCGCGGACGCGTGGGTCGTGGAGCGCCTGGAGGAGCTGCCCGACAGCTTCGCCGGCGTGGCCGTCACGCCCGCCGGGCGGGTGTGGTTCGCGGCCTCCGGCGAGGTGCGCCAGCTGAATGCCGGGGGCAGCGAGCGGGTGCTGGCCAGGCGCAACGAGCGCGACCGCCTGGAGCGCGACCTGGTGGCGGCCGAGCGGGCCCTGCAGGAGGCCGAGCAGCACAGCGCTGGTGCGCTGGGCGAGCTGTCCGCGGCGGAAGCGGCCACCGGCGCCGGCGCGGAGCAGCTGCGCGAGCACGAGCGCGGCCAGACCGAGGCGCAGGAGTCCGTGCGGCGCAGCGAGTGGCTGATGGAGCAGCGGCGCGCGGCGCCCGCGCACGGACCGCTGGCGGTCCGCAAAGCCCAGCTCGAGGGCGAGCTCGCCGGCGAGCGACGCCGGCTGGCTGCCGCCGAACAGGAGCTCGCCGAGCGGGAGGCGCGCCGGCGCCTGCTGCAGGCCTCCTACCAGCGCGACGAGGCACTGTGTGCGCGAGCGGCGCGCCTGCTGGTGGCGCTCGAGACGGCGGCCGCCGGTGCCAACGAGCTGCTCGCCTCGCTCGAGCAGCAGCTCGGCGAGGACCGCCGTGCCGGCCAGCAGGGCGCGGGCGAGCTGACCGCCTTCGCCACCCGCGAGGCCGGCATCCAGGCGGAGCTGAAAGAGGCGGGCCAGGCCGTCACCGACGCCGAGGTCGCGGCCCAGCGCTCACGCGACCACGCGGCCGAGGCCGAGGCCGAGCTCGAGGGGATCCTGCAGCGCCTCGGCGACCAGGCACCCGCCCCCGAGCAGCCGGTGCAGGCGCTGGACGAGCAGGCGGTGGCGGAGCTGAGCGCGCGCGTGGAGCGGCTCGAGCGCCGCCGCGAGCAGCTCGGGCCGGTCAACCCGCTGGCCCAGGACGAGTACGCCGAGGCGCTCGCCCACGTCGAGGAGCTCGAGGGCCAGCGCCAGGACCTGGAGACGGCGATGCGCGAGCTGCGCTCCCTGATCCGCGAGACCGACCGCCAGATCGAGCAGACCTTCGAGCAGACCTTCTCCGCCGCCTCGCGCAACTTCGAGCAGCTCGTGGGCGAGGTCTTCCCCGGCGGCACCGGCCGGCTGCGTCTGGTCGAGGACGAGCAGGCCCCGCGCGCGGTGCTCGGCGGGGAGCCGCTGGCCGAGGGGGAGGCCGACGCAGAGAGCCGGCGAGGACGAGGAGGAGCCCGATGAGGTCTCGCTCGCCGAGCGCAGCCTGCCCGGCGTGGAGATCGAAATCACGCCCGCCGGGAAGTCGACCAAGCGGCTGACGCTGCTGTCGGGCGGCGAGAAGTCGATGACCGCACTCGCCTTCCTGTTCGCCGTGTTCCTGGCCAGGCCATGCCCCTTCTACATCCTCGACGAGGTCGAGGCGGCGCTCGACGACCTCAACCTCGACCGCTTCCTGGCGTTGCTGCGCCGCTACTGCGGCGAGGCGCAGTTCATCGTCATCACCCACCAGAAGCGCACCATGGAGGCGGCCGACTGGCTGTTCGGGGTCTCGATGGGGCAGGACGGGGTCTCGAAGGTGATCTCGCGCCACCTGGAGTTCGAGAGCGGACAGCTGCCGGAGATCGAGGAGGTCGCCGAGGTCGCGTGAGCGACCGCCGCTGCTATCGTCGCGCCGCTCGTGCCGCGCGACTGGAGTGATCTGTTCATCACCGCCGAGGCGCAGGATCACGCCGGCGAGGAGGGGGAGCAGCCGCGCCGGGGTTTCCTGCGCCGTCTGCGCGACAGCATGTCCCGCACGCGCCAGGCGCTGGGCAGCGAGATCCAGGCGACGCTGTTCGCGACGCTGGACGAGCACACCTGGGAACGCCTCGAGGAGGCGCTGATCATGGCCGACGTGGGGGCGCCCACGACCGCGGCGGTGGTGGCCCAGCTCGAGCAGGAGGCCTCGGCCGACGGGCTCGAGGGCGGCGAGGCGCTCAGCGAGCGGCTGATCGAGCTGCTGGCGCAGACGGCGAGCGTGGGCGAGCCGCGCATCGATCTCGTGCCCAAGCCGACGGTGATCATGGCCGTGGGCGTGAACGGGACCGGCAAGACGACCACGATCGGCAAGCTCGCCTGGCACATCCGCCAGGAGCTCGGCTACAGCGTGCTGCTGGGGGCGGCCGACACCTACCGCGCCGCCGCCGCCGAGCAGCTCGCCGGCTGGGCCGAGCGTGCCGGCTGTGAGATCGTCACCGGCGCAGCCGGCTCGGACCCGGGTGCGGTTGCCTTCGAGGCCGTCGCGGCCGGGCGCGCCAGCGGCGCCGACGTGGTGATCGTGGATACGGCCGGGCGCCTGCACACCCAGGACGAGCTGATGGCCGAGCTGGCCAAGGTCAGGCGCGTGATCTCCCGCCAGCTCGAGGGCGCCCCCCACGAGACGCTGCTGACGATCGACGCCACGACCGGGCAGAACGGCGTGCGCCAGGCGCGCATGTTCGCCGACACCGCCGAGGTCAGCGGGGTGGTCCTCACGAAGCTCGACGGGACCGCCCGCGGCGGCATCGCGCTGGCGATCGCCCGCGAGCTGTCGCTACCCGTCAAGCTGATCGGCGTGGGCGAGTCGGTCGAGGATCTGAGGCCCTTCGACGCTCGCGACTTCGCGCGCGCGCTGATCGCGCCGGAGCTATCGTGATCGTTGATGGATGCTTTGGATCGTGTGGCTAGTCGCCGCCGCCGTCTTCGGGATCGGCGAGATGCACACGGGCGGCCTGTACCTGCTGCCGTTCGCGCTCGGCGCGGCGCTTGCGGCGCTGCTCGCGGCGGTCGGCGCCGGCGCGGTGGCGAGCGTGATCGCATTCGGGGCGGTGTCGCTGGCCGTGGTGGCGGCGCTGCGGCCCGTCGCCAGCCGCCACCGGCGCCTGCCGCCCGCGATCAGAACCGGCGCGGCGGCCCTCGTGGGACACCAGGCGATGGTGATCGAGCGGATCGCCAACGGCGAAGGCGTCGGCTGTGTGAAGATCGACGGGGGCGAGGTGTGGACCGCCCGCAGCCTCGGCGACGACGAAGTGATCGAGGCCGGCGAGCGGGTCGAGGTGGTCGACATCAAGGGCGCGACCGCGCTCGTGATGCGTTGAGGCTCACCCTGATCAGAGGAGGTGCACGTCCGTGGTAGCCGTGATCGTGATCGCAGTCGTAGCTGGTGTTCGCGCTGATTGCCGCCTTCCGCACGATCCGCGTGATCCCCCAGGCGCGGGCCGGCGTGGTCGAGCACCTCGGCCGCTACAGCCGCACCCTGGAACCGGGGGTCGCGCTGGTGATCCCGTTCGTCGACCGCGTGCGGCCGCTGGTGGACCTGCGCGAGCAGGTCGTCAACTTCGCGCCCCAGTCGGTGATCACCGAAGACAACGTCGTGGTCGCGATCGAGACGGTCCTGTACTTCACCATCACCGACGCCCGCTCGGCGACCTACGAAGTGGCGAACCCGTTACAGGCGATCGAGCAGCTGACCGTCACGACGCTGCGCAACGTGATCGGCGGCCTCACGCTGGAGGCGACGCTGACCGCGCGCGAGAACGTCAACACCGAGCTGCGGACGGTCCTCGACGAGGCGACCGGCAAGTGGGGGATACGCATCAACCGCGTCGAGATCAAGTCCGTGGACCCGCCGGCGGACATCCGCTCGGCGATGGAGAAGCAGATGCGCGCCGAGCGCGACCGCCGCGCCGCGATCCTCACCGCCGAAGGCGAGAAGCAGGCGCAGATCCTCACCGCCGAGGGCGCCAAGCAGGCCGCCGTGCTGACGGCCGAGGGCGAGCGCCAGGCCGCGATCCTGCGGGCCGAGGGCGAAGCCAAGGCGATCGACACGGTCTTCACCGCCATCCACGAGGGCAAACCCGACTCCGGGCTGCTCAGCTACGAATACCTGCAGATGCTCCCCCAGCTGGCCGAAGGGGACGGCAACACGGTGTTCGTGGTGCCCTCGGAGTTCGCGCAGGCCTTCGGCGGCATCGGCGAGGTGCTCAAACAGCGCGCCCGCGAGGGCACCACCAAGCAGGGCCCGGACGGGTCGGGCAGCCCGCCGCTGCCGCCGGCGCCCGGCAGCCCCCCGCTGCCGCCCCCGCCACGCTCGCCCCGCCAGCACTAGCGCAACGTGTTCGACGCCCTCTCCGAACGGCTCCAGGCAACGCTGGCGGACGTCCGCCAGCGCGGCTCCCTGTCCGAGGACGACGTCGACGCGGCGATGCGCGAGATCCGCCTCGCGCTGCTGGAGGCGGACGTCAACTTCAAGGTCGTACGGCAGTTCACCTCCGAGCTGAAGGAACGCTGCCTGGCGGCCGAGGTGGTCGGGCGGCTGAACCCCGGCCAGCAGGTGATCAAGCTCGTGGCGGAGGAGCTGACGGCGCTGATGGGCGGGGAGGCGCCGGAGATGGACTTCGCCCCCAGCCCGCCGACCGTGATCCTGATGGCCGGGCTGCAGGGCTCCGGCAAGACCACCGCCACGGCCAAGCTCGCGCGGCTGCTGCACGAGCAGCACGGCTCCTCGGTGGCGCTGGCGGCGTGCGACGTGTACCGCCCGGCGGCGGTGGACCAGCTCGTGAAGGTGGGGGCGCAGGCCGGAGCGGAGGTCTACGAGCAGGGGACCGACCGCGACCCCGTCGAGATCGCCTCCTGGGCGCTGGAGTGCGCCCGGCGCGACGGCAAGGACGTGCTGATCGTCGACACGGCCGGGCGCCTGCACGTGGACGAGCAGCTGATGGCCGAGCTGGTCGCGACCCGCGACGCCGTCGAGCCCCGGCACGTGCTGCTGGTGCTCGACTCGATGACCGGCCAGGACGCGGTCAACGTGGCCGAGCAGTTCGCGGCGGCCGTGGACTTCGACGGCGTCGTGATGACCAAGCTCGACGGCGACGCCCGCGGCGGCGCCGCGCTGTCGGTGCGGGCGGTCACCGAGCGGCCGATCCTGTTCGCCTCCACGGGCGAGAAGCTCGAGCAGTTCGAGCGCTTCCACCCGGACCGCATGGCCCAGCGGATCCTCGGCATGGGCGACGTCATGAGCCTGATCGAGAAGGCCGAGCAGGAGATCGAGGAGGACGACGCGCGCGAGCTCGAGCGCAAGCTGCGCCGCAACGAATTCGGCCTCGACGACTTCCTCGACCAGCTCAAGATGATGCGCAAAATGGGTCCGATGACGAGCCTGCTGGGAATGATCCCCGGCTTCGGCGGACACCAGTTGCAGAACCTCAAGATCGACGAGCGGGAGCTCGACCGGATCCAGGCGATCATCCTCTCGATGACCCCGCAGGAGCGCCGCAAGCCGGACCTGATCAACGGCTCCCGGCGCCTGCGGATCGCCCGCGGGTCCGGCACCAACGTCCAGCAGGTCAACCGGCTGGTAAAGCAGTTCGACCAGATGCGCAAGGTCATGCGTCAGGTCGGGCGCGGCAAGATGCCCGACATCGGTGCGCTGATCCGGAACGCGCGGTGACCGTCTAAGCTGCCCTCTGCGCCCCAACGAGCGGGCGCCCTGCAAGCGTCAGAGAGGAACACGTGTCGGTAAGGCTCAGGCTCACACGGGTGGGCGGCAAGAAGGACCCGATCTGGAGGGTGGTCGTCGCCGACCAGCGCTCTCCGCGGGACGGACGCGTGATCGAGACGATCGGGCACTACAACGCCCAGACGGAGCCCTCGACGATCGTGATCGACGAGGAGCGGGCCCGCAGCTGGCTCGCCCGTGGCGCCCAGCCGTCCGACACCGTTCGCAAGCTGTTGCACATCCAGGGGATCCCGACCAAGGCCCACTAGCCGAGCGCGTACGCTTCGGGGCCGGTCACGATGCTCGCCGAAAACGCAAAGCAGCTGCTCGAGTACCTTGCCGAAGGCCTGGTGGACGACCCCGACGCGGTCGAGGTCGAGCAGTTCGAGGAGGACGACGGGACGGTCGTGCTCGAGCTCTGCGTGGGGGAAGACGACTACGGCAGGGTGATCGGCCGCGGGGGACGCACCGCCCACGCGCTGCGGACGGTCGTCAAAGCCGCGGCCGCCAGCGAAGGCGTCCACGTGCTCCTCGACATCGTCGATTGACGCCCGCCCAGGTCCCGGCCGGGCGGGTGGGTCGGCCCCACGGGCTCGACGGCAGCTTCTACGTGACCGGCGCCGTGCCGCGGCTGCTGGAGGTCGGCTCCACCGTGTACGTCGCCGGCCGGGAGGCCGAGATCGTGCGCCGCGCCGGAACGGCCCAGCACCCGATCCTGCGGCTCGCGGGCGTGGACGATCGGGGCGCCGCACAGCAGCTGCGCGGACAGGAGCTGACCGTGGGCCGCCAGGAGCTGCCCGCGCTCGGCGAGGGCGAATGGTGGGCGCACGAGCTCGTCGGCTGCCTGGTCGGCGACGGCGACCACGAGGTCGGCGAGGTCACGGGCCTGCTCGAGCTGCCCTCCTGCGAGGTGCTGGAGGTGCGTCGCAGCGACGCCCCCGGCACGCTGCTGGTGCCGCTCGTCAAAGACGCCATCCGCAGCGTGGATCCCCGGCGGCGCACGATCGACATCGAGCTGGCCTTCCTCGAGGACGCGCCCGCACCGGCAGAGGGCGGGGAAGGGCAGTCGTGAGGATCGACGTCTTCACGCTGTTCCCCCAGTGGTTCGAGTGGTTTCGCGGCCAGCGCCACGTGGCCAACGTGCTCGCGGGCGGCTCCGCGCTGGAGCTGATCGACATCCGCGAGCACACCCCCTTGACGGCCGGCCAGGTCGACGACACCCCGTTCGGGGGCGGCGCCGGGATGCTGTTGCGGGTGGACGTTCTCGACAGCGCCCTGCGGGCCCGCTACGGGGTCGACCCCGAGCGCCTGCGCGAGCGCCGGCGGGTGATCGCCCTGGCTCCCAACGGGCGGCTGCTCGACGACCCGCTCGTGGACGAGCTGGCGGCGGAGGAGGAGCTGACGCTGCTGTGCGGCCGCTACGAGGGCTTCGACGAGCGCATCCTCGAGCACTTCGCCAGCGACGTGGTCTCGGTCGGACGCTACGTGCTCAGCGGCGGGGAGCTGCCGGCGATGGTGCTCTGCGACGCGGTCATGCGCAAGCTTCCCGGAGCGCTCGGGGACGAGCACTCCGCGCAGGAGGAGTCCTACAGCGCCGCCCTGGAAGGCCTTCCCGAGTACCCCCACTACACGCGTCCCGCCGAGTTCCGCGGCTGGCGGGTCCCGGACGTGCTGCTCTCCGGCCACCACGAGCGGATCGAGCAGTGGCGCCGCGAGCAGAGCAGGGCCCGCGGGCCGGGCGAGGAGGGCGCCTCTGAGGGGCCCTGACCCGCTCCGGGACCGGAGTGGAGCGCGGCGGCGGTTCGCTACCATCTGCAGCGCGCTCTGTCACGCCACGCTCGTGTCCGGCGTCAAGGTTGGTTCCCCCTCATGAGCAGTGTCATCGAAAAGATCGAGCGCGCCCAGCTGCGCCGGGTCCCCGCCTTCTCGCCGGGCGATCGCGTGAAGGTTCACTTTCAGGTGGTCGAGGGCAGCCGTAGCCGCGTACAGGTCTTCGAGGGCGTCGTGATCAAGCGCCAGGGCCACGGCGCGCGGGAGACCTTCACGGTCCGCAAGCAGTCCTTCGGTGTGGGCGTGGAGCGCATGTTCCCGGTGCACTCCCCCAAGATCGAGCGGATCGAGCTCGCCGCCCGGGGCGACGTCCGGCGGGCGAAGCTCTACTACCTGCGCAAACGGGTCGGCAAGCGTGCGCGCGTGCCAGAGCGCCGCTACACCGGCCCCGAGGACGTCGTCGAGCCCGGGCTGCTGCATGCCCTGGAGGAGCCTGCAGATGGCGCTGGCGCCGCCGAGGCGCCGGAGGACGGCCAGGCGCAGGCGCCCCAGGACGTCGAGGCGACCGCGACGACCGAGGAGGGGCAGGCAGAGGCGGCCGAGCCCCAGGCGCAGACGGCGGATCAGGCAGACGAGCAGGTTGCGCCGCCGGAAGGCGCGGACGCTGGCGGCGATGGCGGCCAGCAGGGGGGGGAGGCGGTCCAGGCGAGCGGCGACGGAGCGGGCGATGCGCCCGCCGATGAGCCAGCCGCGCCGGCGGATGACGCTGATTCCTCCCCCGATGCAGGCGAGGGCGTGGCCGCCCCCGCCGGTGATGACGCAGCGTGAGCACTGCACTGAACGCCCGCAAACGCTCCAAATCCCTGACCAGCTCGATCGTCGAGCTGGTCATCATCGTGGCCGTGGCGCTCGGTCTGGCGCTCGCCATCCAGGCCTTCCTCGTCAAGCCGTACAAGATCCCGAGCGGCTCGATGGAGCCCACGCTGTCGATCGGCCAGCGGGTGCTCGTGAACCGCATCGGGATGGACTTCGGCAACCCCAGCGTCGGCCAGATTCTGGTGTTCCATCCCCCCGAAGGTGCCGAGAGCGAGCGCTGCGGCAAGTCGATGGCCCCCGGTGAAGCGTGCTCGCAGCCGGTCGACAAGAAGGACAGCGTGAACTTCATCAAGCGCGTGGTCGCCGGGCCCGGGGACGAAATCTACATCCAGGACGGGCACGTCTACCGCAAGGCGAAGGGCACCACCACCTTCGTCCGCGAGAAGGACTCCTACATCAAAGAATGCGGCGCCAACCCCGAGTGCACCTTCTCGAAGCCGATCAAGATTCCCGCCGGGCACTGGTTCATGATGGGCGACAATCGTGGGGAATCGGACGACAGCAGGTTCTGGGGACCGGTTCCAACCTCCTGGATCATCGGCGAGGCCTTCTTCACCTACTGGCCCATCGACCGGATCGGCCCCATCTGAGATCGAAGTGGGACGCCGCGCGGTGGGGGTCGCCGGCAGCGGCGGCGGGCAGACGGGCTCACCACGCTCAGCGCAGGGGCGCTCCGGGCGGCGCGGACGCCGCCCCGGCAGAAAGCTGTTCGCCTTCGATCGCGCCCTCGGCAGCCGCCTGATCGCGGGCGCCGACGAGGCCGGCCGCGGCTCGCTCGCCGGGCCTCTCGTGGCGGCCGCGGTGCTGTTCGACTACGACCGTGCTCGGCACCCGCCAGGTGCGCCTGCTGGGCGCGCTGAACGACTCCAAGCAGCACACCCACGACGCCCGCGAGGCGCTCTACCCGCTGGTGATGCGCACCGCCGCGCGGGTGTACGTCGTCTCCAGATGCGTCCGTACCGTGGACGGGCGTGGACTGCACAAGACCAACCTCGCGGCCCTGCGCGAAGCCCTGATCGGCGTCACCGAGCCGGTTGCCGATGAGGTCCTCTGCCTGGTGGACGGCTTCTCCGTCGGCGAGATGGGGCGCCCCCAGCAGGCGATCGTCGACGGCGACGCCCGCAGCGCCGCGATCGCGGCGGCGTCGATCATCGCGAAGGTCACCCGCGACCGCTACATGCACCGCGCCGAGGAGCGCCACCCGGGGTGGGGCTTCGCCGAGCACGTCGGCTACTCCACCCCCGAGCACCGCGAGGCGATCATCGCCAAGGGGGTCTCGCCGCTGCACCGGATGTCCTTCCAGTCGCTCGCCTACCAGCAGCTCGCGCTGTAGACGCGACCGCGGGCCTCTGGAGGGCTCCGTCGGGGCTCTCGAGAGGGGCTCCGTCGGGGCTCTCGAGAGGGCTCTGTCGGGGCTCTTGACAGCGGTGTAAGCATTGGCTCACGGGCCCTCGACCGTGGCGCCGGCGATCAGTGGTTCGGGTGGGGGTTGTGGCGCCTCACCAGGCGTCCTCGAGGTGCTCGAGCGCGAGCAGCCGCCCACGCATGTCGAGAACCACGCCGATGGCGTCGAAGCGCACGGCGGCGGCACGCGGATGGCGGCGCTGCGGATCCGCCAGCCAGGCTCGCGCCAGCCGCCTGATCCGCAGGCGCTGGCGTGGGCGCAACCAGTCCAGCGGGACCGCCTCCTGACGGCGGCCGCCGGGGCCGCGCGGGCGGTCTTGACCTCGACGAACACGAGCGTGTGCCCGTCGAAGACGATCAGGTCGATCTCCCCTTCGCGGGTGCGGACGTTGCGCTCCAGCACACGGAAGCCGAGCCGCTGCAGGTGGGCGCCGCGCCAGCTCCTCTCCCGAGCGCTCCGAGCCGTCCGCGGGCATGCACCCGCCCGAAGCTACGCGCGGCTTGGGATGCCGCAGCCGAGCGGGAGGCGGGGGCCTGTGGTGGCCGGGCGCCGCGCGGACGGGGCCTTTTCTCATAGCCTGCGGCGCGATGAGCGCCCCGCCGCCAGCCGAGGGAGATGCAGATGCCGCCGGCGAATCCCGGTCGCCAGCGTCGCCCCGGGCCCCAGTCCGGACGGCGCCGCGTTCGCTCGACGACCTCACGAGCTTCATCGGGCTGCGCTGGGAGGACCCCCAGACCGTGCGGGTCACGATCAGACCGGAGCTCATCAACAGGGGAGGCCTGCTCTCGGGCGTCGTCACCTTCGCGCTGGTCGACTACTGCATGGGCTCGACGCTGTGGGCCCAGACGACCGAGCAGGAGCGCATCGCCACGATCAGCATCTCGATCAACTACATCCAGACCGCGACCGAGGGCGACGTCATCTGCCACTCCACGCTGAACCGCCGCAACCGCTCGATCGGCGTGATGCAGTCGGAGGTCCACCACGAGGACGGCCGCCTGCTCGCGACGGCGATCGGGAGCTACTCGATCTTCCCGCCCAAAGCCCGGCTCGAGCAGTCGGCCATGCGGGCCCGCTCACGCGGCTGACGCCCCGCTGAGGGGCCCGAAGGCGAGCTCCGGGCCCCCGCGGGAAGCTCTCAGTGTTCTTCGGCTATTTCGCGCGCTTCTTCGGCGACGCGTTCGGCTTCTGCGGCCCGGGATTCGGCTTCTTCGGCGCGCCGTTCGGCTTCTTCGGCCCGCCGTTCGGCTTCTTCGCCCCGGCGTTCCGCTTCTTCTGATCGCCGTTCGGCTTCTTCGGCCCGCCGTTCGGCTTCCTCCGACCGCGCTTCGGCTTCTGAGGCCCTTTCCAGAGCTTCTTCGGCCTTGAGTTCGGCCTGTTCGGCCCTCGCGTTCGCCGCTTCTGCCTCCTGTTTGGCTTCTTCGGCTTCCCCTCGGGCCACTTTGGATTCCTGCCTGGCTTCTGTGGCTTCCTGTTTGGCTTCTTCGGCTTTCTCTTCTGCGGCTTCGGCGTTACCCCCGCTGCCGCCGGGCCCTGGCCGTCGCCCTGGCCGGTCGCGCCTTCGGGGCCGGTCGGGCCTTCGGGGCCGGTCGGGCCCGTTGTGCCGCTGACGCCTTCGGGGCC
The DNA here is from genome assembly GCA_963742395.1 of uncultured Solirubrobacteraceae bacterium. Classification (GTDB taxonomy): domain Bacteria; phylum Actinomycetota; class Thermoleophilia; order Solirubrobacterales; family Solirubrobacteraceae; genus Palsa-744. The sequence goes on along the minus strand of CAVUME010000004.1, from coordinate 745,445 downwards.
GGTCGCGCCGGTGGCTCCCGTGGAGCCCGCCGTGCCGGCGGTCCCCGGAGCTCCCTGTTTGCCTTCTGGGCCGGTCGGTCCGGTGGCGCCGCTGACGCCTTCGTGTCCGGTCGCGCCGGTCGTGCCGGTCGTGCCGGGAGTCCCCTGTTTGCCTTCCGATCCGGTCGCGCCGGCTTTGCCTGCAGGCCCGGTGGGGCCGGTGATGCCCGTGCTCTTGCCCTGTGGGCCGGTCGGGCCCGTGGCGCCCGTGATCCCCGCGGCGCCCCTTGGGCCGGTGGGCCCGGTCGCACCGGTGGCCCCCGTGGGGCCGCCTTTACCCGCTTTGCCTTCCCGGCCTTCCCGGCCTTCGGGCCCGGTGGGCCCGGTCGATCCCCTGCCAGAGCCGGTGGGTCCGGTCGCACCGGTGGCTCCCGCCGGGCCGGTGGGTCCCTGTTTGCCTTCGGCGCCCAGTGTGAACGTCACGTATCCCGGGGGGCAGCCGTAGCGTCCGCCCGTTATCACGCGTTCGTATTCGCGGTAGGAGACGCAGAGGGTCGGCGTCAGGTTGGCCTGCGCCGTGCTTGTGAGCCCCACCGGCAGGCCCGCGGCGATGCCCGCGGTTACTAGGCCGAGGAGGCCCCGGCGGATTCGGCAACGTGTCATTGGCTCTTCCTTTCCGTGGAGCGCCGGCTGCTCGAGATCGTCGGGCTCGGGCGCGCGTGACCTGCAGCCACCGCCGCGCTCCCGACGCTTCCCTGCCCCCTGGCCTGCCCCCGTTCCCCTTGGTGTGTCAGCGATTCGGCTGTCGGTCGCAGCTGCAACACGCGACCGACACCGATGACTGGTGATCGACATGATCCTACAGAGCCGGGGTCCGGCCGACCGGCCGCAATAGGCTCCCGCTGGCATGGCGAGGACCCCGACCGCACTGACGATCGCCGGCTCGGACTCCGGTGGGGGCGCGGGAATCCAGGCGGACCTGAAGGCGTTTGCCAGCTGCGGCGTGCACGGGACCTCGGCGATCACCGCGATCACGGCCCAGAACACGCGCGAGGTGCGCGCCGTGGCGAGCGTCGAGCCCGAGATGGTGCTGGCGCAGATCAGGGCGGTGCTCGAGGACATCCGCGTGGACGCCGTCAAGGTCGGCATGCTGGGGACGCTCGAGACAGCCAGGGCGGTGGGGGTGGCGCTCTCGGAGCTGCCCCCGGGCACGCCGGTCGTGGTCGATCCCGTGATGGTCGCCGAGTCCGGCGCCCGTCTGATCGAGCCCGACGCCGAGCGCTGGCTGGCGCAGCACATCCTTCCCCTGGCAACCGTGGTGACGCCCAACCTCCAGGAGGCCCGCGTGTTGGCGGGGGCGCCGAAGCGCGACCGGGAGCTGCCCGGCGAGGCCGAGCAGCTCGCCCGCGCGGTGCTCGCGCTCGGTCCCGGAGCGGTGATCCTCACCGGCGGGCACCGGGACGTGGCCGCCGACCTGCTGGTCGCCGGGCTGGACGCGGAGGCCCTCGAGATCGAGGGCGAGCGCCACCCCGGCGGAGCCGCCCACGGCTCGGGATGCACCCACTCGGCAGTCCTCGCCGCGCAGCTGGCCCTGGGCCGAGATCTCCCGACCGCGGCCCGGATCGCGCGTGCCCGGGCGGGAGCCGCGGTGGCCGATGGGCTGCGGGAGCTCGGCGGCGGGGCGGGCCCGGTGGACGCGATCGGGCTCGCGAGGCTGCGCGAAACCTGAGAGCGGGGGAGAGCGTTTGCCATAATCCCCGTGGCGATGAGGTTGCTCCGTATGAAGCCCGGCCATGGCGAGATCGTGCTCGCCGAGGGTGACGTGGAAATACCCGCCGAGGAGCAGGAGCTGATCGAGGCGTTTCGCCGTGAGCTGGACGCGGGAATGTGGGCCGCGGTACCGACGGAGGGCCTCGCCGGACGCCGGGAGGCCGAGCTCGTCAAGAGCTTCGACGAAGTTCCCCGGGATGCGGAGCGCGTGATCTTCTTTCCGCGCGCCGCCGGGGGTGCGGCCCCTGCAGGCCGCTAGCGGCATGGCGCTCCCACTCGGGACCGCCGCCGTATTGCTGTTGGTGTTGTTCTTCGAGCTTGCCCGTCCCCGGCTCAGGCGCAGGGTCACCCGCGCCCGCGTCGCGATAGCCCGCGCACGCAGGGCGCACGCCGAAGAGAGCTACGACCCCGGCCGCGAACGTCGCGCCGAGCAGCGCGCTCGGGCGCTGCTGCGCTCGTGCGTGAACGAGGAGGACTGGGAGATCTACAGCGACCTCGGGTTCCTGCGCGTGCTCGGCCCCGTGGGCGCGGCTGTGGGCGAGGCTCAAGCGCCGTATGCGTACCTGATCTACCCCCACAAGCCGATCGTCGCCTATGTGCCCGCCACCGGCGAGCTGCTGAGCGAGTACTGCATCACGTTCCCGGACCACACACGCCCGTTCGGCAGCTCCAAGCTGCCCCACTCCGATGACGTGCTGGCGAAGTGGATGGCGATCACCGCCGACGAGCGGCGCCTGATCGGCGAGGCGAACATGCACCTTCCCGGCCGCCAGGTCGACCCCGAGCGGGTCCGCCGCGACCTCGCCCGGCTGGCGCGCTGGGAACGCGAGCGTGCCGAACGCGAGCTCGGTGGTGTTCGGGCCGCGTGAGCGCCAACGGCGGATTCGATCTAAAGCACCGCAGCCGGGCCCTCACCGAGGGCCCGGAGCGCGCCGCCGCGCGCGCCTACCTGCACGGGATCGGCTACAGCGCCGAGGACCTCGCCAAGCCGATCGTCGGCGTCGCCCACTCGTGGATCGAGACGATGCCCTGCAACTTCAACAACCGCGTGCTCGCGGCCAAGGCAAAGGAGGGCATCCGCGCCGCGGGAGGCACCCCGATGGAGCTCAACACGATCGCGATCTCCGACGGCATCACGATGGGCACCGCCGGGATGCGCGCCTCGCTCGTGTCCCGCGAGCTGATCGCCGACTCGATCGAGCTCGTCGCCTCGGCCCACTGCTTCGACGCCGTGCTGACGATCTCCGGCTGCGACAAGACGATTCCCGGCACGGTGATGGCGCTGGCCCGCCTCGGGGTCCCCGGGCTGATGCTCTACGGAGGCTCGATCCGCCCCGGGTACTTCAACGGCGAGGAGGTCACGATCCAGCAGGTCTTCGAGGCGGTCGGCGCCCACGCCGCCGGACGCATCACCGAAGAGGAGCTGCACGCGCTCGAGGACGCCGCCTCGCCCGGCGCGGGCGCCTGCGGCGGCCAGTTCACGGCCAACACGATGGCGATGGCCTTCGAGGTGCTCGGCATCTCCCCGGCGGGCTCGGCGATGGTGCCGGCCGAGGACGGGAACAAGCTCGAGGTCGCCCGCCAGGCCGGGGAACTGGTGATGGACGTCCTGCGCCGCGGACAGCTCCCGAACCGGATCATCACCAAGCAGGGCCTCGAAAACGCGATCGCCGCGGTGGCCATGAGCGGTGGCTCCACCAACGGCGTCCTGCACCTGCTGGCGATCGCCCGCGAAGCCGGCGTGCCGCTGGAGATCGACGAGTTCGACGCCATCTCCGAGCGCACACCGCTGCTGTGTGACCTGCAGCCCGGGGGCCGTTACGCCGCCACCGACCTGTACGAGGCCGGCGGCGTGCCGCTCGTGCTCAAGCGCATGCTCGAAGCCGGCGTGCTGCACGGGGACGCCGAGACGGTGACCGGGCACACGATCGGCCACCACGCGGCCGAAGCGCCGGAAACCCCGGGCCAGCGCGTCGTGCTGCCGCTCTCGGAAGCCCTCGCCCCGACCGGCGGGTTCGCGATCCTGCGCGGGAACCTCGCCCCGGACGGCTGCGTGGTCAAGCTCGCCGGCCACGCCCGTCGCTGCCACACCGGCCCGGCCCGCGTGTTCGACGGCGAGGAGGCGGCGATGGCGGCGGTGCTCGCGAGCGAGATCAGGGACGGCGACGTCGTCGTGATCCGCGGCGAGGGCCCGGTCGGCGGGCCGGGGATGCGCGAGATGCTGGCCGTCACGGCAGCCCTCGTAGGAGAGGGGCTGGGGGAGACCGTCGCCCTGATCACCGACGGGCGCTTCTCCGGCGCCACCCACGGTTTCATGGTCGCCCACGTCGCACCCGAGGCGGCCCGTGGCGGGCCGATCGGCGGGCTCGCCGACGGCGACCAGATCACGATCGACGTCGCATCCCGCGTGCTCGATGTGGCCCTCAGCCCGGATGAGCTCGCCGGGCGCGTGGCCACCTATCGCCCGCCCCCCAGGACCCCGACCTGGACGTGGCGATCCGCAAGTACGCCAAGCTCGTCGGCAGCGCCGCCGAAGGCGCCGTCACCAGCTGAGCCGCGCGCTACTCGGCCAGGAAGTCGCGCAGCAGGGCGTTGAAGGCGGCGGGGCGCTCGAGCATCGCCATGTGGCCCGTGTCCTCGAAGATCACCTTGCGCGAGTCGGGGATCAGATCAGCGAACACGTCCGCGTCGCGCACGGAGACGAGGTGGTCCTCCTCGCCCCACACGATCAACGTCGGGCACACGATCTCCGGCAGGCGTTCTTCGAAGTCGTAGTCGATGATCGCCTCCCACGCCTGAAAGAAGCCGGGCTTGCCCGCGCCCCGCAACTGCTCGGCCACCAGCGGACCCGGGAGGCGTCCGGCGTGGCGCACCGCCAGGTAGAGCATGATCTCGCGCAGCCGCGCCCGGCGGGCGACGGTGTCCGACCGGGATGCGAGCCCGGCCGCCGAGGCTGCCAACAGCCGCTCGCCCCGCACGAGCACCGGAACAGGGCTCCTGGAGCCAAGACGCGGGCTGATCCCCGCCAGCGGCTGGCGGGTGGAGATGCCTGCAGGAGAGATCAGCACCAGCCGCTCGACCCGCTGCGGGAACGCGATCGCCAGCTCGGCCGCGATGAAGCCGCCCATCGAGTTGCCCACGACGGCGGCGGCGTCGATGCCGAGCTGTCCCGAAGAGCGCGTCGAGCAGCCGTCGCGTAACCAGGGATCGTGATCTCCTTCGGGGGCATCGGCGAGTAGCCGAAGCCGGGCAGGTCGAGCGTGACCACCCGGTGCTCGCGCGCCATCACCGGAAGCTGCTCCAGGAAGTTGGCCCAGCAGCCGGACAGGCCGTGGACGAACACCAGCGGCTGGGCGTCCGAAGCGTTGTCGGGACCGAGCTCGATCGTGTTGACGACGGCGCCGTCCACGGTCAGCCAGCGCTGGCGCGAGCGCCAGTCGACGTCCAGCCACGGCGAGCGCCCCACCGGCCCGTAGGCGGCGGCCTCGGCGGCCGGGATCCTCACCGAGCGCTGGATCGTGGAGGCACCCATGAACACAGAATCTACCCCTCGCGGCAGGCCCTTACCAGCGCGCGGCGAAGGTCAGCCGAGATGGCTCCAGTCCGATCCGCCCCACAGCCGGGAGCAGACTGGCCGGCGGCGATCCGCCTGCTCGAGGATGACCTGGTCCGGCGCGACCGCGCCGAGCGAACCCGGCGGGCCTACCGCTCGGACCTGCAGGAGCTGGCGCGCTGGGCGACCTCCGAGGGGCTCGCGCCGCGGGACATCGGCCCGCGGGAGGTGCGCCGCTACGTCGCCCACCTGTCACGCAACGGGCTGGCACCGAGCACCTCGGCGCGCAAGCTGGCCGCCGCACGGGCCCTGTTCAACGGCCTGCGCGAGCACGGCCACATCGAACAGAACCCCGGCGAGCTCGTCTCGACCCCCCGGCGCGGGCGCCACCTGCCGCGCGTGCTCAGCAGCCGCGAGGCCGGACGCCTGCTCGACGCGATCCCCGCCACGAGCCCGCTGGAGCTGCGTGACCGGGCGATGTTCGAGCTCGCCTACTCGTGTGGGCTGCGGGCGGACGAGCTCGTGTCGCTCGACGACGGCGACCTGGACTTCGACGCCGAGCAGGTGAGGGTCGAGGGTAAGGGCCGCAAGACGAGGCTCGTGCCCGTCGGCGAGCCCGCCCAGAAGGCTCTGCGGGACTACCTGGAGCGCGGTCGTCGGCCACTCGCCGCGCAGGCCGGCCCCCCGGCGCCGCGTGCGATGTTCCTCAGCGTGCGCGGACGCCGTCTCTCCACCAGCGACGTGCGGCGCAGGTTGAAGGTGTGGGGCTCCCGGGCCGGGATCGTGGAGGGCTTTTCGCCCCACGCCCTGCGCCACAGTTTCGCCACCCACCTGCTCGACGGGGGCGCCGACCTGCGCAGCATCCAGGAGATGCTCGGCCACGCGAGCGTCTCCACGACCCAGATCTACACGCGCGTGGAGTCCGCCAGGCTGAAGAGCGCCTACCGGCGCAGCCACCCGCGGGCCTGAGCCTCCGGCGCTGCCCGCGGTCGCCTGCGGGGCGACCGCGCGGGCCCCGGCGCGGGCGCTGGCGAACTTGGCGGGGGATCGGGCCGCTAGGCTGCCGCTAACGCACGCCCAACGGCGGGGAAGGAAGCCCTGGAGACCAACGTCAAGCCCATCGAGCTGCGCGAACTGTGGCGGCGCTACAAGATCGACGGCGATGTGAGCGTCCGCGATCGGCTCGTGCTCGCCTACTCGCCCCTGGTCAAGTACGTGGCCGGGCGCACCGCGGCCGGGCTTCCACCGCACGTGGAGGAGGCCGACCTGGTGTCCTATGGCCTCGGTGGGCTGATGTCGGCGATCGATCGCTTCGACCTCTCCCGCGAGATCAAGTTCGAGACCTACGCGATCATGCGCATCAAGGGCGCGATCATCGACGAGCTGCGTTCGCTCGACTGGGTCCCCCGCAGCGTGCGGGCGCGGGCACGGGAGGTCGAGAAGGCGATCTCCAAGCTCGAGCACAACCTGCACCGCCAGCCCACCGACGAGGAGATCGCCCAGGAGCTGGGGATCACCGTTGACGAACTCAACGACTCCCTGCTGGCGATCTCGCACTCCTCGATCGTGGCGCTGGACGAGCTGTGGAGCGTGTCGGACTCCAGCGGCGACCAGGTCTCGCTGATGGACACGATCGAGGACCCCGGCGCCCCGGACCCCGCGAAAGCGCTCGACCTCGGGGACCTCAAGGACCGGATCGCGGACTCGATCGCCAAGCTGCCCGAGCGCGAGAAGCTGGTCATCGCCCTGTACTACTACGAGAACCTGACCCTGCGCGAGATCGGGGAGGTGCTCGGCGTGACCGAGTCCCGCGTCTCGCAGATGCACACCAAGGCCGTCCTGCGTCTGCGCTCGCGGATGCAGGAGGAAGCCTTCGACGCCTAGCGGCACCCGGCGACCCGTCTCAGAGCCCCTGGACGCCCCGGCCAGCCGTGCTGGCGGCCCGGCGCGCGCGGCGCTATCGTGGGCTCCCAGCGACGAGGAGGCGTTCAGATGGCAGGCAATGTGGCTCTAGGGAACGGGGGCCGCCCGGCGGCGGACAGGATCCGCAACGTGGCGCTCGTCGGCCACCGCGGCTCCGGAAAGACGTCGCTGCACGAGGCCCTCCTGTACGAGTCGGGAGCCACCACCCGGCTGGGCACGGTGCCCGAGCACACCACCGTCTCGGACTCCGATCCCGACGAGCAGGCCCGCCAGATGTCGATCTCCGCGACGCTCAGCTCGATCCCCTGGCAGGACCGCAAGATCAACCTGATCGACACGCCCGGCGAGCCGAGCTTCGTGGCCGATGCGCTCGGCGCGGTGCGCGTCTGCGAGGCCGCCGTGTTCGTCGTCAACGCCGTGATGGGGGTCGAGGTCACCACCAGCCGGCTGTGGGCGCGGGCCGCCGAGCTCGACATCGCCCGGATGCTGTTCGTGAACATGCTCGACCGCGAGCGGGCTGACTTCTTCCGCACGCTGGAGAGCCTGAAGGGAGCCTTCGGCGCGCACGTGGTGGCGACCGAGATCCCGATCGGCTCCGAGCACGAGCTGGAAGGCGTGATCGACCTGGTGGACATGACCGCGTTCCGCCAGCCCGGGCCCGACAACGGCCGCACCGGCGCCGCCAAGGGCTTCGAGGAGATCCCCATCCCGGACGCCCAGGCCGAGCTCGCCCGGGAATATCGCGAGAAGCTGATGGACGAGGTCTGCGAAGTCTCCGACTCGCTGATGGAGCGCTACCTCGAGGGCGAGGAGATCTCCCACGAGGAGATCGTGGGGGCGCTGAAGGAGGGCACCAACCACGGCAAGATCTTCCCCGTCGTATGTGGTTGCGCAACCCGCAACCTCGGCACCTCCCGCCTGCTCGACGCGATCGTCGAGGACCTGCCCTCGCCGGTCAAGCACGGCTCGCTGGAGGTGGGCGAGATCGAGCTGCGGGCCGACGAGGAGAGCGAGCTGTTCGCGTACGTGTTCAAGACCCGCGCCGATCCGTTCGCCGGCCGGATCAACCTGCTGCGCGTCTACCAGGGCGTGCTGCGCGGCGACAGCCAGGTGCTGAACACCCGCGCCCACGTCAAGGAGCGGATCGGCCAGCTGCTGGTGTTCAACGGCAAGGAGGTCGACCACGTGACCGAATTCGGTCCCGGTGACATCGGCGCGGTCGCGAAGCTCAAGGAGACCCGCGCCGGAGACTGGCTGGCCGACCGCGACGAGCCGATCGAAATGCCGCGCCTGACGCTTCCCGCCCCGGTCATGGCCTTCGCCGTGGAGCCCAAGAGCCGCGGCGACGAGGACAAGGTCCTGTCCTCGCTGCGGCGCCTGCAGGAGGAGGACCCCACGATCGACCTGCACCGTGACCAGCAGACGGGCGAGCAGATCGTCGCGGGCCTCTCGCAGGTGCACGTGGAAGTGGTCGTCGACCGCCTGCGCGACCGTTTCGGCGTGGAGGTCGCGCTGAAGCCGCCGACGGTCCCCTACCAGGAGACGATCCGCCGTTCCGCCTCCGCCCACGGCCGCCACAAGAAGCAGTCCGGCGGGCGTGGCCAGTTCGGCGACTGCCAGATCGAGATCGAGCCGCTGGGGATCGCAGACGGCGATGAGGGCTTCGAGTTCGTCAACCAGATCAAGGGCGGCGTGATCCCCGGCTCGTTCATCCCGGCGGTCGAGAAAGGCGTCCGCGAGGCCATGCGCGCGGGCGTGCTCGCCGGCTACCCGGTGAAGGGCGTACGGGTGCGTCTGGTGGACGGTCAGCACCACTCCGTCGACTCCTCGGAGATCGCCTTCAAGCTCGCCGGCGTGCAGGCGATGAAACAGGCCCTCGAGCTGGCCGAGCCTGTGCTGCTGGAGCCGATCATGCTGGTGACGCTGTCGGTGCCCGAGGCGCACGTGGGCGATGTGATCGGCGACCTGAACAGCCGCCGCGGCCGTCCGCAGGGGATGGAGCCGATCGGCGCCATGACCGAGATCAAGGCCGAGGTGCCGATGTCGGAGATGCTCACGTATGCTCCCGACCTGCGTTCGATCACAGCCGGCCAGGGGGACTACACGCTCGAGTTCCTGCGTTACGAGGAGCTTCCCGGACATCTGGCCCAGAAGGTCGTAGAGCAGGCGGGCGCGGCGCACGCCCCGGCTCACGCGTAGGGCCCCAGTTCCCACATGGCAACCCGCACGATCGTCACATCCCAACCCGATGTCGCCTGCGAGCTGTGCGCGCGGCGGCTGCTGCGCGGCGAGCAGCACGAGGTCTTCCTCGCCGACGGACGTCCCCGCACCGTCTGCGAGCTGTGCGCACCGCGTGCCGCCGACGCCGGCTGGGTCCGCGACCGCGACGGCCAGGCCACGCTCACGCCGATCGCCGCCCCCCGGCGCGGGCGGGGGATCCTCGAGCGTCTGCGCCTCGGCTCGCGGGCCGGCGAGCCGACCGCCGCACAGGAGCTGGGAGGGGACTCCCTCTACGAGCAGCCGTCCGGCGAACGGGCCGCGCGTAGCGCCCGCCGGCGCCGGCAGGCCGACGCCGCCGCCGAGGCACCCGCTCCCAACGCCGCGATGGAGGCCCCGGCCCACGAGCTCGAATCCGCGATCCCGGCCGCCGAGGCGAGTCCCCTGGAGCGCGCCGCCGGCGTCTTCAACGCCAGCGAGTTCCCCCGCCGGACCGCCGGCCTGATGCGCTCGCTGGGCGCGCCCGCGGTATCCATCCTCCCGGCCGAGCACCTGCTCGGAGCGGTCCGCATCACGCTCGCGTGGGAGCTGTGCTGGTACCGCTACGAAGTCGACCTCACCACGGATCCGCCGCAGGCGAGGCCGCTTGAACAGGGCACCGAACTGGCGCAGCTCTCGCGCGAGGAGCGCTACGCCAACGCCCACGTGGCCGGCGACGGCACCGTCTTCCTGTAGGCGCTGGCACCGTCGTTGCGCGGCTTGCCAGCCGCCGTCCGGGCGCCTACTATTGCGAGCGCATGATCTACTGCGTCGTACCCACAGCCCTCGAGGGGGATCTGCTCGAGCAGCTCACCGAGTACTACCGCGACGACCCGAACGTCGAGGTGATCGTCGAGCGGCGCAGGTTCGACCGCCGCGCCCGCCGGGGCAACCGCGCCGAGCCGGAGATCCTCGAGCGTCGCATCATCCGTGACCGCCGCCGCGCGCGGGTCGCCGGCGACACGCTCCCGCTGGCCCACGCCTAGCCGCGGGGCTTGGCCGCGGCCCCGAGCAGCGGCCCGTTGAAGCTGGTCGTACACGTCGACGGCGGAGCCAGGGGCAATCCCGGCCCGGCTGCCGCAGCCGCCGTCATCTCCGACGCGGACGGAAACGTGCTCGCCGAGCCGACCGAGGCGCTCGGGAGGGCCACCAACAACGTCGCCGAGTACCGCGCCCTGCTGCTCGGGCTCGCCCACGCCGCCGAGCTCGGCGCCAGCGAGGTGGAGGTCGTGGGCGACTCGGAGCTGGTGGCCAAGCAGGTCCAGGGCGTCTACAAGGTCAAGAACGCGGCCATGCGGCCGCTCCACGCCCAGGCGCTGGCGGCCTTCGGGCGCTTCGAGCGATGGTCGATCCGCACCGTTCCGCGGGCCCAGAACGCGCACGCCGACGCGCTCGTCAACCAGACCCTCGACGCACACTCGCTCTGAACCGGCGCCCGCCGGGCGCTCAGTGCAGGCTCTGGGCGGATTTGGCGATCACCCACATCTGGTCGTTCGACAGGTCCTCCAAGAGGGTGTTGGTGACCCAGTAGAGGACCTTCCCCTGGCGCCACCCGATCACGTGGATGTGGGACCCGTCGTAGACCAGTTTGTAATCCCGCCCGTGGAGCGGGCGTTCGCGGGCATGCGCGAACAGCGGCGGGTTCAGCCAGTTGGTGCCCTCGAAGTCGTAGTAGCCGTCGATCCCGTTCTGGCGCCAGACCACGACGTAGGCCTGGTGCAGGTGGCCGTGCTCGTCGCGCATCGCGTACTGGCGTGTCGTTTCCTGGCTCGACGGCGCCGTCTGGTAGGCGGGATACAGGACCGGAACGGGACTCCGAGGGCGGCTTTGACGACTTCGCTCTCGGAGTTGGTGTGCACCATCCCGGCCGAGCGGGCGCTGATCACGTGGGGGTGGAAGTGGCTGTGGTGGGAGCTCGAGTGGGCCGGCGCCGGCGTGGATGAGCCTTCGTTTTCTTCGTGGCCCTGGCCGAGGAATTCTTCCAGCGTTCCCTGCTCGAGCTGGGGTGTGGAGGTGACGTAGGAGCCGCCGTTGATGACGGCGTTGACGTTCGAGCTCTTGAACCTCACCTGCCGGATCGTCTTGCCCTGCGAGAAGGCGATCAGCTTGGCGAGTTCGATCAGCGTGCTGGCCGACGGCTTGATGGTTGTCGTGATCGCATGACCAACGGCTTTGGCCACGTTCTCCAGCTGCCCTTCGATGTCGCTCGGGTTCGACCTGCTCACGCAGGTCGCGCAGGAAGTCCTGCTGGCGGGCGACCCGCACGAAATCCGAGTCGGTGTGCCGGTAGCGCACGTAGTCGAGCGCGTTTTCGTAGCACAGCTTCTGGTAGCCCGGCTGTAGGTTGATGCTCGTGTAGTCGGTTTCGGGGCTGCCGACGTTCTGGTTGTAGTAGCGATGGTCGACCATCACGTAGGCGCAGCCGAGCGTGTCCACCAGGCGGATGAAGCCCGCGAAGTTCACGTCCACGATGCCGCTGAGCTTCAGCGACGGGAACACTTCCCGCTTGATCGTTTCGGCCGCGAGCAGGCTGCCCTCGCTCGTACCGCCGAGTCTGCTGCCGAGCGTGTATGCGGCGTTGATCTTCTGGTTGGCGTAGACCGCCCCTTCTTTGGTTTTGATCGTCACGAGCAGGTCGCGCGGGATCGAGAGCAGCGTCGTCTGACCCTGACTCGGGTCGAAGCGCACCAGCAGGATCGTGTCGCTGTGGGGCGGGTTTTCCCGGTCCAGCGCGTCGGTCGAGTGCGCCCGGCGGTCGGTGCCCAGCACCAGGAAGGTCTTGGGGCCGCCGGCGTACTGTTCGGTGATCAGGCCCTTGGGCGCTCCCTTTATCTCGCTCTGGAACACCAGGTGGGCGATCTCGCTGGCCTTGTTCAGGGCCACGGTCGCGGTCGCCGTGCCCGCCAGTGCGGCGATCAGGAGGGCCGCCAGCGCAAAGCGCTTCCACATGCTCAGCCAGAGCCTTGGTGGGCGATCGTCATCCATTGGCTGCGGGTACGACTCGAATTGGCGGTGGGAACATGGTTGGCGCGCAGGCGCGCCGGCAGGCCCCACCGACAGGCCCCCGCCCCGGTGGTGGCAGGGGCGCATTCCGCAGACAAGGGTAGCGGTCATGACGGCGTCAGCTGCCGCTTGGGTGGCTACCCTCGGGCGGGTGTTCAGCGCTCGTAACAAGGAGCTCATGGGGCTGCTCCCCGCCGCCCTGCTCGTCACCGGCGGCTTCACTGCGATCTTCATCCAGACGCAGGACAACACGCCCCACGCCGACACCAGCCTGACGCTCAACCACGCCTCGAGCCTGTCGCTGAGCTACGGGCTGCTGTTCCTCGGCCTGTGCCTGGCGGCCCACCTGGTGATCCGCTTCTCGCTGCCCGATGCCGACCCCTACCTGTTCCCGCTGGTGGCGGTGCTGGCGAGCTTCGGGATCGTGATGATCTACCGCATCGAACCGGCGCTCGCGCGCCAGCAGGCGCAGTGGATGGTGATCGGCCTGATCCTGTTCGCGGCGACGATCATCGCGCTGCGAAACCGCGGCGTGGCGGTGCTCGAGCGCTATCGCTACACGATCGTCACGGTCGCGATCCTGGCCACCGTGCTGCCCCGCCTGCCGGGTATCGGCCAGCAGGTCAACGGTGCCTACCTGTCGATCCACCTCGGCAGCATCACCTTCCAGCCCTCCGAGCTCGCGAAGGTGGCGATCGTCGTGTTCCTCGCCAGCTACCTGCACGACAATCGCCAGATCCTCGTCACGGCCAGCCGCCGCGTGCTGGGGTTGACGATCCCGCCGATGAAGCAGTTCGGGCCGATGCTGATCGTGTGGGGGGCGGCGATGGCGACGCTGCTGCTGACACGCGAGCTCGGCACCTCGCTGATGTTCTACGGCGCCTTCCTGGCGCTCCTGTACGTGGCCACGGGGCGGTTCTCGTTCCCCTTCATCGGGTTGGTCCTGTTCGCCGTCGGGGCGTGGTTCCTGGCCGTCCACGTGAGCCATGTGCACGCCCGCGTGCTGGCCTGGGAAGAACCGTTCAACCCGTCCCTGTACAAACGCGAAGTGGGGGGCAGCTACCAGCTCGCCCAGTCGCTGTTCGCGCAGGCCGACGGGGGCCTGCTGGGCACGGGCTTCGACCGCTCCCTGCTGCGCGAAGCCCACGGCCATCCGATCCTGCCGGTGCCCGAAAGCGACATGATCTACGCCGTCATCGTCAACGAGCTCGGCCTCGCCGGCGCGATCGCCCTGCTGGCGGTCTACCTGCTGGTCGTCGCCCGCGGCCTGTCGATCGCGGTGATGGCGCGGGACTCCTTCTCCAAGCTGCTCGCCACCGGGCTGTCGTTCGTGCTGGCACTGCAGGTGTTCGTGATCGTCGGGGGCGTCACGCGCGTGATCCCCCTGACGGGAGTGACGCTGCCGTTCGTGGCCTACGGCGGCTCCTCGGTGGTGATGAACTTCGTCCTGATCGCGCTGCTGCTGGTGATCTCCGACCGCGCCCGCCGCCCGCGGCCCGGCCCGCGGCGCACCTGAGGCCGGGCACCGCCGCACCGGGGACTGCGACGCGCCCCGCAGGGCTGCGCCGCGCCCCGCCGCGCTGGACGCGCCGGTGGTGCCCGTGCGCCACGCCCCGCCGCGCAGGGGACCCCGCGGCGCCGTCGAAGTGTTCTCGGCGGATCATGCCGATCGTCAGGAAATCCAGCGGCTGGGAGGAGATGCTCGAGCGCCTGCACCGGGCCCTCGAGAATGACCTCTTCGTGCTTCACTTCCAGCCGATCGTCTCGCTCGCGGACCGTCGCGTGGTGCGCCACGAGGCGCTCCTGCGGCTGGCGGACGAACCCGACGGGCGGCTCGTCTCACCGGCCGAGTTCCTTCCCGCGGCCGAGCACCACGGCCTGATCGGCGAGGTCGACCGCTGGGTGCTCGAGCGGGTGATCGCGCTGCTGGCCGGACCTGAAGGTGCCGCGCTGGCCAGCGGCGGGGTGGCCGCGAACATCTCCGCGCTGTCGGTCTGCGACACCTCGCTGGCCGGCGAGCTGGAGCGCCTGCTCGATCGCTACGGGGTCGAGCCGTCGCTGCTGGTGCTCGAGATCACCGAGACCGCGGCGATCCCGGACATCGACCGCGCGAGGCGCTTCTGCGCGGCGGTGCTCGAGCTGGGCTGCGAGCTCGCGCTCGATGACTTCGGCGTCGGCTACGGGGGTCTGCACCTGCTGCGGGAGCTGCCCTTCAGCTTCCTGAAGATCGACGGCGACTTCATCCGCCGGCTGCCCTCCTCGCGCACGGACCGGCTGATCGTGTCCGCGCTGCGCGAGCTCTCACGGGGCTTGGCCAGCGAGACGGTCGCCGAGTGCGTCGCCGACCAGCGCACGATCGCGATCCTGCGGGACATCGGCGTGGAGCTGGCCCAGGGCTTCGAGCTCGGGCGCCCGGCACCGCTGCTGGCCGTCGCCGCCTAGCGCGTCCCGCGGAGTAGGCTGCCGTGCCATGAGCACGACAACCGCGGCACCCACACTTCCCGACGCGCTCGGCGAGCCGGCGCGAGCCTTCCTGTCAAAGCCCCAGCGCCTGCTGATCGGCGCCGAGCGGCCCGAGGCGGCTGACGGGCGCACGTTCGCGACCCTGGACCCCGCCAACGGTCGCGAGATAACCGTCGTCCCGCACGCCGGTCCCGAGGACGTCGAGCGCGCGGTGGCCGCCGCCCGCGAGGCATTCGCCGATGGCCCCTGGTCGACGATGGTCGCCGCCGGGCGCGAGCAGCTGATGCACGCCCTCGCTCAGGCGATCGAAGACAACGGGCAGGAGCTCGCCGAGATCGAGTCGCTCGACAACGGCAAGCCCGTGGGGCTCGCCCGCTTCGTGGACGTCCGCTCGGCCGCCGCCCACCTGCGCTACTACGCCGGCTGGCCGACGAAGATCGAGGGCAGCGTGCTGCCGGTGGCCGTCCCCGGCATGCACTGCTACACGCGCAGCGAAGCGGTCGGCGTGTGCGGCCAGATCATCCCCTGGAACTTCCCGCTGCTGATGGCGTGCTGGAAGCTCGGGCCGGCGCTGGCGGCCGGCTGTACGGTCGTGCTGAAGCCCGCCGAGCAGACGCCCCTGAGCGCCCTGCGGCTCGGGGAGCTGGCGCTGGAGGCCGGCTTCCCGCCCGGCGTCATCAACGTGCTCACCGGCGACGGCTCCACCGGGGCCGCGCTCGTGGACAGCCCCGGCGTCGAGAAGATCGCCTTCACGGGCTCGACCGTCGTGGGCCGCGAGATCGCCTCCAAGACCGGCAAAGCGCTGAAGCGGGTGACGCTCGAGCTCGGCGGCAAGTCCCCCAACGTGATCCTCCCGGACGCCGACATCGAGGCGGCCGTGAAGGGCGCCTTCCAGGCGCTGTACTTCAACTCCGGACAGGCCTGTAACGCGGGCTCGCGGCTGTTCGTGCCCGAGCAGATCTTCGACCAGGTCACGAGCGCCCTGGCCGAGGCGGCCAAGTCCGCCAGGCTGGGGCCCGGGCTGGACCCCGAGACCCAGCTCGGGCCGCTCGTCTCGGCCGAGCAGCGCGACCGCGTGATGGGCTACATCGAGTCCGGCCGCGAGCAGGGTGCCGAGCTGCTGGCGGGCGGCGAGACGGTGCTGGCCGACAGCGGCGGCTACTTCGTCGCTCCCACCCTCTTCAGCGCCACCTCCGACGAGCTGCGGATCTCGCGTGAGGAGATCTTCGGGCCGGTGCTCGTGGCATCGCCGTACTCGACCCTCGAGGAGGTCGCCGAGCGGGCCAACGACACCGAATACGGCTTGGCGGCCGGGATCTGGACCCGTGACGTGGGCAATGCCCACCGGCTCGCGGCGATGCTGCGCGCGGGCATGGTGTACGTCAACACCTGGGGTCTGGTGGATCCCTCGGCGCCGTTCGGCGGGTTCAAGGCCTCGGGCATCGGCCGGGAGCACGGACGCGACGGCCTGGACGCCTACCTCGAGACCAAGACGGTGTGGACCGCGCTGTGAGCCGCCCCGCCGCGTGAACGCCGTCGCACACGGCGAAACGGGGCTGCTGCGGATCCGTTCGGCGCGCTGGGCGCAGTTTCTCGCCGCAGTCCTCGCGCTGGCGCTGCTCGCCGCCACCGTCGAGATCGTGCTCGACGGGGCCGTCGGGCACTCGGCCCTGATCCCCCGCTCGCCCCACATCGCCGGCTGGCTTTCGGGGCTCGGCGAGCGGCTCGGCTACCGGGTCTTCCTGATCGCGCTGCTCGTCAGCGTCGGCGCCTACGCGGGCCTGCTGGCGCTCGCCCGCCGGGCCGACGCCGCCGGGCTGCGTCCACGCCGGGCGATCGCGCTCGTGGCGGCCGTGCAGCTGATCATCTTCGTCGGGCCCGATCCTGCTGTCCACCGACGTGTTCAGCTACATCGCCTACGCCCGCATGGGGGTCGAGCACGGCGTCAATCCCTACCTGCACGGCCCGGCGTCGATCGTGGGCGACCCCGTCTACCACTACGTCGGCCAGCGACTGGAAGCACGTGGCGACCGCCTACGGGCCGCTGTACACGCTGCTGTCCTACCCGCTCGCGCCGCTCGGGGTGACCGGAGCCCTGTGGGGGATGAAGCTCGAGGCTCTGCTGGCCAGCGCCGGGACGCTCGCGCTGCTGTGGCGCTGCGCCCGCCTGCGCGGCTTCGACCCGGTGTGGGCCCTGCTGGTGGTCGGCGCCAACCCGCTGTTCACGATCTACGGCCTCGGCGGGGCCCACAACGACCTGCTGATGATCTTCGCGATGATGATCGCCGTCGCGCTGATGCTGGCGCCCGACGTGACCCCGGCCAGGGAAGCGTGGGCGGCGGCGGCGATCGTGGCCGGGGCGCTGATCAAGGTCACGGTGGCCGCGCTGCTGCCCTTCATGATCATCGCCCGCCGGCGGCTGGCGCCGGTGGCCGGGACCCTGGCCGCCCTGCTGCTCGGAGCGATCGTTGCCTACGTCGCCTTCGGGGTCCACGGGGTCAACGTCGTATCGGCCCTCAACCGCGATTCCGCGTTCGTCTCCAGCGACAGCTTCCCGACCGAGATCGCGCACCTGTTCGGCAAGCCGGGTGTGTTCCCGGTCGATCACGACCTGCTGAAGGCGGCGCTGGTGGCGATCGTGGCGTACCTGCTGTGGCGCACCTGGCGCGGCTACGACTGGATCGCGGCCTCGGGCTGGACGCTGCTGGCTATCACGGTCACCAGCACCTGGCTGCTGGCCTGGTACATCCTCTGGCCCCTGCCGCTCGCGGCGATCGTCCGCGACCGGCGCCTGCTGGCCGCGACGCTCGGGGTGCAGGCGTTGTTCGTGCTGCACCAGATCTCGCCGCTGCTGGAACCGGTGAAATGAGCGCCGGCGCCTCACAGCCGGTCGCATCCGGGAGTCGGGACGATGTCTTCGACGGCCTGCCGAAGGCCCTGCGCCCGTGCGAGCAGGGCTCGGGCGAATCCTCCGGCCGGCGCTGGCGGATCGAGACGCTCGTGCTGGTCGCGCTGGGCGTGTTCCTGCTCCTCGCCACGATCAACGACCTCTCCCGCCAACAGGGCGTCAACGCGCGCCTGAACGCCGACCTGCGCACCTGGCGGGCCTACACCGGCCACGCCTACCAGAACCTGCTGGTGGACACCCAGCTGCTCGGCCCGACGCACCAAGCGCGAGGTGGTGTGCGGCAACACCAGCCCCGGCGCGCCGAAGGCCCGGACCCAGATCTGCCTGCTGATATGGGGGCCGATCGTCGATGGACGGCGCCCGGTGCACGGCGGCTGGTATCTGCCGCCGCGCTCGGAGGATGTCGCCCGCCTTCGCTACGGGTGCTTCGGCCCGCAGGGCGGGAGGTACTGCCGCCGGTGAGCGCCGCCGCCCCGCCGCTGGCCCGTGCCGGCAGGAGCCGGGACGTCGCCGCCGAGCTCGCCCGCTGGTGGCCGCTGGCCGCTCTGACGCTGCTGGCGGCGGTGCTGCGCCTCTCCACGCTGGGCCTGCAGAGCTTCTGGTACGACGAGGCCTTCACGGTCGTCCGCGACCTGCACCCGAGCCTCGGCTCGACGCTGCACTCGGTCGTCCACACCGAGAACAACCCGCCCCTCTGGTACCTGATCGCGTGGGCCGACTCGCAGGGTGCTGGGGACGGGCGCGGTCGCGCTGCGGCTGCCCTCGGCGCTGGCCGGGATCGCGCTGGTGCCGGTCGCCTGGGGGATCGGCAGCGAGCTCGCCGGGCGGCGCACGGCGACCGTGCTGGCCGCCCTGGTGGCCGTCAACCCGTTGTACGTGTGGTACTCCCAGGAGGCCCGCCCGTACGGGCTGTTCCTGTTCACCGCCGGGCTGGCGATCCTCTGCTTCCTGCGCGCCGACCGCGTTCCCACGCGCTCGCGGATGACCTGGTTCGTGGTGAGCGCCGCGCTGGCGATGCTGAGTCACTACTTCGCCGTCTTCCTGATCGGCGGCATGATCCTGTGGCTGCTGCGGGCGCCGGGCGAGCGGCGGCGGCGCGGCCTGGGAGCCGCGGCCGCGCTCGTGCTGGCCGGGCTGGCGCTGCTGCCCCTGGTGATCGCCCAGGGCGGACACGGGACGCAGTGGATCGGGCGCTGGGCGCTCTCCAGCCGCCTGCAGGCGATCCCGCAGTACTACCTCACCGGCTACTCGGGCGCGCCCCTCGGGCACGGGGTCGAGCTGCTCGTGGCGCTGCCGGTGCTCGCCGGGCTCGTGATCGGCGTGCGCGCGCTGCTCGGCTCCCCTCCCGAGGAGAGCGCCCGCGAGCGCGAAGCCCTCGCCGTGATGCTGCTGCTGGCGGCGGCCGGGATCCTGGTACCGCTGGCGCTGGCGCTGTTCGGCGCCGACTATCTGGCGCCGCGCAACCTGGTGGCCGCGATGCTGCCGGTGAGCGCCGTGATCGCGATCCTCGTCGGCTCGCCCCGCACCGGACGGGCCGGGGCCCTGGTGGCGGCCCTGATCGTGCTCGCCTCGCTGGCCATCACGATCGACGTCAACCTCTCCCCGCGCCTGCAGCGGGGCAACTGGCACTCGCTCGCCCACGCCATCGGGCGGCCCTCGAGCACCCGCGCGGTGACCACCGTGCAGCTGGGCGAGACCCCGCTGCAGTACTACCTGCCAGGCCTACGAAACCTGCACCCGGGTACGAAGGTGCTGGTGGACGAAATCGACGAGACCGGATACCCCCCGCTGCGCCGCGACGCCACCCGTCCGCCGGCCCCCGGCTTCGTGCTCTCCTCCCGTCAGGACCGCGACGGGCTCGTACTGCTGCGCTTCACCTCGGGGGCTCCCCGGCTCGTCAGCGAGGCCGCGCTGCGCCGTCACGTGATCACGGCGGCGCACCCTGAGGTCCTCGTCCCAGGCGACGCCCGCCTCTCCGCCTAGGATGCTGCTGATGCGAGTGCCCGCCCGGGAGCCCTCCGCGGGGAAAAAGATCTAGCTTTCCGCGCATGCCGGAGCAGACCATCGAGGCCACGGGCCAAGCTCAGCGCGCGCTGGAGCAGGGGATCGAGCACCTCCTGTCGCTCCAGGAGAAGGGCGGCTGGTGGCGCGGAGAGCTGCAGACGAACGTGACGATGGACGCCGAGGACCTGCTCCTGCGGGAGTTCCTCGGGATCCGCGAACAGGCCCAGACCGAGCGCTCTGCGGTCTGGATCCGCTCCCAGCAGCGCGACGACGGCACCTGGGCCAACTTCCACGGCGGGCCGGGGGAGCTGTCCACCACGATCGAGGCCTACTGGGCCCTGCGCCTGGCGGGCGACGGGGCCGAGGAGCCCCACATGCAGGCGGCGGCGGCCTTCGTCCGTGCCGAGGGCGGGCTCGAGCGGGCGCGCGTGTTCACGCACCTGTGGCTGGCCCTGTTCGGGCTGTGGTCCTGGGAGCGGGTGCCGGCGCTGCCCCCGGAGGTCATCCTGCTGCCCTCGTGGGTGCCGCTGAACGTCTACGACTTCGCCTGCTGGGCCCGCCAGACGATCGTCGCCCTGAGCCTCGTCAAAACCCACCGGCCGGTGCGCGCGCTGGGCTTCGGCCTGGACGAGCTGATCGCCCCCGTGGTGCCCTCCGACGACCTGCCCGCCCCCACCGTCAGCGCGCGCCTGCTGCGGTACCTCGACCGCGCGATCCGCGCCTACGAGCTCGCCCCGCTGCGCCCGCTGCGGCGTCTGGCGATGGAGCGGGCCGAACACTGGATCGTGCGCCGCCAGGAGGCCGACGGCTCGTGGGGAGGGATCCAGCCGCCGTGGGTCTACTCGCTGATCGCCCTGCACCTCGGGGGCTACGCGCTCGATCACCCGGTGATGAAGCGCGGCCTGGAGGGAATCGAGCGGTTCATGATCGAGGACCGCGACGACCGCCACGAGGTCGGCGCCCCCGCTGGGCCCTCACGCCGCCTGGAAGCCTGCCAGTCGCCGGTCTGGGACACCGCCCTGGCGATGCTCGCCCTCAGCGACGCCGGGCTGGCGGGCGAGCACCCGGCGATGGTGAAGGGCGCCGAGTGGCTGCTGGCCGAGGAGGTCACGGGCAGCGGCGACTGGTCGGTTGCGCGCCCGCAGCTGCGCCCGGGAGGCTGGGCCTTCGAGTTCGCAAACGACAACTACCCCGACGTCGACGACACCGCCGAGGTGGTCCTCGCCCTGCAGCGCGTCGCCCGCGCCGCGCACGCCCATCACGCGGCCAACGCGGCCCAGAACGGCAGCGCCGCGGCGGGAGAGCTGGCTGCGCGCATCGATGGCGCCGTGGGGCGGGCCGTGGAGTGGGTCGAGGGGATGCAGAGCCGCAGCGGCGGCTGGGGTGCCTTCGACGCCGACAACACGCTCACGCTCGCCCGCGAGCTGCCGTTCCTGGACTTCGGCGAGGTGATCGACGAGCCGAGCGCGGACGTCACCGCCCACGCGGTCGAGATGTTCGCCTCGCTCGAGTTGCACGAGCGTCCGGCCAGCCGCCGCGGGGTTCGCTGGCTGCTCGACAGCCAGGAGCTCGACGGCTCGTGGTTCGGGCGCTGGGGCGTGAACCACGTGTACGGGACCGGGGCCGCCGTGCCCGCGCTGGTGGCAGCCGGTGTCAGCTGCTCGGCGCCGTGCGTCCGCCGAGCCGTCAGATGGTTGGAGCGCCACCAGAACGAAGACGGTGGCTGGGGCGAGGACCCGCGCTCCTACGACGACCCGCGCTGGATCGGCCACGGCCCCAGCACCGCATCCCAGACGGGGTGGGCGCTGCTGGCGCTGCACGCCGCCGGCGAGCGCTCGCAGGCCGTCGAACGGGGCGTGCAGTGGCTGGTGTCGACCCAGCGCCCCGACGGGAGCTGGCACGAGCCCCAGTACACCGGCACCGGGTTTCCCTCCGACTACTACATCAACTACCACCTGTACCGGCTGACGTTCCCGTTGATGGCGCTGGGCCGGTGCCTGCGGCTCGGAGACGGCGACAGCGAGAGCGAGGCCGCGGCCCCCGACCTGACGGCTGTGCGCCAAGAGGGGTGAAGACCACAGCGGACGCGCCGGTCGGCGGCGCCCCGGCCGGGGTGCCCGCGGCAGCGGACGTGCTGGCACGCTCGGGGGGCGAGAACTTCCCCGTCGCGAGCTGGGTGCTGGGCCGTCGGGCGCGCTCGGAGCTGCTCGCGATCTACGGCTTCGCGCGGCTCGTGGACGAGCTCGGCGACACGCTTGCCGGTGATCGCCTGCAGGCGCTCGACTGGGTCGAGCAGGAGCTCGACCGGGCCTACCACGGCGAGGCCCGCCACCCGATCCTGGTTTCCCTGCAGCCGGTGCTGCGGGCGCGATCGCTGCCGCGGGAGCCGTTCGCCAGGCTGATCGAGGCCAATCGCGTGGACCAGCGTGTGGCCCGCTATCAGACCTGGGAGCAGCTGCAGGGCTACTGCCGGCTGTCGGCCGACCCGGTGGGCGAGCTGGTGCTGGGGATCTTCGGGGCCGCCGACCCGTGGCGCGTGCGGCTGTCGGACTCGATCTGCACCGGCCTGCAGCTGGCGGAGCACCTCCAGGACGTCGCCGAGGACCGCGACGAGGGACGGATCTACCTGCCGCTGGAGGATCTCGCGCGCTTCGGCGCCGGCGAGCAGGACGTTCTCGCCGGCAGCGCCGGCCCCGCCCTTCGCGCCGCGGTCGCCTTCGAGGTGGCCAGGGCGCGCGGCCTGCTGTGGGGTGGGCGGGCACTCGTGGGAGCGCTGCCGCGGCGGGCCGGCTTCGCGGTGGCGGGCTTCATCGCCGGTGGGCTCGCGGCACTGGGGGCGATCGAGCGCGCCGGCCACGACGTGCTCGCCGGCACGCCCCGGGCCGGTCGCGGACTGTTCCTCGGCACGCTCGCGCGGACACTCGCCGGGCGGCCCGGACGATCACCGAGATGAGCGAGCTGTCCGACAGCTACGCCCGCTGCGAGGCGATCACCCGCGAGCAGGCGGCCAACTTCTACTACGGCATCCGCCTGCTGACCCCCGAGTCGCCGCCGTGCCCTGTGCGCGGCCTACGCCTTCGCCCGCCGGATCGACGACATCGGCGACGGCGAACTCCCGGAGGAGCAGAAGCTGGAGCGCCTGCGAGCAGGCCGAGGTGCAGCTGCGCGAGCTGGGTGCGGGCGCCCCCGGGGGCGACCCGGTGATGGTCGCACTCAGAGACGCGAGCGCGCGCTTTGAGATCCCCCCGGGTGCGCTCCAGGAGCTGATCGAGGGCGTACGCATGGACGTGCACGAAACGCGCTATGAGACCTTCGAGGAGCTGGTCGTCTACTGCCGCCGGGTGGCGGGGGCGGTGGGGCGCGTGTGCCTGTCGATCTTCGGCTCCCGGCCGGCCGCCGACGGCGCGCTCAGCGCCGCGACGCTGGCCGACGACCTCGGCGTGGCGCTTCAGCTCACGAACATCCTGCGCGACGTCCGCGAGGACGCCGAGAACGGCAGGGTGTACCTGCCCGGGGAGGACCTGCGGCGCTTCGGCCTGGCCGACGGGATCCCGCTCGCCGAGCTGCCGGCGCGGCTGGCGGAGCTCGCGGTGGCGCCGGGCTCGGCGCTGCGGAGCGCCGGACGCGAGCGCCGCAGAGCTCGAGCACCTGCGCTCGCTGGTGCGCTTCGAGGCCGACCGCGCCCAGCAGTGGTTCGAGCGCGGGATGCAGCTGGTGCCGCTGCTGGACCGCCGCAGCGCCGCCTGCGTACGGGCGATGGCGGGGATCTATCACCGCCTGCTGGAACGCATCGAAGGCGACCCCGAACGCGTGCTGCGCGAGCGCGTATCGCTGTCCACGCGCGAGAAGGCGTGGGTGGCCGCCCGCGCGCTGGCCGGGGCGGGCTCGTGAGCGCGGCGCCGCGTGGTCGTCGTGGGGGGCGGCCTGGCGGGGATCACGGCGGCGCTCGACCTGGCCGACGCGTGGCGCCGAGGTGACGCTCGTGGAGGTGCGTCCGCGGCTCGGTGGAGCCGCCTACTCGGTGTCCCGCGAGGGCCTCGAGATGGACAACGGGCAGCACGTGTTCCTGCGCTGCTGCAGCGCCTACCGCTCGCTGCTGGCACGCCTCGGCAGCGACGCGCTGGTCAGCGTCCAGCCGCGCCTGGAGATCCCGGTGCTGCGCACCCGGGCACGAGCCCTACGTGCTGCGCCGCGGCTCGCTGGCGCCGCCGCTGCACCTCGCCGGCGGGCTCGCCCGCTACCGCCACCTGCCGCTGCGCGAGCGCCTCGGCGGCGGCGCGGGCTGCGCTCGCGCTGATGCGCCTCTCGCCCGCCCGCGCGCACGCGCTCGAGGGACTCACGCTGGGTGAGTGGCTGGCCCGCCACGGCCAGAGCCCACGTGCGATCGCCTCGCCTGTGGGACCTGATCGCCCTGCCCACGCTCAACCTGCCCGCCCGCGAGGCGTCGCTGGAGCTGGGCGCGTTCGTGTTCCAGACCGGCCTGCTGCAGAGCGCCGGGGCGGGGGACGTCGGCTTTCACGAGCACACCCTGGCCGACACCCTCGGCCGTCCCGCCGAGCGGGCCCTGGCCGACGCCGGGGTGCGCGTGCTGCTCGGTTGGCGCGCGCGCGGGCTGGCGCGGGCCGCGGACGGCTTCGAGCTGCTCGGCAGGCAGCGGCCGCGAGGGCGCTGAGAGGGAGGGGGAGGGGCTGAGCGCCGAGGCGGTGCTGGTGGCGCTGCCCCACGAGCGTGCCGCCCCGCTGCTGGAGCCGCTGCTGGGAGCCCGCGTGGACCCGTGGCGGAGCCTGGGCAGCTCGCCGATCGTCAACCTGCACCTGCTGTATGACCGCCGGGTGCTCGAGGAGCCGTTCGCGGCCGGGGTCCAGACGCCGGTCCAGTACGTGTTCGATCGCACCCGCGCCGGGGGCGCGCCGGCCGGCCACCAGTACCTGGCCGTGTCGCTGTCCGGCTGCCGCCCGCGAGATGAAGATGAGCGTCGATCGAGATCCGCGAGCTGTACGTCCCCGCCCTGCGGGCCCTGCTGCCGCGCACGCGCGAGGCCCGCCTCGAGCTGTTCCTCGTCACGCGCGAGCACGCCGCCACCTTCAGGGCCGGCGCCCGGCAGTGGCTCGCTGCGCCCGCCGGCGGGCGTCGCGCTGCCGGGTCTTGCCCTGGCCGGGACCTGGACCGATACCGGCTGGCCGGCCACGCTCGAGAGCGCGGTGCTCAGCGGCCACTCGGCGGCAGCTGCCCTGCTGGCCGACCTCGAGGGCCGCCCGGCCGAGCCCGCGGCGGCACTGGCGAGCGGATGAGTGCGGCGGCAGGGCCCGAGGGCAGCACCGCTCCCGGACGGGAGGTGCCCGTCGGCGCGGCCGGCGTGGGCGAGGCCGTGCTGGCGACGCCACTGCGCCTGGAGGCGCTGCTCGTGGCCAGCGGCGCTCCGCGGGCGGGTGGTGCGACGCACGGGGATGGGTCCGGACCGCGCCCGTGCGGCGGCCCGGGGACTGTCGCTGCAGACGGCGGGGTCGCTGGTCGTGGTCGGGTTCTGCGGGGGCCTGGACGCCGTCTCGGTGCCGGGCGAAGTGATCGTCGCCGACGAGGTGTACGCGGCCGGCGACGAAGGGCACGCCGAGGGGGTGGTGAGCTGCGTGCTGCGCGACGAGCTGGTGGTGCGCCTCACGGGCCGGGGCCTGAAGGTTCGCTGCGGTCCGATCGTGTGCGTCTCGCGCCTGGCCCTCGGCGAGCGCCGCGCGGAGCTGCACGCGCGCGGCGCGATCGCGGTGGACATGGAGTCGGTGTGGCTGGCCGGCGACGCCGGTGAGCGCCCCTTCGGGGTCGTCAGGGTGGTACTCGACAGCCCCTCCCACGAGCTGCTGCGGCCCGGGGCTATCTTCGGGGCCCTGCGTGCCGCGCGGGCCCTGCGAACCGTCTCCGCCGCGCTTAATGACATGGTCCAGGGCGGATAAGGTTGCGACGCACGTGGCAGTGAAACTCAGACAGAGCGCGCGGATGGGTGCCTACCTGGCACGCCAGAGGCTCGCCAAACGCGAGCGCTTCCCGCTGATCGTGGAGCTGGAGCCCCTGTTCCAGTGCAACCTCGCCTGCTCGGGCTGCGGCAAGATCCAGCACCCCGAGCACGTCCTGCGCCGCAGGATGCCGGTCGAGCAGGCGGTCGGGGCGGTGCTCGAAAGCGGCGCGCCGATGGTCTCGATCGCCGGCGGCGAGCCCTTGATCCACCCCGAGATACACGAGATCGCGGGCGAGCTCGTGAGGCGCCACAAGTTCGTCTACCTCTGCACGAACGCGCTGCTACTCGAGCGCAAGCTCGAGAACTTCAAGCCCAGCCCCTACTTCGCCTGGGCGATCCACATCGACGGCCTGCAGGAGCGCCACGACGCCTCCGTCGAGCGCGAGGGCGTGTTCGACAAGGCCGTCAGCGCGATCAGGGCCGCCAAAGACGCGGGCTTCCGGGTGACCACCAACACGACCTTCTTCACCCACGACTCGCCCAAAACCGTGCGCGAGGTGCTCGACTTCCTCAACGACGACCTCGAAGTCGACGAGATGATGATCTCGCCCGCCTACGCCTACGAGAAAGCCCCCGACCAGGAGCATTTCCTCGGCGTCGAACAGACCCGCGCGCTCTTCAGCGAGGCGTTCGCCGACGGCCGGCGCAAGCGCTGGAGGCTCAACCACAGCCCCCTGTTCCTCGACTTCCTCGAGGGCAAGGAGGACTTCGGCTGCACCGCCTGGGGGATCCCCAGCTACTCGCTGTTCGGCTGGCAGCGTCCCTGCTACCTGATGGCCGACGGCTACACCGAGACCTACCGCGAGCTCATCGACACGACCGACTGGGACGCCTACGGGCGCGGGCCGCGACCCGCGCTGCGACAACTGCATGGCGCACTGCGGCTACGAGCCCACCGCGGTGCTGCAGACGACCCGCTCGCTGCGCCAGTCACTGCGCGCGCTCGTCGGCTGAGGCGCGCCCGTCGCCTGAGGCGAGCTCCTCCGCCGAGGCACGCTCGGCCGGCGCGCCATCCGGCGTGCCATCGCCGGGCGAGGCTGCACTCGGTTGCGTCCGTGGCCGAGCTGCGGATGTCCTGCCAGCGCAGCCCCTCACCGAGCAGCGCCGGGACGCCGAGCGCCAACGCGGTGGTGACCTCGACGGCCTGCAGGATGATCCCGTAGGCGAGGCCCGCGCCCGTGCCGACCCCGTATGCGGCCAGGACCACCAGGCAGGCCGCCTGGAAGACGCCCACGTTCGAGGGGGTGGCCGGGAGCACGGCACTGACGTTGACGGCCAGCAGCACCGCGGCGGCCGTCACGAGCGTGGCCTGCGACTGCAGCCCGAGGGCCAGCACGATCATGTAGCAGGCCAGCCACTGCAGCGCCCAGGCGGCCAGCTGGGCGAGGACGGCGCCGACTCCGTGGCGGGGACGGGCGAACACGTACAGCCCCTGGCGGGCCAGGCGCAGCGCGCGCTCCAGGGCGCCGGCGACGCGCCGCAGGCGCTCCCAGCTGGAGCGCTGGGCCAGCGCCAGCAGGCGGGGGCCGAAGACGACGATCGTCGCGACCGCGATCGGCACGGCGACCGCCGTGATCACGCCCGCCGCCTTGCCGTTGAGCAGCGGCGCGCCCGAGAAGGTGACGGCCGCCAGGATCGCCAGGGCGAGCAGGTTGATCAGCGTCTGCGAGAAGACCGTCCCCGCGACCACCGCGAGCATGCGCGCCCGCGGGCCCTCGATGTGGCGCGTGATCACGACCACACGGGTGGGCTCGCCGATGCGGCCGGGGAAGACCGCCGAGGCCATCACGCCGATCATCGTCGCCCGCACCACCGGCGGCCAGCGGATCACGCTGTCCGGGAGGGCCGCCCGCAGCACCTGTTGCCAGGAAACCGAGCGCAGTCCCAGCGAGAGGGCCCATCAACAGCAGCGAGAGCGCGATCCAGCCGGGGTTGGCTGTGATCAGGGCGTGGCCGGCGCGACTCAGGTTCAGCCGCGAGAGCGCGAACGCGACCAGGCCCGCGAGCGCGACCGCCAGCAGCGCGATCCCGAGCTTGCGGCGGTGGCGGCGGGGTCCCTCCGTTTGTGGGTCCGCGCCGCTGGCCATCGGGCGCTGTCTAGCACGTCACGGCCCCGGGGGCGGGAACGGCTCTGCCCACTCCTCGTGCTGCACGGCGGCGCCGTTGCAGACGTAGGCGATCACGTGGTAGTAGCCGCAGGTCACGATCAGCTCCAGCACCTGGTCCTGCTCGAACAGCGCGCCGAGCCTCTGCCACAGCTGATCGCCGATCGTGCTCGTGTGGTGCAGCTCGTCGGCGAGCGCAAGGACCGCTGCCTCGCGCTCCTCCCAGCAGCCGTCGTCGGGGCCGCCGTGGACGGTCGAGCGCAGCTGCTCGTCGCTGAGCCCGAGCGGCCGCGCGAAGGCGACGGCGTGCACGCCCCACTCGTAGCCGGCGCCGGTGAGCGCGCAGGTGCGGGCGATCGCAACCTCCCGCAGGCGGGGCTCCACGAGCGCGTGCGACCCGAGGATCCCGGCGCCGAGCGGGCGCATGCGGCCGGCCAGCTGTTCATGCACGGCGAGCGTGCGGAACAGCCGCAGCGGCTCGACGCCGGAGCCCGGCGGCATCCACTTGGAGAGCATCGTGGCGACGTCCTGCGAGTAGGGCTCCTGCACGGGCTGTATGCGGGCTGCTTGGCTCATCTAGACTCCGATCCTCGTTGCTTTTGTTTTCGCAGCATAACGAGTTTTGCTTCGATTTACGAAGCAGGCGGCCGTGAGCCCCGGACGACCCCCGCAGCCGGGGACGCCGGTACGCGGGTCGGCCAGCGGTCGCCCCGTGATGGCGCTGCTCGACCTGCTCGGACGGCGCTGGGCGCTGCGCGTGATCTGGGAACTGAGGGACGCGCCGCTGGCCTTCCGGGTGCTGCAGGAGCGCTGCGCGGGAATGTCCTCGAGCGTGCTCAGCCAGCGCCTGCGGGAGCTGCGCGAGGCGGGGATCGTGACGCTCGCCGACGAGGGCTACGTGCTGAGCGAGGACGGCCGCGAGCTGCTGGAGCTGCTGGGGCCGCTGCACGGCTGGGCGCAGCGTTGGGCCGGACGCGGCGCGCGCTCGCGCCAGAAGCTGCGCGGCTAGGACTCCAGCAGCAGGGTCACGGGCCCGTCGTTGACGCAGGGCGACGTGCATGTAGCGCGCCGAAGACTCCGCGGCGGGCGCCGGTGAGCTCGCAGAAGAGCTCATACAGGGGCTCTGCCCGCTCGCCCGGAGCGGCCGCGACGAAGCTCGGACGGTTGCCCCGACGGGTGTCGCCGTAGAGCGTGAACTGGCTCACGCAGAGGATCTCGCGCTCGCCCAGCGGCTCGTTCATGCGACCCTCGCCGTCGGGGAAGATGCGCAGCGCGCCCACCTTCCTGGCCAGCCGCTCGGCTGCCTGCGCGTCGTCCTCGACGGAGATGCCGAGCAGCACCACCAGCCCTTCGCCGATCGCGCCGACCGTCTCGCCGTCGACGCTCACCGACGCCTCGCTGACCCTCTGTACGAGCGCCCGCACGGGGATCAGGCGGTCGCGGTCTCGGCCGTCCGGGGAGCCCGCTCGGCGGGCAGGGTGCACGAGGAACTCGGCGCCCCCGCCGCTGGCCTGGCGGGCGCTGATCGAAACCGCCGTGGGCCTCCACCACCGCGCGGGTGATCGCCAGCCCGAGGCCGGCGCCGCCGCGGCCGCGCTCGCGCCCCGGATCGGCCCGCCAGAAGCGCTCGAACAGCTGGTCGGGCGAATCGGTCGGCAGCCCCGGGCCGTGGTCGCGCACCGACAGCGTGACGGCACCGTCATGCTCGCTCACGGCCACCTCGACGGGGCTGTCGGCGGGCGTGTGGGTGAGCGCGTTGCGCAGCAGGTTCGCGAGCACCTGGCGCAGCTGCAGCGGGTCGCCGACGACGCAGGCGGCGGGGTCCGCCTCGAGCGTGATCGTCCGCTCCGGCGCCACCGCCCGCGCGTCGGCCACGGCGTCGGTCGCCAGCTTCGAGAACTCGACCAGCTCGTGCTCGTACTCGGGTGGGCGGTCCAGGCGGGCGAGCGCCAGCAGATCCTCGACCAGCACCCCCATGCGCGCGGCCTCTTCCTCGATCCGGCGCATCGCGTTCTCGGTGGCGGCGGGCTCGGCGGTGGCGCCCATCCGGAACAGCTCGGCGTAGCCGCGGATCGAGGCCAGCGGGGTGCGCAGCTCGTGCGAGGCGTCGGCCAGGAAGCGGCGCAGCCGGGCCTCGCTGGCCTCGCGCTGCTGGAAGGCCTCCTCGAGGCGGTCGAGCATCGCGTTCAGCGCCAGTCCGAGGCGGCCGACCTCGGTGGACTCGTTGGCGGGGCTGACGCGGTGGGACAGGTCGCCGGCGGCGATCTTGCCCGCGGTGGCCTCCATCCGGTCGAGCGGGCGCAGGCCGAGCCGCACGACCAGCGAGCCGACGATCGCGAGCGTCAGCAGCACGGCGGCGATCACGAGCGCCTCGACCAGCAGCAGATGGTGGAGGGTCTGCTGGACTTCGGTGGTGGGGACGGCGGCGATCGTGAGCCCGCCGGTATCGACGTCGCGGCTGGCGAAGACGCGGTAATGCGGCCCGGTGGAGCCGACCGAGCCGACCGTGAAGAGCCTGCCGACCGGGACGTGGGCCGGGAGCTTGGGGGCGGCCGGGGTGCGCTGGCCGAAGGTGATGAAGACGTGGCGCAGCACCTTGCCGGAGGCGTCGCGCAGCTCGCCGTAGGTGCCCGGCTGCAGGTCGGCCCGCGGGCCGCCGGGCGCGCCGCCCCGCGGGCCGCCGGGTGCGCCGCCGGCTCCGGGTGAGACCACCGGGGGTCCGAAGGCGCCGCTGCCGTTGGCGCCGGCCGCCCCGGGCTGGCCGAAGTGCTCGCCGAGCGCCCGTTGGCCGGTGCGGCTGAGGGTTCCGTGGATCAGCGGCACCGCGAAGCGCGCCTGCTGGTTCAGGCGTCCTTCCAGGAACGAGCGCTGCTCGGTGTAGGTGACCGCGGCCAGCGCCAGCAGGCCCGCGCCCGCCAGCACCAGCAGGCTGGTCAGGATGCGGGCGCGTAGCGATGACATCAGGGTCTGGGAGCCTGGAGCGCGTAGCCGACGCCGCGCACGGTGCGGATCAGCGAGGGGCCGTCGGCGTCGAGCTTCTTGCGCAGGTAGCTGATGTACGTCTCCAGCACCCGCCCGTCGCCGCCGAAGTCGTAGTTCCAGACGTGATCGAGCAGCTGTGCGCGGGTGAGCACGCGGCGGGGGTTGAGCATCAGGTAACGCAGCAGGCGGTATTCGGTGGCGGTCAGCGAGATCTGCCGGCCGCCGCGCGTGACCTCTCGAGACTCCTCGTCCATCTCGAGGTCCTCGAACACGAGCCTGCCGGTCTCGGGCGCGGCCTGGCCGCTGCGTCTGAGGATCGTGCGGATGCGGGCCACGAGCTCCTCGAGGCTGAACGGCTTGGTCATGTAGTCGTCACCGCCACCGCTCAGCCCGCGGACCTTGTCCTCGGTGGTGTCGCGGGCCGTGAGGAAGATGATCGGGACCCCGGCGCGCTGGGCCCCCAGGCGCCGTGCGACCTCGAAACCCTCCATGTCGGGCAGCATCACGTCGAGGATCATCAGGTGGGGTTTGAAGCGGGTGACAGCCGACAGCGCCCCGTGTCCGGTGGAGGCCTGCTCCACCGAGAAGCCCTGGAAGCGCAGCGCCATCGTGATCACCTCGACGATGTTCTCCTCGTCATCCACGACGAGGATTCGCTGGCCGGTCTCCTGGGCGGGCGTCCCGCCGTCCGCCGGAGAGTCGGTGATGACGGTGCTCTCGCCGGTGGGTGTCTCGATCATGCTCACTTGGTCCTCCCGCTCGCAGCTCTTGGCGTGCTCTCAAGGCTCGGGGGCTGGATTGAGCGTAGCCTCTGGAGTTGCTGGGAACTTCCTGAGAGCGCCTGCGCAAGGTTGCGTCCCATCCGGACGCAGGCCTGCACGGTCGGGGGCCCACACCAGCGGGGCGTAACATGTGACCCGCCGTGCCGGCCCGTGCGCTGAGACCGCTGCTCGCCTGCCTGGTGCTGTTTGCCGGGCTGTCCGCCGCGAGCGCAGCAGCCGCCTCCGGGATCGCCGCCGATCAGCCTCCGCACTGGACGCCGCCGGCCCAGCTGACCTGGTACTGGCAGCTCCAGGGCAAGGTCTCCAACAACCAGCCCGTGGCCGCCTACGACATCGACGGCTTCGAAACGAGCGCCGAACAGGTCACCGCGCTGCAAGCCCTCGGCAAGCACGTGATCTGTTACATCGACGTGGGCACGGCCGAGAACTTCCGCCCGGACTACAACTCGTTCCCGGCCTCGGTGCTGGGCAAGCGGCAACGGCTGGCCGGGGGAGAAGTGGATCGACATACGCCAGCTCGGAGTGGTCGAGCCGATCATGGCGCGGCGCTTTGAAATGTGCCGCGAAAAGGGCTTCGACGCGGTCGAGCCCGACAACATCGAAGCCTTCGAAAACAACGGTGGCTTCCCGATCACGCCGGCGGATCAGCTGACCTACAACGAGTGGGTGGCCGAAGAGGTGCACTCGCTGGGGATGGCCGTGCTGCAGAAGAACGACCCCCAGCAGACGCCGGAACTGGAGGCCTACTTCGACGGCGCCCTGACCGAGCAGTGCAACCAGTACCGGGAATGTGAAGCCTTCGCCCCCTACATCGCCGCCGGCAAGCCGGTGCTGAACGCCGAGTACCACCTGCCCCCGAAGAAGTTCTGTACCGCCGACGAGTCCCGCGGCTTCATGGGCGCGCGCTTCGCGCTCGCGCTGAAGGGAAAGAAGTTCCAACCCTGTTGGTAGGGCCGGCGACCACGCTGCTGGCCGTGGCCGCGGCCGCCGCTGGACTCGCCTATTCGCACGCCAGCGGCTCGGTGGTGCAGGCCCAGCCGCCGGCCGGCAGCTGCCACGCGCACGGAAGCGGGATATACGCGATGCCCGATCCACGGTGCACCCCGGGAGCCCTGAACCCGGCGGTCACCCAGCACACGATCGGCTCGACGATCTGCTCCGCCGGCTGGACCGCGACCGTGCGGCCACCGGAGTCGGTCACCGAGCCGGAGAAGCTGGCCAACATGCGCTCCTACGGGATCTCCGGAAGCGCCTCCGGTTACGAGTACGACCACCTCGTGGCGCTCGAGCTGGGCGGGGCGGTCAACGATCCTCGGAACCTCTGGCCGGAGCCCGACTACCCGGCCGGCGGCGGCTTCTACCTGAACCCCAAGGATCATCTCGAGCGGGCCCTCAACCGGCTCGTGTGCCGGGGGCAGATGACGCTTGCCCGTGCGCAGCTGCTGATCGCCCGCGAATGGGTGGCCGCCTACCGCCGATACGGCTAGCGGCTCGCTCCTGGCGAGCGCCCCTGCGTCTGGAATGCTGCCCCGATGGTTCCCGCGCAGATAGCCCCGGGCCTGTTTCGCTGGGAGGCGGCTCACCCGGCGTGGACAGCGGATGAGGACTGGCCGCAGATGGTCGGGTGCGTCCTGTACGAGCTCGGGGAGCGGGCGGTGCTGATCGACCCACTGATCCCGAGCGACGGGCGCGAGGAGTTCCTGGCGTGGCTGGACGGTCGTGTGGAGGGCAGGCAGGTGAGCATCCTCACCACGATCCGCTGGCATCGACGCGACCGCGACGAGCTTGCCAGGCGCTACGTCCCCGCTCGCGCGGAGGACCCGCTGGGCCGCAGCGGCTCGCGGCGGTGGAACGAGATCCCCGAGGGCGTCAGCGGGCGCTGGCTGAAGGGCGCGGGGGAGATCGTGTTCTGGCTGCCCGAGGCGGGCGCCCTGGTGCCGGGAGACAGCCTGCTCGGGACGGGGGAGGGGGGCCTGGAGGTGTGCCCCGAGAGCTGGCTCGAGGACGTCGAGGTCGACCGGCGCGGCCTGGCCGCGCTGCTCGCCGCCCTGCTCGAGCTGCCGCTCGAACGGGTCGTGGTCTCCCACGGTGACCCGGTTCTGCAGGGCGGCCGGCGCGCGCTCGCGCTCGCTGTCGAGGAGGCCGAAGCGGGACGTCCGGGCGGCCCCACGGCCTAGGCGGGAAGGATCGGGCCTCGGGCGGAGTCCGAATATGACGTGGGCCCACGAGCACGCTACCTGCCGCTCGTCGCCGTGCTCGGCGCGGCCCTCGGGGGGCTGCCGGCGCTTGCCACCAGCGCCGGGAGCACCCCAATAGTCAACGGGTTGGAAACGAAGCATTGGTCGCCCTCCGAAGTGACGATCGGGGCCGGCGGGAGCGTGATCTTCAAGAACGCCTCCACCACGCTGGAACACAGCCTCAAATTCCTGTCGGGACCCGCGAAACCGGCTTGCACGGGCGTCCCTGAAAGCGGGAAGACCAACTGGGAAGGCAGCTGCAGCTTCTCGGTCGCCGGCACCTACCAGTTCTTCTGCACGGTCCACGCCGGCATGACGGGCACCGTGGTGGTCACGCCGGCCGGGACCACGACCACGACGACCACGACGACCGCGACGACCACCACCACGACCACCACGACCGGGACGACGCCCACCACCACCGTCAAACACACCACCACCGGCCCGAGCACCAATCCTGGCTCCCAGGAAGGCGCTGCGCCGGGTGGCTCGGGCTCCCCCGGCTCCCCGGGCGCCGGAGGGCTGTCGGGGGGCGTGCACCTGTCGCTGTCGGGAGCAGCGGTGGCGGTCGCCTCGGTCCAGCACGGCAAGGGCGTGCACGGGACGGTGCTCGTTCCCTCCGGCGGCTCGCGGCTGGTGATCCAGCTGCTGGCCGCGGCGGGCCAGATCTCGAAGTCCGGCTCCTCGACGCCGGTGGGCAGCCTCACCCGCTCTCACCTTCACGCCGGCAGGGTGTCTTTCGCGGTGCTCATCAGCCCGCGCGCCCAGCGTGCCCTGCGCCGCCGCGGCCGCCTGAAGCTGCTCGTGCACCTGACGCTCAGCGTCCCCGGCGCGGGCTCGGCACACCGCAGCCTGACGGTCCAGCTGCGGCGCGGTTAGATCGCCCGCGCCCGCCGGCAGTGGGGCGGGATCCGGCTCGGCGACGGCGAGGCCGCCGGCGAGGCCGCGACAGCCGCCTAGGCCCAGGCGGCGAGGTGCAGGAGCGTGTGCGGGGCGAGCCCGCGAGCCGCGAGGATGCAGGTGTGACCGTTGCGGCGCCAGGTCACGACCGTCGCTCCCTGGTCGTTGAGCACGTAGTAGCGCACGCCGCGTTGCTCCACGGCTGTGGCCTTCGGCAACGGCAGGGCATCTCCGGAGAGGATCGTGTAGCCGACCCTGGCGGTACCCCCCGAGGGGCTGTGGCCGGTGTAGAAGACGGTGGTCGCCGAGCGGCCGGCAAACGTGTCGCTGCGGGTTCCGCTGGTGCTCCACCCGAGGTCGTGACGCCAGTAGGGGAAAGAGATCCCATCGACCCGTAGCTGGAGCGCCGCACGGCGATCGGTGCTCTCCGGCGGGGAGGGCTGGGTCGGCTGACGCAGCGCAAGCGTTGCCGCCTGGTTGACGCTCGGCGTGCTCGAGGAGCCGCCGGACAGCAGCACGACCGCGAGTGCGACCGCCACGACGGCCATCGCCACCACCGGCGCGAGCCGCCAAGAGCGGCGCGCGCGCGGTCGCGCGGCCGGCTGGCCGTCGATCAGGGACTGGACGCTCGCGTGCAGCGCGGGTGGCGCCTGCTCGGCGTCCAGCTGGTGCATCAGCGAGAGCGCATGCCGCTGGAGCTCGAGCTCACCGGCGAGCTCGGGCGAGGCCTCGAGCTCGGTCGCCAGCTCGCGGCGCTCGGGCTCGGGCAGGGTGCCGTCAGCCTCTTGGGCGATCCGCGCCTCTGCCTTTTTGCGTCTCATGATCGTGGTCCTTCGGTTGTAAAGACTCCTGAAGACCCCTTCCTATTCCCGCTCTCGGATGTCGGTCCACTTTCGGGCTTGGAGGAGCCCTCCTGCTGGGGAGACTTCTCCGGCCGTTTCGCGGCCGGTGCGCCCTCGCCGAGGTCGCGTGCGATCCGCTGGCGGGCGCGGAAGACGCGCGTTGCGATCGTTGCCTCTCGCGTGCGCAGGGCCCGCGCCGCCTCACGATAGGACAGCCCCAGGACATCGACGGCCACCAGCGCGAGGCGGTGATCCTCGGACAGGGCGGCGATGCGGGAGATCACCTCGCGGGTCTCCACAGCCTGCTCGGGTCGAGCGCCCGTACGCGGGTCCACCGGTTCGACGTCGTCGAGCTCGCTGCCGGAGATCTGCGGCCGGCGCGAAGCCGTGCGCCGCTGCGTGAGAAAGGTGTTGCGCAAGACCCGCAGCAGGTATGCGAGCTCGTCCTGGCCGTGCAGGACCCGGGGGCGGGCCAGGACGCGGGCAAAGGTCTCCTGGACGAGGTCCTGGGCGTCCTCGCGAGAGCCCGTCAGGGCCCACGCGGCCCGGAACAGGCGGTCGGTGTGTTGAGGCAGCGATGCTGGGTCCAGCGACGGCATCAGACCCCCACTGTGAGTGCTCGCGGCGAGCACATGACGGATGGACTGTAGCTGGCGGGTGCCCGGCGCACGGCAGGATGCGCCTGGGTGAAAGGTTGCGCGGCGCTCGGAGTCCTAGTGGAAAGATGCTCAACCGAGGGGCTCCCCGCCACTTTCCACGAGACGAGCCCGGAAGGAGACCCATGTCCCCCACCAGCAAGCGCGCCACACGCGCCCGCACCGCCAGGCGTGCGGCGCTCACGCTCGCGGCCTGCGGCGCGATCGCCGCCCCCGCGGCCGCGCTGGCCAGCAGCGGCCACGTTGCCCGCACGCACGTCGTCACGCTCCAGAACCTGCGCTTTCATCCCTCCACGCTGAACGTGAACACCGGCGACAGCGTGACCTGGGAGTGGCGCGACGGCGGCATCGAACACAACGTCACCGCAGCGCACTTCCACTCGCACACCCAATCCCACGGATCGTTCACGGTCCGCTTCACGCACAAGGGCACCTTCTCGTATCGCTGCACGATCCACGTCTCGGAAGGGATGGTGGGCAAGGTGGTGGTCCACTAGCACCAGGCCGAGCGCCGACGGCGGCCGCTTCGCGCGGGCGCCTGTGGGCGATCGGCGCTCCGGTAGGGTGGCCGTGATGGCGGAAGTGGCGCTTGTCACCGGAGCCTCGTCGGGCATCGGTGCGGAGTTCGCGAAGCAGCTCTCCCGGAAGGGATACGAGCTGATTCTGGTGGCCAGGCGGGCCGAGCGGATGCAGCAGCTGGCCTCCGAGCTGGCGGGGCGGGCGCACGTGGTGTCCTGCGACCTGGCCAACGACGCCGCGGCGCTCCCCGGCCACGTCGCCGAGCTGGGACTCGAGGTTGACCTGCTCGTCAACAACGCCGGCTTCGGCACCCACGGACGCTTCGCGGACATCGACCCGGTACGGGACGCCGAACTGGTGCGGGTCAACTGCGAGGCGCTCATAACCCTCACCCACGCGTTCCTGCCGGGGATGATCTCCCGCCGCCGTGGGGGTGTGATCACGGTGGCGTCGACGGCCGGGATGCAGCCGATCCCCTTCGAGGTCAGCTACGCCGCGTCGAAGGCCTTCGCGCGCTCGTTCAGCGAGGGCCTCAGCGGCGAGCTGCGGGGCACCGGCGTCAAGGCGTTGTGCGTGAACCCCGGTCCCGTGCCCACCGAGTGGCAGGAGGTCGCCGGCTACGAGCCCGGCTACCTGCCCCCCGTGCCGGGCAAGATCTCCCCCGAGCAGGTGGCTCGTGAGTCGCTGGAGGCCTTCGACAAGGGCCGCCGCAGTCTCGTCCCGGGAGCCGTGATCCGGTGGTACATGCGGGTCAACTCCCCGGCCCCGGTGGGCCTCAAGCTGCGGGTGCTCGAGCGGATGTACCGCCCCGGCGCCTGAGCGCCGCTCACTGCTGCCACACACCTCCCGTCCAGATCGTGGGCTCGCCGAACACGCCGACGATGTAGAAGCCAGGCCCGATGACCTCCCATTCGCCTCCGTCCTTGGCCGACACGGTGACGCTGCGCCCGCTCCAGGTCTCGATCTGGAGCTCCGATGTCGGCCACACGGTGGCGTAGTCGATGACGTCGCCCGTGAGCGTCCTCAGGGGGGAGAGCAGCGGCATCAGCTCGCGCGGCCCGAGGTAGACCACGCCGTGCCCGGTCGGCTCGCTGTGGGGCTGGTCCTCGAGGCCGATCTCGCGTCGCGCGCCGTGCTCATCGGAGAACGCGAACGGCAGGTTCAGCTGCACCTTCAGCTGTCTGCGGCTGCGAGGGTCGCGTGCCACGAGGATCGCGGGATAGCTCAGGTCCAGTTCCTCGACCACGTACCCGCCGACAGGCAGTGACCAGGGGCCAGGACCAGAGAAATCCGGTACACCCGCCATAGCACGACTGTAGTCCGTGAGGGGCGCCCCGCCGGGCCTATCGGTCAGCGGGCTGCGACGTGCTTGACCTCGTCCATGTAGCGGTTGGCGGCCGCGACGGCGGCGTCGGAATCGTCCCCGTGCCGGCGGGCGTCGATGTAGGCGGCGTACCAGTCCCACCAGTTGTGCTGCTCGTGGGTCTTCTCGTAGTGATCGTGGTGCTCGGAGGTCTCGTGCAGCAACAGGGCCAGACCCTCGACGCCGGCGGTCCCGTCCGGCGCCCATTCGCGCCCGGGGAGCCGCTGTTTGATCTCCTGGAGCACCCAGCCGTTGCCGTCCGGGTCCTCGAACGTCGCCCACGACACGTAGGAGCGGCCCTCGGGGTCGCGGCCCGCGTCGCGCGGCCCTCCGAACACGTGCCGGAAGCCGGCGCCGGGGCCGTGGAAGATCTCGCTCACCTCGGCGCCGTGCGCGAGCAGATCCGCACGAGCGGCGTTGACGTCGTCGACGACGAGCAGGAGCGTGTCGATCGAGCCGGGCGCGGCGGAGGTGACGCCCTCGCCGAACAGGATCGAGGTGGCCGAGCGGGTGGGCGTGACCTGCACGATGCGGAAGCCATCCACGGGGGACAGGTCGGCGTCGAGGCGCCAGCCGAGGCCCGTGTAGAACCGCTTGGAGCGCTCGGCGTCGGCCACGGGCAGGGCGACCATCTCGAGGCCCATCTGGACTCCCCCGGGGCCGTCGGATCCGCGGGCCGCTATCTGGTCGCTCGCGACGGTACTGCTCATCGTGACCTCCATTCGGGTTGGGGTCCGATCAGTTTCCCGCTTTTGGACGGACGGGGCCGGCTCTTATTCCCCGTAGGTGAAGGCGGCGCCCACACGGGCATCTTTGGGGGCGCCGATCGGGGCGGTGCCGCCGTCGTCCGACAGCGCCACGCTGCGGGCGAAATCACCGCGCCGGTCTGTGGCGGCGCTACCTGAACTCGCCCGGCTCGAGCGGCTCCTCGCCCGTGCCCGGCAATCTCGCGGCCACGCCGATGCTGATCACGATCGGCGCGACGATCAGCAACCAGGCAGGGAGTTCCCCGGCAAGGACCAGGGCTCCGACGAAGATCGCCGCGCCCGTTGAAAGCGCGACTGACAGGTCCCTCATGGGATCTGGGTGAGGATCACTATGAGCCCAAAGAGAGCCCAGGGGACGCCGATCAGGAAGGCCGGAGGAGGGACTCGAACCCCCGACACGCGGATTATGACCGCCGCCCCTGAGGTCGAGTTTGGCTCTGTTGAGCCAGATCCGGTCGGGTAAAGGGGCGGCTCGGCGCGGTCACTTTCGCCGAGACGGAGACCAGGTTCGAGACCAACTGTACACGCGGCGGCCGCACGGCTTTGACCGCGTGAAGAAGCGCGAGCCGAGCTAACCCGCCGCGAGCGGTGGAACAACCGCTCGTCCTGCCCTCGTCGCAGCCCGGGCGAGCTCGCGATCCCAGGTCGCGAGAACGAGGTCGTCCTCGACGCTCAGCGCGGTGGCGAGGTGGACGGCGTCGTAACCGCGCAACGCCATCTGCGCGGCGAGCTCGCCGGCCGACAGGGCGAGACCGCGGTCGACCCCGATGAGTTGCATGCTCTGGATCATCGCGAGCAGGTCGGGCGCCACGCGCTCGGCGTCGGCCGGCGGAAGCCGTCCGTCGCGGGACGCAGCAGATAGCGCGGCGCGTGCCTCGGGATATACGAGCCAGCTCGCGAGGCGTGCTCGGGCGGCTTGCCAGAGCTCCGCGGCAAGATCAGAACCCTCCTCGTGCAGGAGGAGCTTGATCAGCGCGGAGGTGTCGAAGTAGACGTTCAGCGGCGCTGCTCGGAGACGAGATCGGCGACCGAGGCGCGCGGTTCGGGGCGGTGGCTGCGTGGGGACCAGCTGCCTACCGGCTCGCTCACGAGGCCTCGACGGCGGAGATCCTCGAGCGGGTCCGGTCCGTCGATCGGTGTGAGCCGAGCGACGCGCGCTCCGCGCATCGTGACCGTCACCTCACCGCCGTTCGCGACGTAGCGGACGTACTTGCTCAGCTGGTTGTGGAGCTCCCGAATCCCGACCTCAGATCTAATCGGTTCTTGTGGTGTCATATGGGTCAGCTTAGACGCTACATCGGTCGTTGGGCGTGCCTCCGCAGAAGTCGACCGGAGCCACCGACGGCGCGCTTCACGCCGACGCTGGCGTCAGACGCCGGCCGCTGAGCCGGGTCGCCACGAGTGCTGCCGCGCGCGGCTCGAAGGCACCGTAGCCGTGCTCGCCGTCCCGAGAGCTCGAGCGCGCGGGCGGCGTGGTCGAGCGCCGCGGCGGGTCGCCTCGCGCGGCTTGCGCTTCGGACTAGCCGGCGCCTGGCCCGCGCGGCCGCCCACAGTGGCATGCCTACCGTCCGGTAGGCGGTATTTGGCGTACCAGACGTCGCCGCGAGAGCCGCGACGGTGCACGACGTGCCCCGTCGGCGCTCTCAATCGAACCCTCCGGGAGCAACGACGTCGATGAAAGGCCACGGCCACCGTCGACGACTCCGACAGCGCCCGTCTCCCGAGACCAATCTGGAGACCAATTGGAGTCCAAATTGGCCTTTGAGCCCGAATCCACGAGGCCGCAAACCGTTGATTTGCAGCGGCTTCGGAGTGCCGGAGGAGGGACTCGAACCCCCGACACGCGGATTATGATTCCGCTGCTCTAACCGACTGAGCTACTCCGGCTCGGCTCCGGAGTGTAGCCGCGCCGGGGGCGTTTGGCCCGCGACGCGATCCGGCGCTTGGCGTCCGCGGGAACGAGGTATCCCCGTTCGTTTTCGGCCTCACGGGGATGCGGCCCATGGTCCACCGGGGTAGCCTCGCCCGGGTGATGACCGAGCTTCCCCTTCTGGGCGTTCCCAACTTCTCCGAGGGTCGCGATCCCGCGGTCATCGAAGCGCTCGAGAGGGCGCTCGAGGGCGTTGGGGCCGACGGACCTCCGGGCGCGGGGGACGCGGCCACGCTCCGGCTGCTGGACGCCCACAGTGACGCTGACCACAATCGCACCGTGCTCACCGTCGCGGGCTCTCCCAGCCGGCTCGGTGACGCGATGCTGCGAGCTGCGGCCGTGGCCGTGGAGGAGATCGACGTGATGGGGCCGGTGGGGGAGGGACACCCGAAGGCCGGCCAGCACCCCCATGTCGGCGCCCTCGATGTCGCCCCGATCGTGTACCTGGCCCCGGAGCTGCGGGGAACGGCGTGCGCGGAGGCGTTGGTGCTCGCCGACCGGATCGCGGAGGAGCTCGCCCTGCCGGTCTTCCTGTACGGGGACCTCACGGCCTCGGAGGGACGAGCGCAGCGCACGCGTGCGGAGCTGCGCCG
Organism: uncultured Solirubrobacteraceae bacterium; assembly: GCA_963742395.1. Taxonomy (GTDB): domain Bacteria; phylum Actinomycetota; class Thermoleophilia; order Solirubrobacterales; family Solirubrobacteraceae; genus Palsa-744. Next base: position 703,903 of record CAVUME010000004.1, on the reverse strand, counting down.
CGGAGGGGTCGCCGGCCTGGGACGGCGGATGGGCGCACACGATCCGCCACTCGTGCCCGACTTCGGCCCGTCCATCCTTCATCCAACGGCGGGCGCCACCCTGGTCGCGGCCAGGGAGCCGCTCGTGGCCTTCAACCTGCTGCTCGGACCGGATGCCGACCTCGACGCCGCCCGCTCGGTGGCCGCCTCGATCCGGGAGGGAGGCGCTGATGGGCTTCCGGGAGTGCGGGCGATGGGGGTCCTGCTCGAGGGCAGGGGAGCCCAGGTGTCGTTCAACGTCGAGCGCCCTCTCGAGCTGCCCCTGGCCGAGGTCGTGGCCGCGGTGGCCCGGCGGGTGCCGGTGGCGGAGGCAGAGCTGGTCGGGCTTGCGCCCCGCGCGGCGATGGAGGGGTTCCCGGAGGACGTTCCGATGCCCGGCTTCGACCCCCAGCGCCACCTGATCGAGAACGCGCTGGGCGCCTGAGCCAGGCGTCGGGGCGGGCCCTCTGAGGCCACCCGCCCTCGGAGGCACTACGCTCCTAGCGGGCGATGGCACAGACACGCAGAAAGCGCAGCACCAAGCACCGCGGCAACGCCGCCGGCGTGGTCGAGTCTCGCGGGCGCACGGGCCGTAAGCCGACGGCGGCCGAGAAGAAGGGCGCCGCGCCCTCCGCCAAGGCCCGCCAGGAGCCACAGGATCGCCGCGACCGTCCGCCGACCTGGAGTGGCGCGTTCGTGCGGGCGATGGTGGCCGCCATCCTGATGGTGGCGATCGTGATCCTGCTGCTGCACCAGGCCTCAAGCGCCTTCGCCCTCTTCCCGATCGTGCTCGTGATGTACATCCCGATCAGCTACTACACCGACAAATGGGTGTATGAGCGCCGTCGCCGCCGCAAAGCCTCCGCCGCGGAGGTCCGCCGGGGAGCCGGGTCGTGAACGCCCCCGACGTGCGCTCGTTCACGGTCGGGCCGGTCCAGGAGAACTCCTACATCGTGCGCCCCGACGGAGGCTCGCGCGCGGCCGTGATGATCGATCCGGGGGACGAGCCCGAGCGGCTGCTCGAGGCCGTCGACGCACTCGGGGTCGAGGTCGAGGCGATCCTGCTCACGCACTGCCACTTCGACCACATCGGGGCCGTCGCGCCCGTCGCCCGGGCCACCGGTGCGCCCGTGTACTGCCCGCAGATCGAGCGCCCGGTGCTCTCGGACGTGATGCGCTGGGTCCCACCCGGGTTCGGTCCCTTCGAGAGCTACGAGGCCGAGCACACGCTCGCCGGCGGGGAGCGCCTGCAGCTGGCGGGGCTCGAGATCGAGGTCCTGTTCACGCCGGGCCACAGCCCGGGCCACCTCACCTACGCGATCCCCGGCGCCCTGCTTGTCCGGCGACGTCCTCTTCCAGGGGTCGGTCGGAAGGGTGGACCTACCGGGTGGAGACTGGCCCACGCTGGAGCGTTCGATCGGGTCGCTGCTCGCCCGCTTCCCCGCTGAGACGGTGGTCTATCCGGGACACATGGGCGTCACAACGTTGCAGCGGGAGCGCGACACGAATCCGTTCCTGGCGGAGCTCCGCGCGAGTGTCCCGGCGGCCGCAGCAGCTGCGGGCCCGGGCGCCCCCGCACGTTGAGCGCCCCCAAGATCAAAGCCCCGCGGGGCACCTTCGACGTGCTCGGAGAGCAGGCGTCGGCGCGAACCGCCCTGGAGTCCCGCGCCCGGGCGATCCTCGAGCCGGCGGGCTACGAACGCATCGAGACCCCGACCTTCGAGTCCACCGAGCTGTTCGCCCGCGGCGTGGGAGCCTCCAGCGACATCGTCCGCAAGGAGATGTTCAGCTTCGAGGACGCCGGCGGCCGGGAGCTGACCCTGCGCCCCGAGGGGACCGCCCCGATCTGCCGGGCCTATGTCGAACACGGCATGCACAAGCGCCGCCAGCCGGTGAAGCTCTGGTACCTGTCGAGCTTCTTCCGCCACGAGCGTGCCCAGGCGGGGCGATACCGGCAGTTCTGGCAGGTCGGGGCCGAGGCGCTCGGCTCGGAGGATCCCGCTCTCGATGCAGAGTCGATCGCTCTTGCCAGCGCCCTGCTCAGCTCGCTCGGGGTGCGTCAGGTGCGCCTGCGGCTCTCGAGCCTCGGCAGCCCCGAGAGCCGCGGCGCCTATCGCGAGAGCCTGACCTCCTACCTGCGCGCCAACGAGGACCAGCTCTCGGAGGAGGTCAGGGCTCGCATCGAGCTGAACCCACTGCGCGCGTTCGACTCCGAACACCCCGGCACTCGGGCGGTGATGGAGAAGGCCCCCCTGCTGCTGGACCAGCTCGAGGACGAGGACGCGGTCCACTTCGCCGACGTGCGCTCGCTGCTCGACGCGGCCGGCGTTCCCTACGAGGTCGATCCCACCCTCGTGCGGGGTCTCGACTACTACACCCGCACCGTGTTCGAGTTCACCTCCGACGCCCTCGGCGCCCAGAGCGGGGTCGGCGGCGGAGGACGCTACGACCGCCTGGTGGCGGAGCTCGGCGGCCCTGCGACCCCCGGTATCGGCTGGGCCGCCGGCGTGGAGCGGATCCTGCTCGCCGGCGAGGTGCCGGTGGCGGCACCCGCACCCGTGGAGCTGTTCATCGTGCTCGAGGACCGTTCCCCCGCGGCTCGGGCCGGCGCCTTCGGCCTGCTCACCCAGGCGCGTGGGGCCGGGCTGTCGGCGCAGATGGATCTCGCCGGCCGCTCACTGAAGGGACAGCTCTCGCAGGCGAACTCGATCGGAGCGCTGTACGTGGCGATCGTGGGCGACTCCCAGACGGTGCTGAAAGACATGCAACAGCGCCGTCAGGAGCCGGTGGCGATCGACGCCGTCGTGCATGCCGTGCTGCGCGGCCAGCACGCCCTCTAGCAGGCCTGGCGAGGCTCCCCGGCCGCGCCCGCGAAGGCCGTCCTGCAAGGGCGCCCGCAGCGCTCGCTCGGGGCCCCTACGGCAGGGGGCCTCGTCCAAGGCTGCCACCACCGTTCAACTTTCGTCCGCGAACTGCCGAAAAGGGTGGCGATGCAGCAGATCTCCCGCCCGTACCAGATCGCATTGGTGGTACTCGTGCTCGCCGCGGCAACCTGGTTCGTGGCCTTCGGCCACCACACCAACGCAGGCTCGACCGGCGGCTCCTCAGCCTCCTCCTCGGCGCCCAGCGGCTCCTCCCAGCCGGCCTCCGGCTCGGGCGGCTCCTCCTCCGGCAAGATCTACCACGGGTCCGCACCCGGCGTCGAAGGCCTGACCAAGGCCATCGCCAAGGCCCACGGCGCCGTCTCCACCTCCGAAAACAACGCCCACCAGCTCGAAGAAAAATCGGCCCAGGCGACCTCCACGACCCCCGCCGAAAGCGGTTCGTCGGGCACCGCAAGCGGATCCGCGGGCTCCTCCAACACGCCCGCCAAGACCACCACGCACGCGGGATCCACCACGCACGTAACGGCGACCGCGAAGCACGCGGGCACCACCACGCACGTAACGGCGACGACGAAGCACGCGGGCACCACCACGCACGTAACGGCGACCACGAAGCACGCCGGCACCACCACGCACGTCAAGGCGACGGTCAAGCACGCCGCTCCTGCTGCGCCCGCCCACAAGACCTCTCCGACCACCAGCGGAGCCCCCAGCGTCGGCGCCCCCATCGGTCAGCGGGAAGTCGAAGCGGCGGTCGGTCAGGGCAAGGTCGCGCTGGTGTTCTTCTGGAACCCGGCCGGATCCAACGACCGCGCCGTGCGTAGCCAGGTCCACTCCGTGGGCGGCAGCCGCAAGGGCGTGGACGTGTTCGAAAGCAGCGCCAAGAACGTCGCCTCCTACGGTGCCATCACGCGCCAGATGCCGGTCTACGGCACGCCGACGATCCTGATCATCGGCCCGCACCGCACAGACTCGCTGACGGGGCTGCAGGACACCTTCTCGATCGAACAGGCGATCAAGGAAGTCCGCGCCGGCTGAGGCCTAAACTCGCTGGGGTGCGACCGCACAGCGAGCAGCTCATCACCCATCTGGAAGGTCCCCTGGGACGTGGCCACACGCCCCCCGGAGCCTTCACGGGCGCCGCCGGCGGGGCCGCCTGCGGAGACCTCGTGCGAATCTCGCTCGCGCTGGGTGACAGCGGCGACGGGACCCTGATCGACGACGCCGGCTTCGACGCCAGCGGCTGCGGGGCGACGATCGCCGCGGGAAGTGCCACCGTCGGCCTGCTGCGCGGAACGAGCCTGCTCGACGCCGCGCGCCTGGGCGCGGATCAGATCGCCTCGGAGCTCGGCGGCCTGTCCACCTCCAAGCTGCACGCGGCCGAGCTGGCCGCGGACGCGATGCACCGGGCGCTGGGCGCGGCGGTCCGCGCCTGTCCGCCGTTGGCGCCGAGCCCGCGGCGCTCGCTGGTGGCCATGAGCGGGGGCGTGGACAGCGCGGTGGCGGCGTTGCTGGTGAGCGCCTCCGGCGAGGACGCCGTTGCGGTGACGCTCGAGCTGTGGTCGGACCCCGAGGGTGACGGAGAGCTCAGCTGCTGCTCGGCCCAGGCCGTCAGGGGAGCCAGGGCGCTGGCGCACGAGCTCGGGATCCCGCACTTCTCGATCGACCTGCGCGAGGAGTTCCGGGCCGGCGTCGTGGACGGCTGGCTGCAGGCCCACCGCGACGGGCTCACGCCGAACCCCTGCGTTGCCTGCAACGGGAACGTGCGGCTCGACGCGATGCTCGAGCTGGCCCAGCGTCTCGGCGCGCAGACGCTCGCCACCGGCCACTACGCCCGCGTCAGCGAGGAGGGCCTGCTGCAGATGGCCTGCGACGAGCGCAAGGACCAGAGCTACGTGCTGAGCGCCCTGTCGGCGAGTTCTCTGGCCAGGATGCGCTTCCCGCTCGGCGGGCTGCACAAGCCCGAGGTGCGCGAGCTGGCCGAGCGGGCCGGGCTGTCGGTGGCCCGACGCCGCGACTCCCAGGATCTGTGCTTCCTCGCCGGCACCGGCCAGGAGCGCTTCCTGCTTCGCCACGCGGACCTCGGCCGGCGTCCGGGGCCGATCACCGACCAGCAGGGCGTACAGCTCGGGGAGCACCCCGGGCGTCATCTGCTGACCATCGGCCAGCGGCACGGGCTGGGCCTCTCGGGTCAAGAACCGCTGTACGTGCTCGACACCGACCCTGCCACCAACACCGTCACGGTGGGTCCCCGGCCGGCGCTGCTCACCGACGAGCTCCCGCTGCGGGACCTGACGCTGGTGCGCGAGGGGGGTCGGGTGGACGGCGTGCGCGTGCGCGCCCACGGCAGGCTGCATCCCTGCCACCTGCACGGCAGTCCCGCGCCCGGTGAGCATCGCGACGGCCTCGTGCGGCTGGAGCGCTCGATGGAGCGAACGGCGCCGGGACAGATCGCCTGCCTGTACGACGGGGAGCAGGTCGTCGGGCACGCTGAGATCGCCGACCACCGCTGAGCGCAGGCCACACCTAAGATCCTGAGGGTGATGACCTCGGACGAGATCCGCGAGCGGTACCTGAGCTTCTTCGAGGAGCGCGGGCACCGGCGCATCCCCTCCGCCTCGCTGGTGCCCTCCGCGCACGACCCCTCGGCGCTGCTGACGGTCGCGGGGATGCACCCGCTGAAGCCCTACTTCCTCGGCCAGGAGGTGCCGCCCGCGCCCCGCCTCACCGACTGCCAGAAGGTCTTCCGTACGGTCGACATCGACAACGTCGGCAACACCGCCCGGCATCTGACGTTCTTTGAGATGCTCGGCAACTTCTCCTTCGGCGACTACTTCAAGAGCGAGGCGATCGCGTTCGCGTGGGAGCTCTCCCGCGAGGTCTTCGGCTTCCGCGAGCAGGACATCTGGGTGACCGTGTTCGAAGGCGACGAGGAGCTCGGTCTGGGCCCGGACGCGGACGCGATCGAGCGCTGGCTGGAGGTCGGGATGCCGCGCGAGCGCATCGTGCTGTGCCCCCGCTCGGAGAACTTCTGGCAGGCCGGCCCCACTGGCCCGTGCGGCCCTTGCTCGGAGCTGTACCTCGATCGCGGGCCGGTGTACGGGCCCGACAGCGACCGCCCGGGCGGGGACACCGAGCGTTTTCTGGAGTACTGGAACCTGGTGTTCATGCAGTACGACCAGCGCCCCGCTGCGAGCGGGGCGGGGAGCGAGCTGAAGCCGCTGCCGGCGAACAACATCGACACCGGCCTCGGCCTGAATCGCATGGCCGCGATCCTGCAGGACAAGCCTTCGGTGTTCGAGACCGACCAGTTCATGCCCCTGATCGAACTCGGCGAGCAGCTGTCCGGGGCGAGCTACGGGGCGGACTTCACGAGCGACCGCGCGCTGAGGATCCTCGCCGACCACGCCCGCGCCTGCACGTTCCTGATCGCCGACGGGGTGGTGCCCTCCAACGAGGACCGCGGCTACGTGCTGCGGCGGGTGATGCGCCGTGCGATCCACCAGGGACGGGTGCTCGAGCTCGCACCGGGCTTCCTCGTCCGCTACGGCCAGCGGGTGAGCGAGCTGATGGGCGGCGCCTACCCCGAACTGCTCGAGCAGGCCGACGTGATCGACATGTGGCTCGCGGCCGAGGAGCAGAACTTCGGGCGGACGCTCGACCAGGGCACCCAGACGCTCGAGGAGGAGGTGGAACGGGTCCGCTCGGCCGGTGGCAAAGCACTGTCGGCCGAGGTCGTGTTCCGCCTGCACGACACCTTCGGGCTGCCCTACGACATGACCCGCGAGCTGCTCGCCGAGGAGGGCCTCTCGATCGAGGGGGACTTCCAGGAGCTGATGGACGCCCAGCGCGAGCGCGGCCGGGCCGGCACGCGGGCGAGCGCCGGCGCGAGCGACTCCACCCGCGCCCGTGAAGCCGCGAGCGCGTTCGCCGGCGGCGGATCGTCGGTCACGAGCTTCACCGGCTACGAGACGACCGAGCAGCCCACCACGGTGGCCGCTGTGCAGAGCCTTCCCGCAGACGCTCCCGAGGCGAACGGCGTGGGCGCCGGCGGCCTCGGCGACGACTCTGCGGGCAACAGTGCCGGCAGCGGCGCGGGGCGCTACCTGGTCAAGCTCGCGGAGTCACCGTTCTATGCCCCCGGAGGGGGCCAGGTCGCCGACATCGGCACGATCGAATGCGAGAGCGGGGACTGCCGGGCGAGGGTCGAGGACGTCTTCCGGCTCGGTGACGACCAGGCGCTCAGCGTGGTCGTGGAGCGGGGCGCGCTGGCCGAGGGGGAGGCCGTGCTGGCGCGCGTGGACGCCGGCGCCAGGCGTGCCACCGAGTGCAATCACACGGCGACCCATCTGCTGCAGGCGGCCCTTCGGCGGGTGCTGGGCACGCACGTGCGCCAGGCCGGCTCATACGTGGGCCCGGACAAGCTGCGCTTCGACTTCAGTCACGGGGCGGCCCTGTCGCTCGAGGAGCTGCGCGACGTCGAGGGGCTGGTCAACCACTGGATCTACCGCAACGACCCGGTACGGCCGATCACGACCACGCTCGACGAGGCCCGCAAGCTGGGGGCGATGGCCCTGTTCGGGGAGAAGTACGGCGACATCGTGCGGATGGTCCAGATCGGCGAGGGCGAGTACTCGCGCGAGCTGTGTGGCGGCACGCACGTCCGCAGCACGGCCGAGATCGGGGCCTTCCGGATCATCAGCGAGACCTCGAGCTCGGCCAACGTGAGGCGGATCGAGGCGCTCAGCGGCCCGCCGGCGGTGGAGCTGCTGCGCGCCCATGACGGCCTCCTGGCCGAGATGGTCTCGGAGCTGCGCTCGCGCCCGGAGGACGCTCCCGAGGCGCTGCGTGCGGTGCTGAAGTCCCGCAAGGAGCTCGAGCGTGCCGCCCGCAAGGGACCGGCGGGAGGGTCGGCGGACATCGATGAGCTGCTGGCGGCGGCCGAGGACCTCGACGGAGCGCGGGTGTTGCTGGCCAGCACGCAGGCACCCGACCAGAAGGCCCTGCTCGAGGTGCTGGACCGCGTCAAGGGACGCCTCGGGGACGGGGTGATCGTGCTCGCCGCTCCCGGCGAGGGACGCGTGAGCCTGGTCGCCAGCGTCGCACCCGAGCTGGTCGAGCGGGGACTGAAGGCGGGACAGCTCGTGAAGGTGGCGGCTACCGAGGTGGGCGGCGGGGGCGGCGGACGCGACACGATCGCCCAGGCCGGAGGGCGTGATCCCGAGCGCATAGCGGAGGCCCTGAGCAGCGCCCGGCGGGCGATCGTCGAGGCGCTCGGCGGCTGATGAGCCGCGGCGGCCGGCCGTCGTGGGCGTGGCGCGCGGTCTGCGGGGAGCGATAGGCGATGCGGGTGCTGGCGCTCGACTACGGCAGTGCCAGGTGCGGCTGTGCGATCAGCGACCCGACGGGCACGATCGTGACCCCGCTGGAGCCGGTCACCCAACCGGGTACGCGCCGGGGGCTGGGGAGGCTGAGGACGCTGGCCACCGAGCGCGAGGCCCAGCTCGTGCTGGTCGGGCTCCCGCTCGGTCTCGACGGGGCCGACACCGCCCAGACGCGAGAGACCCGTGCCTTCGCCGAGCGGCTCGCCGGGCGTCTGGGCGAGCAGATACCGGTGCAGCTGCACGACGAGCGCTTCACCACCAGGATGGCCCAGCGTCTGAGCGGGGACTCCCGTGCCGCGGAGGACTCTCGCGCGGCCGCCCATCTGCTCGAGGACTGGCTGGCCGCTGGGTCCCGGTAGCGGCGGGCGGGTCGCGGTCAGGCCGGCCTGCGCGGGCCGGGGGCGGCGGTCGTTAAGGTCATGGGCCGCTTGTCCGGCGTGGAACGACCAGGGCCCTCGCAGCCGCGTGGGCAGCGTGAGCGCCCGCCACGGCGGCGCGAGCCGCCGCGCGATCGCCGCCGTCGCCGCGACCCGCGGGTGCGCCGGGTGCTCCTGCTGATGGCCGTCGCGGCAGTGCTGGGAGCCGCGGTGGCGCTGCTCACGTCCCACCGGCACAGCCAGCCCGCCGCCACCGCCCCGAGGATCGTCAAGGTCGTGATCCCGGAGGGGTCCACGCGCCTGCAGATAGCCCGCATCGCCGCCCGGGATGGGCTCCGGGGCAGCTACCTGGACGCCTCCCGCAGCTCGCCGATGCTGAATCCGGCCTCGTTCGGGGCCCCGACGGGCACGCCGAACCTCGAAGGCTTCCTGTTCCCGGCGACGTATGAAATCTACGCCGGGGACTCCGTCGCCCGCCTGGTCGAAGACCAGCTGGTCGCGTACTCGGAAAAAGTCGGTCACAGCCTCGATGCCCGCGCCCGGGCACTGCACCTGACCCCCTATCAGCTGCTGATCATCGCCTCCCTGATCGAGCGCGAGGCGCTGATTCCCAGCGACCGTCCCAAGATCGCCGCTGTGATCCTCAATCGCCTGCGGGTGGGGATGCCGATCGGCGTCGATGCGAGCATCTACTACGCCCTCGAGCTGGCCCGGGGCGAGCCGACCCTCACGGGCGAACTCACGGAGGCGGACCTGAAGATCGACTCGCCCTACAACACCCGCACCCACAAAGGCCTGCCGCCGACACCGATCTCCAACCCGGGGCTGGCGTCGCTGTACGCGGCCGCCCATCCCGCCCACGTCGCCTACATGTATTACGTGGCCGGGGCTGACGGCTGCGGCGAGCACGTGTTCTCCGTCAGCGCGGCGCAGTTCGAAGCCGACGCAGCCGCCTACCAGGCCGCCGTCGCTGCCAACGGCGGGCAGCCGCCGGTGTGCAGGCACAAGTGAGCGTTCGCCTCGGCGTGCTGGGCTGGCCCGTGGCCCACAGCCGTTCGCCGGCGATGCAGAACGCCGCGCTGGCCCAGATGGGCCTGACCGACTGGCGCTACCAGCGCCTGCCCGTCCCGCCGGAGCTGTTCGCCGAGACCGTCCGCGCGCTGCCCGCGGCGGGCTTCCTCGGCGCCAACGTGACGATCCCGCACAAGCACGCCGCGCTGCAGCTGGCGAGCAGCGCCACCGAGGAGGCCCGCGAGATCGGAGCCGCGAACACGCTCACCTTCACCCCCGAGGGGGAGATCAGGGCCGCCAACACGGATGCCCCGGGCGTGCTCGAGGCACTCGGCGTTCCGCCCCGCGGTATGCGCGCCCAGGTCCTCGGCGCCGGCGGCAGCGCGCGGGCGGTCGTGTGGGCCCTGCTGCGGGCCGGGGCGGCCGAGGTGTGGGTGTGGAATCGCACCCCGGAGCGTGCTGTGGCACTCGCCGAGGAGCTCGGTGCGGCGCCCGTCGAGCGCCCGCGGGAGGCCGATCTGCTCGTCAACTGCACCGCCCTGGAGCTGCCCCGGGAGGGTGCGGACGGGCCCTCGGCGCCCCGAACGCCTCTCGAACCCTCGGCCACCGGCCACCCACTACTCAACCAAGTGGGGCTGAAGTTCGATCAGGTCGGTAGGTACCCGTATGTCGTGGATCTCGCCTACAGCCCAGGAGGAACAGAGCTGCTCGCCGCAGCGAGGGCCCACGGCGCACATACCGTCGACGGTCTCGACGTGCTCGTCGCGCAGGGAGCCCTCAGCCTGGAGCTGTGGACGGGCCGCAGCGCTCCCCGGGAGCTCATGCAGCAGGCCGCCAGAGGCTGACCGCGGCGGACCGCCGCCGCGGGGGCATGGGGGCGCCCGTGGCTGAGCCCCAGACCCACGAGCCCGAGGTGCAGTTGGTGGACCCCGACGCGGACGTCGCCGGCGAGGAGCGCGAGCCGGTCGTGTCGATGGCCGCGCCCGACGACGTGGAGCTCGACGACGACGGCGGCGGGCTCGACGAGCTGGAGCCTGCTGAGGCCTCCAAAGGATCCGCGGCCGGCAAGAGCCCCAAGGCCGAGGAGCCCACCCCGTCGAAAGGATCGCGCGCCGGTGGAACCCGGCGCTTCCTGACCGACGTGATCGTCGAGCTGGGACTGGCCTCGCGCGCCGCAGTCGACGAAGCGCTCGAGGTGGCCCGCAACTCGGGCACGGCCCCGGAGCGGCTGCTGCTCGAGAGCGGCGCCCTGACCCAGGACGGCCTCGCCCGGGCGCTGGCCGAGCGCTATGGCCTCGAACACCTCGATCTGACCTCCTTCTCGGTGGACATGACCGCGGCCAACCTGATCAGCATCCCGGTGGCCAGGCGACACAGTGCGATCCCGGTGTCGTTCGCCGACGAGCACACCCTGCTGGTCGCGATGGCGGATCCCTCCAACGTGCTCGCGATCGACGACATGGCGATCATGACCGGCTACGACGTCCGCGTAGCGGTCGCACCGCCGGAAGACATCGCCTCGCTGATCTCGCGCCTGAACCGGCTGGAGGACGTGGTCGAGGGCCAGGTCGAAGAGGAGGCCGACAGCGATGGGGCCGAGGTCGTCGCGCTCCACGACGGATCCGAGGATGCGCCCGTCGTCAAGCTCGTCAACCGGCTCGTGGCCCAGGCCGTGGAGCGGGGTGCCTCCGATCTGCACCTCGCGCCCGAGAACCGCGAAATCCGCGTCCGCTTCCGCATCGACGGCGTGCTGCAGGACATCACGACCGTGCCCCGCAAGATGGCCGGCGGGGTCGTCTCGCGCATCAAGATCATGGCCGACCTCGACATCGCCGAGCGGCGCATGCCCCAGGACGGCCGCGTCGGCCTGTCGGTCGACGGCAGGCACGTCGACCTGCGTGTCGTGACGCTTCCGAGCGTCCACGGCGAGGGCGTCGTGATGCGCATCCTCGACAAGTCGAACGTGATGTTCGAGCTCGACAAGCTCGGCATGGGCCCGGCCGACCGCGAGCGCTTCGAACGGGCGTGCCGGCGAGACCCACGGCGCGGTGCTCGTCACCGGGCCGACCGGCTCCGGCAAGTCGACCACGCTGTACGCGGCGCTGGCGCTCCTGAACACGCCCGAGAAGAACATCATCACGGTCGAGGACCCCGTCGAGTACGAAGTCGACGGCATCACCCAGCTGCAGGTGGCGCCGAAGGCGGGCCTCACCTTCGCGGCCGGGTCTGCGGGCCATCGTCCGTGCCGACCCCGACGTGATCATGGTCGGCGAGATCCGCGACCGCGAGACCGCCAAGATCGCGGTCGAGTCGGCGCTCACCGGGCACCTCGTGCTCTCCACGCTGCACACCAACGACGCGCCCTCGACGATCACGCAGGCTGATCGAGATGGGGGTCGAGCCGTTCCTGGTCGCCTCGGCGCTCGACTGCGTGGTCGCCCAGCGGCTGGCGAGGATGCTCTGCAAGCACTGCAAGCAGCGCACGATCATCCCGGCCGAGGTGCTGCGCGAGAACGGCTACAGCGGTCGCATCGAGCTCGAGGCCTACGAGCCGGTCGGCTGCCCGCGCTGCGGCGGCAGCGGCTACAACGGGCGGATCGCGCATCTACGAGGTCATGCGGATGGACACCGAGCTGCAGACGCTGGCGCTCGAGCGCCGCCCGGCCGAGGTCGTTCCGCGAGGTGGCCGTGCGGGCGGGCATGACGAGGCTGCGCGACGACGGTCTGGAGAAGGTCCGCCAGGGCCTGACCTCGATCGCCGAGATCGCGCGCGTCATCGGCAGCGGCTGAGCCGCGCGGCGCGCCGGCAGGGCCTGAGCGCGGCCGGCCCGTCCTCGAGCATATTCGTCCAGGCGCCGTCCAAACGGCGGCCTGGGCCTGCTGGTGCGGGCCGATGTGTGGGCCATGGACATCGATTTCGCAGACCTGCTGATGGAGGTCGTCAACCGCCGCGCCTCCGACCTTCACCTGAGCGTCGGGGCCCACCCCACCGTCCGCGTCCGCGGCAGCCTGTCCCCGCTCACGGAGTACCCCAAGCTGTCCTCCGCCGACACGCGCGAAATCGTCTACTCGATCCTCACCAGCGACCAGCGTCAGCGCCTGGAGACCGACTGGCAGCTCGACTTCGCCTACTCGATCCCCGGCCACGCCCGCTTCCGTGTCAACGCGTACTTCCAGCGCGCCTCGCTCGGCGCCGCCTTCCGGCTGATCCCCTTCGGGCTGAGCTCGATCGACGACCTCGGCCTGCCCGCGGTCGTCCACGAGATGACGCGCAAGCCGCGCGGCTTCGTGCTCGTCACCGGCCCCACCGGCTCCGGCAAGTCCACCTCGCTGGCGGCGATGATCGACGAGATCAACACCACCCGCGAGGAGCACATCCTGACGATCGAGGACCCGATCGAGTTCCTGCACGGGCACAAGAAGTGCATCGTCAACCAGCGCGAGCTGGGCGCCGACGCGACGAGCTTCGCCGCGGCCCTGAAGGCCGCGCTGCGCCAGGACCCCGACGTGATCCTGGTCGGCGAGATGCGCGACCTCGAGACGATCAGCGACCGCCCTGACCGCGGCCGAGACCGGGCACCTCGTGTTCGCCACGCTGCACACGCAGGACACCGCCCAGACGATCGACCGCATCATCGACGTGTTCCCCCCGCACCAGCAGGACCAGGTGCGCGTGCAGCTGTCCGTGGCGCTGCAGGGGATCATGACCCAGCAGCTGATCCCGACCTCCGACGGGTCCGGGCGCGTGGTCGCCTGCGAGGTGCTCGTGCCCACGCCGGCCGTCCGCAACCTGATCCGCGAGGGCAAGACCCACCAGATCTACTCCGTCCTGCAGACCGGCGCCAGCGTCGGCATGCAGACGATGGACACGTCGCTGGCCGGGCTCGTGCGCGAAGGCAAGATCGGCCTGAAGATCGCCGAAGCGCGTTCCACGCACGCCGGAGGAGCTCAGGCGACTGCTCGGCGCGCCCTCGCTGGCGGCCGCGTAGGTCAACGGTCGATGAGCACCTACGTCTTCAAGGCCCTCGATCTCGCGGGAGGCAAGGCCAAGGGCGAGGTCGAGGCCGAGTCCAAGCAGGCCGTCTCGGACCAGCTCAAGGCCCGTGGCCTGATCGTTCTCGACATCTCCGACAAGCACGGCTCGCGGGAGATCGAGTTCAGCTTCATGAAGCGCGTGAAGGCGACCGAACTCGCCATCTTCGCGCGCCAGCTGTCGACCATGATCTCCTCCGGGATGAGCATCCTGCGGGCGCTGTACGTGCTCGAGGAGCAGACCGAGAGCAAGTTCCTCAAAGAAACGATCGTCGCCGTCCGCAAGGACGTCGAGGCCGGGCTCTCGCTCAGCGACGCGATGTCGCGGCACCCGAAGGTGTTCAACACGCTGTTCGTCGCCATGACGCAGGCGGGTGAGACCGGCGGTGTGCTCGAGGACGCCCTGATGCGGGTGGCCGACCAGCTGCAGAAGGACGCGGCTCTTCGCCGCCAGATCAAATCGGCGATGATCTACCCGACGATGGTGATCATCTTCGCCGTCGGCGTGATGATGGCGCTGGTCGGCTTCCTGGTGCCGGTGTTCGTCGGCGTGTTCAAGCAGTTCGGCGGAGAACTGCCGAAGCTGACGCAGGTCTCGGTGTTCCTCTCGGAAGTGGTCACCGGCTACTGGTGGGCGCTGTTCTTCGGCACCGCCGCCGCCATCATCTTGTTCATGCGGTGGAAGAAAACCACGTGGGGACGGCGACAGTGGGATCGCATCATCCTTCGCATCCCGATGAAGATCGGCTCGATCGTCCAGCAGGTCTGCGTCGCGCGCTGGTCGCGCACGCTCTCCTCGCTGACCGCAGCCGGCGTCCCGCTGCTGCAGGCGCTGGAGATCACCGGCAAGACCGGCGGCAACACCGTGATCGAGGAGTCGATGGACGGCGTGATCGCCTCCGTCAAGCGCGGTGGCACGATCGCCGCGCCGCTGGCCCAGGCTTCGATCTTCCCCGCGATGGTCACCCACATGGTCGGCGTGGGCGAGGAGACCGGCGCCCTGGACCACATGCTCGCCCGCATCGCCGAGTTCTACGAGGAACAGGTGGAAGCGTCGGTGAAAGCCCTCACCTCGATCCTCGAGCCGATCATGATCATCGTGATCGGCGGAATGGTCGGCTTCATCGTGATCTCGATGTACCTGCCGCTGTTCGAAGTCTACAGCCACATCGAATAGTCACGGCTGCACGAAAACGGCTCCATAGAGCCGTTTTCGCGTAGATGAAGCCGGTTAGGCGGCTCCATCTTCGGCGCGTCAGCGAGAGGCGAAGCCGAATGCTGCCCTCGCCCCTCGCCGCCGCGGATCGGGGAGAGGACGTGGGGGAGCACCGCCTCGTCCCCGCATGGGGCCAGGCCAGTATCGGCGCCCGCGCCAGCGCTCGGAATGGGGTGAGGACCCCATTCGGGATCCTCTACTGCGTCAGGCCCACCGCCGCGACCGTCTCTCCGGAGTCGCCGTAGACATCCACGCGGTCGACGCGATCGTGGCAGGCCTGCTCGCCCACGCCTCAGGCCTCGCCGGGACCGCCGGTGGGCGCGATCTGCACGCGGGCGTCGGATCCGGCGCCCGAGACCTTCAGCGAGGAGCGCCCGCCCAGCAGCTCGAGCAGCTCCTGCTCCGGCGACCTCGCGCCGCCAGCCCGTGAGCGTGCGGACGTCCGCCTCGCTCGCCGGCACGGGTGGCGGTCACGATCGCCTGCAGCTCGGCCCGCGTGGCCGAGCAGCTCGTACGCCAGCCCGGCTTCGCGCGCGCGTGCGCGCACGAGCGACTCGGCGAGTGCCACCAGCGGAGGGTCGTCGGGCTTGGGCGGCGGTGGCCGAGGGGTCGACGGAACGGTGTCCGCCGGTCGTTCGGTACCGCGGCGAATGACCTCCAGCAGCTCCGCTCCGCGGCGGCCGCCGACCCCGCCTCCAAGCCCACGGATCCGTCCGAGCGCCTCTCGCGAGCCGGGGCTGCGCCGGGCGAGCTCGACCAGCGTCGCGTCGCTGAGCACCCCCTGGACGGGCCGGTCCTGGCGCTCGGCCACCGACTCCCTCCAGGCCACGAGCTCGCGGGCGACCGCGGTGGCCTCGCGCGCTCAGCCCCGATACGCGGGGCAGGCGCCGCAGGATCGTGTCGAGATCGCGCTCGTCGCTGGCTTTCGCCACCACCTCGCACTCCTCGAGTGCCCACTGGAGCCTGCCCAGCTCCCGCAGGCGTCCTTCGAGCACCTCGGCGAGCTCGAGCAGATGCACCACGTCCTCGCGTGCGTAGGCGACCTGCTCCGTGCGACAGCGGGCGGGTGTCCCACCGCGTGAAGCTCGCCGTCTTGGCCAGCCGCAGCCCCAAGAGCGCCGTCAGCAGCGAGTCGTAGGAGCTCTGCGCGCCGAGCCCGGCGAAGCCGGCGGCGATCTGGGTGTCGAACACGTTCGCGATCTCGGCGCTGAAGCGACGGCGCAGCAGCGCAACGTCCTGACGGCCCGCGTGCACCACCAGGCGCACCGCCGGATCGGCGAGCACCTCGGTCAGCGGCGAGGCGTCCAGCTCGTCGTCGAGGGGGTCGAGGATCATGATCCGCTCGTCGGGTCCCTGGCCCTCGGGAATCGCCAGCTGGACCAGGCACAGCAGCGTTCGGTAGCGCCCCTCGCCCATGAACTCGGTATCCAGGGCGAGCCTTGCGGCAGCCCGCGCCCCGCCCGCGAGCTCGCGCAGGCGCTCGTGTCCGGCAGGGTCGCTCACGGCTGCCGCACCTGCGCGGGCGCTACCCTGAGCGGCTCGTGGCCGACGAGACAGCAAGCGTGGACGGGGTCAGCGGCGGTTCGGATGAGTCGCGGGAGTGTATGCCCTGTGGGGGCAGGGGTCAGCTGATCTCAAACCTCGGCGAAAGCCCGCAAAACGTGACCTGCCCGTGGTGCTCGGGCACCGGCATGCGCCAGGCGAACGTCGACGCTCAGGCGGCCTGGCGCGAGCGCCAGGAGGCCGAGGCCGCTGCCGGGGATCGCCTTCCGAGGACTCCGCGCCGCGCGGTTCCTCCTCCGAGGAAGCCGCCGCGCCGCAGGGCGAGCAGCCCGGCGCCCAGGCCGCCGGCGAGACTCCCGCCTAGCGCCTCGACGCGGAAACCAGTAGCCGCCCGGCCGCGCGCCTGCGCGGGGCCCGACATCCCCCAGATGGGTGTCGTCCGATAGGCCCTACACGTCCGGTGTCCGTTTGTAGGCACTTTTGGACGTCATGCGTCCAGCCTTCGTGCGTGGGTTAAGAACTTGTCCAACGTGGTCGATGGACGGCGTGACAAAGCCAGTAACCGGGGTGCAGGGCAAAGCATCACAACGATGCGTAGCAAAGCCGGCGGCTCCCGATCCAGGAAGGCGACGGAGGTCGTTTCGCACTCAGGCGAACTCCACGGGGCTGGCGCCCAACAGACAAGTCAGGAGTATCTCCAAATGTTGAACCGACTGCGCCAGCGCTCCGCCGGATGAGGGTGGTTTTACGCTCATCGAGCTTCTGGTCGTGATCCTGATCATCGGCATTCTCGCCGCGATCGCCATTCCGTCGTTCCTGAGCCAGAAAAGCAAGGCCACCGCGTCGCAGGCGAAGGAGCTTGCACGTACGGCTGAGACCACGGCCGAGACCTTCTCGACCGACAACAACGGTTCCTACAAAGGCATCACGGCGCCGGAACTCAAGAAATACGAGCCGTCGATCCTGACCGCCAAAAACGGTAAGGAAGCCTACCTGAAAGAAGCCGCTGAAGTCGAAGCAGGCATCGGCTACGAAGTCGTCGCGGAAGGCACCGAAGGTGCGACCTTCACCATCAACGCAACAAAGAAGGCGAAATCAAACGTACCTGCGCGCCGGCCAAAGCCGGCACCGGCTGCCCCGCCTCTGGCGAATGGTAGTCAGCGACCGGGCCTGAGCCCGGATCGCGCTCCAAGTCATCACAGAGGGGCGGCCCACGGGCCGCCCCTCTTGTTGTACGCGCTCGCACCAGGTACCGGCGCTAGACAGCTCGCGTAGCTGCCACCGGTCGGGTCGGTCGAAGCGGTACGGCGATCGGCTGCCCGTATGGGGACGGCGCACTGTCGCGCCCAGAGGTGAAGCCGTTTGAGGTCCATTCGGTCCGTGATCGGTCCATAGCATGTTTGCACCGCTCAACTGCTGGGAAGCGCCTGCCGATGGCCTTCACAAAGGCCAGTGCCGACGTGAAGGCAGCGCCGACATGTGGTGCATAGACACGCCGGCGGCCCTCTGTGTCAGCGAGCACGAGAGGCGCGCACCGCGAACTGAGCGGTCACACCGGGGCTGGCGCCCAAACAAAATCAGTTCCAGGAGATCAAACAAATGCTCAACCGACTGCGCCAGCGCTCTGAGGATGAGGGTGGTTTCACGCTCATCGAGCTTCTGGTCGTGATCCTGATCATCGGCATTCTTGCCGCGATCGCCATTCCGTCGTTCCTGAGCCAGAAGAGCAAGGCCACCGCGTCGCAGGCGAAGGAGCTTGCGCGTACGGCTGAGACCACGGCCGAGACCTACTCGACGGACAACGGTGGTACCTACGAAGGCGTCACGGCGCCGGAACTCAAGAAATACGAGCCGTCGATCCTGACCGCCAAAAACGGTAAAGAAGCCTACCTGAAAGAAGCCACTGAAGTCGGAAGCCGGCATCGGCTACGAAGTCGTCGCGGAAGGCACCGAAGGCGCGACCTTCACCATCAGCGCAACAAAGAAGGCGAAATCAAACGTACCTGCGCGCCGGCCAAAGCCGGCACCGGCTGCCCCGCCTCTGGCGAATGGTAGTCAGCGACCGGGCCTGAGCCCGAACGTGCTCGAAGTCATCAGAGAGGGGCGGCCCACGGGCCGCCCCTCTTCGTGCTCCGCCCGCGAGGGTGGCCGTGGCCGTGTCGCCTCAGCCGCCTGGGTCCCGTGCTTGCTAACGCGCAACAGGGAAGGTGTCGAAACTGGCCGGTGATGCGAGGATACGGCGCACCGTTTCGCAGCGACGACGGGTTGACGCTCATCGAGCTGCTCATCGTGATGCTGATCGTCGGCATCCTCGCCGCAATAGCAATTCCTTCGTTTCTCGATCAGCAGGGCAAGGCCTCTGACACCACGGCCAAGGAAGTGGTGCGGACGGCCTCACTCGCGGCCGAGACCTTCTCGACTGAGCATTCCGCCAGCTACGCGGGAATCAGTCCTCCGCTGCTCCAGCAATACGACCGCTCGCTGCAGATCGCAGAAGGAAACCACAACGCATACCTGCAGATCGCCGAAGAAGCCGAATCGGGTAAGGGATACGTGGTCACGGCCGTCGCGCCCCAGTCGAAAGACACGTTCACGATCACCCGCAACAGCAGCGGCGAACTGACCCGCACATGTAGTTCGGCGGCGAAATCCGGCGGGTGTCGCAGCGGTACCTGGTGAGACCCCTCCCGCCGAGGGCGGCGGAGGGCGACCGAAGGGGCTCTGCCACTCAAGGAGCCGGGCCGCGCCGTCGATGATCTGAACGTGGCTGAGGCAGCGACATTCGCCGGTCTGATGGGCGCGATCGTGGGGTCGTTCCTGAACGTCGTCGCCTACCGGCTGCCCCGCAAGGAGTCGCTGGTGAAGCCCGGCTCGCACTGCACCGGCTGCGGCGCGCCGGTCAAGCCCTACGACAACATCCCCGTGCTCTCGTGGCTGCTGCTGCGAGGGCACTGCCGCAGCTGCGGCGAGTCGATCTCGGTGCGCTACCCGCTCGTGGAGGCGCTCACGGGCGTGCTGTGCGTCGGCGCCGTGCTCGTCCACCACACGCCCGTCTCGATCGCGCTGAGCATCCTGGTGATCATCGTGGTCGTGCCGGCGGCGCTGATCGACCTCGAGTACCGCATCATCCCCAACCGCATGACAGCCTTCGCCGCGATCGCGGCACTGGCGATCGGCACCGCGCTGGACCCCGCCGGGGAGCCCGAACGCCTGATCGCGGGCGCCGCCGCCGGCGGCTTCCTGCTGCTCGCGGCGCTCGCCTATCCCGCCGGCATGGGCATGGGCGACGTCAAGCTCGCCGGCGCCCTCGGGCTGATGCTCGGTGCGGCCGTGGCTCCGGCGCTGCTCGTCGCGCTGGTCGCGGGGGTCCTGTTCGGCGCCTTCGTGATGGCCCGTAAAGGGGTCGTGGCCGGGCGCAAGACCGCCGTCCCGTTTGGTCCGTTCCTCGCGATCGGAGCCGTTTTCGCGGTCTTCCTGGGCGATCCGGTCCTGCACGCGTACACCAGCAACTTTCTGCACTAAAGCGCGTCGGGGCTGCCGCCGATACCCCTCGTGCAGGCCGACCGCCCGGAACGCCCCTCACGATGAGACTGCCCCAAATCTCCACCCCTGACGCCCTCAAGGCGAAGCCGAGCCTCAGCAGCCTCAGGCTGCCTGATCTCAAGCGGCTCAAGGTCCCTGACCTGAAGAGCCTGAACATCACGGACGTCATGAACCTCAACTTCGCCCGCCCGGGCGGCTCGGTCGTCGGGCTCGACATTCAGCCGGGCTTCATCGCGGCCGCCCAGGGTCGCGCGAGCGGCTCCGTGATGGTCGAGAAGGCGGCCACCATGTCGCTCGCTCCCGACACCCTCCACCACGGCGAAGTGAACGACGAGGCGGGACTCGCGGAGGCGCTGAAGGAGCTGTTCGGCGAGAGCGGCATGAGCAAGCGCGTCCGCGTCGGCATCGCCAACCAGCGGACGGTGCTGCGGACGCTCGAGCTGCCCCCCGTGACGGACGCCAAGGAACTCGCCGCGGCCGTGAACTTCCAGGCACAGGAGCAGGTGCCGATGCCGCTCAACAACGCGGTCCTGGACTTCCACCCGCTGGGCGTGATCGACACGCCGGCGGGGCCACGCCAGCGCGTCGTTCTGGTCGCCGCACAGCGCGACATGATCGAGCGACTGCTCGGCGCGATCGAGCAGGCCGGCCTGATCCCCGTCGGCATCGACCTGTCCGCCTTCGCCCTGATCCGCTCGCTGTACGTGCCCGAACCCCTTGCTCCCGATCAGGAGGGGCCCGCGGAGACCCCGCGGGTGCTGTACCTCAACGTCGACGGCCTCACCAACCTCGCGATCGCCGAGGGTCCCGTGTGCCGCTTCACCCGCGTGGTGGCCGGTGGGATCGAGTCGATGGCCGCGGAGCTGGCGGCCAAGCGCGAGATCAGCACTCCCGAGGCGCGGGCGCTGCTGTTCGCCGCCAACCTCACGAAGCCCCCAACAGCGACGAATGGGGCCCGGCGCTCTCGGAGCAGCCCGACCCGTCTGAGGCACCGACCGCGCCCGCCGCCGAACAGCAGCCCGCGCCCGCGGAGGGCGTCGAGCCCGGGGCCCTCGCCGCGCCGATGCCCACGCCCGCGGGCGAGCCCGGTCCGAGCGAGTCTCCAGGCGCCCGAGGGGGTCTACGCCGAGCAGCCGGCCGCCGGCTACGAGGCCGAGGACCAGGTTTCCTACGAGGACTCCTACGGCGACGGCGGCTTCGGCAGCGACGACGACGACGACGTCTACGGAGTGCTCGAGAGCGGCATCCGCGACATCTACGGCGAGGTTCGCAACTCGCTGGACTTCCACCGCTCCCAGGAGGGCGGCGGGGACGTCTCCCAGGTGATTCTGAGTGGGGCCGCACAGGACATCCCCGGCTTCGCCGACGCGCTCCAGGCTGCCCTCGGCATCGAGGTCACGCCGCGCGAGGTCCAGCTTTCGGGTAGTGCTCGCGGCGAGGTCTCCGTCCATCGCCTGGCCGTGGCCGCCGGCCTGTCGGTCGAGGAGGTCTCGCGATGAAGGCCGTCAACCTGATCCCCGTCGAGCGGCGGGTGGGCGCGGGCGTCGGACTCGGCCGCTCACAGGGCGGCGCCTACGCGGTGATAGGACTCGTTTGCGTGCTGGGCCTGCTCGTGTTCGTGTACGGCAAAGCCAAGCACGAGATCTCGAGCGACAACTCCCAGGCGGCGAAGGTCACCACCGAAGCAGAACAGGCCCGCTCCGACGCCGGCGCGCTCGCCCGTTACAACGGTCTGATCGCCGAGAGCCAAGCCCGCACGACGGCCGCCGAAGGCCTCATGGACCAGCGCTTCGACTGGGCCCACGCACTGCACGAACTCAGCCGCGTCCTGCCCTCCGGCACGTCGATCGCCTCGCTCACCGGCACCACCGCAGCCGGCGCCGAACCGAGCAAAAAGTCAACTTCCAGCAGCTCCGGCGGCTCGAGCACCAGCGGCTCCGGCTCTGCCTCGAGCCAGCGGCCGCCCGCGGCGCCCGTGACCTCGGCGACCCCGGCGGGCACCGTCCCCAGCGTGACCCTCACCGGTTGCGCCAACAGCCAGACCGTGGTCGCGGAAACGCTCCAGCGGGTGCGGCTGATCGCCGGCGTCAAGGAAGCCACGCTTGCGAGCTCGGTGAGCTCGACCGACTCGGGCAGCGGCTCCACCAGCTGCCCAAGCCCGAACCCCACCTTCACCGTGAACGTCATCTTCGAACCGCTGCCCGCGAGCATTCCGAGTAGCGCGACCAACGTCTCCAACCCGGCCACGCCCGCGGGCGCCCCGGCCGGCAGCAGCACCGGGAGCTCCAAATGACCGCTCGTGACCGGCTCGTCCTGATCGGCGTCATCGCGATCGCGTTCGTCGGGGTCGTGTGGCTGATGTTCGTGTCTCCCGAGCGCAAGAAGGCCAGCCAGGCCGCTGCCGCGGTGGCGGCGGCGGAAGCGCAGCTCGCCAGCGCCCACAGCGAACTCGTCACGGCGCGGGCGGCACGGGCCAAGTACGCCGCCAGCTACGGCACGATCGTGCACCTCGGCAAAGCGGTTCCCACGACCCAGGAAGTGCCCTCGCTGATGTACGAACTGGCGCAGGCCTCCAAACAGAAGAGCGTGGAATTCGCCTCGATCTCCTCCTCGGGCGCGAGCGCAACGCCGGGTAGTTCCTCGGCCCCCTCTGCATCCGCATCGGCGACGGCCTCCTCCGGCGGCTTCCAGCAGATGCCGTTCACATTCGTCTTCAACGGCACCTACTTCGGACTCGAAAAGATGCTCCGCCAGCTGACCAACTTCGCGACCAAAACCCGCTCGGGCGCGCTGAAGGTCAACGGCCGCCTGCTGACGATCCAGGGCGTGACGCTCCAGCCCGTCGTGGTCCAGGGCAAGGCGGGCGGCAACCCCCACCTCACCGCGACGGTCACCGCGACCGCCTACGCGATGCCGCCTGAAGCGGCCTCGACGGGCACCTCGAGCAGCGGCTCGGCGACCCCAGCCAGCACCGCATCGGGCAGCGGCTCCTCTTCGGCTTCATCGTCCGCGCCCCCGGCCGTCATCGGAGCAAAACCATGAACGCAGTCACCGATTACCTGAGCGCGCTCCGCGAGGACCTGCGCGACCGCCGCATGCTGCCGCTGGTGGTGCTGGCCGGCGTGGTCATGGTGGCAGCGATCGCGTTCGTGATCCTCGGCGGCTCGGGCGGCGGCTCGAGCACGGTCACACCTCCCGCCGGAAACTCGGCAAGCGCCAACGCGGGCGAAACCACGGCCCTCGCGCTGACGCCGGTGGACACCTCCAACGCCGTCGCCGAGACCGCCACCGGCGCTCCCGCGAGCCACACGACGGGTGGTACCCACAACCCCTTCGCCCTGCTTCCCTCCGCGATCGCGGCCGAAGCCAAGGCCGCCGGCACCTCGAGCCCCTCCAGCTCGTCGGGCGGCTCGTCCGGCAGCAGTGAATCCTCGGGCAGCTCATCGAGCGCCGGCGAATCCTCCGGTGGCTCCTCCACGGGTGGCGAATCCTCGGGCGGCTCGTCCAAATCGGGTGGCTCCGGTGGCGGGTCGGGCAAGCACAGCGGCGGCTCCAAGCCCTCCAAGCCGAAGACCGTCTATGAGGTGTCGGTGCTGTTCGGCGAAACCGTCCCCGGTTCGCCCAGCGAAGCCGGCGCCGGCCTGAAGCCATACGAAAGCCTCCAGCTGCTGACCCCGCTGCCCTCCAAGGCAGAGCCGCTCGTGGTCTTCCGCGGCGTCAGCAACGGCGGCAAGACGGCGACCTTCACGGTTGCGGCGGAAACCATCCTCCAGGGCCAGGGGAAGTGTCTGCCGAGCGCCTTCGAATGCAAGGCGATCCAGTTGCGGGCCGGCCAGAACGAGACGCTGCAGTACCTCAAGGCGGGTACCCAGACGGTCCAGACCTTCGAACTGCGGCTCGTCAGCATCACGCCCGCAACGGCGTCCGCAGCGGCCGTCGCGAGCCTCTACGGCCAGCAGTCGAAAGCCGGGCTGGAAGTGCTCCGCCGGGCGAACCTGGTCGCGATCCCCGGCCTCGGCATGAGCTCGCTGGCCGGCGTGCTGATCCACACCCCCTGACGGCTCCCTCGCCGCGGACCGCGGTGCCGTGGGCGCGCGTGCGCCGCGGGGGCTGCTCGAACGGCCAATAAGCTTGCTGGCAGTGTCAGTGCGCCTGATCACGGCCGGCGAGTCCCACGGGCCCGGTCTGACCTGCATCGTCGAGGGGCTTCCGGCGGGACTGGAGCTGTCCGAGGAGGAGATCAACCGCGACATGTCCCGCCGCCAGCTCGGCCACGGCCGTGGCGGGCGGATGAAGATCGAGCGCGACAGCGCCCAGGTCACCGGCGGGGTCCGCCATGGCCGCACGCTGGGCGGCCCGGTGGCGCTGCAGATCGCGAACCGCGACTACGCCAACTGGGAGGAACGGATGAGCCCGTGGCCCGGGCCCGAGGAGGTCGCCCAGGTCCACCTCCCGCGCCCCGGGCATGCCGATCTGGTGGGAACCCAGAAGTACAAGCAGAGCGACGTCCGCAACATCCTCGAGCGCGCCTCCGCGCGCGAGACGGCGGCGCGGGTCGCCGGCGGGGCGCTGCTGAAGGCGCTCCTGAAGGCGCTCGGAGTGGGCATCTACTCGCACGTGATCCAGATCGGCTCGGTTCAGGCGCCCGCACCCGGCCGGGCCCTCACGGCCGAGGACTTCGCCGCCGTCGACGAGTCGCCAGTCCGCTGCCTGGACGCGGACGCAACGCGGGCGATGGTGCGCGAGATCGACGAGCTGCGCCGGGCCAACGAGTCGCTCGGAGGGGTCTTCGAGGTGCAGGCCTTCGGGCTGCTTCCGGGCGTCGGCTCGCACGTCTCCTGGGAGGAGCGCCTAGACGGCCGCCTGGGGATGGCGATCTGCTCGATCCAGGCCATCAAGGGGTTCTCGATCGGGGACGCCTTCACGGTCGCCGGCCTGCCGGGCTCGGAGGCGCACGACGAGATCTTCTACTCGGCCGATCGGGGCTACTACCGCGAGACCAACCGGGCAGGAGGCCTGGAGGGTGGCATGACCAACGGTCAGCCGCTCCTCGTGAGGGGCGCGATGAAGCCTCTGCCGACCCTGACCAAGCCGCTGCGCTCGGTGGACACCGAGACGCACGAGCCGACCCAGGCGCTGCGCGAGCGCACCGACTCGTGCACGGTCCCGGCCGCCGGCGTCGTCGGAGAGGCGATGGTGGCCGTCGTGCTCGCCCGGGCCTACCGGGAGAAGTTCGGCGGGGACCACATCGACGACATGCTCGAAGCCGTCGACGCCTACAGGCAGCGGATCGGATGGCACTCGTCCTGATCGGGTTCATGGGTGCCGGCAAGTCGAGCGCCGCCCGTGAACTCGCCGCCGCCTGGGGCGTCAGCCCACTCGACAGCGACACGCTCGTGGTGGAGCGCCTCGGGCACTCGATCGCCGAGGAGTTCGAGCGCACGGGCGAGGACTCCTTCCGGGCCGTCGAGGAGGAGGTCGTGTGCGGCCTGCTGGAGAGCGCCGGGGAACGGGCGGTCGTCTCGCTGGGCGGCGGGAGCGTGCTCTCCGAGCGTGTCAGGGACGCCCTGCGAGGACACACGACGGTGCTGCTCGACGTCGATCCGGCGAGCTGCTGGGAGCGGGTGGCGGGCGCGCGCGTCCCCGGGCAGCGGCCCCTGGCCACCGACAGGGATGCCTTCTTCGCGCTGCACCTCGCTCGCCAGGACGTCTATGAGCTCCTCGCCGACGCGGTCGTCGTGGCGCCCGTGCGGGGAACCCTCGGCCGCGCTGCCGCGAGCCTCTCAAGCTCGCCGCGAGTCCCGGAACACGGATGCTGTGGGCGCGCTCGAGCTCGGGGGAATACCCGGTCTTCCTCGCCCCCGGGCTACTCGATGACGGCCGCGCGATCGCGCTGTGGCCGCTGGACCGCGGAGCCTCGCGCCCGTTCCTGGTCAGCGACGAGAACGTGGCCGCCCTGTACGGGAACCGGCTCGGCACGCTCGCGGGCAGCGTCACGCTCCCGCCCGGGGAGGTGCACAAGACACTGGCCCAGGCCGAACGGGTGTGGCGGGAGCTGCTGGGCGCGCAGCTGACCCGGGCCGATCACGTCGTGGCCCTCGGGGGCGGGGTGGTCGGGGACCTGGCGGGCTTCTGTGCGGCCACCTACCAGCGCGGGATCGCCCACGTACAGGTGCCCACCAGCCTCGTCGCCCAGGTCGACTCCGCCTACGGCGGCAAGACCGGCGTCGACCTCCCCGACGCCAAGAACTACGTCGGCGCCTACCACCAGCCGGCAGGCGTGATGGTCGATCCGGGCGCGCTCTCGAGCCTTCCCGCCGGCCGAGCTGGCGGCGGGCTGGGTGGAGGTGCTGAAGACCGGCCTGATCGCGGGCGGGGCATTGTGGGAGGCTGTCTCTGCCGGTCGCGAGGTCGATGAGCGGATGATCTTCTCGTGCGTACGTACCAAGCTGCAGGTTGTGGCCGCCGATGAACGCGACGGAGGACTCCGTCAGGTGCTGAACCTCGGCCACACCGTCGGGCATGCGATCGAGACCACCACCGGCTACGGCCGCTACCGCCACGGCGAGGCGGTGGGGCTCGGGCTGCTCGCGGCGCTGCGCCTGTCAGGGCAGGACGGCCTGCGCGAGGAGGTCTTCGAGCTGCTGCGCTCCCACGGCCTGCCGGTGCAGCTGTCGGGGGCGCCCACCGAGGAGGTGCTGGCGGTGATCTCCCACGACAAGAAGCGCCTCGGCGCGGAGGTTCCGTTCGTGCTCGTGACGGCTCCGGGGGACGTGCACCAGGGCTGCTCGGTTCCCGACGGGGACGTGCGGGCGGCGGTCCAGGAGCTCGTCGGGTGAATGCGTCCCGCTACCGCATCGAGGTCATGCACGGGGTCAACCTCGATCAGCTCGGGCGCCGCGACCCGAGGCTGTACGGGACGATGACGCTGCCCGAGCTGCAGGAGCAGATCGAGCACGACGCCCACGCCCACGGGCTGGCGGTGCGCTTCTTCCAGACCAACTACGAAGGCGCCTTCATCGAGCACCTGCACTCGCTGCGCGGGGACGCCGACGCGATCCTGCTGAACCCGGGGTCCTGGACCCACTACGCGTGGGCGATCCGCGACGCGCTCGAGATCGCGAGCCTGCCGGCCCTGGAGATCCACCTCTCCGATATCGAGAACCGCGAGGAGTGGCGGCGCTTCTCGGTGATCCGGGAGCTCTGCTTCACGACCATCTCCGGTCGCGGCCCCGACGGCTATCGCGACGCGCTGGCGGCGCTGCGCGAGGAGCTCGACAGGGTGGCCGGATGAGTCCTCCGCCGACCCTCGGCGCAGGCGGTCCGGCGCCGCTGCGGGAGCGCACCCGGCGCCTTGCCGAGCGGCTGTCCGAGCTCGAGCTCGACGGGCTGCTGGTGAGCACGCGCTTCGACCTGCGCTACCTGACCGGCTTCACCGGGAGCAACGGGCTGGCGCTGCTCGCGGCCGAGCCCGGCGGGGGCGCTCACCGAGCAGCTGTTCCTGACCGACTTCCGCTACGAGACCCAGTCGGCCGAACAGCTGCCCGAGATCTTCCGCCGCGAGATCGTCAGCGGCGACCTGTTCGCCGCCGTCGCGGCCGCGCTTGCGGATGGCGGTGGGCGCCTCGGCTTCGACGAGCCCGCCCTCAGCGTGCGCTCCCATCGCCGCCTCGGCGAGGCCCTGGGCGAGAAATGGGAGCTGGTTGCATGCCCGGGCGAGGTCGCCCGCCTGCGCGCCGTCAAGGACGAGGGCGAGCTGACCCGCATCCTCGAGGCCTCGAAGCTCGCCGACGAAGCGCTGCATCAGACCCTCGAAGCGGGGGTGGTGGGGCGCAGCGAGCGCGAGGTGGCCGTCGAGCTCGAGTTCCGCATGCGCCGTCTGGGAGCGGAGGGCCCGAGCTTCGAGTCGATCGTGGCGGCCGGCGCCCACGGGGCGCTGCCGCACGCCCAGCCGCGGGACGAGGTGATCCCCGCCGACACGCTCCTGATCATCGACTGGGGCGCCCTGCTCGACGGCTACTGTTCGGACTGCACCCGCACCTATGCGACGGGGGAGGGGATCTCCGATCGCCAGCGGGAGACGTACGCGAGCGTGCTCGAGGCCCAGCTGGCCGGCCTGGAGGCGGTACGCCCGGGGGTCAGCGGCCGCGACGCCGACGCCGCCGCCCGCGGGGTGCTCGAGCGGGCGGGCCTCGGCGAGCGCTTCGGACACGGGCTCGGGCACGGGGTCGGCCTGGAGGTGCACGAGGGCCCGCGGCTGTCGCGCACGGAAGCCGACGCTGAGCTGCAGGCCGGCAACGTCGTCACGGTCGAGCCGGGCGTCTACATGCCCGGCGAGTTCGGGGTGCGGATCGAGGACCTGCTCGCGCTCGGCGATCAGGAGAACAGGATCTTCACCTCCATCTCCAAGGAGCTGACGGTCATCGAATGAGCACTCCCGCGAAGCTGTACTGGTTTCCGATGTCCCACCCCGGGATGGCGGCGAAGGCGATGCTCGAGCTGAAGGGGGTTCCGTATGAGACCGTCGACGTGCTCGTCGGAGCTCAGAAGCTCCACCTGCGCCTGGCCGGTTTCCGAGCCGGCACCGTTCCCGCCCTGAAGATCGACGGTCGCCGCGTCCAGGGCTCGCTGGCGATCCCGCGTGCGCTCGAGCAGATCGCCCCCGAGCCTCCCCTGTATCCGGCCGACCCCGGCCTGCGGGCGCGGGTGCAGGAGGCCGAGGCGTGGGGCGAGCGCGAGCTCCAGAACGCCCCCCGGCTGATGCTCCGCTGGGGACTGCTCGGGGATCCCGGACTGCGCCGCTGGCTGGCTGAGGCGGCCGGCATGCCGGCACCCGCGCTGGCCGCCCGAACCTCCGTGCCGGTGGCGCACTACTACGCCCGCGCGATCGGGGCCGACGAAGCTGCGGCCCGGCGCGCCGTGGCGGAGCTGCCCGGCATGCTCGACCGCGCCGACGCGCTGCTGGCCGACGGGACCCTCACGATCACGCCACCCAACGCCGCCACCTTCCAGATCCTCTCCAGCGTCCGCGCCCTGGACTCCTTCGAGGATCTGCGGCCGCAGCTGGCGGGGCGGCCCTCGACGGCGGCGGCCAGGGAGCTGTTCCCGGACTACCCGGGGCCGGTGCCGCCCTTCATCCCGCGCCCGTGGCTGGATGAGCTGCCCGCGGCGGGGGTCGAGTCCGCGCCGGCGAGCTGAGCCCACCGGCGCCAGGCGATCGCGGCCCAGATCAGCTCCACGACGCCGAACGGCCAGGTTCCCGCCAGGAACCCGTAGACGCTGGCCAGCACACACCCGACCGCGAACGCGAGCACGAAACGAGGCCCACGGCTCTCGAGCGCGTACATCAGCATCATGAATGTGAGGACGACGACGCCAAAGGCGGTCAGCACGCAGCCAGTGTGCCGCAGGCGGTGGCGATCACACACGAAGGCGTCGCGGCGAGCCGAGGGCGCGCCCGGCGCCAACCGGTCCTAAACGGTCAGGGACCATTGACCCGACGCGTCCCTTGGTGGTAGTTTCCGACTAGTCAGGACAACCGTTGGGGGGAGAGCGCTGATGTCGACTGAGACCTCCGTGGTGGGGCGGCCGCGAATCCTGGTGGGGCGGCCCGCGTTGGCTCTTGCGGTTCTGCTGGCGGCGTTCCTATGGCTGATCGGCGGCGTCGCGTACGGCGACTCGTACTTCCAGAAGAAGCTGTTCCAGCCGTCCGGCGAAAAAGTCGAAGAGCCCATCGCGCTGTCAGCCGACGGGGGCACGGCCTTCTTCGGCAAGCACCTGCAGGCCCGCTCGGGCGATGAATGGGTACAACAGCGCGAAGTCACGAAGGGCGCCTCCGAGAACTCGATCTCGGCCGACGGCAACACGCTCGTCTCGAGCAATGGATTCACGCCCGAGGGCGCCTACGTCTACGCGCGCTCGGGCGGCGTCTGGGGAGAACCGGTGCGGCTCGAACCGGAATCGTTGTTCGGCAAAGAACCGCGGTTCGGTGATTCGAACGCGGTCTCCGCGAACGGTGACACGGTCCTGGTCGGGGCCTCCGCCGACGAAGGCCACGGGGAAAAGGCCGGCGCTGTGTGGGTATTCGTACGCAGCGGCGAAGCCTGGAGCCAGCAGGCGATCCTGTACGGGGAAGGCGCCCAGCGCGAATGCGGTACCTGGGCGGTCCTCTCGGCCGACGGGGACACCGCCGTCGTCGGTTGCGGATTCGGCTACGGCGAACACGACGTCTTCGTCCGCAACGGCGAAAGCTGGACCGAGCAGGGGACGATAGGCCCGGCCAGCAACGACCTCGCCATCACCGCCGACGGCGATACCGTGTTCACGGTCGTCGAAAACTCGGTTCGGATCTTCCAGCGCAGCGGTGAAAGCTGGAGCTTCGCCGGCGAAATCCCACCGCTTGTATCGCCCCTCTTCGAAAATCAAATGGGCCCCGTCGCGCTCGCTCCGGAAGACACGCACCTGCTGGTGAACGAGGGCGAAGACGGTGTGGTGCTGTATGAAGGCTCCGGCGCCAGCTGGGCCGCGGCCGAACAGCTGTTCCCGTTTGGACACGGGAGGATCGAAGGCGCACGTGAACTTGCACTGTCCAGCGACGCGCAGGTCATCCTGGCGGCCAACGGGGGCGCTCAGGCGCGGGGGGTCTGGGAACTGACCCCCGGCGAACCGGTGCAGGGACCGGAAATCGGACGCTGCGTGCTGCATCCGCGCGTGTCGGACGGCGCCTTCACCGACGCTGCGTGTTCCAAGCAACAGCCCAAAAAAGGCCTGCCCTATGAATGGACCCCCGGCGCGGTCAAAGCGGGCTTCACCCTCGCAGGCGGGGGTCTGACGCTATCCACCCACTCGAAGCAGTCGATCACGTGCAGCGGGCTCTCCGGATCGGGTGTCCTTGGTCGCAAAACGCTCAGCGGGCTGCATCTCAGCCTGACCGGCTGCGAGGAGGCTGGGCAGCAGTGCACGAGCACGATGGCGAGCCCTGGGCAGATCGACTCCGAAGAACTGGAAGGCGCTCTCGGCGTGGTCACCGAAAAACCGAAAAGGAAGATCGGGATCGAGATCTCCGCGCCGGGCGTGTTCGCCGCATTCACCTGCGGCACCACGCCCGTGAGCATCCGCGGCGCCGTGATCGGCTCGGTGAAGGCCGGCAAGGGCGGACCGTCTCTCACGCTCACCTACTCGGCCTCCAAGGGCGTGCAGAAGCCGAACCGCTTCGTGGGTGGGCCCGAACAGAAGCTCGAAGTTTCCTTCGGAGGGGGCGCCTACGAAGCGATCGGCCTGCGCGCCAAGCCGACCCAGACCTACGAAGAACCGCTCGAGATCAACCCGGCGTACTAGCAGCCGGACACGGTGTCGCCCTGGGGTCCGTTGCCGCCTGGTAGGCGCAGCGCCCCGTCCTGCACGACCGGACGGGCGGCGTTGCCGGGACTGGCGGGTGCGTGGTACCTTCCGACCAGTCTCGACCCGAGTGGGGGAGTGCGTTGATGTCGTCTGAGTCATCCGTAGTCGGGTGGCCCGTGCAGGCGCTGCTGGAGTGGCCGGTGGCCGTCGTCGCTGGCGGCGCTGCTGACGGTGACCATACGGCTGACCGTCGGCGCCTCGTTCGGCCCCGCCAGCCACGGCGGTGCTGCGGCGGGCGTGGCCGGCGCCGACGTGACAGCCACGAACGAAAGCGCCGGGCTGGAGGGGCACTTCAGCGCGGCGGGGATCGAGATCGAAGCCGGCGGCGCGAGCCTCGGTATTAGAGCCCTCCGCTTCGGCTACGGAAAGGACCTCTCCACGCTTGGAGCGGTTGCCCCCCGGCAGCACGGGAACCGCGTCACCTATGCGCGCGGGACGCTCGGCGAGTGGTACGCTGAGCCGGTCCTCCGGCATCGAGCAGGGGTTCACCATTCCGCGCGCTCCCGCGCGGACGCCGACCGGTCCGCTGACGATCGCTCTGGGGCTGCAGGGCCCGCTCCGCGCGAGCATGGCCCGCGGTGACACCGTCAGCTTCAGTCGCGGCGGGAGCACCGTCCTCCGCTACGGCGGGCTCAGCGCGGTCGACGCCACGGGCAGGCACCTGCCCGCCTGGCTCGGCCTGCAGAACGGCGATCTCCTCGTCCGTGTGGACGTGCACGGGAGCGCGGTTCCCCGTGAGCATCGACCCGTACTTCGAGCGGAAGCTGTTCAACGAATCGGGTGAAAGTCTCGGGTCGGGCGTCGCGATCTCGGCCGACGGCGACACGGCTTTCATCGGCGGCAGCCTGTACGGACGCTCGGGCGACGACTGGGTCCCACAGCACGAACTCGGGAGTGCGGAAGGTGGCATGGTCGCCCTGTCGGCCGACGGCAACACCCTCGCCTCGGCGGTCGGTTCGGATCCGAACAACCGTGTCGCCTACGTCCTGGCCCGTTCTGGTGGTGTTTGGGAGGCCAAAGGACAGCGGCTCGAACCGGAAGGCGTCAAAGGCGAAAACGGCCCCCGATTCGGATACTCGATCGCGGTTTCGGAAAACGGCGACACGATCCTGTTCGGAGCTCCCTACGACCGAGGGTCCGGGCTCGAAGAGGTCGGTGGCGCCTGGGTGTACGTGCGCGTGGGCGAAACCTGGACGCAGCAGACGATTCTGCAGGGAGAACCCGGTGACACGTTCTGCGGGGAGGACGTAGCGCTGTCCGCCGATGGACGACACCGCGCTCGTCAACTGCGATGGTGGCGTAAAGGTGTACGTGCGGGAAGGCGAAGTGTGGACGCAGCAGGGGCCGGCGCTCCCCGGGGGCTCCTTCGTGGCGCTCACCCCCGACGGCGACACCGCGTTCGTCACCGAGGGCCCGAACAAAACGGCAGGCTCCATCTATCGGCGCAGTGGCGCGAGCTGGAGCCTCGCCGGGGAACTCCACGCGCTGAAACCGGCCCAGGAAGAGGGGGAGATCGTCGTCTCCGCGGATGGAGAACATCTGCTGGTCGACGAGGGCGAGGATGGAGTCGTCCTGTATCAGGGCTCTGGCGCGGAGCTGGACGGCGCTCGAAGGGTTGACTCCCCTGGGCCGTTCTGGGTCCTCGCGTGATTCCTTCGGCTTCGACTTCGCCACCTCGTCCGACGCCGCGGTGATCCTCATGGGCGACGGTCCATTCGGGTCCTGGGAATTCACGCCCGGTGAACCGATCCGGGGACCGGAAATCGGGCGCTGCGTGCTGCACCCCGGGAGGTTCTCCGCGACCTTCCACGATTCGGGTTGCACGAAGCAGAGCCCCGCGGGCGATCCCTATGAATGGGAGCCGGGTGCGTTCAAGGGGGGCTTCACCCTCTCCGGCGGGGCGGTCAAGCTCGAGCCGGCGGCCAAACCCAAGATCACGTGCAGCGCGCTGTCCGGATCGGGAGCCTTCAGCGGGCGCAAAACCCTCGGCGGGGTCCATATCAGCCTCACCGGATGCGCACAGGCCGGCCAGCAGTGCACGAGCCCGACGGCGAGCGCCGGGCAGATCGACACCGAGGAACTGCAAGGCGCGCTCGGCGTCGAAGCCGAAGCCTCGAAGCCGAAGCTCGGTATCGGCCTTTCTCCCGTCTCGGGCGTGGTCGCCGAATTCACCTGTGGGACCACCTCCGTCAGCATTCGCGGGGGCGTGATCGCGTCCGTCAAGTCAGGCAAGCCCGGATCGTCCGCCGCGCTCAAGTACGCGGCCTCCAAAGGAGCGCAGAAGCCCATCCACTTCGTGGGCGGGCCCGAACAGCAGCTCGAAGTCTCCTTCGGTGGCGGCCCCCTACGAATCGATCCGCCTCGTCGCGAAGGCGACCCAGACCTACGAAGAAACGCTCGTAATCAACCCGGTGGCCTAAGCTGGACTAGGGTTGGCGGGTGACGCCGCCCGGCCTCTCAACAGTGTCGGCGAGCAGTTCGCCGAATGTCGTCGCCACGATCGTTTCCGCGTTCGTCGACGACCCGGTCGAGCGTTGGCTTTGGCCCGACGAGGCAGAATACCTGGCGCATTTTCCCCGGTTCGTTGAGGCGTTCGGTGGTCCGGCGTTCGATCAGCAGACGGTGTGGATGCTCGGTGCGTTCTCGGCGGTGGCGCTATGGCTTGCACCCGGCGCCGAGCCGGACGGAGAGGCACTCGTGCAGGTAGTCAACGAGACGGTTTCACACGATAAGCACGAGGACACGTTTGCGGTTCTGCAGCAGATGGGGGAAGGCCACCCCGTCGCTCCGCACTGGTACCTGCCGTGGCTGGCCGTCGAGCACGCGAGCCAGGGTGGAGGATTGGGGGGTGAGCTGCTCCGGCAGTGTTTGACGCGGGTGGACGAGAGCGGGCTGGCCGCGTTCCTTGAGACTCCCAACCCCCGGACAATCCCGTTCTACGAACGTCACGGCGTCGAGATCACTGCCGTCGCGCAAGCCGGCAGCTGCCCTCCCATGACGCTCATGCTGCGCGAGGCGCGGTAGCCCTGGCCGGCCGGTTTACGAGCTCGAAGTTCAGAGCGTTGCGCTTCTCCGCCCGTCCGAGCCGGATCTTCGCCACATTGCCATCGACTTCGACGCGCAAGCCGGACGGGCTCACCGGCGGCATCGTATGCCTTGTGGCTCGCGCGTCACCGCGCACCACGCGCGTGATCCGTCGACGGTCGGGCTCGGACGCCCAAGCCGGAGCATCGAGCCGCAGGTACGCGACACCTCGGGCGGGGGCTGCGTCGGCGGTCGGGAAGATGCGGGCGAGGGCGCTTAGGCGATGCTCGCGCCATCGCCTGGCGGTGGCCACTCATGACATTCCCGCTCACTCGCTACCCTCACAGGCCGTGATCAGTACCAACCAGTTCAAGAACGGCAACCACATCGAGGTCGACGGGACGGTCTTCAAGATCCTCGAGTTCCAGCACGTCAAGCCGGGCAAGGGCGGGGCCTTCGTGCGCACCAAGCTGCGCCGGGCCTCCGACGGCAACGTGATCGACCGCACCTTCCGGGCGGGGGAGAAGTTCCGGCCCGTACGGACCGAGTCCAAGAAGATGCAGTTCCTGTACGCGGACGGGACCGACGCCCACTTCATGGACACCGAGACCTTCGAGCAGATCGCGATCGGCGAGTCGAGCATCGAGGAGGAGCTCCGCTGGATCACGCCGAGCAGCGAGGTGGACGTGCTGGTCGTGGACGGCGAGCCCAGCGACATCCAGCTCCCGACCGCCGTGGACCTCGAGGTCAGCCAGACCGACCCCGGCGTGCGCGGAGACACGGCCTCCGGCGGGGGCACGAAGCCCGCCACGCTCGAGACCGGCGCGATCATCAACGTGCCCCTGTTCGTCGAGCCCGGTCAGCGCATCAGGGTGGATACGCGCTCCGGGGAATACGTGGCGCGGGCCTGAATGCGCCGCTCCGAGCAGCGCCGGGCGGCGGTGATCGCCCTCTATCAGCACGACCTCACCGGCAGGGACCTGGAGGAGACCCTGCCCGCGGGCGACGAGCGAGTTCGTGCGCGCCCTGGCGGCGGCGGCGATCGAGCACCGCTCCGAGCTCGACGAGCTGATCGACAGCCACGCCCACGGCTGGTCGGTGGAGCGGATCCAGCCTCTGGAGCGAAGCATCCTGCGGGTGGCCCTGGTCGAGATGCTGCACCCCCAGGAGATCCCGTCGGACGTCCCGATCCCTGCCGAGGGGGCGATCGAGGAGGCCGTCGAGAGCGCCAAGGTGTTCTGCGGAGCGGACGCTCCGGGCTTCGTCAACGGCGTGCTCGCGGCAGTGCTGCGCGAGCTCAGGGAGAATGCCCACAGCCGATGACCAGCGCCCAGCGTCTCGACGAGATCATCACGCGCCTGGAGCGGGCGGCCGAGCAGCTGCGCTCGGGCGAGCTCTCCCAGGACGCGGCCGCGGGGATGGTCGAGGACTGCGCCTCGCTGGCCACGCAGGCGGCGGCGGAGCTCGAGGAGCTGGCCCGGGCCGAGGTCAGCCAGCCTGCCCCGGGGCAGGACCCGCTCCTCTAGCGGCGCCGACCGAGCCGCTCCGCGTGGAGGCCCGCTATCCAGACCATCTGCGCGAGGAGGTCGAGGCATACCTCGAGCGGCTGCACTTCTCCGAGGAGCCGCTCACCGGAGGCCTGGACGAGGCGATGCGCTACTCGCTGCTGGCCGGCGGCAAGCGGATCCGACCGGTGCTCAGCCTCGCCACCGCTCGCGCGCTCGGGGTGCCCCATCGCGAGGTCCTGCCGCTGGCGGGCTCGATCGAGCTGATCCACACCTACTCGCTGATCCACGACGACCTGCCGGCGATGGACGACGACGACGCTGCGTCGCGGGCAGCCCACCTGTCACGTGAAGTTCGGCGAGGACGTGGCGATCCTCGCCGGGGACGGCCTCTACGCCGAGGCCTTCCGGCACCTGCTCTCCAACCAGCGAGCCGAGCCCGAGCGTCTGCTGAGGGCGGCGGCAGAGCTCGCCGCCGCGACCGGCGTCAACGGGATGGTGGGCGGTCAGTACGCCGACGTGACCGCTCACGCGGACGACGGATCCCGCACCTTGCGGCGAGTGCACGAGCTCAAGACTGGCCGCCTGATTGGCGCCTCGGTGCTGTGCGTACTACTGTTGACGGGGACCGATGATGCCCGCATCGTCAGACCGTTCCGGCGTTTCGCGGCCGAGCTCGGCGTGCTGTTCCAGATCGTCGACGACATCCTCGATGTGACCGGCAGCGAAGATGCGCTTGGAAAGCCACAGGGCAGCGATGAGCGGCACGGAAAGCAGACATACGTGAGCGAGTTCGGCATCGAGCAGGCCAGACGGCTGGCCGCCGAGTCGCACGCCACCGCC
Organism: uncultured Solirubrobacteraceae bacterium; assembly: GCA_963742395.1. GTDB lineage: Bacteria > Actinomycetota > Thermoleophilia > Solirubrobacterales > Solirubrobacteraceae > Palsa-744. The sequence continues at coordinate 667,162 of CAVUME010000004.1, read as the reverse complement.
CGGGGCGCCCTGGAGGAGATCGCAAGCGTGTCCTCGGGTGCGGGAGCCCCGGACGCGACCACCGAGCTCGAGAACATCACCGACTTCATCTTCACCCGCACCTCATGAAGCTGCTCGGCCAGATCAACGGACCCGAGGACCTGCACGAGCTCAGCGACGCGGAGCTCGTGGAGCTCGCCCAGGAGGTCCGCGAGCACATCATCGACACGGTCGGGGAGATCGGCGGGCACTTCGGGGCCAACCTCGGCACCTGCGAGCTGGCGGTCGCTCTGCACTCGGTGCTGGACTCCCCCCGCGACAAGATCCTCTGGGACGTCGGCCACCAGGCGTACCCGCACAAGGTCCTCACCGGGCGCCGCGATCAGCTTGCGACGATCCGGCAGTACGGCGGCCTGGCACCCTTCTGCTCGATCTCCGAGTCCCCCCACGACATCATGGGCGCCGGCCACGCCTCCACCTCGATCGGCTACGCGGTCGGGATCAAGGAGGGGATGCGCCAGCTCGACCCCGACAACGACGCCAGGGTCGTGGCGGTGATCGGCGACGGCGCCATGACCGGCGGGGTGGCCTTCGAGGCGATCGGCCAGGCGGGTGGCCTGGGCACTCCGATCGTGGTCGTGCTCAACGACAACGGCATGTCGATCGCCCCCAACGTGGGAGCGCTGTCGCGCTACTTCAACCGCGTACGGCTGAACCCCAAGCTGTGGCGGGCACGCGTCCGATCTCGAGGGTGGTCTCACGCGGCTTCCGATCGGGATCGGCGCCGCCTTCGAGCGCCTCGGACCCCACCTGAAGGAGTCGATCAAGGCCTTCTGGGCGCCCGGGCTGTGGTGGGAGGAGCTCGACTGGGCCTACATGGGCGTGGTCGACGGTCACGACGTCCGCGCCCTGCGCGAGGCGCTGCGGGAGGCGCTGGCCGCTGAACGCCCGGTGGTCGTCCACATCGCCACCGTCAAGGGCAAGGGCTTCGCTCCGGCCGAGGAGGGCGGCCTGGAGGGCATGGAGAAGTGGCACGCGGCCAAGCCCAACTCGATCGTCAACGGCTCTCCGGCCCGGCCGAAAGCCGCCGCCAACGGCGCCAGCGGGCGCAAACGGATCATCCCGCCGCAGTACACGCAGGTGTTCGGCGAGGCCCTCGTGCGCGAATGCGAGCGCGACGAGCGCGTGGTGGGGATCACCGCCGCGATGAACTCCGGCACCGGCCTGTCAGCATCCTCCAGAAGGCGATGCCCGGAGCGCTACTTCGACGTCGGCATCGCCGAGCAGCAGGCGGTGCTGTTCGCCGCCGGGCTCGCGCTCGAGGGCGTCAAGCCGGTGGCGGCGATCTACTCCACCTTCCTGCAGCGGGCCTACGACCAGATCGTCCACGACGTCTGCCTGCAGCGGCTGAACGTGGTCTTCGCGATGGACCGTGCGGGGCTCGTGGGCGACGACGGGCCCACCCACCACGGCGCCTTCGACATCGCCTACCTGCGCTGCCTGCCCAACATCGTGCTGATGGCTCCCCGCGACGAGGCGATGCTGGTCCACATGCTGCGCACCGCCCTCGAGTACGACGACGGGCCGATCGCCCTGCGCTATCCCCGCGGGGAGGGCACCGGGGTGCAGCTGCCGGCCGAGGGGCGGGCGATCCCGATCGGCTCCGGCGAGATCCTGCTGGAGCCCTCCGTGCGGGCGGGCTCGGGCCCGCGGCGTGGCCCTGATCGGCTACGGCACCGGCGTCGGCAAGGCGCTCGAGGCGGCGGCCCTGCTGAGCGAGCACCAGATCGCCGTGACGGTCGCCGACGCGCGCTTCGCGAAGCCGATCGACGCCGGCCTGATGGCCCAGCTCGCAGCCGAGCACGACCTGCTCGTGACCGTCGAGGAGGGCGTCCTGGCGGGTGGCTTCGGCTCGGCGGTGTGGGAGGTCGCTGAACGAGGCCGGCGCGGCTCCCAGGATCCTGCGGGTGGGGCTGCCGGACCGCTACGTGATCCACGGCAAGCCGGCCCTGCTGCACGAGGAGGTCGGCTTCACCGGGGCCCGGATCGCCGAGCGCATCCGCGCCGCGATCTCCGATCCCCAGCGCGAGCCCGAGAGCGGAGGTTCGGCGGTCATCGGCGCCTGAGGGGCGCCGACCCGAGCAGCCCCACCCCAGCGGCCCGGGCGCCATGTACGCCGTGCCGCTGCGGCTCGACTCAGTCGCGGCGGTCCGCCAAAAGAAACGGCCCGCCGGGGAGTGCGGGCCGCTTCGGGGAGGAGGGATCCAAAGAGGTGCAGATGAAACGATGCAACTCGGGGATCGCCATCAATATGCTCGCCGCGGCGCTCCGGCAGTGTGACATCGGTCACAGAGCTGACCCGCGCCGATGCCCGCGGCGCCGGACCTGTATCGTATGGAGCCCTCCGTCGCCGCCCTGTTGGCGAAAGCCACTCTCGAGAAGGGCAAGGATTCGGCGGCGCTCCCTCGCAAATACGCCCGGTCACCCGGGCGTATTTGTACCCAGGAGTATTTGTGCAAGGGTTGACCGGGATGCCCAAGCGACGGCTTGACACCCTCCTGGCGGAGCGGGGGCTGTTCCCCTCGCGCACCCGGGCGGCGGCGTCGGTGATGGCCGGCGAGGTGCAGCTGGGAGCAGCCCGCCGCCGTGCCTTCAAGCCCGGGGAGCTGGTCGAGGCCGACGAGCTGGTGGCGGTGCTGGCGGGCCCCGAATACGTCTCCCGGGGCGGGATCAAGCTGGCCAACGCCCTGCAGGCCACCTCCCTGCAGGTGGCCGGGCGACGGGCGATCGACGTGGGCAGCTCGACCGGAGGGTTCACCGACTGCCTGCTGCAGCACGGCGCCCGCGAGGTGATCGCCGTCGACGTCGGCTACGGCGTGCTCGACTACCGCCTGCGCCAGGATCCCCGGGTGCTCGTGATGGAGCGCACCAACGCCCGGGAGCTCTCAGCCGGAGATGCTCCCGGCCTCGCCCTCGGGTGCCTCCGGGCTGCCCGATCTCGCGACCATCGACGTGTCGTTCATCTCGCTGGCGAAGGTCCTGCCGGCGGTGCTGGGCTGCCTGGCGGACCACTTCGACGTGCTGGCGCTCGTCAAGCCCCAGTTCGAGCTCGGCCGCGGTCGTGTCCCGAGGGGAGGCGTGGTGCGCGATTCCGCCCTGCGGCGCGAGGCGCTGGTGTCGGTCGGAACGGCGGCCCTCGGCCTCGGGGTGGCGGTGCGCGGCTACCACTCCTCGGGCCTGCCCGGGCCGAAGGGCAACCGCGAGACGTTCATCTGGCTGACGCCCGCCGGCGCGCGACACCGGCACCGACCCGGCGCCGACCCGGGCGTCGGGCCCCAGACCCGGCCGCGCTCGAGGACATGGCCCGCGAGGTGGAGCCGTGAGGGAGATCACCGTCCTCACCCACCAGCGCCCCGCCGACACCGGGGCCGACCCTGAAGCTGCTGGCCGAGCGCGCCGAGCGGGCCGGCTTCCGCCTGCGCTGTCCGCCGAGGAGAGCGAGAAGCACGACCTGCCGGCGGGGCCCGGACCTCGAGCGCGACGCCCCCTTCAAGCGCGATGTCGAGCTGTGCGTGGTGCTCGGCGGCGACGGGACGATCCTGCGCGCCCTGCAGGACTACGCCAGCACGGACGTGCCCGTGTTCGCGATCAACTTCGGCGAGATCGGCTTCCTCGCGACGGTCGAGCCGGACGACGCCGGGGCCGGCATCGACCGGGCCCTCGCCGGGGACTTCGAGCTGCTGCGCCTGCCCGGGATCGTGGTGGAGCTCGACGGCGAGCGGCGCACCGCGATCAACGACGTGGCGGTCCACCGCAAGGTCGGCGAGCGGGTGGCCGAGCTGGCCTACGCGCTCGACGGCGAGGAGGCCGGGAGCGTCCGCTGTGACGGGCTCGTGGTGGCGACCCCGGCCGGGCTCCACGGGCTACAACCTCGCCAACGGGGGACCGGTGATGGCGTGGGGGGTCGAAGGCTTCGTGGTGTCGTTCATCGCCCCCCACTCGATGAGCGCGCGGGCGCTGGTGGTCGCGCCGGATGACCGCCTCACCGTGCACAACAACTCGCGTGAGCCGCTCGACGTGGCGATCGACGGTCGCCCCGTGGGAGAGATACCCGCCGGGGGGGCGATCGGCGCGAGCTTCCTGAGCGACTGTGCGACGCTCGCCCAGCTGCCCGGGGTCGTCCTTCTACCGGCGCCTGCGCGACAAGTTCGGCCGGCTGGCCAGCTGAGCCCGGCTACGCGACGCGCGTGTGGGGCCCGGCCGGGTCTTCGTCGTGGCCGTCGGACCCGGCGTGGGCCATCGACGTGACGAAGGTGTCCAGCTGGTCGCGCGAGAAGCGGCGCTGGCCGCCCGGGGTGCGGTAGCAGTTGATGTGCCCGGCGTCCGTCCAACGACGGACCGTCGCGAGCGAGACGCCGAGGTAGCGTGCCGCCTGCGAGCTGGTGAACACCATCTTGCGCTCGTCCCGCGGTCTGTGTGTTGCGAGGGGGGTCATGTCCGTCCATGCTTCGGCATCTACGGCAGGCAACTTGAGGGGGATGCAGGTTTGTAAGCGTTTGAGGTGAGAGGAGACGCCCACGATGCCGTAGGTGCGTGAGCTAGCTTCCCGTCCGTGTTGGGCCGCGCCGAGGAGGGATCGCCGCACCGCTCTCGCCAGCTGGGCCGGATTCTGGTCGCCTACACGGTCAACCGGCTCGGCAGCTGGGTCGGCCTCGTAGCCCTCTCGCTGGCCGTCTTCGACCACACCCACAACGCCCTCGCGGTGGCCGGCGCTGCTGCTCGCCTGGCAGGCGCTGCCGGCCTTCCTGGTGCCGGTCGTGGTGACCCGCATCGAGGCCTCTCGACCGCCGCTACAAAGCTCAGCGCCCTGTACCTGTTCGAGGCGGCTCGTCACGCTGGTGCTGGCGTGGCTCTCGCAGCATTTCTGGCTGCCGGGGGTGCTGCTGCTGGCGGCGGTCTTGACGGTACCGCCGCGCTCGCCGCGAGCGCGCTGCTGCGCACGGAGGTGGCGCGGGTGGCCCGCTCGCAGGCCACGCCCGCGGGCGCGGGGCTGGCGCCGAAGGAGCTCGAGGAGCGCGCCGAGGAGGCCGAGCGCAGGGCCAACGGCCAGGTCAACGTCGCCTTCGCGGTCTCGTTCGTGGCGGGGCCGCTCATCGGCGGCGCCGTGACCGCCGGGGCCGGAGTCGCCGCGGCGCTGCTGATCGACGTCGCCTCGTTCCTGATCTGCGCGGCGTTGCTGCTCGACCTGAACCCGTATGTCGAGGGTGCCGGCGGAGCGGAATCGGTCGGGCGCGCCTGCAGGCCGGGCTGCGCCACATCAACGAGACACCCTTCTCTACGCTCGCTGCTGATCGCCGAGGCGGTCGCCCTCACGTTCATCCAGGCGGGCTCGCCGATGGAGGTGGCCTACGCGAAGGACACCCTGTCGGCGGGAGACGGCGGCTACGGCCTGCTGGTGGCGGCGTGGGGCGGAGGCTCGGTGCTGGCGAGCATCGTGTTCGCGCGCAATCGTGCGCTGGCCGCTGCCGGTCGTGCTCGTGTCGCGGGCTGTTCGCGCTCTCGGCCGCCTTCATCGGGTTCTCGGTCGCGCCGTCGCTGGCGGTGGCGTGCGGGTTCGCGGTCGTCGGCGGCGTCGGCAACGGTCTGGAGTGGCCCTCGCTGATCAGCCTCGTCCAGCGCCTGAGCCCGCAGCACCTGCGCGGGCGGATGATGGGAGCGGTCGAATCGCTGGCCGCGTTGTGCCTGGCGGTCGGCCTGCCGCTGGGCGGCCTGCTGGTGGCCCTGATCTCGGCCCGGGCGGCGTTCCTGATCGTCGGCCTCGGGGCCGGCGTCTCGACCGCCGTCTTCGCCCGCCTGACGCTGATCGGAGGGCGCGGGCGACGAGCTGCTCGCCGACGAGCGCAGCCGCGAGCAGGCCCGGCAGCGGCGAGCAGCTGCTCGCTGGACCCCGTGACCGACTAGGGCGTGGTCCGATGCGGGCCGGGAGCGGCGTCCGGCGGCGCCGCGGGCTCGGAGCCGGCCGCCGAGGGCGGGTGGGACGACCTAAAGGCCTCTTCCCTGTCGGTCGTTAAGGACAACAGAGCGGCCAATGGGTGCTTCCGACTTCACGCGACGACTGTTCTTCGCAGGCGAGTTCGCGCTGATGGCCGCGACGATCGCCGCCGCGGTGTACGTCTCGCGCCCCGACGGAATGGCGTCCCTCGTCCTGGTCGTGACGCTGCTGGCGATCGCGCTGGTCGGGGAATGGTTCACGATCGAGACGCGCGCGGGCATCCTCAGCGCATCGCTGGGCGTGATGGTGCTGGCGATGGGCCTGCTCGGGCCCGGGTCCGGCGGGCGCGTGCGGGGTCGGCGGCGATCGCCCTGCACTCGGCCATGGCCCGCCGCGCGCCGGCGCACTGGCTGAACAACCTGGTCGCGATCGGCGTGGCCGGCTTCGCCGGAGGGCTGGTGGTGCGCGCGCTGTGGCGGGCAACGTCACCGGCCTGCACAGCCAGAACGGCGTCGCAGGGCCTCGTGTTCGGGCTGATGCTGCTCGGCGGCGTGGCCGTCCTGCTCGGTGCTCAACTTCGTCCTGTTCGCGATGCATCAGCGGGTCACCGCCGGGCGCTCGCTGCCGCGCCTGACCACCGAACTGTTCCTCCCCCTGCTGCCCGGCGAGCTCGCCGTGGGCGTGATCGCGATCGATCCTCGTGCTCGCCTACCGCGAGCGTCGGCCTGCCGATCCTGCTCGCCGCGATCCCGGTCCTGTTGATCTTCCGCCAGCTCGACGGTCGCGCTGCTGCGCTCCGAGCACCGCGCCGAGCAGCTCCAGGCGCGCACCCGCCAGCTGTCCTCCTTCCAGTGGGGCGTGCCCGGCGATGTTCATGGAGGGCCTCGGCCTGCGCGACCCGACCGCCCTGCGCCACGCCGCCGCCGTGGCCAGCTACTCCAGGGCGATGGCGATCGAGCTCGGCTGCGAGCGAGGACGAGCAGGAAGTCATCCACCTCGCGGGCCTGCTCCACGACATCGGCAAGTTCACCTGGTCGGATCGGCGTGCTGCACCCCGAACAGCTCACCGACGAGGACTGGGCGGTGATCCGCCGCCACCCGCAGGACGGCGCGACGATGGTCGGCAAGCTCGACGGCTTCGGGCCCGTCGCCGACGCGATCCTCTACCACCACGAGCGCGTCGACGGCGGCGGCTATCCCGGCGGGCCTGATCGGCAACGAGATTCCGCTGGCGTCGCGCATCGTCGCCATCTGCAGCGCCTACGACACCATGACTCAGGCGGGAAGCCTTCGGCGAGCCGATGAGCCCCGAGGAGGCCATGGGCGAGCTGCGCAAAGTCGCCGGGAGCCAGTTCGACGAGGACCTCGTCGAGATCTTCATCAGGGTGCTCGAGAGCAAGGGGCCGACCTTCGGCCAGGAACGCGGACTACAAGAGCGAGCTGGCGTTCGAGACCAGGGTCAGGAAGATGGCCGAGCCGACGACCGTGATGCAGAGGCCCGGCGGGCGCCAGATGATCCGGGCCCGACTCAGGGCACGCCGGCGCGGGACGCCGGCGGCGCACACTTCAGAGAAGGCGCGATGAGCGGTCCGGGAACGAAAACGGGGACGCTCCGTAGACCGTCCCCGTCATCGTTTACGTCTTTTGCTGCTGCTAGTTAGCGTGCGGCGAGTTGGCATGCGGCATATTCCAGCTCCTTTTCGGGGAGGCCCGCACTGCATGGCACGGGGCTCCTGTTCCGTCCCTCTCACGTGGCACTACGCCACGCCTTGAGTAGCTTTGCGGAGATAGTACACGCGATGTCGGCGTATGTACACCCCCATATTGCGACCTGCAGGTTTCGTTGCAGGTGCACGGAAATGCGTAGCATGGGCAGCCAAGGCACCGGAGCGGCGGCAGCGGGGGCGGACCCGCCGGCGGCCGGTGGCCCGGGGCCGTCTCGCACGAGCGGCAGGCGGTGGCCCGGGGCCGTCCAGACCAGCGGCTACGGTGTCAGCTGATGGACCATGAGGCGCCCGCTCTGAGCCGTCCGATCGAGGTCATCATCGCCGACGACCACGCGATCGTCCGCGACGGCATCCGCTCGGTGCTCGAGCGCGAGGACGGGCGAGTTCACGGTCGTGGCCGAAGCGGCCGACATCCCCTCGATGATCCGCGAGGTGCGCGAGCTCAAGCCGGACCTGCTGACGCTCGACCTGACGATGCCCGGAGGCTCGAGCCTCGGAGCGCTGCCGCAGGTGTTCATCTCCCATCCGACGCTCGCGGTCGCGATCCTGACGATGCGCGAGGACCCCGAGTACGCGCGCCAGGCGCTGCGCGCCGGCGCCAGGAGCTACGTCCTGAAGGAGGCCGAGCCGGCCGAGCTGCTGCAGGCGTTCCGGACCGCGGTCGAGGGCGGCAACTACCTGCACCCGCGGCTCGGAGCGCTGCTGGCGGCCGCCGACAGCGGCGTCAGCGGCGACGACGTGGCGCTCAGCGAGCGCGAGTCGGAGGTCATCCAGCTGATCGCCGACGGCTTCACGAACCCCGAGATCGCCGAGCAGCTGAAGGTCGCCGAGCGAACCGTGAAGACCTACCGGGCGCGGGCGATCGAGAAGCTCGGCATCTCCTCGCGGGCCGAGATCACGGCCTACGTGCGCCGCAGCAGCGGCACCCGCAGCTGAGGCTCAGGCGACCGCCGCCGGGCGGTCGCAGACGGAAAGACTCAGGCGACTGGCGCCGGTCGTCCGCGCAGGGGAACGCTCAGGACGACCTCGGTGCCCTTGCCCGGGCCCGGGCGGAACTTCAGCTCGCCGCCCACGAGCTCTGCCCGCTCGCGCATGCCCGACATCCCGAAGCCGCCCTCCAGGCCGTCTCCCGCGGGGCCCGAGCCGCTCCTGGCCCGGCATGCCCTTGCCGTCGTCGGTGACGGACAGTTCGAGCGCCCCGTCGTGGGCGCTGACCGCGACCACCGCGCTGGTCGCCTCGGCGTGGCGGCTGACGTTCGTGAGTGCCTCCTGGGCGACCCGGTAGACGGTGCTCTCGAGCTCCGCGTCCATGCGCTCGGTGCCGCCGTTGCCGTTGGGAGCGTCCGTGGCCAGCGCGGCGATGCCCGACATGTCGATCTCGGTCCGCACGTCGAGCCCGTCGATCGCCTGGGCGCGCCTGGCCAGGGCCTCGAGCGCCGCCGCCAGCCCGAGGTCGTCCAGCGCCGCGGGCCGGAGCTCGGTGATCAGGTGGCGCAGACCGTCGATCTCGTGCCCGAGGCCCTCCAGGGCGGTGTCGACCGCGGCCCTGAGGGCCGCCGGATCCTCGTTGTCGCGGGCGTTGGCCAGCTGCAGGCGCAGGGCTCCGATGCCCTGGATGCTCTCGTCGTGGATCTCGCGCGCCCAGCGCGTGCGCTCGTGCTCGCGGGCCTGCATGCCGTAGCGCAGCCGTTCGATCTCGACCGAGCGCTCGGCCGCGAGGCGCTGGGCGACGCTGGCGGCGAAGGCCTGCACGGCGTCCCGGTCGGGCTTCTTGAAGGACCGCTCGGTGGCGAGTGCGATCACCAGGCCGCCGCCCTGGTCCTCGAGCTGCAGCGGCTCGACGAGCACCGAGCGGGCTTCGATCCCCAGCTCGTACAGCCAGGCCGCGTCGTCGCCGCGAGGGCGCTCGAGCGCGATCGGCTGTCCCTGGGCGTAGATCGCTCCGAGCGCGCTGCCGCGACTGGGGACGATCCGCAGGCGCGGGCTGGACGTGCCGCTGGCCGCCGCCACCCGCAGCTCCTCGCCCTCCTCGATCACCACGATCAGGCCGTCCGCGTCGAGCAGCGCCAGGCCGCGGTCGGCCATCAGTCTCAGTAGCCACAGCTCCGAACCGGAGAGCACGTGACGAGATTAGTCCGCGGCTCTGACGTCCCCGGTCTGTGTCCAGTGAGAGGCCTTCGCCGCCGACCGCGCGGCATCCACGAGCGCCAGCGGCGTGAGCCCCTCCGTCCAGGTGGCGAGCCCGATCGTGATCGGCAGCGGACGTCGCTGGCCGTCGACTTCGATCTTGATCGTCCGCAGCCGCTGCAGCGCGCGCCTGGCGACGATCTCACCCCGCGGCCCGTCCGCGCCGGGCAGCAGCACGATCAGCTCCCGCTCGCTCGGGCGGCCGACCTGGTCGAAGACCCGCAGCTCTCCCCGCAATGCCTGGGCCAGGTGCGCGAGGGCCTGCTCGGCGAGCTCGTCCCCGTAGCGCTCGACGACCGAGTCGAGATCCTCGATCACCACCAGCAGGCAGCTGAGGGGGCCGAGGTCGCGTTCGGCCCGGGCCACCTCCTCCGCCAGGCGCTCTGCCAGTGCCTGGGCTCCCAGCCATCGCGGAGCGTCCCGCCCGGGCGGATCCGTGCGTGCGTTGGGATCGTTGGCAGCCATCCGTGTCGCCGATCGAGTCTAGGTTCGGGCCGGGTGTCCGTACACCGGCGCCCCCCGGCATTATGAACCCCGCCGCCCTCCGTGGAAAGGGTTGATTATCGGCACCCAGCCGCGCCGTCCCTTCCGTCCACGGGCGCTGGTACACCTGCTCGCGATGCTGGCAGAGCTGCGTGTGGAGAATCTCCTGTTGATCGAGCAGGCGGAGCTGCGGCTGTCCGGGGGCCTGAACGTCCTGACGGGCGAGACCGGCGCCGGCAAGACGGTCCTCGCGCACGCGCTCGACCTGCTCCTGGGCGGGCGTTCACGGGCGGGCATCGTGCGCCCCGGCGCCGAGGAGGCCTACGTCGAGGGCGTCTTCGAGGTGCCCCCGTGGCTGGGGAACGAGCTCGACCCGGAGCTGGCCGAGCTGCTCGGAGGTGCTGAGCAGGAGCGCGAGGTGGTGCTCGCCCGCCGGGTCCGGGCGGACGGACGTACGCGGGCGCTCATCAACGGTCGCACCGCGGCCGTGGCGGACCTACGGGCGATCGGGGGCGCGCTGCTGCGCTTCCACGCCCAGCACGAGCACCGCAGCCTCACGCTGGCGAGTGCCCAGCTGGCGATCCTCGACAGTCGCTGCGGGGCCGAGCAGCCCGCGCGTCTGCGTGCCTGCGCAGAGGCTCATGGCCGCGTGCGCGAGCTCGAGCGCCGGCGGGAGCAGCTGCAGGCCACGAGCTCCGAGCGCGACCGGGAGCTGGACCTGCTCGAGTTCGAGATCGCCGAGATCGAGCAGCTCGCGCCCGACCCGCAGGAACACGCGCGGATGCTCGCTGCGCGCGAGCGCCTGCGGGCGCTGGACTCGCTGCTCGCCGCGGCGGGGGCGGCGAGCGCGCGCCTATTGGGCGAGGACGCCTCGAGCGGTGGCGCGGGCACGGGTGGCGACGGCGGCCCCGGCGCGGCCCAGCTGGTGGCCGAGGCGAGCGGGGCGCTGGGGCCGGTGGAGGGTGTCGACGAGCAGCTCGACGGGCTCGCCGAGCGTCTGCGGGCGCTGGCGCTGGAGACGCGAGAGCTCGGCTACGAGCTGTCGTCCTACTGCGAGCGGGCCGGCGACGTGGCGCACGGGGACGGTGGCGGGGAGGGCCCTTCGACGCTCGAGGAGCTCGAGGAACGCCTGGCGGCCGTCGAGCGGCTGGTGCGCAAGCACGGCGGCAGCATCGAGGCCGTGCACGAGCACGCGGGCGCGGCCCGGGCCCGGCGTGGGCAGCTGGCCGCCGCGCGGGTCTCGGACGGCGAGCTCGACCAGCAGCTGCAGGCCGCCGGCGAGGATCTCAAGCGACACGTGCGCGCCCTCACGCGGGCGCGGAAGGCGGCGGCCGGTCCGTTGTCCAAGGACGTCGCGGCCCAGCTGGCCACGCTCGCGATGCCGCACGCCGGATTCGAGGTCGTGCTCGGTGCCGGCGAGGTGGGAGCGAGCGGGGGCGACACGGTCGAGTTCATGATCGCTCCGAATCCGGGCGTGCCCGGTGGGCCGGTACGGGAGATCGCCTCCGGCGGGGAGCTGTCGCGCGTGATGCTGGCGATCCTCAGCGCGGCCCAGGGCCACGAATCGGGGCTCACGCTGGTGTTCGACGAGGTCGACGCCGGGATCGGCGGTCACACCGCCCGCGCGGTGGGGTCGCGGCTGCGCGAGCTCGCCCGCGAGTGCCAGGTGATCTGCATAACCCACCTGCCGCAGATCGCTTCGCTGGCCGACCGGCACTTCTCGATCGTCAAGCAGGCGGGGCCATCGGACACGCGCACGGAGGTGCAGGAGCTGTCGCAGGAGGATGTCGTGGAGGAGCTCGCGAGGATGCTCGGAGCCGAGGGGGAGCAGGACGGGGCCCGCCGCCACGCCGAGGCTTTGATGCGCGCGGCCTGAACAGCGGCCAAGAGCGGAGCGCGCGCGTGATCGCGGGCGTTACTCTCGCAGTCGATGGCAGCCAGGCCATCCACACCCGCGAGCAGCCGGAGTCCCTCCGGTCCCCCCCTCGTGGGCGCAGAGTCACGGCTGGCGCGGGTCGTCCAGGGGTCGGTCCGGCCGGGACGTCGCACGAAGCTGCTGGTCCGCCACCTCGTCCGCGGGGACATCGCGCTCGTGGACCACCTCGACATCGACCGCGTGTCCGCCGAGGAGTTGATCGCGGCCGGAGCCGTGGCGGTCTTGAACTGCAGTCCCTCCTCGGGGGGCACCTACCCGAACCTCGGGCCCCAGCTGCTGGTGGAGGCCGGCGTGCTGCTCGTGGACCTGCCCGACGACGGGCTGTTCGAGAAGGTCAGCGACGGACAGCCGCTGACGATCCGCGCCCGCACGGCGCCGCGCGGGGAGTGCGGCGTGGAGGTGCTGTGGCGCGAGCAGGTGCTCGCGCGCGGAGAACTGCTGGACCCGCAGCGGGTGGGGGAGGAGACGGAGGCTCGCCGGCGCGAGGTGGCGGAGGCGCTGGAGAGATTCGCCCACAACACGATCGAGCACATGCGCGAGGAGCGCGAGCTGCTGACCGGGCGGATCGGCCTGCCCCGCTTCGCGACCGACTTCCGCGACCGCCCCACGCTGGTCGTGGTCCGCGGCGTGGGTCACCAGCGCGACCTGCGCGCGCTGCGCCCGTTCATCCGCGACATGCGCCCCGTGGTCGTGGCGGTCGACGGGGCGGCCGAGGCACTGCTGGCCGAGGGGCTCACGCCGGACATGATCGTGGGCGACATGGACTCCGCGGGGGAGTCGGCGCTGCGCTGCGGCGCCGAGCTGGTGGTGCACTCCTATCCGGATGGCCGAGCGCCCGGGAGCGAGCGCCTGAGCGACCTCGGGCTGGCGTTCAAGCTCGTTCCCGCCCCGGGTACCAGCGGCGACGTGGCGATGCTGATCGCGGCCGAGAAGGGGGCCCGGCTGATCGTCTCGGTGGGCTCCCAGTTCAACCTCGTCGAGTTCCTGGATCGCAACCGCCGCGGGATGTCCTCCTCGCTGCTCACCCGCCTGCGCATCGGCGAGATCCTCGTGGACGCCAAGGGCGTGAGCCGCCTGTATCGCCCTGGCCCCGCGCTCACGCCGCTGCTGCTGGTGATCGCCGCGGGGCTGATCGCGATGCTCGTGGTGGTGTGGAGCACCCCCGCCCTCAAAGACGTGGCGGAACTGCTGTGGCTGAAGCTGCAGCTGCTCGCAGAGGTGGGCGCCCGCCCGCCCGGCGGCTGAGCAGCCGGAAGCGCAGGATCCGGGATGTTCGACTATCGCTACCACGCGCTGTCCCTGGCCGCCGTCCTGTTCGCCCTCGCCCTGGGGGTGCTCATCGGGGTGGCGATCGGCGACTCCAACCTCGTCTCCAGCGCCAAGAGCGGGATCGTCCACGACCTCGAATCGGAAATCAGCGCAGCCCACCAGCAGCTCTCCCAGCAACAGGGTCATGTGGCCAGCGAGGAAGCCTTCGCCAACGGGCTCTACCCGCTGGCGGTGCACGGGCTGCTGAGCCACCGCTCGGTGGGCCTGGTGTTCCTCGGTGGCTCCTCCGAACGGATCGACGGGCTCGTGCACGACGCGGTCACCGAGGCCGGCGGGCAGGTCCCGAGCGTGGTGGCCGTGTCCGAGCCGCTCGACCTCGGCGGCATCGAACAGGATGCCGCCGGGACCCACTTCCAGAGCCTGGCCGCCTCGCCCGAAACGCTCGAACGGTTCGGATACGTGGTCGGCCGCCAGCTCGTGAGCGGCGGGCACCACGTTGACGGCGAGCTGCTCAGCCGCGTGCGCTCGAGCCTGTTGAGCTCCTTCGACGGCCAGCTCACCCACCTCGACGGGGTCGTCGTGGTGCGCGCGGAGCCGGCCGACATGAGCGCCCCCCAGAGCGAAGCCAGCACCGCCTTCGACACCGGGCTGCTCGCCGGGATCGCCGCCGGCCGGGCCACCGCGGTTGGGGTCCAGACGAGCTCGACCGTGCCCTCGGAGATCTCCTGGTACAAGGGCCGGGGCCTCTCCAGCGTGGACGACCTCGACACCGTGGCCGGTCAGACGGCGCTCGTGTACGCGCTCACCGGTGAGCGCGGAACCTACGGCTCGAGCTCGACCGCCGACTCGCTGCTGCCGACCGTGGTCGTACCCAGCCAGGCGCCCTGAGCGGTGTCCGCGGACGGGGTTAGGTTTCAGCCCCGTGCACGCCCTCCCGTTCCTGGTGGCCCTCGCGACCGCGGCCGTGCTGTCGGGGCCGCTGCTGGCGCAGATGCGCCGCGCGGGTGCGGTGAGGCCCAATTACCGCGCGCGCGAGCTGCCGTTCCCGTTCGGTGTGCTGGTGCTGGCGGCCGCGACCATCGCCCTGATCCCGCTGATGCTCGTGGAGCGGCTGGGGGAGACCCAGGTGTTCACGCGGCCGATCGGGGCGATCACCGTGTACTGCCTGGGGGTGATCGGCCTCGGGCTGCTCGATGACGCGCTCGGCGGGCACACCGGGGCGCTCGTCGGGGGCGGTGAGCCCGGGCGCGAGGACGCCGGGACGGCGCGGGGATGGCGCGGGCACTTCGGTGCGCTGCGGCGCGGCGAGATCACCACGGGGGTGCTGAAGGCGCTGGGCGCGCTCGGGCTGGCGCTGGTGGCGGCGGGCGCGCTGGGCCAGTCGACCGGCCGCTGGCTGCTGGCCGTGGGCGTGCTGGTGCTGTGTACGAACGTCTTCAACCTGCTCGACCTGCGCCCCGGCAGGGCGATCAAGGTGCTGGTGGTCCTGGGGGTGGCCTTGACGGCCGGGTCGGGGCAGGTGCGCACGATGTGGGCCCTCGGCCTGTTCGCCGCCCCCGCGCTCGTCGCCGGGGCCTACGACCTGCGCGAGCGGGCGATGCTGGGGGACACCGGGGCGAACCTGCTCGGGGCCGTCGGGCGGCCTGTGGCTGGTGCTGACGCTGTCCGGAACCGGCCAGGTCGTGGCCCTCGGGGTGCTGGCGGCGATCACCCTTTACGGAGAGGTGCGCTCAATTTCCGGGTTCGTGGAACGGACACCGGGGCTTCGCTATCTAGACTCTCTTGGCAGGCCCTCATGAGCTCGCACAGCACCGATCGGCACGCGCAGGCCCCCGCCAAGACGCGCTTCATCTTCGTCACCGGCGGGGTCGTGTCCGCGCTCGGAAAGGGCATCGCGGCGTCCTCGATCGGCCGTCTGTTGGTGGCCCGGGGCCTCAGCGTGGGGCTGCAGAAGTTCGACCCCTACATCAACGTGGACCCGGGGACGATGTCCCCCTACCAGCACGGCGAGGTGTTCGTGACCGAGGACGGCGCCGAGACCGACCTCGACCTGGGCCACTACGAGCGCTTCACCGACTCCAACACCAGCCGGGCGGCCAACGTCACGGCCGGGGGCATCTACGACACCGTCATCCGCCGCGAGCGCCGCGGCGACTACCTGGGGGCCACGGTGCAGGTCGTCCCCCACATCACCGACGAGATCAAGCAGCGGATCTCGCTGATCGCCCAGTCCAGCGACGTCGACTTCGTGATCACCGAGATCGGCGGAACCGTGGGGGACATCGAGTCGCTCCCGTTCCTCGAGGCGATCCGCCAGTTCCCGGTGGACGTGGGGCGGCGCCGCTGCATGTTCATCCACCTCACGCTCGTCCCCTACGTGGGCCACGCGGGCGAGCTGAAGACCAAGCCGACCCAGCACTCCGTCAACGAGCTGCGCCGCATCGGGATCGCGCCGGACATGCTGATGTGCCGCTCGGAGAGCGCCCTCTCGAGCGACATCCGCAAGAAGATCGCGCTGTTCGCGAGCCTGCCGGTGGAGGCGATCGTCTCGGCCCGCGACGTCGACGACATCCACAAGGTCCCGCTCACGTTCCACGAGCAGGGCGTCGACGACTTCCTGCTCGAGCACTTCGGCGTCCAGGCCCGGCCCCCGGACCTGTCCCACTGGAAGGAGCCGATCGAACGCTCCGCTCGCGCCACCCGCACCGTGCGGATCGCGCTGGTCGGCAAGTACGTGCAGCTCGAGGACGCCTACCTGTCGGTCTCGGAAGCCCTCCGCCACGCCGCTTCGATGCAGGACGCGAGGGTGCAGATCGACTGGATCGACTCCGAGGCCCTGGAGGGAGGAGACGCGGATGAGCTGCTCGGCGAGGCGGACGGGATCCTGATCCCCGGTGGCTTCGGTGGCCGCGGGATCGAGGGCAAGATCACCGCCGCCGGCTACGCCCGCCGCAACGGGATCCCGTACCTCGGGATCTGCCTCGGGATGCAGGTGGCGGTGGCCGAGTTCGCGCGCAACGTGGCGGACATGGAGGGGGCCAACTCGACCGAGTTCGACATCGAGACCCCCCATCCCGTGATCGACCTGCTGCCGGAGCAGAAGGAGGTGGCGGACCTCGGCGGGACGATGAGGCTCGGCGCCGACCCGATCAAGCTGCACAGCGGAACGGTGGCCCGGGAGATGTACGGCGAGGCGGTCATCTACGAGCGTCACCGCCACCGCTATGAGGTCAACAACCTCCTGCGCAAGCGCCTGACCAACGCGGTCGGGACGGCCCCCGGGACGCGGCTGAAGGTCTCCGGCACCTCTCCCGACGAGCGCTTGGTCGAGGTGATCGAGCTCGACGAGCACCCGTTCTTCGTCGCCTCCCAGTTCCACCCCGAGTTCAAGTCCCGCCCGGAGCGCCCGGCGCCGCTGTTCCGAGGCTTCGTCGCAGCCGCCCTGGAGTACTCCGGCGAGCCCGAGGACTCCTCCCCGCAGTCGGGTGAGGACGGCGAGCGGGCGCTTGGAGAAGCGCCCACCGCGCGCTCGACCAACGCGTGAGCGCCAGCCCGCGGGTCGAGATCGGCGCGCCTGCCCGTCGCTATCTGAGCGGCACCTTCGCCGAGCTCTGCCGGATCGAGAGCCCCTCCGGGAGCGAGCGTCGCTGCGGTGAACGGGTGATGGCCGAGCTGCGCGCGCTCGGCGTCGAGACGCTCGAGGATGACGCCGCCCGCCTGACGGGCTCCGACTGCGGCAACCTGCTCGCCCGCCTCCCGGCCGCCGCTGGGGCGGGCTCGGGCGCCGACGCGCCCGACGGGGGGCCGGCGGCGGTGCTGTTCTGCGCCCACCTGGACACCGTGCCCCCGCAGGCGCCGGTCGAGCCGGTGCTGAGCGAGGGAGTGTGGGAGAACGCCAACGAGGGCATCCTCGGTGCCGACAACAAGGCCGCCGTGGTCGTGCTGCTGGCGCTCGCGAGGGCGCTTCACCAGCACGGCTCGCCGGTCGATCTCGAGCTCCTGTTCACCGTCGGTGAGGAGCGCTCGCTGGCCGGTGCGAGCGTGTTCGACGTGGGCCGGCTGCGCAGCCGCATGGGCTTCGTGTTCGACCACGCCTCTCCGATCGGGGAGGTGATCGAGCGCTCGCCCGGGCACTTCCGCCTGGAGGCGCGCTTTCGCGGGGTCGCCGCGCACGCGGGGATCCGCCCCGAGGACGGACGCAGCGCGATCGTGGCGGCCTCCCGCGCGGTCGCCGCGCTGCCGGTCGGCAGGGTGGACGAGCAGACCACGATCAACGTCGGTTCGATCGCCGGCGGCGGGGCCATCAACGTGGTTCCCGAGGCGTGCTCCTTCACGGCCGAGGTCCGCAGCCTCGACCAGCAGCGCGCCGAGCAGCTCGTGGCCGAGGTCGTGGAGCGCGTCCACGACGCCGCCCACCTGCCCGACTGCGACGTGGACGTGGACGTCAGCGTCGAGCAGACCTTCGCCGGCTATCGCCAGCCCGCGGGGGCCCGCGCGATGGGCGTGGCAGAGGAGGCTCTGCGCCGCTGCGGGCACGAGCCCCGGCGGATCGCCAGCGGCGGTGGCTCGGATGCCAACGCCCTGATCGCGGCGGGGCTCGACTGCGTCAACCTCGCCAACGGCACCCACAGACCGCACGAGCCCGGGGAGAGCGTTGCCGATGGGGCGCTGGCCGAGATGCTCGAGGTCGCCCTCGCCCTCGTGCAGCAATCGCTGGCCGCCGAGCCGCTGGGCCCGCGCTAGCGTGGTCGCCAGATGCTGAAGCTGCGCTCCGCCAGGGTGCTCGAGGTGCTCGACGCGCCCGAGTCCTCCACGCACGACGGTGGCGCGCTCGCCGAGCAGTCGCTGGTGGTCGAGCTGGCCTGTCCGTCCGGTGAGGCTCCGGACCGGCGCCGGGCGGTCGCCGACGTAGGGCTGGTGGGCGCCGCCGAGGTCGGCGACGAGGTGATCGTCAACGTGCAGGCGCTCGACCTCGATCTCGGCTCCGGGGGCTTCGACGTGGTGCACGCCAACCTCTCCCGGGGCCTGTCCGGGGACGGCGAGCAACACGCGCCCGACGGCGCGATGAAGCTCAACTACACGAGCCTGCAGCACGTGGTGGCGCCCGTGGACGACGAGGCGCTCGAGCTACCGGTCGGGCGGCCGGTGGCCGTGCTCGCCCTGCACGGCCAGCTCGCCCCGCTGGCGTGGGCCTTCTCCTGTCAGGCCCCGGGGCAGCGCCTCGGGTACGTCCAGACCGAGGGTGGGGCGCTTCCGGGCGGGCACTCGCGCACCGTTCGCGAGCTGCGCCGGCGGGGGCTGCTGGCGGGACACATAACGGCGGGTGCGGCGTTCGGCGGGGAGGAGGAGGCGATCAGCACGGCGGGCGCCCTGCATCACGGCCTGCTGAAGCTGGGCTGGGACGCGGCCGTGTGTGGGCCCGGACCCGGGATCGTCGGGTCCGCTTCGGCGCTCGGGCACGGGGGCATGGCGGCGCTGGACTCGGCCCACGTGTCGCTCGCGCTGGGCTGCCCGACGCTCGTCGTGGCGCGCATGTCCTCCAGCGACGAGCGTGAGCGCCACCGTGGCATCTCCCACCACACCCTGACGGTGCTGGACCTGCTGCTGGAGCCGGTCACGGTGGCCCTGCCGGCCGGCATGCGCTCGCCGGTGGGCACCGAGCTCGCGGCCAAGCTCGGGTCCGTGTTCGGCGACTCCGGCGAACCACGCCCGGCGCTCTCGCTCGACGTCGAGCGCCCGGTGAGGATCACCCGCCACGACTGGCGCAGGGCGCCGGTGGACCTGCCCGGGTTCGCCAGCTGCGGCCTGGAGAGCATCACGATGGGACGCGATCTGGCCCAGGACCCGCTGTTCTTCGCCTCGGGTCTGGCCGGCGGGGGGGCTCTCTCGGAGCTGGCGCGGGAGGCGTGCGCACCGGCGGGGACACTGTGAGCGCAGCGCCCGGCCGGCGGCTGCCGCGGGGGTTCGAGGCGCTCGGCGGGGAGACCCTCTACGACGGGCGCCTGGTCGAGGTCCGCAGCGAGCGCTTCCGCCACGCCGACGGGGAAGAGGTGACGCGTGAGATCGTTCGCCACCAGGGGGCCGTGGCCGTGGTCGCCCGCGACGAGGAGCACGTGTGGCTCGTGCGCCAGCCCCGCGAGGCCGTGATGGAGCCCGAGCTGCTCGAGCTTCCGGCCGGGAGGCTCGACGTGCAGGGGGAGGAGCCGCTGGCCGCCGCACAGCGCGAGCTCGCCGAGGAGATCGGGCTCGGGGCGCGCAGCTGGGAGCCGATCCTGAGCTACTACTCCAGCGCCGGCTTCACCGACGAGCGGGTGTTCCTGTTCCACGCGCGGGACCTCTACGAGCACGGCGCCGAGAGCGGGGAGGAGGAGCGCATCGAGGTCGTCCCGCTGGCCGCTTGAGAGGCTCCAGGACGCGATCGATGAGTGCCGCGACGCGAAGACCCTGATCGGCCTGCAGTGGCTGGCCCGGGCCTGCAACCTTCCGCCCGGCGCCTGAACGGCGCCTTGCACCTCAAGGAGCACCCGAAGGGCGAGCGAACAGCTGAAGCGTGACGCCGCCCGCAACCGCACCTGCTCGATCGGACGCGGGTGCGACCGGTGGGGGCGGTGCGGTGGAGGGACTGATCGGCGACTTCCTCGCCTACATGGAGCTCGAGCGGGGACTGTCCCGCAACACGCTTGAGGCCTACCGCAGCGATCTGCTGCAGCTCGCCGCCTTCCTGCGCCGGCGTGAGCTCGACGTGCTCGAGGTCACCCACACCGAGCTGAGCGAGTTCTTCGCCCTGCTGTCGGAGGGAGATTCAGAGCACGCCGCGGTGGCGCCCGCGACGCTCGCCCGCAAGGTGGCCTGCGTGCGCTCCTTCTACCGCCACCTGCGCATGGAGGGGGCGATCGAGCACGACCCCACGGCGGAGCTGAAGGGCCCCCGCAAGGGCCAGCGCCTGCCGCGGGTCCTGTCCCGGGACCAGGTGGCGAAGCTGCTCGGTTCCCCACGCGGCAGCGACCCGCTGGCGCTGCGTGACAGGGCGCTGCTCGAGCTGATGTACGCGTGCGGGCTTCGCGCCTCGGAGGCGATCGGGCTCGAGCTGGCCGACGTGGACTTCGAGGAGGGCCTGCTGCGGGCCAGGGGGAAGGGTTCCAAGGAGCGGATCGTGCCGATCGGCAACCAGGCGCTGACGGCTCTCGCCTCCTACTGCCGTGCCGGCCGGCCGGTGCTGCTGGGCCTGGGATCCCAGTCGCGGCTGTTCCTCAATCGCCGCGGGGCACCGCTGACCCGGCAGGGCCTCTACAAGATCGTCCAGGGCCACGCCCGACGCGTCGGCCTCGATCAGCAGATGAGCCCCCACACGCTGCGCCACACCTTCGCCACCCACCTGCTCAGCGGGGGCTGCGACCTGCGTTCGCTGCAGGAGATGCTGGGACACGCCGACCTGGCCACCACCCAGCTCTACACCCACCTGTCCGCGGACCGCGTCAAGGACGCGTACTTCGCGGCCCATCCGCGCGCACGGCGCTAGCTCCCCCGTCGCAGCCGGCGCCCCGCCCGCCCGTCGGGCGCACAAGCGCCAGGCCTAAGCTGGGGCGCGATGCCCGAGCTTCCGGAGGTCGAGACGATCAGGCGCCAGCTGGCGCCGCTCGTGGAGGGTCGGAGGATCGAGCAGATCGAGGTACTCGACCCGCGGTGGTCGCGTCCGCTCTCCCCGGAAGAGCTCGAGGACGCCCTGCGGGGACGGCGGGTGGTGGCGCTGGGGCGCCGCGGCAAGTACCTCGTGTGGGAGCTGTCCGGTGAGATCTACCTCGCCCAGCACCTGCGGATGACGGGAACCGTGCTGGTGGAGCCCGACCCCGAGCCCCTGCACACCCGTGTGCGGATGCTGCTGGGGCCGCTGCGCGGGGTGCGGCGGCGTCTACGGCTGGTGATCAGCGACCCGCGGCGGTTCGGGACCGGGGAGCTGCTGGCCGGGGAGCCGGAGCTCGAGCGGTTCTTCGCCTCGAGGCTCGGCCTGGAGCCGTTCGACCCGGCTTTCACCACCGAGCACCTGCGGGCGCTCGCGCGCGGGCGCCGGGCTCCGATCAAGGCGCTGCTGCTCGATCAGCGACGGGTGGCGGGCGTCGGCAACATCTACGCCGACGAGGCTCTGTACCGCGCCGAGATCCATCCGCTGAGGGTCGCCGGAACCCTGTCCACCGAGCAGCTCGAGAGGTTGCGGGAGGGGGTGATCGACTCGCTCAGCGCCGGCATCGACGCGCGCGGGGCCTCGATCGACGACTTCCGCCACGTGGACGGCGTGAAGGGCTCCTTCCAGGACCGGTTCCTGGTCCACCTGCGGGCGGGCGAGCCCTGCGCCCGGTGCGGCACCACGATCGTCAAGATCCTCGCCGCCGGCAGGGGCACCTACGTGTGCGAGACCTGTCAGCGCCCGCCCCGAACTCGGCGACGGGCACCGGCCCGGGCCCGCGGGGGCTGAGGCGCAGCCGTCCGACGGCTCGCGCCGGGCGCTGGCTCGCGCCGGGCGATGGCTCGGCGGCGGGTCGCTCAGGCGGCGAGCAGCTCGTCGAGCCGCCCGGCGTCGGCCGCGGCCTGGAGCTCGGCGTAGCCACCGAGCAGGCGCCCGTCGACGGTGACCTGGGGGAAGGTCATCATCCCGGTCCGTTGGGCCAGCTCGACGCGGCCCTCGGGGTCCTTGGAGAGGTTGACTTCGGTGAACTCCACGCCCTGTGCCGCCAACATCCCCTTCACCTTGCGGCAGAAGGAGCAGGGGTCGGTCGTGTAGACCTTGATCTCCGCCATTACTTCATAAAGTATAGCACTATTAGGTGGCCCGCACGGACCATCGCCACCCGGTCGTGCGCGTCCTTCCGGACACCGTGCGGGGGTGCCCCGGCACGGGATCTAGTCTCTTGGACGATATGTCAGGGCAGCTGCGAACCGAGGCGGTGGTGTTGCGCTCGATGCGCTACGGGGAGGCTGACCGCATCCTGCACGTGTACACCCTGCACCGGGGCAGGCTGAGCGCGATCGCCAAGGGCGTGAGGCGGGCCAA
The DNA here is from genome assembly GCA_963742395.1 of uncultured Solirubrobacteraceae bacterium. Taxonomy (GTDB): domain Bacteria; phylum Actinomycetota; class Thermoleophilia; order Solirubrobacterales; family Solirubrobacteraceae; genus Palsa-744. The sequence goes on along the minus strand of CAVUME010000004.1, from coordinate 644,543 downwards.
GAGCCGCTTCGGGGGACGCCTGGAGCCGTTCTTCCGGCTGCAGCTGGAGCTCCACGAGGGCCGGGGGGAGCTGCTGACGGTGACGGGCGCCCACACGATCGAGGCCCACGCGCGGCTGCGGGGAGACGGACAGGCGCTGGACAGCGCCTCGCGGGCGTGCGACGCCGTGGGACGCCTGTTCGAGACCTCCGAGCCCCACCCGGCCGTCTTTCACCTGCTGTGCCGCCAGCTGACCCTCCTGGACGAGCGGGCCGGGGCCGCGGGCGGGGCCGCGGACTCGTCGGGGGCGTGGGCGGGAGCGCTCTCGTTCCGGCTGAAGCTGCTGCTCGCCGCCGGGCTCGCTCCGCAGCTCGGTGCGTGCGCGAGCTGCGGCGCACAGGAGCACCTGGTGGGCTTCTCGGGAGCCGCCGGAGGGGTGGTGTGCAGCGCCTGTGAGGCGGGCTCGTTCGCGCTGGCCGAGGAGGCGCACGTGTTCATGACCGAGGCCCTCGGACGGGCGCTGGCGGAGACTCCCGAAGGCTCCGACGTGGCGCTCCGGCAGGTCGAGCGGGCGATCTCCGCGACGCTCGAGTATCACGCCCATGTGCGCCTCGCGCCCGCGGCGGCCGCGTAGCGGCACGCGGAGCAATCCCTCCGCTCGAGGGCGCCCTCGGGGATCGCGGCTATCTTTGTCCCCCGATGGACGAGGGCCAGCCGATCTCCTACGAGGTTCTCCACGAGGGGGTTCCCGTGTACTCCAGCGACGGGCAGGTCGTCGGGACCGTCCGGAGCGTCCTCAGCGCTCCGGAGGAGGACATCTTCCACGGCCTGCTGATCTACGACGAGGCAAAGACCATGCGCTTCGTGGAGGCGTCCGCGATCGCCTCGCTGCACGAGCGGGGCGTGGACCTGCGGCTCGACGCGTCCGCGGCCCGTGAGCTGCCCCTGCCCGAGCACGCGGCGCCCGTGTTCCGCGAGGACCCCGGGGAGCAGACCAAGTGGAGCCATCTGATCCACAAGATCACGCTCCGGGGGGACTGGAAACGAGAGCACTGAGCGCCGGCGACCCTCGGACGGTGGCGGCGGAGTTCGCCGCCCGGATCGCCTCCCAGGAGCAGGAGTTGCTCTCGCCGCTGGCGGCGCGCTCGTACCCCGCCCTCAGGGCGCACCCGGAGGAGGACTGCTCGCTGCGGACGCCGTTCCAGCGCGACCGCGACCGGATCGTCCACGGTAAGGCGTTCAGGCGCCTGACGCACAAGACCCAGGTGTTCGTGGCGCCCCGTGGCGACCACTACCGCACGCGCCTGACCCACACGCTGGAGGTGACGACGATCTCCCGCACGGTGGCGCGGGGGCTGCGCCTCAACGAGGACCTGGTGGAGGCGATCGGGCTCGGCCACGACCTCGGCCACCCGCCCTTCGGGCACATCGGCGAGGAGGCGCTCGACGGGTGTCTGAAAGAGCGCTTCGGGCGCGACTTCCGCCACTACGAGCACTCGCTGCGGGTGGTCGAGCACCTGGAGCGCGACGGAATCGGGCTCAACCTGACCGAGCAGGTGCGGGACGGGATCATGGGGCACTCCTCCAGGGCGCCACTCCCACTGACGCTGGAGGGTCGGATCGTGCGCGTGATCGACCGGGTCGCCTACATCAACCACGACATCGACGACGCGGTCCGGGCGGGGATCCTCGACGAGCGGGAGCTGCCGCGTGGGCCGCTCGAGATCCTCGGCCACTCGGGCTCGGCGCAGGATCGACGCGCTCGTCCACGACATGGTCGAGCAGTCGGCCCAGCGGGGGGAGATCGTGCAGGGCCCCGTTGCGGGGCCGGCGATGGACGAGCTGAGGGATTTCATGTTCGAGCGCGTGTATCTGGGACCGGCGGTGCGGGAGGAGTACGCCAAGATCACCGAGGTGATCGGGCGCCTGTTCGAGCACTACGTCGAGCACCCCGAGCTGCTGCCCGGCGCGTCCGAGGGCGTCGCGCCGTCCGGGGACGTACCCGGGGACGACCTCGCCCAGCGGGTCACCGACTACCTCGCCGGGATGACCGACCGCTACGCGATCAGGGCCTACACGGATCTCCAGGTACCGCGCGCCTTCGCCCGCTAGGTTGGCGCCCATGGCGCTGTACACGAGCGAGTCGAAGGAGCGGGTGAGGGAGGCGGTGGACTTCCTCGAGCTGGTGGGCGCCCGCACAGAGCTGCGCCGTGCCGGCCCGGCCCGCTACGAGGGCCTGTGTCCCTTCCACGACGAGCGCACTCCCTCGTTCGGGATCGACCCCGTGCAGAAGGTCTACCACTGCTTCGGCTGCCAGGCATCGGGGGACGTGTTCACGTTCGTCCAGGAGACCGAGGGGGTGGACTTCAAGGAGGCCCTGGAGCTGCTCGCGGAGCGCTCCGGGGTGGAGCTCGTGCCCGAGCGGGAGGACCCCAAGGAGCAAGAGAAGCGGCGCAGGGACGCGCGTCTGCTCGAGCTGGTCGGCCGCACCGCGACCTACTACGAACGCTGCCTGTGGGAATCCGAGGAGGCGGGGAAGGCGCGGGACTACCTGGCCGAGCGGGGACTCGGAGAGGAGATCCTGAAGGAGTTCGGCGTCGGCTACGCGCCCAGCGCCTGGGACCGCGTGCTGCTCGCCTCCAGACGATCGGGCTTCTCCGAGCGGGAGCTGTTCGAGACGGGGCTCGCCCAGCGCTCCAAGCAGGACGGGCGCCCATATGACCGCTTCCGCAGCCGGATCATGTTCCCGCTGGCCGACATCCGGGGCAGGATCCTCGGCTTCGGGGCGAGGGCGATGCGGGAGGACCAGCGGCCGAAGTACCTGAACACCTCCGACAACACCGTCTACCACAAGGGCTCCAACCTGTTCGGGGCGCACCTGGCGCGGGCTCACGCCGCCCGGGCGGGGCAGGTGATCCTGTGCGAGGGCTACACCGACACGATCGCGCTGCACCAGGCGGGGATGCGCAACGCGGTGGGGCTGATGGGGACGGCTCTGACCGACGATCAGGTCTCCGAGCTGGCGCGGATGGCGCACACCGTGCTGCTCGCGCTCGACGCCGACAGCGCGGGCCAGGAGGCGATGCTCCGCTCCGCCCGGCTGGCGGTCAAGAAGCGCCTGGAGCTGCGCGTGGTCGAGCTGCCCGAAGGGGCCGACCCGGCCGAGCTGATCCAGCGGGAGGGCCCGGAGGCGATGACCCGCGCCGCCGAGGCCGCCGTGCCCTTCATCCGCTTCCGGGTCGAGCGGGTGTTGCAGAGCGGCGACGACTCGTCCTCGGAGGGCCGCGACCGGATGCTCGACGAGCTGCGGCCCCTGTTCGCCGAACTGCCCGAGAGCGCCACCCGCATGGAGCTCACGCGGCTCGTCTCCAATCGCCTCGCGCTGCCCGACCGGCTGGCCGAGAAGGCACTCTCGGAAACCCGCCGTCCCGCGGCGGCCGGTCCGCAGCGGCCGGCGGGCGGGGGAGAGGGGCGCGGTCCGGCCCGCCCGCCCGAGGGCCGCCGCCCGGAGCGCTCGGGTGCGGCCGGTGGGCCGGGGCCGCAGGCGGAGCACGGCGCGGCGCCAGAGCTGCACGCCCGCGAGGAGACCGAACGCGCCTTCCTGGCCCTGTGCATCGCCTCCCCGGTCGAGGGAGCCGCGACGCTGGCGGCGATGGATCTCGAGCAGCATTTCGCCAGCCCGCTGATACGGCGGGCGGCGGCGCGGCTGCGGGCCGGGAGCCTGACCGACCCGATCAAGGACCCGCCCGGGGCGGTTGCGCTCGAGGACGATCCGCAGCTGAAGGAGCTGCTGGCCGAACTGATCGTGGCCGCCGGCCGGGAGCACCCCGACGCCGCGATGCTGGACGTCCAGCGCCTGCAGCTGGAGCTCGCCTGCGTGGAACGAGAGATCCAGCGGGCGAGGGGGAGCGGGGGCGGCGAGACCACCGGCCTGGCCCGCCGCAAGGCGGAGATCAAGCTCGAGTTCGACCAGGCCAACGAGCGGGTGCTCGAGGAGAGCGGAAACAGCGCGGGCTGAGGGGTTGGGGATCGCCCGCGTCGCGGCGGTCCTGGCTCCGGCTCCGGCTGCGTGGCCTTCCTCGCGAGACAGCGAGTTTCATCCCAAGCCGGCGGGACACTGATGGTGGTGGACCGCGCATTGCTGGAGCAGTACCTCAACGAGGGCCTTTCGCTGGCCGAGATCGGGCGGCGCGTCGGGCGCCATGAAGCGACCGTCGCGTATTGGCTGAAGAAACACGGACTCAAGGCGGTCAACCGCGAGCAGCATGTTCCCAAGGGCGCCCTCGATCGGCGCGAGCTCGAGGCTCTGGTGCAGAAGGGGTTCTCCATCGCTCAAATCGCCTCCGAAACGCAGCGCAGCAAGGCGACCGTCAGACATTGGCTCCGCGAGTACGGGCTGGGGACGGTGGGCTCCCGGCGGAGACGCGAACGCCTCGCCGTCGCCGACGAGGGCTTCACACTGTGCCCGGATCACGGCCTCGTCGAGTTCACGCGCCGCCCGGACGGGGGTACTCGTTGCGTGCGCTGTCGCGTCGAGGCCGTCACCCGGCGCAGACGTGAGCTCAAGCGGACGCTAGTGGAGGAGGCCGGCGGGGCGTGCCGGCTGTGTGGATATGACCGCTGCCTGGCGGCGCTCGAGTTCCACCACATCGACCCGGCGGATAAGCGATTCACGTTGAGTCGCCGCGGTATGTCGATGTCGATCGAGCGTGCGCGTGCCGAGGCGCAGAAGTGCGTTCTTCTCTGCGGGAACTGCCACGCCGAGGTTGAGGTTGGCGTTGCGGTGCTAACGAGTGGGGACCGGCCTGCCGTAGAATGATCCGGCCTGACGTGATAGTCCAGGGTAGTCCGATCCGGGGTAGCTCAATAGGCAGAGTAGTCGGCTGTTAACCGATTGGTTGTGGGTTCGAGTCCCACCCCCGGAGCTTTATTTCAGGCCGGTGAGGGAACGTCCACCGGTCTCGCAATGAGGGCTCGGCTGTCGAGCGCGGGCCACCACGGAGCCTCGCCCGAGACCGAGAGCGGGCGCATGCGCACGAAGGCCGATTCGCGGTGGAAGGGCGTCGCGGCGTGCTCTTGGACCGCCCGCCGGTGTCCATCCGCGCCGCTACCGCCGATGTAGCCCCGCAGCGCCGCGAGGCTCTGCCAGATCGAGAAGGTCGCCACCAGTCCGGGCGGCCTCGCCAGCCCGCTCGAGGCGAGCATCGCGCCGTCGGCCAGCGCGTCCCGCTCGGCCCGCGCGCTCGCCCTCAGAAAGCGAACGAGCTGCGACGGTCGTAGCTGGCCCAGCGTGAGCCCCGCGGTGGGCTCGTCCATGTCCATCGGCAGCTCGTGGCCGGCGAGCGTTCCGAGCCCACGGCCAGGATCCCACCAGGCGGGTGGGCTGCATGCGCATCTGCCAGCCGCCGGCCAGCAATGAGCCGGCCTCGTGGTCCTCCAAAAAGCGATCCAGGGCGTCCTCGTCGCTCCAGAACGCGAACGCTCCGATCCGGTGACGGTCGGGGCGGGGAAGCAGGTGCTCGGACAGCCGGGCCACGACCACGACATCTCCGGCGATCACGCCCGGAACGAGGCTCAGACGCCCCTTGATGAGCGCTCGCAGCGCCGCGGACGGCCCGGCCTCGCAAATGTGCAGTGAAGCGATCAAGGCGATCCCTCCCGAAGTTTGTTACCACTAGGTGTACCGAATGGTAACAAAGACTGCCCAGAGGACAGTGGACGGGGGCCCAGGACAGCGCTGGACCGCCCAGGACCGCCGGACCCGCCTGAAGGCGCCACAGCGCCGTGAGCTGCTCGAAGAGCGCGGCTGCCCGACTGTTCGCGCAGCGCGGCTACGAGGCGACCACGGTGGAGCAGATCTGCGCTGCCGCCGGGGTCAGCAAGCCGATGCTCTACCGCCACTTCGAATCCAAGCGGGAGCTCGCCAGAAGCCTGCTTGGAGCGCCGCCGGGACGAGCTCGCGGCAGCGCCGCTGGACGAGTTCCTACGCCGCCCCGACGCCGGCTCGCTGCTGGCCATGACCGACAGCTGGTTCGCCCACGTCGAGGCCCACCCCGACAGTTGCCGCTTCCTGTTCCGCGACATCACCGGCGACGAGGAGCTCGCGCAGGCTCCAGCAGGAGCTGCGTCGCTGGCAGCGTTCGGCCGACGTCGCGCTGCTGCGCGAGCTCGCGCCGGGGATCCCCGAGCACGAGCTGGAGCCGCTCGGGGAGGCCATCCGCAGCTCCCTCTACGGCGTCGCGCTGTGGTGGCTGGACCACGAGGATGTGCCCCGTGCCACCGTGGTGGACGCGATCTTCCGCCTCACGAGCGGGCTCGCCGGCCACGCGACACAGGGGGCTCCAGAGTGACGGCCCCCGGCAGTTCTCGCCAGTCCCCGAACCGACGCGCGCATGCACCGTTCGCGCTCTGGAACCGTACGGGCAACCAGCTCGTTGCCGTGCTGCTGCGCTCCCCGCTTCATCGGGTCGTGAGCGGGCGGCTGGCGCTGATCACCTTCATCGGGCGTGCCAGCGGCCGCTCCTACACGATCCCGGTTATGTACGAGCGAACGGACGGCGCCCTCGAGATCCCGGTGATGTGGCCCGAGCGCAAGCGCTGGTGGCGCAACCTGCGCGAGGAGGCGGACGTCCGCCTGCGCCTGCAGGGACGTGAGCGGGCAGGCCGCGCCGTCGCGCGCGAGCGCGACGGTCAGGTGAGCGTCGAGGTCTGCCTCGAGGAGGAAGCGGCAGACACCATCGCCTCGAGCAGCTCGGCCGCGGCACCGCCGCTGTCGTGAGCCGGCGGCCCATCGCGCCATCTCCCGCGCACGGGCGGCGATCGAGGGCGTCGCCGAGGATCCGCTGCACGCCCACCCGCACCGACCGTGGCCCCAGCAGCCGCGGGGGGATGCGCACCCCGGCACCCGCCCAGTCCAGCCGGGCGGCGTTCTCGCTCATGTCGCCAACCGACGGGCACGCGAGCACGGGCACCCCGTTGGTGAGGGCGCGCACGAGCGTCCCGTGGCCGGCGTGGCAGATGACCAGCTCGCAGTGGGGCATCGTGCGCGAGTAGGACAGCCACTCCACGACGGTCGCGTTCCCCGGCACCGGCAGGGGCCGGCGTGGCAGGCGCCCGTTGTAGGTGGCGAGCACCCGTACGGGCTCGCTCGGCGAGCCCCTCCAGGGAGGCCCGCAGCAGGCGGAGCTCGGGGTCCTGGGCGGTCGAGGGCGCCACCAGCACCAGCGGGGCGTCCCCCGGGGGCAACGCGACCTCCTCGGACGGTGGCTCCCACATCAATGGACCGACGACCTTCGCCCAGGGCGGCCAGGCCCGCGGGTACTCGAGTTGGGGGAGGGTGGCCACGAGCGCCAGCTCGCGGCTGATCCCGCCGTGCACGTGCTCGAGCTCCGGCAGGCCGAGCTCGGCGCGGGTTGCGTTCAGCTCGCGCCGGCCCCGCTCGAGGCCCTTCGCCACCGGCCGCTGAGCCGTACGCCAGAAGGAACGGCCGATCGCTCCCCGCGGCAGCCGCGCGCCGATCGAGTACACCGGGAAGCCGTCGCCGGCGTGGGGGTAGACGTGGGGGATGAGGGTCGCCAGCGGCACCCCCGCGAGCTCCGCGGCCAGCGCCGGCGCGAGCGTGAGGATGTCCGCCACCACGACGTCGGGCGCGAGCTCCCTGACCGCCGGCAACGTGTCCCGGGTGGCCTGGACGACCGCCTCGTAGAAGTCCAGCGGCTCGGCGCCGGTGGGGAAGACGCGGTACTCGGGCGCGGCCAGGAAGCCGATGCCCTCCGCCTCGCACGTGCTCGCGCCAGCGCGCCCACGTCTGCAGCGAGACCTCGTGACCGCGCGCCAGCAGCGCTCGCCCGAGGGCGATCATCGGAAACGCGTGCCCCGGGTCGCCGAAGGCGCCGAGCAGGAACCGTCTGCGCTGCGCCACGGGCCGGGCGCGTCCCGGCTGGACGCTCACGCCGGGCTCTTCCGCGGCGCTAGGCCGCCAGCTCGGCCACCAGGCGCAGCTGCTCCAGGCGCTCCGGTGCCGTGAAGGCCGTCGGCGTCACCCCGAGGGTGCCCACGCCCGCGTCCCGGTACACGGCCAGGCGCTCGCGGACCCGGTCGGGCGGGCCGCACAGCGAGACCGTGTCGATCAGCGAGTCGGGGATCGCCGCCATCGCCTCCTCGCGCTTTCCTTCCAGGTACAGGTCCTGGATCTGCGCGGCCTCCTTCTCGAAGCCGTAGCGGCACACGAGCTGGTTGTAGAAGTTCTGCTTGCGGGAGCCCATGCCGCCGACGTACAGCGCGATGAACGGCCGCATCGTGTTGCGGGCTCCCTCGAGGTCGTCGGTCACGAACACGTTCACCGTGGGGGCGATGTCGAAGCCGTCGAGCGATTTGCCCGAGCGGGCGGCGCCTTCTTCGAGCAGCGGCCGCAGCTCCGAGACGTGCTCGGGGGAGAACAGGGTCGGGATCCAGCCGTCGGCGATCTCTCCCGCGAGGGCCGTGTTCTTGGGGCCGATCGCGGCGATGTAGATCGGGATCCGCTCCTGCACCGGGGAGATGGTCAGCTTCAGCGCCTTGCCCGGGCCGTCCGGGAGCGGCAGTTCGAGCGTCTCGCCGTGGAAGTCGACCCGTTCGCGGGCCAGCGCCATCCGCACCACCGCCACGTACTCGCGCGTGCGCTGCAAGCTGTTTGGCGAAGCGCTGCCCGTGCCAGCCCTCTGCCACCTGGGGACCGGAGGAGCCGATGCCGAGCAGCATCCGCCCGTCGGACAGCTGGTCGATCGTGGCGGCCGTCATCGCGGTCATCGCCGCCGAGCGGGCGGGCATCTGGAAGATCCCCGAGCCGAGCCGGATCTTCGAGGTCTGGCCCGCGAGCCAGCCGAGCACCGTGGCGGCGTCGGACCCGTAGGCCTCTGCCGTCCAGACCGAGTCGTAGCCGAGGCGCTCGGCCTCCTGCACGATCCCGAGCTGGTCCTGTGAGCTGAGGCCCAATCCCCAGTACCCGAGGTGTACGCCGAGCTTCATCCGCAAGTTTCCTTTCAGGGGCAGGGATTTCTTGGCTGGTGGGGACGCCGTGCCATACGCTTGGCGCGCCCTCCGCCCGGCGGGCTCCGCTAGCCCCCGGAGGCCACAGCCTATGTCAAAGCGCCGCTCCCGCCACAGCCGCCAGACAGGGTCCATTCACGGCCTGCGCCTGGCGATCGACTGCATGCCGGTGGCCACGCGCGAGGCGATGCTCGCCGGTGTCCGCGACAGCGATCGCATCATTGCCGGGGCCTACGTGGACGAGCTCGGGGGCGTGTGTCCGATGCTCGCCGCCCACCGCCGTGGCGGTCGCACCGACTTCCTCTCCTTCGCGCGCTCGTGGGACCGCTTCACGAGGGCCCGCGGCAAGGCCAGGGCAGCGACCACAAGGGAGATCGCGATCCTCTCCTCCCAGCTTCAGGACAGCCTTGAAAGCCTCGAGGCCTGGAGCTCGATCGGGCGATCGCCGAGCACCGCAGGCTTCGCCGCGAGCGGCTCACACGTCCCCGCGGCGTGCTGGAGGTGCTCGACCCGCGCGGGAGATCCGCGCCCGGCGCCTGCGGCCCGCGGCCGACGCGCTGCGGCGGGTGGCTAGAGGGCGTCTCCCGGCCGCACGAACATGAACTCCGGGACCACGCACGCCGGCGAGAGCTTGAGCAGGTAGCGCACCGACTCGGCGACGTCCTCGGGACGGATCATCTGGTCCGGGGGGACGTGCTCCTTGACGAAGTCGGTCATCGGCGTGTCCACGAACGCCGGGCAGAGCGCGGTCGACTTGATGCCGTCGCCGCCAAGTTCCTTGTTCATCGCCTCGGTGAACCCGACCACGCCGTGCTTGGTGGCGGAGTACACCGACAGCCAGCCCTCGCCCCGCTTGCCGGAGATCGAGGAGGTGTTCACGACCAGCGCGTTGCGGTGCTCCTCGCCCGCTTCTTTGAGCATGCCGACCGATTCGCGGTAGAAGAGAAAGATCGAGCGCAGGTTGATGTTCAGCTGCATGTCGATGAACTTCGTCTGCATCTCCCCGACGGGCGCGCCGACGCCCATGCCGGCGTTGTTGACCAGCACGTCGAGCCGTCCGTAGCGCTCGCGGTGGGCGTCCACGATCCGCTTGACCTCGGTCTCCTCGCCGAGGTTGGCGGGCAGCGACTGCAGTTCGAAGCCTTCGCCCCGCAGCCCCTCGGCGGCGGCCTCGAGCTTCTCCGGGCGCCGCGCCGCGATCGTCAGGCCGTGGCCCTCTTCGCCGAGCACTTTGGCGATCGCCAGCCCGATGCCGCTGGAAGCTCCCGTGACTATCGCTGCCCGTGCTGCTGCCATGCCGTCTCTCCTCGGTGGTGGGTCAATGCTCGACGCCGCCGGCCTGCACGGATGACGGCGGCGGGAGCATCCCATATCTCGCTGGTAGCGTCCCCGGCGCGCGGCGGTGCCGACACAGGCACGAACCGTGACGGGCCCGTAGCTCAGTTGGTCAGAGCTGCCGACTCATAATCGGTAGGTCCCTGGTTCGAGTCCAGGCGGGCCCACTCGCCGTTTTTCGCTCTCTCATCGGTAGTACGCGATCGCTCGAGGACCTCCGCCGAGCGCGATCCCGAGTAGTGTCGCCTCAAGTCCACGAAGCATTCATCGAGGGAGACGCCGTGACCCACCACGTCCGAATGGGGATCTACGCGATCACAAAGGGCACCTATGACGAGCTCATCGAGCAGGCGCGGGCCGGCCTGGCGCCCATTCTTCGCGACAGCCCGGGCTTCGTCTTCTATTCGACGACCGACGTCGGTGGCGGTCGCTTCGTCTCGGTCAGCACGTGGCAGACACGTGAGCAGGCCGAGGCGGCAGCCGCGAAGAGCGCCGAATGGGTCAGCGAGAACATGGCCGACTCGGCCACGCTGGAAGAGAACCTCATCGGGGAGATGACGACGCTCGCCGCAACCGAGCGGAGCGCGGTCTGAGGAACCGGGTTGGCGCGAGCGCCCAGCGGTCGGCCCGCTACGGCGCAAGTCCTTCGAAGCACAGGCCGGCGCCGAGCGTGCGCGCGGGTGGGCACACTTCACGGGCATGGGTCGGCTCGCAGACTTCAACGGTGCGCGGCGGCGGTTGCGTCAGCAGCGCCGCGAAAAGCTCACGCCGGCGGGGCGCGCCGTCGGTTGGGCGATGGCCCTCGGCCCGTCGGTCCTGGTCGTGGTGGGTGTGCTCTTCCTCCTTCGCGGAGGCTCTCGCATCCTGGGAGTCGCGCTGCTCGTCGCGGCCCTGATCGCTATGGCCACCCCGATCGGCCCGATTCTGGGCGCCCGCGTGCGACGGCGCGAAGCGCGACAGAAGGATCGACAGGAGCTGCGAGCGCAACCGCCGGACCCGCCGGCGACCTGACGGACCCGGTGAGCGTCACGGGGCCGTCATCCGCCCACGCCCCAAAGTCGCCTCCAACCTTGCCCCGCCGGTCGCGTTGTAAGAGGTAGGACGGCGGCAGGGCGACGAAACGAGCGGTTCAGCGTGGGGCGCCCCCGCAGGCTCAGCAAACCAACAAGGAGGAACACATGCGGGCAATGAGACTGGCGATCGTGGCCGGTGCGATTGCTGCGATGGCGCTGGCCGGGACGGCCTCGGCGAACGCCGCCAGCACCTCGTGCAACGCCGGCGGCCTGATCAAGCTCTCGCCGGGTCTGGGCACCGAACCACAGGTCCAGAACGTGACCGTCAAGGGCACGCTCTCGGGCTGCGAAAGCAGCGAAAGCAAGGCCAGCGAAGGCAAGTTCGAGGCCCACTTCAAGACCGCCCAGGCGATCGGCTGTGAAGCGCTGAGCACGGGTGGCGTCGGCGCGGCGGCGGAAGAAAACAAGATCATCATCAAGCTCAACAAGAAGAAGCACATGGGCAACTCGCAGGGCACGTTCAGCGTGGACATCGCCGAAGGGCCCGGCCAGCTCCTGAGCGGGCTGATCGAAAGCGGTCCCTTCGCCGAAGACGCGATCGGCGGGTCGATCAACGAGACCTACACCGGTTCGCACCACTGCGGCGAACGCAAAAACGGCAAGCAGGTCAAGAAAGGCACGTTCGTCGGGACGCTTTCCCTTTCCTGAGCACGGCACGTACACCGGGGGGCTCTCTGTGTCCTAGCCCCCGCCGGGCAGAAGCTGCCTTCGGCCCGGACCACGGGACCTCCGCCACCCCTGCGGCGGAGGTCCCGTTTCTCTCGCAGGTAAGTCAGTGGCTCCCCGGCACGCCACGCCGCAAGGGGGTAGCGCGTGGCTGCTCGGGGGCATACGGCCCTTGTTTGCCGGGGAGCCGCGGCGAGCCTATCCGCGCAGCCAGCCGGTGGCAATCCCTTACACGACAGCCCTGCAATTCGGGGGTTTTGCGAGCGGCCCCCGCGGCGCCGTCAGTCGTCGAAGGTCGGCGGGCGCTTCTCCAGGAAGGCGCCCACGGCCTCCGGGGGCGCGGTCCCGAAGGTGGCCATGATCTGCTGGCGGTCCTCGTACTCGACGGCCGCCCGCTCGGAGGACACCTCGAGCGCGGCCCACATCCCCTGCTTGGTCAGCCGCACTCCCCAGGGGGCGGACGCCGCGATCTGCGTGGCCCCCTCGAGTGCGCGGTCCGCAAGCGACCCGCCCGGGACCACGTCCGCGACCAGCCCGATGCGCAGGGCCTCCTCGGCGTCGAAGCGCCTGCCCGTGAGCATCAGCTCGTGTGATCGGGAGGCTCCGATCAGGCGCGGCAGCAGCCAGCTCGTTCCCATGTCGCAGTTCGACACGCCGATGTTCAGGAAGGCCACCCGGAAGACCGCCTCCGCGGCGGCGTAGCGGATGTCGCAGCCGAGTGCGAGCGCGAGCCCGAAGCCGGCCGCCGGGCCGTTCACCGCCGCGATCACCGGTTGCGGCAGCGCCCGCAGCTCGAGGATCAGGCTCGACATGTGCTGCTGGTTGGCCAGCCGGTTGCGCGGTTCGTCGTCGCCTTCGTTGCCCGGCGCCGCGCCGTACCCATGGAGATCGAGCCCCGCGCAGAAGCCGCGTCCTGCACCGGTGACGATCACGGCCCGCACCGAACGTTCGGCCGCGACCCTGCGCAGCTCCACGTGCAACGCCTCGCACAGCTCGGCGGTCATCGTGTTCAACTGCTCGGGCCGGTTGAGGACCAGGCGGCGAACGTGCGGCGCCGGGTCCTCCACGATCAGCAGTGCGGTCATCGCGCGCGGATCCTAAGAGCTGAGCGCCCGCGCGAGGCATCGCCCTCTGCACCTGACGCAGATCATCGCGAGTCGAACGCCTAGTTCCAGCGGACCGATGTGTGAGCGATGCCACGCGAGCATCCGGTGCGGCGCGGGTAGTGTCGGCGCCAGGCAGGGGAAACCAATCGGAAAAGACGAAAAGGGAGAGACCCGATGAACACATACGTGATCCTCAGACGCTCGGCATGGGGCTCGGGGGACGAGCTCGGTCTGGCGGCCGGGCGCTCCAAAGCCGTCGGCGACGAGGAGATGTCCGAGGACATCCGCTGGATCCGCAGCTACGTGCTCGAGGAGCCCGACGGGCGCGTGGGGACCGTCTGCATCTACCAGGCCACGAGCCCGGAGGCGATCCGCGAGCACGCCTCGCGCGCGGGCCTGGCGGCCGACGAGATCATCGCCGTGGCCGACACGGTCGTGATCCGCGACGATCCGGCTCCCGCCCCGGCCGCGTAGCTCGGCGAACACCTCGGCGCAGCGCGGCGTGGGGCCGGCGTAGGCGTAACTCGCGTCGCGCCGCGCGCCCGCGACCGCGTGCGACTCCTCGAGCGTCGAGCGCAATCTCAGAGCAGCTCGCCCGCGTCACCGGGCGAGCGAATCTGCCGAACGAGCGGAACAGTGTCCAAACGTGCCGTCCCGGCCGACAATAGGATTCCGAGACGTGATCACCAAGACGGCGCTGGTGGGCGGTGAGCGAACGGGTGACGAGCTGGTCGTGTGGCGTGCGGCCGTCGCACGCGCTCGCGGTGCGCTCAGCAAGACCTTCGAGGGCAAGATGGAAGCGGCGCTGGCCTCCTTCGATGTCGTGCCCCAACACGGCAGGGGAGCGGCCGGACGCACGCTCTCGGACTTCGCCGCCGAGGTCGGCATCAGCTACGGGGCGCTCGACCAGTACCGCCAGGTGCTGCGTTGGCTCGGCGATTTCGTACACGTGTACGAAATCCCCAGCTACAGCCTCGCGAGGGTCGCGCAGGTGTCGGGACGCTGGCGCAGCGGCGCCGAGTTCGCGCGCTTCGTCGAGACCGAGGAGAGCCCCACCGGGCCTGCCCTGGACGGTGAGCGCGCTGCGCCTGTACCTGAACGAGCACCCGCGCAGGACGGCCGCCGAAGGACGCACCGGAGCGCGCTCGCGCCCGGGTCGCGGAGACCCACGGGAGGCGCCGGCGCCGCGCGAGGGCGGCCCCCTGTCGGCGGTCGCGGCGCGGGCTGCGAAGAAGGTCGAGGGCCTGATCGCCAAGGGCGTCTCGACCAACTACCCCGAGGAGCAGGACGTGTGCTGGAAAAAGGCATCCGACCTGATCCGCACGCACGACCTCACGGTCGCGGTCTCGCCCGCCAGGTAGCCGGTCGCGCTACGGCGACAGCCGCTCGATGATCCAGCCGCCGCCCTCGCGCCGATAGCGCAGGCGGTCGTGCAGGCGGTCGCGCCGGCCCTGCCAGAACTCGACGCTCGCGGGCGCGATGCGCCAGCCGCCCCACCACGCCGGCCGGGGTACGCCCTCCGGCTCCGGATAGCGCTCCTGGAGCTCGTCGCGAGCCTGCTCGAGCACCTCGCGCCCTGAGATCACGCTCGACTGGCTGCTCGCGAGGGCGCCGATTCGCGAGCGGTAGGGACGGCTGGCGAAGTACTCATCGGAGGCCTGCTCGTCGAGCACCTCGACGGTTCCGTCCACGATCACCTGCCGGCGGATCGGATACCAGGGGAACACGACCGCGACGCGCGGGTTCTCTGCCAGCTCGCGGCCCTTGCGCGAACCGCGGTTGGAGAAGAACACCAGCCCTCGCTCGTCGAGCCCCTTCAGCAGTACGGTCCGACCGCCCGGGCGCCCGTCCGCGTCGGCCGTGGCCAGCACCATCGCCTCCGGTTCGCAGACGCCCGCCGTACGCGCGTCCTCGAGCCAGGCACGCAGCTGCTCCAGCCAGTCCGCGCGCAGATCCTGCTCGCGCAGCTGCGTCTGGAGGGCCCCCGCATCGCTCATCTGGAGGCGGATGATCGCAGGGCGCCCCGCCGCGCCCGCGACGCGCTCGCGACGCCTCGCGCGCTCGCGCGCGGAGTAAAGTCCGTGAAGGACCGGCATCCGAAGGAGAGGGGATCACATGGCGACCGTGCGAACCGGGGATCGAGAACGTGGAGCTCGCCCAGAGCGAGCTGTGGAAGGACGGCCCGCCGTACGAGCTGTTCAAGGAGATGCGGGCCAAGTGCCCGATGCACTGGTCCGGGAAGATCGACCAGTACCCGGACGAGGCCGGCTTCTGGTCGGTGACGACGGCCGAGGACGTGCACACCGTCAGCCGCGACTGGGAGACCTACTCCTCGGAGCTCGGCGGCGTGACCGTGTTCGCCGAGATCTTCCCGCTCGAGCTCGTGCGGGCGATGTTCATCGGCCAGGACCCGCCCAAGCACGACCGCGTCAAGGCGCTGTTCCAGCGCGGCTTCACGCCGAAGCGGATCGCCGACCACGAGGAGCGCATCCGCGCGATCACCTGCGACGTGCTGGACCGGCTCGAGGGCCAGGAGCGTTGCGATCTCGTCTCCGAAGTCGCCCAGCCGGTCGTCTCGCGCGTGATCTCGAGCTTCATGGGCCTCGTCCGAGGACGAAGACGCGCTGTGGGCGCGGATCATGAACGCGGCGCTGGCGCCCGACGACCCTGAGCTCGCGCCCGAAGGCATCGACGGCGTGCTCGAGAAGGACTTCCCGGAAATGTTCGAGCGCTGCCGGGCGCTGATCGCCGAGCGCCGCGAGAACCCCACCGACGACCTCATGAGCGTCCTCGTCCACGCCGAGGTCGACGGCGAGAAACTCGAGGAGATCGAGATCGTGATGGGCTTCTTCCTGCTGATGGCGGCCGGGCAACGACTCGACCAAGGCGACCTACTGCCAGCGGCATGCGCGCGCTGATGGAAGACCCCGGAGCAGATGCAGCGAGCTGGTCGAGGACCCGTCGCTGATCCCGGGCGCGGTCGAGGAGGCGCTGCGGATGTTCCCCGCCTTCGCCCACTTCCGCCGCACCGCGACGCGCGACACCGAGCTCGCACGGCCAGCAGATCAAGAAGGGCGAGAAGGTGGTCATGTGGTACGTGTCCTCCAACCGCGACGAGACCCGCTACGAGGACCCGGACCGCTTCGACATCCACCGCAACCCCGAGCACCAGGCGTTCGGCGCCGGCGGCCGGCACTTCTGCCTCGGCACCGCGCTGGCGCGGCTGGAGCTGCGGATCCTGATCGAGGAGACGCTCGCGCCGCTACCCGGAGATCGCGCTGGACGGCGAGCCCGTGGCCGCCGAAGCGCTGTTCGTCAACCAGCTCAAGCGCCTACCCGTGCGCCTGGTTCCGGCTGCGGCGTAGCGGGTAGTGACTGGTACGAGGGACCCGAGATCCCTATAAGCGTTTGTTATGCCAGAACTCGCTTCGATGCGCAATCCGACACAAAGGGCTTTGCACTCCGCGGCGGGACATGGTATAAAGCGCGCTGTGGGGGGCACCGCGCTGTGGTCCCTCTAACGGAGTTTTCCCAAGGAGGCAAGGAGGAGGATGGCGTGCCCGGGGCTGTAGGAGTCATGGATGTCTGTGCGGAAGCGCAGCGTGCTCTGACCGCGGTCTCGACGTGCTCTACCTCGTCGGAGCTGGGAACACACCGAGCTTTGTCGTCCAAATCGGACCGCAGTCGGGTGACCCCCGGTAGGACGACGCTATAGGACAACGCCGTGAGGCATGGATCGTCAGTCTGCGCCCGTGCAGAGCTTGAGGGGGCACCGGTGGCGATCAGAGCGAGAGAACGAATCAGGACACACGAGAGAGGATGGATACGTGAAGCGCTTTAGCATTCTCGCCCTCTGCCTGATCGCCGCTTACGCGATGGCCGCCGTCGTCGCGGGAGGGGTATACGCAGAAGGCACACCGAAGGAAAAGTTGGAAGTCTGCAAGGAAAAAGTTGTCGAAGGCAAAGAAAACCTTTCAGAAAAAAAGGAAGAACAGAAGGAACGCATAGAAGAAATGCGTGAAAACGGCGCGAGCAAGGAAAAGGTCGAAGCCGTCAAGGAAAAGTACGAAGAAAAAGACGAAGCCTTCAAAGAAAAAATCACCGCGAAGGCCGAAGCCTGCAAAGAAAAATATGAAGAAGGCAAGGAAAAAGTCGGCGAAAAGTTCGAAGCCTGCAAGGAAAAAGCCGCCGAATACAAGGAACGCCTAGGCGAAAAGAAGGAAGCCTTCAAGGAAAAGCAAGAAGAAGAGAAGGAAGAAGGCAAACCTGACGCCGAAAAGCGGAAGGAACAAGCGGAAAACTTCAAGACCAAGTACGGGGAACTGAAGGAAAAGCTCACCGCAAAGAAGCTGGTCTGCAAGGAACGCAAACTAGAAGGTAAGTAGGCACCTTCGGCTGATCTGAGAGCGGGGCCCGCCGGGTCGGGCCCCGATTCTCAACAGGCCAACTTGGGAATCAGAGCGCCCCTTCGGGGGCGCTCTTTTTTTGCGCTTCCACCCTTTGGCCGCATTGCGACGATTGCGGCCCGAGTCCGCCGGCGTCGGCGTCGGACCACATTGGAGGTTCACCCGCCGGCATGCGGCCACTGCCCACTCACCGTTGAGGCTGGTGAACTGTCGCCACCTCGTGGTCGCGGTGGCGTGCCGACGACACCTTGGTGTATCATCGGGGGTTGCGTAACGGATTCTACGCGCCCTGGGGCGTACGAGCTCTAGAGCATCACGCACATACCAGTGCGGCAACCGTTACCAACCGAGGAGGACAAGTGCCATGACTAAGCGGGTATTGGTGCTAATTGCAACGCTGGCGTTACTAGCGTTACCGAGCATCGCTGACGCCGAAACGCCAAATCTTCACCTTCTGACTGAAGAAGGCGGAAGCGAAGTTACAACGGAATCTAGAGCGCTGGAAGCGAAGATTGCATTTACCGGCGGGTGCACTCTGATTCAGCCATCGCGGCTTACGCAGAATGTCACGGCGCCACTGGAAGTGCGTGCTCAAGCGCTGAAAACTGAAGGGTGCATCAACTTCAAAGAAAAATTCAACAAACTATTTATCCGCGACTCCGGCAAAGTCGAACTAACCGCGGGTGCGTCAAACCCTCCAACCATAGAAGTGGGCGCGTGCAAATACAACGTGCAAGAAGTCGCTGGGTCCCTCACGATTCCCGGGCAAGTCGCCACTACGGTCAGTGGCAAAGGGAAACTGATCAGTGGGTCGGGTTGCGAAAGCGAACCGACGCTAACGGCCACCCTGACATTGACAAACAGTGGCAACGGGCACACGACGTACGTGACGACCTGAGGTTGAGCAATGGGCGTCGGGCCCCGTGTCGCTGATCGCGCTCCAGGCCGTGACGATTCGGGGCCACATTCGCGACCTCGTTCACCGGCGGAGTCTGCCGCGGCGTAAGTAGTTGACGAGACCTGGGGCGCGTGTGTTGCACCGTCCCAGGCCTTTTCCCAGGGCTCTGTGTCCCGAGGCTTTCCAGACCCGGAAAGGAGTCGACGACGGGCTACGCGCCGCTGGGGTGGCGGTCGATCTCGAACCACAGCGAGACCGAGTGGCCGTCAGGCTGGATCGACCAGCGGTCGGCGATGCGGTCGAGGACCATCGCGCCCAGGTCTTCGGAGCGCTCCTCCTCGGGGGCGAAGAAGCGCTCGCGGGGAACGCTGAGCTCGACCCTGACGATGTCCGAGGGCATCCAGACCTGCAGCTGCATCTCCTCGTCGGCGACCTCCTCCGGCCTCACGGCCCGCGTCACGAGCTCGCTCGTCAGCAGCGCCACCGCGTCACGCAGGTCCGGAGAGGGCGAGTCCACGCGCCTGACCCAGTGGCGAGCGGCACGCGGGGCATGGGGATCGAGGTGCAGCGAGGCGATCAGGTCCGGGTGTTGCGGATCGATCGGCACCGACATCTGGTTTGCCCGCCTGGAGGCCCCTCGAAACGCGTGGCCGGCGGAGCCCAACCGGCGATCGAGCACGCGTTTCCTTCTGGTCCGCCGCGGACAATACGCTCACGACATGAAGCCCGGGGAGCGGCTGGGGGTCGTCGATCTCGGCTCCAACTCCTTCCGCCTGGTCGTTTTCATGGCCGGGGACGGTTGGTGGCGGCGTACCGACGAGATCTACGAGCCCGTGCGCATCGGCGAGGGCCTGGCCGCCAGCGGCGAGCTCGGTGGACCCCCGGTCGCCAGGGCGCTGGCGACGCTCGAGGTGTTCGCCCACTTCTGCCGCGCCAGCGGCCTCGACGAGCAGCACGTGGACGCCGTGGCCACCAGCGCGATCCGCGAAGCCGCCAACGCCGAGGCCTTCCTGGCGCCCGCACGGGAGTGCTTCCCGGGGGCGATCCGGGTGCTCTCGCGCGAGCAGGAGGCGTACTACGCCTACCTTGCTGCGGTCAACTCCACGACCCTCGAGCAGGGCTGCGTGCTGGACCTCGGGGGCGGCTCGATGCAGCTGCTGCGCGTGGAGGACCGCCTGCCCCGCCAATGCGGTTCCTGGCGGGTCGGGACGGTGCTGATGAGCGAGCGCTACCTGCCCGCCAACGGGCCCGCCAAGCGCAAGCAGCTGGACGAGCTCCGCCGGCACGTCGCCGAGGAGCTCTCACAGGCCCGCTGGCTGCAGAGCCTCGGCAATGGCGAGGGGCGTCTGATGGGCCTCGGGGGGACCGTCCGCAACCTCGCCGCCGCGGCCCAGCGGGCCGCCGGGTTGCCGTCGATCGGCGTCCAGGGGATGGTGGTCGAGCGCGAGGCGCTGGAGGAGCTGATCGCCAGGCTGGCCGAGCTGCCGGCCCGCGAGCGGGCCAGCATCTCCGGGATCAAGCCGGCGCGGGCGGATCTGATCCTGGCCGGGGCGATCGTCGTCCACGGCGTGCTGCAGGCGGGGGGCTTCGAGTCGCTCGAGGTGACCGAGGCGGGCCTGCGCGAGGGGGTGTTCTTCGAGCGCCTGCTGGGGGGAACCCCGGGCGGTGACGGGCGCCCGCCGATGTTCGAGGACGTCCGCCGTACGAGCGTGCTCAACCTCGCCCGCCAGTACGCCGTCGACGCGGCCCACACCGAGCACGTGGCGGCGCTGGCGCTGGGCATGTTCGACAAGCTGGCCGTGCTCGGCCTGCACGACGGGGACCCGCGTGAGCGGGAACTGCTGTGGGCGGCCTGCATGCTGCACGACATCGGCATGTCGATCGACTACGACGACCACCACAAGCACTCCCGCTACCTGATCCTCAACGGCGGCCTGCCCGGGTTCGCCCCGGTGGAGACGGCGATCATCGCCCAGGCGGCCCGCTACCACCGCAAGGGCATGCCCTCACCCGGGCCGATGGCGCCCCTGTTCGGCCCCGGCGACGCCGAGCGCCTGGATCGCTGCGCCACCCTGCTGCGGCTCGCCGAGGACCTCGAGCGCTCGCGCGATCAGCTCGTGCGCCGGGCGCTGCTGGAGGAAAGCGACGGCACCGTCGAACTGCGGCTGGTGGCCGACGGCAACTCCGCCGTGCCGAGTTGGGCCGCGCGCCGCGAGGGGGAGCTGTTCGAGCGCGCCTTCCGGCGCGAGCTGCGCGTGGCCGCCTGAACGGTCAGCCGCGGTCGCGCGGGGGCGCGCCGTAGCCGGGCGGGGGCCTGTATCGCGCCAGCGCGCGGGCGTCGCCGGCGCAGTCGAACAGGGTCACGCCGCCGGTGTAGCTGGAGGGACTGTGCCAGCGGCTCGGCTTCAGCTGGCGGCAGACGTGCAGCACGGCGACCGTCGCCCTGTTGCCGCCGCGCATGGAGTAGGGGCCCCCGAGCAGCACCCAGCGGGCCTCGCCGCGTTCGATCAGGCGCGCGAGGCCGGCGCCCGTGAGCGCCGGGTCGGTGCCGCTGTAACCGGCCAGGGAGGCCGCCGGGAAGCCCATCAGGATCAGTCGGGGCGGCCTCGTCGGCGGCGACCGTCAGCAGCGGCCAGCGGCTCGGGAGACGGTGTGCGTCCACGTACTTGATCAGGGCTTCGTCGACGCCGATCGACCGCGCTGAGATGCCGTATCTGCCTTCGCCGGCGTCGTGGCGCGGCCCCGCCACGGGGAAGGTCCCCTCGACCGGGGCCAGCCAGCTCGTGCTGGCGTAGGCGGCGGGGGTGGCGAGCATCACCAGGAAGCCGACCGTCGCGGCCGGTGCGGCCAGCCGCCTGGAGGCGGCGAGCACGACCCAGCTGAGCGCGCCCCCGGCGATCAGGAAGGGGATGAACCACTCCATGTAGCGCTGCTGGTGCATGAGCACGATCTGCACCGCGATCGTGGCGGCGATGGCCAGCAGCGCCAGCAGGATCCCGAGGATCCGCCTGGAGCCCGCCGGCGAGCTTCGCGAACGCGAACGCCCCGGCGGCGGCCATCGCGGCGGCACCTGGGGCCAGCGCGGAGACGTAGTAGGGGTGGACGATCCCCTTGGAGCCGCTCAGCACGACCGCCTCGACCGCGAACCAGCCGCCCAGCACCAGCAGCGCAGCCAGGCGAGGGTCGCGCAGCGCGGTGCGGCGGGTCTCGCGGGAGGCCCGCACGCGTGCCATCAGCGCCGGGATCAGCAACAGGGCGAAGGCCAGCAGGCCCACGAGCGCATACGGCAGGAACCAGGCCGCCTGGTCGCCGAGGCCGGCCTTGAACAGGCGCAGCGGACCGGGGGACTTGCCGAACGGGATCGGGCGCGGTTCGCGCCCTCCGGTCGGAGCCGGACCCGGCGGCGGTTTGGGAGCCGCGCCCTTCAGGCTCAGGGTGGCCGCCAGCGGTGGGTGCCCGAGGCCGGCGCCGGCGCGGACGTGGGGAACCGGGACGTATGCGCCCGGCTTGGCGGGAACCTGTCCCGGCCCGCCGATCTGGCCTTCCACGCGCCCGAGGCCGTTGTAGTTGAACGTCAGCCCGAGCTCGTTGTTGTCGGTGGTGCTGCCCACCCAAGGTCGCACGTCGGCCGGGACCGAATCGACGTAGAGGATCCAGGAGAACGACACCGCCACCATCACGACCCCCGCCAGGGCCATGCTCGCGATCCGCCGGCCGAGGGGGGTGGGGGCGCACACGAGGTAGCCGGCGACGATCCCCGGGACGGCCAGGTAGGCGGCCAGGGTCTTGGTGTTGAAGGCCAGCCCGACGAGTACCGCCGAGGCCAGCAGCGCCCACAGGCTGCCCGTGTCGCAGGCCCGCAGGGCGGCCCAGCAGGCCAGCACCAGCAGCGCCAGCAGCAGGGGGTCGACGCCGTTGTCGCGGGAGACCGCCACGAAGGAGGGGAACACGGTCAGCGCCAGCGCCGCGCCGAGGGCCGTGAAGCCGCCCACCCGCCGGCGCAGCATCACGTACATGGCGAGCACGGCCACCAGCCCGCAGACCGCCTCCGGCAGCAGCAGGCTGATCGGTTTGAAGCCGAACACCTTGGCGCTGGCCACCTGCAGCCACAGGCCCAGGGGCGGCTTGTCGACGCTGATCAGGCCGCCCTGGTCGAAGGACACATAGAGCAGGTTGTGGAGCGAGTGCAGCATCGACTTCACACCCGCCGAGTAGTAGATGTTGGCGAAGCCGTTCTGGGACAGGCGGTGGGTGGTCAGCACCAGCCATCCGGCGCCGCCACCAGCACGATCCCGGCGTCGGAGGGCAGCAGCCTCGATGCGATCGCGGGCCGGCGGCGCGTCGGCGACCGGCGCCTCTCCGGCGAGCCCGGGCGGCTCGGTCGCGGCGGGTGGGGTCGCGCTCACGCGAGCGCGCCCAGCAGCCGCTCGAGGTCGCTCTCGTCGTTCCAGGCGCCGACCGAGACCCGCAGCCACGGGCGCCCGGGGATGTTGCGCAGCACGATGCCCTGCTCGGCGAGGCGCTCGCGCTCGCCCTCGGGGTCCTCGCTGGCGAAGGACACGAGCGTCGTCTCACCGCGCGGGGCAGGCTCGCGGCCGTGCTCGGCGAGGGCCTGCGCGAACTGGCTCGCCAGCGCTCGGGCGCGCTCGTGCACGGCCGGCCAGCCGGCGGACTCCAGCAACGACACGGCCGCCAGCGCGCAGGCCGTGGCCTCGGCGCTCAGCGAGGCGGCGTCGAAGCGGCGGGCGTCGGGGTGCAGCCCCGCGTCAAGCCCCGCGTCGGGCTTGGCGAGGTTGCTGTAGCCGCGCCGCGACACGTCCAGGCGCTCGCGCAGGGACGGGCTGACGAACAGCATGCCGCTGCCGTCCGGACCGCAGAGCCACTTCTGGCCCGCTCCCGCGTAGGCGTCGCAGCCCAGCGCGGTCACGTCCACCGGCACGGCGCCGACGCCCTGGGCGCCGTCGAGCAGCACCGGCACCTCGACCTCGCGCAGCTCGGCGGGTGCGTAGGAACCGCTCATCCAGCCCACGTGGGAGCACGCCACCAGGCGCGTGGACGGCCCGACCGCGTCGGCGACCTCCGCCAGCGGGACTTCGCGCACGCTCACGCCGCGCAGCTCCCGTGCCGCTGCGAGCGGTCCCAGCAGCCCGGGGTGCTCCTCGTCGCTGGTCACGATCTCGTCCCCGGGCCCGAGCTCCAGGCCCGCGACCACCTGGTTGATCCCTTCCGTCGTGCAGCTCGTCAGGGCGACGTCGTGCTTCTCACAGGACAGCGCGCGCGCGTAGGCGCCGCGCAGCTGCGAGGAGAGCTCGCCGCGGCGCTGGAAGTGGGCGCCCGCCCGGCCCTCCCGCAGCTCTCGCTCGAGCTCCTGCGCCGCGGCCCGCGTTGCCGCCGCGGGTAGCGGGCCGTCGGTGCCCGCGTTCAGGTATGCCCTGCTGGCCAGGACGGGGAACTCCGCGCGCAAGCCAGACGCATCCACGGGGGCCGAGAATATCCTTCCGTCACCATGGCAAGCGCCCCTTCCATTCGCGAGCAGCCACTGTGGACTCCGTCGGAGGAGTGGCGGGAGCGCACCGAGCTGACGGCCTTCATGCGCTGGGCCGGCGCCCGCCACGGCCGCGAGTTCGGTTCCTACCCCGAGCTGTGGGAGTGGTCGGTGGCAAACCTCGAGGACTTCTGGGCGGACATCTGGGAGTTCTGCGGCGTGCGCGCATCACACCCGTATGAGCGCGTGCTCGCCGACAGGAAGATGCCCGGCGCGCGCTGGTTTGAGGGCTCGCAGCTGAACTACGCCGAGAACCTGCTGTTGGGGGCGCTGCCCGCCGCCGGCCGTGACGCCCCCGGGCGCGGTGACGAGCTCGCGGTGCTGCACTGCTCGGAGCTGCGCGATCTGGACAGCCTCAGCTGGAGCGAGCTGTCCGGGCAGGTCGCCGCCGCCGCCGGTGGGATGCGCGCGCTCGGGGTTCGCAAAGGGGACCGTGTGGTGGCCTACATGCCCAACATCCCCGAGACCCTGATCGCCTTCCTGGCATCGGCCAGCATCGGGGCGATCTGGTCCAGCGCCGCACCCGAGTTCGGGGCGCGCAGCGTGGTCGATCGCTTCGCCCAGATCGAACCGAACCTGCTGCTGGCCGTGGACGGCTACCGCCACGGGGGCAAGGACTTCGACCGCACGGCGGCCGTGGAGGGGATCCTGGCCGAGCTGCCCACCGTGGAGCACGTCGTCGAGCTGCCCTACCTGGCGGCCGGGCGCGACGGCGGCGGTGTCGGCGGTGGGGCCGGTGCGGGCGCCGCAGGAGGACCCGGCGGGGGCGGGGAGAGGGACCCCGGCGCCACAGCTGGGATCAGCTGCTGGGCCTCGGCGAGGGCGCCCGGCTGGAGTTCGAGCAGGTGCCCTTCGACCACCCGCTGTGGGTGCTCTACTCCTCCGGCACCACGGGGCTGCCGAAGGCGATCGTGCAGGGACACGGCGGGATCCTGCTCGAGCAGCTGAAGAAGCGCATGCACCTGGACCTGCGCCCGGGGGACCGCATGTTCTGGTTCACGACGACCGGCTGGATGATGTGGAACTTCGTCGTCGGGGCCCTCCACAGCGAGGCCGCGATCGTGCTCTACGACGGCAGCCCCGCGCACCCCGACCTCGGGTTCCTGTGGGAGCTGGCCGAGCGCACCTCGATGACCTGCATGGGCGCCAGCGCGGGCCTGCTCGCGAGCGCCGAGAAGGCCGGCGTGAAACCCGGCGTCGAACGGGATCTCTCGAGTCTGCGGGCGATCGGCTCGACCGGCTCGCCGCTGGCGCCGGAGAGCTTCCGCTGGGTGTACGAGCAGGTTGACCCCGACGTGTGGCTGTTCTCGACCAGCGGCGGGCACCGACGTGTGCACGGCCTTCGTCGGCGGCTGCCCGCTGCTGCCCGTCTACGAAGGCGAACTGCAGGCACGGATGCTCGGCTGCGCCGTCGAGGCCTGGGACGCGGAGGGCCACAGCGTGATCGACGAGGTCGGCGAGCTCGTGATCACCGAGCCGATGCCCTCGATGCCCCTGTTCTTCTGGGGCGACGAGGACGGCGAGCGGCTGCGGGAGAGCTACTTCTCGATGTATCCGGGGATCTGGCGCCACGGCGACTGGATCCGCATCACCCCGCGCGGGGGAGCCTTCATCTACGGACGCTCGGACTCGACCATCAACCGCCAGGGGGTGAGGATGGGCACCAGCGAGATCTACCGCGCCGCGGCCACGGTGCCCGAGGTGCTCGACTCGCTCGTCGTGGACGTCCCCCGCGACGGGGGCGAGCTGTGGATGGGGATGTTCGTGGTGCTCGAGCCGGGGGTGCAGCTCGACGACGAGCTTGCCGCCCGGATCAAGAAGCGCATCCGCGAGGACTGCTCGCCGCGCCACGTACCGAACGACGTGATGCAGATCGAGGAGGTGCCGCGAACGCTCTCGGGCAAGGTGCTGGAGGTACCCGTGAAGCGCATCCTGATGGGCGCCCCGCCGAGCGAGGCCGCGAGCGTGGACTCGCTCGCCAACCCGAAGTCGCTCGACTACTTCGTGGAGCTCGCCGCCAGGCTACAGGCCCAGTGAGCGGCCGATGATCTCCTTCATGATCTCGTTCGCGCCGCCGTATATGCGGGTCACGCGGGCGTCGGCGTAGGCGCGGGCGATCGGGTACTCGAGCATGTAGCCGTAGCCCCCGTGGAGCTGCAGGCAGGCGTCCACGACGCGGCCCTGGAGCTCGGTGCACCACCACTTCGCGCCGGCGGCGTCCTCGGGTGACAGGTCCTCGGCGTCGAGCGCCACCACGCAGTTGTCGAGGTAGACGCGCGCCACCTGGACTTCGCTGTGCAGCTGGGCGAGGGTGAAGCGGGAGTTCTGAAACGAGCCGATCGGCTGGCCGAAGGCCTGACGCTCGCGGACGTAGTCGAGCGTCCAGTCCAGCGCGGCCTCGGCGCGCCGCCACGGCCGAGGCGGCGATCGAGAGCCGCTCCTGGGGGAGGTTGGAGACGAGGTGGATGAAGCCCTCGCCCTCCTGGCCGAGCAGGTTCTCGGCCGGCACCCGCACGTCCTCGAAGGACAGCTCGGCCGTGTCCTGGGCGTGCTGGCCGAGCTTGTGCAGTTTGCGGCCCCGCTCGAAGCCCTCCATCCCGCGCTCGGCCACCAGCAGGCTGATGCCGCGGTGGCGCTCGCGGGGGTCGGTCTTGGCGGCCACGATCACGAGGTCGGCGTTGATGCCGTTCGTGATGAAGGTCTTGGAACCGTTGAGCACGTAGTGGTCGCCGTCGCGGATCGCGGTGGCGCTCATCCCCGCCAGGTCCGAGCCGATCCCCGGCTCGGTCATCGCCAGCGCGGTGATCAGCTCGCCGCTGACGATCCCCGGCAGCCAGCGCTCGCGCTGTGCCTCGTCGGCCAGGCGCAGGAAGTAGGGCAGGCAGATGTCGTTGTGGAGCGTGATCCCGAGGCCGAAGGAGCCGACGGCGCGCGCGCTGGCACTCTTCGCCGATCACGAGGTTCAGGCGGAAGTCATCGGCGCCCGCGCCGCCGTAGCGCTCCGGGACGGACATCGCCAGGAAGCCTCCCCGGCCGGCCGCCTCGAACACCTCCCGGGGGACGATCCCCTCGCGCTCCCACTCTCCGTAGCGGCCCTCCTCGCCCACGACCTCCCGCTCCAGGAAGGTGCGGAAGCTGGCCCGGAAGTCTTCGTGGAGGTCCTCGAACAGCGTCCGTCTCATCGCCGGCCCTCCACGAGCAGCCCTCTCATCGCCGGCGCTCCACCCGCAGCCAGTACTGGTGGGAGACGACCTCGCGGGGAGCTGGCGCACGGCCAGGCCGTGGCGGGCGGCCTCGCCGGCGATCCAGCCGAAGCTGTGCCTGACCGTGCCCGAGGTCTTCGAGACGCCGTCGCGGCCGACCCAGCCGCTGCCCTTGTAGTCGGTGAAGGGGGCCAGCCCGGGCCAGCGGCGGGCGAGCCCCGGGCGGTGGGCCGCCAGCGAGATCGACGCGGCCGCCGGCTGCAGCGGGGGCACCCGCTCGGCCACCACGGCCGTGAGCGTGGCGGGCTTGTATGAGGTCAGGAAGATCCCCGTGGGGGCGGCGGTAGCGGGCGAAGGACTCCAGCATCGCGCCGATCTGCTCCTTGGAGGCGTGGCTCCAGATCGAGCGGGCCACGACGAAGTCGAACTCGGTGTCGAAGACCGAGAAGTCGAACTCCTGGTTGTCGTCGAAGCGTGCCCGGGCGTGCTCGACGACGTCCGCTTCGACGATCTGCTCGAGCCCGACGCGGAGCATGTCCTGCTGGGGCTCGATGCCGTGGTAGCCGCCCGGCTCGAGGAAGCGCATCAGCCAGTAGCCCAGGCGCAGAGCCCCGCAGCCGACGTCGAGAACGCGCGAGGACGGGCGCAGTCCCTGCTCCAGCAGCACCGTGAAGCCCATCCGCCCGACCGCTTCGAAGGCGCGCGGGGGTCCACCGAGCCAGGTCGTCTCGGCGAGCCGGTCGGCGCGTGCCTGTAATGGCTCGGTGTTCACGAGCACCGGAGGATATGGGGAGGAGTGCGGCAAGGGGACGTCGAACAAGAGCGGGCAAATGAAGCGAGCCGCCACCAAGAGCCCCGAGCATCCCCCCGTCGACGGCACCAGCGAGCACCAGAGCCTCTCGAAGTACATACAGGCCCGGTTCGACGAGTGCTCGCGCTCCCAGAAGGACGTCGCCCAGTACATCGTCGACCACCTCGACGAGGCCGCCTTCCAGACCGCCGAGGAGCTCGCCCGCCGCGCCAACACCTCCAGCTCGACCGTCGTGCGCTTCTCCCAGGCGCTCGGCTTCGAGGGCTTCCCCGAGCTCCAGGCAGCGGCGCGAGAGGAATACCGGCGCGTCAACGCCAAGGCCGCCCAGGAGGGCGCCAGCTCCTCCGGCCCGCTGTTCTCGCTCGACCAGAACGAGTTCGAGGCGGCCCTCGCGGCCGACCACCTGAACCTCGAGGAGACCGCCCGCAAGCTCGCCCGTGGCGAGGTGCAGTCGCTCGTGGACGCGATCGTGGCCGCCGAGAAGGTGCTCGTCGCGGGCACCGACCAGATGGCCTTCTTCGCCAGCTACCTGAGGCACCTGCTGATGCTCCTCGACCTCCGCGTGGAGGTCGTCGCGAGCCCCTCCCAGGAGGCCCTCAGCCGTCTCGGCCGGATCGACGGCTCGACGCTCGTCGTCGGCCTCTCCGCCGGACGTCCCCACCCGCTGGTGGTGCGCGCCATGAAGCTCGCCCGCCACCGTCAGGCGAGCACCGCCGCGATCACCGACGCGACCCTCTCGGAGGTCGCCAAGCTCGCCCAGATCAAGCTCTACTACTCCTCCAACAGCCCCGCCTTCGTCCGTTCCCACGCGGCGCTGCTGAGCATCATCCAGGCACTCGCCTACGGCGTCTACGCGCAGAACACCGCGCAGTACGACGACCGCATCAGGGCCTTCAGGCTGAAGTAGCCGACAGTCGGCGGATCACTGTCCCGACCTACCATCGGGGCGATGAGCGAGACCGCCGATGGCATTGTCCTGCGCCAGGTCACGATTGCCGACCTGGCGACGATCCTCGGCGAAATCGGGGAGTTCTGGGAGGACCCGGGCATGGAATTCCTGCACCAGGCCCTGTACGTGCACGAGTTCGGCGAGACCTCGGTGCTGGCGGTGCGCGACGATGGCGCGATCCTGGGCTACCTACTGGGTTTCGTGAACCCCGATGGCACGGGCTACATCCACGCCGTGGCGGTGCGCCGGTCGGCCCGCGGCCTCGGCTTGGCACGGCGGTTGTACGCCCGCTTCGGCGAGCTCGTCCGCGCGCGTGGCGCGAGCGCGCTGAAGGCGATCACGAGGCCTACCAACGAAGCGTCGCGCTCGTTCCACGAAGCGCTCGGCTTCTCGGTCGAGCTGATCGAGGACTACTCACCGACGCACGGCGCCAGGCTCGTCTTCCGGCGCGAACTCGGGCCCGAACAGACTTAGTCAGATGCGTGACGAGCGACCTACCGCGTCAAGAGCGGGCTCGCGGATGAGGGCGCGGCGGATTAGATCCCGGCGACCGACACAGGTGTGCCGGTATTGAAGCTTTCGTTGGCCTTGACCTTGTGCGATCCAAGCTGGCCTGACGACCCGGCCCCCCAGCACTTGATGTGTCCGCTGGCGAGCAGGGCGCAGGCATGGGCGGTACCTGCTTCGATCTGGACGGCGGTTGTGACTTCGACCACCGGGACGGGTGCGAGCGACAGTTTTCCGGCTCCGTGTTCGCCGTTCCCGAGCTGCCCGTCTTCGTTTGATCCCCAGCATTCGACTTGTCCGCTGCTCAAGAGGCCACACGCATGGAAGCTGCCCTGCGCAACCTGAATCGCCTGTGTTACGTCTGACACTTCGACTGGGACGGTGCTGCAGGGGATTTCGGCGTGCAGCCCGCAGTGATCCGGACCGGTGTCGGTGTCATCTCCGACCTGTCCGTATTCGTTTGATCCCCAGCAGTCGAGGTGGCCCGTCGTCAACAGCGCACACGAGCCGTTCAACTGTGCGGCGTCCGTGACACCCAGCGCTTCGACGGGAATGTCCGAACTGTGGGAGGGCATCGGATTGCCGTGCCCGACCCATTCGTCCCCCAGCTGTCCCTGTTCGTTATAGCCCCAACATTCGACGTGGCCAGTGGGGAGGAGCACGCACTGGGAGTGTGCTGCGAGCTGTGTCGCGTTGCTGATACCGACGACTTCCACGGGGACCGTCGAGTATTCGAGTTCGCTGCGGCTCATTCCATTGCCGAGTTGTCCGTTGAGGTTTTCACCCCAGCACTCGACGTGGCCGTTCGAAAGCAGCACGCATGAGGCGTTTCCCCCGAGCTGCACGGCGTCACTGACGCCTTGTACTTCGACGGGTACTTTGCTGCACGCGTCTTCCCCTCCGGCACATTCCTTCGGCCCTTCGGAAATTCCGTTCCCGAGTGACCCTCGGCGCTCTTCGCCCCAGCACTCAACGTGGCCCGTCGCCAGCAACGCACAGGCGTGACCGCCGCCGACTGCCACTTCATTTGCGTCGGCGATGCTGGGGATCTGCGCCGGAAGGCCTTCGGGCTTGGTTGTCTTTCCGCTACCGACCTGGCCATCGTTGTTTTCCCCCCAGCACATAACGCGGCGCGTGGTCAGGAGCGCGCAGGTGTCCGAGCTGTCAGCAGAGATGCTCATTGCCGTCGGCGTTCCAACGTCGATCGTCAGCTTGACCTTCGCGCTCCCGCCGGTCCCGGCGGCGATGAGCGTCAGCTTGTACTTGACCGCCTTCTTCCCTTCGTTCTGAGGCATGGTTACTTCCCGGTTGACGTTCCCGGATTCGCAGGAGAACGTCGCAGGGAGGCCCCCGACGGCTTTGTTCGAGGACAGCGTGCAGCTGGTCGCCCCCGACACCGAGGCCGTGACAGTTGTTGTGCCGCCGGAGGCCACAAGCGAGGGAGTTGCCATCTGGCCGGAGACCACGGGCTTTGAGCCGGCGTACGCCGCGGTCGCCGCCAATAGCCCCAACAGCACCACGGCAACGCAGATGCCCAAGACCGTCCCTCTCATCCCTCAGCCCTCCGACGCCGCAGACGCCAGGCCTGAGACTCGCGGCGGAAGGCCCAGGCACCCCACCGAGGACTCTCGCAGAAGACCTGGCGAGGGTCAACACGGGTAGTCGTGCCGATCCGGACAACAATCGGCGCTGGAGCGCTTGGGCTGGGAGCGGCGGGCCGGCAGCCGCCCAGCGGGGATGCCACAGGCTCGTCTTCCGGCGGGAACTCGGGCGCGGATAAACTGGCGTCGATGCGCGACGAGGCCACATTCAGGGTCAAGAGCGGGCTCGCAGAGATGCTCAAGGGCGGGGTGATCATGGACGTGGTCACGCCGGAGCAGGCGGTCATCGCCGAGGAGGCCGGAGCGGCTGCGGTGATGGCGCTCGAGCGGGTTCCGGCGGACATCCGCCGCGACGGCGGCGTGGCGCGCATGTCGGACCCCGAGATGATCGCCGGCATCCAGCAGGCGGTCAGCATCCCCGTGATGGCCAAGGCCCGTATCGGGCACTTCATGGAGGCCCGCGTGCTGGAGGCGCTCGAGGTGGACTACGTGGACGAGTCGGAGGTGCTGACGCCCGCCGACGAGGCCAACCACATCGACAAGTGGGCCTTCAAGGTGCCGTTCGTGTGCGGCGCCACCAACCTCGGCGAGGCGCTGCGGCGGATCGGCGAGGGCGCCGCCATGATCCGCTCCAAGGGCGAGGCGGGCACCGGCGACGTGGTCGAGGCGGTCCGCCACATGCGCCGCATCACCGGCGACATCCGCCGGCTCGGAGACGCTCACGGAGGAGGAGCTCCCGACGGCCGCCAAGGAGCACGGCGCCCCGCTGGAGTTGATCCGCGAGCTGGCCCGCGAGCAGCGCCTGCCGGTGGTCCTGTTCTGCGCCGGGGGGATCGCCACCCCGGCCGACGCCGCCCTGATGATGGCGCTGGGGGCCGAAGGCCTGTTCGTCGGCTCGGGGATCTTCAAGTCCCAGGACCCGCCCTCGCGTGCCCGGGCGATCGTCGAGGCCACAACCCACTGGCAGGATCCGGAGCGGGTGGCGGGCGCCTCCCGGGGTCTCGGGACTCCGATGGAGAGCCTCGAGAGCTCCAAGCTGCTCGACGAGCAGCTGCTGGCACAGCGCGGCTGGTAGCCGGGTCGCCACGGCCGGCGTGGCAGGCCAAGCGCTGATCGGCGTGCTCGCCCTGCAGGGCGGCTTCGAGGCCCACGAGCGGATGCTCCGAGGGCTCGGTGCGAGCACCCGCCAGGTGCGGGTGGCGGGCGACCTGGAGGGTCTTGACGGCCTCGTGATCCCGGGCGGGGAGTCCACCACGATGACGCTCGGGATCGAGCGCGAGGGCCTGGCCGGGCCGCTGCGCGAGCTGGCCGCCGGTGGGGTGCCGGTGCTCGGCACCTGCGCCGGGCTGATCATGCTCGACAGCGAGCACCTCGGCCTGATGGACATGACCGCCGCCCGCAACGCCTTCGGGCGCCAGATCCGCAGCTTCGAGGCCGACCTCGACGTCCGCGGGATTCCCGGAGGGCCGCTGCGGGCGATCTTCATCCGCGCCCCCTGGGTCGCCGAGCACGGTGCGGGCGTGGAGCTGCTGGCGACGCTCGAGGGTCACCCGGTGGCGGTCCGTCAGGGATCCCTGCTGGCCGTCAGCTTCCACGCCGAGCTGGGCGGCGACGACCGCCTGCACCGCCACTTCCTGGAGCTGGTGGGCGAGCGCGGGGACCTGCCGGGCGTCCAGCGCGACGGGACCGCCGGCCCGGGAGCCCCGATCGCCTAGCTGTAGTTCCCAACGACGTTGGTCAGCCGTGACGCGGGCGGCTGGTGGCCGAGCGAGCCGTGTGGACGTCTGAAGTTGTAGCGCTCGAGGTAGCAGCGATAGCGCTGCGGCTCGCTCGCCTGAGCTGCCGTAGATCCGCTCGTAGGCCCACTCGTTCAGCAAGGGTCTGGATGAGTCTCTCCGCCTTGCCGTTGGTGCGCGGGTCGATAGGGCCGGATTCGGAGATGCCGGAGTCCGAGCTCTGCGAGCGCCCGGCGGTATGCGTGAGCGGTGTACGCCGAGCCGTTATCGCTCATCACAGCCCTGATCCGCACGCCGCGCTCTGCAAACCAGGCATTTGCTCGCCCCAGGAACTCGATCGCGCAGCGCGCCGTCAAGGTCGGCAGCACCTCTGCATAGGCCAGGCGCGAGTGATCGTCGATCATCACGTGGAGGTACTCAAAGCGCGTGAGTCCGCGCTTGACGCCGCCGGCGTGGGTGGAGACCTGACTCTTGCGGTGTCCCACCATTCGGTGCCCCGCTCCGCGCGCTGAGATGCGTCCCAGCTGCTTGATATCGACATGCACGAGCTCTCCGGCGTGGCGACGCTCATAGCGGTTCGGTGGCTCCGGCGGCTCTAAACGGGAGCGCTTGCCCAGCCCGATCCGCTTCAGCCACAGCGAGACCGTCGAGAGCGCGAGTGACGAGCACCTCGGCGATCTCCGAGGCGGTCATCCGCAGCTTGCGCAGCGCCTTGATCGCCTGAACCTTCGCCGCGGGCAACTGCGTGGGCGAGCGCAGCGGTCGCGAGGAACGATCGACGAGCCCCTCACGGCCCTGCTCGCGCCAGCGTCTCAGCCAGCGATAAGCGGTGCGCTCAGAGATGCCGGCGGCGGCTGCCGCGGCCGACACCGACCAACCTTCTTCGATCACCCTCCCGACAAGCAGGCGGCGGCTATTCGGACAGGTGCGGGCATTACCGTGGAGCTTCATCCGGTGTCCTCCTTGGGTTCTGAGTGGCTTCAGCTCCTCTCAGCCTCCAAGGGGGCCCGGATGTCTACTGACGAACGTGCTTAGGAACTACACCTAGCCGGCGCGGAAGCGCACGACGCCGTCGTGCTCCTCTTCCACGGCCCGCCCGTCTCCCAGCAGCAGGTCCACGTGTCCCAGCACCTCCGAGAGGGTCAGGTAGGCCTGCGTGACCGCCACGTTGCCCCACAGCTCCTGGGCGATCTCGTGGGCCGTACGGGGCTGTTCGACGATCAGCCGGTGGATCCGCCCGGCGCGGCGCTCGTGCATGCGAAAGCGTTCGTCGATCAGGGCCGCGTGGTCGGTGATCGGCTTCCCGTGCCCGGGCAGCACGAGGTCGATGTCCATCGCCCGTGTCTTCTCCAGCGAGGCCATGTAGGTGACGAGCGCCTGCGGGCGGGGACCGTCGGGGTCGGGCTCGCTGCCCAGCGGCCGGGCCAGCAGGGGGTTCGAGGAGATGTGGGCGATCAGGTGGTCGGCGGCCAGCAGGGTGGAGCGGCGCTCGTCGTGGAAGACCGTGTCCGAGGGGCTGTGGCCGGGTCGGTGAAGGACGCGCAGGGTGCGCTCCCCGAGCACCAGCTCCGAGCCGTCGGACAGCGGCCTGGTGACCTCCACCGCCGAGCCCCACGCGCGGAAGCCCGCCGATACGGCTCGCAGCGCGGTCACCACTTCTCGGGGGATGCCGTGGCGCAGCATGATCCCCTCGGCGAAGGCGTCGTCGAGGTCGGTCTCGTGGCCGTAGGCCGCCAGGTAGCCCGCCAGCGGCTCGATCGCCGCCACCTCCGCGCCCGAGCGCCGGGCGAGGATCGAGGCCAGCCCGAAGTGGTCCATGTGCTGGTGGCTGATGACGAGCAGCTCGATGTCCTCGACCGCGTGCCCGCGGGCGTTCAGCTGCTGCTCGAGCTCGTCCAGCGCCTTGGCCGAGTTCGGCCCCGAGTCGACCAGCGTCAGCGGCGAGTCCTCGATCAGGTATGCGTTCACGCGCCCGACCATGAAGGGCGTGGGTACCGCCAGGCGGTGGATGCCCGCCTCCGCGGCCCGGGCCAGCGACTCGCGCTCGGCTCGGTCCTCCTCCTCGCTCACGAGCGCTCGCCCAGGCTCACGAGCGGATCACGGCCAGCACCTCGTCGCGGCGGCGCTCCATGTCCTCGGGGGACACGAGCGACTCCAGGCACAGGCGCAGCAGCGGCTCGGTGTTCGAGGGCCGCACGTTGAAGTGCCAGTCCTCGTAGTCGATCGAGATGCCGTCCAGGTGGCCCTGGCGGGCGTCGCTGTAGCGCTCCGCGAGCTCCTCCATCTTGGCGGCCGGATCCTGCACCTTTGAGTTCACCTCTCCGGAGATGAAGTAGCGCGAGCGGTAGGGCTCCAGCAGGCTCGACAGAGGACGCCCCTCGCGGGCCAGCAGCTCCAGCATCAGCAGCGCGGGAAGCGAGCCGGAGTCGGCGCAGTAGAAGTCGCGGAAGTAGTAGTGGCCCGAGACCTCGCCCCCGAACAGCGAGCCCTCCTTGCGCATCCTGGTCTTGAAGAAGGCGTGGCCCACGCGGTTCACGAACGCCTGTCCGCCGGCCTGCGTGACGGTGTCCGGCACCGCTCGCGAGGCGCGCACGTCGTACAGGATCGCCTCGCCGGGGTGGGTGCGCAACAGCGACTGCGCCAGCAGCGCGGTGAGGAAGTCGCCCGGTACGAACTCCCCCGTGTCGTCGATGAAGAAGCAGCGGTCGGCGTCCCCGTCCCAGGCGATCCCGAGGTCGGCACCGCGCTCGCGCACCTGCTCGACGATGAAGCGCCGGTTCTCCTCCAGCAGCGGGTTGGGTTCGTGGTCGGGGAAGTTCCCATCGGGGGTCCAGTAGGCCTCCGTCAGCTCCAGCCCCAGCCCCTCCAGCAGCGGCCCCACCATCGGCCCGGCCATGCCGTTGGCGCCGTCGAGGACGACCTTCAGCGGCCTGCCCGCCCTGATCACCTCGGGGTCGATGAAGCCCAGGGCCGCTCGCTGGAACTCGCCGTATAGGTCCACCTGCTCGACCACGCCCGCCGCAGCGGCGCCACCATCGGTCGCCCCCGCCCGGCCGCCGGCGTCCTGCTGCGCTTCGACCTCCACGCGGATGTCCTGGATGCCCTCGTCGCCGGACAGCGCGAGCGCCCCCTCGCGCATCAGCTTCACGCCCGTGTAGGCCTTCGGGTTGTGCGAGGCCGTACACATCAGCCCGCCGTCCAGCGCCCGCGAGCCCACCAGGTAGTAGACCATCTCGCTGCCCACCAGCCCGGCGTCGAGCACGTGCACGCCCTCCGCCACCATCCCGGCGCGGTAGCGGGCGGCAAGCTCAGGGGCGGTCAGGCGCATGTCGTGGCCCATCCCGACCCGCAGCTCGGAGGGGGCCTTGCCGGCCAGCCTCCCGAGCACGCGCACGAAGGAGCGCCCGATCAGCTCGGCCAGGTCGGCGTCGATCTGCTCGCCGTACAGGCCCCGGATGTCGTAGGCCTTGAAGATCTCCGGGTCCACGGGGGCGCCCACGCCGCCATCCTATGTCCCGGCGCTCCGCACGCTCGCGGCGCCCGGGCGCCCGCGAGGGCCCTCGACGCCCCGCAACGACGCCCTGGAAATACACTTGAGCCATGTCAGGTCATTCCAAGTGGGCATCCATCAAGCACAAGAAGGCGATCGTGGACTCGCGCCGGGGAGCCGCCTTCTCGAAGCTCACGCGGGCCATCACGGTGGCCGCGCGCGACGGCGGCGGCGACCCGGTCGGCAACCCGGCGCTCGAGCTCGCGATCCGCAAGGCCAAGGAAGCCTCGATGCCGAAGGACAACATCGAGCGTGCGATCGCCAAGGGGACCGGCGGCGGAGTCGACGCCGACGGTATCGAGAGCGTCCTCTATGAGGGCTACGGCCCCGGCGGGGTGGCGCTGCTGGTGGAGGCTCTGACCGAGAACCGCAACCGCACCGGCGCGGAGGTGCGTCACATCTTCTCCAAGAACGGGGGCAGCCTCGGCGAGCCCGGATCGGTGGCCTACCTGTTCGACAAGAAGGGCACCATCGTGATCGACGGGACCAGCTACTCCGAAGACCAGCTGATGGTGGCGATCGAGGCCGGGGCCGAGGACATCAGCGCCGACGAGGACATGTTCGAGGTCGTCACCGAGCCCGCCGACTTCAGCGCCGTGCGCCAGGCCCTCGAGGACGCCGGCGTGGAGATGGAGAGCGCCGAGATGGCCTACCGGCCCTCGAGTCTGGTGCCCATCGACGAGAGCCAGGCCGGCAGCCTGATGCGCCTGATCGAGTTGCTCGAGGACAACGACGACGTGAACGCTGTCCACGCCAACTTCGACATCGCCTCCGAGGTCCTCGAGCGCGTCGCCGGCTGATGCTCGCCCGCCCGCCGGTGGTGATCCTCTGCGGCGGGCGTGGCACGCGCCTGAACGCACATTCCGGCGAGGTGCCCAAGCCGCTGGTGGAGATCGGCAGCAGGCCGATCCTGTGGCACGTGATCCGCCTCTACGCGGCCCAGGGCTTCGAGCACTTCGTGCTGGCCACCGGCCACCGGGGCGAGCTGATCGAGCGCTTCGCGGCGAGCGAGCGCTGGCCGGACGGGGTGCGGGTGCAGGTGCTCGACACCGGTGCGGACACCAACACCGGCGGGCGGGTGCTGGCGGCTGGCCGCGAGCTGGCCGAGGAGCCGCGCCTGTGCGTCACCTACGCCGACGGGCTCGCCGACATCGATCTGGGCGAGCTGGTGGGCTTCCACCGGGCCCACGAGGCCCCCGCCACGGTGACCGTCGTGCGCCCGCGGCTGCAGTTCGGCGTGGCCCGCGTCGACGTCCACGACCGCGTGCTGGCGTTCGAGGAGAAGCCCCGCTCCGAGCACTGGATCAACGGCGGCTTCTTCTGCTTCGAGCGTTCCTTCCTGGATCGCCTGGCCCCCGAGAGCGTGCTCGAGCGCGAGCCGCTGGCGCGGCTGGCGGCCGCCGGGGAGCTGCGCGCCTTCCGCCACCGCGGCTTCTGGCAGTGCATGGACACGCTCAAGGACGCCCTTGCACTGAACGAGCTGTGGGACTCCGGCGCCGCCCCCTGGCACCTGTGGGAGGCGGGCAAGGAGGAGCCCCCGCCCGCGCCCGCGGCTAGTCGCCCTCCGCTCGTCGCATCCTGAACAGGGCCACCGGCTCGCGGATCCCCTTCAGGCGGCGCTCGCCCGCGAACGAGGCGCGGTAGCCGCTGCCGACCGCCTCATACAGCGGGCCGTCCACCAGCAGGCTGCTGGGGCGGGCCACGGCGGTGATGCGGCTGGCCAGGTTCACGGGCGCGCCGAACCAGTCGCCCGCTCGCGCCAGCGCGGCCCCGAAGGCGGCCCCCGCGCGCAGCTCGGGGAAGTCGCCGCCCTCGGCCTCTGCCCTCTCGATCAGGGCGAGGGCCGCCTCCAGCAGCGGCCCGGGCTCGGGCGAGGCCAGCATCGCCGCGTCGCCGATCGTCTTGACCAGTCGCACGGGCGCCGAGACCACCTCGAGCGCGATCGCTTCCAGGCGCGTGGCCAGGCGCCCCAGCTCGTCGGGCGGCACTTCCTCGCCGAGGCGGGTGAAGCCGACGAGGTCGGCGAAGCCCACCGCCACCTGGCGCGAGCCCGGCAGCCGGCCGCCGTCGCGCTCGGCCGCGCCCACGATCTCGGTCTCGGTCGCGTGGCGCAGGTGGGAGGTGAGGATGTTGCTCATCAGCGGGTCCACCATCGGATACAGCTGCGCCACCGTCTCGCCGTAGTGCTGTGCCAGCTCGAGCTCGCTGATTCCCGCCCGCAGCACCAGCTTCAGCGGCAGCGCACGCAACGTTTCCGCGGCCTGGGCCAGGCCCCGCCCCAGCACCCGCAACAGCTCCAGCAGGTCCTCCTCGGAGACGCCGGCCTCGGCGGCCACGACGCTGCGGTGGGCGGCGTCGATGTCGTTCTCGGTGAAGGCCGCTTCCCCGGGCTCGGGGATCGGCAGCCCCATCGCCCGGCGCGAGGCGAGCAGGAACTCGAGGCTGATCCCGCTGCGCTCCGCCACCTCCTCGGCGGTGAAGCTGCGCGGCCCCCCGATGATCCGGTCGGCGAGCAGGAACACGAGCCTGCCCGACTCGACGTTGCGCCGCAGCTCCTCCAGCGGCACGCCCTGGGCGGCCAGCTGGCGCAGCAGCGCCAGGCGTTCCTCGCGGTCGGCGCCCTCGAGGCCGTCGAGCAGCCCGGCCGCCGCGAAGTCGATCTCCTGCCCAGCCATCGCGCCGCCAGACTACGGCAGGCAGGCGTCCGGGCAGCCGCGCAGAATCACTGGCCATGATCGTGCTCGGCGTGGACCCCGGACTGGCGAGCACCGGCTACGGCGTCGTGGAGCGGCGCGGGAGCCGGTTGCTGGCGCTCGACGGAGGCGTGATCGAAACCGCCGCGGGCCTCGCCCAGGAGCGCCGGCTGGCCGAGATCCACGCCGCCGTGGACGGCCTGCTGGCCGAGCACCAGCCGCAGGCGATGGCCCTCGAGCAGCTCTACTTCGGCCAGAACGTGCGCACCGCCTTCGCCGTCGGGCAGGCCCGCGGGGCCGCGATGCTGGCCGCCGGCCAGCGGGGGCTGGAGTGCTTCAGCTACACCCCCCAACAGGTCAAGGGCGCCGTCTGCGGCAACGGCCGCGCACCCAAGGAGCAGGTCGGGCGGATGGTGGCGGTGCTGCTGTCGCTGACCGAGCAGCCGCGTCCCGACCACGCCGCCGACGCGCTCGCGGTGGCCGTCTGCCACGTCAACCGCGCGCCGCTGGCGCTCGCGCTGGCCGGAGCCGGGGCGGCGCCATGATCGACATGCTCCAGGGCGAGCTGGCGGTGCGTGGGCCCGACCACGTGGTGGTGCTGTGCTCCGGCGTCGGCTACCGGGCTGCCGCGTCCGCGCAGACCCTGCAGCGGATGCCGCCCCGCGGCGAGACCGTGACGCTGCACACCCAGCTGATCTCCCGCGACGACGCGCTCGTGCTTTACGGCTTCCACAGCGAGGAGGAACGCGAGCTCTTCCAGATGCTGCTGACGGTCCAGGCGGTGGGCCCCAAGGTCGCCCTGGCCGTGCTGTCCGTGACCCCGCCCCAGGAGCTCGTGGCGGTGCTCGCGGCCGGCGACGCCGACCGCCTGCGGGCGGTTCCCGGCATCGGCAAGCGCACCGCCGAGCGGATCATCGTGGAGCTGCGGGAGAAGGTCGCCCCAGAGCCGCTCGGAGCCCCCAGCCGCGTGCCTCTCCTGGCCCGCCGCGGGCGCCCGGGGGATCCTCGTACGCTGGCCCGGGCGGGGCTGATCGAGCTCGGCTACGGACCCGAGGAGGCCGAGGAGCTGCTCGCCGAGACCGAGGGTGAGAGCGCCGAGGAGCTGATCTCCGGTGCCCTGCGCCTGGCACGGACGGGCGCCTGAGCCGATGACCGCCGCCGAGACCCGCATCCAGACCCCCTACCTGGTGGCCGAGGACGAGCTCGACCGCTCCCTGCGTCCGCTGCGGCTGGAGGAGTTCGTCGGCCAGGACGGCCTGCGCGACCAGCTCGCGGTGGCGATCGAGGCTGCCGCCGCCCGCGGCGAGGCGCTCGACCACCTGTTGCTGGCCGGGCCTCCGGGCCTCGGCAAGACCTCGCTGGCCCAGATCGTGGCGGCCGAGCTGGAGGTGCCGTTCGTGGCCACCGCCGGCCCCGCGCTCGAGCGCAAGGGCGACATCGCCTCCTTCCTGACCGCGCTGGAGCCCCGCAGCGTGTTCTTCGTGGACGAGATCCACCGCTTGGCGCGCACACTGGAGGAGACCTTCTACCCGGCGATGGAGGACCACCGTCTGCCGATCACCGTCGGAGCGGGCGCCGGCGCGCGCGTCGTGACGCTCGAGCTGCCGCCCTTCACGCTGATCGGCGCCACCACCCGCACGGGCCTGCTGAGCACCCCTCTGCGCGACCGCTTCGGCATCCAGGCGCGCCTGGAGCCCTACACCGTGAGCGAGCTGGCGGTGATCGTGCGCCGCTCGGCAGGCATCCTCGAGATCGAGATCGAGGAGGAGGGGGCCGACGAGATCGCCTCCCGCAGCCGCGGCACCCCGCGGGTGGCCAACCGCCTGCTCAAGCGCGTGCGCGACTACGCCGAGGTGCGCCTCGACGGCGTCGTCGGCGCCCGGGCCGCACGCGAAGCGCTGGAGATGCTGGAGGTGGACGCGCTCGGCCTGGACCGCCTCGATCGCCACATCCTGGAGGCGATCTGCGTCAAGTTCTCCGGCGGCCCGGTGGGGCTCTCGACGCTGGCCGTGGCGGTCGGCGAGGAGCAGGACACGATCGAGGACGTGTACGAGCCCTATCTGCTGCAGCAGGGTCTGATCAAGCGCACACCCAGGGGCCGGGCGGCGACCGCGGCGGCCTTCTCCCACCTCGGCCTGGCGGCGCCCGACCACCTCGGCCAGGCGCTTTTCTAGCGGTTTAGCGGCCGCTGAGACGAATCTGGCAGCGTTTGGGTCCGGCAGCTTTCCCGCCGAGCCTTTCGTAGTCTGTGTACGACGATGACCCACCCCTTCATCTGCCCAAACTGTGGACATCGGACGAGCGAGCTCGACCGCAACATCGGCTTCACGCGTCAGCCCAAGGGCTGTGCCAAGTGCGGCTTCGCGTTCCTGTTCGAACTGCTCGACGACTATTACCCCGCTCCCGACGCCGCCTTCTTCGTGTGCGACGGGGAGGGCCGGATCGTTGGCTGTGGCAAGAACTCCTTCTCTTTCACCGGGCTGGAGGAGGAGGAGGTGATCGGCCAGCGCGTGGAGGAGGTGCTCGGGCTGAGCTTCTCCAACGGGGACGACCCGGTCGCGACGGTGCTCGAGTGGGGTGTGCGGGCGCTGGAGGTGCAGGTCGACGTGAGCGGCGAACGCGACGTCGTGGCCAGCGCGAAAGCGGACATGTTCCCGGCCTACGACGACGACGGCGGACTGCTGCTCGTGTTGACGCCGGACAAGTAGTCTGAGCACGATGGCTCGTCCATGACCGACAAGCGTCGCAACATCCTGATCCTGCTCATCGTGGTGGGGCTGCTCGCCGGCCTCGGCGATTGCGATCGCGGCCAAGCCGACGCGTCTGGGGCTCGACCTCAAGGGCGGCGTCGAGCTGATCTACCAGGCCAAGCCCACGGCGCAGTCGAAAGTCAACACCGAATCGCTTGAACGGGCGATCAACATCATGCGCTCGCGCGTCGACAAGATCGGCGTCTCCCAGCCCGAAATCCAGCGCTCGGGCAAGGACGAAATCGACGTCGCGCTGCCCGGCGAACACAACATCAAACACGCCGAAGAAACGGTCGGCACGACGGCCCAGCTGAACTTCTACGACTGGGAGACGAACGTCATCGGGCCCAGCGGCAAGACCGAACCGAGCGCGGGCACGGTCACCGGAGACTCCACCACCGGCGGCGCGGGCGGCTCCACCGCGGGCCTCACCCAGTACCAGGCCGTGCTGCGGGCCTCCAAACGGCCGCCGCAGCTGCGCGGAAGCGACACCACCTGGACCCCGGGCTGCACGCCCGAACAGAAGGACGGCTGCATCTACGGCACCTGGTACCTGCTCGACACCGTCCACGAAACGGTGGTGCGCGGGCCCGAAGAAACCGAAGCCAGCCTCTACGAGGGCCTCGAGCACGAACCGACGTGCAAGGGCGGCACGCCGGGCTGCGTGGCGAAGGGCGCGAAGCTCAAGTCCGTACGCGTCAACCCGGGCACCGTGGTCGTGCAGGCGCACCCGGTCGAATCCGAAAGCGGCAAGGTCACCAACCCGAGCCCCAACAGCTACTACGTCCTCAACGACAACCCGGTGCTGAAAGGGTCGGACATCACCAACCCGCAGCAGGGCTTCGACGAAGGCGCCGGCGGCAGCGGCCAGCCGAATGTCAGCTTCGGCTTCACCGGCAAGGGCAAGTCGACCTTCGAACGGATCACCAGGGCAATCGCGCACCGCGGCCAGGAAGCCCAGCTGCCGGGCGTGACCAAGAACGAGGCCCTGCAGCACTTCGCCGTCGAGCTCGACGGTCAGCTGATCACGGTGCCGTCGATCGACTACACGCAGTACCCGGAAGGGATCGACGCCTCCACCGGCTCGCAGATCTCCGGCGGCTTCACGATCACCACCGCCCAGAACCTCGCCAACGAGCTCCAGTCCGGCGCGCTGCCGCTGCGCCTGAAGCTGATCTCGCGCTCACAGGTCTCGGCCACGCTCGGCAAAACGGCGCTCGAACAGGGCCTGATCGCGGGCCTCGTGGGCTTCGCCGTGGTGTGCATCTTCCTGCTCGTCTTCTACCGCATGCTCGGCCTGATCGCGGTCGGCGGGCTGTTCATCTACGGCGCCTACTTCTACGCCCTGATCAAGCTGATCCCGGTCACCCTGACGCTGCCCGGGATCGCCGGCCTGATCCTCACGATCGGCGTCTGCGCGGACGCCAACATCGTGATCTTCGAGCGCGTCAAGGAGGAGATCCGAAGCGGGAGATCGGTCGTCTCGGGGATCGCCACGGGCTACAAACGCGGCTTCGCGGCGATCGTGGACGCGAACGTGGTCACGTTCATGACGGCCTTCATCCTGTTCGCGCTCGCGACCGCGGAAGTGAAGGGCTTCGCCTTCACGCTGGGGATCGGCACGCTGGTGTCGCTGTTCACCGCCGTGCTGGCCACGCAGGCCGCGCTGGGGGCGATGGGCCGCTCGCGCTTCGTCACCCACCCCGCGGCCCTCGGCGCCACCCCCCGTCGCGGCAAGGGCTGGACGTTCGACTTCATGGGCCACTCGAAGTGGTTCTTCGCGCTGTCCGGGACGATCCTGCTGATCGGGGCGCTGGCGATCGGCGGCAGGGGCCTGAACTTCGGCATCGACTTCAAGTCCGGCACCCGTATCCAGACCGCCTTCGTGCATAAAGCACATCCCGTGAGCGAGAGCGAAGTCGCGAAAGTGATCGCCGAAAGCGGCTATCCGAACGCCGAGGTCCAGAAAATCAGCAACGCCAACGTCGGCGGCGACGGCTTCCAGATCTCGCTCAAGACGCTCGGTCCGGAAAAGGTCAAACAGCTGCAGGAGACGCTCGAAAAGCGCTTCGGCAGCGACGCCAACGGAGCCTTTGGAACGAAAGGCTTCCAAGCGGGCACCAAGAACTTCTCCTCGACCTCGATCGGACCGACGTTCGGGAAAACCGTCGCCAACAGCGCGATCATCGCGATCATCGCCTCGCTGC
This sequence comes from uncultured Solirubrobacteraceae bacterium, assembly GCA_963742395.1. GTDB lineage: Bacteria > Actinomycetota > Thermoleophilia > Solirubrobacterales > Solirubrobacteraceae > Palsa-744. Next base: position 600,501 of record CAVUME010000004.1, on the reverse strand, counting down.
TGGTGATCTCCGCGTACATCGCGCTGCGGTTCGAGTGGAAGTACGCGGTCCCGGTGCTGATCGCCCTGATGCACGATCTGCTGATCACCGCCGGGCGTGTACTCGCTGACCGGCCGCGAAGTGACGACCGCGACCGTCGCCGCGCTGCTGACGATCCTCGGGTATTCGCTCTACGACACGATCATCGTCTTCGATCGTGTGCGCGAGAACGTGCCGCGAATGCCGCGCGCCGCCTTCTCACAGATCGTCAACCGCTCGATGTCCGAGGTGCTGACACGTTCGCTGGCGACGAGCTTCTGCACCCTGCTGCCGGTGCTCGCGCTGCTGTTCTTCGGCGGCGAAACGCTGAAGGACTTCGCCTTCGCGCTGATGGTCGGGATCGCCTCCGGTGCGTACTCCTCGATCTTCATCGCCTCGCCCGTGCTGACCCACTGGAAGGAGCGCGAGGCCGGCTACCGCTCCCGGCGGGCGCGGATCGTGCGCGAAAACGGCGTCGTGCCCGCCTACGCCACCACCGCCGGCGGAGCGCCCGAGGACGTCGAGCCCGAACAGAAGCGCCGGCGCAACCGTCGCGGCAGCCTGATCGCCCCCGAGGCGCCGGGCGAGCAGCTCTCCCGCGACGAGTTCCAGGAGCTGGTCGCCGACCTCGAGGTCGAGGACAAGCCCAAGGCGGGAGCCGCCGCCGCGCCCGCGAAAGCGAAAGCCGGGCGCGCGGCCACGGCCGCGCCGCCACCGCCGAAGGCGAAGCCCGCCCAGGCAACCCCCGAGCCCAGCGCGCCCGACGAGGTAGCACCCGAACGTGACCCCGCCGCCGACCTCACGCCCGAGGACCTGGTGCTGAAGGACGAGCCGAAGACCCGCCCAAGCAGCGCCGCGCGCGCAACCGCCGCCACGGGAGGTCGCGCTGATGGCGATGCTCGGCTGGGTGATGATGGGCCTTGCGATCTGGCACTACACGATCTTCATGCCCGACCGTTTCTGGGGCGGCATCGTCGGCGCCTTCCTCGGCTCGCTGTTCGGCGCGGCCATCGTCGGGCTGATCATCAGCACGATCAAGTTCTCCGAACTGCGGGTGCCGGGCGAAAAGGAGACGACCATCGCGGTCGTCCTGTACGCCGTCCCGGGCGCCGTGATCGGGATCGCGCTGGTCTATCTCGAGGGCATGCGCCGCGAACGCGCTGGCCGGCAGGCCGATCCAGAGCAGGTCTAGGCGCGTCCCACACCGTCGGGGTTGCCCGGGCGGGCGGCCGTGGTGCCCCTTTTCCGTCCCAGCCCGCCCGTACGCTCGCAACCTGGACGAGTGGCGCCTTGACATCCCCGAGTGCCCCCCGCAAGACGTCGCGGCACTACGCGCTGAGCTGGCGGTCAGCGACCCGCTCGCGCAGACGCTCGTGCGCCGCGGCCTCGCCGAGCCGGCCCGGGCACGGGCCTTCCTGGATGCCGAGCGAGCAGCACGACCCCGGCCTGTTCAAGGGGATCGGGGCGGCGGTGGCGAGCATCGCGCGCCACATCGACGAGCGCCGGCGGATCACGGTGCACGGCGACTACGACGTCGACGGGGTCTGCTCGACGGCCGTGATGGTGACGGCGCTGCGGCGCCTCGGTGCCGACGTGGACTGGTACCTGCCCGACCGCGCCGGCGACGGCTACGGGCTCAACCGGGCCACGATCGAGCGCCTCGCCGCGCGCGGGACCTCGCTGCTGGTGAGCGTGGACTGCGGCGTGGCCGCGGTGGAGGAGGTCGAGGCCGCGCTCGCGCTGGGCCTCGAGGTCGTGATCAGCGACCACCACTCGCCGCGCGCGGACGGGGTGCTGCCGCGGGCCCCGATCGTGCACCCCGGCGTGTGCGACTACCCCTGCCGCGACCTGTGTGCCACGGCCGTCGCCTACAAGCTCGCGCAGGCGCTGTACACCGGCCCGCGGGCGCGACCCGGCCGAGCTGGAGGCCGAGCTCGACCTGGTGGCGCTGGCCACGATCGCCGACGTGGTGCCGCTGCTGGGCGAGAACCGCACGCTGGCGGTGCGCGGCCTGCGCCGCCTGGAGTCGACCACGCGCCCCGGGCTGCGGGCCTGATGGAGGTCGCCCGCGTCGCGCCGGGGCGGGCCGGAGAGCGGGCGGTGGCGTTCGCACTGGCGCCGCGGCTGAACGCGGCCGGGCGCCTGTACCGCGCCGACGCCGGCGCTCGAGCTGCTGCTGACCGAGGACCCCGCGCGCGCCCGCCAGGTGGCGCACGAGCTCGACTCGGCCAACCGCGAGCGCCGCGCAGGTCGAGCGCGCGATCCGCCACCAGGCCGAAGCCCAGATGGCGCGAGCTCGGCGAGCGGGAGGCGTACGTGCTCGCCGGCGAGGGCTGGCACCCGGGCGTGATCGGGATCGTCGCCTCGCGCCTGGTCGAGCGCAGCGGGCGCCCGGTGGTGATGGTGGCGCTCGACGGCGAGCGACGGCCGTGGCTCGGGGCGCAGCATCGACGCCTTCGACCTGCTCGGCGGCCTGCGCGCCTGCTCCGGACACCTGCGCCGCTTCGGCGGGCACCGCGTGGCCGCCGGGATGGAGATCGCGCGCGACCAGCTGGAGGCGTTCTCGAGCGCCCTCTGCGACCACGCCCGCGAGGTGCTGAGCGCGGAGCCGACCTGTGCCCGGTGGAGCGCATCGACGCGGTCGTGCGCGTGGCCGAGGTCGACATGGGGCTGGCCGAGGAGCTCGAGTCGCTGGCCCCGTTCGGCCGCTCGAACCCCCGCGTGACGGCTGCTGCTGGAGGGCGCGAGCTTCGCCGACAGCAGGCCGATGGGGGAGGGCAAGCACGTGCGCTTCAGCGTCAGCTCCGGCGGCGCAGCGCGCGCGCCGTGGCCTTCGGCTGCGACGGACGCCTGCCGGTCGCCGACGGCGAGCCCGTGCAGGCGACCTTCTCGCTGGAGATCAACGAGTGGAACGGGGTCTGCGAGCCGCGTCTGGTGCTGCGCCGGGCCAGGGCGGCGGAGCAGCCGGTGGCCGACACCGCGCCGCGTCCGCGCGGGCCCGCCACGAGGGCCAGCAGGAGCTCGCCCTGTTCGCCGTCTGAGCGCCGGCGCGTGCGCCGCTTGGATCCGGGTATCGGTTTCCCTAACCTTTGATCATGAGCGTCACCGACGATCCACACCCGGCGGCGACCACCGAGCGAGCCCGCCCGGCGGCGACCGCGGCCGCTGATCCGCCAACGGCGCAGGTCGGCACCCGCCGGCGGTCGAGCGACAGCGTGCCCGCGGCCAGCGACCTGCAGACGCTCAGCGTCTCGCAGCGGCGGCTGCTGAGCGACCTGTTCGCGATCGTCTCCGAGCACGCCGCCGACTCGGCCGTCCCGATCGACCGCGCCCGCGTGCAGGACGCCTTCGTGTTCGCCTGCGAGCACCACGCCGCCCAGCGGCGCAAGTCCGGTGAGGACTTCATCGTGCACCCCGTCGGCGTGGCCCGCATCTGCGCGAGCATGCGCCTGGACACCGAGACGCTGTGCGCGGCGCTGCTGCACGACACCGTCGAGGACACCTCGGCCTCGATCGAGGAGGTGCGCGAGCGCTTCGGCGAGGAGATCGCCGCGATCGTCGACGGCGTCACCAAGCTGACCGGGATCACCTTCCAGTCGCGCGACGAGGCCCAGGCCAACAACTACCGCAAGATGATGGTGGCGATGGCCACCGACGTGCGGGTCATCCTGATCAAGCTCGCCGACCGGCTGCACAACATGCGCACGATCGACGCGATGCCCAAGCAGAAGCAGATCGAGAAGGCGCGCGAGACGATCGAGATCTACGCCCCGCTGGCCCACCGCCTGGGCATCCACGCGATCAAGTGGGAGCTCGAGGACCTCGCCTTCGCGACCCTCTACCCGCGCAAGTACCAGGAGATCAAGGGCCTCGTCGCCCAGCAGCGCGACGAACGCGAGCACTACGTCGAGGAGGCCGGCGAATACCTGCGCCGCGAGCTGGCCGAGCTCGGCATCGGAGCCGAGATCGCCGGGCGCGCCAAGCACTTCTACTCGATCTACTCGAAGATGACCAAGAAGGGCCGCGAGTTCAACGAGATCTACGACCTCACCGCGATGCGGGTGATCGTCGACTCCGTGAAGGACTGCTACGGCACCGTGGGCGTCATCCACTCGCTGTGGAAGCCGCTGCCGGGGCGCTTCAAGGACTTCATCGCGATGCCCAAGTTCAACATGTACCAGTCGCTGCACACGACCGTGATCGGGCCCGAGGGACGTCCCCTGGAGATCCAGATCCGCACCCACGAGATGCACGAGATGGCCGAGTTCGGGGTCGCGGCCCACTGGGTCTACAAGTTCCAGTCGCGGATCGGGACCGAGGGCGCCGGCGGGACGCGGCCGTCGGTGGGCGAGGACGCCAAGCTGCAGTGGCTGCGCTCGATGCTCGACTGGCAGAACGAGCTCTCGGACCCGAGCGAGTTCATGGAGACGCTGCGCACGGACCTCTTCGAGGAGGAGGTCTACGTCTTCACGCCCAAGGGCGAAGTCAAGTCGCTGGCCCTCGGGGCCACGCCGCTGGACTTCGCCTACGAGGTCCACACCGAGATCGGCCACCGCTGCGTGGGCGCGCGCGTGAACGGCAAGATCGTGCCGCTGCACTACGAGCTGCGCTCCGGGGACATCGTCGAGATCCTCACCGCCAAGCGCGAGCGTGGACCCTCGCGCGACTGGCTGGCGATGGTCAAGACCACGCGCGCGCGCAACAAGATCAAGGCCTGGTTCAAGGCCGAGTCGCGCCAGGACACCGAGCACAGCGGCCGCGAGCTGCTCCAGGAACAGCTGCGCAAGCAGGGCCTGCCGGCCCAGAAGATCACCGGCTCGGCGCTGCTGGCCGACGTGATCCGCGAGGTCGGCTTCCGCAAGGCGGACGACTTCTACATCGCGCTCGGCGCCGCCAAGATCTCGCCCAAGCTCGTCGTCAACAAGGTCATGCAGCGCCTCAAGCAGGGCGAGGCGGCCGACGGCGAGGACTCGGCCGGCGAGCTGCTGCGGGTCGGGCGCTCGCGGCGGCGCCCGACGAAGTCCTCGGGCCAGTACGGGATCCGCGTGGAAGGCGTGGACGACGTGATGCTGCGGCTGGCCAAGTGCTGCCGGCCGGTGCCCGGCGATGAGATCGTCGGCTACATCTCGCTCGGGCGCGGGATCACGATCCACCGCGAGCGACTGCTCCAACGCGGCGCTGCTGGGCCGCAACCCCGAGCGCTTCGTCGAACGTCTGCTGGGAAGGCGAGCAGTCGACCGGGTTCGTGGTCGAAATCCAGATCGACGCCTGGGATCGCCACCGCCTGCTCGAGGACCTGTCACGGGCCTTCTCGGAGTCCGGCGCGAACATCGTCGAGGCGCGCTGCCTGTCGATGCCCCCGATGGTCAAGAACCGCTTCGTGGTGGAGGTCGCCGACAACCACTCGCTGAAGGGCGCGATCACCCGCCTGCGCAACATCGACTCGGTGTTCGACGCCTACCGCGTCACGCCGGGCGGCGCCGCGCAGCGCGCGAGCTAGCAGACGACGTTCAGCGCGTCCGGCAGGATCGAGTAGCGCGCTTCGGCGACCTCGCCGAGGAAGTCGCCGTCGGCCTGCAGCGGCAGCGGGCGCCCGTCGGTGGTCCGCACGGTCAGCTCCTGCAGCTCTCGGCAGGGGGGTGACCTGGCGGTGGCCGCTGACGCGTGCCCGAGGCGAGAACGCCCGCCAGGCGATCGACAGCATCGAGAGCACGCCGGCGCGGTGCAGGACGCCCCCGGCGAGCGCCCCGGAGTCGAGCTCGGATGCCGTCGGCGATGTCGATCGGGCGGTCCTGGAAGTAGGTGAAGGTGGCGCCGTTCTGGACGATCGCGATGACCCCGTCGAGCGTGCGGCCGCCGGCCTGCACGCGCAGCCGCGGGGGCCGGCGCAGGTAGCGGCGCAGGAAGGTCGAGACGGCCACCCAGCTGTAGTAGTAGGGGCCCAGGCGGGCCTTCAGGTGGGGGTTGGAGTCGACCCGCTCGACGACCATCGCGTCGAGGCCGAGACCGGAGTTGAACGTGAAGCAGCGGCCGTTGACGACGCCCAGGTCGACCCGGCGCTCGCGCCAGTCGTCGGCCAGGGCCAGCAGGTGCTCGGTGGCGTCGAGCAGGTCGCCGGGGATGCCCAGCAGCTTGCCGAACACGTTGGCCGAGCCGCCGGGCAGGCAGGAGAGCGGGGTGGCGGAGCCGAGCAGGCCGTTGGCGGCTTCGTTGACGGTCCCGTCGCCGCCCGAGGCCACCACGAGGTCGTAGTCGCCCGCGGCGGCCTCGCCGCGAGAGCGTGGTCGCGTCGCCCGGCGCCCGCGTATCCACCGCCTGCACCTCGAAGCGGCTTTCCAGCGCGCGCAGCACCAGCTCGCGCAGCGGCGCCGAGACGGTGCTGGCGTGGGGGTTGACGATCAGCAGCATCCGCCGCCGGGGGGCGCTCGGGAGCACCCGCAGACGGGCGGGGGCGATCGCTCTGCTCACGCTGACGCCGGCGCTCGCCCGTGGAGGTGCTCACAGCGATGCCTACACCGGGGGCCGCCGGGCGTTACCGCGCCCGTCCCGGACGCCGCTGAAGTCCGCAACGTCGCGGCCGGCAAATCGTGCGTGAACCGCCGCCCGGACGGGTGCTACACTCCGCGCCACATAGCTGGACACATCCAGAGGGGTGAAGGGACTGGCCCTACGAAACCCCGGCAACCACCGTTATGTCACAGCGGGAAGGTGCCAATTCCAGACAGATGTGTGGCGGGCCCCGCGGCCTTCGCCACACCGTGACGGCGAAGAATCAACGCGAAAGGGTCCCGCATGGCTGTCAGTCATCTTCAGTGCAAGGAGTGCGAAGCGCGTTACCCGCTCGAGGCTCTGTACGTGTGCGAGCGCTGCTTCGGTCCCCTCGAGGTCGCCTACGACCACAGAACGCCTCGGCTCCGACATCGGCGAGCTGCGCCGGCGCATCCAGGGGGGGCCCCAGAACATCTGGCGCTACGCCGACTTCCTGCCGCTCGCCGGAGGGCCCTCCCGGCCCGTCGGGGCGGCTGGCCTCGCGGGTCGGGCTGCCGGCCGGCTGCACCCCGCTGGTGCGCGCCGACCGGCTCGCCGAGCGTCTCGGGCTGAGCGAGGTGTGGGTCAAGAACGACACCGCCAACCCGACCCACTCCTTCAAGGACCGGGTCGTCTCGGTGGCCGTGACGAGGGCCCGCGAGCTCGGCCTGGAGACGATCGCCTGCGCCTCCACCGGCAACCTCGCGAACTCCGTGGCCGCCCACGCGGCCGCCCTGGGGATGAACTCCTACGTCTTCATCCCGGCCGACCTCGAGGAGCAGAAGATGCTCGCCACCGGCATCTACGGGACCAACGTCGTGGGCGTCGAGGGCAGCTACGACGACGTCAACCGCCTCTGCACCGAGCTGTGCGCCGAGAAGGACTGGGCGTTCGTGAACATCAACCTGCGCCCCTACTACGCCGAGGGCTCCAAGACGCTCGCCTTCGAGATCGCCGAGCAGCTCGGCTGGGAGCTCCCCGACCGCTGCGTGGTGCCGATCGCCTCCGGCTCGCTGTACACCAAGATCGCCGCCGGCTTCCGCGAGTGGCGCGAGCTGGGCCTGCTCGAGGGCGAGCTGCCGAAGATGAACGGCGCCCAGGCCGAGGGCTGCTCGCCGGTGTCGAGCGCGTTCGCCGCCGGTTCGGAGGTGTGCCGCCCGGTGAGGCCGAACACGATCGCCAAGTCGCTGGCCATCGGCAACCCCGCCGACGGCCCCTACGCGCTCGAGCTGGCCCGCAACAGCGGCGGCTCGATTGACGCCGTCAGCGACGAGGAGATCCGCGAGGGCATCCGGCTGCTGGCGCGAGACGACCGGCATCTTCACGGAGACCGCCGGCGGCGTCACCACCGCCGTGCTCGCGAAGCTCGCCCGGCGCGGGCGACATCGACCCCGACGAACGGGTCGTGCTGGTGATCACCGGCGAGGGCCTGAAGACGCTCGACGCGGTCCGCGGCAGCTTCCAGACGAGCACGATCGCCCCCAGCGTGGAGGCCTTCGAGGCCACCGTGCCGCAGCCCGTCTCGGCCTGATGGGCGTCGTCGTCAAGATCCCCACCCAGCTGCGCACGGCCGCCGGGGGGCAGTCCGAGGCGGTGCTCGAAGGGAGCACCGTGCAGGAGGTCCTCGACGGCCTGTTCGAGCGCTACGAGGAGCTGCGCCCGCGGCTGGCCGACGACGACGGCTCGCTGCGGCGGTTCGTGAACGTGTACCTGGCCGGCGAAGACATCCGCTTCCTGGACGGCCTCGCGACGCCCGTCAGCGACGGCGCCGAGCTCACGATCCTGCCCGCCGTCGCCGGCGGCTGAGACGAGCGACGGCGCGCGGCGCGCCGTCGCGCTCGCCCGGCGCGGCGTACCGGCTTCGCTTCCGCCTGCGGGCGCCCTGGCGTCCCGCCGAGGAGCGCGCTGCGGCGTGCCGCGCCCTCCAGGCGCTGGCGCAGCTCCGCGCCGCGCCCGGCGGCCACCGCCCGTGCGGCCCGCGCCTCGCTCAGCTCGAGGCCGTTGGCGGTGGCGTAGTCGAGCAGCTCCTGGCGCTCCTCGCCCTCTTTGGCCGCCTTCAGGAACAGCCAGCAGAACAGCCCCAGCGTCAGCAGCGACTCCTCCACCATCATCACCGCGCCGGCGATGTTCTGGTCGGCCAGCGGAGAGATGTGGTGCAGCGAGTCCCCGTGCAGGTAGTAGGGGTAGAAGACGGTCCCCGACCACAGGAAGATGTTCCCCAGCACGGTGCCCGTGAGGCGCACCGCGACGATGTAGAGCAGCCTGCCGAGGTTGCCGAACCACGCCGGCGTCGGCAGCGGCCCCAGCAGCGGCATCCACATCAGGATCCCGAAGCCGAGGAACATCGCGTGCTCGAGCGCGTGTACGCCCGGGTGGCGCAGGGCGGCCTGGTAGAGGGCGGGGATGTGCCACACGTACAGGTCCACCGCCCACAGCGGGAAGGCCACCAGCGGATGGGTCAGCACCCGCAGGCGGTCGAACATCGAGATCCGCAGGATCGGCGCCAGCAGCGGCGCGGTCAGCCCGAGCACGATCAGCAGCGAGGCGATGTCGCCGACCAGCAGGTGCTCGAGCATGTGCATGTAGAGAAGCTGGCCGCTGAGGTCGTCGAGGCCGCTGAGGGCGGCGGCGATCACCGCGATCCCGCCGTAGAAGCACGCCTGGCGCCAGCCGGGGACGGCCCGCGAGCTGCCGGCCAGCGTGCGAGAGCGCTTGTGGTAGCACCCGACCATCAGCACCAGCGGCGAGATCTGCACCAGCACCGAGACGATCGAGACGCTTGCGAGTGGCAGGAAGGGCATTCGCGGGATCCCCGCTGAGGGTATCCGCCGGACGCACGCGGGCGACGCACCCACCCACCGCCCCGGGGCACCTCGAAATCGTGGCCAGAGGAGGCCTCGATCCCGCTCTGGAGCTGCTAATTTCGAGTCCCGCCGGGCCTCCACCCCTGGCCGGGGATTTAGGTTCTTTTTAGCTCAATCTGAGCCGAACCTGAGCCTCGATCGGTTTGCTTGTCGCATGAGCCTCCAGTCCGTCATCCCCTCTCCCGCTGTCGACGGCAAGACCGAGCGCTTCGATGCCATCGCCTGCCTCGACGCACGGACCCGCCACCAGGCCGTCGCCGACCGCCCCACCGGCCCCGGCCAGTACCTCGAGGTCCAGGGCCCCGACCGTTCGCTGACGATCAAGCTCGAAGGCCAGGCGCTGCACATCGGCCGCGGCCTGGCCGCCGACCTGCGCCTCGACGACAGCTCCGTCTCGCGGCGTCACGCGATCCTCGTGCCCCGGCCGAGGGGCGCGCGGATCCTCGACGATCGCAGCTCCAACGGGACGTTCGTCAACGGCCGCCGGGTGCAGCAGTCGGAGCTGCGCAACGGCGACGTGATCGTGCTCGGCCGCGCCGTCCTGCGCTACGTGGAGCTGGGCGAGCCCGGCAGCTGAACCGCCGGCACCGCGCCTGCGCGACCTGGTTCGCCGGCTGCGCCCAGGGTGCCCGGCCTCGGCGCGCCGGGACCCCGTGGGGCGCCGCGGTGGCGGGCGCGTCGGCGCGGCCGGACCGGCTGAACACGCGAATCTCAAGCGTGCCGGTGATACGATCCCCCGCGTTGAGGGATTGACACGACAGCCGCCCAGTTCGGCTGGGGGGCAGGTAAGGAGGCGGGGGTGCAGGACGCTGAGGGGTTCTCGACTGGTTTCGTGCGTGCCCGCAGGCGATGGGCGCCGTGGGCATGCTCCTGCTCTGCGGCGTAGCCGCTCTGGCGCTGCCTCGTCCTGGCGACGCGGGCGTCGGCCGAAATCGTCGACGACTCTGGAGGGGCGTACCAGATCCTCGCCCCGGGTGAGGCCGGTTCGGTTCCCCGCGACCGAATTCTCGACCGATCAGAGCCAGCTGTACGCCGCGCTGACGCCCCACGAAGAGCGGGTTTCCGCCGGCCTGATTGCGAAGGACTACCTGTCGGAGAAATTCCGGCGCCAAGGGATCCAACCCCCCGCCCTGCACGAAATCAGGCCAGGCCAACTGTCTGGAAGAACCCAAGCCGGGCGTCGAAATCGTTCGCGACGAACACTTCGTCCCGCACATCTACGGCGAAACCCGTGCCGACGTGATGTACGGCTCCGGGTGGATCGCCAACAAGGACCGCGGTCTGCTGCTCGAAGCCGGTCTCGGGCCGGCCTTCGTCGCGGCGCTCAGCCCGCCCGGCCTGAACGCCTTCGAACTGCTGCTCACGCAGCGCTCCTTCACGCCGAGCAAAGCAGGTGAAGAATTCGTCTCCAACCAGGTCTCGACCCTGCGCAGCAAAGGACCCGACGGGGAACAGGTGATCGAAGACCTCGAAGCCTGGTGCGAAGGCGTCAACGCGGCCGGCGGCCTGCCCCACGTGGGGCTGGCGCAGGCGATCGCGGGCTTCGCCTTCATCGGCTCGATCTTCGGCAACGGCGGTGGCGGCGAAGTCACGAACTCCAACTTCCTCGCCCGCCTCGAGGCCAAGTTCACCGAAACCGAAGGGCTGAAGATCTTCCACGATCTGCGCGAGAGCAACGACCCCGAAGCTCCGACCACGATCAACACTCCGTTCCCGTACGACAAGGAACCGGCGGGCAAACCGCCGGCCGGCTCGGCCGTCATCGAACCGGAATCGCTGTCCCCGACGCTGGTCAAAGCCAACCAGGCGCTGAAGTCCTCGCGGGTCAAGGCCTCGAACTTCCTGGCCATCGGCGCGGGCAACACCAAGAATGGGCATCCGATCGCCGTGATGGGCCCGCAGCTCGGCTACTACTACCCGGAGATCGTCTTCCAGGCCGACCTTCACGGTCCCGGCGTGGACGCTCAGGGGATCGTCGCGCCGATCTCGCCCTACGTGTTCATCGGCCGTGGACGCGACTTCGCGTGGAGCCTGACGAGCGCCACCAACCAGAACACCCAGCAGTTCCTGCTGAAGCTGTGCAACCCCGAAGAAGGGGGCGAAGTCACCCGCGCGAGCGAATTCTACGAATACGAAGGCGAATGCATCGCGATGACGAGCCTGGACGCCGGCAAACTCGGCGCCTCCGAAACAGAACCGGCGCGCGAGGTGATCATCAAGGAAAGCGTCTACGGCCCCGTGACCGGGACGGTGATGGTCGCCGGCAAGCCCTACGCCGTCAGCGTCGACCGCTCCACGCGCGGGCACGAGCCGGAAGGCGAGCTCGCGTTCAGCGACTTCGACTCCGACCGTGTGCACAGCCCGACCCAGTTCTTCGAAGCGACCGCCAACCTCGGGACGACGTTCAACATGGCCTACGTCGACAGCAAAAACGTCGGCTACATCTCGACCGGGCGACTGCCGAAGCTGGCCCCCGAAACCGACGCGGCCCTGCCGACGCTCGGGACCGGGCCCTATGACTGGAAAGGCTGGCTGTCGTGGGAAGAACACCCCCACGCGATCCTCGAACCCAAACAGAACATCCTCAACTGGAACAACAAGCCGGCCCCCGAATGGGGTGCGGCGTCCGAAAACTACTCGTACGGCCCGCTGCACCGGGTGCAGCTGTTCAGCGACCTCCTGAGCACCTTCAAAGCGAAGAAGGGCCTGACAGAGGCGAACCTCGACAGCGTCATGAACCAGGCCTCCGTGCAGGACTTCCGCGCGATCCAGGTGTGGCCGACGATCCAGAAGGTGCTCGAAAAGACCTCCGGCGAAGCGCTGGCGACCAAGGCCGACACGCTCGTCACGAAGTGGATCAAGACCGGTGCGAGCCTGTACGGGGTGGAACGGCCGAAAGCCGCCGCGGCGGCGGTGATGCAGGCCGTCTTCACGCCGATCGCGGAAGCCGTGATGGGTCCGGTGCTGGGCGAACTGCTGCCCGAACTGCGCTCGATCGAAGGGACCGACAACGCGCCCCACAGCAGCGGCTCCTCGTTCGGGAGCGGCTGGTACGGGTACGTCTACAAGGACCTCCGTTCGGAGCTCGGCGAAACGGTCGCCGAACCGTACAGCCGCGGCTACTGCGGCAACGGCAACCTCGAAGCGTGCAGCAAATCGCTATGGGCCGCGATGCAGACGGCACTCGAACACGTCGCTTCCGAACAGGGCAACAACCCGAAGAAATGGAAAGCCGCGCCGGTTCAGATCGAATTCCCGCCGGAGGGTCATTACTTCAAAATGCACATCCCCTGGACCAACCGCTCGACCTTCCAGCAGGTGATCGAATTCACGAGCCACCAGGAAGAACACCTGGAAGGACCGATCGAATAGGGACGTAGGCGGCCGGTGGCCCGCCGCTCGGCGGCGGTCCACCGGATCAGGGGTCGGCGCTCGCGGCGTCGGTCAGGCGGCGTTGAGCGGAAAGACGACCCCCGTGAGCTCCTCGGCGGCCCGCCACAGGCGTGCGGCCGCCTCGGGGTCGCGGGCGGAGCGGCTGGGGGAGACCACCCGCGGGTGGCCGCGGAACTCGCCGATCCCGCTGGGCCCGACGTAGGTCCCGCCAGGGAGCCCGGGCTCGGTGGCGGCATACAGGCTCGGCAGGGCACCCAGCTCGGCGCTCTGCGCGACGAGCACGTTCGTGAGGGCCATGCCCCAGCGGTCGATCGCGGGCGCCGCGGCGCTCTGCAGGTTGGTGGCCGCGTAGCCCGGGTGGGCGGCGAGGCTCTCGACCGACGAGCCGGCGGCCCGCAGGCGGCGGTCCAGCTCGAGCGCGAACATCAGGTCGGCGAGCTTCGACTGGCCATAGGCGATCCAGCGGTTGTAGCGGCGCTCCGATTGGAGGTCGTCGAAGTTGATGCGCCCGAACTTGTGGGCGCTGCTCGAGAGCGTCACCACGCGTGCGTCCCGGCGGCCCTCCATCAGGCCGATCAGGCGGCCGGTGAGGGCGTAGTGCCCGAGCAGGTTGGTGCCGATGTGCAGCTCGAAGCCGTCGCTGGTCAGGCGCCGGGGAGAGGCCATCACGCCGGCGTTGTTCACGAGCAGGTCGATCCCGGTGGCGCGCTTTGACAGGCGCTCGGCAAAGCCCTTGACGGCGTCCAGGCTCCCCAGGTCGAGGGCCGCGAGCTCGAGCTCGGCGGCGGGAGCCGAGCTCTGGATGTCCGCCAGGGCCCGCTCGCCCTTGACGGTGTCCCGGCAGGCGAGCACGACGGCGGCCCCGTGGCGGGCGAGCTCGCGGGCGGTCTCAAGGCCGAGGCCGCTGTTCGCACCGGTGACGACCGCGGTACGCCCGCTCTGGTCGGGGATGTCTGCCGCTGTCCAGTTGGAGCTCATTGACGCCTCGTCGTGGGGCCCGAATCGGGCTGGGGGTCGGAGCGGGTCGAGGACCATCGCCGGTCGAAAGGGGCCGCAGCGAGCCGCGGAGGGGATTCAACCAGGTCGGCAGCGCAGGCGCCCAGGCCACCGATCAGCGCGCTCGCAGCGGAAATCTAGGCCAGATCACCTATAAGCGGGAGATATGAGAAGCCTTTGTAAACTTATTCCTTGGGAGGCCCCGCTACCCCCTTGCGGGGGCCCCCGAGCGAGGGGCCGCTCCGGTCCGCTCCTTCAAAATGCGCAGCCCCTGCTCTGAGCGCGCAGGAGCCGCCGGAGCGCCGGAGCGGTCCTGTATTCCGCCTCCGGGGGCTGCAAGAGCCCGTTCTTTCGGGCGCGATGCACGATGTCGTGCATTGCGGTTAAGGTGTCGCCTTCCGGTTCGCCTCGGTCGGCCTTGTGCGACAGCTCCGTTCGTCCACATCCCCTGCGTGCCGCGCGCTCCCGCACCCATTGGGGTCGGACGTTGCGGTGCTCGACCCTGCCCGCGAGCAGGCGCACGTACGCGTCCGCGGTGCGTCCGCGGGCGGGCACCTGCGGCGGCGCTCCATGCGGGACATGCGGCGCCTGGGAGCGGTTCTGGGTCTGGCGCTGCTGGTGTTGTTGGCGCTGATTCCGGCCTCCGGAGCGCTGGCCGCGGCGGGGAGCTCCTCCCAGCGGCGCCACGCCAAGGCCCGCGTGGGCCATCGCAGGGTCCGCCACACCGCCCGCTGCGCGCGCCGGCCCCGGCACGGCCGCTACCACAGGGTCCGGCACGCGACCAGGGGCCACTCCCGGGCCCACCGCTCCCGCTACTCCTCCTGCGGCTCGGGTGCGCACCGTCGCCACCACCACTCGAGGGCTCGCAAGCACCACGCGGCCGTCCACCGCAGCGCGCCCCCGCGGCCGCCCGTCTCGCACGCGACCGCCAGCGCGGGGCCGAACGGGACCGTCACGCCCGCCGCTCCGGGCCCCTGTGAAGGGTCTGGCCTGGAGCCCGGCGAAGCCAACCTCCAGACCGTCAGGGCCGCGACCCTGTGCCTGGTCAACCGCGAACGCTCCGCCCACGGGGAGGGGCCGCTGGCGACCAACACCGACCTCCAGGAGGCCGCCCAGGGCCACTCCGAAAGCATGGCCTCGGGCGCCTACTTCGAACACGCGGGTCCCGGCGGGTCGTTCCTGGAACGGATCATGGACTCCGGTTACCTGCCGGGCCCGGACGCGCTCTACAGCGTGGGCGAGAACATCGCCTACGGGAGCCTGCAGGACGCCACTCCGGGGGCGATCGTGGCGGCCTGGATGGCCTCGCCCGGGCACCGCGCCAACATCCTCAACTCGTCCTTCCGCGAAGTCGGGATCGGGATCGTGCCGCGGCTGCCGGCCTCGCTCGGCGGCGGGGAGGCCGGCGCGATGTACACCGAGGACTTCGGCGTGGTGGTGTAGGAGCGCCCGTGCGCCCGGGTGTGGGCCCGCGAGCTGCCCCGCCCGCCGCGGATCAGCGGCTGGGCCTCAGCGCACGCTTTCGTCTCTGGCCTGTTCGGCGTCTTCGGCTTTGTCGTCGTGCCAGCGGCGGCCGTCGAGCGAGACCCGGATGACCTTCGTGGGCGCTTTCGGAGAGCCGGCAGGAGCGGCGGTTTCTCCGGTGCAGAAATAGCGGTATTCGGCCTTGGAGTGGAGTCTTTGTTTGAGCTTCTTCTGGTGTTCGTAGGGGATCACGCCGGCGCACTTGACACGCACGAAGTGCCCCTTGGAGGCGTGTTCGACGGCGCCTGCGAGCGCCCCCAGGTCGCTGTTGTAGTTGGTCGTGCCGCAGGCCGACAGGAGCAGGAGGACTGCCCCGAGGACCGCGCCCGCGCCGATCGCTCGTCCAAGACCCGGCATCGAGGCAGCCTAACCGGCCGAGCGCCGGCCACGGCGGTTGCCGGCTCAGGCAGACATCTCGAGCTTCATCTCGCACGCGTCCACGGAGGCGCGCGTGCCCGGGGTGTCGCCCGCGTCCATCGCGTCGAAGATCTTGGCCGCCTCCTCCATGGCCTGGGCCGTGGGGAACTCCTGCAGGACGACCGCCGTGCCGCCGGCGGCGTCGAACATCAGCTTGATGCCGCTTGATTGGACCCCCGGCGGCGGCCCCCCGGCCCCCTGGATGCGGCTGATGACGTTGCCCACCTGCTCCTCGCTGACGCCGGTGAACCGGACGACCCTTACGAACATGGTCAAACCTCCTCAAATCGGTTGACGGGCGACCGTATCCGCCCGACGTCGTGGACGTCAAGGACGGCGTAGTCCGGGCGGGGGGCCCCGCACGTGGGCACCACCTAAGCGCCCCTGCACGACTAGGAAAAGTGTCCAGCCGCGGTTTCCGTTCATCTGCCGTGGGTACCAGGGCCTGGATGCCGGTGGTTCATCTGCGGCGGGGGCTGATCGTCATCTTGCCGGTCCTGCTCCTGCTCGCCCCGTCCGTCCTCGCCCAGTCGGCGGACGGCCAGGTCACGGTCGAAGGGCCCGCCAGCGACGCCATGATCGGGCGCCTGCAGCAGTGGGTCCGCCAGGACGCCATGCCGACCGGCCAGGGAGTGATCCAGGTCGTGCCCGAAAACTGCATGGCGATGCAGGCCGAGGCGTGCACCTACTGGACCCACGCGCCGCAGTTCGCGATGTATTTCCCGGACCTCGAATACCTCTGGACCGAAGCCGACCACAGCGAAGGCGAACGTGAGTCCACCGGGCTGAACTTCTACCACGAGCTGGGGCACGTGCTCGACTTCGGCCTGCACCGGCACGGATATCGCCTGAAGTGGTTCGAAATCATGCGTTACCAGGCGCCCGAATCGAACCGCAAGGCGCGTGAACTCGCCGGCACCCGCAACCCCTCGCTGTGGTTCTCGGCGCTCGACTCCGAAGGCGAAGCGGTGATTCCCGACGAGCAGTTCGCGCAGGCGTATGACTACTGCGCGGAGGGGATGGGCTACCAGGAAATGCAGGCCACGATGAGGAGCACCTACTGGGGCTTCTCCTACAACCCCAGCGCCCGGCAGTACCGCGAAGCCTGCCGCCTGATCAGCAGCCTCTGATCCGCTGCCGAAGCGCCCGCCGTGCCCCCTGTGCCACCCGGCACCCCAGCGCTCGCCGGGTGGCGCTCGTCGAGTGCGGGAGCGGGGACCGCGCGCTTCGGCCCACCGCTCCCGCTATCGCGCGACAGGTTCGCGTCGCGCGAGGGGACCTCGACTGTCCCCACACGCGTAACCGCGAGGCCGGAGTGGCGATGCGGGCGGGAGCCCGGAAATAGCGCGACTGTGGGATGGGGGAGGGCGAGACCGTCGCTCCCGACGGCCCCCTGCCTATCCCCGTTCGCTTGCGAGGCGTTCGGCGTCGGCACGGGCCATGTCGACGTCCTTGTAATTCGTCATGCGCACGATCTTGCCGTCCTCCCACACGCCGACGGCTGCGTAGCGCAGCCGAACTTCACCCGTGCTGCCGACAGGACGGCCCGTCTGAATGACCACGCGAAAGCCGACTCCATTGCCGAGGTCGAGCGTCTCCTCCGCCTCGAACTCGAACACCTCGTAGGAGCCCCACCAGTCCTTGATGAAGCCGAGAGCTGCCGCCTGCCCTTCAAATACGCCCATGCCGATCGGTGACATGTCGTAGACACCATGGGGCGCGTAGAAGGCCGCCATGACATCCAGATCGCGGTTATGAGCAGCGGCTGTCAGCCGGTTCTGCACCTCGACCAGGTCGAGGGTCGTGGACTCCTGGGACATCGCCCCCAGTATCCCTCAGGGACTCTCCCAGGGGCGGCTCATGCGTCCGCTCCCGAGGGCGTGGTCGGCCTGGTCAGAGTGAAGGTCATCGGCGTCGAGAGGGTAGGCGGCAGCCGGCCGGCAAGCCCCAGCAACCCGAGCTTGTCGAGAACGCCGGCGGCGATCGCGACCAGTCCGCGCTGACGTCGAGCGAACGCGTCGTCACCGCGCAGCCTCTCGAGTGCCGCTGCGAGCTCTCCCGGCTGGAAGCGCGCAGCGAAGGCGTGACGGCGAGCGAAGCGTTTGACGTCGCCGGCCGTGATCCAGTTGAGCGACTCCCAGGCCGGCTCGCGGCGAGCCCGCCGGGCGATCAGTCCGGTGAGCGCAGGCCGGCCAGGGACCAGTGGAATCCGATAGTGCGGCTCATAGGGCACGCGGTAGTTCGGGCAGGTGTGGATCATCCGCCCGCCCGGGGCGAGCACGGAGGCCAGCGCCTCGAGGTTGGGTCCGAGTGGACGCATGTGCTCGAGGACGTTGACCGAGAAGACCACGGCAAAGCGACCTTGCACTGCGGGCGTGAGCTGTTCGGCGGCGAGCGGCTCGATCGGGGGAACGCTCACCCGCTCGGCGAGCAGCCGGCGCACCGCCGCGAACGTCTCGAATCCGTCGACGAGCGGCTCGATCGCAACCAGGTCTGCGCCCTGCTGTTGCAGAAAGGTCGCGGCGACGCCGGCTCCGGCCCCGACCTCGAGGATCCGTTGATCCTCTCTGGGCCGCAGTGTGGACAACATGCGGCAGGCGAGCCGGGCCTCGGAGGCCAGGTCGTTCACAACAACGCTCGCCTGCGCCAGTGGGATGTCGGCGCTGTCGGCCAGCTGCTCTGCGAAACCCTCGCCGGCGATCGTGTTTGTCAGGAACCTGTCAATGCTTGCCGGGGACAGGTCAAGCAACTCGGCCGTCACGTGGGCGAGCTTATTCGAGGCGCTCGAGCCCCATGGACTCGAGCGCCTCGCCGACGTCGGAATAGATGTGTATACGCGTGATGCGACGGTCGGCGCCGAAGTCGAGCACACAAGCTGCGGGAAAGCTCATGGTGAGCTCGCTCACACGCCCCCGCGCGTCGACGGTGGAGATCAGGATCACCCGGTCGTCTACGGACCGGGTGTCCTTCACGGTGACGCTCCACTGGCTGAACTGGTCGTCTACGTCGAGGGCCCACTTCTCGACTCCGGCGTGCCCGCGGTAGGGCTCGCCGATCACCGACGAGAACGGACTGCGCAACTCCACGCCGGGATCGCAGTACCGAGCGATCGCGTCGGTGCTGCGCTCGCCGGCGTTCCAGAGATCCACGAACGCGCGTGCCAGGTCAACCTTGTCCTGGGACATCAGCGCGTCTTCGCTGCCAGGTCAGGCGTCCTGGACTCCTCAGACATCTCCCGCCCAGTATCCCGGCTACGGCAGAACGGCACGAGCCGCGCTACTTCGCCTCGCCGCTGTGCAGCGTTAGGCAGCCAAGGAGGATTTCGTTTGGGCGTTTGCACGGATCTGCAAGCCCACTGACCCACCTAACTCGCCCGATGCTGTCGCTAGGGTCCCCGAGGAGGGGGGCGCCTGCGACATGCTCGGCCCATGCCCCCTCCAACGGGTCGGGCTTCGACCGCACGGACTGCTGCGCGGCGTCCCCCTCGCCCTTTACCCGGCGATGATCGCCGGTTCCTAGCGTGGACCTCCGGCTCCCCGGTCCGCGGGCTGTACAGCTCGCAGAGCAGTCATCGCGCTACCCCCCTTGCACGTGGCTGCGCCGGGGAGCTGACCTAGTCGCGGCACAGAGTCCAGGGCGATCGTCTCGCCGTGCCCACCGGCTTCCCCGGCCCTGATGTACAGCGGGGACGCTGCGGTGTGCTTCGCCGGATTTGGCTGTATCACTGGCGAAACGGGACGCGCCCGGGCCGATTCGAACGGCCGACCTCTCGCTCCGGAGGCGAGCGCTCTATCCACTGAGCTACGGGCGCTTGTCCTGCAAATCGGCACTTTTCGGTGCCGGGACCGCCTGCAGGGGGGCGGTTTCTGCGCCTCGTTCGCCCAATCGTTCGCCCAAACGTCGGCGTCGAGGGGTGGCGGGGGTCGCAGACATCACGTTGCCAGCGTATCGAGGCCTAGGGCTGCTGGGTCCACGAGAGGGCCTCGAGGCGTGAGCGCAGCTCGACGAACTCGTCATGGCACGCCTCGATCTCGTGAGCGATCGCGTGGACGCTCGCGGCATCCTCGAGCGCTTGCCGTTCCCCGGCCTTTGTCTTGAACGAGATCCCCGAAAGGGTGGTCCCGTCCGCGTCGTGGCCGGCCGTGAAAAGGCCTCCGTGCACGATCCCGTTCCGGTAGTCCTCGCACGCCCGCTGGAAGTGCGACGTCGCAGCTTCGAGCAGTTCCACGAGGTCGGCGGGTGCGGAGTTGGTCCGTAAGGCGGCGAGCGCTTTTCCGGTGAGCGACGTTGTTCTTCCGAGCGCCCCGAAGCTCTCGTGCCTGGGCGAGTGTCACCCCGGCCGCCTGGGCGAGCACGATCGCCACGCCCTCTTCGAGCGTGAGGTGATTCCAAACGACTTGCCCGAGCGCCAAGATCACGTCCGGGTTGCCGGGGATGCGGTAGCGCTCGCCGTCGCTCGTCTGCGTGTCGTTCGCGCCGGTCATCGAGGCAGCTCGGCGACCTCTGGCTCCGTCGCCGTCGGCAGCCAGAGGGCCGGGTCGCTGCCGTCCCATATCGCTCGGAGCTCGGCGATCTCCTGCTCGCTGCGGCGCTGGCGCTGCGCCTGGCGATACACACGGAAGCTGAAGGTCGGGTCGCTGTGCCCGAGTTCGTCCGCGATCGTGCCCGGGTCGTCGCCGAGCGCCGCCCGGACCGTGGCGTTCGTGCGCCGCCACCCAGTACCAAGGAGGACACCGGATGAAGCTGCACGCTAACGCTCGCCTCAGCGTCAAGGGGCGCGAGCTGCTTGTCGATCGAGTGCTCAGGGAGGGTTGGTCCTCGGCGCAGGCGGCGGAGGCTGTCGGAGTCAGCGACCGCACGGCCTGCAAGTGGCTCGCTCGCTTCCGCTCCGAAGGCGAGCAGGGGCTACTTGATCGCCCCTCGACACCAAAGAGCTCTCCCTCTCGTACGCCCGATCAGCGTGTTCAGGTGATCGCGGCACTCAGGGGCCTCCGGATGACTGGCGCGGAGATCGCCGAGTGCCTGGACATGGCCGTGACGACTGTGTCTGGGATCTTGACCAGGATCCTGGCACGCCTACGACGGGTCTCGCTGGGCGGCCGACGAGGCTCAGGCTCACCGCGCCGCGAAGGCCGTCGCCCGCCAGGCTCTGCTGGACGCTGCCGACAGCGGGGATGACAAGCTCGCGCGGCGGCGGCTGTGCGTGGCGGCGAGGCCCGCTGCGCGCATCGCTCGTGCTCGCCGCCACCGACGAGCGGATCAGCGTCAGCGCCGACGAGCTCGACCGGGACGTCGAGCTGCTCAACACGCCTCCGGGGTCGTCAGTCCGCGCGACGGGACGCCGCGCGAGCGCTCCGCCGAGCTCCTGATCGCAAAGCTCGCCGGCGCCGAGTACCAGCCCGACGCCGCTCGAGCCTCTGGGAGCGGGTGCTCCGCCACGCGACGGGCGTTGGCTGCGAGTTCGTGCACTACCTGCAACGCGCAGCCGGCTACACCGCGACGGGCTCGACGGCCGAGGAGGTCGCGTTCTTCGCTCAGGGCCCCGGCGCCTCGAGCAAGACCACGATCGTCGAAGCGATCCGGGCCGCCCTCGGCGACTACGCCCGGGTGGCGGACTTCGGCACGTTCCTCGCCGGGCGCAGCGACGGCGACGGCCCGACCCCGGGCGTTGCGCGGCTCGCCGGCGCGCGCATGGTCTGCGCGAGCGAGGTCGCGGCCGGGCAGAAGTTCAACGCGGCCCGGCTCAAGGCCCTCACCGGTGGCGAGATGATCGTCGCGCGGCGCCTGCACCGCGAACCCGTCGAGTTCCGGCCCGTGTTCACCCTCTGGCTGGCCGCGAACGAGCGGCCCGCAATCGCCGCGAGCGACAGCGGCGCCTGGCGACGGCTGCGGCTGCTGCCGTTCGATCGTCCCGTGCCCGCCGGCGAACGCGACCCCGCCGTCAAGCGCGCGCTCACCGAGGACCCAGCCCACCGCGCCGCGGTGCTCGCCTGGATCGTGCAAGGCGCGATCGAGTGGCACCGCCACGGCCTCGGCACCTGCGACGCCGTCGAGCGCGCCACCGCCGGCTACCAGGCCGAGAACGACCCCATCGCCGACTGGTACTCCGCCCGCTGCCAGCCCGACCCCGACGCCAGCACCCCCGCCCGCGAGCTCCGAGCCGACTACGAGCGCCACTGCGGCCACCACCACGAGCAGCCCTGCACCCCCGCCGAGTTCGCCACCGCCCTCGAAGCCCACGCCCACACCCGCAAGCGCCGCAGCGCCGGCGTCACATGGCAAGGCCTCCGACTCCACCCAGTGCAGGCCATGTACTGCACTAACGGTTCTTCCCACATACACACACACATGGGAAAGAACCCGCAAGGGCCTACATCCCCTACACCTCCTACACTCGCCGACCCCCACACCGCACTCACACAGGAGGCACTGTGAGGCCGCCTGCGCCTCTGCCGACGTGCGTCGCTGGCCAACGCGGGCGCGCGCGCAGGGCGGACCGTGGGGTGGAGCTGCCCGGGCGCCTGGTGCGGGCCGCCGGCAGGGCCGTGGTGGCGGCTGGCGGTACGCGTGAGGACCTCGAGGACCTCCTGGGCGTGTGGGCTCGCCTGCTCAGTGACAGCTCGGGGCGTGTAGCGCGACTGCGCTACAGGGCTGCCCACCCGCGGTGCTCGTGCGCGGACGGTGGGGAGGAGGGCGAGGGTGGGCGGTGCGGTCGCTGCTGGGGGCTTCGAGACGGAGCAGGCGCGTGCGGGGGTGCTGCTGGTGCTCGTGGGGGCGTGGGGGGCTCAGAGAGCGCGTGTGGAGGTGCGTGGGAGTGAGCGTGGCGACGGTGCGCTTGGACGAGGCTCAGCTCGTGGAGCTTGCTCGGCTCGTGGCTGCGGAGCTCGTGGCGTCGGACGCGGTGGAACCTCGGGCGGGCGAGGAGGCAGCGCTCGTGGACGCGAGAGAGCTTGCGCGGGCGCTCGGCGTGTCGAGGGCGTGGATCTATCGCAACGCTGCAGCGCTCGGCGGGCGTCGGCTCGGAGACGGCACGCGTGGCCGGCTGCGGTTCTCGATCGACGAGGCTCGTGATGCGACCGCTCGCTTGGCCAGTCGAGCTCTCGGTCAGCCCAGATGCCGCTGCAGGAGCCAAGTCTGGGGCCCGCGGTGGTGGCCGGCGGCGTCGTTCGCCCAATCGTTCGCCCGATCCGAGCTCGATCCTGGCCGTGCGACCGAGGACGGCGGCCTACTGCCACCCGTGAGCTCCTGCGATGCCTGCGCCTGCTCGCCGCCCGCCGCGGGACGGTGCGCGGGCCGGCTCGAGCCCACGACGTCACTCGCCACGAGGCAGCCGCACGCCGAGGTCCTGCCCGCCGGCGCAGGCCCGCACCGCAGCGCTACAGCGGCCCTGCATGAGGATTACTGGCTTTCGAGCCCGATCGGGCTGGCGGCCTTCTCAGATCTTTTTGTGCCAAACGGTGTGGGAGGGGCTTGTTGATGGCTGGGTCGCCGCAGAAGCGGGCGAGGAGGGATGCGGCGGAGGTGGCTGCTCGTCGTGCTGCTGGTGGGCGTGCCAAGCGTTCCACGCGTGCCGAGCGGTTGCGTGTGTTGGCATTCTACGTGAGTCACGGCATCACCGTCGAGCGGCTGCTGACCGACAACGGCTCTGCCTACCGCTCAAGCACACTTTCTAACTTCCACGCGATCGCGTGTCGAGCCCTGCGCATCAAACACGTGCGCACACGCCCCTATCGTCCCCAGACCAACGGCAAGGCCGAGAGATTCATTCGCACGATGCTCGGCGGATGGGCCTACGGCGCCATCTACCGCGATAGCGCCGAGAGAACCGCGGCGCTCCCTGGCTGGCTCGAGCTCTATAACTGGCGACGACCGCACGGAGCCCTCAACCGCAAGCCGCCTGGAACTCGCTTACACGAGCTGAACAACGTCCTCGGGTCTTACACCTAGTCGCGGCACAGAGTCCAGGGCGATCGTCTCGCCGTGCCCACCGGCTTCCCCGGCCCTGATGTACAGCGGGGACGCTGCGGTGTGCTTCGCCGGATTTGGCTGTATCACTGGCGAAACGGGACGCGCCCGGGCCGATTCGAACGGCCGACCTCTCGCTCCGGAGGCGAGCGCTCTATCCGCTGAGCTACGGGCGCAGGAGGCCGATTCTAGGCCTCCATGGGCTCCGAGGCGGGCAGCCCGGCTACGAACCGCTGCCCCGGCGCGGGCATTACCATCGACTTGTGCGAGCCGTCCTCGTCCTCGTCCCGGTGCTCCTACTCTCCGGTTCCGCGGTCGCGCTCACACACTCCTCGGCGCGCCCCTCGCGCACACCCGGTCGCACGCTGCTCGCCAGCCGGCGAAGCTGTTCGTCGGCCTCAGCGTGCGTGCGCGGATGCACGCTCGAGGTCGCGCTGGAGGCGCCGGCCGATTCGCCGACCGCGCCGTGCTCGAGCCAGGCGGTGAAGGCATGTGTCGAGGATGTGGCGGCGACGGCGCCCCATGCCATCGCACCGGGGGCAAGCTCGTGTGTGAACACCACGGCCCCCGAGTTGCGCTCGTTCCGGCAGAGAGACAAGGAACTGCGCTCGCGGGCCGAACGCTCGCTGCGCTCACTGGCGCCTTCCCGCCAGGGCAAGCAGCGCCGGTGAACGCCGAGATCGCCAACGGCAACGGGCGCGCGCATCCTCCCGCCAGGCGAGCCGCTCCTCGCCGCATCGCCATGGCCGTGCTCGCGGCGGTGGCGGTCGAAGCGATCGCCACGTGGCTTCGAAGCGGCCGGGTCGGCGGAAACCTCATCGTCCGCTGCCGCCGCGGCCACCTGTTCTCGACGATCTGGCTGCCCGCCGCGTCGGTGAAGTCACTGCGGCTTGGGTTCTGGCGCGTGCAGCGCTGCCCCGCCGGTCATTGGTCGATCGTCACGCCCGTGCGCGCGTCGGAGCTGTCAACTCGCGAGCGCTCGCGGGCCATGCGCCTGAAGGACGTGCGTCTGCCGTAGAGCGGGGCCCCCGCCGGAAACGGCGAGGCCGGCGACCGCTACCGTGCTGGCCATGGACCTGTCTATCTTCTTCGCGGGCACCGGCGGCTCGGTTCCGAGCGCCCGCCGGGGTCTTCCGGCTGTGCTCGTGCAGCGCGGCGGCGACCGCCTGCTGTTCGACTGCGGAGAAGGCACCCAGCGCCAGCTGCTGCGTTCGGTCGGGCTGGCCGAGCTCGACGCGGTGTTCATCACCCACTTCCACGCCGATCACTGGCTGGGGCTGCCGGGCATGCTCAAGTCCTTCGCCCTGCGCGATCGCACCACGCCGCTGACGATCTACGGCCCCCGTGGCCTCAGGGAGCTGATGGGCGTGATGCGGATCGTCTACGGCAACCTTCCCTACGAGCTCAGCATCGTCGAGCTCGAGCCGGCGGAGATCCTGGAGCGGGACGGCTACGCGGTCGCCGCCGTGCCGGTCCGCCACAGCCGCGAGAACTGCCTCGGCTACGTGCTGGTGGAGGATCCCCGGCCCGGTGAATTCGACGTCGAGGCCGCCCGCGCCCTGGGGGTCACCCCGGGGCCCGACTTCGGGGCCCTGCAGCGCGGCGAGACGGTGGGCGGAGTGCGACCGGAGCAGGTGACGGGAGCCGCGCGGGAGGGACGCAAGATCGTCCTCTCCGGCGACACGGCACCCTGCGAGGCGCTCGCGGTCGCGGCCCACGAGGCCGACGTCCTGATCCACGAGGCCACCTTCGCCGAGGAGGAGTCCGAGCGCGCCCGGGAGACCTCCCACAGCACCGCCCGCCAGGCGGCGCAGCTGGCCCGCGAGGCGGAGGTGCGCCTGTTGGCCCTGACACACGTCTCCAGCCGCTATGCCGGCGGCGAGCTGCGCGACGAGGCCCGCGCGGTGTTCGCCGCGACCGAGTCCCCGCGGGACTTCGACACGATCGAGGTGCCGTTCCCGGAGCGCGGGCCGGCGCAGCTCGTGCGCTGGTCCGAGCGCCAGGCGCGCGAGCGCCCGCCGGAGGCGGAGACGGCCTCCGAGGCGGGCCCCGACGGACCCTCCGGACGCCCGGCCGAGGCGGTCGCACCGACCTGATACATTCGCCGCCGATCCTTAACCCGGTCCCGAGAGGCCAGGAAGGAAGCATGCAGCCGAACGAGAAGGTCGTCCTCCGCGAGGAGGAAATCTCCAGCGCGCTCACGCGGATCGCCCACGAGATCCTCGAGCGCAACCCGTTCGATCCGCCGCCCGCCCTGGTCGGCATCCACCGTCGCGGCGCGATCCTCGCAAGGCGCCTGCACGAGCAGCTCGAGGAGCTCTCCGAAGCCGAGCTGCCGCTCGGGGACGTGGACATCGGCTTCTATCGCGACGACGTGGGGACGCGGCCCGACGCGCCCGTCCTGCACGCCAGCCACATCGACTTCGACCTCGGCGGCCTGACGGTCGTGATCGTCGACGACGTCCTCTACACCGGGCGCACCGTGCGGGCCGCGATCGAGGCGCTGTTCGCCTACGGCCGCCCCCAGCGGGTGCAGCTGGCGGTGCTGGTGGACCGCGGCCACCGCGAGCTTCCGATCCGGCCCGACTACATCGGCAAGAACCTGCCGACCTCGACCGCCGAGCACGTCCACGTCCGCGTGCGCGAGATCGACGGCCTGGACGAGGTCGCGATCGCCGAGCCGGTGACGGTGTCGATATGAACCACCTGCTCTCGATCGAGGAACTCGACCGCGCCGGCATCGAGCGCATCATCGCCCAGGCCCAGCGCTTCACCGAGGTCTCCGAGCGCGAGATCAAGAAGGTCCCGGCGCTGCGGGGGCGGATGGTGTTGAACCTCTTCTACGAGGCCTCCACGCGCACCCGCAGCTCCTTCGAGCTGGCCGCCAAGCGCCTGTCCGCCGACGTCGTCAACTTCGCCGCCAGCGGCTCCAGCGTCGAGAAGGGGGAGTCCCTGAAGGACACGGTGCTGACCCTCAGCGCGCACAAGCCCGACGCGATCGTGCTGCGCACTCCCTGGGCGGGCGCCTCGGAGCTGGTCTCGAAATGGTGCAGCGCTGCGATCGTCAACGCCGGCGACGGCAAGCACGAGCACCCGACGCAGGCGCTGCTGGACGTCTACACCCTGCAGCGCCGCATCGGCGGCATCGACGGCAGCTCGATCTGGATCGTGGGCGACGTGGCCCACTCGCGCGTGGCCCGCTCGAACGTGCTGGCCTTCCAGCGGATGGGGGCCAAGGTCACACTCGCCGGGCCCCCGACGCTGATCCCGCGCGGGATCGAGGAGCTCGGCTGCGAGGTCCGCTACGAGCTGGGCGAGCTGCACACCGCCGACGTCGTCTACGCCCTGCGCATGCAGAACGAGCGCATGAACGAGGCCTGGGTCCCGTCGCTGCGCGAGTACGCCGCCTGGTATCAGATCAACGGCCGCCGCCTGGCGCCCTCCCAGGTGCTGATGCACCCCGGGCCGGTCAACCGCGGGGTCGAGTTGTCGGGCGAGATCGTGGACTCGCCCCAGGCCGTCATCACGGCCCAGGTCGAGGCGGGGGTGGTGGTGAGGATGGCGGTCCTGTACGAGCTGCTGGCGGCGGCCCGGCCCGAGACGGCTGCGCCCGGGACCGCCTCCCGCGAGCGCGAGCCCGTCGGCGAAGGGCAGCTGGCGTGAGCGCCGAGAAGCCGCTGTACGGCGGGCTGCAGGCGCCGCCCGCCGAGCTGCTGCTGCGCGACGTGCATGTGCTCGATCCGCGGGCCGGCCTCGACCGCAGGCTCGACGTCAGCGTGCGCGAGGGCGAGATCGCCGAGCTGGCCGAGCCGGGCACCGCGGCGGCGCCGGTGAACGGGGGAGAGACCATCGACGGGGGCGGGCGCCTGCGCCTGCTGCCGGCCTTCTTCGACCCTCACGTCCACCTGCGCACGCCCGGCCAGGAGCACAAGGAGGACCTCGACAGCGGCACCCGCGCCGCCGCCGCCGGCGGCTACTGCGGCGTGATCGCGATGCCCAACACCGATCCCGTGCTCGACTCGGCGCCGCTGCTGCGATCCCTGCGCGACACGGCCGCCCGCGAGGCGCGCATCCCGGTCGGTTTCCTGGCGGCCGTCACCCGCGGGCTGCAGGGCGAGCAGCTGACCGAGATGGCCGAGCTGCGCCAGCAGGGGGCGCTCGGCTTCAGCGACGACGGCGAGCCCGTCGAGAGCGCCGGCGTGCTGCGCAAGGCGCTCCAGTACCAGCGCCTGTGCGGCGGCGTGCTGGCGCTGCACGAGGAGGACCAGACGCTGTCGCGTAGCGGCGTGATGCACGAGGGGGCGATCAGCGCCGCACTCGGACTCGACGGCATCCCCACGGTGGCGGAGTCGACGATGGTCGCCCGCGACGCCGAGCTCGCCGGCTACGAGGACGCCCGCGTGCACTTCCAGCACCTCAGCTGCGCCGCCTCGGCCGAGGCGGTGGCCGCCGCCAAGGCGCGCGGGTGGCACGTCAGCGCGGAGGTCACGCCCCACCACCTGCTGCTCACCGACGAGGCCGTGCGGGGGATGAACACCTCGATGAAGATGCACCCCCCGCTGACCAGCGAGGACGACCGCACGGCCCTGATCGGTGCGCTTCGCGACGGCACGATCGACTGCGTCGCCACCGACCACGCGCCCCACGCGCGCGAGGAGAAGGAAGTCCCGTTCGAGCAGGCCCCGATGGGCACCACCGGCCTGGAGACGGCCTTCGCGGCCCTCTACGGCGGGCTCGTGCTGCCGGGTGCGCTCGAGCTCGCGGTGCTCGTCGAGCGGATGACCGCGGGCGCCGGCCTGTTCGGCCTGCCCCCGGCCCAGATCGCCACCGGACGCCCCGCCGAGATGGTGCTGGTCGACCTCGACGAGCAGTGGACCGCCGGCGAGCACGGCTGGCAGAGCCGCTCGGAGAACTGCTGCTTCTCCGGCCGGCGGCTGCAGGGGCGCATCCAGCTGACCCTCGCCGCCGGGCGTCTTGTCCACCGCGACCGGGCCCTCGCGCTCGCCGGCGCCTGATGGGCCTGCTCTCACGCGAGCACGCGGCCCTCGTGGTGGTCGACGTGCAGGAGGGCTTTCGGCCCTATGACTCCTTCGAGGGGGTCGCGCGCGCATGCGCGAAGCTGGTGCAGGGCGCCCGCATCCTCGAGGTGCCCGTGATCGCCACCGAGCAGTACCCGAAAGGCCTCGGCCGGACCGCTCCCGAGGTCGGGCTCGGCGAGCAGCCGGCGATCGAGAAGACCGTCTTCTCGGCCGCTCGCGCCGAGGGCTTCGATCTGCACGGACGCGAGCAGGCGATCGTGTGCGGGATCGAGACCCACGTATGCGTCAGCCAGACGGTCCTCGACCTGCTCGCAAAGGGTGTCGAGGTACACGTGCCCGCCGACGCGGTCGCCTCCCGCCACCGCTCGGACCACGAGCTCGGGCTGCGGCGCATGGACGACGCCGGCGCCCAGCTCGGCAGCGTCGAGTCGGTGCTGTTCGAGCTGCTCGAGCGCGCCGGCACACCCGAGTTCAAAGCCGTCCAGAAGCTGATCCTGTGACGGCGAGGAGGCCGGGCTACCTGCTGCTCGAGGACGGCGAGCGCTTCGACGGGGAGCTGTGTGGAGCCGAAGCTCCGGCGCTGGGCGAGGTGGTCTTCACGACCGGCATGTCCGGCTACCAGGAGTCGATGACCGACCCCTCCTTCGCGGGCCAGCTGATCACCTTCACCTACCCCCACATCGGCAACTACGGCGCCAGCTCCCAGGCGATGGAGTCCGAGCGGGTGTGGGCGCGGGCGGCGATCATGCGCGAGGCCTGCAACCGCGAGGACGCCCCCAGCGCCGAGCTGGGCTGGCTGGACTGGCTCGCCGACTGCGGGATCCCCGCGATCAGCGGGCTCGACACGCGCTCGCTGGTCCAGCACATCCGCCGCGCGGGCGCGATGCGGGGCGGGCTGTTCGCCGGCTCGCTGCCGGAGTCCAGCGCCCGCGAGCTGATCGAGGCCGAGCCGCCGATGGCCGGCCAGGACCTGGCGAGCGTCGTCAGCCCGGAACAGATCACCCACCACGGCGACGGCGAGGGCCCCCACATCGCGGTGCTCGACACCGGCATCAAGGCCTCGATGGTGCGCGAGCTGCTGGCCCGCGGAGCCCGCGTGTCGCTGCATCCCTGCCGAAGCTCCGCCGCCGAGCTACTGGCCGAGGACCCCGACGCGGTGTTCCTCGCCAACGGGCCCGGCGACCCCTCCGCGCTACCCGAGATCGTGGAGACGGTGCGCGAGCTGATCGGCAAGAAGCCGGTGTGGGGGATCTGCCTCGGCCACCAGCTGCTGTGCCGGGCGGTGGGCCTTGAGACCTACAAGCTGCCATTCGGGCACCGCGGCGCCAACCACCCGGTCCGCGACCTGCACACCGGGCGCGTGGAGATCACCTCCCAGAACCACGGCTTCGCCGCCCTCGCGCCCGGCGATGCGCGCACGATCGAGACCGACGAGCCGGTCCGCTGGGAGACCGACTTCGGGGTCGCCGAGCTGACCCACGTGAACCTCTATGACCGCACCGTCGAGGGCCTCGAGCTGCTCGACGTCCCCGGAGGGGCGGTCCAGTACCACCCCGAGGCGGGCCCCGGGCCCCACGACAGCCTCTACCTCTTCGACCGCTTCCTGACGCGCATCGGCGCGGCGGACGGCGGAGCCTCGTAGGCCGCTCGATGCCGCGCCGCGAAGACATCCACAAGATCCTGATCCTCGGCTCCGGCCCGATCGTGATCGGCCAGGCCGCGGAGTTCGACTACAGCGGTGTGCAGGCCTGCAAGGTGCTGCGCGAGGAGGGCTACCAGGTCGTGCTGGTCAACTCCAACCCGGCCACGATCATGACCGACCCGGAAATCGCGGACGCGACCTACATCGAGCCGCTGCAGCCGGGCGCGGTGGCGCAGGTGATCGAGCGCGAGCGGCCCGACGCGCTGCTGGGCACGCTCGGCGGGCAGACGGCGCTGAACCTGGCAAAGGCGCTGCAGGACGACGGCACGCTGGAGCGCTTCGAGGTCGAGCTGATCGGGGCCGACTACCGCGCGATCGCCTGCGCGGAGGATCGCGAGCTGTTCCGCGACGCGATGACCGAGGCCGGGCTGCGCATGCCCCGCAGCGAGATCGCGACCAGCATGCGCGCCGCCACCGAGGCGCTGCCGCGGATCGGCCTGCCGTGCATCGTGCGCCCCGCCTACACGCTCGGCGGGCGCGGGGGCGGGATCGCCCGCAGCGAGGAGGAGTTCCAGCGCATCGTGGCCCGCGGCCTGGAGGCCTCGCCGATCAGCCAGGTGCTGCTCGACGAGTCGGTGATCGGGTGGGGCGAGTTCGAGCTCGAGGTGATGCGCGACGGCGCCGACAACGTGGTGGTCGTGTGCTCGATCGAGAACGTCGACCCGATGGGCGTGCACACGGGGGACTCGGTCACGGTCGCGCCCCAGCAGACGCTCAGCGACCACCTCTACCAGCGCATCCGCGACCAGGCGATCGCGGTGATCCGCGCCGTCGGCGTGGAGACGGGCGGCTCCAACGTGCAGTTCGCGGTCAACCCCGAGACCGAGGAGATCCTCGTGATCGAGATGAATCCACGGGTGTCGCGCTCCTCGGCGCTGGCCTCGAAGGCCACCGGCTTCCCGATCGCCAAGATCGCTGCGCGGCTGGCCGTCGGCTACCGCCTGGATGAGATCGACAACGACATCACCGGGGTCACGCCGGCCTGCTTCGAGCCGACGATCGACTACGTGGTGGTCAAGTGGCCGCGCTTCGCGTTCGAGAAGTTCCCCGGCAGCGACACCACGCTCTCCACCCACATGCGCTCGGTCGGCGAGGTGATGGCGATCGGGCGCACCTTCAAGCAGGCCTTCGCCAAGGCCCTGCGCTCGCGCGAGCTCGACAAGCACCCCGCGGTCGCCCACCTGGAGGTACCGGAGCTGCTGGAGGCGGTCGCCAGCCCCGGCCCGGAGCGCTACGAGCAGCTGCTCGAGCTGTTGCGCCGCCACGACGAGCTCGAGCCGGTCCACGCCGCCACGATGATCGACCCCTGGTTCCTGCGCGAGCTGCGTGAGCTGGCACGCGACCCGGAGTCGGCCTGCGCGGGCGAGCGCTCGTTCCGCTCGGTGGACACCTGCGCGGCCGAGTTCCCGGCCCGCACCCCCTACTACTACTCCGGCTGGGAGCGCCGCGCGGCCAACGAGGTCGAACGCGGCGAGCGCGAGTCGGTCGTGATCCTCGGAGCCGGCCCGAACCGCATCGGCCAGGGGATCGAGTTCGACTACTGCTGCGTGCACGCGGCCATGACGGTGCGTGACTCCGGCCGCGACGCGGTCATGATCAACTGCAACCCGGAGACGGTCTCGACCGACTACGACACCTCCGACCGCCTGTACTTCGAGCCGCTCACGCTCGAGGACGTGCTGGCCGTCGTGGAGCAGGAGAAGCCGCTCGGGGTGATCGTGCAGTTCGGCGGGCAGACGCCGCTGAAGCTCGCCTCCGGCCTGGAGCGGGCGGGGGTGGCGCTGCTCGGCACGAGCGTGGAGGCGATCGACCTGGCCGAGGACCGCGCCCGCTTCGGCGCGCTGCTCGACGAGCTCGGCTACAAGGCCCCGCCGTACGCCTCCGCCTCCTCCGTCGAGGAGGCCCTCGCGAGCGCCGAGTCGGTCGGCTTCCCGCTGCTCGTGCGGCCCTCCTACGTGCTCGGGGGGCGGGCGATGGAGATCGTCTACTCGGAGGAGGACCTGGCCGGCTACCTGCGCCGCGAGGCCGGCGACGGCGGGCGCATCTATCTCGACCGCTTCCTGGAGGACTCCCTGGAGGTGGACGTGGACGCCCTCTGCGACCGCAAACAGGTCTGGATCGGGGGCATCATGCAGCACGTCGAGGAGGCCGGGGTGCACTCGGGCGACAGCGCCTGCGTGCTGCCCCCGCACTCGCTCGGCGAAGAGATGCTCGACCAGATCCGGGCCGCCACGCGCGACATCGCGCTGGCGATCGGCGTTGTCGGGCTGCTGAACGTCCAGTTCGCCATCCACGCCGGCG
The DNA here is from genome assembly GCA_963742395.1 of uncultured Solirubrobacteraceae bacterium. Lineage (GTDB taxonomy): Bacteria > Actinomycetota > Thermoleophilia > Solirubrobacterales > Solirubrobacteraceae > Palsa-744. The sequence goes on along the minus strand of CAVUME010000004.1, from coordinate 567,754 downwards.
AGCTGTACGTGATCGAGGCCAACCCGCGCGCCTCGCGCACGGTGCCGTTCGTCTCAAAGGCCGTGGCGGTGCCGCTGGCGAAGCTCGCCTGCCGGATCATGCTGGGCGAGACGATCGAGTCCTTCGGGCTGCCGGGCGAGCGCCAGGGCCTCGGCTTCGGCAGCCACGTGTCGGTCAAGGAGGCGGTGCTGCCGTTCGACCGCTTCGAGGGTTCCGACGCCCTGCTGGGTCCGGAGATGCGCTCCACCGGCGAGGTGATGGGCATCGCCCGCGACTTCCCGACCGCCTTCGCCAAGGCCCAGGCGGCCGCCGGGGTGCCGTTGCCGCGCGGTGGCACGGTCTTCATCACCGTCACCGACGAAGACAAGACCGCCGCCGCCGGCATCGCCCAGACGCTGCACGACAACGGCTTTCGCATCCTCGCCACGCGCGGCACCGCCCAGGCGATAGCGCGCATGGGCGTGCCGGTGGAGCCCCTGAACAAGCTCGGGGAGGGCTCGCCGCACGTGCTCGACTGGATCGAGCGCGGTGAGGTGGACCTGGTCGTCAACACCCCCACCGGCGTCGGTGCCCGCAGCGACGGCTATGAGATCCGCCGTGCGGCCGTGTCGCACGGCATCCCCTGTCTGACGACGCTCGCGGCCGGCGCCTCGGCGGCCCGCGCGATCGCCCGCGCCCAGCGAGACGGCGAGCCGGAGGTGCTGTGCCTGCAGGAGCTGCACCGTGAGCCACGCGAGCCCTCCGAGCATCCATCCACCGCCGACACCCTCTCCCGCGGGGCCGGCGTGGCGTGAGCTGGGCCCGCAGGAGCGCGTCACCGCAACGCCGCCTGCTGGAGGTTGCCGCCAACGAGAGGTTGGGCGCCTACCGGCTGCTGCGGGTGCTCGACCCGGGCGGCGACTGCGCCCCCGGGCAGTTCGCGATGCTGGCGGCCGAGCGCCACTGGGGCGGAGGCTCCGACGAGCGCCCGTACCTGGCCCGCGCCCTGTCGGTCGCCCGGCACACCGGCGAGGAGGCCCACTTCCTGCTCGAGGACGTCGGTCCCGGCACGCACCGGCTGTGCGAGCTGCAGGCGGGTGAGCGGGTGCTCGCCGTGGGACCGCTGGGGCGTGGCTTCTCCGCTCCGGAGCCGGGCCGGCGGGTGCTCTTGGTCGGCGGCGGCGTGGGGATCGCGCCGCTGATGATCCTGCAGGATCGCCTCGGCGGCGGCGCACGGGCGCTGCTGGGCTTCCGCGACGGCGAGCGGGCCCGCGCCGCGGAGCTGATGCTGGAGGTTCGTCTGGCCACCGACGACGGCTCCGCCGGCCATCACGGGACGGTCATCGAGCTGCTCGAGCGCGAGCTCGAGGAGGACTCCTCGGCGGAGGTCTGTGCCTGCGGCCCGGGCGCGATGCTCGAGGGCGTGCGCGCATTGTGCTCGCGGGCGGGGGTCCCCGCCCAGCTCGCGCTGGAGGCGCCGATGGCGTGCGGCTTCGGCGCCTGCTTCGGGTGCGTGGTACCGGCCCGCGACGGGCGCTACCTGCGCGTGTGCGTCGATGGTCCGGTGATCGACGCCGGGGAGCTCGAGCAGGTCGGCGACTACGCCGGGGCCCCCGCGTGAGCGTCCGCTTCTGCGGGCTGGAGCTGGCCCACCCGATCGTCAACGGGTCCGGGACCTTCGACGCCGTGGCCGCCGCGGAGGCCTTCGGGGAGGAGTTGCTGGAGGACTTCCCGTTCGCGGCCTACGTGTCCAAGACGATCACGCTGGCACCCCGCGCGGGCAACCCGCCCCCTCGGATATGGGAGGTGCCCGCCGGCATGATCAACTCGATCGGCCTGCCGAACAAGGGACTCGAGGGATACCTCGACGTTGATCTGCCCCGACTTGTGGGTATCACCACCCGCGGGCACGCTCCCGGTGGCGAGCTCCGGGACGTGCCCCTTATTACGAACGTGATGGGCTCGAGCGCCGCCGAGCTGCGGACGCTGGTGGCGGCCTGCGAGCAGCGCCGGGAGATCGCCGCCATCGAGCTGAACGTGTCCTGCCCGAACGTCCAGACGGGGCTCGACATCGGCGCCGACCCCGAGCAGCTGCGGGCGGTGCTGGGTGAGCTGCGCGACGCCACCTCCAAGCCGCTGATCGTCAAGCTCACGCCCAACGCCGCAGACGTGCCTGCGTGCGCGCTGGCCGCCGAGCAGGGGGGAGCCGACGCCGTCTCGCTGATCAACACGCTGCGCGCGATGGCGCTGGCCCCGGCCGCCAACGGCGCCGGCGCGAGGCCGTGGCTCGGAGGTGGGACCGGTGGCCTGTCGGGCCCGGCTGTGCGCGCGGTGGCGCTGGCCCAGGTGGCTGCAGTGGCGCAGCGGGTCCAGATCCCGGTGATCGGGATGGGCGGGGTCCAGACGGGTGCCCACGCGCGCGAGCTGCTGGAGGTCGGCGCGAGCCTCGTGGCGGTCGGGACGGAGTCCTTCCGCGACCCCGCTGCGGGGCGCAGGATCGCCCGCGAGCTGCAGGCGCACGGCGCCCCTTTGTGAGCGCTGGAGATACTTTTCCGCAGTTTCCGGAGACGCCGCCGGCCCGACCCCGCCGTGCGACCCTCATCCAACGCGGGGCCCCGTTGAGGGCGCAACAAAACCCCTGCAAAACGACACCAGACCGTGGACCAGCCTCGATGAATCTTCACCTCAAGCTGAGGTCGAGGTGAATTAGGGCGTTTTGGCTTGATCGGCAGCCGGTGGCGTGTAGACTCGCCGCCGATGACAACGGCGACTGGTACGACGCCCTCCAGCCCTGCGACGGCACCGGAGCGCTCGCTCAACCAGCGAATGGATGCCCTCGCGCGGGCGAACCAGATCCGCATCCAGCGCGCTCAGCTCAAGCGCGACCTGAAGTCGGGCCGGCGCTCGATCCACGCGCTCCTGACCGACCCACCCGAGTACGTCGAGACGGCGAAGGTCTTCGACATGCTGCTCGCGGTACCCAAGTACGGGCGCGTGAAGGTGAACAAGATCCTCGCCCACTGCAGGATCGCCCCGAGCAAGACGATCGGCGGGCTCTCCGAACGCCAGCGCAGCGAGCTGATCTCGCTGCTGCACCGCTAGGCCTCGCTCGCCGATTACGTCTGAGGGCACCCAATAGGGTGTTCGCCCTTGAGCGGGGTGTTCGTGATCACGGGACCATCGGGGGTCGGCAAGGGCACTCTGATCCGAGGCCTGCGCGAACGGCTGCCCGAGCTCGAGCTGTCCGTGTCGGCCACCACCCGGGCGCCGCGTCCGGGGGAGCGTGACGGGGTCGACTACCACTTCCTCAGCGCCGAGCGCTTCGACGAGCTGGTCGGGGCCGACCAGTTCGTCGAGCACGCCGACTACGCCGGTCGCCGCTACGGGACGCTGCGCTCAGAGCTCGAGGGCCGGGTGCAGCGGGGCGTGCCGGTGGTACTCGAGATCGAGGTCCAGGGCGCCCGTCAGGTGCGGGCGGCGATGCCGCAGGCCGTGCAGGTGTTCATCTCACCGCCCTCCCTGGAGGTCCTGCGCGAGCGCCTGCAGGGCCGGGGAACCGACGACCGCGAGGAGGTCGACCGGCGCCTGGCGGTGGCCGAGCAGGAGCTCGGCGCCCAGCCGGAGTTCGGCCACGTGGTCGTCAACGACGACCTGCAGCGGGCGACCGGCGAGCTGTACGAGATCGTCACGGCCAACCTCCCCGGCGGGGCGCGGTAGGGCGGGGAGCGGCCAGCCGCTGCGGCTAGACTCCTTCATAGAGCCAACGAGGAAAGGTAGTCCCGCAAAGTGATCTCGCCACGCATCGACCGGCTGCTCGAGCAGGTCGACTCAAACTACGCCGGAGTGATCGTCGCGGCCAAGCGCGCGCGCCAGATCAACAGCTACTACCACAACCTCGGTGAGGGAACGTTCGACGAGTTCCCCCCGCCGATGATCGAGACCGCCTCCAAAAACTACCTCACGATTGCCCTCGAGGAGGTAGCCGGCGGGAAGATGAAGTACCACTACCGCTAGGCCATCGCGGAGAGCAGGCGGGGCGCCGCGCAAGCGCCCTGCCAGGGGTTGCCCGCAGGCCTCGCACGCTCTAGAACCAGCTAGACCATGTCGCGCATACTGCTCGGCGTCAGCGGCGGAATCGCCGCGTACAAGGCGCTCGAGCTCGTCCGCCTGGCGACCGGCGCCGGGCACGCGGTGCGCGTCGTTCAGACGCCCACCAGCCGCCGCTTCGTCGGCACCGCCTCGTTTGCCGCGCTGAGCGGGGCGCCGGTGCTGGTGAGCGAGTTCCAGCGCGATCCCGCCCGTGGGGCCTTCCCCGACCAGCCCCCGCCGGATCACGACCCGATCAGCCACCTCGAGCTGGTCGCCAACGCCGACCTGTTCCTGATCGCCCCGGCGTCGGCCAACACGCTCGCCAAGCTCGCCGCGGGCCTGGCCGACAACCTGCTCGGCAGCTGCGCCCTGGCCGCCGGCTGCCCGCTGCTCCTCGCTCCGGCGATGAACTCGCGCATGTACGAGCACCCGGCCACACAGCAGAACCTGCAGACCCTGCGCTCGCGGGGCGTACGGGTGCTCGAGCCGACCAGCGGCCGGCTGGCCTCCGCCGGCGAGCACGGCATCGGGCGGATGGCGGAGCCCGCGCGCCTGCTGGAGGCCTGCGAGGCCGCCCTGCGCGGCGGAGCAGTGGGAGCGACGGGGTGGCCGGACCGCTCGCCGGCACGAAGGTGCTCGTAACCGCCGGTGGCACCCGCGAGGCGATCGACAGCGTGCGCTTCATCGGCAACAGCTCCTCCGGGCGGATGGGGCTCGCGGTCGCCGCGGCGGCCCGCCGCCGCGGGGCCGAGGTGGTGCTGCTGTGCGCCAACGTGGCCCTGGCGGCGGCCGCCGGGGTCAGGCGCGTCGACCTGGTCAGCGCGCAGCAGCTGCGGGAGGCGTGCGAGCGCGAGTTCCCGGCCTGCGACGTGCTGCTGATGGCCGCCGCGGTGGCCGACTTCGCGCCGATGCACGCCAGCGAGGGCAAGATCAAGAAGGGCGGCCGCGACACGCTGTCGCTGGAGCTGGCGCCGACCGCCGACATCCTCTCCGAGCTCGCCGGCCGGCGCCGGGACGGGCAGACGCTGGTGGGCTTCGCCGCCGAGCACGGCCCGGACGGCGTCGCCGGGGCGCAGGCCAAGCTCGCCTCCAAGCAGCTCGACGCGCTGGTCGTCAACGACATCTCCCGAGCGGACATCGGCTTCGACTCGGCCGAGAACGAGGTGACCATCCTGACCGCCGCGGAGGGGAGCTCGGATCGAGCGCCAGGAGGTCGTGCGGGCCCCCAAGGAGGAGGTCGCCGAGTCGATCCTGGACGTCGTCGAACGGCTCAGGAGCAGGGACAAAAGGGTCTAGCGGCCCCACCTGCAGGGGGCTAAGATTTGACGATGGACACCGTCTACGACCTGTACCAGCGCGGGATATCGCTGCTCGACCACGGCGATCACCTGGCCGCGATCGTGCCCCTCAGCAAAGCCCGCGACCTCGAGCCCGACAAGGCCTCGATCCGGGAGGCGCTCGGTCGCGCCCTGTTTCACGCGCGCCGCTACGCGGGCGCCGCCGCGGAGTTCGAGGCGGTCGCCGAGAGCTCTCCCACGAACGACTACGCGCTCTTCTGCCTGGGCCGCTCGATGCAGCTGCTCGGGCGCCATCGCGAGGCCTGCCAGCCGCTCGCTCTGGCGTGTTCGCTACGTCCCGAGCGCGAGGATTACAGGCTCTATCGGGACCGCGCGCGGCGCGACGCCGGGCGGGTGTGAGGCCGCCCACGGGAACGTGGGCGATGCTATCCTCGGAGCACAGCTTTCGGCCGTCGCTAACCGCTTCGGCAGCAGTACCGAGAGTGGGCGCCCGCCCGCTTTTTTTACGTACGGAGTCAGTTCAGTGAGCCCATTGCAGGCAGACATAGAGCAGCGTCTGGCGGCCAGCGAGCCGGACATCGAGGTGCTGCTCGCCGAGGTCGTCGGCGGGCGCTGCCTGCGTGTCTACATCGACCATCCGGACGGCGTCACGCTGGAGACGTGCGAGCGGGTCACCAAGGAGCTCAACGACCTCCGCGAGCGCTACTCGCTGGAGGTCTCCTCGCCCGGCAGCGAGCGGCCGCTGACCAAGCCGGCCCACTTCCGCCGCTTCATGGGGCGTCGCGCACGCGTGCGCTCGCGTCACCCGTTGCCCGTCGGCCAGCGGCCGGTGCGCACCTTCACCGGCGAGCTCGTCGGCGCCACCGACGAGGAGGTCACGCTCGCCGCCGCCGAGGGCCTGATCGCGATCCCCTATGCGGAGATCCGCCGTTCCAACCTGATCGGGGAGTAGGAGAGCCATGTCACGCGAAATCCTGGAGGCGATGCACGCGCTCGCGCGCGAGAAGGGAATCGAGCCCGAGAAGCTGATGATCGCGCTCGAGGACGCCCTCCTGTCCGCCTACAAGAAGCAGCCCGGCTCGGCCAAGTACGCGCGCGTCGAGATGGACCGCGAGACCGCGGACTTCCGGGTCATCGAACTGATCATCCCCGAGCGCCTCGAGGCGCACCTGATCGTCGAGACGATCGACGAGGAAACGACGATCGATCCGGAGACGGGGGAGATGCGCGAACCCGAGGAACCGGAAATCGACCCCAAAAAGTTCGCCGAATACCGCGACCAGATCGACGAGCGCGACGTCACCCCCGACGACTTCGGACGGATCGCCGCCCAGACCGCCAAGCAGGTGATCCTGCAGCGCATCCGCGAGGCCGAGCGGGACATGATGTTCGAGGAGTACCGCGACCGCGTGGGCGAGCTGATCACCGGCATCGTCCAGCAGTCGGACTCCCGCTACACGCTCGTGCAGCTGCGCGAACGGGTGGAGGCGCTGCTGCCCAAGTCCGAGCAGGTGGAGGGCGAGCGCTACGACCACTCGCAGCGGATCAAGGCGGTCATCAAGGAGGTCTCGCCCTCCAGCAAGGGCCCCGCGATCATCGTCTCGCGGCGCGACCCGGAGCTGATCAAGAAGCTGTTCGAGCTCGAGGTCCCGGAGATCGCCGACGGCCTGGTGGAGATCGCCAACGTCGCCCGCGAGCCCGGCTACCGCTCGAAGATCGCGGTCATCTCCCACACCGACGGGGTCGACCCGGTCGGCGCCTGCGTGGGCCCCCGCGGCTCGCGCGTGCGCATGGTCGTGTCCGAGCTGCGCGGCGAGAAGATCGACATCATCCCGTTCAACGACGAGCCCGCCCGCTTCGTCGCCAAGGCGCTCTCGCCGGCGCGCGTGCGCGAGGTGCTGGTGGACGACGAGGCCAAGCAGGCGACCGTGATCGTGCCCGACGACCAGCTCTCGCTGGCGATCGGCCGCGAGGGCCAGAACGCCCGTCTGGCCGCCCGCCTCACCGGCTGGCGCGTGGACATCCGCTCCGAGACCGAGTTCGCCGCCGAGGAGGCCGAGCACGGCTACGAGGAGGAGGAGGTCGCAGGACGCTGCGCGGCGGTCCTCTCCAACGGCCGCCGCTGTCCCAACGCAGCGCTGCCCAACTCCCGCTACTGCGGCCTGGAAAGCCACCAGGCGCTGACCGCGATCGACAGCGACAACCTCGCCGACCTCAACGTCGCCGAGTCGCAGGAGATCGCCGTCGAAGAGGAGAGATCGCCCTCGAAGAGCAGGAGGTCGCCGCCGAGCAGGCGCACGGGGAGCCCGCCGAGGAGGCAGCCGCCGTCGAGGTCTCCGACGCGCCCGCCGACGAGGTCTCCGACAACGCCCACCGCGAACTCTCCGGCGGCGATCCCGCACCGCATCCGAGGAGCCGCCCGCGTCGGTCGCGGAAGCGACCTCCGCCGAGCACGCTCCTGCCGAGGAGCAGACCACATAGCCGCCGAGAACGCCGCGGGCGTGGGTCTGCAGCGCCGGCTGCGCGTTCCCTGCCCGGCGTTGCATCGGCTGCGGTCGCCGTGCTCCCAAGCACGAGCTGGTGCGTCTGGCCGTGCGTGACGACGGGGGACGGCTGCTGGCCGTCGCCGACCCGCCCAAGCGGATGCCCGGCCGCGGGGCCTACCTCTGTGCGGGCCCCGGCCCGGCCGGCGCCGACCCGTCCTGTCTGGAGCGACGCGCAACCGCCGTGGAGGCCTCGCACGGGCACTGCGCGCGCGGGTGTCCGCCGGTCCCGAACTCGTAGAATCGAACTAGAGCATGAGCAAGAAGCGGGTACACGAAATCGCGAAGGAGCACGGGCTCTCCAGCAAGGAGCTGCTCGCGAAGCTGCACGCCGCCGGCGTGGAGGCGAAGGCGGCTGCCTCCTCGGTCGAGGAGGCCGTCGCCTTGAAGGCGCTCGGGCAGGACGGCGCCGGCAGCTGCGGTGAGCTCCAACGGCGGCTCGGGCTCCGACGGCAAGGCGGCTGCCGGCACGTCGCCGACGCGCCCCGCGGCGCGCCGGCGAGCCCGCCCGCCGCGACAGGCCAAGCCGGCGCGCGAAACCCGCCGCCGGCGAAGGCGCCCGCCGCGGGCGCCGCCGCCCCCGACGGAAACGCCCAGCGCCCCGCCCAGCCGCAGTCGTCGCGTCCGCAGCAGCCGGCCGGCGGCGCGCCTGCCGCACAGCGTCCCGCCGCGGGCGCTGCTCCCTCCGCGCCCGCTCCGCCGCGAGCGCCCGCGGCGGGCGCCGCCACGGCAATCCCCCGGCCTCGCTCACGGCGGCTCCGGCCGCTCCCGCCGAGGCTCCCGCTCCCGGCGCCGCGGCCGCCCCGCCCCCGCGCCCCGCCGAGCGCGTCCGTCCGACGCGTGACTCGCGCACCGGCGAGCGCACGCCCGGTGAGACCGGCCCCGGTGGCCGCCGGCGTGTGGTGATCGACTCGCAGGCCTCCCGCCGCCAGCAGGGCGGCCCCTCCAACCAGCCCCAGCGCCGACCCCGCCGCGGGCGCCGCCGTCGCGGCACCTACGACGACACGATCGCGCCGATCGACAACTCCGCCATGGAGGCCACCGACCTGATCCGCGTCAGCTCCGGCTCGACCGTCAAGGACGTGGCCGAGTACCTCGGCGTTCCGGTGCCGGAAGTGATCAAGAAGCTGATGTCGCTGGGCGAGATGGCGACGCTGACCCAGACCCTCTCCGACGACGCCATCCAGGTCCTCGCCGACGAGTTCGAGAAGCAGGTCGAGATCGTGCACGCGGCCGACGACGTCGAGGTCGAGCCGGTCTTCGAGGACGCCGAGGACGACCTCATCGAACGCCCGCCGGTGGTCACGATCATGGGCCACGTCGACCACGGCAAGACCTCGCTGCTGGACGCGATCCGCGAGACCGAGGTGGTGGCGGGCGAGGCCGGCGGCATCACCCAGCACATCGGCGCCTACCAGGTGCACCACGGGGGCAAGGAGATCACCTTCCTCGACACCCCCGGCCACGAGGCCTTCACGGCCATGCGTGCCCGCGGCGCGCAGCGTGACCGACCTGGCCGTGATCGTGGTCGCCGCCGACGACGGCGTCAAGCCCCAGACCGAGGAGGCGATCGACCACGCCAAGGCCGCCGAAGTGCCGATCATCGTGGCGGTCAACAAGATCGACAAGGAGGGCGCCCAGCCCGAGCGCGTGCGCACCGAGATGACCCAGCACGGGCTGCAGCCGGCCGAGTGGGGCGGCGAAATCGAGTTCGTGGACGTGAGCGCCAAGACCAAGGTGGGGCTCGACTCGCTGCTCGACACGATCCAGGTGGTCACCGACCTCGAGGAGCTGAAGGCCAACCAGGAGACCGACGCCTCCGGGACCGTGATCGAGTCCAAGCTCGACCCGGGCCGCGGGCCCGGTGGTGACGATCCTGATCCAGCGCGGGACCCTGCGCGTGGGGGACGCGCTCGTGGCCGGCGCCCACTTCGGCCGGGTGCGCGCGATGCACGACTTCACCGGCATAAAGCTCAAGCGGGCGATGCCCGGCCAGCCGGTCGAGGTGCTCGGCTTCGACGGTGTGCCCGAGGCGGGCGAGCTCGTGCGGGTGGTCGAGAACGAGCGCCGTGCGCGGCAGCTCGCCGGCGAACGCGCCAACCGCCTGAAGACCGAGGCGCTGGCCCGGCGCTCGGGCCGCAAGGTGTCCCTGGAAGACGTCTTCAAGCTGGCCCAGGAGGGCACCGTCAAGGAGCTCGCGCTGGTCGTCAAGGCCGACGTGGCGGGCTCGCTGGAGGCGATCGAGGACGAGATCGCCAAGCTCCCCCAGCAGGAGGTCAAGGTCAACATCATCCACCGCGGCGTGGGCGGGATCAACGAGTCCGACGTGATCCTGGCGGCCGCCTCCGAGGGCGTGATCCTCGGCTTCAACGTGCGTCCGGTCGGGGAAGCCCGTCAGGTGGCCGAGCGCGAGGGCGTGGAGATCCGCTCCTACTCGGTGATCTACCGGGCCATCGAAGAGCTGCGAGCGGCCATGCAGGGCATGCTCGAGCCCGCCGAGGTCGAGACCCCGCTGGGCACGGCCGAGGTGCGCCAGCTGTTCAAAGCCTCCCGCATCGGCACGATCGCCGGCTCGTTCGTGACCGAGGGGACCGTCTCGCGGGGCGCCAGCGTGCGCGTCGTGCGCGAGGGCACCGTCATCTACGACACCACGATCGAAAGCCTGCGCCGCTTCAGCGAGGACGTCCGCGAGGTCAGCTCCGGGTTCGAGTGCGGGATCACGCTGGCCAACTTCCAGGACGTCCACGAGGGCGATCTGCTGGAGACGTACGAGACGCGGAGGGTCGAGCGCGAGCTCTCTGCCTGATCGGCCCAGATGCTGCAGGGACCCGCGCCTCGGTGCGGAATTGGAGGGCTAGGATGAGCACACCGCGTATGCGCCGGGTCGATAAGGCCGTCCACCAGGTGATCGGGGACGCCATCTCGGGGGGCCTCAAGGATCCGCGGATTGGATTCCTGACCGTGACCGACGTGCGCACAAGCCCAGACCTGCGCCAAGCCCGCGTGTACGTGAGCGTGCTCGGAGAGCACGGCGAGGGAGCCTCCGAGGCCGAACGCGAGGCGACGCTCGAAGGCCTGCGCGGCGCCCACGGCTACCTCCAGGGCAGGGTCGCCGCCGAGCTGCGCCTGAAGCGCACCCCCACGCTCGAGTTCCTCTACGACGACACCACCGACCGCGCCTTCCGGGTCGAGCGGCTGCTGGGGGAGGGGCAGAGCGCGTGAGTGCCGACGGCGACACACAGCGCGCGCGAGTTGGTGCTCGAGCGGATCCGCGAGGACCGGCGCTTCATCCTGGCCACCCACGAGAAGCCCGACGGCGACGCGCTCGGCTCGATGGCCGCCATGCAGGGCCTGCTGAGGGCGCTCGGCAAGGACTCGGTGATGTTCATCTCGCCCGGGGACCTGCCGCTGCCCGACGAGTACAGCTTCTTCGCGCTGGCCGGCATGGTCAGCGAGCCCCCGCCGGACGTGCGCGAGCGGACGGTCGTGTTCCTCGACTGCGGCAACGTCGACCGCAACCCCGCCGGGGTCCTGCGCGACAGCCCGCTGCTGCTGAACATCGACCACCACCACGACAACACCCACTTCGGCACCATCAACCATGTCGTCCCCGGCGCCTCCTGCACGGCCGAGATCGTGTGGGAACTGATGCACGAGCTCGACTTCTCGCCGACGCCGGAGATCGCCGAGGCGCTGTACGTGGGCCTGATCACCGACACCGGGCGCTTCATGTACGAGAACACCTCTCCCCGCGCGCACGAGATGGCCGCCGAGCTGCTCGAGGCCGGCGTGGACGTGCCGGGGGTCTACCGGCGCCTCTACGAGGACATGACGATCGGCAAGCTCGCCCTGCTCGGGATCGCGCTCGAGCCCGGATCCAGCGCTACGACGACGACGAGCTCGCGGTGGTCGTATCTCTCGGCCGCCGACTTCGCCGCCGCCGGGGCCCAGGAAAGCGACTCCGAGGGCGTGATCGACCACCTGCGGGCGCTGCGCGGGACGAAGGTCGCGGTGCTCGTCCGGGAGGTCCTGCGCGGCGAGCGCGCGGGCCAGAGAAAAGTGTCGCTGCGGGCCACCGACGAGCGTGTGGACGTCTCGCTGATCGCCCGCGCCCAGGGGGGCGGCGGGCACACCCGCGCGGCCGGCTTCTCGACCGCGATGGAGCTCGAGCAGCTGGTCGAGTTCCTGCGCGCCGAGGTTGGCGCGCAGCGCAACTCGCTCCCCGGCGGGCAGCCCGCCGCACCGGTCGCCTGAGGGCCACCGCGCCCCGGAGGCCCGCTGCGTGGACGGCGTCCTGCTGATCGACAAGCCCGCCGGGCTCACCTCCCACGACGTGGTGGCCGCCGTGCGCAGGGCGCTCGGAGGGCGTCAAGACCGGCCACGCCGGCACGCTCGACCCGTTCGCCACCGGCCTGCTGGTGGTGCTGCTCGGCCGGGCCACGAAATCGCAGCGGGCCTTCATGGCGCTGCCCAAGCGCTATGAGACCGTCGCCCAGCTGGGGGCGCTGTCGAGCACCGGGCGACCCGGAGGGCGAGATCACGTCACCGGTCGCGTACCGCCCAGCCCGCCGCAGCTGCCCGTCGGCGAGGTGCTCCAGCGCCCGCCGCGGCACTCGGCCGTCAAGGTCGGCGGCGAGCGCGCCTACCGCCGGGCGCGCAGGGGGGAGGAGTTCGACTTGCCCCCGCGCAGCGTCACGGTGTACGCCTTCCGCGAGCTGTGGCGCCGCGAGGGCCCCGCCGGAGCGCCGCCGCGAGCGGCGTATGAGATCGAGTGCTCCTCGGGCACCTACGTGCGCTCGCTGATCGCAGACCTCGGCGACGGCTACTGCCTGGAGCTGCGGCGCACGGCGATCGGGGACTTCCGCGTGCAGGAGGCCTGCGAGCCGCCACCGCGGGGCGTGGCCTGGGAGCAGCCGCCCACGATCGAGCTCGCCACGGCGCTCGAGCGAGCCGGCGCGGCGTCCCCCCAATAGGCTTCGCTGCAGACGTGAAGGTCATCCCCCTGCCCGAAGTCGAGCACGGGCGCTCGCGAAGCATCGCCGTCGGCACCTTCGACGGCGTCCACCTCGGCCACCGCGAGGTGATCCGCGGCGCCGACAGCGTGCTGACCTTCGAACCTCACCCGGTGTCGGTGGTCGCCCCCCAGCACACGCCGCGGCTGCTCACCGACCCCGAGCGCAAGGCCGAACTGGTCGCCTCGCTGGGGGTCCAGGAGATGATCGTGATCCCCTTCGACGCGGAGTTCGCCGCCCGCCCGGCCGAGGACTTCATCGACGACGTGCTGGTGGGCGCGCTCGGGGCGCGACAGGTGTCGGTGGGCGAGAACTTCCGCTTCGGCCGACGCGCCCAGGGGGATCCGGACCTGCTGCGGGCCGACGGGCGCTTCGAGACGCTGGTGCACCCGCTGCTGGAAATCGACGGCGAGGTCGTCTCCTCCAGCCACATCCGCGGGCTGCTCCTGGCCGGCGAGCTCGCCCCGGCGAACAGGCTGCTGGGCAGCACCTTCCAGCTGCGGGGGAAGGTCCTGCACGGGGACGCCCGCGGGCGCGAGCTCGGCTTCCCGACCGCCAACCTGGCCCCCGAGGAGGAGCTCGTGTGCCCGGGGCACGGGGTGTACGCCTGCCTGGCCTCCGGCGAGGGCCTCGAGCCACGCCCGGCCGCCGTCAGCATCGGCGTGCGACCCGACCTTCAACACCGGCCGCGGCGAGCTGATCGAGGCCTACATCCTCGACTTCGACGGGGACCTCTACGACAGCGAGCTGCGTCTGGACTTCCTCGCCCGCCTGCGTGGCGAGCGGCGCTTCTCCGACGCCGACTCGCTGGTCGAGCAGATGCGCCACGACGTCGAGCTCACGCGCGAGCTCGCCGAGCAGGCGAATTAGGCCGCCGTCGGGGCGCCGGTAGGCCGCCGTTCGCGCGCCAGGGGTCTGCTACCGTCCCGCCGATGCAAGCGATCACCAGCGAGCGCAAGCGCGAGATAGCCACGCAGTTCGGCTCCAGCGAGGCCGACACGGGCAACACCAAGGTCCAGATCGCGCTCCTGACCGAGCGCATCAACCACCTCACCGAGCACCTGCGCGAGCACGGCAAAGACCACCACTCCCGCCGCGGGCTGCTGATGCTGGTCGGCAAACGCCGGCGCTTCCTGGACTACATGCAGCGCCACGACCTCGACGGCTACCGCGCGCTGATCAAAGAGCTCGGCCTGCGCAAGTAGTGGCGGTGCTGCAGCCAGGCACCCCGGCGCCGGGCTTCAGCCTGGCCCGCGGCGACGGCGAGCGCTTCACCGAGCAGGACCTGCAGGGGCGGCGCACGGTGCTGGTCTTCTACCCCTTCGCCTTCAGCCCCGTGTGCACCGAGCAGCTGCAGCTGTACGAGCCGGCGACCAGAGAACTGGCCGAGGCCGGGGACGTCCTCTACGGCGTCTCCTGCGACTCGACCTGGGCCCAGGGCGCCTTCCGGGAGAAGCTCGGCGTCTCCTGCGAGCAGCTTTCGGACTTCGAGCCCAAGGGGGCCGCCTGCCGGGCGTTCGGGGTGCTCCACGAGGGCGGCTTCCCCCAGCGGGCGCTGGTCGTGACCGGCCCGGACGGGGTCGTGAGCTGGAGCTACGAAGCCGCCTCGCCGGGCAAGCTTCCGGGCCTGGACGTGCTTCGTAGCGGCCTGCTGTAGGCCCGAGCGGTTCGCTAAGCTCACACGGTTCGGAGAGATAAAAAAGAAACGGTCCGCCGACCGACGGGCGGAACAGGAAGGTAGTGAACATGGCTCAAGACGCCGTTACGCGCGTGTCCGCGGAGATTGCGGGCAGCGAGATTTCGTTTGAGACGGGAAGGATGGCCAAGCAGGCCTCCGGAGCCGTCGTCGTCCGGCAGGGCGACACGATGGTCCTCTGCACGGCCGTCGCCGGCTCGGTGCGGGACGTGGACTTTCTCCCGCTCACCGTCGATGTCGAGGAGCGGATGTACGCGACCGGGAAAATCCCCGGCTCGTTCTTCAAGCGCGAGGGCCGTCCCGGCGAGAAGGCGACGCTCACGGCGCGCATGATCGACCGCCCGATCCGCCCGCTGTTCCCGAAGGACTGGCGCTACGACACCCAGCTGGTGGCGATCCCGCTCTCGATCGACCACGTCCACCCCTACGACATCCTGGCCATGAACGGCGCCTCGGCGGCCCTGATGCTCTCCGACATCCCGCTGCCGACCCCCGTCGGCGCGGTGCGGATCGGCAAGGTGGACGGCAACTTCGTCGTCAACCCCAGCGAGGAGGACCTGCTGGCCGAAGGCGAGGGTGAGGACGAGGGAAACCGCTCGGACCTCGACCTGGTCGTGGCGGGCACCGAGGACGCGATCCTGATGGTCGAGGCGGGGGCCAATGAGATCCCCGAGGCCGAGATCCTCGACGCTCTCGACATCGCCCACGCCGCGATCAAGAAGATCTGCGAGCTGCAGCGCGAGCTCGCCGCCAAGGCCGGCAAGGAGAAGAAATCCTACGAGGCGATCAAGGTCGACGAGGACCTGCTCGCCCAGATCCGCTCCTCGCACGGCTCCGAGCTCGACGCCGCCACCCAGGTGGAGGACAAGCTCGAGCGCCAGGACGCGACCAAGGCGGTCGAGGAGGCCATCGTCGAGCAGTACGGCCCGCCCGCCCGCGAGGGTGCCACCGAAGAGGAGCAGCAGGCCGCCCGCGAGCGCCGCTCCGCGGCCAAGATGGCCTTCGAGTCGCTCGAGAAGTCGATCATCCGTGAGCGCATCGCGGTCCACAAGAAGCGTCCCGACGGGCGCAGCGAGGACGAGATCCGCGACATCACGATCGAAGTCGGCGTCACCCCCCGCACGCACGGCTCGGCGCTGTTCACGCGCGGCCAGACGCAGGCTCTCAGCGTGGTGGCCATGGGCACGCTCAAGGAGGAGATGCGCCTCGACACGCTCGGCCTGGAAACGAAAAAGTACTACTGGCACCACTACAACTTCCCGCCCTTCTCGGTCGGGGAGGCCGGGCGCATGGGCGGCGTCAAACGCCGCGACGTGGGTCACGGCGCGCTCGCCGAGCGGGCACTGACGCCGATGGTGCCCTCGATCGAGGAGTTCCCGTACTCGATCCGGGTGGTGTCCGACATCCTCGAGTCCAACGGCTCCTCCTCGATGGCCTCGGTGTGCGGCTCCTCGCTGTCGCTGATGGACGCGGGTGTGCCGATCAAGCGCCCCGTGGCGGGGATCGCGATGGGGCTCATCAAAGAGGGCGACGACTACATCGTCCTGACCGACATCGCCGGCGTCGAGGACCACCTCGGCGACATGGACTTCAAGGTCGCCGGCACCTCGGAGGGCATCACCGCGCTGCAGATGGACATCAAGATCACGGGCGTCACGTTCGACATCCTGCGCGACGCGCTCACTCAGGCCAACACGGCGAGGACCTTCATCCTCGGGAAGATGGCCGAGGTCATCCAGAGCCCGCGGGAGCAGCTCTCCCGCTACGCGCCGCGCATCCAGCAGATCCAGATCGACCCATCCCAGATCGGCCTGCTGATCGGCAAGGGCGGCGAAACGATCCGCGGCCTGTCGGAGGAGTTCGACTCCCAGATCGACGTCAACGACGACGGCCAGGTGCTGATCTACTCGTCCAACGGCGAGCTCGGGGACGAGCTCGTGGAGCGGATCCGGATGATGATGAAGGAGGTCGAGGTCGGCGACGAGTACGTCGGCAAAGTGGTCAAGACCACCACCTTCGGTGCCTTCATCGAGCTCGCCAAGGGCACCGACGGGCTGCTGCACATCTCCAACGTCTCGCCCGGCGAGCGCGTGGACACCGTCGAGGACGTGCTCAACCGCGGCGACGAGGTCAGCGTGCGGGTGGTCGAGGTCGACCGCGAGCGCGGCCGCATCGGCCTGCGCCTGGCCGCCGACCCGGACATCGCCGGCAAGTCGGTCGAGGAACTCGCCGGCGTCGGCACCGGTGGCGGTGGCGGCGGTGGTGGCGGCGGACGCGAGGGCGGCGGGCGCCGTCCCTCCAGCAACGGCCGCGACAGAGGCCCGCGCCGGAGCGAGGGTGATCGTGGCAGCCGTGGCTCTGGCCGTCCGCGCCATGGCCGCGACCGCGACTGACCTGCACGCCGGATCCGCGGGAGCCGAGCATCGCCTGACGACGCTCGGCTCCGGCCTGAGGATCGCAACCGAACGGGTCCCGAGCGTCCGCTCCGCGGCGCTCGGGTTCTGGATCTCCAGCGGCTCGACCGGCGAGCGGCCGGAGGAGGCCGGCATCTCGCACCTGCTCGAGCACATGCTGTTCCGCGGCACCGAGCACTTCGGCTCCGAGGAGATCGACCAGATCTTCGACGCGATGGGCGCCGAGATCAACGCGGGTACCGACAAGGAAGCGACGTCCCTGTACACGCGGGTGCTCGACGGCCACCTCGCGCGCGCCTTCGAGGTGATGGGGGAGATGGTCTCGCTGCCGCGCTTCGGCGAGCTCGAGGCCGAGCGCCAGGTGGTGCTGGAGGAGATCGCGATGTACGAAGACGACCCCCAGGACCTCATCTTCGACCTGCTCGGCCGGGCCATCTTCGGCTCCCATCCCCTCGGACGCCCGGTGATCGGGCGCGCCGAGGTCATCGCCGCCGCCACCCGCGAGCAGCTTGCCGCCTTCCACGATGCCCGCTATCGCCCCGAGGAGATCGTGATCGCAGCCGCCGGCTCGGTCGACCACGACCAGCTCCTGGCTCTGGTCGAGGCCTCGCCGATCCCCACCGCCACGCCCGCCGGCGCAGCGGCCGCGGCACCGCCCGCGCGCGAGCAGGCCACGCCCGTTCCCGCTTCCGAGGCGCGGCTGGAGTTCCTGCAGAAGGACACCGAGCAGTACCACGTGTGCCTCGGGGCCCACGGCCTGGCACGCGAGGACGAGCGGCGCTTCGCCCTCAGAGTGCTGGAAGGGATCCTCGGCGGGACCTCCTCCTCGCGTCTGTTCCAGGAGGTGCGCGAGCGCCGCGGCCTGGCGTACGCGGTCTTCTCCTTCTCCAATCTGTACTCCCAGGCCGGCGAGGTGGGGCTGTATGTCGGGACCCGTCCAGACAAGCTCGCCGAGGCGCTGGCGGTCGTGTCGGCGGAGCTCGAGCGGCTGGTGGAGGACCCCGCCAGCGAGGAGGAGCTCGTACGCTCGCGCGAGAACCTGAAGGGCCGGGTGGTGCTCGGCATGGAGTCCACGGGAGCACGCATGAGCAGGCTCGGGACCTCGCTGCTGCACGGGATGCCGATCCTGTCGGTCAACGAGATGCTGGCCCGCATCGACGCCGTCGGGATCGAGGATCTGCGCGAGCTGGCCCGCGAGCTGTTCGCTCCGGAGCGGATGTCGGTTGTCGGGATCGGGCCCGAGCGCGAGCACATGCTCGCCGCCCTGGAGCCGTTGGCGCTCGGCGCGAGCGCGGACATGACCAACGGCCGGGCCCTGAACGGCGGGCCGGCGAAGGACTCGGCGCCGTGATCCGCGTGGTCGTGTCGGGCTCGGAGGGGCGGATGGGCATGACCGTCTGCGACGCGGTAGCCGGGGCTCCCGACATGGAGCTCACCGGGCGCGCCGACCCGCTGCTCGGGACGAGCCTCCAGGAGCTGCTTCCCGACGCCGACGTGGTGGTGGACTTCACCACGCCGGACGTGGCACTCGAGAACGCGCTCGCCTGCGTGCGGGCCGGCGTCCACGTGGTGATCGGCACCACCGGCTTCGACCGCACGCCGCTGGCGGACGCGCGTCCCGAGGACCCGCAGCGGCGGGCCAACGTGCTGATCGCGCCCAACTTCGCGATCGGGGCGGTGCTGATGATGCGCTTCGCCGCCGAGGCGGCCCGCTTCATGGCGAAGGCCGAGATCATCGAGCTGCACCACGACGCGAAGCTCGACGCGCCCAGCGGCACGGCCGCCCTGACGGCCGAGCGGATGGCCGAAGCCGCCGGCGGTCCGCCCCCGCCGATCCACTCCGTGCGCCTGCCCGGCCTGGTGGCCCACCAGGAGGTGATCCTCGGCGACCTCGGACAGACGTTGAGCATCCGCCACGACTCGATCAGCCGCGAGTCGTTCATGCCGGGAGTGCTGCTGGCGGTCCGCCGCGTGGGCGAGCTGGAGACCTCTCCCGTGGTCGGGCTCGAGAAGCTGCTGTTCTCGTGATCGCCGCCGCGCGCGTGAGATACTGAGCGCGATGGCCGGTCTGGGCGCGATCCTGACAGCAATCGTCACGCCGTTCGATGACCGCGGGGCGGTCAACGAGTCCGCGTTCGTGGCGCTGATGCGCCATCTCGCGGACAACGGCTCGGACGGCTTCGTGGTGGCGGGGACCACCGGGGAGGCCTCGACGCTGACCGACGAGGAGCAGCTCCGCCTGATCGAGCTGGCGGTCGCCGAGCGCCCGCCCGGGAAGACCATCATCGCCGGCACCGGCACCAACGACACCCGCCAGGTCGTGTTCCTGACCGAACGCGCCACCGAGCTGGGAGCCGACGCGGTGCTGTCCGTGACGCCCTACTACAACCGCCCCAGCCGGCTGGGACTGCGCCGCCACTACGAAGCCGCCGCGGCGGCCACAGACAAACCAACGATCCTCTACAACATCCCCGCTCGGACCGGCACCAACATGCCGCCCGACCTGCTCGCCGAGCTGGCCCAGATCCCGGGCATCGAGGCCGTCAAGCAGGCCAACGCGGCCGAGCTGCAGCTGATCGACGGCCTCGACCTGTACGCCGGCGACGACGCCACGCTGGCGCGGACGCTCGACATGGGCGGCGCCGGTGGGATCCTGGTGGCCAGCCACATCGTCGGCAACGAGATGCGGCGGATGGTCGACGAGCCCGAGCAGCGGGCCGAGATCGACGCCTCCCTGCAGGACGTGTACGAGGCGCTGTTCATCACCTCCAACCCGACCTGCACGAAGGCGGCCCTGAACATGCTCGGTCACGAAGCCGGGGGGCTGCGGCTCCCGCTGGTGGAGGCGACCGACGAGGAGTGCGCCCCGGTGCGCGCGATGCTCGAACGCCACGGGCTGCTCGCCGGCGCCCCCGCGTGAGCAAGAAGCTACGGGTCCTGCCTCTCGGCGGCCTCGGCGAGATAGGCAAGAACATGACGGTCGTCGAGTACGACGGCCGGATCGTGGTGGTGGACGTGGGCCTGCGCTTCCCGACCCCCGAGATGGTCGGCATCGACCTCGTGCTGCCCGACTTCAGCTACCTGCGCGAGCGCGCGGAGGACATCGAAGGGATCGTCGTCACGCACGGCCACGAGGACCACCTGGGGGCCTTGCCGTGGGTGTTGCGAGACATCGGCGATCGCCTGCGGGCGCCCGTCTACGGAGGCCCGCTCACGCTTGCCATGGCCCGTTCCAAGCTCGAGGAGCACAAGCTCACGGACGTCGATCTGAACGAGCTCGACGCCGGAGAATCGCTCGAGCTCGGCCCCTTCACGCTCGAGATGATCCACATGACGCATTCGATCCCCGACTCCAGCGCCGTGGCGCTGGGCACCGAGCTCGGGACGGTGCTGATCACCGGCGACTACAAGTTCGACCAGACGCCCGTGGACGGCGCTCCCGCCGACGTCTCGCGGCTGGCAGAACTCGGCCGCGAAGGCGTGCTGCTGCTGTGTGGCGACTCCACCAACGTCGACCGGCCGGGGTTCTCGCCCTCGGAGTCGGTCGTGGGGCCCCACCTGGAGGAGGTCTTCGCCCGCTGCCCGGGGCGGATCGTGGTGACCAGCTTCGCCTCCAACATCCACCGCGTCCAGCAGGTGGTGGACGCCGCCTACGCGCTCGATCGCAAGGTCGCCCTGGTCGGGCGTTCGATGCGCAAGAACGTCGGCATCGGGCGCAACCTCGACCACATCGAGATCCCCGAGGGGACCCTGGTCGGCCCGCGCGAGATCTCCGACTTCCCCGACGACAGGGTCGTGATCATCTCCACCGGCTCACAGGGCGAGCCGCTCTCGGCCCTGCGCCGGATGGCCTACCGCGACCACCCCCAGGTGGAGCTCAAGTCCGGCGACACGGTGGTCTTCTCGGCCACCCCGATCCCGGGCAACGAGCGGGCCGTGAACGAGACGATCGACCGCCTCTACCACATCGGCTGCGAGGTGATCACGCCTCGCGACGCCCCCGTGCACGCCTCCGGCCACGGCTACGAGGAGGAGATCAAGCTGATGCTGAACCTGGTCAAGCCCCGCTACGTGATGCCCTTCCACGGCGACTTCAAGCGGCTACGGATGCACGCCAAGCTGGCGGAAGCGGTGGGGATCGCCGCGGGCGACATCTTCCAGGGCGAGAACGGCCTGCCGCTGGAAATCGACCAACGCGGTGCCAGCTTCGGCCAGCCCGAGCAGTCGGGGATGATCTTCGTGGACGGCGTCGAGATCGGGGACATGGCCGACGTCGCCCTGCGCGACCGCCGCATGCTCTCGGCCGACGGCATCTTCATCGTGGTGGTGACGATCGCCGAGCAGGACGGCTCCTCGGTCGCGGACCCCGAGGTGATCTTCCGCGGCGTCCCCTTCATGGACCAGGCGGATGAGCTGACGGAGGAGATCCGCGACACGGTGGACAACTCGCTGCGCCACGCCGCGAGCGAGGGGATCCACGAGACCGACCTGCTCGCACAGGTGCTCCACGACGACCTGGCGAAGCTAGTTTACGAGCGTCTCAAGCGGCGGCCGATGGTGCTCCCCGTCGTCGTCGAGGTCTGAAGCCACCGGCAGGCGCACTACGAAGCGGGCGCCGCTGCCGCGCAGGGGCGGCTCGAGCGACACGCTGCCCCCGTGCGAGGTCGCGATCGAGTGCACGATCGCCAGGCCGAGACCGAACGAGCCCCCGCGGTCCCCCTCGCCGCGGACGAAACGCTCGAACAGCGTCTGGACGAGCTCGGGGGGGACGCCCGGGCCTTCGTCTTCGACGATCAGCTCCGCCAGGGCGGCGGGCGTCGTGGTCGTGCTGACGCGGATCTCGGTGCCCGCGGGGGTGTAGCGCAGCGCGTTCTCGATCAGGTTGACGCTGACGCGGTAGAGCTCGTCGCGGACCCCGTGCACGGGTGCCGTCTTGGCGTCGATCATTATCTCGTGGCCGTCCGATAGCGCGCCGAGCTCGCCCGCGGCCTCGACCACGATGCGGGCCAGGTCACAGCGCTCGCGGACCGTCGGCTTGGCGGCGTCGTTGCGTGCCAGCAGCAGCAGGTCGGCCACCAGCCTGCGCATCCGCCGCGAGGAGCGCAGGGCGGAGCTGGCCGCGTCGCCCTGGTCGCCGTCGAGCGTTTCCGCGAGCAGCTCGAGGTTGGCCAGCACGCTCGTCAGCGGTGTGCGCAGCTCGTGGGAGGCGTCGGCGACGAACTGGCGCTGGCGCGCGAGCGTGGCCTCGGTCTCGTTGCGGGCGCTGTCCAGCTCGTGGAGCATCCCCTGCAGCGTGCGGGCGAGCTTGGCCACCTCGTCCTCCGCGAGCGGCTCGGGGATCTTACGAGAGGGGTCGCGGGTGCGGGCGATCTCGGCCGCGCTGGAGGTCAGCTCGGCGATCGGCGCCATCGCCCGGCGCGCGATCGCGAGACCCGCCAGCAGCGCCAGCGCGGTGCCGCCGAGCACGCCCAGCAGCAGGAACAGCTCGACCCTGCGCACGGTGGACTCCGTTTCGGAGATGTTGCGGGCGTACTGGACGAACACGTGCCCGCGGGGCACGCCGCCGACGCGGACCGGCGCGGCGCCGGCCAGCACGCGGTAGTTGTGGAGCGTCTTGGCGACCGCTTCGGGGCGCCCGAACGAGGGCGCGTGGACGGGGGATTCGGCCAGCACGCTGCGGTCGAGGCCGAAGATGCGGATCACGGCGTGTTCGGACGCGGCGGTGAAGTAGACCAAGCCGGGCGTGATCACGAGATGCTCCTGGCCGTTCGCGGAGAACTCGAGCTCGATGTTGAGCGTCGTGCGCAGGCGTTCGGTTTTCTCGAGCACCTCGCGGTTGAAGTCCTGGCGGATGCGGTGGACCGTGAGCGAGCCGATCGCGATCGCGAACCCGCACAGGATCACGAACGTGAGCGCCGCCGAGACGCCCGCCAGGCGGACCCTGATGGGTTGGCGGTCAAAGGCACCGGACACGCGCGCCGCGAGGCGCCGCGCAGGTGCGAAGTGTTCAGGCCCGGAGGACGTAGCCGGCTCCCCTGATCGTGTGCAACAGGCGTGGCTCGCCGCCGGACTCGAGCTTGCGCCGCAGGTTGGAGACGAACACCTCGATCGTGTTGGTCGTCGAGAAGGGGTCATAGCCCCAGACCTCGTCCAGCAGCCGCTGGCGGGAGATCACGATGCGCTCGTTGCGCATCAGGTACTCGAGCAACTCGAACTCGCGCTGGGTCAGCTCGATCGAACGCTCACCACGTGACACCTCGTGGGTATCGGCGTTGAGCATCAGGTCCCCGACCCGCAGCGGGGCCGAGCCGCGGGGCGGACGGCGGCGCAGCAGCGCGCGCAGCCGGGCGAGGAGCTCCTGGCGCTCGAAGGGCTTGACGAGGTAGTCGTCGGCGCCGGCGTCGAGGCCCTCCACGCGCGACTCGACGGCGTCGCGGGCGGTGAGGATCAGAATCGGGACGTCGTCGTCGGCCCGCAGCGAGCGCGCCACCTCGACACCGTCGATCTGGGGCAGCCCGAGATCGAGGATCACCAGGTCGGGGGCGAAGGCGCGGCCCTGCTCGATCGCCTCGCGGCCGTCGGGAGCGATCCGCACCTCGTAGCCCTCCATGCGCAGGGACCGCTGGAGGGCCTGGGCGATGTCCTCGTCGTCCTCCACGACGAGCACACGGGGACTGCGGGCATAGTCGGTCATCGATCTTTATCTAAAGGCCTGGGTGTTAAGCGATGGTAAGCCTCGCAGGCAGGTTACGGGGGCGTGGCGTCGAAGTTGCGCTCGATGCCAGCGACCCGCCGGAGATCCTCCTCCGCCTCCCGTACGCGCCCCCGCAGCGCTCCCGCCCGGCGCCGCAAAGCGCCCCGGCGGCGCAAGCGATCTCGCTTCGTCCCCGCCATCCGCGGGAGCGTCGCCCGCCTGCGCTCGCGCACGCCGCTACTCGGCGAGCGGGGCAGGGAGGTACTGGCGCTGGCGCTGCTCGCCTGCGGGCTGTACCTCGTATTCGTCATCTACGGCGGCTGGGACGGCGGCCGCGTGGGCCACGGTCTCACGGTCGCGCTCGGCTGGATCCTCGGGCGGGCGCGCATCTTCGCTCCGCTGGCGCTGCTGGTGGCGGGCTGCGCGCTGCTGCTCGGTCCCGCGATCGGCCTGCAGCGGCCGCTGCGGGGCGGCGCCATCTGCCTGTTCGCGGCCATCACGCTCGCGCTCGCGGCCGGCACGCTGGGGATCAGCTCGGGTCCGGGTGCCCACGGCGCGGCCTGGACCTCCGCCCACATGCAGAGTCACGGAGGCGTCCTCGGCGAAGCCCTCTTCCGCCTCGCCAGCCCGCTCGTGCGCGGCGTCGGGGTGGCGATCCTGGTCGTGTTCCTCGCGATCACCGGCACGATGCTGCTGACGGGGTCCTCGCTCGGGACCCTGCTGCGCGACCTCGGGCGCCTGGCCGCGACGGTGGGCGGCCTCCTGCGCCGGCGCCTGCTCGACGGCGAGCGGGCCGGCGAGGGCGGCAAGGCCCCCGTACTCGCGGCCCACGACGACTTCCCCGCGCCCGCCGCGCTCACCCACGCGGGCGTCGGCTCTGCGGTCGCCGACATCTGGGGGGAGGAGCCCGTTGTCGAGCCCGAGCCCGCCGCCGAGGCTGCGGCGCAGGAGGAGGAGCAGCTGCAGCTCGCCGAGCCCGAGCAGGCGGATGACGAAGAGGACGAGGAGGACGCCTCCGGGGCGACCTTCACGCCGGCCTCCGAGGACGGGCGAGGGGCTGACCCCGCAGGGCCGCTACCGCGGCTCGGTCACCGACGACCCCGAGTTCGTGTGGGAGCTGCCCGACGCAGGGGCGCTGCTGACCCGCTCGGGAGCCGAGGCCGAACGTCCAGACACCACCGGACAGGAGCGCACGGCGCGAGCCCTGGTGGAGGCGCTCGGGCACTTCGGCGTACAGGCGAAGGTGATCGGGACCGTCGCCGGACCCCACATCACCCGCTATGAGCTGCGACTGGCGCCGGGCACCAAGGTGGGAGCGGTGGCGAAGCTGAAGGACGACCTCGCCTACGCGCTGGCCGCCACCGACATCCGCATCCTCGCGCCGATCCCGGGCAAGCAGGCGGTGGGCGTGGAGGTGCCCAACGCGCACCGCAAGATCGTGCGCCTCGGAGACGTCTTCGGGGAGCCCCCGCGCGACTCCTCGCCGCTGACGGTGTGGCTGGGCAAGGACGTGGCCGGCAAGGCGATCGGGGCCGACCTGGCGAAGATGCCCCACCTGCTGGTGGCCGGCACCACCGGGGCGGGCAAGTCGGGCGCCATCAACGCGATGCTCTGCAGCCTGCTGCTGCGCGCCACGCCGCACGAGCTGAGGCTCGTGCTGGTGGACCCCAAGCAGGTGGAGCTCAACCACTACGAGTCGATCCCGCACCTGCTCACGCCGGTCATCACGAGCCCCCGGATGGCCGCCAACGCGCTCGCCAACCTGGTCAAGGAGATGGAGTCCCGCTACGGGATCATGTCGCTGTCGCGCACCCGCAGCCTGACCGAGCTCAACAAGGCCAGGGCCCGCCGCAGCGAAGCCGCCGCTGCCCTACATCGTGTGCGTGATCGACGAGCTCGCGGACCTGATGATGGTCGCCCCCGCCGACGTCGAGGACTCGATCATCCGCCTGGCCCAGAAGGCGCGTGCCGTCGGTATCCACCTCGTGCTCGCGACCCAGAGCCCGCGCGTGGACGTGATCACCGGCATGATCAAGGCCAACGTCCCCTCCCGGATCGCCTTCTCGGTGTCCTCGCAGACCGACTCGCGCGTGATCCTCGACCAGAACGGCGCCGAGTCGCTGCTGGGGCAGGGCGACATGCTGTTCAGCCCCGTCGGCAGCTCGCGCCTGCAGCGCATCCAGGGCGCCTACATCGACGAGCCCCAGATCGCCAAGCTGACCGAGCTGTGGCGCCGCCAGGGCGAGCCGGAGCTGCGCGAGGAGCTGCTGGAGGAGGTCGAGCCGCCGGAGGGGGAGGGACCCCGGGACGAGTTCGACCCCGACGAGGACCCGCTGCTGCGGGACGCGATCACGCTGGTGGCCGAAATGCAGACGGCCTCGACCTCGATGCTCCAGCGTCGCCTGCGGCTCGGCTACACGCGCGCGGGGCGGATGATCGACATGCTCGAGAAGCGCAAGGTGATCAGCGGCTATGAAGGTTCCAAGCCCCGGCAGGTGCTGATCACCGAGGCCGACCTGCCGCGTTTGCTGGCCGAGCTCGACGAGCCCGCCGCGACGCTCAGCGACTAGCCTCTCCCAGCGAGATGCCCGAAATCGGCGCCACGCTTCGCGAGGCACGCATGCGTGCGCGCATCGACGTCTCCGAGATCGAGGCCACGACCAAGATCCGGGCCAAGTACCTGCGGGCTCTGGAGAACGAAGAGTGGAGCCTGCTGCCCGGGCCCACCTTCGTGAAGAGCTTCCTGCGCACCTACGCCGAGGCGCTGGGCCTCGACGGCAAGGCGCTGGTGGAGGAATACCGGCGCTCCCAGGAGTACCAGGGGGACGGACCCGGGGAGCCGATCGTGTCCAGCGGCGAACGGCGTCGCAGCCGCAGCCCCGCCGGCGGGCCCTCGCGGGGCTACATGATCGCCGTCGGCTCGATCCTGGCGGTGATCGTGCTGCTGGTCGTGCTGCTCCTCGCCGGCTCGGGCTCGAAATCGAAAAACAAAGCCTCCACCCACACCTCCACCGCTGGGCACAGCGGCGGCCAGGGCTCGACCGGTGCCTCGAGCGGCACGCGTCCGCGCGACGTGGCGCTGTCGCTGCACGCCAGCTCGGTCGTGTACGTGTGCCTGCTCGGCGACGGCGGGCGCAAGCTGATCCCGGGCCTTGAGCTGACAGCCCGGGACCAGCACCCCCACCTACCATGCCAGGCGCTTTGAGGTCACGCTCGGGAACAGCGACGTCACGATGGTGATCGACGGCCGCCCGCGCACCGTGCCCGCCTCCAGCGAAGCGATCGGCTACTCGATCACGAGGGCCCGCGGACGCCACACGCTGCCGGCCGGAAGCAAGCCGACGTGTCAGTGAGCCGCGGGTCCGGGGCCCGGGCCGGGATCGTGGTGACGGGCACCGAGGTGCTGACCGGGCGCGTCAGCGACCGCAACGGCCCCTGGCTGGCCGAGCGGCTACGTGAGCTGGGCGTGCAGCTGGCCTACACGACGATCGTGGGCGACCGCCCCGAGGACATGCACGAGGCGCTCTCCTTCATGGCCGCCCGGGGCCTGGACCTGGTGATCACCAGCGGCGGGTTGGGTCCCACGGCCGACGACCTCACGGCCGAGGTGGTGGGCCGCTTCCAGGGCCGGGAGATGAGGCTCGACCCGGTCGTCGAGGAGCGCATCGCCGAGATCCTGCGCCCGCTGGCCAAGCGCTTTCCGCACGTCGACATGGAGGCCGTGCGGGAGGGCAACCGCAAACAGGCGACGGTCCCCGAGGGCGCCACCGTGCTGGACCCGGTCGGCACCGCTCCCGGGCTGGTCGTGCCCCCGCCCGCCGAGCGTGGGCGCCCCACCGTGGTCGTGCTGCCGGGCCCGCCCAGAGAGCTACAGCCGATGTGGGGGGCGGCCGTGGCCAGCGAGGCGATGAAAGCCGCACTGGAGGGGGCCCGCCCGGTCGAGCAGCGGATGCTGCGGCTGTTCGGGATCCCCGAGTCGGAGATCGCCGAGACCCTGCGGGTGGCCGAACGGGAGGGCGTCGAGCTCGGGCGCCTGGAGGTCACGACGTGCCTGAAACGGGGCGAGGTCGAGGTGGTGAGCGTCTTCGACCCCTCCGCCGCGGACGTGTACGAGCGCTTCGAGGAGGTCGTGGCGCGCCGCCATCCGGACACCCTGTACTCGACCGACGGGCGCTGGGTGGACCAGCAGGTGGCCGACCTGCTGCGTGCCGGTGGCACGGGCGGCCCTCCGCAGACGGTGGCGACGGCCGAGTCGTGCACCGGGGGGCTGCTGGCTGCCCGCCTGACCGAGCTGCCCGGCTCCTCGGACTACTTCAGGGGAGCGATCGTGGCCTACGACAATGACGTCAAGGTGCGCGCGGCGGGCGTCGACCCGGCCCTGATCGAGGCCCACGGCGCGGTCTCCTCCGAGGTCGCCGTGGCGCTCGCGGAGGGCGCCTGCGAGCGACTGGGAGCCGACCTCGGCATCGGCGTCACGGGGGTCGCCGGGCCCGGAGGGGGCACGGAGGAGAAGCCCGTCGGGCTGGTGTGGCTGAGCGTGGCGCGGGCGGGCGGGGGCGGCGGCGAGGGGGCCGGCGCGGGCGGCGAGCAGCTGACGCGCAAGGTCGAACTGCCGGGAGCCCGGGTCGACGTGCGCGACCGGGCCACGACGGTCGCGATGCACCTGCTGCGGCGGGTGCTGGAAGGGGAGGTCGGCAGCGGCGGATGAGCGGGGGCGGGCACGCCACCGCGCGGCTGTTCCTGGCCGTAGACCCCCCGGAGGAGGTGTGCCTGGAGCTTGCCGGCTGGGCCCGGACGGTGGCCGCAGCGGCACGCCGCGGCGGCCCGGAGCTGCGCGTGCTGCCCGCCGAGAACCTGCACATCACGCTGTGCTTCCTCGGCGCCCGGCCGGTGGGGGAGATCGACACACTCGCCGCGGTGCCGCTCGCGACCGAGACCGAGGTGGGGGAGCTGTCGGCGGGGGCCCCGCTGTGGCTGCCCCCGCGGCGCCCGCGGAACCTGACGGTCGAGGTCCACGACGACCCCGACGGGGGGCTCGAGCGCCTGCAGCGGGAGCTGGTGACGGAGCTCGGCAGAGTGGTGTCGTGGGAGCCCGCGAGGCGGCGCTTCCGGGCCCATCTGACGGTGGCACGGGTGCGCGGGAGGGAGCCCCTGCTGGGTCTGCCGGAGGGGCCGGATGCCCTCCCGGCGACGCCCTTCCTGCGCTTCCGGCCGGAGTCCCTGATCCTGTATCGCTCGTGGCTGGCACCCAGCGGCGCCCGCTACGAGGCGCTCGGCACGCGGCCGCTGGGCCCCTACTGACGGCCCTCGTACGCCCGTCCAAAACGGTCGTCCCGAGACGCGGCCGGCGCCAAAATGCGCCGATTCGGGGAGCAGCGTGCGCCCGTCCGAAGCGCACGCGGTCCGTCATTCACCCGCGTGAGCCCGGGAGGCAAGGATGCTCGTGCAAGGGATCTCTGCGCACCCGCGCAGCTCGAGACCAATCCGCCGTTCTGTGGTCGCCGCCGCGGCCGTCGTGGCCTGGGCGCTCACGCCCGCGGCAGCGAGGGCGGCGGATCCCCCCACGAACATCCCGCTCGGGTCGATGCCCGCCGCCTGCTCGCACGAAAGCTCCGCCGAATGCCAGCAGTGGCTGCTCTCGAGGCTGAACGCGGCCCGGGCGAGCCTGGGCCTGCCCGCCTACCCGCTGCCGAGCGACTTCCTCAGCCTGTCTGCGGACAGGCAGATCTTCATCCTCACCGACCTCGATCGCAGCGCCTACGGGTACACCCCGATCTCGGGCTTGAACGCGGCCCTGGACGGAGCCGCGGCGGAAGGCGTGCGAAACGGAACCGACCCGCGCCCGCCGTCGGCCGAATCGCCCTGGCGCGGCTTCGGATCCGATTGGGCCAGCACCGGACCGCTGCTCGGCGTACTACCTGTGGATGTACGACGACGGCTATCCCGGTCCCAACCTCGACTGCGCCGAGCCCCGGCGCGAGCGGTTGCTGGGGCCACCGCCACGTGATCCTCGGCGAAGGGCTTTCGCTGCCCCAGCCCGAGGTGCTGGGGGTCGCGACGAACCAGGGCGGGGGCGGACGGTCCGGGACGGCGTTGATCGTGAGCTCCCATGCGGGCGCCACCACCTACTACACGTGGGCCCAGGCGCAGAGCGAAGGGGCCGGGAGCGCGCCGGGCGGGGAAGAAGAACCGACGCCCGCCCCGCCCACGGGCGGGGAAGAAGAATCGGCACCCCCGCCGACACAGCCCCCCACGGGCGGAGAAGAAGAACCGCCGCTTCCGTGGCCGTCGCCCATCGGCGGGGAAGAAGAACCACCGCCGACGCCCCCGCCGGCCAGGTGCAGCCGCATCGGGGGCGCGGCCAGGATGAGGCTCTCGGCGCTGAGCGGCCGCGTCTCCGACCAGCTCTCGACCTCGCTCTCGGGCAGGCAGTCGATGCGCATATCGATCGCCTACCCCCCGACGGGCGTCGTGCGGCTGCGCGCCCTGACGAGCGCGAGCTGCACGGTGACGAGCTCGGGACGCGAGTTCCACGGCGTGGGGAGCGCCAGGGTGAACGGGGTGGGCGGCTTCACGGCCTCCTTCACGTTCTTCGTGGGTCCTGCAGAAGTCGACCTTCAGCCTGCAGGTGACGAGGGGCTCCAAGCTGCGCCTGCGCGTGTCGGGGATCCCCTTGCGGGGGTCGGGCGAGGTGATCTCCTAGGGCCCCATTTGCCGCTTGCTGGTGCCGCTTTTTGGGAGCAAATTCCGTCCGGGGGGAGCAATACATTGCCCGTTCCCAATCCGACCGGAGGATGCAGCTATGCCCGTGACTGAACAGGAGAAGGCCGCCAAGGCGCGGGACGCCGCCCTCCAGGGCGCGCTCACGCAGATCGAGCGCGAGTTCGGCAAGGGGTCGGTCATGCGGATGGGCGACGAGGGCGCCCAGGTGCGCTGCGAAGCGATCCCCACAGGGGCGCTGTCGCTCGACCTCGCGCTCGGCATCGGCGGGGTTCCCCGCGGGCGCATCGTGGAGCTCTACGGCCCTGAGTCCTCGGGCAAGACGACGCTCATCTACCACGTGCTGGCCGAGGCGCAGAAGCTCGGCGGGGTGTGCGCCTTCATCGACGCCGAGCACGCGATGGACCCGCTGTACGCGAAGGAGATCGGCGTGGACATCGACGAGCTGCTCGTGTCCCAGCCGGACTACGGCGAGCAGGCGCTCGAGATCGCCGACATGCTCGTGCGCTCCGGGGCGGTGGACGTGGTCTCGATCGACTCGGTCGCGGCGCTCACCCCGCGGGTGGAGCTCGAGGGGCAGATGGGCGACCAGACGGTGGGCGCCCAGGCGCGCATGATGTCCCAGGCGATGCGCAAGCTGGCGGGCAACCTCCACCGCACCAACACGCTCTGCATCCTCACCAACCAGATCCGGGAAAAGGTGGGCGTCATGTTCGGCTCGCCCGAGACCCAGCCCGGCGGGCGAGCATTGAAGTTCTACGCCTCCCAGCGGCTTGACATCCGGCGCATCGAGACGCTCAAGGACGGCACCGAGGCGGTCGGCAACCGGGTGCGGGTGAAGGTCGTCAAGAACAAGATGGCGGCCCCCTTCCGCCAGGCCGAGTTCGACATCGAGTTCGGCAAGGGCATCTCCTCCTCGGGGTGCCTGATCGACCTCGGCCTGGAGCACAACATCGTCTCCAAGTCCGGGTCGTTCTTCTCCTATGGCGGCGACCGCCTCGGGCAGGGCAGGGGCAACGCCAAGGCCCACCTGGACGAGAACCCCGAGCTGGCGAAGGAGATCGAAGACAAGGTCTACGCCGCCCTGGGCCTGGACAAGAACGTCGTCACCACGCTGGAGCGCGACAAGGACGAGGCCGCGCCCCCGATCATCAGCGAACCCGCGGTCGCGGCGGCGTAGCGCCGGGCGCTCGCCCGTAGCTCTACGACGTACGGCGCGCGGCTATCCCTGCTCGGGCCGCGCGCAGCATGACCTCGTGGTGGGGCGCGAGCTTCACCCCCAGGACCAGCGCCAGCACCGTCGTCGCGAGCCAGGGCCGCAGATGGGGACGAATGCGAACGATGCTCCCGTCGGAACCCAGCTCGAAGATCATCGCGTCGTCGAGCCGTAGGCCGGCGATCCGGGAGCTACCGACGGCAACGACGACCGAGCCGTTCGAAATGGGAGCTCCCCAGTGCAGGCCCTTCAGGCTCGAGTAGATCGCGCCGAGCAGCACGCGCAGGTCGTCGCTTGCCGCGGATGACCGCGCTGGCGGAGAGCGGAGAGATCAGCTCCACGTCGGGAGCCAGCGTCGCGAGCATCCCCTCGAGGTCGTTCGCGCTCGACGCGGCGCAGTAGCGCGTGACGGCGTCGGTTTGGCTGGGGGACTCGACCGTGCTCATGGAGGCCGTACAGGGATCCTACGCTGAAACGATGAACGTTCTCTTCGTAGCCAGCGTGGCGGTGATCACCGCCGACCCACCACAGGCCCACAAGCTCTACATGAACGCTCTCGGCCTACCGCTGGAGGGCGAGGGCGAGGGCTACTACTCCAGCGCGAACATCGCGGGCGCCAACCACTTCGGTGTCTGGCCGCTCTCGCAGGCCGCCGAGGCCTGCTTCGGCACGCCGGAGTGGCCGGAGGGCGTGACGGTACCCCAGGCGTCGATCGAGTTCGAGGTCGAGGGACCGGACGCGGTGGCGGCGGCGAGCAAGGAGCTCGAGGACGCGGGCTATGAGCTGCTGCACCCGCCCCGCACCGAGCCGTGGGGGCAGATGGTGAGCCGGCTTCTCACCGAGGATGGCCTGATCGTGGGGATCTCCTACGCGGCCGCGTTCCACGAGACGCCTCCGGGCTGAGCCCGCCGTGTAGCGGTGGGACACTTTGCCTCGCTGTGAGGAGCCAGGCAAGAAGATCGTCGCGTCTGCTCGTCGGCGCCATACCGGTGCTGGCATTGGGCGTGTGGCTCGCGGGATGGGGTCCCGCCGCCGCAGCGGGAACGAGCCTCCACGACGTGGACACGACGCGGTCCTACCTGCGGACCGAGGTCGCATTCTTTCGCACGGTCGTGGTCAACTCCCATCTCGGGGTCCGGGCAGGCGACGAACTCGTGGGACACATCGCCAAGGCATGTCCGGGCGTGGGGTCGGGAGCCCCTCGCAGCGCAGCGAGCGAAGAGGTCGTGGAAAAGATGCGCGAAGAGACCCTCGACGCCCTCGTGCTTGCGGTCGTGTCCCCCGACCTCGCGGCAGAGCGTCACGTCGCAGTTGCGCTCGCACGCCTGCGCTGGAGCAGCCGCAAGCTGACCGATCTGGTGCATCGGCGCGCGCGAATTGAATCCGCCACGAGCGCGCTCGCGCTTCCCGATCTCTGTGGTGATCTGAAGGAATGGGCCGCGAGCGGCCACGTCACGGAGCCGGCGGGGACACGCCGCTTCCTGGAGCAGTACGCAGCGACCGCAGGGGGCGGCGGCGACCTTCAGGAACGAATACAGCCGATGCTCAAGTCGTACGAGGGCGCGCGGGAGCGGGTGCTCGCGCGTCATCTGGAAAAGCTGATCACGCGCGCGGTACACCTTCTCGGGACGGCATTGGACCCGTTGGTCGGCAGGGTGGCCGTCGGGCTCGGGTTCGTCAACCCGGGTGGCCGACCCACGAGAGCGCTGATTCAACCGCCCCCGGAAGTCGCGCAGGAAGGCGGCAGGCGTCTGGAAGAGTTCGAACTCGGACGAACGGTCGCCGCCCAGTCCGGATGCCTCGCCTGCCATCGCATCGGCGAAGACGGCAACCGGGGCCCGGGCCCCGAACTGACGCACGTCGGGTCGAGGCTGCCAGGCACCGCGATCGCTCGAGCGCTGATAGATCCGAAGGCTCCGATGCCGTCGTTCCGGAACCTGCCGAAGAAGAAGTTCGAAGCCCTGGTGGAGTTCCTCTCGCTCCTGCATTGAGGCAGGCAGCCGCCCGGTCCGGCCCGGGCCGCTGCCTCTACCCTGTCGCTGACATGGCGCAGCACGTTCCACCTGACCACGTTCGGCTGCCAGATGAACGAGCACGACTCCGAGCGCATGAAGGGGATGCTCGCAGTCGCTCGGCTACACGCGAGACGGCCGAGCGCGCGGGACGCCGACCTGATCCTCTTCAACACCTGCTCGATCCGGGAGTCGGCCGACAGCCGCTTCATCGCCCACCTCGGCGAGGCCCAGCGGCTCAAGCGCGAAGCGCCCGAGCAGCGTCGTCGGGGTGGGCGGCTGCTGGGCGCAGTCGGTCAAGGAGGAGGTGTTCGAGCGCTTCCCGTTCGTCGACGTGGCCTTCGGGCCCGGGCAGGTCCACCGGCTGGCCGAGTTCCTCACCAGCGACTCGCTCACCGCGCAGGGCTACTTCGAGTTCGAGGGCTTCACCGGCCACCTGCCCGCGCACCGCGCGCGCCCCTTCCAGGGCTGGCTGCAGATCAGCGTCGGCTGCAACTGCGTGTGCTCCTACTGCATCGTGCCCTCCACCCGCGGGCGCGAGGTCAGCCGCCCGCTGGAGGAGCTCGTGGCGGAGGTCGCGGAGATGGCCGCGGACGGCGTCATCGAGGTCACCCTGCTCGGGCAGAACGTCAACTCCTACGGCCGCGACCTGCCGGCGCGGCGAGCGCGCGAGCTTCGCCGAGCTGCTGGGCGCGCTCGACGGGATCGACGGGATCGAGCGGATCCGCTACACGAGCCCGCACCCGAAGGACATGCGCGAGGACGTGATCCGCGCCCACGCGGAGCTGCCGAGCGTGTGCGAGCACATCCACCTGCCGCTGCAGTCCGGCTCCAGCCGCATCCTGAAGGCGATGCGGCGCACCTACGACCGCGCGCCGCTACCTGGACCGCGTGGCGCTGATCCGCGAGCACCTGCCCGACGTGGCGCTCAGCACCGACATCATCGTCGGCTTCCCGGGTGAGACCGAGGAGGACTTCGAGCAGACGCTCGAGGTCGTCGAGGAGGTCGGCTACGACAGCGCCTTCACGTTCATCTTCTCGCCCCGCCGCGGGACCGAGGCGGCGGAGATCACCGAGGGCCTCGTCCCGCACCCGGTCAAGGTGGAGCGGATGGAGCGGCTCGTGGAGGTCGTCCAGCGCAGGGCGCGCGAGCGCGCCCAGCGGTTCGTGGGGCGCACGCTCGAGGTGCTCGTCGAAGGGCCCTCGCGCACCGACCCCGAGCGGCTCCGGGGCCGCACGCGCCACAACAAGGTCGTCAACTTCGGCGGCCTCGCCGCGCCGGGGGAGCTCGACCGCCGTGCGAGATCCACTCGGCCACCAGCCAGACGCTCGCCGGGCGAGGAGTCGCTCGCTGGCCAGGGCGGGCGCCGATGAAGATCCGCGCCGCGGTCCTCGAGCAGTTCGGCAGCCCGCTGGTCGTGCGGGAGGTCGAGCTCGCCGAGCCGGGCCCGGGCGAGGTGCTCGTGCGGCTCGTGGCCTGCGGCGTCTGCCACACCGACATGTACACGGCCTCGGGCGTCGACCCCTCCGGCTACGCGCCGACGGTCCTCGGCCACGAGGGCGCGGGCGTCGTCGAGCGCTGCGGCGCGGACGTCACGCTCCTGTCCGAGGGCGACCACGTCGTGACGCTGTTCTCGCCCCAGTGCGGGGAGTGCATCCACTGCCGCAGCCCGCTCACGAACCTCTGCCTGGCGATCCGCGAGCAGCAGAACCTCGGCTA
The DNA here is from genome assembly GCA_963742395.1 of uncultured Solirubrobacteraceae bacterium. Classification (GTDB taxonomy): domain Bacteria; phylum Actinomycetota; class Thermoleophilia; order Solirubrobacterales; family Solirubrobacteraceae; genus Palsa-744. Next base: position 532,361 of record CAVUME010000004.1, on the reverse strand, counting down.
CCTCCCCGACGGCACGACCCGGCTCTCGCGCGACGGCGAGCCGCTGCGCCACTTCATGGGCACCTCGACCTTCGCCGAGTACACCGTGATGCCGGAGATCGCGCTCGCGAAGATCGACCCGGAGGCGCCGCTGGACCGCGCGTGCCTGTTCGCGTGCGGCCTCTCGACCGGCCTCGGCGCGGCGATGAAGCACGGCCGCCGTGCGGCCCGGCTCGACCTGCGTCGTGTTCGGCGCCGGGATGGTGGGTCTCGGGCGCCGTCGCCGGCGCCGGCTGCAGGGGGCCGAGCGGATCGTGTGCGTGGACCTGTCGCCCGAGCGGCTCGAGCTCGCCCGCGGCCAGGGCGCGACCGACCTGCTGCGCGGGCGGCGACGGACGCCGTCCAGGCGATCCTCGAGATGACCGGCGGCTTCGGCGCCGACTACACCTTCGAGGCGACCGGGAACGTGGAGGTGATGCGCCAGGCCGTCGAAGCGGCGCGCATGGGGTGGGGGCTGTGCACCGTCTGCGGCGTGGCCGGCAAGGGCGAGACGCTCGACGTCGTCCCGCGCCTCCTGATCACCGGCCGGCGCGTGTGCGGCTCCTCGCTTCGGCGGCCTGAAGGGCCGCGAAGACGTCCCTGCGCTGGTCGCGCGCTACCTCGCGGGGACATCGACGTGGACCCGTTCATCTCGCACCGCATCACCGCTCGACGAGGTCAACCGGGGCTTCGAGCTGATGGAGGCCCAGGACGGCATCCGCAGCGTGATCGAGTTCTGAGCGTCCGGCGGCGTCCGTCAGCGACCGCCGCCCAAGCCGCTGCTCGCGCGCGTGGCGTCCCCCACCTATGCGAACATATGTTCGTGCGCTGGGACAACCTCACGATCGACGCCGAGGAGCAGCGCCGGCTGCCGGGATACAAGGACGCCGCGACGGTCCGGCGCTTCGACGCACCCGAGGCGCTCGACATGCGCTTCTACGAGGTTCAGGCCAAATCGGTGCTCAACCGCGTGCCCGAGAAGTCGCGGATGCCGTTCCGGTGGTCGATCAATCCGTACCGGGGGTGCAGTCATGCTTGTACCTACTGCCTAGGGCCCGACACCGCGATCCTGATGGCCGACGGAACCACGCACGCGATCTCCGATGTCGAGGTCGGGGACGGGATCTACGGGACCAGCGGCACGGGCGACTCTCGGCGCCGCGTACGGACGGAGGTGCTTGCCAAGTGGAGGACTTCCAAGCCTGCATACCGCGTTGTGCTCCAGGACGGCACCGAGCTGGTCGCGAGCGGAGACCATCGCTTCCTGACCGACGAGGGATGGAAGTACGTGACCGGCGCCGGGCAGGCGCTCGACCAGCGCCCTCGGCTCAAGATGGGCGACGTCCTCGTGGCGGCAGGTGGCCTTGCGGAGACCCAAGACGGCTCGGGCGGGACCGCGACCCGGACTAGGACACGAACCGGCGTCGATTTCGATCGAATCGCTGGGTGATCCAATGGACCTGGTCGACATCACCACCGGCACCGGCGATTTCATCGCCAATGGCGTAGTCAGCCACAACTGCTTCGCTCGCCCCACCCACACCTATCTCGACTTCAACGCCGGCCGCGACTTCGAGCGCGAGATCGTCGTCAAGGTCAACGCGCCCGGAGGTGCTGCGCGCCGAGCTCGCGCGGCCGTCGTGGAAGCGCGAACACGTCGCGCTCGGTACGAACACCGACCCCTACCAGTGGGTCGAGGGCCGCTACCGGCTGATGGAGGGCATCTGGGAGGCGCTGCGCGACGCCGACAACCCGTGCTCGGTCCTGACCAAGTCGCCGCTGCTGCTGCGCGACCTCGACGCTGATGCTCGAGATCGCCGCAGCGGACGAGCTTCAGCGCATGCCTGTCGATCCCGACGCTCGACGAGAAGGCGTGGCGCGAAACCGAGCCGCACACGCCCAACCCGCGGGCGCGGCTGGAGGCGGTCGCCGAGCTCAACCGCGCCGGGCATCCCGACGGGCGTCCTGATCGCGCCGCTGATGCCCGGCATCAACGACTCGCCGCGCCAGGTCGAGCCGCTGCTGGAGACGTGCGAGGAGGCCGGGGCGACGAACATCGACGGCATCGCGCTGCACCTGCGCGGCGAGGTGCGCGAGGTGTTCATGGGCTGGCTGCGAGGAGGCGCGGCCGGAGCTCGTCGAGCGCTACCGGGACCTCTACAGACGCGGCGCCTACGCGCCGCAGCGCAGGAGCGCGAGCGTCTGTCGCGAGCTGGTGCGCCGCAAGGGCAAGAGCCGGCGCCTTCAGGCTGACCGGACACGAGGCGGCCGACGACACGCCGATCGAGGCCGTCGACGAGCGCCCTGCAGCCGACGCTCTTCTGAGCCGTCAGCAGCGCTCTGTCTGAGAGCCCGTCGGCAGCGCGCGTGGCGTCAGCGTTTGTCGCGCAGCGCGAGCGTCCATTTCGGCAGCGATCCGCCCGCCGCCGATCCGCCGTACCAGCGCCGCCGAGAGGTCCGGGTGCCAGGCTCGCGACGACGCGCGCCGGCGCGCTGAGCGGAAGGCGCGACGTCGACCTCGCCGCGGTCGCGCTCGATCGTGGACACGACCGCGTCGGCGACGTCCTCGGGCGAGCGGGTCCCGACGCCCGGGGGCAGCTTGACGCCGGAGTCGGCGAACATGCCGGCGTCGCGGATGAAGCCGGGGAAGACGCAGGAGACGCCCACGCCGCGTCCCGTGCAGGTCCGTGCGCAGCGCGGCCGCGAAGCCGCGCAGGCCGTACTTGGTCGCGTGGTACAGCGAGGTCGCCCGGCACGGTCGTCTTGCCGGCGAGCGAGGAGATGAACACGAGCTGGCCGCGGCGGCGCTCGAGCATCCCCGGCAGCAGCGCGTGGCGCGAGCACGATCGGCGCGCGCAGGTTGACGTCGAGCGCGCGGTCGACCTCCTCCAGCGGAGAAGGTCTCGAGCCGGCCGGCCGCCGGGATCCCGGCGTTGGCGACGAGGATGTCCACCTCGCCCGCCTCTGCGACCAGACGGGCGACCTCGGCGGCGGATCGAGAGGTCGACGGCGATCACGCGCGCGTTCGAGCTCCTGCGGCGAGCGCCTGCAGGAGCATCGACCCGTCGCGACCGGTGAGGATCAGCTGGGCGCCGCGCGACGGCCAGCGCCCGGGCGATCGCCTGGCCGAGGCCGCCGGTGGCGCCTGTGAGCAGCACTGTCGAGCCCGCGATCTGCACAACCTGTGAGCCTAGAGAGATGCGCGTCATCGCGCTGTTCGGGCCGACCGGCGTCGGCAAGACCGCGGTCGCCGTCGCCCTCGCCGCGGCTCCTGCGCGCCCGCGGGGAGGACCCGGTCGCGGTCTCCGCCGACGCGCTGCAGGTCTACGCCGGCCTGGAGACCCTGACGGGCGTCGCCTCGCCGGCCGAGCAGGCGCTGCTCGAGCACCGGCTGCTGTCGTTCGTGCCGCTCGACGCCACCTTCAGCGCCGGCCAGTACGCCCAGCTCGCCCACGCCGAGATCGACGAGCTGCTCGCCGCCGGGCGCCGCCCGATCGTCGTCGGCGGCACCGGCCTGTACCTGCGCGCGGCGCTGGCCGAGCTCGACCTGCGCCCGCCGCCGCCGGAGGGCGTGCGCGAGCGCTGGCAGGCCGAGCTCGAGCGCCGCGGGCCCGGGCCGCTGCACGCGCTGCTCGCCGAACGCGCGCCGTGGGCGGCCGCGGAGATCGACCCGAACGACCGCCAGCGCATCGTGCGCGCGCTGGAGCTGCTCGACCTCGGGCGAGCTCGAGCCGCCCGAGGGGCCGTCGCAGCTCTGGAGCGGCGAGCTGCGCCACCCGACGCTGCTCGTCGGTCTGACGATGGAGCGCGAGGCGCTCTACGCGGCGCATCGACGAGCGCGTCGAGCGGATGCTCGCAGCGGGCGCGCGCGAGGAGGTCGCTGCGCGCGGACGCGGCCGGCGCCTCGGAGACGGCGCGCAAGGCGCTCGGCTTCGAGGAGCTGCTCGCCGGCGACGTCGAGCGGATGAAGCGCCGCACGCGCAACTACGCCAAGCGCCAGCTCACGTGGATGCGCAAGCTCGCCGGACGTGCACCTGATCGACGTCGGCGGCGCACGCCGAGAGCGTCGCCAGGAGATCCTCGGGACGCCGACGGTTGGACGCCGGCGCTGAGCCGTCCGCCAGCGGCGGCGACCCTGCCCGGGCGCCGCCCTCCATGCACTGCTGCGGCAATGCGATTCGAGAAGTGGCAGGCGCTGGGCAACGACTACCTGATCGTCGAGCGCGACGAGCTCCCGTTCGAGCTCACCCCGGCGCGCGTGCGCCGGATCTGCGACGCCCACTTCGGCGTGTTCGCCGACGGCATCCTGCTGCTCTCCGCGCCGGCCGAGCCGCAGGACGTGGCCGACCTGCGGATCTTCAACCCCGACGGCTCGGAGGCCGAGCTGTCGGGCAACGGCGCGCGCGAGGCGATCCTGTACCTGCGCCGCCGCGGCTGGACCGACGCGCGACAGCTTCTCGATCGGCACCGCCGCCGGGCAGGATCCGCCCGACGATCACCGGGCCGGACACGCTGCCGCGTCGACATGGGGCTCGCGAGCCTCGCGTCGCCGGACTTCCCCGGCGGACCGCCCGACGGGCGCGGACAGCTCGAGCGTCGGACGGCCGCGACTGGGGCTTCCGCCACGTCTCGATCGGCAACCCCCAATGCGCGATCCGCGTCGGCTCCGAGGAGGAGCTCGCAGGCGCTCGACCTCGGCGCGGTCGGGCCCGCCGATCGAAGCGACCCGCGCTTCCCCAACCGCACCAACGTGTCCTGGTACGCGGAGCTGGCGAGCGCGGCAACGGCGGAGCAGGCGGCCCGCATCCGCGCGCGGATCTTCGAGCGCGGGGTGGGGGAGACGCTGTCCTCGGGCACCGGCGCGAGCGGCGCCGCCGTCGCCTACGCCGAGGATCAGCAGCCGCGGCCGGGGACCGCGACGGTCGTCGTGTCACTCGACGGCGGCGAGCTCGAGGTCGAGGTCGGCGAGGATCTGCACGTGACCTTGACAGGCTGGGCGCGACCCGTGTTCGCGGGTCGCCTCAGCGACGACTTCGAAAAGGAGCTGCATGAAACCGAGTAAGCGCCTGGAGCGCATCCCGCCGTACGCGTTCGCCCAGCTCGAGCGCAAGATCGCCGCCAAGCGCGCGGCGGGCGTCGACGTGATCAGCCTCGGCATCGGCGACCCGGACCGGCCGACGCCGGCCGCTGATCGTGGAGGCGATGCAGGAGGCCGTCAGCGAGCCGGAAACCCACCAGTACCCGTCCAACCGCGGACGCGAGGACTTCCGCGAGGCCGTGCGCGACTTCTACCAGCGGCGCTTCGACGTGACGCTCGACCCCGAGAGCGAGATCATCCCCGGCGATCGGCGCCAAGGAGGCGATCTTCAACCTCAACCTCGCCTTCCTGGACCCCGGCGACTACGCGCTCGCGGCCGACCCCGGCTACCCCGTCTACACCGGCGGCCCGTGGCTGGCCGGCGCCGAGCCGGTGCTGATGGCGCTCGAGCCCGAGCTCGGCTTCGTGCCCGACCTCGACGCGATCGACGACGACGTCGCCAAGCGCGCCAAGCTGATGTACCTCAACTACCCGAACAACCCGACCGGCGCCGTCGTGCCCGAGGGCTTCTTCGAGCGGGTCGTCGAGTTCGCCCGCGAGCACGACATCCTCGTCGTCCACGACAACGCCTACTCGGAGATCACCTTCGACGGCTACCGCGCGCCGTCGTTCCTGGCCACGCCCGGGGCCAAGGACGTCGGGATCGAGGTCTTCTCGCTGTCCAAGGGCTACAACATGACCGGCTGGCGCTGCGCGGTGGTGGTCGGCAACGCCGAGGCGCTGGAGACCTACTGGCGGCTGAAGACGAACATCGACTCCGGCCTGTTCGAGGCCGTCCAGCTCGCCGGCGTCGCGGCGCTCTCGCCGGACGCCGACGCCGAGGTCGCCTCGATGAACGAGCTCTACAGGCGCCGCCGCGACCTGGTCTGCGACGCGCTGCGCGGAGATCGGCGTGCGAGGTCGAGCCCGCCGCAAGCGCACGATCTACGTGTGGGCGCCGGTGCCGGAGGGCTTCGAGAGCTCGGCCGCCTACTGCGAGCACGTGCTCGAGCAGGCCGCCGTGGTGATCTCGCCCGGGCGCGATCTACGGGCCGGCCGGCGAGGGCTGGTTCCGCATCTCGCTGACCACGCCCGACGAGCGCCTGCTCGAGGCGGTGCAGCGGCTCGGCGCGCTGGCGAAGTAGGCGCGGCAGGAGGTCCTAGACTTGACGGGTGGATGGATTCCAGCACGCAACGGTCGCGCTGATGGGGACGCGGCGCGTGTGCGGGGAGAGCGAAACGGAGCCCAGCCCACGCAGCGCGCGCGCCAGCGGGCCTTCTGCGTCGCCGCGGCGCCGGACGCCGACGACGACCTGAGCGAGCTCGCCGAGCTGCTGCGCACGGCCGGCGTCGCCGTCGTCGGGGAGCTCGTCCAGCGGCGCGAGCGCCCGCACCCGAACACCTACCTCGGGCCGCGGCAAGGTCGCCGAGGCGAAGGCGCGGCGCGCGAGCTGCGACGCCAACCTGATCGCCTGCGACGACGAGCTGACCGCGCGCCAGGAGCGCAACCTCGAGCAGGCGCTCGGGCTGCCGGTCGTGGACCGCACGACCGTGATCCTCGACATCTTCGCCTCCCACGCGGGCAGCGCCGAGGGCAAGCTGCAGGTCGAGCTGGCCCAGCTCGAATACAACCTCGCCCGCATGCGCGGCCTGTGGAGCCACCTCGAGCGCCTCGGAGGCGGGATCGGCACGAGGGGCCCGGGTGAGACCCAGATCGAGACCGACCGGCGCCTGGCGCGCGACCGCATCGCGGCCCTGCGCCGGCGCCTCGAGCACGTCAAGGGAACGCGCGCCGTGCAGCGCGCCGAGCGCGAGCGCGCCGCGCTGCCGACGATCGCGCTGGTCGGCTACACCAACGCCGGCAAGTCCACGCTGCTGAACGCGCTCACGGGCGCCGAGGTGGGCGTCCGCGACCGCCTCTTCCACACGCTCGACCCGACCACGCGCACGCTGCGCCTCGGCGGGCGCGTCCGTACCTGCTGACCGACACGGTCGGCTTCATCAGCAAGCTGCCCCACCAGCTCGTCGACGCCTTCGCGCGCGACGCTCGAGGAGACGCGCCGCGCCGAGCTGCTGCTGCACGTGCTCGACGCCTCCGCGTCGCGAGGAGCAGGTCGAGATGATGACCGCACTCGGTCGAGCAGACGCTCGAGGAGATCGGCGCCGGCGAGCGCCCGCGGCTGCTGGTGCTCAACAAGGTCGACCTGCTCGACGAGCGAGGCCCGCGAGGAGCTGCGCCTGCGCTACCCGAAGGCGGTGCTCGTCAGCGGCGAGACGGGGGAGGGGCTGGAGGAGCTGGGCGAGCGCATCGAGAGCGAGCTGGCCCACACGCTGCGCTCGGTCGAGCTGCTCGTGCCCTACACCGACGGCGGCAGCCTCGCCGAGCTGCACGAGCTCGCCGGCGAGGTCGCCCGCGAGGACACGCCCGAGGGCGTGCGCGTGCGCGCGCTCGTGCCGGCGCGGCTGGCCGACCGCTTCGCCCGCTTCGCGGTCGCCTCCTAGCGGTCGTCGCCGCTGCCGGAGAGCACGCCGCGCTGCTGGCGCGAGAGCAGCTTGTCGAGGTTCGCCTGGCGATCTCGTCGAGGTCGAGGTCGAGCTCGGTGGCGAGCTGCGCGAGGTACCAGAGCACGTCGCCGAGCTCCTTGAGCCAGGGCGGCGCGCCGCTCCGGCGTCAGCTGCCCGCCGTCGTCGCGGATCGACTTCTTGGTCGTGCTCGGCCACCTCGCCCGCCTCGCCGGCCAGGCCGAGCGTCGGGTAGGACAGGCCCGCCTCGCGCGGGTACATCGGCGGTGCGGCGCGAGAGCGGCTGGTAGTCCGACAGCTCCACGGCCGCCGATCCTAGGCGCGGCCCCGGCCCGCACGGCGCGGTGGACCCAGCAGGGCCCAGTTTGCGGGAGATCGCGCCCGCGACGCCGCGCAGGACGCTCAGAGCCCGGCGGCGCGGCGCGCGCTGAGGTGGGTCTGCGTCCTCGAGCGTCGTCCTCGAGCGCGGCCGAGCTCGACCGGCCTCGATCCCGAGCGCGCGCGCGATCAGCCAGTCGGCGAACCAGACGTTCTTGGGCAGCAGCGGGCCGTGCAGGTAGGTGCCGATCGTGTTGCCGGCGATCGCGCCCTCCAGGCCCGCTGCGCCCGTCGTTGCCGTGGCCGCGAAGCACGCGGCCGAGGGCCTGCTGGCCGGGGCCGAGCCGGGTGCGCCCGCCGTGGTTCTCGAAGCCCGCCAGCACGCGCGCGGCCGAGGCGCTCGTCTCGCCCGGGAGCGTCACCTCGATCGCGACGTTGCCGATCAGGCGCGGCCGGTCGCTCGCGCACCGTGCGCACGTCGAGCAGGCCGACGCCCTCGATCTCCTCCGCGCCGAGCGTGTAGGAGTGCCCGAGCAGCTGGTAGCCGCCGCACACGCCGAGGATCACCGCGCCGCGGCGCGGCGGCGGCGTGCAGGCCCGCGCGCTTGTTGGCGATCAGGTCCTCGGCGCACAGCCGCTGGTCGCGGTCCTGGCCGCCGCCGATGTAGAAGAGGTCGTGGCGCTCGCCGTCGAGCTGCTCGCCGAGGCCGCTGGCGTGCAGCTCGAAGCCGATCCCGCGCCAGCGGCAGCGGCGCTCGAGCACGAGCAGGTTGCCGCGGTCGGCGTAGATGTTCATCAGGTCGGGGTACAGCGCGCAGACGCGCAGCAGCGACTGAGCGCCGGCGTCGGCACAGCCCGCGGGCGTCGCGGGTCAGGCACCGAGGATCACCACCGTGCTGGCGGTGTGCTGCTCGGTCGGGGCGACGCCGCGGACCTCCAGCGCTCGCAGGCCGACCCGCCGGGCCTCCTGCTGCAGACGCTCGGGGGTCAGGCGGTCGAGCACGATCACCTCCCGCTCGGGCTCGCCGGCGCCGCGCCACCGGTGCGGGCGCCTCGCCGCCGTGCTCGACACGGCGCTCGAGCTCGATCCGGATGCGGCGCTCCCCGACGGGCACGCGCACCGGGCGGCTGCTGTAGAGGGTGCCCTCCGTGCGGGCCAGCTCCGGCTCGAGCTCGAGGTGTTCGGAGCGGGCGTCGAACGGCTCGATGTCCTCGACGATGGCGCACGCGAGCACGCCCCCGGCGCGCAGGTGGGCGCGCACGGCGCGCAGGAACGCCAGCCGGCCCGCGGGACCGCCCAGCAGCTGCACCGTCTGCATCGGCACGAGGCAGAGGTCGAAGTCGCGGCGCGTCCAGCCTGAAGGCGCGAGCATCGGCGCCCACGGCGCTCGACGTCGAGCGCCGGCGGCGCGCGCGCGAGGGCCGCCAGCAGGTCGGGGTCGACGCTCCACCGCGGTGACGGCGTGCCCGTGGCGGGCGAGGTCGAGGCTCACGCGGCCGGTGCCGGCGCCGATGTCGAGGACCGGCGCGCCCTCGGCGGCGTTGCGGCGGCCAGCTCGCGCCACAGCGGCGAGGTCGGCGCGTGTAGCAGCCGCACTCGAGGTCGTGCCAGATCACCGCGGGGCGCACCCGCGCCGCGGGCCTGGCGGGCGAGGCGCTCCTCACCACGAGCTGCTCGCCTCGCCGCGCGCGACCAGCAGCTCGCGCAGCGACGAGCATCGCGGTGTAGGTCGGCAGCGCGTACAGGGGCGCGTCCGGCGTCGGGGCGGCTGGCGGCGGCCTGCGCGAGCGCAGCAGCCAGGTCGGGCTCGACGTGGATCCGAGCCGGGATCGACGCCCGCGTACTTCAGCCGCACCGCGAGGTCGGGCGCGCGGCTGCCGCTGCAGGTGACGCGCCGGACCGCCCGGCGAGCAGCTCGAAGTCGGCGTCCCAGATCCAGGACACGTCGCGACCGTCGGCGATGTTGTCGTTCAGCACCCCCAGCAGGTCGTGCTGGCCGGGCTCGAGCGCGAGCGTGCGCAGCACCTCGTTGGCGCCGGCCGGGTTCTTGACGAGCAGGATCCGCAGCTCCCGCGGCTCGGCGAGCGTCGGCAGCCCGTTGCGCCGCGGAGCCGCGAGAGCGTGACGCGTCTCGGCGCGCCCGAAGGCGGGCTGCGTCGTCCGCCAGGCCGGCGACGATGGCCGCGAGGGGCACCTCCAGCGCGCTCGCCAGGGCGGCGGCGGCGAGGGCGTTGTAGACGTTGTAGAGCCCGGGCAGCGCCAGCGCCACGCGCACCTCGCCGGCGGGGGTGCGCAGCGTGAACTCCGAGCTCCGGACGCCGTCGCAGGACGACCTCGCCGGCGGTCAGCGCGGGCGTCGGGCCGCCGCTGCCGCAGCTGGCGCAGTGGTAGTGGCCGAGGTGGCCGAGGTAGACGGCGTCGAACACGTACGGCGCGCCGCAGCGGCGGCAGTGCTTGGCGTCGGCGGCGTGGGCCATGCCCGGCAGCGCGAGCGAGTCGTCCTCGACGCCGAAGTAGAGCGCCTGCGGGTGCTCGCGGCCGAGGTCGGCGACGCAGCGGGTCGTCGGCGTTCAGGACCGGGGCACGTGTGACGCGCGCCGAGCACCTCCTCCCAGCTCTCCGCGATCGCCTCGAGCTCGCCGTAGCGGTCGAGCTGGTCGCGGAACAGGTTGCCGAGCAGGATCGCGCGCGGGGCCAGCTCGTCGGCGACCGCGGCCAGCCACAGCTCGTCGACCTCGAACAGGCCGAGCTCGCCGGCGATGCCGCCGCGTGCTCCGGCGGCGCCGAGCAGCGTCGTGGCGACGCCGCCGGCCATGTTCGCGCCGGCCTGGTTGTGGACGAGCGCCACGCCCGCCGCGGCGCAGGATCGCCGGCGGCCATCGCGGCCGTCGTCGTCTTGCCGTTGGTGGCCGAGATCAGCGCGCTGCCGCGCGTGCAGGCGGCTCCGAGCGTGCGCGATCGCGTCGGGCTGCAGGCGCATCAGCACCCTCCCCGGCAGCGCTCGTGGCGCCACCGCCGCGCCAGCGCGAGACCGTCGCCCACGGTTCGCGCGAGGGCCAGCTTGGCGGCGAGGGCAGCGGCCATCAGCCGCTCGTCCGGATCGCCCTGCGCGCTGCCGCGGCCGGCGGCTGGGCGAAGGCGGGATGCGGCCCGCCGGCGGGGGGCACCAGCATCCGCACCGCGCCCTGCAGGGCGCGCACGCGCACGGGCAGCTCGCCGATCGGGTCGCCGTCGGCGTACATCGTCGAACGGGCGGTCGCAGCTGATCGCCACCTCGTGGGCGCGGAAGACGCGTACGCCGGGCAGGTTCACGTGCGTCGCCGCTTGAAGACCTTCGGCAGGATCCGCGCAGGAAGGCGAGCTTGCTGACGCTTTCGAGCACGACCACCTCGAGCAGGCCGTCGTCGAGCAGCGCGTCCGGGGCGGCGCGCATGCCGCCGCCGTAGCACTGGGAGTTGGCCGCGCCGACCGTGTAGGCGCTGAAGCTGAGCTTCTCGCCCGGCGGGTCGAGCTCGAGCTCGAAGCGCGCCGGCCGCCACGAGATCAGGGCCCGCAGGGCTCCGTACGCGTACACGAGGCCGCCGAGCCACGAGGGCGCCTCGTTGGCGATCCGGTTGGCGTCGCTGTCGAAGCCCACCGAGGCGATCCCGACGAACGCCCTGCGGCTCGCCCGACGCCGTCGGCGACCAGCCCGAGGTCGATCGCCCGAGCGTGACCGGCGGCGATCACCGCGGCAGGCCTCGTCGGGCTCGTCGGGGATTCCGAGCACCCGCGCGAGGTCGTTGCCGCGCCCGCCCGGGAGGATCGCCCAGCACCGCGCCGGGGAGGTCCTTGCAGGGTGTCCGCGATCGCGCCGACCATGCCGTCGCCGCTGAGCGCCGCGACCGTCTCGCCCGCCTCCGGCGGCCTCGCGGGCGAGCTCGCGGGCGTGGTCGAGGTCGCGGGTGTCGCTGCGCTGGACGGTGAGCCCGAGCCGTCGCAGCGCCTGCTCGGCCGTGCGGGGCGACGCGCGCCGCCCTGCCGCCGCCGGCGGATGGGTTGACGATCAGGCGAACGGGAGCTGACACGTGCGCAGGAGCGTATTGGGCGTCTGGCCGCAGGGGACCCCGGCGGCGTGGCGGCAGCCGTCAGCCGGAGGCGGCGGCGGCCTTGGCGCGGTTTCGTCGCCGTCGCCCGATGGCGGCGAGGATCGCAATCGCGGCGATCACGACGAACAGCCCGAGCAGGATCCCCGGCGCGAGCCCGATGCCCGCCGAACGGCAGCGCGATCAGCTCGACGATGCCGAGCGCCGATCGCGAGCAGCACGATCGATCAGCACGATGATCAAGCAGGATGCCGCGAATGCGGGCGAGGATGCCGGCCGAGGCGGGGGGAACGAGCAGCCCCATCGCCCGCAGCGCGAACAGCTGGCGGCCGCTCGGAGGCGCCTGGCCGAGGCGCTCGACGGCGCTCTTGAGGTCCCCGGCGCGACGTTCGGCGAGCGCCAGCGAGGCGTCGGCCATGCGCCGGATCTGCATCCGCTCCTGCGGGCGCGCGGCGGCGATCGCACGCTGGAAGTAGCTGCGAGCGGCGTCCGCGTCGAAGCGCTCGGAGGCGCGAGCGCCGAGGATCGCGAGTGCCGCCGCCTTGTATTTCGTCTCGGCCTCGAGCTCCTCGTCGGAGCGCTGCTCGAGCGCCTGGATGGCCTCGACGCCGCCGCGCTGCTCCATCCGGACCTGGCGTTGTTTGGGTGCCATGGCGGCCATTCTATGGTGCCGGGCGGAGTGCCCGAGGCGCCCCTCCCAGCCCGACCTCCGAGCGGCTCGGGCATGTACGGCGGCGTGCAATCCGGCCCGCTGCGAGGCGCTATCCTCGGCGGGTGGCGCGCGTAACGGTGACCCGCTCGACGCTCCTTGCCTGGGGGACCGTGCTGGTGCTCGCCCTCGGACGCCTCGAGCGTGGCCTTCGCGCCCAGCCGCATCTGCCGCGTCCGTCGGCGGCAGCGCGCTGCAGCGAACTCGCCGAAACGCCCGAAGAAACCACCACCGCGACGACCAGCACCACGAGCACCAGCTCCACGGAAAGCAGCACCACCAACGACCAGAAAACGATCCTGATCGCGATCGTGGCGGCGGTGATCCTGCTCAGCGGGATCGCCTTCGTGATCGTCCGCGACGCGCGCCGGTGGCCCCGGCGACCGACGCCGATCTCGCCGAAGGGCGTTCGGGCCGCGACCCGGCCGTCGACGCTCCGCAAGCGCCGCGCGAAAGCCAAGGCGGCGCGCCAGCAGCGCAAGCGAAACCGCTGAGCGGCGGCCGTCAGCCGTGCGTGGGCACGGTGCGCCGCGGGGTGACAGCTCGCGTGCGGACACGCGGGCGGAGAGGCGGGCGTCGGCGAGCCGTGCGGGCCGCGGCGCGGGAGGTGGGGGAGGGGGCCGCGCGGGTGCGGATTCAGCGGCCCGGCCGGGCAGAGCCTGCGAGCCGCCGTCGTCTTCGCCGGAGTCGGTGCCCTCCGGGGCCCGCATGGCGGCGTCGTCGCGGAACGGGATCCAGAGCATCAAGCGCGGCGATCGGCAGCTTGATCAGCGCCGCCAGCATCAGTATCCACAGCCACGTCGGCATCCCGATTGCGATGGTACTACTGGCTCGTGGCTACGCAAGTGCACCGGACGATGAACTCGCTCCATGCCGAGCTGGCGGACTGCCGTCGCTGCCCGCGGCTGGTGGCCTGGCGCGAGCAGGTCGCCCGCGAGCGGCGGGCCGCCTTCGCCGAGCAGACCTACTGGGGCCGGCCCGTGCCGGGCTTCGGCGATCCCGGGCGCGAGCATCCTGCTGCTCGGCCTCGCGCCGGCTGCCCACGGGGCCAACCGGACCGGGCGGATGTTCACCGGCGACCGCTCGGGAGACTTCCTGTTCGCGGCCCTGTGGAGGTGCGGCTTCGCCAACCAGCCCCAGTCGGTGAGCCGGGACGACGGCCTGCGCCTGAACGGCGTGTGGATCACAGCGGCCGTCCGATGTGCTCCGCCGGCCAACCGGCCGACGCCGCAGGAGCGCGACACATGCCTGCCGTGGAGCGCCGCGCGAACTCGAGTCTGCTGGCGAGCGGCACGGGTGGTCGATCTGCCTCGGGGCGTTCGCCTGGGACGCGGCGCTGCGACTGAACGCGCAGATCAGCGAGCCGCCCGCCCCGGTGCCGCGCCCGCGGCCGCGGTTCGGCCACGGCGCCGAGCCGACGGCAGCCCTTGCGCGCTGATCGGCTGCTACCACCCGAGCCAGCAGAACACCTTCACCGGCAAGCTCACCGCGACGATGCTCGACGACGTGCTCCGGCGCGCACGCGAGTTAGCGAATGCCGACGCGGGGTAGCATCCATCCGAGGAGAAGTTCCATGCGGTACGCGCTGACAGCCTTCCTGGTGGCCGCGGCGGCCTTGATCGCCGTGGGGATGTTGGGGGTCGCCTCGGCCGAAGCCCCCACCGGGAGCCCGGTCCGAACGGTCAGTGTGGAAGGCGTCGGCAGGGCCCCGGTCGCCCAGGAAGCCAATGCCACGGCGGCCAATACGGCCTACCGGCAGGCGATGGCGGCCGCGATCAGCGACGGCCAGGAAAAGGCCCAGTTCCTGGCCGGCCACGTGGGCGGCACGCTCGGGGCGGTCCAGAGCGTGATCGAAGAGAACGGTGGGGTCGAATGTGAAGCCGAAGGCAACGAAGAATACGTGCGCTATCTCGGCGCGGAGCCCGACTTCGGCAGCGGACGCGATGTCCGTGCCGTTGCACCTGAGGCCGCCGCGCAATCCGCCCCTGGTGTGGTGAAACCTGGCAACGCCAAAGGCCACAAGCACAAGAAGAAAAAGAAGAAGGCCAGGACGGCGAGCGTCATCAGCTGCACCGTCAGCGCCGGTGTGGCGCTCAACTACCAGCTGAACTGAAGCAGCGGCGGGCATGAACGGCGGCTGTCGCGTCGCCGCCCCGACGGGCTCTAGGGTGGTCGCGTGCCCTACGCTTCCGCCGACGCCCGCCGTGAGCTGCTTGCGGAGGTGGAGCGGGCCGCCGACCACCTGTCGGTGGCGCTGTCGGATCTCAGCGAGGCCTTCGAGCTGCTCGACGACAGCAGCGCCGAGCGTCTCGAGGAGGCACTGTTCGGGCCGGTACAGGCGGCATACGGGCGCATCCGGCGTACCCACGGCGAGTTCGCCCGCCGCCACAAGCTGGATGACGGAGCCTTCGCGACCGCGGCGCGAGGAGCGCCGGGACGGGGTGTCAAGGTCTTCCTGGATGCCGCCGCGAAAGAGGTGCAGGAAGCCGACACGACGCTCTCCACGCTTCAGGACTCGATGCTCCCGGTGGAGCTCGGCGATCCCGAGCTGCGCGCAGGCCTCGCGCAGGTCCGCGAGCTGATCGGGTCCTTCCAGACGCGGGTGCGGGAGTTCGAGCGAACGCTCGGCCGCTGATCGACGCGGGTCAGTCAGCCGCGCCGGTCACTACTCGACAGCCTGGCCGTTGGCCGTGAGCGCGACCTCGATGTTGCCGCGGGTGGCGTTGGAGTAGGGACACACCTTGTGCGCGGCGGCAACGATCTCCTTGGCGGTGTCGATGTCGGGGACGGAGGGCAGATTGACGTCCAGTCCGACTTCGAGCTTGAAGCCACCCTGGCCATCGGGCAGCAGTGAGACCGAGGACTCGATCGCGACGTCGCCCACCTCGGCCTTCTTGCGGCGGGCGACGACGCCGAGGGCACCCTCGAAGCAGGCGGCGTAGCCGACGGCGAACAGCTCCTCGGGGTTGGTGCCGCCACCGGGGCCGCCCATCTCGGCCGGAATCCGTAGATCGACCTCCAGTGCGCCGTCGCTGGTGCGGCCGTGACCCTCCATGCGGCCTCCGGTGACATGCGCCTTGGCCGTGTACAAAGTGTTCGCCATCTCTGATCCTCCCGGGTCGCTGAGCGAGTCTGATGCTAGCCGCGTTCAACGCGGCGGCGCCCGACGACGCGCTGACGAGACGCTCCGCACAGTTGGCGATAGCCTGTCAGCGTCCGGACAAGCAGGGCACGCCGAGGGGGTGGGTTATGTCGCTCAGGACTGGAAGTACGGTCGCGGCCGTTACGGTGGCGCTGCTCCTCGCAACGGGCACCGCGGCTGCCAGCGGCGGACCCGTGCTCGTACTGAGATCGGCGGGCACGGTCGTGAAGAGCCCGTCGAAGATCCTCGGTTACGCGGGACTCGGCCCGTGCGGCTCGGCCGAATTCTTCGGGCGACTTGAGAACAACGGCAAGTCAGTCGACCAGGTCCGGGCCAAAGGAAACAGCATCTCCGGCGGCTGCGGCGAAGGGGGACCCGACGTCGGCGGGAGGATCAAGACGATCACACTCGCAGCGACCGGGACATTCACCGTCTCGGGCAAGATCGTCTACACCAGCGGTGACCTGGAAGAACACCGGTGCACCTGGCAGATCACAAGGCTCGAAGGCCAACTCACGCTGCCGGGGCCGGCCGTCATCGACGAACTGATGGGAGTGGGAAAGCTGCGCCGCCGGGGCAGCGAACCAGCCTGCGCCGCCACGCAGATCTTCTACGGAGAAGCTGCCCTCTACGATGCGACATCGTTCCAGCCTCTCGAAGCCGGAGTCGAAGCTTGAGGGCGCCCCGCGCCGTTGGGAACCGAGACGCCGGCGGTTATGCATCGCGGCACATCGGCGCTGCAGCGCGGGCGGCGCGCGGTAGATGAGCCTGAACGAGCGGCTGGCCCGCCTGCCGCCGGCATTGCGGGCGGCTTTGGTCCTGCTGGCGGTGTTCGTCCCGCTGACGATTATCTTCATCGCCACCGGCGAACCGGTCGGTGACGCGATCGTGCAGGCGGCGTTCTGGGCGATCCTGGCGGTTCTGGCGGCGGCGGTCGGCCGCGCGCTGGGCATGCGACGTCGTGGCGGACCTGGCCCCGGCCCTCCGCTTTAGAAGCCGAGGGGAAGGCAACGCCCCCGGGGAGGTGGCGCTCACCGGCAGGCGTCCACGTGTTCAGGCCCCTATCACGTTCAGGTTGACATAACGTGCATTATCGAGCACAGCAACGCGGGCGCCGACACTGCGGGGCGCCCTATCACGGGGCAAGCCCTAACTCCCGAGCGAACCGGTCCCAGAGAATCCAGAACGGCTTGGCCGCAGGAGCCGCGCCGTGGCACACCTCGGTCACAAACGGCTCGATACCGCTCCCGCCGCGGGGAGTCCGCCGCTTCACCGACATCCCTGGGACCCGCCGTCGCTCGCCATCGAGGTGACGCGCCGACTCTTCCAAGCCAAGAAGATCGGGGTAAACCTCCCGGGCGACCGCGCGCAACTAAACCCAGTAGTGCGTGCCATACGTATGGCATACTCATGCCATCGCTCGCACACGTCTTAGTACCACCGTCGACGCAGCGCTTCTCGAAGCGGCGCGGCGTCTTCGGTCTGAAAAGACGGACGCAGCGATGGTGGATGAGGCGCTCGAGGCCCTCCTGGCACGGGAGCGCGACGCCGAGATCGATGAGAGCTACGCGGCGTACGACCGCCACCCCCTCGATGAGCCGGATGCCTGGGGAGACCTGGCGTCCTTCCGGCGCGCCGCCGGCTCCTCGTGAGCTCCGCTCCACGGCGGGCAGAGGTTTGGTGGTGCGAGCTGCCGGACATAGGGTCGCGCCCGGTCGTCGTACTCTCGCGGGACGCTGTCATTCCACGCCTCCGCCGAGCGCTCGTGGCACCTTGCACGACGAACATCCGATCGCTTCCGAGCGAGGTCATCCTCGAGCCTGGCGAAGATCCTGTTCCACAGCGATCAGCGGTGAACCTGGATTCCGTCGAGAGCGTCTCTCTCGCGGTGCTCGTCGAGCGACTTGGTCGGCTTGCCGACACCCGGATGCGAGAAATCTGCGCCGCGCTGGCTGTCGCGGTCGACTGCCAAGCCTGACCGTGAGCTAGCTTGGACGGGACGAGCTGCCAGATCTGCGACCTGCAGGCCAATACTGAGGCGCTCCCGGTCCGTGAGCGGATCTATCTCGACGAGCACTGGCGCCTTTCCCACGGCTGGTCCAGCCTTCAGGGTTGGCTCGTCGTTTGTGCCCGCCGGCATGTCCAGGCGCTCGACGAGCTAGAGCCCACGGCCATCGCGTCGCTCTCTCCGCTGCTCGCCGCCGCCAGTGGCGCTTTAAGGGACGTCCTCGGTTGCGAGCGAACGTACGTCGTTCTATTCGCCGAGAGGCCCGGCTTCCGTCATCTCCACATTCACATCGTTCCGCGCATGTCGTGGTTCGAGGACACCGACATCGGGCCAGGGGTTTTCCGCTTCCTGCAGGCGCCGGAGGCCGAGCTGGTGACCGCAGCTGACCGTGACCGGCTTGGTGAACGACTTGCTGAACGCCTCCCGGATCGGCTTCCCGGTTGACCTGAGCAGGCTCCACGTCCGGACATCAGATGCGTCAGCATGTGAGGCGTGGCGCGTAGAACCGCGACAACGCTCCTGACCTGCGCCCTTGCCGCGGCAGCCCTCACCAGCCCCGCCGCCGCGTTCGAACTCGTGCAGGAGCCCGGCGACGTGGCGCATCGCCGCCGTAGGCCCGCGAGAACGCGCCCTCGAACTCACAGTCACTTACGGCGGCTGCGAGACGGACGCTTTCCACGCGACGATCACCGAAACCCGCACGAACATCGGCCTCGGTCTCCTGGTTGCCGCTGACGCCCCCAACGGCCCACTCCAGGCATGCGCTGAGGAGGCCATCATCGGCATCCTGCGCGTCCCGATCGCACGCCCCCTCGCCGGACGCCGGATCTACGCACTCCCAACTCAGAGCGGAGCCGGACCGCTGGCCGCCCCAATCCTCACAATAGGGTCGGGTGGCGGCCCGACACGCGCGGGCGAACCAACCGGCCAGGAAAGGATGCCCCGCCTGATCGGCTTTGCGCTGCCTGATGCCCGGAGCGCCCTCCAGGGCCACCCAGAGGCAACTCTTCGAATTCACACCGTGCTTGGCCGCGGAGGCCTTCCGCGCGTCATCGCCCAGACGCCCGCCCCCGGGGACCGTATCCCGCTCGGCGGCGCCGTCACGCTCGTCGTCGGTAGCGCGCGTCGCTAGCTGCGCTCAGCCAGTCCGCCTACTCATTCCCGGTGGCATTCGCCCTGGGGAATCGGGTGCTTGCTTGTGACTTCCCCGTCCGCGTTTTCGGCGATGACGACGAAGGTGCGGGCGCCGGTTTCCCGGACCGCGGTTCGACCCTTTACCTGGGTCGCTCCTCCGTCGGGTGACAGGGCGCCTGACGCCACCTTCTTTGGCTTGCGCGGCTTGCGTTTTTCGCCGACGCCGCAGGACTGGAAGTTCTCCACTTCGATCTTCCAGCTCGTAGCGAGCCCTCCCGGTGCGATCACGGCCTTCAGCTCGAAGTGCCGCCGTTCCGTCCGAGCTTCGAGTTTGCTGATCTGTGGCGGTCCGGGCGTTTCTTCCGCCGCGGCCGCGGATACGGCTCCGGCACACAGGAGAGTTCCCACTACGAAGACGAGTCGGACCGTCTGCTTCATCGCGCTCCCCCTCCGGCGAACCCAGAGTCTGAGTGGAGCGGCGGCGGACTCAGAGCCCGGAACGGGCGCCAACCGCTCCCCTCCACTTCCAATTTATACCGAAAACGATCGCTTCATGAGGCGACGTGACATGCCTCATAATCGCCGGCCGCGAGCCACGTGCGAGGGAAATGGAGGGACGAGATGGGAGCGTTCTTGTCGACCTATATGAGGACCGGAGGGCAGCTATGACCGAGCATTCGGTAGTGATTGCCGGAGGAGGCCCGACGGGCATGATGCTGGCGGCCGAGCTGGCGTTGGCGAAGATCGACGTTGCGGTTGTGGAGCGGCGTCCCGATCACGTCCTGGTCGGCTCACGGGCAGGCGGATTTCACTCGCGGACGATCGAGGTTCTCGATCAGCGTGGGGTCGTAGACCGCTTCCTGGCGGAGGGCCAGACCGCCCAGGCGGCGATGTTCGGGACGCAGCTGCTCGACATGAGCGACTTCCCGACGCGCCACCCGTACTCGCTCGGGATCTGGCAGAACAAGATCGAGCGGATCATGGCCGCGTGGGTCGCTGAACTCCCGGCAGACATCTACTACGGATCCGACGTCACCGGTTTCGCGCAGGACGACGACGGCGTCGACGTGCAGCTTTCGGACGGCCGGACTCTGCGAGCCCGGTATCTCGTCGGCTGCGACGGCGGACGCAGCATCATCCGCAGAGAGGCCGCGATCGACTTCCCCGGCTGGGATGCGACCAGGAGCACCCTGATCGCCGAAGTCGAGTTGACCGAGGAGCCACCGAAGGGCGTTCGCTTCGACGCCATCGGAGCCCACGGCCTCAACCTGCTCGAGGACGGCAGAACGGTGAGGGTGGTCACAAGCGAGCGTGAGCTCGGTCCCAGCAGTGAGCCCACGATCAGCGACCTCAGCCAGGCGCTGATTGCGGCATACGGCACCGACTTCGGGGTCCACAGTCCCACCTGGATCTCGAGGTTCACCGACATGACCCGCCAGGCAGCCGCGCTACCGCGCCGGACGCGTCTTGCTGGCCGGCGACTCCGCCCACGTTCACTACCCGGCAGGCGGGCAGGGACTCAGCCTCGGTGTCCAGGATGCGGTGAATCTCGGCTGGAAGCTGGCTCAGGTGGTCAACGGCACCTCGCCGGAGAGCCTCCTGGACACCTATCAGGGCGAGCGCCACCCGGTAACCGCCCGCGCGCTGCGCCACACGATGGCCCAGACCGTGCTCCAGCGCCAGGACGAGCGCATGAAGGCCCTGGTCGGCGTGGTCTCCGAGCTGGCTGCCATGGATGAGCCGCGGAAACATCTCGCCGGGAGCGTCTCCGGGCTGGACGTCCACTACGACCTCGGCGAGGGACACCCACTGCTCGGACGCCGGATGCCCGATCTGGACCTCGCGAGCGCCGACGGCCCGCTGCGGGTGTTCGAGTTGCTGCACGACGCGAACCCGTTGCTGCTGAATCTCGGCCAGCCCGGGCAGTTCGACCTCACTCCCCGGGCTGAGAGGGTCCGCTCGATCGACGCTGAATATGGCGGCGACTGGGAGCTACCGGTGCTCGGTGCGATCGCCGCTCCCAGCGCCGTGCTGGTGCGTCCCGACGGATACGTGGCGTGGGTGGGCGAGGGCAGCCACGCGGGCCTGGCCGAGGCTCTGACCACGTGGTTCGGGGCGCCGAACGGCCCCTAGTCCCGCTCGTCGGAGTGTCAGCTCGCCGTGCGTCGGGCACCTCACCTACCTTGTGGCGATGCATCACGGGACGCTCCAGCGCAGCTACGGAACCGTGTTCAACCGCGTTGCCGCCGGCTATGACCGCCACCGTCCCGCCTACCCCGAGGAGCTGATCGATCGCGCTTGCGAGGTCGCCGGGATCTGTGCCGGCGATGCGGTGCTCGAGATCGGTTGCGGGACCGGACAGCTGACCCGCAGCCTCCTCGCCCGAGGGCTGCGGGTCACGGCGATCGAGCCTGGCGACAACCTGATCGAGCTCGCGCGAGAGAAGCTCGCGGATGCCGGCGATGTTCGGTTCCTCAACACCCGGCTGGAGGACGCACGACTCTCCCGTGAGCATTTCTCGGCGGTCTTCTGTGCCTCGGCGATCCACTGGGTCGATCCCGATGTGGGATGGCAACGAGTCGCCGATGTGCTCGCACCGCGCGGGACGCTCGTTCTCATCCAGTACTGCGGGCTCGATGATCCAGACACTGCCGAGGATCAGGAGGCAGTGCTGGGCGCAGTGGCGACAGTCGCACCGGAGATCGCCGCGGACTGGCCGACCTACCGCGACTCCGATGCCACCATCGCGGGCGCATACGAGCGACGGGGGAACATCTCCGAGCTTTGGGCCTGGCTCGGCAGCTACGACGTGGCCCGATCCTACGCCGCGAGCCTGTTCGAGGACGCAGAGATCGCGGCAGTACCCACGCCCGTCGAACACACCGCGAAGGAACTGACCTCGCTGCTCAACACGACGTCGCTGTGGTCGCGGCTCTCGCCCGCTCAGCGCGCTGCGATCGAGAGTGAGACCCTCGAGCTGCAGGAGCGGCTCGGGCGACCGATCCGTTCGAGCACCCTCGCATGTGTCGTCACGGCTCGCCGCTCGCCGGTGCCATGAAGCAGGTGGCAATCGCCAAGCTCGCGGACACCGAGGGCGTTGTTCGCGGCAGGACGTTCGAGGACTGCGAAATCATCGGTCCGGTCTCGCTCGTGCTCGTGGGCACCGAGAACGAGATCGTCGACTGCGCGTTTCACTTCTCGATTGACACCGCCGTCAACTACCACCTGGGAACCGGTCCCGTCGTGTTCCTCGCGAATTGCACACTCCGTGGCTGCCGCTTCGCCACCGACGTCGATGCGACCGAGCTCGAATCGGCCCAGGCGTGGGTGAAATAGCTCCGTGGTCGGCGCCATCGTCATCGGCGCCATCGTCCTGGCTGTGATCGTCGGCTTCTGGCTGACGCGCAAAGCCAAAGGGCCCACGACATCCGAGGTGACCCTCAAAACGGCCGAAGCTGAGGCCCGCGTTGGGCCTACGGGTGAACCGATGGATTGGGGCGAGGGGAACAAGCCTCCCCCGGATTACTGACGGGCTCAAGCGGTCCGGCACAAGCACCGGCGGCCCCGCTATCCCAGGGCGCGCCCGAGGACACCTTCGATGAATTCGGCCTTCGCGGCCGTGTAGGCCTCGCGGTCGTTCTCGAATCTCTCGGCGAGAGCCCGCTTGAGGGTCGCGTACTCAGCCGCCACTTCGGGGTGGGTCCGAAGGTAGTCCCGGAATGCGAGCTCGTCTCGATACCGCTCCGACTCGACCGGCATCAGATGCAGGTGATGGGTACGGCGACGGCGGTCGGGCTTGCAGAACCAGTGCATCTCCTGCGGGCGGTACGGCGCGTACTGATAGTCGAGCGCAGCCAGCTGCCCGAAACATCCCCGCGACGACGCGAGATCGTGCACACCGGCGAGGATGTCGATCACCGGCTTGGCATCGAGGCCTGGCACGGCGGTGCTACCGACGTGGTGGATCCCGCCCTCGACCCACGCGCCGATGGCGGCCTGCAGCGCTGCTCGCTCGGACTCGAACCGTGACGGCCACGACGGGTCGTACCGAACGACCCTGATCGGCTCGTCCTCGTTCTGTGATGTGTCAGTCGGGGTCACCGAAGGGGTTGGGCGTCTTCGGAGGGTCCGAAGCCTTCGGCGGACCCGGTGTGTTTGAGGGGTCCGGCGTACTCGACGGGTTCGAGTCCGTCCGGGGCACCGGGGTTCGCCTGCCGCGGCGCCTGTTCCTCCGGATCGCTGCTCTGGCGACGAACGCAACCAGCGCCACCGCCAGTCCGACGCCGCGGGCCGAACCGTGCTCCAGGATCACGGGCATGTCGGCACCGTACTAGCCGCCCGGTGCCATCCCGCTCGACTTCGCCCGCTGGGGCCGAAGTGCGCAACCATGGGACGATGACGTTCGGTGAAAGGTTCGCTTCGCGCAACGTCACCGGCATGGTGACCCGGGCCGGGCTGGCATGGCTGATCATCACACCCGCGGTCGCGGCCGCCAAGATCTGGTGGTCGCCGGCTGCCGCCATCGTCGTGGGGGTTCTCGGCGTCGCTCTCTACGTGGCCATCGCCGTGCGTTACATAAACCGCCACCCCGACGCCTCCGCACGCTGACCTACGGGCATCTGGACCCGGCCTCGCTACCGGCTCGGGGCAGGGCGCCTTTCATGGCACGCCGGGCAGAGAAACCTCGGCGGATCAGCACCGCTGTCGATGTGCCAGCCATAGGCGATCGCCTGCTCCTCGGAGCGGGCGTCGCTCGCACAGCCGCACTTCGAGCACACGAACCGTGGCTCGTTCCGGCCCGGGTCCGCCGCCTCGGCCACGCCGGCTCGCCCTACTCGGCGCCGCCTTCGATGATCTTCTTGGCGGCCTCGAGCATCCCCATGGCCACCCACGGGTACATGCCGGCCCGGACCCGCAGACCGACGTTGCCGTCCGGTCCTTTGACTTCCACGATCGTGATCACCCGTCCGATTTCGTAGCTGTCGCCGAAGTCGGTTTCGATCGCGTCCATCTGCTCGGCCACTTCCTGCATGAGCTTGGCCCGCGGGTCGTGGCTGGGCGCGTCTCCCGGGTTCTCGTTCTCCGCGCTCGACATGGAGTCCTTTCTGGTGGGGGTCGGAAGGATGATCGCACTCTCCCCCATCGTGACCGCCCTTCGGAGCGGCATTCGCGGTGGCGAACGTCGGCCAGTTATGTCAACCTTCGGCGAGGAATGAGGGGACGGATCTCCCGGAGGATGGCGCTCGTCGCCGTGGTTCTTGCCGCCCTTGCGGGCGCGAGCGTCGCGGCGGTCACCGCGACGGGCCAGTCGGGGCACCCGGCCACGATCGTCGAGGTCGACTCAGTGAACCCGGCGCCGGTGTCGGCGGACCCCACCCTCCTGCCCGATCCCACCCGCCTCCAGGATGCCGCCGAGCTACCTCGGTATCTCAGTCGAAGTGCTGAAGGCGGAGCTGAGCGAAGGCAAGTCGCTGGCCCAGATCGCCGCTGCAACTCCGGGTAGGTCCGAAAGCGGACTGATCGAAACGCTGGTCGAGCAGCGCCGCCAGCACATCGCCAAAGAGGCCGAAACGCTCCCCAAGCGGGTCAAGCGGGCGGTCGTCAAACCGGGAGGCCCGGGCTCGGGCAGCGGAGGCGGAATGCTGGAGGTGTCAAGGATCTATCTCGGGATCAGTGCCACGCGAGCTCACCAAGGAGCTGCACTCGGGCAAGACGCTCGGGGCGATCGCCGAATCCACCCCTGGCCGCTCACGCGAAGGCCTCGGCAGAGCTCTCCTCGCCGCCCGCGAGCGGCAGCTCGAGAGCGCCGCCCAGGCCGGCAAGCTCAGCGAAACCGCCAAGCGGACCCGCCTCGCCCACGTCCACCTGCGCGTGGAACGGATCCTCTCCCGCACCCACCACACCGGTCCCCGCAAGCACGCGCGCTGAGCCGCGAGCCCGTCGCGGCGTCTATTCGACGGTGAGGGTGCCTTCCATGCCGGCCATGCGGTGGCCGGGGACCGAGCAGAAGAACTTGTAGGTGCCCGGTTTCAGTTTCAGGGGGATCGTGTGTGAGCCGCCCGCAAAGGTCGTGGTGGCCGCCACCCGGCCCCCGGAGGAGTTTTCGACCGTCACGTTGTGAGCGATCGGCGAGTCGTTCGTCAGCGTCAGTGTCGCCGAGCCGGCCTTGGCCGTGAGGGTCGGTCTTGTTGTATTTCAGTTCGCCGGTCTTGTCGGCTTCCAGGGTCAGACGCTGGACGCCGCCGGTGGTGCTCGCGCCTTTGGTTCCGGTCGTGGAGTGGTGTTCCACGGTCGGAGTGCTCGCTGTGGTCGACGTGGTCGAGGAGCTCGAGCTCCCGCAGGCGGCGATCGCGAGAACCACAAGAGCCGCGAGCGCGATCAGCAGGGGGCCGCGGGTCCGGTCGTGGGCCGGTGGCTCGGCACGCGCGTAGCCTACACGGAGCGGCTACGGCTCAGTGTGCACGACCACCTCGGCGATACCGTCGATGCGGCTGCGCAGCTCGTCCTCGAGCTCGCTCGCCAGGCCGTGGGCGTCGGTCAGGGACTCCCCCGCCCCCACCGTCAGGGTCAGGAACAGCACCAGCCCCGCCTCGGTCGCGATCAGGCGCACCATCCGGGGCTCGGAGCCCGTGATCTCGCGCACCAGCTGCTCGACCTCCCGAATCGTCCGGCCGCCTGGCCCGCCGTCGGCGGTGCGGCTGCTGAGCGGCCGCTCGAGCGGCTCGAGATGGGTCTGCACCTCCCCCACCCCCGGCCTCTCCCGGATCTGCTGCTCGATCCGCTCGGCCGTCTCGTGGGCGGCTCTGCAGGTCGAGATCGGCGGGGAACTTCAGGTGCAGGGAGACGCTCGTGGTTCCCTCGTGCTCGAAGATCGTGATGTCGTGGGCCTCCTTCACGAGCGGCTCGGTCAGTGCGATCGCGAGCACTCGGTCGCGGAGGTCGAGGCCCCGCCGCTGGGGCTCGACGTGGACGACCACGTCGCTGCCCGGGAGGGCACGCCCGATGGCCCCCTCGATCAGGTCGGCCGCCCGATGGCCCTCGACCACCGCCTGCCCCGGCGGGACGCTCACGACCACGTCGGCGAAGTAGCGCCCCGCCGACTCCCGCAGGCGCAGGCGGCTGAGCTCGAAGTCCTCACCGAGCTCGGCGATCGCCTCTTCGGCGGCCGCGCGTGCCTCCTCCGGCGAGCGGTCCATCAGCACGTTGGCGTTCACCGCCGTCAGCCTCGCGGCCGCGAACAGCATGATGCCCGGCCACCACCAGGGCCGCGATCGCGTCGCCGTCGTGGATGCCGGCTTTGACCGCCAGCAGGCCCGCGAGCACGGCCACCGAGCCGAGCAGGTCGGCCGCGAAGTGCCACGCGTTGGAGCGCAGCGCGGGGCTGTCGAAGCGGGCGGCGGCGCGCATCGAGACAGCGGACCGGGTCACGTCGAGCACGATCGCGACGCCCAGGATCGGCGAACTGGAACCAGCGGACGTCGGTGGTCGCTGCCGCCGACGATCAGGCGGCGGAGCGCCTCCACGCGTCACGACGATCGCCCCTGCCAGCAGGATCGCCGCCTCGCCGAGCGCGCCGAGGTTCTCCGCCCGCCTGTGGCCGTAGGGGTGGCCGCGGTCGGCCGGCCGCCCGCGCGAGCCTCACCGCGAACACGGTCAGCCCCGCCGCCACCACGTCGCCGCTGGACTCGATCCCCGCCGAGATCAGGCCGAGGCTGTGGGTAGCGAGGCCGACGCCCAGCTTCAGGGCGACGAGGGCCGCGGCGACGCCCACCGAGACGGTCGCCGTCTGCTGAGCGCTCATGGCCGGGGCCCGCCCGCGTGCGCCGCTCATCCCCGGGAGCGTAAAGGCGCGGGGAGCCGGGATCGCGTGCAGGAGGCTCGCGAGGGCACGTTCGGCAGCCGCCCGGGGCGGGCGTATCGTGATGGCCATGGCGCACGGGCACGCCGGCCACGTCCACCACATAAGCCCGGAGGGCGATCGCAGGCGCCTGGCTGCGGCCCTCGTGGTGATGCTCGCCGTGATGGCCCTGGAGATCGTGGGCGGCGTGGTGGGCCATTCGCTGGCGCTGCTGTCCGACGCCGCCCACATGCTCGCCGACGCGGGCGCCCTGGGCCTGTCGCTGCTGGCTCTGCGGCTGGGCCAGCCGCCCGGCCGGGGGCGCGATGACCTTCGGCTACTCCCGCGCCGAGGTCCTCTCGGCGCAGGCCAACGGCATCACGCTGCTGATCCTGGCCGCATTCATCGCCTACGAGGGGATCCGCCGGCTGATCACCCCGCCCCACGTGGACGCGACCCTGATGCTCCTGATCGCGCTCGCGGGCGTGGTCGCGAACCTCGTGGCGGCGCGGCTGCTGTCGGGGGCGGAGCGGCGCAGCCTGAACATCGAGGGCAGCCTCCAGCACGTGCTCACGGACCTGTATGCGGCCCTCGCGCACCGCCGGGGCGGCGATCCTGATCCTGCTCGCGGGCCTCGAGCGGGCCGACCCGATCGCCTCGCTGGTGATCGCGGCGATCATGATCCGGGCCGGCGTCGCGCTGGTGTGGGCCTCCGCGCGGGTGTTCCTGGAGGCCGCCCCCGCCGGCGTGGACCCCGAGGCCGTCGGCGCGGCCCTCGCCTCTCAGAGCGGGGTCGTCGAAGTCCACGACCTGCATGTGTGGGAAATCACAAGCGGTTTCCCGGCGCTCTCGGCGCATGTGCTGGTGGGCCCGGACCGCGACTGCCACGAGCTGCGGCGCCGGCTGGAGGCGCTCCTGCACGAGCGCTTCGGCCTCGACCACACGACCCTGCAGGTCGACCACCGCGGCGAACGAGCTGCTCGAGATCGCCCCTGCCGGCCACCGGCGCGAGCGCCTCCACGGGCCCCGGAGGTGCCTCCCGCCCAGCCTGAGGGCGCCACCGGGTGTTCCTTTTGGACACCTTCGGTGTATGTTCATTCGCGGAGTCCGGCCGGCCCGGACTCAGCCCCTGTGGCAGCAGCTGCCGATGGAACCGCTGCGACGGACCGCACCATCCGTCCTCTCCACGGGTTTGCTCTTGAGCCGCGCGGGAATCGTTTCTGCAGGTGATCTCCGCAGGCAGGGGAGCACGTACAAAACGTCGAACGAGCAATTGTAACCAGCGTCTGAGAGACTAATTGACAACGCAACTATCGAGGCGTATAATTCCGACCACAAGAATCGGATTAAGAAGGACGCCCCACCATGTCTAATTCCCCCGCCCCCACAACCACAGACGCTCGACGCCGTCGCCGCCACCCACCGACGGCGAGAACGAGGCTGCCGCGGACGAGACCAGCGCGGAGAACACTCCCGCCGGCCGCCT
Organism: uncultured Solirubrobacteraceae bacterium; assembly: GCA_963742395.1. Lineage (GTDB taxonomy): Bacteria > Actinomycetota > Thermoleophilia > Solirubrobacterales > Solirubrobacteraceae > Palsa-744. The sequence goes on along the minus strand of CAVUME010000004.1, from coordinate 504,023 downwards.
GGACAGCCCGATCGAGCACACCGATCTCGCCCCCAGCGACACCTTCATCCCCGAGGCGGTCGACCAGCTGCTGGCGCACTCGCGGCGCTACCCGCTGCTCACCCCCGAACAGGAGATCGACCTCGCCAAGCGGATCGAGCGCGGCGACCTGCACGCCAAGGAACTGCTCGTCAACTCCAACCTGCGCCTGGTCGCGTCGAACGCACGCCGCTACCAGAACCAGGGCCTGCCCCTGGGCGACCTGGTGCAGGAGGGCATGCTCGGCCTGATCCGGGCCAGCGAGAAGTTCGACTGGCGCAAGGGCTTCCGCTTCTCGACCTACGCGACGCTCTGGATCCGTCAGGCGATCCAGCGCGGCCTGGAGAACTCCGGCCGCACGATCCGCCTGCCCGTCCACGTCGCCCAGCGCTCCCGCAAGGTCGGGCGCGTCGAGCGAGAGCTGTCGGTCAGGCTGGGCCGCGAGCCCACGATCGAGGAGCTCGCCGAGGAGACCGGCCTGCCGATCGAGCAGGTGGAGGAGGTCCGCCACCAGCGTGCCGCCCTCGTCAGCCTCGACCAGCAGATCGGCGAGGACGGCGACACCGCCCTCGGAGACCTGCTCCCCTCCGACGCCGAGGTGCCCGAGGACACCGCATGGGACAACGAGCGCGAGCGGATCGTGCACCACGCGATCTCGCAGCTGCCCGAAACCGAGCGGAAGGTCCTCACGATGCGCTTCGGCACCGGCCGCGAGGAGCCCCAGACGCTGACCGCCATCGGCAAGCGCCTCGGCTTCTCCGCGGAGCGGGCCTCCCAGCTCGAGCAGCGGGCGCTGAAGAAGCTCGCCGAGTCGCCCGAGCTGGCGGCCCTGCGCGAGGCCGCCTAGGCCTCAGGCCGCGCCGGAGGCTCGTCCCCCGGCCGACAAAGATGCGCCAAGCGCCCGCCCCACGGCGGCGCCTCGCAGCACCCCCAACCGAATCCTCAGATCGACGCCCCGCCGGTAGTCCCTCGGCGGGGCGTCTTCTTTTGCCTCATGGCCCCTGCGAGCCACCCACAGGGACTTCAGAGAACGCGTGCGATAGCGTGGCGCCAATGGCAGCCTCACGCTGGGATCGGTTTGTGGAGCTGACCATCTCGGTCGGCGAACGGGTGCTGTTCCCGATCGAGCGCTTCATCGGCCGGCGCTCGCTGGTGGGCGACGCACACCTTCTTCGAGCCCGCCCGCTTCCCGTGGGTGGAGCACATCGAGCGCAACTGGACCGTGATCCGCGACGAGCTGGACGGTGCTGCTCGAGGACCACGACGCGCTGCCCAACTTCCAGGACATCTCCAAGGATCAGATCGAGATCACCGACGACGACCGCTGGAAGACGCTCTTCCTCTACGGGTACGGCTTCGAGGCCAAGCTCGGGGTCGAGACTGTGCCCCCGCACGGCCGCCCTGATGCGGGAAATCCCGGGGATGACCACGGCGATGTTCTCGATCCTCTCGCCCCGCAAGCACATCCTCGACCACCGCGGCCCCTACAAGGGCGTGCTCCGCTACCACCTCGGCCTGATCGTGCCCGAGGACGCCGCCGTCGTGCCGGATCCGGGTCGGCGAGGACATCCGCCACTGGGAAGAGGGCAAGAGCATGATCTTCGACGACACCTTCAACCACGAGGTCTGGAACGACACCGACGAGACCCGGGTGGTGCTGTTCGTCGACGTGATGCGCCCCCTCCCCTCCCCGGAGTCCACGATCAACCGCGCTGATCGTCAAGGCGATCGGCGTCTCGCCGTTCGTCCGGGACGCCAAACGCAACCAGGAAGCGTGGGAAGCGCGCTACCGGGAGCGTCGACGGCAGGCCGCCTCCAGCGGCAGCGGAAGCCGTGCTCCTCCTAGACGCTTTCCTGCCAGGGCACGGTCTGCGACGCCCACGTGTTGAGCGTCGTGAACTCCCCGGTGACGATCAGCACGCCGAGCACGATCATCACGGCCCCCCCGAACGCGATCACGAGCGGGAAGTGGCGCCTGACCACCGCGAGGGTCTCCGTCATGCGCTCGAACGCCAGCGCGATCGGCCAGGAACGGGATCGCCAGGCCGAGGGAGTAGAAGGCCAGCAGCAGCGCCCCGTGGGCCGCGGAGCTCGAGATCGCGGCCTGGGTGAGGATCGCGCCGAGGGTGATGCTGGTGCAGGGCGTCCACGCGATCGCAAAGGCCGCGCCGGCGATCAGAGGTCCGCCGCGCCGCGCCCTCCGCATCAGCGCCTCGGAGTGCCACTCGCGCCCCAGCACCCTCACGAACGGGCTCGCCAGGAACAACAGGCCCATCGCGATGATCAGCCAGCCCGCCGATCTTGGTGAGGGCTTCTTTGTGTTCCTTCAGCGCCGAGCCGAGCACGGTCGCACTGAGGCCAAGAAGGATGAAGATCGCCGAGAAGCTGGCGATGAACAGCAGGCTCGGGACGAGCACCCGGCGCACGCCCACGCCCTCCTTGAGGTCCACCGGCGTGACCCCGATGACGGTCGAGAGATAGCCGGGCACGAGCGGAAGCACGCAGGGCGAGAGGAACGACACCAGGCCCGCCGCGAGCGCGATCGGGATGCCCACGCCGGTGGAGGAATCGGCTGAGGCGAGGATCGCTCCTCCCAGATGCGTCACGTCCACGTCAACACCGTCAAACAGGATGGCGCATGCGGGCGCGCAGCTCGGCAACCTCCCGCTCCAGCTGCTCGACTCGGGAGAGCAGCTCGTGCAGGTCCTCTGCCCGGGCGCGGGGGCCGCGGGTGGGGGCGCCGGCTCGCCGTGGGCCGCCGGCATCGCCGCGTCCTGGACTCGGGGAGCGTCCGCGGTCGGCTCCCGAGACTCCTCCGCGCCGTCGTCCAGCAGCTGGACGTAGCGCTCCTCCTTGTGTCCCGGCCGGCGCTCCAGGCGCCTGGCCAGCTCGCGGTCGATCAGGGCCTCGAGCGCCTGCAGCACAGAGGCGAGGTCCGCGAAGGGATACATCCGCTCGGAGCGCTGCTTGAGCTCGCCCGGGGTCTGGGGCCCGCGCAGCATCAGCGTGCAGAGGACCGCCTCCTCGGGGCGGCGAAGCGGAAGCGCGTCGGCCAGCAGGTGCCGGTACTTGGCGGCCCTGGAGCCGGCGCCGCTGGCCAGGCGGACGTAGCCCCGGCGCTCGAGCCTGTGCAGAGCCTCGCGGATCGTCGCCTCGTCGTACTGGACCACCGGGTCGCGGTTGGTGCTCTGGTTGCACGCCAGCCGCAGGGAGTTCAGCGACAGCGGATAGGTGTCGGGCGTGGTCTTCTGCTTCTCGAGCAGGCAGCCGAGGACCCGGACCTCCTCTGCTGAGAGGCTAGAGCTGCCTCCAACTGCGCGGGCTTCGCTGCTCATGTGGCCACACCGGCATCGGCTGCCGCGAGCGAATCTGTCGGCTCAGTGTCCACTGAGTCCCAAACGTACCCCGCACGAGCCCCGCTGGGTCGCGCCGCCAGGTTCTCGTTCGCGCGCCTCAAAGCGCCCCCAAGGCTAGCCCGTGCGGAGCTCGTTCTCGTATTTGCCGCCGGCGCTTCCGGGTAGGGACCACGTAGCCGTCCGGGGCGGCGATCTCCTGGCGTTCCCGGACGGCTACAAGCCGTCCCGCAGCACAGCCCGGATCTCGACCATGCGGGGGCCGCCCGGTGGGCCCTGTGCTCCAGTTTGAGGGGGACGCGGCTACTGCCGCGCGGCGCTTCCGTGCCATATCTGTGCGCCCGGGGCGTGGGGGCTACGCCCAGCGCGGTGATGAGCGGCCAACGAGCTCCTCTGTGTGCCCGCTCCCCCTCAGAGAGTCATGCTACGCCCCCTGACCGATCCCGGCTGCAAGGCATGGCCCATCAGGGGGACGCTTGCTCGCGGTGGCCCCCGGTGCGACGGCACAACGGGGGCGCGCGCCGCCGCAAGGGTGGACCGGTGCGGCCCACCAGCAGCCGGGGAGCCGCTTGCGGAAACCCGACGACGGCGGGGTAGGTTGCGCCGAGCCGCCGCAGGCCGGCCGAAGGGCGCCCGGAGCCGCCGTTTGGGGGCCACTACAGTCAATGCCGGTGAGTGCACAGCCTTTCGGTGGGGGCCACGGCGGCCACGGGACGGGCGCCGTTTCGGCGCCGCCAGGAGGCGGCGAGCCCGCGGCGAAGGACGCTGAGCCCAAGCCCGCGTCGCTAAGGCGGATCGCACGACTGTTTGGCCCCTATCGCGCCCGGATGGCGCGGCTGCTGGGGCTGATCGTGCTCGGCTCGATCCTCGGCGTCGCCTCGCCGTTCCTGCTGCGCGAAGCCGTCAACAAGGGCATCATCGGCCACGACCTCGAAGTGCTGAGCTGGGCGGTGGCCGGGATGATCGCCCTGGCGGTGATCAATGCGGTCATCGGCGTGGCCCAGACCTGGATCTCCAACGAAGTCGGCCAGCACGTCATGCACGACCTGCGGGCGGCTGTCTACGAGCACCTACAGCGGATGTCGCTGGCCTTCTTCACGCGCACCCGCTCGGGCGAGGTGCAGGCGCGGATCGCCTACGACATCGGCGGGATCGACGACGTGGTCACGAGCACCGCCACCTCCACCGTCTCCACTGTCGCAACGGTGCTCGCGACCGTCACCGCGATGTTCGTCCTGAGTTGGGAGCTGACGATCTTCTCGCTGATCCTGCTGCCCTTCTTCGTGTGGCTCACCCGGCGCGTGGGCAACGAGCGGCGGCGCATCCAGTCGGTCCGCCAGAGCCGCCTCGCGGACATGTCCACGCTCGTGGAGGAGTCCCTGTCGGTGTCCGGGATCCTGCTGGCGAAGACGATGGGGCGCTCGAGGGAGCTCGTGGACCGCTTCCGCAACGAGTCCGACGAACTGGCGGACCTCGAGGTGCACGCGCGCATGGCCGGGCGCTGGCGGATGGCCACCGTCCAGATGAGCTTCGCGATCATGCCGGCGGCGGTCTACTGGTTCGCCGGGTACACGACCGTCAACGGCCACGCAGCCATCTCGGTGGGAACCGTCGTCGCCTTCACGACCCTGCAGACGCGCCTGCTGTTCCCGATGCAATCGCTGCTGTCCGTGGGCGTGGAAGTCCAGACCTCGCTGGCACTGTTCGGGAGGATCTTCGAGTACCTCGACCTCCCGATCGACATCGTCGAGCGCCCCGACGCCAAAGATCTCTCCGAGGTCCGTGGCGATGTGCGCCTGGACGGGGTGTGGTTCCAGTACGGCCCCGACGCCCCCTGGACGCTGCGGGAGATCTCCGCCGAGATGCCACCGGGAAGCAGCACGGCGCTGGTGGGTGAGACAGGTGCGGGAAAGACCACGCTCGCATATCTCGTGGCCCGCCTCTACGAGCCCCAGCGGGGAAGCGTGAGCCTCGACGGCGTGGACATCCGCGACCTCAAGCTCGACTCGCTCGCGGCGGCAGTAGGGCTCGTCTCCCAGGAGACCTACCTGTTGCATGCCTCGATCCGCGAGAACCTCCGCTTCGCCTGTCCGGAGGCGACCGATGAGCAGATCGAAGACGCTGCCAGGGCGGCCCAGATCCACGACCTGATCGTGTCCCTACCCGACGGCTACGACACGCCGGTCGGCGAGCGGGGATATCGCTTCTCCGGCGGGGAGAAGCAGCGCATCGCCATCGCCAGGACGATCCTGCGCAACCCGCCGGTACTGATCCTCGACGAGGCCACCTCCTCCCTGGACACCGAGACCGAGCGGGCCGTCCAAAAGGCGCTCGACGAGCTCTCCAGAGGGCGAACCACGATCGCCATCGCACACCGCCTCTCCACGGTCCGAAACGCCGACCAGATCCTCGTGCTCGATGCCGGCAGGATCGTGGAACGGGGCACACACGACGAGCTGGTCGAGCGCGGAGGCCGCTACGCCGTACTGCTCAAAGGCTCGCTGCTGGACGTGCCGGCGCCGGAAGAGACCGCCATCGTCCCCGCAGAGCCGCCCGCGGCGTTGGCTCCCGGCAGCTAGCCGGGTCACAACACCGGAGCCGGCTAGCCCGGGGAGCTAGTTACCCGTGCACTGGAAGCGGATCGTGTCATTCGCGTTTCCAGTGAAGTATTCGAACGTGACTTCGGTCCCGCTGATGTAGGCGATCCCGAGGATGGGGACTTTCTTGGTCACGTCGTACGCGTTGCAGAGGTAGGACGTGGGTGTCGAGAATGCGGCGTTGCCCGTGAATTTTTCGGTCAGCTTTTTGCTGGTGGCCGCAGCTTCGCCCTGGACCACATGGGCTGGCCCGCCGACGGCGGTGCCGCTGGAGTTGTAGACCGTTGCCGACCCCGTCGCACCGGTTGCCCCGGTAGCGCCGGTCGAGCCGTTGGTCCCGCTTTCGCCTTTCACGCCGGTCGCCCCGGTTTCTCCGCTCGGGCCCGTCGCGCCGGTAGGACCGGTCGCGCCGTTGGCCCCCGTGCTGCCCGTGGCGCCGGTGCCGCCGGTCGAGCCTGCCGAGCCCGTTTCGCCGGTGGCCCCGGTGGCCCCGGTTTCGCCTTTGCCGCCCTGTTCGCCTTTCAGGCCATTTTCGCCTTTTTCGCCCGCTGCCCCGGTTTCGCCTTTCACGCCCGCGGTACCTTTTTCGCCTTTTTCGCCCGTCGCGCCCGTCGCCCCGGTAGCGCCCGTTTCGCCGGTGGCTCCGGTGGCGCCCGTTTGGCTCCTGTTTCGCCCGTGCCGCCTGTAGCTCCGGTTTCGCCTTTGCCTCCTGTTTCGCCCGTGCCGCCTGTAGCTCCGGTTTCGCCTTTGGCTCCCGTTTCGCCCGTGCCGCCTGTAGCTCCGGTTTCGCCTTTGGCTCCCGTTTCGCCCGTGCCGCCTGTAGCTCCGGTTTCGCCTTTGGCTCCCGTTTCGCCCGTGCCGCCTGTAGCTCCGGTTTCGCCTTTGGCGCCCGTTTCGCCCGTGCCGCCTGTAGCTCCGGTTTCGCCTTTGGTACCCGTTTCGCCCGTGGCGCCTGTAGCTCCTGTTTCGCCTTTGGCTCCTGTTTCGCCTTTGGCTCCCGTTTCGCCCGTGCCGCCGGTGGCGCCGGTCGGCCCAGTCGCCCCCGTCACACCCGTTGCGCCTGTAGCTCCGGTTTCGCCTTTGGCGCCCGTTTCGCCCGTGCCGCCTGTAGCTCCGGTTTCGCCTTTGGTACCCGTTTCGCCCGTGGCGCCGGTCGGGCCGGTTTCGCCACTTGCGCCCGTGGCCCCGGTTTCGCCTTTCGCACCCGTTTCGCCCGTCGGACCCGTCGGGCCCGTTTCGCCGGTTGCACCCTGAGGCCCTTCGGGCTTCTTGCAGTTGTGGAACGTCGTGGTGACTGAACCTGTGATCCCGTTGCCGCTCCCTGGTCCCTCATCACGGAAGAACGCTTCAACTTCTCGTTCTTCGGCTTCTGGATAAATACCGCCGATTGTTATCTCGCCGCTTTTCGCTTCGACCCCTTCTTTTTCGTAAAGCGTCCGACCGCCAGGTTCTGGCGTGGTTACGCTCACGTGGTACGTTTCGCCAGGAATAGTCGGGAAGTCAAACTCCCCACATGAGAGGAACAGGGCCGGGCCGGTCGCTCCCGTCACACCTGTGGCACCGGTTTCGCCGGTAGCCCCGGCGTCGCCCTTTTCGCCCGTCGCACCCTTTTCGCCAGTTGCGCCGGTCGGTCCCGTTTCGCCTTTTCCACCCGTCGCGCCAGTTGCGCCTTCTTTGCCGGTCGGGCCTTCAGCGCCGGTCGCGCCAGTCGCACCTTCTTTACCGGTCGCGCCTTCGGCTCCGGTTGGGCCGGTCGCGCCTTTCACGCCTTCAGCACCCGTCGCGCCAGTCGCACCTTCTTTACCGGTCGGCGCCTTCAGCACCCGTCGCGCCAGCTGCGCCTTCTTTGCCGGTCGCACCTTCAGCGCCGGTCGCGCCCGTCGCGCCTTCTTTGCCGGTCGGCCTTCAGCGCCGGTCGCGCCCGTCGCGCCTTCTTTGCCGGTCGGTCCTTCGGCTCCGGTTGGGCCGGTCGCGCCTTTCACGCCTTCAGCACCCGTCGCGCCCGTCGCACCTTCTTTACCGGTCGCACCTTCAGTCACCCGTCGCGCCTGTCGCGCCTTCGGCTCCGGTTGGGCCGGTCGCGCCTTTCACGCCTTCAGCGCCGGTCGCGCCAGTCGCACCTTCTTTACCGGTCGGGCCTTCAGCACCCGTCGCGCCAGCTGCGCCTTCTTTGCCGGTCGCACCTTCAGCGCCGGTCGCGCCAGTCGCACCTTCTTTACCGGTCGGGCCTTCAGCACCCGTCGCGCCAGCTCGCGCCTTCTTTGCCGGTCGCACCTTCAGCGCCGGTCGCGCCAGTCGCACCTTCTTTACCGGTCGGGCCTTCAGCACCCGTCGCGCCAGTCGCGCCTTCTTTGCCGGTCGGGCCTTCAGCACCCGTCGCACCAGTCGCACCTTCTTTACCCGTCGCACCTTCAGCACCCGTCGCGCCAGCTGCGCCTTCTTTGCCGGTCGGGCCTTCAGCGCCGGTCGCGCCAGTCGCACCTTCTTTACCGGTCGGGCCTTCAGCGCCGGTCGCGCCTTCTTTGCCGGTCGGGCCTTCGGCTCCGGTTGGGCCGGTCGCGCCTTTCACGCCTTCAGCACCGGTCGCCCCAGTCGCACCTTCTTTACCGGTCGGGCCTTGGCTCCGGTCGGCGGTTCGCCACTTGCGCCCGTGGCCCCGGTTTCGCCTTTCGCACCCGTTTCGCCCGTCGGACCCGTCGGGCCCGTTTCGCCGGTTGCACCCTGAGGCCCTTCGGGCTTCTTGCAGTTGTGGAACGTCGTGGTGACTGAACCTGTGATCCCGTTGCCGCTCCCTGGTCCCTCATCACGGAAGAACGCTTCAACTTCTCGTTCTTCGGCTTCTGGATAAATACCGCCGATTGTTATCTCGCCGCTTTTCGCTTCGACCCCTTCTTTTTCGTAAAGCGTCCGACCGCCAGGTTCTGGCGTGGTTACGCTCACGTGGTACGTTTCGCCAGGAATAGTCGGGAAGTCAAACTCCCCACATGAGAGGAACAGGGCCGGGCCGGTCGCTCCCGTCACACCTGTGGCACCGGTTTCGCCGGTAGCCCCGGCGTCGCCCTTTTCGCCCGTCGCACCCTTTTCGCCAGTTGCGCCGGTCGGTCCCGTTTCGCCTTTTCCACCCGTCGCGCCAGTTGCGCCTTCGTTGCCGGTCGGGCCTTCAGCGCCGGTCGCGCCAGTCGCACCTTCTTTACCGGTCGCGCCTTCGGCTCCGGTTGGGCCGGTCGCGCCTTTCACGCCTTCAGCACCCGTCGCGCCAGTCGCACCTTCTTTACCCGTCGGGCCTTCAGCACCCGTCGCGCCAGCTGCGCCTTCTTTGCCGGTCGCACCTTCAGCGCCGGTCGCGCCCGTCGCGCCTTCGCCTTCAGCACCCGTCGCGCCAGTCGCACCTTCTTTACCGGTCGGACCTTCAGCACCCGTCGCGCCAGTCGCACCTTCTTTACCGGTTGCACCTTCAGCGCCGGTCGCGCCAGTCGCGCCTTCTTTGCCCGTTGGGCCTTCAGCGCCGGTCGCGCCCGTCGCGCCTTCTTTGCCGGTCGGTCCTTCGGCGCCGGTTGGGCCGGTCGCGCCTTTCACGCCTTCAGCACCCGTCGCACCAGTCGCACCTTCTTTACCCGTCGGGCCTTCAGCGCCGGTCGCGCCCGTCGCGCCTTCTTTGCCTGTTGGGCCTTCAGTTCCGGTCGCGCCTTCTTTACCGGTCGCGCCTTCTTTACCGGTCGCGCCTTCGGCTCCGGTTGGGCCGGTCGCGCCTTTCACGCCTTCAGCACCCGTCGCGCCAGTCGCACCTTCTTTACCCGTCGGGCCTTCAGCACCCGTCGCGCCAGCTGCGCCTTCTTTGCCGGTCGGACCTTCAGCGCCGGTCGCGCCCGTCGCGCCTTCTTTGCCGGTCGGGCCTTCAGCGCCGGTCGCGCCAGTCGCGCCTTCTTTACCGGTCGCGCCTTCGGCTCCGGTTGGGCCGGTCGCGCCTTTCACGCCTTCAGCACCCGTCGCGCCAGTCGCACCTTCTTTACCCGTCGGGCCTTCAGCGCCGGTCGCGCCAGCTGCGCCTTCTTTGCCGGTCGGACCTTCAGCGCCGGTCGCGCCGGTCGGTCCTGTTTCGCCTTTTCCACCAGTCGCCCCAGTCGCACCTTCTTTACCCGTGGCACCTTCAGCACCCGTCGCGCCAGTGGCGCCTTCTTTGCCCGTCGCGCCTTCGGCTCCGGTCGGGCCGGTCGCGCCTTTCACGCCTTCAGCACCCGTCGCGCCAGTCGCACCTTCTTTACCCGTCGGGCCTTCAGCGCCGGTCGCGCCAGCTGCGCCTTCTTTGCCGGTCGGACCTTCAGCGCCGGTCGCGCCGGTCGGTCCTGTTTCGCCTTTTCCACCAGTCGCGCCAGTCGCACCTTCTTTACCGGTCGCACCTTCAGCACCCGTCGCGCCAGTGGCGCCTTCTTTGCCCGTCGCGCCTTCGGCTCCGGTCGGGCCGGTCGCGCCTTTCACACCTTCAGCGCCCGTAGCGCCAGTCGACCCGGTCGCGCCCTCTTTACCGGTCGCACCTTCAGCACCCGTGACACCCGTCGCCCCGGTCGCGCCTTCATTACCCGTCGCGCCTTCGGCTCCGGTCGGGCCGGTCGCGCCTTTCACGCCTTCGGCGCCCGTCGCCCCAGTCGACCCGGTGGCGCCTTCTTTACCCGTCGCACCTTCAGCACCCGTTGGACCCGTGGCACCGGTCACGCCCTGCGGGCCCCGTTCGCCTTTTTCGCCGGTCGCGCCCGTTCCGCCAGTCGAGCCTTTTTCGCCCGTGGCGCCCTTTTCGCCTGTCCCACCGGTCGAGCCTTTTTCGCCCGTGGGCCCTTTTCCGCCGGTCGAGCCCGTCGGGCCCGTGGCACCCGTGACCCCCGTTGCCCCGGTGTGGCCGGTAGCTCCAGTAGCGCCCGTCGCCCCTTTGGGCCCTTGAGGCCCGGTCGGGCCGGTCGGACCACGGTTGCAATAGGACCCGTAACAGCCGCCCCCGTCGCCGTACCCGCCGGCGAGTGCTGCCTGGGCGGCAACGAGGAAGAGGGCGAGAGCGAGGAAACCGGCGAGGAGAGTGAGACGTCCGGCGCGGTGGAGCCTCAGTGACGATCCTGCGTGGTCTGAACGGGTCAGACGCGCGGCGTCGGTGGGCTCTCGCGAAGGCCGATGGGCCTCCTGCGCCTGAACGATCATGTCGATGTGCTCCTCACTGGAAAAACAGCGTTCCTCGCCACCATCGAACTGACCAACCGTGCGGCAGAGGCCCTCCGCTCGTGGCAACAACGAGCAACCACCACCCGCGTCCTGACGGGCTAGCGGCGAACCCTGCCTATGGCCGGAGACACGATCCCTCCAGGGATACCGGCCTCCATCGCCGCGGCACGCTAACAGAATCTCCGCGCGAGCGTCAAGACTTCTTGTGCCCGTTTTTCGGCTTGGTGGCCCGCTTTTCCGGAGTTTGCTTCTTTTCCGAGGTTTCCGGAGCGGAGGAGTATTCGACATAGCCCCGGCTGTTGGCCTCGACCACGTGGAAAACCGTCTTGGCTCCGTTCGGAGAGGTGGCTATGCATTGGAAGGTGACCCCCTTTTCCCGGACCACTTCGGTCGGGCAGACCACCGTGGCGTGGATATGCCTCTGGGCAAGGATGCTTTCTTCGATCGCCCCGCGGGTCTGCTTCGTGGAGAGGAATTCGGAGTTCGTGGTCGAGGATCCGGACCCGCACGCCGCGAGCAGGGAGAGAAACGCGATGGCGAGGATCGCCACGGCCGCCGACTGTGTCCGCCGCGTCCGCGAGCCGAGCAGGGGCAGTCGACGCTGAGGCTGGTCCATCGATGTCATGGCCGCGGATCCTACGCGGAGGCGTCGATGTTCAGTCGCACATAGTCGACCGTCACCGGCTCGCCCAGTTGCCGCATCACGTCGTCCATGAAGGGCTCCCGCAGATCCTCCGGAAGCTGCTGTACGTGCGGGCCGAGGACGATGGTGGCCAGAAACTCGCGGGGCTCCTCGGGATTCCGGGGCGCCGGCGTCAGCCAGCAGTGGGCGCTCTCGAAGCCGGCCGCCCGCAGATGCCCCTCGGTGGTCTCCGCGGAGGCGTAGTTCCAGGGGGGCTCGAAGCTCGCGAAGTGCTCGGCGTAGGGGTCGCGAGCCATGATCGGCGCCACTTCTCCGCGGAGGATGGAGATGTTGCCCTCCCCCGCACTGCGCCACGAGCCGCCCCCCCGGCCTCAGCGAGGCCCGCAGGCGCCTGAACAGCCTGTCGTGGTCTGCGATCCAGTGGAAGGTGGCGGTCGAGAGGATCGCGTCGAGGGGCTCTCCGACATCGAGCTCGAGCAGATCCTGGGTCAGGATTTCGACCTCTGGACCGAGTCGCTCGCGCGCCGCCCGGGTCATCGACTCGGACTCGTCCACGGCGATGACCCGACCGCGAGGAAGGCGATGGAGGAGCGCTTCGGTGATCCGGCCCGAGCCGCACCCGGCGTCGAGCACGGTCTCATCGCCGTCCAACTCGAGGCGATCCAGAACGTCCAGGCCAAGGCGCTCCATCGTCCCGGAGATGCGGTCGTAGCTGGAGCCGTCCCACTCACGTACTGGCATACAGTCGTACGTTATCACGTACTAGCCCACGCGTGGGGCCAGCTCCAGCAGAACCTTCGAGAGCTGACCTCCCTGCCATGCGATCGGGGATCGAGGCGGGTCCTCGGCGGCCTCCACCACGAGCCGGGAGCCGGGGATGGCCTCGGCGTACGCCTCCCCCACCGCCAACGGGTGGCCCGGGTCGGCCTCGTCTCGGCTCGCGATCACCACCGTCGGGACCGCGACCCCATGAAGCTGCGTGAGGCTCTCGAACGGACGCGAACGCGGCACCACTTCCAGGGCGTCGGCCACCGCCGCCGGGTGCTCGTGGGCACCCAAACGCTGGCGCAGGACGGCCTCCACCGTGCTCCGCCAGCGCTCGGGCACCGACTCCAGGTCATACGCCCCTACGAAGCCCTCCACCCCGCCCTCGCGCAGGCCAACCGCGAGCGCGTCCCAGCGCGCCAGCTCGCCCTCCGTCCGCACATCGGGCAGGAACGACGGGGTGATGAGCGCGAGGCCACTCACCAGGGCGGGATGCTCGAGGGTCAGGCGCAGCGCCGTATGGGCGCCCATCGAGGCGCCCGCAAGGATCACCGGCGACCCACCGGCGTCGTCGATGACCGCGGCCAGATCTGTGGCGAGATGCTCGTATCCGTACTCGCGCCCCGGTGCGGGGCTCGACTGCCCGTGGCCGCGGGCGTCGTAGGCGAGCACCCGCATGCCGCCCCGCTGCAGCGCGTTGGACCCCATCACCACGTAGCGGCGGGTGGCCGTGAGGCCGTGCAGCAGCACGATCGCCGGCCCCTGCTCGGCGCCGCTGCGCTCGCCGGCCAGCGTCACGCCCGCGGAGCGGATCTCCAGTTCGCTCAAGCCGGGACGGCGGCGTGGGAGCGCAGCAGCTCCGCGGAGGCGTCTGGCTCCTCCCAGAAGAAGAGGTGTCCGACTCCGTCGAACACCTCCAGCTGGGCGCCCGGGATCAGCGAGGCGATAAGGCGCCCGTTCGCGACCGGGATCAGCTCGTCGGCGGAGCCGTGGATGACGAGCGTCGGGGCCGTGATGCCCGGCAGGCGGTCGTGGGTGTCGTGCTGAGCACACGCCGCCGCCTGGGCCATGATCACCTGCACCGCCACGGCCCGCTCGGCGGTGATCGCCTTGTAGCGCTCCCACAGCTCCGGCTCGGCTGCCGCCGCCGGCGAGAGGTTGACCTCATACGCCGCCCTCAGGGCCCGGGCGCGGTCGCCGGAGGCCATCGCCTCGCCCAGCCGCTGGGCCGCGGCCGGCCCGTACGAGCTGTCCGGCCCACCGCAGTAGGTGCACCCGAGCGCCAGCGTGCGCACGAGCCCGGGCTCGGCCAGCACCAGCTCCTGGGCGACCATCCCGCCCATCGAGATGCCCAGCACGTGCACCGAGTCGAGCTCCAGGGCCCGCACCAGTCCGGCCGCGTCGGCGGCCAGCCGGGAGATCGTGATCGGACCTTCCAGGCGGCTGGAGGAGCCGACCCCGCGATGGTCGTAGACGATCACCTCGAAGCTCTCGCGCAGCCGCTCCAGGAACGGCTCCCCCCAGTGCAGATAGGTCCCGCTCATCCCCATGATCGCCAGCAACGGCGGGCCTTCGCCGCTGCGCTCGTAGTCGAGCTGGAGCTCGCCGACCTCAGCCTTCGGCATGCCCTGATCCTAGTGGGCGTGGGCCAGCGGGAGGGCGAGCTGGTCCGCCCCGCCGGGGCCGGCCGCGAGGGTACCGGGCACAGCGTCCGCGCTACCCGGCTGGCTGCCGGCGGCGACGAAGCCCGCAACCCGTACCCCCAACAGCCTCACCGGCCGGGGCGGTGCGTACTCCTCGAGCAGGCGCAGGGCCTCGGCCGTGACGAGATCCGTGTCGTCGGTGGCCTGCTCGACGGTGTGCGAGCGGGTCACGGTCGTCCAGTCGTCGAGGCGGACCTTGATCGAGATCGTCCGCCCGCGGCGCCCGTGGCGGCGAAGGCTCTCGCACAGCTGCTCGGCCATCCGCGTGAGGGCCTCTTTGAGCTGCTCGGGAGCGGCGATGTCCTGGTCGAAGGTCCGCTCCCGGGACTCCGAAGCGACCTTCCTGGGCGCGCCCACGACGCCGTCGGATTCGAAGCGTGCCCGGCGCTGGAGCTCCCGTCCCAGTCGCGGCCCGAAGCTTGCGGTCAAGAGACCCTCCGGCGCCCGGGCCAGCTCCGCCAGGGTCTTCAAGCCGAGGGCGTTCAGGCGCGCGGAGGTCTTCGGTCCGATCCCCGGGACCAGGCCGGGCGGCGAGCCGGCGAAGCGCTCGCAGGCCTGTTCGCGGGTGAGGGCCACCAGCCCGGCCGGCTTCTCGGCATCGGAGGCGACCTTCGCCACGAGCTTGTTGGGACCGATGCCCACGGAGCACGTGAGCCGGGTGGAGGCCTTGATCTCGGCCACCAGGCGGCGCATTGCCGCGCGCGGCGAGAACAGCCCCTCGAGGTCGAGATAGGCCTCGTCGAGACCGACGACCTCGACGCGCTCGACGTGCTCGCGGATGATCGCCATGATCCGACCCGAGGCCTCGCGGTAGAAGGCGAAGTCGGGCGGCAGGAAGACGGCCTGAGGGCACAGTCGCCGGGCGCGTGAGGCGGGCATCGCCGAACCGACCCCGTAGCGGCGGGCCTCGTAGCTGGCGGTCGTGACCACCGCCCGCGGGCCGGAGCCCGACACGACCACCGGGAGTCCCCGCAACTCGGGATGGCGCAGCAACTCGACCGACACGTAGAACGCGTCGGCGTCCAGGTGGGCCACCCGCAGGGTGCGGTCCGCTGCGCTCACGGACAGCTGAATCTAGCGTCGCTCGCGGCGGCGCAGACACCGCTTTGCGATCCGGGATAGGCTGTTCGCCAGAGCGCCTGATGGACCTCACTTTCAGCCCCAAGGAGACCGCTTTCCGCGACGAGCTGCGCTCCTGGCTGGCCGACAACCCGCCCGACCCGGAGCCCGTCGACGGGAGCGAGGACGCAAAGAACAGCTGGCGCAAGGACTGGCAGCGACGGCTGTACGACGCCGGCTGGGCGGCTCCCGCGTGGCCCGTCGAGTACGGCGGGCGCGGCGCCACCCTGACCGAATCGGCGATCTACTACGAGGAGATCGGCCGCGCCCGCGTGCCGCTCGCCGCCAACACGCTCGGGCTCCTGCTCGGCGGACCGACGCTGATGGTGTGGGGCACCGACGAGCAGAAGGAGCGCTACCTGCCCCCGATCCTCTCCGCCGAGGAGATCTGGTGCCAGGGCTTCTCCGAGCCCGACGCCGGGCTCGGACCTCGCGGCGCTGAAAACGCGGGCGGTCAAGGACGGCGACGAGTGGGTCGTGACCGGCCAGAAGGTGTGGACCAGCGGCGCCCAGTACTCGAAGTGGTGCATGCTCGTGGCCCGCACCGACAACGAGGTGCGCCAAGCACAAGGGCCTCACCTACTTCCTGATGGACATGGAGCAGGACGCCGTCCAGGTGCGCCCGCTGCGCCAGATCACCGGCGAGGCCGAGTTCAACGAGCTGTTCATCGAGGAGGCGAGGATCCCCGACGCCAACGTCGTCGGCGGCGTCGGCAACGGCTGGAAGGTCGCGCTGACGACGCTCATGAACGAGCGCGCCGGCCTCGGCTTCGCGCTGCAGATCCGCCTGCGCCAGCTGCTCGACGACGTGCTCGCGGTGGCGGCGCGCAAGGGCTGCTCGAGGACCCTCTCTACGCCGACGAGCTGGCCGACCTCCACGTCCGCTGCGAGTCGATCCGGCTGCTCGCCTGGAAGGGGCTGACCGACGTCGAACGCTACGGCCAGCCCGGGCCCGAGGGCTCGCTGGTGAAGTGGCTGTGGTCGGACACCAACCAGCGCCTGACCCAGCTCGCCGCCGACGTGATCGGCGCCGAGGCGCTCACCTTCGGCGACCACTGGAGCTACGAGTTGCTGCGCGCCCGCGGCAACACGATCGAGGGCGGCACCACCGAGGTGCTCAAGAACATCGTCGCCGAGCGCGTGCTCGGCCTGCCGCGGCTGAAGGTCGCCGCCTAGGGACATGGACTTCGGCTTCACCGACGACCAGCGCGAGATCCAGCGCACCGCGCGCTAGCTGCTGGCCGAGCGCGCGAAGCCCGAGCGCGTGCGCGAGCACGCCGAGGCGCGCACGCACCGACGCCGAGCTGTGGAACGAGCTCTGCGAGCTCGGCTGGCCCGGCATCGCGATCGCCGAGGAGTACGGCGGCAGGCGGCCTCGGCCGCATCGAGCTCTCGATCCTGTGCGAGGAGCTGGGCCGCGCGCTGGCGCCGGTGCCGTTCCTGCCGAGCGCGATGGCCTCGACCGTGATCGAGCACGCCGGCTCGCCCGAGCAGCGCGAGCGGTGGCTGCCGGGGCTCGCCTCGGGAGCATCGATCGGCGCCCTCGGCAGCGCCAGCGACGGGACCGCGGAGCTCGTGATCGGCGGCCGGCGAGGCGGACGTGATCGTGCTCGTCGAAGAGGACGGCAGGGCCCGCCTCGTGGCCGCGGCCGACGCCGAGGTGACCCCCCTGGACGCGATCGACCCGACGCGCTCGGCCGCGCGGGTGCGGGCCCAGGGCGGCGAGGAGCTCCCCGGAGACGTCGCCGGCGGCGTGGACCGGCCGCTGGTCGCGATCAGCTCCGAGCTCGTCGGCGTGTGCGACCGCGCCCTCGAGATGACCGTCGCCTACGTCAAGGACCGCAAGCAGTTCGGCGTGCCCGGTGGGCGCCTTCCAGGCCGTCTCGCACCGCTGTGCGCAGATGCTCCTGGACACCGAGAAGGCCCGCTCGGCCACCGCCTTCGCCGCCTGGAGCGCCGACGCCGACCCCGAGGGGCTGCCCGAGGCGGCCGCGATGGCGAAGGCCGCCGCCTCCGACGCCGGCCGCGAGGTGACCGCCAGCGCGATCCAGGCGCACGGCGGCATCGGCTTCACCTGGGAGGCCGACGTGCACTGGCTGTACAAGCGCGCGCAGCTCGACGCCGCGATGCTCGGAGGCGGAGCGCGCCAGCGGGCGCGCCTCGCCGCGATCCTCGCCGAGCAGCTCGGCGCCTCGGCCCCGGCCTAGACCCTGGGCGGGCGGAGCGGCGTGATCGAGCCGCTGCCCCGGGGCCGCAACCCCTTCGACGAGTCCGGGGTCAGCGCGACGCCGACGGGCGCGCCCGCTACGTCGAGCGCCCCGCTCGCTGGTGGCGATGCTCGCGGCGAGCGTCGAGCGCGACCCCGGCGCGACCGCGGTGCTCGAGGTCGGCGGCGCGAGCTGCAGCTACGGGGAGCTGTGGGAGCGCTCGGCGCGCGTCGCCGGCGGGCTGCGCGGCCGCGGGGTCGCACGCGGCGACCGCGTCGCGATCCGCCTGGCCAACGGCATCGACTGGGTGCTGGCCTTCTTCGGCACGCAGATGCTCGGCGCCGTCGTGGTGCCGGTCAACACCCGCTTCACCGAGGACGAGGTCGCCTACGTGGTCGAGCGACTCGGGCGCGAACTTCACCTTCCAGCCGGGCGCGCGAGCTGCCCGACGGCGACCGCGTCGAGCCCGAGCGAGCTCGGCCCCGAGGACCTCGCGGCGATCTTCTACACGAGCGGCACCACCGGCTTCCCGAAGGGCGCGATGACCTCGCACGAGAACTTCCTCGACCAACAGCGAGAACGCCTTCCGCTGCCTGTCCATCGACCGCTCCGAAGGGCCCGAACATCTCGACGCTCGTGTCGGTGCCGCTGTTCCACGTCACCGGCTGCAACAGCCAGCTGATCCCGCTGCTCGAGCTCGGCGGGCGCGTGGAGATCCTCGCCCGGCCTGGACCTCGACGGCTTCTTCCGGGCGGTCGGCGAGCACGGCGTCAACCAGCTCGTCTCGGTGCCCGCGATCTACCACGCGGTGCTGCGCCTCCCGGGCTTCGCCGAGCTCGACGTCAGCCGCGTGCGCTGGATCTCCTACGGCGGCGCGCCGATCGCCGAGGCCTCGTGCCCAGGATCAAGGAGGCCTTCCCGAACGCGCGCGTGGGCAACGGCTTCGGCCTCACCGAGACCTCCTCGCTGACCTCGTTCCTGCCCCACGAGGAGGCCGCCGAGCACGCCGACTCGGTCGGCTTCGCGATGCCGGTCGTGGACCTCGCGATCGAGGAGCCCGACCCCGAAGACCGGCGTCGGCGAGCTGCTGGTGCGGGGCCCGAACGTCGTGCAGCGGCTACTGGAACAAGCCGGAGGCCAACGCCGAGACCTTCGTCGACGGCTGGCTGCACACCGGCGACCTGGCGCGCGTGGACGACGACGGCCTGCTCTACATCGTCGACCGCAAGAAGGACATGATCAACCGCGGCGGCGAGAACGTCTACTCGATCGAGGTCGAAAACGCCCTCGCCGGCGCGCCCGGCGTCGGCGAGGCGGCGGTCGTCGCGGTGCCCGACGAGCATGATGGGCGAGAAGGTGGGCGCCGTGATCGTTGCCGCGGCGGGCAGCCAGACTCGACGTCGACGCGGTGATCGCGCCACTGCCGCTGCACCTGGCCGACTTCAAGGTGCCGCAGTACGTCGCGATCGCGCGAGGAGCCGCTGCCGCGCAACCCCGGCGGCAAGCTGCTGAAGAAGCAGCTCCGCGAGAGACGCCCACTGGGGCGAGCGAATACCGCTGAGCGCGGCAGAGCGAGAGGGGAGGAGAGCGATGGCGAGGTGCAGACGGTGCAGGGACCGGTCGACGGCAGCGAGCTGGGGATCGTGCTGGTCCACGAGCACGTCCGCTTCCGCGACGAGGCCGTCGCCGAGCAGTGGCCCGGATGTACGACGACCGACGCTCGAGCTGGACGCGGCGCTCGTGGCCGTCGCGGGCCGCCAAGGAGCGCGGCGTGCGCGACGATCGTCGACCCGACGGCGATGTTCGGCGGGCGCGACGTGCGCTTCATGCGAACGGGTCGCCGAGGAGACGCGGCGTGCGGATCGTCGCCTGCACCGGGATCTACAGCTACGACTACCTCCCCCACTACTTCGAGAACCGCGACGTGGACGTGATGGCCGACCACTTCGTGGAGGACATCGAGACGGGGATCCAGGGCACCGACATCCGCGCCGCGTTCCTGAAGTGCGCCGCCGACGCGGCCGGGCGTGACCGAGCACGTCGAGAAGATCCACCGCGCCGTGGCGCGCGCGAGCGTGCAGACGGGCGCGCCGATCATGGCCCACTCGATGCCCGCCGTGCAGACCGGGCCCGCGCCAGGTCGAGATCTTCGAGGAGGAGGGCGTGCCGCTGGACCGCGTCCAGATCGCCCACTGCGGCGACACGCGACGACGTCGCCTACATCGAGGGCGCTGCTCGCAGGGCGTCTACGTGGGCCTCGACCGCTACGGCCTGGAGATGTTCCTGCCGATCGACAAGCGCAACGCGACCGCCGCCGAGCTGCTGCGGCGCGGGCACGCCGAGCGGCTGATGATCTCGCAGGACTTCTGCGCCTCGATCGACTGGTTCCCGCCCGAGGCGGCGGCCGACGCTTCGAAGCAGCCGGGCGCGATCCGCAACTGGTCGATGACGCTCGTCTTCGACGAGGTCGTGCCGGCGCTGCGCGAGATGGGCGTGATGGACGACGCCGTGTTCGAGACGATCTTCGTCGAGAACCCGGCGCGCTGGCTGACCTCCGGCGCCTGACCAGGGTCCGCCCATCGACCATTCGTCCGGGGTCGGGTTTAGGCGGCTGCAGCTCGTTTACACCTGGAGTCATTGATCCCACGTCCAAGCATGGAGGCCCCCGACATTCGTCCACGGGCGGGTTTAGGCGGTCGTCAGTCGTTGACGCCTGGAGTCACTGATCCCACGTCCAAGCAAGGAGGCCCGGACACTTGACCGCAGGCAACATCAAGCGAATCGCGATGATTCTCGCGGGGGCAGCGCTTTTCTGTTGGTCACCACTGGTGGCGACGAGCGCGCGCCATCCGGAGGCGCGCATCGCCGCGCAGGCGGGCGGCGCGCATAAGCCTCGTCCCGCCACATTCGGAGATTGCAAGAACGAAAACGCCGGCGTCCACAATGGATACGTCTGCGAACCCGCTCCTGAAGAAGAAACGGGAGAAGAAGGCGGCGAACCTCCGCACTAGCCCCCAGGCGAGGGAGGGCTGAGTACGTCCGACCGTAATGCGAGAGCGGGGCAGCGCCCCGCTCTCCGCGCGCTCTTCGCAATGACACTCGACACGACCCCGGGCGGCGAGGAGATCGTGCGGCCGCAGATGTCATTTTGTCGTCCGAAGCCCGTGCCACAGTGATCTTGGCCTTCACGGAGAAGGCCCCTCCGAAGCAAATCGGGAGGGCCGCTTCGATCCCCTCATCCCCAAGCGGCCCTCCCCTTTACCGCTCGCGCCTGTAGCGACGGAGTCGTTGTCAGGTTTTTTGTTCCGTGAGACTCACGGCGAGAGCCTCCTGAGGCGCGACCAACAGCTCGGGTCCTTCGGGTGCGTCGCCCGGCTTGTTGACGGCCGGGTTCGCGGGGCGCGCGCTGAGCCGGTCCTCCGCTAGGGGACCGCACAGCGAAAGCGCTTCCTCGGCACCGAGCGAACGGGTCGAGCCAGGCCTGCTGGGCGTCCTCGTCGGCGAGGATCACGGGCATCCGCGCGTGGATCGCGGCGGCCGTCCGGTTCGAGGAGGCGTCACACGTCAGCAGGCTGACGCTGACGACCCACTCGTCCTGCACCTTCGCGGGCGTCCACAACGAGGCGAACGCGAACGGGACGCCGCCGTCGACCTGAAAGAAGAACGGCTGACGGGGACCGAGCTCCGCGCGGGATCCGCGTCGCTCGGGTGCGAGCCACTCGAAATAGCCGTCGGCGAGCTGCAGGGCGCGACGGGAGCCCTTCGGGATCAGGGCGCGATAGGCGGGCGTGGTCGTGACCGTCTCCATGCGGGCGTTGATCAACCGGCCCGAGCCCTTGAGGTCGTTCGCCCACGGCGGGACCAGGCCCCAGCGGAGCATGCGCGCCGTGTGCCCCTCGCGGCCGGCCACGATCGCCAGAACCTCTTCGGTCGGGGCGATGTTGAAGCGATGCGTGCCGGCGTCGCTGTCGATCGGCACGCGGAAGCGGTCGTTCAGCTCGTCCCGGCTGGCGGTGTTGGTGTAGCGCCCGCACACGGTTCGAGCTTAATGCGCCTCCAGTCGGAGGCCGTGAGGCGATAGAGGACGTGGGCAGCGAGGCGGTCCCGCGGGGGCAGGTGGGGATGGAGGAAGTCCTCGCTGGGATCGCGTTGCATCCCGAGCCTCAACATCAGGCGGCGGGAGCGCTCGTTGCCGACTGCGGTGTAGGCGACGAGCTCGTCCAGCTCGAGCTCTCCGAAGGCGCTTACGAGCACGGCTCGGGCGGCCTCGCTTGCAAGTCCCCGGCCCCACAGCGGGCGGGCAAGCCGCCAGCCGATCTCGATCGCCGGCGCGAACGGCATCTCGGCCGGCACCGGCAGGATGCCGAGAAATCCGCCGAAGGCGACCTCCCCCGGTAGCTCGAGCGCCCACAGGCCGTAGGAGCGCTCGAGCAGTTCGCCCTCGATGCGGTCCATCAGCGCCGCGCTCTGTGCGCTCGAGAGGGTGTGAGGGAAGTGCTCCATCACCTCCGGATCGGCGCCCATGGCGGCGAACGGGGCAAGGTCCTCGGGGCGCCAGTGGCGCAGCAGGACCCGTGGCGTTCTGATCTCAGCCCTCGTGGGGGCGATGTTACCCACGGCGTGAACGGCCGGCTCCTGATCGCGCCGGCCGTGCGCTCACGCGGTACCTCGCGACTAGCGCGTGCTCCAGACCACGCCGACCCCGTCGAACCCGAGGGCCTGCTTGGTGGCTTCGGTGAGGTCGAATTCGCGGCCCGCGACGAACGGTCCCCGGTCGACCACGGGCACCCTCACGGAGCGACCGCCGTAGCGGATGTCGACAAGCGTGCCACACGGAAGCGTGCGGTTCGCGACGCCCATCGTCGAGCTCGTGAGCTCACCGCCGCAGGCAAGGCCTCCCCCGCCCCCGTACCACGACGCGTTGACGGCCCGAAATACGTTCAGGCGGCCGACGCGGCGGGTGGAGGAAAGTGCCAGCTCGTCGCCGGCAAAGCGAACGCGGACAGCCTCGCTCCTGGGTGTGTGGGCGACGTAGTTGATGGCAAAGCGCCCTCCGCCCCGAGTGTGTGAACGAGCCACGGTGCGCCAGTGGCGGCCGGCCCGGCGCTGGAGCACGACCATCATGTCGGGTGCGCCCGGACGACCGTCCTCGAGCAGGCGTCCGGTGATGCGTGCCCGGTGTCCTTCGAGCACGTTCAGCTGCCGGTGCCCTACGTGCAGCGCGGTGTGCTCGCGTTCGGGTGGTTCAACCGCGATGCTCTGGTCTGCCAGTGTCGCGGGTGTGAGATCGCGCGCAAGCGCTTCTACAGGAGAAATGGCATGCATCCGTGAGAGCTCCCTTCAGGGGTTGTCCGCCTACGGGGTTAGCTGCCGGGCTCACAGCCGGCCCACGCAGAGACATCCGATATCTCTGCGCGTGCCGGGCGTTACAGCTGCATCAGCAGCCGATTCGCCCCTGTCACCGGTGCCTCTGCGGCGATCCGGCGGCGTTGGGTCCCCCGCTCAGCCCTTTAGGGCCGACTCGGCGGGTCGAACATTTGTTCGAACCTAGGGGTCATTGTGACAGGCTTGTGTGCGCTTGGTCACACTTCCCCGTTTGCCGCCGAGTGCGAATCATCACAATATGCGTGAATCACCCGGTGGCAAATCAGCGCAGTTCACAAACACCCGAGCTGAACCGGATCGTCACCAGTCGGGGCGGCCGCGTCGCGGCTCACGGCTACGGCCACCAGCGGAACAGGGACTCCCAGAACCCCTCCTTGCGGTTCGGGTCCTGCAGCTTCACCGTCGCCGCTGCAACTCGCGCGCGGAGCGCTCGCCAGCGCCCGATCACGGCTCGGCTCACATCAGGTGTCCGGGCCATCGCCGGGTTCATCGCCCCTTCGCCCCGGGCTTGTGGTCGATGAACTCGCGTCGAAGCGGCTTGTAGGACGCCCAGTCGTCCGTGAAGATGATCGACGTCCGGGTTGCACGTTCGCCAGACGGTCTACTAAGGGCGGCCCGTAGGCGTTGAGGAAGACCCGGAGGCAGCGTCCGCCGCGCTCGACCATTCCGAGCACGGTCGGCTTGGCTTCGGCGGGCTTTCGCTGCGCGACACGACGTGCGGCCCGAGTGCCATAGGCCGGAGCCGCCGTGGTGCCGTTTGCGTGGCTTGCCGCCCCACGGATGTCTCGTCGATCTTCACGTCCCCGTCGAGCGGCTCCCCGTCGTCGCCCAACACCGTCGACGCGCCCGTACGCTGTGGGACGTGACGCCCAGCTCGCGCTCCATCTGCTTCGCCGAGATCCCGCAGCGAGTGCTAGCCATCAAGATACATGGCGTAGAACCACAGGTTCAGGATCTTCGAGGCGCTCAAGGCCCTGCTGCGGCGTGGATTCCCGCATCGAAGGCGTCGGACCCCTTCCTAGGCGCCGACGCGCTTCGAGGAGGCTCCGGCGGACTAAAGACCGGAGCCTCCTCGAGCCGTCTCCCTCCCTGCTGGAGACCATTCCCTCAGGGTGTAGAACGCGATCCGCCCTGCAAGGTTGGCCGTTTCCTCGGTAACGAACGTCGAGACGCTCTCGCCGTCGACCGGATGATGTTTGCCACAATCTCCCTATGACGCATGACGAGGCCGTAGCCGAGGCCCGCCGCCGGCAGGCCATGGATACAGACGCGACGTGGATCGCCACGGAGCGCGACGGCGCATGGGTGGTCGCCCGCATAGGCCTTCAGCCGCCCGGACCGACCGGCACCGCGATCAAGCCACCCCCGCCGGCCCCGCACGAGACCCCGCAGTCTGAACTCCAGCGCGTGGTCACGCAGTTCGGCATCGGGTAGCCCCCGGTCGCGAGCGAGCCGAGCCATCGGCGCAGGCGCGGATGGCCGATCGCGCTCGTGACCACGCAGACGCGCTTCGAGGAGGCTCCGGCGGACTAAGGACCGGAGCCTCCTCGAGCCGTTTCCCTCCCTGCTGGAGGCCTCCCTCGCGGCACTCCCTCACCTGTAGAACGCGGGGACCACGGCAAGGTTGGCCGCCTCGTCGGTACCGAGCCTGAACGCCATCTCGCCACCGGGCTGATCTTTCGAGTTAGAGGACGCTCCGACCGACGTAGTACCCGGCCGCCGCCGCTCCCACTCCGGCCACCACGCTCACCAGCACCAGCACCAGAGCTCGGACCGGCTCTCCGGCCTGCAGGTCCAGGAACGCCTGCACGGAGAAGGTCGAGAAGGTCGTGAACCCGCCCAGGAACCCCACCCCGAGGGCCGTGCGCATCTGCGGCGATAGGCCGTGCGGCGCCACGAGCATCCCGAGCAGGAACGAC
This sequence comes from uncultured Solirubrobacteraceae bacterium, assembly GCA_963742395.1. Lineage (GTDB taxonomy): Bacteria > Actinomycetota > Thermoleophilia > Solirubrobacterales > Solirubrobacteraceae > Palsa-744. The sequence goes on along the minus strand of CAVUME010000004.1, from coordinate 479,109 downwards.
CCCGCGACGTTGATCGCGGCCGTCGTCCACGGCAACGCATCACCGTGGACGACGGACGAAAGGCCATAACGGGCGAGGACTCCACCAGCGCCTGCGACCGCCACCAGTAAAGCGATCACGGGCAGTCCTCGCCATGAGCGATTCGAGGCTTTGCGAACTCCATACACGACCTCCACGACGCGGGGTGGCGTTGTAGAGGCCATCAGCGGCAGAGCCGCGGTTATGGAGCGAGCCTCATCGCTCGCCCACGAGTCTACTGCGCGGTCCCTCAGAGGCCAACCGCGGCTCCCCTGGAGCGCCCGATCTCGGCCTAGTAGCGGCGTTTTCCGCCCAGGTACCCCAGTCGCCAGGCCGCAACCAGGAGCAGAACGACGAGAAAGATCCCTCCGATGGTCGTGATCATCTATGCACCGAGCGCAAGAGTACGCGGATTTCGTCGGGGCGCGGGGGTCCCTTTCGGGTGAGCGCACAGTCGGTGTCCGCGTAGTGGGCGCCGTCGCGCAAGGAAACGCACGCGAGCGCAGCTCCGCCCTCTTTTCGCGAGACGCCCCAGGAAATGGGCTCAGATCGGCCACTTGTAAGGCTACTTGACAGTCGGAGGTCCTGTCAGGTAGCCTTACAAATCCGATGGAACGAGCCATTCCTCAGCTGATCGAGCTCCAGTTCGCGGCGGAGCGACGACTACGGGCCGAGGAGACCCGCAAGGCGGCTTCCGCGGAGCTGAGGGAGCGCGTCGTGGACGCCTACGAGGCCGGGATCCCGGTGAGCCGGATCGCCCGCGAGGCCCGGGTCTCGCGCCAGGCCGCCTACGAAATGCTCGGTCTGCGTCGTCTTTCGCGCCCCCGAACCTGAAGTCCTCCCGCTCCCGGGACGAGCGGCCGGCGGCGGCGAGCGGCGATCAGCTCCCCGGACGGGCAATGCGTCCGCACAACCCGCCAACAGGTGGCCCGTTTGCGCAGCTTTGTGGGCCTTTGCTCACGATCGTCGACGTTTGACCTGTGCGACAATCGCCCTGTGGCCAACCCCGACCGCCTGACCGCGCTCGACTCGACCTTCCTGCACCTCGAGGACCACTCCACGGCGCACATGCACGTGGCCTCGGTGATGGTCTTCGAGGGCGACGCGCCGACCCTCGAGGAACTCGTCGAGCACGTCGACGGCCGCCTGCACCTCGTGCCGCGCTACCGCCAGCGGCTGGCCTACGTGCCGCTTCGGCCAGGGCCGGCCGGTGTGGACCGACGACCCGCACTTCAACCCCTACTACCACATACGCCACACCGCGCTGCCGAAGCCGGCGGGCGACGAGGCCGCTCGAAGCGCCTGGCCGGGCGGATCTTCTCCCAGCGCCTGGACCGCTCCAAGCCGCTGTGGGAGATCTGGCTCGTCCAGAGCATGTCCGGCGGGCGCTTCGCGCTGATCGCCAAGACCCACCACGCGCTCGTCGACGGCATCTCCGGCGTCGACATCACCACCGTCCTGTTCGACACCGCCCGCGAACCGGCGGCGCCGACCGCGCCCGCGCACGCCGTGGAGCCGCGAAGCCGCTGCCCGGTCAGGCGAAGCTGCTCGGCGAGGCGCTGCATCGAGCGCTCCACCGTCCCCGGCGAGATGGTCCGCGGCGCCCGCGCGCTGCTGCGCGCGCCCCGGCGCGCCGTCTCGCAGGTTCACGCGGCGCCGTCGCCAGCATCGGCGCCACGACGATCGCGGGCATCCAGCGCGCCCGCGCCGCCGAGCCCCTTCAACGTCGAGATCGGCCCCCACCGCCGCTACACCTTCCTCGACGCCGACCTCGCGAGCTTCAAAGCGATCAAGGACTCGCTCGGCGGCACCCTCAACGACGCCGTCCTCGCCTCCGTCGCGCTCGCCCTCGGGCGCTACCTGCGCCGCCACGGCCACGAGACCGACGGCCTCGTGCTGAAGGCGATGGTGCCCGTGTCGGTGCGCACGCAAGGCACAGCGCGGCGCGCTCGGCAACCAGGTCGCCGCGATGTGGGCGCCGCTGCCGGTGGGCGTCAGAACGCCGCCGAGGTGCTGCGCAAGATCGCCGCCTCGATGGAGGACCTGAAGAAATCCGGCCAGGCCGTGGGCGCCCAGGTGCTCACCAACCTCGCCGGCTTCGCGCCGCCGACGATCCTCAGCCAGGCCGCGCGCCTGCAGGCGCGCCAGCCGTTCTTCAACCTCGTCGTCACGAACGTCCCCGGGCCCGCAGTTCCCGCTCTACCTGCTCGGGCGGCGCCTGGAGATCCTCTACCCGGTCGTCCCGCTCGCCCAGAAGCAGGCCCTCGGGATCGCCGTCATGAGCTACGACGGGCACCTCGGCTTCGGCCTGCTGGGCGACTACGACGCGCTGCCCGACCTCGAGGAACTGGCGCTCGACCTGAAGTGGGCGCGTCGCGGCCCTCTGCCGGGCCGCCGGCGTGCGGCCGCCGGGGCGGGCAACGCCCGCAAGTCGCACGCGCCAAGCGCACGACCGCCAGACTCCGGCCGCCGCAACGCCGAACGCCCGAACCGCGGGCCAGCGCGACCCGCCGGAACCAACTAGCCGCCCCGGCCATGCGCCTCGCGCTCGGCCAGATCAACACCACCGTCGGCGACATCGCGGGCAACGCCGAGCTCGTTCGCGACGGGATCTCGGCGGCCCGCGCGCCGGCAGGCCGACCTGGTGCTGTTCCCCGAGCTGGCCCTCACCGGCTACCCGCCCGAGGACCTGCTGCTGAAGGAGCACTTCCTCGCCGACGCGGCCGAGGCGCTGCAGCGAGCTCGCCGCCGAGGCCGACGGGGATCGTCGCCGTCGTCGGCTTCCCCGAGCGCGCCGACGACGTCTACAACGCCGCCGCCGTCCTCGCCGAGGGCGCCGTGCACGCCGTCTACCGCAAGGTCTACCTGCCCAACTACGGCGTCTTCGACGAGCAGCGCTACTTCCAGGCGGGCGCCGCCGGCGCCGTCATCGACCTCGGCGGCCGACCGGCTCGGCCTGACGATCTGCGAGGACATCTGGGAGCCCGGCCCGCCGGCCAGCGACGAGGCCCTCGCCGGCGCCACGCCTGATCGTCAACATCTCCGCCTCGCCCTACCACGCCGGCAAGGGCGTCGAGCGCGAGCGGATGTTCGCCCAGCGCGCCCGCGACAACGTCGCCCGCGTCGCCTTCTGCGGGCTCGTCGGCGGCCAGGACGAGCTCGTCTTCGACGGCCACTCGTGCGTGCTCGACCACACCGGCGCGACCATCGCCCGGGCCGCCCAGTTCCGCGAGGAGCTGCTGGTCTGCGACGTCGACCTCCAGGCCGCCGCGGCAGCCCGGCTGCGCGACGCCGCGCCACCGCCCCGCCGCCCGTCGCAGCCGCACGCGAGGTCGATCCAGCTCGCCGCCCCTCCCCGCGCCCCGCGACCGGCGCCAAGCCGCCGCTGGAGCCTGCCCTGGCGCGAGCCGCTGGTGCCCGAGGAGGCCGAGGTCTACGCACGCGCTCGTGCTGGGGCTGCGCGACTACGTCGCGAAGAACGGCTTCGAGCACGTCGTCCTCGGCCTCTCCGGCGGGATCGACTCCGCGCTGGTCGCGTGCCTGGCAGTCGACGCCCTCGGCCCCGAGGCGCGTCAGCGCCGCGATCATGCCCTCCCGCTACTCCTCCGCCGAAACCCAGGGCGACGCCCACGCCCTCGCGGAGGCCCTCGGCATCGCCGCCGTGGAGCTGCCGATCGAGCCGATGGTGGACGCCTACGCGCAGGCGCTGAGCGGACAGCTCGCCGAGCGCCGACACGAGCCTCACCGAGGAGAACCTGCAGGCCCGCATCCGCGGCAACCTGCTGATGGCGCTCTCCAACAAGTTCGGCTGGCTGGTCCTGACGACCGGCAACAAGTCCGAGATGTCGGTCGGCTACACGACCCTCTACGGCGACCTCGCCGGCGGCTTCGCGGTCATCAAGGACGTCCCCAAGACGCTCGTCTACCGGCTCTGCCGAGTGGCGCAACTCGCCCGACTTCTCCTCGGCGAAGATTTCCCCAAAGCGGCCATGCGGGCGGCGCCGGCGCCGATCCCGCCGAGCATCATCGAGCGGGCTCCCTCGGCCGAGCTGCGTCACGACCAGCGCGACGAGGACTCCCTGCCGCCGTATCCGGTGCTCGACGAGATCCTCCAGGGCTACGTCGAGCTCGACCTCAGCCGCGAGCAGCTGATCGCCCAGGGGCTCCCCGAGCAGGACGTGGACCGCGCGATCGCGCTCGTGGACCTGCGCCGAGTACAAGCGCCGCCAGGCCCCGCCCGGGATCAAGATCACCGCCCGTGCCTTCGGCCGCGATCGCCGGATGCCAATCACCAACCGCTACCGCGGCTAGCCCGCACGTTCACGATACGCGGGCGATGAGGGCACAACGGCTGCACCGGGCGCTGCTGCTCGCGCCCGCGCTTGGCGCTCGCCCTGCTGGTGGGCGGCTGCGGCAACACCATCCAGGTCCAGCCGGTCCCCCACAACCAGCTCGAGAGCATGATCGTGGCGCCGTTCCGGGTGTACTGGCTCGGCGACAGCTTCCGCGGGCTCGACCGTGCAGCAGGTCTTCCACGACCCCGGGGGCGCCTACAGCGTCCAGTACGGCGACTGCCTCACCGGCGGACAGGGCACCTGCCTGCCGCCGCTGCTGGTGGTCAGCTCTCCGGAAAACACGTTCATCCCCGGGGGCTCGGCCCGCACCCGCCGGGTGCAGGTCCGCGGCCTGCCCGCGCTCGAGGCGCACGGCGGCAGGGTGGTGATGATCCCCAGCGGCAACGTGGTCATCGACATCATCGCCGCCAACCCGAAACTGGCCCGCGGGGCGGCCCGCAACGTGGTCCCCATCAACGCTCCCGGCGCACCCGGAGATCCGCTGCCGCCCGCACGTCAGACCGAAGCCTTCAGCGGGCGCCCCTTCAGCTCCCAGGTGCCCAGCCCGCTGCGCCCGCTGCACTGAGCAGCGGACCCGCGCTCAGGAGCCCTGCTCGACGCGCCTGTGGATCGGCACGTGCCCGTCGGGGGCCGGGCGCACCGCGATCGTCATGCGCGTGAGCGCGCACAGCCGCTGCTGCGAATCCCTGAAGGACACGTCCCAGACCCAGGTGGTGCGGCCGCGGTGCACCCGCTCGGCGAGCGCCTCCACGACGCCCTCCGTGACCGGGCGCAGGAAGCTCGTGCTGTTCGACAGGCCCATCGCGATGCAGCCTTCCTCGGCCACCCCAAAGGCCGTCGCCACCGACGCAATCGACTCGGCGATCGAGGCGTACACGCCTCCGTGGACCAGCCCGTAGGCTTGGGTCACCTCCTCGCGCACCTTCACCCGGGCCTGAGCCTCGGTGTCGCTGCAGGCAATCCACTCCAGGCCGTAGAGGCGGTCGAAGCCCCGCATCCCCTCGTTCAACTTGTTGATCTGATCGATGCTGGCAGTCGTCATTCCGGCGCCACGATAGCCTACGATCAGGAACCCGGAGCCGTCCGGGTCGCGTCGATTAAGTCCGATTAACACACACTGCCCACCATGAGCAGAATGGATTCCCTTCCACCCGACCAGCGGGCTGCGCTGTCGCTTCTGCTCAGCCAGCGCAAGAGCTACGCCGAGGTCGCAAGCCTGCTCCAGATCCCGGCCGGGGCGGTCCACGATCGCGCCCAGGCGGCCCTCGCGGTGCTCGCACCCAGGGAGGCTCGGTCGCTGAGCGCGGAAGAGCGTGCCGAGGTCGGCGACTACCTGTTGGGCCAGTCCGGGATCGCCGAACGGCTGAAGACGCGCACCTACCTCAGCGACTCCGAAGCGGCCCGCAACTGGGCCCTGGCGGTGTCCAGCGCGCTGGCCGAGCTGACGCCCAACTCGCTGCCGGAGATCCCGGCGCCAGAGGCCAACAACGTCCACCTGCACCAGGACACCCTCGCGCCCCCTGCCGCCGTCGCCTCCAGCACCGCCGCGGCCGCGCCGCGCACCGCGGCCGCAGGGGCCGGAGCCCCGCCGAGCGCGCCCCCGGCGCGGCCCGCGTCGAGCTCGCCCTCGAGCTCGCGCCTGGGCGGGATCCTGATCCTCGCCGCCGTGATCGTGGCGGTGGTCGTGGCCGTGATCCTGCTGACGGGCGGAAGCTCGAGCAAACACAAAGGCGCCGGCAGCTCCAGCCAGACGACGGCCGCCAACAGCCACGGGCCCACCGTCCACCAGCTCGCGCTGCGCTCGCCGTCCGCCGGCAGCCGCTCGCTCGGTGTGGTGGAGGTGCTCTCCGAAGCCGGCAAGCGGGCCTTCTACATCGAAGCCCAGAACCTGCCCGAAAGCAAGCACTTCTTCTATGCCGTCTGGCTGTACAACTCGCCCTCCAGCTCCGAGCCGCTCAGCAAAGCTCCCCCGGTGGGCAAAACCCACCGCCTGGCAGGCGGGGCGCTGCTGCCCGCGGACGCCGCCAAATACAGCCACCTGCTTCTGACCCGCGAGACCAGCAGCCACCCGACGAAACCGGGCAAAGTGGTCCTCTCGGGGCCGTTCAGCCTCGAATAGGGCCCGGGCTCGCGGGCCCTGGACCCGCGAACAGCTTCCCGGGGTTCATGATCCCGCTCGGGTCGAGCTCGGCCTTCACCGCCCGCAGCGTTGCGACACCGGCCTGGGAGATCTCGTCTGCAAGCCAGCGGGCGTGGTCACGGCCGACGGCGTGATGGTGGGTGATGGTGGCGCCGCTGTCGCGCAGCGCATCGCCGGCCGCCTGCTTGACCGCCTGCCATTGGGCGATCTCCTGGCCCTCGCGCTGGCGGGCGAGCAGCGTGTAGTAGAGCGAGGCGCCGGTCTCGTAGACGTGTGAGAGGTGGCACATCACGATCCCCGGCGTGCCCTGCTCTGAGAGCGCCCTCGAGATCGCCCCGGTGACCGCGTCGTTGACCTCCAGCAGCTTCGACCACTGAGCCGCGGTCTCGAGCGTCTCGGCCATCACCCCCTGGCCGAGCAGGTCGTCACGCAGGTAGGGCCCGGCGAAGCGCCCCCGCAGCCAGGCGTGACCCGGCGAGCTCCCCGCCGGCCTACCGCCATAGCGGCGCAACAGCTCCTTGGCCCGCGAGCGCCGCGAGGCGACCTCCTCCTCGGAGCCCTCGAAGCCGAGAATCGCCAGGCAGCCTCCCGCCACACCGCGCGCGCCCATGTAGGCCCGCGTCAGCGCGCCCTTCAGCGGGCCCTGTTCGGCCAGCATCAGCGACAGCTGCGTCTCGCGCTCGTCGGAGAGCCGCACCACGTCCGGCAGCGAGTGCTCGCCCGCGAGCCTCCGAAGCGCCTCCACGCCCTCGCCGAAGCCGGCGAAGAACATGCCCTCGTACACCCCCGTGGAGGGGGCCGAGCGCACCCGCAGCGAGACCTCCGTCAGGACCCCGAGTGTGCCCTCGGAGCCGATCAGCAGCTGACGTAGGCCCGGGCCCGCGGCGGTGGCCGGGATGGGAGCAAGCGCGATCTCGTCGGCCGGGGCCGCCAGGCGCAGCCCGAGCACCATCTTGTCGATCGCCCCGTAGCCGGTGGACGCCTGCCCGGCCGAGCGGGTGGCCGCACAACCGCCGATGGAGACGTACTCGAAGGACTGCGGGTAGTGCCCCAGCGTGAGCCCGTGGCCGGCGAGCCGGCCTTCGAGCGCCGGCGCGCGGATCCCGCCCTGCACGGTCACCGTCCGCGAGACCGTGTCGAGCTCGAGGATCTCCGCCATCCGACGCGTATCGAGCGCGATCACCGCGGCGTGCTCGCCGCTGAGCGGGGCCACCCCGCCGACCACGCTCGTGCCACCGCCGAACGGCACCACCGCCAGTGAGGACGACGCGCAGGCGCGCAGCAGCGCCATCACCTGCTCGTGGGAGCGGGGGAAGACGACGGCGTCGGGGGCACCGTCGGGCGTCCCGGCACGCATCCGCACCAGGTCCGGGTAGCCCTTGCCGGCCGCGTGGAGCACTCGGATCGGGTGCTCGGCGCTGACCCCGTCGGCTCCGAGGATCGCCCGCAGGCGGTCGAGCTGGCTCTCTCCCAGGCGCGAAGGCGGCAGCCCGACGCGGGACAGCGCGACCGGCGCTCGGGGCCGTTCGCTGATGCCCACGTGCTCGCGCAGGTAGCTCAGCGCCCGCGCTCCGAGCGCCGGCGGCTGGGCGGGGTCGCCCCACCCCCACCAGCGCATCTCCGCGGGCTGGGACCGCTCAGCCACTGATCCGGGCCAGGCCGTCGAGGGCCTCGTCGATCGTGTGTGTGGCCGCCCGGCGGATCATGAAGCCGCCGAAGCGGGCAAAGAAGCCGGCCGGAGCCTGGCGCAGCTCGATCGTCACGTCGGTGGCCGCGGCGTGCTCGAGCTCCGCCTCGCCGGACCACTCATCGGAGCCCGTCCCGGCTGTGGCCGCGACGGCCGTTGCCGGCGCTCCGGCCGCGACCGGCGTCAGACGCACTTCCGTCTCGGCCGAGCGCAGCACGCGGCCGAAGGCCGTGCCCTCGAGGCGCTGGGCCCAGCGCAGGGTGTGCTGGCCCTCGTCGCGATGGACGAGGTCGAAGTCGGCCCGCACGAGTTTGCCCTTGCTGGTGGCGAACACCTCCGTGAAGGCGCTCCCTTCGACGTCCTCCACCCGCGTCACCCGGGGCCACCAGCGCGGCAGGTGGTGAGGGTCGCCGATCAGCTCCCAGAGCTCATCCGGGGAGGCCGAGATCGTGCGGCTGCGACGCGCGGTGGGCATAGGGGGAGCTTATGACCTGAGGGTCACAGGCGCCCTCCCATACGAGCACGCGCGGTGGCCCGACCGCAGCGCCGGGCCACCGCACCACCACCCCGTGCTACGGGAATTCCAGTTCCGGAACCAGCTTGTTGAATTCGCTGTTGGACGTGGGGGGCCGTATCGTGACGAGCCATTTGTAGCCGCGGGGCACTTTGGAAAAGGTCACGTTGCGGGGTTGTGTTTTCGTCAGTTCTTCTTCGTAGCAGGTGTTGATCGCCTGTTTGGGCTCGGCACAGAGGCGGACTTTGTAGACGGTTTTTTTGCCGTTTTCTTTGGTCCACTTGAACGTCCACGCCACCTTTACGGCGTCGTAGACTTCTGATTCCGGTTCCCGTTCCGCTTCGACTTTGATCGTCGGAGGCGGCGCGGTTCCTTCTTCGACCATCACCGCGCCCCGCTGTTCGCTTCCCTGTACGGCCACCGCGTGCGTGATCGCTTCGCCTTCGGGCCCTCTCACGAACGTCGGCGTTTCGATGTTCTGAGAGGCTTTCTGTGAGGTTTCGTCAACTCCGAGCTGTCCCCACGTGTTCAGGCCCCAGGCGTACACGTGGCCTTCTTTGACGTAATAGCTGTTGGCCTTGCCGGCACCGACGGCGCTCACCGACCCGATACCCGCCAGGTGGACGTACTTCCTGAAGCATTTCGTGAGATTGCCGCAGCCTTCCAGCGTCCCTTCGGGCGATTTGTGTGTCGTTTCCGTTTTGCCGAGGAGCGCGTTTTCGCCGTCGTTCCCCCAGCCGTACACCTGGTGTTCGAGGAGCACGAGCACATGGTGGTTTCCGGGCGCCACTTCCTCGACTTCGCCCGCCGGCAGATATACGGGAAGCGCCCACGGCCCGTACTTGCCGATTTCCTGATTGGTCCCGCGCTCACCGGACTCGTTCGTCCCCCACGCATCCAGCTGACGGTTTTCAGTAGTTTGACCGGTGAGCGCGTATGCGCCCTGTTCGCCGGCCTGAATCGATTTGACTCCTTTCAGGTGGTACGTGCCGCCGAGCGGGATACCTTCGATGTACGTTGGCGTAGTTATGCACGGCACCACCACGCCGTGCGTGTTTTCGCTGGCACACAGGCATTTCGATTCGCCGCCTTCGGAGCAGACTTCTTCCTTTTCTTTGAGCGTTTTGTACTGCTTGGGGTCATGGTTCGAGACCTGGCCGTAGGTGTCTTCGCCCCACGCCATCACTTCACCCGTACTCAGGACGGCGTAGTCGGTCGTGCCACCAGCTGCGATCGCGACGACGTTTGAGAGCCCTGGGACTTCGGTAGGAGTAAGCACGGCCGTGGCGACGCGGGCTTCTTCTCCTTTGGCGAAAGCTTCTTCGCCTTCGAGTTTTTCTTTTTCCGTCGGCTTACCGATGCCGGCCTCCCCCAACTGGGTGATGCCCCACGTGTAGACGTGACCTTCCTTTAGGGCCATGGCGTGATCGCCGGCCGCGGCCACCTCTTCCACGCCCGATTCCAGCGTTTCGCCGATCGGCTCGGCCACTTCCTGCGGCTGTCCTTCGGCTTTCCCGTTGCCGAGCTGGCCCTTGTTGTCTTCGCCCCAGCCGACGGCCCATTTCCGTATGCCGTTGCTGACCACCGCGAGCCCGAAGTTGAAGCCAAGAGACATCTGCGCGACGTGGGCGAGCCCAGGCATCGTGTCCGCCGCGACCTCGTTGCCCGACTGGAATCCGAGTCCGATCTCCGCTTCCCCGTTGTGGCCCATACCGAGCACTTCGCTACCGCCGATCGGTTCCGCCGCTGCGGACGAGGCCATGGCCGCGAGCATCACGAGCGAGAGGCACGCCGCGGCCGCACCGAGCAGTTGACGCAAGCGTCTCGCGCGATGCGCCGCCCTCCTCGCGCCCGTGATCAACCAGTACGACGACGTCCGACGTGCAGACATGCCCCCACCCCCGGTGTTTGTGGTTCTGATTGAAGCCCGATGCTCGGGCGGATGGTTTCTTCTACCCGAAACCGGTAAGCGCCGTCAAGGGCTCACTCGGTGGGCCCCGCCCACGCAAAGCCCCCGCCCGCACCGCGTCGCGTCGGCGATCCGGTCGCTTCTATCGCGTCCAGGCGGTGACGACGGTCGGGGGTTCGGTTACGGGTTTGTACTCGTTCTCCTGCAGAACAAACGCGGTTTTGCCGTCCCCGCTCAGTGCCACCTGCCAGCCGAAGCCGTTTTCAGGCACTTCTTCACCGTTCGGTCGCAGCGTCTGGGCCGCCGTCCACGATCCGCCCGAGCGTTCGAACACGAAGGCGGCTCCGGGCTCCTGCTTCTTGCCGGGCGGTTGCCCGGAGGCCCCGATGAGGGCCGTGTTGCCGTCGGAGCTCAAGGCCATCGAGTCGCCGAAGAAGGTCTCGTTCTTCACGTGTCCGGCGTTCAGTTCTGCCTGCTGGCTCCAGGTGGCGCCCGAGCGTGTGAACGCCCATACCGCGCCGTGCGCCCCGCGATCGAAGTCCGCGGCGATGAGCGCCGTGCTGCCGTCTTCGGAGAGCGTCACCCCGCTGCCGAAGGTGCCCTTGCCCTTCTCGCCGGAGGGCGTCACCGTTGCCTGCAACGTCCATGATTCGCCCGAGCGGACGTAGATGTAGGCCGCGCCCTTGCTCTTGTTCTGGTACGGCGCGCCGACGATGAGGGTGTCGCCGTCGTCGGACAGCGCCACGGCCTCAGCCTGCGCTCCGAAGTACCCTTCGCCTGAGATCGTCTGGGTGAATTCCGCCTGCAGGGACCAGACTTCACCCGATCGCGCGTACACCTGCACCGGATAGGTCTGCACGAGGGTTTTCTTTTTTCCGGTGTGGCTCTGTTCGAGGACCCTTACCGCCGTGTTGCCGTCGCCCGAGATCGCGTCGAAGTCGGTGGCGGTCTGCTGGCTCCAGGTTTCTCCCGAGCGAGTGAAGATGCCGTCCCGGAAGGTGTTGAGCGTGTTCCCGTCATCGGATATCCCCCACGGAGGGCTGATCGGGAGCAGCGCAGCCTGGATTTCCCAGGATCCCTCGGGTCGCGTGTAGACGCATTCATTCCATGCGGCGGTCGTCCCGTCACGGGAGACCACGACGCGATCCCTTTCGGCGACTTCGTGGTGTTCACCCATACAGGGCGGGAGGTTCGCCCCCTGTACGAAACTCGCCGCGCTCGCTCCGGCCGGAGCCAGGCTCACACACAGAAATGCGGCACTCGCGGCCAAGGCGACACCGCACCATTTCCCCACGACGCGCGCGCTCACCATCACCCTCCGTTCCCTTGTGACTGCAGCTCGGATGCGGAAGTACTCTAGTCCCTCCCGACCACCGCGTCTACCCCCGCGGCGCCTGCGGAAGGCCCCTACGAGTCGTAGCTGAGCACCGAGTGGACCTCGCGCCCGGACAGGCGCTCGCGGCCGCCGAGGAAGGACAGCTCGACCAGGAAGTTGCACGCCACCACCTCGCCCTCGAGGCTCTCCACCAGCTCGCACAGGGTGGCGGCCGTGCCGCCGGTGGCCAGCAGGTCGTCGTGCACCAGCACCCGCCCGCCGGCGTGCAGGGCGTCGGTGTGCAGCTCCAGCTGCCCGGAGCCGTACTCGAGTAGGTACTCGGCGCTGACGGTCTCATACGGGAGCTTGCCCGGCTTGCGGGCCAGCACGAAGCCGGCCCCGATCGCCAGCGCCACGGCCGGACCGAGCAGGAAGCCCCGCGCCTCGGCGGCGACCACGAAGTCCACCGACAGCGGGCGGGCGTGGTCGGCCAGCAGCTCGACGGCCTCGGCCAGCGCGCCGGCGTCTTCGATCAGCGGCGTGATGTCCTTGAAGTTGACGCCGGCCTTGGGGAAGTCCGGGATGTCGCGGATCAGCGAGCGCAGCGAGTGCGCGCTCATCAGCGGACGATCTTGCGCAGATCGCGGATCAGCAGCAGGTGCTTGAGGTGGGTCGCCACCACGGCCAGGTTCTCGAGCGCCTCGACCGCCTCCTTGCGACGCTCTGGGTTGCGCGAGCGCAGGGCCGGGGCCAGGATCTGCTGCAGCAGGTTCGCCTCGCGGTCGGCGGAGGAGCGGAACACGCGCAGGTTGCGCCCGCCGACGCCGTAGCGGGCCAGCTCCGCGACCGCGTCGATGATCTCCCGCTCGGTGTCGTCGAAGTAGCGCACTCCTCCCCGCATCTCGCCTTTCACGACCCCGTACTCTTCGAGCTCGCGGACCAGCTTGGCGTCCGCCTTGGTCTCTTCGAGAACCTCTTCCAGGGAATGCAGGGCGCCGGTGCCCTCGCGCACGCTCATGCTCGTCCTCCAGGTGCGGGCGCCCTCACGCCGAGCGGGGACGTCGGCTTCCTCGGCGCGCCCGGCGGCCAGCTCCTGGCGGATCACCCGCAGGGGCAGGAACTCGTCGCGCTGCATGCGCAGGATCGTCCGCAGGCGGGCGACGTCGGCCTGCGTGTAGAGGCGGTAGCCGCCCGGCGTCCTGCGGGGGGCCAGCAGCTTCTGGTCCTCGAGGTAGCGGATCTTGGAGATCGAGATGTCGGGGAACTCCTGCGCCAGGGCCTTGCAGACCGCGCCGATAGTGAGCGACTTCGGCCGCTTGGCCGCCTCGCCCGCTCCCGGCGCCGGGGTGGCGCCGGCGGGCACGGCGGCGGTGTCCGTGGATGTCGAGGACACGGCCATCAGCGCACGTGGAAGGTCAGCTTGTACTTACCGATCTGCACCTCGTCGCCCTCCTGCAGCTGGTGTGACTCGATCCGCGAGCGATTGACGTAGGTGCCATTCAGCGACCCGCAGTCGTCCAGGTACCAGTCCTCGCCGCGGTGGATCAGCAGCGCGTGGTCACGCGAGACGGTGATGTCGTCGAGGAACACCTCGGAGTCGGGGCGGCGGCCGATGCTCATGCGCTCGCCGTTGACGGGGAAGCTCTCCCCCACGCGGCCTCCCCCGGCACGGATCACGAACGCGGGACCCCGCTCGGTGACCTCGCCGATCTCGACCGGCACAAGTTCGCCGGTCTCGCCGATGCGGTAGGTGGCGGTGGCCGGGTCCCCGTCCCCCTCCACGCGCGGCAGCAGAGCCCCGCAACGCTGGCAATAGTTGGCTCCCTCGCTGTTGACGAAGCCGCACTCCGTGCAGTGCATGGCCATCGGCCCGGGGGGTCTAGTTCTCCGCCGAGCCCTGGGACAGGATGTCCGTCAGCCGCTGGACGTCCTCGCCGGTGATCAGGGCTTCGCCACCCTCGTGCTTGTGGCGCAGGCGGTTCACCAGCTCCGCCCTGAGGATGTCGATCTTGCCGTGCAGGATGCGCCGGCGGTAGGAGATCTCGGTCTCCTCCTCCGTCAGCTGGCGGATCACGTCTTTGAGTTCTGCGTCGCTCAGCGAGCCCAGGTCCGGGAACGTCTCGTCCATCGTCGCCTCTTCTCTCTCGCGGGCCTTTGACCCCGGGAGCAAGTCCTCGGGAGAGGAGCGCTCCCCGAGCCCCGGGTCTGCCAAGTATAGCCCGAATGTCAGGTTGAGCTTGAGGCTATGGACGCGCCCTGCGGCGCAGCTCCGAGAGCCCGTAGCGAAGGTACATCACCGTCGCCGTGATGGCCAGCACGAGCCCCACGTAGAGAAGGATCTCGGCGAGGCCTTCGAGACCCGTGATGGCGAAGAACAGCGAGGCCATCAGCGGGAACACCGCCACCCGGCCGGGCCAGTTGATACGCAGCTCAACTCCGCGACGCTGTCCGTAGCGGCCGAACACGAGCATCAGCAGCTCACGGGCGGCGAGCACGGCCAGCGCCCAGCGGGGCAGCAGCCGGAAATGCCAGCACACGACCACCCCGGCCACGATCAGGACGCGGTCGGTGATCGGGTCCAGCAGCGTCCCCAGGCGGCTGTACTGACCGGTGACGCGGGCCAGGATCCCGTCGAGGTAGTCGCCCCCCGCGATCACCGCGAACAGGACCGCGGCGCCGGCACTCGTGCCGTCCGAGCTCGAGAGGGCCACCACCAGGAACACCGGCACCAGCCCGAGGCGCACGAAACCGACCGCGTTGGGGATCGTCCACACCCGCAGGGGCGCTCCGGAGAGGGTCTCCGGCGGCGGCGGCCCGGAGCGATCCAGGCCCAGCAGGCGGCGGACCCCTAGGGGGTGCTCTGCCACAGCTCGTCCACCGCGCCCAGGAGCTGGCCGGGCTCCTCCGTGAGCGCCAGCGGCGGGCGCTCCTGGCGCCCGCGGCGGACCTGAACCTCGATCTCGCCCGACTCCAGCGAGCGGCGCCCGACGGTCAGACGCAGCGGGCACCCGAGCAGCTCGGCGTCGGCGAACTTCTCTCCGGGCCCGGCGTCGCGGTCGTCGTAGAGGACCTCCACCCGACCCTCCAGCAGCGTCTCGTACACGCGGTCGCAGGCCTCGCGCTCGGGTGAGCCGGCGGCGCCGAGCGAGACCAGGTGAACAGCGAAGGGCGCCAGGGCGCGGGGCCAGGAGATGCCGTGCTCGTCGGAGTACTGCTCCACGGCGGCCGCCACCAGCCGGGCCGGGCCGATGCCGTAGGAGGCCATCCAGATCAGCTGCTCGGTGCCGCTCTCGTCCAGGTAGTTGGCGCCCAGGGCCTCGGAGTAGCGGGTGCCGAGCTTGAAGATGTTGCCGACCTCGATCGCCGGCTCGACAGTCAGCCGTTCGCCGTTGCGCAGGAAGCCCTCGCCGTCGCGCTCGACGCCCTCCAGGCGCTCGGCGACCTCGGAGTTGGCGGCGAAGCCCTCTCCCAGCACGATCTCGTCCTCGCCGGCGGCGCACGGGGCCATGTACTCGTGGGCGCCGGTCCCGCCCATCATCCCGACGTCCCCCTCGACGCGGTAGAAGCGCAGGCCGGTGCGTTCCATGATGCGGTCGTAGGCCTCCACGTGCATCGCGTAGCTGCGCTCGAGGGACTCCTGGTCGCGGTCGAAGCTGTAGGCGTCCTTCATGATGAACTCGCGCGTCCTCAGGACCCCGGCGCGGGGGCGTGGCTCGTCGCGCTCCTTGACCTGGAAGTGGTAGAGGATCAGGGGCAGGTCGCGGTAGGAACGCACGAGCTGGGCGACGTGGAAGGTGACGGCCTCCTCGTGGGTCATCGCGAGCACCAGCTCTGAGCCCTTGCGGTCGCTGAGCTTGAACAGCTCCTCGATTCCGAGCCGGCCGGTGCGCCGCCAGAGGTCAGCCGGCTGCAGCACGGGCATCAGCATCTCCTGGCCACCGATCGCGTCCATCTCCTCGCGGATGATCCCCACCACGCGCTGGTGCACCCGCCAGCCGGCGGGCAGCCAGGTCCACATGCCGGCTCCCATCTGGCGCACCAGCCCGGCCCTCACCATCAGCTTGTGCGAGATCGCCTCCGCGTCGCTGGGCGGCTGCTTCTCGGTGGGCAGCAGGAAGTGGGAGAGGCGTGTCATGGCTCGCGGGTCCCGGGCAGGGCGCCGCGGAGCCTACCGGCTCGGCGAGCCGGCGAGCCTGGGTCTGAGCCGGGCGCTCAGACTTTCAGCTCGAGCGCTTCGCCCTTGTTGGCGATCGCCATCGACAGAGCGGCTTCGAAACTGCCGAAGCCTTCGACGGTGACTTCGAGGTGCTCGGGCGGGCCTCCCAGGAAGGCGCCCCACCTCTGCACGCCTTTTTCGAGCGCGAAGGTCCACTCGGAGGTCTTCGAGATCTGGCCCACGTCTTCGCTGACCTCGCCGATCGCCGCGCCGTTGACGGTGAATCCGCCGGCTCCGCACTGCACCGAGAGCTGGCCTCCGGGCTTCTTCTTGAGTCCCACGCTGACGCCGCCGATGCCGTCCCCGGCTGCGAACGGACGGGCATTCAGTGCTTTGGATTCTTCGAGCGTGCCGAATTCGGCGACGAGTTCGGCCTCCACGACCCCGGGCTTCTTCTCGCCCGTGCTCCTGCAACTCGCGCCTTCGATCTGACATCCGCTCCAGGTCAACGAGCCCGTCCCGGCTGGATCGTGGGGCGATTCGACGCTGAGCACGCTCTTGCTGGCGGTGCAGGTCATTTCTTTCCCCAGCGCCGGCACGCTCATGGAGACGGCCACGCCCTTGCCCTTGAAGGGCTTCCCTTTGCCGATGCCTTCGCGCAGTTCGAAGTGGTGCTTCGAGCCTTCGACCGTGCAGCCCTTGTCACTGAAGCCGCCATCTTTGTTCTTCACGCATTCATAGAACGACGCGTTCGCGGAGGCCTCCCCGGCAGCCACGCCTCCGATCGCGCCCAGCCCGAGCAGCAACGCCGCAAGGCGCTTTCCCCTCATCACATCCTCCCCCTTCAGATCGAGTCCAGGAGACGACCATAACCCCGTCCACGCTTCTTTTCGCGACCTCGAGCGGGATTGGTCCGAACCGACTACGGCATGCCCGAGGCGCGCCGTAGATGCACGGCTGATAGAACAGCCGTGACCCCCACCCGTCGGAAAAACTCGACAAGGAGCCTTCTGCGATGGCCTACTCCGTTCCGCCGCTGCCCTACGCCTACGACGCGCTCGAACCGCACATCGACAAGGCGACGATGGAATTCCACCACGACAAGCACCATCAGGCCTACGTGGACAAGGTCAACGCCGCCCTCGAGGGCACGGCGCTCGCCGACACCCCGATCGAGGATGTCCTGCGGGACCTCAGCCAGGTGCCCGAGGACAAGCGGAGAGCCGTCAAAAACAACGGCGGGGGCCACTACAACCACAGCCTCTTCTGGCAGATCATGAGCCCCGACGGGGGCGGCGAGCCGCAGGGCGAGCTGGCGAGCGCGATCGACTCCGCGTTCGGCTCCTTCGCGGACCTCAAGACCAAGATGAAGGAAACCGGCGTCAACCAGTTCGGCTCGGGCTGGTCGTGGCTCGTGCACGACGGCTCCGGCCTGGCGGTGGTGGGCAGCGCCAACCAGGACAGCCCCATCTCCTCGGGCAAGACCCCGCTGCTGGGGGTCGACGTGTGGGAGCACGCCTACTACCTGAAGTACCAGAACCGCCGCCCCGACTACATCGACGCGTGGTGGAACGTGGTCGACTGGAGCGCGGTGGCCGAGCGCTTCTCGGCCGCCGGCTGAGGGCGGCTAGCGGCTGAAGCGCCGGCCGGCGACGGGAGAGAGCTCCTCGTCGAGCGCTGCGGGCGGCGCGTCCGCGGTGGCTCGCGGCGCCGGCGGCCGGCGTCAGCATCGACTCCAGCACCTCCTCGGCGAGGGCGTCGTCTGCGGCCGCGGCGGCCTCCAGGGCCGCGATCCGCTCGGGCGTCATCGCCGTCAGGTCTTCGTTCTCGGCCAGCCAGGCGCGCGCCTCGTCGGCCTCGCGCTCGTCGCGCTGGACGTTCTTGCCGGCCGCGTAGTAGCGGTCGATCTCCTTGAACAGCTCGTCCACCAGCTGCTCGGTGGGCACCTTCTTCAGCGGCTCGCCCTTGGAGTAGATCATCCCCATGTCCTTGGCGCCGGTGATGCCGAAGTCCGCGTGGCGGGCCTCGCCGATGCCGTTCACGGCACAGCCCAGGACGGACACCTCGATCGGGTCCTCATAGGCTTCCAGGCGGCGCTCGACCTCGGCCACGACGGTGTCCATGTCGAACTGCAGGCGCCCGCAGGTGGGACAGGCGATCAGGTCGGGGCCCGCGCTCGCGCAGCTTCAGCGCCTTGAGGATCTCCCAGGCCACCTTCACCTCTTCCTCGGCGTGGAAGGTGGACAGCGAGATGCGGATCGTGTCGCCGACCCCGTCGGCCAGCAGCGTCCCGAGTCCGACCGCCGACTTCAGCGAGCCCGACCACTTCGTGCCGGCCTCGGTGACGCCGAGGTGCAGCGGGTAGGGGATGCGCTCGGCGAGCAGCCGGTTGGAGGCGATCGTGTTGGGCACCGAGGTGGACTTCATCGAGACCTTGAAGTTCGTGAAGTCCAGGCTCTCCATCAGCTGGACCGTCTCGATCGCGGCCGTCACGAGCGCCTCGACGGGGTTGTCGTACTCGAGCTGGCGCAGGTGCTTGGGCAGCGAGCCGGAGTTCACGCCCACGCGCAGCGGGGTCCCGCGCTGCTTGGCCAGGGCGATCACCTCGGCGACCTTCTCGGGGCCGCCGATGTTGCCGGGGTTCAGGCGCACGCAGTGGGCTCCGGCCTCGATCGCCTTCAGCGCGAGCGTGTGGTTGAAGTGGATGTCGGCGATCACCGGGATCGGCGATTCGGCGACGATCGTCTTCAGCGCCTGGGCGTCCTGCTCGCGGGGCACCGCCACGCGCACGATGTCCGCGCCCGCCTCGGCCACGGTGCGGATCTGGGCCATCGTGGCCGGCAGGTTGGCGGTCTCGGTCTTGGTCATCGTCTGGACCGCGACCGGGGCGCCGCCGCCGATGGCGACGCCGCCCACGTGGATCTGGCGCTTGGAGGCCATAGGCTGATTCTATGATGCCGGAGGTCTACGCCACCGCGCGTCGGCCGCTGGCGCGCATCGCCGAGCCGTTCGCCTCCAGGGCCCGTGCGCGGCGCCACGAGCGCTTCTTCGCGCTCGCCGGGCTGCCGCCGGACGGGCGCGTGCTCGACGTCGGCTGCGGCAGCCTCGGCCTGCGCGCGCTCGAGCCCGAGCTCGACATCACCGGGCTCGACCTGACCGAGCGTCCCGAGTACCCGGGGCCGTTCGTGCTCGCCGACCCGGCCGAGGGGCTGCCGTTCGCCGACGACGAGTTCGACCTCGTGTACTGCTCGAGCGTGATCGAGCACGTCCCGCCGGCGCGCCGCGGGGCGTTCGCGCGGAGCTGCGCCGCGTGGGCCGGGGCTGGTACGTGCAGACGCCGGCCTACTCGTTCCCGATCGAGCCCCACTCGCTGCTGCCGGGGGCCCAGTGGCTGCCCGTGCGGCTGCGCCGGCGCTACTGGCGCCTGGGCGTGGCCGGCGGCTGGGAGGAGATCTCGCTGCTGCGCCGCCGCGAGCTCGAGGAGCTGTTCGGCCCCGCCCGCCCGGAGCGCTTCGCGGGGCTGGTGAAGAGCTGGGTGTGCGTCAGCCCGTCGAGGCGGCCGATGTCGTTGCTGATCCCGTTGACGACCAGGAACAGCAGCACGATGATCCCGACCGAGCTGAAGCGGTACATGGCCGCCAGCGAGATGCGCCGGCCGCGGACCTTCTCGGCCACCGCCCACAGGATGTGGCCGCCGTCGAGGGGCAGGAACGGGAACAGGTTGATGACCGCCAGCACGAGCGAGATGAAGCCGAGGAACACGAGCGCGTCGCTGGCGCCCGCCTGAACCTGTTCGTGGGCGTCGGCGGTGATGCCGACGATGCTCGAAACTTCACCGCGGGTCTTTGAGCTCGTCAGCGCCTTGCCGAGGCCGGTCACCGTGCTGGTGGTGACGTGCCACATCTCGCTCAACGAGCGCCCCGGCCGCCGCCAGCACGCCGAACGGTTTCGGGGGCGCCGAAGCCGATCCCGATCAGCATCCGCTTGGCTTCCGCGTCGTAGCGCGGGTACAGGCTCAGGGTGAGCCGCTGGCCGTCGCGGATCACGGTCAGCTGCACCGGGCTGCTCGGCGCGGCAGCCGTCCGTGAGCGAGCCCGCGCAGGTGTGGGAGGCGATCGCCGCGCGCGAGCGGCGAGGCCCAGGTGGCGGCCGTCGATCGCCACGATGCGATCACCCGGGCGCAGCACGTCGGCCGCCGGCAGCCCCTTCTCGGTGGCCAGCACCGAGGTGGTGGTGGCGATCGTGTGCACCGAGGGATCGAGACGTTCGAGCGTCGCGGCGCCGCTGATGGTGGCGCTGTGGAGCACCACCCAGAACAGCAGGAAGGCGATCACGATGTTCACCGCCGGGCCCGGCCGCGATCACCACGACCCGCTTCCACGTCGCCTGGTTGTAGTAGGCGCGGCGCAGCAGTTCCGGGTCGAGCTCCTCCTCACCGTCGGCTTGAGCTCCTCCGGGTTCATCCCGGTGATCTTCACGTAGCCGCCGAGGGGGATCGCGCCGATCGCGTACTCGGTCTCGCCGCGGCGGACGCGGAACAGGGTCGGGCGGGAAGAACAGCGAGAAGCGCTCGACCCGCATGCCCACGGCCTTGGCGGCGGTGAAGTGGCCGAGCTCGTGCAGGACGATCAGGGCGCAGATCCCGAGGAGCGTTAGGACCCAGCTCACCGGCTCAGTGTGGCAGGCAGCCTTAACGGGAACCTTGGGGGAACCGCCGCGGCGGCCGGGCGGGCTCAGCGAGTCGAGCATGCGCGCGACGGCCTCCCCGGCGATCTCCCGGGCGCGGCGGTCGGCCTCGTACAGGGACTCGAACGAGCGGATCGGTTCGCTCTCCAGATGCTCGAGGGTCTGCTCGATCACCTCGGGGATCCCCAGGAAGCGAAGACGTCCGTCGAGGAAGGCGTGGACGGCGACCTCGTTGGCGGCGTTGAGGATGCACGGCGCGGTGCCGCCCGACCGGGCGGCCTGCTCGGCCAGGCGCAGGCAGGGAAAGGCCTCGAGGTCAACCGGCTCGAAGGTCAGCTCGCCCACCCGGGCGAGGTCGAGCGGGACGATCGGGAGCTCGACGCTCTCCCCGCCGTGGAGCGCGTAGGAGATCGCGATGCGCATGTCGGGCGGGCCGAGGTGGGCGAGCATCGCGCCGTCGGCGAGCTGCACGAGTCCGTGGACCAGCGACTGCGGATGCACGAGCACGTCGATGCGGTCGTAGGGCACCGCGAACAGGTGGTGGGCCTCCATCAGCTCGAGCCCCTTGTTCATCAGCGTGGCGGAGTCGATCGTGATCTTGCCCCCCATCGCCCAGGTGGGATGGGCCAGCGCCTGCTTGACGGTCACGTCCTCGAGCTCCGCGCGCGTGCGCCCCCGGAAGGGGCCTCCGCTGGCGGTGATCGTCAGCCGCTGGACCGCTCCGGGCGGCTGGCCGGAGATCAGCTGGTGAAGGGCCGTGTGCTCGGAGTCCACCGGCACGATGCGCGCGTTGGTGGCTTCGGCGAGGGCCGTCACGAGCTCGCCCCCGACGACCAGCGACTCCTTGTTGGCGAGGGCGAGGTCGATCCCCTCCCCCAGCGCGGCCACCGTCGGGCCCGAGGCCGGCCGAGCCGACGAGCGCGTTCAGCACGAGATCGGCTTCGGCCTCCACGACCAGCCGCACGAGGCCCTCCGGGCCCCCCAGGACCTGGCCGTCGGTCCACGCCTCCGAGGCCCGCGCCGCGGCGTCCACGTCCGCCAGCGCGATCCGTTTCACGCCGCACCTCTGGGCCTGCTCGACCAGCGCCTCCCAGGAGCTCTCGGCCGAGAGCCCCACCAGCTCGAGCTCGTCGCTGCGGTCGCAGACGTCGAGCGCCTGGGTCCCGATCGAGCCGGTCGAGCCGAGAATCAACAGGCGCTTGCGCGCGGGCACCGGGGCCATGATCCCACAGCTATCGATCACGCACCGGGGTTTGGGACCGGGTCACCCGGGCAGAGCCTTGACCGGGATGCTGTTCGATGCCCTCCCCGGAAGGCCGAGCGCGCAGCGCTGCGCGATCGCTGCCTCGGTCACGGCTCTGTTGCTCTGCCTCGCGGCGCTCACGAGCCTGCCCTCAGGTGCCTCCGCGGCGGCCGTGCCGGGGCAGTGCCCGCCGCCTCCGCCCGCGCCGCCCACACCGGCGGCGCCCGGAAGCGTCCTCCCCGCACCGGCGCTCACGCCCGCCATCCCCGCGCCGGCTGAGGTCGTCCTCGCCTGCGTGGGCCAATACCCGATCACGGGCGCGACCTTCAACCACTGGGCCAAGGTGGCGCGCAAGAGCGAAACCCAGCAGGGCACGCGCCGCGTCAAGAGACCTCCGCCGCCCGTCGGCGAGACGATCAAAGAGGTGATGGACTTCCTCATCAGCAACGACTGGGTGATCGGCGAAGCAGCGCAGCTGGGTGTCAACGTGAGCGAAGCAACCGTGCAAGCGGCGCTTCGACCACATCAGCGCCGAGCAGTTCCCCCACCGCCGCGAATTCCGGAGGTTCCTGCGCGACAGCGGCCAGACGATCGCCGACCTGCTGCTGCGGGTGCGCCTGAACATCCTCTCGGTCGCGATCCAGAAGCGGGTCGTCGCGTCCGTCAAAGGAGCGAAGGCCAAGCAGCGCGCGATCAGCGAATTCGTGAGGGGCTTCAAAACCCGCTGGCAGTCGCAGACCGTGTGCGTGGCGGCGTTTGCCGTGGCCGACTGCGGTTCCACCCAGGAACCGCCGCTGTAGGCCCGGGTCAGCGGCGGCCCGGCTCAGGCGGGAGCGGCGGCGGCCTGGTTGGCCCGGGCCCAGTCGACGATCTCACCCGTTCCGGAGATCACCTCGCCGCCGTCGAGCACGAGGATCGGCACCGCCCGCTGTCCGCTGAGCCGCTCAACCTCGGCCCTGTCGCGAGCACGCGACGGCCACGTCCAGGGCCGCAGGCTGCCACCCTTGACGGTCTTGATCTCGTAGCCGTGGCGTGCGTCGTCGAGCGCCTTGGCGGCGCGCCCACACGGATGGCCGAGCGGCGCCGGCAGACCACCGGCCGCCTTCTTCAGCGAGCACGTGTAGAGGACCACGGCGCGTGATCCTACTCGCCTAGTACGACTGCGCGGTATCGGGCCCCCGGGCCGCACTGGGGGCGCGAACGGACGGTTACAGGGGGGTGGGGCCCTGAGGGGAGGCCCAAGGCACGATTCCCCCTTTCGTGCCGGGGGCTGGAGCGGAGGTGAAGACTGTCGCCTCCGCTCTGCCCTTTTCTTGAGGTGAGGACGGGGGAGCGGGAAATGCGAGGCCCTTTGGGGGGCGCGGCCAAACCTCCCCGCGCACCGGGTAGCGCGCTGCAGAAACCGGCGGTTCCCCCGCCCTCAGATATAAGAACGTGGCGCCCGCGCGAAGGTTGGAAACGACATCGTCCGACCTCGCAGACGGGTCGCGGGGCCCCGGACCGGCACGCCGCGACGGCGGCCTCCTCCGCCCGCTGCGGGCGGGGACGATCCGGCGAGCCAGCAGAATCAGCGGCTCGACCCAAAGCGAGGAAGCCATCCCCCAGAGCAACCTGACCATCGTCGAACAGGCCGTGGAGGCCTTCAACGCCCGTGACGTCGAGCGCTTCGCCGCGCTGACGGCGAGCGACTTCGAGTGGTTCCCCTCGATGATCGCGATCGAGGGACAGAGCTTCCGCGGACCGACGGGGTGGCCGCTTACTTCGACGACTCCTCGCCGGTGCCTGGGACTACTTCCGCGTGACGCCCGGGGCGCTACCTGGAGGGGGACGGCCTCGTTCTGCTGCTCGGTCGGCTCGAGGGCCGCGGGCTGAGCAGCGGTGCGACCGTCGACTCCGCCCTGGGCATGGCCTTCGACGTCCGCGACGGCTCGATCACGCGCATTCGCGGCTACCTCGATCGGACCAGAAGCGCTCGCCGCCGTCGGGCTCGCGGAGCAGGCGTGAGCACCGCTGGAGCGGTCCTCGCGGCCGGCAACGCCGACGCTCATGATTCCCGCCCCCGCGGCCGATGAACCTCGAGGAGCGCGTCATCCAACTCATGGAGGACGCGGCTGATCGCGCTCCGCTTACGCAAGAGCAACGGCCGGCGCAGACGGTACTCGCGCCGCAGGGCTTGACTTTCACGCAAACTGCGGCCACATTTCCCTTGCGCGGGGGCTCCGCCATCGTGGACTGTGGCAAGGATGCCTCCGCGAGCCGGCGCCCCTGGGAGAAGGAGCGGCTCCCACCGGCCACGGCAGCGGCCACCTCGGGGCGACACGCCGCTGCTGCTTCAAGTCGACGTCCAAGGAGCGCTTCGTGAGCGGTGTCGAACCCAACCTGGAGCTGGTGGCGCGATTCCTCGAGCTCGTGAACGAGCAGCAGCTGGACTCGGCTCTGGCGCTGGTCGGTCTCGACGCGGTCCTCGACTGGACGCGCTCGGAAGCCCCCGACGGTGGCCTCTACAGCGGCCATGACGCGTGGCGGGGATGGATGTCGAGCCGCTGGGAGGGACTCACCGGAGCCACCTTCGAGACGAGGGAGCTGATCGAGGTGCCACCCGACCAGGTCCTGGTCGTGGCCAACATGCGCGGCACCGGCAGAGCGAGCGGACTTGAGATCGAAGCCCGCGGGGCGTCCGTGGTCGAGGTCCGCGACGGGTCGCTCGTCCGCGTCACGCTGTTCCAGACGAAGGCGGAAGCGCTCCGGGCGGTCGGGTTGGAGGGGTAGATCGCCGGCGCGCCTGACGGCGGGCATCGTCCAGGGTCGACTAGGCTCGCGCGCGACCTGGACAACCTCAGAGGAGGCACGATGCACGCAGCGTTCCTTACCGTCACGTTCAGCGACGGGGACGAAGCCACACAGGTACTCGCACAGCAGGTGATCCCGCAGGCATCCGGAGCCCCCGGGTTGGTCGCCGGCTACTGGGCGGGCGAGATGCGGACGGGCGGGAAGGGCATGGCCATGCTCGTGTTCGAGAGCCAGGACGCGGCACAGGCCTTCACCAGCCAGATCCCCCGCGAGCCCGGCGGCGGCGTCGAGGGAGTCGACGACCTCTTCATCGCCCCGGTGGTGGGACAGACCTGAGGCGGGCCGATCCCGGGCGCGTACGCGATACTGGCGAGGGGTGTCGGAGAATCTGGATCTCGTGCGCTCGATCCAGGCGGGCTGGGACCGGGGGGACTTCAGCTCGGTGGGATGGGCGCATCCGGACATCGAGTTCGAATTCGCCGATGGTCCCGATCCCCGCAGGTGGACCGGGATCGCGGGCATGGCCGAGGGCTGGCGGGTGTTCCAGAACGCGTGGGAGGACCTGCGCCCCCAAGCGACCGAGTTCCGCGAGATCGACGGCGAGCGTGTGTTGGTTCTGATCCAGTTCGCCGGGCGCGCCAAAGCCAGCGGCGTGCAACTCGGGCGGGTGGATTCCCGCAACGCCAGCGTCCACCACATCAAGGACGGCAAGGTGGTCAGGCTCGCCCTCTACTGGGATCGCGATCGAGCCCTCGCCGACCTCGGGGTGCAGGAGTAGGCGGTGTCGCAGGAGAACGTGGACATCATTCGTCGCGCGCTCGAGCACTTCCGAGCCGAGGGCGATTTTCTCACCGAGGCAACCGCCCCCGACTTCGTGTGGGACATGACGATGTTCCATGGGTGGCCCGAGCAGCAGGCCTACGAAGGTCTCGAGGAGACGCGCCGCTTCATACGCGAATGGACCGAGCCGTTCGAGGACTGGCAGATCGAGGTCGAGGCGATCCACGACGCGGGTGACGAGCAGGTGCTCGTGATCCTCCGCCAGCACGCCCGCTCGAAGTCGAGCGGGTTGCCCGTCGACATGACGCTCGCACAGATCTACACGATCCGTGACGGCAGGCAGACGCGGATGGAGATGTACTCCGACCCGGCCGAGGCCCTCGAGGCCCTCGGCCTGGAGGAGTAGACGCGAGGTGTCACAGGAGAACGTCGAGCTTGTACGGCGGACCTTTGCGGCTTTCAGCGCCGGGGATTTCGATGACGCCCTGGTGTTCTTCACACCGGACGCCGCTTGGTACACGAGCGACCGCTGGCTCGAGGGATCCGCGTACCGCGGATACGACGGCCTGCGCCGGCTGGCGGCCGGATTCACCGAAAACTTCGACGGCCTCGACTACGACGTCGAGGAGGTCCGTGCGGTGGACGATCGCGTGGTCGCACTGGTGCACATGACGGGACGGATCAAGGACTCGGGACAACCGATCAGCCAGCCACTGGGTCTCGTGGTCTCCGATTTCCGCAGCGGCGCGTTCGGCGAGGTCCGGGCCTTCGCGAGCTGGGACGAGGCGCTCCAATCCGTCGGCTTGGAGGGGTAGGCGACGTCAGAGAACCTTGAACTCGTACGGGCCATCTTCGCGGACTGGCAACGTGGCGACTACAGCTCTGTCGATTGGGCGCACCCGAACATCGAGTTCGTGTTCGCCGACGGGCCATCGCCCGAAAGCATCAACGGCGTCCCGGCGATGGGTGAGCGCTGGCGCGACTACATGACACACTGGCATGACATGCGTGCGGAGCCGGAGCACTACCGCGAGCTCGACGAGGAGCGCGTCCTCGTCCTCTTTCGTGAGCAGGGACGGGGCCGCATCAGTGGACTCGCGGTTGGGGAGTTTCGCGCGACGGGTGCGAACCTGTTCCACCTCCGCGACGGCAAGGTGCTACGGCTCGTCCTGTACCTGGATGGCGATCGCGCCCTCGCCGAGCTCGCCCTCAAGGAGTAGGCGGTGTCGCAGGAGAACGTGGAGGTCGTGCGGTCGTTTTCGCTGGGCCCCGATGTGGATATCGCACCCCTGTTCCGCGACGACGAGCGGTGGGCGACCGCAGCCTCGTTGATAGCACCGCTCTTGCATCCGGACTTCGAGTGCACCGCGACCCTGTTCGGCACAGAGACCCGCAACTACGGCCGGGGTCCTGAGGGCTTCCGCGCCTTCTGGCTGGACTGGACTGGTCCGTGGGCCACGTATCGAACCGAACGCGAGAGGATCACCGACCGCGGAGACCGCGTTCTCGACTTCGGCCGCGAGTTCGGTCGCCGTGAGGGGAACACACGGGAGGTCGAGGCGTTCAATGCGGCCGTCTGGACCTTCCGCGACGGGAAGGTCGTGGGCTTTGACGCCTACGCCGACCGCGCCGGCGCCCTTAGAGCCGTCGGCCTTGAGGAGTAGGCGGTGTCCGAGAACCTGGATCTCGTGCGCTCGATCTACGTGTTCGTGGAGAGCGGCTCGCTCAGCGTGGCCAATTGGGCCCACCCCGAGATCGAATGGGTCAACGCTGACGGGCCCGAACCTGGCATACGGGTGGGGGTGACTGACATGGAAAAAGGCTTGAGAGCCGTCTTGGATGCATGGCAGGACTATCGGGTGAAGGTTGAGGAGTACCGTGAGCTCGACGACGAGCGCATCTTGGTGCTCGTCCGCCGGAGCGGCCGCGGGAGGGCGAGCGGCCTGGAGCTCGGCGAGATGCGGACGTCGGGCGCGAGCCTCTACCACATCCGCGACGGCATGGTGACGAGACTCGTTAACTACCTCGATCGCCGGCACGCGCTCGCCGACCTCGGCCTGGAGGAGTAGACGGGATACTGGGCGGGGGATGGCTGAGGAGTCCACAACCCCCGATTTGGGCGAGCTTGTGCGCGCGACACTCATTCATCCACACGCTCATCCCCTGGTCATGTGGTTTAACCGATAGGCGGCGCACGACTCTGTGACTAGCATGGGACATGAGGGCTGGCACGACGGCGACCTCGCCTCCTCCAGTGGGGAGGGATAGGGGAAGTCGCGAAAAACCAGAACGAGGGGTCTGGCTGCGAAAGGATTCGTGTAGCGCCTTTGTGCGCTGGGGCGTCGTGTCGGCCTTCTCTCGTCCGGCCACGGCGCATGAACGCCTCCACGTCAGATGAACGCCTCCACGTCAGCGGGGAAACGCGTCAGGCAGCGGGTTGCGAGCACAGTACCGCTCGACCTCTCTGCTCACTGATTCATCCAACTGTTCATCGTCTTCTGTTCGTCGTTGTTGGTGGTGGCCCGCGCGTCCCAGCACGGGCCACACCATTCCGGCTGCAATGCCCTCGTTAGGGGATGGCTTCGAATTCGGTTTTGGTTTCCAGGTGTTTGCCTCCGAAGATCGAGGAATAGGCAGCGGCTGCGTTGTTTTCGTAGCCGCCGCTCACGGCCGAATACCGACCTTCCGATACGTTGAATTCGCCGCCGGCAGCCCAGCTGCCGGTGAACCCGTCAGCGTTGTCAAGGCGTCCTCCACTCACGGAGCTGACTGGGCCGCTCGCTTCGTTTAGTTCGCCTCCGCTCACGGACGAGGCAAAACCAAGCGCACTGTTTGCGTCGCCGCCGCTCACCGAAGATAGTACCCCGCTAGCGGTGCCTTCTTCGCCTCCCAGGATGGCCGAGTATTCTCCACTGGAGGTGTTCTGGCGTCCGCCTGTGATCGTTGCCCATCCGCCGCTGATCGTGTTGAGAACACCGGCATCGATCCCCCCGAAGCTCGTAAACGTTTGTTCCTTGCCGAGGATCAGGTTGTGGGAGCCGGTTTGGGCGTGCGGTTCGGGTGTCCACGTTTCCCCGTGTTCTTCGCATTGCTGCTTGGTGCGCAGATGGCGGTTGCTGCACTGCCCGCTTTCGTTCTCGTCATACCCGAGCACGAGGTTGCCCTCACCGTTTGCGCTTTCAGTTTTGCCTTCGCCGTTGACGATTTGCACATTCGCCCCGGATACCTGAACGGTCGGCTTGCCGTCAACGCCAGACGGAATCACTTTGGCGTATTTCCGGAGTTCTTTGAGTTCTTCCTGTTCCGTTTTCGACAGCACCGATGGTTCGCCGAGTTCGGTCAGTTTGTATTTCGGCTTGCAGACCCCCGCTTTGGGCAGCTTGATCGACCCGCCTTCTTTTTCCTGCACACAAACTTTGAGGCCCGAGGCAATCGCCGCGCCGGGCACCACAGCCGCAAAGCCCGCCACAAGGCAGGTCGCGACTAGTACGCCCCGAAGGGCCTTGAACGTCCGCATCATTTGTCGTCCCCCATTCCGTTAGGTGCGGACGAACACGAGCGCCGCCCGCGACACGCGAACTCTACGCGTATATCGTCTGCCGGAGTGTGACCCGGGTCACAGCCTCGGGCCGGGTCGGCTAGAAGCCTCCCAAGGGTTCGAGGTGGGCCGGGGTGTCTGCGTCCCTCGCACCGTCCTGCGCTAGACGGGATACTGGGCGGGTGATGGCTGAGGAATCCACGACCCCCGACCTGGTCGAGCGTATGCGACAGGCGTACGACGCCGTGAGTCGCGGTGACCTTGACGGGGTGATGAGCGGGTTTGCCGCCGACGCGGTGTACGACATGTCCGCCGCTGGGTTGGGGACCTTCGAGGGCGCGGCGGCGATCAGGGGCTTCATCGAGGACTGGAGTCGGAGCTGGGAGGACTACCGGTACGAGGAGGAGGAGCTCCTCGATTTCGGGCACGGCGTGGTACTTAGCGTCCTTCGGGAGGGAGGCAGCTTGGTCGGCGGCAAAGGCCGCGTCGAGCAGCGGGTGGCGCACCTCACCACATGGACGAACGGCGAGTGCGAGAGGCTCAAGCACTACCCCGACCCAGACGAGGCCCGTGCTGCTGCCGAACGCCTCGCGCAGGAGCGGGGGTAGGCGGTGTCGGAGAACCTGGACCTTGTACGCTCGATCTACGCGGCGATCGAACGTGGCGACTACGGCACGGCCGAGTGGGCGGACCCCGAGATCGAGTACGTCGTACGCCGATGGTCCCGAACCAGGCAGCGTGACCGGGCGTGACGGCCTGGTACGAGCAATGCGCAAGGTGTTCCAAGCCTTCAGGAGGTCTCGCGCAGACGCAGCGGGGTACCGCGAATTGGACGCCGAGCGAGTTCTTGTACTCACGGAGACTAGCGGGCGGGGCATCGCGAGCGGGTTGCAGGTTGAGCTGAAAGGTGCCGAAGTCTTCGAAATCCACGAAGGCAAGGTGACGCGGATCGTCGTGTACGTCGACCGCGACCGCGCCCTCGCCGACCTCGGCCTGGAGGAGTAGGCGGTGTCGCAGGAGAACGTGGAGATCGTCAGGCGCGGGTTCGAGGCGTTCAGCGAACGCGACCGCGATACCTCGGCTCGCGCTCTGCGATCCCAGCTGGAGTCCTCGCCGAGTGGCGACTGGCCCGGACAGCCACCGTTCGGGGTCGTGACGGCCGTCTGGGAGTTCTACCTCAGGCCGACGACCCGTGGGAGCCGGGGTCATGAACTCGCCGAGATCATCGACGCCGGAGAGGACCGAGTCCTCGCCATCAGATACGCGAGATGCGAGGCAAGGACAGCGGAGCGACGGTGCGGTACGACTACTGGGTTCTCTTCCTGTTTCGCGGCGGCAAGCTCATCCGCGTCGAATGGCTCCCCACCCGCTCCGAGGCCCTCAAAGCCGTGGGCCTGGAGGAGTAGGCGGTGTCTCAGGAGAACGTGGAGATCGTGCAGAGGGCGATGGCGGCCTACATGGGCGGTGATGAGGTAACCGTTCGCCAGCTCGTCACTCCGGATGTCGTCATCTCCATGAGACCCGACCAGCCGGACCCGAGGACCACCGCGGCTACGACGGAATGTTGAAGGCATCGGCGGAATGGCTTGAGGCATGGGGCGAGCAACCTCGAGACTGGCGCATCTCGTGGTGCAGAGCGAGTACCGTGGTCGCTCCGCACCGCGAGGTGTTGCGATGGAGAGGACAGCGGCATCCCCATGGAGCACTGCCCGAACGTTCGTCTACACGCTCGAGACGGCCGGATCGTCCGAATCCGATCTTCGGCTCGACCCACGAAGCCCTCAAAGCCGTGGGGCTGGAGGAGTAGGCGGTGTCGCAGGAGAACGTGGCGACGCTCGGGCCTTCTACGAGGCCTCAATACCACCGGGGAGGCACCCGCCGAGCTTGTTACCCCGACGTGGAGATCCACTATGTTCGAGGGATCGCCAATATCGGGTCCTACCGCGGCCTCGATGGCTCCGTCGGTGGCGCGAGGACTCGTTCGATGTCTTGGAGGACGGGCGTCTCCTGCTGGACGAGGTGATCACGAGACGATCCAGACGTGATGGTGCGTCACCTATAGATTCGTCGGACGGGCGAGGTAACGTAACAGCGGGCTCCCAATCGACCAGCAAGGCGGGACCGTCTACGAGCTGCGTGGTGGGAAGATCCTCCACGAGCGGAGCTACCTCGGCGCGGCGAGGCCCTCAAAGTCGTGGGCCTGGAGGAGTAGGCGATGTCGCAGGAGAACGTGGACGTCGTCCGCCGCCTCTTCGAGGCGTTCAATCGGCAGGACGCCTCGGCCGTAGCGGAACTCTGGACGCCGGATGGGGACTGGCGACGCTGCGTTCATCGGCGGTGGCCCAGCTGGAGGGTGCCGTGTTTCGAGGTCCGGAGGGAATGGCCGAGTTCGTCGCGGTGCAATCGGAGACATGGGAGAGTGTTCACGCCGAGCCGGTGAAAATGCGCGACCTCGGCGACGCCGTCCTGGTCGAGGTGTATCTCTCGGCGGTCGGAGAGGGAGCGGCGTCCCGGTCGATGTAGTCAACTGGAATGTGTTCGAGGTTCTCGACGGCAGACTCACGTCCGGGACGGCATACACCAGCAAGGAGAGCGCCCTCAAAGCCGTGGGGCTGGAGGAGTAGCGGCCATCCCGTCGTCAGAACGAACGCCTGCCCATGTTGCTCTCGCCAGCCGGAGGTCGGAGCTTCAGATGGCCCCCTCACGCCCGCCCTTCATGCGCGGCGAGTTTACGCCGGTAACGCCTGACCGTACTCCGAACTGCACCCACGGTCACCAATGATTCGGGTCACGAACCGCCGCGAATCCCGCACAACTAAGCGCTAATGCACGTACGCCGCCCAGATGTAGTAACTGACAACCGCCGTGAAGAGGACCGCGTCGAGGCGATCGAGCGCGCCGCCGTGGGCTCCGAACAACCCGCCCGAGTCCTTGATGTGGGCCTCGCGCTTGACGAAGGACTCGAACAGGTCCCCGACAGGTGCCACCAGCGCGACACCGAGGCCGAGCACCAGCGCGTGGGTCCCGGGCAGCCATTCCTCGTAGCGACCGGCGATCCACACGCCCACCACGGCGCACACCATCCCGATCAGCAGTCCCTCCACGGTCTTGCCGGGCGAGATCGAGGGAGCCAGCGGCCGGCGGCCGAACATGCGGCCCCCGAGGTAGGCGCCGGTGTCGCCGAGGAAGGTCCCCACCAGCACGTCGATCACGATCGCCTCGCCGTGGGGCAGGTCACGTAGGAGGACGGCGTGGGCGAGGGCGAAACCGATCCAGTAGATCCCCAGGATCGTGATCGCGATCGAGCCGATCGACGGGCGCGGGGTCAGCAGGGTGAGTCCGAAGGTGACCGGCAGGGCGATCACGGCCACGAGCAGGATCTGGAACTGGGAGCCGTAGTAGGCCGCGAACAACAGCCCCGCCAGCGCCAGCAGGCCCGCCAGGCGCACCGGACGGGCACGGGCGTACATGCCGTAGAGCTCGTGCATGCAGATGCCCCCGAGCGCGATCAGCCCGAGCGTGAAGATCAGGCCACCTTCGATCACCAGGAACAGCGCCACCGCGATCGCGGGGATCGCGGCCAGCACCCGCGCGCCGAGGTCCGAGCGTCCCGGCCGGCCGCCCTGGCCGCGGCCCCGCCCACGCCGGGGCTTGCGCCCCCCTCCCCCTGTCCCGCGCGCCCGCGCGGCGAGGCTCCTCTCGTGGACCGTGCCCGGGCCGCCATCAGCGCCTCCTCACCGGCCCCCGAAGCGGCGCCGGCGCTCGGAGTACTCGGCCAGGGACTCCTCCAGGGCCTCGCGGCTGAAGTCCGGCCACAGCTCGTCGCGGAACACGAGCTCCGAGTACGCCGACTGCCAGAGCAGGTAGTTGGACAGGCGGCGCTCGCCGCTGGTGCGGATGATCAGGTCCGGGTCGTGCATCTCGGGGGCATACAGGCAGCCCCTGAAGGCCTCCTCGTCGCCGCCGTCGAAGCGGCGGGCGGCATCGAGGATCTCCGCCCGGCCGCCGTAGTTGAAGGCCACGTACAGGGTGATGCGGGTGTTGGGGGCGGTCACGCCTTCGGCCCACTCCATCTGCTCCACCAGACCGGGGTCGACCCCCTCGCGGCGGCCGATGAAGCGCATCCGCACCCCTTCCTGGTCCAGCTCGGGCGTTTCGGCGGCGATCCGCCGCGAGAACATGCCCATCAATCCGGACACCTCGGCGGCCGGGCGCGACCAGTTCTCGGTCGAGAAGGAGTACACCGTGAACTCCTCGATCCCCAGCTCGGCCGCGTCGCGCAGCCGGTCCTTGACGGTGTCGGCGCCGGCGGAGTGCCCGTCGTTGACGGGCAGCCCGTCGGGCTCGGGCCCAGCGCCCGTTCCCGTCGGTGATGATTGCCAGGTAGCGCGCCGCTGTCCCGGCGGCCATCACACCGCCAGGATCTCCTCTTCCTTGGTCTTGAGCACGCCGTCGAGCTCGCCGATGCGCCCGTCGGTGAGCTTCTGCAGCTCGACCTCCGCCCGGTGCTCGTCATCGGATGAGGCTTCGCCCTCGGCCTTCAGCTCGCGCAGGTGCTGCATCGTGTCGCGGCGGACGTTGCGGATCGCGACCCGGCCCTCCTCGGCCAGTGCCTTGACGACCTTCACGAGCTCCCGGCGGCGCTCTTCGGTCAGCTCGGGGACCACGAGCCGCACGACGTTGCCGTCGTTGGAGGGCGTCAGGCCCACGTCGGACTCGTTGATGGCTTTCTCGATCGCCTTGATCGAAGACTTGTCGTATGGCTGCACGCTCAGCAGGCGGGCCTCCGGCGCCGAGATCGTCGAGATCTGGTTCAGCGGGGTCATGGCCCCGTAGTAGTCGACCACGATCCGGTCCAGCAGCGACGGGCTGGCGCGGCCGGTGCGGACCGTCGAGAACTCGTGCTGGGCGGTCTCCAGGGATTTGCCCATCCGCTCGCCGGCGTCCTTCAGGAGTTCGTCGATGAGGTTCTCAGCCGCCACCTGTATCTCCTGTCGCTGTCGAGACGAGGGTGCCCACGCGCACGCCGGAGATTATCCGCGCCAGGCTGGTGTCGTCGTCCATGTTGAAGACGTTGATCGGCATCGAGTTCTCCATGCAGAGGGCCAGGGCCGTGGAGTCCATCACCCGGAGGCGACGCTCGATCGCCTCCATGTGCGTTATTTCCGGGATGAACTTCGCGTCGGGGTCGATCGCCGGGTCGGCCGTGTAGACGCCCTCGACACCGTTCTTGGCCATCAGGATGATCTCGGCGTGGATCTCGGCGGCCCTCAGGGCGGCCGCCGTGTCGGTCGTGAAGAACGGGTTGCCGGTGCCCGCCGCGAAGATCACCACGCGGCCCTTCTCGAGGTGGCGCATGGCCCGGCGGCGGATGTAGGGCTCGGCCACCTCGGAGACGCCGAGGGCGCTCTGGACGCGGGTGTCGGTCCCGATCTTCTCGAGCGCGTCCTGCAGCGGGAGGGCGTTCAGGAGCGTGGCGAGCATGCCCATGTAGTCGGCCGTCGAGCGGTCCATACCCGCCGCGGCCCCCTTCATGCCGCGGTAGATGTTGCCGGCGCCGACCACGATCGCCACCTCCACCCCCTGGTCGCGGACGTCGGAGACCTGGCGGGCGACGGCGTTCAGGCGCTCGGGGTCGGTGCCGTAGTCGAGGCTGCCCATCAGGGCCTCCCCGGAGAGCTTCAGCAGGATCCTTTTGAAGACGGGGGCCATCGAAGCGCTCAGCAGCGTACCCGAGGGGAGCCGGGCGGCCTGATCGGCGGGGCCGAGTGGCCTACTGGCCGATGCCGTAGCGCACGAAGCGACGGATCACCACGTTCTCGCCGGTGGTCGCCGTGAGCTCGTCCCGCAGCTGCTGGACCGTCTTGCCGTCGAACTTCGGGTTGTGCATCTCCTGCTCGAGCAGCACGATCGTGGACAGCCAGGAGTCGAGCTTGCCGGAGACGATCTTCTCGCGGATGTTCTCCGGCTTGTCGGAGGCCTCCTGCTCGTAGATCCGGGACTCGGCCTCCTTCAGCTCCTCGGGCACGTCCTCGCGGCTCACGAACTTCACCGTCGGGCTGGCGGCGATCTGCATCGCCACCTCCCTGGCGAAGGTCACGAAGTCGTCGTTCTTGGCCACGAAGTCGGTGTTGCAGTCGACCTCGATCAGAACCCCCACCTTCGAGCCGGCGTGGACGTAGGCCTGGATCGTGCCCTCGGTGGCGGCACGCTCGCCGAGGTCCTGGATCTTCTTGCCCTGCCTCACCCGCAGGAGCTCGATCGCCTTCTCGACGTCTCCCTCGGCCTCGGTGAGGGCCTTCTTGCAGTCCATCATCCCGGCGCCCGTGCGGTCACGCAGGGCCTTCACGTCTTTTGCCGCGATCTCAACTGTGCTCATCAGCTGCTCGTCTCCGCTGTCGTCGTGTCGGTGGTCGTCTCCGCTGCAGGCGCCTCGCTCGCCTCAGCGGCCTGCTCGGTTGCCTCGGCGGGCTGCCTCGGCGGCGGCGCCGCCGTTGCGGGTGCCTCCTCGGCGGGCGCCTGCTGGCTCGGCCTCGGCCGGCGGCGCTGCCTCCGCGGGCGGGGCCGGAGCCTCGGCCGCCGGGGGCTCGGCGGGGGTGCCGCGGCGCGGGGCTCGGCGGCGGCGCCTCGGCCGCAGCGGGCTCCGCCGCAGCCGCGGCGCGGGGGTCGGCGCGGAGCCGCTGGCCGCAGCGGGCTGTCCGTGGCGCCGCAGGGGCTGCCGGCGCTGCCTGTGCCGGCGCGGGCTGCAGCCGCCGCCGGGGCGGCCTCGCCGCAACGGGAGCCGCCGCAGCGGGCTCCTGCGCGGCCTGTCGGGCTGCCTGCTCGGCCGCGGCCTTTTCCTCGGCCAGGCGGGCCGCCAGTTCCTGGGCCTCGCGGGCGGCCTGTTCCTCGGCCTCGCGGCGGGCGCGGGCCTCGGCCTCGACACGGGCGCGCTCTTCGGCCTCCTTGCGGGCGCGTTCCTCCTCGGCCCGGAAGATCGAGTGACCCTCCGAGACGACCTGGCCGATGGCCTGGGTGATCAGCGCACACGAGCGGATCGCGTCGTCGTTGCCCGGGAATCACGAACTCGATCCCGTCCGGGTCGCAGTTCGTGTCCACCAGGCCGATGATCGGGATCCGCAGGCGCTGGGCCTCTTTGACGGCGATCAGCTCGGTTTTGAGGTCGATCACGAACATCGCGTCCGGGACCCGCTGCATGTTCTTGACGCCGCCGAGGTTCGCCCGCAGCTTCTCGAGGTCGGCCTGGGCGGCCATCCGCTCGCGGGTCGGCAGCAGCGCGAGCTGGCCCTCGGTCTCGTAGCGTTCGAGGTCGTGCAGGCGCCGGATGCGCTGGTTGATGGTCTGGAAGTTGGTCAGCAGACCGCCCAGCCAGCGGTGGTTGACGTAGGGCATGTCGGCGGCCTCGGCGACTTCCTTGACGGTGTCGCTGGCCTGCTTCTTGGTGCCCACGAACAGGACCGTCCCTCCGCGGTGGGCGAGCGTGGACGCGAACTCCTGGGCGGCCTTCAGCGCGGCCGCGGTCTTCAGCAGGTCGATGATGTAGATGCCACCGCGCTCGCCGAATATGAAGCGGCGCATCTTGGGGTTCCAGCGGCGCGTCTGATGACCGAAGTGGACTCCGGCCTCCAGCAGCTCCGCGATGCCTACCTCCGGCACGGAGTCACCTCCCTTTATTTTCTGGTTGAGTATCCGCGTGCGGCGGTCGCGGGACCCGAGACGGCGATTGGTGCCGTGGCGGGCAGGGCCGCGATCCTTGACCGCGCGGGTCGAGGACTTGCTCTACGTCCCTCAGGATAGCTTTTCGGCGCGCTCGAGCGCGGCCCTCAGGTCCTCGGGGAGAGCGGACTCGAGGTCGATCTGCTCGCCGCTGAAGGGGTGCTCGAAGGCCAGGTGGGTGGCGTGCAGGAACTGACGCTCGAGCCCCAGCACGCCCGCGCGCCCGTAGTCCGGGTCGCCGCACACGGGGTGTCCGATCGCGTTCAGGTGCACCCGGATCTGGTGGGTGCGGCCGGTGTCGAGGCGCACCCGCAGCAGCGAGAAGCCCGCCAGCGGCTCGCTCGAGCGTGAAATGGGTGCGGGCCTCGCGGGCGCCGGCCCCGCCCACCGTCATGCGCGTGCGCACGCGCGGATCGCGGCCGATCGGGGCCTCGATCGTTCCCGTCCGTGCCGGCGGGCGGCCCTCGACCAGGGCCAGGTACTCGCGCAGCACCCGCCGCTCGGCGATCGCCTGCTGCAGGCGCCGGTGGGCCTCCTCGGTGCGCGCCACCACCAGCAGGCCCGAGGTGTCGCGGTCCAGCCGGTGCACGATCCCGGCGCGCTCG
The DNA here is from genome assembly GCA_963742395.1 of uncultured Solirubrobacteraceae bacterium. Taxonomy (GTDB): domain Bacteria; phylum Actinomycetota; class Thermoleophilia; order Solirubrobacterales; family Solirubrobacteraceae; genus Palsa-744. Next base: position 441,657 of record CAVUME010000004.1, on the reverse strand, counting down.
GCCTCACCGCCCGCCAGCAGCGGCGCCGAGGCGCTCGGAGAGGGTGTCCTCGTGGTGTCCCCGGCCGGGGTGCACGACCACCCCGGGCGCCCTTGTCGATGACGATCAACTCGTCGTCCTGGAGGACGATCGAGAACGAGTCCGGGGCAGCTCACGGCGAGCCCCGGCGGCCCTGCTCGGCGACCAGGAACAGCAGCACGATGCCGATCGTGATGGACGCGTCGGCGAGGTTGAACGGCGGCCAACCGAGTGGGAACTTGACGAAGTCGGTGACCTCGCCGTGGCGGACGCGGTCGAGGATGTTGCCGATCGCGCCGCCCGAGCAGCATGCCCGTGGGCAGCCAGATCAGGGGACGTGTGACGTGGCGGGCGAAGTACACCAGCAGCACCACCAGCGCGAGCGCGATCAGGATCGTGACGCCGATATGCCTGCCGGGGAAGAAGCCGAAGGCGACGCCCTGGTTGCGGGTGTTGACCAGCTGCACGCCGGGCAGGAAGCGGCGTTCTTCGCCGGGCACGATCGAGCCTTCGACGGCGTGCTTGGTGAGCTGGTCCACGACCACGACGACGACCGCCACCAGCGCCACGAGCAGCCACGAGCGCAGCACCGGGCGCTCGGCCCCGGCCGCACGATGGAGGCCGCCCTGCACCGATCCCTCAGCCGTGGATGATGCCCCGGACGATCGACGCTGTTGATGATCGCCAGCGCGAAGATCGCGATGATCGGGCTGAAGTCGAAGCCACCGAACGACGGCATGATGCGGCGGAAGATCCGCAGGTAGGGCTCGCTCACGTCGCGCAGGAAGCCGAGGATCGCGTCGACGGTGCGGTTGTACGGGGGCCGCAGCCCGGCGGCGAACAGGAGGTTGGTGATGATGTACACGATGATCACCAGCGAGTACACGTAGATGACCGTCGAGAGGAAGTCGGCGACGTCGGTGCGTGTGCTGGCGAGCACCATGGCGTCGCTACCGCAGGACGGCGTCGAGAGCGTCGCTGAAGGCCGCCCTCACACCGCCGCGCTCGAGCGCGTCCAGCCCGCGCGCGGTGACGCCCCCGGGTGAGGTGACCTCGCGGCGCACTGCGACCGTGTCGTAGCCGCGGGAGCGCAGCAGCTCGGCGGTCCCGGCCAGCGTCTCCACCACCAGCGGCGCACCCTGGGCGGCGGGGATCCCGCGGCGCACGCCCGCGTCGATCTGCGCCTCGGCCACCAGCGCCACGTACGCGGGCGCGCAGGACATCAGCCCCATCGCCACGTCCACGAGCGACTCGTCGAGGACCACGAGCATGCCCAGCTCGCCGAACAGCGCCGTGACGGCCTCGTCGAGCTCGGCCGCCCGCGTGGCCGCCCGCGCCGCCCGCTCCCCCGCCCGACCCGCGTGCCTGCACGACCGCGCCCCGGCGTACCTCCACCGGCAGCGAGGGCAGGAAGCGGTACACGCTCGAGTCCGGGTATGCGGCCCGCAGGTCCGTGAGCGGGGTGGCCGCGAGGATCGAGGCGACGGCCTTTCCCTTGGCCCCATCCCCCATCTCGGAGGCGACCTGCTGGAGCTGGGCGGGCTTGTGGGCGAGCACGAGCAGGTCCGACGTTCTCGGCCACCTCGCGGTTGCTGTCCATCGCCCGGCCACCGAGCTCCTCGGCCAGCTGCCGGGCCCGGTCTCCGAACGGGTCGAAGCACGCTGACGGCCGGCCCCAGCCGCGGGCCATCGCGCGGGCCATGTTCCCGCAGCCGATCAGGCCGATTCGCAGATCCATCGGCGCCTCCGGCAGCGCTCGCCGCCTCAGGACTGATTGAAGAAGCCCTTCTCGATCAGCCGCGCGCGCTCCTCCGCGGAGATCTCGACGTTCCGGGGGGTCAGCATGAAGACCTTGTCGGCGATCCGCTGCATGCCGCCGTCGAGCGCGTAGGTGAGTCCCGAGGCGAAGTCGATCAGGCGCTTGGACAGGTCGGTTTCGGCGCCCTGGAGGTTGATGATCACGGGGATCGAGTCCTTGAACTTGTCCGCGATCTGCTGGGCGTCGTTGAAGGACTTCGGAATCACCAGGTGGACGCGGACGTCGCCGTTGCCGTTGCCGACCGACCGCAGCGGGGCCGCCTGGCGCCCGCGCCCGGAGCGCCGTCCCGACTCGGGCTCCTCGTCCTCGTCGGAGAAGATGTCGTCGAACTCGTCGCGGCGGCGGCGCAGCCGGCGCACGTTGGGACGCTCGCGGTAGCGGTCTTCGATCTCCGTCTCCGGAGCCCCGCTCCTCGTCGTAGTCGTCCGGATACTCCTCGGCCAAGCCGAAGTAGACCAACGCGCTGTGCCAGGAGTCGCGAAGTGCCATCGATCTAGATGCGTTTTCGCCCGAACGAGCCGAATTCCCTGCAGATGCTAGTGCTTTGGCGACCCGGAAGGCGCCTCCCGTGCCGTTCGGGCGGGCCGTCGGCCATCCGGGCCGGAGGGCGTGGGCGCCGGTCCCCGTCCATGCTCGCGGCAGAGCAGGCAGGGCCGCTCAGCGATACAGGCTCGTGCCGATGCGTACCATCGTCGCGCCCTCCTCGACGGCCACGCGGTAGTCCTGGGAGGTCCCCATCGACAGCTCCTCGAGGCCCCGCTCGTCCGCGAGCGCGCCGCAGGGCCGAGAACCAGCGGCGGCTGTGCTCGGGCTCGCCGGACAGGGGCGGCATCGTCATCAGGCCCGCGACCGGGAACGGGGAGCGGGCGATCAGCCCGTCCAGCTCCGCGGGAGCCACACCCGCCTTCGTGGACTCGCCGGCCAGATCCACCTCGATCATGAGCCTCAGGCCCGGCCGGGCGCCGTCGCGGTGGCGCTCGAGCTCGCGCATCGCCGACTCCGAGGCGACCGAGTGGATCATGCGCACGAGCGGCACGATCTGGCGCACGCGGCGGCTCTGGAGCTGACCGATGAAGTCCCATTCGAACAGCTCGCCGTGGGCCTCGACCTTGGCCTGGAGGTCCTGGGCGCGGTTCTCCCCCACGAGCGTGACCCCGCCCTGGGCCAGCAGGGGCATGTCCTGGAGGGCGACGTACTTGGTGGCGGCCAGCACCTCGACCGGCCTGCGCTCTCCCCCGCCGGGCGCCGGCGGGCGGCGAGCCGCCGCGGCGGCGAGCTCCTCGCCGATGCGAGCGAGGTTCTCCCGCACCCGGCCCGGGTCGATCCCGGCGATCAGCTCAACCACGCGATCCCCGCCTGCCTGCCCGCGCGGGCTCCTTCGCGGCGGTGGGAGTAGAAGCGCGCGTCGCAGATCGTGCACAGCCCGACCGTGAGCACCTCCTCCACCCCGGCCGCGACCAGCCTCGAGCGCGCCACCCCGGGTAGATCGAGGAGGGCCGTCCTCGCGGGGCACCCCGAGGGCCTCGTGCACCTCCGGCCCGACCTCGTAGCAGCAGGGTCCGGCTCCCGGGCCGATGACCGCCGACAGCGACCCGGGCCCGGCCAGCTCCTGCACGCGCCTGCGACCCCCTCCTCGAGCACCCCCGCGGCCAGGCCGCGCCAGCCGCAGTGGAGCATCGCCACCGCTCCCTGTCCGGCGACGGCAACCGGCAGGCAGTCGGCGCTCACGACCATCATGGCGACCCCCGTCACGGAGGTGGCCTGGCCGTCGGCGCGGAGGTCGGCGACCGCGAGTCGGCAAGCCCCTCGAGCCGTGGCGATGCGCACTGACGGTCGAGCCATGCACCTGGCGTCCACGGGCCAGCTCTGCGGCCCCGGCGAGCTCGAGCGCGCGCTCGCGCTGCTCGGCTGCGACGGCGCCCTCGCCGGGATCCTGCGGGCAGCGCGAAGCTGCCATGGGAGCGATCGGTGAACAGGACGACGGCGCCCCCCGGGAGCTCGTGGCGCAGCTCGGTGTCGCTCGCCCCGCGGGCCGGCGTTCACGTGGTCCTCCCCCCGCGCTCACTCGCCCACCTCGAGCGCCGCCTTCAGCTCCGCCGGGGCGCCGGCGCCGCCGAGCTGGCCGTCGAGCTTGCGACGCCAGGGCCGCCTGCAGGCGCTCCCGATCTCAGGGCCGGGGGCCACGCCGGCGTCCAGCAGGTCGTCGCCGGTGATCTCCAGACGGACGTGGCGCAGCTCCTCGAACCACAGCCGAGCCTGCTCGGCGGCCGTGCGGCCCTCCGGCATCACGGCACCAGCGCGCCCGCGAGAGCCACCGCCTCGGGGTCGCGGCCGGAGAGGGTCGTCGTACAGCTCGGAGCGGCGCGGGGATCGCACCATCCGTTCGGCGAGCGCCGCGGCGTCGAAGGCCGCCCGCAGTGCCCGGTCGCGCTCGCCGGCGCCGAATTCGAGCCCGTCGAGCAGGCCGCGCATCAGCGACGCTCCTCGTTCTCGTCGCCGTCGTGGAGGCTTTCGATCACGAGCAGCGCCAGCAGCAGCTGCCGGCAGGTGCGCCGTCGGCTGGGCAGCAGCTCGATGGCGCGCGACGCGCAGTCCCTCGTCGAGCGCGCCAGCCAGTCCCAGCGCCCCGAGCACGCCGAGCCGGCCGAGCGACCGCAGCGCCGCGAGCGCGTCGGGTTCCTCCAGCGCGAGCCGCAGCTCGGCGCCGATGCGCCCCCCGGAGACGCTGTCCAGGCGCACGGCCGCGAAGCGCCTGCGCGGCGAGCTCGGCGGTGTGGGGCTCGACCTCGAAACCCAGCCGGGCGCGGTAGCGGGCGAGCCGCAGCAGGCGGGTGGGGTCGTCGATGAAGCTGCGCTCGTGGAGCACCCTCAGCAGCCCTCGCCTCGAGGTCGGCGAGGCCGTGGTCGACGGCGACCAGCTCGCCCGAGCGGCTCGCCGGACAGGGGGACCGCGAGAGCGTTGACGGTGAAGTCACGGCGGGCGAGGTCCTCCTCCTCGCTCCCGGCGCGGACCTCCGGCAGGGCGCCGGGCTCGGGATAGCTCTCCGCGCGCCGCTCGGCGACGTCGACCCTGCCCGCCGGCCACACCACGGCCGCGGTTCCGAAGCGATCGTGGAGGGTGAGCACGGGGGTGCCCTCCTCGCGCAGCTCGAGCATCCCCAGCAGCTCGCCGGCGAAGCGCGCACGCCTCGGCCGAGACGACCACGTCGAGCTCCTTGGGCGTGCGCCCCAGCAGCAGGTCGCGGACCGCGCCGCCGACGAGGGCCACGTCCCGATGGCGCCGGGCGAGCTTCGCCAGCTCCTCGCCCCCCGGCTGCTCGGTGGAGGCGTTCGAGGACCACCGCCGCCCCGCTCATACGGGAACGCGCACCGGCACCCCGGCATCCGCCAGGGTCGCCTTCGCCTCCGCGACGGTGAAGCGGCGGTAGTGGAAGATCGAAGCGCACAGGACCGCGTCGGCGCCGGCCTCGACGGCGTCCACGAGGTGCTCGGGCCGGCCGGCTCCGCCGGAGGCGATCACGGGGATGCCGACGGCCTCGCTGACGGCCTCCGTGAGGGCGAGGTCGTAGCCCGCGGTGGTCCCGTCGCGGTCCATGCTCGTGAGCATGATCTCCCCGGCGCCACGCTGCTCGGCCTCGCGGGCCCACTCCACGACGTCGCGGCCGCTGCTCGAGCGCCCACCGGCGACGTAGGCCTCCCAGCGGTCGCTGCCGTCCGGAAGACCGTCCTCGGCGGTCACCGCCTTGGCGTCGATCGCGATCACCACGCACTGGGCGCCGAAGTTGTTGGCGAGCTCGTCGAGCAGCTCGGGCCTGGCGAGGGCGGCGGAGTTGATCGAGACCTTGTCGGCGCCCGCGTCGAGCACCGCCTGGGCGTCGGCCACCGAGCGGATGCCGCCGCCGATCGTGAAGGGGATGAACACCTCGTCGGCGGTCCGGCGTGCGAGGCGGGCGATCGTGTCGCGCTTTTCGTGGGTGGCGGTGATGTCGAGGAAGATCAGCTCGTCGGCGCCCTCGGCGTCGTAGTGGGCGGCCAGCGCCACGGGATCGCCGGCGTCGCGGATGGCGACGAATTCGACTCCCTTCACGACGCGGCCGGCGTCGACGTCCAGACATGGGATCACCCGCTTGAGGTGCATGCCGTCAACGCTAGCCCGCGAGCGCCTCCTTCGCCTGCGCGATCGTGAAGCGGTGCTCGTAGAGGGCCTTGCCGACGATCACGCCCGTCGAGGCTCTCCAGGCCGAGAGCGGCCAGGCCCTCGAGGTCCTCGATGCGGCCGATGCCCCCCGAGTAGATCAGCCGCGCCTGCACCGAGCGGGCGAGCTCGCGGAAGCCGTCGAGGTCGGGCCCTTCGAGCATCCCGTCGCGGTCCACGTCGGTGTGGACGATCTCCTGGACGCCGTCCCGCGACGAGCGTCGCGATCACGCTCGCGGCCGGGCGGGTCTCCGGTCTCGGTCCAGCCCGGCGCTCGTGGCCAGCCCGCCGCGGGTGTCCACCGACACGAGCACCCGCTCGGGCCCGTGTGCGGCCAGCGCCTCGCTGCAGCAGCTGCGGGTCCTTCAGGGCGGCGGTCCCGAGGATCACCCTGGTGGCGCCGGCGGCGAGGGCCCGGTCGATGGCGTCCCTGGAGCGCAGCCCGCCGCCGTACTGGACCGGCAGCCCCAGCTCGCCGGCGATCCGGCTGAGATGGTCGAGGTTGACGGGCTCGCCCCTGCGGGCGCCGTCGAGGTCGACCACGTGCAGCGCCTCGGCCCCCGCCTCGGCCCAGCCGGCGGCCGCCGACAGGGGGTCGCTGGCGTACGTGCGCTTGGCGTCGAAGTCCCCCTTGACGAGCCGCACTGCGCTGCCGTCGAGGATGTCGATCGCGGGGTAGAGCCTCACCCGGCGACAGGGGCCCGCGCGGCGACGCAGATGCGGGCGAAGTTGGCGAGCAGGCGGATGCCGGCGGCGGAGGACTTCTCGGGGTGGAACTGGACCCCGTAGAAGCTGTCCCGGTGGACCGCGGTGACGAACGGGGAGCCGTACTCGCCGGTTCCCAGCACGTCGCGCTCCTCGGCGGGCACGGGCGCCAGCGAATGCACGTGGTAGAAGGCGCAGCGCGCGGGGATGCCGTCGAGCAGCGGCGAGCCGGGGTGGCGGAAGTCGACCTCGTTCCAGCCGATGTGGGGAAGCTTTTCGCCGCGCGTCTGCAGCGGGAGCACCTCTCCGTGGAGCAGGCCGAGACCCTCCGCCCCGCCGAGCTCGGCGGAGGACTCGAAGGCCAGCTGCATCCCCAGGCAGATCCCCAGCATCGGGGTGCCCGCCCCGACGAGCTCGCGCAGCAGCTCGTCGAGACCGAGCTCGCGCAGGTTGGACATCGCGCGGGGGAAGGCGCCCACGCCCGGGAGCACGAGCCCTCCGGCCGCCCGGATGCGGGCCGGGTCGCTGGTGATGGTGGCGCGCACGCCGACGTGCTCGAGGGCCTTCTCCACCGAGCGGCGGTTGCCCATCCCGTAGTCGACGATCGCCAGCTCGAGCTGCCCGTCACCAACGCGCGGCGTGTCGCTCATCCCGCCAGCGTACCCTTCGTGCTGGGCACGCCCTGCTCGCTGGCATCGAGCGCGACAGCGGCCCGCAGAGCGCGGGCGAAGGCCTTGAAGGCGGCCTCGATCATGTGGTGGGCGTTGCTGCCGCTTTCGACGCGCAGGTGGAGCGTGAGCTTGGCGTTCGTGGCCAGGGCGCGGAAGAACTCCTCCGTCAGCTCGTGCTCGAAGCCGCCCGTCGATCCGCTCGGAAGGTCGGCTTCGAAGAGCGTGAACGGCCTACCCGGAGATGTCGATCACGGCGCTCGCCCGGGCCTCGTCCATGGGCACGATCGCGGCTCCGTAACGGGCGATCCCGGAGCGGTCCCCGAGCGCCTCATCCAGGGCACGGCCGATCACGATGGCGGTGTCCTCGGCGGTGTGGTGGGCACCGGTCTGAAGGTCGCCGGTGACGGTGCAGCGAAGATCGAGATGGCCGTGGCGGGCGAGCAGGTCGAGCATGTGGTCGAGGAAGCCCACGCCCGTGCTGCGGGTGCCGGCGCCGCTGCCTTCGAGGGCCAGCTCGACCTTCACCTGCGTCTCGGCGGTGTTGCGCTCGATGCTCGCGCTGCGGCTCATCTGATCGGCCTCGCGGTCATGCCGGCTCATTCTCGCTGACGATCCGGGCCTCCATCGATTCGGCGTGCACCTCGAAGCCCTCTGCGCGGGCGATCGGGGCGCCGGCGGCGGCGAGCTTCCGGGCCGCCTCGCCGATCCTCACCTCGGTCATCGTGCGCCGGAAATGGCGCGGCGAGAGGCCGGAGGCGAAGCGGGCGGCAGCGGCGGTGGGGAGCACGTGGTTGGAGCCGGCCACGTAGTCGCCGAAGGCGGTTCCGCTCGCGGAGCCGATGAACAGGCAGCCGGCGCTCCTCACGAGCGGGGCGAGCTGCTCGAGCTCGCCGCCGATCAGCTGCAGGTGCTCGGGGGCGAAGGCGTTGGCGAGGGCGATCGCCTCGCGGGGTCCGGGGACGGCCACGATCCCGAAGGCGGCGTCGGCGACCGTGGGACGCTCCAGGACGAGCCGCTCGAGCTCCCCGGCGAGCCCCTCGCACACCTCCGGCGAGGGCGAGCTCGCGACGACCAGGCTGGCCTCGCCGTGCTCGGCCTGGGCCAGCATGTCGAGGGCGGCGAGCCGGAGCTCTCGCGGTCCCGAGTCGGCGGCGAGGGCGACGAACAGGTCGCTGGGGCCGGCGAAGCCGTCGATGCCGACCTTGCGGGAGAGCTGGTGCTTGGCCTCCTGCACGTACAGGTTGCCGGGACCCACGATCACCTCGACGGGGTCGACGCTGGCGGTGCCGTAGGCGAGCGCGGCGATCGCCTGGGCGCCGCCCATGCGGTAGACGCGGTGAACGCCACACAGCCGGCAGGTGCCGAGGATCACGGGGTCGATCTCCCCCTCCGGTCCCGGGGGGGCACACACGGACACCTCCACCACCCCGGCGGAGCGGGCGCAGACGACGCCCATCACGACGGTGCTCGGGTAGGGGGCGCGGCCGGCCGGCACGTACACGGCCGCCGAGGACACGGGCACCTCGCGCAGGGCGATCTGCTGGCCCTGGGGGAGCGTGACGGCGCCGTCGGAGTGGATCCCCGCCTCGGCCACGCTGGCCACGTTCGCGATCGCCACCTGGAGGCCCGCGACGAGCTCGAGGGGCAGCTGGGTGATGGCCGTGTCGAGCTCCTCCTGGGTTACACGCAGGGGACGGTCGGGGGCGTCGGGGGCGTCGAATGCGCGGGTGTAGCGCGAGATCGCCGCGTCACCCTCGCGCCGGACGTCCTCGACGATCGCGCGGACGTCCTCGGCCACCGAGGCGGCGTCGGGGACCATCGCGCGCAGGCGCCCGGCCACGGCCTCGGCGCCGAGCTCGGCGAAGGCCGAGGCGTCGATGCGCTGCAGGCGCATCTCAGTCCCCGTCCGCGGGACCGGACGCGGAGGCGGCGCCCTGCAGCTCGCGCAGGCGGCTCAGCAGATCGTCCACGGCGGCCGCCTTGAGCTTGTGGGAGACCGGGTTGGCGATCAGCCTTGCCGTGCAGGTGAACAGCTCCTCGCGGATCACGAGGTTGTTCTCCTGCAGGGTGGTGCCGGTGGCGGTGAGGTCGATGATCGCCTCGGCGAGACCGGTCAGGGGGGCGAGCTCGACGGAGCCCTTGACCTCGACGATCTCGGCCTGGCGACCGGTCTCCTCCATGTGGCGGGCGGCCACGCGGGGGTACTTGGTGGCGACCCGCATCACCCCGAGCCGGCGCAGGGACTCCATCGCCGTGTCCTCCCCTGCCTTGCCGGCGAGGACCATCGTGCAGCGGCCGTAGCCGAGGTCGAGCAGCTCATAGACGTGGCGGCCGCGCTCCCCCGGCTCCTGGGCGGTCTGCTCGAGCAGGACGTCCTTGCCGGTCACTCCGATGTCGGCGGAGCCGGCCTCGACGTAGGTGGGGACGTCCGAGGGGCGCATCGTGATCACGCCCACGTCCTCGAACAGGAGCTTGCGGTCGTTGGTACGGAGCTCGTCGGTGTCGATCCCGAGCTCCGCGAGGATCGCCACCGTGTCGCCGAACAGGGCGCCCCGGGGAACGGCGATCGTGAGTCCGTTCAGGGGGGTCATCCGGCGGCGGCCCGCTGCGGGCGGAGACCGTCGCTGCGGTCTCCCTCGAGCATCCTCCCGGTGCCCTGCTCCTCGCCGGTGAGGGCGATGTGGAGGCGGTCCACCCCGAGGGCGAACCCGACCGCGGGGAGGCTGCGTCCAAAGCGGCCGAGGAGGTCGTCGTAGCGGCCGCCACCGCCGATCGGGGTTCCGAGGGCGGGGTCGTAGACGTCGAACACGGCGCCGGTGTAGTAGCCGATGTTGCGCACCAGGCCGAGGTCGAAGATCAGCCTCGAGGCGACCTCGGGCTCGAGCAGCTCGTGCAGGCGGCGAAGTCCGGAGACGGCGGCCTCAGCCTGCTGGGGCGCGTCGGCGAGGACCTCGGGGCCGCCACGGCGCTGGGGAACGTCGGCCAGCAGGGCCGCCGCCTCGCCGGTGATGCCGGCCCGTTCGAGGGCCTCCCCGAGCCCGACGAAGTCCCTCAGGACGAGGGCCTCGAGCAGCCCCTGGCGGGCGTCGGGGGGCACGCCCAGGCTCTCCATCAGGGCCGGGAACAGCGATGCGTCCCCGACGCCCACGCGGTAGTCCTTCAGTCCCGTGGCGTCGAGGGAGTGGCAGAGGACCGTGAGGGCCTCGGCGGTGCCCTCGGGAGCGGGCGAGCCGATCAGCTCGATGCCGGCCTGGAGCAGCTCGCGGGGCTGGCCCCGCTGGGGCCGGACACCGCGGTAGCAGTGGGCGAAATAACAGAAGCGCAGCGGAGGCTCGCTGGCGCCGTAGCGGGTCGCCACCACGCGGGCGATCGGGACGGTCATGTCCGAGCGCAGGACGAGCACGGCGCCGGTCTCGTCGAAGACGCGATAGGTGGGCTGGGCTTCGGCCATGTCGGCCCGGGCGAGGACGGACTCGTACTCGAGGGCGGGCGTGTAGATCTCGCCGTAGAGGTGACGCTCGAACACGGCCCTGAGGGTGTCCGTGATCGCGCGCACCTCGCGCGTCTCGTCCGGGAGCACGTCGCGCGTGCCGCTGGGAATCGGGTGGATCATGAGATCCCTCCGAAGCTTAAGTCGTCGCGGGCCTTCAGGCCGGGACCGTCGTCGCGGACCCTAGGCCGGGACCGGCTCTGTGGCCACGCGCTCGATGCGTGCGCCGAGATCGCGCAGGCGCTCGTCGATGCGCTCGTAGCCGCGGTCGATCTGGCGGACGTTGCCGATCTCGCTGCGCCCGTCCGCGCACAGGGCGGCGAGCAGCATCGCCATGCCGGCGCGGATGTCGGGTGACTCCATGCGCTCGCCCCGCAGCTTGCGGGGGCCGGTGATGATCGCCCGGTGGGGGTCGCAGAGGACGATGTCAGCGCCCATCAGGATCAGCTTGTCGGTGAAGATCAGGCGGTTCTCGAACATCCACTCGTGGACGAGGATGGAACCCTCGGCCTGGGTGGCGAGTGCGACGGCGATCGAGGTGAGGTCGGCCGGGAAGGCGGGCCAGGGGCCGTCCTGGATCTTGCTCTTGTACTCCCCCACGTCGGCCTGCACGACGAGGCGCTGGCCGCCGGGGACGATCACGTCGTTGCCGTCGAGGATCGAGCAGAGGCCGACCCGCTCGAACACGAGGCGGATCATCCGCAGGTCCCCGGGGACGGTGTCCTTGATGCGCAGTTCTCCGCCGGTGACGCCGGCGAGGGCCATGAAGCTGCCGATCTCGATGTGGTCGGGGGCAACCGTGTGGTGGCAGCCGCGGAGGCGCTCGACCCCGTTGATGGTGATCACGTTGGAGCTGATGCCCTGGATGTCGGCGCCCATCTTCACGAGCATGCGGGCGAGGTCCTGGACGTGGGGCTCGCAGGCGGCGTTGCCGATCACGGTCGTGCCCGGGGTGAGGGCGGCGGCCATCAGAGCGTTCTCGGTGGCCATCACGGACGGCTCGTCCATGAACACGTCGGTGGCCTGGAGTCCCTGGGGGGCGTCGAGGACGATCTCGCCGTTGGACACGGCGGTGGCGCCCATCGCGCGGAAGGCGTCGAGGTGGGGGTCCAGGCGGCGGCGGCCGATCACATCGCCGCCGGGAGGCGGCATCGAGGCGCGGTGAAAGCGGGCCAGCAGTGGGCCCGCGAGCAGGAACGAGGCCCGCAGCCGCTCGGCGAGTTCACGGTCGATCTCGACGGTGTGAACCGCAGCGGCGCACAGGACCAGTTCGTTGGGTCCGCGCCATTCCACCCGTGCGCCGATCGCGTCGAGGATCGCGAGCATGGCCTCCACGTCGCGGATGCGAGGCACGTTCTGCAGAACGACCTCCTCCTCGGTGAGGACGCACGCCGCCAGGATCGCGAGAGCGCCGTTCTTGTTCCCAGCCGGGCTCAGCGTCCCAGAGAGCGTCTCGCCGCCTTCGATGACGAACTTCTCCATGACAGGTGGTCGCCGCCGGCGAGAGCCGAGAATGGTTCTCGTGATGGGGCGCGTGGAGAGGGTAACAGCCATGTCCTTGCGTTCTAGTTCGCCCCTCAGGGCCCGTGACCTTCACGACTCCTGAGCAGCTGGTTGGCGCGGGCGAGCCCGGCGGAGGGCCCCGATATCCATGTGGCCGGACCGCCCGGATTGCAACCGGCGTTGCATGTCCGATGCTCCGGAAATGGCTCTAGGAAGCCGTTTTCCGTGCCACAGCATACTACGTACACGTGTTCGTGAAGCTTCCGTCCGCAGACCTCCTTAGCTTGCGAACACATGTTCTCACGAGGGACATCGACACTCACGCAGCGTGCGCTCGCCGCCGCCGGGCTGATCCGCTCCTTCCTGCTGCTCGAGGACGACCGCAGCGTCGACTGGGAGGTCGACAGGCAGGAGGTTGCCGGTGATGTTCAGGCGGCGCGGGTGGCGCTGCACGAGCGCCACCCGGAGCACCCGCACACACGAAGGCTCACGCGGTCCCAGCGGACTCGCCGGCCCGGGGAAGGACGGCGCGTTTCACAACCTTGCCTCTCCCCCATCGGGCCCGCCGATCGGCACGAACTGGTTCGCGCGCGTAGCGCCCAGCGGGTAGCTCACCGCGGACGACCGTCCTGTGGACGGCCGTCCTCACGGTGAATCAATAAACCGGCGGCGTCCTACTCTCCCGGGCCCTTGCGAGCCAAGTACCATCGGCGCTGAGGGGCTTAACTGCTCTGTTCGGAATGGGAAGAGGTGTTTCCCCCTCGCTAAAGCCACCGGAAAAAGGTGAGAGACCGCGTGCCCTCCAGCGGTCCTTCAAAACTGCACAGTAGCCACTGCGGGAATCAAAAAATCCGTCAAGCCCTCGACCGATTAGTACCGGTCTCCTTCACACGTTACCGTGCTTCCAGATCCGGCCTATCAACCTGGTGGTCTACCAGGGGTCTTACTCCCTCAAGGGGATGGGAGAGCTCATCTTGAGGCCGGCTTCCCGCTTAGATGCTTTCAGCGGTTATCCGATCCGCACGTAGCTAACCTGCGATGCCCTTGGCAGGACAACAGATACACCAGAGGTGCGTTCATCCCGGTCCTCTCGTACTAGGGACAAATCCTCTCAACTCTCCAACGCCCACGGCAGATAGGGACCGAACTGTCTCACGACGTTCTGAACCCAGCTCGCGTACCGCTTTAATGGGCGAACAGCCCAACCCTTGGGAGCAACTCCACCCCCAGGATGCGACGAGCCGACATCGAGGTGCCAAACCGGGCCGTCGATGTGGACTCTTGGGCCCGATAAGCCTGTTATCCCCGGAGTACCTTTTATCCGTTGAGCGACGGCACTTCCACTTGCTACCGCCGGATCACTAAGACCTGCTTTCGCACCTGCTCGACTTGTCAGTCTCGCAGTCAAGCTCCCTTACTACCTTTACGCTCTACACACGATTTCCAACCGTGATGAGGGAACCTTTGTGCGCCTCCGTTACATTTTGGGAGGCGACCGCCCCAGTCAAACTACCCGCCTGGAACTGTCCAGCACCCGGATTCACGGAGTGCTGTTAGAAATCCAATACACCAAGGGTGGTATCTCAAGGTTGGCTCCACGCTAGCCGCAACCAGCGCTTCAAAGCCTCCCACCTATCCTGAGCGAAATGCACCGAATCCCAATACCAGGTTGTAGTAAAGGTTCACGGGGTCTTTCCGTCTAGCCGCGGGTACTCGGCATCTTCACCGAGACTGCAATTTCACCGAGCTCCTCGTTGAGACAGCGCTGAAGTCGTTACGCCATTCGTGCAGGTCGGAACTTCGCGTTTCCTCTCGTTTCCGAGAGCGCAGACTATCCCTTCACCTCATCTAGCACCTGTAGGAGTCTGGCTTCCGTATGTCGGCGCTTACCGAAGTTCATCCGATATGCAATTCCGACAATGGTCCGTAAGCCATCGCACTGCAGATGATCGCCTTGCACGACCATCTGGCATACACGCGAGAAGCCTGCACAGCTTCTCGCCTTGCAACCCCGAAGGGGGTAGCGTTCGAAATGCGGCACAACAATGCTGGTCAGATCAGAGATCGCCCGCACCTCATACTTCACGGTGCGGTCTCCTCTAGACCGTCGCAGCCACCCGCATCCGAAGAACGCTTGCAAATCCGCGAGCAATGCCGTGTCTCTCTCATTGAGAGCCAGCGCAAAAGATGGCCTCACCTCGAGGCCGGTCCTCAGCTTGGCACGGATGGCAAATGAGACGCAAAAGCATCCCTCACCTTCCGTAAGACCAGACACAAACCACGGATTCAGCGGAACATCGACTCCATTGGCACCTTGTTTACTGATGAGGGCCGGCGTATTGCGCATCACATGGATTTCCGGTCTAGCCGGAGCGTGACACGCCTCTCCTTTCGGATCAGTCGTTAGGGGGTCACTAGGACTTCCCTCGGGATTGCCCTTTGTCATAGACAGGAGGGTTTCCCCGATATGAGCCGGTTCTCGACCGTCTCTCGCGAGACGGCGGGGCAAGTGGGTGTGCTTACCCGACAAGGAATTTCGCTACCTTAGGACCGTTCCTTCTGTTACTACCCAGGAAGACTGCCCTGGGCGGCCCGCTCATTTCTGACGGACTCTCATGGTCGCCCATGAGTGCGGACTATCTCATCCCACCGCCGCTCTAGGCGGATGGGCTCGGCGTATAGTCTCTGAGGATTCCGTCGTGCGCCAGACACGTGCTACGCGTGGCTCTCGGTCAACCGAGAGAAAGAGCTCCACGTGCGTAGCCGAACAGCGTCCTTTGCGCGATGGCCTTTCCTGCTGATTGTCCGCACCCGGCACATTGTCACGGTATCGCCCACTTGGGACGGTACTCGTAGTGCGGGATACTCGGATGTTCCAGCATATAGCCGAGTTTTATAACTACCTCGGTCAACTGATAGTTACGGCCGCCGTTTACCGGGGCTTAGCTTCGCTGCTTCGAACCGAAGTCCTAACAACTCCACGTAACCTTCCGGCACCGGGCAGGCGTCAGCCCCTATACGTCGTCTTTCGACTTAGCAGAGACCTGTGTTTTTGGTAAACAGTCGCTTCAGCCAATTCACTGCGGCCCTCTCGGGCTCCACTCGCGAAGAGCTTCACCCTACTAGGGCGCCCCTTATCCCAAAGTTACGGGGCGATTTTGCCGAGTTCCTTAACGAGGGTTATCTCGATCACCTTAGTATTCTCTACTTGCCCACCTGTGTCGGTTTTGGTACGGGCACGCGCATCCTCCCTAGAGGATTTTCTTGGAGGTTTGGCGTCGGGGACTCGCCGGCTTAACGCCAGCTGGCATCGCACCTCAGGTTATGCGGCCCCGCATTTAACAAGGGCCACCCCTACATGCTTACCCCAGGTCAACCATCGCCTGGGTTCCCTTAGCCTCCCTCGTCCCCCCATCGGTCAAATGGATGCGACGTGGTACAGGAATATCAACCTGTTGGCCATCGACTACGCCTTTCGGCCTCGCCTTAGGTCCCGACTAACCCTGAGCAGACGAACTTTACTCAGGAATCCTTGGGCAATCGGTGGAGGGGATTCTCACCCCTCTTTCGTTACTCATGCCGGCATTCTCACTTCCCAAGCCTCCACCACTGGCTTCCGCCGCGGCTTTACTGGCTTGGGAACGCTCTCCTACCGCGCGATCGATCCGAAGATCTCACGCACCCGCAGCTTCGGTGACTAGCTTGAGCCCCGTTGAATTGTCCGCGCTCGAACACTTGACCAGTGAGCTGTTACGCACTCTTTCAAGGGTGGCTGCCTCTAAGCCAACCTCCTGGTTGTCTATGCACTCGAACATCGTTTCCCACTTAGCTAGTACTTAGGGACCTTAGCTGGCGGTCTGGGCTGTTTCCCTTTTGACGCTGAAGTTTATCCCCCAGCAACTGACTCCCGGAGTACACGTGACTGGTCTTCGGAGTTTGCCTGAAGTCGGTAACCTGGTAGGGCCCCTAGTCCAAACAGTGCTCTACGGCCAACACGCAATTTATCCGAGGCTATACCTAAATATATTTCGGAGAGAACCAGATATCACTGAGCTTGATTAGCCTTTCACTCCGACCCACAGGTCATCCGCCCAGTTTTCAACCTAGGTCGGTTCGGCCCTCCACGAGGTCTTACCCCCGCTTCAGCCTGCCCATGGGTAGCTCGCTCAGTTTCGGGTCTACCGCCTACGACTGTGTCGCCCAGTTAGGACTCGCTTTCGCTACGGCTCCGCTCATCGCTTAACCTTGCCGCAGACGAGTAACTCGCCGGCTCGTTATGCAAAAAGCACGCGGTCATCCCTCGAGGGGACTCCCACCGCTTGTAGGCACGCGGTTTCAGGTACTATTTCACTCCCCTTCCGGGGTTCTTTTCACCTTTCCCTCACGGTACTTGTCCGCTATCGGTCACCAAGTAGTACTTAGCCTTGGAGGGTGGTCCCCCCAGGTTCAGTCCGCGTTTCACGGGAGCGGACTTACTCAGGAACACTTGACAGAAGATCGTGCAGTTTCGTCTACGGGACGATTGCCCTCTATGGTGCGCGGTTCCACGCGCTTCGACTACCACACGATTTTGTAACTTCCGCCGGGCCGGACATGACCCGGAACAAGTGCCCTACAACCCCCGACGGACAACGTATGTCCACTTACATCCGCCGGGTTTGGGCTAGATCCCTTTTCGCTCGCCACTACTCAGGGAGTCTCTTTTGATTTCCTTTCCTCGGGGTACTGAGATGTTTCACTTCCCCCGCTTGTCTTCTCCCGGTCTATGTGTTCAACCGGGGATAACGCCGCATTACCAGCGTTGGGTTTCCCCATTCGGGAATCCACGGGTCAAAGGCTATTCAGCGCCTCACCGTGGCTTATCGCAGCCGTTCACGCCCTTCATCGACTCTTGGTGCCAAGGCATCCACCGTGTGCCCTTACTATCTTGACGGTGATCCGACTCGGTTTCAGCCGAGTCGTGTGATACCCGTTTTCAGCCGCCCGCTTATCGATGGGCGGCTGTGTGGCTTCTGTGCAGTTTTCAAGGACCGGCTGGGAGGCACACGCTCGCGCGGAACAAGCCGCGAACGCCGGTCTCTCAAAACTCAACAGCATGCTGGCCGGTTGTTTGGAGCGTCTCACCTCGCGACTCCCCAAGCAGAAGGGACGCGCGCCGGCGAGGACGCAGTGGCCAGTCAGGTTCGGTCGACATGCTAGGCCCGGCCTGCTCTGACGCCACGCTGTAACGAGTTACTGCGTGGCCGCGCGGGTCCTGGTGGACCCAAGGGCCGGGGCACCGCTAGGTGCTCCCTAGAAAGGAGGTGATCCAGCCGCAGCTTCCGCTACGGCTACCTTGTTACGACTTCACCCCAGTCACGAGCCCCACCTTCGACGGCTCCCTCCCTTGCGGGTTAGGCCACCGGCTTCGGGTGTTGCTCACTCCCGTGGTGTGACGGGCGGTGTGTACAAGGCCCGGGAACGTATTCACCGCGGCAATGCTGATCCGCGATTACTAGCAACTCCGCCTTCATGCAGGCGAATTTCAGCCTGCAATCCGAACCGAGACGCACTTTAAGGGATTCGCTCCACCTCGCGGTATCGCAGCCCTCTGTATGCGCCAATGTAGCACGTGTGTAGCCCTGAACATAAGGGGCATGAGGACTTGACGTCATCCCCACCTTCCTCCGGTTTGTCACCGGCAGTCTCGCATGAGTCCCCAACTAAATGCTGGCAACATGCGACGGGGGTTGCGCTCGTTGCGGGACTTAACCCAACATCTCACGACACGAGCTGACGACAGCCATGCACCACCTGTGAAAGTGCCCCGAAGGGAGGGTGTGTTTCCACACCTGTCACTCACATGTCAAGCCCAGGTAAGGTTCTTCGCGTCGCGTCGAATTAAACCACATGCTCCGCTGCTTGTGCGGGCCCCCGTCAATTCCTTTGAGTTTTAGCCTTGCGGCCGTACTCCCCAGGCGGGCAACTTAATGCGTTAGCTTCGACACGGGGGGAGTCGACACCCCCCACATCTAGTTGCCATCGTTTACAGCGTGGACTACCAGGGTATCTAATCCTGTTTGCTCCCCACGCTTTCGCGTCTCAGCGTCAGTCACGTCCCAGCGAGCTGCCTTCGCCATTGGTGTTCCTCCTGATATCTGCGCATTTCACCGCTACACCAGGAATTCCACTCGCCCCTTCCGGACTCTAGCCCGACAGTATCCACCGGCATTCCAGGGTTGAGCCCTGGACTTTCACAGCGGACTAATCGGGCCGCCTACACGCTCTTTACGCCCAATAATTCCGGACAACGCTTGCACCCTACGTATTACCGCGGCTGCTGGCACGTAGTTAGCCGGTGCTTCTTGTGAAGGTACCGTCACTCCGACCGGCTATTCACCGTCGAAGCTTCGTCCCAACTGAAAGGGGTTTACAACCCGAAAGCCGTCTTCCCCCACGCGGCGTTGCTGCGTCACGCTTTCGCGCATTGCGCAAGATTCCCCACTGCTGCCTCCCGTAGGAGTCTGGGCCGTGTCTCAGTCCCAGTGTGGCTGATCGTCCTCTCAGACCAGCTACCCATCGAAGCCTTGGTGAGCCGTTACCTCACCAACAAGCTAATGGGCCGCGGGCCCATCTCGATGCGGAGGCCGAAGCTTCCTTTCCCCTTGCGGGCACATCCGGTATTAGCCCGAGTTTCCTCGGGTTGTCCCAGTCATCGAGGCAGGTAACCCACGTGTTACTCACCCGTTCGCGGCTCTGCCCCAGGGCAAGCCCTGGTTCGTCGCTCCACTTGCATGTGTTAAGCACGCCGCCAGCGTTCGTCCTGAGCCAGGATCAAACTCTCCGTGAAGAACTTCACACGAAAAGCTGTCATGGCGTACCGCTCCTTGACGCCCGAGGGCGCTTCCGGTGCGGCGGCCGGGACCCATACACGCTGGTCCCGAACCATGACGGGGTACTTCTCTGCTTTGACTCTTTGCCATCGCCGAGCACGCCAAAAGGCGGCCCGCCGACGGGTCGAACCTGGACGCACACCACGATCGCCAAGCGATCGTAGATGCGCATGCTGTTGAGTTTTCAAAGACCGCCGGGCCTCCCGAGGGGGGCTTCCCCAGGGGGGAGACCGACCGACCCGACGCCCTGAGGCGCCCTTGGGCCGACCAGGAGTATAGCGCTCCGCCCTCCGAGACCTGGGCTCCTCGGCGCGCTCTCGACGGGGATCCCGCTCTGTGCGGGCGCAGAGCCGGGCGCGGCGAGGAGCCGGGGGCCGTTGCCGGCGACCCGCAGGCTGGGAGCGGGCCCGGGCCGAGCCCTCCCCAGCTGAGCCGCAGGGCGCCTAGCCCTCGGCCCGCAGGCGCACGAAACGACGGCGGCCGACCCTCAGGACCTGGCCGTCCGCCGCGCTCACAGGGGACGTCGTGCTCCCCCGAGGCCAGGGCCTCCTCCCCGAGCGAGACGCCTCCCTGGTCGATCAGCCGGCGGGCCTCCGAGCGCGAGACCCCGAACTGCCGTGGAGATGACCTCGGGCAGGTGGACCTTGCCGTCGGTGCAGCCGAAACGGGCCTCCTTGATCTCCTCGGGGTTCTCTTTCTGCACGAACACCCGCTCGAAGTGCGCTTCCGCCGCCCGTGCCTCCTCGTCGGAGTGAAGCCAGGCCACCAGTTCCCTCGCCAGCTCCCGCTTGGCGTCCCTCGCGGCCCCCGCACCCTGCTCGATGCCGGCGGGGGGCTCGCGGCCGAGCAGCAGCCGGTAGTACTCCTCCATCGCGGAGTCGGGGATCGCCATCGTCTTGCCGTACATCTCCTGCGGCGGGTCGAGGATCCCGATCTGGTTGCCCAGCGACTTGGACATCTTGCGGGTCCCGTCCACCCCCACCAGGATCGGCATCGTCACGATCGCCTGCTGGGGGCTCCCGTAGGCGCGCTGGATGTCCCGCCCGAACAGGAGGTTGAACTTCTGGTCGGTCCCCCCCAGCTCGACGTCGGCCTCGACCGCCACCGAGTCGTAGCCCTGCAGCAGCGGGTAGAGCATCTCCAGCAGCGAGATCGGCTCGGAGGCCGCCATCCGTTTGGCGAAGTCCTCCCGCTCGAGCAGCTGGGCGGCGGTGGCGTGGCGCATCAGCTTCAGCAGCTCCACCGTGGGCATCGCCAGCCACTCGCTGTTGTGCCTCACCTCCAGCCGCGCCGGGTCCTCGTCGAGGATCTTCATGGCCTGCTCCTGGAAGGTCGCGGCGTTGGCGTCGATCTCCTCGTCGGAGAGCATCGGCCGCAGGCTCGAGCGCCCCGAGGGGTCTCCCACGCGCGCGGTGTAGTCGCCGATGATCAGCACCACCCGGTGCCCCGCGTCCTGGAACTGGCGCAGCTTGCGCAGCACCACCGCGTGGCCGAGGTGGATGTCCGGAGCCGTGGGGTCGATCCCGAGCTTCACCCGCAGCGGACGCTCCCGGGGGCCGGCGTCCGTCAGCCGCTCGAGCAGCGCCCCCTCGGGCAGCGAATCCACCGCGCCCCTGGAGAGCTCCTCTGCGAGCCGCGCGAGGTGCGGATCCTGCCGCTGTGGGGCGCCCGCGGCGGCCTCATCCTCGTCTCGCATGCAGGCTCGAATGCTATTCTCTCGCGGTCCCGAGGGTCGATCCTGAGGGCTTGGCGCGCCGCCTGCGATCACTCCGGCGCCGCCGCTTCGGGTACGGTCCTCACGCTGCAGGTCTCGCTCCCCCGCCTGACGAGCATGAGCGTCTACGACCAGCCAGCCATACCTCAGGCCGAGATCGGGCCCGTCGCCCGGCCACGGCTCAAGCGCCTGCGCCTGATCGCGATCGTGATGTCGCTGCTGCTGCTCGGCCTCGTGTCGTTCGTGTTCGGCGTCTTCGTCTCGATCGTCGCCGACCTTCCCTCCCTGACGCGCTTCTCGCTGTACCGCAACGAGCAGAGCTCGTTCCTGTACGACGACCTCGGTCACCCCATCGGCGTCCTCAGCCAGCAGAACCGCGTGATCCTCACACCGTCCCAGATCCCCGCGGTCGTCAAGGAGGCGGTGGTCTCGATCGAGGACAAGCGCTTCTACCACAACAGCGGCGTCGACCTGCGCGGCATCGCCCGCGCGCTGCTGGGCCGACGTCCGCAACCACGGCGGCGTCCAGGGCGCCTCCACGATCGAGCAGCAGTTCATCAAGAACGCGCTCCAGGCCCAGTCCCACCGCACGATCTTCGAGAAGCTCCGCGAGGCCGCCCTCGCCTACCAGCTGTCCCACAAGTGGTCCAAGAACAAGATCCTCACCGCCTACCTGAACACGATCTACTTCGGCAGCGGCGCCTACGGGATCGAGGCCGCCGCCCAGACCTACTTCGGCCACGAGCCCCAGCACGAAGGCTGTGGCACGCCCGGTCACGAACTCTGCGTCCAGCAGCTGCAGCCGTGGGAGGCCGCCCTCCTGGCCGGCGTGATCCAGTCGCCGAGCGCGCTACAACCCCGCCGTCGACAAGAGCGCCGCGCTCACCCGCCGCAACACCGTCCTGCGCCAGATGCTCGAACAGGGCTACGTGACGAGGCCGATCTACGAAGAGAGCATCGCCCAGCCGCTCCCCTCCGGCCGACGAGATCCAGGCGCCCGAGGCCGCGCCCGTCGAAGGCGTCGACGTGGGCTACTTCACGAGCTGGGTCCAGCAGCAGGTGATCGAACGCTACGGCGCCCAACGGGCCTTCGCCGGCGGGCTGAAGGTCAAGACCACCCTGGACCTCGAACTCCAGCGCGCCGCCGAAGGGGCCGTCAACTCCTACTTCGGCGAAGAAGGTCCCACCGCCTCGCTGGTGGCGATCGAAAACTCGACCGGCGAGGTGCGCGCGATGGTCGGGGGGCGCAACTACGACCGCTATCCCTTCAACCTCGCCACCGACGGCGAGCGCCAGCCCGGCTCGGCCTTCAAGGCCTTCGACCTCGCCGCCGCCCTCGAGCACGGCATCTCCCCCTACTCGGTCTGGAGCTCCAAGCAGAAGATGTTCGTCGTCCACACCCCCAACGGCCCCGAACGCGTTCGTCGTCCACAACGACGAAGGCGCCTACTCGGGCTCGAACACCCTCGTCGGCGCCACGGCCTTCTCCGACAACTCGATCTACGCCGAAGTGGGCCTCGACGTCGGCACCCACAAGATCGCCCTCCTGGCCCACAAGATGGGCATCACCACCCCCCTCTCGACGAACCCCGCCATGACGATCGGCGGGCTGACCGTCGGCGTCACGCCGCTGGACATGGCCCACGCCTACGAGACCATCGCCCACAACGGCGACCGCGTGAGCGGGATCGATGACCCAGGACGGCCAGCCCGTCGGCATCCAGGAAGTCACCTCCGGGTCCCAGCGTCTCCCCGACGGCAACCACACCGACCGCAACCGCGTCACGACCACGCGGATCCTCCCCGCCTCGGTCGCGCAGACGGAGACCGGGATGCTCGAAACCGTGCTCCAGTACGGGACCGGCAAGGCCGCCTCGATCGGCCAGTTCGCCGCCGGCAAGACCGGCACCACCTCCAACTACGGCGACGCCTGGTTCGTCGGGTGGGACTCCAAGTACACCGTCGCCGTGTGGGTCGGCTACCCCGAAAAGCTGGTCCCGATGACCACCGACTTCGCAGGGCGGCCCGGTCCTCGGCGGCACCTTCCCCGCCCTCATCTGGCACAACTTCATGACCTCCGCCCTGCGGATCGACACCGAACGCGAAACGAACGCCAAGAACGGCGGCTCCTCCTCGAAGGAAGCCTCCGGCGCCCGAAGGCTCGCACCCGTCGAGCACCCAGGGATCGGGATCCGGACGGGCAAGAGCTCCGGCGCCGCCCACGGCGGCACCCACTCCGCCACGCCCGCCCCACCGCGCCGACCGAACACACGCAGGCGACGCCCGAAGCGACCCCCACTCCCGCCCCCTCCCACGAAGCACCGAGCACCCCCACGCCGACGCCGGCGCCCGCCCAGCAGGCTCCACCGAGCTCCTCCCCGCCGGCGGCGCCGAAGCCGGCGGCGCGAGCGCTCCCTGACGCCACGCCCCGTGCCGCGGCGGGCGGAGCGCCGGCAGCCCGCCTTCCACGCCTCCGGGTTGACCATGTTCGACGGCGCCCCGTCGGATCGCGACCTTCACCGCACGGGCCGCCCCGGGGGCGGGTGTGGACCGCTCGGCCGGCGGCGAGGTCCCCGATGGCGTGGTGAGCGCAGCGGGCGGCCGCGGGCGGGAGACGTTGGGGTCGCCCACCACGGCGAAGCGCCAGGGCAGCTCGGCGGCGTGGTTGATGCCGACGCGCGGGCCGGTCACCACCTGCGCAGCGGCCCAGTCGGCGCGCGCCGGGAGGATCCTCACCGGACCCGTGGCGAGGCTGCCGCCGTTGAGGTCGAGCTCGATCCCGAGCGCCTGGGTCAGCTTCCCGGGTCCCGAGCAGAGGTCCCGGCTGCGCTCCAGTCCGCGTCGCTCGCGCATCAGCTCCACTCCCCGGATCGGGGCCAGCGCCCTGATCAGCACCGCCGCCCCGATCCCCTCCGGCTCGCAGACCGCGTTCAGCAGCGCGTGGATGCCATAGGAGCGGTACACGTACGCCCGGCCCGGCGCGGACCGAACAGGGTCCTGGTCCGCGGGGTCAGCCCGACGAAGGCGTGGCAGGCGGGCTCGCTCTCGTGGTAGGCCTCGGTCTCGACGATCACCCCTTCGGTGTCCCCGTGCACCACCCGGCAGCCGATCAGATCCCGGGCGACCTCGAGCACGGGCCGGGCGTAGAAGGCGCCGCCCATGGCCCTGCCGGAGGCCCGGCGCGGCCGCGCGGCGGGCTCCGCGCGGCGGCGCTCATCCCGTCGGCGTGCGCTCCAGCGCGGCGCGGGCCAGCGCCAGCTGCTCGCGCACCCGCATCGTCGAGGTCCCGCCCTCGGACACCTTCGACTCGAGCGGCGCGCCCGGGGACAGCACGGCGAGCAGCTCGTCGCGGTGGGCGGCGAGCAGACGGCTGTGCGGCGAGCTCCTGCGCGTCCAGCTCGGAGATCGGCTTGCCGGCCTCGACCGCCCCACGCACCAGCCCCGCCACGATGCCGTGGGCTTCGCGGAACGGCATGCCGAGCTTGACCAGCAGGTCCGCGACGTCGGTCGCGGCGATCAGCTCGTCGGATGCCGCGGAGCCATCGCCTCACGGTCGAAGCGGGCGCCCGCCAGCATCCCGCGGGCGGCCGCGAAGCACAGCTCGAGCGTGTCGACCGCGTCGAACAGGTGCTCCTTGTCCTCCTGCAGGTCCTTGTTGTACGTCAGCGGCAGCGCGTGGATGACGCCGTGCAGCGCGGCGAGGTGGGCGACCACCCGGCGGGGCCTTGGCCCGCAACAGCTCGGCGGCATCGGGGTTCTTCTTCTGCGGCATGATCGAGGAGCTCGAGCTCCACGAGTCCGACAGCTCGACGAAGCCGAACTCGCTGCTGGACCACAGCACGAGCTCCGCGCCCAGACGCGAGAGGTGGGTCGCGCAGGTCGCCGCCGCACCGAGGTAGTCCAGCGCGAAGTCGCGGTCCCGAGACGGCGTCGAGCGAGTTCCGGCCACGACCGCGAAGCCGAGCTCGGCGGCCACCAGGCGGCGGTCGGTGTCGAAGTTCACGCCCGCGAGCGCGCCCGCGCCGAGCGGCAGCCGCTCGGCACTGGTGCTCGGCGAAGGCGAAGCGCTCGCGGTCGCGGTCGAACATCCAGAAGTACGCCAGCAGGTGGTGCGCCAGGTACACGGGCTGCGCGCGCTGCAGGTGGGTGTAGCCGGGCATCGGCCAGTCGACGTGCTCCTCGGCGCGCTCGAGCAGCGTGTCATCAGCCAGCCGAGGCGCTCGACCGCGGCGGCCGCTCGCTCGCGCGTGAACAGCGCCAGGTCGGTCACGACCTGGTCGTTGCGAGAGCGGGCGGTGTGGAGCTTGCCGCCGACGGGACCGGTGATCTCGGTCAGCCGCCGCTCGACCGCCATGTGGATGTCCTCGTCGTCGTCCGGGAACGGGAAGTCGCCCCCGCTCAGCTCGGCCTCGACCGCGTCGAGCCCGTCCAGCAGCCGCCCGCGGTCCTCCTCGCCGATGATCCCCCGCGCCGCGAGCATCCTCGCGTGGGCGCGCGACTGCGCGACGTCGTGCGGCCAGAGCCGGCGGTCGAAGTCGATCGAGGCGTTCAGCCTCGGAAGTCCGGGTCCTGGGGCTCGGAGAGGCGCGACACGCGCGCAGTGTATGGCGGCTCACCGCCGCGCCCCGGCGAGGATCGCCCTCAGCGCTCGCGACACGCGCTCGACCTGCGCCTCGGTCATCTGCGGGAAGAACGGCAGCGCGAGCGAGCGCGCGGCCACGTCCTCGCAGACCGGGAACTCGCCCTCGCGATGGCCGAAGCGCTCGCGGTAGAAGCTCATCAGGTGGATCGCGGGCAGGTAGGGCTTGCTCTGGATCTGCTCGCCGCCAGCGCCCGGACGACCTCGTCGCGGTCACGATCCCGGGGCAGCTGGACGACGAACACGAACCAGCCGCGGCCGTCGCCGCCGGTGTCCGCGCACGGCAGCTCGAGGTCCTCGATCCCGGCGAGCGCCTCGCGGTAGCGCTCGGCGGCCGCCGCCCGGCGCGGCGAGCATCTGCGGCAGACGCTCGAGCTGCGCGATCCCGATCGCGCACGACAGCTCGGAGAGCCGGTAGTTGAAGCCCAGGCGGTCGTGGTCGAGCCAGCCCATGTCGGGCGCGCGGCCCTGGTTGCGCTCGGAGTCGATGCGCTCCTTCATGGCCGCGTCGGCGAGCGTGACCATCCCGCCCTCGCCGGTCGTCAGCTGCTTGTTGGCGTAGAAGCCGAAGACGGCCGGGTGGCCGCGGGCGCCGACCGGCGGGCCCGTCGCCGTGGCGGCGCCCGAGCGCCTCGCAGGCGTCCTCGACGATCGCGAGGCCGTGCCGCTCGGCGAGCCGCTCGAACGCCGGCAGGTCGGCCGGGTAGCCGAAGATGTGCACCGGCAGCAGCGCCCGCGTGCGCTCGGTGATCGCGGCCGCGGCGGCCGCCGGGTCGAGGTTCAGCGTGACGGGGTCGATGTCGGCGAACACCGGCCGGGCGCGCTCGTAGAGCGATCGCGTTGGCCGAGGCCACGAACGAGAACGGGCTGGTGACGACCTCGTCGCCGTCGTGACACGCCGACCGCGCGCAGCGCGAGGTGAAGCCCGGCGGTGCCGCTGGAGACCGCGCTCGCGTGCGCGGGCGCCGAGACGCGCGGCGAAGTCCCGCTCGAACTCGGGCAGGCGCGGGCCGAGCGAGAGCTGCCCCGAGCGCAGCACCTCGAGCACCGCGCTGCTCCTCCGGCTCGCCCAGGACCGGCCGGGCGAGCGGGATCACGTCGCTCACCGGCGCGAGCCCGGGTAGCGGCCGCGGCTGCCGGTGGGCCAGGCCGCTAGCCTCCGAGCGAGTCCACGAGCGCGTCCCAGGAGGCGCGCGATGATGTTCTCCGAGACGCCGATCGTGCCCCACACGTCGCTCGCCGTCGGAGGCGTCGATCAGCACGCGCGTGACGGCGCCGTGCCCTTCGTCTCGTCGAGGATGCGGACCTTGAAGTTGACCAGCTCGATCTCGCGAGGTGCGGGTAGAGCTCGCCGATCGCGCTCGCGCAGCGCCTTGTCGAGCGCGTTGACGGGGCCGTTGCCCTCGGCGGTCGCGCACGTAGCGCTCGCCGCTCGACGACAGATCTTGATCGTCGCCTCGGTCGCGACGCGGCCGTCCTCGCGCTTCTCGACGATCACGCGCCAGGACTCGAGGCGGAACAGCGGCTCGTAGCGCGCCGGCCTCGCTTGCGCAGCAGCAGCTCGAAGGAGCCGTCGGCGGCCTCGAACTGAGTAGCCCTCGGTGCTCGAGCTCCTTGACGCGTCGAGGACGCGCGCGCGACCGCCTCGCTCGTCGGCAGCGTCGATGCCCAGCTCGGCGGCCTTCTCGGACGATCGCGCGCGGCCGGAGAGCTCGGAGACCAGCACGTCGCGGCGTGGTTGCCGACGAGCGCCGGGTCGATGTGCTCGAAGGTCTCGGCGTCGGCGCGCATGCCGGCGGCGTGCAGCGCCGCGCCTTGTGCGCGAACGCGTGCGTGCCGACGTACGGCTGGGCCGGATCGGGTGAGCGGTTGAGCAGCTCGTCGACGAAGTGCGCGGTCTCGGTCAGCCGAGCCGAGCTGCTCCGGCGCGAGCACGTCGTACGCCCATCTTCAGCTGCAGGTCGGCGATGATCGTGACCAGGTTGGCGTTGCCGGTGCGCTCGCCGATGCCGTTGATCGTGCCCTGGACCTGGGTCGCGCCCGCCTTCGACCGCGACGAGCGTGTTGGCGACCGCGCAGCCGGCGTCGTTGTGGGTGTGGATGCCGAGCGGCGTCGACCGGCGAGCGCGTCGCGGACGACCGCGAGCGCGGTGCGGATCTGCGGCGGCAGCGAGCCGCCGTTGGTGTCGCACAGCACGACGCGCTCGGCGCCCGCGTCGGCGGCCGCGCGCAGGCAGTCGAGCGCGTAGTCCGGCGTCGAGCGCGTAAGCCGTCGAAGAAGTGCTCGGCGTCGAGCAGCACGCGCTTGCCCTCCCCGACGAGGAAGGCGACCGACTCGGCGATCATCGCGAGGTTCTCCTCGCGCGAGACCCGCACGACCTTCTCGACGTGCAGGACCGAGGTCTTGCCGACGATCGTGCAGACCGGCGCGAAGCACTCGGCGAGGACGCGCAGGCCCTCGTCCTGCGTCGGCGGCCACGTCGCGCCGGCGCGTCATGCCGAAGGCGACGATCTCGGCGTCCTCGAAGGCGCTCGTCGGCGAGCAGCTCGAACAGCTCCTGCTCCTTCGGGTTCGACGCCGGGAAGCCGGCCTCGATCAGGTGCACGCCGAGCTCGTCGAGCGCGTGCACGACGCGCACCTTCTCCTCGGCGGTGAGCGCTCATGCCGCCGCCGCCCATGCCGTCGCGCAGGGTCGCGTCGTAGAGCTCGATGTCGGCCATGGGGCCTTCCTCGGCGGTCGTCGGCTGCGGGCTCGGCGCGGAGGCCGCGCCGGATGCGGCGTCTGCAGCGCCGCGCCGGCCGACCGACGTCGAGCCACTCGCGGTAGCGCTCGGTGCGCCCGTGGAGCGCGTCGTCGAAGGCCGCCTGCAGCACGCGCGTGATCTCGCCCGGCTTGCCCGTGCCGACCGTGTGGTCGTCGATCTCGCGCACCGGCACGAGCTCGGCGGCGGTGCCGGTCATGAAGACCTCGTCGGCGAGGTACAGCTCGGCGCGCGCGATGTCGCGCTCGACGACCGTGTAGCCGAGGTCGCGCGCGATCTGGATCGATCGAGCGGCGGGTGATGCCGTCGAGGATCGAGTTGTGCTGCGCCGGGCGTGACGATCACGCCGTCGCGCACGACGTAGATGTTCTCGCCGGTGCCCTCGCAGACGTGGCCGTGGTCGTCGAGCAGGATCGCCTCCTCGTAGCCGGCCTTGAGCGACTCGATCTTCGCGAGCACGCTGTTGAGGTACTGGCCGGAGGCCTTGGCCTGCGGGATCAGCGAGTCGGGGCTGATCCGCCGCCAGGAGGAGACCTTGGCGCGGATGCCGTTGGCGCTTGCCCTCCTCGCCGAGGTAGGCGCCCCACTCCCAGCAGGCGATCGTCACGTCGACGGGCGCCTCGAGCGGGTTCAGGCCCATCGTGCCCGTAGCCGCGGTAGACGATCGGGCGGATGTAGCAGGAGCGCAGGCCGTTGCGGGCGATCAGCTCGAGCGTCGCCTGCGCGCAGCTCGCTCGGCGCGTGTACGGGACCGGCATGTAGTAGAGCTCGGCCGAGCGCAGCAGCCGCTCGACGTGCTCGGGGTTGCGGAAGACCGCCGGGCCGAGCTCGGTGTCGTAGCAGCGGACGCCCTCGAAGACGCCGGTGCCGTAGTGCAGCCCGTGCGTGAGGACGTGGACCTTGGCGTCCTCCCAGGCGACGAACTCGCCGTTCATCCAGATGAGCGTCGGTGGGCTCCACGTTTGTCCTGTGCTCCTGTTAGAGGTGGGCGAGCACCGCGTCGGTCGCCTCGCGCCGTGCCCGCCTCGCCGCCCAGGTCGGGCGTGCGCAGACCCCCGTCGAGCGCGCGCTGCAACGGCCGATTCTACAGCCGCGGCCTCGCTTCCCAAGCCGAGGCCGTGGCGCAGCATCATCGCCGCCGAGAGGAACATCGCCAGCGGGTTGGCGATCCCCTGCCCGGCGATGTCCGGCGCCGAGCCGTGGACCGGCTCGAACAGCGCCCGGGCCCGTCGGCCCCCGAGCGAGGCGCTCGGCAGCATCCCGATCGAGCCGGTGATCATCGCGGCCTCGTCGGAGAGGATGTCGCCGAACATGTTCTCGGTGAGGATCACGTCGAAGTGGCGCGGCGCGGAGACGAGCTGCATCGCGGCGTTGTCGACGAGCACGTGCTCGAGCTCGACGTCCGGGAACTCCGCGCGTGCACGCGCGTGCACGACCTCGCGCCACAGGCGCGAGGTCTCGAGCACGTTGGCCTTGTCGACGCTCGTGACCTTCGCGCGCGCGCGGCGCCGAAGGCGACGCGGGCGATCCGCTCGATCTCCTCGACCGTGTAGGCGCAGAGGTCGCTGGCGACGTCGTCGGTGCGGGTCTTCTCGCCGAAGTAGATGCCGCCGGTCAGCTCGCGCACGACGAGCAGGTCGGTGCCCTCGATGCGCTCGCGCCGCAGCGGCGAGGCGTCGTAGAGCGCCGGCAGCGGCTTGACCGGGCGCAGGTTCGCGTACAGGCCGAGCCCCTTGCGCAGGCCGAGCAGGCCCTGCTCGGGGCGCGGCGCGTCCGGGTCGGTCGTGTCCCACTTCGGCCCGCCGACGGCGGCGAGCAGCACCGCGTCGGCGCTGCGGCAGGCGCGCGAGCACCTCGTCGGTGAGCGCGGTGCCGTGCGCGTCGATCGAGGCGCCGCCGAAGACGTGCTCCTCGAACTCGAACGTCGCCGACGCGCGCGAGCAGCTCGACGGTCGGCGGCCATGATCTCCGGGCCGATCCCGTCGCCGGGCAGGGTGACGATGTGGTGGCCATCGTCCCGTCGACCCTAGAGGGCCGTCGTCGACGGGGCCGCTCCGCGCTCGCGCTCGGCCTCGTACGCCGCGCGATCGTCGTGTGCGATCCGTTCGTGCGCAGCGTCAGCGCGATGTCGTCGAGGCCGTTGAGCAGCCGGTGGCGGATCTCGTGGTCGATCTCGAACGGCGACCTGCCGCGTCGCGCCGGAAGCGGACCTCCTGCTGCGCGCAGGTCGACCTCGCCCTCGCCGGCGTGCGCGAGCGCGTGGCAGTCCTCCTCGTCAGAGCGCCACCGGCAGCAGCCCGATCTTCGTGCAGTTGGAGTAGAAGATGTCGGCGAAGCTCGGCGCGACGATCGCCTGGAAGCCGTAGTCCTGCAGCGCCCACGGCGCGTGCTCGCGCGAGGAGCCGCAGCCGAAGTTGCGCCGGCGACGAGGATCGGGTTGGCGGGCAGGTCCCAGCCGGGCTCCTTGGCCCAGTCGTAGAAGAGGAACTCGCCGAAGCCGGTGCGCTCGATCCGCTTGAGGAACTGCTTGGGGATGATCTGGTCGGTGTCGACGTCGGCGCGGTCGAGGTGGCGAGACCGCCCGGTGATCGTCTCGATCGGCTCCATCGCTAGCTCCACGGGCTCTACGTCGGTCCAGCTCGTGCGGATGTCGACGAAGTGGCCCTCGATCGCGGCCGCGGCGGCCATCTGCGGGGAGACGAGGTGGGTGCGCCCGCCGCGGCCCTGGCGTCCCTCGAAGTTGCGGTTCGAGGTCGACGCGCAGCGCTCGCCGGGCGCGAGGATGTCGGGGTTCATGCCCAGGCACATCGAGCAGCCGGCGACGCGCCAGTCGAAGCCGGCGTCGCGGAAGACCTCGTCGAGCCCCTCGGCCTCGGCCTGCGCCTTGACCTGCTGGGAGCCGGGCACGACCATCGCGTTGCACGCTGTCGGCGACCTTGCGGCCCGCGATGACCTCGGCGGCGGCGCGCAGGTCGCCGATCCGCGAGTTCGTGCACGAGCCGATGAAGACGCGGTCGAGCGTGATCTCCTCGATCGGCGTGCCGGGCTCGAGCGCCCATGTAGTGCGAGCGCGCGCTCGGTCGCCTCGCGGTCGGCGGGCGAGTCGAACTCCTCGGGCGCGGGCACCGCTCGGTCGACCGCGCGCACCATGCCCGGGGTTCGTGCCCCAGCGTGACCTGCGGGCGAGATCGCGGTCGCGTCGATCGTCGACCTCGCGGTCGAAGCTCGCGCCCTCGTCGCTGCGGCAGCTCGCGCCAGCGCGCGATCGCCGCGCTCCAGCTCGGCGCCTGCGGGGCGCCCGGGCGTCGCCGCTCGGTGAACCAGGCGAAGGTCGTCTCGTCGGGCGCGATCATGCCGGCGCGCCCGCCGCCCTCGATCGTCATGTTGCAGACCGTCATGCGGCCCTCCATCGAGAGCGCCCGGATCGCCGGCCCGGCGTACTCGACGACGTGGCCGGTCGCGCCGTCGACGCCGATCTGCCCGATCGTGCCGAGGATCAGGTCCTTGGCGGTCACGCCGAAGCCGAGCTCGCCCTCGTAGCGGATCCGCATCGAGCGCGGGCTTGTGCTGGACGAGGCACTGCGTCGCGAGCACGTGCTCGACCTCGCTCGTGCCGATGCCGAACGCGAGCGCGCCGAACGCGCCGTGCGTCGAGGTGTGCGAGTCGCCGCAGACGATCGTCATGCCGGGCTGGGTGACGCCGAGCTCCGGGCCGATCACGTGCACGATCCCCTGGCGGTCGGAGCCGAGCGAGTAGACGGGGATCGCCGAACTCCGCGCAGTTGCGCTCGAGCGTCTCGACCTGCACGCGCGAGAGCTCGTCCTTGATGCGCGCCGCGACCGGCGTGCCGTCGGTCGGCATGTTGTGGTCGGCGGTCGCGAGCGTGCGGTCGGGGCGGCGGACCCGGCGGCCCGGCGAGGCGCAGGCCGTCGAACGCCTGCGGGCTCGTGACCTCGTGGACGAGGTGCAGGTCGATGTAGAGCAGGCCGTCGGCCGACCTCGTGGGCCTCCCAGATCTTGTCGAACAGCGTCTTTGGCATGCCATCGGCCTCCTTGCATCGTGGCGTCAGCGCGCGGCGACACGACCGGCGGCGAGGACGACGGCCGCGTCGCGCGCTCCGGTCGGGTTCTCGAAGTGGTGGGGCAGGTCGGCGTCGAAGGTCACGCAGTCGCCCTCGCGAGCTCGTGGCGCTGCGCCGTCGCAGACGAGCACGACGCGCCGCGCTCGACGAGCGCGTCTCGCGGCTGCCCGGCTCGTGCATCGGCGGGTCGTCGGCGCGCCGCCGGTCGCGCCGCCGGCGGCGAGCGTGTGGCGCGAGAGCTCGGCGCGCTGGCCGGGCAGCGGCGGCGTCAGGACCTCGAAGCGGTGGCCGCGCCGCGCGTTGCCGCCGCGCGGCGCTCGCGCGGCGCGGACGATCGTGACCGCGCCGCCCTCGTCCAGGCGCAGCAGCTGCGACAGCCGCAGGTCGAGGCCCGTCGGCGATGCGCGCGGCGACGCGTCAGCGTCGGGCTCGTCTCGCCGCGCTCGACCTGGGAGAGCATCGGCGCGCTGACGCCGCTGCGCTCGGCCAGGTCGCGCAGCGACAGCCCGATGGCCTCGCGCAGCGCCTTCACGCGCGCGACGCGGCCTCGTGACGTCGCCGCGCCGGGTTTACCACGTCGGTCGTACCGCTGTCGCCATGCGTTTGGACGTATCACGCAGGCGGTCCACCGCGAGGCACCGAGGGCATCGCCCGCCGGTCGAGCCGGGCGTACGTCCTGCTGGCGTCCCCCCCATCACCGGCCGTTGCCGTGCGGCAACGTCGTTCACCGCCGTGGCGACGCGGTCGTAGGCCGCCTGCCATGACGACTGCCAGCGCCGCGGGCACCCCTCCGCACGCGGGCGGCCCGGAGGTCAGCGGCCGCGGCGAGAACACGGCCCTCGGACTCGACGCGACGGGTGAGATCAGGCGGCTGCAGCCGATCGCAGCGTCTGCTCCGCACTGCGGCGTCGGCCACCTGGTCCCAGCGTCGCCTGCCGTGCATGCACCGAGGTGCATCTGTCTATCAAGGCGGTCGCTCGAAGACCGGCCGTCGACTGCGGTGCAGCCGGTCCGTCGAGGCCTGCGATCCAGGCCCTGCTGCACCGGTGTGCGCGCCGTCGCTTCTGAGGCGCGGCGCGCCGACGCGTGCACCGGCCGAGCCGGCTGATGATCCCGCGATCGCGACCGGCGTGCATCGCCCGAGCGCGGCAGCCGCTCAGGCCGTCGCCGGGACAGCGCCGACGGCGTCGCTGGCCTGCGAGCGCGCCACCGCGACGCGACAGCGCCCGCACGTACGCGCGCGCGGCCGCCTCGATGATGTCGGTCGAGACGCCCTGCCCGGCGCCGGTGGCGCCGTCGACCTCGACGCACGACCGAGACCTCGCCGAGCGCGTCCTGACCCTCGGTGACGGCGTCGATCGGAACTCGCTGCAGCCTCGCCGTCGACGCCGGTCGCGGCGTTGATCGCCTGGAAGACCGCGTCGATCGGCCCGTCGCCGATGAACGAGCCCGTCGCCGAGCCGCCCGTCGGGCAGCGTGCACCGACACGCGCGCGTGCGGCGGGCGCGCGCGAGGAGGCCTCGACCTCGAACCACTCGAGCGTGTAGCCGGCGATGTCCTCGCGCAGCTCGTCGGTGACGAGCGCCTCGAGGTCCATCGCGGTGACCTGCTTCTTGCGGTCGGCGATCTCCTTGAAGCGCTTGAACGCCGTGTTCAGCGCCTGCCCGTCGATCTCGAAGCCCATCTCCTCCAGCGCCTTGCGCAGCGCGTGGCGGCCGGAGTGCTTGCCGAGCACGATCGAGTTGCTGCGCAGCCCGACCGTGGTCGCGTCCATGATCTCGTAGGTCGTGCGCTCCTTCAGCACGCCGTCCTGGTGGATGCCGGCCTCGTGCGCGAACGCGTTGCGCCCGACGATCGCCTTGTTGGGCTGCACCGGGTAGCCGGTCAGGCGCGAGACCAGCCGGCTCGTGCGCGCGATCTCGGTCGTCTCGATGCCCGGTCCACAGCGCCGAGCGCTCGGCTCGCGCGTGTGCAGCAGCATCACGATCTCCTCGAGCGACGCGTTGCCGGCGCGCTCGCCGATGCCGTTGATCGCGCACTCGACCTGCCGGCGCCGGCCTCGCACGCCCGCCAGCGAGTTGGCGACGGCCAGCCCGAGGTCGTCGTGGCAGTGGACCGAGACGACGACGTCGCGCAGCGCCGGGCACCAGCCGGTAGAGCTCCTCGAACATCGCGCGCGTACTCGTCGCGGCATCGTGTAGCCGACGGTGTCGGGGATGTTGATCGTGGTCGCGCCCTCGTCGATCGCGATCTGGATCACCTCGGCCATGTACTCGACGTCCGAGCGCGAGCCGTCCTCGGGCGAGAACTCGACGTCCTCGGTGAGCGCGCGCGCCTGCGCGACGGCGGCGCGCGCCTGGCCCTTGACGTCCTCGCGCGTCGTCTGCAGCTTGCGCTCGATGTGGATGTCGCTGGTCGCGATGAACGTGTGGATGCGCGGGCGCTCGGCGTCGCTGACGGCGTCCCACGCGGCGTCGATGTCCTGCTTGCTGGTGCGCGCGAGGCCGCAGATGACCGGGCCCTCGACCTCGCGCGCGATCGCCTGCACCGACTCGAAGTCGCCGGGCGAGGTGATCGGGAAGCCGGCCTCGATGACGTCGACGCCGAGCCGCGCGAGCTGGTGGGCGATCTCGAGCTTCTCCTGCCGGTTCAGCGAGATGCCGGGCGACTGCTCGCCGTCGCGCAGCGTCGTGTCGAAGATCAGGACGCGGTCGCGTCGCTCGTTTCGCTGCTCGTTGCTCGCTCATGCCGTCGCTGCTCCTTCTCTATCTCGCTTGGCGTTCCTCTCTGCTGGGTTTGCGGCTACGCGGCCGCCACGCGCTATTCCCCCCGAGGGGGGAGCAGGAGAAGCGAGAGAAGCGAGGTCTGCGAACAGACATGCGCGCGTCGTAGCGCAGGGTAGCACCGGCAGCCACGGCGGGCGAGCGCGTCGCGTCAGGCGGGTCAGGACGACCTTGCCGACGTTGCGACGCTCGACGATCATCGCTGTGCGCCTCGCCGGCCTCGGCGAAGCTGAGCGCGCCCGCGACGACGGGCGCGACCGTCCGTCGTCGAGCAGCTCGCGCAGCGGCTCGATCCACGGCTCGCAGCGTCCCGCGGTCCTTCCACAGGCGTGAGCATGTTCAGGCCGATCACGGCCTTCGATTCGCGCATCTGCTTGACCATGTTGAAGCGCGGCATGCGCAGCCACCGCTTTGCAGCGCCGTGGCGATGTTTTTCGTCTCGCCGGAGACGACCGACGAGGCGCCGAACGCGACCAGCCGCCCGCCCGGGCGCAGCAGGTCGTAGCTGCGCCTGAAGCTCCTGCCGCCGACGGCGTCCATGATCACGTCGAACCTGCGGCGAGCCCGCGCTCCCAGCCGGGCTCGGTGTAGTCGAGCGTGTGGTCGACGCCGAGCTCGCGGCATCCGCGCGTGCTTGCCGGGCGACGCGGTGCCGTAGACCTCGGCGCCGCAGCGCTTGGCGATCTGCGTGGCGGCGATGCCGACGCCGCCGCCGGCGGAGTGGACGAGCACGCGCTCGCCCGGCCGCAGGCTGCCGTAGCCGATCAGCCCCGCCCAGGCGGTCGCGTAGTTGACGGGGATCGCGGCGCCCTGCTCGAAGCTCAGCCGGTCCGGGCAGCGGGACGACGTCGTCCGGCGGGCACGACGACCTGCGAGGCGTAGCCGCCGAACTGCGTGCCCGCGAGCACGCGCTGGCCGGGCTACGAGGCCCTCGACGCCCTCCCCCACGCTCGAGGATCGTGCCGGCGACCTCGTAGCCGACGACGCACGGCGTCTTCGGCGCGTCCGGGTAGAGCCCCATCCGCGCCATCACGTCGGCGAAGTTGATCGCCGGCGGCGGCGACCTCGATGCGCACCTGCCCGGGCCCGAGCACGGGTCGGGGCGCTCCTGCACCTGCGAGCACCTCGGGGCCGCCGTGCTTGGTGATCACGACCGCGCGCATCGCCGGCGAGCCTAACCGATCGCCGACGGCGGTGGCGAGCGCTGGCCACGCGCGACGCTCACCCGCTCAGCCGAGGTCGACCGACCAGCCGTCGACGAAGCCCTCCGAGGCGACGATCTCGCCACGACCTCGGGCCCGACCGGCGCGTCGGTCGTGACGACCATCGCGGCGAGGCGGCGCTCGTCCCCGTCGCCGTCCGGCGGTGTGGCCGACCGCGGCCGAGGAGATGTTGATGCCGTGCGCGCCGAAGATCGTGCCGACGCGGCCGATCATGCCCGGGCAGGTCCTCGTAGCGGAACACGGTCACGTAGGGCTCGAGCTCGATCGTCAGCCGGCGGCCCTGGACCTCGACGAGATGCGGCACCTGGTTCGGGCCGATGCCGGTGCCGGCGACCGCGACGCGCTCGCCGCCCGCGATCGACCGTGACGCGGATCAGCTCGTTGAAGTCCTCGGCCTCGGAGACCGCCTTCTCCTCGAAGACGATCCCGCGCTGCTGCGGCCATCGTCGGCGCGTTGACGAGGTTGACCTGCTCCTCGGTGCGGCCCTGCAGCGCGCCCGACGATCACGGCGAGCGCCGAGCAGGCGCGTGTCGAAGTCGGCGATCCGGCCGAGGAACGCGGCCTCGATCCGCTCGACCGAGCTGCCCTCGGCGAGCGCCATCGCGAGGCGGCCGAGCTGCGTGGCCAGCGGCAGGAACGGCCCGAGCACCTCCATGTCCTCGGCGCCGATCGCGGGGATGTTGACGGCCGTCGAGACGACGCCGCCGGTCGAGCGCCGCGACGACCTGCTCGGCGCTCTGGTAGCCGGCGCGGTCGGTCGCCTCGGCCGTCGAGGCGCCGAGGTGCGGCGTGACGACACGTTCGGGTACGGCCGAACAGCGGGTTCTCGGTCATCGGCTCGCTCGGGAACACGTCGAGCGCGGCGCCGGCGACCTTGCCGGAGTCGAGCGCGTCGCTTGAGCGCGTCGTCGTCGATCAGCCCGCCGCGGGCGACGTTCAGGACCCGCACGCCGTCGCGCATCGCGGCGAACGCGTCGGCGTCGAGGAAGCCCTTCGGTCTCGGGCGTCTTCGGCAGGTGGATCGGTGATGAAGTCGGCCTGCGCGTAGACGTCCTCGCGGGCTGTCGGCCTTCTCGACGCCGAGCTCGCGGTAGCGCTCGGCGCTCACGAACGGGTCGAACGCGAGCACGCGCATGCCGAAGCCGCGGGCGCGCTGCGGCGACGAGCTGGCCGATGCGCCCGAAGCCGAGGATGCCGAGCGTCTTCTCGTACAGCTCGACGCCGGAGAACTTCGAGCGCTCCCACTTGCCCGGCGATCAGCGACGCGTGCGCCTGCGGGATGTTGCGCGCGAGCGCCAGCAGCAGCGCCATCGTGTGCTCGGCGGCGGTCACGACGTTCGACTCGGGCGCGTTGGCGACGACGATCCCGCGCCGGGTGGCGGCCGGCGACGTCGACGTTGTCGACGCCGACGCCGGCGCGGCCGATCGACCTTCAGGCGGTCGGCGCGGTCGATCAGCTCGGCGGTCAGCTTCGTGGCCGAGCGGATCAGGATCCCGTCGTACTCGCCGATCCGCTCGCGCGAGCTCCTCCTCGTCCCAGTCGATCCCGAGATCGACGTCGAAGTGCTCGCGCAGCAGCTCGACGCCGGAGTCGCCGATCTTCTCCTTGACGAGCACCCGCGGGCGCTCGGCGCCGGCTCGAGGCGGAGCGCTCCGGCCGCCGCGGCGCTCATCGCCGATCCTCTCGACGACCCAGTCGATGCAGGCGGTCAGCGCCTGCACGTCGGCGGTCTCGACGGCGGGGAACATGCCGATCCGCAGCTGGTTGCGCCCGAGCTTGCGGTAGGGCTCGACGTCGACGATGCCGTTCGCGCGCAGCGTCGCCGCGACGCGCGGCGGCGTCGACCGTCCTCGTCGAAGTCGATCGTGCCGACGACCAGCGAGCGCTTCGCCGGGTCGGCGACGAACGGCGTCGCGTAGCGCGCTGTCCTGCGGCCCAGCCGTAGAGGTGCTCGGAGGAGGCGCGTCGTGCGCGCCACGCACCAGTCGAGCCCGCCGCCGCTCGAGCATCCAGCGCGACCTGGTCGGCGAGCAGGAACAGCGTGGCGACCGCGGGCGTGTTGTAGGTCTGGTCCTTGAGCGAGTTCTCGAGCGCGGTCGCCAGCGAGAGGAACTCGGGGATCCAGCGGTCGGACGGCGTCGAGCTCGGCGATCCGCTCCTGCGCGGCCGGGCTCAGCAGCGCCAGCCACAGGCCGCCGTCGGAGGCGAAGCTCTTCTGCGGCGCGAAGTAGTAGGCGTCGGCCTCGGCCACGTCGCACGGGCAGTCCGCCGGCGCCGGAGGTCGCGTCGATCAGCGACCAGCGCGTCGCGCGGCGCCGGCGGGCGGCGCACCGGGCACCATCACGCCGGTCGAGGTCTCGTTGTGCGCCCAGGCGATCACGTCGGCGTCGCCGTCGGCGCCTGCGCGCCGGCGCCGCCGGGTCGGGCGCGTCGCCGGGATCGGCGGCGAGACGATCCGGGTCGGCGAGGAACGGCGCGCCGCGCGGTGACGGTCGCGAACTTCTGCGAGAACTCGCCGTAGGTCAGGTGCAGCGCGCGCTCGCGCACCAGCCCGAACGCGGCCGCGTCCCAGAACGCGGTCGCGCCGCCGTTGCCGAGCGCGACCTCGTAGCCGTCGGGCAGCGCAGAACAGCTCGCGCAGCCGGCGCGGATCGCGCCGACGAGCGCCTTGCACCGGCTTCTGGCGGTGCGAGGTGCCCATCAGCGCCGCGCCGTCGCCGGCGAGGCGCGCGAGCGCCTCGCGGGCGCACCTTCGAGGGCCCGCAGCCGAAGCGGCCGTCGGCGCGGCTTCAGCTCGTCGGGGATCACGTAGCGTCTGCTGCTCGGTGGTGGGGCTCGTCGTCATGGGGGCTCCTCGCTCCTTCGGACCTCGAGGATCGTCGATGCTCGTTGAGGGTGCCCAGGCGCGCGGCGGCGGCTGCTCGCCGCTTCCCGGTGGTGAACTCCACCCGAGCGCCAGTCGCGACGAGGCTGCGCGAGTGTAGCGAACCGCCGCCGCGCGCTCAGACGCGCTCCACGAGCGGCTCGCGCGCGAGCTCGCGCGCGCTCCAGCCGCGCGGCAGCCGGCTCGCGCGCACGCCCGGCGGGAGCTCGGGCCCCAGCAGGCAGAACTCGGGCGCCGGGCCGAGCACGAGCTGGCGCCGCCAGAGGCTCGCGCGCTCGCGCGCTCCATGCCGTCGCCGAGCAGCTCGGCGAGCCCGCAGCCGGCTCGACGCTGCGGGCGCCGGCTGCGGCGGCTGTCACCCAGACCGCCACGCTGGCGTCGGCCAGCGCGGCGGCGTCGGCTCGCCCTCGAGCAGCGCGTAGACGCCGCCGGCGCCGGCGCCCGCGAGCGCGGCGATGCCGTCGTGGCGGCTGCGGTGCCCGCGCCCGACGGCGGCCTCGTTGAGCACGCCGAGCGCGGCGTAGTCCTCGAGCAGGTACCAGTCCTCGTAGCCGCCGCGTCCTCGGCGCGCGCCGTCGCGCGGCGCGCCACGGCAGCTCGCGCCAGCCGGTAGCGACGCCGAGCCGCGGCATCCCCGCCGGCGGGCGGTGGGCCAGCGAGCGGTGGAAGCGTCTCGAGCGCCCGCTCGTAGTCCTCGGCCGGCGCCCCCTCGCGCGGGCGGTGCCAGAAGACGTAGGCGAGCACCGCCGGTGCGCCCTAGAAGGCCGGCTTGATCCAGTCCATGTGCGAGCGCAGCTCCTCGCCGACGTGCTCGACCTGCGTGTCGGCCTGCTCGGCGCGCATGCGCTTGAAGTTCTCCTGCCCGGCGCGGTTCTCGGCGATCCACTCGCGCGCGAAGTCGCCCGACTGGATCTCCTTGAGGATCTTGCGCATGTTGGCGCGGGTCTCGTCGGTGATGACCCGCTTGCCGCGCGTGTAGTCGCCGTACTCGGCCGTGTTGGAGATCGAGTAGCGCATCCCCGCGAGCCCCTTCTCGTACATCAGGTCGACGATCAGCTTGAGCTCGTGCAGGCACTCGAAGTAGGCCATCTCCGGGTCATAGCCGGCCGTCGACGAGCGTCTCGAAGCCCGCCTGGACGAGCTCGGAGGCGCCGCCGCAGAGCACCGCCTGCTCGCCGAACAGGTCCGTCTCGGTCTCGTCCTTGAAGGTCGTCTCGATCACGCCGCCGCGCGTGCAGCCGATGCCCTTGGCGTAGGCGAGCGCGAGCGCGCGGGCGTTGCCGGTGGCGTCCTGCTCGACCGCGATCAGGCCGGGGACGCCGCTGCCTTCGGTGAACTGGCGGCGCACGAGGTGGCCGGGGCCCTTCGGGCGCGACCATCGCGACGTCGACGCCGGCGCGGCGGCGTCGACCTCGCCGTAGTGGATCGAGAAGCCGTGGCCGAACAGCAGCATGTTGCCCTCGGCGACGCCGTCGCGGATCTCGTCCTCCCACACCTCGCGGTGGAGCTCGTCGGGCACGAGGATCATCACGAGGTCGCCGCGGCTGGCGGCCTCGACGACGGACAGCACCTCGAGGCCCTGCTCGCGCGCCTTCGCCGACGGAGGAGGAGTCCTCGCGCAGGCCGACGACGACGTCGACGCCGGAGTCCTTGAGGTTGAGCGCGTGGGCGTGGCCCTGGGAGCCGTAGCCGATGATGGCGACGGTCTTGCCGTCGAGCAGGCCCAGGTCGGCGTCGTCGTCGTAGATCATGGGCGCTCAGGCTAGCCGATCGGCTCAAGCGCTCGCGGCTTCGGCCACGCAGACGTGCGGCCCGGGATCTCGAGCGTCCCGTCCGCGCCGGTGTAGGGCGCGAGGCGCCGCCGCAGGCCGTCCCGGATCGCTGTCGATCTGCGGCTCGGGGAGCGACATCGACGGCGTCGTGGAACTGCCGCGAGATGTCGAGCGTCGTGTCCCAGAACTCCTCGAAGTCCGTGTGCCGGCGGACGAGCTCGAGCGTCCTCGACCGCGACCTCGGTGAAGCCCGCGTCCGCGAGCAGCTCCGCGAAGCGGCCGGCGTCGCCGAGCGCGAACGGTCCCGGCTGCTGGGCCGCGGCCCACTCGGCGGCTCCCGGCGGCTCGCTCGCCGGCGGCTCATCGCCGGCCGCGTCTGCGTCCCAGCCCCCGGGCCGAGCCCGTGCGCAGCCAGCTCCTGCCCGGCAGCGAGGCCCACGGGTTGCGCTCGATCGAGTCCCACACGGCCAGCGCCAGCCGCCCGCCGGGGCGCAGCACGCGCCGGGTCTCGGCGAGCGCCGCCGCCGGGTCGGCCATCAGCATGTAGCCCCAGCGGCAGAGCACGATGTCCACGCTCGCGAGCGGCAGGTCGATCCATTCGCGCGTCCAGCACCTTGAAGCTCGACGTTCTCGATGCCCAGCTCGGCGGCCCGCTCGCGGGCGCCCTCGAGCATCGCCTCGGCCTGGTCGGAGACGATCACCTCGCCGACCGGGAGCGACGAGCTCCGCGGCGAGCAGCCCGGTCTCCCCCAGCCCCGCCGCCAGCTCGAGCACCCGCTCGCCGGGCTGGGGCGCGACGGCGTCGATCATCCAGTGCGAGACCGGCGCCCCGAACGCGTCGATCAGTCTCCCGTCGCCGGCGCCAGCCCGGAGGCCGCGGCTTCCCAGTTCTCGAGGCTCGAGCGCGCGGTGGGCTTCGGCGTCGAAGCTCATGCCAGCTCCCTGCGCAGCAGCTTGCCCGAGCGCGTCCGCGGCAGCGGCTCGCCGCGAGAGCGAAATCCGCTTCGGGACCTTGTACGGCGCGAGCGTCCGCGCGCAGTGGGCGCGCAGCTCCTCGATGCTCGTGCTCGCCGGCGCCGTCGCCCGCGCGCAGCGACCACGACCGCGCTGACCGCCTCGCCCCACTGCTCGTCGGCGACGCCGAACACGCCGGCCTCGAGCACCGGCGGGTGGCTCTCGAGCACCGACTCCACCTCCGCCGGCGCGACGTTCTCGCCGCCGCTGATGATCGTCTCCGCCCGGCGCCCGAGCACCGACAGCCAGCCGGCGCCGTCGAGCTCGCCGAGGTCGCCCGTGTGCAGCCACCCGTCCGTCGCGAGCGCCGCCGGGC
Organism: uncultured Solirubrobacteraceae bacterium; assembly: GCA_963742395.1. Classification (GTDB taxonomy): domain Bacteria; phylum Actinomycetota; class Thermoleophilia; order Solirubrobacterales; family Solirubrobacteraceae; genus Palsa-744. The sequence goes on along the minus strand of CAVUME010000004.1, from coordinate 399,191 downwards.
GCGACCGTCGGCCCGCGCACGAGGATCTCGCCGTCCGCGGCGATCCTCACGTCGGTGCAGAACAGCGGCGGACGGCCGCCGCGCCGCGGCCGCCCGTCCCCCGCCAGCGACGCGACGGGCGCCGTGGCGACCTGCGAGCACGCCTCGGTGAGACCGTAGGTGAGCGCACACCGGAACGCCGGCGGCGCGGGCCTGCGCCAACAGCGAGGGCGCCACCGGGCCTCCCCCGAGCAGCGCGCAGCGCAGCCCCTGGACCCGCTCGAGGCCGGCGTCCAGCAGCCGCTGCAGGGTGGTCGCGACGAGGCTCACGACGCTCACCCGCTGCTCGCGAAGGCCGCGCAGGCGCGGTCGAGCTCGAAGCGCTCGTGGACGCACGGCGGTGGTGGCGTAGATCGCGCTGCGCACCAGGATCGAGAGGCCGCCGATGTGCGACAGCGGCAGCGCGCACAGCCAGCGCTCCTCGGCGGTCGAGCTCCGAGCGCCACGGCCGAGCCGAGGGCGCTCCACAGCAGGTTGCCGTACGTGAGCTCGACCTCCTTGCGGCTCGGCGCTGGTGCCGGAGGTGTGCATCACCAGCGCGGTCGCGTCGAGGTCGTGGCGCGTGCGCGCCGCCGCCGTCGCGCCCGCGCCGCCGGCGCCGGCGAGCGGCGAGCGGCTCTCCGCAGCACGAGCGGCGCAGCCGCGCCGCACCCGCTGCTGCTCGGACTCCGACAGGCGCAGGTCGATCGGGCACCGCGGGAGCGCCCAGCAGCAGGCACGCGTGCAGCGCGCGGGCGAAGTCGGCGCCCGGCGGGCAGCGCGATCCCGACACGGGTTCCGCGGGCGACGCCGAGGCCTTCGAGCTCCGCGCGCCGGCCCGCGCGTCCGGCGTACAGCTGCGCGTAGGAGAGCGTGCCCGTCGGGCGTCTGCAGCGCCGGATGCTCGGGTCGCGCAGCGGCGGCGCGGGCGAGCCATCCGTCGACCAGCATGGCCCACAGGCTAGCCTTCGCCGGCGTGAGCACCACCTGGACAGCGGCGGATTCGAATGTCTTCACCGACATCCGCTACGAGAAGTCGGCCGCGCCCGACGAGGGGATCGCGAAGATCACGATCGACCGTCCGGAGGTCCGCAACGCCTTCCGCCCGCAGACGATCATCGAGATCTCGCGGGCGCATGGAGGACGCCCGCGAGGACACCTCGATCGGCGTGATCGTGCTCACCGGCGAGGGTCCCGACGCCTTCTGCTCCGGCGGCGACCAGCGCGTGCGGGGCGACACCGGCTACCTGCACGAGGACGCGGCCGGCCGCGCCGGGGTCGGGCGCTTCCACGTCACCGACCTGCACATCCAGATCCGCCGCCTGCCCAAGCCGGTGGTCGCGATGGTCGCCGGCTACGCGATCGGCGGCGGCAACGTGCTGGCGCTCGTCTGCGACCTCACGATCGCCGCCGACAACGCCCGCTTCGGCCAGGTCGGACCGCGGGTGGGCTCCTTCGACGGCGGCTTCGGGGCGGGGCTGCTGGCGAACCTCGTCGGCCCCAAGCGGGCGCGCGAGATCTGGTTCCTGTGCCGCCAGTACTCGGCCGAGCAGGCCTACGAGATGGGGCTCGTCAACACGGTCGTGCCGCTCGAGCGCCTGGAAGAGGAGACGCTCTCGTGGTGCCGGGAGATGCTCGCCCTCTCCCCCTTCGCGCTGCGCCTGCTGAAGGCGAGCTTCAACGCCGCCGAAGACGGGCTCGCCGGGATCCAGCAGCTGGCGCACGACGCGAACCTGCTCTTCTACGAGCAACGAAGAGGCCCAGGAGGGTCGCGACGCGTACCGCGAGAAGCGCAAGCCGGACTTCTCGCGCTTCCCCAAGCGGGCCTAGCTTCTTGGCGACCGCCCGCATCTGGCTGATGGCGGCGCGGCTGCGGACGCTGCCGGCCGCGATCGCGCCGGTGCTCGTCGGCACCTCGCTGGCCCTCGGCGCCGGTCACTTCGAAGCGCTCGCCTTCGTGGCGGCGCTGCTCGGCGCGATGTTCATCCAGGTCGGCACCAATCTGTCCAACGACTACTCCGACGCCCGCCGCGGAGCCGACACCGAGGACCGCCTCGGGCCCGTGCGCGTGACCGCCGGCGGGCTCGTGCCGCCCGGGCAGGTGCTGATCGCCACCTACGTGACCTTCGGGCTGGCGTGCGCCTGCGGCATCTACCTGATCGCCGTCGCCGGCTGGGAGCTGCTGGCGGTGGGAGCCGCGTCGATCCTCGCGGGCGTGCTCTACACCGGCGGCCCGCGCCCGTACGGCTACGAGGGGCTCGGCGAGCTGTTCGTGTTCCTGTTCTTCGGGATCGTGGCGGTCACGGGGTCCTACTTCGTGCAGGTCCAGCAGCTGCCCTGGCAGGCGTTCGTGTGCGCGATCCCGGTCGGGCTGCTGGCGAGCGCGATCCTGGTCGTCAACAACGTGCGCGACCTCGAGACCGACCGCCGGGCCGGCAAGCGCACGCTGGCGGTGAGGCTCGGGCGCGAACGCACCCGCGGGCTGTACGCGGCCATGCTCGCCGGCGCCTTCCTGGTCGCGCCGCTGCCGTGGCTGCTGGGCTCGATGGAAGCCTGGCTGCTGCTGCCGTGGCTGACGATCCCGCTGGCGCTGGCGCTGATCCGGGTGGTGCGCACGCGCGTCGACGGGCCGTGCGCTGAACGGGGCGCTCGCCCGCACCGGCCTGCTGCAGCTGTTGTTCTGCGTGCTGTTCTCGGCCGGGATCCTCGCCAGCGGCGGGATCCCCTCATGAGGTTCGAGCTCTCCCGCCACACGCTGAGGCTCCGCTCGCCGCTGCACACCTCCTTCGGGACGGTGCACGAGCGCGAGCTGCTGACCCTGACGCTGACCGACGAGCGCGGCGTCAGCGGCTTCGGCGAAGCGGCCCCGCTGGAGGCATACGACGGCGTCAGCCTGGAGCGCGCCGAGCGTGCGCTCGAGCACTACCGGCCACTGCTCGAGGGCGCCCCCGCCGTCGCCGGGCGGGCTCAGCTGCTCGACGGATGCCGGGCGATCGACGAGCTGCCCGCGGCGCTGGCCGCCGTGGACGTCGCACTGTGGGACCTGGCGGCCCGCAGGGCGGGGCGCCCGCTGGCGGAGCTCCTGTGCGAGCAGCCGGCCCGCCGCGTGCCGGTCAACGCGACCGTCACGGCCGAGGATCGCGTAGGCGCCGCCGAGCAGGCCGCCGCCGCGGCGCAGGCGGGCTTCGGCGTGGTCAAGGTCAAGGTCGGCGTGGGCGACGACGCCGGCAGGCTGGCGGCGGTGCGCGCGGCCGTCGGCCCCTCGGTGGGGCTGCGCGTCGATGCCAACGGCGCCTGGAGCGTGCCGCAGGCCGTGGCCGCGATCGGCTCCCTGGAAGCCGTCGGCCTGGAGCTCGTCGAGGAGCCCACCCACGGGCTGCGAGAACGTCCGCCGCGTGCGCGAGGCGGTGCAGGCCCGCGTGGCGATCGACGAGACCGCGGCCGAGCCGGGAGCGCTGGGCGCGGGCGCCGCCGACGCGGTCTGCCTGAAGCTCTCGCGCTGCGGCGGCATCAGCGGGCTGCTCGTGGCCGCCACCGTGGTGCGCGCCTCCGGCGCCGAGGTGTACCTGACCTCGGGCCTCGACGGACCGCTGGGCGTGGCCGCCGCCGTGCATGCCGCCGCCGCCCTGCTCGACGAGCGGTCCGCTCGCCCACTGCGGGCTGGCGACGCTGGCGCTGTTCGAGGACCTCGAGGACCCGCTGCCGCCGCGGGAGGGAGAGATCGCGCTCCCCGACGGGCCGGGGCTGGGGGTCCCCTAGACGGTCGTGGGCGGCGGTGCGGGCGTGAGTCCGTGACGGCGCATGACGTCGAAGATCGCGGCTGGGTCGGGCGGGCCGCCGGCGGCCGCGGCAAGCACGCCCGCCACGTCCTCGAAGTAGTCCGGGCCGAACACGCCCGGGGTGGCGATCGCCAGGAACCTCACGTCCTCGCTGCCGCGATTCTCGAATCCGTGGACCTGCCCGCGACGGATGCAGACCGACTCTCCGGGCCCGGCCTCCCCGGCCTCGCCGTCGATCGTCCAGGTGCAGGTCCCCTCGAGTACGTAGGCGGTCTCCTCGAAACCGTCGTGGCTGTGGGGCAGCGGCACGCCCGCACCGGCGGGGACCAAGCACTCGAACATCGTGACGCTGCCGTTCGAATCAGCGGCCTCGACGAGGAAGTCGATGCGGAGGGGACCGAGCTGGATCGTCTTCTTGGAGCCCGCAGGCATGCGGGGATTCTCTCACGGTTGAGCGAGCACCTCCGCCAGCGCCCCCGCGCACTCCAGGGCCAGCGCGTGGCCGCCTTCGAGCACGTGCAGCTCGGCGTGCGGGATCCGCCCCTGCATGCGGCGGGCGATCGCGAGGAACTTCTCGTCATGCGAGCCGGCCACGAGCGCGACCGGCATTCCCAGCTCCCCGAGCCGGCCCCACAGCGACTCCATCTCCCCCGTGCCGAGGCCCCGCAGGGCGCGGGCGAGAGGGCCGGGGCTGTTGCGGCGCTGATCCTCACGCGCGAGCTCCGCCACCTGGGACGGCTCGGCGGCGAACAGCGGCTGGGAGCGCCAGCGCTCGATGAAGCGCTCGTAGGGGATCGTCTCGAGCTCGCCGGCGAGGCGCTCGTCGGCGCGGCGGCGTTGCTCGCGCTCGGCCGGATCCTCGATGCCGGCGGTACTCGAGACGAGCACCAGCCGCCCGATGCGGGCGGGCGCGCTCAGCGCAACCTGCAGGGCGATCCGCCCGCCGAGCGAGTAGCCGCACAGGGTGAAGCGCTCGGGGCTGCGGTCGAGCACCTGCCGCCACGCAGCCGGCGAAGGTGATCGGCCCCTGTATGGCGGCGGCGCTGCCGTGCCCGGGCAGGTCGAGAGCCAGGGGGCGATAGCGTTGGGCATCGAGATGGGCCACGACGCCGTCCCATGCATGGCGGGTGCCGCCGAAGCCGTGCAGCAGGACGATGCTCTCCGGCACGCGCCGATCCTAGGAGGATCGGCGGGGTGAGCGCCGCGACCGACACCTACGTGCTGCTGCGGGCCTTCGTCGACGAGCTGGCCCGCTGCGGGCTGCGCCACGCCTGCACGTCCCCCGGCTCGCGCTCGGCACCGCTGGTGCTGTCGCTGGCGCGCAACCGGAGCCTGCAGTGCCACTCGCACGTCGACGAGCGCTGCGCGGGCTTCTTCGCGCTCGGGCTGGCGAAGCGCAGCGGCCTGCCGGCGGCCGTGGCCTGCACGTCGGGAACGGCGGTGGCAGAGCTGGCGCCCGCCGTGATCGAGGCGCGGGAGGCGCGGGTCCCGCTACTCGTGCTGAGCGCCGACCGGCCGGCCGAGCTGCGCGAGAACGGAGCCGGACAGGCGATCGACCAGCTGAAGCTCTTCGGCAGCGCCGCGAAGTGGTTCTTCGAGGTCTCGCTCGACGGCGGCGCCGGCCCGCAGCAGCTGCGCTTCGTCCGCACGCTCGCCTGCCGCGCCTACTGGACCGCGCTGCAGGACCGCCCCGGGGCGGTGCACCTCAACTTCCCGCTGCGGGAGCCGTTGATCCTCGCCGAGGACCTCCCCGCCGACCGCAGCGGCCGCGCCGACGGGCGCCCCCACGTCCGCCGCAGCGCTGGGAGCGCGTCCTCGAACACCGTCGAGCAGGAGCTCCTCGGGCTGGCGGGCAAGGCTCGCCGGGGGGTGCTGATCGCCGGACGCGACGAGCGCGACAGCGGGCTCGCGCAGGCCGCTGCGAGCTTCGCCGAGGCCGCCGGCTGGCCATTGCTGGCCGACCCGATGTCGGGGGCCCGTCGCGGCGAGGCGGCCGTCGCCCACTACGACATCCTGCTGCGCGACGCGCGCTTCGCGGCCGCGCACGAGCCGGACCTGGTGCTGCGAGTGGGCGACCTGCCGGTCTCCAAGCCGCTTCGCTCCTGGCTGGCGGGGCTGGGCTCCGTCGAGCAGGTCGCGCTCGACCCCGAGGGCGCCTGGCAGGACCCGAGCTCGAGCGTGAGCCGCTCGCTGGCGCTGGAGCCCGCGGGCGTGCTCGAGCGGCTGGCCGTGGAGACGGCGGGCGGCGAGCCGGCAGGCGCCGCGGGCGGACAGCGGGAGTGGCTGGCGGACTGGCGCCGGGCCGACGAGCTGGCGGGCGGCGCGCTGGCCGAGGTGCTCGACGGGCACGCCCTCTGCGAGCCGGCGGTGGCGGCGGAGCTGGGGACACTGCTGCCGGCCGAGGCGACGCTGTTCGTGGCCTCCTCGATGCCGGTGCGTGACATCGAGAGCTTCTGGGCGGTCCGAGAGGACCCCCCGCGGGTGCTCTGCAACCGCGGCGCCAACGGCATCGACGGCACCGTGTCCTCGGCCTTCGGCGCGGCCGCGGCCGGCGCCGAGCCGGTCGTGCTGCTGATCGGCGACGTCGCTCTGGCGCACGACATCGGCGGGCTGCTGGCTGCGAGGCGGCTGGGCATCGCGTTGACGATCGTGCTGGTCAACAACGAGGGCGGCGGGATCTTCGACTTCCTGCCCGTCGCGGGGATTCCCGAGCAGGAGCTCTACGACGCCCACGTGGCCACGCCCACCGGCCTGGACTTCCGCCACGCGGCCGAGCTCTACGGCCTGCACCACCAGCCGGTGGACGACCTCGACGGCCTGCGCGCGGCGCTGGCTGCGGCGCTGCGCGCGCGGCACGCGTCGATCCTCGAGGTGCGCACCCCGCGGGCGGGCAACGTCGGCCTGCACCGGCGGATCTGGGAGGCCGGCGCGCGGGCGCTCAGCCCGCAAGCAGCGGGAGCAGGGCCTGCAGCTTGATCTCGGTCTCAGCCAGCTCGCGCGCCGGGTCTGAGTCGCGGACGATCCCGTTGCCCGCGTAGCAGCGCGCCTCGGCGCCCCGCAGCAGCGCGCAGCGCAGGGCCACGCACAGCTCGCCGTCGCCGTTGGCGTCGGTCCAGCCGACCGGGCCGGAGTACCAGCCCCGGTCGAGGCCCTCCAAAGCCGGGATCAGCGGCGCCGCCAGCGCCAGCGGCTCGCCGCCGACGGCCGGCGTGGGGTGCATCGCCTCGGCCAGCGCGAGGGCGTCGATCGGCGCTACGAGCTGGGCCCGGATCGGCGTTGCCAGGTGCTGGATGTTGGCGATCCGGACCAGCTGCGGCTCGGGCGCGGCCGCCACCCAGACCGCGTGGGCACGCAGCGTGCGCTCGATCCGCCGCGCCACGATCGCGTGCTCTTCGCGGTAGCTGCGATCGCGCAGCAGCTGCTCGCCGAGGTGGGCGTCGACGGCGGGGTCGGCGCTGCGGCGGGTGGAGCCGGCGAGCGCGAGCGTGCTGACACGCTGGCCCTCACGGCGCAACAGCAGCTCCGGGCTGGCGGCCACCAGCGTGGCGTCTCCGCGGCCGACGCAGAAGGAGAAGCAGGACGGGAACTCCGCCCGCAGCACGCCGAACACGGCCGCCGGGTCATACGGCGCAGGCGCCTGGACCAGCACCTCGCGCGCGAGCACGATCTTCTCGAGCTTCCCCTGCGAGGCGAGCGCGACCGCCTGTGAGACCGCCTGTTCGTAGTGCTCGGGCGGCATCGCGCTGGCCAGCACGAACTCGCCCACCGGGTCAGGGTCCAGCAGGGGGAGCTCTTGGACCCGCAGCTCATCCACACGCCTGCCGAGCCGGTCCAGCAGATCCTCGGGGAGGTCGTCCGGGCAGGCCAGCGCGGTCAGCGTCAGCACCACGCGCTCGCCGCCGACGTTGGCGCGAGCGATCGCCACCTCGGGCACCGTCAGCGAGGCGGCAGCGAAGCCGCGCCAGTGCGGCGCGCGTGCGCCGTCGGGGGCGAAGGCGAACCCACCGAAGGCGATCAGCCCCGCGCCGGGCGGCCCGTCGGGGGAATCCACGACGGCCTCGGCACACAGCTCCCGCCAGCGCTCGGCCACGCCCCGGAAGCGGGAGGGGCCCTCGTCCTCGAGCACGATCGCAGCGCCGAGCCCGGCGAGCGCCGCCGCGCCGCGGTCGGGCTGCTCGAACACGAACCACTGCTCGCCCGGGCGCCGGGAGGCGCACGCGATCTCCGCCGGGCCGAGCCCGGCCGGGAGCTCGAGCGAGACCCCGCCGAGCACCGGGGTGCCGGCGCGGCGCGCCCGCCGGACGGCGGCGCGCAGGTTTCGCTCCAGCCGCTGCAGCTCGTCCTGTCGGAGCCTCAGGGCAGAGCCGGCGCGGGTGGCCCGCGTCAAGGGCGGGCTAGGTCTCGCTGCGCCCGCGCGAGATGGCGATCTCGCCGGTACGCATCATCTCGATCAGCCCGAACGGCCGCACCATCGTCTCGAAGGCCTCGATCTTCTCGGTCGTGCCCGTCACCTCGATGATGACCGCGCGCTTGGTCACGTCCACGACCTTGCCGCGGAAGATCTCGGCGATCTGCATCAGCTCGCCGCGCTGGACACCGTCGGCGGTGACCTTGAACAGGGCCAGCTCGCGGGCCACCGTCTCGCCCGGCTCGAGATCGCGGATCTTGAGCACGTTGACGAGCTTGTGCAACTGCTTGGTGACCTGGTCGATCGGGTGCAGCGCGCCGTCGACGGTCAGCGTCACGCGCGAGATCTGCTCGTCCTCGGTGGGACCCACCGTGAGCGTGTCGATGTTGAAGCCGCGCCTGGCGAACAGCCCCGCGATACGGGTCAGAACACCGGTCTTGTTTTCGACCAGGATCGAGAGGACGTGCTTGCGCCCGGTGCGCAGGCTGGCGGACGCCTGCAGCTCCTCGAGGCTGAGCGGCTCCTTGGTGCCGGGCTCGCCCATCCTCAGCCGACCATCTCGCGGGCGGCTGACCCGGCGGGGATCATCGGGTAGGTGTTCTCCTCGCGCGTCACCCGCACGTCGACGAGCACCGGCCCCTCGGTGGCGATCGCGCGCTTGAAGTCCTCGACCAGCGTGGTCTTGTCGGTGAGGCGCATGCCGGTCACGCCGTAGGCCTCGGCGAGCTTCACGAAGTCGGGGAACTCACCCATGTCGACGTGGCTGTAGCGGCCGTCCCAGAACAGCTCCTGCCACTGCCTGACCATGCCCAGGAAGCCGTTGTTCATGATGAAGACCTTGATCGGGATCTTGTTCTGGGCGCAGGTGGCGAGCTCCTGGGCGTTCATCTGCACCGAGCCGTCCCCGGCGATGCAGCACACGAGCTTGTCCGGCTGACCGACGGCCGCGCCCATCGCCGCGGGCAGACCGAAGCCCATCGTGCCGAGGCCGCCGGAGTTGATCCAGCGGCGGGGCTCCGGGAAGTCGTAGTACTGGGCGGCCCACATCTGGTGCTGACCGACGTCGCTGGTGATGATCGCGTCGCCGCCGGTGGCCTCGTACAGGGCCTGGATCATGAACTGGGGCTTGATCTCGGAGTCGGTGGTGTCCTCGTAGCCGAGCGGGTGCTTGGCCCTCCAGGCTTCGATCCGCGACCACCACGCGTCCAGCCGGGCGGGGTCGGCTTCGATCTCGCGGTACTCCACGGCGAGCTTCGCGAGCACGTGTTTGGCGTCGCCCACGATCGGGATGTGGGCGGGGACGTTCTTGGAGATCTCGGCCGGGTCCACGTCGATGTGGATGAACTTCGCGCGGGGGGCGAACTCGGACAGCTTGCCGGTGATGCGGTCGTCGAAGCGGGCCCCGACGGCGCAGATCAGGTCGGCCTCGTCCATCGCGTAGTTGGCCGTCCGCGTGCCGTGCATGCCGAGCATCCCCAACCACTGCGGGTGGGGCGCCGGAAACGCGCCCAGACCCATCAGCGTGCACGTGATCGGGAACTTGTCGGAGGTGACGAAGTCGCGCAGCTCGCGCGAGGCGTTGGCGTTGACGACCCCGCCGCCGGCGTAGATCACGGGACGCTGGGCGGCGGCCAGGGCCTTGGCGGCCTGGCGGATCTGCTTCTGGTTGCCCTCGACACGGGGCTGGTAGCCGGGCAGGCGCACGTCCAGGACCGGCTCGTAGGCGATGTCCGCACGGGACAGGTCCTGGGGGATGTCCACCAGCACCGGGCCGGGACGGCCGGTGCGCGCCAGCTGGAAGGCCTCGTGGATCGCCCGCGGGAGCTCCTGCGGGTTCTGGATCATCACCGAGTGCTTGACGACCGGCATCGTGATGCCGATCGTGTCCGCCTCCTGGAAGCCGTCGGTGCCGAGCAGATCGGTGCGCACCTGGCCGGTGATGAACACGACCGGGACCGAGTCCATCATCGCGTCCGTGATCGGGGTCAGCAGGTTGGTGGCCCCGGGGCCGCTGGTGGCGAACGCCACACCGACCTTGCCGGTGGCCTTCGCGTAGCCCTCCGCGGCGTGGCCGCCGCCCGCCTCGTGGCGGACCAGGATGTGACGGATACCCGCGTCCACAAAGGCGTCGTAGGTGGGCAGGTTGGCGCCCCCGGGAAGGCCGAACACGACGTCCACTCCCTCCGCCTTCAGGCACTCCATCAAGGCATCGACTGCCCGCATCTGCTCAGACCTCGCGCTCGTTGCTTCTACAGGGGAAAAACCAGTGTACCAGCGGGTTTCAGGCCCTTTCAGGACGCGCCGAGAGCTACCCCGATGGCCAGTGAGATCAGCCCACCGCTGCCGATGAACAGCAGCGAGCTGCGGAACGCGATGTGCAGAAAGCGTTTCCTGATCCAGGCGATCACGAACAGCTCGATGACCACCACGCAGCCCGCGACGATCAGCGCCGTGTGGACGTCGGAGATGATGAACGGGAGCGTGTGGAAGATGCTCCCCAGCATCGTCATGGCCCCCGTGATCGTGCCGCGCACGGCCGCCGAGCCGCGTCCGGTCTCCTCGCCGGTGTCGGAGCCGGCCTCCGACCAGCCCATGCTGATGCCGGCGCCGAGGGCGACGCCGAGGCCCACCACCAGGGCCGTGTGCGAGTTCGAGGTGATCGCGGCGGCGAAGATCGGGGCCATCGAGGAGATCGTGCCGTCGATCAGGCCGACGAGCCCGGGCTGCACGACGCGCAGCAGGAAGTCGCGTTCGTCGCGGTAGCCGGCACGGTGGATCCACCGCGAAAGGGGCCTTTCCTCGCGCGCCGCAACCGTCTTCGCCTCTGTGCCCATGGCGGCAGCGTAGGCGAGAGGGGCGCTTAGGGCGGCCTAAATCTGATCGCCGGGGTGCGCCCCGCAACCCGGCTGGCGCCGACCCCGACCGGGTCAGCGCGGGCGGGCGGACGGGACAGCGGTCAGCGCGGGCCCGCGGACGGCGCGCGGCTGTGAGCTTCCGGAGCGATCGCTACGTCGGGGAACTCGAGCTCGGTCCCGCAGCGGGTGCAGATCGCGTCGTAGATCTTCGTCACCCGCCCACAGGTGGGGCATTGACGGCGCAGCTCCTCGCTTTCGACCCTGTAGGCGATCGCAGCGATCAGGCCGAGGATCGGCACGATCGCCGAGATCAGGAACCAGATCGTGAACGAGCTGCCCTTGAGCTTCCCGACGATGCCGCCGGAGAGCCCGAAGCAGAAGGCGATGACGAGATAGGCCATGCGTCGCCCTCCCGCCTGCCGGCTAGAAGAGAACGCGCAGCGCCCAGATCAGAGCGGCGATCGCCGCCACGACGAGGACGACGCCGAACAGCCAGGAAATCAGGTGGATGACGGGTACGAGCAGGAACCACAGAGCCACCAGGGCCACGATCACGGCGACCACGGTGCGACCCATCGAACGTGAAGATGACTCGTCCATTGCGCCTATGAGTCTACCGCCTCCCTATCCAGCTCACGCAGGGCGAAAGTGCTGCGACCGGGCGGATGGAGGAACCCGCCCGGTCGCAGAGTTGGGCGAACGCCGGGAGGGAGTCCGGCGTCCGGTTTCAGCCATCCGTGGTTCCGCTATGGGCGGTGGATCCGAGCTCCCGGGGAGCCCGCACGAACGGGCCCCCCGGGAGGCAGGAGGAATCGCCGCTGGGCTGAGGGGTAGAGGCTCGCGGCCATCCGATCCATGTCCGACATGTTGTCGGCGCAACGGTTGGCTCCCATTGGCCGGGCGTCCAAAATGTCCCCCCGCCGGATGTCCCGAGTGCCGGGCGCCGGGCCCGGCAGGGGCCGGCTCGTGGCACGGCGAGGGCGGCGCCCCCGCTGCCGGCGCGCCCTGGTAGTGGTTCCCGCGTGCACGACAGCGCCCGCATCGCCGTGACCCGCACGGGCACAGGGCCCGAGGTGTTGCTCGTCCACGGCGGTGCGAGCGCCGCGACGACGTGGTCGGGGCTCGAGCGGCTGAGCGAGCGCTGGACGCTCGCGTTCGCTCACCGTCGCGGCTATCCCCCCAGCCCCCCGCCGCGGGACGGTCGCCAGGATTTCGAGGTCGACGCGGCCGACCTGGCGCCGCTGCTGGATGACCGCCCGCACCTCGTCGCCCACTCCTACGGAGCCGTGGGAGCGCTGATCGCGGCCGCCCAGCGGCCGGAGCGGGTGCGTTCGCTGACCCTGCTCGAGCCGGCGATATTCGAGCCCGCGGACGACCCCGAGGTCCGTCGTTTTCGGAGCATCGGCGACTCCGTCCTCGCCCACGGGCTCCAGGCCGATCCGGCAACCCTGCGGGAGTTCCTGACGATCGCCGGCGCGCCGATCAGCGACGACGGGCCGCTCCCCGAGGAGGTGAAGCGAGGTGTCCGCCGCGCCCAGGGCAGCCGACCACCCGGTGAGGCACACCTGCCCCTGAACGCGCTCGCGCAAGCCGGCATCCCGGCGCTGGTCGCGTCGGGGGATCACGTCCCCGTGGTCGAGCACATCTGCGACGCGGTCGCGGCCGCTCTGAATGCGCGCCGCGTGATCACGCCCGGGGCCGGGCATTTCGTGGCCGCCGCGCCGGAGTTCCCCGCCGCCCTCGAGCGCTTCCTGCTCGAGGCGGCCTGAGCCCGGCGCTCAGACGCCGAGCTGGGCGTGGATCAGGCGCGAGATCTCGGCGCCGTCGGCGCGACCTTTGGTCTCGCGCATGACGTGACCCACGATCGGCCCGATCGCCTTGGCGTTGCCGGCCCGCACGCGCTCGGCGGCGTCCTCGTTGGCTGCCACGGCGTCCGCCACGATCCGGGCCAGCTCGCCCTCGTCCTCGATCGAGGAGAGACCCTCGCTCTGGACGATCGCCTGCGGGTCTCCGCCCTCGGCGACGAGCCGGTCGAGCACCTGGCGCCCGACGCCGACGCTCACCTGCTTGCTGGACACGAGCGCCACCAGCGCGGCCAGCGCCTGCGGCGTGACACGCGAGGCCGCCGGATCCTCGACCTCCCCCAGCCGCGGGAGCAGCTCGACCGTGAGCCAGTTGGCGAGCGCCTGGGGCTCGACCTCGGGCGCGGCGGCCGCAAGGGCCTGCTCGAAGAAGTCGCCCAGCTCGCCGCGGAAGGCCAGCGCGTGGGCGCTCTCGGCGCTCAGGCCCGCCTCGGCCTGCAGGCGCTCGGCCCTGGCCGCGGGCAGCTCGGCCATGTCGGCGCGGGCGGCCTCGATCATCTCCCCGACGATCGCCACCGGGACGAGGTCCGGATCCGGGAAGTAGCGGTAGTCGTGGGCTTCCTCCTTGGAGCGCAGCGAGGTGATCGAGCCGCTGTCGGGATCGAAGTGCAGGGTCTCCTGCTCGACCCGTCCTCCGCCGCCGAGGAGCTTCTCCTGGCGGGCGAGCTCGGCCCGGATCCCGCGTTCGATGAAGCGGAAGGAGTTCATGTTCTTGAGCTCCGTCTTGACGCCCAGCTCGGAGCTGCCGGCGGGGCGCAGGGAGATGTTGGCGTCGGCGCGCAGGGAGCCCTGCTCCATGTTCACGTCGCTGACACCGAGGGCACGCAGGGTGCTGCGCAGCAGCCTCAGGAAATCCCCCGCCTGCTCGGCGGAGCGGATGTCGGGTTCGGTGACGATCTCGGCCAGCGGGGTGCCGCCGCGGTTGAAGTCGACCAGGCTCTGCTCGGAGCCGTGGATGCGCCCGCTGGCGCCGACGTGGACGAGCTTGGCGGCGTCGTCCTCGAGGTGCACCCGGTTGATGCGGACCCCGCCCAGATTCCCCCCGCTGCACAGGGGCTCGTCGTACTGGGAGATCTGGTAGCCCTTCGGGAGGTCGGGATAGAAGTAGTTCTTGCGGTGAAACAGCGAGCGCGGGGCCAGCTCAGAGCCGAGCGCCAGGCCGATCATGAGGCCGAAGTGGATCGCCCGAGCGTTGGCCACCGGGAGGCTCCCGGGCAAACCCAGGCAGACGGCGCAGGTGTGCACGTTGGGCGGGTCGCCGAAGGACAGCGGGCAGCCGCAGAACATCTTCGTGGCGGTGGCGAGCTGGACGTGGATCTCCAGGCCGATGACGGCCTCGAGCTGCCCGCCGGCGCCCGCCCCGTTGGACTGCGTGGTCGGGGCCGCCTCAGACACGGGCGGCGGCTCCGTCGAACTCGAGCGCCCGCTCGAGCGCGTGGGCGGCGTCCAGCAGCCGGTTCTCGGAGAAGGCGGGGCCGGCGAGCTGGAGCCCGACCGGCAGCCCCTCGCTCAGCGCGCAGGGGATCGAGATCGCGGGGATGCCCGCCAGCGACATCGGCACCGTGCAGTAGTCGTTGAGGTACATCGCCAGCGGGTCGCCGGTCTTCTCTCCCAGCCCGAAGGCGACGGTCGGGGCGGTCGGGGTGGCGATCAGGTCGACCTCCTCGAAGGCTTTGGTGAAGTCCTCGGCGATCTTCGTGCGCACCCGCTGTGCGTGGCCGTAGTAGGCGTCGTAGTAGCCGGAGGAGAGCGCGTAGGTGCCGAGCATGATGCGCCGCTTGACCTCCGCGCCGAAGCCGTCGTGGCGGGTACGCGTGTACATGTCGAGCAGGTCCTCGGCCCCCTCCGCGCGCAGGCCGTAGCGCACTCCGTCGTAGCGGGCGAGATTGGAGGAGGCCTCCGCGGGGGCCAGCACGTAGTAGGCCGACAGCGCGTGCGGGGCGTGCGGGAGGTGGACCTCGCGGACGCTGGCACCGAGCTCCTCGGCGCGCCGCAGGGCCGCGTTGAAGCCCTCCAGGACGCCCGCTTCGATGCCCTCGCCGGTGAGCTCACCCGGAACGCCCAGCGTGACGCCGTCGAGGCGCTCGGCCGACGGCAGCGCGGTGGCGGTGGGCGCCTCCAGGGACGTGGCGTCACAGGGGTCGCGGGCGACCATGTGGCTGAGCAGCAGGGCCGCGTCGGTGACGTCGCGGGTGATCGGCCCGGCCTGGTCGAGCGAGGAGGCGAAGGCGATCATGCCGTAGCGGGAGACGGTCCCGTAGGTGGGTTTCAGGCCGACGACGCCGCAGAGGGCGGCGGGCTGACGGATCGACCCGCCGGTGTCGGTGCCGAGCGCCCACGGGGCCAGGCCGGCGGCCACCGCCGCCGCGCTGCCACCCGAGGAGCCACCCGGGACGCGTGTGCGGTCCCACGGGTTGAGCGTCGGCCCGTAGGCCGAGTTCTCGGTCGAGGAGCCCATCGCGAACTCGTCCTGGTTGGTCTTCGCGAGCAGGGTGGCACCGGCCCGCTGCAGCAGGGTCACAGCCGTGGCCGTGTAGGGCGGTAGATAGCCCTCGAGGATCCGCGAGCCCGACTGGCTGGGGACGTTCTCGGTGCAGAACAGATCCTTGACCGCCAGCGGGACGCCGCCGAGGGGGGACGAGGCCGGCGCCTCGGGGGTCTCCTCGGCGACCCAGGTGAAACAGCCGAGGCCCTGCTCGCCGGCGTCGCGGTCCGCGCCCGCGCGCCCGCGGTAGAAGTCGAACAGCTCCTCCGCGGAGACCGCGCCGGAGGCGATCTCGGCGGCGGCAGCGGAGGCGGAGAGCTCGAGCAGGCCGGCGCTCATGCCTGGGGGCTCGGCACCAGGAAGCCGCCGTCCCCGACGTCCGGGGCCTGGGCCAGAGCGACCTCGCGGGGCAGGCACGGGCGGACCACGTCCTCGCGCAACGAGTTGGTCACCTCGACCACGTGAGAGGTCGCCGGGACGTCCTCGAGGTCGAGCTCTTTGATGCGGGCGATGTGATCGAGCACGGCCGACAGCTCGCGTGCCATCGGCTCGATCTCCGGCTCGGCCAGCTCCAGGCGCGCCAGGCGCGCCACGTGCAGCACCTCCTCGCGCGAGATCACGGCCGGGGCTGTGGCGGCGGGCTCGCCGGGTCGTACAGACCGGTGTGCTCGTCGCGCAGCGTCTCCCACGCCCCCGCCAGGAGGGCGAGCGCGCCGAGCAACGCGAGCCAGCCCCCCGCCGCCAGGCCGTTGGCGGCTTCTGGGCGCTCCAGCAGCCTGACCAGGGAGGCGATCACTACGGCGAGCCCCACCGGGACGCACCACACCGCGGTCGACACGGGCAGCGCGGTGGTCCGCTCGGTGAGGGCGCTCGTCACGAGCGCGAGGCCGGCGAAGATCGCCCGCCAGCTCGAGCGCCACGGCGGGCCCGAAGGTGTCCCAGGCGTCGAGCTGGCCGCCCGGGCTGTCGTAGGTGGGCACGAACAGGGACACCAGCAGCAGCACGACGCCGGCGAGCGTGATGAGCTCCCCGCGGCGCAGGCGGCGCAGGCCCCCGGCGGCTCCTGAGCGCGTGCTCATCGCGCCTGGACCGCCGTCTCGCGCCCGGCCCGCAGCTGCGGGTGCTGCAGGCGAGCGGCCTCGAGCGTGTTGCACAGCAGCATCGCGATCGTCATCGGTCCGACACCGCCGGGAACGGGCGTGATCGCCGAGGCCACCTCCGCGGCGGCCGCGAAATCGACGTCGCCGACGAGGCCGCTCTTGTTGTGAGCCTCCTCCGGCGTGAGCCGGTTCATGCCCACGTCGATCACGCTCGCCCCGGGCGCCACGAAGTCGCCCTTGATCATGCGCGGGCGACCTGCGGCCACGATCAGGATCTCCGCCCGCGAGCACACGGCCTTCAGGTCGCGGGTGCGCGAGTGGCAGGTCGTGACGGTGGCGTTCGCCTCCAGCAGCAGCTGGGCCATGGGCTTGCCGAACAGGTTGGAGCGCCCGACGACGACGGCTTCGGCGCCCTCCAGCGGGACCTCCGCCTCCGCCAGCAGCTCCATCACTCCGAGCGGCGTGCACGGACGCAGACCGGGCCGCCCGATCGACAGCAGCCCGACGTTTACGGGCGTGAGGCCGTCCACATCCTTCTCGGGGCTGATCAGGGCGGTCAGCTCCGGACCTTCGAGACCGTCGGGCAACGGGAGCTGCAGCAGCACGCCGCTGACGTCGTCGTTCGCGTTGAGGGCGTGCAGCTCGTCGGCCACCTGCTCGGCGCTGGCGGTGGCGGGCAGGCGCCGGTCGAAGGCCTCCATGCCGACCTCGCGGCAGGCCTTCTGCTTGCCGGCCACGTACACCTGTGAGCCGGGGTCATCGCCGACCAGCACGGTGGCCAGACCGGGCCGGCGGCCGCTGGCGGCCACGAACTCCTCGACGGCACCGGCCAGCTCTGCCCGGATCCGGGAGGCCACCGCACGACCGTCGATGATCTTCGCGCTCATCGGCTCAGATGCTACGCATCAGCGCCGGCTGAGGGGCGCGTAGTCGGCCATCAGCTTGCGCTCGCTGCCGTCTCCGGCGAAGCGCACCACGATCACCCCGCCGGGCTCGACCCCCGTGACGACCCCGTCCCCGAAGGCGGCGTGGACGATGTCCTCGCCGAGGCGGAAGCTGGGCAGCTCGCCGGCGGTCGAGCCGCCCTCGCGCGCGTCCCAGCTGGCGAAGCCGTCCTCTGTGCGCGCCCGTGTCGCGACGGAGCCGTGCAGTGAACGCGATCCGCCCAGCAGGCCCGCGCGCAGCGGCCGCTCGGCCGGGCGGTGCAGAAGCTCGGCCGGGATCTCGTCCAGGAAGCGGCTGCGCAGGCCGTAGCTCTGGGCCCCGAACAGGGAGCGGCGGCGGGCGTAGGTGAGGTACAGCGATCGCATCGCGCGCGTGACGCCCACGTAGAAGAGGCGTCGCTCCTCCTCCAGGCCGCCCTCCTCAACCGCACGCGAGTGCGGGAAGACGCCGTCCTCGCAGCCGGCGATGAACACCGTCGGGTACTCGAGGCCCTTGGCGTTGTGGAGCGTCATCAGCGTCACCAGGCCCTCATCGTCGGTGCGCTGGTCGGCATCGGCGACGAGCGCGATCTGGCCCAGGAACTCCTCGAGCGTGCCCTCCCCCTCGCCGTCCTCGGCGCCTGCACCCGCGCCTGCGCCCGCCCCGGAGCCCTGCATGGCGTCGAACTCGCGGCCCACCTCGACCAGCTGCTCGAGGTTCTCGATCCTGCCCTGGGCCTCGATCGTGCGGTCGGCCTCCAGCGCTTCCAGGTACCCGCTGCGCGACAGCAGCGCCTCGATCAGCTCGGCGACCGGGGTGCTCGCGGCGAGCTCGCGGAGCTCGCTCATCGTGTCCATGAAGCGCCTCATGGCCTTGACCGCGGCCGGGCCCAGCCCGGGGACGCTCTCCGGATCGGCGGCGGCGTTCCAGACCGGCTCGTCGAGCGTGTTGGCGTGGGCGATTACGCGCGCGAGGGAGGTCTGACCGAGCCCGCGGCGGGGCGAGTTGGCGATCCTCGTGAAGCTCACCAGGTCGGACGGATTGGCCAGCAGGGACAGGTAGGCGATCGCGTCCTTGATCTCGGCGCGTTCATAGAACTTGGTGCCGCCGATCACCTGGTAGGCGATCTCGCGCCGGACGAGCGTGTCCTCGATCACCCGCGACATCGCGTTCGTGCGGTACAGCACGGCGATCTCCGAGCGGGATGCGCCCTCGTCCACGAGACGCTGGATCTCGCCCACCACGAAGCGGGCCTCAACGTGCTCGTCCTCGAGCTCGCGCAGCTCGATCGGCGAGCCCGTCCCGAGGTCGCTCCAGAGGCGCTTGGCGATCGCCCCGCGGTTGTTCGCGATCACCGCATTGGCGGCCGACAGGATCGTCTCGGTGGAGCGGTAGTTCTGCTCGAGCTTGATCACGCGGGCGTCTGGGAAGTCCTCCTGGAAGTCGAGGATGTTGCGGATGTCGGCGCCGCGGAAGCTGTAGATCGACTGGGCGTCGTCGCCGACCACGGCGAGGTTGCGGTGCCCGATCGGCCCGGCGTAGGCAGGAGGCCCGGCGGAGGCCTCGGCGGCGTCCCGCGCGCGATGGTCACGTCCTCCGCCGACGAGCAGCTGCAGCATCCGGTACTGGGCGTGGTTGGTGTCCTGGTACTCGTCCACGAGCACGTGGCGAAAGGCCTGCGAATAGCGTTCGCGGACGTCGTCGAAGAGGTCCAGCAGGTTCACCGTGCGGAACAGCAGGTCGTCGAAGTCCATCGCGTTCATGCGGTGCAGGTCGCGCTCGTAGAGCTCGTACACGTCGGCCAGCATCTCCTCGTAGGGACCCGCGGCCGCCGATTCCCGGTAGGAGGCGGCGTCGACGAGCTGGTTCTTGACCGCCGAGATCTGGTTGTGGACGGCGGCGGGGGTGTAGCGCTTGGTATCCACCCCGAGGGCGTCGAGCGAGCGCTTGGTCAGCCGCCGCGCGTCGGCCTGGTCGTAGATCGTGAACTGGCGCGTGTAGCCCAGACGGTGGGCGTCGGCGCGCAGGATGCGGGCGCAGGCGGAGTGGAAGGTCATCACCCACATGCCCCGGGTCCCGTGGCCGAGCAGCTCCTGCACCCGCGTGCGCATCTCGCCCGCGGCCTTGTTGGTGAACGTGATCGCCAGCAGCTCGCTCGGCTGGGCCTGATCGGTGTAGATCAAGAAGGCGATCCGGTGGGTGAGGACGCGGGTCTTGCCGCTGCCCGCCCCGGCCAGGATCAGCAGCGGTCCCTCGCCGTGTGTGACGGCCTCGCGCTGGGGCTCGTTCAGGCCCTCGAGCAGCTCCTCGAGGTGCTCTGCGTGCGGGTTCTCGAGCATCTCCAGGCCAGCATAGATGCGACTTCGGCGGGCGCGCCACAACGGCGCGGGCCCGCGGGCGCCCGTCAGCCGCCGGCCGGGTTCGGCCCCTTGACGGTGCGCAGGGGCCGCACTTCGGCGATCGGCTGGGGCTCTCCCTCGGAGAGCTCGGAGATCGTCCGTTCGAGCGTCGCGATGCGGGCCGAGAGCGCCTGGATGGCCTCGGCGATCGGGTCGGGCAGGTGGATCCAGTCGGCGTCCGGGCCCTCCACGCGCTGACCGTCGACGCGCACGGGGTGGCCCGGGTTGCCGACCACGGTGCGAGTTCGGCGGCACGTCGGTGATGACGACGCTGTTGGCGCCGATCTTGGCGCCGTGGCCGATCGTGATCGGTCCGAGCAGCTTGGCCCCGGAGCCGATCGTGACGTTGTCCTGCACGGTCGGGTGGCGCTTGCCGGTGGCGAACCCGGTGCCGCCGAGGGTGACCCCCTGGTAGAGCGTGACGTTGTCGCCGATCTCGAGCCGTCTCGCCGATCACCACGCCCGCGCCGTGGTCGATGAACAGGCCCTGGCCGATGTCGGCGGCGGGGTGGATCTCGATGCCGGTGAAGGCGCGGGTCAGCAGCGACAGCAGCCGCGGCAGCAGCGGCACGCGGGCCAGCATCAGTGCGTGGGCCACGCGGTAGGCGAGCAGCGCGTGGATGCCCGGCCAGGTGGCAAGGATCTCCAGTGCGAGACACCCCGCGGGCGGCCGGATCGCGGTCGCGGGCGGCGACGCACATCGCGGCGGACCTCTTTGGCGACTCCGGCGAATGCACCGACCCCGGCCATGGGCACAGCGTAGCGGCCCCCCGCGTGGGCGCGCGTCTACGGCGCGAAGAACGCCTGCGAGACGTAGCGCTCGCCGGAGTCGGGCATCACCACGACGATCCGCCGGCCGCGGGATTCCTCCCGCGCCGCGACCTCGAGCGCGGCGAACATGCGCCGCTCCGCAGGAGATCCCCGCCAGCAGCCCGACCCGGCGGGCGCACCTCCAGGCGGTGCGGATCGCGTCATCGTCGGACACCGCGATGACCTCGTCGAGCAGCTCGCGGTTGAGCACCGGCGGCACGAAGCCGGCGCCGATCCCCTCGATGTGGTGCGGGCCCGGGGCTCCCCCGAGAGCACCGCCGAGCGCCTTCGGCTCGACCGCCACGATCCGCAGCCGCGGGTTGACGTGCTCGCGCAGGTACTCCCCGGTGCCGGTGATCGTTCCGCCGGTCCCCACCCCGGCCACGAGCACGTCGACGTCGTCGTCGAGCGCCCGTGCGATCTCGGGTCCGGTGGTGCGACGGTGGGCCTCGGGGTTGGCGGGGTTGGAGAACTGCTCGGGCAGGAACACGTCGGGACGCTCGGCCATCGCCCGCGCCGCCTCGACGGCCTCCTCCATGCCCCCCATCGACTCGGTGATGTCCACGCGCGCGCCGTACAGGCGCAGCAGGCTCTCGCGCTCGCGGCTCATGCCCTGGGGCAGCTTCAGCACCAGGTCATAGCCCTTGGCGGCGCACACGAACGCGAGCGCGATCCCGGTGTTGCCGCTGGTGGCCTCGACGATCGTGGTGCGTCCCGGCTCGATCCGCCCCTCCGCCTCGGCGGCCTCGATCATCGCCACCCCGATGCGGTCCTTGACGCTGCCGCCCGGGTTGAAGGCCTCGAGCTTGGCGAACAGCTGCACCCCGTTCTCGGCCGCCGACCCCTCCAGCAGCGCGGGCAGCCGACAGCAGCGGGGTGTCCCCCACGAGGTCGGCAATGTTGATCGGGATTGCGCCCATTACGAGCGCGACGATAGTAAAGGCGCTCTATCTCTCGCTACGGCGGCGGCGGCCGCGGCCCGCGCTCAGCCCTTCTTCTTGGCCAGCGAGAGGGTGACGTTGGTCGTCGAGGCCTTCAGCGCGGTCGGGAAGCTCCTGCCGATGAGCAGCTTCGCCTTCAGGTGCCCGTGGCCCGCCCGCAGCAGTCCCTGCCCGGTCGAGTTCAGCTTCAACGCCACCGAGAGAGTGCGCCCGGCGGTGGCGACGTACGTCCCCGAGGCGATCGTCTTGATCTGTGTGCGCTTGCCCTTCTTGACGCTCACCTGCAGGGTCAGGCGCCCGTCGCAGCTGCCATCGCCGTGGGACGCCAGCGAGATCATCGCGCGAGCGTGGGTGGCGACCGAGATCTTGCTGCTGCGCAGCGAGACGACGCACGAGGGCGTCGCGACCGTTTTGTTTCCGGAGGTACTGCCCGTGCCTTTGGTGGTTGTCGTGGTGGGCGGTTTCGGCGGGTTGAGGATCAATTCGAGCGGGACTTCGTTGTTGTTGTTGCCTTTGCCGTGGCCCCCTTTGTTTTTGGGGCCGCCACCACCGCCGCCTTCCTTCTTCTTCGCCGGCGGTGCGCACGTAGAGGTACTGGTCGCTCGTCTTGACGGCGCTGAGCCACTCCGCGGTTTCGACGGTGACGTCGACTTCGCCGGGTTCGTCGCCGGGCGGCACGAGCACCAACAGCTTTTCCTGGCCCTGTTCGTCCGCGCCGACGCGTTCTTCGATTTTCAGCGACTTGTTGGGGCCGAACCAGACAGCGGTCGCGTCTTTGAGGTTCTTCCCGACGACGTAGATCTTGTTGCCGCCGGATAGTTTGCCTTTGGCCTTCCCTTTCGACTCGCCGCTCGTCTGCAGTTCTTCCACGGTCGGGCGTTTGCCGAACAGCCACACGGCACCGGCTTTGAACGACTCGTGCGGGCGCCCCGACGAGCACCGTTTCGGCGTCTTCGGTCATCGAGACGCTCTTGCCGAACTGGCCGTTGCCCTTCTCGAGGGGACCGGCTTCCAGGGCCTGTAGTGGGGACCATTCCGCTTTCAGGGCTTGGTAGAGCGTCACAGAGCCCGCCCCGACTCCCCGTTCGTGTGCGTTGGCTTTCGGTGCTCCGACGATCGCGAACGAGCCGTCGAGGGAGACACGCCAGCCCGCTGCCGAATTCTTCCTTGGCGCCGCCGGGACCGACCAGCTTGGGTCCGAATTCGTTCCACCTGCCGGTGACGAACACGAACGTCCACACGGCGCCGATTTTCGTGTTTTCGGCCGGGGCCCCGACGAGCACGGTGCTGCCGTTCCCGGCCATCGCGACGCTTTCGCCGAAGCGCCCTTCACCGCTCTCGCCTTTGCCCGTCAGGGGACTGCCGTTCTGTTCCCATTTGTTGCCGATGTGTTCGAAGACGAAGGCGGTGCCTTTGTGGAGGGCATCGAGGGGGGCACCGGCGATCGCCTCCTGACCGTCCCCGGACAGTGCCACGCTGAAGCCGAGGTGGGCGCCCGCGCCCGCGCCTTTCGCTTCCAGCGAGATGGCGCCGGTCCAGGACGCTCCGATGCGTTCGAACACGTACGCCGCACCGCGTCCGCCGTGCTCGACGGGGCGCGCCGACCAGCGCGTGGTTCCCGTCGGCGGACAGCGCAACGCTGAAGCCGAAGTTCTGCTGGCCCGCTTCGGTGGCACCGCCCAGCGGTTCTTCTTCTCTTTTCCAGGTCGAGCCCGAGCGGTTGAGCACCCAGGCCACGCCCGCTTTCGAGCCCCGGTGGGGGGCTCCGATCAGGGCCGTATTGCCGTCCTTGGAGAGGGCCACGCTGGAGCCGAAGGCGCAGCTGGCCGGTTCTTCGCCTTCTTCGCCGGCTTCTTCGCCTTCACAGACACCTTCTTCGCCTGCCCCGGGGCCGGTTTGCTTTCCCCCCTGCTGTGACCAGACGGCCCCTTCACGGTGAAAGATCCAGGCAGCTCCGGTGTGGGATTCACCGTCGGGTGCTCCGACCACGGCGGTCGTCCCGTCGCCCGACAGCGCCACGCTCCAGCCGAACTCGGGCTTTTCGGGCGCTTCGCCCGGTGCCTCCCCGAGTTCGATGGCGAGGCCTTCACCGGTGAGAAGCGGGTCGATCGACACCGGGAAGTGCGCGCCCGCCGTGCGGACGTGCAGGGACACGGTCCCGCCGCGCAGCGACAACCACGACGGGAGCAGCCTGTTGGCGGCGTCCGTGGCGCGGAGACCGCCGTAGCGGAGCGTGCCACCGGAGGGTGCTCGCACGAGCAGCGAATGGCCGTCCGCTCCGAGCGACACCGCGGCCGTGGAGGACAGCGCCATCGTGACCGTGTAGACGCCCCCCTGCTGAGAGGCGGCGGCGGGCCGCTGGACGGTGAAGCCCTGCTCGAGGCCGAAGGGGCCGTTCGTGTACCACTCCTGCATCCCGGCGCGCGTCGTAGGCGACGCGGTTGGAGGAAAGCTTGGGGGCGGATCGCCGCGAGCGGGGCCGGCGAGGCGCCGAAGCCGGCCGCGGTGGTGTGCATTGCGAGCGCGAGCGATCTCGAGGAGACCCGCACGCCCCCGGCGGCGAAGCTGGCCGCAAAACCCTGGGCACGGTTGAGCGCGTGGGCGCTCTGGGCGCCGGGATGGACGTGATAGGAGGGCTCGGCAGCACCGAGCGCTGCAGACGCGGGCCCGAGGGCCGCCTGCGGAAGCTCGCCCGCGCTCATCCGCGGCATCGGCACCGGCGAGGCGGCCACCGGCGCGGTCGGGCGACCGGACGGACAGCACCCAGCCGGAGCGGGCGGCGATCAGGGCGAGCGCCGAGAGCAGCGCCACGAGCAGCGCAGCGGCCAGCTGGGCACGCAGGGGCTGGGGCCATCGCAGGCCCCGGTCGCCGCTCATCACGAGATGCTCCTTAGTCTCTCCACCGCTCGGCCGCCGTCGTCACATCCATCCGTAGTCCCGTCCGTGGGTGTGGCCGGCGTTCACCACCCCACGCGAGCGTAGCTAAGCCCACCTGATCTGGCAACACGCGACCGTTCCCGCCCGACGCCCCTCGCCGGAACCGCAGCGCTCGTGGTCGCCACCGTGTTAGCTACATCGAGGATGACCGCACGAGCGAGCTGGAAAACGACAACGAGCCCGAGAGCGCGCGCGGCGGTCGCCTGCGTCGCCGCGGCGCTCCTGCTCGCCGGTGCCACCGGGACCGCCGACGGGGAGACCCCGCACGGCCATCGTCCATCGTCCCGCCACGCCGCCGCGCAGCCCCACGCCCGCCCGCGCGGAAGGTCTGTGCAAGGACGCTCTCGGCATCGGTCGCGGGGCGGACATCGCCCTGCCAAAGACACCCGTGCCGAAGCGGACCAAGGTGCCCGGACCGCCGACGCGAGAACGGGGCACGCGCGGCGGAGCCCCCGCCCTGCCCGGCACCATCGGTGCGAGTGGACAGACGCGCGAAGAACAGGCCGAACAGGAAGCCGAACGACGTCTCGAAGCCGAAGAACGGGCCCAGGAAGAAGCCGAAGAAGCGGCCGGCGAAGACGCCCCGTAGTCGCCCCGAACCTCGCTGCTGGACAGCTTTTCAGAGGGTTGCGCAGGTATGCGCAGGCCAATCTCACCGCCACGCTTGACACCGCGAAGTGCTCTGGTACCAATGCGTGTGGGCTGGGCACTACACGAGCCCCCGCAGCAGGCATTGCGTCTCGGGAAGGTCTACGAAGCCACCCTGGCATTGTCTGAACTGCGCGCACGGATGCGATGGGGAGTGAGTACCGCGGCGTGGCACGCGCCTGCTGTGGGGAGTGTCCAGCCCACCAACAACCCCGGCTTCTACGCTGAGCCGGTGGACTTCGGCGAGCTCGAGCTCGGGCGTTAGACGTGTCGCGGGAGAACGTCGAGATCGTCGAAACGATCCACAGGCGCTGGAACGCCCGCGAGTCGACGCAGCGATCTCGTGGACGAGGACCTCGAGTACGTCAACCCGCCGGACGCGATCGAGACGGGGACGCTCCGTGGTCGCGGCGCGCTCGGAAAGGTGCTCGAGGTCTATCCGGACTTTCGCTTCGACGTCGAGCGGGTGGTGGACGCGGGAGACGACGTCCTCGTCGTCGGGGTGGTCAGCGGGACGAGCCCCAGCGGCATCCCGACCGAGGACCGCCAGGTCTACGTCTGGACCGTGAAGGACGGCCGCGCTGTGCGCTTCAGGTGGTTTCGCGATTCCGCCCAGGCCTTCCAGGACGTGGGGCTCGAGGAGTAGGCGCCCGGCGCCGCGCGCACGCCCCGTTGCACCGCTCGACGGCGGTGGGGGGCGGACGTAGGCTCGCGCCGGCATGTCGCCAGGGAGCGGCCCGCGCGGGTCAGGGCAACCATCTGCCGGGCCGTTCCCCAACCAGCCGGCGTAGGCAACCCAGCGGGCGTACGCTGTGCAGCGATGGGGGGCGCGGACTCTGTAGGGGGCGGCCGGCGGCGGGTCCTGGGCCGACGCGTCTTGCTGGTGTCCCCGATGCTCGTGAGCGCCGGCGTGTTGGCAGGGGGCGCGACCCCCTCGCTCGCCGCCTCATCCCGGTCCCTGAATGTGACGGCGACCCGTTCGTACCTCCAGGCGGGGTACGAACTCGTCCAGGCCGAGCTCGCTGACGCCCCGGCCGCCAACGCCGCCGTACAGCAGCTCGCTACGACGATCGGCTCGGAATGCTCGGGCATCCTCCGCGAAGCGCCGCCGGAAGCGCCTGCCGGCAGCCCCTTCCAGCGGAGCGTCGGCGAAAGCATCCGTGGTGAAGAACAGCTGCAGGAACTCGAGAGTGAGGCGTCGGGAGCTCTGGATATGTCCTACGTGCAGGCTGCCCGCCAGGCGATCCTCGCATTTGCGGCCACACTGCGCTCGCTTCGCTGGGGCACGGCGGTGCTCACCACGGCGGCGCTCAGCAGGGCCGGCGAACTGGAATCGAGGCTCGCAACGGTCATTCCCGATGCCTGCGGGGACATCAAGAGCTGGGTGGCAAGCGGGTACAGGACCCTCCCGGCGACCACGAGAGCGTTCAACAGCCGCCGCAAACTCGAATCGGCCCGGACGCCCGCCCAGACGTTCTCGAGCCGTCTCGCGCCCTACGAGGATGCTGCCGGCAAGGCGCTGATCGCAAAGACGCAGTCGCTGGAGAAGCAGCTGCTGAGAGCCGCGGAGGGCTTCCAGGCTGCGGCGCAGGGGATGGAAGCCGCACTCGGGATCGAACACCCGGAACAGACCACGTTCTCCCATCATCCACCGGGCTCGGTCGTCGTCGGCAAGGGCCCGACCGCCGCCGGCGGACGCTATGAAGTGCTGCTCGAACCGCGGCGAGAACACCCTCGGCGCCGGGAAGGCGAATGTGCGCCCGACCATCCGGTGAGGCTGCAGCTGATCAGCAGCCTCGGGACCGGTGTCAGCGGGTGTTGGTCACCGGCGGAAACAAGCGCACCGCCCAATCTCGGCTGCACCGAAGGACTCTGGACGATAACCCTGCAGACGCTGCCGACCGCGACGGAGGTGCGCCTCACGATGGGCAACGGCCGCACCTTCACCTCGCACGTGGCGTTCGTCCCGCCGCAGCTCGGTGGTCCTGTCGGCTTCTACTACCAAGTCGTGCGAGGACCGGCCCCGCTGCCGGCCTCGTTGACCGAGCTCGACGAACACGGCAAGACGCTACGGGTGCTGAAGCTCCACCCGTTCAAGGGCTGCGTCAAGCACCTGCTCAAATTCCTCCCTGGGGGCATCCGCTCGCTGGTACGCGACCGGGTTCCCGGCGGCCCCTCCTTCTCGATCCAAGGCGAAGCGTATCGTTTCCTCGGGCGCATTCATTTTGCTCTGAGCGTACGAATCAAGCACGGGGGCGGAGGCAGTGAAAGCCCCTCGGGACGCAAGCCGAACGTGTTCACATCGGCGACTTTCACCGGCTGCCAACCGCAGCCCTACGCGATCGTCTACGGCCTCCTGAAGCAGACGTCCGACACCGTGTTCGCGCGAACGGCGGGGGGCCGCCTGCACGCGCTCCGCAGGGTGGCGATCCCGGCCCACCTGCACGCCCCGGGAGTGCTGGTGTACCTGGGGTCTCGAACCGTGCCAGAAGAGCTGATCGTCCGCAACCCGAGTGGTCGCACCGTCGTGACGGAAAAGCTCAGCAGTCTCGCTAGGGAAGCACCCGAAAGGTGCGTGGGCGAAGCTGAAGGCGAATCCAAATCGAGCGCGAGCTGACGGCCGGCGTGACGGCGGCCTGTTCCACGAGATACCTGCTCGCAGCGCTCGCGGTTCTCGGTGCCCTGGGTCTCATGGCGGGGTCGCGCATTGCCCGCGCGCAGGCACCGGCCCGAGACGCCGCCGGCGGTCGGGTCTGCGGCTTGTTGCACGTCCGGGTCCCCTATTCGAGCGCAGGCGGCGGACCCGCGTGGCGGGCCTACGTGCGCGGAAACGCGTCGTGCCAGACCGCCTCCACGACGCTGGATGCCGTCATGCACCTTCGCGGCAAGAACCACGACAACGGCGCCGAGAGCAACTCGTACTTCGTTTACGGCCACTGGACCTGCCCGTATGGCCAGATGGGCTCACAGGTCTGCCTCCTGGGGTCGCCGTCCCACCCCCGCGCACGGGCCCTGGCGCTGCGCTGCTCGGAGGTGCGATGCCCCGCACGGCGCGCGCCTGATTTCTAGGGTAGGCGATCAGTCGGGTTCCGGGGCGGTTGGTTGAGCACCCGGCCCTGGGATGAAGGCGAGCATCTCCTTGCCACCCTCGGCCCAAGCGAGACCTGGTACCCAACCCGCCGGGAAGCGGTCGGCGTAGAGGTCGAAACCCGTGAGTTCGACGTCGGGTGCTTCCGCGATGAGGCTGGCCGGGCCGCCCAGTCTGGCTGCCGCGACCTGGTAATTGCCCTCGTATGACGAGCCGCGTCCGCAGCCACCCTTTCTGGATATCCAAGCAATGGCTTCCTTGGAGAGCTCGAGCGAGAGCGCTGGGGCGCTGCGCGATTCCTTCGCGGCTCCACTTCCTGGCTGGATCCAGGGTGCGAAGGATGCGACTTCACGGTTGCTGTCGAGGTCACGGACGTACATTCGCCAGCTGCAGACCGCGGCGTGGTCGACCGATTCAGCCTCTGACTGGACCTCTACGGCGACCATCGGGCCGCCCATCGCGTAGTGCAGGACACCGTTGCATGCAACCTCCCCGGGGCGTCTGTGGACGCACCGGACAGACCGGCCAAGATGATGCGGGCGGTGCCCCCAAACGCACCCGTAGAGTTCGTTCTCACGACCCTCGGCGTCGTGCCTCAGGAAGAGGTCCCCGGCCTCGTCCTGGACGAGGACACCCGGGACGTGACCTTCGACGCAACGCCGCGGCGGTGAGGGACGTGCGGCCGCCGGCGCGGGGGCACTCGTGAGCGCACCGAGCGTCACCGACGCCAATGACGACAGAGCAAGTCGCTTCACCAGGCGCAGTGCTGGCCGTGTACCCAGGCAGTACGCGCGATTTCGCCGTCGGCTTCGCGCATGATCGCGAACCTGTCTCCGTCGGCCGCGCGCGTGCGCACGATGTAACCCTGACCGTGTGAGATCGCCCGCGCGGCGACGACGTAAGCGTCGCCATAAAAGGTCCGGCCCTGCCCGCGTGTGAGCGGTAGTTCGGGCTCGTCTCGACGCAGCGCGTGACGCGTCAGGCCGGAGTAGTAGCCGTTGTGGTCGGTCGAGTAGGTCTCTGCCGTGGTCTCGGCGGTTCTGGCCAGCTCCTTCGCCCCCGGGTCCGCGGTCGGACATTCCCTCATCGCCTCCGTGGCACCAGCAGAGCCGACGCCTCCCAAGAGCAGCGTGACGAGCAGCGCCGCGCCGAACCTCACCGCAGAGACAGCCACCCAACATGTATCGACCGATGCGTCGGCCTTCTCAAGCACGCCGACGTGGCTCTTACAAGCCCGATCCGGTCGAGTAGGACCAGCCCCTAGATGTGGTACATGCTGGCCCCGGCGTCGTGCAGCTCGCGCTGGACGATGTCGGCAATGGTGGTGCGGGCCAGCACTTTGCGGGCCGCGTCGGAGGCGTCGGCGAACACCCCCTCCGCGTCGCGGCCGACCGGGCCGTCGAGGAGCTCGACGATCTCCAGCACGGTCACCGTCGAGGGCTCCCGGGCGAAGCGATAGCCGCCGTGGACACCCCGCTGGGAGCTGATGATCCCGGCTCGCCGCAGGGCGGCAAAGAGCTGCTCGAGGAACTGCACCGGGACGTCCCGGCGGCGGGCCAGCTCGCCGATCGGCACCGGCTTGCCGTCGGAGCTGCGGGCCAGCTCGGCCAGGGCGAGCACGGCGTAGGGAGACTTCGTCGTGATCGAGATCACGCTGCCCGCCGGCGGGAGCGAAGGAGGCTCACGCCACGAACAGTATTGGCCCCGTCACACGGCCCGGCCGCGGCCGGACCGAGCGTGCCGCGGCCGCGGTCTGAGCTAGAGCCAGCCGCGCTCGGTGGCGATCAGGACCGCCTGGGCGCGGTCGACGGCGCCGAGCTTGCCGTAGATGTTGTGCAGGTGCGTACGCACCGTGCTGGTGGACAGCATCAGGTCGTGGGCGATCTGCTTGTAGACCTTGCCCTCGGCCAGGCGCTGGAGAACTCCGAGCTCGCGGGTCGACAGCGGGCACGGGTCCACGTGGCGCTGGCGCTGGTTGCTGGAGTTGGGAAGCTCATACAGGACCACCCGCAGCTGCTGGGGGGTGAGGCCGATGCTGCGCGCCGTCAGCAGCATCTCGGCGGGAGACACGCGGGCGCCCTGGGCGTAGTGGGCGAGCATGTCGGCGAGGCGGATGAAGGCCGCCTCCCCTTCGGGCTGGGCGCTGTGGTGGCGCTCGATCGGCGTTGACAGATTGGCGGGAAGGCCCCAGCGGCGGATCAGCACGCCGCCGACGAGAGCGTGGTCGACCCCGAGCTCGCGGCGCTCCTGGTGGACGCGCTCCTCGGGGGTGCGGGCCCCGCGGTGGACCTGCGAGGGGTAGCCGGGGTAGGCGTGCAGCAGCACGAGCTTGCCGACGTCGTGGAGCAGGCTGGTGACGGTCAGCCGGTCACGGTCCTCGTAGCCCACCTCGGAGGCGATGCGGTCGGCCGCGTGCTGGGTGGCGAGGGCGTGCAGGCGGAAGCGCTCGGGGGCGCTGTCCCACACGGTCGCCCGCTCGAAGAAGTCGAAGGTCCGGGTACGGGAGGCGACGGCCTCGACCGTCTGGGGGGTCAGCAGCTCGACGGCCTGCACGATCGTCTCGACCCTGCCCTTGCCGTCGCGGGCCCGGTTGGCGAGCCGCAGCACGGAGATGATCAGGGCGACGTCGGACTCGACCGCGGTGACCACGTCGGCGGTGGCGACATGGTCCTTGGAGATGACGGCCAGCAGCCTGTCGCGTGACTCCGCCAGCGCCGGGAACGCCTCCAGCGCTTCGAAGGCCATCGTCAGACGACGGCCGTGACCCTCGTCCTGGTGGCGCTGGGGAGCGCCGGGCGCGGTGCCCTGGGACTTTGCCGGCGTCTGCGCCTGGGCGGCGGAATCGTCGGGGCGCGCCTTGGTGGGCTGCCGACGTTTGTTCTGTGCACCCAGCTTCTTCGCCGTAGCGGTTGCCTGCATACCGTTCAGGTCCCTTCCTTGGGGGTCGCCGGATCGTGGCCCGGCTGGTTGGCTCGGATGTTCCCGTATCGGCACCGACGGCCGAACGGTTGAGTGCCGCCGGCTCAGGCACCGTGCCGTCGGTTCAGGCGCCTGAAAGGGCCTCGTCTATCCGTCCAAGCGTGCGCTCGCGGCCCAGCAGGGCCACGCTCTCGAAGATCCCGGGAGACACGGTCGACCCGGTGATCGCGACGCGCAGAGGCTGGTAGACCTGGCGAGGTTTGGCGCCCCTGGCCTCGATCACCGCCTCCAGGGCGTGCTCCACGGCGGGTTCGTCGAACTCCGGACAGCTCCTGCAGCGAGCGCCGGACATCTGTCAGCGCCGCCCGCCCGTCCTCGTCGAGCCACTTCTTGCGCGCCGCCGGGTCGTCCACGGGCTCGTCGAGCAGCGGACCCGCGAGCGGCCAGAAGTCGGCCAGCGTGTGGATCTTCTCCTGGCTGATCTCCGCCGCCCGGCCCAGGCCGCTGCGCCCGGTGAACTGCTTCCAGCCGCCGCGTCAGCTCCTCGACGGGGAGTTTGCGGATGTAGATCCCGTTCAGCCACCTCAGCTTGACCTCGTCGAAGCGGGCCGGGTTGCGGCTGACCCGCTCGAGCGTGAAGCGCTCGATCAGCTCCTGGGTGTCGAGCACGGTCTCGTCGTCGCCGGCCCCCCACCCGAGCAGGGCCAGGTAGTTGCGTACCGCCTCCGGGAGAAAGCCCTGGTCGCGGAGCTCCTGCACGGAGGCCGCCCCGTGGCGCTTGGAGAGCTTCTTGCCGTCGGGCCCGTGCAGCAGCGGCAGGTGGGCGTAGGCGGGCAGGGGTGCGTCGGCCAGCCCCGACTCGCGCATCGCCTCCAGCACGAGCACCTGCTTGGGGGTGTTCGAGAGGTGGTCCTCCCCGCGCACGACGTGGGTGATGCCGGCGTCGAGGTCGTCGATCGCGACCGCGAAGTTGTAGAGCACCGAGCCGTCGGCCCGCGCGATCACGGGGTCGTCGAGGTGGACGTGCTCGAAGCGGGTGTCGCCGCGGATCACGTCGTGGACGACCGTCGCCCCCTCCGCCGGCACGTGCAGGCGCACCGCCCCCTCCCCCTCCTCCTGCCCGCGGTAGCCGGCGGATGCCCCGTGGATCTCCTTGTAGGCACGGACGTCGTCGGCGGTCGCCGTCGAGCGGTAGGCGTGGCCGGAGTCCAGCAGCGCCTGCAGCGCTTCCGCGTGGCGGGGCGTGCGCTCGGTCTGCAGGATCGGCCCCTCGTCCCAGTCGAGCTCCAGCCAGCGCAGCGCATCGAGGATCTGCTCGATGTTCTCGGGCGTGGAGCGCTCCCGGTCGGTGTCCTCGATCCGCAGCACCAGCTCGCCGTCGTAGTGGCGTGCCAGCAGCCAGTTGAACAGGGCGGTGCGCGCGCCGCCGATGTGCAGCGCACCCGTGGGAGACGGCGCGAAACGGACCCTCATGTGGGCTGCAGCGTATTGCGCCGCAACCCGCCACACGGGCGTCGCCGGATTGCGAGGGCCGCAACGCCTGAGACCCGCCGGCAGGCGGCGGCCGGCACACGCCGGGCCCCGAGCGCGGCAGTCCTCATAATGCGCCCCCGATGCTGATCGGCGCCCACGTCTCCCCCGCCGGCGGGCTCCCCAACGCGGTCGAGCGGGGCGTCGAGCGCGGCTGCGAAGTCGATCCAGATCTTCAACCAGTCGCCGCGCATGTGGAAGGGCCGCGTCTACTCCGACGAGGAGGCGGCGGCCTTCCGCGAGGCCCTCGCCGCCAGCCCCGTGGAAGCGGTCGTGATCCACGCCATCTACCTGCTCAACTGCGCCAGCGAGGATCGCGACATGCGCCGCAAATCACTGCAGTCGCTGACCGCCTCGCTGCGCTCGGGCAGGGCGATCGGCGCGGCCGGCGTGATGCTGCACCCGGGCTCGGCCAAGACCGGGGACACGGGCAGGGCGATCAAGCGGGCGGCCGCCGCGATCCGCGAGGCGCTGGCCGAGAGCGAGGAGCTGTCCGCTGTACCTGGAGGACACCGCCGGCGCCGGCGGGACACTCGGTCGCAGCTTCGAGGAGCTGGCCGCGCTGATCGAGGCCGCCGGTGGCGAGCCACGCCTCGGCGTGTGCCTGGACTCCTGCCACCTGCTGGCCTCGGGCTATGACATCCGCACGCGAGCCGGGCGTCGACGCCGTGATGGCCGAGTTCGAACAGCGCGTCGGCCGCGAGCGGCTCGGGTGCCTGCACCTCAACGACTCGGTGACGCCGCTGGGCAGCAACCGCGATCGTCACGCCAACATCGGCGAGGGCGAGCTCGGCTCCGGCGGCTGCGCCGCCTTCCTGGCGGCACCCCAGTTCGACGGCCTGCCGTGCGTGCTGGAGACGCCCGGCGCGGGCAAGGGCAAGGGCGGCCCGACACGCGAGGAAGTGACACTGGCCCGCAAGCTCCGCACGCGGCGGGCTGGCGGCCAGGCGGCGAGCAGCCCGCCGCTGAAGCTGCTCAGGCGGTGGCGGCCGCCGGCATCGCCCCGAGCGCGGTCTCGAGGTCTGACCGCAGGGCGAGCGTGTGGCGCACACGGAAGGCGCTGCCCAGTCGCACCCGCCGAGTCCCGTGCTTCGTGTGGATGTCGAGCAGTACCTCGGCCTGCCCGGGGGACTCCTCGATCGCCTGCCTCAGTTCCGCCAGCGTCTCCGCCGAAAGCGAGTCGGCCGACACGGAGAGGTGGAGCGGCTTGGCTCCGGAGGCATTTGCGGCGGCCGTGGCCTTCGCGCGCGCCCGCGCGCGGTCGAGCTCCTGCTGGTCCGGGGCGTAGGGCATCGACGGTCTGAACGATCAGGCACGTGCTGCCGGCTTCCTTGTGGTCCACCCGCCCCTTCACCAGCACCACCTGGTCCACCTGCAGGGCCTGCTCGCAGTCCGCCAGGGCGCTGCCGAACACCAGCAGCTCCACCGATCCCCCGAGGTCGTCGAGCGTCGCGAACATCATCGGGTCGCCGTTGCGGGTGCGGATCCGCTTGGCCTCGGTGATGATCCCGCCGACCGTCACGAGGTCCTTGTCGCGGCGCTCTTCCAGCGCCGACAGCGGGCAGTCCACGCGCGCCCGCATCGCCTCGCGCAGGGGCTTGAGGGGGTGGTCGGAGACGAACAGGCCGATCGCTTCCTTCTCGGCCGCCAGCAACGCCGGCTGGTCGAACTCCTCCGCCGGGATCGATGGGTGCACGGGGCGGGCCAGACCCATCCCGCCGAACGGATCCCCGTTGCCCTCGGCCCCCGCGGCGCCGGCCGCCACCATCCTGCTCGCCTTCGCTCAGGTCGAAGATCGAGGACTGGCCGATGAGGGCGTCCTGCTGGACCTTCTGCCCGGCCCCCTGTGCCTGCTCGAGCACTTCGAGCATGCCCCGCCGGGTGGCTCCGGTGGAGCCCAGGGCGCCGCACTTGATCAGCGCCTCGATCGCCTTCTTGTTGACCGCGCGCGAGTCCACGCGCTCGCAGAAGTCCCACAGCGAGGAGAACTCCCCGCCCTTCTCGCGGGCCCGCTTGATCGCCTCCACCGCCTGGTAGCCGACGCCCTTGACGGCGTCCAGGCCGAAGCGGATGTTGCCGACCAGGTCCTGCGAGCTCGGTGCCCCGACCGTGAACTCGTGGTCGGAGAGGTTGACGTCGGGGGGCATGATCTCGATCCCCATCTCTTCGCAGCGGGCCACGAAGAACGGCACCTTGTCCTTGGTCGACATCACCGACGAGATCAGGGCGGCCATGTACTCGGCCGGGAAGTTGGCCTTCAGCCACGCCGTGCGGTAGGCGATCAGCGCGTAGCAGGCGGCGTGGCTCTTGTTGAAGGAGTAGTCGGCCGAGCGTTCGTTGGTCTGCCACAGGAACTCGACCACCTCGGCGCTCGTGCCCGAGGCGCGGCAGCCCTCGACGAACTCCGGCTTCAGCGCGGCCATCGCCTCGCGCTTCTTCTTGCCGATCGCCTTGCGCAGGTCGTCGGCCTTGGCGCCCGAGAAGCCGGCGATCTCCTTGGCGATCTGCATCGCCTGCTCCTGGTAGAGGATCACGCCCTTGGAGGACTCGAGGATCGCCCGCAGGCGCTGGTCGCGGTAGGTGATCGAGGCCGGGTCGTGCTTGCCCTTGGCGTACACCGGGATCTGGTCCATCGCCCCGGGGCGGTAGAGCGCGTTGAGCGCGATCAGGTCGTTGAACTCGTCCGGGCGCACCTTCTTGAGCGCCTCGCGCATGCCCTCGGACTCGAACTGGAACACGCCCGTGGAGTCGCCCCGCGCGAGCATCTCGTAGGTCCGCGGGTCGTCCAGCGGCAGCGTCGTCATGTCCGGGCGCTCGCCCGTCGAGCGCTCGATGATGTCCAGCGCGTCCTCGATCACGTCGAGGTTGCGCAGCCCGAGGAAGTCCATCTTCAGGATCCCGATCTCGCCGATCGGGTCCATCGAGAACTGTGTCACGGTGCGGAACTGGCGCTCCCCGTTCTCGTCGACCCCTGCGTCGGCGAGCTGCAGCGGGACGATGTCGGTCAGCGGGCGGTCGGCGATCACCACCGCGGCGGCGTGGATCGAGGAGTTGCGCACGATCCCCTCAAGGCCCTGGGCGACCTCCACGATCTGCCGCGCCTGGGCCTCCTCGTCAACCGCCTTGCGCAGCGGCTGGCCGCCCTTCAGGCAGTCCTCGAACGACGGCGAGCGGCCCATGATCGGGTCGGGGATCAGCTTCGCCAGGCGGTCGCCGATGCCGTAGTCGAAGCCGAGCACACGGGCGGCGTCGCGGGTGGCCTGGCGGGGGAACATCTTGCCGAACGTCACGATCTGGGCCACCGACTCGCGTCCGTACTTGTCCGCCACGTAGCGCATCACCCGCTCGCGGCCACGCACCGAGAAGTCGATGTCGATATCGGGCATCGACACCCGCTCGGGGTTCAGGAAGCGCTCGAACAGGAGGTCGTAGCGCAGCGGGTCCACGTCGGTGATCGCCAGGCAGTAGGCCACGATCGAGCCCGCCGCCGAGCCGCGTCCCGGGCCGACCGCGACGCCGTTCTCCTTGGCGAACTTGACGAAGTCCCACACGATCAGGAAGTAGGCGTTGAAGCCCATCCGGTCGATCACGTCGAGCTCGCTCTCCATCCGTTCGAGCGCCACCGCCGGCGGCGGGTCGCCGTAGCGCAGCCGCAGCCCCTCTGCCACCCGCGCGCGCAGGTAGTCCCGCTCGCTGGTCCCGTCGGGGGTCTCGAAGCGGGGGATCAGCTGCTTGCCGAGCTCGAGCTCCACGTCGCAGCGTTCGGCCACCTCGACCGTGTTGGCGACCGCCTCCGGCCACTCCGCGAAGGCGGCCACCATCTCCTCGCTGTCGCGCAGGTAGAACTCGTTCGTTTCGAAGCGCAGCTTCGGCGCCTGGATCGTGCTCTTGGTCTGCACGCACAGCAGCGCCGTGTGGTGGTCGTAGTCCTCGCGGCGGAGGTAGTGCACGTCGCCGGTGCCGACCAGGCTGCCGCCGAGCTCCCGCGCGATCCTCACGATCCCCTCGTTGCACTTCTCCTGGGCCGCGAGCCCGTTCTTCTGCACCTCGAAGTAGACGTTGTCCTCGCCGAACACCCCGATCAGCTCCCGTGCGTGGGCGCGGGCGTCGTCGTCGCGATCCTCCAGCAGCCGCTGGCAGAAGCGCGAGGCGAGGCACCCGGTGAGCGCGATCACGCCCTCGTGGTGGCGCTCGAGCTGGCCCATGTCGACGGTCGGCTTGCCCCGCTGCAGTCCTTCCAAAAAGCCGGCGGAGGAGAGCTTGACGAGGTTCCGGTAGCCCTCGTCGGAGGACGCCAGCAGCGTCAGGTGGTTGCGCTCGGTCCGCGCCTGGGAGGCCGTCGCGTGGTCGTCCACGAAGTAGATCTCGCAGCCCACGATCGGCTTCAGCGAGTGCTTCTTGCAGGCCTTGTAGAGGTCCACGGCGCCGTTCATCACGCCGTGGTCGGTGAGCGCCAGGGCCGGCTGTTCGAAGGCCGCCGCGCGCTCGGCGAGCGCCTCGATCTTGCACGCGCCGTCGAGCAGCGAGTACTCCGAGTGAACGTGCAGGTGGGCGCAGCTGGCCTTGCTCACGGCAGGCGCAATGCTAGGTGCCGGCCCGGCGGGACCGGGCCTGCTCGCGCCGCTCTTTGCGCCGTTTCCGCCAGCGCGAGATCAGCGACATGCTGTGCTTGTGGGGCTCGCGCGGGGCGACGCCCGGCCAGCGGCTGCTGCTCCGCCGCGGCAGCGGTGTCGGCGCGCGCGCGCAGCCGTTCCACCGCGGCGGCCAGCGCGGCCGCCATCTCGGCCCCCTGTGCGGACTCGGCGGCGGCACGCTCGAGCTCGCCGGCGGCGGCCTCGGCGGCCGCATCGCGGCCTGGCGCTCTGCGGCGGGCGCCGGTCGGCTGCGGCGGCCGCGGGCGCGATCGGCTGGACGGGGGCGGGCGTCGCGGGCGATGGCAGGCGCGGCGGGCCGCAGCGGCGCGGGAGCAACCGGCGGGGCGGCGGACGCTGCGGCGCTGCCGCGGCCTCGGCCCGTTGGGCGCCCAGCAGCCGCTGGATCAGCTGCCTTGGTCTCGGCCAGCACCGCCTGCATCTGTCCGTGTGCACGGCGGACGGAGCCCAGCTCGGCCTCGATGCGCCCGCGGGCGCTGCGCTCCTCGGCCAGCTGCACGCGCAGCTCGGCGAGCTGGCGCTCGAGCTCGTCGACCCTGCCCTGGAGCTCCTGCTCGCCGCGGACGAGCTCGGCGCGCTGACCGGCCGCGGCCTGCTCGGCCGAGCCCAGCTCGCGTTCGGCCCGCTCGGCGCGCTGCTCGGCTGAGCCGAGGTCGCGTTCCGCGCGCTCGGCCCGCTCGCTCGGCCGAGCTGAGCTCGCGCTCGGCCCGCTCGGCGCGCTGCTCGGCCTCGCGGCGCAGCTGGAGCTCTTCGTACTCGCGCTGGCGGGCGGAGCGCAGCTCCTGCTCGCCGGTGCCGGCACGGCCGTGCGCTCCTCGGCCAGCGCGGCGGCGAGCCGCGCGTGCTCCTCCTCGGCCTCCCGCAGCCGCTGTTGGAGGCTGTTGACGTGGCGTTCGAGCGTGTGGACGGTCGCCTCGGCGGCCTCGGCGCGGCGGATCAGGGCCTGCTCTCCGCCCTCGACGGCGCGGCGGGCGCGGCGTTCGGCCAGCAGGTCGCCCTCACCGCGTCCGGGCGGGCGCCCGCTCTCCCCTCCTGGCGGCTCGTTCGCTTCGGGCATCACGCGGGCTGGAAGTTAAGGCCGCAGGCGGACGGCGCGTCGCTGGGCCGCGACGGCAGGGCGCGGACGCCTACTCCGCCAGCCGGCGCAGCAACGCGCCGGCGACGGCGGCGCCGGCGAGGCACGGCCGCGAGCGACAGCACGATGCGCCGCCGCGAGGGCACCAGCTCGCGCAGGTACCACTTCAGGGCGCGCCAGACGACGAAGCCGATCAGGCGATAGGCGGTGCTGCTCATGCGCCGCCAGATGCTACTGGCGCAGTCGCCAGGCCATCCGCGACTGCAGCGAGAACAGCTCGATGAAGCCCGGGGAGGCGGACTGCGAGAACAGGCCTCCGGACTCCGAGAAGCCGGCCAGGGCGGCGTCGTAGACGGCGTTCTCGGAGGCGCGGGTGGTGACCCGCGCCTGGCCCTTGAAGAGCCGCATCCCGATCGTGCCGGTGACGCGGGAGTTGACCTCGTCCATGTAGGCGTCGAGGTCGCGTGCGCAGCGGCTCCCACCACAGGCCCGCGTACACGAGGTAGGCCCACTGGCGGTCCAGCTGGGGCTTGAACTGGTTCTGGTGGATCGTGCACACGAGGCGCTCGAGCTCCTGGTGGGCGCCAGCAGGATCGTGGCGGCGGGGGCCTCGTAGATGTCGCGCACCTTCAGGCCCACGATGCGGTCCTCGATGTGGTCGACGATCCCGACCCCGTGGCGGGCGCCGATCTCGGCCGTGCGTTCGATCAGCTCGACCAGCCCGAGGCGCTCCCCGTCGAGGCTCACCGGCAGGCCGCGCTCGAAGCCGAGCTCGATCTGCTGGGGCTCGTCGGGGGCCTCCTCGGGGCGCGTGACGAGCTGGAACACGTCGTCGTCGGGGGCGTGGCCGAGGTCCTCGATCCAGCGGCCCTCCGAGGAGCGTCCCCAGAGGTTGTCGTCGATCGAGTACGGCACCACCTCGGTGCCCTGCTTGAGCGGGATCCCGTGCTCGCGGGCGTAGGCGATCTCCTCCTCGCGGCCCATCTGCCACGAGCGCACCGGCGCGATCACCTTCAGCTCGGGCGCCAGCGTCGCGATCGTGGCCTCGATGCGGACCTGGTCGTTGCCCTTGCCGGTGCAGCCGTGGGCGATCGTGTCGCAGCCGCTGGAGCGGGCGTACTCGACGGCGAGCTTGGCGATCAGGGGGCGGCCGAGCGCGGTGAACAGCGGGTAGCCGGCCCCGTAGATGGCGTTGGCCCTGATCGCCGGAGCGATGAAGTCGGCGGCGAACTCCTCGCGGGCGTCGACGAGGTGGACCTCGCGCGCGCCGAGCTGGCGGGCCTTCGCCTCGACCATCTCGAAGTCCTCGCCGGGCTGGCCGAGGTTGACCGTCAGGCACACGACCTCGGCCTCGTAGCGATCCTGGATCCACTTCAGCATCACGCTCGTGTCCAGGCCGCCCGAGTACAGCAGCAGCACGCGCCGGACCTGCTCGGGGTCGGCCTCGTAGCTGGCGCTGCGCTGGGCCGGGATGTCGTCGCCGGCGCTCACGGCGCCGAATCGTAGTCGCGGGCGCGTTCCATCAGCGGGTACGGGCTGAGCGGGCCGCTGAAGCCGATCCGTCGTGTACAGGCCCTGGGCGTCGGCGGTGTTGAGCATCCAGCGGACCGGCCGGCCGAAGGCCGCCTCGGCGCCGTCGACCATCTCGCGCACCAGCTCGAGGCCCAGGCCGCGGCCCTGGCAGCCGGGCACCACGTACACGTCGGCGAGGTACGCCAGCGTGGCGCCGTCGGAGACCGCCCGCGCGAAGCCGACCTGCTCGTCGTCGCGGTAGAGCCCGACCACGCGCTGCGAACCGCGGATCGCCGCCTCGGTGAGCTCGCGTGGGCGCCCGAGCCCCCAGTAGGACTCGCCGGCGATGTAGGCGTGCACGGCGTCGACGTCGACCCGCGCCGGATCGTCGTCGAGCTCGAAACCGTCGTCCAGCTCCCGCCGCATGCCGCCGCTCACGCGTTCCCCAGCACCGCCCCGAGCCGGCCCAGGGCGTCCTGCACCTGCGCGGGCGAGATCGTCAGTGCCGGCAGCAGCCGCAGCGTGCTCGGCCCGGTGGCGTTGAGCACCAGCCGCTGACCCAGCAGCGCCTCGCGCACCACCGCGGGCGCGTCGACGTCGAGCTCGCAGGCCAGCATCAGCCCGCGGCCGCGGACCTCGACGCACGTGCGGCAGGCTCTCCAGGCCGGCGGCGAGCATCCCGCCGAGCTCCACGACCTGGGCCAGCAGCTGCTCCTCGGCGGTCACGTCGAGCGCCTGCAGGGCGGCCTGGGCGACGACCGGTCCGCCGGCGAAGGTCGAGCCGTGGTCGCCGGGCGCGAACGCGTCGGCGAGCCGCTCGCCGGTCACCAGCGCCCCGATCGGCAGGCCACCGCCGAGCGCCTTGGCGCTGGTCAGCGCGTCGGGCACGACCGGCGTCTGCTCGTAGGCCCAGAGCGTGCCGGTGCGGCCCATGCCGGTCTGGATCTCGTCGAAGATCAGCGCCGCCCCGTGCTCGTCGCAGGCCGCGCGCGCGGCCAGCAGCAGCTGCTCGTCGAGCACGTGCACGCCGCCCTCGCCCTGGATCGGCTCGAGCATCACCGCGGCGGTCCCGCCGTGGACGGCCTCGCGCACCGCCTCGGCCGTCGGCGGGACGGCGCGGAAGCCGGGCACCAGCGGCGCGAACGGGGCCTGCTTGGCCTCCTGCGGGGTCGCCGACAGCGCGCCCAGGGTGCGCCCGTGGAAGGCGCCGAGCACGACCACGATCTCGCCGCCCGGGCTTGGCCCGGCGGGCGAGCTTGATCGCCGCCTCGTTGGCCTCGGCGCCGGAGTTGCAGAGGAACACGCGCCCGCCGAGGGACAGCTCGGAGAGCCGCTGCGCGAGGCGCATCGCGGGGGCGCTGTAGAAGAGGTTGCTGACGTGCATCAGGCGGGCCGACCTGCTCGCGCACGGCCTCCACCACGCGCGGGTGGCAGTGGCCGAGGCTCGTGACCGAGATGCCGCACAGCAGGTCGAGGTACTCGTTGCCCTCCGCGTCCCACAGCGCGCGAGCCCTCGCCGCGCACGAACTCCACCGGCAGGCGCGCGTAGGTCGCCAGCACGTGCTCGGCCTCGATCTGCTGAAGCTCGGCGACGCTCATCAGCTGGCTTCCACCTTGGTTCCCACGCCGGCGTCGGTGAACAGCTCCAGCAGCAGCGAGTGGGCCACGCGCCCGTCGAGGATGTGGGCCGCGCTGACGCCGCTGTTGATCGCCGTCAGGCAGGCTTCGAGCTTCGGTCGCATGCCGCCGTCGAGCTTCGCCAGCGCGCTGCTCGACGCGCTCGGCGCCGGCGTTCGTGATCAGCGCTGGTCGGGTCGGAGGGGTCCTCCAGCCAGCCCGGCACGTCGGTCAGGAACAGCAGCTTGTAGGCGCCGATCGCGCCCGCCACGGCGCCGGCCGCCTCGTCGGCGTTGACGTTGTAGGAGTTGCCCTCGCGGTCGGCGCCGACGGACGCGATCACGGGGATGTAGTCGGTGGCGACGTGCTCGATCACGTCCGCGTTGACGCGCTCGATCGAGCCGACGAAGCCGATGTCCTCGCCGCCGGGACCGGCGCGGCGGGCGACGCGGAACAGCGTTCCGTCGTCGCCGCTGAGGCCGACCGCGGGCTGCCCGGCGCGCGCCAGGCGCAGGACGATCTCCTTGTTGACCTTCCCCACCAGCACCATCTTCGCGACCTCGACGGTGCTCTCATCGGAGACGCGCAGGCCGCCGACGAACTCGACCGGCAGGCCGAGGCGGCTGCATGTAGCTCGGTGATCTCCGGGCCGCCGCCGTGCACCACGATCGGGTTCAGGCCGACGTACTTGAGCAGCACCACGTCGCGCGCGAACTCCTCGCGCAGCGCCTCGTCCTCCATCGCCGCGCCGCCGTACTTGATCACGATCGTGCGGCCGTGGAACTCGCGGATGTACGGCAGCGCCTCCAGCAGCGTGCCGATCCGCGCCGAGGAGCCGTCGGGCTGGTTGCCGGGCCTCGAGCTCACGTCGTGTAGTGCGCGTTCAGCGCCAC
This sequence comes from uncultured Solirubrobacteraceae bacterium, assembly GCA_963742395.1. GTDB lineage: Bacteria > Actinomycetota > Thermoleophilia > Solirubrobacterales > Solirubrobacteraceae > Palsa-744. Next base: position 356,739 of record CAVUME010000004.1, on the reverse strand, counting down.
GTAGTCCGCGGACAGGTCGGAGAAGAAGACCTCGGTCTGCGCACCCTCCCCGGGCAGGGCGATCTCGTACTCGACCTCCTCGCCGGAGACCGCCTGCGCGAGCTCGGCCTCCTCGTAGGAGAGCGCCACGCCGGCGGAGCACACCTGCCGGCCCTCGATCCAGACGTCGATCGCGAGCGGCTCGGGGCCCGGCAGGCGCCCCTCCGGCCGCCTGCACGATCCTGCCCCAGTTGGGGTCGCCGCCGTGCAGCGCGGCTTTGACCAGGGGCGAGTTGGCGACCGCGCGGGCGACGCTCTCCGCGCGCTCGGCGTCGCCGCCGCGCACGAGCACGCGCCCGATCCGCTTGGAGCCCTCGCCGTCGGCCACGAGCATCACCGCGAGCGCCCGCAGCAGCGCGTCGAGCGCCTCGCCGAGGCGCAGCTCGTCCTCGCTCTCGCCCGCCACCTCCACGCCGCTGGAGCCGGAGGCCATCAGGATCACGGTGTCGTTGGTGGACAGCTGCCCGTCGACGCTGACGCGATCGAAGGAGCGCGCCACGCACGTCGCCGAGCAGCAGCTCGGCCGTCTCCGGCGCCAGCCGCGCGTCGGTCTGCACGAAGCACAGCATCGTGGCGAAGCGCGGCGAGATCATGCCCGCGCCCTTGCTCTGGGCGCACAGCCGCACGCTGCCGGAGGGCAGCTCGACCTCGAGGTTGGCGCGCTTCTCGAAGCGGTCGGTCGTCTGGATCGCGCGCTGGAAGTCGACGTCGCCCTCGCGGCGCAGCTGCGAGCGGGCCTGGAGGGTCCCCTTCAGGACCGCGTCCACGTCCAGGTAGTGGCTGATCGCGCCGGTCGAGGCGAGCGCGACCTCGGCCTCGGAAACGGCCGCGGCGGCGGCCGCAGCGCCCTGGGTCTTGGCGGCGTCGTCGAGTCCCCGCCCGCCGGTGGCGGCGTTCGCGCAGCCCGAGTTCGCGAGCACCGCCCGCAGCGAGCTCAGGCGGCAGCGATCGCGCGTGAGCAGGACAGGTGCGGCGGCCGTGCTCGAGCTGGTGAAGACGGCCGCCGAGGCCGGCTGCTCGGCGTCGCACACCAACAGGCCGACGTCGGGATCGCCGCTCGGCTTCAGTCCCGCCGCCACCCCGGCGGCGCGGAACCCCGCGGGCAGCCCCGCGTCGGAGGGCAGCTCGCGGACGTGCCCGGGAGCATCGACCCAACGCGAGTCGAACACGCTCACAGCAGCCCCCTGGTCTCGGGCAGGCCGAACATCAGGTTGAGGTTCTGGAGCGCCTGCGAGGAGGTGCCCTTCCAGAGGTTGTCGATGGCCGAGAAGGCCAGCACCTTGCCGGTGTGCTCGTCGTGGGCGACGAACAGGCGGCAGTAGTTGGTCTCGCGCACCTCGAGCACGCCCGGGGGCGCGTCCACGACCTCCACGAACGGCTCCTCGGCGTAGGCCTCGGCGAGCAGCGCTCCGGACCTCCGCGCCGTCCACGGCTCGGGCCGGGATCACGTAGCAGCTGACCAGCTCGCCCTGGTCGAGGGCCACGAGGTGGGCCTGGAACTGCACCCGCTGCTCGCCCGCGCCGGCCAGCTCGAGCTGCTCCTCGATCTCCGGCGTGTGGCGGTGGGCGGCGACCTTGTAGGGGACGATGTTCTCGCCCGCCAGCGAGTAGTGGGTGGTCTCGTCGAAGGTGCGCCCGGCGCCGGAGATGCCCTGCTTGGCGTCGATCACGACATCCCCGATCACGCCCGCGCGCGCGAGCGGGGCGAGCGCCAGCAACGAGGCCGTCGGGTAGCAGCCGGGGTTGGCCACCAGCGAGGCGCCGCGGATCTCCTCGCGGTGCAGCTCGGTGAGCCCGTACACGGCCTCGGCCATCAGGTCCGGACGCGGGTGCTCCCCGTACCAGTGCTCGTAGTGCTGCAGTGAGCGCAGGCGATAGTCGGCGCTGAGGTCGACCACGCGCACGCCCCGCTCGCGCAGCGCGGCCACGGTCGGGGCGGCGGCCGCGTGCGGGTAGGCGACGATCGCCGCCTCCACGTCGGCGAGCGGCACCGTCGAGGTCGAGCTCCGTCAGCTCCAGCGGGCACCCGGTAGCGCGGATAGATGTCCTCCAGGCGCCGGCCCTGCTGGGAGCGGCCGGTGACCGCCGTGAGCTGGAAGTCCGGATGGCGCCAGACGAGGTATGCCGCCAGCGCGCCGGTGAAGCCGGTCGCGCCCGCGACCAGCACCCGCGGTGCTCCCGTCGGCGCTCTGCTGGGTCGGGGTCCTAGCCACGCAGCTCGCCTCCCAGCGCCTCGATCGCGGCCACGATCCGCTCGCGCACGGGCGCCACATCCTCGTCGGTGAGGGTCCGCTCGGGCGAGCGGAACGCCAGCGCCAGCGCCAGCGAGCGACGCCCCTCCCCCACCTGCTCGCCCGTGTACACGTCGAACAGCCTCACCTGCTCGAGGCTGTCCGCCGCCCGCCTCGCGTACGCGCTCCAGCAGCTCGGCCAGCGACACCTGCTCGGGGACGACCACGGCGATGTCCTGGCGCACCGGCGGGTAGGCGCCGAAGGCCCGGAAGCCCGGCACCGCCGGAGCGGCCTGGGCCAGCCGCCGAGGTCGATCGCGAACACGGCCGTGCGCCCGAGACCCCACTCGCCGGCCACCAGCGGGTGCAGCTCGCCCAGCAACCCGAGCCGCAGCGACTCGCCGGCGCCGCCGGCGCCATCGCCGCCGGCGTGGTCGTCGGTTCGGGCCATCACGGCGACGCTGCGGGCAGGGTGCAGGAAGGGCCAGGTCGCGGGCTGCGACGGTGAGCGGGACGTGGAAGTGATCGAGCAGGGCTTCGAGCAGCGCCTTGGCGGCGAAGAAGTCCGCCGCGGGTGCCTGCCCGCGCCAGGAGGTCGGCGCCAGGGCGCCGCTCAGCAGGGCCCCGAGGGCGTGGTGTTCGTCGGCCCCTGCTCCGTCCTCGCGGGCGCGGTAGACGGTGCCCGACTCGAACAGGGCGAGGTCGGGCCCGTTGCGGTGGGCGTTGTGACGGGCGGCGTCCAAGAGCGAGCCCATCAGCGTGGGGCGCATGATCGAGAGGTCCTCCGAGAGCGGGTTCTCGAGCCTCACCACGCGGCGCAGCTCGTGGCCGGCCGGCAGGCGCAGGCGATCGAGCACGCCCGGCTCGGCAAAGCTCCAACCGACGATCTCGCTCAGCCCCCGCCCGGCGAGCAGGTCCTCGGCGCGGCGACGCACCCGCTGGGCGTGGGTCAGGCGTCCGGCCGCCCCACGCCGCGCCGGCAGGGTCACGGGCAGGCGCTCGAGGCCGTCGATGCGGGCGACCTCCTCGATCAGGTCGACCTCGCGGCTGACGTCGTTGCGCCGCACCGCCGGCACGGACACCAGCAGTCCGTCCTCGGCCGGCTGGGACTGGAAGTCGAGCGCCGCGAGGATCTCGGCCTGGCGCTCGCGCGTCACCTCCACGCCGAGGATCGCCCGCACGCGATCGCTGCGCAGGTGGATCGGCTGCGGGCGCGTCCGGGACGCCGCCGACGTCGATCGTGCCGGGGGCGACGGTCGCGCCGCAGAGCTCGATCATCAGCTGCGTGGCGACCGCCTGGGCGTGGATGCACTGCTCCGGCGCGAGCCCCTTCTCGAAGCGCGCCGAGGCCTCGCTGCGCAGCCCCAGCGCCCACGAGCTGCGGTGGATGTTGGGGCCGTTCCAGGTGGCGACCTCGAGCAGCACCCTGCTCGTCTGCGGCTCGACCTCCGAGCGCTCCCCGCCCATCAGGCCGGCGATCGAGGTCGGCCCGAGCGCGTCCTCGATCACGACCATCTCGCCGTCGAGGGTGCGGGTCTGGCCGTCGAGCGTCTCGCACCTGCTCGCCCTCGGTGGCGCGACGGACCGTGAGCCTGGCACCCTCCACGCGGTCGAGGTCGAAGGCGTGCAGCGGCTGCCCGGTGAGGAGCATCGCGTAGTTGGTGATGTCGACGACGTTGTTGATCGTGCGCTGGCCGGCGCCGCTGAGGCGTGCTTTCAGCCACGGCGGCGATGGGCGCCACGGTGACGTTCTCGAACACGCGGGCGGTGAAGCGCGGACACAGGTCCGGACACAGCACCTGCACCTCGGCGCCCGCCAGCGGCCCGAGGCTGCCGGGGTCCTGCGTCCACGGCTCGGGCGCCAGCGGCGCCCCGGTGGCGGCGTGCAGCTCGCGGGCCACTCCGAACACGCCCAGGCAGTCGGGCCGGTTGGGGGTGATCTCGAGCTCGAGCACCTCGAAGGAGATCGGCAGCACCTGCGCCAACGGGGTCCCCGGCGCGAGCTCGGCCTCGATCGTCAGCTCGTCGAGCACGAGGATGCCCTCGCCGCCCGAACCGAGCTCGAGCTCGCCCTCGGACAGGATCATGCCTTCGGAGCTGACGCCGCGGAGCTTGGCCTTGCGCAGCTTCGAGCCGTCGGGCATGACCGCGCCCGGCTGCGCCACGGCGACCGTCTGCCCGCCCGCCACGTTGGGCGCCCCGCACACGATCGTGACCGGCGGCCCGCCGTCGCCGTCGAGCTGCACGCTGCACACCTTCAGGCGGTCGGCGTCGGGGTGCTGCTCGGCACTCAGCACGTGCCCGACGACGAAGCCTTCGGTCGCGGGCACGCCGTGGTGATGGATCGCCTCGACCTTGGTCCCGGTCATCGTCAGGCGCTCCTCGATCGCGCGCGCGTCGAGGCCGGGGTCGCAGTAGTCGCAGCAGCCACGGCAGCGGGACCCTCATCAGAACTGCTCCAGGAAGCGCAGGTCGTTCTCGAAGTTCAGGCGCAGGTCGGGGATCCCGTGCTTGAGCATCGCGATCCGCTCGATACCGAGGCCGAAGGCGAAGCCCTGGACCTTCTCGGGGTCGTACCCCGGGGCGTTGGCCGCCGTCGTGGGGACGTATCCGTAGACGGCCGGGTCCACCTCGCCGGCGCCCAGTACCTCCAGCCAGCCCTCGCCCTTGCACAGGTAGCAGCGCGACCCGTCGCCCATGAAGCCCTTGCCCTCGCAGTGAAAGCAGGAGACGTCCACCTCCACGCTCGGCTCGGTGAAGGGGAAGAAGTGGGGCCGCAGGCGCACCTCGCGGCGCTCGCCGAAGACCGCGCGGGCGAACTCCAGCAGCGTCCCCTTGAGGTCCGCGAGGGTGATGTCCTCGTCCACCGCCAGTCCCTCCAGCTGGTGGAACTGGGGCGTGTGGGTGGCGTCGTTGTCGGGCCGGTAGACGCGGCCCGGAACGACCACGTACAGCGGCGGCGGGTGGGCCTCCATGGCCCGCACCTGCATCGGCGAGGTGTGCGTGCGCAGCACCTCCTCCTCGGACACGTAGAAGGTGTCCGTACGCGCCCGCGCGGGGTGCGTCGGGCTGTGGTTGAGCGCGTCGAAGTTGTAGTGGACGGTCTCGATCTCCGGACCTTCGATGACCGTGAAGCCGAGCCCGAGGAAGATGTCTTCGAGCTCCCGCCGGGTGCTGCTGAGGACGTGCAGGCGTCCGACCGGCTGGGGAGGCGCGCCGGGCAGCGTCACGTCCATGCGCTCGCCGGCCAGCTCGCGGTCGAGCTCCTCCGAAGAGAGCCCCTCGGCACGCTCCTCGAGCAGCGACTCCAGCGCGCGGCGGGCTTCGTTGGCGGCCTTGCCGACGGCGGCCCGCTCGGAGGGCTCGAGCTCGGCGACCCCGCGCAGCAGCTGCGGCAGCTCGGCCTTGCGCCCCAGCCAGCGGACCCGCAGCTCCTCGAGCTGCTCGCTGGAGGACGCCGCCGAGATCTCCTGCGCCGCCTGCCCCCGCAGCTCTTCGATCCGCTCGATCATGACGCGCGGACCCTAGATGGTTTGCGGGTCAGCTCATACAGCGCCACGGTCGCGGCCATGGCCGCGTTGAGGGAGTCGCCCGCGATCGTGATCCTCGCCTGCCGCCCGCAGGCGTCCAGCACCTCCGGCGGGAGCCCCGCGCGCTCGGAGCCCACGAGCAGGGTGAGCGTGGGCGCGATCTGCTGCTGCGGACCGCGCAGCTCTTCGGGGGCGTCCGCGGTCAGCCCGAGCAGTTCGCCGGGGAGCTCCTCCAGCGCGCTCACGCGGGCCAGCGGGACGGTGAAGATGGCACCCATGCTCGCCCGCACCGCCTTCGGCCCGTAGGGGTCCGCGCAGCCGGGGCCGAGCGCCACGCAGCTGGCCCCGAAGGCGTGGGCGGAGCGGATGATCGTGCCGACGTTGCCCGGGTCGCGCAGCGCGTGCAGGTACACGCACAGCGGCCCGGTGGGTGCGCTCCAGCGCTGCTCGTAGACGGCCAGCACACGCGTGCCCGAGCCGAGCGTGGACACGCCCGCCAACAGCTCCGGGTCGACCTCGTGGAAGCCCGCCTGGGCGGCCGCGACGCCCACCTGCCCGGCCACGCCCACCTGCCCGAGCGCAGCATCGGCGCGCCGGTAGCCCTCGAGGGCGTGCCAGCCGGCCAGCTCGGCGGCGCTGATGAGGTCCTCGCCCTCCGCCAGGAAGGTGCCGCTGCGCTCGCGCTCACGCCTGCGATGCAGCCGCCGCAGGGCCTTCAGGTGAGCGTTCTTCGGGGAGGCGATGGTGGTCAAGGGATCGTTGGTGCGCTGGTCGCTGTGTGGTGTCGGTCTCGGTGTTGGTGAGCGTGTCGGAAAAGCAGAAGGGCGCCGTCCCTGAGCTTTCAGGAGCGGCGCCCGTAAGGCGGTCGGTCTGTGGCCGGAGCCCGGTGTCGGAGAGGACCGGGTCAGGCAGCCGACGCCTCGCGGGCGGCATCGGCGAAACGTCGGAAGGTGTCGGCGTCGCGCACGGCGATGTCAGCGAGCACCTTTCTGTCGAGCTCGATCCCTGCGAGGGCGAGCCCGTGCATGAATTGGGAGTAGCTCATCCCGTTGACGCGGGCGGCTGCGTTGATGCGGGTGATCCACAGGCGCCTGAAGTCGCGCTTGCGGTTGCGCCGGTCACGGTAGGCGTAGGAGTCCGCCTTCAGCAGCGCCTCCTTGGCGCGGCGATAGTTGGAGTGCGCCTCGCCGCGGAAGCCCTTCGTCAGCTCGAGCGTCGCCCGGCGCTTCTTGCGCGCGTGCAGTGAGCGCTTGACGCGGGTCATTTGGCCCCCAGCATCCGCTTCACCCGCGGGACGTCATCCTTGGAGAGGATCACGGGGCGTCCGAGGGCGCGCTTCTTCCCGGGCGACTTCTTCTCGAGGATGTGGCTCGTGAAGGCGTGCCGGGCGCGGACCTTGCCGCCGGCGGTCACTTTGAAGCGCTTCTTGGCGCCCGAGTGGGTCTTCATCTTCGGCATCGGCGACCGATTATGGCACGCGACTGGGAGCGCTCGCGGCGGAGCTCTCCTGTGCCGGCGCGTCGGCCAGCACCGGCTCCTGGGCGGCCGGCTGGGCGGCGGGAGCCTTCTGGGCCGCGGGGGCCTTCGGAGCTGCGGGGGCCTGGCCGCTCTCGGAGGCCTGCTCGGCGGCGGGTGCCGGCGCGGACGCGGGCTGGCTCTCGGCGGACGCGGGCTGGCTCTCGGCGGCGGCGGGCTGGCTCTCGGCGCTCGCCGGTGAGGGGCTCGAATCGCCCGCGGGCTGACCTTCGGCAGCCACAGGCTGGCCGTCGGGCGCGGGCTGGCTCTCGGCCGCCGCCTCGCCCTCCTCCGGCGCGCCCTCTCCGTCCAGGCGCCCGGCGAGCACTGCTTTGGAGGGCGCCATCATCATCGTCATGTTGCGGCCTTCCTGCATCGGCCGCTGCTCGACCACGCCCAACTCGGTGAGTTCCTCGGCCAGCCGGTCGAGGATCGCCGTGCCGCGCTCGGGGTGGGTGACCTCGCGCCCGCGGAACATGATCGTGATCTTCACCTTGTCCTTGTGGCGCAGGAAGCGCTCGACGTGGTGCTTCTTGGTGTCGTAGTCGTGCTGGGCGATCTTGGGGCGGAACTTGATCTCGCGGACGGTGATCTGCTGCTGGTGCTTGCGCGCGGCCTTCTGCTTCTGGGCCTGCTCGTACTTGTACTTGGAGTAGTCGAGCACACGGCACACCGGCGGGCGCGCCTCGGGGGCGACCTCCACCAGGTCGAGGTCGCGTTCCTGGGCGAAGGCGAGCGCGTCGGGCGTCTTCATCACCCCGACCTGGTTGCCCTCCTCGTCTATCACCCGCACCTCGGGCACGCGGATGCGATCGTTGATCCGCGTCAAGTCCCGCTCGGGCGGGCGCCGGTCGAACCTACGTGGGACCGGCACTAGCTTGCTTTGCCGCGCGTCAAGTGGATGTCAGGCGCGGCGATGAGAGTTTTGCCCGTAGGTCAATGCCGGGCAGTATAGCCCCCCGACAGACGCTCGAGAAGCACGTGCAGGGACATGCTCCCGAGCTCTTCGCCGTGGTGCTCACGGACAGACACCGAACCCTCGCTCTGCTCGCGCTCCCCGACGACGAGCATGAACGGGATCTTGCGCAGCTCGGCGTCGCGGATCTTGCGCGCCACGCTCTCGCTGCGATCGTCGAGCTCAACCCGCGCCTGCCCCTCGCGCAGGCCCTCCGTGACGCTGGCGGCGTACTCGTTGAAGCGATCCGACACCGGCAGCACGATCGCCTGCACCGGCGCCAGCCAGACCGGCAGCTCGCCGCCGTAGTGCTCGATCAGGATCCCCGTGAAGCGCTCGAAGGAGCCCAGCAGGGCGCGGTGGATCATCACCGGGCGGTGCTCCTCGTTGTCGGCGCCGGTGTAGTGCAGGTCGAAGCGCTCGGGCATCGAGTAGTCCAGTTGGACCGTCCCGAGCTGCCACGAGCGCCCGAGCGAGTCGGTCATGTGCAGGTCGATCTTGGGGCCGTAGAAGGCACCGTCGCCGGGGTTCAGTTCGTACTCCAGGCCCTCCGCCTCCAGCGCCCCGGCGAGGGCCCCCTCGGCGCGGTCCCACATCTCGTCGCTGCCGATCCGTTTCTGCGGGCGGGTGGAGAGCTCCAGGCGCGGCTCGAAGCCGAACAGCTCGTACAGGAAGAAGCCGAAGCGCAAGCACTGGACGACCTCCTCCTGGACCTGCTCCTCGGTGCAGAAGATGTGCGCGTCGTCCTGGGTTATGTGTCGCACGCGCATCAGCCCGTGGAGCGTTCCGGAGGGCTCGTGGCGGTGCACGAGGCCGGCCTCGGAGAAGCGGATCGGCAGGTCGCGGTAGGAGTGGCGGCTGTCCTTGTAGATCAGGATGTGGGCCGGGCAGTTCATCGGCTTGAGCGCCATCGGGCGCTCCTCCACGTCGGTGAAGTACATGTGCTCGCGGTAGGTGTCCCAGTGGCCCGACTGCTTGAACAGCTCGACGTCGTACAGGATCGGCGTGCGCACCTCCATGTATCCGCGGCGGCGGTTCTCGGTACGCCACAGGTCCGTCAGCGCGTTCCACAGCGCCATCCCCCCCGGCTTCCAGAACGGGCTGCCGGGCGAGAGCTCGGAGAACATGAACAGGTCGAGCTCGCGCCCGAGGCGGCGATGGTCGCGCAGCCGGGCCTGCTCGAGGCGCTCGAGGTGCTCCTGCAGCTCGGACTTGGAGAAGAAGGCCGTGCCATAGATGCGGGTGAGCATCGTGCGGTCGGAGTCCCCGCGCCAGTAGGCGCCGGCGAGCGAGTTCAGCTTGAAGGCGCCCACCGTCTTGGTGGTGGGCGCGTGGGGCCCGCGGCAGAGGTCGGTGAAGGGCCCGTTGGTGTACAGCGACACCGTCTTCAGGGGACGCTCGGCGGGGGCGGCGCTGACGAGGTCGTCGATCAGCTCGACCTTGTAGTCCTGTTCCTCCTTCGCGAAGCGCTCGCGTGCCTGGGTCACGGGCACGTCCTCGCGGACGAACTCCTCGGCGGCTTTCACGTGCTCGCGCATGCGGGCTTCGATCGCCGGCAGGTCGGCCTCCGAGACGGCGGACCCGGCGGGAAACTCGAAGTCGTAGTAGAAGCCGTCCTCGATCGGAGGGCCGATCGAGATCTTGACGCCCTCGTAGAGCTCGAGCACGGCGGTGGCGAGCACGTGGGCGGCGTCGTGGCGGATCACGTCAAGCGCCGCCCGGCCGCTTCGCGGGGTGATGATCTGCACGTGGGCCCCGTCGGGAAGCGGGCGGGCGAGGTCGCGCACCTCGGGCGTCTCGCCGGCCTCGGGGTGGCTCACCTCGATCGCCAGGGCCGCGCGCGCGAGCCCGGGGCCGATCGCCGCGGCGGCGTCCGCCCCCGTGGCTCCGTCGGGCAGCTCGAGCTCGTTTCCGTCAGGGAGGGTGATCGTGACCGGCATCGTGGGGCAGGAAGGCTATCCCGGCCCAGCGCGGAGGCTCACGGCGGCTGCTCGGCGAGCGCCGGCCGCCAGGCTCACACCGGCTGCCAGAGGGCGTCGTCGCCGAGCGGCGTGCGGCGGACCTGGCCGGCGGCCAGCAGCTCGACCATCGCCCGCTCGGCCGCGTCGCGGTCCGGGGCGGCATTGTTCTGGGCCAGGATCGCGGCCACCTCGCCCGTCACCAGACCGGAGGGGAACAGCGCCAAAGCCTCCAGCGGCGTCTCCGGCGGCGGATGGCGCTCGAGTGAGCGATCGAGGTTCGCGATCAGCACGTCGTAGGCCTCCAGCGGCTGGAAGCCGCCCGCCTCCACGCGCACGCCGGCCTCGTTCTCCAGCACCAGCGAGGGAGCCGAGTAGCGCACCGGCCCGTCGGTCTGGCGGGCCTTGCCCTGGTACTCGGTGGCACCGCCCGCTGCGGTGCGGGTCTCGCGCCTGTCCTGCTCGTAGGCCTCGAGCGTGGCGGGATCGTCGATCGCGGCGAGGACGGCCGGCACGTCGAGTCCGGGAAGCACCGACAGGGCACGACCGATGTCCTCGTCCTCGTCGAGCTGCAACGGGGTGGTGAACCACGCGAACTGCAATGCCCGCAGCACATCTCGCTCGCGCGGGGGATCGAGCAGGCGGGTGGCGACGATCGCCCGGCAGGCCCGCGAGGTGGCGGCCACCCGGGGCCGGGGCGCGGGCGCGAAGGGCATCCCGTAGCGGCGGAAGTAGAGCACGCCGGCGGACACCCTCGCGGGCGTGTAGCCGGCGTCGATGTAGCGCTGGGGATCCTCGGTCAGCCCGATCGCCACGATCCGCCAGCGCAGCTGGTCGCGGTAGCGCCACTGCAGCACCGCCAGCGCCGGGCTGGCAGAGTAGGCCCACGGGCAGCCGGGATCGGTGTACTCGATGACCTCGATCGAGGCCATCAGGGGTGGCGCTCCAGGAACTCCACCAGCGCCCTCGTGGTCAGCTCGGGCTCGTCCTCCCACACGAAATGACCCGCGTGCTCGATCAGGTGGAGCTCCGAGCCGCGGATCTCGCGGTGGAAGCGCTCGGCCATCTTCGCGCCGGCGAACCGATCGTCCGCGCCCCACAGGATCAGGGTCGGAAGCCCCAGCTCGGCGAGCCGGCCCTCGTACGGGGCGAGCTTCTCGAAGTCCCCGGAGCGGTACAGCTCGAGGTGGCCCCGGCGACGGGTGTCGTCGGCGAACCCCTTCCAGTACTCGGTCAGGGCCTGCTCGTCGATCCCGGCACACAGCTGGCGCATGCCGGCGTCGAACGCCTCGCGCGTGTATGACGAGACGAGCTTCTCTCCCTCCCCCGGTGTGCGCATCACGTTGGCGAGGTCGTGCCAGCGGCGGTCGGCGAAGAAGCCGCCGTCGGAGATCGTCAGCGAGCGCACGGAGTCGGGGTCGTCGCAGGCCCAGCGCAGCCCCACGAGCACCCCCCAGTCGTGGGTGACGAGCGCCACCGGGCCGGGTTCAAGCTCCCGCACGAAACGCTCGAGCGCCTCCATGTGGTGCTCCCAGCTGCCGGGTGGATCGGGCGGCGAGTCACCGAAGCCGGGAAGGTCCGGGGCGATCCCCCGCTGGCCGGCGGCGGCGACCGCGTCGAGGGCCGAGCGCCACATGTAGGAGGACTCGGGATAGCCGTGGACGAACAGCGTCACGGGCGCCTCGGGATCCCCGGCCGAGCGGTAGGCCAGGCCGGCCGCCGTGGAGATCTCGAGCGCGGGCATCCGCTGACCCCTAGCACACTCCCGGCGCGCTCGCGTGAACTGCCGGACTCCCGCCCGCCGATTTTTCCCGCTCTTTACGACTTTCCTACGAGCGGATTTCAACACGCCCGCGCCCGAAGCGGATAGCGTCGGTTGGTCCTGCGCCGGCGCAACGTCGTCGGCGTACATATCAAAGAAAAGTGCGGGCGCCACGAGCCCGCTTCAGAGGGGGTTTCAGCGAGCGGAGGCTTCACGCTGCCGCAATGCCTGCTGGTCGCTCGGCTGACCGCCGAGCGTCGCACCGGAACGCCCGCCCAGAAGACGACAGGAGAGGCGCACCATGAACCACAGACCGTTGGCCGCTGTGACCGCGGCGCTGAGCATCGCGGCGTGTGCGGCGATGCCTTCGCTGGCGCAGGCCGCCGAAAAAACCACCAAGCAGCTGTCTGTCAGCGTCTACAGCGAAGAAACCAATTCGCTGTGCGTGGAACCGAAAGACGGGACCATCTTCGCCAACCCCGGTCCGCCGCTGAACTTCGCGCCGCTGGAAGCGGGCAACTCGCAGCCCACGGAATTTCCCGAGACGGGCGCGGCGTGCGCCGAACCCGCAAGGACGCACCCGATCGCCGAAGGCGGCGAACGGGGTGGGCCGTCGGGGTTCAAATACAAATACGGCAACCCGGTGAAAGAACGTCCGCTCTACGAATCCCACATCGCCGGCGCACAGTGGGTGACCGTCTACGCGGGGGCGCGATCGGGCGGACACGACCCCGCTTACTACATCTACAACGCCAAGTTCAGCCTGAAGTGCACCAGAGGAGCGGTGTTGAAGGGCGAATTCGCCGCCGACAACGCGGCCGGCGTGTTCCTGAACGGCCACTGGATCGGCCAGGACGCGATGGCCGAAACGCCCGCGAACTTCACCCCGAAACCGTTCAGCGACATCGAAAAATACTTCCTCGTGGGGTCAAACACGCTGCAGTTCATCGTCTACGACACCTCGCAGCCGTACGCGGGCCTGGACTTCGCGGCCAACACGAAATACGGCCCCTGCTCGTCGACGAAATGGGGGCCAAAAGTGGGCACCGAAAAGGAGCAGACCGTCTCCTCGGGCAAACTCACGTTCAACACGGCGGTCGGACCGGTGACGTGCAAGAAGTCCGACGCGGGGAACATCTGGAACCCGACGGAAGGCAACGGGCTCGACGAAACGGTGCTGTTCGACCTCTACGAGTGCTCCGCGGGTGAATGCCCGAAAGGCGTGACCGTGACGGCGTCGGGCCTGCCGTGGCCCTCTGAACTCACCGAAGAAGGCGGTGTGGTCCGCGACAACAGCAGCGGCGTGACCCTCACGATCAACTGCGAAGGCCGCATCTTCACCTACAGCGGGGAAGTGAAACCCAAGTTCGTGAACGCAACCAAGAAGGCCTGGGGTTACGACGAATTCGACTCGGGCTCGGGGTCGCTCGAATCGAAAGAAGGCGTTGCACCGCTGACGATCTCGGGCAAGGACAGCATGGCCGGCTTCCTGAACTTCGAACCGATCACCACGACGACGACCAAAACGAAGCCCAGCAAGCAGGAAATGACCGAAGAAAAGCTGCTCGTCAAGGAGCAGGCGACGGTCGCCAAGTACGAGGCCAAGGAAGGCAAACGAATCGAAGCAGCCGAAGCACAGAAGGCCAAAGAAGAACAGGAAGGCTGAGAGCACGCAGCTCGCTTGTCAGGTTCGGGGACCGCGCCGTGCGGTCCCCGAACCGCGCTCCGGCCGCGGGGCGAGGAGCGTCTTCCGCGAGCGCAGTCAGGGGCTAGCTGCCCGCGACCTGGGCGGCGAGGATCGCGATGTCGTCGCCGACACCAGTGTCAGTGCCGATCAACCCCAGCAGCGCGTCGATCGCGTCCTGGGGCGAGCGCCGGGGGGCGTTGCGCAGCCGCTCGATCATCTGCGCCACCGACAGCACGCTCGTGGGCGCGTGGGCCTCGGTGAGTCCGTCGGTGTAGAGCGCCAAGGCGTCGCCCGGCTTCAGCACGGTGGAGGCCTCTTCGATGTCGGCCTCCGGGAACACCCCCAGCAGCTTGCCGGAGGCGCCGAGCTCGCCGGCGTCGCCGTCGGAGCGGGCGATCAACGCCGAGGGGTGCCCGGCGAGCGCAACCGTGACCTCGACGTCGCCGGGCCGGAAGCGCATACGGGTCAGGATCGCGGTCGCGAACAGGCCTTCGAAATCCTGTTCGAGCATCGCCCGGTTGACGCGCGTCAGGACGCGTCCGGGGCGGTCGGTTTCGCGTGCGTAGGCGGCGGTCGTGTGACGTACGAAGCCGGTCAGCGCGGCTGCCTCGGCGCCCTTCCCGCAGACGTCGCCGACGATCAGCCAGCACCCCTCGCGGTCGGCGATGACATCGTAGAAGTCCCCGCCGACCTCGCTGCCGGCGCCCATCGGGCGGAAGTAGCTGGCCAGCTCGAGCCCCGGGATCGTCGGCAGCGCAGCCGGCATCAGACTGCGCCGCAGGGTGCGCGCGACCTGGGCGCGCTCGGCATACAGACGGGCGTTGTCGTAGGCGAGCGCGGCGCGGCCGCTGAGGTCCTCGAGCACCGTCAGCAGGCCGCGGTCGAAGGGCCGCTCCTGCTGCGGGCGCCAGAAGCTGATCATGCCGTGGACGCGGCCGCGGGCGAGCATCGGGAAGGCGGCCTCGTACACGTAGTCGGCCCGCTTCATCACGGCCTCGTGCTCGTGCCCGTCCACGATCTGGGTGATCGAGGCCGATGGCGTGCCGGCGTCGTGAAGCCGCGGTCCTCCGTGATCGGTGCCGGCCGGGCGGCCGTCGGGCCCCTCCCCCACGGGTGGCTCGTCGAGCAGGCTGGCGACCCCGTCGAGGTGCATGTCGCCGCGCGGGGGATCGGGCTGGGAGGCCTCGATCGCCCGCGCCAGCGCGGGGTCCGCGGCGGCCGCCACGGTCGAGCCGATCGAGCCTGTCGCGTCGAGCGCGTCCACGACGCACACCGGCGCCAGCTCGGGGACCGCCATCCGCGAGATCGCCCGCAGCGTCTCGGCGGGGTCCAGCGATCGGTCCAGCGAGGCGCTGGCGGCGCTCAGGACCTGCAGGCGACGGCGCTGCTCGCGGATCCTGTTGAGCGCGAAGTGGACCGCCGCGCTGGTCATCAGCGCCATTGCGATGCCCACGGTCGCGACCGCGGCGAACTCCGTCGAGACCCCCGTTTCGTAGACGACCGGAGCGAGGAAGGCGACCAGGCTGGCGAGCGCGACCGTGTACAGGCGCCCGCGCGGCTGGAAAGCGGCTGCGTGGCCGATGGCGAACATGTAGATCAGCGCGAACGGGCTCGAGGTGCCGCTGCTGCCGGCGCACAGGGTGGCGATCAGCACGACTCCCCAGAGGTCGGCGAGGTAGGCGATCATGAGCGTCCCGCGACCCTGGTGCCACAGCAGCAGCAAGAGCCCCGAGGTGGACATCGCCACCACCCCGACCGCGCCGATCGCAAACGGCGACCGCAGTTCCGGCAGCAGCGCGCCCGTTGCGCACAGCAGCGCGCCGACGAAGTAGCAGGCCGCCCGCCACCGCGACCGCCCAGTTGGCTTCGCGATCGGTCGGGTCTACCTCGATTGGAGCCCTGGCGCGCATCTCTCCCACGTCTCCCCGTGCTTGCTGCAATCCTCACGTACGCCATCATTCCAGGTGCCGAGCGCACACCCGGAAGTGGCCGTGCGACGAGGGCCTTCCCGGCCTACCCAGCGGTCGTTCCCGGCGAGCCGCCGATGGTCTGTTCGAGTACCCAGCGCAGGTACGGCTCGTGGCCGCCGGCCACCTGCGTGACGAGGATCTCGGGGACCTCGTAGGAGTGGCGCTCGGCGAGCAGCGACTCCACCTCCGCGGCCCGCGAGGCCGCGGTCTTCAGCAGGCCGAGCCACTCCTGCTCACGCTCCAGGACGCCCCTCCCAGCGGTAGCGGCTCCAGATCGGCCCCAGCACCTGTCCGCAGGCGATCAGCCGTCGCTGCAGCAGCTCCTCGATCAGCGCTTCGAGCGCGGCGCGGTCGGAGTGTGAGACCTGGATCTGGCAGACGCCCTCGCTCACGAGAGGGCGAGGATACGCTGCCCGCGGTGCCGACCATCGAGGATGTCCGTGTGATCGCGATGGCGCTTCCCGGCGCGAGCGAGCGGGCCGGACGCACGGGGGCGCAGTGGCGGGTCGGGGAGCGCCTATTCGTGTGGGAGCGCCCGCTGCGGCCACGGGAACTGGAGACGCTCGACGGTCCGCCGCCGGCCGGGACGATCCTGGGCGCGCGGGTCGAGCACCTGCTGGCCAAGGAGGCCCTGCTCGGCCAGGCCGGCGAGGCCTACTTCACCACCCCCCACTTCGACGGGCACCCGAGCATCCTCGTGCGCCTGGACGTGGTCCCGATGGAGGAGCTGCGGGAGCTGATCGTGGAAGCGTGGCTGTGGCGGGCGCCGAAGCGACTGGCTAGCGCCTACCTGGCCGAGCACCCGCCTTCGTGACCCCGCGTCCGACGAGCGTCACGAGCTGATGGCCGCGGCCGTCGTCGCCGGCCAGCACGTAGCTACCGCTGGCCGAACCGGCCGAGGTGGGCGTGAACGTGATCGCCTCGGTGAGCCCGGATTCGGGAGCCGATCGTGAGCCCCTCCGGGACCTGCTTGTCCGCCGCGAATGGTTCGGCCGGCGGGATCGCGCGGGTGATCTCGAGTGGCACGTTGCCCGCGTCGACGACGGAGAAGCGCAGCGTGCGGCTGTGGCCCACGCCACGTTGCCGAAGTTCGAGCCTGCGCGGCCGCAGGGACAGCCGTGGGCGCCCACGACCGCCTTGCCGCCGAGTGCCACCGTGACGCCGCCCTTGTCGCTGGCGATCCTCACGCGTCCGCGGTAGGAGCCCGGCGCGGAGGGATTGAAGAAGACCGCCGACGGTCACCGTCTGGCGGGGGGCGAGCACGGTCCCGACGGCCGGCGCCCCGCTCACCACGTAGGCTCCGCCGGGCAGGTGCACGCCCGTGATCCTCTCCGGGCGCGTCCACGAGTTGCTGATCGTGAAGGCGAGGTACTTGCCGTTCGTGTGGGTGGCGATCTCGCCGAAGTTCAGCGGAGGCGCCGAACGGATCAGCCCCGGCGCGCTGCCGTAGCCACTGACGGGCACCGTCCTGACGCCGGCGCTCGTATGCACCTGCAGCAGGCCCACGATCGGGCCTGGCATGGGCGGGCCTGAAGGAGACGTTCACGCCCAGGTTCTGACCCCCGGAGAGGCGGTGCCCACGGGAAGGCTGTGCGATCGCCAGCACGCCCCCGTGCCGAGCGGCGACTCGCTGGGCGGGATCTTCTTCGGCCCGGCTGTCAGGCCGTGCTTGACCGTCTGGTGGCCGAGTGCCTCCTGCGCGGTCAGCGGTTCCACGCCCGGTGGCGGTGATCGGCGCCGTGAGCCGCAGCGAGCGGGTGGCGGCGAGCGACAGACGGACGGTGCGGGCGTGACCGACCGCGACCGTGCCGAGTTCGACCGGCGCGGCCTGCAGGGGAGCCTTGGGAGGAGCTACCGAAGGCCTCCAGGTTGCCGTTGCGGGTGCCGACGTAGACGCGACCTTCCGAGGCGGTCGGAACCGAGAACTTCGAGGCCGTGCCGATCGGGCCCGACCACAGCAGCGGCAGCGTGCCGCCTTCGGGGGTCGCGCCATACGCGCGCAGCTGCGAGTGTTTGCCCTGTTCGCCCTCGTAGATCACCCACACGACCGCGCTGCCGGCGGTGGTGCCGTCGCTGGTGACGGTCGGCGAGCCGGAGCCGTAGCCGAACGATTCCGCGCTCTGACCTTCGGGGACGAGCTGCGGTTCACCGTGCGACCCGACGGTCGAGTTGTAGGCCGCGAGGCTGCCGCCGCCGGCGCTCTCGAGGATGTACACCCATCCGCCCTGGCCGCCGTAGGCCGCGGGGTGTCCCCACACGCCGTTGAAGGGGCCGAGCGTCTGCAGCACCGCGTCGGATTCTTCGGGGCCCTGCAGGTAGCCGCCCATGTCGTCCGCGTTCGAGCAGGAACACGCGCCCGTCCTTGCCGACCTGGACCACCAGATGGGGAGCGCTCGGCGTGCCGAAGAATTCGCCCGGCAATGCCATCGGCCCGCCCGAGCCGAAGTCCTCGTCGTTCTGGTCCAGCGTGGGGGCGTCGGAGGGCGCGAAGAACTGCGAGGGGGCGATCTGTCCGTGGGCGCCGACGGTCATGCCGACGACCGACTCCGACAGCGTCTGCGGAGGTTCGTTGGAGGCGGCGCGCGTGGGCGAGACGCCGTTGCCGGTGGCCATGATGATCCGCCCGGGGACGTCGGAGACGAGCCCGCCGCCGCTCTGCCAGACGCCCGCCATCGAGCCTTCGTCGGCGGCCGGGCCGCTCTCGTCGCTCCACATCGTGGTCATTTCACCGTTGGCCGCGTTGAAGCCGGCGACGATGCCGCGGTAGGGGTTGATGTCGCAGTCGGAGGCGAAGGCGACGTAGACGACCCCTTCCAGCAGCAGCAGCCCCGGGCGTTGCTCCTGGAAGGCTTCGTTGAAGGCGATTTCGGGCGTGTTGTACGGCGTCCCCTGTATCTGCACCGGGAAGCCGGGACGCTCTTCACCGGTGCTCACGTTGAGCGCCTGCAGGAACCAGTGGGCGTTCGCCAGCTTCCCGCCTTTGCGACCGGTCTCCAGGCGGGTGGTCACGTACAGGGTCCCGGTCGCCGGGTCGATCACCGGGCGTCGAAGTGGAGCCGAGGTTCGGCTTCAGGTCGGTGCAGCCGATGGTCGAGGATTTGAAGGGCGTGCCGAACGAGCGCTGCCAGCGAATCGCCCCGGTGGCGGGGTCGAGGCCGTACGCGCGTGCCTTCTCGGTGGTCGCGATCAGGGTGCCTTCGTAGACCAGCGGCTGGGCGTAGATCGAGCCGGCCAGTTTGGTGGAGAACAGTTTCTGGAAGCCGGGCGAGCGCAACGCCGATGGACGCGAGGCCGGGCTCGTTGGAGTCCCAGCCGTCGCGCAGGCTGTTGTAGTCCTCGGTGGTGACGTTGCCGCCGGCCGCGATCGCCACCGACGCCCACAGCGCCCCGAGCGCCACACACGCCGCAACAACCGCGATCACGAACCCTTCGCCCACCCCACCCCGCGAACACCTCTGCCCCCGATCCCTCGTCTGCACCCGCCTCCCGGGCCGCCGAGAAGCAGCTCCGCCACGGCCGCGGGTGGCCGATGGTAGCGTCTCGGCGCCGTAGCGTCTCGGCGCCGATCCGGGAACGAGGACCGATCCAGCCGCCAGCCACCGCATATCCCCCGACCGAGGACTTCTGATGGCCTCGGTCCCGCCTCCGTCCGCCCAGGGCGCCGGCGCCAGCGCGCGGCTGCT
The DNA here is from genome assembly GCA_963742395.1 of uncultured Solirubrobacteraceae bacterium. GTDB lineage: Bacteria > Actinomycetota > Thermoleophilia > Solirubrobacterales > Solirubrobacteraceae > Palsa-744. The sequence goes on along the minus strand of CAVUME010000004.1, from coordinate 337,409 downwards.
TGATGTCGTGTCCCGACGGGCCCGGCATCGTGGCCGCGGTGTCGGGCTTCCTGTTCGGGCGGGGGGCGAACATCATCGCCAGCAATCAGTTCTCCACCCATCCCGAGCACGGGACGCTTCTTCATGCGCACGGTCTTCTTCCTGCCGGAGCTCGGAGCGCGCGCGAGGAGTTCGAGGCCGCCTTCGATGCGCTCGCCAAACGCTTCTCGATGAGCTGGCGGATCTCCTACCCGCACCGGCGCCGGCGCGTGGCCCTGATGGCCTCGACCGCCGACCACTGCCTGCTCGACGTGCTGTGGCGCAACCGCCGCGGCGAGCTCGACATGGAGACCGTGTGCGTGATCTCCAACCACGAGCTGCTGCGCGACGAGGTGGAGGCGCTGGGCGTGCCCTACCTGTACGTGCCGGTCACGAGCGAGACCAGGCGCGAGGCCGAGCAACGCGCGCTCGAGGTGCTGGCCGGCGAGGTCGACCTGGTGGTGCTGGCGCGCTACATGCAGATCCTCTCGCCGCAGTTCCTCGCCCAGGTGGGCTGCCCGGTGGTCAACATCCACCACTCCTTCCTGCCGGCGTTCGCCGGCGCCGAGCCCTACCGGCACGCCTACGAGCGCGGCGTGAAGCTGATCGGGGCCACCGCCCACTTCGTCACCGAGGAGCTCGACGAAGGCCCGATCATCGAGCAGGACGTGCAGCGGGTGGGCCACGACTACACCGTCGAAGACCTCGAGCGGGTCGGCCGCGACCTCGAGCGAATGGTGCTGGCGCGCGCCCTGCGCAGCGTGCTCGACGACCGCGTGCTCGATCCACGAAGGCCGCACGATCGTCTTCTGAGCCGGCGCCCGCCCGCCGGCCTGATCGCTCCGCGGCCCCCGGGGGCGTAAGCTCACGGCACAGCGGCGAGGGAGGCGAAATGGCGCAGTTGAGGGACAAGCTCGAGTACGGGGTCGCGAAATTGATGTCGGCGCTGCCGGCACCGCTGCAGGTGGCGCTCTCCGGATCGCCGCCGATCGAGCGCGACGGTCAGCGCCTGGCGCCCGAGCAGCAGCTCTCGCTGGCGGTGCTCAACCGCTGGCGGCAGCCGTCACCGAGGCGCCGGACCCGCGAGCGCTCGCGGGTCGAACGCCGGCGCATGGCGGCGGTGTTCGGCGGACCCCCGCAACCGGTCGGCGCGGTCCAGGACCTGGAGATCGGAGCCGTCCCGGCACGCCACTACGCGCCCCCCGGCGCGCGGGAACCCGCCCCCCTGCTGGTCTACTTCCACGGTGGCGGGTTCGTGTTCGGGGACCTCGAGACGCACGACTCCCTCTGCCGGCATGCTGTGCCGATCCGCCGCCGCGCACGTGCTGGCCGTCGACTACCGGCTGTCCCCCGAGCACCCCTTCCCGGCGGCTGTCGAAGACGCGCGGGCGGCGCTCGCGTGGGCGCACGAGCACGCCGAGCGCCTCGGCGCCGACCCAGCGCGCGTGGGCGTGGGCGGCGACAGCGCAGGCGGCAACCTGGCGGCCGTGGTCTCGCAGCTGAGCGCGCACGACGGCGGCCCGGAGCCGGCGTTGCAGCTGCTGATCTACCCCGCCACCGACATGAGCGCCCGGCGGCGCTCGCGGGAGCTGTTCGCGGAGGGCTTCTTCCTGAGCAACACCGAGATGGGGTGGTTCGAACGCAGCTACCTCGGCCCCGCCTCCGGGACCGACGTGGTGCTCGACCCGCGCGTGTCGCCGATACTCGCCGAGGACCTCTCTGGGCTGGCGCCGGCGATCGTGGTGACGGCCGGTTTCGACCCGCTGCGCGACGAGGGCGAGGACTACGCCCACGCCCTGCGCGCGGCCGGGACGCCGGCGGTGCTGCGCCGCTACGAGGGCTACATCCACGGCTTCGTCTCGGCCGCCGGCATCAGCCGCAACCTGCGCGAGGCCGTGATCGAGATCGGCGCGATGGCCGGCGGCGCCTTTGCCCTCGCCGGTACCCCGGCGCCGCTGGAGAGCGTGACCTAGGCGCTCGAGACCGGCTCCACGTCGGCCCGCAGGCGCATCGTGCGGCGCATGCGTTCGGGCAGGTACCAGTTCCAGTCGTCCGAGCAGCTTCATCAGGGCCGGCACCAGCAGCGCCCGCACGATCGTGGCGTCGAGGAAGATCGCGATCGCGAGACCGAAGCCGAACTCCTGCAGGCCGACGAAGCGTGCCGCTCATCAGCCCGGAGAAGGCGGCGATCATGATCACGGCGGCAGCGGTGATGATGCGCCCGGTGCGCTCCAGCCCGTAGGCCACCGCGCGCTCGTTGTCGTGGTGGCGGTCCCACTCCTCGCGCATGCGGGTGAGCAGGAAGATCTCGTAGTCCATCGAGAGCCCGAACAGCATCGCGAACAGGAAGATCGGGATCCAGGCTTCGATCTGGGGCGAGCTGTGGAAGCCGACGACTTCACCCCAGCCGTGCTGGAAGACCAGCACCAGCACCCCGTATGAGGCGGTGATCGAGAGCAGGTTCATCAGCACCGCCTTGATCGGCAGCACGACCGAGCGGAAGGCGCGCAGCAGCACGAAGTAGGTGATCACGAGCACCGCCAGCAGCAGCCACGGGAAGGCCCCGTAGGCCTTGTTGACGAAGTCCACGCCCGAAGGCGGGGGCGCCCGTCAGATAGCACGATGATCGGCGCGCGGGGAAGCCCGCCGCGCGGGATGTAGGTGCCGCGGATCTTGCGCACGAGGTCGACGGCGGTTTCGGTGCCCGCGTCGGTGTGCCCGGCGGCGCGGATCTGCAGCACGTGCGCCGGACGGGGTCGATCAGGTTGGCGCGCCTGGCGGCCGCGTAGGAGAGCGCCGGCGGGGGCCTGGATCGTGGCGGCCTCGATGCGCGGGTCCGTCCGCAGCTGCGCCAACAGGCGCCGCTCGGCGGCGACCGTGGCGGGCTGACGTGGCCCCCCCGGGCGCGCCGGTGTCGACGACGACCTGGTGGGGCGCGAGCGGCCCCGGCCCGATCCGTCGACTCGAGCAGCAGCAGGCCGTCGGCGGCCTCCGTCCCGCGGCGGCGTGTTGCGGTTGTCGCCGCTGGTCACGTGCAGTCCGAAGGCCGGGATCGCGAGCGCGAGCATCACGCGTCGCGGTCACGACCAGGACGGCGACCGGCCGGCGCATGATCGATGTGCGCGAGCCTCGACCACGGCCCGGCGCTCGCCGCTGGCGCGCCGCTCGAGCACCCGCCGGGGGATCACCCGCAAGCGGTTGATGCGCTTCCCCAGCACCGACAGCAGGGCCGGCAGCAGGGTCACCGAGGCGGCCATCGAGACGAGCGGGATCAGCACCGCCGCCGGCGCCCATCGAGCGCATGAACGGCAGCGGCATCAGCCAGCAGCGCGGCGAGCCCGATCGCCACCGTCAGGCCCGAGAACAGCGTCGCGCGGCCGGCCGTCGACATGGTCGTCTCGAGCGCGTCTTGTACCGTCCTTGCCGCTGCTCGAGCTCCTCGCGGAAGCGGAACACGACCAGCATCGAGTAGTCGATCGCGATCGCCGAGCCCGATCAGCGTGACGATGTTGGTCACGTACTGGGCGGTGCTGCCGAGGTGGGCGATCACCCACACCAGCCCGAGCGTCGTGGGCAGGGTCGCGAGCGACGAAGATGAGCGGCACGATCACCGCACCGAGCGTGCCGAACATGAACAGCAGCACGGCGATCGCGATCGGGACCGCGATCGATCTCGCCCTTGCTGAGGTCTTTGCTGTAGAGCGGCTGCTCGTCGTGGGCTGAGCGCCGGGAAGCCCGTCAGATAGGTCTTGCACGCCCGGGGACCGTGCCGATCGCCGCGCGCATCGCGCGTGGTGTGGTTCTTGGCGTCGGCGGCCTGCAGCGGGGTCTGGATCTGGACGTAGTAGACGCCCGGGCCGGCGCGGGCGCACCGGCAGCGCCTTGCCGCCGGGGAGCTTGGTGGCGGCGCGTTCGGCGGCCTGCCTCGACGGCGCGCCGGGCGCAGCGTGGCCGCGCCGGTCGGAGCGGGCGACCAGCGTGAAGGCGCCGTCGCCGCGCTCGTTGAAGCGCGACTTGAGGATGCTGAGCCCCTTTTCGGCCTCGGAGCCGGGGACGCTGAAGCGGTTGGTCAGCAGCTTGCCGAGGTTCGACGCGGCGTAGCCGCCGAGCACGAACAGCACCAGCCAACACGCGAGAACGGCTTTGCGGTGCGCGGCCACACGCCGCGTCCAGCTCACCATGGGCCCGATTCTAGAAATGCCCGCGAGGCGTCCGTGAAAACTCCGTAATCAATACGCATTCGGGCCAGCAAAGCGCCCATTCCGGGCCCGCTGCTGGTAATTTCAGCCCACGTCTCCGCGGGAGGCGACGGTGGCAGCGACAATCATGGAGGGTCTGATGCGACGGCTGGTTGGGCGCGGCATGGCGGTGATCCTGGTAGACCTCGGGAGCGCCGCGTTCGCGGCATCGGCGCAGGCCGCTAGCCCGATCGCACTGGTGCTCCCGCAGGGGGATGCCTTCTCGATGCTCGGACACTCCTGCGGCGGCATCCAGGAGCAGACGTACGCAACCGGCTTTCAATCCGGCGGGCTGCCCACCGGTGACGTCTACATGCAGACCCGCTGCGGGGGCAGCGGCCGCGGCGGGCGGCTACAAAACCACCACCTACTCGGCCTGGGCGGTCGTGGCGTGGGACTGGTTCGGCAACACCCGCAGCTTCGCCAAACTGGAAGGCGCGGCCGAAGAGAACACGAGCTTCTCCGAAACGGACTCCCACGGTGACCGCATCTACAACGAAGGCACCAGGGCCTATCTCGAAACCGGCGAACCGCCGCTGGTGGCCCCGGAACCGCCGACCGAAGTCAACGCGAGCGCGTGGTCGCCGTCGAAGTGGCCGAAGAGCAGCCCCCGGAGTGGGAGCTGCAGGTCGAGCTGGACGCCGGCTCCCGCGACCGCGGCGCTGATCACGTCCTCGACCGTGACCGCGACGCCCGTCGGCTCCAGCGCACCCGTGCTGAGCACGACGGTCAGCGGCTCGGGCGCGACGCTCGCCCCGCTCGCCTACCACACGACCTACAGCATCACGGTCACGAACACCGACGATGAAGGCACGAGCGCGCCGAGCGCGCCCGTCGAAGTCACGACCGGCGGCGAAGACGGCGCAGGCGGCGGCGAAGAAGGCGGCAGCGGCGAAGAAGGCGGCGGGACGGCCGAGACCTGTGAACAGAACCAGGGATCGATCAAGCTCGCGCCCGGGCTGAGCGAAACCCCACACGTGCAGACGATCACCGTGAAGGGCGAACTCGGCAGCTGCGACGGGCCGCTGAACATCGAAGGCGCCACCTACGTGGCCCATCTGAAGACGATCGGCGAAGTCACCTGCTCGGCGCTGGCGAGCCTGTCGGCGGAACCGACGACCGAAGCGGTCTCGCTGGCGATCGAAGTGGCAGCCGACGGAATCGGGAACCTCCCACGGCAGCCTGCTGATGCCGCTCACCGAAGTATCCGGAGAAGCACTCCAGGGCTCGCTCAGCGGCGGCCCCTTCGAAGCCGGCGCGAGCCTCACGGCGGCGTCGGTGTCGGAGAGCTTCGCCGGTGGGCCCAGCTGCGGGATCGCCTCCGGCAGGCACAAGGCCAAGGCCGTCAAGAGCGGCAGCTTCTCGACCTCGCCAGTCCGGATCGAACCGCACTAGGCCCCGCGTCGTCGCCGTCGCCGAGGATCTCGACGGCGGCCATGTTCCAGTGGTCCCCGGCGTGGCAGTCGAGTTGCTGCCGACTGCGTAGGCGAGCGTGCCGGCTTCGGCGGTCGTGAGCGAAACTTCGGGAAGCCCGCCCCGCTGGCGGCGGCCGAGGCCCGGCCCCGAGGGATTCCTGGACGGCGATACCGTCAGCTGCTGGTCATAGCCCTTGGTCTTTCAGGACCGCCTTCACGAATTTGTTCTTGATCACCTTCCTGGCTTCCCCGGACCAGATCTCGGCGTCCCCCGGCGTGGAGTTGGCGCGGCGCACGAGTTTCCATTTGACCCCGCCGCCCGCCACTTTGGCGACCTGTCTCCTTGGTGCCGGACCGCCCGCCGAGACGAACGCGAACAGCTTCTCGCCGGCGACGGCGGTGGTGAAGCGTGGCGTCTGGATTCGGTCTTGCCGCCCGGACGGTGTCGACTCTGTCGATGATGAAGCACGGACCCGGCGGGGTGGGGTTTTCGACCATCACTTCCACGGGCGCCGATTCGGCCGTGTTGCCCGAGGTGTCTGGGACAGGGCCGTCAGCCGATGATTGCCGTTGCTCGCCCCCGTCGCTGTCCCACTTGAACGCGTAGGGGAGTTTGGTGACCGGGTTGCCGATCGGTTTGCCGTCGAGCTCGAACTGCACCGAGGCGACCCCGACGTTGTCGGTGGCGTTGGCGCTGAGCGAGACCTTGTTGGAGACGATCTCCCCGGAGGTGGGGTTCACCATCGAGGTTTCGGGGGGTTCGGTGTCGAACATTTCCGATGACGGGCGCACCTCGACCGCGGCCAGGTTCCAGCGGTCGTTGGCGGGAGCAGTGTCGTTGAGAGCGATCGGCTGCCCGGCGCCCGATGTGCCGGCGGTCGTGTACTGGGTCCAGAAGGTGTCGCCGGTGTTTGTCTCGAGGTCCTGGGACAGCATCTGCTGGCTCGGACCCGAGCGTCCTCGCGCTGGCGTTGTCCCAGTCGTTGCCGGTGGCGAAGCCGACCGAGCCGATGCCGGAGGAGCTCAGTTCGATGCCGGGAGCGCTTTTCAGCTGGCCCGCCGGCCCCGGACACGCCGATCCCGGCCGCACCGGAGATGGCGGCGACGGTAAGCGTGGCGTGATAGCCGCCGTCGGTGGCGGTGGCCTGGACGGTCTGTTTGCTCAGCGGACCCGGCGCCGTGGCCTCCCAGATCTCGGCGTCGCCGGCCTCGAGGTTGCCGCGCTGGACCAGCGACCACGTCAGCCCTGCGCCGCTCACGGTCACACTCTGGGTGCCCGGCGAGGGGCCGTCGGAGTCGGCGAACGCGAGCAGCAGCTCAGCCGGGGTTTGAGGTCGAGAATTCGGGGCTCGTGCACCGTGGACACGCCGTTTTCGTGCAGCACCTCGTCGATCGTGAGCGCAGCCGGCGCGGGTGCCGACGCTGACCGGCGTGTCGAGGGCGGTGCCGACGTAGCCGCTGGCTGTCGGTCGCCTGAGCGCTCAGGAAATGGCGTCCCGGGGTCGCGGCGGCGGCGTTCCAGGCGATCGAGTACGGCGGGCTGTTGACGGGCGAGCCGATCGGCTGGCCGTCGAGCAGGAACTGCACCGAGGTGATCGGCGCCGGGCCGCTGGCCGAGGCGGCCAGCGTGACCGTTCCGCTGAGGCTCGTTTCCGGCGCAGGGCTTTCGAGCGTGACCGCCGGCGGGGTGGAGTTCGTGTGCACCTGTTCGATCACTTTCACCGTTTCGCCTTCGATTTTGATCTTGGTGTCGGTGATGTCGTTCGCGGTGTTGGACTGCTGCAGGTAGTGATAGGGGTCCACCTCGCCACGCAGCCAGTAGGTGCCGTTCGGCAGGGTCGGGATTTCGACCCCCTCGCCGCCGTCGCTCGCGTCGTACTCGTCGCCCCAGCCCACCGTCAGACCGAGGCGGCCTTCGGGTTCCGTGCATGCGCCGCTCGGGTATTCGTTTTCTTCGGGCGTGTTCGGCGCGCCACCCACCTGCATGTCCGAGGTCATGCAGAAGAGCACCTTCGGGCTGCTCGCGATCACGGCACCCGGGCCGCCTTCGGCATTCGTGTTCAGCAGCCAGGCCTTGAACAGCGGGAAGTTGTAGTCCGACGGCGGCGTCCAGATCATCGGCCCCACGATCGGCACCGGATTCGGCGTACTGCCAGCTGCCGGGCGTGTTCTCGGTCGTAGAGCGCCTGATAGCCCTGCGAGATGCCCGTTTCGGCGTTGTACGTCGGGCGCATCTCCAGCGGCCCTTCGCCCTGATCGGAGGTGATGTGCGGTGAACATGAGGAGCTTTTTGGCGCTTTTGTGGACGATCGAGATTTCGTTCGTCGGCATCAGGATCGTCAGATCCGGCGTAGGCGATTTTGCGCGCCGAGGCCGCGGCCGGGGACCAGCAGCAGAGCGGCGAGCGCGACGAGCAGCAGCGGCACGACGCTTCTTGCGTCGCGCCGGTGCGACGTGGGCGCGTTCGCAGCAATGTCCCCATTCCCAGGCACTCTCATCGCTCCCCGTCCTTCCTCGCCGCGGCGCAGGCCGCGCGGGCCGAGCCCGATCCTACTATCGCGGCTCGCCACGGTCCAGCCCAAAGACGGCTCCCGTGAAGCGCACCGGATTGTCGCCGCCGGACCGGGGGCCGGCTCGGCCGCCGATGACGCCTCGCACCAAAAGGACGACACGCGTGTCGGCCTGTTCGTCCAACTTCCGCCTCGGCCGTTAAGTCGCACCTGTGCCGTGACGAAAGGCCGTTCATAAAGACAAACTGAACGGGCAAACCCGGCGCGAGTCGGGGACGCAAAGCCAGAGGTCTCCTTGAGATAGCTCGGTTGCCACCAAGGACAGGAAGGCGTCGATGTTCTCACTATCTCACCCGGTAACAAGGGCGCGCAGGTCGGCTCGTGCGCCCGTTCTCACCGGACTCGCGCTCGCGTGCACGTGGGCCGTGCTCCCCGTCTCGGGGGCGCAGGCGGCCAGCACCGAAAAAGCGTGTCCGGAAACAACGCTTGTTCAGCCCTTCACCTCGTTCGGCGACAGCGGCTACTACTCGCTCGTCCCGGGCGGAAGCTTCGAGGTCGGAGAACCCCGCTGGAGCACCGCGGGACCCGCGATGGTGGCGCTCGGCAGCGAGACCTACAACGTGACCGGCAAGCCGGGATGGTTCTCGATGGCAGTGGCCCAGGGCGGGAGCACGGTGTCGCCGTACATGTGCGTGGAACCGAACGACCGCACCTTCAGGTTCTTCCTGCGCGCCGCCGGCCCGTCGGCGACGGTCTCCGTGAGCCTCATCTACAAAGGACCCCTCGGCCTGCCGGTTGTGGTGGCCTCGAAGAGCATCTCGGTCGGCAGCGGCTGGGAACTCTCCTCGACGCTGCACACCGGCGCCGCGATCGTCTCGGCCGTCTCTGGCGGCTCGGCACAGCTGGCCCTCGGATTCACTTCGACGAAGGGCATCGTCCGCATCGACGACGTCTACCTCGACCCGCGGATGCGCCGATGAACCAGGGCGGGCACCCAGACAGTCGGGACCGGAAGGTGATCCGGTACTGCCAGTGCAGGTCCTCGCGTTCCGCGGCCGCCGTACGACGTTCGGCCTGGCTCTGCATCCTCTCCGCTCGTGGTCGGGCTGCGAGCAGAGGGGCCTGCGGGCAGCGGGGCCCGGTTCTCAGGTGAGGACCGGAGCTCGCTGGGGCCACCCGGTCCCGAGGTCTGGGGCCGGGTAGCGTTCGGCTGCATGCCGCCGCGAGCCGAGGTCCGGTGCGCGCCGCGGCCGACGCGGACATGCCGGCGGCGGGTCGCCTGCTGCACGCCTTCAACCGCGAGTTCTCCGAGCCCACGCCGCCAGCCGAGATTCTCGCCGCAGCGCCTGCGAGAGCTCGCCGGGAGGGTGACACGGTCGTCCTGCTCGCCGGCGAGGATCCGCTCGGGATCGCGGTGCTGCGTCTGCGGCAGGCGATCTGGAGTCGAGGACGCGAATGCCACCTCGCCGAGCTGTACGTGGTGCCCGAGCAGCGCGGGCTGGGAGTCGGCCGGGCCCTGATGGAGGCGGCGATCGACGAGGCCCGCCGGCGGGGAGCCGAGACGATGGACATCGGCGTGGACGAGCCCGATCAGGCGGCTCGAAGGCCTGTACGAGAGCATGGGTTTCACCAACCGCGCGGGCGGCCCCGCGGGATCGCTCATGTTCGTGTACGAGCGCGACCTCTGAGCAAGCCACGAGCGCGACCGCTGCGCGAACCACGAGCGCGACCTCTGAGCGACCAGGATTGGTCACAGATGTGAACGAATGACCGAAATGGGTCACGTCCGCGTTCACCGCTGATTCACACGATCGTTCCTGGTTCGTCACAGGACGCACGCTGCTTGCGTGGAAATCTGGCACTGTCATGAGCACCACCAAGGCCGTGCTCGGGAGGGATGAACAGCGAAGCCGGGCGGATCTTCACTGTCACTCGAGCGCTTCGGAGGAGTCCCGGCTCGGCGCTGCAGCGTGCCGTTCGGCCTGCCGGAGTGTGCCACTCCGCCGGAGGCGGTCTACGAGCTGGCCAAGCGCCGTGGCATGGACTTCGTCACGATCACCGATCACGACACGATCGACGGCGTGCTCCAGATCGCGGACCGACCCGACGTGTTCGTCTCGGAGGAGCTGACGGCGTACTTCCGCGACGAGCCACAGGCGGTTCACGTGCTGTGCTTCGGAATCGACGGGGAGGTTCACGAATGGCTTCAGGCACACAGCTCCGACGTCGAACTGTGCGCCGAATACCTCTACGAGCGCCGGACCGCCTGCGCGCTCGCGCATCCCTACTACACCGTGGCGGCACCCCTCCTGCCCCGCCACCGTCGCCGCCTGGCGGAGTCTGTTCCCCGTCTGGGAGGTGCGAAACGGCGCCCGGGCCCCGCAGCTCAACCAGCCCGCCGCCACCTACATCGCCACGTGCGAGGGCATCGGCATCGGCGGCAGCGACGATCACGCCGGGGTCGACATCGGCCGGACCTTCACCGAGGCCCCCCGGGCGGCGAGCCCGGCCGAGTTCCTCGAGCACCTGCGGGAGGGGACGGTGACAGCCCGCGGGGCACAGGGCAGCGCCGCCAAGTGGGCCCACGCGGCAATCGCGCTCGCGGTGCGATCGCTGGGCTTCTCCGAGGAGGCGGGAAGCGCCCGCGTTGACCCGGCGCGGGTGATGGGCATGGTGGCCCGGCTGCTGCGCGAGGCCGATGCCCGCCACGGACCGATCGGCAGCGAGCTCTCACCACAGGACGCCCGCTGCCTACTGGACGCGTGGCGCGGCGCGGTGGGCCTGGAGGCGCTCGACGCGGAGGCCCTGCTGGAGCTGATGCAGGAGCAGAGCTTCAGCCACGCGGCGTTGTTCCGGCAGGCCTGCCGGGCCCACGAGCGCACCCTGCGCCAGGCGATCGGAAAGCTCGTCGCGACCGTGGCCGACGGACAGCCCGCGGACGGCCCCGCCAACGCGATCGGGGCCGCGAAGCAGCGTGTTCGAATCGTGCATCGCGGTGATCCCCTACGCCCCGGCGGCCGCCTTCCTCGCAGCCGAGCAGGCGAAGGTCTCGGATATCGGATCGCCCCCCGCGGCCGCGGGAGCCGGGCGCGACGGCGGCGACGGCGCGCGGGTGGCGCTGCTCGCAGACGGCATCGGCTCGACCCACGGGGTGACGCGCACGATCGAGGAGATACGTCAGCGGGGCGTCCCCGGCTTCGAGATCGAGGTGGTGGGAACCGATCCGGAGGTGGACCGCCGCCTGCCGGCGGTGGCGGAGATCGAGGTGCCCTTCTATCCGGGCCTGGGAATCGGTGTTCCGAGCCTGGCCGCCGCCGTGCAGTCGCTCGCCGACGGTGGCTTTCAGGCGATCCACGTCTCCTCGCCCGGCCCCGTGGGCATCGTCGGAGCGCTGGTGGCGCGGGCGATGGGATTGCCGCTGGTCGGCAGCTACCACACCGAGCTGACCACGTACGCGCACATACGGGCGCGCAGCGAGTCGATCGCGGCCGCGGTGCAGGTGGCGGTGGGCGTCTTCTACGGGGCCTGCGACGTGGTCCTCTCCCCCAGCGAGGCCGCCGACGAGGCGCTCGCCGCGCTCGGGGTGCCGGCCGAGCGCGTGATGCGCTGGGACCGGGGTGTCGACGGGCGGCGCTTCAGCCCGCGTGCGCCGGGCCCGTGGCCCCAGGCGGGCCACCGGCACCCGACGGCCCGCTGACGGTCCTCTACGCCGGGCGGATCACGCACGAGAAGGGCGTCGATCTGCTCGCGGACGCATTCCTGCTGGCCCGTGAGCAGTGTCCGGGACTGCGCCTGATCCTAGCCGGCGACGGGCCCGAGCGCGAGCACCTGGCCGAGCGGCTCGGAGACTGCGCCACCTTCCTCGGTTGGCTCGAGGGCGGGCAGCTGCCGGCCGCGTATGCGAGCGCGGACATGTTCGTATTCCCGAGCGCGACCGACACCTTCGGCCAGGTCGTGCTCGAGGCGCAGGCGAGCGGCGTGCCGGTGCTGGCGGTGGACGCCGGCGGCCCCCGTTCGCTGATCGAGCACCGCGTGAGCGGCCTGCTGTGCCCGCCCGAGCCGCAGGCCATGGGCGAGGCGCTGCTCGAGCTGGCACGCTCGCCCCTGCTGCGCGAGCGGATCGCATCAGCCGCGGCCGCGGCTGCCCGCAAACGCACCTGGGAGGCCGCGCTGGAGCGTCTCGCCGACGGGTATCGCGCCGCGCTCGAGCCGGCCGCCATGCAGCACCGCTCGCGGGCGGCGTAGCGCGAGGGGACGCAGGCGATCAGACCGCGCGGCGGGCGCCCGGGGACTAGTGTGAGGGGTTCCCCGCCCAGCGACCACAGGGAGTCTGTGATGGCGCAGCAGGCCGAAGGACCTGAAGTACCTGAGACCCACCCGGCCAGTCGTTCCTACCGCCTCTTCACGGGGATGTTCGTGTTCGGCCCACCCGCCCTGCTGGTGGCGACCTTCCGCAAGCGCTGGCTGCTGGCCAGCCCGATCAACCGGCGCATCTTCGGTGTCTTCTACATCCTCAGCGGGTTCGGCATCACGGCCGGCTATCACCGGCTGTTCACCCACCGCAGCTTCAAGACCTACCCGCTGATCCGGGGCATCTTCGCGGTGCTCGGCTCGATGGCGATCCAGGGATCGGTTCCCGACTGGGTCGCCGACCACCGCAAGCACCACGCCTACGCCGACGAAGAGGGCGATCCGCACAGCCCCCACGCCGGCCACGACGGCGGGCCGCTGCGGGGTTTCGTCCACGCCCACTTCGGCTGGCTGTTCGCCGACGAGAAGGCCTCGCGCCAGCGCTACGTGCCCGACCTACTCGAAGACCGTACGGTGATGGCGGTCCACAAGCGCTTCGGGCTGATCGTGGTCCTGAGCTACTTCGTGGCCCCGTTCATGGCGGGGCTGATCGCGACCAGAAAGCTCCGCGGCGGGATCGGAGGGTTCCTGTGGGGCGGCGCGATGCGGGTGTTCTTCGTGCACCACGCCACCTGGGCGGTGAACTCGGTGTGTCACCTCTGGGGCACGCGGCCGTTCACGACCCGCGATGAGAGCCGCAACAACCCGATCGTGGCGGTGATCGGGTTGGGCGAGGGCAACCACCACAACCACCACGCCTTCCCGAGGTCCGCGAAGCACGGCCTGCAGCCGTGGGAGCTGGACCCGACCTGGTGGCTGATCTGGACGATGGAGAAGACGGGCCTGGCGTGGGACGTTCAGCGTGTCACCCCGGAGGCGATGGAACGCAAGCGGGTGGTCTCGCCGGAACAGGAAGCGGTCAGCGAGCCCACTCCGGCGCCGGTGGCCTGAAGACCCCTCGCGGGACCTCAGATCTCGACGTCGAAGCCGACATCGGCCTCGCTCGCCGGTGTGCCGCCGTTCACGGCCCAGTCCTGCATCGGGGGCTCGTGCAGCACGATCAGAACGTCCTCGGCCGGCACGCCCGCGGCAACCAGCCCGCGGACCACGGCGTCGTAGAGGCGGCGCTTGGTCTCCATCGTCCTGCCGGCGAACATCGTGATCTCGACGAGGGCGAAGCGATCTGAGTGGCGATCGGGGTACGGCAGTGTGACGCACTCGGCCGGATACTCGGCCAGGCGCACCAGCGGGTCCTCGGCCGGCGCTCGTAGGGCTTCGCTGAGAGCACCGCGGACGCCCTCCACGATTGCGCGCTTCTCCTCGGCGGTGCGGCCCTCGAGGATGTCGATGTGTGCGAGCGCCATCCGCGCAGGCTAGCGGGCGCAGCGAGTGACACTCCGGAGCGCTCCTTGCGGCACCCTGGCAGCCCACTTGTTACCACGGTTCACAAGTCGTGATTGGTTCGCGCTCTGCCGGTTGCGAGTGACGTATGCTCGCGCGACTTGGCGGGCCCGAGGGGGCTCTCACAAACCCGGGAAAGGAGTCTCGAGTGAGGCTGCAGAGAGCATCCCTATGGGCAGTTGCGGTGACGGCCTTCACACCGCTCGTCGCGGCCACCGCCGCGCAGGCCGAAAAACAGACGTTCAACCCCGGTGGCGGATCGCAGCAGGTCTTCGAAGTGCCGGTGGACGTCAGCTCCGTGAGCGTGACCGTGATCGGCGGTGCCGGCGAAAGCTGTATCGGCAGCGGAGGCACTGGCGCCAAGGTCACCGCCAAGCTGGCGGTGGAACCGGGGAGCAAGCTGCTGGTCGACTTCGGCGGGGGCGGGGGCGGCACGCGCGGCTCGTTCGGGAGCTGTGAAGCCGGCACAGGAGGCGGAAGCGCCGACGTGCGGGTGGAGCCCGGATCGCTGGCCTCGCGCGTGATCGTGGCGGCCGGTGGTGGCGGTTCCGGATTCGAGGGCAATGGAGGGGCGGCGTCGGGGACGACCGGCGAATCCGGTCACCCCGGCGGCTCGGGCTCGCAGGCCGGCGGCGGCGGTGAAGGAGGGAACCTCAGCCACGGTGGCGCCGGAGGCCACGCCGGCACGTACTCCACGCCCGAACTCAACAGCGAACCCGGAGGAGGCGGCGGCGAAGACCAGGGTGGAGGCGGCGCCGGGGCGCAGTTCGAAGAAGGCGGCCTGGAGATCTATCCCGGTGGCGGTGGCGGTGGCGGCTACTTCGGCGGTGGCGGTGGCGGCAGCGGCTTGTTCGGCGGTGGCGGTGGCGCGGGCTCGAGCTTCGCAGGCTCCCAGGCCAAAGAAGCCACCTTTGGTCCTGCCGGCGGCGAAGCCGAGCAGGTCGTGTTCGTCTACACCCCGTCGGCCGGCGGGACGACCGGCCCGACGGGGCCGACTGGCGCAACCGGGCCGCAGGGTCCGGCGGGTCCGCAGGGTCCCGCGGGTGGGCAGGGTCCCGCGGGTGCACCGGGCGCGACAGGCATGCAGGGGGTCGCGGGTGCCACCGGCCCCACCGGCGCGACCGGGGAACGCGGCCCGAGCGGAGAAGACGGAACGGCGGGCGCCACGGGCGCGACGGGCGGCCAGGGTGAAACAGGCGCTGCGGGAGCGACGGGAGCAACCGGCGGGCAGGGTGAAAACGGCGCAACCGGGGAACGGGGTCCGACCGGCGCCACCGGCGTGACAGGGGCAACGGGACCGACCGGGGCGCCCGGTGAAAAAGGAGCCACCGGCGAACGCGGACTCGCGGGAACGACCGGCGCGACGGGCGCGACGGGCGGACAGGGCGGGAAGGGCGCCACCGGGGAACGCGGGGCGACCGGATCTACCGGCCCGAAGGGCGAAAAGGGAGCCGCGGGAGAACGCGGCATCACAGGAGCTACAGGCCCGTCCGGTGTGCACGGTGAAAAGGGCGCGACCGGAGAACGCGGGGCGACCGGATCGACGGGTCCGACGGGAGGGGTGGGCACCGCGGGCAACGCGGCCACCCTGACGTTCGCGAGCCAGGGCGGCGTGACGAGCGGCAACTGCCTGAACCTCGCCTACCTCTCCACGACCCAGGGGCAGGGTCCGTGCCCAGCCCTGACCAGCGGCGTGCCCACCACGTACTTCGGCGAGCACGAGCTGTCACCGCCGATGCCGGCGGGCGGAGCGAAGGTCAACGACCTCTACGCCGCCGAGGACGTCACGCTGACGGGAACCGAAACGGTGCAGGTGGCTGTAATCGACGACGCCACCGGCGCCACCCTGCTGGCGTGCACGATCAACGCGAGCACGAGGAACCGCTGCGAAAACGCGGGCGCGTCGCCCTCCGTCAACCCCGGCGATCTGATCGAGGTGAAGGTCACCGGCTCTTCCAGACCGTTGACCACCTGCAAGGCGATCGAGGCCACGTTCCGCTACTGACGGTTGGTTTGTGAACGGTGACTGACCGCGCCACATAGACGGGACTGGTCCTTTCGGGCCACACCGTCGCGATCACCTGGACTTCGAGGCGTAACCCGGCCCCCCGGCGGTCGAGGACCCGCGCGCTCGCCATACGGCGAGCGCGCGGTATCGCCTCAGCCCGGCGTGTTCGCCAATTCTCCGACTTGCAACGCGGTGATCTTGATGTGGCTGATGGTGATGGCCGTCGGATCCATGAAGTCATCGCATTCCACGGTCGCACTGCCGCCGTCTTCCGGGAAACCGTTTACGACCTGCATTACCCCCGTCTCGGTTTCGTTGGTTTCGTCGAAGAGATCGAAGTCCCTGACATCATTGTCGCCTTCGGCCGCCAGCCTGCACTGCACGGTGATCTCCACTTCGAATTCGTTCGTTGCCTGCAGGGTGGCGACGATCCAGTAGTCGCCCGCGGGGAGTTCCTTGAGCGAGAGAACAGGCTGGTATTCATTGTCGAACGTTGCCAGCGTTATGGCCCCGTCGTGGTAGGTGCTGAAGGCCGCCGAGGGCCCCTGGGGGCCTTCGGAGCCTCGGGGTCCTTCCAGACCGCGGGAACCGGGGGGCCCGCCGGCTCCGGGAGTGCCCGCCGGGCCCGTTGGGCCCGGCGCCCCGGTTCCACCTGTTTTGCCGGCTTTCCCGACCGCACCATGCAGCTTCTTGAGAACCTTCGGATTTATTTCCTTGGTCGATTCGACCAGGTAGTGGTTCGCGGCCAGCGCGCCACCGCTCATCGCGAACACGAGAGCCAGCGTGGCGGCGACGTTGGCGTAGGTCAGGTGCCTGCGCATGTTTCCCCCCTTGGATCGGCGTCTGTTGAGAAGCGGGCAATCTACACCAATCGACGATGCGCCCGGACGTGAGCGGCTGCTCAGGACACACTTGTCAAAGCGGAGCGCTCGCCGGGCTCTGCCTCCGGGACGTAGACGAGGTGGTCCAACCGGGCCCCTCGCCCCCGCCTCAAGCACGCCACGGCGGCGGCTTGCATGACGTTGTTCGCCGCTCTTGGAGCGGGCGCGCTGATAGCCGCCGAGGGCGCTCTGGCGGCCACGGCGTGGGGTGCGCGGCGCTATCGCAGCGCCGGCCGCGATCAGTGCAACGTGAAGGCCTTGGTGGCGCTGACGGCGGTGCCACCCGCGGGGGTGAAGGTGCCCTTGGCCGTCAGCTTGGGCTTGCCACCGTGCTTGAGCACGGCCTTGCCCTTTGGATTCAGCTTGACGATGATCGTCAGCTTGCCGGCCTTTGTCGTAGTCGCCGTCCCGACGGCTAGCAGTACCGGCTTGGCCTTGCTCAGGTGAGCGCCCTTGGGGACCTCATACCAGCCAATCGACAGCGTGCCGGCTGAGGGGGCGAGGAAGCTGAGCTTGTAGCCACCGTGCTTGCGGAGCGCGGCCACGCGCGCTTCCTTGCCGGCGGGCCCGAGCGAGGCGAGCAACGCTTGGATGATCTCCGAGGCGCTGGGCAGGTTCGAGACTTTGGACAGCGTCCCACCTTTCCCCAGCGGACCGCCTTCCAACGGGCCCGGGCCTCCGATGATCGGGCCAGGGGTTTCGGAGCCCCCGCCTCCCGGCGGCGGCGGGGCCGGTACGACGGCGGTCCTGTCCGAGTGTTCGGGTTGGCTGGGTCCGTGCGGGCTGATCGCCGTCTCGCTCACCCTGAGGCGGTGTCCGCCGTCGGCTGCAACGACGGTGTAGTGGCGGCTATCGGCCCCTTCGATCGCTTCGCAGGACCCACCCGAGGCACCACAGCGTTCCCACTGGTAGACGAACGAGCGAACTTCGTTGAGCCACTCTGCGTGACGCTCGCCCAGAGTCGCTCCGGGAACCGGCGTGCCGACTGTTCCGGGGCGTCTGTCGCCCACCGGTAGGGACGACGCTTTCAGCGAGGCGTTGATGCCTGTGGTGACGCCGCCGGCTGGTACGGCCACCGGGATGGCGGAGCCTTCGCCGGGCGCGGATTTGTAGAACTGCTCGGCGAAGCGAGTGACGGAGCCCTCCTCGGAGAAATTCGACGGCTGGAAGCGGACGAGATAGTCGCCGCCCTGGAGGCTCGTGATCGTGTAATCGCCGTTGTCATCGGTTTCCGTACAACCGGCCTGTTCGCCGTCGGCTTCGTAGGCACATGCGAGATATCCCCACACGGGGAGCCCGGTTTCGGCATCGGTGACGGCGCCCTTGATCTCCGCGCCCTGGCCGACACTGGCGTTGATGTTGAGGGTCGCGTGGTTGGCCGTAACCGTGATCTCGTCCGCTTCGCCGTAAGAGGCGCGACCGCTGAAGAACTGGGGTGCGACGTTCAGCTCGCCGAAGAAGTCGTCAAAGTGGATCTTGTACCGGCCTTCGGGGAGTCCGGTCAGCAGATAGCGGCCGCCGCTGTCGGTCTCGTTGCAGCGGCTCGCTTCCTCGGCGCTCGCGAACCACGCACAGACAACGACCCCTCCTATCGGCGTCTGGCCGACAGCAGCCGTGACCTGGCCGCTGACGCTGCCACCCAGCTTCAGGGCCGCATCGGCGTGCACTTCGCTGCCCGGGCCGACGGCGATCCGTTCACCCTGAGCCGGCACGTCGTGAGCGTTGTAGTACTGCGCGGCGTATTCGCTTTCCCCTTCCGGTTCGAATTCGAGCGTGTAACTCCCCGGCGGCAGGCCTTCGAGCGCGTATGTGCCGCCCGCTTCGGTGGTCTCGCAGTCACCGGACACGAGGCTTTCGGGTTCTCGGGCACAGACGAAGATCCCCTGGAGAGGCGTCTTGGTCAGGGCGCTGGTGACCTTGCCGGAGATCGTCCCCCCATGTCCCAGGTGGAATTCGGCCGTCAGCGCCACGCCTACGCTCACGGGCAGCAGGTCCGCTTCGAAGAATTCGTAACGGTTCGAGTAGAGCTGGGGCGAGAGGTCCGACGGTCCGCCGGAGGCCGATAGACGAGTGTCGCCCGGCACGAGTCCGGTCAGTTCGTAGAGGCCGTTTTCAGCGCTGTTCGCGCAGTTGTCCGACTCGAGCCTGTCGCCGTCGATAGTCTCGGGACACACAAAGACGTCCTTGATCGGCGCTCCGCTCGTGGCGTCACGAACCTGGCCTTTGATCGTCCCCCCCTTGGCCAGGGTCGCATCGACGTTCGCCGTCGTCGCACCTACGGTGGTGTTGACGTATTGGGCTTCCGCGAACGAGAGACCGTCATCGAAGTACTGGGGGGCGAATGGGGACCGCGACGGTAGGAAGGCGACGAGGTAGGCGCCACTCTCAAGGCTTCCGATCGTGTACTTACCGTTCGCTTCGGTGCCGGTGCAAGTGCTTTCTTCCCTTACGGCGTCGACCGATATGGCGCAGACCTCGACCAATTCGGGGAGAGGACCCACTCCAAGGGCGAACCCCACTTCTCCTGAGATCTGCGCACCCGGCTGCATGGCGGCGTTGATGCCTTCCGTCGTTTGACCCGCGGTGACCTTGACCTGATCCGCTTCGCTGAGCTTCGAGCGGTTTTTGTAGTACTGGCGCTCGAGGTTGCGTCCGAAGCGCCCTGGGCCGAATTCGACCGTGAACATGGCCGCTGTGAGATTCGGAATCGTGTATTCGCCGGTGGCCCCGGTTTCAGAGCAGCCGCGGGTGCCCTCGCCCTCCACAGGACCCACTGCGACCGCGCACACTTCGATGCCTTCCACGGGTTTGCTGTCCGCCGCCGAGGTCACGTGGCCGCTGATCTCACCCGCGCCGGCCACGGCGAGAGGCCTCGTGGCCGTGTGGACGGTGGCTTTTGAGGCCCCGGGCGCTACAGACGCCGGCTCGCACGGTATGACCCGGGTCGCGGTCTGACCGCAGGGCAGCAGCGGGCTTTGCGGATGACTCGCCCCTAGGGCGGCCGGCCGAAGACCCAAGCCGGAGGCGAGTGCACCAGGCGTGGCGACGACCAGCGCCGCTGATGCCAGGACGGCCGCTACGGCGAAGCGCGAATGCCGGCTTCGCCACGCCGAGCCAGTATCGCCGTCTACGGCGTGCCGCCTGCCTGTCATCCTCACCACAATCCCCCCGTTGGGCCCGCTTCCTGCGTTCCCCAAGCAGGCTACAGGGCGGATGCCAGCAGCTTGGCGCTAATGGTCCGAACGGACTGTTAAATGCTGGTCAACCGGAGAGGCCCACCGAGTTGCCGATCTCGGCGCAGCGCTCCTGGGGCGGGCCCACGAGGCGTCCGCTCGCCAGCTCATACCATCGATCCCATGACGGTCCAACGGATGGAACACGTGGGCATCGTTGTCGAGGACCTCGAGGCCGCAACCGGGTTCTTCACCGAGCTCGGGCTCAGGCTGCAGGGCGAGGCAGCGGTGGAGGGCGCCTGGGTGGACCGCGTGGTCGGGCTCGAGGGTGTGAGGGCGGACATCGCGATGATGGAGACCCCGGACGGCCACGGGCGAGTGGAGCTCGCGAGGTTTCGCCACCCGCAGAGCCAGGGTGGGGATCCACGGGCGCCGGCGAACATGCCGGGCATCCGCCACCTCTCGTTCCTGGTCGAGGAGGTCGACGCCGTGGTCGCGCGGCTAGAGGCACGTGGCGCGGAGCTCGTCGGGACGGTAGAGCGCTACAAGGACATCTACCGGCTCTGTTACATCCGCGGCCCCGCCGGAATCATCGTGGAGCTGGCGGAAACGATCGGGTAGGAGGCGCGGCGACGACTGCTCGATCGGCGCCGTTGTGGCTACTCCAATCGAATGGTTCCACGGGCGCCGGTGAAAAGCTCCCGCTCGACCCCTTGTCGGGCGGTTCCATCTGCACATCGAGACTGAAGTTGACCTTGCCCTCGAACCGGTAACGCTCGCCGATGATCGCGAACGTCGGCCCGTGGCTCACTCGCCCTTCAGCAATCGTTCGAACACCTCCCGGCAGGAAGTAATCCCGGGGAAAGGGACCGAGCAGTACGCGAGCAGTCGACGAGCCAGAGCCTCCGCACGCCGCGAGGAGCAGCGCGGCGGCAAGCGCACCCACCCAGCCTGCCGGCCGGGAACCGGCGTGGCGAGAGCGAGCTCGACTCACCTGCCGGGTCCGCAACACAGAACGTACGGAAGCCTTCGCCGCGCCAGGGTTCAAAAGGCAGGCGCCCGACGACCCTGCGATAAGCCGTCCCTATGCCAAAGATCGGTTACGGAGCTTCCTGCCTATCTGCTTCGCGGAGCGCCATACGACAGGACCGCAAGGTCTGTGTAATCATCGGGCAGGCCGCCCGAGGGCACGTTCGCGGCGATGGCATAAGGTTTGCTTCTTACAATCTGCCAACACCGACGGCCCTCGAAACCGACGCGGTGAGTCGTCGTCCTCTTGCTCGGTTGAAGTCGCCGGCGCGCCCGAACACGCGCCACCGATTCAGCCGCGGTCATGGCGCTGGCCTGGGCGGCATCGATGGCGTTTAAGCGCGGCCACCTGCGCTACTTCGTCACGGTCGCTGAAGAGGGCCAGATCACTCGAG
Source organism: uncultured Solirubrobacteraceae bacterium (assembly GCA_963742395.1). Taxonomy (GTDB): domain Bacteria; phylum Actinomycetota; class Thermoleophilia; order Solirubrobacterales; family Solirubrobacteraceae; genus Palsa-744. The sequence continues at coordinate 315,991 of CAVUME010000004.1, read as the reverse complement.
CCGCGAGGAAGGTCCATATTGCACAGCCCGCGCTTTCGCAGGCGATAGCGCAGCTCGAGTCCGAACTCGGTGTCGAGTTGCTCAAACGCCACGCCCGCGGCGTGACCCTGACACCCGCCGGCGAAGCGTTCTTGGCGAAGGCGCGGATCGCACTGGCCGCCGACGAGGAGGCGGCCCAGACCGCTCGATGGCTTGCGCGGGCGGCCCGGGGCGCAATGGACGTCGGGTTCATAGGGCCCCCGCCGACGCTCAACGCCCCGGAGCTGTTTGCAGCCTTCGAGGAATCCCACCCAGACGCCGAGATCTACTTCCGCGACCTCCCGTTCCCACGCGGCGCCACTCTCTCCTGGCTTGAGGAGGTGGACATAGCCTTCTGTCATATACCGGCCGCTGACAGGGGCGTCGACATCCAGGGAGTACGGCTCGAGCCGCGTGCGGTCGTGGCACACAACAGTCATCCACTCGCAGGGCGAGCCGAGCTCACTGTTGCGGAGGTCCTCGACGAGACGTTCCTCAGCTACGACGCCGACGTCCAGCCGGTGTGGGCGGGCTTTCACAGCCTGGACGACCATCGTGGCGGGCCGCCCCGCGAGAAAACCGTCGAGCGCGCGGCGAACACGATGCAGATGGGCGGGATAATGGCTTCGGGCCGGGGGATCACGACGCTACCCCGCTGCGACGCGATGATCGCCCAACAGGTCCTGCCCGTCGCGGCGATTCCCCTGAGCGATGCCCGTCCGGCCGTCATGTCGCTGGTTTGGCGACGGGAGATCCACAACCCCAACGTCGAGGCCCTGGTCGCGTTCGCAGGGAACCTCGCCGAGAGCCAACCCGCCACCGAGTACCTGAGCCGCGACTGAATCGGGCATGTACAGGCGCCTCGTGTTTCTTGCGGCCGTTGCCCTCCTGGCGGGATGCGGGGCGACCGAGCACACGGCGACCACGGGCTATCCACATTCGTTGTCGGGGGCTCTAGAAGCCTGCCGGAAAGAACTCAAGCACCCGTGCACGGTGCTCCCGTCCAGGCCCTTGACGCCCAAGCAGATAGCCGAAGCAATGGCGGGCGCGCGACGCGTGCGACGTCCCACGAACCTCGTCGGCCCGGTCCGACCCGGCCAGCGCTTGACCGGATCGGAACTTCATTCCGTCCTCCGAGAAGTGGAAGAGATCTGCCGCGAACGGCACCTATCGTGCGCTCAGTCCACAGCTGCCTACGGGGAAGGCCACACACAGGAGAAAGCTTCGTCACGGACAATCTCGCGGTCGGCGCTTGCGGAACTCGTGGAATAGCCAGGCGGCCCGGCTTCGAGCACTTCTTCGAGGAGCTCGTCGACCTTGGCGGCGTTACACAAGCCGACCCTGAGACGCTCATCGAGCTCTGTGACCGGTATGCGTTTGAGATGGACGCAGACGGTGTCCCAGCGCTTCTCCAGCGCTTTGAGCTCCAGTTCCCGGGCGAACTGATCTAAAAGCGGACGAGGTCAGACCGCGCCCTGGGCGCATTGTGCACGTGCGAGCGCCGTTCGGCAGAGCTCGCCGCGCCGCTCTGCGATGACCCTCTCGCGGCGCTGCGTGCGAGAGCGAGGACGTGAGCAGTCAGCCAGCCCGGCCGTCCCGGCTCATTACGGGCCTACGTTGGCCGGCGCACCGCCGCCGCCCTGGTACCCGGCCGCGAAGGTCAGCGGGAGCGTCAGCTGCCACGCGGATGATTCCAGGCCGAAGGGCCCGAGTGCGACGCCCGTGAACAAGGTGGCCCATGTTTGGCCGAGGCCGGTCAGGTAGTGGGTGCTGCCAGCCTGGTTGGCCGACGTGTCGCTCGTGACGTTGTAGTCGAACACGCATTCGCTCGCGCAGAACTTGCCGCCGCCGCCCGAGCCGCCGTTGTAGGCGAGCAGGCTCGGGGAGTGCCCCGCGCACGGGCTGATGCGTGTGGGCGTCGTGGCGCCGCCCGTCTCGAACTGGGGCGGAGTGGTGGTACACGGGACTTCTAGGCTGAGGTTGTGCGAGATTTCGTCGTTGTGACCTTCAGCGCAGTCGCTGTTCCCGGTGGCGGTGCGTGCAGAGAACACCGTCCCGGCGAAGTTGCCTTCCGGGATCGAGACGATCTCCGTGTTGTGCTTGTAGGTGAAGTTGCTCATCGGACAGAAGCCGGGGCCCTGGCCATCGGCGTCGCGTTCGAACAGGTTGTTTTCGAAGCGCACGTCGTTGTAGACGGGTGCCGTTTCGCTGGTCGCCTCCATCAGGATCGTGTTGCCGTTCGTGCCGGTGTTGCGAACTACGTTGTTGCGGAAGTAGATGTGTTCGCCCGGGTGGAAGGCCTGGAACACGTTCGTGTGGTAGCCGGTTGTGTTCCCCGGCGTTTTGGTCTTGTAGCGTTCGGACGGCCCGAGGAAGGTGTTGTATTCCTCGGTGATGTAGCTGCCGCCGCCATCCTGGGTGTAGTGGCCCGAGTTTTCGGGGCCGCACACGTTGTGCGAAAACGTGACGTGTTCCCAGTAACCGATAAATGTGCCGCACTGTCCGTCCATGGTCGCGCCACCCGGTTCGTTGTTGAGGTGGGAGAAGCGGTCGTATTCGATGTTCGTGTATCTAGGCTCCCCGGCTTCCGTGTTGCCCCACACGATCACCCCTGATTCGGATTCGGGGCCGCCTACCCATTCATCGTGGATCAGGCTGTTGTGTTCGCCGCCCCGTACGCGTACGGTCCTGGTCAGCGTCAGGCCGGTGACGGTGATGTTAGACGCGTTGATTTCGACGCCTGCGACCGACACCTTGGCTCCCGGTGCCGGGCGGACGGTCGCACCCGAGACGCCCGAGATTGTCATCGCCGGATAACTCCCGGCTCGTAGACACGTAACGCCGGGTTTCACGGCCACCGCGCCGGGGCTGACGGTGGTGGTGCAGCTGCCGTTCGTCGTCTGTTCTTCTTCCGCTTCGCGTTCCCCACGTTCTTCGGCTTCGCGGGCTTCACGTTCGGTCTTTTCCTTCGCAGCCCTTTCTTCGCGTTCGCGGGTCGCACGTTCTTCGGCTTCACGGGTTTCGCGTTCGGTTTTTTCGTTTGTGGACTGTTCTTCGCGTTCGCGGGTCGCGCGTTCTTCCGCTTCGCGGGTTTCGCGCGCCACCTGTTTTTCGTTTTCACGGGCTTCCCGTTCGGCTTTCCTTTTCGCGGCACGTTCTTCGCGTTCGTGTTGGCGTTCGTGGACGCGTTCTTCGGCTTCGTGAATTTCGCGTTCGACCTTTTCTTTGGCGACCTGTTCTTCGTGTTCGCGAGCGGCCCGTTCTTCCTGTTTGCGGGTCGCTTCTTCTTCGCGTTCGCGAACCGCGCGTTCTTCGGCTTCGCGGCTTTCGCGCGCCACCTGTTCTTCGTGTTCGCGAGCTTTCCGTTCGGCTTTTTCCTGCGCCGACTGTTCTTCGTGTTCGCGGGCGGCCTGTTCTTCCTGTTTGCGGCTCACTTCTTCCTCGCGTTCGCGAACCGCGCGTTCTTCCGCTTCGCGGCTTTCGCGCGCCACCTGTTCTTCGTGTTCGCGGGCTTCCCGTTCGGCCTTTTCCTGCGCCGACTGTTCTTCGCCTGCGCCGCCTTCTTCGGATCCTTCTGTGGATTCTTCGCCCGTTTCGGTTTCACCGACTTCTTCGAGGATGCTCGTGCTCGAGGCGTAGAACGACGCCGGGCTGTTCGCCCACACGCGTCCGGTCGCCCACGATGTGGGCAGCGCCAGAAGTGAGTGGGACCTGGATTCCTCCGTCGGTTCGTGGCCCGTCTCGTAGTCGCGCACGGTGAGGGTCCCGCTTGTCGCGAGCGCGGCGAGCCAATACTTGGCCCCGGCGGTGACGATCACGGGGCTCACGCTTGCGGTGTTCCAGGCGTTTTCGACCGGCGCCGGAATCACGCCCAGCGCGAGCAGTCCGCTTGGATGATTCCCGGCGTCTGCGTAGATCCCGACGAGCACCGGCGACGTGGTCTCGTGCACGTTTCCGTAGAGGTGCACCGACTGCACGACCCCCGAGTGCGCGGCGGTGTACTGCCACGCTTCTGCGGTTCCCGCCCGGGCCGAGTCACCCCACGGACCCAGGCGTTGGGAGCCGACCAGGACGGCACCGTGTGCGATAGCCGGTAGCAGAAACGACGCCAGTAGGCTGGCGATGGCGAGCCGGAACGCTCGCATCAGAAGCGAGCCGGAATCGGTGGCGCGGATATGACGTCCGGATCGGCATGGAGCGTCTGTCGCGCGCCTCGCATGCAATTTGTTTGTCGCGCTGGCGCCATGCAATTTTTCTACCCAGGGGCTTATCACGCAAACTGGGTGCTTTGCGCCGGTCTCGCGGGCGGTCGGACTCTGATGTGGTCAGATGGATGACACGCGTATCGGCGACGCGACGATGTCCGGAATGCGTGGGAGAGCAGGGGTTTTGGGTCGCTGTGGTCACCGGCGTGTCGCCTGCGGCGTCGTACGCACGACGGACACAAAAGAAATTTCGCCCCCCATTACCAAAATGGTCCTCGCGGGCCCCGCCGGGGCCTGAGCCGGGGGCGGCGCCTACGCGCTGGGCCCATCCTGAACGCCGCGCGCGGGCTGCCTGATAGTCAGAGCCTTGGCCACGGTGCAGAGCTAATAGTCCACCGTCTCCCTGCCCGCGCTGTTACTCACAGTACTCGCGGTCCGGCGGGTGTCTCCGGGCCGGCGCCCGGCGGCGAATTGGCCGGTGAGACGCTGATCGCGCCGCTCCAGGAGGTGGACGTTCAGGCCCTTGACGCCGCGACAATCCCGTCGATGAGGCTCGCTGACACCGAGCAGCAGCGAATGCTCGAGCGACTGCGCCGCGCCAGCGATCAGCCGGTCACTTTTCCCGAACTTCACGCCAGTGGGATTGACTTCCCGGCCGCCGTCGTGAGCGAGCTCCAGCTGGCCGGATACGCGATCGACCGTGTCTATGACCACGGGAGGCTGGTCGGCGTGCGCCTACTCAAGCCAGAACCCCCCGCCACAGCCTCGGCACACCGACGCCGCCTACGGCTGTGGCGGCAAGGATAACCAGCGGCGCACGACCGTCGCCGACGCGGCCGCGTCCGGCGGAGCGACTTCGAGGTCGACTATCGCGAGGCCTTGCGGCCGAGAACTGTGAGAACCTCAGTTGCAAAGCGTGCTGCAGTTCCAAGACAAAGGAGCATCGATGCCGCAAGCAAGTAAAGCCAAAGCTCGGAAAACCGCCGCTCCCAAAGCAGCATCCACGCGTAAAGCGACCGCCAAGAAGCCGGCTGCTCGCCCACGGGTGACCGCGGCCGCGCGTGCACGCTTCGAGCAGAACGGACGTGCAATCGCTCGAATCAAAACAGCACTAGAGGCCACCGAGAAGGAGCTGGGTGCGATCCGCGGCAGCATCCGGACAGGCCGAAAGGACCTTCGCAAGGACGTGGCGAGGCTCCTGCGGGACGCACGTCGCGACCTCGAGAAGATGAACAAGGCCGTCCTGCGCGACCTCGAACAGCTCCAGAAAGATCTGAGCTCGCGCGGCAAAGCAAGTCCTGCCGCGAAATCGAGCTCGCCCGCCAAACGAGGTGCATCCAAACGGAGTTCAACCGCGAAACGCACGGCTAGCAAACGCGGCTGAAGCGTCGCGGCGAGAGCTCCGCGCTGCTGCTTTCTTGGTACGAGCGAGCGTCCGAACAAGGGCCATGCCCTCGCTTGGGACGAATCTCGCTAGCCGGAGCTGACCACCGCGAGACTACTGCTCAGCCATGGCGAAGGAGGCGTCTCGCGAGCGCTGAGCGAGACGCTCGCGGCTCGGGTGTGTTGCGGCAACAGCGCAGCAGTGCTAACGGGCGCTACTGAGGCGTTCGGCCCAGTCCCTGATTTTCGCGAGCATCTTCTGGCTGCTCACGAACCTGACCCGCGAGCACGGGCGATTATCGCTGCTGGACGCTCAGTGACCGGAGTGCCCGTGGGCGGCAGGCACTTTCAGCACCAGCGTGCGGGTGAACACGGTTGTCCGGTACCCGCTACTCGCCAAATCCACCGTGATCTGAACCTTCAGCGTGCGCTTGGTTGCCAGCAGCTTGCGCGAGGCCTTCGAGAGCGTCAGGACCACCGTCTTGGTCTCTCCGGCCCGGAGTGTGAAGTGGACCGTGCCGAGCGAGATCCTGTGGCGCCCCCGCTTGGCGGCCACGCCGGCGTACTTGCCGGCCGTCATTCCGCTCAGGGTCCCGCTGCAGCTCTGCGCCGAGCGGAGCCTGAACGCGACGCGCGAAGCGCCGCGCTGAACGGTCCCTCCGAAGCTTTTCAGCGTCAGCGAGGGCTTGGCTACGCTGCCGCCCCCGGGCGGCACGCTCGTGGTGGTGCCCCCCGGTGTCGTGGTCGTGGTGCCGGTTGTCGTCGTGCCGCCCGGAGGCAGAGACAGCAGGTGTTCGTGCAGCGCCGTGCCGTTGGGCGGGGCGGGCGTGCCGCCATAGTCTTCGATCAGGTAGAAGGCACTACAGCCTTCTTCGTCCTTTTCCTGCTGGGTCGCCAGTACCAGCCAGCCCCATGCGAGGTAGCTGACGCCGTGCGCGTCCGCCCAGTTCATGTAATCCTGGTCGAACGTCGAGGGCGTCTTGTTTTCGCATTTCGCCTCGTCGAAGTTGTCCTCGTCGAACTCGCCTGTGACGACGGGCACGTTGGCCGCGACGGAAGCGATCTCGCTGTTCCAGCAGCTTTCGTGGTCGCATTCCTTGCCCATGTAGTTGTGGAACGACGCCGCCTCCTGATTGAGCGGGTCGTTGGGCGCGTGTTCGAGCCAGCCGGTGAGGTCGTTGGCGTAGTCGAGGCCGCCCACGAGCACGGGCTGCGTGGCTCCGGCGCTGCGAATCTTGTTGACAAGCGTCTGCATACCGGCCACGGTGTAGGACAGGAGCTTGGCTCCTTCCGGGGTATATGCGGGTGTACCGCACGCGGCGCCCCCTGCAGGCCCGTTCTCCGTCCCCGTGTCCCAACAGTTCCAGGTCACCTTGTCTTCGGGCACTTGGTCGGTGCCCGACCGCGGATCGGTGGGATCGTACGGCTCGTTGAATACGTCGAACACGACCGCTGGGTTGCCCTTGAACGTCGAGGCGACCGATTCCCAGAACGCGGGCGAGTGGTCGTTGTCGGGCATCGGTTGCTGCTCTTCGGCGACCTGGGTGCCGGGCGCCGTCCAGTGCAGGTCGAGAATCGCGTACAGCCCGTGCGCGTTCAGGAACGACACGTATTCCTCGACTGCCTGCCGATAGCCGGCCTTCGTGAAGGTTTCGCCGGGGGCCTGGCTGTTGTTCGGCTGTCCGTTGATGCCCAGCCAGCAGTCCTCGTTGAGGGGGACCCGCACGGCGTTGGCGTTCCAGGAGGCGATCGCCGCGGCGTCGGCGTCGTCCTGATGGCCGTCGTTGTAGCCGAAGCCGTCGACGCAGGCGTACTCAGAGCTCGGGTGGTTGACGCCGAGCAGCCGGATCGTCTGGCCGGAGCCGTTGACGAAGTGGTTGCCCTGGATCGAGATCGAAAGCGGCGCCGCTGCTCCCGCGGGCGCGCCCGCCAGCGAGGGCAGCACGGCCGCGGCGACGGCGATGAGCCCCGTGGCGAGCCGGCGCTGAAGATGTCGGTTTCGGTCCCCCACTGCTCTGCAACCCATGCTAACCATTCCCACCGCTGCGGGCGCGCTCGCGTCGGATTCGCTGGAGCAGCTCGCCCCAGCTCGGCCTCGGCCTCACCGGAGGAGGCGTCGTGGCGTTCATCTCCAATCCACGTCGGGGATATCGAAATCGAGATCTTCATGCTCACCCCACCAGCGCTGAAGGGGCACCACGCACTGCCGGTGTGTTGCGCTGATCGCATCGCGAACCATTCCGCCTGGTCGCGCTGACTCGCAACGATGCCCAGGGCAGCCGGCTTCGCGCGATGCTAGGGGTAGGTAACCCCTATCGTGAATATGCAAGGTTGTAGGGCGCGATAGATGCCGACGATTTCGACGTGCACGAGTGCGCCGGTTTTTGTTTCAACGACTTTCAGGTCGGCGTTCACTTCGTGTTTGTCGAGCTCGTAGCCTTCCATGTCGCTCGCGACCGCCCCATTTCCTTCCTTGGTCCAGTACAGGCCGGGAGCCTCGAAGCCTTGCAGCCCGACGGCTTTTTCGAACCCGCCCGGGCCGGCGTTACAGGCACCGTCGACCTCAAGCCCTTCACGTTCAATGATGGGGACCGACTCTTTACCCTGTTCGACTTCTTCTACGTACTGTTCGGAGTTTTCTTCGCCCGGCGGTCCCTGGCTGCCGGTGGCGCCTTTGGCGCCGGTAGGACCCTGCTGTCCCTGGCTGCCGGTGGCTCCCTGGGGTCCCTGGCTGCCGGTGGCGCCTTTGGCGCCGGTAGGACCCTGTTCTCCCTGAGCGCCGGTCGAGCCCTGCACTCCCTGGCTGCCGGTGGCGCCTTTGGCGCCGGTCGGGCCCTGCTGTCCCTGGCTGCCGGTGGCTCCCTGCGGCCCCTGAGGGCCGGTCGCCCCTTGCACTCCCTGCGTTCCCTGGCTGCCGGTTGCTCCCTGGCTGCCGGTGGCTCCCTGCGGTCCCTGAGGGCCGGTTGCCCCTTGCACTCCCTGAAGGCCGGTTGCCCCCTGGGGCCCCTGAGGGCCAGTGGGCCCGTTCGCAGGGCCGGTGGCACCCTGCAGCCCCTGCGGCCCGGTGGGTCCAGGCGCTCCTTGAGAGCCGCCCGATCCCTGCGCACCTTGGGTTCCCGGAGATCCCTGCGGTCCTTGGCCCCCCGCGGCTCCCTGCGGTCCTACGGAGCCCTGTGCTCCGTGCACGCTCCACGCGATGCGCGTGTGGTGCTTGCCACACTTCTGACCCGCTTTGACGATCGTCAGCTGCCCGTCTTCGCCAACACACCCGTGGATTTCGCCTTCACCGTTACCGAGCGCCGGGGCCGCCAAAGCGCCGGCGCCGAGGGCCACGAACAACACCAGGTACACCACCACGGTCGCGTGATTGAACCGAGGCCGAATACGGCCGAACGTGGCTCTGCTCCAACCGGCCGGCCGGCGCTCGTTGCGAGGCGAGTCTCCATGTCGCTCGCGGTCCGGCGGGCGCTGTTGAAACCAAGACGTCATGTCTTTCCCCCCTTTTGTGTGCGCAAAGCATACTCGTCACGGATCGGCGCACAAGTCGGATCGGCGCGCCGTATGAGGGCGGGGCCCAAACGGACCACGAGCCGCTCACGAACGCAGTACGCCACTGCTAGCGCATCTACTCGCTCACAATATCTACTTGGTCCGAGATAATGCGAACTGCCCCCCGTGGCTAGCACCCACCCACCAAATACCCCGCGGAGCCTACAGCCCTCCGGCACCAATCGCGCACACACAGCGCCTGGGACGACACGCTAGCTGGGCAATCGAGGCACCCGGCGCCCGATACTTGGTCTATCCCGATACTGCGCTCGAACCAGTGACCTCCACCTTGTCGAGGCTACCGGAAAGGCCCTGCAAATCAGCACTTTTTGCGCCGTTACCAGGGATTTCGCTTGCCCGACTATGCCGCGTTTCACCGCGCCACACTGCGCTTGACCCTTACCGCGGTGTCGCCCGCGGGGTTCAGGGAATAAGGCGGGGGTCAGCCGACCGGGGCCGCTGCTGGTAGCAGCGAGGGTCTAGACGCTGCTCACGGGCAGCAGCCCCCACGAACAGCGTGCGCTCATTACGCCAAGAGGGCCCGTGACGGGTCATTCCCCGTCACGGGCGAGTATTACGGTTATGCGACCGTGCTCATTCCGCCGGTTCGCAGATTTCGCCGACCTTCTCCTTGGCCGGGTTTTCATTCGCCTTCGAAACACCAAGGCGGCATTTCATTTCTTCCCAGACCACTTCGCCTTCGGCCGCCCCTTCACTCTTGTCCGGCAACCCGCCACCCGAAGCGCGGGGCGTCTTGGACCACGCAAACCACATCGGCCGCCCACGACTTCACCGGGAGCAATAATGGCCAGGAAGATCATTGCTGGTATCACCGCGCTCGGGGCGACGGCAACTATTTCACTTGCGCCGACTATCGCTCAGGCATCTCCGCACTGGTACCTGAACGGCAAACTGCTAACCGGGAAAGCGGCGGCCATCAAGACCAGAGGGACACTCACGTTCAGCAACCCCGTGATTCCTCCAGTTACATGTACGCTCAAGGATGTTGAGGCGCTTGAAAACCCTGCATCAGGCGGCCCAGGAGTCGACAAGATGACGAAATTCAAGCTCAGCAAATGTGGGCCGAGTCCTTGTCCTCCTATGAAATCGGGAAAAGCCGCGCCCCTGTCGGTAACGGCGCCCAACCTTCCCTGGGCCACCGAACTGGTCGAAGTGCCGCCGATAGCCGACGAAATCAAAGGGATGGAACTGGTGTTTTCCTGCAAAGGCACGGGGACAATCCTCGTCGTCAATGGAACCCTCAGCCCATGGGTGGGGGCTAGCCTGCTCGAATTCAACTCCCCCGTGACCGGGACGCTCGGCGGTCTCTACGTCAACGGCACTGACACCTTCACGTCGATACCGGTCGCCGCGAAAAACCCATAGGCACCCGCGGGCATGCCGCTGCGGGCCGAACTTGAGGCTCGGGCCCGCAGCGGGTGCAGCTCACGTGCGCCGTGTCACTCGGACGACTTGGCTCTCGCTCAAGAACTGCCGTCCGGTGCAAGCGCGCCGCTGGGAAGCATCCCGACCCAGAGCCCGAAACCGTCCTTGAGGTGGTTGCCAGTGGCCTGACCGGCTTTCGTGTCGGCCGCGTAGTAGTAGAGAGGCAGACCGTTGTAGGTGACTTGTTTGGTGCCGTCGCTGCGCGTCGTGAGGCCGATCAAGGACGCATTTGCTTTCCCGGCCACCGCCGGAGTAGCAGTGGCAAGCACCGGCGGCCACACAGCCACGCAGGCTGCGTTGCAGGTGCTGAGCTTCTCGTGGGCGGAGGTGGACTTTTCATCCGGCTTGAAGACATAAAGCGTGCGGTTGCTGGCGCCGGAGATGAGCGTGCCGTCTTCGGGCGTCTTGTATGTCCCGATGACCAGCGACGGCGCCGACCGCGCCGCGGCCTCGGTCGCGGTGACCGCGCTCGCTTTCGTCGGGACACTCGTTGCGGAGCTACCGCCGCAGCCGGTAAGCGCTGCGGGTGCGATGGCGACTGCGGACAGCGCGCAGATCGTCGATATGCGGTTCACGTGGTAATCCCTTGGTTGGATTGGTTAGGGTGCACGATGTTTCTGGGCGCGCCTAAGCCGCTCCTAACCCTGCCGTGAGCAATGTCTCATTGCCTGAGCTCCATGTGCTCCGCCCACACCGGAAAGCGCCAATGGCGCCTCAGATCGCCGGCGCACCTTCACGATCTCCGGTGGCACTGGCTTGGGCCAACCCCCCAAGGGCGACGCCCGCGCTTACGGGCATTGGTGAACAGCACGGACTTGGTCTCGCGGGGGAGCAACACGCGAATTTCGAGACGGTGCTGCTCGACAGCCGCGCGCGCCTCGCGCGTGAGGACGCTGTCACCGCCGAGATCGAGGGCGGCTCGGACGGGGGTCGCAGGAGAAGTCCCACACTGGGGCCCGAGCCGGCCCGCGAGTCGAGCAGCGCAGCCGGCCCGCACTGCGAGCACGTCGTTGTCGCACCTAGCTCGTTGGACCCCTCGCGCCGATTGGTGTTAATCACTTTGACGAAGCCGAGCTCGCGTAGGAGGCGAGAGCGCGATTCGGGGCGCACGTGTGCCTGCTGAGCAGTGGCGCCGGCGCCGCAAATGCGAGTACCGTCGCCGCGAGCATCGTTCTCCTCGCCGCGGCTCGGCTGCCGCCGCCTTGTCTGACTGGGATGCCCCCTCCGGTCCTCGAAGCTTCGTTCGGGGGCCGCGGTCTCGAGCCGCTGCCCCCATTCATCTGCTTGAACAAGATCGCGCATCGAACCTCACGGTCGACTAAGCAGCCTTGCACGGGAGTCTTCTCAAGATGCCGTATTCGATGCTGACCCTGGACGCTCTGGGCGGACGGGCCCTCCTCCGCCCCGCTCGCAAGCTCGTCGACCGAGGCGCGCCCGCCGTCGCCCTTGCCACCGCCGACACGACGCCCTGTGCGATCCATTTGACGCGTGATCCCCCACTTGGCGCGCATCATTTGCCGCCCAGGTCATCGAGCCAGGCCCTGCACTGGACGACACGGCTCGTTTGCGAGCACTGGTCGGGTTGGAGTTCGTCCAACCCGACCAGTGAAAAAAATGGGCGATACTGGGCTCGAACCACGTCCCGGGCGTCATGTGAGGTCTTCTAGGCCGTGTGACGGGCTCTGAGATGTTCTGAGGTCACCTGAGATTCGCGCATTGAGGGACCACGGGAAGGACCACGGCCGGCCACAAGGGCGCAGGCAAGGTGGAATGAATCCAACCCACCGCTTTCTCCGAGCGGTTGACGAACAGTTCTTGATCTGCCCTGCGGTAGCTGCGACGATGCCGGCGCAAGCTTGAAGCGGGGGGCAGATGCGTTGGCGCTCGCAAAGAGAGCCGGCGAACGCGGCACGTGGCTGGACTGCGGCCGGGCCGCCCGCACACATCGGAGGATCGACCATGTCAAGACGAATCACGCGACGCGGAGTCGGCCTGCTCGTCACCGCGGGTGCGACGCTGACCGTAGTCTTCGCCGCCGCACCGCAGGCTGACGCGGCGAAGCTGTACGCCTGCGTCAAGAAGCAAGGCGGCTCTATGCGCCTAGTGACCGCACGAACGAAATGCCGAAGCAGCGAGCGCAAGGTGTCGTGGAGCACGACCGGTCCTGCCGGCAAAAGCGGCGCAAACGGGGCAAATGGAAAGGACGGAACGAACGGCGCCAACGGCAAAGAAGGTCTGGCCGGACAGCCGCAGAAGGCCGTGGCGTTTTCGGCGACGCTCGCTGGAACGCTGGCCTCGCCAACCGCGGCGCTGTTCGCGTTGGGAGGCACGCAGGTAACGCTCGCCTGCTTCAGCTTCAACCTCAACTTCAGCAGGATCGAAGCGCAGGCGCCGGCTGGCTCGTTCGCGATGACCGGAATGGTCGCGACGGACGCCACCGGCGAAAAAAGCCCGGAAGCAAAACAGAAACTCGTTCAGGACGTGGCGCTATCGACCTCGTCGACGCCGATCATCGAACTGATCTCGAACGAAAAGGAACCGTTTGCAAACGTCGCGCACGTCAATGGCTCAATCGCTACGCCCACCAGCATCGTCCTGTGGGACGCGTTCCTCCGGACCGGCCAGAACCCCGAAGGGTGCACCGTCAGAGGTACCGCTCTGACCGTTCCGCTGTAGTCGCCGGCTTCGCGATCGCCGCCGGCGCCCTTGCGGGGGCGCCGGCCGGCGCCGGGTCCGGGGGGCTTCGCCACAACGAGTCCGAGTGGGCGATACTGGGCTCGAAGGACGTTCCGGGGTGTTGTGCGGTGCTGTGAGGCGTGCCCGCGCTCAGGGACCACGCGAAGGACCACCGGTGCCTGACCTTCGCTTCCAATGGTCCGATCGTCAGGGGGCGAAGCTATGATCGCGAGCGGCACATGTGGGGGGACTACACGAATCGAAGGCGGTGGACCGCGGGCCCGGGAAGACCTCTTGCGCGCCACCGCCGCGCCCCCATTCACCTCGGCTCGTTCGCGGCCCTCTTGGCCCTGCTCGGCGTCGGGCTTGCGGCCGGCGCGGCATCGTCGGCTCTGGCGGCCCGCGCCTACGTGATCGAACAGCGCGACGGCCACAACCAGTCGAGACTCACACTCGGGCCGTCGGGCCTACGCTACGAAACGCTCGGACCCCAACGTGCGGGAGGGAAGGTCCGCAGCAAGAGCGCCACGCCGGTTCAGGGAGTGATCATCCGCTACGCCGACGCCCAGGTGACCCTGCTCGACCCTCTGCGCAAGTTGTTTCAGGTGATCGCTTTGCGGAGCGCAATCTCAAGCTATGACCGCGAAGTGAAGATGCTCGCACACGCTCAGCCGTCCGAGCCGTCAGCCGCGCCGCCCGGGAGCAAGCAGGCGCCGGGTAAAGCGTCGCTCAAGCAGCCTAAGGCGCACCTGCGAGCACTTGCGCTCACGATGCGAATCGGCGGTTTCGACGCTCGGGCCTATCTCTTGACGCAGGGCAAACTGCGTGAGCGACTGTGGTACGACGTGGGGCTGCCGGGCCCGCCCGCCCGCGTCAGGTCGCTGCTCGCCCAATCCTTGGGTGCCTCCGCTCCCGGCTCGATCGGGCGGGCGCTGCTGGCGCACGCCTCGCAGATCCCGCTTCGGATAGACGAAGCCAAGGGTCGGCGCTGGCACACAGTGCTGCGAACGACCCGGATCCGCCGCTCCGCCGGAGTCGGCCTCCTGAGCGTCCCACGGGGATACAAGAGGCACAACCTGATCCCCGCGGGGTCGAGCGGCAACGCCCGCACGGCGGAAGTCCCCGCCGAACCCAATCGTTGCGGCGTCGCGGTCGTCGATGTGATCGGGTGTGCCACCGGGGTAGCGTCGGGCCCAATCAGCGAACATCCCGCGATCTGGGCATTCTACTGGGGCCCGCACTTCGCCGAACATACCGACTTCGTGAGCGCGGTGAACAAAGGCCTCGAGGACTTCGTCGGAGACCAGTTCGCCGACCCCGACTCCAGGAACTTCTGGGGCGGCCTCGCCCAGTACGGGGTCGGACAGGGCCGCTTCCTGGGCTATGAAATCGACACCGGCCAACCGGCCACCGGCGGCGTGTGGACGTTCCTCGACGTCGAGGCGTTCACCTTCAGCCACCGGTTCGGCTCGGACGCCCCGAACTACTGGTGGCGAGACTCCGACGAAGACCCGATCTTCGCGGTGTTCGTCGATGAAAGCGAAATCAAGACCGGCGCATGGGGCGGTTATCACTTCTTCACACCGTCAGAGGGGATCCTGTTCTCGTTTCTCGTGCATCCAGCGATTCCATGGTTCGTCATCAAGGTGCCCGGCATGGACTCGCTCACGCACGACCGCACAAGTTCGGCCTACCTGGCCGCCCTGGACACCACAACCGAGCGGGCGTCGCATGAGTTCGTCGAGGCGGCCACCGATCCATACCCCTTCTTCAGCTGGGCGGATCCCGACAAGGAGCCGATCTGGGCCGATGGCGAGCTCGGCGACATCTGCGAGGAAAAGAGCTATCCGTGGGCCCGTTCGACGCGCGTCGGCAAGGGCCAGACGGCGGTCGACACCTACTGGTCCAACGCCGACAACGCATGTGTCCCCGACGCAAGGCCGAGTGGACAGATCGTGTTCCCGACGGGGAGCGATCAGACCTACAACTGGGGTGCCGAAGCGACGTTCATCGTCCGCACCGACGACATCTTCGACGGCTCCGTGCCGGAATCTCGAATCGTGTGGAACGACGACAAGGACGGTCCCGACATCGGTCGGGGATTCATCTTCACGACCCACAGCCTGAGCCCGGGCCTCCACCACATCTACGCACGGATCACCGACTCGCAGGGCGGCGTGCGCGTGACCGATCCGATCACGGTCCACATCGTTGTCCAACCACCCCACGTCACGATCACCGCCCCGATCAACGGGTCGGAATTCGCGGCCGACCAGTTCATCAACTTCCGCGGCACCGCCTTCGATGGTGCGCAGGGAGACCTTTCGACCTCGGCCGTGTGGTCAGTGGACGGCAAAGCGGTGGGGATCGGCGCTTCTCTCTTCAAGTACGACATCAACAGTCCCGGAGCGCACACCGTCACACTTTCGGCAACGAACTCAGCCGGCGCCACTTCAAGCGCCTCGATCACGGTCACCATCGGCCCACCAAGTGGAAACCCGAGTGTGCAGATCACAGAACCGGAAGACGAATCAAGCCATGCACCGGGAGAACTGATCAGGTTTCACGCCGACGTGGAAACGCTCGGTGGCGCGACCGTCTCTGAATCCGGCTACGTCTGGAGCGATGACCTTGACGGTCCGCTGGGCACCGGCAAGACACTTGAACACACCCTCTCAGGGTCGATGTGCGTGATCGAAGAGCACCACGTCACGGTAACGGTGACCGACAACTTCAGCCGGACCGCGAAAGACACCATCATCGTCTTCGACGGCGGGCTCTGCTGAGCGGATAGCCCGCACAAATGGCGGGCTCCCGACGGGTAGGGCCGTCGTGCTCCATTGCTTGCCGCCATCCGGGAACACAAGCTTTGGCCGCAGTCGATGCCGACGCCTTGCGCCACTCGGCTAGATCACGTCTCCCAAGCCCACCGGGCGCTCCATTCGGCGGGCTTGGGAGACCATGCTTGCCTATTCGCCGATGTCCGGAAACGACGACGCCCTGGGCGTGAGTTTGCACCTCTTTGCCCAGGGCGCTCTAGAGCTTTCGTCGTTTGGCCTTCGAGCCCGTGCCTCCGGCCAGAAGCGTGCCCGTGCAGGTTTCCTTGGGAGCAGGCGACATGGGCTGGCGGATCGACTTGTTGGCCGCGCGCGGCTTGCCGAAGTGTTAGGCCAGAGTTAGACGCCGACTGCTGCCCGAGCGAGAGCCAATGACGCTGGGCAAAGGAAAAGGCCTGATTTGCAGGGCTTTTCTCTAATGGGCGATACTGGGCTCGAACTCGCCACCCGGCATCACGTCGCGCATACAGGCCCGCGTAAGCTGCTCTGACCTGCTCTTAGATGATGTGAGCTGAGGGCAAGAAGCGGCCAAGATGCGGCCACGGGCGCTCAGCATCTGCGTGCCCCCTCCGGCGCCTGCTCCGCGCCGAAAGCAGGCACAGAGATTTCGGCTGGCGAGACGCCTGGGTTTCGTCCGGACCGCGAGCCTCGCTCTCGATGGGCTAGGTGTAGTTCCTAAGCACGTTCGTCAGTAGACATCCGGGCCCCCTTGGAGGCTGAGAGGAGCTGAAGCCAACTCAGATCCAAGGAGGACACCGGATGAAGCTCCACGGTAATGCCCGCACCTGTCCGAACAGCCGCCGCCTGCTCGTCGAGCGAGTGATCGATGAAGGGTGGTCGGTGTCGGCCGCGGCAGCGGCCGCCGGTGTTTCAGAGCGCACCGTCTATCGCTGGGTGGGGCGCTTTCGCCAGGAAGGCGCCGATGGTCTGCGGATCGCTCCTCGCGGCCGTCTGCGCTCGCCCGGGCAGCTGCCGGCGGCAAAGGTCCAGGCGATCCGCTCGCTGCGCAAGCTGCGCATGACCGCGGCCGAGATCGCCGAGGTGCTCTCACTGGCGCTCTCGACCGTGTCGCTGTGGCTGAAGCGGATCGGCCTGGGCAAGCGATCGCGCCTTGCAGCCACCCGAGCCGCCCAACCGCTATGAGCGCCGCCACGCCGGCGAGCTCGTGCACGTCGACATCAAGCAGCTCGGGCGCATCTCTGAGCGTGGAGCGGGGCATCGCATGGTGGCGCATCGCAAGAGCCAGATCTCCAGTCACGTCGACGGCGTCAAGCGCGGGCTCACGCGCTTTGAGTACGTGCACGTGATGATCGATGACCACACGCGCCTGGCCTATGCCGAGGTGCTGCCAGCGCTGACCGCTCGCTGCGCGGTCGACTTCCTTCGCCGCGGCGTCAGCTGGTTCGCCCAGCGCGGCGTGCAGATCAAGGCCGTGATGAGCGACAACGGATCTGCCTATGTCGCCCACGCCTATCGCCGCGCCCTCTCCGAGCTGGGCCTGCGCCACCTGCGCATTCGCCCTTATCGCCCGCGCACCAATGGAAAGGCGGAGAGATTCATCCAGACCCTCGCTAACGAGTGGGCCTACGAGCGGATCTACGGCTGCTCCGCAGAACGAACGGCAGCGCTACCGCTGTTCCTCGAGCGCTACAACTTCAGACGCCCACACGGCCAGCCGCTGAGTTAGGAATGCGGCAGGCGGTGTCGCCGAGCCGAGCCGGGCCGCCGCCAGGAGTTCCGGTGCCTGCGTAGCGTGTGCCGGGCAGCCGTCTACGTTGTCAGGGAACGAGCCAGATTTCCAGACCAACGAGGGCGCTTGGGGAGATCGCGACCGCCTCGGCATGGCTCTCCCAGCGCAAACCGAGCGCGTCGAGGCTTCGAGTCGCAGCGTCGATGGACGTGACCTCGCATACGATCCGCTGGCCGGGCACCGTCGAGGCTTCTTCGAGCCGCACCGAAGGACCATCAGCGAACCGCCACGATGAATCAGGTCCGGGGATCAGGGGCTCCAGCAGCGTTTCCCAGCGTCCGCGTTCCTCGTCGAGATCCTCAACGGCATAGACAACCTCGAGCATGCGGCTGATGCCGAGTACCCCTCCCTCGGCCTCTTCCAGCGCCTTCTGGGCTGCCGCGCGGCGGCGCTCATTCAGGCCGTCGTGATACTCGCAAAGGAACAGCCAGGGGCGGGTCGGCGTACCCGCTGCCACCATCATCGCGGCCGCCGCGGGATCGCGCGACATCTCGATGGCCGAGGCGACCACGTCCTTGTCTGCGGCACGCAGCGCGCCCAGCGTCTGCACTAGCTGGCGATCGCCGAGAAACCCTCCGATCAAGGTTGTCGTCCACGGAGGCACGACTCCCGGGTCGATGAGCATCTCGGAGCGCTCGGCGGTTGGGGGAGCACCTTGATAGGGGAACGGGAACCCTCGCGGGATTTCCCGACGATCCAACTCGGCCAGTGCATCGGCAGCCGGCTCGAAGGCGGTCGCCAGCGCGCCGCGGTCAAGTTGCACGCCGACCTCGTGCCCCTTCGCTGGCGTGAACGTCTCGAGCGTCACGTTGCCAAAGCCCACCCCGCCGCTGCTCCACCCGAGGGCATCAAACGGTTGCCAGATCGCCGGAAGACCAAGCTTCTTGGTCAGCACGTCGAACAGCGGGCGCGGATCGGACACGATCGCAGCAAGATGATCGACTCGTCGAACGACCGGCACGCGGCAACGTTACCGGCCCAAGACGTGAACCCGAGCGGGCGCCCCGGGCCGGGCCCACGAATCCGATGGTGACGGGATGGGCAATGACGAGCGCGGTCGCATAGCGTGATGGGCGCGTGATGTCTGTTTCCGCTCAGGATGGCCGAGCGCCGCTTTCGCGGCGAGTCGCCAAGCCCAGCATTGGCGTCGTAGTGCTGGGAGCCGTGGTGCTCGGCAGCGTGGCGCTATGGATTCTCGCTCGCCCCGGGGGCCAGCCGAATGGCCGCTATCTGGCGGAGGTATTCGGCGTCGAGGCCGTGCTTCTGTTGTCGTGCGCGCTCGTGCTCGCGACTGTGCTGCCGGCGATCGAGCGCGCGTTCGGCGGCCTCGACAGGGTCGCGCAGTGGCATCGGCACACCGCCGTTGCCGCCGTCGTCCTCATGGTTCTCCACGCCGGGCTCGTGGGATCGAGCGTTGCACCCAAGCCGTCTGGGTTTGGCGTGGGCCTAGGATCGGCCGCCTTTGCCGGACTTCTGATCCTCGCGGTCTGGTCGGTAGCGCCGAGTCTGCGAGCCGCGAAGTGGTCGCACCTGGTTCGGCGGCTGGCCCGCATCAGCCACGAGCGTTGGCTGACGGGCCACCGCCTGACGGGGCTATTCGTCGCGGCTGCTGTGGCGCACGGCGCGATCGTAGACCCCGCGCTGAAAGCCTCAACCTCGCTCCGGGTGGCCTTCCTGCTCATCGGAGGCGTCGGCATCGTCGCGTACGTCTACCGCGAGCTGCTTGCTCGGTTCGTCATACCCGTCTACGACTTCACGGTCGCGGATGTGCAGCGCCCCAACGCGACGACGGTCAACGTGTCCCTCGAACCGGCTGGACGGCCCTTGAGCTTCGAGCCCGGCCAGTTTGTATTTCTCGCGTTCGGCGGCGTAGACGGATGGCAGCGCCACCCGTTCTCCGTCGCTAGCGCACCGACCGAAAAGCGGCTAGAAGTGTCGATCAGGTCCGCGGGCGACTAGCCACGGGCACGCCCTACACGGTCACCGACTACCGAAGCAGGCAGCGTAATGCTCGGCCACGTTCGCAGTAGGGGCAAGCGCGCCGACGGCACCACCAAGTGGCAAGCACGTTGGCGTCACCCGGCGACTGGCGCGCGCAAGGAGAAGCCGTTCCGCGATAAGGAAGTCGCCCGGCGGTGGATCACGCGCATGGACGCCGAGGCGCACGGCGCGATGTTCTCTACGGCGACCAACCCAGACAAGCCGCGCCCGTTCAAGGAGGTCGTAGCAACGTGGGAAGCCACCTGCTGGACGGGCCTCTCCCCCACGACCACCGCCCGCTACGGCCAGGTCGTGAGGACGTACCTGCTCCCCGAGTTCGGCACCACGCCCATCGCGGACATCACGCGCGAGGCGACGCGACTGTACTTCGCCCGGCTGACGCGCGAAGGTAAGGCACCCGGCACGGTGCGGAAGGTGCACACGGTCCTCAGCGCCATCATGAGCGAGGCGGTCGAGCCACAGATCATCCCTGCGAACCCCTGCCAGCGCATGAGGGGCCTACCGCCCAACCGGCATCAGGAGCCGACCTTCCTCAACGCTGAGCAGGTCCAGCGACTGGCCGATGCGATGCCCTCCCCCACCTACCGCCTGCTCGTCTATACCGCCGCCTACACGGGCCTACGCGCGGGCGAGCTCGCCGGTCTGCGTCGGAAGGACGTCGACCTACTGCGCGGCGTCGTACACGTGCGCCGCGCGCTCGAGCGGCTCAGACCCAACCGTATTCGGCGGTCCAAAGACCGGCAAGACGCGCACCGTGACCCTGCCCAAGTTCCTACGCGCGATGCTCAACGATCACCTGACCGCCCCCGGCGGCCATGCCGGCCAAGACGCCCTGGTTTTCACTGGCCCCGAAGGAGGCGTCCTGCGCCACGGTCTGTTCATGCGGCGGGTGTGGTATCCGATTCTCAAAGGCGACAGCCGACCGAAGGACCCCAAGAAGAAGCGCCCTCCTGCCCTCCCGCCCGAGCTTCACGGTCTGCGCTTCCACGACCTGCGCCACAGCCAGGCTTCGATGCTGATCGCCCAAGGCGCTCACCCCAAGGTCATTCAGGAGCGCCTGGGCCACGCCTCTCTATCACCACGACGATGAACCGCTACGGGCACCTGTTCGACGGCCACGACACCGAGCTGCTCGAGGGTCTAGACGCCGCCCACGATGAGGCCGCACAGCCACCGAACGCGGTGGCGTCGCTGGCCGCGCGTCATGCAACGTCCCTGGCGAGCGCATCACGATCTACGTGATTCGGGTAGAAATACAGGTGCCGCCGCATGCGCCAATCACAACGTCACGCGGCGGCACTTGCTCAGAGGGGCGACCTAGACCGTCGTCCCTCTACTTTTTCCTGGCGCTCTCTTTGAACGTCGTGCTCGGGTGTTTGTCCGCGTATTTCTTGCTCACGAACCTGCCGTCCTTGGATGAGTGGTACTGCCCTTTTGTTCCCCGAGCTTTTTGATGGGGTTTTTCCTGCCATTGCGTCCTCCTTTCTGAGGCGTGATGCCTCGACAAGCCCTCATGTTGGGCTTGTAGCAATTATCTCATAGGCCCCGCCATACCCGGTCATTTGCGGGGGCGGTTACAAAATCGCAACATGTCGATGAGGTAGCTTGACCGCCGCCTGCCCTAAGCGGGGGTCACGCCCCGCCCTGCCTGACCCAAACTTCCCCGCCGCCCCGGCGGACCCCGCATAGGACCCCTGGTACCATGGCGGCAGACGTCCGTCGCTGACGTCTCGGGTCGTGAGAGCAAAAGCGGACGCTATGTCCAATGTGCAACGGCCCGGGCGCGTGACGTCAGGCGCGGTGCCCGTGACCGCGCCGTAGATTCAGAGGGCAGCGCTCGACTACCGAACTGCGGAGAGGCAGGCAGCAGGACTCGGTGGTTGAGCCCGGCCAGCCTGCCCTCTGGAGGTAGTCATGACGAGAATCGTCAAAGTGAAGCGCAAGCCGTCTATACCGGCGGCAGAGAAGGAAATGCTGGAAGCGGAGCAGGCGGAGTACCGCGCGAACGGCACCCCGCAAGAGGAGGTAATAGAAGCCGACTTCAGCAAGCCGAGTAACGCGCCATGGAGTCCTGCCAAGCTGTACAGCCGCTCGCCGAAGTTTCGGCGCATCTTGCTGTTGGAGCTACTGGCGCGGGCGATCCGGGAGACCGAGAGCATCAAAACATACGCCGAATGGGAGGCGTTCAAGCGCGACCTCGCGGAGGCCCGGGAAGAGGTTTGGGGAGCGCGTCCGTGGCCTGGCGTGGACGACAACGACGCCTACCTCAAACACGTCAACGATATAGCGGACGTGTTCGCCAACTCTCACGCCGATACTGGCGTCGAGTACCCCCGCCGCAAGAGCCCGACCCGCTGGCCGAGGAGGAGTCCGCTCCAGAAACCATCAACCCCGCGCCGTCGGCTTCATGACGACTGGCGGCGCGGGGCTCTAGCTCTCCGCCTAGCGAGTCAGTGTCCCGGTTCCTCACCGGCAACCTCATCGATGACCCTCAAGCAGTAGCCGACTCTGAGCATGTCGTCGATTTCGTCCAGGCTGAGCATGTCCCGCTTCGAAACGCCGGTCTGCCGTGCGTTCGTCTGAATCGAGTGGCCCAGCGTGGCTGACATCGCTCGCCATACATCAAAGTGGCAGCCCGAGAACGTGAGTAATGCGGCAGGCTTCGACCATACCGCGCAGAAACGGAATAGTCGCCGAAGGTGTTCGGGCGACTCGTTGAGTGCGGCGAGATCGAGGGTTCCATCCGCCTTCCGGATTAGTCCATCCTCAATCTCCGCGCTCATGCCCGGGAGCAGCAACTCGCGTGGGTGCTCCACCCGGACGGCGTATCCCATCGAGCACGCAGCTAAGACCATGACGAAGCCGGGCTCAAGCTCCGCGTCCTCGGACGCACCCGTGACGGTTGAGATGCGCGCGAAAGCGAACCTACGGCCTCAAACGCGCCATGAATGCGCTGTCGGCCACTTCCGCCATAGAGATTCCCTCATCAACGTCGGGCTGTGCGATGCCATCCAAGGCTCGTCGCACTGCCGCCGTTCCGACTTCTTTGCGCCGCAGCCACATGGATGGCCTAGCTGCTACCGCCGTGAGCTTGCGCTAAAAGCCCGGCAACGCGAGTCTGCTCTCGCAGCTCCCTGCGCGAAGGTTTCTCGATGCTCGATACGTCGCCGTCGTGGCGATGTTCGTCTGCGGTGCGTTCCCGCATTTCCTGCCACGCAACCTGTTCCGCTTCGGCACGTTCGAGCGACGCTACTGGTAGAGGGTTCATGGAGCAATCGTACCCGGCGTCCCGGCGGCTTTAGTAGCCCACCCAGGAGCGCCCCAGGAGCGGCCAGCTAGCCACACCTAAGCCCTTGCAATGCTTGCCGGGCTATTTCTTCTTGATCGTCAGGTGGCGGTTGAGCTTTGTCACTAGGCCAGCCGTGTCCTTGACGGTCCCCTTCGCTTCAAGGTGCGAGGTGTAGTGCTTGAGATGCTGCAGCAGCGTGAGGAGTACTTGATCGTCAGCTTGCCGCTTTTTCCCCCAGGCACGCTGCCGGTCACCGTGCCGATGGTCACGTGCTTGGTCGAGCTTGCATGGGCACCTTTGACGGTGGCGATCAGCGTAAGGGCGAAAGTGCATGTTTCCGTGTTCGCCGCGCCACAACCGGCCGTGATCGTGCCGATACCGCTAGAAAGCTTCACGTCGCTGCTGGAAGCGAACGCTGTGATGGTCGGCGCCGTAGGTGGCGTCGTTGACGAGGAAGGCGGCGGCGGCGTCGTTTCTTGTTGTTTCGTTGGCGAAGGCGTTTCAACAACAAAGATGCGATTGGCGAGCAGCGTTGTCCCTATGTGCTGTTCAGGTTTGCAAGATTCCGCGAGCGATTTTTCGGGCGGCGGCAGGTGAAATTCTTCGTCGAATTTCCGGAATGTTTCGTATTGGGACACGCAGGTCGGATCGACGTACCAATACGAATAGATCGCGACCAGGCACGCGCGTTGGCCGTAGACGCCCTGGAGCAGATAGCCATTAGGTTCATTGATCGGGATCGTGCCGTCCGCGTTGTGTCCACCCCCATTCCAGAAGGTGCGGAGGGTCGGACCGTCTCCTTCAAGTGCCGACCCTGCGGAGCGGTTTTCTAAGGTCGATTGAACCTTGACCAAGGGAACCCATTGGCAAGGGCCACCCACAGAAGCGCCGCATCCGTCCCAGGTTACGGAGCCGGTAACGCTCCCTTTGGTCCAGGTCGAGTTGGCAAAGGCGGACGTGATTTCGCCCGATGAAGCAAACGCCGATCCAACCGCCGGTCCAAGCATGCAGACGGCCAGCAGCAGACCCAACCCCGCGATGAGTCCCCTTCATCCTCGCCATGACGCTTCCCCTTGCTGTTTTCGAGGCTCTACGCGAGGCCAAACGCGGCCCTGCGATCTCCCTCGGAGTCTAAACGGACCTATCAGGCAACGTTGCCGCACCGCGCCCCGGCGGCTCACGGCACCCCCATCCGGTCACCCCTAGCGGCCCAAATGCACACACAGGAGCCACACCTAAGGCCCTGGAACGCTGCCCCGTGGGCTACCCCGTGCCGTGGGCTTTCCGGGCGCTACGGCAACCCGCCCCGCGCGCCGGGGTCCTATACGGGGTCCAGCCCACTTCACGGCCGACGCAATCGGGCTCAGGTAACAAAAAAGCCCCGCGTTAGCAGGGCTTTTCTGAGTGGGCGATACTGGGCTCGAACCAGTGACCTCCGCCTTGTCGAGGCGGCGCTCTCCCAGCTGAGCTAATCGCCCTGGAAGAACAGGAAGCCTAGCAACGGCGGCCCGGCCCAGCCAGGGGATGGCGGCCGCCGGCATCGCTGCTTGCGGCGGCCACATCCCCCGCGCGGAGACCGCGCGTCTGAAGCGCTACGGCAATAGCAGGCGCGGAGATCCGGCTTCTTCGGATTCGGCGCCTTCCGTCCGTTCGGTCCCTTCCGGTTCGCCCTGTTCCGAGGCTTCCTGTTCGGGTGTGACGCGGCCGTATTCGCCCTGTCCGGATTCGCCCTGGCCAGATTCGGCTTGTCCTTCGCCGAGCCCACGCTGGCGTCCTTCTTCGGTGGCTTCAGCCGGTCGCTCGGTCGTCCTGGTGCCGCTCACCGTATGTCCTGATTCGATCGCTTTCACCACCTGGGCGGCTGTGTCGGAGGAGATCGCGAAACCCACCCCGGTGCTGCCGGGCTGTGCGCCTTCGGAGCGGGCCGCGTCGCTGGCGATCTGGGAGTTGATGCCGATCACTTCGCCCTGCTGGTTGATGAGCGGACCTCCCGAGTTGCCGGGGTTGAGAGCCGCGTCGGTCTGGAGGGCGCCCGTGATGCTGGCGCCGTCCGGCGCTTTGATGTCCCTGCCCAGGCCGGAGACGATCCCTCGCGTGAGGGTCTCTTCGAGGCCGTAGGGATTGCCGATCGCGTAGACCTGGTCGCCGACGTGGACGTCGCTGGAGGACGCCATCTTCAGCGGCTTCAGCCCGAGGCCTTCGGGGTTGACCCGGATGAGGGCGAGGTCGGTGTTGGCTTCCTCGCCGACGAGCGTGGCAGCCCTCGTGGTCCCCGAGCTACCACCCGTCTTGATCGAGAGCGAGGTGGCGCCCGCAACCACGTGGTCGTTCGTGAGGATCAGCCCTTTCTGGTTGAGGACGATCCCGGTTCCCTCATCGGCACCTTCGCCAGACCTCGCGGTGATCGAGACCACGCCAGGGGAGTCGAGGCTATAGATCTGGGACGCACTCAAGGTGGCGTTGGCCACCTCGGTTCGCCTACCGACGGCAGCAGTTCGAGTCGATCCGGACGCCGATGAGGGGGCCGAGCCCTTCGGCGAGCCTCCAGCCACGGCGAGCACCACTGCTGCCGCCACTGCGGCGCTGATGGCGCCTGCAGCGAGCACGGGAGTGAACAGGGACTTGCTCTTCATGGCTGACCTCACTTCAACTTGGATGAGATCAGCCTGGAAGCAGAGGCTGAGGAGCCGCTAAGCCCTTCGGCAAGGCAACCTAAGGAGTTCCCGAGGACTCGCCGAGAACGATGGGCGACGGGCATCTTGGCGCCCACGGATCTCGAGGCATCCTGCAACGTCGCGCGGCAGACTCGGCCCTCCGGCACGGTAGGCTTGATCCCCTCGTTGGCGACGTGGCGGAGTGGCTACGCAGCGGCCTGCAAAGCCGTCTACACCGGTTCGATTCCGGTCGTCGCCTCTCCCATCCCTCACGACGAACGTCGAGGCGATCGCCTCGCTGCGACGCGCCCTCGGCGCCCGACGCAAGTTCGACGTCACGCACACGTTCCGAATGGCTGCGTCTGAAATGACCGCGTCACTCCGGGCTAGGGCTCGGCGCAAGGTGACCGCAAAGCCGTTCTCGCCCTCACGTTCGGCAGCTTCTACTTCACACCTGCCGACTCCGCGCCAGCAACGCTAGCTGCTGATGACTTCATCGCGATGGTCGAGCGGCGCCTGATCGAGGTATACCCCGTACTTCTTCTGTCGAGGTGGTCTTTGATGTCACCGACTACGCCTGACGCGACCCTCGAGCGCCCGCCAACAGACGATCGACCCAGAGGAACACTACACAGGACCTCATCTCGGCTTTCACGAAGCGTCGACTTCATGCTCGATCTGCCGACCCGATGTTCAATCCAGCGTCAATGAGTTGCTGGATCTCGATTCGTCTCCGTACACCCTCCCGTCTTCCGAGTTCTCCTGCGGATACGGATGGCGAACCTCGATCTCATGCGTTGCCTATGAGGGAAGAACCGGTCTTGTTCCGACCCGACGCGGCGCGCACGCGTGTATCCTGTACTTGCAGCACGAGATCGGGCGTTCAAGCGAGCCCCTCCGCCTCGCGTGCATTCCGCCCATCTTCATGCACGGGAACTTCTACCTCACCAGCGCCACAGAGGACGACCCGAAACGCTTCACTCGTCGTTCCCTACACCCGCCCGGCCCGCCACTGTTACGTTTACGACTTCAACTCCTTCGTCCACGATCCTGTCTATGAAGTTTTACTCGGCGTCCAGAGAGGTCGACCTCTACTTCCAGCGCCAGGACGCGACCCGCGAAGAGATGCGGCAATGGCTGATCCGTTGAATCCGCAGCATCGACACGCTGACCGCGACTTCCAAGGCCCCGGCTGTTTTGCGTTGGGCGTGATACGGTCAAACGCGGCGCCGCTCGATAAACCAGAGCGCCATTGCCGTGACACGGTTTGCGGCGAGTAAACGCCTGGTCGAGTCCAGAACTTGCCAGAATCAGAGGCGCGCAACCTACAGCGACGGTAGTGACACCTGCATATTCCAGGAGCTGGTCGAAGATGAGTTGAGCGACCAGCTCGACTACCGGTCGATCAGTTTAGCCAGCTCATACAGATGTTCGACGCCGGTCGAGTACGTGCCGACTACAGCTCTTTGTCGCAGTTATCGCGGCCATTCTTGGCGCCGTAATCGGTGCGGCGGCGACCCTCATCGCTGCTGGCTAGCGGCGCAGACGTCCTGACTTTCGGTTCAGGTGTTCGCGTTGGATCTTTTCGATGCCCTGGACGACGCGCTTTGATTCGCCGACCTTCTTGCCCACATGGCGAGGGCGAGGCCGAGCGGGCCAGCGCGGCGAGGTAGCGCTGGAGCCTCAGCCGAAACGTGTCTAGGTTCCAGTCGCCGCCTGCTTGCCGAGTAGCTCCGCCTTGAGGGAGTCGAACTCCTCGCGGGTCAACAAATCCTTCTCGAGCATGTCCGCGAGTTTCGATAGTTGATTTACTGGGTCAAGCTGCTGTGCCGCCGGGGCGTCAGAGCTGGCCAGCGCGCGAAGCCTGTTGAATACCGGGGACAAGCGCATCCGCAAGGCGTCGGGCGTTTCTGCGGTCGAATGAAGGAACAGCTCGGCCGAGTGTGTGCGAAGGCAAATGACGGTGTCGACTGTGGTCCTGCTCGTCGAACATGTTGAGCGCCGACGCGATGAGCATCCCCTCTGCTGCTCCTTCGACGCCGAAGCCACCTCCTACGAAGCCGCCACCCGACCTCTTGGCACCGGGTCCACCGATCTCCAGCGCCACAACTTCCGTGTACGGAACCGCTGCCTCGGCACCCTTTGGTGGTCGTATGCGGATCGAATCATTGAGGAAGTCGAGATCGATGACGACGTTCGGCGGAATGCCGAACCCGGCGCCGCCCAGCACACGCACGCGATTCAGTCGCGCGACAGGGCGCAGCGCCGGATCCTGCGCTTCGAGTACCTCGGGGGGTGGGGCCGTCGGTATTGGTTCAGAAGGGACGTCAGACCGCGCTTTACCGACCCACAGTCGACCGGTCCAGTAGCGGGCCTTCCCGGGTTGCGCGGGATCGGGATACCACCGGCCCGAACCCACTCTGGGAGCAGGGGATCCGTCCACCCGCATCCGCCGCAGGCGTCTTCGCCTGACTTGAATCCCCGTGCTCCGCAGCTTGGACAGCGGTCAGCCATCGGGAGAATCGTAACCTTCTGACGCTCGGCCCGGCGGATTCAAGCCGACGTGGAGGGCGCCAAGCGTCTAGTCGCCGTCGCCGCCTTCAAGGCTGGCGCCCAGGCCCGCGCCCGCTGGGTGAACCTGATTCGGGATGGGCTTGGGGGACTTCTTGAGCAGGGGTAGCGCACTGGGCGGGATGCGATTCCCGACACCCGGCGCGAGGGTGCTCTGTCCGTCATGGTGGGCTGCCTGGTGGCCGAGCCACTGGTGAGAGCCTGCGCGGCCGATGATCGGATCAACGCCCTTCTCAAGGCTGGGCCAGCCTGCGATCTCGTCTGCCATGTCTACTGCTTTCGGTGGAATGAATGGGCGGGGGCCGAGCGACGGAGAAGGCACTCGACCCCCGGTGAGGGCATGACCCTCTCTCGCCAGCGCACGGGTGGAGGGACGCCACCCCCGTGCCGCTCGGCAAGTCAAGATTCGCCCGGGCTTCGCATCGCGCGTCACCCGGGCCATGTTCATCACGCGGGTGGCCTACCCGCGCCCTGCGTTCACCGATAGACCGGGCGAGGTTCTATCGGTGCACCCGACGGCCTGCTCGGGTGAAGCTGCTACTGCTGCTCGGGAATCTGTGGGAGGCTGAGCAGCGTATCCTCGCCGTCGACCGTGAAGTCGTCGTCCAGGAGACCGCGTTGGCGACCAAGGATCGACCGACCGGCGATGCGAATGTCGTTCGCGTCACGCCCGAGCTTGGTGCGCTTCTCACGCCAGGTCTTCAGAGCCGCCGAGTATTCCTTGTCGAGCTTCTCGGCGTAGGGGCGCAGCTCGGCGATCAGCTCGGCCGCGTGCTCCGTCGACGTACTTCTCCAGGGTGACGTACGCTCTGGCCTTCACCTGCTCGGCGGTCGAGCTGTCGCGTCTCGATCGTCTGCAGCGCCTCTCGCAGCGTCTCGCGCGTGGCCTTCGCGTGCGTGACCAGGGTGCCGTCGACCCTGCCGCTCGGCATCGGTCGCGTATGCCTCGTTGACGGCCTGGTCCGAGGCGACGAGGGGCGTCGGTTGCCCTTCGCCGCTCGCCCGCTAGTCGATCGAGATAGGCGGCGGCCTCCTGCCACTTCCCGAATAGCTCCTGGGCCTGCTGGGCAGCCTTCGACTTCAGTCGAGGGTCGATCACGTTGACCGCCGCGAACGGCTTCCACTGATCCGTGCGGGCCCGATGCGCCTTCCGCTCGTCGGCCTCGCGCGCCTGTAGCTCCTGGAGCTGGGTATAGCTCTAGCTCTTCCCGAGATCCGTCCGGTCGGGTTACTGTCGCATGGTGCGTCCCTTCGTGTTGGGTCGTCAGCGGCCGAGGACCGCGGCCAAGAACTGTGAGTGAGCGACGCCGGGGTCGTTGGCGCGCTCGCGCAGCGCATCGGCGTACGCTGCCTGCGTCGTCAGCTTCGCCGTACGTGCCTGACGTACGGCCGCCCGCACCGGGTTGTCATCGACGGCGCCGAGCGCATCGTAGCGTCGCCTGATGGGACGCCTTGAGAGGCGGGCTAACCAGCCCCTTTTCGTCCGTCCTTGGTCGCAGATCCCGACGCGGGCGGGGACCACGTTCGCGAAGTTCGCGCTCGACGGTCTGGTAGGTCGAGTCTCGCCAGGAAGTCCAAGGATCGGTACGCTTCACCTCGCAGTGCGGCTTCGACGTGCTCCTCGCGACCTTCCTTGCCGTAGAAGTCCCACACGCCGCGCTCTCGAAGCCACGCGGTCAGACGGGCACCGGCTTCCGATTGGATCTCACCTGGCGACTCGCGCCGGAAGTAGGCTGAGCAGCTCGTCGGTGTCCATCTCCTCTGATTCGGTTGCGCGCCGTCGTGATCCTGTCGAGACACGCAGCGGCGTTGGCCAACGTGGCGAGCTGGTGAGGGTCTAGCTCCCAATCGGTGAGCACCTCGCTGTAAAAACGATTGCCATCGCGGCCTAGATGTTCGGGGGCGGTAGGGAGGTCAGACACGCGTCGCGCGTTCCTTTCTGGTGATGCCGGCGAGGGCAGTATTTGGCTCTGTGAAGCCGTTTTTGGGCTGTTGCGCACGATTCAGAAACAATCGCGCAAACACTTTTCCGCCCGGGGACAGGCGTAGCGGCGATCGCCCTACTTGGTCCTCCCCCTGGGGTGGTGGGGTCTGCTGATGGCACGGCCGTAGCCGAGCGGCGGTCACCTCACGATTCGGCGTTCTTGATCCGCCCGAATGCGTTGCGAGGATGGACGTATGGACATGGGGCCGCGAGAGCGCGAGAAGCTGATGCGAGAACGGATCAGGCTTATGGACGCCGACGACTTCGAGCAGCTCACCTTCCTCGGAGACGACCCGACGTCGATGGCCCACGTTACGTTCGCAGCCGAAGGCGATCCGACGATGCTCTTCCGCCTGGTTGAGGATGGAAGTGTTGGATCACCGCAGTCCAGCGATACCTCTTGAATGTCGCGCGCGGACGGCCGATACTGATTGCAGCTAGGAGGGCACGGCACCTTCCGACCAAGGACGACAAGGGCGAACGCGTCGACAGGCTCGGCGCGGCTGAACGTGAGCGGCTGAACGAGAACCTCAACGCCGCCGCTGAGCAGCTCCTGCGACGGCGCCGGAAGCACATCGCGCCGGTTGAGGAGCCGAGCCCCTCGTCCAGCTAGCGACTTCGAGGGTATCCGTCAGTTCAACGGCGCTGAGGACACCTTGCCACCCTGCGTCCAGTAGAGCCTGCTTCCCGCGAGTCGCAATGACGTCGGTCCAATGCGATGCCCGAAGGCAAGCACGCGACTCCCGTGCTGGTCGATCACATGCACTTCGGAATATCCCCTACCAGGCTTTGATCGTTCGTCATTGTGGGCGATCCAGGCGACGGACCCGTCAGGCTCGACGACGAGTGCGGTAGCGGCGCCGACGCCCACGAACCCCCGGCGTCGCTTCGCGAGCTGGCCGGTTGGCACGTTATGCACGACGCGCCCGGTTCGCAGGTCTAGTACGTCGATGTAGTGTTCGGCGCCGACTATTTCTTCTCCGAACTCGGAGGCACTGGATTCTTCGTAGGCCGCCATCGTGCCCGCGAGAACCACCGTGGTGATCCCTTCACAGCCAGAGGCGGCGCCTCCTCCTTCACATTCGTTTCGTTCGCCGAGTTCATGGGGACGCGATTGATGGCGGACACATCCCCATAGGGCCTCCCCGGTTTCCGGAGATCCCTTTTCGTAAATCACGGCGTCGGAGTCAGCTTTCAGGACGTGAGCATGCAAGGGGCACCTCACGGGAGCATTTGGCCGCGCTTCGCCTGCCGAGGCTGTGCCAAGGCCGAGCGCAAGCGCTACCACGGCGATCAAGCCGAATCGTCGCATTACGCCTAAGACATCGGCAGCGCGAGGGAGTTGCGTAAACGCGGGACCGGCGGCCTAGTAGGCGCTGCCTTCGGGCTGGCCACCGGGCGACGTCCTGCTCAGCGCGCTTGCGGGGTCTGCTCGATCCTCGGTCCTCGTAGGTCCAGACGACCTGTTTCAGCTCCTCTGACCAAGCTGCGCGCTGCTGCTGCATTCGGACCTCCGTGTCGTCCTTGGACAACGCCGGTGCTTCGGCTTCGGCCGACGTTCGTGTCTTCGATCAGCGAGTCACGGTCGACCTAGCTGAGCCGGTGAGACTGTCAGAGGAGCAGGCATCGCCAGTGCTCCGACGCTCTGCATGCTCTGTGGTCGAAGGCAACGACTCTGGGTGGTGACCTGCCTCACCCTCTGCTCGGGCTCGGCCTTCGGCCTCACCCTCGCAACAAGGCGTAGTCGTCCCCTCCCCTCACTTACAGGGTGGAGCGCAACGGTTAGGACCGTAGGGTCAGCGTTTTTAGGCGTTTCTCGATGCTCTGGCGCGCGACTCCGAGCACCTTCGCAACTCGCGTCGGCCCATACAGGTCTACGGCGGGCCGCAGAATCGCGCGCGATGTCGCGAGGCGCGTTGCCTGCTCGAGTGTCGGTGCCCCACCCCTGCCACCGAACGTCGCTAGCACGTCAGCGAGAGCCCAGCCGTGTGTAGCCGCTGAGACCATGAGCGCGAGGCGGACTGCGGAGACCGGCGGGGGAGCGGGTCGGGGCATCCGAACGACCTCGGGCCGGTACGACTTCGGAGCGCCCTTCGACCTCGGCTTCGGCTTCAACGGCGCGGCGGCTCGGCCGTATGCCCACGCCTCCGAGGCCAGGATGTCCTCTACGACACGATCGTGTGTCTGGGGCATCTCGCGAAGTGACTTCAGGGGAGGGCGTCCGAAGGGGTGCCACGGCGAATAGAGCAGGTGCGTCTCGACGGGACGTTCAAACTCCTTGCTACCGAGCCCACCGGGCGCCTTGTATTCGACGGCCAGGGGCGTCCATTCGCCGTCCTTGATCTGGCCGAATCCGCCACACCCTTGGCAAGGTCGCCGCCGAGCGTCGAAGCCAACGCTCTGACACTTCGGGCATGAGCGCCACTTCTGAGGGTCGAAGGCCGCGAAGCCTTCGGGGGGGTCATCGTAAGGGTCGTGGCTGGGGTCTGGTGCCTCCGTGACAGGGCACTTGAGGGGGTCCTCGGGCTTTTCGAGCGGACCAAGAACGCCGTCGGTGGGCTCGGACTCCTGCTGCGACAGGGCGGGCACAATGTGATCGTCGGCCCATAGCTCCCACGCTTCGACTTCGACTGCGGGTGGCCAGTACTCCCAGCCGTTGACCGTCACGACGGGCCTGGCGCGCCGCATGTACTCCACGGCCTGAGCTGCCGGGAGGACGGACAGGAGACAGCCCAGAACGACGCTTGGCTCGCCTGTAGCGGGCTCGTATGGGCGTGTGAGAGCAGTGCTCATACAGACCGTGGTCTCGGGCTGTCCTCGCGGCTGGCCCGCTTCGAAGTTAGGGTCGAAGGGGGACGGCGCGTATCCGATCGAACCGTGCTCACAGTTCGGACGTTAGGGTCGACCCCGGCGGGCGCGACCACGCTTGCGCCGCTGTTTTCTCTGCTAGCGCCAGCGCGGCGCAGAGCGGTCTCGTACCCGAGAGATTTCGTGCCGGTACGATTCGCGGAGCAGATGGCTCGCGCGATCGTTAGATACTCGGCCAGCAGCGACGATCCTGGGAAGGAGATGCGGAACGACTTTCGCGACTCCTTGCGCGGTGGTCAGTTCCAGCGAATCGGCACAGCCTCCTGGGAGATTCGAGACGGAAGCCTCGCTGGCATCGGGCTCGCTCTCGAGAAAATCGCCAAAGCGCTCAGGACGTCGGCCCCAGAGACGCTCGATCACCTTTGGATTTACATCGACGTCCCTGAGGTTCAGGACTGACGAGTCGACGAGAGGAACGACGCACCGGTTCGATTCCGGTCGTCGCCTCTCACGAAACCCCCCGCTGACCCGCGCGGGCCGCCGCAGCGCGTGCTCGTCACAGAAGATGGGTCTCATCCGACTCCTGTACATGATCGCGCGGTGCCGTGAGGACTTCCCGTGGCGTTGACCGTCGATGAGGTCGCGGAGCTCTATGACCGTCATGCGGAGGCGATCCTGGCGTTCGTGGTCCGCCGCACCTGGGATCCAGAGGTGGCGGTGGACATCCTGGGCGAGACGTTCGCAGTGGCGGTCGAGAGCCGTCAACGCTTTCGCGGTCGTGACCGCGATGCTGCCGGAGCGTGGCTGTATGCCATCGCTCGCCACCAACTCGCCGACCATTACCGGCGGGACGGCGCGCAGCGACGCGCTCTCGCCCGTCTCGGGGTCGAGCGCCGTCCTTTGACCGACATCGAGTACGAGCGCATCGAGGAACTCGCCGGGTCCCGCGAGCTACGCGACCGCGTCGCGGAGGAGCTGCACGCGCTGCCGGTCGACCAGCGCGAAGCGGTCCGCCTGCGAGTGGTCGAGGAACGGGGCTACCAGACGCTCGCACGAATGCTCGACATCAGGCAGGACACCGCCCGCGCGAGGGTCAGCCGCGGGCTACAGGCACTGCGCGCCGCCATCGATGCCGCAACCGCCGAGGGCTCAGTCGATCTCGAGAGGAGCACCGACCATGCCTGACACCACCAACCGGTTCGAGCACCTACA
Organism: uncultured Solirubrobacteraceae bacterium; assembly: GCA_963742395.1. Taxonomy (GTDB): domain Bacteria; phylum Actinomycetota; class Thermoleophilia; order Solirubrobacterales; family Solirubrobacteraceae; genus Palsa-744. The sequence goes on along the minus strand of CAVUME010000004.1, from coordinate 281,608 downwards.
CATCCTGCAGGAGCTGCGCGACGACCTGATCGCCGCCGCGCACAGGCAAGAGGCGGACCTTCCGGTTGCGGGCCGAATGCGTTCGTGGCTGTCGCGTCGGGTGAACGCGGTTGTCGTTGCCATGGCGCTCATGCTCGCGGGCGGCGGGATCGCGGTGGCCGCCACAGGCTTGCTGAGTGGCAGCCCGGTGAGGCAGCGGGGAAGCTCGAGCCCGAGTGCCGGCTTCGGTGTTCCGGCCCCGGGAGGCTCGCGTTTGCTGGCGCTACGAGCACCCGATCCGCAGGGCGGACTGTCGTGGGGGATGCGCCTGGTGCACACCACCCGCGGAGAGCTCTGCGTGCAGATCGGCCGCCTCGACCGCGACCAGCTCGGCCAGCTCGGTATCGACGGCGCATTCCACGACGACGGCCTCTTCCATCCGCTGACGCCGAACGTCAACCCCGAATACAGCGACCCCGGCGATATCAGCTGTAACCCTGTCGGGGAGATCCGCATCGGCACCTGGCCGGGCGGCGACCGCAGCGCGGCGCCCATCCCGGAACGCACCAGCTTCAAGCCCGAGGTCAAGAATCTGCGATCGATCTCATGGGGGCTGCTGGGACCACACGCCGTGAGCGTCACCTACCGCACGGCCGCCGGCGCGCGGACCGACGCGGTGGCCCCCGGGACCGGTGCGTACCTGATCGTAAGCACGGTCAGCCACGTACCCCACTCGATCAACGCGGGCGGGGAACTCCTCGGATGGACCTCGGGACACGCCGTCGCCGCCGGGTTCCCCACCCGGGGCGACGTAGGCGGCTCCGTGATCGCAGCGACGTTTCGCTTCGGCTCCTTCACCTGCTCGATCGGCCGCGGCGCTCCGGTAGCGACAGCCTGCCCGCCTCCCCGCCCAACGCCCGAAAGCCGTTTCTCACCAACCCGTAGCCTCAATGAGCCGGTGGCGGTCACGCTCAGAACACAGTCGCACGCCAGCTGCAGCGCGGCCTACCTGGTCGATCCCTGCTACCGCGCCGAGGTCGCATTCAAGGCACCGTACGCAGTTACCAGCGCCGGCAGCGAATACCTCGTGCAGGCGAAATCGCGCTGCAACCACGCCCGTCCCAGCAGCTGGTCGACCGTCGACGACATCCGGCAAGGCGAAACCGTACGCACCGAATCATCTGGGCTGTTCAACTGCACCTCTGACGATTTCAAGGTCCAGTACATGAATGACAGCCTTCCAACACCAGCACGCCCCGAATCGGTGATCGTAGGCATCGGCGCCTCTTCGCACGTCAAGAAGTAGGCTTCCGCCGATGGCACGCCCGACGCTAGTCTGGCGGACTGCTCTCGATCCGTGCGCCCAGATCTGGTTCGTGAGCGGCAGCACCTCGGTCCGCCTTCACTGCCGCCGACCGTCCGGACCCGTCCGCGTTTCGCGGCGGAGCTCAGCTTGAGCGACTACGCATCAGCGGCCGCCGAGTTGCCTCGCCGGGAGGTGACAACCGCGCGTTGGCGTACGCGACGAGGCTTCCCGCCGTGGCGGACCGAGACGTGGCTGCTCATCGGCCTGATCGCATTGTTCATCGCGATTACGGGATGGTGGCTGAGCCAGAACGCGCGCGTGCCCGACTGGGATGATGGGACCCACCTGCTGTACGCGCTGACGGCCCAGGCGCAACTCAGACAGGGTGAATTCTCAGCCCTGTTCCACACGTGGGATCTGTACCCGCCGTTAGGTGCAATCGTCGGCGGGCTCGGCTTCTGGATCGGCGGCTACACGCCGGCAGCGGCCATCCTCGCAGCAAACCTGTTCTTCGTGCCACTGCTGGCCGCGTCCTGTTACGGAATCGGCACGCTGGCCTTCGGCAGCCGCCTCGCGGGACTGCTGGCCGCGGCGTTCGCGCTCGGCACGCCGATGTTCATCTCTGAGATGCACGTGCTGATGCTCGATCCTCAGGAGGCCGCGATGGTGGCGGCGACCGTGTGGGGCGTGCTGGCATCCAGGGGCTTCTCGCGCCCGGGGATTTCGGCGCTCGCGGGCCTTGCCGCGGGTCTCGCCGTAATGACCAAGCAGACGGCCGTGATCTTCATCGCCGGGCCGATCGCTGTCGAGCTGATCCGCGGGCGCCGGCACGCCTGGCGCGGGATCCTCGCCTTCGCGATCGCGGCCGGCGTCGTCGCCGGACCGTGGTACATCGATCACTGGTCGGAGATACGGGCACAGGGCGCCTCGGACGACCTCACTAACACCAGCGCCTACATCTCGCCGCCGCGCTTCTCCCGCGAGAGTCTGACCTGGTACTTCTGGAACGCGCTCAACATCCAGTTCTTGCTTCCTCTGTGCGCCTTCTTCGCCGTCGGCGTGGTGATCACGTTGCGCGACCTGGTGCGGCGACGAGATACGGCGGACCTGCGGATCGACCTGCTGGTCGGGTGCTTCATCGGATGGGCCGGTGCGACCTGGATCATCCACAAGGACCCTCGCTACTCGCTCCCGGACCTGGTCTATATCGCCGTGCTCGGTAGCGGCTGGATCGCGACGCTCTCCCGCAGGCGTGTCCGCGTTGCCCTCGCTTCCCTGATGGTCGCGGTTGCCGCGGTGAACCTCGCCGGCGTGTCGTTCGGTATCGGCTCCACCCACCAAACCGCCCTGCCGGGACACACAGCCGGTTCGATCGAGCGGCTCGTCACCTACTACAGCCCATCCGGCTACCTCGATGGCGGACCCGAGGTCGACGGCAACGTGCCGTCGCTGATGAGGCAGCTGAGGCACGCCGGATACACGAACATGACCGTTGATACGGGCGGTGCCGACGAGTACGACTTCAATCAGTCCGGTCTAGATGCCCTGGCCGCGATGATCGGGATCACCCAGACGCCCGCCTTCGAACCCGCGAACCTTGGACCGCACGGCTTCATGTTCGTCTTGATGGTCCCGACGCCCGGCGATCCGCCGGCGTGCAGGACACTCGACGGCGGTGCGGGCGTGTATGTGGCCGTCGGGAACGCGGCCGTGCCATTGAAGGAAATGCACCTCTACTGTCCCGGGCGTCATCCCGCCTACTACGCGCGGAATCTAGGCTTCTCGAGGTGAAGCGAGCGCTCGGATTGCGATTCTGCGTAGACGCTCCGATCAGGCCCCCTATCGAAGGCTAGAGGGCCGCTGCGAGGCGAACTCGCGCCGTTAGAGTTCTCGGGGGATGTCGACAGACAAGCAGTCGAGTGCCACGGGCGTCAACCGCACGTCCTCGTCTGCCACTTCAGGCGCCTCCGTCCACCCCGATCCCCGCGCCGGCTCGTGCGCGATCGCGACGCTCGAGTCCAGCGAGTCGGCCGAGCGCGGTCGCACTGCACGCAAGGAGGTCCCGCGATCGGCACATGCGGATTGGGCGCCCGCCCCGGATCGGCCGGATCCCGTCGCCCTGCTCGCCCACCAGGCCTCCGCACGGGTGCAGGAGCTCGTTCCCATCCGCTACGGACGCATGCTCGTGTCGCCGTTCACCTTCTACCGTGGCGCGGCCGCCGTGATGGCCGCCGACCTTGCGAGCACCCCCGCCAGCGGCGTCATCGTGCAGTCCTGCGGAGACGCCCATATCGCGAACTTCGGCGCCTTCGCAGCCCCCGACCGCCGGCTGATCTTCAGTCCCAACGACTTCGACGAGACACTTCCCGGCCCCTGGGAGTGGGACGTCAAGCGGATGGCCGCCAGCGCGGAGATCGCCGGGCGGGACGTCGGGCTTCCCGCCCCCCGGCGGCGCAGGATCGTGACCGACGGCGTGAAGGAGTACCGCGAAGCGATGCGCGGCTTCGCCCGGGTGAGCCACCTCAACGTCTGGTATGAGCGCCTCAACGCCAGCGAACTGGTGGCGCGCTTCGGCGGTAGGCTGGGGCCCAAGGGCCGGCTCCTGTTCTCCAAGCCGTTCGCCAAGGCACGGCGCAAGACGAGCCTCCGCGCGCTCGCGAAGCTCACCGAGAACGTCGACGGTGAGCTGCGCTTCCGCAGTGCGCCACCACTGCTGGTGCCGCTCCGCGAGCTGTTCGAGGAATCGCAGGCGCGCCACGAGAACGCCTTCATCTACGAGCTCCTGGAGCAGTACGCCGCGAGCCTCGCACCCGATCGTCGCCACCTGTTCGCGACGTACCGCTTCGTCGACATGGCCCGCAAGGTCGTCGGAGTGGGAAGCGTCGGAACACGCGCCTGGGTGTTCCTGTTCGTCGACCGCGCCAGTCGGGATCCCCTGATCCTCCAGGCCAAGGAGGCGCAGGCATCGGTCATGGAGCCGTACCTCGGTGCGAGCGAGTTCGCAAACCATGGCGAGCGCGTCGTACGGGGACAGCGCATCTCGATCGTCGCGTCTGACATCTTCCTCAGCTGGCAGCGCAGCCGCGGCCTCGACGGCGCCGAGCACGACTTCTACGTCCGCCAGCTCTGGGACTGGAAGGGGTCCGCCGACCTATCGACCATGAGCGAGTCGGGCCTGCACGCCTACACGCGCGCGTGTGGCTGGTCTTTGGCACGCATGCACGCACGCTCCGGGGACCGCCTCGCGATAGCCGCCTACCTGGGCGCCGGTCAAAGCTTCGACAGGGCCATAGCGCGCTTCTCCGCCGCCTACGCCGACCACAACGAGCGCGACTACGAACGCCTCGCCGACGCGGTGAGCGCCGGCGAGGTTCAAGCCGAGCTGGGCGTCTGAGTGGCTCCGGCTCGCCCTCGCCCTCCCCGTTGTACCGTCGGAGACCTGCCCGCGCCCGGCACATAACCGAACTCGCAGTCGCCAGCGCTTTCGACGCGTCACCCCTGCCGGCAGCCCTTGACGGCCGTCGCCGGGGGCCCACCCTCGGTGGACCCCCAACGCGCGGACGCCGCGGCGCTTCAGCCGCTATTTCGTTTCAAGCTCGAAGACCGGCTGGGCTTCCGCCCAACCCGTGGCTTCGAACTTGCTGTTGTAGTAGATGCTTTCGGGTAGCGGGTCCGCGCCTACGGCCGGGACGCCACCGGCAGCCGGCGGTTCGGCGATGAATTCCCCGCCCGCGAATTCCTTGTAGGACGTCTGTATGCCGACGTTGACGGTTTTGCCACTGCATGCTTCGCAGCCGTTGGTGAGCAGGACGATCGCCTTGATCGGGAGTGGTTTGGTCTGGGTGAACTTCTTGAATTTCACCGTCTGCAGGAACCCGCCGACGTCACAGTTCGCGCCGAAGCCCTTGCCTTCGCCCGTGGCGGGGCAGCTGACGTTCGTCGTCGGGCGGTAGTGCAGCTTGAGCGTCGCTTTCGCGGTCGCTACCAGGGCACCCGGTTCGTTCCCCGGGCCCACTTCGTAGATGCTCGCGGTCCATTCCTGGGTGAACTTCTTGTTTTCCTTCAGCGTGTAGCAGTTTTCAAGCTGATATTCACCGTGTTCGCAAGCGAACACGTCGAGTTGTGTCGTGAGCGCCTTGACGGTGCGCTTGTTCGTCTGCACCGTTTCGACCTGACCGCCGAACATGCCGCCGGCCATGAACCCTTCGTAGTCCTGCGAGTAGGTGTCTTCATTGGTTTTGCCGTTCACCATCGAAGGCACCGTGTTGAGGTTGTTGTAAGCCACTTCGCTCGCTGCGCTGTTGGTCGCGAACAGCGCGGCAGGGCAGACGAGACCGAACACGCCAGCCAGCGCGAGGCGTATCAGGACATCCCTTCGCATGAGGCCCCCTTTTTCGCATTTGCGCGCGGTCGCGCGCTGGCTGGAGAATAGCTCTCCTGACCGCGTCCTGCTCGCTCGAGCGAGAGGGCGACGCGATCCGCCCACGCTGTTGCTTGCCGCCGTCTCATGCGGTCGGCCGCCGGTCTCCGCCGCGGCCGGCCGGGCGCAGCGAGGAAGCAACCTGACCCGGCGCTGTACGCGGGCGCTATTCGCCGAAGGGGTCGAGGTCACCGTGGCGTGCGACCAGGGCGGACTGACCGTTTTCGCTCATCGCGACGGACTCGCCGAATTCGTCCCCTCGGGCCGGCGAGAACGGTCTCAGCCGCTGCACCCTGGTCCAGGTTTCCCCCGAGCGCTCGAAGACGAATACGGCGCCGTACTTCGGGGGCGGTTCGTGACCTTCCCCGCGCCTCAGGTTGAGTACCGCGGGCGCACCGACGAGGACGCGGTTACCGTCCCCGCTGATCGCCGCCGCGGCGCCGAACCGGCCGCTCGGCTTGACCCCCTTGATCTTGGGCTCAGGGACCGCCGGCCCCTGTTGCGTCCACGTTTCTCCCGTGCGTTGGAAGAACCACACTTCGCCCCGGTCGTTGTTCGCGAACTGGTCCGCCGTGACGGCGGTGCTGCCGTCTGCCGACAAGGCGAGCGTCTCCGATCCGAATTCGCTCCCCGCGCCGGCAAACGCCGGCCCCTGCTTCGCCCAGCCGACACCCGATCGCACGAAGGCCTGGACTTTTTCATAGCACCCGAACATCGCGATTTCGCCACTCGCCGACAGAGCCACCGTGGGGCCGTTGCAGGTCTCTTCGGGCGCAGGGATGGATTCCCACGTGCTGCCGTTGCGTTCCCAGGCCGACAGTTCCTCGAGCGGTTCGCCGCTGAACGTATAGCGGGAGACCAGCAGCAGATTTCCGTTCGCGGAAAGGGCCGCCTCGGCCGATGCGTATTTGAGCTGCGGTAGCAGGGCGCTCTGGAGCGTCCATTCTTCCTGCTCGGTGCTTCGCGCGTACACCTTGACGCCGCTTTCGTAGCTGGAGGTGACGAGCGTCAGGCCGTCCGGGGCGATCGCGACCGGGTTTTCGAATTCTTCGAGGAACATCGAGCCGCTCTTCCATTCGCCGCCTTCCAGCGACAGCGCGCATCGGCCCCACACGCCGCTCGTGCCGTCCGCGGACATCAGCACCGTGCGGTTGAACCCGCAGGGTCCGAGGTGATAGTTCGCCTCAGCGAAGACGGGTTCCGGCACGAACGGGCTGACGGCGACCGACGCCTTGGCTTTGGCGACGCCACCGGGGCCGGTTGCGGCCAGCGTGAGTTTGTACTTCGCGGCCTTGGATCCCATGTTCTGCGGCATCACCACTTCGCGGGCGAATTTTTCCGTTCCGCAGGCGAAGCTCACGGGCAGGCCGCTCACAGGCTGGTTCGCCGACAGGCTGCATTCCGTCGCTTCGGACACCGATGCCGTGAGCGTGACCGTGCCGCCGGAGGCCACCGTGAGCGGGGTCGCCCCGAAGCTCCCGATGGCGGTTTTGCCTGAGGCGTATGCGGGAGCGCAGAGGCACACCAGAAGCGCAGTGAGCGCCGCCGATGTAGTGACCGCGCGAGTCAACCTCGGCCCCATCCCGTCCTTCCTGCGCGCTCTCACCTGCACGTTCGCGGCTCCTCTCCCCCACGGCCGAGCGCCTGCCGGCACCACCACGGGGCACCTGGTCCGGCCAGTCTACTCGGCGGCGATCGACGGATGCAACCCCCGGATCATTTTTCGCCCTACGCGCGGGTTCCATTTCGGGCGCGATGGGGTTACCATTCAGGGCCATTGGCGCAGAGAACGGGGGCTCCAGGACGGAGCAGTCCGCAGTCGTGGGGGCTACCGAGGACACGACAGCTTGCGGGTGATCAACCGGGTGCGCCAGAGACAGCACCTGAGCAACTGACGGAGGAAGACGATGGGCACGAGACGGAGTTCGAAGGCGGTGGCCTCGTTGGCTGCCGTCCTGCTCGCGGCCGGCGCCGCGATGGGGCTCATGGCCGGCGCAGCCGGGGCCGAAATCATCTACAAGAACATGCCGGCCAGGCACCAGTTCGACGGGGCCGAGGGCTTCGAGTGTTGCGGGACCTCAGCCTTCGGCGGCGAGGTCACGTTCGCCGGGAGCAAGCGCAGCAGCCCCACGATCACCGCGGGCCTGCTCAGCTTCGCCTGCGAAACAGGCTCCAACGAAACCTGTAAGACGAAGATGAACGGGGCCTTCACCTGGCCGATCACGCTGGAAATCTACGAACCCGGAGCAGGCGACGAAGTGGGCCCCCTCATCACCAGGGTGACGAGCTCCTTCAAGATCCCCTACCGACCATCGGAGTCGCCGAGCTGCCCGGAGGTCGAAGGCTGGACCAAAGGCTACGGGCGGGAATGCGTCGTGGCGATCGCCAAGAACATCAGCTTCACCCTCAAAGGCTTCACGCTGCCGTCATCCGCGATCATCGCGCTCGCCTTCAACACGGAGACCTACGGCACCAAACCGACCGGCATGGAAGGTCCGGAGAACTCGCTCAACGTGACGGTCAACGTCAGCTATGAGTGCACCAAAGAAGACCCGACGACGCACGAATGCGAAGCGTTTGAAGAACTGCCGACCGCTCCGTCGATCGGCACCGACCCCTTCCCCGAACAGGTCTTCCAGAGCACCGTCTACAGCGTCGCGGCCTGCGGCGGGGTCGAAGGCTCCTTCGGGGCCAGTGGTGACTGCTGGAAGTACGCACAGCCCGCGTTCGAGGTGAAGGCCAAGCGCAAGTAGGCGAGTCAGCCGCAGTCGCAGTCCTCTTCGTCAAAGAAGTCGCGCACGAAGACGCGAGGGGCCCCGGACAACTCTGGGGTCCCTCGTCGTAATCAGAATCCGCCCCGCCTATTCCGATCCGGGCGACGAGGCGCCCTCCGCTTCGGCTTACCGATCCCCCGGCGGCCTGCGACCGTAGAGCTCGGGACGCTCGTCCCAGGGCTCCGCGTCATGCGGTTTCCAGTTCGGGATCTCCGGCCCGATCACGGGGCCGGTTTTCTTGTCGTAGGAGCCCCCGGCACGGAGCCAGTTGGTGAGCACGACCAGGGCCAACAGGGAAAGGACGACTACGAGCAAGGTGATCATCGACTTTCACGGTACCAGCCGAGGGCGCCCGCACGTGGCGGTTCCGGCGAGGACGCGATTGGTACATTCGCCCGCTAGCCACGAGCGAAAGGGGATTTCATGAAGCGCTTGGGGACCTTCGTACTGGCGGTCGCCTTCCTGTTGCCAGCCCAGCTGGCGGGCGCCGAAACGATCACGACGGTGCACACGCTGAGCGTCGTGGGCGTGGGGCGAGTTCCGATCTCACAGACCGCGAACGCCGTCGAAGCGAACAACAACTACCACCAGGCCCTCACCCAGGCCGTCGGCGACGGCGCCCTGAAGGCGAGCCTTGTGGCCTCCCAGGCACACGCCAGGCTGGGATCGATCGAGGCCATCAGCGAGGCCAGCTCGAGCGTCACCTGCAAATCCGAGGAACGCGAGGCCGGATACAAAGGCGCCGAACCCGACTCGGGCAGCGTCGAGGGACCGCTCGTGGCGGTGGCACTTGCAGCACCAGCCCCGGCACCGCAGAAGCCGAAGAAGCCGGCCACCCACAAGAAGACCCGCAGGCACCGCCGGCTGCTCGCCCACAAGGCCGAAGTGGCGCCGACCTGCGAAGTCACAGCTCAGCTCACCCTCATCTACGCACTCGGGTAGGAGCTCACCCCGGCAGTCCGGTGCACGCGTGAGACGGAAGATGCCTTACGCGGCGCCGGGCGGTCCGGGCCGGGGGTCGGGGATCGGTCGCCGAGCGAACACGCCGCCGAGCCACCGGTGGCCACTCAAGCCCGAGTTGACCGCTGCCGATCCTGCTCTGAGATGCGCCTGCGTGCCCTGATCACGACAGCCCTCGCGGCGATCGCGATCGCCGCCACCCTGAGCGGATGCGGAAGCTCGGCCGTCGTGGCCGGCCCGCTCAGCCGGGCCGCATACGTCACCGGCCACGTGAGCGGCGCACACATGCAGCTCAGCGCCAAAATCGAAGCGGCCGCCCTTCCACAGCCGGTCTCGATGAGCGGCGGGGGCTACTTCAACTTCGCCTCCCGTGAAGGCTCGCTCTCGATCCAGCTCACGGGCCTTCCGGAAACCGGCGCTCGGCTCGGCGCCGACGATGCAGGAGATCCTCAAGGGCTCGGACGTGTATGTGGGGTCGCCCGCGTTCACGGGGAAGCTGCCCGGCGGCGCCAGCTGGATCAAGGTGGACCTCACCAAGGCCGAGCAGGCCGCCGGCCTGGACCCGAGCCAGCTGCTGCAGGGACAGGCCAACCCGGCTCAGTTCCTCGAATACCTGAAGGCGAGCGGCTCGTCGGTCACGATCGTCGGCCACGAACCGGTACGCGGCGTGCCCACCACCCGCTACGCCGCCGAGATCGACCTCGGCAAGCTCGCCTCCTCGATGGCGGGAGCGGACAGCGCCACCGTCCAGAAGGCGATCGCCGCCATCGGCGTGAGCGGAATTCCCGTTGACGTGTGGGTGGACTCCCACAACCTCGTCAGACGACTTCAGATGTCCTTTCACGCCGACGCGGAGGGACAGAGCATGCAGATGCAGATGAACCTCGAACTGTTCGACTTCGGCACCACCCCGCCCGTCTCGGTCCCGTCCGCCTCGGAAACGTTCGAAGCGAGCTCCACGGCGCTCGGCGGGCTCGGCTCCGCTTCCCAGTGAGCGCACCCCCGCCCGGCGTCCAGGAGTAGCAGCGCCGTCGGAGCAGCAGACGGACGCATCGTCCGCTCCGGCGCTCGCTCAGGAAGCTCGGGCTCGATGCCGATGCCTCCAACACGATGGCCGCTGAGGACCTCCACATCGGCGCTGCCGGAAGCAGTGCCCGCTACCAGGCCGAGCGCCTGCGCCTGGACCGCGAGCGCGGCAGTCGCGAGCAGACCCCGCTGGGGCGGGCCATGGAAGCCCTGCTCCCCTCACCGGAGCTCCGCCGGCGCCGGGCCCAGGAGCGCGCCCGGAGGGTGGGTGGCGAGGGCGAGCAGAACCTCGCCGCCTTCCTGGCCGAGCGCTGTCCGGAGGTCTTCATGCTCCACGACCGCGCGGCGCCGATGAGCCGCGCCAACATCGATCACATCGCAATCGCCCCCTCCGGCGTGTATGTGATCGATTGCAAGCGCTACAAGGGCAAGATCGAGGTGACCACCCCCCTCTTCGGGCCCCAGAAGCTGAAGATCAGAGGCCGTGACCGCACCAGCCTGATCAAAGGCCTCGAGCGCCAGGTGGCCCACGCGAAGGCTGCCCTGGCAGATTTCGACGCGGAGATTCCCGTTCACGGCTGCCTCTGCTTCGTGGCACCCGAGGGACGCTTCTCCGAGGTGGGGCTGCCCTTCCTCAGGACGCCGAAACTCAACGGCTACCCCCTCTACTACGCCAAGCGCCTCGCGCGGCGCCTGAACCGGCCCGGCCCGATCGGCGACGGGCAGGCCGCAGAGCTGCAGGGAGAGCTGGCCGAGCGGTTGCCGCCCGCGCTGCGCTCCCGCCCCGTCGAGCACTAGTCCCGGCCGCCCCCCGGCACAGCCACTAGCGCAGCGGGCTATCTAGAATCGCCCTCGATGGCAGCCAGCGGCTACGCCCAGCCCGTTCCGGTCTCGCGCACCCCGGCCCTGTTCGGGCAGGTGATGGGGCTGGTGGCGGTCACCACGGGCTTCGCCACGCTCGGCGTGTACCTGTTCCGCAACACCGGCGGCGCCTTCTGGTTCGTCGCGTGGCTGCTGGCGATCGGCTGCCTGGTGGGCCTGAACGTCGCCAATCAACGTGGCAACCACCAGCTGGCGCTGGTGCTGCTGTTCGCCTTCGGGCTGCTGCTCGGGGGCAGCGTGGCCTCGACCGTCAACTACTACGCCCAAACCGATCCCACCGCGGTGCGGCAGGCATTCGGCGCCACGGCCCTGTTCGTCGGCGCTCTCGGCACGACCGGCTACGCGATCCGCAAAGACCTCTCGTTCCTGTACCGCTTTCTCTTCTGGGCGCTGCTGGCGCTGATCGTCGCCGGGATCGTGCTGATCTTCGTACGCATACCGGCCGCCTACACCGCCTACGCGATCATCGGGCTGGTGATCTTCGGGGGGTACACGGTGGTGGACTTCAACCGCCTCCGCCGCGCCGGCTCTCAGGAAGCCATCCCCCTGGCAGCGGGGATCTTCCTCGACATCCTCAACATCTTCCTGCTGTTCCTGAGGCTGTTCGCCAGGGAATAGCGCGCCGACGCCGTCGCGCCCGAGGCGCCTACCGGCCAGCCGTGGCCGCCGCCCGCACGGCAGGCGGGGGCGCGGCGACCGTGAGGGGTAATACGTATCGCCGCGCCCACTGCAAGTCGCACGCTGGGAGGGACCGCGCGTGCGCCGAGGGCGAGTCTCCGCCCCTGAGCGCCCGATGTCCAATAGCTACTTGGGGGTCTGGTATAAACATCGCCTATCTCTAAGGCCTTGGGGGGCGCCATGGCCAGCGGTTACCAGCCGCACATGAACAACACGATTACGGGGGCTTGTCGGACGGGTAACGACTCGTCCGTCCGTCCTGCTCTTGGTCGGACCGCCCAGCCATGACCTTCAGACGCGGCCATCTCGACTATTTCGTGGCGGTTGCCGAGGAGGGCCAGATCACGCGCGCGGCCGTACGCCTGCACGTGGCCCAGCCCGCCCTCTCCCAGGCGATGGCACAGCTCGAGAGCGAACTCGGCGTGATGCTGCTGACCCGCCACTCGCGGGGGGTGACGCTGACCCCGGCGGGTGAGGCGTTCCTGCCCAAGGCGAGAGCGGCGGTGGCAGCCCACTCCGAGGCGGCCCTGACCGCCGAATGGCTCGCACGCGCAGCACAGGGGACCATCGACTTCGGCTTCGTCGGCCACGCCCCGGCGCTCGACAGCCCGGGTCTGCTGGAGGTCTTCAGGAGCTCCCACCCGGACGTCAACCTGCGCTTTCGAGAGCTGCCCTTCCCGTCCTCGGATACGAAGCTGTGGCTGTCCGAAGTGGACCTCGCCGTGTGTCACCGCCCGCCTGAGGACCCAGGCACCTGGATGCACACCCTGCGCGAGGAGCCGCGCGTGGTGCTGCTGTCGCGCACCCACCCCCTCGCAGAGCAGGATCAGCTCACCGTCGAAGACGTGGTCGAGCAGACGTTCGTCGGCCTGGACCCGTCGGTGGACGGCGACTGGGGCGGGTTCTGGAGCCTCGACGACTACCGGGGCTCACCGGCCGCGAGTACGCGCGACCACGCCAAGAACGCCCAGGAGATGCTCGCCGCGCTCGCCTCCAGCACAGCGATCACCACCGCCCCGGGGTCGGTGGCCGCGATGATGCTCACCGATCTCAGCCGGATCGCCGCGATCCCGCTGACCGATGCCTCGCCGGCGGTCATCACGCTCAGCGGGCACGCCGACCGCAACAACGCGCTGGTGGCCGAGGTGCTCACCTTCGCCCGCGGGCTGAAAGTGATCCCGGGCGTGCAGCTTCAGGCCTGAGCGGCGCCGGACCGTTCCGCGTTCGCCAGCGCCCGCTCGAGGCTGCCTTCGCTCTGGGGACCTCGCAGTTCGGCCAGGATGCGGTGCCGGGCGTCGATCACGAAGGTGGTGGGCAGGTTGGCGAGCCCGTAGGAGTTCCCCACCGTGCCTTCTGCGTCGCGGACGTTGGGGAACGTCCAGCGGTAGTGGGAGATGAACGAACGTGCTCCCGAGCGAGCGTCGCTCCAGTCCACGCCCACGATCCGAGCCCGTCCCTCGCTGCTCTGGGCGAAGCGCTCGAGCGCGGGGGCCTCTTTCGTGCACGGCCCGCACCAGCTGGCCCAGAACACGACCAAGACCGGCTTCCCGTGTGAGGAGGAGAGCAGGTCGGCCAGCGTGGCGGGGGCCCCGGAGAGCCCTTCGCGCGGCAGCCCGGGCGCGAGCCGGCCGGCGACGCCCTTGGTGCCGGCGAGGCCGAGGACGGCGACCAGCACAACCGCAGCCAGCGCCAGCGCCGCCAACGCCAGCCTGCCCGCAGCCCGCCGCGACATCCTCCCCCCTACTGGGCCGCCAGGATCGGGGCGTCGTGCGCCACGTCCTTGGGCGCGAAGTTGGCCGCGTATACGGCCAGGCGCTGACCCGATCCGGTGATCCCGTAGACGATTCCCGTGTGCTCCACCAGGTCCGGATGGCCCACCTCGCGTTCGGAGCCCACCCCCCACGCCTTCCAGGCCGCCGCCAGTTCCTTGGGGGAGCCGACGAGGTACTGCATCCGCCCGGTCATCTCGTGCGCCGCGAGGAACTTCGTCACCGCCTCACGGGTGTCGCCCCGCGGGTCCACCGAGACGGCGATCACCTGCGCCTGGGAGGCCTTCTTGCCCATCAGGTTCAGCGCCACCCGCAGGTTCGAGGTGATCAGGGGACAGACGTCAGGGCAGTGGGTGTAGATGAAGGTCACGAACACGGCCTTGCCGCGGTAGGAGTCGATGTTCACCGGCTGGCCGAGGTAGTTGTGGAGCGCCAGCGGAGGCGCGGCCCTGACCGGGGTGAGCTCGCCGGCCGCCGCGAGCTGCTGCGCGGCGGCGGCCCCGCCGTGGCCTGTGCCGGTGGAGGACGACCCCGAGCCGCAGCTGGCCAGCAGCACAATCGCGGCGAGGGCCGCGAGCCCCGGCGCGAGCCGGCCTCGGTTGCTCCTGGTGGGTGGCGGATGTTCAGTCATCAGCGGTCGAGCGGACGGGCCGTCAGCGGCCCCCAATACGAACAGACGTCGCGGTCGAGTCGTCAATTCCTGCAACTACAACGCATTTTGCGAACAAATCTGTTAGGTTGCGCGCCGTTCGTGCCGAATCCCTGGCCCCATGGGGTCGCGGATCGGGGGACCCAATGCGGTTCTACCGCGGGGGCGAATCGCCACATCTGTGGCGTAGCGTAGCCGTTTACGCGAGCCCGACAGCTAACCCCGTAGGCGCCAAGCAACGTAGACGAAAGGACCGCCGCGAATGTCGGGATCCACCCGTGATCTTGCCGTCGTTGACCTCTGGAACGACTCCCTGCAGCGCTCGCTGGACCGACGCGCCCGTGCCAGCCGAGGATTTGCCCGCCGCACCCGTAGACCAGCCAAGACGATCTCGCTGACCGCTCGCAACGCCCTCCTGGAGAGCCCCCGCGACTTGTCCCAGGGCGCGCCCTGGGAGCTGTCGCTGGGCCGCTCCCGTGCCCGCCGCAGAGCGGCGGAGTTGCGCTTCGTGCCCGCCAGCTCGCGCGCCAAGCGCATCTCCATCGGGGCGTTGGCGGCCTTCACCGTCTCCCCCGCCGCCGGGATCGCCAGCGGACAGGGACCGGTCGCCGCGGGCGGGCCCAACCTCGAGCCCACCACGACCACCGAACACACGATCGTGCTCAACTCGGGTAGCGAAGGCAGACAGGTGCGATTGCTCCAGCAGGCCCTCGGCGGGATCAAAGTGGACGGCATCTTCGGCCCTGAAACGGAAGCCGCCGTGCGCGACTTCCAGGCCCGCAGCGGGCTGCAGAGCGACGGTGTGGTCGGCTCGGTGACCGCCTCGGCGCTGCGTGGCGAGGCCACCGGCAGCACCCTCACCAGCGAAGTCCAGACCGTCGTCCCCGGTCCGACGGCCACCGCGGCAGCCGCGAACGCCACCGCCGTGGCACTCGAAGGCGGCTCCAGCGAAGGCACCGGCACGGGCGGTAGCGAAGCCCCTTCGGAAGACACCGGCGAAGGAGCCACCGCCATCGCCGCGGTGGCCCACACCGCGGGCGGCCCGAGCTCCGGCGGCGCCCAGGCGCCGGGCGAAGAAGAAAGCGAAGCCACCGCTGAAGCGGGTCAGGCGACGGGCGAAGCCGGCAAGGAAGCGGCCGCTCCGACGACCGCCGACGCCAGCACGGAAGGCTCGACCACGAGCTCCTCCCAGGCGCAGTCGGGCCCCTCGGAAGCGGAAGCCTCCGTCGGAGCCGTGAAAGCCCTCCAGTTCGCGCTGCACGTGAGCCCGGACGGCGAATTCGGACCCGAAACCGAGGCCGCCGTGCGCCGCCTGCAGGCCCGCCACGGGCTCAACGTGGACGGCGTCGTGGGCCCTGCGACCTGGGGTCTGATCGGCGTTCACACGCTGCCGACACTGGAACCGCCGGCCTCGGCCCTGCCCCAGGAACCCACCCACCATCACCACCACGCCGCGAGCGCGCCCGAAACCGGCGAAACCGGCGAAACCGGTGAAACCGGTGCCGCCGAAGCGCCCACGGGCAACCCGATCTCGCGTCTCCAGGCCGCTCTTCACCTGGCCACGGACGGCGAATTCGGACCCGAAACCGAGGCCGCCGTGCGCCGCCTGCAGGCCCGCCACGGGCTGCACGTGGACGGCGTCGTGGGACCCGCCACGTGGGCCCTGGTCGGCGTCAGCAACGAGGGCACCCTGACCCCGCCGCACTCGGCGATGGTCGAATCCAGCGAAGGCTCACCGTCCTCGTCCGGGAGCTCCGAAAGCTCCACCGCAGGCGGCGAAGGAGTGGTCGCGCGGGTTATCGCCGCGGGTGATGAAATCGCCACCCGCCCGTATGTGTGGGGCGGCGGGCACGGATCCTTCGAGTCCACCGGGTACGACTGCTCGGGCTCGGTCTCCTACGCCCTCCACGGCGGGGGTCTGCTGAGCTCACCCGAGGACTCGACCGGCCTGGAGTCCTACGGCGACCCCGGCCCCGGTCGCTACATCACCATCTACGCCAACTCAGAACACGCCTGGATGGTCGTCGACGGCAAACGCTTCGACACCGTCGCCCTCGCCGAAAGCGGGTCGCGGTGGTCGAGCAGCATCGGCTCCACCGGCGGGTTTGTCGTCCGCCACCCCGCCGGCCTGTAGACACGTAGCTCCGCTCCACGCAGCAGCCGGCCTCGCCCGCTCCCGAAGTCCGTCGTGACCGAGGGAGCGGGCGAAGTCGTGCGTCCGCCGACGGGCGCTCGGCTTCCGCTGCGGTAGCCGGAAGGGGCAGCGGGGCTCCCTCCCAACCCCACTCGAGCGTCCCGTCCCAAGCGACGCCTACCGTGGCCTGCTCCTGAGTCCGATGACGATGGGAGCGGGCGATGCTCGCCAGGGCACACGCGTTCACGATCGACGGGTTTCGCACCCACCACGTGACGGTCGAGGTGGACGTCCGTCCCGGGCTGCCCGCGTTCGTGATCGTGGGCCTGGCGGACACGGCCGTTCGTGAGGCGCGGGAGCGGATCGCGAGCGCGATCCGCAATTCGGGGTATGAGTTTCCGCCACGCCGGATCACCGCCAACCTCGCCCCCGCCGACGTCCCCAAGGCGGGCCCGGGTCTCGACCTGCCTCTCGCCTGCGCGGTCCTCGCTGCCAGCGGCCAGCTGCGCGGCGACCGGCTGGCGGACGTCGCGCTCGCCGGCGAGCTGGGCCTCGACGGCAGCCTGAGAGCCACCCGCGGGACCGCTGGCGATCGCACAGGCGGCTCGATCGCGCGGGCCTGCCGGTCCTCGCACTCGCTCCCGAGCGCAGCCGTGAGGCGGGGCTGGTCGGGGGACTGGAGATCGCCGCCGTGGGATCGCTGCGCAGCGCCGTGCGCCTGCTGAGCGGCGGTCCCCCGGACGAGCTTCCCCGCGACGCCCGCAGGACGCGCGTTCTCGATCGCCCCCGCATGCAGGGCCCCGACCTCGCCGACGTGCGCGGCCAGGGCACTGGCCGTGCGGGCTCTGATGATCGCGGCCGCCGGATCGCACAACCTGCTGCTGAGTGGGGCTCCGGGGACGGGCAAGACGATGCTCGCACAGCGGCTGCCGTCGATCCTTCCCCCGCTCGACCACGAGGAAGCGATCGAGGTGACCCGCATTCGCAGCCTGCTGGGCGAGGAGGTGAGCGGGCTCGTGCGCACCCGCCCGTTCCGAGCTCCCCACCACACCGTGACCGCGGCAGGGCTGCTCGGCGGTGCCCGCCCGGGAGCACCCGGGGAGGTGGTGCTCGCTCACAACGGCGTTCTCTTCCTGGACGAGCTCTCGGAGTTCTCCCGCTCGGTCCTGGAGTCGCTGCGCCAGCCGCTCGAGGACGGTCGGGTCACGATCGCCCGGGCACACCACCACGCCGTCTACCCCGCACGCTTCATGCTCGTGGCCGCCACCAACCCGTGCCCGTGCGGGTTCGCCGGCGAGCTCGAGCGTTGCCGCTGCAGCGAAGCCGACCTCGCCCGCCACCGGCGCAGGCTGAGCGGACCCCTGCTCGACCGCGTCGATCTGCTGGTGAACCTGCGTCGCGGTCCCTGGCGGTCCCGGCGGTCCCGGCGGTCCCGGCGGCCGCGACGGCTCCGGGCGAGCGATCTCTTCGGCCAGGGCTCGCGACGCCGTCACGCAGGCGAGGGAGCGCCAGCGGCGCAGGCTGCGCGGGCACGGCATGAGCCACAACGGGCACATGGACGCCCGCGCGACGCGATCCTGTGCGCGGCTCGACGAGGCGGCCGCGAACATGCTGCGACGGGCGCGCGAGGCCGGACTGCTCAGCGCGCGCGGAGAGCACCGAACCGTGCGCGTGGCCCGGACGATCGCCGACCTCGCCGGCGGCACCCGTATCGCGACCGAGCACATGGCAGAGGCGCTCGCCTTCAGGCCCGACCTCGCGTACGAGCCGGCGCCGGTGCCTTCGGCCAGCGTCCCTGCTTGAGCACCGGCGCCTGCACGGCGTGCCGGCTGAGAAGCGGCCTGCTGGCGGAGCTCGGTGCCGTGCTCGACCTGCGCGCCCGCGACCGCTCACAGCTGCCCGGTCTGCTCGGGCGTGGGGACCTGGAGCTGATCGAGCTCCTCGGTGGTCGCCGCCGGGAGGAGCTGCGCCGGGCCCACGGCGACGGCTCGCTCACGGGCGCCGGCGGCCGGGCGAGCGCAGTCTGCGTCCACGATCGCTCATATCCCCGGCGCCTGCGCGTTCCCGGCGCGCCGCGGCTCTTATACACACGAGGCGACGGCGGCCTGCTGCTCGAGAGCGACGAGCGCCCGACGGTGGCGATGCTCGGGACGAGCCGCCCGAGCAACTACGGAGCGGAGATGGCCCGCTCGCTGGCGCGCACGTTGGCCGGCAGCGGAGTGCTCGTCGTCGTCCCGCACCGGGACGGCATCGCGCGGGCAGCACGGGAGGGAGCGGAGCGGGCCGGGTGCGGCGCCATCGTGCTGAGTGGCGACGGCCTCGACACCACACGCACCAGCGGTGCCGGTGCCCTGGCCGCACCGGGGCCGTCGCACAGCTGCCTGACGGCAGAGCTGACGCCGGGTACCGGCGGAAGACGCTGGGGACGGCTGGCCGCAGAACGGACGGTGGTCCACCTCAGCGACGTGGTGGTGGTCGTGGAGTGCGGATCCGCGGAGGAGCTGTTCGCCGTCGAGCTCGCCCGCACGAGCCGGGCGCGGATCGCGGCCGTCCCGGGTAGGGCCACGTCACCCCTTTCCCAGGGCCCTCTCGAGCTGCTCAGCGAGGGGGCGGCGCTCGTGCGCTCCGCAGGAGACCTGGCAACGCTCCTGGGCATTGACTTCCCTCCAGCGCAGGTCACCGACAGAGCGGGCCTGTCCACGCCGCTGGCCCGTCTGCTCGACCGCGTCGGCTCGGGCCACGAGACGCTCGATCAGCTGCTGGCGGGGACCCCGACCGAGGACGTCCTGATTGGACTCGCCGAGCTCGAGCTGATGGGCCTCCTGCGCCGCACGCGCGACGGGCTCTATGTGGTCACCGCGGGACTCGCGGCTCGCCACGGCCGGAACTCGAGGTGAGGCCTACGCTCCGGGGCCCGCCGGGTTCCTCAGATCAAACCGGTGCCGAAGCTGTCCGCGCGGATCGACGTCCACGAGTCCCGCTCGAGCGCCCCGCGAAAATCGGCGATCCTGCGCCGCTGGCCGGTGACCGTGAAGGCGACCTGCGTCTGAAGCAGGTGGGGATGCTCGACGACCTCGCATTCGAGGCCAAGCCGGTCGGCGTACTCACGCATCGTTTCCTCGAGCACGGCACGTACCGTGCCGCCGGCGCGAATGACCACCGTCTGGGTTTCCACCGTGTCGCCTTCGAGGTCCTGGGCACGAGTGGCCTCGGCCTGCTCGGTGGCTTCGGGCGGGTCGACCTGGCGCCAGCGGTCGAGCTCGTCGGCCCACTGACTGACGACGTATTTGGCCGTGAATCCGTGGTGCTCGCACGCTGAGGCAATGCCCGCGCGCGCGGACGCGAGCGCGGCCTCCGAATCGGCGTAGGCGAACAGCCGGCTTCCGTCATGCGTGATGACCACCCCCTCCCCGGCCTCGGCGCTGGCCTCCTCGGCGGCCTTGCCGTACGCGTCACGGACGTGGCCGAGGACGCGGTCGAGGGGCCCGTGATGATCCTCGGGCTCATCGAGTTCCGCCACCAGACGCCAGTCCTGATCCTCGGGCAAGTTGCTCTCCTGCGGTTCGATTTCTCTGCGGCCGATGCCGCCGCGAGCGGCCGCGTCAGCTTATCCGGATGGCCAGCGGCTGAATCTCCCCGGCGCCAACGCCACGCTTGTTTTGCGGAGTACGCTGGCGGTTCGAGGGCATTCGTCGTGACGTCCGCCCACCGTGACGGGCTGCAAGGCATGACTTCTGAGGTTCCGCTACTTCGGAGGTCTTCATGCCCGGTCTGTTGGCTCCCACCGCTACAACCCCTCATGGTGAGGGCGGGCTGCGTCCTAAACGCCAGTTCCGCTCCCGTGCGGCTGCTCTGGTGGCGGCGATCCTCCTCACCGGCCTCGCCGCTCAGGCGACCGCTGCAGCACCGGCACAGGCGTTCAGCTCGGAAGAACCGTGTGTCGTCCAGACGCTGCCGGGAAAGTTCGTCGAGTCGAGCACGACCGGCAGCGTCGCCACCGTCGTCGAGGTTTCCTGCGAAAGCGCCCTCGCCGGATCACCCGTGACCGTGACGGCGAATGAGCTATCGAGTCGTTGCCACCGGCATCTGTCGTGGGTGTTGCCCTACCCATACGAATCGACATCCGAACCGACCATCACTTTGCACTTGGACGCCGCTGCGAATGCGACCGTCGCTGCGCTCGGTGAAACGTGCGCCGCCGGGGAAAGCCTTGTGGCGGCCCATCTCGACGTCGAACCCTTCTACACCGCCCTCGCATCCTTCGTCGTACTGGCGCCGGCGGAAGCGGAAGGAACGGGGGAAGGAACCATCCGCGCCATACCGGAAGAAGAGATACCCAACTTCACCCAGAAGAGCATTGCGGTCGTGGCTGCGGTCGCATTCGAACCGCTCGATTCCAACCAGCGCGTGAAGATCACCTCCAACGAGCTGTATTCCGACTGTGCCGCCAACCTCGTATGGGTCGGGCCCGGGGGATCTGTCCTGGGCAGCGACACCCCGGGTACGGAAGTCCAGCTCGATTACGACGGCCGGGCGTTCGTCGTCGCCCTCGCCGGAGAATGTGCGACGCGCCAGGACCTGTTCACCTCCCACCTCGAAGCGTCGCCGTTCACGACATCTACAACCTCCTTCTTCGTCCAAGAACAGTCGCCGAGTTCGCCTGTTCCGAAGGTCACGGAAGTCACTCCTGACGAAGGCCCCGACTCAGGAGGATCGACGGTCACCGTTACGGGTAGCCACTTCGATGGCGCTACTCGCGTTCAGGTCGGGAGCATCGAAGCGACCAGCTTCGCCGAGGACAGCGAATCGCAGATCGAAGCTGTCGTGCCACCCGGGTCGGGCGACGTCGATGTCACCGTCACGACCCCCGTGGGGACGAGCCAGCGCGGGGAGACCGACATCTACCAGTATCTCGCTCCGCCGCCGCCCACCGTGACACGGGTGAGGCGGAAACATGGGCCCAAGGCCGGCGGGACGGAAGTCACCATCACCGGCTCAGGATTTGTGCCAGACGCGACTTCGGTGAACTTCGGTGACGCCGTCTCGCCGAACGTCACCGTCCACTCCCCCGAATCGCTCACCGCCACCTCGCCCGCAGGCGAGGGCCGAGTGGATGTGACGGTGACCACGCCCGGCGGAACGAGCGCGCCCAGCCACGCCGACCGCTTCAAATACCGTTAGTGGCGGGGAATCCGGTGAGCTTCCATGGCTCTGAGCGCCGCCCCGGTCCGCGAGAAAAGAAAGCCCCGCATCGGCGGGGCTCTCCTAAGAAGCGGATGAAGGGATTCGAACCCTCGACCTTCGCCATGGCAAGGCGACGCTCTAGCCAGCTGAGCTACATCCGCGAGGAGGACGCCATTCTAGCCTCCGCCAGGGATGCCGGTCCAGCGCAGGGATTCGCGGCCCGCCGGCCCAGCGCCGGAATCGGTGGGCCGGCTGGCCCCATCCGACCCTCGTCGCGACCCCGGCCCCAGCCGATGCCAGCCGCTCTTCAGCCTTTGAAGGTCGAGGCGCCGCGGTCGCCGAACGGCTCGTCGCGCTCGCGCACCGCCTCCCGGAAGCCCGCCTCAGCGGCCCGGCGCTGGAAGGCGTAGCCCTCCTCGGTGTGGCGGGCGATGCCGTCGAAGACGGTGCCGAGCACCTGGGTCGTGTGCAGACCCTCGGCGTAGAGGCTCTGGTTGACGAGCAGCTTCATCATCGTGAGCTGGTTGACCGGCACGCGGGCGATCCGTTCGAGCAGGATCTCGGTGCGTTCCTCGAGACGCTCGAGCGGTGGAGCCTCGATCGCCAGGCCCCACTCGAGCGCCTCCGCACCGGACAGGGAATCGCCCGTGAACAGCAGCCGCTTGGCCCGCTGGGCTCCGACGCGGTGGACCCACAACGAGGTCGTCGGGAGATCCCCACACGCGGGCCGGGGGGTAGCCGATCTTGGCGTCCTCGGCCATCACCAGCAGGTCCGAGCAGAGCGCCATGTCGGTGCCCCCCGCGACACAGAAGCCGTGGACCCGGCACACGACGGGCTTGGCGCAGTGGAACAGCGTCATGAACGCCCGGACGTTGCGGCTCATCATCGCGTAGTCCACCATCGGGTCCCACGTGCGGGCGGGGTCGTGGTTGGCGAAGACGACCGCCGGGTCGATCGGCGAGCCGCTGCCCCCGCCCGGCTCGCTACCGGCGGCGGCGCCCATCTGCTCGGCGCTGTCCACGAGGTCATAGCCGCCGCAGAACCCCGCTCCGTTGCCGCTCAGCAGGACGGCGTGCACCGACGGGTCGAGGTCCGCCCGTTCCACGCCCGCCACCAGCCCCCGAAGCAGCGCGGGCGTGATCCCGTTGCCCCGCTCGGGGCGGTTGAGGGTGATCCGGGCGACCCGCTCGCGGGTCTCATAGAGGACCGGACTGGGGTCGCTCATGGGCGGCACACTGACATATCCGGGCCACCCGCCGTGCGACGATCCCCCGCCGGCGGGGTGCCGTCGCGGGCCATCCCGGAGCTCGTGCGCGGGCTGCTCCGGCCCGAGCCGGAGCATCGGCTAGCCTCCAGGGCATGCGCCTGTTCGGACGCCGCGACCCGGAGATGGTGGAGCCGCCGTCCGCGCTTCCCGGGCGCAACGAGGAGGTGCGCGTGCCGACGCTCCACGAGGTCCTGGGAACGCCCCTGAAGGGCCCGTTTCCCGGCGGTATCCGGACGGCCATCTTCGGCATGGGCTGCTTCTGGGGGGCGGAGCGGATGTTCTGGCAGGCCGAGGGCGTCTACACCACCGCGGTGGGGTATGCGGGGGGCTTCACCCCCAACCCCACCTACGAGGAGGTCTGCAGCGGCATGACCGGCCACGCCGAGGTGGTTCTGGTCGCCTACGACGTGTCCCGCACCAGCTACGAGGAGATGCTGAAGATCTTCTGGGAGGGCCACGACCCCACCCAGGGCATGCGCCAGGGAAACGACGTCGGGACCCAGTACCGCTCGCTGCTGCTGTGGCGCGGCGAGGACCAACTGGCCGCCGCCGAGGCCTCCAGGGCGGCCTACCAGGAGCGCCTCACCGCCGCCGGCATGGGCACGATCACGACCGAGTTCGCCCCGGCCGACGCCGAGCACCCCTTCTACTACGCCGAGGCCTACCACCAGCAGTACCTCCAGAAGAACCCCGGCGGCTACTGCGGGCTCGGCGGGACCGGCGTGTCCTGCCCGATCGGGCTGGGCGTCTCGGCGGGCACCGGCGAGGACGCCGGGCCGGTCGAATCCTGATCCGGACGAGCGGGCGCCGGCGAAGCGTTCGAGCAGGCCGTCGTCAGGCCCTCCCGCGCGGCGGCTGTATCACCCGTTAACGGCTACGACCCCGCGAGAACGCGGGGCCGCAGCACTTGTGCTTCCGTTACCGGAGCGTCCGTGGGGAAGACGCTCCGGTTCGGAAGGACTTGGGTTGGCGCCTAGGCTCCAGCTCCGGCAGGCAGCGGACCGCCGCCGGGCTCCCATGTCGGAGCGTGAGGGCCCCCGAGCGTAGGCACGTCCGAGGGGTAGACCTCGTTGCCGTGGATCGCGTGATCGCCGATCTCCAGCTCCTCATCCGAGAGCCTCAACGGCACGAATATGCCGATCAGCTTGAGGATGATGAAGGTCATGATCGCGGTGTACCCGATCACCCACAGCGCGGTCTCGGCCTGCCAGCGCAGCAGGGTCCACCCGCCGCCGTAGAACAGTCCCGAGAAGTTCGGCAGCGCTCCCGAGTTTTTCACCGGGAAGTACTCGATCATGTGATCGTTCGCCACCAGCCCCACTAACAGGCCCCCGCAGAGTCCTGCGATGCCATGGGTATAGATCACCCCCAGGGTGTCGTCCACGTGCCTGAACATCGGCGCGCGGCTGAGGAAGCGGATCGCCATCCACACGATCGTCGAGACCGTGACCCCGATGATGATCGCCCCCCAGCCGTTCACGAACCCGGCCGCCGGGGTGATCCCCACCAGCCCGCTGATCATGCCGTTCACGGCCCCGATCAGCGAGGGCTTTTCGCGGAAGATGTAGTCCCACGCGATCCACACCATCATCGCCACGGCCGTGCACACGTTCGTGTTCAGGACAGCCGCGGAGGCGTTGTTGCCGGCGTAGTAGGAATCACCGCCGTTGAACCCGTTCCACCCCAACCACAGGATGCCGGCACCACAGGCCACCATCAGCAGGTTGTTGGGGGCATCGATCTCGCGATCTCGCTGCAGACGCGGCCCGATTAGAGCCGCGAACACGAACCCGGAGATACCGGCCGCGAGGTGGATCACGTAACCACCGGAGTAGTCGAGCGCGCCGTGGAACGCGAAGTAACCGCCGCCCCAGATCATGAATGCGTTGACCGTGTAGACGACGGTGATCCAGATCGCGACGTAGGGAATCCAGGCCTTGAAGTTCACGCGCCCCAGCACCGAGCCCAAGGCGAGGATCGGGGTGATCGCGGCGAACACGAACTGGAAGTACACGAGCGAGGACAGCGGGAAGTGGAACGGCGGCCCCGTCGAGATCGACGGGATGATCGCCTGACTCTCCTCACCCACATCGCTCAGGACGCTCCCCGGTTTGCCCAGGCCCGATCCCAACAGCCCGTGGGCCCCGAAAATGCCCCCGCCACTATGGGCGATGGATTCGCCGAAGCCCATCTTGAACGCGAACAGAACCCACACGATCAGGGTCACGCAGAAGGCCACAAACGTGAGCATCATGCTGTTCACCGACCAGCGCTTCTGCATCACGCCGCCGTACAGGACCGCAAGGCCCGGCAGGCTCATCAGCCCCACGAAGGTCGCGGCAGTCATCTGCCACGCGTTGTCCCCTGGATTAAGCCAGCTTTGGTACGGCAACCAGGTCATGTGCCTCCTTTGTTTCGATATTGCCCAGCACGCACACGCCCGCCTTTTCACGGGCGGAGCGCCGCAGGCATATGAAAGCCCCGACTCGAGAGGCCTGGTAGGGCCACCCTGGCCAGATCTTCCGGCCCGGGTTTCGACATTTGTCTAGCTTGCTATTTGCGGGGTGAGGCGAAGCCCGCGTGGGCGCAGGCGGTGCGCAGATCCGCCCCGAACGTGCGATAGCTGGCCGCAGATGCACAGATCGACCTGGCTTCGCCGCCGCAGGCGTGCAGGCGACCGCCCCCGAGGGTGCTGGCGAACGTCACCGAGACACAGTCCTTGCGCGCGGGCGACCCGCCCCAGACCGCGAAGGCGCCGAGGCCGACGAGGCCCAGCACCACGCACGCCACCAGGATCCCGACGATCGTCTTCTCCCGCCGCCCCCAGCGCAGCGGCTGGGACAGCCGCCGCGACTGTTCGTGCATGATCATCGCGGCTGGTCGGGCTCGAAGGACAGCGCCAGCGAGTTGATGCAGTAGCGCTCTCCGGTCGGCCCTGGGCCGTCGTCGAAGACGTGTCCGAGGTGGCCCCCGCAGCGGCGGCAGAGGACCTCGGTGCGGCGCGAGAAGAAGCCGTTGTCGGGCCGCAACTCGACCGCCTCGGCGACGGCCGGCTCGCTGAAGCTGGGCCAGCCCGTGCCGGAGTCGAACTTCGTGTCGGAGCCGAACAGGACGGCCCCGCAGCCGGCGCAGCGATAATCGCCGGTCTGCTTGTTGAAGAGGTGGTCCCCGCTGAAGGGCGCCTCCGTGCCCGCTCGGCGCAGGACCTTGTACTGCGCGGGCGAGAGCTGCTCTCGCCACTCCCGCTCGCTGCGGTGGACGTCTCGCTCGGCGGTGCCCATACCGGCGTTCGTTGTAGCACTCCCCTCCCCCACCGGGTTTGCTCGCCCTCGGCTAGGTAATGGCGTAGCGACCCACCCGCGCGCCCACTCGGGGGCGGTCCGTTTGGGGCCAACACCCCGGCTGCTAGCGTGATCTTTACGTTCACGTCAATTTCCGGCTATCAGAGGTGACGTGTTGGCGACGGTAACGAGGACCGGGTCCGGGCTCCGTTCCGGCGGTGCGCCGCGGATCGGACGGGCAGGCGACGACGAGCACTACCGCTGGTGGGCGCTGTCCTGCACCAGCCTGGGGATGCTGCTCGCGGCCACCAACTCCGGGACGCTGATCATCGCCCTGCCGGACCTCGAGCGTTCCCTGCACACGAGCCTGCTGGCGCTCGTGTGGGTGATCCTCGCCTACCTGATCGCGGCCACGGTGCTGGTGCTGATGGCGGGACGCCTGAGCGACCTGTTCGGGCGCAAGCGGGCCTACGTGGCCGGCTTCGTGCTGTTCGCCTTCGCCTCGCTGGGGGCGGGCTTCGCCGCGAATGGCACCGAGCTGATCCTGTGGCGGATCCTGCAGGGCATCAGCTCGGCGTTCCTGTTCGCCAACGCGGCTGCACTGGTGACCGACGCCTTCCCGAAGGAGCAGCTCGGCCTGGCGATGGGCGCCAACACGATGGTCGCGGCGATCGGGCTGGTGCTCGGCCCCGTGCTCGGCGGCGCGCTGGTGGCGATCTCCTGGCACTGGGTGTTCTGGTTCAACGTCCCGCTCGCCCTCGCGGGGGCGGCCTGGGGCGCCCTGGTCCTGCGCGAGCTCGCCAAGCCCGACGAGGTGCGGGGCTACGACGTGCTCGGGACGTGCACCTTCATCGTGGGCTTCACCGGGCTCGTGCTGGGCGTCTCGAAGGGCGGCATCAGCGGCTGGAACAACCCGGTGGTGATCGCCGGGCTGGCGGCCGCGGCCGTGCTGCTGCCGCTGTGGGTGGCGATCGAGCGCCGCTCGCGGGCCCCGATGCTCGACCTGACGCTGTTCCGCAACCGCCTGTTCGCCGCCGCCAGCGGGGCCGCCTTCATCAACGGGCTCGCCCGCTTCGCGTTGATGTTCCTGTTCGTCTTCTACTTCCAGGGCGCCCAGGGCGATTCCCCGATCGACGCCGGCATCAAGCTGGGGCCGCTGGCAATCGGCATGCTGGTCGCCTCCCCGCTCGCGGGCATGTACGCCGACCGGCACGGCTCGCGGGCGCTGGCGTCGATTGGCATGCTCGTGACAGCCGCCGGGCTGGCGGGCATGACGACGCTGCAGGTGTCGAGCGCCTACGGCGAGAGCGCCCTCTGGCTGGCGATGGTGGGGATCGGATCGGGGATGTTCAACAGCCCCAACACGGCCGCGATGATGGGCGTGGTCCCGGCCAAGCGCCGCGGTATCGCCGCGGGCGCACGGACATTGCTGCAGAACACCGGGGCGGTGCTGTCGATCGCCTTCGTGCTCGCGGTCGTGACCTCCTCGATACCGAAAAGCACCCTCTTCGCGGTCTTCTCCGGGCTCGCCAAGGGCCTCTCCCCCGAGAAGCTCGCTCCCTTCATCTCCAACATGCACGTGGCCCTCTGGGCGCTGTCCGCGGTGTCCGTGCTGGGAGCGCTCGTGTGCCTACTGCGTCCGGCCCACAACGCCCCCGAGACACAGGGGGCTCCGAGCGCCGCGGCGCTCGGCGAGAGCTCCTAGAGAGCCCGGACATGAGCGCTCACGCAGCCCGCCCGGAGACCGCCCCGCCGCCGCCCCCCACCGGCGAGCAGCTGCGGATCGGCGACGTCGCCAGGCTCGTCGGCACCACCCCGCGGACGATCCGCTACTACGAGCAGCTCGGGCTGCTGCCGGCGCCCGGCTCGCGGGCCGCCGGAGCCCACCGCACCTACTCCGAGGAGGAGGTCGAACGGCTGCGCGAGGTCATGCGCCTGAAAGAGCTGCTCGGCCTGTCGCTGGAGGAACTCGGGACGCTGCTGGCCGCCGAGGAGGCCCGTGCGGCCGTGCGTGCCCAGCTGCAACGGGAGGACGTCGACCCGGCCCGCCGGCGGGAGCTCCTGAACGAGGCGCTCGGGCACATCGACCGCCAGCTCGAGCTGGTCCGCCGCCGCACGAGCGAGCTCACCAAGCTCGAGGACGAGTTGACGGAGACCCGCAAGCGGGTAAGGCGGAAGCTGCGCGAGCAGGATCTCCAGAACGACCCCGGGCCCGCACCCACCCCCAAACAGAAGGAACGCAAGGCGCGATGACGAGCACCACGGTCAAGCCCAGCACCCGGGGAGGCTGCATCGGCTTCTGCAGGGGAGGCCGCTATACCGTGCTGATGGCCGTGAGCAGCGATCACCTGGAGCGGCCGCACACCCTGACTGGCAGCAGATCGCGCCCTTCCTGAGCCGCCACCTACGGGAGGCCTAACCGGTGGACCGCAAGTGGTGGACGCTGATCGCCGTCTCCTTCGGCGTCTTCATGCTGCTGCTGGACATCACGGTGGTGAACGTCGCGCTGCCGGACATCCAGCGCTCGCTGCACTCCTCCTTCTCGGACCTGCAGTGGGTCGTGGACGCCTACTCGCTCACGTTGGCGGCCTTCCTGCTCACCTCCGGGTCGCTCGCCGACCTGTTAGGGCGCCGGCGGATCTTCGCCACCGGGCTGGTCATCTTCACCTGCGCCTCGGCGCTGTGCGGGCTCTCGAACACGCCGGGCATGCTCAACCTCGCGCGCGCCGTGCAGGGCGTCGGCGGGGCGATGATGTTCGCCACCTCGCTGGCGCTGATCGCCAACGCCTTCCGCGGACGCGACCGTGGCACGGCCTTCGGGGTCTTCGGCGCCGTCAACGGGGCGGCCGTGGCCGTGGGCCCGGTGCTGGGCGGGGTCATCACCTCGGGGATCGGCTGGGAATGGATCTTCTTCGTCAACGTTCCGATCGGCATAGCAGCGGTGTTCGTGACGCTCACCAAGGTGGTCGAGTCGCGCGACCCGAACGCGAGGGGGGTCGACTGGGGCGGGCTGGTCACCTTCTCGGGCGGCCTCTTCCTGCTCGTCTACGCGCTGGTCCAGGGCAACAGCAAGGGCTGGGGCTCGACCGAGATCGTCTTGATGCTGGCCGGGGCCGCCGTGCTGCTGATCCTGTTCCTGGTCGTCGAGCTGGCCCAGCGGCGCCCGATGCTCGACCTCACGCTGTTCCGCCGCCCGGCCTTCACGGGCGCCAACATCGTCGCCTTCTGCCTGGCGGCCTCCTACTTCGCGATGTTCCTGTACCTGACGCTCTACATCCAGGACGTCCTGCACTACTCGCCGCTGCAGGCCGGGCTGCGCTTCCTGCCGATCACGCTGCTGTCGTTCATCGTGGCCCCGGTGGCCGGCCGCCTCAGCGTCAGGATGCCGGTCCGCCTGCTGCTGGGCTCGGGGCTGGTGCTGTGCGGGGTCAGCCTGCTGATGATGACGGCGCTCACCTCGACCTCTGAATGGACCTTCCTGATCGTGCCGTTCATCCTCGGCGGGGCGGGCATCGGCCTGGTCAACCCGCCGCTCGCCTCGACCGCCATCGGCGTGGTGCCGCACGAGCGCAGCGGCATGGCCTCGGGTATCAACGCGACCTTCCGGCAGGTCGGGATCGCCACCGGCATCGCCGGCCTCGGCGCGATCTTCCAGCACGAGATCCTGAGCTCCACGACCTCGGCGCTGCGCACGCTCGCCCCGGGCGGCGGGGCGACCCGCGAAGTGCTGGCGGCCGCCCACGGCCAGCTGGGACAGGCCCTCGGCTCGGGCTCCCTCGGAGGCCTGCAGGGCTCGATCGCCGCCTCCGCACGCACCACGCTGAGCCACGCCTACCGGATCGGCTTCGTGGACGCCTTCACGACCATCGCCGCCGTTGCCGGGGGGATCGCGCTGATCGGCTCGGTGGCTGCCTTCGTGCTCGTGCGCAGCAAGGACTTCGTCGCTTCACAGGCGCCCAGCGAGGCCCCGGAGGGCGAGCCTGTGATGAGCGCCGCCGGCTAGAGCCGCGCGGGCCTAGCGGTGATCCTCATAGCCCGGACAGGACAGCACCGGCAGGCGTGGATAGCGCGGGTATGCCGGGTCGGTCTTGGAGCGCTGACAGAGGTAGAACACCGAGCCGCGCCTGTTGGGCACCTCGCGCCTGTGTACGCACGTGGCACACAGCCCCACGCGCGGGTTCTCTGCGGCGTCTGCTCGATCGGCCCTCTCGCTCACTCCTGCCGCCACGATAGGCGCCCACCCTCGCAACGAGCGGCCCGCGACGGGCTTGCCTGCGATGCGATAATGGTTGCTCGCACAACTATGAGCACACCTCGATGATCACCTTCCGGCGCCTGCTCGGCTTTCTCAGCCCGTATCGTCGCGGCCTCTCCGCCTCCTGGGGGCTGGCGAGCCTCGCGATGGTGGGCACCGTCGCGCTGCCCGCCCTCACGGGCCGGGCCGTGGAAGCGATCAAGCACGGGGCGGCGGCGACCCAGCACCACCAGGCGAGCCTGCGGACCCACGAGCGCAACGAGCTGCTGACGCTCGCGCTGGCGATCCTGGCCGTCGTGCTGATCCGCTGGGGGCTGACCGTGTGGCGGCGGATGATCGCCGGGCGCGTGTCGCTGGGGGTCGAGTACGACCTGCGCAGGCTGATGTACGGGCAGTTGCAGCGCCTGGAGCTGGGCTTCTTCGATCACCAGCAGACCGGCCAGTTGATGTCGCGCGCGACCGTGGACCTGCAGGCGGTGCGCTTCTTTCTCGGCTACGGCCTCGTGTTCATCCTGCAGTCGGTGCTCACGATCGCTCTCGCGGGTGTGGTGATGATCGTGATCAACCCCGGCCTGGGCCTGATCGCGCTGATCCCGGTGCCGTTCGTGGTCTTGATCTCCTATCGCTACGGCCGGCGCGCCAGGCCGGCGATCCAGGAGACCCAGCAGCGGATCGGAGAACTCACCGCGGAGGCCGAGGAGAACATCTCCGGCGTGCGCGTGGTGAAGGCGTTCGCCCGCGAGGACCGCCAGCTGACACGCTTTCGCGGCACCGTCGGGAGGGTGTTCGACCAGGCGATGCGGGTCACGCGCCTGGAAGCCCGCTACAACCCCGCGATCGGCTTCCTGCCCCAGCTGGGGCTGGCCGCGGTGCTGCTGATCGGAGGCCAGGCCGTGATCCACTCCAACCTCACGCTGGGGCAGTTCACGGCCTTCTTCCTGTACCTGAACATGCTGATCACGCCGATGCGCTCGCTCGGCGTGACGCTCAACCTGGCCCAGCGGGCGACCGCCTCGGGCGCCCGCATCTTCCAGATGCTCGACCGCGAACCGCGGATGCGCGACGAGCCGGGCGCCGTCGCGCTTCGGCCCGGCAGCGGGCATGTGCAGCTGCGCGGTGTGACGCTGCGCTACGAGCCCGCCCACGACGAGCTCAGCACGGCCGACGCCGAGCCCCTCTCGCTCGGGCGGATCGTGCTGGACGACATCGACCTCGACGTACCGGCCGGCAGGACGGTGGCGATCGTGGGCCCGACCGGCTCCGGCAAGACGAGCCTGGTGGCCCTGATCTCGAGGCTCTATGACCCCACCGAGGGCCACGTGCTGCTCGACGGCGTCGACGTCCGCGAGGCGACGATACGCAGTGTCCGCCAGGCGGTCGCTGTCGTCAGCGACGACCCGTTCCTGTTCTCCGCCAGCGTCGCGGAGAACATCGCCTACGCCCGGCCGGGCGCGGGCCGCGAGGACATCGAACAGGCCGCCCGGCGAGCCCAGGCACACGACTTCATCACCAGCCTGCCACAGGGCTATGAGACCCAGGTCGGCGAGCGCGGGTTGACCCTGTCAGGCGGTCAGCGCCAACGACTGGCGATCGCGCGGGCGCTGCTGTCGGACCCGCGCGTGCTGGTGCTCGACGACGCCACCTCCTCGGTGGACGCCTCCACCGAGCAGAGCATCAAGCTGGCACTGGCCGAGGCGATGGCGGGTCGCACGACGTTCGTGATCGCCCACCGGCTCTCGACGATCGCCCTGGCCGACGAGATCGTGGTGCTCGACCATGGCCACCTGGTGGCCGAGGGGACGCACGCCGAGCTGCTGCAGAGCTCCCCCCTGTACCGCGAGATCGTGGCCGCCGACTCCCGGCCCGCGACCGCCGGCGCGGCCGAGTCCGCCGGCCTCGGGGTGCTCGCCGGCAGCCCATCCGGAGGCGAGC
The DNA here is from genome assembly GCA_963742395.1 of uncultured Solirubrobacteraceae bacterium. Taxonomy (GTDB): domain Bacteria; phylum Actinomycetota; class Thermoleophilia; order Solirubrobacterales; family Solirubrobacteraceae; genus Palsa-744. The sequence goes on along the minus strand of CAVUME010000004.1, from coordinate 249,111 downwards.
GATGAGCGCCATGGGCACGGGCAGGGGCGGAGGCAACGTCGGCGGCCGGATCGGCCTGGGACCGGGCGCCGCCCGCCCCGGACAGTGGGACGGCGAGCGCGCCTCCCGTGGCAACCGCGGTCGCAACCTGCGGGGCCTGCTGGCGCTGGTGGCGCCCTACCGCACGCGTGTGGCGGCGATGCTGTTCGCGCTGGTGATCGGCACCTGCGCCTCGCTCGCCCCGCCACTGCTGGCGAGGCTCGCGATCGACAAGGGGATCACCCAGCACGACCCGGAAGTGCTCGCCTTCGTGGTGGGTGCATTTCTGCTCTCGGCGATCCTCGTGTGGGGCGCCACCCACGCCCAGACCTACCTCGTCGGGTGGGTCGGGCAGCGCGCCCTGGCGGACCTGAGGATCCGCATCTTCACCCACCTGCAGCGCCAGCCGATCGGCTTCTACGAGAGCCGCCCCGCGGGGGTGCTGATCTCGAGAATCACCAACGACGTGGAGGCGCTGGAAAACCTCGTCACGGACTCGGTCGTGACGCTCTTCCAGGCGGGCCTGACGCTGATCGGGGCGATCGCGGTACTCGTGTACCTCGATCCGAAGCTCGCGCTGTTGACGTTCTGCGTGGTGCCGTTCGTGGCCGGCGCCAGCATCTGGTTCCGGCTCGTGTCGACCGGTGCCTTCCGGCGCACGCGAGAGACGATCGGGTCGATCACCGGCTACCTGCAGGAGACCCTGTCGGGCATCCGGGTGGTCCGCAGCTTCGGCCAGGAGCCGGCCCATGAGACCCGCTTCGCCGAGCTCAACGAGGACAACCGCGAGGCGAACATGATCACCGTGCGCCTCAACGCGACCTACTTCCCGGCCGTGGAAATGATGTCCGGCGTGGCGCTCGCGGTGATCGTGCTGTACGGGGGCTACCAGGCGATCGACGGCAACATCACGGTGGGCACGATCGTGGCCTTCGTGGCCACGCTGTCGTTCCTGTTCGAACCGATCCAGCAGCTCTCCCAGCTGTACACCACCTACCAGTCGGGGATGGCCGCGCTGGAGAAGATCTTCGGGCTGCTCGACGTCGAGCCGACCCTCGAGGACGCCCCCGGGGCGAAGGACCTCGGCCCGATCCGGGGCCAGGTCAGCTTCGAAGACGTGTCCTTCAGTTACCAGCCACGCGCGGTCCGGCGCCGGCGGGCGGCGCCCGGCGCACGCCCTTCCGCAGCCGCAGCCAACGGCGGGCCGGTGCCGCGGAGCGACGCCGGCAACGCTTCGTCCGCGAGCCTGGAGGGCGCCCCGGAGCCGGCGCTCGCGCTCGAGCACGTGCAGCTGCAGATCCCAGCCGGACAGACGGTCGCCCTCGTGGGGGCCACCGGGGCCGGCAAGTCCACGATGGCGAAGCTCGCCGCCCGCTTCTACGACCCCACCGAGGGGCGCGTGCTGGTGGACGGCGAGGACCTGCGGCAGGTGACGAGCGACTCATTGCGCTCGCAGATGGGGATCGTCCCGCAGGAGGCGTTCCTGTTCTCCGGGACGGTGCGGGAGAACATCGCCTTCGGCAACCCCGACGCCAGCGACGAGGAGATCGCGGCGTCCGCGCGGGCGGTCGGAGCCGATCAGTTCATCTCCGAGCTGCCCGACGGCTACGACACCGAGGTCGGCGAGCGCGGAGCCCAACTGTCGGCGGGGCAGCGACAGCTGCTCGCGTTCGCCCGAGCGCTGATCGCCGACCCGCGGATCCTGATCCTCGACGAGGCCACCTCCAACGTCGACCTGCAGAGCGAGACGAGAATCGAAGGCGCGATGCGCCGCCTGCTGGCCGGGCGGACCTCGATCGTCATCGCCCACCGCCTCTCCACCATTCGCAGGGCAGGTCGGATCGTCGTGCTGGACCACGGCCGCATCGTCGAGCAGGGCACCCACGAGGAGCTGCTGGCCGCCGGAGGCCGCTACAGCGAGCTGTACCGCGACTGGGAAGTGCAGGCGGCGTAGGTCTGGCCCCTCGGCGGGCGCCCGCGCCCGCTCGGACCGTCAGGGAACCAGCAGCTCGAAGCCGTCGTCGACCGCTTCGCCCGTCTTCACGTTGGAGACGGCGACGCGCCAATCGCCGGGGCCCACGCCCCTGACGGACACGGCGTCGGGGTTCGGCGCCGATTTGCCGGAATCGGCCGTGGCCAGCGCCACGAGCTCGGGGTTGGCGTTGAAGTGGACCTCGTACTCGCCCGTTTCGAGCCGGCGGGCTTCGGCGGCCGCCCCGCTGCAGTTGTAGGCAGTGGTGAGGCTGGTGAACCGTTCCGGGAAGCTCGAGCTCGCCGGGACGAGCGCGAAGCCCTTCACCTGGCCGGTCTGGGAGGTGCAGTCACTGCGGGTGAAGTCAGCCGCCGGCACTTCCCCGAGCGAGAGCGCGTTGCCGGCCGTGTTCGAGCTTTCCGCGTGGGCGGCGTTGGCCGCGTTGCCGGCGTTGATCGCGCCCGCAACCGTGACGCTTCGGGACAGTTGCACGAAGATCTTGCGGTCGGTCGTTTCCAGCGAGTGCAGCACCCGCGGGTTGACCTGGCCGGTCGAGTTGAGCAGGTAGTGCTTGGCCGCCAGGGCGCCGCCGCTCATCGCGAACACGAGCGCGAGCGTGGCGGTCACGTTGGCGTAGCTGAGGTGCCGTCGCAGCGCATTCATCACCTCGTGTCTCCTTTCGTGGCGTCGGTGGAGCCGATGTCGGGCGCCGCTGAGGATAGGTGCTCACAGGCGGTCTCCGCGCCGCCTGCGCCGCCAGCGCGTGCCAGTGCTCTCCCGCGGACCCGGCGCCTCGGGCCCCGGCGCCCGACGCGAGGACGGGGATGGCAGGCGGACGGCGCGGGACGCCCAGCTCCTGAGGGGTGGATGCCAAACGCCCGCGCCATCCAGGCCAAGGGGACCAATCGTCCGGAAATCGGGGTAGGACCCCGGACCGCACTCGCATCAGTTGAGCGCCTGACTTCCCCCGAGCGATTCCGACGATAGCCGGATCCGCGAAAAGCGCAATCCGTGTTTTCTACGTCCCAGGCGCCGCGGCGCCGCCGCCGAGGGACGCCTCCAGCGCGGCCGCCTGGGCGTCGCTGAGCGGCTCGCGCGACTGCGGCTCGGCGCCGCCCCCCAGCGCCTGCAGCAGTTCATCGATCTCCGAGCCCTCGGCGATCAGGACGATCGCCGAGCTACGCCGCGGGATCGCGGCGCGCAGACGCTCGGCGAGCTCGTGGGGCTCGGTCTCGGCGTCGGTCGGCGTGCCGAGCTGGGAGCCGACCAGGCCACCGACGAGCAGACCGACGGCTATCCCCGGCGGGCCTCCGAGCACGCCGATCAGCCCACCGGCGACGCTGCCCTCGCCCGCGCCGGTCTGGGAGACGTGGTCGAGCTCGTCGACGTCCAGGTAGTGGCCCGCGAACATGCCCCGCAGCAGCAACCGCCCACTGTGGAAGTGCTCGACGAGGCCCACATCCTTGGACCACTGGGCGTGCGGACCCGCCTGGTCGCGGGCGTCGGCGAACCGCACGCTGGCGGTGTTCTCTCCGCCGAAGGCGACCACCACGGATTCGAGTCCCATCGCCGCGTCAATCTACTCCTGCGCCACTCCGGACGCAGCTATGTCATCAGGGCCAGAACGCGCTCCCCGCTCCGGCGGGCGCGAGCCGCCGGAGCGGGGAGCTACCGCACGCGCGATCGGGGCGAGGTGACTCGCCGCGGCGTCAGTACTTGTACCCGCCGGCGCCTTCGGAGGAGCCGCTGCCTTCGGAGGTGCCGCCGCTCGCGGGCGTGCCGCCACCTTCGGACGTCGTCGAGGAGGACCCGCCGCCGCTGGAGCTCGCCGAGCCGGTCGTGATGACGGTCCAGGTGCCCACGTCTTTGATGCCCTGCCCGTTGGTTTCACCCGCCGCGCGGTCCTGGGCGAATGTGTACAGCGGTGTCCCGTTGTAGGTGACCTGGGTGACACCTTCCGGGCGCTTGACGGTACCCAGTGACCCCACTTCACCGCTGGGCGTGCTTCCGGCCGTGACCGTGAGCGGGTGCCAGATGGCCGTGCATGCGGAGCTGGTGCAGATGAACTTGCCACCCTGCTCGCCACCCAGGTGATAGAGGGTCATGCCGTTTGCATCGACCAAAATCGTCCCGCGCGAGCCGGACGCGGTTTTCACTGTGTCACCCGAGGCCGATGAGGTGCTGGCGGCCGGCTGCGCCGTGGATGAGCTGGTTGTACTGCTCGAGCTGCTGCCACAGGCGGCAAGCAGCACGCCGACCGCGAGCGCCAGGCCCGACATCCTCGCTGGATAACGCATCCGTCACACTCCGCATCTGGTGTTTACATGGCGAGCGACCTTCTGCTGGTCGCCTCTCGATACGAAGGACTCCGCCGATCCGCGATTCCTTCCGCTGCGGACGCCCGTTGGCCGCCCAGCGGGATATTCCCTCCTCGCGGGAAGATTCCCGCCCCTGCGGGGTCGTTGAGGTTGAGATGATCGAACAGCGACCGCAAGGAGAAGCCATGCCCGCCTCCCCCAACGCCCCCACCCCCGGCAAGCGCCGGGCCGCCGGCCGGCCCGGCCTCGTCGCGATGCTCACCTCCGCGCTGGCCGTGCTGCTGTTGGCGGCCGTGGCGGCCGTCGCCGCCGCCGGGGGTAGTACCCGCGTGGTGTCGGCGGCGGCCAACCAGAAGCTGGGCACCACCGTCGTGGTCGAAGCCCACGGCCACACCCTCTATGCGCTCTCACCCGAGACCACGCATCACCTGCTCTGTAAGAGCTCGACCTGTCTACAGACCTGGCCCCCGCTGACGGTGCGCAGCTCCAAGCTGAAGCTTCTTGCCGGATCGGGCGTGCAGGGGCGCCTGGGCGTGCTACGGCGAGCGGGCGGGAAGTGGCAGGTGACACTGCGGGGCATGCCGCTCTACCGCTTCGCGGGTGACACGGCCAAGGGACAGGCGAACGGTGAAGGGCTGATGTCCTTCGGCGGCACGTGGCACGCGGTTACGAGCGCGTCAAAACCCGCCGGAACCCCGACGGGTGAATCCAAACCCGCACCCGCGCCGTCTCCGGCACCCTCGCCCTACGAATACTGATTAATCCGTCGAGTCATACTGCGGGGGTGTCCCAGACGAACGTGGAGGTCGTGCGGCGGATCTACGAGGCCTGGGCGAGCCGGGACCCGGACGCGATGGGCCTGCTCGACCCGCAGATCGAGGTACACCCGGACCCGGGGTCGCCGTGGCCGGGAATCGAGCCCGTCTACCACGGCCACGAGGGCGTGAACCGGTACCTGGCGACGATCTACGACGCGCTGGCCGAATACCGGGCCGAACCGGAGCAGATCCTCGCCGCGGGCGAGCAGGTGATCACGCTGGCGATCGAGCGCGGTCGCGGCAAGCAGAGCGGCGTCCCGGTCCAGATCCGCTACACCGCCCATGTGTGGACGATCCGCGACGGGCTCGCCGTGCGGCTGGTCGTCAACTGGGATCGCGAGGACGCCCTCAAGAGCGCAGGGCTGGCGCATTAGCGCCGGGCCATGGGCTGAACCTGGCTGGCAGGGGCATCCGCCGCGTGGGCCTCGGCGGCCCGATGAGAGGCCTCTCACGCGCCCTCGGGCGTACGATCCCTCGAGGGTCGGCCGCTGAGCCGTATCGGCCGTCCAAGGGGGTCGGACGAGCGGCTCGAGGACACCCGTAGCGTCCATCCGGCGGGCTGTCCACGGCACGATCTCGGGTTCCCCGGGGGAGATCACCCATCTCCAAACGGCCAAGCTCAGCCCTCTCAGTGAGTGGCCGTACCCGGGAGCCTGTACTGCCGCGGAGCGAGGGGCCGGCGTTTGCGATGACGCGCTAGGGCGACGGCAGCCACTGAGGGGGCGTCCAGTCCCCTTCTGAGTCAGTGGTTTGTCCTACCTCGATCAGATAACCGTCCGGGTCACGGATGTAGCAACGGATCTCGTACTTTTGCTGCTTTGGGGGCGTCAGGAATTGAGCACCACGGGCGCTCCATTGGGCGTACACGGTCTCGATGTCCTTGACCCGGATATTGAGGAAGCTGCTGACCCGATCGAGGTCGCGTGGCGTCTCCAGGGTGACCGTGGGCTTGTCATCGGTGGGGCCTCCGCCCCGATTGATGACGATCCAGCTGTTGGCGAGCCGAACGTTGGTCGGTTCTCCCGAGCGGGCCACCGTGCCGCCGAGCACCTCGGTGTAGAAGCGGCGGGAGCGCTCTACGTCATCGGAAACGATGAAGTGGGTCAAGACCAGCTCCTGATCGGTGGTGCTCATGCTGACCTCCTTTGTGGATTGATGCCATGGCCGGACCTCTCGATGAGCGCCGCCGCGCGAGGCTCGAAGAGGCCGTAGCCGTACCCGCGAACATACGCTCAAGCGGCTGCCTCGCGATGGCGAGGCGACGCCACTTCCCGGCAGGTAGCGCTGCCGGATGGCTCGCGCCGGGGGGTGTGGAGGTTGCCCGACTCGGTCGGCGCCGCCTGCAGAACCCTCGCGAGAACTGTGGCGAGCCTCGCGGACGGGGCCTGCGCGCCCTAGGGTCGGCCTACGTTGCCGGTTCTCCGGAGAGGACTCGGGATGGCCTGAACCCCCTGATGATCAGGTAGAGCGCAAACGAAGCCTCGAAGATGAACACGGGAATCGCGAAGATGCCTGCGGCGGAGCTAGTGATGCTGAAGGCACCGAACACGACCGCGATCTTCGAAGCGAAGATCAGCGGACCGCCGACCAGGCCAAACAGCGCGAGGCGCTGTGGCATCAGCGCGGTGGTGTACATCAGATAGCCGAGCAGAATGTCGTTCACGCCGACACAGAACCCTGGTCCCATCACGAACGTCCATTCGTGGATCGCTACCAGCGAGCGACCCGCGATCTGAAGCGACCCGCCATTCGCGCCAACGGACCCCGCCAAGTCGCCACGCAGCGTCAGGATCGCTAGGAGGCTGATGATGCCGACGCCGATCATGGTCGACTTCGACGATCCGCGACGCGACGTAGCCGAGCGCGAGGCGCTCGCTCTCGCGCCGGAGGATCGGAAACATCACGACCGCCACGCCGATGCGCCGAGATCATCAGAAAGACCTCCAGAACCGCCGCGAACTCGATGCGGGTATCGTGCCCCGCCCCGAGGATGTAACTGTGGTCGTGCAGGATCGGGTGGTACAGCAGCAGCGCCGGGATCGACGTGACGAACGTGATCGCCATGAACCATCCCGCCCAAGACGCCGCCCTCTTCTCGCCGGGTGTCGGCAATCTTGCACCGGTGCGCTCGCCCTGACCGACGGACACCTCAACCCTCCCTTGGTCCTCGCTTTGGGTGGCGGACCTTAACGTCCTTGCTCCTGACGCGTCAAGCCCATCCCGACCGTGATGGTCTAGGCGTCCGCCGTTCCGAGGGCGGCGTCCAACTTGGCCGCAGCGCAGAACTGTGGCAAGAACTGTGGCGAGCGACTCCCCGAACGCACGAACGCCCCGGAAACCCGGGGCGCACGTGTACTCCGGGACAGGGACTCGAACCCCAATCTCCCGGACCAGAACCGGGCGTCACTGCCAATTGGACTATCCCGGACAGCGATTCGAGCCCAAGAATAGCCAATCGGGCCGACTCCTCGGGGGCGTTCGGTTGCGGCCCCCGGCGCACCGGCTCCGAGGGCGCAGAGCGGCGATACCGCGCCGGGGCGCCGTCAGATGCGCGCCGGCTGGCCTTCGGGCGAGAAGTAGGCCGTGATGGCCTCCTCCAGGCCCGGGTCGAGCACGAGCAGGACCTCGTCCCCGGATTCGATCACCGTGTCGGCCTTCGGCACGAAGCCGGCGCCTCCGCGCAGGACCGAGATGATCAGGCTGCCCTCCGGCAGGGAGATGTCGACCACTTTCTGGCCCACGGCGGGCGCGTCGTCGCTGACCTCGAGCTCGATGATCTCCAGGCGCTCCTCTTCCAGCGCCAGCAGGTGCACGAGTCCGTAGCGGGGGACCTCGTGCTCGATCAGGCGCAGGATCAGGTCGGTGGCCGAGACTGCCGGCTGGATCCCCAGGAGCCTGAAGTGGTCGTGGTTACGCGGGTTGTTGACGCGGGCGATGATGCGGTCGCAGAGGTACTTCTCCTTGGCGACCTGGCAGACGAGGATGTTGTCCTCGTCGTCACCGGTGACCGCGATCACGAGGTCGGCGCGCTGGATGCCGGCCCGCTCGAGCACCCACAGCTCGGTCGCGTCGCCGTACTGGACGGCGTGCTCGAACTCGCCCTCGTTGGCGAGATAGCTGGCCCGCGAGTTCTCGATCAGGGTCACCTCGTGACCCTTGGCGATCAGCTCGCGGGCGAGGTTCCGCCCGACCTTCCCCGCTCCCGCGATGATTGCGTACATGCGCTACGCCGCCTCCGGCGCCAGCGCGAGTTCGAACTCCTCGATCGCCTGCTTGGTGGGGCAGATCGTCCGCAGTCCCTGGGCGCCGTACCAGTCCGCCCGCGCCGGGTCCATGACCCGCACGATCACCTTCTCGACGCCGAAGCGCCGCTGGGCGATCTGGGCGATCACGAGGTTGGTGTTGTCGCCGGCGGTCGATGCGATGAACACGTCGGCGCGCTCGATCCCGGCCCGGATCAGCGCGTCGGTCTCGAGCGCGGTGCCGACCGTGAACTGGCCCTCGGCTTCCTCCCAGGTCTTGGTCTGGCCGGCGTCGAGGCGCTCGTGGGAGAGCGGGTCGGTGTCCAGCACCGACACCTCATGTCCCGCCGCGAGGGTCGCCTTCGCCAGCGCCGCGCCCACACGGCCGGCGCCCACGATCAGCACGAACATTTCGCCCCCACGGAGCCCATAGGCGGAGATTAGACGATGGTGACGCGGTCCCGAGGTGGGCTGGGCGGATGCCTAACCGTCGCGGCCCCGGCGCAGCTGCACCACGAAGCGCGCCGTGCCGGCGGCGACGAACAGGACGCCGAGCAGCAGCTTCGTGACGTTGACCCCGTGGGCGCCCGCCACTCCCTCCACGATCAGGGCCACCCCGATCGCGGCCACCGCTGCCGAAAGCACCAGCGTGCTCGCCCTATGCATCTCACGGGCGTTCACAGATGGGAGCTTAGGGACCTGCTCGCCCGGCGGCCCCTCGGCGGCACACCCCGGGGGCTCGCCCCGCCGCGAGGGCGGGGCGAAGCGGGCCTCAGGTGATGATCGGGATGATCAGGATCGCCACGATGTTCGCGACCTTGATCATCGGGTTGATGGCCGGTCCCGAGGTGTCCTTGAAGGGATCGCCGACCGTGTCCCCGGTGACCGCCGCGGCGTGGGCCTCCGAGCCCTTGCCCCCGAAGGCGCCGTCCTCGATGAGCTTCTTGGCGTTGTCCCACGCGCCACCGCCGGCGGTCATCAGGACCGCGAAGAAGAAGCCCACCACGATCACGCCGATCAGCAGGCCGCCGAGCGCCTGGGTGTCGATCAGCCCGACGATCAGGGTCAGCCCGATCGGCAGCAGCGAGGGCAGGATCATCTCGCGCTGGGCGGTCTTGGTGACGATGTCCACGCAGGTCGCGTAGTCGGGCTCTTCGGTGCCCTCCATGATCCCGGGGTGCTCACGGAACTGGCGCCGGACCTCCTCGACCACCGCGCCGCCGGCACGGCCCACGGCCTCCATCGAGAGCGAGGCGAACAGGCACACCATCAGGCCGCCGAGCAGCAGCCCGATCAGCACCGGCGGTTCGTTGATCCCGAAGGTCGTCGCGTGGCCCGCCGCGGCTTCGAGTTCCTGGCGGAAGCCGTCGAACAGCACCACCGCGGCGAGCACGGCCGAGCCGATCGCGTAACCCTTGGTGACGGCCTTGGTCGTGTTCCCGACCGCGTCCAGCGGGTCGGTCACGTTGCGCACCTCCTCGGGCAGGTCGGCCATCTCGGCGATCCCGCCGGCGTTGTCGGTGATCGGCCCGAAGGCGTCGAGCGCGACGATCAGGCCGGTCAGCGAGAGCTGGCCCATGACCGCGACCCCGACGCCGTAGATGCCGACCAGGCCGCCGCCGGCGAGCTTCCACGCGCCGAGCACGCCCAGCACCAGCACCAGCGCCGGCAGCGCGGTCGCCTGCAGGCCCGAGCCGAAGCCCTGGATGATGTTCGTGGCGTGGCCGGTGATCGACGCTTTGGCTGTCTTCTTGACCGGCGAGAAGCGCGTCGAGGTGTAGTAGTCGGTGATCACGAACAGGCAGGCCGTGACCGCGATCCCGATCAGCGCGCAGAGGTAGAAGTCCTCCCATGAGGGGGTCTGGACCGGGCGCACCGGCGGCCTTGTAGGTGAGGTCGTTCATCATCCAGTAGGTGATCGGCGCGAACGCTGCCGCGGCGATCACCCCGGACGCGACCAGGCCCTGGTAGAGGGCCCGCTCGACGTTGCCCGCCCGTGAGCGCACGGCGAAGGTGCCGATGATCGAGGCGATGATCGCGGCGCCCCCGAGCACCAGCGGGTACAGCGCCACGCGGGTGGCCTCGTGGAAGGTGAGAACGCCGAGCAGCATCACCGCCACCGCGGTCACGGCGTAGGTCTCGAACAGGTCGGCCGCCATGCCGGCGCAGTCGCCGACGTTGTCGCCCACGTTGTCGGCGATCGTGGCCGGGTTGCGGGGATCGTCCTCGGGGATCCCCGCCTCGACCTTGCCCACGAGGTCGGCGCCCACGTCGGCGGCCTTGGTGAAGATGCCGCCGCCGAGCCTGGCGAACACCGAGATCAGCGAGCCTCCGAAGCCGAGCCCGATGAGCGCGTCAACGGCGGTCTTCTGGGACTCGTTGAAGACGGCCGTGAGCAGCCCGTAGTAGCCGGCCACGCCGAACAGCGCGAGACCGACCACCAGCATGCCGGTGATCGCGCCTCCGCGGAAGGCGACCGCCAGCGCCGGGGACACGCCCCCGCGGGCGGCCTCGGCCACGCGCGCGTTGGAGCGCACCGACACGTTCATGCCGATGTAGCCGGCGGAGCCGGAGAGCACCCCGCCGATCAAGAAGCCGCACGCGACCGCGATGTTCTGGACGAAGATCAGCGCGACGAACAGGACCACCCCCACGATCGCGATCGTCGTGTACTGGCGGTTCAGGTACGCGCGGGCGCCCTGCTGAACGGCCCCTGAGATCGCCTGCATCCGCTCGTTGCCGGGCGAGAGCGCGAGCAGGGACCGCGTGGTCAGGAGTCCGTAGGCGACCGCACAGGCGGCGCATACGAGGGCGACGACGACCCCATGGTTCGTCAGGAAGCTGCTCAAAGGAAATCCTCCGCGGTGTCGATTTACTCAGCCGCGCGAGGATGTCGCGCGCACGTTCGTCAGAGCCGGACTGCTTGCAGCTGCATGCAGGGTCCGGTCAAACGCGGGCGCAGTCTATCGTGCCGCCCCGTCGCACGCCCGTCCCGGGCACGCCTCGCAAGCCGCTCTGCAGCTTATTTGCCGGGCACCCACAGGCGCCCGCTGGACTCCGCCGGCCCGGGTCGGGGCTCCTCGTCGCCCGCCGGCGACTGCCCGCCCGGCCCTCGGCCCCCGTCGGCGCCAGCGCCCTCCCCGGCCTGACCGGCTGTGCCGGGGCGCCGCCGGCGTCCGCGCCCTCGCCCGCAGTCGCGCCCGGCTGCGGCGCGGGCTCGCGGCGGCGGGGGCCCGCTGGACCTCCTGCGCGTAGGCCATCTGCAGCCGCGAGAGGGCGTCCCGCAGCGGTGGGAGCTCCTGCGGGATGCGGCGCTCGAGGACCGCGAGCAGTGCTCGGGTGGCGTCGATCGCGTCGCGGACCTGCTCGAGGTCCTGGCCGCCGCTGCCCTCGGCGCCCCCTCTCCTGCCGGCGCCGAGCTTGCGGGCGCCGAGGTTCAGCAGCGAGATCGCCGCCTGGGCGATCATGTCGGTCGTCGTGATGCGGCTCAGTTCCGCCTCGTAGGCGGCCCGCAGCTCCTCCTCGCTGGGCTCGCCGCGGCCCGGGCGCTGCGGTGAAATCCTCGGGCGTGCTCAAACCTCGTACCACCTCCGTATAGCTCTGCCTGGTCTCCTGCGACGGAGGCCGCGAAGACCTCCTCGCGAGCTGGCTCCCGCGGCGATCATCCGGTGCTGGCGCTGGGCGCCGTTGAGCTCCGGGAAGGACAGCGGGATGCCGAGCTCCGAGCGCACCGGCTCCGTCCACGCCGCCAGCCGCTCGATGACCGCGCGCGCCGGGTACTCCTCGGCCCGCTCGAGGTCGATCAGGCGCCCGTCCATGCCGTAGCGGATCGCCCGCCAGAGGTTCTCCTCGACCAGCCGTGGCGCAGGGGCGTGGAGCGGGACACCCTCGTCCTCGTCGCGCACGGCCTGGGCGATGCACGCGACCATCAGCGCGGCCAGCGCCTCGGACTCCGCGCGGTCGGCCTGGGCGTCGCAGATCCGCACCTCGACCGTGCCGAACGCGAAGTGGGGCCTGATCGACCACCAGATCTGCGTGAACTCGACGATCGAGTTGGTCCGCACCAGGAACTCGATGTAGCTCGCGGTAGGCGTCCCAGCCGCCGAAGGCGTCCGGGATCCCGCAGCGGGGGAAGCTCTTGGTGAAGGCCTGGGTGCGGGCCGAGTGCAGGCCGCTGTCGCGCCCGTCGAGGTACGGCGAGTTGGCCGACACCGCCAGCAGCAGCGGCAGCACCGGCCGCAGCCGGTCGCAGGCGCCGCACCGCCCGGTCGATGTCCCGCACGCCGACGTGCACGTGCAGGCTGAAGGTGTTGTTGCGCCAGGCCACGTATTTGAGGCCGTCCTCGACGCGGTGGTAGTGCTCGGTGTCGATGATCGGCTGGTGGCGGTAGTCGGCCCAGGGGTGGGTGCCGGTGGCGCCGAGCGCAGGCGCCGTGGGCCTCGGCGAGCGCGAACAGCCGCCGCGCGGTGCTCGCGCTGGCGTGAGATCGCGTCCTGCAGGTCGCTGCCGACGCCGGAGATGATCTCGATCTCCGAGGAGATCAGCTCGCCGGCGACGGCGTCGCGCAGGATCTCGTCGGCCTGGGCGGCGTCCCGGAGCTCCTCGAAGCGCGGGCGCCAGTTCGTGCGTCTCGGGGTCGAGGATCGCGAACTCCTCCTCGATCCCGATCGTGAGGTCGGAGGCGGCGGCGAAGATCTGGGCCGCGCGGTCTAGGTCGATGCTGCTCATCGGAGCGTGTTCGGTGTATGTCCGAGGATGGGAGAGCGGTGATGGCGCTCGCCGGGTGAGCGCGTCCTAGGTCAGGTAGAAGTACAGCGCGTAGAGGAGATCGACGGCGGGGCTCGAGGTGTGGACGGTCACCTCCGGGGGGACGTCGAGCAACGACTCCGAGTAGTTGAAGATGATCTTCACGCCGGCGTCCACGAGCTCGTCGGCCAGCCCCTGGGCGGCCTGCGTCGGCACCGCCAGCACGCCCACGACGATGTCCTCGTCCTCCACCAGCTGGCTCAGTTCGTCGATGTGGCGCACCTTCTGGTTGCCCACCTGCGTGCCGACCTTGGCGGGGTCGCTGTCGAAGATCGCGACCACGCGGAAGCCGTGGTCGGCGAAGATTTCCGAGGAGGCGATCGCCTTGCCGAGGTGGCCCGCGCCGATCAGGGCGATGTTGTGCTGGCCGGCGGTCCGCAGGATCTTGCGGATCTGGGAGACGAGCGCCTCGACGTTGTAGCCCACTCCACGCTTGCCGAACTTGCCGAAGCCCGACAGGTCGCGCCGGATCTGGGTCGAGTTGACGTGGGTGTAGTCGGAGAGCTCCTGCGAGGAGATCGTCTCCTTGCCCATCTTCTTGGCCTGGGTCAGCACCTGCAGGTAGCGGGAGAGGCGGGCGGCAACGCCCAGCGACAGACGGTCGTTTGAGGCGGCAGCCCCGTCCCGAACCTGCTCAACGGCCCCGCTGATGGACTCTCCGTAGTTCATCGCCGTGACTCTAGTCGCTCTCGCAAGCAGGGCCTCGTCGACGAAGTAATCGGACAGCTCCTCCCCGTCGAGGGCGATCACGGGGATCCGCTCGAAATAGGCGCGGTGGAGGCTCTCCTGCAGGCGGATGTCACGCTCCTCCAGCTCGAATGCGAGCTCCGGCTGGAGCGCCCGCAGGGCCGCCATCGCCTGCTCGCAGAGGTGGCAGTCGGGCTTGGAGTAGACCGTCACCAGCGCCATCACGCCACGCCTACGGCCGCTCGCCGCTGGCGTAGGCGTCGAGCGCGAGGTAGTGCGGGTACTCGAGCCGCTCGGCGAACCGGGCCGCGCTGGCGATCATGGCCGCGTTGTCGGTGCAGAGGGCCCGCTCGGGCACGTGCACCTCGACGTCGAGCTCCTGCAGGCGCCGGCGCAGCTCGCCGTTGGCGGCGACCCCGCCGCCGACCGCGAGGCGATCGCCCCCGCTCTGCTTCAGCGCCCGTTCGGTGCGGACCATCAGGCTCTCCACGATCGCCGCCTGGTAGGACGCCGCCAGGTCGGCCGCTCGCTGCTCACGCTCCTGCTCGGACAGCTCCCGCAGCCGGTAGAGCAGGGCCGTCTTGACTCCCGCGAAGGAGAAGTCGAGCCCCTCGGCGAAGGCCGCCCGCGACGGCGAGCGCCCGCGCCGCCGCTCCGAGGGAGAGCCCGGGAACGAGAAGGACTCGGGGTCCCCGCCGGCGGCCAGCCGCTCGAGCGCGGGCCCACCGGGGTAGCCGAGACCGAGCATGCGGGCGCCCTTGTCGAAGGCCTCCCCGGCGGCGTCGTCGAGCGTGCTGCCGAGCACCTCGAAGCCGTCGTGGCCCGCGACCCGCGCCAGCAGCGTGTGGCCGCCGCTGGCGATCAGGCACACGAACGGGGGCTCGAAGGGCCCGGCTGCGCCATCGCTCCCGCCGGCAGCCGGGGGACCACCAGCGGCGTCGCCCTGGCCGGCGCTGCCCGCGCCGCGCACGAAGTTCGCCGCCACGTGACCCTGCAGGTGATCCACCGCCGCGAACGGCAGCTCCCGGGCAGCCGCGATCGCCTTCGCGCTGGAGAGCCCGACGAGCAGGGCCCCGATCAGGCCCGGACCGCGGGTGGCGGCCACGAGCTCCACCTCGTCCAGGCCGATGGCGGCCCTGGCCAGGGCCTCGTCGATGACGGCGTCGATCAGCTCGAGGTGGTGGCGCGAGGCGATCTCGGGCACGACGCCGCCGAAGCGGGAGTGCTGCTCCTGGGAGGAGATGACGTTGGAGCGGATCGTTCCGTCCTGCTCCAGGACCGCCGCGCAGGTGTCGTCGCAGCTGGTCTCGACCGCGAGGATGCTCACGGCGGCGAGGCGTTGGGCACATCCTCGAGCGACCCCGCGAGGGTCGCGGGCGTGCGCCACATGACGAGTGCGTCCTCCCCGTTGTCCTGGTAGTAGCGACGGCGCAGCCCCGCGGCGCGGAAGCCCTCCCGCTCGTACAGGTGGATGGCGACCTCGTTGGAGGGACGCACCTCGAGCGTGAAGCGCGCGTTGTCGTCGCCCACCCGCTCGTACAACTCGGCCAGCAGGGCCGACGCCAGACCCTTGCGCTGGTGGTCGACGTCGACGGCCACGTTCATCACGTGCCAGACGGTGTCGTAGCGGGAGCAGATCAGGTAGCCCACGAGCCGCTCGCCTTCGACCGCGGCCAGGCATATGCCCGAGGTCTTGGACAGCTCGAGCACGAACATCGCCAGCGACCAGGGAGTCGGGAACACCCGCCGCTCGATCGCCGTCACCTGAGGGAGATCCGGATAGCTGAGGCGCCTGATCTCGATCCCCGGAGGGCGCGGGCTGGGCTGCTCTGAGAGGGTCGGTTCGGTCATGGCGGTTGTGGAGGGCGCCTAGGCGCCCTCCAAGGCTAGCTCCGCGTCGGGCCGGCGCACATAGTCGGGCAGCGCCCCGCCCGTGCCGGGGCGCACGAGGGCGTCCTCACCCAGGACACAGATCGCCTCTCGCGGAGACCGTGTGCAGCGGCGAGTCCTCCGCCGCGAGCTCGAGCCCCATGCGCGGTGAGCAACTCGCGGTAGCGCTCGGCACCGTCGCCGACGAGCAGCCAGCTTGCTGCCCCCCGCTCGGACGTGCTCCGGTGCCAGCTCCGCCAGCCGCTCGGGCGCCAGCGCGGCGGCGGGGGCGAGCTCGCGCGGCAGCCCCGCGGGACCGCGCTCGTAGGCGGCGGCGAACACCTCTCCGCGGCGGGCGTCGATCACCGCCAGGGCCACGTCCGGCTGCGCGGGGGCGAACAGCGCGCCGAGCGCCAGCGCCCGCAGACTGGAGACCCCGACGAGCTCGATCCCCCGCGAGTGGGCGAGGCCGCGCGCGGTGGCCACGCCGACGCGCAGGCCGGTGAAGGTGCCGGGACCCAGCCCGACGGCGATCCGCTCGATCTGACCCCAGGAGACGCCGGCGTCGTCGAGCACCTCCGCGGCCATCGCCAGCAGCCGCGTGGCGTGGCCGGGGTGCGCGCCCGGGGAGGGATCGTCACGGCGTTCGAGCACGGTCCCGTCCGCGAGCCGCAGGGCCACCGCGGTGGCCGCGGTGGCCGTGTCGAGTCCGAGCACGATCAAGCGGCGGCCTCCCGGCGGTCGTCCAACTCGACCTCGCGGGCGTCCTCCCCGCGGTGGCTTATCTTCACCACCAGGCGCGCTCCGGCGAGCTCGCGGGCGCCGTCCTCGGGCCACTCCACGAACGCGATCCGGCCCTCGCCGAGGTAGTCGGCCAGCAGGTCGGGATCCTCGGCCCCAAGCGAGGAGATCCGGTAGAGGTCGAGGTGGGAGACGGTCATGCCGTCGGCCGCGTAGCGGTTGCCGATCGTGAAGGTGGGGCTCGTGACGGGCTGGCTCACGCCCAGCGCCCGTGCGGCTCCCCGCACCAGCGTCGTCTTGCCCGCACCGAGCTCCCCCTGGACCAGAACCACGTCGCCGGGCCTCAGCGCACGTGCGATCTCGGCCCCCAGGTCTTCGGTCTGGCGGGCACAGGAGCTATGCACCGTGCGGCTCGGCACATCAGGAGCCTAGATGGCCGTGGAATCAGCCATCCAGATGGCCGTCGAATCAACCATCAACAGGAACCCGCTCGCGGCATCCGCACGCGGGCATTAAAAAGACCGACCCGCGGGAGAATGGGGGGCGCGGGCCGGTCGTTTACTCCTGGAGGGATGGAGACAGGACCTTCATCGGCAGTCCTTGCATGCGACTTTAGGGCCTGCTGGACACCCGGATTCGCCTTCACCCCGGAAAGTCCTGCAAATACGCCTGATTCGGGCGTCTGAAAAGCTCCGAAAGTGCGTCCAGAAACGCTCTGGACGGGCGTCGAACCGGCCTCCGACGGCGCTCAGAACAGGCCCAGCTGCTCAGCCTCGCGATCCTCGGGCTCCGCAGCGGCGGGGTCCGCCTGCGACTCCGCGGGCGCCGGCGCCACGATGCGCTCCCGCGCGGGCACGGCGGGGCCGGCGTCGGCGTGCTCGGACAGCGCGGGGATCGCCTCCGGCGGGCGGCTGCTCGGGGGCCCGAGCGCCAGCAGCTCGGGGATCCGGGCGAAGTCTTCCCGCAGCGTCTGCAGCATCCGCGGCGTGTACAGCGCGGCGGCGGGGTGGTAGATGGGGTACAGCCGCACCGCCCGCGCCCCCAGCATCCGCACCTCGGGCTGACCGTGCAGGCGCGTGATGCCGGTGGGGTCGCCGCGCAGCAGCTTGGTGGAGAAGTTCCCGAGCGTGCAGATCACGGTCGGCTCGATCAGCTCGACCTGGCGCAGCAGGTACTCCTGGCAGTTCTCGATCTCCACCGGCTGGGGGTCGCGGTTGCCGGGGGGCCGGCACTTGAGCACGTTGCAGATCCACACCTTGGTCCGCTCGAGCGAGATCTCCTCGAGCAGCTGGTCCAGCAGCCTGCCGGCGCGCCCCACGAACGGCACGCCCTGCTCGTCCTCGCTGGCGCCCGGCGCCTCCCCCACGAACATCAGCTCGGCGTCCGCGTTGCCGGACCCGAACACGACCGTCTTGCGGGTGGCGGCCAGCTCGGGGCAGCGCTCGCAGGCGCGTGCCCGCATCAGGAGCTCCTTCAGCGAGTCCCGCCGGGCGGCCGCGGATTGCGGCTGGGCAGCCATCGCCGGGATGCTAGCCCCTGCCCGCGCGGGCGCGCGGGGTCGCCGTCGGGGATGATCCTGCGGTGAGCACTCCGCTCCGAGCACCCGGTGCTGGCGCCGTTCGACGCGGTCGTCGTCGGCGCTGCCACTGCAGACCGACACGCAGGTGCGGGCGCGGGGCCCCGGTGGTGGTGCTCGAGGCGATGAAGATGGAGCACGAGGTGCTGGCCGACGTCGACGGGATCGTCCGCGAGCTGGCGGTGGCGGTGGGCGAAGCGGTCAGCGAGGGCCAGCTGCTGGCGACGCTCGAGCCGAGGGCCGTCGCCGGGGCCCGCGGCCGAGCGCGCCGAGGAGCCCGAGCCTGAGGGCGAGCGGGCGCGACCTGCAGGCGGTGCGCGAGCGCCACGAGATCGGCCTCGACGCCGCCCGTGCGCGAGGCCGTCGCCCGCCGCCACGAGCACGGGCGGCGGACCGCGCGGGAGAACCTCGCCGAGCTCGTGGACGACGGGCACGTTCGTCGAGTACGGGCCGCTGCTGTTCGCCGCCCAGGAGCGTCGGCGCACGCGCGAGGAGCTGATCGAGCGCACGCCCGCCGACGGGCTGGTGGGCGGCGTCGGGAGACGTCGACGGCCACGCCTGCGTGGTGATGTCCTACGACTACACCGTCCTGGCCGGCACGCAGGGGATGCGCAACCACGCCAAGAAGGACCGCCTGTTCGAGCTCGCCGAGCGGCGACGGCTGCCGGTGGTGCTGTTCGCCGAGGGCGGCGGCGGGCGCCCCGGCGACGTGGACATGCCGATCGTCGCGGGCCTGGACTGCCGGGCGTTCGCGCTGTTCGCCTCCCTCAGCGGCCTGGTCCCGCTGGTGGGCGTCGCCGCCGGCTACTGCTTCGCCGGCAACGCCGCGCTGCTCGGGCTGCTGCGACGTCGTGATCGCGACCGAGGACTCGAGCATCGGCATGGGCGGCCCGGCGATGATCGAGGGCGGCGGCCTCGGCGTCCACCATCCCGCCGAGGTGGGGCCGATCGACGTCCAGTACGCCAACGGCGTGGTCGACCTGCGGGCGCGCGACGAACGCGAGGCCGTCGCGCTGGCCAGGCGCTACCTGTCCTACTTCTACGGCCCCACCGAGCCCGGCGCGCTGTCCGATCCCGAGCGGCTGCGAACGCTGGTGCCCGAGCAGCGCAAGCGCCTCTACGAGATCCGCACGCGTCGTCGAGGAGCTGTTCGACGAGGGCTCGGTGCTCGAGCTGCGCGGCGGCTGGGGACCGGGCATGGTGACCGCGCTGGCCCGCCTGGACGGGCGCCCGCTGGGCGTGATCGCCAACGACGCCGCCCACCTCGGCGGGGCGATCGACGCCGACGGCCGCCGACAAGGCGGCCCGCTTCCTGCAGCTGTGCGACGCCTTCGAGCTGCCCGTGCTGTTCCTCTGCGACACCCCCGGCTTCATGGTCGGCCCGGCCGCCGAGCGGACCGCCACGGTGCGCCACTTCGCGCGCATGTTCCTGACCGGGGCGAACGTGTCGGTGCCGATCGGGACGATCGTGCTGCGCAAGGGCTACGGGCTCGGGGCCCAGGCGATGGCCGGCGGAGGCTTCAAGGCGCCCCTGTTCACGGTCGGCTGGCCGACCTCGGAGTTCGGGGCGATGGGCCTCGAGGGCGCCGTGCGGCTGGGGATGCGCCGCGAGCTCGAGGCGATCGAGGACCCCGAGGAGCGCGAGCGCGTCTTCGAGCAGAGCTGGTGGCCGCCGCCTACGAGCGCGGCCGCGGCCTGAACATGGCCGCCTACGGCGAGATCGACGACGTGATCGACCCGGCCGACTCGCGGCGCTGGATCGCCACCCTGTTCGACGAGCACGCCCCGCGCGTGGTGGGAGCGCGCCGGCAAGAAGCGCCCGAACGTCGACGCCTGGTAGGGCGCGCGCCTGCCCGCAGGGGGTTTCGCGCAGGTTGCGGCCGGCTTCGGATGCCGCCCACAGGCAGCGCCGGATCCCGCTTGCGAAAGCCGGAAACGGGGGTATCATCGCCGCTCAGAGGCCGTCACCGGAGCTCCTCCGGGGTGGACCTCGAAGACCGACGCAGGACCCAGACCCACCAGCACGCCGGTATCCACCAGGAACTGGACGAAGCCGATGAGCACACCCGATCCCCGCAGCCGCGAGCGTCCCCGCATGAGGACGCTGCGCACCGTCTCCGAGCTGCGGGCGGCGCTCGCTCCGGCGCGCCGGGACGGCCTCTCGATCGGCCTGGTCCCCACGATGGGCGCCCTCCACGACGGCCACCTGGCGCTGATCTGGCACGGGCCCGCGAGGAGTGCGACCTCGTCGTGGTGTCGCTGTTCGTGAACCCCGCCCAGTTCGACGAGCAGGCCGACCTCGAGCGCTACCCGCGCGACGAGGACCGCGACGCGCGGCTGGCGGCGCAGGCCGGCGCGGACATCCTGTTCGCGCCCTCGGCCGAGGAGGTCTACCCGCGACGGCTTCGCCACCACCGTCGAGGTCGCCGGCGTGAGCGAGCCGCTGGAGGGCGAGTGCGCGCGGAGCCGCGCACTTCCGCGGCGTCGCCACGGTCGTCGCGAAGCTGCTCTGCATGGCGCTCCCGGACGTCGCCTACTTCGGGCAGCAAGGACGCCCAGCAGGTGCTCGTGATCCGCCGGCTGGTGGCCGACCTCAACCTGCCGGTGCGGATCGCGGCCGTGGCCACCGTGCGCGAGCCCGACGGCCTGGCGCTGTCGAGCCGCAACGCGCGGCTCAGCGCCGAGCAGCGCGAGCGGGCGCTCGGCATCCCGCGCGCGCTGGCCGAGCCGCGCGCGAGCTCGCCGCCGACGGCGAGCGCTCCGCCGCGGCGCTGCTCGAGTGCGCCCGCGAGGTGCTCGCCGACCACCGGCTGGAGACCGAGTACGTGGCGCTGGTCGACCCCGACAGCCTGGCCCCGCTCGGCGAGCTCGACGGAGACGGCCTGCTGCTGATCGCCGCGCGCGTCGGCGACGTGCGCCTGATCGACAACGAGATCGTGGGGCCGAGGGCCCGCCAGTCAATCCACGACGACGAGGTGGCGACCGCCGTTCTCTGAAGGCGGCGTCAACCAGCGTCCGGAGAGGAATCCCCCATGTCCAGCCACCCCGCCATCAGAACACCCGCCGACCCGGGCGGCTGCCGATGACGCTGCCGCTGCTGGTCGAGAAGAAGCGGCTCGGCGAACCGATCGTGATGGTCACCGCCTACGACTACCCGAGCGCGCGCGCGGCCGAGGCGGCCGGCGTCGACCTGGTGCTGGTCGGCGACTCGGCCGCCACCACGGTGCTCGGCTACACCGCCACGACCCCGGTCGAGCTGACGACATGCTGGTGCTCGCGCGCGCCGTCCGCCGCGGCCTGAGCACGCCGCTGCTGATCGGCGACCTGCCGTTCGGCTCCTACGAGGTCTCCGACGAGCAGGCGATCACGACCGCCATGCGGATGGTCAAGGAGGCCGGCTGCGAGGTCGTGAAGCTCGAGGGCGGCGGCGAGGCCTCGGTGCGCCGCGCGCGCGCGATCGTCGGCGCCGGCATCCCGGTGATGGGCCACGTCGGCCTCACCCCCCAGACCTCGACCGCGCTCGGCGGCTGGAAGGCCCAGGGGCGCACCGCGCGGGCGGCCGCGCGGATCGCCGCCGAGGCGCTCGCGCTGCAGGAGGCCGGCTGCTTCGCGATCGTCTTCGAGGCGATCCCGAGCGCCGTCACCGAGGAGCTGATGCCGCTGATCGAGATCCCCGTGATCGGCATCGGCGCGGGCCCCGCGACCGACGGCCAGGTGCTCGTCTTCCACGACCTGCTGGGCATCCGCGACGGCCTCGGGCCGCGCTTCGTCAAGCGCTACGCCAACCTCCAGCAGGAGATGAACGACGGCGTCGCGCGCCTACGCGGAGGACGTGCGCACGCGGCGCTACCCGGCCCCGAGCACACCTACTCGATCGACCCGGCCGAGCTGGGCGAGCTGCAGGAGCTGCTGGCGCTGCGCTACGCCCCTGACGCGCCCGCGCCGCGCAACGCCGAGGGCTCCCGAAGACGCCCGCGGCGACGCTAGGCCTCGGCAGCGCCTGGCCCCAGCGCTCGGCGAAGGCGAACTCCGACGACCGGCCGGCGGGCGAGCTTGCTGCGGCCACGGGTCGGCGCGGCGGCCGACGCCGATGTGGGCGGCGAGCGACGACCTCCGTCGGGGATCCCGAGCAGCTCGCGGACGTCCGCCTCGGCCGGCACCAGCAGCGTCGTCATCGCGGCGCCGAGGCCCTCGGCGCGCAGCGCCAGCAGCAGGTTCTGGACGAACGGGTAGATCGAGGCGCCGCCGACGATGCTGCTGGCGCGGCAGCTCGGCGTCGGTGACCGCGAGGTCGTCCAGGCGCACGCCCACGACCAGGTGCAGCGGGCACCTCGTGCGAGCGAGCGGGCGTACTCGTCGGCGCGCCTGACGATGCGCCGCCGCATGACTGGGTCGAAGCGTCCGGGTCCGTCGAGCATCCGCGCCATCCCCGGTCTGCTCGGTGTAGGCGCGCCAGTGCGGGCAGGTACAGCTCGCGCAGCGCTGCGCCGCAGCTCGGGGTCCTGCGACGGCGACCACCCGCCAGCCCTGGCGGTTGCCGCCGCTGGGCGCGAAGCGGGCGCGCGTCGAGCGCGCGCGCGAGCATCTCGCGCGGCACCGGCTCGTCGCTGAAGCGCCGGCGTCGTGGGGGCGCAGCGCATCGCCTCGTAGCAGGTCCATCGCTGCCACGCTGGACGCTACCGCGTACTCGACGCGCCGCAGCACCTTCGCCGGCGCGCCGGCGGCGATCGAGAAGGCGCGGGATGTCGCGCGTGACGACGCTGTTGGCGCCGATCACGCAGCGCTCGCCGATGGTGACGCCGCTGGTGACGACGACGTTGGCCCCCAGCCAGCAGTTCGTCGCCGATGCGCGTGGGGCCCTTGCTCGTCGAAGCCCTGCCAGGTGATCGGCCGCTCGGGGTCGTCGAAGCGGTGGTTGGCGTCGGAGACGAAGCAGCCGTTGGCGAGCATGCAGTGCTCGCCGATCTCGACCAGCTCCTGGGAGGCGACCATCACGCCGAGGTTCAGGAAGCGTGCCCGCGCCGATGCGCACGCGCGCGCTGCCGGGCGCGGTGATCCAGACGCCCGGCTCGAGCAGCACGCCCGGCCCCGATCTCCAGGCGCCCTCGCGCAGGGCCTCGAGCACGTTGCCGTGGACGGGCCAGCGCACGAACGCCTCGCGGCGCATGAACTCCCAGTGGATCCGCGCGCGGTTCCAGGGCAGCGAGTTGCGCTCATACCAGCGCCACTTCTGCGCCCACAGGCGCAGCCGGCCCGCGAGCGCCTGCGCCATCGCTGCGCTCAGGCGGCGACCTTCGGCGCGCGCGTTTGCGCGGGCGCTTGCCGCTCGCGCGCGCGCGGCGGCGGGCGTCGAGCAGCTCGGCGAGGAACTGGCCGGTGTGGGAGGCGGGCTCGGCGCGCGACCTCCTCGGGCGTCCCCACGGCGATCGCCATGCCGCCCTCCTCGCCGCCCTCCGGGCCCATGTCGATGAGCCGGTCGGCGCTCTTGATGACGTCGAGGTTGTGCTCGATCACGACCACGCTGTTGCCGGCGTCGACGAGCCGCTGCAGCACCTCGAGCAGCCGCTGCACGTCGGCGAAGTGCAGGCCCGTCGTGGGCTCGTCGAGGATGTAGAGCGTGCGGCCGGTGGCGATCTTCGACAGCTCGGTCGCGAGCTTCACGCGCTGGGCCTCGCCGCCGGAGAGCGTCGTGGCGGGCTGGCCGAGGCGCACGTAGCCGAGGCCCGACGGCGTCGAGCGTCTCCAGGCGCCGGCGGATCTTCGGGATGTGCTCGAAGAAGCGCGAGCGCCTCCTCGACCGGCATGTCGAGCACGTCGGCGATGCTCTTGCCCTTGAAGCGGATCTCGAGCGTCTCGCGGTTGTAGCGCTTGCCGTGGCACTGCTCGCAGGGCACGTACACGTCGGGCAGGAAGTGCATCTCGATCTTGATCTGCCCGTCGCCGCGGCAGACCTCGCAGCGCCCGCCCTTGACGTTGAAGCTGAAGCGGCCCGGCTTGTAGCCGCGCGCGCGCGCCTCCTGGGTCTTCGAGAAGAGGTCGCGGATCACGTCGAACAGGCCCGTGTAGGTCGCCGGGTTCGAGCGCGGCGTGCGCCCGATCGGCGACTGGTCGACGGCGATGATCTTGTCGAGCTGCTCGAGGCCGTGGATCGCGCGGTGCGCGCCGGGGCGCTGGCGCGCGCGGTGCAGGCGGTTGGCGACGGCCTTGAAGAGCACGTCGTTGACGAGCGTCGACTTGCCCGACCCCGAGACGCCCGGTCACGCACGTCAGCACGCCGAGCGGGACGTGCACGTCGATGTCGCGCAGGTTGTGCTGGCTGGCGCCGAGGATCTCGACGTAGCCGCTCGGCGTGCGCCGCCGCTCGGGCGCCTCGATCGTGCGCGCGCCGGAGAGGAACTGGCCCGGTCAGCGACTCCTTGACCCGCTGCACCTCCGCGGCGGTCCCCTGCGCGACGATCCGCCCGCCGTGCTCGCCGGCGCCGGGGCCGAGGTCGACGAGGTGGTCGGCCGCGCGCATCGTCTGCTCGTCGTGCTCGACGACGATCACCGTGTTGCCGAGGTCGCGCAGCCGCTCGAGCGTCGCCGATCAGCTTCGAGTTGTCGCGCTGGTGCAGCCCGATCGAGGGCTCGTCGAGGATGTACAGGACGCCGACCAGCGAGGAGCCGATCTGGGTCGCCAGGCGGATCCGCTGGGCCTCGCCGCCGGACAGCGTCGCGGCGGCGCGGTCCATCGACAGGTAGCCGATGCCGACGTTCTCGAGGAAGCGCAGCCGCTCGGAGATCTCGCGCAGGATCAGCCGCGCGACGTGCCGGTCGGTCTCCGACAGCTCGACCTCCTCGAGCCACTCGCAGCGCCCGCCGCGCCGAGAGCGCGGAGAAGTCCTCGATCCGCGTCCCGCCGACGAGCACCGCGCGCGACTCCGGCCGCAGGCGCGCGCCGTCGCACACCGGGCAGGCGCGCAGCGACATGAACTCCTCGATCTTCTCGCGCGTCCACTCCGAGTCGGTCTCGCGGTAGCGGCGCTCGAGGTTGCTGCACGATCCCCTCGAAGCGCGTCGCGTAGGAGCGCCGGCGGCCGTAGCGGTTGCGGTAGGTGACCTGGATCGGCTCGCCGCCGGTGCCGTACAGGAACAGGTCGCGCTGCTCCTCGGGCAGCTCCTCCCAGGGCGCGTCGAGGTCGACCCCGTAGCGCTCGGCGATCGCCTCGGTCACCTGCTCGTAGTAGTTGGAGGTGCTGCTCGGCCCACGGCGCGAGCGCCCCTTCGCCGATCGACAGCGACGGGTCGGGGACGACCAGCTCGGGGTCGATCTCCATCTGCGAGCCGAGCCCGGTGCAGCGCTCGCAGGCGCCGTGGGGCGAGTTGAACGAGAAGATCCGCGGCTCGAGCTCGACCAGCGAGGGCCCGTGCTCGGGGCAGGCGAAGCGCTCGGAGAAGGTGAACACCGTGCCCGGCTCGGGCGCCGCGCCGGGCATGATCTGCGCGCGCCGCGGCGCGCGCGCCCTTCGCGCCGCGTGGCGTGCGCCGTCGCCGTCCGCCTCCTCGCTCGGCCGTCGCCGTCGGCCTGGCGGCCGGAGCCGACGATCTCGATCTCGACCAGCCCGTCGGCCAGCCCGACCGCCGTCTCGATCGAGTCCGCGAGCCGCTTGCGCACGTCGTGGCGCATCACGAGGCGGTCGACGACGACCGAGATGTCGTGCTTGTAGCGCTTGTCGAGCACGATCGACTCCTCGAGCATGCGCACGCGGTCGTCGATCTTCACGCGCGCGAAGCCGTCCGCGCGCAGCTCCTCGAGCAGCTTGCCGTACTCGCCCTTGCGGCCCCGCACGACCGGCGCGAGCACCATGAAGCGGGTGCCCTCGGCCAGCTCCATCACCTGGTCGATGATCTGCTCGGCCGACTGGCCGACGATCGGGCGCCCGCAGATCGGGCAGTGCGGCTTGCCGACCCGCGACCACAGCAGCCGCAGGTAGTCGTAGATCTCGGTGACCGTCCCGACCGTCGAGCGCGGGTTGCGCGAGGTCGTCTTCTGGTCGATCGAGATCGCCGGCGAGAGCCCCTCGATCGAGTCGACGTCGGGCTTGTCCATCTGCCCCAGGAACTGGCGCGCGTAGGCCGACAGCGACTCGACGTAGCGGCGCTGGCCCTCGGCGTAGATCGTGTCGAACGCGAGGCTCGACTTGCCCGAGCCCGACAGCCCGGTGATCACCACCAGCGCGTCGCGCGGCAGCGCCAGCGAGATGTCCTTGAGGTTGTGCTCGCGCGCCCCCGAGACGACGATCTGGTTGCCGGCTGCCATCGTACCGCCATTCTATGACGGCGAACAGACGTTCGCCTGAGCCGCCTCGCCGCCGGATCGCGACGCGGCCGGCGCCGGGCTCAGCCCTCGATCGCGGCGTACACCTCGTCGATCAGCTTCAGCCGGTCGGGGAGCTGGAAGTTCTCGGCCAGGTAGCGCTCGGTGTCCGCGCGCGACTCGCCGTTGAGCGCCATGTTCAGGGCGATCAGGCGCGCGCCGTCGAGGTCGCCGGCCGCGCCGCCGGCGCGGCTCGGCCGGCGCGGCTGCGGCGGCGCGGCGCGGCGGCGGCGGCCTCGGCGCGGCGGCGGGCGCGGCCGCGAGCAGGCGCCGGCGGCGCGGGCGGCGGCTCGGCCGGCGGCGCTCGGCGCGGGCGGCGCTCGCGGACCGGCTCGGGCGCGGCGCGGCGGCTGCCGGCGGCTTCGCGGCGCGCCGGCCGCCGTGCCCGGAGGCGGCGTCGTAGAGCTCGCCCATGTCCGCCTCGACCGCGGTCAGGTCGCCGGCCAGGCGGCCGGCGCCGGCGCGCAGGCTCTCGACCAGGGCGCTCACCTCGGCGTCCATCGAGCCGACCCGCTCGAGCAGCGCCGGCGGCGACCTGCGCGACCGCGGCCACGTGCGCGCGGGCCTGCTCGATCGCCTCCTCGCGGGTCCGCTCGGCGTCGCGGTCGGCCTCTTCGCGCGACCGGCGCGCGCGCTCCTGAGCGCCTGGCGCTCGATCTCGGCGGCGGCCGTCTCGGCGGCCTCGAGGATGCTCTGCACCTGGGTGCCCGCGGTCGAGGCGAGCGACAGGTCGGGGCCGCCGTCGGCGGCCGTCGCGCTGGAGCTCCTCGAACTCGGCGGCGAGCGCGCGCAGGTGCGCGTCGACGGCGGCCGGGTCATAGCCGCGGCGGCCGATCGGGAAGTCCCGGCGTTCGATTGCCTGGCGGTCGAGCTCCACGGCGGCAATCCTAGGCGATGTCGCCGGCGGAAGTCGTCGGCTGCCCGCGCGGCGAGCGCGTCGGGCGCCTCTTCGGCGCGGATCTCCTGCAGGTCGCGCCGCAGCTCGCGCAGCTCGTCGCGCAGCTGCGCGGCGTACTCGAAGCGCAGCTCCTCGGCCGCCGCGAGCATCTCCTCCTCGAGCTCGACGACCATCCGCTCGAGCTCGTGCTGCGGGCATCTCCTCGGCCGTCGGCGCCGCTTGCGCCGGCGCCGTTTGCGCCCGCGCGGGACCTTCGACTCGGCCTGCAGGAACTCGGCGATGTCGGAGATCCCCTTGACGATCGTCGCGGCCGTGATCCCGTGCTCCTCGTTGTAGGCGAGCTGGATCTCGCGGCGGCGGTCGGTCTCGGAGATCGCCGCGCGCATCGCCTTGGTCTCCTTGTCGGCGTACATCAGCACCGTCCCGTCGACGTTGCGCGCGGCGCGGCCGATCGTCTGGATCAGCGAGGTCTCCCCGCGCAGGAAGCCCTCCTTGTCGGCGTCGAGGATCGCCACCAGCGAGACCTCGGGCAGGTCGAGGCCCTCGCGCAGCAGGTTCACGCCGACGAGCACGTCGTACTCGCCGAGCCGCAGGTCGCGGATGATCTGGATCCGTTCGAGCGTGTCGATCTCCGAGTGCAGGTAGCGCGTCTTGAAGCCCATCTCGAGCAGGTACTGCGACAGGTCCTCGCTCATCTTCTTCGTCAGCGTCGTCACCAGCACGCGCTCGTCGCGCTCGCACGCGCGCGCGCACCTCGTTCATCAGGTCGTCGATCTGGTTGCTGCGTCTCGCGCACCTCGACGACCGGGTCGACGATCCCGGTCGGGCGCACGATCTGCTCGACGACGCGCGTCGGAGCGCGTGCGCTCGTACTCGCCCGGGCGTGGCCGAGACGAACATCAGCTGCGGGGTGATCGAGAGGAACTCCTCGAACGTCTGCGGGCGGTTGTCGAGCGCGCTCGGCAGCCGGAAGCCGTAGTCGACGAGCGTCTGCTTGCGCGAGCGGTCGCCCTCGTACATGCCGCCGATCTGCGGCACCGTCTGGTGGGACTCGTCGATGAAGCAGACGAAGTCCTTCGGGGAAGTAGTCGATCAGGCAGTACGGCCGCGTCGCCGGGCGTGCGGCCGTCGAGGATCCGCGAGTAGTTCTCGATCCCCGAGCAGAAGCCCGACCTCGCGCAGCATCTCCATGTCGTACTGGGTGCGCTGGCGCAGGCGGTGGGACTCGAGCTGCTTGCCTTCGGACTCCAGCTCGCGCGCAGCGCTCGTTCAGCTCGCGCGCCGATCTCCTCGACCGCCGCCTCGATCGTGCCCTCCTTGACGTTGTAGTGCGTCGCCGGCCAGATCGCGACGTGCTCGAGGTCGTCGGCGATCAGCTCGCCGGTGAGCGGGTCGAAGTGCTGCAGGCGCTCGACCTCGTCGCCGAACATGCGTCGCCCGGAAGGCCGTCTCGGCGTAGGCGGGGAACACCTCGAGCGTCTCGCCGCGCACGCGGAAGGTGCCGCGCGAGAGCACGCGTGTCGTTGCGCGTGTACTGGATCGAGACGAGCTTGCGCAGCAGCGCGTCGCGGTCGATCTCCTCGCCGCGCTTGAGGATCTGCATGTTCATCTCGTAGGTCTCGCGGCGAGCCCAGGCCGTAGATGCACGAGACCGAGGCGACCACGATCACGTCGCGGCGCGCGAACACGGCGGCCGTGGCGGCGTGGCGCAGGCGGTCGACCTCCTGGTTGATCGCCGAGTCCTTCTCGATGTAGAGGTCGCGGCTCGGGACGTACGCCTCGGGCTGGTAGTAGTCGTAGTAGGAGACGAAGTACTCGACGGCGTTGTCCGGGAAGAACGTCCGGAACTCGTTGCACAGCTGCGCCGCGAGCGTCTTGTTGTGGGCGATCACGAGCGTCGGGCGCTGGACCGCCTCGATCACGCCGGCCATCGTCATCGTCTTGCCCGTCCCGGTGGCGCCGAGCAGCGTCTGGAAGCGCTCGCCCGCGACGCACGCCCTCGGCCAGCGCCTCGATCGCCTTCGGCTGGTCGGCGGTCGGGCGTGAAGACGGAGTCGAGCTTGAAGGCGGGCATCGCGGCCTACCGTACGGCAGTCGCGGCCGGCAGCGCCGCCCGGCCGCTCGGGCGAGCCGCTCGGCCCGCGGCGCTCAGGCGATGCCGAGCTCGCTGCGCGTAGGTGGCTGCGGTAGTCCCGCTGCGGCGTCGAGCACCCGCTGCACGTATTCGCGCGTCTCCGGGAACGGGATCGTCGGCGACCGTGAGCTGTCGCCCGGCGGCGCGCGCCTGGGCCACCCAGCGGTCGACGTTGGCCAGGCCGCCGTTGTAGGCGGCGAGCGCGAGCATCTCGTTGCCGTCGTAGTGGTCGAGCAGGTAGCGCAGGTAGTAGCTGCCGTAGGCCACGTTGATGCTCGGGCGTGGCCAGGTCGCTCGGCGGTGAAGCGGCTGCCGCCGGAGAGTGTGCGCGAGGTAGTAGGCGGTTGCCGGGCAGGATCTGCATCAGGCCCTCGGCGCCGGCCGAGGAGGGGCGCGGTTCGAATTTGCTCTCGGCGTAGATCACCGCCGCGATCAGCGCCGGGTCGAGGTGCTTGTCGGCCGCCTGTGCGCGGATGATCGCGGCGTCGCTCAGCGGCAGGCCGTGTGGTCGCACGCCGGCCTCAGCGCGAGCACGACGAGCGCGAGCGCGCCAGCGCAGCAGCACAGCGCCGAGCACCAGCCGCCGCGATCGTGCCGAGCAGCGCGCCTGACTCATGGCTCGGTCCTAGCTTGTCAAGAACCGCCGACAGCTGCGCTCGCAGATCCTCCTCGCGTGCCGTCGTTGCGCACGACGAACGTCGCGCGCGCCGCCTTCTCCTCCTGGCGAGAGCTGGCGCGCGGCGCGCTCGTCGACAGCGCGTGGCCGCGCGCCGCGGCCCGCTCGCGCCGCAGCTCCTCGTCGGCGACCACCGCGATCGTGGCGTCGTAGCCCGTCCTGCAGGCCCGCCTCGAACAGCAGCGGCACCTCGACGACCGCCGCCGCGCGGCGGCGGGCTCGCAGCGCGCGCGCGCGCTCGCAGCCAGGCGGCGACCCGCGCGCCCACGAGCGGCCACATCAGCCCCTCGAGCCAGCGCGCGCGTCCTCGGCGTCGGCGAACGCGCGCCGGGCGACGCGCCGGGCGGTCGACGACGCCCGCCGGGCGCGACCTCCGGGCCCCAGCGCTCGCACGACCGCGTCGCGCAGCTCTCGGCGCTCGTAGAGCTCGTGCACGACCGCGTCGCTCGAGATCACCGCCGCGCCCAGCCGCGCGAGCGCCGCCAGCGCGGTCGACTTGCCGGCGCCCAGCCCGCCGGTCAGCCCGACGAACGGGACCGCGCGCGCTCACGCCGCGCGCGCCTCGAGCAGCCGCGCCGCGTCTAGTCCTGCTGCGGAGTCCGCCGGCAGCTCGGGCTCGGCGACCGCCGCCGTCCTCGGCGGCGGCTGCGCCGTCGCCCTCGGCCGGCGTCCTCGGCGGCGGGCGCCTCGGCGGCTGCGCTCGGCGCGTCGGCCTCGGCGCGGCGCCTCGGACGGCCTCGGCGGCCTCGGCGGCGCGGCGCCTCGGCGGCGCGGCCTCGGCGGCCTCGGCAGCGGCGCCTCGGCAGCTCGGCGCGCCTCGGCGCGTCCTCGGCAGCGGCTGCCGCGGCCTCGGCGCCTCGGCGTGGCCTCGGCCGCGGCGGCCTCGGCGCGGCCTCGGCGGCCTGCGGCCTCGGCGGCGCGCCTCGGCGGCGGGCGCCTCGGCGGCTGCCTCGCGCGGCCTCGCCGTCCTGCGGCTCGGCGGCGCCTCGCCGCCGGTCGTCGGGCTGGCCCGGGCGCGAGACCGGCAGGATCTGGTCCTCGACGCGCTTGGCCGACAGCGACAGGCGCCGGCGCTCGGAGTCGATCTCGAGGATCTTCACGCGGATCTCGTCGCCCGGGTGGACGATCTCGCGCGGGCTCTCGACGTGGTGCGGAGCGAGCTCGGAGATGTGCACGAGCCCCTCGACGCCGTCGAGGATCTCGACGAAGGCGCCGAACGTGACGACCTTCGTGACCTTGCCGTCGAGCTCGTCGCCGACGTTGTAGGTGTCGACGATCCGCTGCCAGGGGTCCTCCTGGGTCTGCTTGAGGCCCAGCGAGATGCGCTGGCGGTCGCGGTCGATGTCGAGCACCTTGACCTTGCACGGTGTCGCCGATCGAGAGGATCTCGCTCGGGTGGTTGACGTGCGACCACGAGAGCTCGGAGATGTGGATCAGGCCGTCGATGCCGTCGAGGTCGACGAACGCGCCGAAGTCGACGATGTTCGAGATCTGGCCTTCGACGACGAGGCCGGGCTGCAGGCGGTCGAGGATCTGCTGGCGGACCTCCTTGCGCTCCTCCTCGAGCACCGCGCGCCGCGAGAGCACGACGTTGTTGCGCGAGCGGTTGAGCTCGATCACCTTGGTCTCGATCTTCGTGCCCATGTACTCGTCGAGGTTCGGCACGCGGCGGATGTCGACCAGCGAGGCGGGCAGGAAGCCGCGCACGCCGAGGTCGATGATCAGGCCGCCCTTGACGACCTCGATGACGGTGCCCTCGACCGGCTCGCCGGACTCGGCGGCGGCTTCGATGCGCCGCCACGCCTTCTCGAAGCGGGCGCGCTTCTTGGACATGATCAGGCGGCCGTCCTGGTCCTCCTTGGTGAGGACGATCGCGTCGACCTCCTCGCCGAGGTGGACCTCGTCGCTGGGGTCGACCGCCTTGCGGATCGACAGCTCGTTGGCCGGGATGACGCCCTCGGACTTGTAGCCGATGTCGACGAGGACCTCGTCCTTGTCGATCCGGACGACGTGGCCCGTGACGACCTCGCCCTCCTCGATCGGGCGGAACGTGGCGTCGTAGTTGGGGACGATCTGGCCGTCGATCTTCCAGCAGCAGCCCGTTGGACCCGTCGACGACGCGGGCCTGCCGGGTTCTCCATCACTGTCTGCACCGGGCGAAGCGTAGCGCAGCCGTATCATTGCCGGGCGAATGCCTGTTCGAGCGACGAAGCGGGGCGCGGAGCGCACCCGCCTGCAGCGCGACTGCGACGTGCTCGTCTGCGGCGCGAGCTTCGCGGGGCTCGCCGTCGCGCGCGAGCTCGCCGGCACCGGCGCCCGCGTGCTGGTGCTCGACCGCTACGAGATCGGCGAGCGCCAGACCTCGGCCTGCGGCGATCCCGACCGTCGTGGCTGATGGCGCTCGACCTGGACGCCTCGCTGCGCCAGAGCTTCGACGAGCTGGTCGTCCACACGCCCTTCCGCACCGCCCGCTGGCCGCTGCCGTGGTCCTTCTCGACCTTCGACTACCGCGAGCTCTGCGCGCTGCATGTGGGAGCAGGCCGACGGCGACGCCGACGCTCGAGTTCGAGACCGCGACCGTGACCGGCCGCCGCGGGCCACACCGTCGCACACCGACCGCGGCGAGCTGCGCGCGCCGCTGATCGTGGACGCGCTCGGCTGGCGGCGGGTGCTCTCCAACGCGCACGCCGATCCAGCCCCCGCGACGCGCGTCTCTCGCGCGGCCTCGAGGTCCACCCGCCGGGCACCGGCCGCGACATGGAGCTGTGGATCGACGCCGGCTACGTGCGCGCGGGCTACTCGTGGAGCTTCCCCGCCGGCGACGAGCTGCGCGTCGGCGTCGGCTCCTTCTGGCCCACGCCACCACGTCAAGGAGCCGACCGTGCGGCTCGCCGGCGACCTCGGCCTGCCGGCCCGAGGGCTACCAGGGCAACTGGATCCCCCACCAGCTGCGGCGCGCCGTCGAGGACGGCGTCTTCTTCGTCGGCGACTCGGCCGGGCACTGCCTGCCGCTGACCGCCGAGGGCATCCGCACCGCGCTCTACTTCGGGCTCGCCTGCGGGCGCGAGCTGCGCGCGGTGCTCGACGGGCAGCGCACGCGCGAGCAGGCGCTGCGCGCGCTACGGCGCCTTCTCCGACGCCCACGCGCGCAAGTTCCGCTGGCTGCTCGCGGTCCAGCGCGCGGTCGGCCAGATCACGCCGAGCCGCGCCGCTCACCGCGCTCGTGCGCGCGCTTCGAGAGCCGCCGGCTGACCCGCTGGGCGTTCGACCACTACCTCGCGATCGCGCCGCCGTCGTTCGTCGCGCGCCGGCGCCGCCGCGGCAGGTCCTCGAGCGCCAGCGCGAGCAGCCGGACTGCCCTCCTCGATCGCGGGCTCGGCCAGGTTGGCGTAGCCGAGGACGAGCCCGTCGTCGAGCGGGCGCGGCCTCATGTAGCGCGTAGCCGAGCGGGTAGACGCCGACCGAGCGCCGCAGCCGCGGCTGCGCATCAGCGCGAGCCCGTCGACCGCCCGCGGCAGGCGCACGATCGCGTGCAGACCGGCCGCCACGCCGGTCACGCGCGCGCCCGGGCAGGTGGCGGGCGACCGCGGCGACGAGCGCGTCCCGCCGCGCGCGGTAGCGGCGGCGCGCCTGGCGCAGGTGGCGGTCGTAGTCGCCGCTCTCGATCAGGCGCGCGAGCGCGAGCTGGTCGAGCGTCGGCGAGCCGTGGTCGGCCAGGCGCTTCTGCTCGGCGACGGCGCTCGAGCAGCCGCGCGGGCAGCACCAGCCAGCCGAGGCGCAGCGCCGGCGCGAGCGTCTTGCTGACCGTCCCCATGTACACGACCCGGTCGGGGGCGAGCCCCTGCAGCGCCGCCGAGCGGCGCGCGGTCGTAGCGGAACTCGGCGTCGTAGTCGTCCTCGATCACGAGCGCCTCCCGCGAGCGCGCCCAGCTCGAGCAGCGCCGCCCGGCGGGCCGGCGACAGCGCCACCCCGGTCGGCGACTGGTGGGCGGGGGTGACGAGCACGGCGGCCGGGCACGAGCGCGCTCGAGCTCCTCCACCCGCGCGCCGTCGCTCGTCGACCGGCAGCGCGACGCAGCGAGGCGCCGGCGGCGGCGAGGATCGCGCGGTGCAGCGGCAGGCCCGGGATCCTCGACCGCGACCTCCAGGTCGCCGCCGAGCACGCCCGCCGAGCAGCGCGAAGCGCCTGCGCCGCGCCGGAGCACACGAGCGACCGTGCTCGCGTCCGCGACGACCCCCCGCACGCGGCGCAGGTGCCCGGCGAGCGCACGCCGCAGCTCCGGCGCGCCCCGCGGATCGGGGTAGCCGAGCGCGCTGTCGGGGGCCTCGCGGAGGACCGCCCGCAGGGCGCGCAGCCAGGCGCGCCGCGGAAACGCCGGCGAGATCGGGGTAGCCGGGGAAGAAGTCGAACGCAGCGCCCGGGCGGGCGCCGATCCGGGCAGCCGCAGCGGCGCTGAGCGGCGCCCGCGGCCACGAAGGTGCCCGCTCCCGGGCGCGCCGTCAGGTAGCCCTCGGCGAGCAGCTGCGCGTAGGCGTCGACCACCAGCCGCCGCGAGACGCCGAGGTCCGCGGCCAGCGAGCGCGATGGCGGGCAGCCGCGAGTCGGCGGCCAGGCGGCCGTCGCGGACCGCCTCGCGCAGCTCCGTCCTCGAGCTGGGCGCGCAGCGGCCGCGGCGCGCCGCGGTCGAGCTCGAAGGAGCAGGTCCCCTCCAGAATTGGTACCCATCAGAAGCCTCGAATTGGTCCTTTACGGTGCACCATCGAGAGCATATCGTGGAGCTCGATGAGCGCCATCACCCCGGCCGCCCGGCACACCGCAGCCGCCACCCCGGCCCCTCGCCTGCTCGACCTCGGGCTGGCGGTGTTCGCGGTCGTCTACCTCGCCGAGGCGCTGTTCATGACGATCAGCCCGCACGCCTTCTACACCTCGATCGGCCCGTTCGACGCCTACAACCCCCACTACCTGCGAGACGTCGCGACCTTCTCCGCGGCCCTCGGCGTCGGCCTGGCGGTGGCGGTCGTCCGACCCTCGTGGCGCGTGCCGATGCTCGCGGTGAGCACGATCCAGTACGCGCCTGCACAGCATCAACCACCTCCTCGACATCGACATCGCCCACCCGCGCTGGACGGGCTACTTCGACTTCTTCTCGCTCGCTCGCCGCGACGCTGGTGCTGGCGTGGCTGCTGCGCACGGCGATCACCTGTGAGCGGGCGCCCATCAGACCCCACAACCGAAGGGAGATCCCCCGATGACCCGTATCCAGACGCGCGAAGGGCGCGACGCCCCCCTCCCGGCACGCTTGATCCAGCACCAGGTGCGACGCAAGATGGGCCGTGACGTGGCGCCGATCGGCGTCTACTGCCCACGCCCCGGGGATGCTGATCGGCTACGGCGTCTTCGAGCAGGCCACGGCCAAGCAGCACACGTCGACGAGCGGCTGAAGATGCTGGCAGTGCTGAAGGCCGCCGCCCTGCTGCGCTGCGCGCTTCTGCGCCGACATCGGCTCGGCCGAGGCGCGCCAGGCGGGCATCACCGAGGAGCAGCTGCTGGCGCTGCCGCGCTACCGCGACAGCGACGCCTTCGACGAGCTCGAGCGGCTGGTGCTCGACTACGCGGTGGCGATGACCGTACGCCGCCGGAGATCGGCGACGAGCTGTTCGCGGCCCTGCGCGAGCACTTCGACGAGCGCCAGATGGTCGAGCTGACGAACATCATCGCGCTCGAGAACCTGCGCTCGCGCTTCAACATCGCCTTCGACATGGACCCCGCGGGCTTCTCCGAGGGGAGCGTCTGCATCGTGCCGGAGTCGCCCCCGGCGGCGCTCAGCCGCGCGCGTGAGGATCCTGCTCGCCGGGGCCACCGGCGTGATCGGGCGGGCGCTGCTGCCGCTGCTGCTCGAGCAGGACCACGAGGTGGTCGCGCATGTGCCGCTCACCGGACAAGCTCGAGGGGCTGCGCGCCCGGGGCGCGGAGGCGGTGGCGGCCGACGCGCTCGACGCCGCCGCGCTTCGCGATGCCGTCGTGGCGGCCCGCCCGCAGGCGGTGATCCACCAGCTCACAGCGATTCCGGCGCGCATCAACCCGCGCAAGATGGAGCGCGACTTCGCCCTGAACGACCGCCTGCGCACCGAGGGGACCGCCAACCTCGTGGCGGCCGCCAAGGCAGCCGGGGCCGAGCGCCTGATCGCCCAGAGCATCGCCTTCGCCTACGCCCCCGGCCCTGCGGGGACGGTCCACGCCGAGGACGACCCGCTGATCGACGCCGGCGCAGGCGCCGAAGGAGTTCCGCCGCTCGGCGGGAGCGCTCGCGGCGCTCGAGGCAGCCGTGCT
Organism: uncultured Solirubrobacteraceae bacterium; assembly: GCA_963742395.1. Taxonomy (GTDB): domain Bacteria; phylum Actinomycetota; class Thermoleophilia; order Solirubrobacterales; family Solirubrobacteraceae; genus Palsa-744. The sequence goes on along the minus strand of CAVUME010000004.1, from coordinate 212,668 downwards.
GGGCGCCGGCGGCGTGGTGCTCCGCTACGGCTACTTCTACGGTCCCGGGAGCTCGGTCTCGCGCGAGGGCTCGATCGGCGCGGACGTCTCCCGCCGGCGGCTTCCGATCGTCGGCTCCGGCGCCGGGGTGTGGTCGTTCATCCACGTCGACGACGCGGCCTCGGCGACGGTGGCCGCGCTCGCGCTGCAGGGCCCGAAGGTGCTGAACGTCGTCGACGACGAGCCGGCCCGCGTATCGGAGTGGATTCCGGCGCTGAGCGAGGCGCTCGGCGCGCCCGCCCCGCGACGCGTCCCGGCGCTGGTGGCCAGCTCGCCGCCGGCAGCTACGGCACCGCCGTCATGACCAGCGCCCAGGGAGCCGCCAACGCCGCCGCCCGCGCGCAGCTGCCCGGCTGGAGCCCGCGCTACCCGTCCTGGCGGGAGGGCTTCCGCACCGCGCTGTAGCCGGCGAACGCGGCGGTCGAAGGCCGGCGCGCCGGGGGCCGCGAACGGGGCTGGCGGCGCTACTTGCGCACGACCAGCACGACACCGGCCACCAGCAGCACGAGGCCGATCACGCGCTGGGCGCTGACCTCCTGTTTGGCCACCCCCAGCAGCCCGAAGCGGTCGATCGCGACCGACACGGCCAGCTGGCCGGTGATCACCACGGCGGTCAGTCCGGCGGCCCCGAGCGTGCGCACCACCACCAGCGCCACGGACACGTAGACCGCTCCCAGCAGGCCGCCGATCAGGGCCCACGAGGGAGCCCGTCCGACGTTGCCCAGCGCGCCGAGACCGCCGTTGACGATCGAGGTGATCACCAGCAGCACGGCGGTGCCGACCAGGAACGAGAAGCTGGCCGCGGGCAGCGTCCCGACCGCCCTGCCCAGGCGCGAGTTGATCGGCGCCTGCATCCCGACCAGGCACCCCGCCAGCACCCCCACGAGCACGGCCAGCGGCCGGCTCACGCCCGCACCGGCCTCACTTCGCGTCCAGCCAGGTGGCGCCCTGGCCGATGTCCACGCCGAGCGGCGGCTCGCGCGGCTCCCAGACGGCGACCATCTCCCGCTCGATCAGCTCGCGGGCGGCCGCGGTCTCCTCGGGCGGGCCTTCGAACAGCAGCTCGTCGTGGATCGTCAGCAGCAGGCGGGTGCGCAGGCCGGCGTCGGCGAGCGCGCGGTGGGTGCGGACCATCGCGAGCTTGATGATGTCGGCGGCCGTCCCCTGGACGACGGTGTTGACGGCCAGCCGCTCGCCCTGGGTGCGCACCTGGTAGTTGCGGGCCCGCAGCTCGGGGATCTGGCGCTGGCGCCCCCACAGCGTGCGCACTTCGCCCTGCTCGCGAGCCTGTTCGACGGTCTCGACCATGAAGCGGGCGAGCGCCGGGAAACGCTCGAGGTAGGTGTCGATGAACTCCTTCGCCTCCTCGCGGGGGATGTTGAGGCGATCCGCGAGGCCGAAGTCCGACAGGCCGTAGACGATCCCGTAGTTGATCATCTTGGCCTTCGAGCGCATGCCCGGGTCGATGTCCCCCGGCTGCACGTCGAACACGCGCGAGGCGGTCGCTGTGTGGACGTCCTCGCCGCGGGCGAAGATCTCCATCAGGGCGTCCTCCTCGGCCACGTGGGCCAGCACCCGCAGCTCGATCTGGGAGTAGTCGGCGCTGATCAGCTGCTCGCCCTCCTGGGCCTCGAAGCAGCCCCTGATCTCGCGGCCGAGCGGGGTCCGGATGGGGACGTTCTGCATGTTCGGGTTGGTGCTCGAGAGCCGCCCGGTCTGGGCCACGGCCTGCAGGTAGGTGGTGTGGATGCGCGAGTTGGCGTCGACCATTTCCGGAAGCACGTCGAGGTAGGTCTTCACCAGCGTGGAGAGCTCGCGAAAGCGCTCGACCTTGGGCACGATCGGGTGCTCGGAGCGGATCGCCTGCAGCACGCGGGCGTCGGTCGAGAAGCCCGTCTTGCCGCGGCGCTTGCGCGACAGGCCGAGCTTCTCGAACAGGACCTCGCCCAGCTGCTGGGGAGAGGCGATCGTGAACTCGGTCCCGGCGAGCTCGAAGATCTCGCTTTCCAGCCCGGTGAGCTCGGCGCGCACGCGCTCGGTGATCTCCCCCAGACGCTCGACGTTGAGGCGCACCCCGAGCAGCTCCATGTCGCGCAGCACGGCCACCAGCGGCAGCTCGATCTCCTCCATCACCCGCTCCAGGCCACGCTCGGCGATCTGCTCGCGCTGCCAGTCGGCCAGCGCCCCCAGCATCAGCGCGCCGCCCGCGAGCGGGTCCGCGAGCGAGCTGCCCAGACCGCGCTCCTCGGTCAGCTCCTCGAACGGGTAGCCGCGCCGGGCGGGCTCGAGCAGGTAGGCCCCCAGCAGCGTGTCGTGCACGAGCCGGGGCGGGACCAGCCCGAGCGCCTTGGCGTCGTGGGCCGTCGACGGGTCGCTCGCCGCACGCCGCCACGAGCTCCTCGCTGCCGTCGCATTCGCCCAGCAGGACCTCGCCGTCGTGGGCGACCGCGAAGCGCCAGGCCTGTCCCTCGGCGAACAGCTCCCCGTCCGGGGTCTCGCGCTCGGCGGCCAGCACCGCGAGCTCGGCGTCGGCAGGCAGGGCGGGCGAGGTCGGCCAGCGCCCCCTCGCGCACGCGCGCCGTGAGGGTGACCTCGGCGCTGGCGGCGGGTGCGGCCACGTCGGGATCGCCGAGCGCCTCCTCGAGACGGCGCAGCGGGTCGCGCAGCTCGTAGCGACGGAAGAACTCGCGCACGCGCGCGCGGTCGGGCTCGCGGGCCGCCTCGGCGGCGAGGTCGACGTCCACGTCGAGGTCTCGCTGGACGGTCGCCAGCTGCTTGGAGAGGCGCGCGTCCTCGGCGTGCTCGAGCAGGTTCTGTTTGCGCTTGGGCCCGCTGATGTCGTCGATGTGGGAGAGCACCCCCTCGAGCGTGCCGTGCGCACGGATCAGATCGCTGGCGGTCTTTTCGCCGATGCCCGGGACCCCGGGGATGTTGTCGGAGGTGTCCCCCTTGAGGCCGTAGAAGTCGGGGATCAGCTCGGGCGGGTATGCCGTAGCGGTCGATCACCGCCTGGCGGTCGTAGAGCTTCGTCTCGGTGATCCCCCGCGAGGTGGCCATCACCGTGATCAGCCCCCGCTCGTCGACCAGCTGCAGGGCGTCGCGGTCGCCGGTCACGATCATCACCGAGACGGGCGGGTCCGAGCTCGCTGGCGCGGGCCGCGAGCGAGGCGATCACGTCGTCGGCCTCGTAGCCCTCGACGCGCACGTTGCCGTAGCCGAAGGCCTCCACGAGCGGTTCCATCGCGGGCCACTGCTGCTTGAGCAGGTCCGGCCGCGAGCGGCGCTGGGCCTTGTACTCGGAGAAGACCTCCGAGCGCCCGGAGGTGCCGGCGTCCCACACGACCAGCGTCGGGCACACGCCGTACTCGGTGACGATCTTGACGAGCATCGAGGCGAACCCGAAGATCGCGTTGGTGGGCTCGCCGGTGGAGGTCGCGATCGACTCCGGCAGCGCATAGAAGGCCCGGTAGACGAGGCTCGGACCGTCGATCAGGAACAGGCGCCGCTCGCCCGCCGGGGGCTCCTTCGCGGCCCCGGCCGTCCCGGCTCCCGTGCGCGCTGTCGTCCCGACGGCCATGCACCGAGCACTCTACGAGGACGCGCCCAGAGCCGTCCGGGCGGGCACGCCGCCCCGCGACGGCAGGCTCGCCAGGGCGCCACGGCGGGCGCGAAGCGTGATACCGCCTAACATCCCCTGCCGCCAACTACCGGGGGAGCACCATCGAAGTGAGCGCAACACCGAGCGCCCAATACCGCATCACGATCCGCGTCAAGCTCGACGGGGCCAAGGACACCCTCGGCGCGGTCACCAGCGCGATCGGTGCCGCGGGCGGCGTAGTGGGCGCCGTCGACGTCGTCGAGATGGACGGCACCAGCAGCCTGCGCGACATCGTCGTCGACGCCTGGTCGCGCGAGCACTGGCGCCACATCATCGAGGCGATCGACGCGGTCGCGGGTGCGGAGACGATCGACACCACCGACCGCACCTTCCAGCTGCACCTCGGCGGCAAGATCGAACAGCTCAACCGGCACCCGCTGAAGACCCGCGACGACCTCTCGATGCTCTACACACCGGGCGTCGCCCGCGTCTGCCTGGCGATCGACGAGGACGAGGACCGGGCCTTCCAGTACACGATCAAGCGCAACACCGTGGCCGTCGTCTCCGACGGCAGCGCGGTGCTCGGGCTCGGCGACATCGGCCCGCTCGCGGCGATGCCCGTGATGGAGGGCAAGTGCTGTCTGTTCAAGGAGTTCGCCGGGGTAGACGCGTTTCCGATCTGCCTGGCGACCAAGGACACCGAGGAGATCGTGCGCACCGTCACGGCGCTGGCGCCGACGTTCGGCGGCATCAACCTCGAGGACATCGCCGCTCCGCGCTGCTTCGAGATCGAGGATCGTCTGAAGGAGGCCCTCGACATCCCCGTCTTCCACGACGACCAGCACGGCACCGCCGTGGTCGTGATGGCGGCCGTGCTGAACGCGGTCAAGCTGACCAACCGCCGCCTGGAGGACCTGCAGGTGCTGGTCATCGGCCTCGGCGCGGCCGGCGTGGCGGTCACCAAGATCCTGCTCGAGGCCGGCGTGCGGCAACATCATCGGCGCCGACTCGCGGGGCGCGCTGCACGTCGAGCGCGAGGACTACCTGGACGGCTCGATGAACTCCGTCAAGCGCTGGGTCGCCGAGACCACCAACCCCGAGTGCCGCGCGGGCTCCCCGGCGGACGTGATCGATGGGCGCCGACCTGCTGATCGGCGTGTCCGGGCGCCAAGGCCCTGCCGGCGCAGGCGCTGGAGCGCATGAACGACGACGCGATGGTGTTCGCGATGGCCAACCCGAATCCCGAGGTCGACCCCGAGGAGGCCGCGCCGTACGTGCGCATCATGGCCACCGGGCGCTCGGACTACCCCAACCAGATCAACAACGTGCTCTGCTTCCCGGGCGTCTTCCGCGGCGCCCTGGACGTGCGCGCTCCCGCCATCACCGAGCCGATGAAGATCGCCGCGGCCCGTGCGATCGCCGCGATCGTCGAGGACAGCGAGCTGCGCGAGGACTACATCATCCCGTCGGTCTTCAACCGCGCCGTCGCCCCGGCGGTGGCGGCGGCCGTGGCCGAGGAGGCACGGACCGCGGGCAACGCCCTGGCCGGCCAGGAGGTGGGCTTCGCGCCCACCGAAGCGATGACCTCGACCAGCGCCCCGACGGTCGACGGCGGCGCCTGACCCTCCGCCGATGAGCGTGGCCAGCGTCACCCTCACGGGGGCGACGGGACTGATCGGCCCGCAGCTCGTCGCGCCTGCTGGCAGGGCAGGGCGCCGAGATCACAGTGCTGAGCCGCGACCCCGAGCGGGCCGCCTCGTCGCCGGCGACGACGTCGAGGTCGTGCGCTGGGACCCGCTCGCCGAAGCGGCCCCGGCCGCGGCGCTGTCCGGGCGCGACGCGGTCGTGCACCTGGCCGGGGAGCCCGTCGCGCAGCGCTGGAGCGGGCACGCCACGGCGCGCGATCCGCGACAGCCGGGTGCTCGGCACGCGCAACCTCGTCGAGGGCCTGCGTGCCTGCGAGACGCCGCCGCGGGTGCTGCTGAGCTCCTCGGCGGCCGGCTACTACGGGCCGCGCAACGAGGAGCCGCTGGACGAGGACGCCCCTCCCGGCCGCGACTTCCTGGCCGGGGTGTGCGTCGAGTGGGAGCGCGAGGCGGCCGCCGCCCGCGAGCTGGGTGTGCGCGTGTGCATGCTGCGCACGGGGGTCGTGCTGGACGCCTCCGGAGGCGCGCTGGCGAAGATGCTCCGCCCCTTCCGCCTCGGCATCGGCGGACCGGTCGCCTCCGGGCGCCAGTACATCTCCTGGATCCACACCGACGACCTGCTCGCGCTCGCGCTGAGCGCGCTCGAGCGACGAGCGCTGGGGCGGGCCGATCAACGGCACCGCGCCGGCGCCGGTCGAGAACCGCGAGTTCTCGAAGGTGCTCGGGCGCGTCCTGCACCGGCCCGCGGTGCTCCCCGTTCCGGCGCTCGTGCTGCGGGCGATGTACGGCGAGATGGCCCAGATCGTGACGACCGGAGCGCGCATCGTTCCGGCCAAGGCGCTGGTGCTCGGCTACGAGTTCCAGCCACCCCGAGCTCGAGCAGGCACTGCGCTCCGCGCTCGCCTGAGGGTGCAAAATCCCATTCACGGCAGTCGCCTGAGAAGGATCTCAGCTTATGATCCCGACGGGGACCGGGCTCCCAAAACGACGGCCCGGTGGTGGAATGGAAACCGCAAGACGCGAAAACTACGATTCCGGTGAGCACTTCGTCCTCGAATACGGGGAGCTGCGCTTCACCTTCAACGAGATCGACTTCTCCGAGCGCTGCGAGCAGGCGGCGATCAAGCTCGGCTTCGTGCGCGACCGCCTCGAAGAGGAGGAGCTGGAAGACCTCGTCAACCTCGCCGTCAACGGCGAGATCCTCGAGCCGGCCTCCGCGCTCGGCGACCACGTCAACGAGTGCTGGCCAGAGCTGGTCGGCCCGGCGGAGCGCTCGCTGGTCCACTGGCTGCGGCGGCTGGTGTTCCGTGGGGCGTGGCTGGACCAGCGCGTCAAGGAGGGCGAGCTGTCGGTCCACTTCGACGCCGAGGGCGGCACCTTCGCCTACGTGCAGCCGGCCGACGCCGGCACCGGCCGGCGCGCGGAACCGATCGAGCTGGCGCCCGAGCCGTCCTGGACCCGGGTCGCCTACCGCCCCGCTCGCTGTAGGGCTCAGCCGTCAGAGCGAGCGCCGCACGCGTGATCGCGGCCGTGCCGTGCTGCCCCGGCTTCAGTCCTCCAAGGCGGCGGCGCGGGCACGCGTGATCGCCGCCGCGCCGGTCCTGCCCCGGCTTTAGTCCTCCAACGCGGCCGCGCGGGCACGCGTGATCGCCGCGGCGCCGTCCTCGCCCACGAGCAGGTCGGGGCGCAGGGTGCCGCTGGCGATCAGGTCCACGATCGGCTGACGCCCGGTCGAGGCCGCCTGGGGATCGAGGGCGATCACGGTCGTCTCGCCGCCGAGCGGGCCGGCGGCGGTGGCGATCACCGTCAGCGATCCGCCGTCGCGCAGGTTGCGCGCCGAGGCGAGCGCCTTGCGGGCGGCGTGCGGCGAGAGCCCGTCGAGCGTGTCGATCAGGACGACGGCGTGCGCCTCCGCGTGCCGCCGTGCGGCGGGCGGTCTCGAGCACGCGCTCGAGCGCCTGCGCCTGGGTGTCGGCCGAGGCCGCGAAGCTGAGCGCGGCCTCGGGTGCGAGCGGACCGTCCTGCCACTGCGGTGAGCTCCTCCGGGCGCACGCCCACCAGCGCGGCGCTGAGCGTCAGCTCGGGCTGGCCCTGCAGGGCGGCGGCGATGCGGCGCAGGACCTCGCTCTTGCCGGCGAAGCGACCGCCGGCGATCACCGCCCGCGAGCCGCGGCCGAGCGGCGTCAGCCACTCGATCGCCTCCAGCGTGGGGTCGCTCGCGGCGAGCGCGAGGCGCTCGCTGGGCCAGTCGGCGGGCAGGTCCTCGTAGCGGGTGCCGACGGCGACCTCGTCGGCGGGAGCGCCGTTGATCGTGTCGATGCGCAGCAGCGAGGCGTAGCGCTCGGAGCGCCGCGGCTTGCGCACCGGGCCGCTCACGCGGTCGCCGCTGACGAGCTCGCAGCGGCGCACCTGGGCGGAGGAGATGTAGAGGTCATCCGGGCGACTGCTCGGGCGGGTCGACGCGCACGAAGGCCGAGCCGTTGGGGAGCACCTCGACGACGCCCTCCGCGGTGCGCTCCTCCTCCTCGTAGCGTCCCCCCCGGCGCCCGCTGCGAGCCGGCGCGTCCGCGCCCTCGGCCGCCGCGCGAGCTCGTCCCGCCCGCGAGCGGTCCCGCTACGCGGCCGGTCCCGCCGCGTGAGCTCGTCCCGCGCGTCAGCTGCGCGGAGCGGTCCGTCCCGCGGCCTGCTCCGCCGCGCCCGGGGCTGCTGCGACCGGGGCTCGAGCCGTGCGGGCTCGTCGTCGACCTCGTCCTCGGCGATCTCGGCTCGTCGGGTGCGGCTCGTCGGCGGCGAGTCGTCGGCGGCACGGGCTGCCTCCTCGGCCTCCTCTGCGCCGTCCTGCTCGGCCTCGCTCCTCGTCCTCCTGGCGTTTGCTGCCGCGGCGCGGGCGGATCAGGCGGCGTTTGCGCGCCGGTTTGGCGTCCTCCTCGCCGTCGGAGGTGGCTCGCCGGCGGCGGAGGCCGAGCCGTCGCCGCCGCCCTGGACGGCGAGGATCTTGTCGATCAGGTCGGCCTTGCGCAGGCGTTTGAAGCCGTCGACGCCGACCTGGTCGGCGATCGCGTGGAGGTCGGCGAGCGGACTTGCCTCCAGCTCGGAGCGCTCGAGGACTGGCATGGGGAATCTCGCTTTCTGTTGCTGGGCGGTTGGCGTCCCGCGGGCGTTGGACAGCCCGGGGCACCCGTGTGCGGCTCAGCCTAGCGCTCGTGACGGAGCTCGTCCTGCAAGACGAGCTGCGGGTCGACCGGCAGCTCTCCCGCCAGCGCCGCCCGCACGCGCAGGAAGTCGGCCGCCTCGCGGACGTCGTGCACGCGCACGATGTGGGCGCCGTGCTCGACCCCGTGGGCGAGCGCCGCGAGCGTGCCCGCGAGACGCTCGCGCGGGGAGCGGCCGCTGAGCGCGCCGATGAAGTCCTTGCGTGAGATCGCCAGCAGCAGCGGTCGCCCCAGCTCGTGCAGGCGATCGAGCTCGCGCAGCAGCTGCACCGTCTGGGCCGGGCGTCTTGGCGAAGTCCGGCCCCGGGTCGACGATCAGCTGCTCGCGGACGGCAGCCGCGCTCCAGCGCGATCTGCATGCGCTCGCCGCAGGAACTCGAGCACCTCGCCCATGACGTCGTCGTAGAGCTCGGGGTCCTGCAGGCGCCGGCGGGGAGCGGCGCGCGTGTGCATCAGCACCAGCGCCGCCCCGCTGCGCGGCGCAGACCTCGGCCAGGGCGGGGTCGCGCAGCCCGCTGACGTCGTTGACGATGCGGGCGCCGGCCGCGATCGCGGCGGCGGCCACCTCGCGGCTTGTAGGTGTCCACCGACACCAGCGCCCCCAGACCGCCGGCGACGCCCTCGACCAGCGGCACCACCAGCTCGAGCTCCTCGCTCCACGGCCACCGGCGCGGTCCCGGTGGTGGCCGACTCGCCGCCGATGTCGATGATGTCGGCGCCCTCGTCGAGCAGCCGCCGGGCGAGCTCCAGGCGGGCGTCGAGGTCGGCGTAGAGCGCCCCCGTCGCTGAAGGAGTCCGGCGAGGCGTTGACGACGCCCATCAGCCAGGGGCGCTCGCCGAGCTCGATCTCGAGCTCGCACGCGCCCAGCGTGCGCCGCGGGGCGCTCAAAGCGCGGGGGCGGTGCTCGTCGGCTCGCGCCCGGCGGACGCGTCCGGGCCCCAGCAGGACGGCACCACGCCCTCGGCGCGGGCCTCCTCGCCGAAGCGCTCCAGCTCGAGCTCGAGTCGCTGCTGGTCCCACCCGAGCTCGCGCGCGAGCACGTCCCCGGTGCGGCGGGCGGCCGCGGGCGGGCTGCCGTCCTCGCCCGGCGCCAGGTCGCGTCCGGCCAGCAGCGCGAGCCGCGTGCGCCGGAACAGCACGTCGCCGATGCTGCGCGCCTGCTCGCGGCGCGCCGCGAGCGCGACCTCGGCCAGCAGGTCGGGCAGGCCCGGGAGGATCGGCTGGGCCAGCTCGCCGCGCGTGGCGGCCAGCTCGAGCACGTCGCGGGCGGCGTAGCCGTAGCGTCCCGCTAGCGCCGCATAGGCCTCCTCGGCCACGCCCTCGACGCGCGGCAGCTGCTCGGCCGGCACCGCCTGCCCGAGCGGGATTTCGTGGGTGCGGCAGGGGGCGTCGCGGGCGTCGCGCTCGACGAGCCGGTCGACGGCCATCTTCGCCATCCGCCGCCAGGTGGTGAGCTTGCCGCCGGTGATCGTGATCAGCCCGGAGGAGGTCTCGTACAGCTCGGCCTTGCGCGAGATGTCGACCGACTTCTTCGGGTCGCCGGTCGAGATCAGCGGGCGCACCCCGGCGTACGCGCCGGTCAGGTCGGCGGGCCCGAAGTCCGTGCCGAAGAAGCCGTTGACGGCGTCGAGCAGGTACTCGACGTCGGAGATCGAGGGGCCGACGTGCTCGAGCGACGCCCTCGTAGTCGTTGTCGGTCGTGCCGACAGCGCGTGCCCGAGCCACGGCAGGGCGAAGATCGAGCGTCCCCCGCCGGCGGGCACGATCGCCCCGCCCCGCAGCGGCAGCTCCGAGGTCCGCAGCAGGATGTGGGTGCCGCGGCTGGGGCGGATGCTCGGCAGCTCGGCCTCCTCGTGGAGCTCCTGAGGGCGCAGCTGGTCGGCCCACACGCCGGTGGCGTTGACGACGTTGGCGGCGCGCACCTGAAAGCGCGAGCCGCTCTCGCCGTCGAGCACCTCGACGCCGCGCGCGCGGCCCTCGTGCTCGAGCAGGCCCGAGCACCTCGACGCGGTTCGCGCACACGGCGCCGAAGCGCTCGGCCTCGCCGAGCACCGTCAGGACCAGGCGCACGTCGTCGGTCTGGCAGTCGTAGAACAGGTAGCCGCTGGTGGGCTCGCGGGAGCGCCAGCGCGGGCAGCAGCTCGAGCACCTCCTCGCCGCTGATCACGCGGTGGCGCTCCGGGCTCCAGGACTCGGCCGCCTCCTCGGCGCCGGCGGCGGCGCCCGCGCTCGCGCTCGCCGCGGGCGCGGCGCGAGCGGCGCGATCCGGCGGCCGCCGCGCTCGACCGACATCACGTCGTAGAGGTTCAGCCCGACGCCCATCAGGCGGTCCGGGCGGGCGCCGTCGAAGGCCGGCACCACCAGCGGCAGGGGACGCACCAGGTGCGGCGCCAGCTGGACCATCAGGCGGCGCTCGAGCAGCGCCTCGCGGACCAGGCCGAGGTCGAAGTTCTGCAGGTAGCGCAGGCCGCCGTGGACGAGCTTGCTGGAGCGGCTGGAGGTGCCGGAGGCGAAGTCGTTGCGCTCCAGCAGCGCCACGCTGTAGCCGCGGCTGGCCGCGTCGAGTGCGACGCCCGCACCGGTGATCCCGCCCCCGACCACGGCGACGTCGAACTCCTCCTGCGAGAGGGCGGCCAGGGCCTGGCTGCGCTCGATCACGAGCGCAGTGTCGCAGAGGCGAAGCTCAGATCTGGGCGAGCTCGGACGTGATCTCGCTCACGGCCGACTTCGCGTCGCCGAACAGCATCGTCGTCTTCGGGTCGTAGTAGAGCTCGTTTTCGATGCCTGCGAAGCCGGGGTTCATCGAGCGCTTGATCACGATCGTCGAGTGGCTGTCGGCGACCTCCAGGATCGGCATCCCGTAGATCGGCGAGGAGGGGCTGTTCTTGGCCGCCGGGTTGGTGACGTCGTTGGCCCCGATCACCAGCGAGACGTCGGTGCGCTGGAACTCGGGGTTGGCGTCGTCCATCTCCTTGAGCTGGTCGTAGGGGACGTCCGCCTCGGCCAGCAGCACGTTCATGTGGCCCGGCATGCGCCCCGCCACCGGGTGGATCGCGTAGCTGACCTCGACGCCCCGTTTTTCGAGCTCCTTGGTCAGCTCGCGGACGGCGTGCTGGGCCTGGGCGACGGCCATCCCGTAGCCGGGGACGACGACCACGCGGTTGGCGTAGGCGAGCTGGATCGCGGCGTCGGCGGCGGTCGTGCTGCGCACCGTGCCGGCGTGCTCGCCGGCGCCGCTGGCGCCCTCCACGGCGCCGCCACCGCCGAAGCCGCCGGCCACGATCGCCGGGATCGAGCGGTTCATCGCGACCGCCATCAGGTTCGTGAGGATCGTCCCGGAGGCGCCCACGATCATGCCCGCGACGATCATCGCGGGGTTGTTCAGCGCGACCCCGGTGGCGGCGGCCGAGAGGCCGGTGAAGGCGTTCAGCAGCGAGATCACGACCGGCATGTCGGCGCCGCCGATCGGCAGCACGACGGCGTTGCCGAGCAGCGCCGCGCACACCAGCACGCCGATGAAGATGGCTTCGGAGTGGTCGCCGGCGGCGATGTCGATCGCGCCCGCGAGCGCCAGCACGAGCAGCAGCCCGTTGACGACCTGCTGGCCCGCCCCGAGCGTGATCGGGCGCCCGGGGATGATTTCCTGGAGCTTGCCGAAGGCGATGTTCGAGCCCCAGAAGGAGACCGAGCCGACGATCGCCGCGAACAGCGAGAAGATCGTGATGTAGGTGGCGATGCCCGCGAAGCCGCCGGTGCGACGGAACTCGGCCCACGAGATCAGGAACACGGCGCCGCCGCCGACGCCGTTGAACAGCGCCACCATCTGCGGCATCGCGGTCATCTTCACCTGGCGCGCAGCCGGGACCCCGACGGCCGTGCCGAGCGCGACGCCGAGCGCGATCAGCCCCCACTCGCCCTCGTCGGGTTTGAGCAGCGTGGCGATGACCGCGATCGCCATGCCGACGGCGGCGATGCGGTTGCCGCGCACCGCGGTGGTCGGCCCGGCCAGCCCGCGCAGGCCCTGGATGAACAGCGAGAAGGCGACGATGTAGAGGACGTAGATGAAGCTTTCCGCTCTGCAGGAAGCTGGTCGCGAGCGGCGCCGTCATGAGCTGCCGCTCCCCGGCCCGTGCTCGTCCTCGCCGTCCTTGGCCTTCGGCTTCGGCTTGGTCTTGAACATCTCGAGCATGCGGTCCGTGACGAGGAAGCCGCCGATGACGTTGATCGTCCCGAAGATGATCGCGATCACCAGGATCACCTTGTTGAAGGTGTCGTTGCCGGACAGGCCGATCAGCAGCAGGCCGCCGAGCAGCACGATCCCGTGGATCGCGTTGGTGCCGGACATCAGCGGCGTGTGCAGCGTGTTCGGCACCTTCGAGATCACGACGAAGCCGATGAACCCGGCCAGCACGAGGATCGCGAGGTTGGTGGTGAGGACGCTGGCGAGGATCACGCGGCGGCCTCCGCGGCGGCGCGGGCGCCGGCGTTGACGATCTCGCCGTCGCGCACCACGCAGGCGCCGCTGACGATCTCGTCCTCGAAGTCGAGCGTCAGCGCGCCGTCCTCGCCGATCAGCAGTTCGAGCAGCGCGAGCACGTTGCGCGCGAACAGCTGCGAGGCGTGCTCGGCCATCGTCGGCGGGCAGGTTCAGCGGCGAGAGGATCTTGACCTGGTGGCGGATCACCGTCTGGCCCGGCTCGGTGAGCTCGCAGTTGCCGCCCGCCTCGCCCGCCATGTCGACGATCACCGACCCGGCCTTCATCCCTTCGACGGCCTGGGCGGTCACCAGCCGCGGCGCCGGGCGCCCCGGCACCAGCGCCGTCGTGATGACCACGTCGAAGCCGCCGATCGCCTCCGTCAGCGCCTGCTGCTGGCGCTCGCGCTCCTGCTCGGTCAGCTCGCGGGCGTAGCCGCCCTCGCCGCTGGCCTCGAGGCCGAGGTCCAGCCACATCGCCCCGAGCGATTCGACCTGCTCGGCCACCTCCGGGCGCACGTCGTAGCCGGTCGTGCGGGCTCCCAGGCGCTTGGCCGTGGCGATCGCCTGCAGGCCGGCGACGCCGACGCCGAGCACCAGCACCTTGGCCGGCGGGATCGTGCCGGCGGCGGTCATCAGCATCGGGTAGAAGCGCCCCAGCTCCTGCGCGCCGAGCAGCGCGGCGCGGTAGCCGGCGACGTTGCTCTGCGAGGAGAGGGCGTCCATCGACTGGGCACGGGAGATGCGCGGGATCGCCTCCATCGCCAGCGCCGTCGCACGGGCGTCGGCGAGCGCCCTGATCGTCTGGGGGCTCGTGAGCGGGGCCAGGAAGCCGATCAGGACCGAGCCCTGGCCGAGACCGCGGATCGCCTGCGGGTCCGGCGGCGCGATCGTGATCACGGCGTCGCTGCCCCAGATCGCGTGGGCGTCGTCGCTGATCTCGGCACCCACCGCGGTGAAGGCGTCGTCGTCGAGCAGCGCGCCCTCCCCCGCGCCCCGCTGCACGGATCACGTCGATGCCTTTGGCCGTCAGCTTGGCGATGACCTCCGGCACGAGCGCGACGCGATGCTCGCCCGCGGCGGTCTCCTTCGGGACCCCGATCCGCATTACAGGGGCGAGAACGTACCCGATCTACCAGCGCGACGCCGGCAAGGGTGCCCCGCGGGCACCCTTGCGGGCCCGCCCGTGTGCGACACTCGGGGCGAGCTCCGATGACCGTCAACCTGACGCGGATCTACACCAAGCGCGGCGATGCCGGGGACACCGATCTCGGCGATATGAGCCGTGTTTCCAAGCTCCACCCGCGCGTGGAGGCCTATGGCACGGTGGACGAGCTGAACGCCGTCATCGGCCTCGCGCTGGTCCAACCGGACCTCCCCGGGCGCTTCGGCGAGTGGCTCGCTCGGGTGCAGAACGACCTGCTCGATCTGGGGGCCGACCTGTCGGTGCCTCCGCCCCCCGACGACGCCTCCGGCACGCGCACGCGCCTGCGCGTGGACGACTCCTACACCGCCTGGCTGGAGGGGGCCTGCGACGAGGTCAACGCCACGCTCGAGCCGCTGCATTCCTTCGTCATACCCGGAGGCACGCCGGCGGCCGCCCATCTGCACCTGGCGCGGACCGTCTGCCGCCGCGCCGAGCGCCGCGCGATCGCCGTCGCAGGACGGCAACCCCGAGGTGGTCCGCTACCTCAACCGGCTCTCGGACCTGCTGTTCATCCTCGCCCGCGCCGCCAACGTGCCCGCGGACGGGACCTCCGAGCCCCTGTGGGAGCCCGGGGCCCACGGCGGCTCGGCGCCCGGCGCCCCGCAGGCGCCCTAGTCCGGAGATCGTCGAGGCGCCCCGGGTCGGCGCCCGGTGGCCCTAGCTCGGAGCGCTCGGCCGCCGGACGGGCCAGCGGAGCTCGGCCGCCCGTAGCGCGGCCACGGCCAGCGCCACCCACATCGTCGCCGTCAGGTAGCCCCCGAGGACGTCGCTGGGCATGTGCTTGGCGAGGATCAACAGCCCGGCCCCCGCCACCGCCGCGAACAGGATCCCGATCACGGCCGTGACGACCCGCCACCGCGGCGGGACCGCCAGCACGGCACAGAGGGCCAGCGTGAGAGCGGCCGTGGCGTGCCCCGACGGCCACGAGGAGACGCCCAGCTGGGTGCCCTTGTAGCCGGCGTTGCCGTGGCTCAGCAGCGGCTTGAGCACCTCGGCGGAGAGCGGAGCGAGCGCAAGCACGACGGCGATCGCGAGCGCCGTCCGCGGACGCGATCGTGCCAGCGCGAGCGCCACCAGGGCGATTCCCCAGAGCACGTACAGGGTCGGGTCGAGCAGGTGCAGCAGGGTCCGCAGCGCGGGGTTGACATGGGGGCCGCTCAACTGCAGGAAGTGGCTCAGGACGATCGCGTCGCGTACGTGGACGGCCGGCACCAGCTCGGCCAGGCACCAGACCAGCGCGAGCGCCGCCGCGCAGCCGGCGGCCAGCACCAGCGGCGCCGTCGGGCTCGGCGGGGCAGCGGTGCGGCGTTCCCCGCGCGTGCTGCCGGCCCGCGCGCCGGCGGCTGCGTAGGCCTCTCCAGTCACGCCTACAGCCTAGAGAGCACCCTAAGGCGAGTACAAACGCCGCCTAACGACTCGCTTGGCCGCTCGCGTGGCGGCCGCCCTCCAGCGGCGAGAGCATCAGCGCCGCCAGCGCACCGAGCGCGCGTGCGGTGGCACTCGCCCGGGCGGCTTCCGGGGCCCCGCGGGCGGCAGCGCGCCGGGAGGCGTGTGCGGGTCTCGTCGGGGTCGTGCCGGCGCCGTGCACATGGGCCGGGGCGTGACGTGTGGCCGGGAGGGAGCTCGCCGGCGGCGGCGCCACCGGCAGGGTCTTCCCGGCCAACGCCGCCAGCACCTGCGCGGTGACCCACACCGGCGTCTGGGTGCTGGTCCGCGAGTAGCGCACGCTCCCCGAGGCGCCCATCAGGCCTTCGAGATATTCCAGCGGCGAGACGCTCCCGCCGTGGCGCACGCGGGCCACGTTGGCGCCCGCCGCATCGAGACCCTGCACCGCCCAGGCCGTGGACTGGGCGTTGGAGCCCTCGCCGAGCTGCTGGGGAAAGCCGCCGTCGAGGCCCTGGGCGCCCCGCAGGTAGCCCGCGGCACGGGCGATCGGGCGCCCGTGAATGCCGGCCGCGACCAGCGCCTGGATGGCCGCCCCGGTGTCGTCCACGTCGCTCTCCCCGGCGCCGGCGGCGGGTCGCGCGGCGAAGCCGAAGCCGCCATCGGGCTCCTGCTGGGCCACCAGCCAGCGCGCAGCGGCATGCACCTGCCGCGAGCTCGCCGGAAGCCCCGCGGCGCGCAGGGCGAAGATGCCGAACTCCGTCAGGTTGGTGAGGTGCTCAAAGGACCCGTCGCTGGCCTGGTCGGTGAGCAGCCGCGCCGTGGGATCGCCGCCGGGCAGCGAGCGGGCCGATGCGCCGCAGGCACGCAGGGCCAGGATCGTGCGCTCGAGGTCGCCTGCGCCGTGCAGCGAGCCGGCTTCCCCCCGCAGCGCGTCGAGCACCGAGTGGCCATCGCGCAGAAGCCGGCGCGGCTGGTGCCCGGCGGCGGCGAGGCCGATCGCCGCCCAGGCCGTGTACAGCTCGCCGCTCGCCTGCCCGGGCGCGGCTCCGAAGCCGCCGTCGGGGTTCTGCGCGTGCTCGACATACCCGCTCGCCCGCGACACGGCGGACGAGGCTCCGCCCGCCGCCAGCGCGCGCCCCCCGGACGCGCCGAGCGCGGGCACGACCGCCAGCGCCACCAACAGCACGCCGACCGCCGGGGCGCTCCAGGTGACGTGCATGCGGGAACGGACCCGCAGCAGCATCCGCAGCAGGACCGCCCCGAAGGCCAGGCCGAAGACGAAGCTGGCGACCACGTGGGTGACGTCGAAGGCGAGCGCCGAGCCGAGCACGAGCCCGAAGCCGGCGAGCGTATGGGAGCCGGTGCCGGTCCAGGTGTAGAGGTCGAGCAGCAGGTTGAACACCTCGGCCGCGGCCGCGCAGGCGAGCGCGATCATCAGCGGCGACAGGCGCCGGCCGGCAAGCGCGCCGAGGGCCGCGCCGAGCAGCCCGACCATCCCCCAGCCGAGCATCTGCCACGGCGTCCAGGGACCCTCGCCGAGCAGCACGTTCGACGCGAGCGCGCCGAGGGCGCCGGTCGCGAACCCCGGCGCCGCCCCGAAGGCCACACCGGTCACCAGCACAATCGCGGTGATCGGCTTGACGTCCGGGACCGCCGCGAAGGCGTCGCGTCCGAGGGCCGCCAGCGCGGCGAGCGCCCCGACCAGGGCCAGCAGCTTCGCCGGCGGCTGGGAGCGCTCGTACCACCAGAAGGCGGCGCCGAGCGTCACGAGCACGATCGAAAACGCGGCCAGCTGCCAGCTCATCTCCCGGCCCCCGCGAGCCCGTCCAGCTCCGCCAGGCCGGCGTCTGCCGGGACGGCGCCCGGGACCGCACCGGCGTCGGCGCGCGCGACTCGGCCATGGCCGGCGAGCGCCGCCTGCCGTGCACGCAGCACCGCGGCGGCCTCCTCGACACGCACGGCGCCGGCGGCGCCACCGAGGATCCGGGCCGATTCGGTCGTGAAGTAGCGCCCGCCGCCCAGCACCTCGTTGATCGGCCCGTCGGCGATCACGCGTCCGCGCGCCAGCAGCACCGCGCGGGTGGCGAATTCGACGGCGAACTCGCAGTCGTGCGTGGCCACCAGCACGAGCGCTCCCGCCCGTGCCCGCTCCGACAGCCACTCGGCCAGGCGCTGCTTGGCGCCGCGGTCCATCCCTCTGGTGGGCTCGTCGAGGGCGATCGCGGCGGGCGTGCTGCCCTCGCCCCCGAGCACCACCGCGAGCGCCAGGCGCTGGCGCTGCCCGGAGGAGAGGTCGCGCGGGTTGCGCTCCTCCAGGCCCTCGAGGCCGAGCTCGCGCAGCGCCGCGGCGGGAGCCTCCTCGCGGACGTGCTCGTGGACGAACAGGTCGCCGGGGTTCTGCAGCAGCAATGCCAGCTCGCCGTGCAGCTGCACGCGCCCGCGGGTCGGCGCCATCAGCGCTCCGGCGTGGCGCAGCAGCGTGGACTTGCCGGCGCCGTTGCGTCCCATCAGCACGACCGCCTCGCCGGAGTCCAGGCGCAGGTCCACGCCGCGCAGGATCGCCGGGCCGTCGCGCAGCTCGTGCCACACGCCGCGCAGCTGCAGCGCGGGCGCGCCCCCGGCAGCGTCGCCGCCGCGTAGCCGCCGAGCAAAGCGACGCCCGCCGGGTGCGGGGGCAGGCGGCCCCGCTGCCCCGCCGGCCGAGGCCGTGCCCGCTTCATGGCCCGCCGCGGCCGGGCCTCTCCCCTTCTCTGCCCCGAGGACCCCCGCATGCGGTCCCGGTGCGTCGTCGAGCAGCCCTTCGCGCCGCAGGATCGTGCGGGCCTGCTTGACGCCGCTCGGCGGGGGGCCCAGACCGGCGCCCGCGAGCAGGCGCGCGCCCGGGGTCTGCAGGGCGGACTCGTGCTCGGCCGCCCAGGCCAGGAAGCCGGCCGGATCGCGGTCGCAGACGATCTCCCCGGCGGACATGGCGATCACGCGGTCGGCGGCCGCCAGGCAGCGCTCGAGCCGCTGCTCGATCAGCAACACGGCGGTATCGCTCTCCTGGTTGAGGCGGCGCAGCTGCCAGATCAGCTCGTCGCCGGCGACGGGGTCGAGCTGCGAGGTGGGCTCGTCCAGCAGCACGAGCTCGGGCCCGGCGGCGAGCGCGCCGGCGAGCGCGACGCGCTGCAGCTCGCCGCCGGAGAGCTCCGCGGTGGAGCGGTCCAGGAGGTCGGCGATGCCGAGTGCGAGCGCGGTTTCCTCGACCGAGCGGGCGACCGCACCGGCGGAGAGCCCGCGGTTCTCCAGCGCGAAGGCGATCTCGGCGCGGACGCTCGCCATCACCACCTGGGTCTCGGGGTCCGCCAGCAGCGTTCCCGCGTGCGCGCCGATCTCCGCCGGGGTGTGCTCACGGGTGTCGAGTCCGGCGGTCACGACGGTGCCCCCGAAGCTGCCGCCGTGAAAGTGCGGGACCAGCCCGCAGGCGGCGCGCAGCAACGTGGACTTGCCCGAGCCGGAGAGCCCGGCCACGACGCAGAACTCGCCCGGCTCGATCGCGAGGCCGACCTTCCGCAGCGCCGGGGCGGTCGCGCCGGGGTAGCTGTAGGAGACGTTCTCGAAGCGCAGGATGCTCATGGCTCGATCCCGGCGCGGTCGAGGAACGGGGCCAGCGCAAGCGCCGGGATCGCGAGCGCGAGGGCGAGGACGGTCGCGTCCAGTGGCGCGCTCACGAGCGGGTAGGGGCTGAACGGGGCGGCGCCGGCGAGCGAGCAGCCGATCGCCAGCAGCGCGATCGCGGCGGCCGAGGCGGCGAACGCAAGGTCGTGGCGAGAGCGGGCGCCGAGCGCGCGGGGGGCGCGCCGCGACGGCGGGTAGCCGCGCATCTCGAGCACCGCGGCAACGTCGAGCGAACGCTCGAGCGCGCCGGCGACGGTCGCCCGCAAGACCGCGAGCCGCTCACGGGCGCTGGGCTTGCGGGCGGCGGCACCGGGCCGGCAGCGCTGGGCCTCGGCGAGGCGGGAGGCATCGGCCGCCAGCACGGGCACCAGGCGCAGTGCGACGGTGGCGCTGAGCGCCGCGCGCGGGGTCAGCCGCCGGCAGGAGCCGAGCAGCTGGTCGGGGTCGGCCGCGCACACCGCCAGCAGACAGGCGAGGCCGACGATCAGCAGCCGCAGCGCGAACACGGCCCCGTACACGAGCGCCTCGAGAGTCAGGTTGACCTGTCCCAGGACGCCCCAGTCGCCGAGCCGGGCGAACACCGTCAGGCCCTCGCGGCTGACGAGCAGGTTGACGAGCACGCTCAGCGCGATCACCGGGATCGCGCTGCGGCGCAGGGCCCGCAGCAGCTGCGGTCCCACGCCGGCGGCCACGCCCGCGAGCAGAACCGTCGCCAGCAGGCTCGCGAGCAGCAGCGGATGTTCGGTCAGCAGCGCCGCCAGCGCGAGCGCCGCGCAGTAGGCGGCCACCACGGTCCCACGGGCCGCGTGCAGCGCACTGGCGCGGCGCCGGTAGGCGAGCGGGGCGCGGCCGGGCGCGCTCATCGTCCGGGCACCGGCAGCGGCACCACCCCGGCAGCGGCCACCGCGACCGCGAAGTGATTTCGCAGGGACAGCTGGTTGAAGGCTTCGGCGGCGCGCGAAACGGCTGCGGCGGTGGTGCCGGTGACGACCCACACGGGCGCGTTGTCGCCTTCGCGGGTGGCGGCCAGCAGGCCTACTTCGCCGGCGGGCGTCGGGGCGGAACGGCCGTCGGCGTGCAGCAGGTTCAGGCGCGTGCCGTCGGCGGAGAAGGTCGCGTACACGCCGCTGGTCGCCGGCCCCCGCTGGATGCCCGCGGCGCTCGTGTCGCTATCGGCGATGGAGCGGAAGGGACCGACGAGGACCTGCAGCGCGTCGGGCTCACCGCCGCTGCCGGTGGCGGCCAGCGCGGCCGGCACGCCGGCTTCGCGGAGCCGTCCCAGGACCGTCCGGCAGGGAGCGCTCGTCACCGAGCTGCACTGCACCCGCACGGGGTAGCGGACGCCGTCGATCCCGCGCAGGAACGGCTCCGGGAAGGATCCGACGACGGCGGGGATGCTCTCCGTCTGGCTCCAGTCGTGGCGGTCCCACCAGATCTGGTCTCCCGCGTGGACGTTGGTGGCGGCGGCGCCCTTGGGGGCCTGCACGCCGTTGACGTAGTAGAACCAATCGAGCGGTTCGGCGGCTTCGCTCTCGCCGCTGAGGCCGTTGATGCTCTGTACGAACTTGCCTCCGAAGCGCGTGCTGACCTTGTAGTTGCGCTCCAGCAGGCTCATCACCGTTTCCTGCCCGACGAGCTTCAGCGACGCGGGCGCGGGCAGCTCGCGCTGGCCGAATTCGTCGGTCACGGTGACCTGCACGCTGCCGGGTGGGGCCCCGGCGCCGAGACCGCATCCGGCGAGTGGCAGCGCCAGCAGCACCAGCGCCAACAGCACGAACGGGACCCGGAGCGGGCCCCGAGCCGCGCACGCGCGCCGACCACTCACGGCACCGACACCGCCGCCGGAAACGACGGCACCATCCCCGGCGCTGAAGCCGTGAGCTGATAGCTCCCGGGCATCGACGGAGCCGTCACGGTCGCGACGCCGTCTGACGCCGTGACCGCCGAGCTCGGGCCGAGCGCCACCGTCGCCCCGGCGACCGGCGCACGCCTCCCTTGTTGCGTCAGACCCGAAGACCGTGACCGTGAGGCCTGCTCCCGCCGTGAGCGAGCCGGCCTGCGCAATCACGCTGAGCGTCCGCTGACATCCGTGGGCGCCCATCTGGCAGTAGAACCAGAGCACCTTCGCACCCGAGGCCAGGCGTCTGCCGTTCCCGAGCGGCCCGCTCGGGTCTGCCGCCCCGGTGCTGCCGGCGACCCCGTTGACCTCGTACACCCAACCGTCCTGAGCGCTGTTGCGCTGCCCTCCCACGGAGCTCACGAACAGCTGCGAGGAATCGGCCGGCGAGGCGTCGCAGTGGCCGTAGTCGCGCAGCGTGAAGGCAGGGCCACCCGCGCTGCGCAGGGCGATCAGCACCGCCAGTGGCGTGGCCGGCGCGACGGCACAGTTCCGCCCCGCGAGGCGGACATGTGTGGCCCCGGCGAGCACGGTGCGAGCGCTCGAGAGCACGACTCCGCCCCTGCCGACGACCATCGTCCGGACGCTCACCGCTGCCACGCGCGCGCCGTGTGCGTGCTGACGGGCCGCTCCTGCGGTGCCGGCCGGGAACGCCAGCGCAACGAGCACGAGCCCCAGACCCGACGCACGCACGGCGCCTGCGCGGAGCCACGACGAACACCGGGCCCCTCCGCGCCATCCGCGGCGGGCGGCGCTAGCGAACACGAAAGACCAGCCGCGAACTGCCGAGGGCCGGCGTCGTGCGGTCCCCGCCCGCGTCGAGGGCCGAGACGTCGAGCACGTAGCGACCGGGGCCCAGTCGCTTGGGGAGCAGGTAGGAGAACGAGGCGCTGCTCGAAACGGGGAACGAGTGCCCTTTGCCGCAGCGTGTGCCGACGAAGCGTGCGCGGGCAGCGTCGTAGTAGGAGCAGTGTCCGCGGTAGCTGCGGCGCAGCTCGAGTGAGACGGAGATGACGGCCGTGTGGGCGCTGATCGTCCCGGCGAGCACCCGTGGAGCCCGGCGGCGGGAATAGCGGGCGCCGTTTCGGATGCTGCTCACCTTCGCGACGATCGCGCTCGGGCCGAAGGAGAGCACCTGGGTTCCGGGCGATCCGGGCCCGCCTTTGGAGGGCCCGCCGCCGGGCCCGGTTCCGGGACCGCCGGGCGTCGTCCCGCAGGTCCCATCCGCGCCGTTGTGCACGCACACCTGAGCCTCGTCACGCACTGCGTTCGTGCCGCTCACCGACAGCGTGACCTCGCCCGGGGTCGCGAGCGTGACGATGGCGTTGCCGTTGGCGTCGGTCGTAGCGGGCGCCGCGGCCCCCGTGACCGAGGCGCCGGCCGCAGGAGCGCTCGACCCAGAGCTTGCGTAGGTGACCACGTGCACGGTGACCGCTTCGCCGACGTTCGCCGCCGCGGGCGCCGAGAGCCCAAGGGGGGCCGGACATTCGCCGGATTCCGGGCACGGGAACAGCAGCAGTTCGGACCCGGATTCGGGTGCGAGGATTTCGCACAGCCCGAATTCCGAGGAGCTGTGCTGAAACCAGACCGTCCAGTAGCTCCCGCTGCCGAAGGCGTGGCTCTCGCCGAGGACGGAGTCGATCGAGTAGCCGAAGCCTTCGAACCATTCCCCGCCCCAGTTCCCGCCCGTGGCGACGGCGAGCGCGCCGAGTCCGCTGTCGCCGGCGCAGGTGTGTTCTGGACTGGTGCTGGCGCTGACGGGGGCTTCCGGGGTCTGCACCTCGACCGGGCCCACGAGGGTGTGCGCTTCGCCCTCCACCCGGACGATCACCGAGGAGGATCCGGAGGCGAGCGCCGGAGCGCTACAGGACAGGAGCGCCGCGAGCGCGAGGAGCACTGCGGACGCGAGACGAGATCTGGGATGCATGAGCCGACCCCTTTCCACGAGGGCTTGTGGGCTTGGTCGGAGGCAGGTCTCCTGGCTTACGGGCCGACCCTCTCGCACCTTCCCGGAGCGCCGTTGGCGCTTGCGGTGGCTGCGCTCGCCGATGGCTCGCGCTGCGGGGGCATCCCCGGTCACAGTGGCGGGACCGCTCCGGAATCGCACCGGCTTCCCTTGACCACCGACCTATTGACGAGAGCGGATGCTACCCGACGGAGGAAAGATCGCTATCGGGGTCGGCCAGCGTCCGACGGTCCTGATCGCCGAGCTGCACCCCGGCTGTGAGCAGCCGGCGCGCGTGGTCGAGGTCGTCCGAGCGCCCGACCGTGAGCGCCCCCACCACACGGCCGTCGGCCAGGTACCAGTTCGTGAAGCTGCCGGCCTCGGTGGAGCCGCGAACGATCTCCTCGTCCCACTTGTACGCGGGGCCGACGTACTCGAGTTCGCCCCAGTCCGCCGAGCACGGAGTAGAAGTAGGGCACGACCTCGTGCGGGACGTCGCGGCCGAGCATGTTCAGGGCGGCCGTCTTGCCCTGGTTGAAGGCCACGTCCCAGTGCTCGATGCGAATCCTGCGGCCCCCGTGGACGACGGACTCGTATTCGCAGATGTCGCCGGCGGCGAACACGTCCGGCAGCCGAGCTGGCGAGTCGCGAGTCGCACGCACACCCCCGCGCTCGCCGATCTCGAGGCCGGCGCGGCGGGCGAGGCCGAGATCCGGGCTCACCCCGGCCCCGATCACGACCGCCTGGGCGGGGAGCTCGAGGCCGCTCTTGGTGTACACCGAGGCCACGCGGCCGTCGCCCTCGAAGCGGTCGAGTTCCTCGCCGGGATGTACCTGGACGCCGTGCTTTTCGAGCAGGTCCTGGAAGAAGCGGCCGGCCTGCTGTCCGAAGCCGCGTTCGAGCGTGACCTGCTCCAGCATCACGATCGAGCAGCGCTTGCCCAGCATCGTCAGCGAGGCCGCCACCTCGCAGCCGATGTAGGAGCCGCCGATCAGCACGACCTCCTCGACGTCCTCCACGCCGACGCGGATCGCGTCGGCGTTGCCGAGCGTGCGCAGGTAGAAGATGTTCTCGAGCTGCGCAGCCCTCGACGTCGAGGCGGCGGACGTTGGCGCCGCTCGCCAGCAGCGCCTTGCCGTAGCGGACCTCCTCCTTGTTCGAGAGCTTGGCCGTGTGCGCCTCCGTGTCGAGAGCCGGTCACGGTCGTGCCGGTGAGCAGCTCGATCTTCTGCTCCTTCCACCACTCCGGGCGGGCGGAACATCGGCTCCTCGCGGGTCTCCTCCCCGCGCAGGTAGCCCTTCGAGCACTCGGGGCGGTTGTAGGGCGGGTCGAGCTCGCGGCCGACGAGCAGCACCTCCCCCTCCGCCCCTTCCTCCCGCAGCCAGCGCGCGCAGTTCGCCGAGGCGAGCCCTCCGCCGATCAACAGGTAGTCGACCTCTCTGGCGCTCATGGCGCCTGTCAGCTTATAAGCCGGGTGGGTGGCGGACGGACCAGTGGGCCCAAGTCGGCAGGGTCGGCAGGATCCGCCAGCGAGGTCCGTTCTGGGCGCGGTTGGGGCCGATGTCGGTTCCGTCGTGGGAGGTGTCGATGCGAAGTCCGGCGATCACCATGAACACGTGCGGGGTCGGGCGCGTCGGTGGCGTAGATCGTGACCCAACGACCGGGGCCGGCGATCCCCCCAATCGACATAGGCCTGGGCGAGCGGATTGTCCCTGAGAATTTCCCCGAGCGGCCGGACGCCGGCGCGGTAGAGAACGTAGTTGACGGTGCTCGAGCAGTCCTCCTGCGTGGCTCCCAGCGGATCGGGATGGCCGAGCGGGCCGTAGGGAAGATCCTGCAGCTCGTTGCCCGCGACGAGCATCGCCTGCACGACCGCCGGGACCCCTGCCGGAATCAGCGCCACGTGACCGTCGTCCGGGTCGAGCCGTGCGCGCGCACCGGAGATGAAGCGGACCGGCGTGGCGGTCTCGCGCGCCAGCAGGAGGTCCGGGCCGGCGCCCCGTTCACCGCTGACGGTGACGCTTTCCGGCGCAGCGGGGCGGCGTAGAGCCTTGCCCAGTGCTCGACCTCCGTCTACGTACCACCGCGCGTGGTTGTAGGCGAAGATCGCGCGGCGCGTAGTCACGCGGGCGCGCCCGGCGGCACGCAGGTAGCCGGGCGGCGGCGTAGATCGCGTCCGCCGGGTCCCAGCGGTCTGCCCTGCCGTCGCCGTCGGCGTCGACCCCGTACGACCGCCCACGTGGACGCCAGGAACTGCATCGGCCCGCCCGCCCCGGCTCCGTTCACGGATCCCTCGACCGTGCAGGACGGCGAGCGATCGCGACCGTGATCGCACTCCACCTTGCCGATGCCGGCGAGCACGGTCCACTGCAGCCCGTAGCGTTCCGCGGCCTGCTCGTAGAGCCGCAGGTACAGCGGTGGGATGTCCCTCAACGCGATCGCCGACGGAGCCACCGTGGCACCGTCGCCGGAACCCGCAGAGGTGCTCCAGCTGATCCCGCCGAGTGCGCCCACGATCACGAGTGCCGTCAGTGTCAGGAACACCGAGGCGACGAGTCCGACGGCGCCGGCCGCCGTGCCGGAGGCCGACGCGGGACCCCCGTGGGCGCTCACGGGAGGTTCGGCCCGAGGAAGCGTTTGCGTCCCGCCTCGACCTCGCGGGCGTCGCGCATCACCTCGGACTCCGAGGGGTCGCCCACCGGCGGCGGCATGCGGCCTTCTGCCTTCAGCCGCTCCCTCAACCGAGCAAGCTCCCGGTCCACACTGAGACGCGCGCGGCGACGCCGCTCCGGGTCCGGAGGACCATCCTCGAGTTGCCCTCGGTCCGGGATGTGACGGCGGGCTCGCGGGCGGTCCGGTTTGTGCTCGGGCCGCGAACGCGGGGTGGGCCCACGGCTCAGCGGCGATCCGCCCTCGGCGGGCCGGGCCCGCGGCACGCTCCATTTCCGCCCGCACGCGAGCCGCTCGCGCCCGGAGTCGCAGTGTGCGGCGGCGGTTCCCGGCCAACTCGGCCCGCTTGCGCTCGCCCTCGATCCGCTCCAGCTGCTCGGTCAGACGCCGCCCCTCCGTCTGGCCCGGCTCCGGGGCAGGGCTGCGCATGCCGGCCGGGCCGAGACGTGAGCGCGGGCCGCCGGGCGGGCCGCCCGTCACGTCGCGTGACGAGGGACGCCGGGGTTCGCCCGTCCCGGCTGCGGCTGTGCGTCGGCCTCTGGCCCAACGCATCGCCGCCATCGCTTTGCGCGTCTCCAACGTGTCGCTCACGCGCTTTGCGACCGAGCGCGGCTGGTGCCGTCGCTCCGGAGGCGGACGCTGCGCAAACGCCCCCTGGGCGACGCCGAGCGCCTGGTGACGCCGCAGGTAGGCGCCCCACCAGAAGGCCGACATCAGCAGCCACTGGGTCCACCAGCCGAGCGCGCGGAGGCTGGCCAGGATGCCCAGCACAGCGAGCACCACCCCGAGCAGGAAGGAGAACAGCAGCTTCGAAACCACGGCACCCAACAGCTGTCCGGCCCAGCGACGGAAGAGTGCGCGACCGCCGTCTCCGAGGGCCGGAGCGAGCACCATCCCCGGCGCGATCAGCAGGTAGAACAGGCTGAAGAGGGCGGCGCTCAGCAACCGCAGCGCGATGAACCCCAGCAGCAGGACCATTCCCAGCGCCCCGCCGAGGATCAGCAACAGACCTCCCATCCTCGACCACGTCTCGCCGCCCGTCCGGAACTCCGCCTCGGCCGCCCCCGAGCCACGGCAATCGGTGGAGTCGCTGCTCTGACAGATGGTTCTCAGCAGAGAGCCTTCGCCGTTGATCGAGTTTCGCTGAGGGCCGTTAGCCGGTAGCGCAAGGAAGATTGCGCCGTTGCTGTCCGCTTCGCGCAGCAGCTGAGCGCTGTGCACGAGCCCTAGTCCCTTGGCGCCGAGACTCGGGGGGCAAGCGTCGGCACCCCGCGTGCCACAGCCAGCTTCGGAGAGCTCCTGCGAGGCGATCTTCAGCCCTGCCGTCCTCAGGCGCCCTTCGGTGCGCCCGGGTTCACGGCACCACCCGACGTTTCCGAACTCCAGGTAGCACCACGGCACTTCGATCGCCGCGGAGAAGACGACCTGCATGCTCTGACCGAGGGCCAGGGGCGTGCCCGACGGTGTTCCGCGAGCGGCTGCGGCCAGGGTTCCGAGGCTTGCCTCGTTGGCCCACGACCCAAGCGCACCAACGCTCCCGCTGGGGTCGGCGATCGCCCACAGCCCGGCGATCATCATCACCGCCATCATCAGGGCCTGCCCGAGTGTGTCTGCGACTCGACGCCGGACCAATCCGTCGTACAGCACGAGCACGCACGCAACCGAGAGGACCAGCGGGATCCATGGATCGGTGAGGGCCCGCTGCATCTGGCGCAAACCACTGCCGAGTTGACCGCTCGCCGGGCTGTCAAGCAGGTTCAGGGTGAAGCACCACTCGAGCATCACGCAAAGGGCATGAACGACCCACACGAGCGCCATCCAGAGCGGGGTGACGAGAAGGTCCTGTAAGGCGCTCATCAGACCTCCGTTGCTGAGACCCAGCACCCCGGTGTCGATGTGGACGTCGAGCCCGTAGTTGCCTGTCGGTGCGGCACTGGCAACAAATCCGGAGGTCGTGCAGTTCCGACGCGCCGAGGCCGAGAGTGCCCCTTCGGGAACCCGTCCCCGGCAGAGGGGGCTCCCGAGCCCGTTGCTCACCAGGGGGTCGCTCCCGGCCTCCGCGGGGGTGCTCGCGGCTTCTTCCGAACCGGCCGAAACGCCCGCTCCGGCAGAGCTGAGCGCCGGTCCGGACGGCGCCCGTGCGGGCTGAGTGTCGGTTGGCTGAGCTCGTGCCGGCTGAGTGTTGGTTGGCTGAGTTCGTGCCGGCTGGGCTCGCGCCGGCGGGGTTCTCACCACATGCGTGCGAACAGGCCGGGCCGTCAGCGGAGCAGCGTTCGCAGCCTGGGCGCGAGCGGACACAGCCCGTCCGGCGGTCGCACCGAGCAGGAGCGCGAGAAGACACGGCGCCCGGCGCGCCCGCAAGCTCCTCAAACGCCGACCGGGGTCGTCGAGAAGGCCCGTCGAAGCTGGGGCAGGACGAGGTCGATCTGAACCGCCTCGACCCTGCCCCGGTGGTCGCGCATCAAGCAGCTGCCCGCCTCGAAGCTCAGCAGGGTCTGGCGCATACCGCGGTCGTCTGGGTCCAAGCCGAGCAACGCCAGTGCGCGTCCGGCTTCGGCTTCGGATCGCATGCCGAACACGAACGTGGCCCCGAGCAGATTCTCGATCGAGCTTCCGTCCCCCACCAGCGCGTCCGTGACGAGCTGGGTGCTGATGATGGGAACGGCCATCTCGGAGCGCCCCATGCGCTGGAGCGAGCTGAGCAGCGTTCGACCGACGGGGTCGCCCAGCAGCCGCCAGCCCTCGTCGAAGGAGAACACCTTCAAACGCTCGCGCTCGGTGCTCATCAGGTGCATCGCGAAGGTCGCGATCAGCCGCACGATCTGCTGGCCGACCCGCTCCGACTGGGAGTACTCCCCACGCCTCACCCCGGGCTCGGGGGCGGGCAGATCGCGGATCGGCAGGTATGTGACCTGGCGGGTGCCGACCTCGGGCAGCCTCACGTCAGGGTGAGCGAAGCCGAGCTGGGTGAGACCCGAGCGGGCGTAGACCTCGAGCGCCTTTGCGACCCTCCGATCGATTGCGTCGCCCTCTCGTAGCGCGTTCACCACCTCGGAGCAGGTGGGCTCTCGCGCCCGCGTGATGACGCGGTCCACAGCCCCCACCAGCGACGTCTCCCAGCTGGCCTCGGCCCTCCCCGGAAGCAGATCACGCAGGAACGACACCGTGAGGTCCTGCCGCAGGTGAGCCGGCGCGATGCGCAACGGGTCGAGCATGCCCCGCAGCTTCGGGTCAGGTCTGAGCGTGAGCAGCTCCACGTGGGGTTGCACCTCCTCGAGCAGGTGAAAGCGGTGGTCTCCCTTGGGATCACAGTCGATCACCCGAGCGCCGTCGAGAAAGCCCTCGTACTGGAGCTTCTGGGCGAGCGTCGTCTTGCCCGTGCCGAGGGCGCCAACGCAGAGAACGGCGGTGTTCCGATTGCTCTCCGACCCCTCCCTGATGTTGAAGCGGACGGGCTGCCGCGAACCTGAGAGCGTGTGACCGAGATAGAAGCCGCCGCCCGAACCGACGAGGTGGGCGGCGGTCGGCATCATCGCGGCCACCTGCTCGGTCGTGAGCGTGTCGTCGTAGCCGACGAGCCGCGTCCGCTGACCCGGCAGGTGCTGGAGGAAAAGCTGCAACTGATCCCCGAGGGGCCGATGCAGGCGGACCTCCCCGTAGGCGCGCCGACACATCTCGACGCGTCGCTCGAGCTCGTCCTCGTTCCCGGCGGCAACGGCGATGCAGAGCGTGGCACGAAGCAACGGAGGGCGGCTGGCGGCCTGGAGATAGGACAAAAGGTCCCTCGCCTCCTGGGTCCGGTCGAGGCCGAGGTCCGATGCGCCCTGCTCTCCCTCTGACTCGGCGCGCAGGATCTGATCGGCATCCTGAACCCGGCGGCGAGCGATCCGGACGGCGAGCTCGTTCGGGAGAAAGCGGGCGTTCAGCGAGACGTCGATCGCGAAGGGCAGGCTTTCCGCCGGCGCGAACATCAGCTCGGCACGCGCTCCGGGAAAGTCCAACCGCTCCGGCAGCGCCCCCAGCACGAGGAGGGCCTGCCAGCTGCGACCCTGCTCGGAGTCGACCACCAGCGAGCGTCCTCGATGCTCGACCAGCCCATCGCTCCAGCGCATCACGTCGCCCTCCAGTGGCGCGAGCACGGCCCGGCCGTTGCACTCGAACGCCAACGCCCGCGGCTCGTGAAGCCCGTCGACCTGAGGTTCGCCGACGCCGCGGCAGAAGCCGCGCCGGATCAGCCATTGCAGCTCGACGATCCGCGCAGGCCTTACGTCCAGGAAGTCTCCGACCCGAGCGTGCGCCAGTTCTGCGGCGGCCCGCGCCTGCTCCAGCTCCTGGACGCTCATCAAGGTCCGGTTCCTGGCTGACAGGGCGCGGCGCAGCTGGCGGATCGACCTGCGCGGATGCTGCGACGCGACGCCGGAGAGGAACGAGGCCACGTCTCGCTCGGGCTCGCGGAGGCTCGCGAGCAGAAACACCACCGGCTGAGACGACTCGCGCCCCTCCAGCAGGCGAGCCTGCTCGTGCACGTACTGCGCTCGTGCGCCCGCCCTCGTGTGGTCCCGCTCGCCCGCACCGTGTGCCGAGTCACCCATCTCGCGCTCGTATGCCTCGAGGTGCCATTGGCGGCTCACCCGCAGAACCTGCAGGTCAGCCTCGAGGGACTCGAACGCACCCACGAGTCCGATCAGACGGGCCTGCTTGTCGGCGTCACTGCTCCACGCATATGCGGTCGTCTGTAGTCGGAAGGCGGCCCAGCCGTCATCGAGACCACTGCCGAAGACGCAGTTGCCGTAGATGAACGTGATCGGTGCCCGCACCGAGCTCAGGCGCTCCGGCCCAGCTCGCCCTCGATCCGGAGCCTCGCTCCGGCTGCCAGGAGGATCACCTGTGGCCCCGGGGACGCATGGGCGCGTTCGCTGCGGCGAACAACGACCGCTGGGCGGCGGCCCTTCGTCGGCCAGCCACGAGCACGCGCCCGCGGGTGCCCCCGACGCTCGTGCGCCACATTCACGAGGACCGCTCCGGGGCCCGTGTACCGCAGCCGGCGAAAGCGTGGCTCCGAACCGTCGGGCAGCGCGAGCACTTCGTTCGGGTACCAGTGCTGGGCCACGCGCGGCCGGTAGCCACCGACCAGCCCCCGCCTAGAACACATAAACCGCAACAGAGCACGGGCTGCGTGATGAAACGTCCTGCCCTCGACGCGAACCAGCGCCATCAAGGTGGCCGCCAGCCCGGGTAGCAACAGATCGCGCAGATACCAGGGGACCAGATCGAGCGCCCGCCCGAGCAGCGGGACACCGGAGGTCACCAACACGGCGAGTACGACCGCGACGAAGTAGACGACGCCACGGACCGGAACGCCTGACGGGTTCAGGCGCAGCCGGTCGACGCTGTACACGCGTCGCTCGAGGTCGAACACCCGGCGGTAGGAACGGATCTCCATCATCCCGTGCCGAACAGCGAGGCGACGGTGTTGCGCAGAACGCTCACGCCGGCCGGCGTGGCCAGAAGCACCGCCACGATTCCGACGGCGAACACGCCCGCTGCCTCCTTGAAGTCACGACGGAACACGAGCACGGTGCCGGCGACGGCAAAACCGAGCCCGATCAGACTCATCGCCACGGCACGTCCGGTGTCACCCGCTTTAGCAGCGGCCGATTCGAGCGAGCTCGTCCCGCTTCCAGACGCGCCGGCCGTCGAGGTTGACGGCGGAGAGCCGCCGGTTCGTACAGCGGCCGCGGCCGGCGGCGGTGCGACGGCCAGACAGGCAAGCATCAACGCCGGCAATGCCCAGCGGCGAACGTTCGGGCGCATCGGGTCTCCTCTCTGTCTATGAGTCGGGGTCGGTCTGGATCGCAGCCACCTCCCAGCGGCCCTGCTGCCTGGCGACATCCAGTTCGTAGGCGAGCACGTACTCGACGTTCCGTTCGTCGTGCGCCTGGATCACGGCCCTGACCGTGCGTCCGGCTTCCGCCCACGACATGCGCTGGACCGAGTCGAGCGTCAGCCCAGCCGTGGGCAAGGAGACACGCGCCGCGGCGGTGAGATCGGCGGCGAGCTCGCCGGAAGAGCCCGCGAGATAGTTCCGAAGGGCGCGCGTAACGACCGTAGTCAGCGCCGGTTCGGCCAGTTCGTGCTCCGCAGCGGGCGGGAACCCGGGTGCCGATGACGGCGGCCCCACGAAGGCGGGATAGCCGGCTAGTTGCAGCGCTCCGCCGGCGGCCTGCGCCACACCCACAGTGAGGTAGAGCAATCCGGCTGTGTCAGTCTGGGCGGCCACCGTGTAAACGCGAGTGCCCGGTCCGGATTCCCGTACCTGTACGACTTCCGCCCATTCGACCCGCTGCTCGCCCGTGGCGGGAAGCACCTCGCCGGCGTCCGGTTCCATTGCGGGCCCCGTGAACGCCTGCAGGGCCTGGATTCCCGCCTGCGGGCGGCCCGCTTCCCACGTCAGGTACCGGCGCGCAAAGAGGACGGCGTAGCCTTCCGCCGCGGGATCCTGGGGTTGGGGGCCCCGTACTGCTGGCGGAGAAGCCGGGCTGGGAGGCGCGATCGCGAAACGTGCGCTTGCCAGCAAGCCGCAGGTTGCAGCAGCCGACAGCAGGTAGCGCGGCGTTTCCCGTGCCAGCCGAATTCGCCAGATGGGCCTGCTCGCCGAGACGAAGCGGGCCCGGCTGCGCGCGGGCCCGTGGGGGCCGGGGGCCTCAGCGCTCAAACCCGAACTCCGGCGCGGATCGATCAGGACGGGGGCGGTCTGCGGCCGCGACGAAGGGTGGGGATGACGAGGACGCGAGGCGCGCGAGGGTCTGTACCGGCGGCGCTTGAGTCGCGGCGCCCCGGCGGTCGTCATGCGGACCCCGCGCCGGCGCGGGTTCATGCTGGCGACGTCGCACACGTCGCATCTGGGCCCTTCGGGCGGTTTCACCGCCCACGCTCTGGGCGTCCCGCGGTGCAGGCTCCGTACGCACCCGTGGGCTCGCCGACACGCGCGACGGCAGGCTTCCCGCGACGTGTGATTGCAGCAGCGCGGCGAGCAGCCCGCAGGTGCAGCCGACCCCGCCGATGCCCACGGCGACCCACAGATGCGCTCTGCGGCGGCCACCGGAGGACGACAGCCGGCGGCTGGGAGAAGTGCGCGCGTCTCCGGTCAGCGGCCCACCGGGAGGCTGGCCCTCCCAACCTATGCCGCGCAGGTACTCCTCGGGCGAAAGCAGCAGGTAGGTGTCGCCCCTGGCCTTCAGCACTGCCGTCCGTGGCTGCGGTAAACGGTCCTCGCGCGAGCGGCCGAAGCCCGGCGGGGGGAGGGCGCCGACCTCCGGCCGCGGTCGCGCGGACGGGGGT
Source organism: uncultured Solirubrobacteraceae bacterium (assembly GCA_963742395.1). Classification (GTDB taxonomy): domain Bacteria; phylum Actinomycetota; class Thermoleophilia; order Solirubrobacterales; family Solirubrobacteraceae; genus Palsa-744. Next base: position 179,594 of record CAVUME010000004.1, on the reverse strand, counting down.
CGCCGGATGCTCGTGCGTGCCACCGAGCTCCGGCGCCCCCGGGGGACGCGCCTATGGGTGTTGTTTTGCTTCCGATCACAGGCTGGGTCCCTGTCTGCCGTTCCGACCGCTGGCGCGTGCCGGGACAGGCGATTCCCGGACGGCGATCAGCTCCCTCAGCCGGGCCCTTGCCCGCTGGGCAACCTTGCGGTACTTGGCCGAACTCCATTCGTGGCGAGCGCAGAACTCGCCGGGACCAAGCCCGTCCAGCAGGTTGGTCAGCACCAGCCGTTGGTCGGCACTGAGCGAGGGCACGACCTCACGTATCGCCCGGAGTTCTTGACGGACGATCACCTGCTGCTCGACGCTGGGGCGCCAGTCGGCGATGTCGAGTTGCCCCTCCCCGGGCGTGGCCGCGAGCGCCGCGGCCTGCTCGAGTGCCGTCTGCGTGGAGGAGCGTCCGGAGATCGCGCGGCGGCGATCGTGGATTCGCGACACGAAGCGCTGCTCGAGGACCCGCGCGAGGTGCGTCCGTCCCGCGAAGCGAGCACCCCTGTGTACGTGGCCGATCAACTCCAAGGTTGCCTGCGAGTAGCAGTCCTCCAGATCCTCCTTGCGCAACCGGAAGCGGTGTGCCCGCAACAGCAGGTCCCGTCTGGCCTGCGCCACGAGCGCGACCTCGTGCACGGCGTCGGCGGTGTCACCGGGGCGATCCGGGAGCGCCCGGCGGGGTAGTTGTCCCGGGTTACGACACGACGATCGAGTAGACACATGAGGATGTCGACCGCCGGGCCACCGAGACCCCCCTCCAATTTCGGGAGCTGCCGATGAGCCTCGGCGAGCGCCTGGAACGACTCGACCAACGCCAGCAGGGCAGCCGCCGGATCGGCTTCCTGGCGGCGGTGGTGAAGAAGTTCGGCGACGACCAGGCCGGCCAGCTGGCGGCGCTGATCTCCTACTACGGGTTCGTCTCGCTGTTCCCGCTGATGCTCGTGTTCGTCACGATCCTCGGCTTCGTGCTCGAAGACCACCCGCACGAGCGCGACAAGATCCTCAACGGGGTGCTCGGGCAGTTCCCGATCATCAGCGACCAGATCAAATTCCACTCCCTCGGCGGGAGCGCCTCGGCGCTGGCGATCGGCCTGGTAGTTGCGCTGCTGGCGGGGCTGGGGATCATGAACGCCTCCCAGAGCGCCTTCAACCGCATCTGGAACGTCCCCTACAAGCAGCGTCCCAACTGGTTCGCGACCCGGCTTCGCGGCCTCGCGACGCTCGCCTTGCTGGGCACGCTCGCGATCGCCTCCACGGTCGTGGCCGGCTTCGTCGGCTCGAGCTCCCACGGCGTTGCGACCGTCGTCGCCGGCGTGCTGGTGGCGCTGGCGTTCAACCTCGCGCTGTTCATGCTCGCCTTCAAAGTGCTCACGGCGATGGATCTGGGCTGGCGCGAGCTGCTGCCGGGCGTGATCCTGGCGTCGGTGTTCTGGCAGCTCCTAGAGCACCTCGGCGGCTTCTACATCGACCACGCGCTCAAAAGGACCGGCCCCCTGTACGGCGTGTTCGCGCTCGTGCTCGGACTGCTCGCCTGGCTCTACCTCGGCGCGCAGCTGACGATCTTCGCGGCCGAGGTGAACGTCGTGCGCAAGTACCACCTGTGGCCCCGCAGCTTCTTCTCAGAGCGCCTGCTCGAGACCGACAAGCAGGCGCTCGCCGCATCCGCCGTGGTGGAGGAGCGCGTCGAGAGCGAGCAGGTGGACGTGAGCTTCTCCCCTCCCGAAGACACGTCCACCTGAGTGTCGGAAGCCCGGGTCTCCGGCGCGTGCGCACTGCCGCCGGAGACCACGGGCGTCCGACTTGCCCCCCGCGGTCTCCGCCCGTCCGCTAACGGGCGAGCTGTGTTCTCTCATGGCTGACTCGATCCGTCGGCCTCACAGCTCCTTGGTCATCTCGGTCGATCTCGCCCCCAACCCCTCGTCGGTGAGGTGCGTGAAGCGCCGCGGCGTGAAGCGCCGGTTCAGCGTCTCGGCCTCGATCATCGTGTGGTGCACCCAGGCGGGCCCACCGAGGACCGCGACCGTCAGACCACGGCGCTCATACAGCGCGCTCAGCGATGCGATCGCCTGGGCGCCGACGAGCTCGATCGCCTCCAGCTGCCGAATGTCGAGCACCAGGCTGGTCACGCCTTCCTGGTAGAGACACTCGATCTCGTCCTGCAGGTCCGGGCCTGCGTGTGCGTCCAGGCAGCCCTTGAGGACCAGCGTGTGCCGCCATACCGGGGGCGCCGTCTCGGCGATGCCCAGCGATACCTCCGGCATCTTTTCGAGGGTCGTTACACCGTCGCTCACCGGCACCGACGCGGCGAATGTGAGATTGCGTTGCATTTGAGAAAGCTCCTTTCAAAATGTCTTCATCCGAGTTACAGCGGTCCCGGGCGTGGACCGCCCAGGACGTTTCAGAGACCGGAAGGAGCTAGTCCGGCTTCTCTGGGATGAGGACGAAGAACGTCTGCCGGGGAGAACGCGCGAAGGAACCGAGCCGCCGCATCACGCTCACCGGGACGTTGAAGTAGACCCCCACGAGGGTCGTGGACGCCGAGGAACCCGCAGCCGAGCCGCCACCCGCGGCCGAGCCGCCACCGGCTCCGCCCGGACCGGGTCCGGGTGTTGGCGCCGAGCTGTGGCCTTCGGTTCCCGAGCTTCCGTCGCCGCCGTTGGACTGGCCGGCACCACGCGACCGCCCGGCGAGCCCGAAGGTATGCGCTTCCCCTTCGGGGGCGGTGAGCACCGCGAGCGTCGCGGCCAGCGCCTGGCGGGCGGTCTGCTGTTCGAGCGCGAGCGATTCGCCCAAGCGTTCGTCGGAGGATTTCGGCTTCGGGAACGCCAGTGGATTGGCCGGCCGCCTCGGCGTTTCCGGCCACACCACGAGAGGGCTCGGCGCCGTAACGGCGCTCGGAGCTTCCGCGGTGAGAGCTGAGGTCGTGGCGAGGACGGGCGCCGGGCCGGTCACGATCGGTTCGTTCTTGGAGTCTTTGCTGTGGCTTTCGTTGCCACTCCCGCCGTCGCCCTTCGTCGGCGCTTCCTTGCGGGCCTGTTCTTCCGCTTCCTTGCGGGCGTGTTCTTCCGCTTCCTTGCGGGCGTGTTCTTCCGCTTCCTTCGCGGGCGTGTTCTTCCGCTTCCACCCGGGCGTGTTCTTCCGCTTCCACCCGCGCGTTGCTTCTTCCGCTTCCACCCGCGCGTGTTCTTCCGCTTCCACCCGCGCGTGTTCTTCCGCTTCCACCCGGGCGTGTTCTTCCGCTTCCACCCGGGCCTGTTCTTCCGGCGTAGGCGGAGGGGGCTGTTCCGGTTCGGTTTCCGCCGCGGGCGGGGGCGGCTGCGGTTCTGGTTCTGTTTCCGGCGCGCGCGGAGGCGGCTGCGGTTCAGGTTCGGGTTCCGGCGCGGGCGGTTCTCCCGGGGGCGGCGGTTCCGAGGGCGGTGGCTGTTCGGAGACGGTTCCTTCGGCCGGTGGGGCTTCCTCCTCGAGGATCTGCAACAGGGTTCCTTCGCCGGTCCCGCCACTCGGCCCTTCGGTCCCTGTAGTCACGGGCGACCCGGCGGGGGTTTCCTGCTGCTGTTCGGTCGTCTGTCCTCCTCCGAACACGGCTACTTCTGGCGATTTCGACCCGTCTGGAGAGGGTGTCGAGGATCCGTCCGCGGTAGCTCCCGAAGCAGCTTCCCCACTCGTGGGCGCCGTGGTGGGTTCTCCGCCCTGGCCGGAGGGCTGGGTGGAGGACCCTTCGGACGAGGACCCTTCTGAGGTCGTCCCGGATTCGCCCGCCGAGGCCCCTTCGGGGCTGCCGGTGGAGGGCGAGGACGGTTCTGAGGGCGCGGACGAGGCTTCTTCCGGTGCCGATTGGGCCGGCGCTTCCGAGCCGCTCGACGCGCTCGAGCCGCTCGAGCCGCTCGAGGATTCCGTCTGCTGGGTCGTGCCCGCCGAGGATTCGGGTTCGGTCGGCGCCTGCTGGTTCGGACGAGCTAGGGGACGTCGCTTCGGAGCCGCTGCTCGACGGGGCTTCTTCGGAGGCCGCCGTGGAGGGTTCCCCGGAGCTCGCTTCCTGGGCGCTGGCGACGCCGGCGGGGAGCAGCACAAACCACACAAGGGCGCCGAGAAGCCATGCGCAAGCCCACGCTCTGGAGCGCCTATTCCTGGAGGAGCTCACCATCGTCCTGATCCACTACGTCGCCGTGACCATCCCGATCATCGTTGCCTCGCGTAAACCATACGGCTTCCGCCCCTTGGCTGCCCCTCCATACGGCCTGCGGCTCCTTAGCTGCCCTTCCCGTGTAAGCTCGAAGAGTAATGATGACGAAGCGGCATCATGGACGCGTCGATCGCTTCGCTCGGGAGAGGGGCTGACAGACCATGCTCGTTCTCAGCCGTAAGACCGGTGAGAGCATCATGATCGGCGACGACATCGAGATCACGCTCGTGTCGACCGAAGGCTCGAAAGTCCGGATCGGCATCCAGGCGCCGGCCGACGTCCCCGTGCACCGCAAGGAGATCTACCTCGAGATCCAGGCCTCGGCCCAGGATCCGAAGCAGCTCGCCGGGCCGGACTTCTACCGGGCCTTCAAGCGCCGCGCCAGCTGAGGCGCGTCCCCGTCTTCTGACGGTCGATACCGAGCGGGCCTCCCGCTCCGGTCGGGCGCTGTCGTGCCCCGACTTCAACGCTCCTAGGGGCGTCCTGAGAGCCGCGGGCCGGCTTACGCGAAAGTACTTGCGTAAGCAACTACCCGCGCGCTATACTAACTACACTTTCGTAAGTAGATATGGAGCGTGTACCTATGACACCTGCTGCCCCCCAAGGCTCAGCACCCCCCGACAACACGGAGCCCAAGCGCCGTTTGAGGCTCATCCCCCTCGACGACACGGTCGTGTTCCCGAACATGGGGATCACGCTGACGATCGACGTGGGCGAGGACACGCGTGTCGTGCTCGTCCCGCGTCACGAGAACGAGTTCCTCGAGGTCGGCACGATCGCCGAGGTCTCCGAGCAGATCCGCCTGCCCGGCGGCGGCCACGCGGTCGCCCTCTCCGGCGAGCACCGGGCGCTGATCGGCGCCGCGGAGACCGGCCCCGGCGGCGAGCTGCGGGTCGAGGCCGACGAGCGCGTCGACGACATCCCCCGGGACGGTCGCACCCGTGAGCTCGAGCGCGAGTACCGCGCAACCGTCGAGGAGATCCTCGAGCTGCGAGGCGACGACGGGCGTATCTCCGCGTTCCTGCGAGCGATCCAGGAGCCCGGAGCGCTGGCCGACTCGGCCGGCTACTCCCCCACCCTGTCCTACGAGCAGAAGGTCGAGCTGCTGCGGACCCTCGACGTCACCGACCGCCTCGAACTGGCCGTCGGGCTGCAGCGCGAGAGCCTGGCCGAGCTGCAGGTGCGCAAGCGCATCCGCGAGGACGTCCAGGAGGGCGCCGAGAAACAGCAGCGCGAGTACTTCCTGCGCAAGCAGATGGAGTCGATCCGCAAGGAGCTCGGCGACGACGAGGCATCTGTCGCCGACGAGTACCGGGCGAAGATCGAAGAGGCCCTGATGCCCGAGGCCGTCAAGGAGCAGGCCCTGAAGGAGCTCGGCCGCCTCGAGCGGATGGGCGAGCAGACGGGCGAGTCCAGCATGATCCGGACCTACCTCGACTGGCTGATCGCGGTGCCGTGGGGCAAGACCTCCGACGAGGTCCTCGACCCCGTAGCCGCGCGTGCCGTGCTCGACGCCGACCACGCCGGCCTGGAGGAAGTCAAGGACCGCATCACCGAGTACCTGGCCGTGCGCAAGCTGCGCCAGGACCGCGGTATCGAGGCCGACCCCAAGTCCGGGGCGATCCTGACCCTGATCGGGCCCCCGGGCACCGGCAAGACCTCGATCGGCGAGTCGATCGCGAGGGCGACCGGGCGCGAGTTCGTGCGCATGTCGCTCGGCGGTGTCCGCGACGAGGCCGAGATCCGTGGCCACCGGCGGACCTACATAGGAGCGCTCCCCGGACGGCTCGTGCGGGCGCTCAGGGACGCCGGGACGATGAACCCGGTGATCCTGCTCGACGAGGTCGACAAGGTCGGCGCGGACTGGCGCGGTGACCCCTCCGCAGCTCTGCTGGAGGTGCTGGACCCTGCGCAGAACCACTCCTTCCGTGACCACTACCTCGACGTCGAGCTGGACCTCAGCCAGGTGATGTTCCTGGCGACCGCCAACGTGGCCGACACGATCCCCGGACCGTTGATCGACCGCATGGAGGTGATCCACTTCGACGGCTACACCTCCGAGGAGAAGCTCGCGATCGCGAAGGGCTACCTGTGGGATCGCCAGCGTGACCGCAACGGCCTGCGCGAGGACGAGGTGGAGATCTCCGACGACGTTCTGCGGCTGATCATCAACGAGTACACCCGCGAGGCCGGGGTCAGGAACCTCGAGCGCAACCTGGGCACCCTGCTGCGCAAGACGGCGACCAAGATCGCCTCGGGCCAGACCTCCGAGGAGACATCCTCGGCGGAGGAGCCCGGCAAGCAGGAGTCCGGGGAGTCCGGCAAGCCCGAGTTCCCGGTCGAGATCGACGTGGAGGCCGTGCGCGACGCGCTCGGACGCCAGAAGTTCTTCCAGGAGTCCGCGGCCCGTACCGCGACCCCCGGAGTGGCGACGGGCCTGGCCGTGACCGGCTCGGGCGGAGACGTCCTGTTCGTCGAGGCGACCCAGATGAAGAACGGCTCCGGCAACGGGCTGGTGCTGACCGGTCAGCTGGGCGACGTGATGAAGGAGTCGGCGAGGATCGCCCTCTCCTACGTCCGCGGCCACGCCGAGGAGCTCGGAATCGACGAGAGCGCCTTTGAGAACAAGGAATTCCACGTCCACGTTCCCGCCGGTGCGATCCCCAAGGACGGACCCAGCGCGGGTGTGACGATGGTCACCGCCCTGGCCTCCCTGCTGAGCGACAGGCCGGTCAAGCACACGGTCGGGATGACCGGCGAGGTCACCCTCCAGGGCCGGGTGCTCCCGATCGGAGGGCTCAAGCAGAAGGCTCTGGCGGCCCACGCGGCCGGCTTGACGGACGTGATTCTGCCCGAGCGCAACCGCGGCGATCTCGACGAGATCCCCGAGGAGGTGCGCGAGCAGATGACCTTCCACCCGGTGATGACCGTCCAGGAGGTCCTCGACCGCGCACTGGAGCCAGCGCTAGATGTCGCGCGTCTCTCGTAGGTGTCAGCCCGTTCCCGAGGAGGTCCGTGAGACCGCGGACCTCCTCGAGCGGCGCTGGCAGCTGTCGATCATCTACGCGGCCCTGACCGGGGCGCTGCGCTTCAACGAGTTCGCCGACGCCGTCTCCGGCATCTCCCCCAGGATGCTCTCGGAGCGGCTGCGCGACCTCGAGCGGGCCGGCCTGGTGGCCCGCACCGTGATCCCCTCGAGCCCCCCGACCGTGGAGTACCGCCTCACCGACCGCGGCCGACGGCTCACCCCGATCATCGAAGCGATGCGCGACTACGCCCGCGAGGTGAGCTAGGAGGACTGGGCACCGGCGACCAGCCGGTGCCTGGCCGACTCCGGGCTGCTCACCCCCACCAGCTGGCCGCCCGCGCATTCCTCGGCCAGCACGTCATCGGGCGGGGTTGCGGATGAAGGCGAGCCCGACCACGCCACCCACGGCCACCAGCGCGGCCGCCACGCCGAGGCCGACGTGGAAGGCGTGAATCGAGGCGGCTTCCGCCCCGGCCCGTAAGGCCTCGGCCGTAGCGTGCGGCAACGCCGCGGTGTGAGGCAAGCCCAGCGGCAGCCGCTTGGCTTCGGCCAGCACGGCCCGCCCTCCGGGGCCGAGGTTGAGCCCGCGCAGGTGTGCGTCCAGCGCCGAGCCGAAGACCGCGGCCACCACCGCTCCGACGGCAGCGGTCCCGAGCAGGCCGGCGACGCGGGCCACGGCGTTGTTGACTGCCGAGGCGATCCCGGCCTCCCCCTCCGAGCCGGCGAGCACCGCCGCCGTCAGCGGTGCCACGGTCAGCGACAGGCCGAGCGCGAACACGAGCTCGGCAGGGAGCACGTCCGACACGTATTCGAAGCCGTGCCCGAGGCGCTGGAACAAGAGCAGGCCGGTGGCCGCCACGAGCGGCCCGAGGCCCATGAACAGGCGTGGCCCATAGCGGTCGGCGAGCATGCCGAAGCGGCGCGAGAGCAGGAACATCACGAGCGTCATCGGCAGCGTCGCGAAGCCGCTCTGCAGCGGCGTGTATCCCCCGATCTGCTGCAGGAACAGGATCAGGAACAGGAACAGGATCCCCAGCCCTGCATAGAGGGCGAACGTCTCGACGTTGCCGGCGGAGAAGTTCCGGCGCCTGAAGAGCCGCAGCGGGAGCATCGGTTCATGCGCCGTCGCCTCGCGCACAACGAACGCGACCAGCAGCAGCAGACCGCCGATCAGGGTCCCCGAGACAGCGGGATCGCCGAACCCGAGCCGCGGCTGCTCGATCAGCGCGAACACGGTGCACGCCAAGCCCGAGGCCGCAAGGGCGGCGCCGAGGAAGTCGATCCGTCGCCCTTGCACCTTTCCCGCGGACGGAGGGATGGCGATCACGATCAACCCCAGACAGATCAGCACGAGCGGCACGTTGACGAGGAACACCGCCCTCCAATCCGAGAGCGCCAGCAGCTCGCCCCCGACCAGCGGCCCGAGGATCCCGGCGATCGCGCCCCACGCCGTCCAGCTGCCGATCGCCGCTCCCCGCTCCTCCTCGGAGAACGTGTTGACGATCACCGCCAGCGAGCTCGGCACCAGCAGCGCCCCCGCGCAGCCCTGCAACGCCCGCGTGGCCACCAACACGCCGATGCTGGGTGCCAGCGCGCAGGCCACGCGAGGTCACCCCGAAGCCGACAACCCCGATCGCGAACACGCGCCGCTCGCCGTAGATGTCGCCGAGGGACCCACCGAGCAGGATCAGCGAGCCGAGCGTCAGCAGGTAGCCGTTGACGATCCACTGCTGCGCGGCCAGGCCGCCGCCGAGCGAGCGCTGGATCGGCGCCAGGGCCACGTTCACGACCGTCCCGTCGAGCAGCACGATGCTCGAGCCGATGATGGTCGCGGCGAGCGTCAGGCGCTTGCGCGTCCCCTCGTCGGACGCCCACGAGGAGATGGCCCTGGGCGTCGGTGCCCCCTAGTCGAGGACGAGCTCGGCCGCCGCTCGCAGCGTGTTCCCGTCGCCGGAGATCAGCAGCGTGGTGACGATCGACTCGCGCCAGCGCTCGAGCTCGTCACGGATCTTCTCGCGCGGCCCGATCAGCGCCATCTCTTCGATCAGCTTTTTCGGGACCTTGGCCGCGGCCTCGTCCTTGTGACCCCCGAGATAGAGCTCGGCGATCTCCTCGACCTCCTTGCCGTAGCCCATCGCGATCGGCACGTTGGCGTGGAAGTTGGTCCCTTTCGCTCCCATCCCCCCGAAGTAGAGCGCGTAGAAGTGGCGCAGCGAGTCGGCCGCCGCGTCGACGTCGTCGGTGACGATGAACGGGACCGTGGCGGCGACCTCGAAGTCCTCGGCGTTGCTCCGCGCCCCCTCGCGGCCGAAGCCCTCCTGCAGAGAGCCGGTGTAGAGGTCCTGGTGGCCGGGCGAGAAGAACAGCGCCAGCCAGCCGTCGCACAGCTCGGCGGCCAGCGCGATGTTCTTGGGCCCCTCGGCTCCGAGGTAGATTGGGATGTCCTCGCGCAGCGGGTGGATCGAGGACTTCAGCGGCTTGCCCAGGCCGGTGCCCTCGGGCAGCGGCAGCGGGTAGTGCGGCCCGGGGGCCTCCAGCGGGCCCTTGCGCGCCCAGATGTCGCGCAGGATCCCGATGTACTCGCGCGTGCGCGCCAGCGGCTTTGCGAACGGCATCCCGTACCAGCCCTCCACGACCTGCGGACCGGACACCCCCAGGCCGAGGATGAAGCGCCCACCACTGAGGTGATCGAGGGTCATCGCCGCCATCGCCGTGGCGGCCGGCTGGCGGGCGGAGAGCTGCACGATCGCGGTGCCGAGCCGGAGCTTCTGGGTCGAGGACCCCCACCAGGCCAGCGGCGTGAGGCAGTCCGAGCCGTAGGCCTCCGCGGTCCACATCGAGTCGAACCCCAGCTTTTCGGCCTCGAGCACCGCCTCGGCCGCGCCGGGCGGCGGCCCCCCGGCCCAGTAGCCGGTGTTCAACCCGAGCTTCAGCGTCCCACCCATCTCCAGCTCCGACCCTACCGGCTCGCCCGCTCAGGCGCCGTCCACGAGCACCAGCGTGAAGCCGTCGTAGCCCTTCAAGCCGACGGTCTGGATCGTGGTGGCCTCGATCCCGGGCCGGCGACCGGCGAGCTCGTGGAAGCGGCGCATCCCCAGCGCGCCCTCGTCCGCGGTGTCCGGATCCACGAGCGCCCCGTCGCGCACGACGTTGTCCACGAGGATGATCGCTCCCGGGCGCACGAGCTTCAGCGACAGCTCGAAATAGCCCGGGGTGCTGCTCTTGTCGGCGTCGATGAACACCAGGTCGAACGGCCCGGCGCCCTCGGCGATCAGCTCCTCCAGGCCCTCCTTCGCCGGCCCCACGCGCAGCTCGACACGCTCGCTCAGCCCCGCCCGCTCGATGTTGGCGGCGGCCACCTCGGCGTAGTCGCGGTTGAGCTCGAGTGTCACCACGCGCCCGCCGGGCGGCAGCGCCCGGGCCAGCAGGATCGTGCTGTAGCCGCCGAGCGTGCCGAGCTCGAGGATCGAGCGGGCTTTGTGGATGCGGGCCAGCAGCTGCAGGAACCTGCCCTGGGCCGGGGATACGGCGATCGGCGGCAGGCCCGCGTCGGTGCTCGACTTCAGCGCCGCCTCGAGCACGGGGTCGCTGTCCAGCAGCGTCTCCCCCACGAACTCGTCGACGCTGTTCCAGACCTCCCGGCTCAAGCGGGCGCCTCGGCGTGATCGCGGGTGCTCATCAGCGCCAGCGGCACGGACAGGCCCGCGGAGCGACGCAGCGTCGCGATCCGGCGCCCGGGCTGGACGGCCGCCCGCACCGGGCTCGACATCCTCGCCCAGCATCTCCACCGCCCGCGGAAGGTCGGCGAACAGGAGCGCCAGTCCCCACAGCCGCGCCGGGCGGTCCGGCCCGCCGTGGCGCTCGAGCACCTCGTCCGGTTCCTGGACGACCTCGAGGATCGCCTCGCCGAGACGGAAGAACGCCTGCCGCGGGGCGCCCGCGGGCGTCGGCTCCTCGCGGATGCGGCGCAGGTCGAGGCCCGCCGCCTGCAGCGCCGCCACGGTGCGGTCCAGCGAGGGCGACATCGCGACCACGTGGTCGACCCCGATCGCCCCGTTCGGGTGCTCGGGCGCGGCGCCCGCTGCTCCTCGCTCGGAGATGCTCGTGGCCAGCCCGTCGAGCTCGCCGTTTGCGAGGCCGCGCAGCGACCACTCGAGCAACCCCCGTCCCTCCCCGGATCCGCGCAGGTCGAGGGTCACGCTCCCCACCTGGCAGTCGGAGCCCTCGAGCGTGAAGCCGAGCGCCTCCCAGGCGGCGGGGTCGTCCGCCAGCGCGATCCGATCGATGCTGACCTCGCTCACGCTCGAAACCGTACATGCTCCGCGCGCCCGGGCCGAGCCGAGGGAAGCGCCCTAAGCTGGCTACGTGAAGGCTTCATGAGCTCCGAGGGTGAGGGTCGCCAGAGCGCCCCGGAGCCGCAGCCGTGGTCGCTGGTGGCCCTGCGCTATGTGCTGCCCGCCCTGGTCACGATCGCCGGCCTGGTGATCATGGCGCTCGGCAGCGAAACCGACCTCGAGGGCGGGGCCGCAATCGTCAGCGCCGGTCTCGCGATCTTCTTCTTGAACTGGCTCTTCCGAGCCGGCGTGACGGGCGAGCGCGACCGCGAAGCCGAGGACGCCGCCCGCGAGTACTTCGACCGCCACGGCCACTGGCCCGACCAGCCGCCGGCGAGTGGGGACTAGCCGCTGTAGCCGGCGAGCAGGGCGCTGAAGGCCAGCGGGGCCTGGGCGATGCCCGAGCAATCTTCTTCGTGGCCGCTCCCGCCGCACGGGCGATCGCGGTTGACCGACCAGAAGCTCACCCGCGCGAGGTGCTTTTCGCGGGCGAAGGCGAGGATCTGGGCGAATTCCTGTTCGCCCAGCGTCTCCGGGCGTTCGTCGGTGTCGCCGTTCATGGTCGAGATCCCCGCCTGTTCATATGCGGCCGCGGCGGAGATGCCGTACGCCGAGGCCAGCTCACCCGCGAGCGCTTCCAGCGCCTGGATCGAGGCGGACGCCATCGTGCCCACCGGCGGGCCGAAGTCGAACGGCATGATCGTCCAGCTGTTCGGGTGCAGCCCCACCGTCACCGCATCCGCGAGCAGGCTGCGGCCGCTGGCTTCGGGCCCCGACTGCGAGCTGGGGAAGGTGATCGAGATCTCCAGGCCCGGGTCGGCGCCGCGCACCAGCTCCAGCGCCGCGGTCACACGCTGGCGGACCTTCGCGCTGCGCAGCTCGTTGTGCTCGATGTCGATGTCGATCGCCTTCAGCGAGTAGGCGCCGATCACCTTCTCGTAGGCGCCCGCCAGCGCCGCCGCGCTGGGGCAGGCGTTGCCGAGCTTCTTGCCGCTCCAGCCGCCGAAGGACACGTCGACTTCGCCGCCGGCGGCGCGGATCTGTTCGACCGCCGCCTGATCGACCCCGCCGAGCAGCGGACGGTGCCCGTCCCACATCGGGTTGCACCTGCCCTTGCTGAGGATGAACGCGAGCGTGAGCGAGTGCAGGCCGCTGTCGCCCAGCACTTCGCCCGGGGGCTGCGGGTCGCCCCAGCCCATGTACTCATAGGGCGCCGCGAGCTCGACCGGCTGGGCCGCCGCCGAGGCGGCGCCGACCCACAGCGCCAGCAGCGTGCACGCCAGCGCGAGCGCGGCGACCGCAGATGGGCCCCGGGACCCGGCCCGGGGCCGTTCTGAGCGGGGCCCTCCCGCAGGCCTGCTCGCGCTCCGCTCGGCGACCCTGCTCTTCACCACGGCGAGGATAATCGCGCAGCGCCGCGACCATCACGCACCGATATCGTGCCCGCCGCGTGGAGGGCCAGGCACACACCCCGCCCGAGCACCGGGCCCGCGGGCTGCCCGAGCGCCCGAACCTGGTGCTGCTGATCACCGACCAGCAGCGCGCCACCCAGCACTGGCCCGAGGATCCTCGCTGGCTGGCCGAGCTGTGCCCGCACGAGGCGCGAGCTGCGCCGCCACGCGCTGTCGTTCACGCGCGCCTTCACGGCCTCGGCGATGTGCTCCCCCAGCCGCGCCTGCCTGATGACCGGCAAACGCCCATCCCGCCACGGCGTCACGCTCACCCTCACCGAGGGCGACCTGTGGCCCGACCGCCGCAACGCCGCGGCCGCCCTGCGGACCGCGCTGCGGATGGGCGCCGACGGGGAGATCCCGCGCGGGCGTCTGGCGCGGAGCTTCGTGCGCAGCGCGCTGCGCATGGGCCCGAAGAGCGGCCACGAGCCGGAGCTGCCGCCCGGCATCGACACGCTCGCCACGCTGCTTCGCAGCCGCGGCTACCACGTCGCGATGAAGGGCAAGTGGCACCTGAGCAAGCCCGCTGGACGGCGAGCACTGGGGGCCGGCCGATCGCCGAGCGGATCGAGCGCGACTACGGCTTCGGCGAATGGGAGCCGCCCGACGCCGGCGGCGACACCAAGGCCGCACAACTTCGGCGGCGGCAGCGCCGGCGCGAGCCACGAGGGCTGGGACGAGGACTACACCCGCCAGATGGAGTCCTGGCTCTCCTCGCGCAGCCTGCCCGAGCCCTTCTGCCTGGTGTTCTCGCTCGTGAACCCGCACGACGTGCTCGGCTTCCCGGACTCCTACGTGCCCGGCGGCTACGGGCGTGCAGGAGTTCCGCGGCCTCGGCGTGCCCCTGCCGCCGAGCATGGACGAGGACCTGCGCGAGAAGCCCGCCGTGCATGCGCTGCTCGCGGCTGGGCATGGACAACTACCTCGGCCCGCTGCCGGACCTGCAGGCCAAGCAGGACTACGTGGACTTCTACGCCTACCTGCACCGGGTCGTCGATCGCCAGGTCGGCCGCCTGCTGAAGGCGCTCGGCCCACCCGAGCGAGGAGGATTCGCTGCGCTCGCGCACGGTCGTGATCCGCACCTCCGACCACGGCGAGATGGGCCTCTCCCACGGCGGCCTGCGCCAGAAGATCTTCAACGCCTACGAGGAGACGATCCGGGTTCCGCTGGTGATCTCCAACCCGCGCCTGTTCCCGCAGCCGCGCGAGAGCGACGCGCTGGTCTCGCTGCTCGACATCCTGCCCACCTTCCTCGGCTTCGCCGGTCCCGGCAACCGCCCCCAGGCCCTCGACGGCGAGGACCTCGCGCCACTGATCTACGGCCACTCCGAGGCGGTCCGCGACGCGGTCCTGTTCACCTACGACGACCACCAGGCCGGGACCGCCCTGCAGGAGGCCTCCGGTCAGCCCAACCGTGTTCGCTGCGTACGCGAGGAGCGCTTCAAGTACGCCGCCTACCTGGACCCGGACGGTCGGGCGCAGCCCGAATACGAGCTCTACGACCTGTACGAGGACCCGCTGGAGATGCGCAACCTCGTCGAGGTCCGCGGCGGGCGCCCGCGCGAACGCCGCCACGAGGAGCCGCGCGAGCGCATGGCCGCCGTGCTGGAGCGGCTGTGCACGGAGAGCGGGACGCTCGCGCCCCGGATCCCGGCCTAGCCCCGCACACACCCGTCGCCGGCGCCCCCGCCCGGCGGCTAGTCGAGAACGAACTCGCCGTCGCGGTAGATGACCCGCTCGGAGCCGTCGGAGAGCGTGGCGGTGACCGTGCGCCTCGTGGTCGAGACGACGTCGGTGTGGACGCTGGAGTTGTTGAACCCGAGCCGCTCCCAGTCCTCGGACCCGAGCGTCCCCGGGTCGCCGTCGTAGGCGTCCTGGTAGGCGCGCCCGAGCGCGATGTGGGTGTTGCCGAACTCGCCCCCGACGTTCTCGTCGTAGAGCGTCTGGGCCATGAAGCGCGTGATGCGTGAGAAGCGCTTGTCGGTGAGCGAGAACTCGCCGATCCGGTCGGCTCCCTCGGTCGCGATCATCTCCTTCAGGACGCGCTCGTTCTCGTCGGCGCTGGCCTCCGTCACGCGCCCGTCCTCGAACTTCAGGCGGATGCCGCGGACGAGGTTGCCGTAGCGATACAGCGGCTGGTCGCAGTGGATCCAGCCCTCGGTCCCGCGCCAGTCGGGGCTGGTGAAGATCTCGAAGCTGGGGATGTTGCGCCCCCTGCCTCCGAGCCAGCGGCGGGCCTCGCCGACCTGGACCCGCAGATCGACGTCCTCGCCGGTCACGTGCACGCGCTCGATCTCCAGCGCGTTGAGCCGCTCGCGGGTGCTGTCCAGGCGCTCGCCGATCTCCCGCCAGCGCGCCAGCGGGTCCTCGCTGTCCAGGAAGCAGGCGTCGATGATCTGCTGCCAGTACTCCTCCAGCCCGAGCCCGGCCTCGGCCGCCATCGCCTCGGTCCCGTAGAGGCCCAGCGTCCAGCGTGAAGCGGCCCGCGTTCTCCTTCTCCCCGCGCCAGTCCAGCAGCGGGCGCAGCGTCTCCCCGCGACGCATGATGCGGGCCGGGTCGACGGAGTCAAGGGCGCGTGGATCGGTGGTCGCGATCACCGACACCTGGTGGTCCATTTCGTCCACCAGACCGCGCATGTAGCGGGCCGGGAAGTGCTCGACCTGCTCGTCGCTGGCGATCTCGAAGAAGTCGCGTTGAAGGTTCGCGCCGGCGTCCTCGTCGGGCGTGTAGGCGCCCAGCACGTGACCGCCCGAGCGCCACACGGCGCGGTTCAGCTCGACGTACAGCGCCCGCGCGCATTCCGGGGCGGCGATCCGCACGACCTGTCCCGGCTCGATCCCGTCGCCCCCGCCGAGGGCGAAGTCCACGAGCACCCGGGCGTATCGCTCGAGTACCTCCTGGGGCGGCGTGTACGGCACCGCCCCACCTTATTAGCTCGACCCGACCAGACCCTCTACAGCTCGAACAGGGCCTGGACCGACATCTGCTCCCCCAAGGCGGGTGGCGCCGGCGAGCGCTCGCCGGCATCGGCGCCGACGCCGGCGGCCTCCCCCGCTGCGCCCGCGCCGACTCCACCCGCGCCGGCTGCGCCCGCCGCATATGCCGGGGGGCGCGTGACGCTGAAGAGACGCTGCACCTCGGGGCTCAGGTAGCGCGAGGCCTGGCCGAGGCCGTGGGCGTCGTCGCTGCCGTGGGGGCGGTGGTGGTAGATCGCCGGGACGTACACGTGCAGGCGCCGGCGCGCGCGCGTGAGGGCCACGTAGAAGAGGCGGCGCTCTTCGGCCACCCCCTCCTGCGAGGAGGTGCTCATGTCGGCCGGGAAGTTGCCGTCGTAGGCGCTGATCACGTGCACCGCCTCCCACTCCAGGCCCTTGGCCGAGTGGACCGTGCTCAGCACGAGGTAGTCCTCGTCGAGGTGGGGACGGCCGGCGAGGGCTGCGCTGGAGGTGGGCGGATCGATCACCAGCTCGGCCACGAAGCGGCGCAGCGTCGCCCGCCGCCGCGCGCCGCCGCGGCCAGCTGCTCGAGGTCTCCGACGCGGATCTCCCCGTCGGGGTAGCGCAGGCGGATCAGGGGCGCGAGCGCCTCGCACAGGCGCTCCACGCACGGGCCGGCGCCCTGCCCCGGACAGCGAGCGTGCCTCGCGCAGGGCCTCGAACAGGCGCGCCGCGTGCTCGCGCGAGCCCTCGGGCACCTGCTCGCAGCCCGCCCGCCAGTGCTCGCCGCCGGCCCATGCTCGCCCGTGGCGCGGGCCTCGGCGCCCCGGGCGCGCAGCGCGTGCAGGATCTTCCTGGCACGCGCCGGGCCGACCCCGTCGAGCAGCTGCAGCACGCGGAACCAGGCGAGCTCGTCGGCCGGGTTGTCCACCAGGCGCAGCAGCGCGATCAGGTCCTTGACGTGGGCGGCGTCGAGGTAGCGCAGCCCCCCGTACTTGACGAACGGGATGTCGCGCCGGGTCAGCTCGAGCTCCAGCAGAGCGGAGTCGTGGCCGGTACGGAACAGGACCGCCTGCGCGCGCAGCTCGATCGCCTCCTCGCGCGGCGTCCAGCACTCGCTCGCACACCTGCCGCGCCTGCTCACCCTCGTCGTGGGGGAACACGAGCTCGGGGCGAAGGCCCCCCTCGCGGTCGCTCCACAGGCGCCGCGGGAACGCGCTGCGGTCCTGCGCAGAGACGCCGTTGGCGACCTCGAGGATCTCCTGCGTGGAGCGGTAGTTGCGCTCCAGCAGCACCGTGTGGGCGCCTGCGAACAGCTGCGGAAACTCGAGGATGTGGCGGGCGCTGGCCGCGCGGAAGCCGTAGATCGCCTGGAAGTCGTCGCCGACGACCGTGAGGCCCCCGCCCCAGCGCCGCAGCCCCGCCACGATGTCCACCTGCAGCGCGTTGACGTCCTGGTACTCGTCGACGAGCACGTGCTCGAAGCAGCCGGCGATCGCCCTGCCCGTGCGCTCCTCGCCCATCAGCGCCCGCCAGCCGAGCAGCAGGTCGTCGAGGTCGAGCAGGCCCTGCTCGCGCTTGCGGGTGGCGTAGGCGCCGAACACCTCGGCGAGCGCCTCGGCGTGCTCCTCACACCACGGGAAGCACTCGCGCCAGCGTCTCGCGCAGCGGCCGCTGGGCGTTGACCACGCGCGAGTAGATGTCGAGCATCGTGCTCGCGCGCGGGAAGCGCCGTCCGCCGGCCGCGCAGCCGTGCTCGGAGCGCAGCAGGTCGAGCAGGTCGGCGGCGTCGCCCGCGTCGAGCACGCTGAAGCCGGAGCCGAGGCCCGAGCGCGCCCGCGTGCAGGCGCACGAAGCGGTGGGCCAGCGAATGGAAGGTGCCGCCGACGATCGCCGCAGCGCCGCCCGCTCGGCCCGCTCCGGGGGCGGCCTGCGCGCGCGCCCGGCCGATCAGCTCGCGAGCCGCCCGGCGCGTGAACGTGACCAGCAGGAGCCGCTCGGGGGCAACACCCTGCGACAGCAGCCACGCCGCCCGTCCGCACAGCGTCGTCGTCTTGCCGGTGCCGGCGCCCGCGAGGATCAGCAGCGTGTCGCCGTCGTAGGTGGCGGCCTCGCGCTGGCGCTCGTTGAGGCGCTCGAGCAGCCTCGTGGTCGGCTCGGCGGATGCGATGGCGCTCACGGTCGGGCGAGGCTAGGCGAGTCCCCGGACCGCGTGACAGCGTTCGTGCAGGCCCGGCCTGGGCCGCGTGCTGTCGAGCTCCGCCCCGACTCGTGCTGCCGGCCGCCGGGCGATCAGGAGCGCGGCTGCGCGAGCGGCTCGACGTAGCGGATGAAGGCGTCGATCGACAGCGGCGCGCCGGTCGCCCGTTCGACCAGCTCGGTCGTGTCCATGCGGCGCCCGTGGCGGTGCACGCGCTCACCGAGCCAGGCCTGGATCGCGGCCACCTCGCCTTCGCGCAGTCCCTCCTCGCGCGGGCCGAGCTCGGCCTCGAGCGCCTCCCACAGCTGGGCGGCGATCAGGCAGCCGAGTGCGTAGCTGGGGAAGTAGCCGAAGCTGCCGGCTCCCCAGTGGACGTCCTGCAGGCAGCCGAGCGCGTCGGAGGGGACCTCCAGGTCGAGCAGCCGGCGCACGCCCTCGCGCCACGCGCTCGGGAAGCTCGGCCACCTCGAGCTCGCCTTCGATCAGGGCCAGCTCGAGGTCGAAGCGCAGGATGATGTGCAGCGGGTAGGTGAGGGCGTCGGCGGAGACGCGGATCAGCGAGCGCTGGACTCCGACCATCGTCGCGTGCAGCTCCGCGGGCGCGATCGCGAAGCCGGCCGTCGCCAGTTCGCCCGCCAGCAGCTCGGCGAAGGCGGCGCTGCGCGCGACGTGGTTCTCCCACAGCTTGCTCTGGGACTCGTGGACCGACATCGAGGTCCCGCGGCCGAGGTTCGTCCTGATCAGCGCGGGGTCGATCTGGCGCTCGTAGAGGGCGTGGCCGTACTCGTGCAGCGAGCTCAGCAGCGACTCGACGTTGCCGTCGCTGTAGCGGGTCGTCACACGCGTGTCCCCGCTTCCGATCCAGGCCGTGAAGGGGTGCGCGGAGACGTCCACGCGCCAGCTCGAGCTCGTCGACGCCCAGCCGCGCGAGCGTGCCCTCCACCGCCCCCTGCTGTGCCGGCACCGGCACGTCGAGCGTGCGCAGCGGGCGAGAAGCGTTCGGCCTCCTCCACCAGCGGGGGCAGGGCCTCGGCGAGCGCCCCGAACAGCCGCCGCAGCTCCTCGGCGCGCAGCCCGAAGTCGTAGTCCCCGAGCAGTCCCTCATACGGCGTGGAGCCATCGTCGGCGACGCAGGCGCCGTACTCGCGCGGCCAGCGTCACGTTGCGCTCCAGCGCCGGCGGCGAACATCGCGAAGTCGTCGGCGGCGCGAGCCGCCTGCCACTTCTGCTGGCCGTCCGCGGCGGCGCGGGCGAGCTCGGCGGCGAGCTCCTCCGGCACCCGCCGCGCGCGCTCCCAGTCGCGCCGCGCGAGCCGCACGATGTCGCGCTCGAGCCCGTCGAGCTCGACTCCCTCGAGCTCGGCCAGCCATTCGCCGAGCTCCTCGTCGCGCGCACGTTCGTGGTTCAGGCGGGCGATCGTCGCGAGCTGCTGCGAGCGCGCGCCGGCGCCGTCGGCGGGCATCATCACGAGCTGGTCCCAGCCGAGCAGCATCTGCACGCACTCGAGGTCGGCGAGCTCGCCGGTGCGCTCGCGCAGCTTCTGGAGTGCCGTCATGGCCGCAGAGGGTAAGCGGCAAATTCGGCCTGCTCCGGTGCGCCCCGCCGGGCATCGGCGAGAATGGCCGCGCGATGAGGCTCGTGGAGCTCGATCCGCAGGCCGAGCCCTACTGGGAGGAGATGCTCGCGGGCGAGCGGGAACCGTGGGGCGGGACCGGCGAACAGCTCTCCTGGCGGGACAAGACGCGCAACATCGGCCTGCGCGACGACGACGGAACGCTGCTGGCAGCCGGCGGGGTGGTGCTGGCGGAGCTGCACACGGCGGCCCACCCGCCCTTCGCGGTGGTCGGGGCTGGGCGGGCTCGTGGTCCGTGCCAGCGCGCGCGGCGGGGGTCTCGCGCGACGGTTGGCGACGCGACCTGCTCGAGCTCGCCCGCGAGTTCCCCGCCGAGCGGGCGATGCTGTTCTGTGAGCCGAGCCTGATGGGCCTGTACAGCGACTTCGGCTTCCGCGAGATCGCCGACCCGGTGTGGGTGCAGCAGCCCGGCGGGCAGTGTGCAGATGCCGCTGAGCTCGATGTGGAGGCCGCTGCGGAGGGCGCCGAGTGGCCACCCGGCGAGCTCTACCTCGACGGCGAGCCGTTCTAGCGGGACACCCGCCGCGCGCTGGGCTCCGCCGCTCGCCGCCCGGCGTGCTCATCGCCCGAGCCGCGATCGCGGCCTCGTCGAGGTCCGCGTCCAGCGCGTCGGCGGCGGCTGTCGCCGGCACCCTCGCCCCGGCCGTCATCGACGCCCGCGGGCACGGCGGGGGCGGTGGACTCGGACGGCGTCTGGAGCTCCTCGCTCGCGCCGGACCGGTCCCAGGCTTCGTCGCGGAACTCGTCGATCACCCTCAGGAAGGCGTCCACGACGCGTGGGTCGAAGTGGCTTCCGCGCTTGCGTTCGATCTCCCTGACGACGCGGTCGAACGCCCACGGGTCCTTGTAGGAGCGCCGCGAGGCGAGCGCGTCGAAGACGTCGCAGATCGCGCAGATCCGCCCCACGAGCGGGATCTGATCGCCCTTCAGGCCCTCGGGGTAACCCGTCCCGTCCCAGCGCTCGTGATGGGTGCGGGCGATCACCTCGGCCATCTGCAGCAGCGGCGAGCGGGAGCCCGACAGCAGCGCCGCGCCGGCCGTCGTGTGGGCCATCATCGCGTCCCACTCGGCGCTGTCGAGTTCACCGCGCTTGAGCAGCACGCTGTCGGCCACGCCGATCTTGCCGACGTCGTGCAGGGTGCTGGCGATACGCAGCCGCTCGGCCTCGCGCGG
The DNA here is from genome assembly GCA_963742395.1 of uncultured Solirubrobacteraceae bacterium. Taxonomy (GTDB): domain Bacteria; phylum Actinomycetota; class Thermoleophilia; order Solirubrobacterales; family Solirubrobacteraceae; genus Palsa-744. Next base: position 158,625 of record CAVUME010000004.1, on the reverse strand, counting down.
GGCCATCCCGAGCTCGCGCGCGACGCGCTCGCAGATCCGTCCCACGCGGTCGATGTGGGCGCCGGTGTCGTCGTCCCTGAGCTCGGCCGCCTGGGCCAGGCGGCGGATCACCTCGACCTGGGTGTCGTACAGCTCGGCCGTGCGTTCACGGACCGTGTCCTCGAGCACGGCTCCGTAGCGGTCGGACAGCTCGCGTTCCCAGGTCTCTGCCAGGTAGCTCACCAGCAGCGCCCCGAGGGTTCCGATCGCGAGCGCCACCAGCGGGTAGCTGACGCGGCAGGATCAGGCCCTGCTGGAAGGCGATCTGCGCCAGTACCGCGTAGCCGACCGCCAACCCCGCCCCCATCACGAGCGCCCGCGCCGGGCGGATCGTCAGGCAGCTCAGAGGCGTGGCCAGCCCGGCCAGCACGGTGATGATCACCGCCACCCACAGCGGGGTCTGGCGCAGCGGATTGCCGGCCAGCGCGGTGGCGATGGCACCGGCCTGCACTTCCGGGCCCGGCATGCCCGTGCTGGAGGTGACCGAGGTGGCGTGGACTGTCCTGCAGCGCCGCGCTTGTTGCGCCCACGACGACGATCTTCCCGGCCAGCTCGGCGGGAGGTACACGGCCGTCGACGAGGTCCACGAAGGACACGTTCGGGACCGTTCCCACCGGTCCCGGGAAGTCGATCCAGGCCGACCCGTTCGCGGAAGGAGGAGCTCGGGCGGCGGACGCCCGGTGGCCACTTCGGCCGTCGCCACGGCGACCGAGTCCAGACCCCCGACCGAGTACGGGTACTGCTGGATTACGCCACTGGAGTTGGCGCTGAAGTCGGCGGCGGCGACGGTCGTGTCGGCGCGGGCGAGGATGCCGCTGCCCCCGAACACTTCGCCGCGGCCATGGCCCCCGAGTTCGGTGGTGGCGAGCACGACGTTGCCGGCGCGGGCCACGGCGCGAAACAGGGCCCGGTCCTGGGCTTCCGACGTCGGCTTGGTGAACTGCACGTCGTAGACGATCGTGCGGGCGTGGTCGGCGCGCAGCACTTCGATCGCACGCGCATCGAGGGAGCGCGGAAACGGCCAGTGCGCGTTGAGCGCGTCGAGTGTCTTTTCGTCAATCCCCACGACCACCAGGTTGTGCGGGCTGATGTGCCGGACGCAGCGAGAAGCGGGCATCCACGGACGCGTTCTCGACCGCATTCCAGGCGCCCGTCAGCAGCCCGATCACACCGACCAGCGCGGCCAGCAGAGCCACGCCGACGAGCATCCACGCATGGGCGGCATCGCGCGCTCCACGCCAGGGGCGGTTGGTGGGGGGCCTTGCGGCGGACATTGCTGGCCTCCACAAGCTTCGGCCGTTCCGCGAGCGGCCTTTAGGAGTGGGCGCGGCGCTCTAGATGCGCCCGGAGACGGCCACGACCGCGTTCGGCGGTATCGCGACCGGGATGTCGGCGCTCGGCGAGGCCACGTTACGCGTCGGCAGGCCGGCCGCGATCGAGCTCATCAGCGTCAGCTGCCCGGCGGACAGCCCGCGCAGCAGCACGCGCGCCGCGTGGGCGCTCTCGTTGTCGATGATCAGCGCCACCGAGCCGTCCGGCCGCAGGGCGGCGTGGGCGACGAGTCCGCGGGCCGCGAGCGTCCTGGAGGCAACCGGGTGCAGCGTGGTGCCGACGGGCAGCCACGTGTTCAGCGCCACCAGCGCGTTCGCCAGCGGCCGCTCGTAGACCTGGCTGCCGTGGAGCGCGAACGGGTCATAGGAGTTGCCGCTGAAGTGGAAGCGCACCTCGTCGAAGCCTCCTTCCAGGGCCGAGAGCCCGAAGCGCAGCCCCCACACGGCCGACGCGGGCGAGTTCGAGACGCCCGGACGCCCGCCGCAGGAGGCGGAGTTGGCCTCGGAGATGATCGCCGGCAGGCCGAGGGCGTGGGCGGCGATCGCGACCCACGACAAGCCGCTCGGGCGCGTTGCCCGCCCGCCGCGACAGCAGCCCTTTGATCGTGGCTTCGGACGGCGAGCGGCAGGTGGTCAGCGGATACATGTGAACGCCCGACGGTGCCGAGGCCGAGCGCCCTGACCACGAGCGGCAACTGCTGGCGCCAGCGCGAGGCGACCGCCAGTTCGGGGCCGACGAGCGCTTCGCTGCCCACCGCCGGCTTGAGGTACTGCGCGAGCTGCTCGTAGAGACTTGCGTCGGCCGCTTCCTCGCCGGCGAAGGGCTTGTCGAGGGCGGCGTAGTTCGGCAGTTCGTAGAGGTCGGGCTCGTTGCCGAGCGAGAAGGACAGCCCGTTGACGGCCGCAGTGCGGGCTTCGGAGGCCATCTGGGTGGCCCAGGCGAGGTTGCCGGTGCGCATGTTCAGGCCGACCGTCAGCGGCTCGTGGGTGCTCGTGAGCAGACAGTGCAGCTGACCCCAGAAGCCCGCCGGGAGCTGGTAGAGGGTGGCCGTCTGCCAGGAGCTCGGCGGCGGCGTCAGCGTGCCGGGCGGAGCCGTCTGGTCCTGGCTGACCCCGCCCGAGCTGCAGCGGCGGGGAGCCGAGCCGGGCGAGCTCGGCCGCGAGCGTCGGCGGCGGGCAGCCGGCGCTGCCCAGGTCGGCTGGCCATCACCGGGTACTCGAGCGACAGGGCGGCGGGATCCATCGTCACCTCGACCGCCGGTGCCCGCAACAGCGACGCACCGAAGGTCAGCTCGAGCTTGCTCGCGGCGGGCGACTTGGACTTCTTGTGCGCCGCCGCAGCGACCGCTGCCGGCCAGCCCGCCACGAGGATCGCGAACGTCGCCAGCGCCGCGCCCAGCGTGGCGAGGAGGCGACCCGCCGAGAGCGACCGGCGGGCCGCGGCGTGCGTCAGCTGCGCGTGCGTCAACTGCAGCTCAGCGTCTTGAGCGTGGCTTCGTAGCTGGTGAGCAGCTTTTTCGTCGCCGCTTCGACCTGTTTGACGACGTTCGACGGAGTCAGGCTGGTGCCGAGCGTTTCGGCGATCTTGGTCACTTCGCTGGTGAATTCGGCGGTCGACTTTTCAACCTGTGTCTTGGTTTCCGGCTTCAGCTTCGGCGCCTGTTCCTTGATCTTCTTCATTTCCTGCTCGATCGTTTCGAGGCCCGTCTTGGCGGTCGTGATCGAGCCGACGGAGAGCGGCAGCGACTTCAGGCTTTCGACCTGCCTTTCGATCGCCGAACGCGACTTGCAGACTTCCGCTTTGGCCTTTTCGAACTTTTCCGATTCGGATTCCCCGCACCCGGCCAGCAGCAGCGCGCAGGGTGCGGCGGCGAGGACGAGGACCAATCGGGTGAGCTTGGCTGCCTTGGTCATGAAGTTGCCTTTCCGCTTGCGGTGGTTGTTTCAGCTGCAGTGGCCGGCCGGCGCCCCGTCAGCCGGTGAGGCCGGCGATCCCGTCCCGGAGCAGGACCACCCCGAGGATCACGATCAGCACTGCGCCGATCCGCGCCGCGTTGCGCGTCAGCCATTCGTGAGCCCGGTGGAGAATCCGTAGCGTACCTTCGGGGGCGATCCGCAGCATCAGCAGGGCCACCGACAGGGGCAGCAGCGAGATCAGTGCGAAGCCCACCCACAGGACGATGTATTCGGCCGCGTTCGGGTTCAGCTGCGAGATGTCCTTCAGCGCGATCGGGATGAAGCCGCCCGGGTTCGCGAGCGCCGCGCCGGCCCCGACGACCGCGATCGCGGGCGAGGACGCGAGGCCGCTGGCTTTGTCGACCATCTGCTGTTCGCTCGCGGGACTTAGCGGGTTGCGAGCCAGTTTGGCCGCGTAGAACAGCGCCAGGGCGCCGAGTACGAGGTCGAGGATCGCCACCCACGTCTTCGGCTGGGAGCTGCCGGCAGGAGCCGACGCCAGGTCTTCGAGCGCGAACGCCGCCACCACCCCGACCAGCAGCGTGGCGCTGAGCGCGCCGAGGTAGAACCAGGTGCCGGTCCGGATCGGGCGCTCACCGAGCACGAGCGTGAGCACCGAGAAGATCAGCGTCGTCGGCGAGAGCATCGCCGCAATCGCGGTCAGGAACAGCTCTACTTCGGCGGAGCCCATCTAGGTCGCGCTCGCGGGCACGCTCGAGGAACCGGCGTCCGCGCACATTGCTGGGCCGTGGTCGTCGGCCTGCTCACTCATCTTCGCGCCCCGCCGTTTGATCGCGTAAACCTAGCTGGCGGCGGACTGGACCGGGGCGACCGCAGGCGCAGTCGCAGTCGCGCGTGCTGGCGCGGCACCCGGCGGTGGCAGGAGCACGCGGCTGACCATGTAGGCCACGATCGTGCCGACGATGACCAATGGCTCGCTGCCCGCGCCCGATCCCTCCGTGAGCACTGCGGCGATCACGATCGCCGACAGCGGCAGGCGCAGCACGGCCGCGATCGCGGCGGCCATGCCCACGGCGATCGCCGGGGTGATCGAGAACCCGGGCAGCTGGCCGGCCATCAGCCCCGCCACGGCTCCGAGGAACAGCGCCGGGAAGGTTGGGCCGCCGCGGAAGCTGCCGAGCGAGAGCGAGTAGGCGATGCCCTTGAAGACGATCAGCAGCGCGAGCGCTCCGATCGACCACGTGCCCGCTTTGGTGACCAGCGCCGGAATCGAGCCCTGGCCGGAGAAGAGCACTTCCTGGAAGGGCTTGCCGGTGGCCTGCTGGAATGCGATCGCAAGCCCGGCGACGATCAGCCCGACCGCGGGCAGCAGCACGAAGCGTCTCGCGGCGACGATGCCCTCCGTGCGCCTGCCCACTCGCACCGATCAGCACGCAGACCAACCGCGACGGCGAGAGCGAGCGCGATCGTCCACCCGAACTCCGCGATGTCGGGTCGCGCGAACTTGGCGAGCCCTTCCACCGAACCCAGCGCATAGGCGCTCGTGCTCAGCCCGGTCCACGAGCCCATGCCGATGGAGACGAGCGAACCGATGCCGGAGGCCAGCAGGCCGGGGAGCAGCACGAGCGTCAGCTTCGGACCACCCAGGCCGATCACCTCGATCAGCAGCACCGCCGCGAGCAGCGGCGACTGGAACAGAAACGACACCGCGGCGAAGGTGCCGGCCGCAGCGAGCACGGTCACGACCTGCGGCGGCGCGTCCCGTCGCGCGAGGCCGATGGTCAGGACCCCGAGACCTCCGCCCAACGCGATCAGCGGGGCCTCCGGACCAAGCACGACTCCGAGTCCGATGGTCGCGAGCGCTGCGAGGATGACCCCGGGTAGGTCGACCGGGAGCGTCGGCCCACCGGCCGTCGAGAGGCCGTGTGCGGGGATGTGCCCTCCCTCGCCGGGAAGGCGCTCGATCGCAAACGCGACCATCAGTCCGGCGAGGGCGAGCACCGGCAGCGACCACCAGATCGGTGGGCCGCCGTGGTAGCCGACGTCGCTCGGGAGGTGGACGTACACCCCTCGCTGGATCTGATTGACGAGCTCGAGGAAGCACCACGCGGCGAGCGATACGACGACACCGACGATCGCCGCGACGAACAGCAGGACGAGGAAGGCCCGGCTCTGAATCGTCGCTTCGACCTGCTCCGGCGAGACTTCAGGCTCGGCCATGGTGCCTCAGTCCGTGGCTCGCGTGCCGGCCGGAATGGGGCGCTTGGCCGCCCGCTCGGCGGACGCCGCCCCGGCTCAGTTGGCACGCCACGCGCCCATTACACAGAAGTTCGCGATCTGCGGCTTCGTGGCAGGCACGCGCGTCGCAGCCGCGGCCACGCCCTCCACCCCGGAGCCGACGCCACGCTGCCGGAACTCGGCTACAGCCATACTGGACGTCTTCACCGGGCAGGCGTCTGCACTACGACGGAGGTATGAACGTGATGGGACATCTCGCAACGCCCCTGGCCATCTCGGCGTTCGGGATCGGGGGGTTCGCGCTGCTCTACGTGCTCGTGTTTCTGTTCCTGGGCATCAGGTCGATCAAACACGGGCACTGGATCATGTTCCTGATCGGCATCCCCATCCCGATCTTCTGGATCATCGGGGGGCTGATGCCGCCGGTCCGTAGCTGACGCGGATGAGCTCAGCCGCCTCGCGAGCGCCGACCCGCTCTCGGTGACCAGCGAGCGGCTGCCTCGTTGTTACTGCGCCAGCGGTTCTATCGCGCCAGGCTCGTGGCTGTTGACCACGCCTGACGTCTCGCTCTCGGACTGTTGCAACTCGACCCGGCCAAGGCGACCGACGAGCAGCGCGCCGATCGACTTCAGGTCGCCGCCGGTCTCCGTCAGTTCTTCCTCCGTCACGCCCCAGCCGTAGAGGTTGCGGACCGCGGCACGGTTCTCGCCGCCCTGACTGAAATCGTAGGTCTCCGGACAGACCTTCTTGCCGTCGCTGTCGCCACCGACGACGATGCAGACCGGGCGGATCGTGGTCCTGCCGACTTGAACGTCCTCGATCTGCAGCGTGTAGCCACCGGGGTCGAGGACGACCTCTGGCTCAGCTGCAAATCGTGCTGACTGCTCCTCGTCCACGACGGACTCCTAACTCGGTCGGCACGCGACCGCTTCGTGGCGATCCTCACCGGCACCCTACTAGCCGCTGAGGCCCGCGATGCCGTTGCGTATCAGGATCGCGGCGAGCAACAGCAGGATCACAGCGGCGATCGTCCTCGCGTTGCGCTCGAGCCACGCTCGCGCCCACATGAGCAGACGCTGAGTCGACTCGGGTGCAACTGCGAGCGCCGCCAGGGCGATCAACAGTGGCAGCAGCGACACGAGGGCAAAGCCGACCCACTCGGCGATGTACTGCCCGGTGCTCGGATTCGTCTCTGAGATGTCCTTCAGGGCCAGCGGAATCAGGGCGCCGGGATTCGCGAGGGCGGCGCCGGCCCCGATGATCGCGATCACCGGCGAGGAGGCCACCTTGCTCATCTGATCGATCATGCTCGCAACCCTTTTGGGGTCGCGAGGGCGTCGCAGGAATCGCACGACGAAGAACAGCACGATCACGCCGGCAATGACGTCGACGATCGCGACCCACGTCTTCGGCGTGTTGGGCTTCGGCGATGCGGCGGAGCTCCCGAGCAAGAACGCACCGATCACACCTACGGCGAGCGTCAGGCCGAACGCGCCGAGAAAGAACCACAGGCCGGTGCGCATCGGCCGCTCCCCGACGACGAGTGCGAGCACCGAGAGAAACAGGGTCACGGGCGACAGCATCGCGGCGAGCGCGACGAGCACCAGCTCAGTATCAACCGAGGTCATCGAGGCGTTCCTAGGTGCCTGACTTGGGCGACTGACCCTCGGTGGCCGGCGGTTCGGGAGACGCCGTGGATCCCCGGCCGGGCAGACCTACTACGTCTGATCGCGTCGCGCGTAGGCCTCATCCACGCGAGACATGCCTTTCGGGGGCAGGACTCCACCGATGATCCAAAGCAACGGGATGAAGAACCCTGCGACGAACAAGATCCACCGGCCGTTCCGGATTGTTTTGATACCGAGAAACACCAGCAGAAACACATAGATGATGCCTAGGCCGACGTAAAGCAAGAGAAGCTCCGATCGTGGTTTGAGCTGCGTATAGACCTGGTACGAGCACGTCTCTTTGGATCACTCCCCCATCGCAGCCTTCAGGCTTCGAGCGGATCGAGCTCGGCGCGCAGCTTGTCGCAGGAACTGCGCGCACGAGCGCCCCGGTTCTCTCGGCTCTGTCGGCGAACGCACGGACAGGAGCAAAGGGAGAGGCCCGTCGCGTTGGGTCGGCCAACCACTGTACGGCCCTGGGGTCGTTGGTGCGAGCCGGTAGCATCAGCGGCCTGTCGCCGCCGGTAAAGCGGCGGGGAGGCACACCATGAGATCCTCGCGTCTCACACAAGTCCTAACAGCGCTCTTGGCGCTCATCGCCGGGGCCGCCCTCGCGGCGGGCGTGAGTGCCTACGCGGCGGAAACGAGCCCCAGCGCAACGTCCTCGCCGGCAGGATCGACCACCAAAACCGCAACGACGACCAAGACCGTCACGCAGCCCACGCAGACGGTGACGAAGACCGTGACGCAGCCCGCGAAGACGGTGACAACGGTCAAGCAGCCGACGGTGACGTCGACGACGACCGTGACGCCCACCGTGACCACCACGACCCAGACGACGCCCTCCGGGGCGGTCGCAGCAGGGGCCGCCGCCGGCGCCGCTGCAAAGTCCAACGCGAACGACGAATCCGAAGAAGCGGAAGTGCCGACGTGGGCCTGGGTGCTGATCGGGGCCGGCGTCGTCGCCGCGGTGGTCGGAGCTTTCGCCGCGGGCCGCCACCGCCGCGAGCGACCCGGCGAGCCTCCCGCCGGGGACGGTCCGGCGCCCGGTGCGCCGCCCTCGGTCCCGCCCCCGCCGCCGGTCGGCGGCTGATACCTGCGCACGCGCTGCGGCGCAGGAGCGGAGACGTCGCTAGTGCATCGTCGGGGCGGCCGGTGCGGCAGGCGGCGACTTCGGCGCCACCGTCGGGGGCGCTTTGAGACGCCCGCGGAAGACGTGGAAGGACCAGCCCTGGTAGAGCAGCACGAGCGGCAGGAAGATCACGGTGGCGATCGTCATCACCTTCAGCGCGTAGGAGCCGGAGGCCGAGTTGCTGACGGTCAGGTTGAAGGCCGTGTTGGTGCTGGAGACCATGACGTTCGGGTAGAGGTTGATGAAGATCGAACCGACCGTGGCGGCAATGGCTATCGCGGAGGCGGTGAAGGCCCAGCCGTCGTGATCCGTGCTCGCCAGCGTCGCGGCGAACAGGACCGCGATCACCGCGAGGATCTCGACCGGGTCGGGCACGTCGGGGCCCGAGATGATGCTGCGGGTCCAGATCACGAAGCCCACCACGAGGGCGATCGCGATCCAGCCCAGCGGTTTTGCGAGTGCGCGTGCGCGGTCGCGCAGCTGATCGGTGGTGCGCAGTTTCAGGAACGTCGCGCCGTGCAGCAGGCACAGCCCGAGCAGCGTGAGACCCGTCCACAGCCCGTAGGGGGTGAGCAGGTCGAAGAAGTCGCCGGTGAACTCGTGCTGGGAGTTGATCGGCAGGCCATTGAGGAGATCCCCCAGTCCGACCCCGAGCAGCAGCGGGATCAGCAGGCTGCCGAGGATCGTGCACCACATCCAGGTCCGGCGCCAGCGCCGATCATCGCTTTTGCGCGTGTACTCCAGGGAGACTCCGCGCGCCATCAGCGCCGCCAGCACGAGCAGCAAGGCCAGGTACAGGGCGGAGAACATGGTCGCGTACCAGTTGGGAAAGGCGGCGAACATCCCGGCGCCGGCGACGATCAGCCAGACCTCGTTGCCGTCCCACCACGGGCCGATCGTGCCGATCGCGACCCGTCGCTCCTCGTCGGTCCTGCCGACGATCGTGTGCAGCACGCCGACGCCGAAGTCGAAGCCCTCGAGCACGAAGAACCCGACCCACAGGACCGCGATGAGGACGAACCAGAGCGTGTGCAGGTGAAGCATCGGTCCGCTAGTAGGTCAGCGCCGGGGTCGGGGTGGCGCCGGCCGCGCCCGTGCCCTCGACGTCGTCGTCGAGTCCTTTGCGCGAATAGCGCAGCATCAGCAGCAGATCGGCGGCTCCGAGCGCGATGTAGATCAGCACGAACGCGATCAGGCTGATCCAGATGTCGGTCGAGCTCACCGACGGCGAGTTCGCGTTGATCGTCTTCATCAGGCCCTGCACGATCCACGGCTGGCGGCCGTTCTCGGTCAGCAGCCAGCCCGCGGTGTTCATCACGAACGGCGTCACGACCGCCCAGATCGACACGCGCAGGAACCACTTCGATCGCTCGAGTGTGCCCCTGTGCACGAGCCAGCCGCCCCACAGTCCCAGCAGCAGGATCAGCGACCCCAGATAGGCCATCACGCGCATCGACCAGTACTGGACGAACACGTTCGGGACGTATTCGCCGGGCCCGTATTTCTTTTCGTATTCCTTCTGCAGCTGGGTCAGCCCCGTCACCGGGCCGTTCCAGGTGCCCGTCGCCAGGACCGACAGCAGGTGCGGGATTTCGATGATCTGCGACGGCGTGTGGTCGTTCTTGCCGCCTCCGATCTGGAACGCCGAGAACGAGCACGGCTGGCAGTTTGACCACTGCGCCTCGGCCGCTGCGATCTTCATCGGCTGGTACTTCGTCTCGATCTCGCCGAGCTTGTTGCCGACGAACATCTGCAGCGCGATCACCGGCAGCAGCACCACCACCGAGATCCTCGCGCTGTGGCGGAATGTCTCCACCTCCCTCTGTTTGCGCAGATACCAGGCCGAGACGGCGAGCATCACCAGCGAGCCGGTGACCAGCGAGGCGAGGATCACGTGGACGTAGCCCCACAGGAACGTGGGGTTCGTGAACAGCGCCCCGACGTTGTTCAGTTCCGGCTGCCCGTGGCTGTTCATGACGTAGCCCACCGGGTGCTGCATCCAGGAGTTCGCCGCCAGGATGAACAGCGCCGAGAGCATCGTCCCGATCGAGACCAGCCAGATGCACGCGAGGTGCACGCGCTTGGGCAGCCGATCCCAGCCGAAGATCCACAGCCCCAGGAACGTCGACTCCAGGAAGAACGCCGCGAGCCCCTCCATCGCCAGGGGCGCGCCGAAGACGTCGCCGACGAACCGCGAGTAGGAGGACCAGTTCATGCCGAACTCGAACTCCTGCACGAGCCCGGTGACCACGCCCACGGCGACGTTGATCAGCAGCAGCGTCCCGAAGAATTTCGTCAGGCGCCTGTACTCGGGCTTGTCGTTGCGGTACCAGGCCGTCTGCAGCAGCGCGACCAGGAACGCCAGCCCGATCGTCACCGGCACGAACAGGAAGTGGTAGATGCTCGTCGTCGCGAACTGCCAGCGCGCGAGTTCGTTCGTCATCAGCTGAGCCGCCACGGTGTTGAGACGCTGGACGGCCCGGGGCGAGGACGGAGGTCGACGTGCCGCTGGCCCCCGGCGGCCACTTGTGCCCGGCGAATTAGCGCGGCTGAGTGGCACCAGTCCCCTAACGTCGGCAGCGTCGGCGCGGAGCATATCCACACTCCGGGGCGCAGCGCCGACGGCCTGCCCCGCCCGCCGTCGCGGTCGCGCTGGGCCGGCGCCCTAGGCATCGGCGTCCGGCGCACGCTGTTCGCGGAACAGGGCCGCGTAGCGGCGGTCGCGTTCCATCAGGGCCGTGTGCGTCCCGCGTTCGGCGACCCGACCGGCTTCCAGCAGCACGACCTCGTCCATCTCCTCCATGCTCTCGAGCCGGTGTGTGATCAGCAGCAGCGTGCGCCCGCGGGCGGCGTCGATGAGCTCGCTCGTCAGCGCGCGGGCCGCGGGGACGTCGAGGTGCTCGCCCGGCTCGTCGAGGATCAGCAGCGGGAACTGCGCCAGCAGGCCCGCGGGCGAGCGCGAGGCGGCTGCGCTGGCCGGCGGAGATGCGCCGCCCCTGCTCCCCCACCTCCGTGGCGAGCCCGTCGGGCAGCCCCCGAACCCACTCGAGCAGGCGCACCCGCTCGAGCACGTCGAGCAGCTCGGCGTGGCTGGCGTCCCGGCGGGCCAGGCGGAGGTTCTCCTCGACCGTCGTGTCGAACACGTGCGCGTCCTGCGCCACGAGCCCCACGACACCCCGGACCTCCTCGGCCGGCAGATCGTCGATCTCGACGCCGTCGAGCGCGATCGACCCGCGGTAGGGCAGGAATCGTACGAGCGCCCACGCGAGCGTCGTCTTGCCCGCCCCGCTGGGCCCGATCAGCCCGACCCGCGCCCCCGGCTCCAGGTCGAGGTCCACGCCCGACAGGGCCCAGCGCGTCTGCGCCGGGGTGGCGAACGCGCAGGCCGCGGATCTGCAGGGAGCCCGGGCCGGAGGCGCGCACCCGCGGATGGGCGGGCTCGGCCACCGGGGGCTGGGCCTCGAGCACCTCGGACAACCGTGCGCTGGAGCGGCGTACGCCCTGCAGCGACTGCATCGCGGTCGGCAGCGGGCTGATCAGTTCGAAGGCCGCGAGCGGCACCAGCGCGAGACCGGCGAGCAGCACCCCGTTGGTGTGGCCCGCGGCGACGGCGCCCACACCGAGCGCCAGGGAGCCCCACATCGCGACGCCCGAGAGCGCGCTGGCGAGACCCTGCCCGACCCCGGCTGTGCGCGCGCTCGAGGACGCCAGCCGGCCGAGCTCCGCGTCGGCCGCACGAGCGCGCGTCGAGGGCGAGCCCGATCGTGCCGTGCACGGTCAGCTCCTGGGCTCCGGAGAGCAGCTCGACGACCGACGTCGGAGAGCTCCCCGCGGGCGCCGGCCTGGCGGGTGGCGGTGCGTGCCGACAGGCGCCCGGCGAGCCAGGGGACGGCCGCGATCCCGAGGATGAGCGCGGCCAGCAGCACGAGCCCCGCGGTGTGGAGCATCGCGGTCTGGAGCGCCACGGCCAGCAGACCCACGATCACCGCGATCGCGAACGGGGGCAGCACCCGCAGCAGCAGATCCTGGATCGAGTCGACGTCGCCGACCAGGCGGGCCAGCAGCTCGCCGCTGCCGAATGCGCGCAGGCCGGCCGGCGCGAGCGGCTCGATGCGCTCGTAGACCCTCACCCGCAGCCGTGCCAGGACGCGCGAAGGCGGCGTCGTGGGAGACCAGCCGTTCGAGGTAGCGCAGCAGCCCGCGTCCGAGCGCGAAGGCCTGGACGGCGACGATCGCCACGGCCACCGCCGACTGCTCGGGACGCTGCGAGGAGCGCGAGATCAGCCACGCGGAGGTGGCCGTCAGGCCGATCGCGCACGCCATCGCGCCGGCCCCCAGCAGCGTCGCCAGCAGCAGTCGCGCCGCTGCCGGGCCGGGACGCGGTGAGCATCGCCCTCATGGCGACGGGCACCACCGGCTGCGCCTGCAGGTGCACGACGCGATCGGCGAGCGCCGAGCAGCGCCGGGCGGTGTGCGGCGAGGACCACGGTGCGCCCCCGCGCCAGTCCGCGCGATCGTCTCGATCACGCCGCGCTCGGTGGCCCCGTCGAGGTTCGCCGTCGGCTCGTCGAGCAGCAGCAGCGACGCGTCGCGCACGAGCGCCCGCGCGAGCGCCAGGCGCTGGCGCTCGCCCGCCGAGAGCCCCGCGCCGCGCTCGCCGAGCGTCGCGTGGACGCCCCGCGGCAGCGCCTGCACCACCTCGAGCCAGACCGGCGGCGTCGAGCGCCGCCAGAACGTCCGCTTCAGAGGCGCTCGGCGCGGCCGGCGCGGACGTTCTCGAGAATCGAGCCGCGAAACAGGAAGGGCTGCTGGGGCATCCAGGCGAGCTGCTCGCGCCAGGCCGTCGAGATCGAGCTCCTCGAGCGGGACGCCCCCCGCCAGCACGGTTCCGTGGCTCGGCGCGACGAGGCCGAGCAGGAGCCGAGATCACGGTCGACTTGCCGCACCCGCTCGGGCCGGCGAGCGCGAGGATCTCGCCCGGGTGGATCGTCAGGTCCAGGTCCCGCAGGGCCGGCGCGGAGCGACCGGCGTAGTTGACGCTCACGCCCGCCAGCACGACTCGGCGAGCGCCGGCGCCGGAACCCGTGGGTCCGAGCCGGCCGCGCCCTCGAGCGCCGCTGGCGCGGCCGCTTCGAGGACCTCGAATGCCCGCTCCGCGGCCGCCACCCCGCCGGCGCTGGCGTGGTAGTTCGCGCCGAGCCGGCGCAGCGGCACGTACGCCTCGGGCGCGAGCACGAGCGCGAACAGCCCCGCGCGCAGGCCGAGACTGCCGTCCATCAGCCGCAGGCCGATCGCGACCGCGACGATCGCCACCGAGAGGGTCGCGACCAGCTCCAACACCAGCGAGGACAGGAACGTGACCCTCAGCGTCGCCACCGCCGAGCGGCGATAGCGTTCGGTGACGCTCCCGATGGCCTCGATCTGTGCCCGTGAGCGCCCGAACAGCTTCAACGTGGGCAAGCCGGCGACGACGTCCAGGAAGTGCCCCGCGAGCCGCTGCAGCGAGCGCAGCTCGAGCTCCGTGCGCTCCCGCGTGAGTTGGCCGATCAGCACCATGAACAGCGGGATCAGGGGGATCGTGAAGACGATGATCGCGCCCGAGATCCAGTCGTCGGCGAACACCGCGATCACGACCACCACGCGGCACGATCAGCGCGAGCACGAGCTGGGGCAGGTACAGCGCGAAGTAGTCGTCCAGCGCATCCAGCCCGCGCGTGGCGAGCACCGCCAGCTCGCCCGTGCCCTGGCTGAGCGAGCCGTACGGGATCAGCTGGGCGGCGCGCGTCAGCAGGCTCCCGCGCAGCTGGGACTTGGCGCGCGTGGAGCTGCGCGCGGCCAGCACCTCCGACGCCCACGCCAGCAGCGGCCCTCACGAGCACCACCAGCAGCAGCGCGACGAGCGCGCCCTTGCACCGCGGAGAGACCGTGGCCGTGCAGGAAGGCTTCGCACACGACGTCCACCAGCAGCCAGGCCTGCAGGACGATCAGCAGGGCCCCGACCGTGCCGAGCGCGACCGAGGAGAGGATGAAGGCCCGCGTCGCGCGGGCGTAGTGCAGCAGCCTCGGGTCGACGGCCGCGACGCCCCTCGCCGGGCCCGCCGCCGGTCGGCCCGAGCGCCGGCTGCGCCGCTTGCGGCGGGATCGAGCGCGGCGCCCGCGCCGCCCATCAGGTGCGCGCGCCGGGTGGCGCCCCGATGCTGTCCAGCTCCCCGTCGATGACCTGGTCCTGGGGATCGCCGACGCGGGTGCTGATCCAGTCGATCAGCACCTTCAGGCGGTGCCCCGGGCCGCCGCCGCTGAGGTAGTACATGTGCACCGTCAGGTACGTGAAGAAGGCGGGGCGGCCAGAGAGCTCGTGGCCGCGGATCTCGCAGATCGCCTTGCCGCGTCCCGACGACCGCGAGCGCACCCTTGTCGAGGTAGCGGAACGGCGCCCTCCGCGCCCGGGCGCCCGCGCGCGGATCCCCTGGGCGACGTGGCGCGCCTGCTGGATCGCGACCGTCGCGAGCCCGGGCAGCGGACGCCCGTCGGGCCCGGCAGACCTTGCTCGCGTCGCCGATCACCGAGATCTCGGGGTGGCCGGCGAGCGTCGAGGTCCTCGCCCACCGGCAGATGCCCGCCGCGATCGCGCTCGACGCCGGTGGCCGCCGACACGAGCGCCGGCGAAGCCCGCCGCCTGCACGCCGGCGCCCCAGACGACCGTGGGCGTGTCGATGCGCTGCTGGGCGCCATCCGAGCTCGAAGCTCACGCCCTGCTCGTCGATGCTGCTCACGCGGGCCCCCTGATGGACGGTCACGCCGAGGTCGGCGAGGTAGCCGGCCACCTTCGCCGACAGCTTCTCGCTGAAGGCGCCACCAGCCGCGGTCCCGGCGTCCAGCAGGATCACCTTCGCCTTCGTGGGGTCGCAGCGCCGGTAGTAGCCCTTCATCGTGTGGTCGCGCGATGATCGCGAGCTCGCCCGGCGAGCTCGACGCCGGTGGGGCCGCCGCCGACGACCACGAACGTCAGCCAGCGCTCGCGCTCGGCGGGGTCCTCGGCGCGCTCGGCCTCCTCGAAGGCGCTGTAGATGCGGTTGCGCAGGGCGACGGCGTCGGTCGAGCGTCTTCAGGCCGTAGGAGTACTCGCGCCACTCGTCGTTGCCGAAGTAGCTGACGTCTCGCGCGCCGCAGGCGACGATCAGGCGAGTCGTAGGCGAGCCGCTCGTCGCGGTCGAGCGTCAGCTCGCGCCGCTCGGCGTCGAGGCCGACGGCAGCGCGCCATCAGCACCGCTCACGTTGTCGTGGCGACTGGACCGCGGCCCGGATCGGCGTGGCGCACTCTCGCCGGCGACGAGCCCTCCGCACGCGAGCTGGTAGAGCAGCGGCTGGAACAGGTGGTGGCTGTGGCGGTCGACGAGCGTCACGTCGACGTCGGCGCCGCCGAGCGCTCGCGCGGCGGTCAGCCCGCCGAAGCCGCCCCCGACGATCACCACGCGCCGGCGCCCGGCGCCGGCGCGCGCCCGTTGTGCTCAGCCGCCATCGGCGACCGCGCTGCGGCCGGGAGCCCCGAGCCGCTCGAGCAGGTGCTCGCCCACGCGCAGCGCGTTGGCCATCGCCGTCAGCGCCGGGTTGACCGCACCGATGCTCGGGAAGAAGCTCGTGTCGACGACGTACAGGTTGTCGAGCTCGTGCGCCTTGCAGTTGGCGTCCAGCACCGAGCTGGCCGGGTCGGCTGCCGAAGCGGCAGGTGCCGGCCTGGTGGGCGACGCCGGCGACCGGGATCGGGTTCTCCAGGTAGGCAGTGCGGGATCAGGTGATGCTCCTGCATGCCGAGCTTGCCGAGCAGCGAGCGTGAGCGTGCTGGTACAGGCGCTTGCGCGGCTCCGTCGTTGGTGGCCGTGTAGCTGAGCTGCACCTGCCCGTCGGCTGTCACCGTCACCCGGTTCTCGGCTCACGGCAGATCCTCGGTCGAGAGCCAGAAGTCGACCGCGTGGTCGGCGATCTCGCGCAGCGTGCAGTTCGGCGCCAGCTTCGTCTCGAGCGGCTTCTCGCCGCGGTACATCGGCGCCTGGGACTTGCCCACCATCTGGATGTTGCCCGAGCGGGAACTCCCAGTCGCGTCGCTCGCGAAGTAGTAGTCGTTGACGCCGAGCGTCTTCTGGAAGACGGTCGGGTTGGGCTCCTTGGAGATCGCCAGCACCGCCTGGCTGTTGTGGAACATGTAGTTGCGCCCGACCTGGTCGGAGCCGTTGGCGAGGCCGTTGCGGGTGGCGCTCGCTGGCCGAGTTCAGCAGCAGCGTGGCCGTGTTGGCCGCGCCGGCGGAGACGACGACGACGTCGGCGGCGTAGGTCTCCTGCTGCGCCGTCGCGCTCGACGACCACCTCGCTGACGCTGGTGCCGGCGTCGTTGGTCTCCAGGCGCACGGCCCGGGCGTTGCGCAGCAGCGTCACGTTGTCGTGCTCGAGCGCCGGGCGCACGGCGATCACCTCGGCGTCGGACTTGGCGTGCACCAGGCACGGGAAGCCGTCGCAGTCCGAGCAGCGGACGCACGCGCTGTAGGGCATGTTGCGACTCGTCGAGCATCACCCCGCAGGGCGCGTGGAACGGGTGCATGGCCGGTCGCGGCGAAGTCGTCGGAGAGCTGCTGCGATGCGCGGCTCGTGCGAGACGGCCGGGTGCGGATAGGGCGCGCGCGCCGGGCGGTTCGGTGGGGTCCTCGCCGCGCGCGCCGTGCACCTGGTAGAGCTGCTCGGCCTGCGTGTAGTAGGGCTCCATCTCCTCGTAGGAGATCGGCCACGCCGGCGAGATGCCGTCGTGGTGGCGCAGCTCGCCGAAGTCCTCGGCGCGGAAGCGGTACAGCGCCGCGCCGTAGAGCTTGGTCGCGCCGCCGACGTAGTAGTGGACCTGCGGCTGGAAGGGCTTGCCGTCTGCCGTCGTACCAGCTGTCCGGCGACACGTAGCGGCCGTCCTCGAAGACCTCGCCGGCGAGCCAGTTCTGCGGCTCGCGCGGCAGCCAGTCGCCGCGCTCGAGCAGCAGGATGCGCTTGCCCGAGGGGGCCAGCCGGTGCGCGAGCGTGCCGCCGCCGGCGCCGCTGCCGATGACGATCACGTCGTAGTGCTCCATCATGCTAGATCTCTGCGGTGCAGCTCGGCGAGGATGATCCGCCCGGCGGCCTCGATCAGCGCCAGGTGGGAGAAGGCCTGCGGGAAGTTGCCCAGGTGGCGGCCGGTGCTCGTGTCGAACTCCTCGGCGTAGAGGCCCGAGCGGCGAGGCCACGCGCAGCAGCCGTTCCATCAGGTCGCGGGCGCGCTGCTGCTCGCCGACGATCGCCAGCGCCGGAGACCAGCCAGAACGAGCAGATCAGGAAGCTGCCCTCCTTGCCGCGACAGCCCGTCGTCGGTCTCGTCGGTGCGGTAGCGCAGCACGAAGCCGTCCTCGGTCAGGTCGTCGGCGATCGCCAGCACGCTCGCGCGCAGGCGCTCGTCGTCGCCGGGCAGGAAGCCGAAGATCGCCGCCAGCAGGTTGGAGGCGTCGAGCGCGTCGGTGTCGTAGTGCTGGCGCAGCACCCCGTCCTCGCTGACGCCCGTTGGCGAGGATGTCCTCCTGGATCTCCTCGGCGGTCGCCGCCCACTTCGGCCTGCAGCTCGGCGTCGCCGCGCATCGCCGCGAGCTTCGAGGCGCGGTCCATCGCCACCCAGCACATGAGCTTCGAGGAGACGTAGTGCTGGGGCTTGCCGCGCGCCTCCCAGATCCCCTGGTCGGGCTTGCGCCAGACCTCGTTCGGCGCACTCGGCCTGCGCCTCGCACGATCGGCCACAGCCGCCGCGGCAGGCGCTGGCTGCGGCGGCGTGTGCAGCAGGATCGAGTCGAGCGCCGCGCCGAAGACGTCGTTCTGGCGCTGGTCGAAGGCGCCGTTGCCGATCCGCACCGGGCGCGGCGCCGGCGTAGCCGGAGAGCTCGTCGCGGGTCGACTCGGTCAGGTCGCGGCGGCCGTCGATCCCGTACATGATCTGCAGCGCACCGTCGTCGTTGGGCTCGAGGTCGGCGACGAACTGCATGAACTCCTCGGCCTCCCAGTCGAGGTTCAGGTAGTGCAGCGCCTGCAGCGTGAAGGTGCGAGTCGCGCAGCCACGTGTAGCGGTAGTCCCAGTTGCGCTCGCCGCCGGGGGTCTCCGGCAGCGAGGTCGTCAGCGCCGCGACCGTGGCGCCGGTGGGCATGTAGGTGAGCCCCTTGATCGCCAGCGCCGAGCGCTGCATCGGGTCGCGCCAGCGGTGGTCGGGGATGCGCGCGTTCTCGATCCAGCCGCCGCCAGAAGCGAGACGGTGGCGGCCAGCTGCGCGTTGGCCTCGTCGACGTTCTGCGGCGCGGCGAGCTCCTCGCGCCCAGGACAGCGCGCAGTAGACCTGCTCGCCCTTGCGCAGCACGTGGCGGCCCGCACCCGGTCGCCCTCGATGCCCGAGCGGCCATGTCGGTCGGCAGCCGGATCGTCACGCCGGCGCCGCTCGCGTCCGCGCGGCCGGGCCGTCGTCGCCAGCGTCCACGTCGCCGGGCTCGCGGCCGTAGTCGAAGACCGGTTCGCAGGTCAGCTCCATCTCGACCTCGTCCTCGAGGCACAGCGACCACGCGCACGAGCATGTGGTCGGCGTCGTCGTCGGCCGGCGGGCGCGTGTGCGGCGTCGATGCGGTCCACGCCCTGACGGGGGCCGAGCGTCAGCGCGTCGCGCACGAGCACCCAGCCGGTCGGCGTCTTCCAGGTCGTCAGCGAGCATGTTCGTCCCCGGCTCGTAGATGCGCGCCGAGGGCACGTTGATGCCGAACGGCCCGAAGCGGAACGAGCCCGCCTGGCGGTCGAGCAGCGTCCCGAACACGCTCGGCGAGTCGAAGCGCGGCACGCACAGCCAGTCGATCGCGCCGTCGGGGGCGACCAGCGCGCCGGTGTGGCAGTTGGACAGGAAGGCGTAGTCGGCGATCGGCGGGAACGGCGACATCGCGGCGCGCTCTGCCGCCCCGGTGAGCATCTCGGGCCCGCGGCCGTCGATGCTCGCACGCGAGGGCGACGCCGACCCCCTGCTCTTGGCGGGGGCTTTGCCGTTGGCGGCTGCTTTGGCTTTGGCGCAGCTTTGGCTCTGGACGCAGCTTTGGCTTTGCCCTTGGCGGGCGTCTTGTCTTTGGCGGGCGGGCTCATTTGGGCTCCAGGAGTCCGGTCCCACGGCCCGAGCCAGCGTCCGCCCTGTCCGGCGAGCAGCGCGTCGGCCTCCTTCGGGCCCCAGCTGCCCGGCGCGTAGGGGTGCACCGGCGGCGGCGCGTTCGAGCAGCGGTTCGAAGATCCGCCACGTCTCTTCGACGCCGTCCTGGCGGGTGAAGCGCGTGCTGTCCCCGCGCATCGCGTCGAGCAGCAGCACCTCATAGGGGGTGGGGGCCTCGCCGCCCTCGCTCGGCGAACTCGATGTCGAGCGTGATCGCCTGCGGCCCGTCCCTGTCGGCGCGGTGGGCCTCCAGCATCAGGCGCGTGCCCGTCGAGGGATCGAGCTTGATCACGAACTGGTTCGGCTCGGGCCGGCGGTGCCACTGCTCCATGAAGCCCAGCCGCGGTGGCGCCGCGGAAGACGGCCCGCAGCTCGGTCTGCGGTGACCGGCAGCTCGCTTGCCCGTGCGGATGAACCACGGCACCCCCGACCAGCGCCAGTTGTCGATCTCCAGGCGCATGGCCGCGTAGGTCTCGGTGCTGGAGTCCTTGGCGCCACCCCGTCGATGTCGAGGTAGCCGTCGTACTGGCCGCGCACGTAGTGGCGCCGGATCGGCGTCCTCGATCGAGCGGAACAGCGAGAACTTGGCGTCCTTCAGCGTTTCCGCGTCGCTGCCGGAGGGCGCCTCCATCGCGGCGACGGCGACGACCTGCATCAGGTGGTTGACGACCACGTCGCGCAGCGCGCCGACCGGGTCGTAGAAGTGCCCGCGGTCCTCGACGCCGAAGTCCTCGGCCATCGTGATCTGCACGCAGGCGATGTGGTTGCGGTTCCAGATCGGCTCGATCATCGTGTTGGCGAAGCGCAGGTAGAGGAACTCGTCGGTGCCCATCTTCCCGAGGAAGTGGTCGATCCGGTACAGCTGGCGACTCGTCGATGTACTGGTGGATTTCGGCCGCGAGCGCGCGGGCCGAGGCGAGGTCGTGGCCGAACGGCTTCTCGACGACCACGCGGGCCCCGCCGGTCAGCCCGGCGTCGGTCAGCTGCCCGATCACCAGGCCGAACAGGAACGGCGGGATCTCGAGGTAGAAGACCGGGTGCTGCGCGTCGCCGATGGCGTCGCGCAGGCGCTCGTAGGTGGCCGTCGGTGCCAAGTCGCCGGTCACGTAGGACAGCCGCGCGGCGAAGCCGCGTCGAAGACCTCCTCGTCGATGCGTCTCCCCGCACCCTTCGATCGAGGTGCGGGCGTGCTCGCGCAGCTGCTCGACGCGTCCAGTCGTCGCCCGGCCACGCCGACGATCGGGCAGTCCAGCAGCTCGCGCTGCTCCAGCCGGTAGAGCGAGTGGAAGGTCATCACCTTCGCGAGATCGCCGGTGATGCCGAAGATCACGAGCCGATCGGCGAGCGCCTCCGCGCCCCCGCCCGCAGCCTGGCGTGGGTGCCGTCTCCTTTGTGCTCGCCATGGACCTGCCGCAACGATACGCCCGTTCGAGCTATGCGTGTCGTGCGGCTCGAACGATCGCCCAGAGCGCCATCCCGGTAGCGTCCAGCCGCGAGCGTGAGCGGCTACGTCGAGGTGCCGGAGGGGTGGGAGCGCCTGGGCGCGGAGGGGCCGGGCCCGTTCGTTACGGCGGAGCTGCTGCGTGCCCCCGACGGCCGCGTCGTGCGCTGGCGCTCACGGTCGCACCGCAAGTCCTCGCCCGGCGACCGTCGCGCTGCGCGCGGGGAGCACCGCGCAGAGCGGGAACCGGTGTGGTGGCGTCCTCGCAGGCGACAGTGGTGGATGGCGGTGCTGTTCGTGATCGGGTCGTTCTGCTTCCTCGTGGGAGGCGTGGCGGCCCAGTGGGCGCAAACCTCCCGGCCCGCGATCGGCGTCGTCTTCTTCGTCGGATCGATCTTCTTCACGAGCGCCGCCTACCTCCAGTACGCGGAGGCCGTCAACGTCGAGCGGACCGTGGGGCAGCCGCCGGGGGCGCGGCGGGCGCGCTGGCGGCCGGTGTCGTGGGAACCGCGCAGGATCGACTGGCTGGCCGCGCTGGTGCAGTTCGTGGGCACCCTGTTCTTCAACGTGACCACCTTCACCGGCATGAAACACGGCTTCTCGGTCCATCAGTCCGACGCGAGGGTGTGGGCACCCGACGCCTTCGGCTCGATCGCCTTCCTGATCTCCAGCGAGCTCGCCTACGCCGAGGTCTGCCATCGCTGGCTGGGCTGGAAATGGAGCTCGCTTTCGTGGCGGATCGTGGCGCTCAACATGCTCGGGTCGATCGCCTTCGGTATCTCTGCCGTCGCGTCCTTCATCGAGCCCGCGAGCGGCGAGCCGGTGAGCGCCCGCCTGGCCAACGGGGGGACCTCACTCGGCGGTATCTGCTTCCTCGTGGGGGCGCTGCTGCTGATGCCCGAGGCGGCTGCCGAGCAACGCGCCGAGGACGCGGTGCCGGCCGCCGTGCCAAGCGCCTCCTACGACTCGCCCTGAGCCAGTGACGCCCGCGCCGCGCAGGCGCGTATGCGAGAGTGCCGCGCATGTGCAGGTGGATGGCATGGCACGGGCAGCCGGTCCTGATGGAGGAGCTGCTCTACAAGACCAAGCACGGGCTGATCGACCAGAGCCTGCACTCGAAGCTCGGCGCGGAGACCACCAACGGTGACGGCAACGGCGTCGGCTGGTACGGCGGCGGGGAAGGCCCGGGCGTGTACCGCAGCATCTCACCCGGGTGGGCGGACGCGAACCTCCGCCACATCGCCGCCCACGTCGAAAGCCCACTCTTCCTGGCCCACGTCAGGGCCAGCTCGGGAACGGCCGTGCAGCAGAGCAACTGCCACCCCTTCTGCCACGGGCGGTGGCTGTTCGTCCACAACGGCCTGATCAACGACTTCCACGGCATCCGCAGGCAGCTGATGCTCGCCCTCGACGCCGAGTCGGTGGGAGAAATCGAAGGCTCGGCCGACTCGGAGGTGCTGTTCCACCTCGCGCTCGGCTTCGGCCTGGAAGACGATCCCGTCGCAGCGCTCGAGCAGGCGGTGGGCTTCGTCGAGCAGACGCTGCGCGACAACGACATCGCGCCGGCACTGCAGGCGAGCATCGGCGTCAGCGACGGCGAGCATCTATGGGCCGTGCGCTACTCGACCGAAGGCAAATCGCGAACCCTCTTCCGCTCGGCGAACGTCGAGACGATCAAGCACCTTCATGCCGACGACGAGCGCATCGCGCGCCTGCGCGACAGCGACCGCATCGTCGTCTCCGAGCCGTTCTCCGAACTGCGCGGGGACTGGGACGAGATTCCCGAGGCGACCGCGCTGACGGTCGGTCCGGGCGGCCATTGGGAGACCCGGTCCTTCGCCCCCCGCGCCCCGGCGGGAAGACCCTGACGGTCGTCGCCGGCGTGCGAGTATCCGCTCCGGGAGAGCTTGCAGTCTGACCCTGCACCGATCGAAGGAGGCCCCAGTGGACGATAGGGAGATGCCGGCGCTCGTACGCGAGGAGCGTCTTCAGGGGCTGCCCCGCGATCGCCTCGAGGACACCGGCACCGGCAGCGAGGTGGCCTTCGACGTGATCAGCAACGAGCTGCTGCTCGACGGCAGCGCGCGGCTGAACCTCGCGACCTTCGTCAGCACCTGGATGCCCCCGCAGGCGGGGCTCCTGATGGGCCTGACGGCGGACAAGAACATGATCGACAAGGACGAGTACCCGCAGACGGCGGAGATCGAGAAGCGCTGCGTGAACATGATCGGCCACCTCTGGAACGTGCCCGGCGACGGCGACGTGACGGGGACCTCGACCACCGGTTCCAGCGAGGCGGCGATGCTCGGCGGCCTGGCGCTATGAAGTGGCGCTGGCGGGAACGGATGCAGGCGGCCGGCAAGCCGACCGACCGCCCCAACCTGGTGACCGGGGTCAACGTCCAGGTCTGTTGGGAGAAGTTCTGCCGCTATTGGGACGTGGAACCGCGGCTCGCACCGATGGAGGGCGACCGCTACCACCTCGACGCCGAGCAGGCGGTCGCGCTGTGCGACGAGAACACGATCGGCGTGGTGACCGTGCTCGGCTCGACCTTCGACGGCAGCTACGAGCCGGTGGGGGAGATCTGCGCCGCGCTGGACGAGCTCGCCTACCGCGGCGGGCCCGACGTGCCGGTGCACGTGGACGCCGCCTCCGGCGGCTTCATCGCCCCGTTCGTGCAGCCGTCGCTGGTGTGGGACTTCCGCCTCAAACGGGTGCACTCGATCAACGCCTCGGGCCACAAGTACGGGCTCGTGTACCCGGGCGTCGGCTGGGCGATCTGGCGCGCAGCGGAGTGCCTGCCCAAGGACCTCGTCTTCGAAGTCAACTATCTCGGCGGCAGCATGCCGACCTTCGCCCTGAACTTCTCGCGCCCCGGGAGCGAGGTCATCGCCCAGTACTACATGTTCGTGTCGCTCGGCTTCAGCGGTTACAAAGAGATCCAGTGCGCCTCCAGCGCGATCGCCCAGCACATCGCCAAGGAGATCGCGGAGATCGGCCCCTACTGGACGCTGACCAACGGCAGCGACCTGCCGGTGTTCGCCTTCGCCCTGAAGCCCGAGGTGAAGAACTACTCGGTCTTCGACGTGTCGGCCCGGCTTCGCGAGGAGGGGTGGCTGGTGCCGGCCTACACCTTCCCGGAGAAACGCGAAGACCTGGCGGTCCTGCGGGTGGTCGTGCGGGCCGGCTTCACGCGGGACATGGCCGACCTGTTCCTGGGTTCGCTGCGCAAACAGACCGCCTCGCTGGAGCGACTCGACGGACCGATGCCACAACGCTCCCGCGAGGAATCCGAATCGTTCAAGCACTAGCCTTGACGCCGCGTGGCCGCGGCTTCCCACCAGCAGCCGAACGATCCCCTCGCCCCGCATTCGCTGGCGCCGAGGGAGCTGAAGGACCTGCTGGCGGCCCGCCGCGAGCAGCAGCCGTTCCTGGCCCTGCGTGACGGGGACGGCGGGCTGGTGCTGTTCGAGCTGGGGCGCGAGGAGGGCAACCGCACGATCGGCCGGCGCGCCGAGGCGAGCGTCTCGATCCCCTGGGACGGGGAGGTGTCGGGCCTCCACGCCGAGCTGCAGTGCCTCGGCGGTGAATGGACGATCGTCGACGACGGCCTGTCGCGGAACGGCACCTTCCTGAACGGCGAGCGCGTGCTCGGGCGCCAGCGCCTGCAGCACGGGGACCTGATCCGGGTCGGGCGCACGATGCTCTCCTACGACATCGGTGAGACATCCTCGACCGACGCCACCGTGATCGCCGGCGAGGGACCCGCGCTGCCACGGCTGACCGAGACCCAGCAGCGGGTGCTGGTGGCGCTGTGCCGTCCGCTGCGCGAGGGCGCCAGCTTCGCCGCCACCGCCAGCAACCAGCAGATCGCCGACGAGCTGCACCTCAGTCTCGACACCGTCAAGACGAACCTGCGCACGTTGTTCGCCCTCCTGCAGCTGGGCGAGCTGCCCCAGAACCGCAAGCGCGCACGACTGGCCGAGCTGGCGCTCGAGTTCGGCCTCGTCAGCCGTCGCGAACTCGAGCAGGCAGGGCCCGGGGAAGGCTAGTCGGAGACGATCGTGCGGGCCCCGGCGGCGGGGGTCGTGCCGGTGGACGGTGGCCGGGGAGCCTCGCCGGCGGGCGTCGGCAGGGGCTCGAGGCCGACCGCCTCGGCGCAGGCCGCCGCCAGCTCGCCCGCCGAGCGATAGCGGGCGGCCGGGTCCTTCGCGAGCCCGCGGGCGATGACCGCGTCGAGCTTGTGGGGCAGCTCGGGGCGGGAGGCGCTGGGAGCGGGTATCGGGGCGCTGATGTGGGCCCACAGCGCGGCCGCCTGGCTGTCGCGCACGAACGGCGGGGTGCCGGTCAGGCAGTGGTAGAGCAGGCCCGCGAGCATGTAGGTGTCGGCCGCCGGACCGACCTCCTCGCCGCGGATCTGCTCCGGGGAGAGGTAGTCGAGCGTCCCCACCCACTGCCCCGCGTTCGTCAGGCGGCTGACGCCGACCCGCTTGGAGACCCCGAAGTCGGTGAGGTAGGCGTGCTCGGGCTCGTCGGTGGTGAGCAGCACGTTGGCCGGCTTGACGTCGCGATGCACCAGCCCGCGGGCGTGGGCCGCGTCGAGCGCGGCGGCGACCTGGGCGATCAGCCTCGCCGCCCGCAGCGGCTCGAGCGGTCCGGTGTTGGCGAGCACCTGCTCGAGATCGACGCCGTCGACGAGGCGCATCGAGATGAACAGCAGCCCGTCGTCCTCGCCTGCCTCGTACACGGGGATCACGTTGGGGTGCTCGATCGAGGCCGCGATCCGCGACTCGGCCTTGAAGCGTTCGCGGAAGTCGGGGTCCTGGGCGTGGTCGGGGGTGATCAGCTTGACCGCCACCGGACGCTCCAACGCCAGCTGGGTGGCGCGGTACACGATCCCCATGCCGCCGCTGGCGATCGGCGCCTCGATCCGGTAGCCGGCGATGATCGCGGTCGGGCCGAGGTGGCGCGGGCCGGGCTCGTGCAGGACCCGTTCCACGGCCCGCGGTTCGTTGGCGGCGAACAGCACCCGCAGCCGGCGGCGCTCGCGCCGGTCGAACCACATTCCCCGGATCACGCTGCCGCCGGTGCCGACCACCAGCGCCGTCACCGGGGCGGCGTACTCGAGCACCACCCCGCTGTCGAAGGCGACCTGGGTGGCCACCGTGTACAGCACCAGGGCGCCGAGGCCCGTGAGGCCGACCCCGAGCGTGTCCAGGCGCAGCGCCGCGGCCGGCGCCAGCGCCGCCATCGCCACGATCAGCAGCAGCGCGACCACCTCGGAGGAGCTGCGCAACGGGAAGCCATCGAGGGCGGTGGCGATCGCGTTGGCCTGCACTTCGGGCCCGGACATGACGCTGCCGGCGGCCGTGGCGTGGACGTCCTGGAGCACGGGCGCCGTCGCCCCTACGACCACGACCTTGCCGCGCACCGCCGAGCGCTCGAAGTGTCCGCTGAGCACTTCGGTGAAGGACAGGTTCCTGACCGTGCCGGGCGGCCCGCGGAAGTCGATCCAGCCGCCTTCAAGCTGCGCCGCCGTGGCCGGATGGCGCTGCAGCTCGTGCGAGACCACGGCCGCGATCGTGGGCAGCCCGCTGACCCGCGCGGCGGTGTGCCGCAGTACGCCATCGCCGTCGACGGGCAGATAGGAGGCTGCCACGCGGTCGTCCATGCTCGCCACGTTGGCGTTGCCGCCGAGCACCTGGGTCTGGCCCACGGGAGAGATCAGCGAGGTGGCGAACACGATCGGGGAGCCCTTGCTGGCGGCTTCCAGAAGGGCTTCGTCGTCGAGTTCGTCGGTGGGCCGGTCGAAGGCGACGTCGTAGACGATCAAACGCGCGCCGGCCGCGTGCAGGCGTTCGATCAGACGCGCGTGGTACCGCCGCGGGATCGGCGGCCTCGGAAGGGTGCGCAGGCTCTGGTTGTCGATTCCCACCACAACGACGTCGTGGGGGGCGCCCTGCGAGCCGCGCAGCGAGAAGTGGGTGTCGACGGTGTTGCGATCGAGCCAGTTGGAGGGGGCCGCGAAGTGCACCGCAAAGCCCGCGCCCACGGCGATCAGCACGACCGCGAGCAGCCCGAGATTCCGTCCTCTGAGTAGCCGGCCTCCCATGTCCAGAAGGGTAGTCGCGGGCACCTGCAGCGCACGAACGGCCGCTCCCGTGCTACAGAGTGGGTGGGTTCAAGGACGAGATTGCAGTGAACTGCGAGCGAAAAGGCAGACGGATCTCCGCGCCGCACGTTGCTGCGACGCTGATTCTCCTCGCCCTCGCACTGCTCGCCGCTCCGGCCGCTCAGGCCGCCAAGCCGTCCGTGATCGCCTTCGGAGCGCAGCCCGCACCCGGCAACGCGGAGGTGATCCTGGGCGAGATCGACCCCGGCGGGCAACAGACGGAATTCCTCGCCGGCTACGGGCTCGCGAGCTCCCACTGGTGCGGGGAACAGCCCTCCGTCAAGGAGCCCTTGCTGGAACTGGAACTGGAACTCGAACTCGGCCTGCCGGGCGGCCCGCTCGAGCTGTTCGGCCACATCGGCGGCTCCGGCTTCTCACCCCCCCACTCCACGCCGCCCACGCCGCTCGGCTACAGCGACGAGGAAGACCACGCCGTCGCGGTGGAGGTCGACGAACTCGACCCCGGGGACGAATACTGCGCGGAGCTCGTCGCCTTCAACGCCTTCGGGAGCGCCGTCAGCAGCAAGATCGTGTTCACGCTCGGCGCCCCGCGCATCAGCCACACGGCCTATGAGGCCGCTCTCAACACGCTGGCGGCGGAAGTCGACCCGGCCGGCGAGGCGACCAAATATCAGGTCCTGTACGCCCCGATCGCCTCCGAATGGTGCTCGAGCGAGGGCGCCCGGGGCACGCCGGCCGAGCTCGGGTCAGCGACCGCGCTCGGCTTCTCGGACAACGACTTCCACCCGGTCTCGGTGCGCCTGACGGGGCTCGTGGCCGGGGTCGAATACTGCGCCGCCCTCGAGGCGTCCAACGCATCGGGCACCTCGGTGGGCTTCCAGGTCTCCTTCGCCGAGCGCCCGACCGTCGAGTCGCTGAGCCCGGCGTCGGGGCTCGTCGCGGGTGGGGCAACGGTCACGATCAGCGGGGAGAACCTCGAGGGCGCGAGCGCCGTGCACTTCGGCTCCGCGGCCGCGAGCATCGTCAGCGTGGCCCCCGACGAAGTGGTCGTGACCTCACCGGCGCCACGAAGTCGGCGCGGCGGACGTGACGGTGACCACGCCAGCGGGGACCAGCGCGACCTCGACGGCGGACCTCTACATCTACGAAGAAGGCGGGAAGGGGTCCCGCCGCCAGGGGAAGGCCCGACGGGACCCACGGGCTCGACCGGCTCGACCGGCTCGACGGGCTCGACCGGGACGACCGGCTCCACGGGCACGACGAACGGCGGCCGTCCGGTCGTCGGCGAAAGCGAGCAGGTGGGTGTCGTGGGCCAGCCGGTGACCGTGAAGCTGCCAGGCTCGAACGCGTTCGTGGTGCTCACCGGCGGCGCGACGATCCCCGACGGCAGCGAAATCGACGCCACCCACGGCAGCGTCGTGATCACCGTTCTGACCCCGGACGGTCACACCGTGAGCGCGGAAGTGCGGGGCGGAAGGTTCCGCATCCACCAGGACCACAACGGTGAAACGCACTTCACGCTCACGCTCCCGCTGACCGGCTGCCAGCGCACGAAACTGCCGCGCGGCTCGGCGGCCGCGGCGCGGACCCGTCGCAAGCGCCCGAAGTCGAGATTCCTGTGGGTCACCGAGAAGGGCGGGCACTGGGGCACCAACGGTCGCTACGTGAGCACCAGCGTGGAGGGCACGACCTGGCTGACGCTCGACGAATGCGGTCGCTCGGTTGTGCTCGTCACCGAAGGCCGGGTGCGCGTGCGCAACCTCGTCACCCACCGTACGCACACGGTCGGGGCGGGCGGGCGCTACCGCGCGAGGGCCAGGCACCCGAGGCACCGGGGCCGTCACTAGCCGGGGCCGGCGCGGCGCCGGGGGTGTTGCGGGTCCACACCTTGGGTGGGCAGTGCCGGGTGCCCTGCTCGGCGAGTATCTGGCACAGAGCAGGGAGGCTCGACTGAGAGCATGGATGCTCGTGGACTGGGACCTAGTCCCCGCTTTTTGGGGCGGCCGCCGGGGATCCACGGAAGGTATCCTCGCGGTCGTCCCAAGGGGACTTCGAACGGCATGTCGACGAGCGCGATCTTCCCCCGGATGCCGATCAAGGCGGCCGGTTACGAGTCCTTCTACCTGCGCGCCGTGAGCCCGTCCGAGCCGGTTGGGATCTGGATCCGGTACACGGTCCACAAGCGCTCGGGGCAGCCGCCGCTCGGCTCGGTCTGGTGCACCGTGTTCGACGCCGCCCGCGGGCGCCCGTTCATGCACAAGCTCACGACGCCCGAGCTCGCGGAGCCGCCGGGAGGGTGGATCGAGATCGGCTCCGGCGAGCAGCGCTCCAGCTTCGGTCCCGCCGCCGCCGCCGGCAGCTGCGGCCCGGCCAGCTGGGGACTTCGCTTTCGTGCGGGCGCCCCCGAACTTCGCCACCTGCCTCGCGAGTGGCTCTACCGCACGAGGCTGCCGCGCACCAAGCTCACGAGCCCGGCCCCCGACGCCGTCTTCGAGGGCGCGCTCGAGCTGGCCGGCGAGCGCCGCATCGAGCTCGACGGCTGGCGTGGAATGGTCGGGCACAACTGGGGCTCCGAGCACGCCGAGCGCTGGATCTGGATGCACGGGATCGGCTTCGGCGAGTCAGGAGAGGTGTGGCTGGACCTGGCCCTCGGGCGGGTCAGGATCGCGGGCCGGATGACGCCGTGGATCGCCAGCGGCGCGTTGTTCCTGGACGGGCGGCTGTGCCGGCTCGGAGGCCTCGGCGCCCGTGGCCTGGAGGTGCGGGAGAGCGCCGCGGAGTGCTCGCTGAGCGTCCCCGGCGCGGGCCACACGCGACTGCGCGCGCACGTCTCCTCGCCCGCGGGCTCGGCCGCGGGCTGGCGCTACGCCGACCCCGATGGGGCCGAGCATGACGTCATCAACTGCTCGGTGGCGGAGGTGGAGCTTCGCGTGGACACGTCCGGGACCGCCGCCAGGGAGCTACACAGCCCCCACGGCGGCGTCTATGAGCTGGGGATGCGAGAGCGCGACCACGGAGTGGCGATCGCGCCCTTCCCCGACGGCGTGCCCGACTAGCGCTGCTTCCAGTCGCGGAACGCGGCCAGCAGCTCCTCACGCGCGCGCGGCGAGAGGTCGTGCTCGGTGAGGCTGCCCGCGAGCCGGATCGTCTGGCGCATCTGCTCCAGGTAGGTGGTGCAGCCGTCACAACCGCGGATGTGGCGCTCGAAGCGGCGGCGATCGCGCGACCCCAGCGTGCCCTCGAGGTATTCGGTCACGAGCGTGACCAGCTCGCGGCAGCTCAGCTTCGGTGCCCGCAGCCCGATCATCGTTCCAGGTACTCCTCCAGCGCTCCGCGGACGTGAGAGCGGGCCCGGTGCAGCAGGACGCGCTCGTTGCCGGCGCTGATCTGGAGCGCATCGGCGACCTCCTCGGGCGCGAACCCTTCGACGTCGCGCAGGCCGATCACCGCCTGCTGGGCGGCTGGCAGCTCGGCGATCGCCCGGCGCAGCTCCTGGGCCGTCTCGCGGCCCAACAGCCGCTCCTCCGGCCAGGCCCGCGGCGGCGCGGCCCACCCCAGCGGGCGCTCGGGATGGTCCGGCGGCAGGAAGCGGTCCAGCGCCACCTCGGGTTCCTGCTCGCCGGACAGGGCCGACACCGGCAGCTGTCGGCGCTCGCGCTCACCGCGGGTCTTGGCGCGGTTGCTGAGGATCCTGAAGATCCACGTCTTCAGCGAGGAGCGACCCTCGAAGCGGTCGACTCCCTCGAGCACCGCGAGCCACGTTTCCTGAGCCACTTCTTCGGCGACCGAGCGGTCGCCCACGTACATCATCGCGATCCGCACGAGCGAGCCCTGGTAGCGCTCGACGAGCTCCTCGAAGGCAGCCTCCTCGCCCGCACGAAGCTGCTCCAAGAGCGCCTCGTCGCGGGCGTCGCGAAGGCTGCGTCGGGATCCGCCGGGGCGGCTAGGAGCCGTCGGGCTGCAGGTCGAGGGCCACGGAGTTGATGCAGTATCGCTGGCCGTTGGGACCGGGGCCGTCGTCGAACACATGCCCGAGATGCGAGCCGCAGTTGCGGCAGCGGACCTCGGTGCGCTGCATCCCGTGGCTGCCGTCGGACAGCAGCTCCACGTTCTCGGCCACGGTGGGCTCGGTGAAGCTCGGCCAGCCGGTGCCGGACTCGAACTTCGCCTGTGAGCTGAAGAGCTCGTGCCCGCACGCGGCGCAGCGATACAGGCCGTCATCCTTGGTGAAGGCGTAGCGGCCGGTGAACGGCGGCTCGGTGCCGCCACGACGGAGCACCTCGTACTGCTCGGGCGTCAGCTCTGCGCGCCACTGCTCGTCGGTCTTGATCGTGCTGTCGGTCATCTTTTCCTCCGGATTCTGTTCATAGAACAGTCTCGCCAGGCGTCCCCGCGTTACAGCTCCCGCCGGGTCTTCCCGCATTACAGCGCGGGCCGGGCCTCGACGCGTTGCGGCGCCGCGTCGCGCCCGTCGCCGGGCGGGTTCCCGCCACCGAGATCCAGGTGCCCGCGCCGCGGATCGAACGAACGTCGAGTTGGCTTGACGGGGGGCCGCAGAAGGCGCATATTCGAGTTGCAGCACGGACATATGCCGAGCTGACAAAGGCAAACCCGTCGTGAGGCGGGGACGCAAAGCATGAGGTCTCGGGGAGATCCCGAGATGGCTCGGCCGCCAGCCTCCGAATCTTGTCCCCCAAGGCGCGGAGTCAGTGGGCGGCTGACTCCGCGCCGACTGTTTTCCGGCCCGGAGGTTCCTCGCCCGGGGCGCCCTAGCCTTTTTTGCCTTTGGGCGCCTTGTATTTGAAGTGGGTCTTTTTGGAGACGGGGCTCGCCCCGGCTTCGGTGTGCACGCTGACGCCGACTTCGCCGGCGCTTTCGGGCGGCGAGAGGACGGTGAGCTGGGACGAGCTGCTGAGTTTGACGTCCGTTCCCGGGTTGGCACCGAAGAACACGGAGACGCTGCCGACGAACCCGGTACCCACGATCGTGACGCGGGTGCCGCCGGCCGTGGGACCGGTCTTGGGGGCGAGTTTCTTGACCGTCGGCGGCAGCGCCACGCGCTGCTCGCAGGCCGCCCGTTCGTTGCTCCACATCTGCTGGTAGAGGTACTCGTGGCCGTTGATCAGCTCGTTGTAGGGGGCACCGTCGGGTGCCGTCCCGAGCGGCGTGCCGAGTTCCTTTTCGGGGCTCGCCGAGCGGCATTTGTCGGCGACCTCTTCTTCCTTTTCGTTGAACCAGCCGCTGATCTCTGGATCCGTCACGGACTC
This sequence comes from uncultured Solirubrobacteraceae bacterium, assembly GCA_963742395.1. Lineage (GTDB taxonomy): Bacteria > Actinomycetota > Thermoleophilia > Solirubrobacterales > Solirubrobacteraceae > Palsa-744. The sequence continues at coordinate 126,232 of CAVUME010000004.1, read as the reverse complement.
GCTGTGCTCGTGCGCCAGACCGCCGGAGATGGCGTGGTCGGAGGGGCTTTCGTTGGGACTTTCAGCTACGCATGCGGGCGTTTCGTCGTACGGGTTGTCGGCGTAGATGTAGGTGGCGGCGCCGACGTTGAAGAAGCTGTGGAAGGCGCAGAACTTGAAGTTTTTGACGTTTTCGGCCCCTTCCGAGCATTGGTGCCCGGAGGCTTCGAAGCAGATCGTGACGCCCGGCGGCGTGAGCACGAAGTACTCGTGCGCCAGGTCGGCCGGCAGCCCGTGTCCTTCCACATAGGCCTGGATCTCGGTCTGCAGCTGTTCATTGGTGAGGCAGATCGCGGCGGCTTTGCAGCCGTTGACCGGATACCCATCGGTGTCGATCAGAGCAGCCCCGAAGTGGGAGTTGTAGTTCGCGAAGCCGCCTTCTTTGTCCCCGTACTGGGTCAGCACGGAGTCGCTGTTGAGCAGGCCCCCGCTGTCATGGGCGAGGTCGCCGAACCACCTGTCGATGCCTGAGATGTAGCCGGCCGGGTAGGCCGGTTCGCCGCCCGGAGACCAGTACAGGGGGTAGTTGGTGTTCGAGGTCATCACCGGGCCTTCGTGATATTTCAGCTGCTTCGTTTCCGCGTTCGCCTGCTTGGTGTGGGCGGGAGCCTGGCCGAGCGGAGGCTGGTAGCCGAGCGTCAGGCCGGGGAGCCGCAGCACGACCGCGGAGGCCTGCGAGGCCAGGACCGAGCAGGCCGACAGAGCCAGCAGCAAGAGCAGGCAGGCGAGGGGGATACGTCTACTCATGGGGCCTGCTTCCGCGCTTCGGGGCCCGCTTCGGCGCGTTCCGTTTCGCGCTTCTTCTTGCGTTCGGCGATGCGGCGCTTGCGTTCGGCGATGCGTTTTTCGGCGCGTTCGCGGTGCTTGTTCGGGTTCTGCGCGTGGACGTGTTCGCGTTCGTGCGCCCCTTCGCCGCCGCCGCTGGACCCCGAGGATCCACCACCCGAACCCCCGGAGGAGCCGTGCGGGTGTTCGCTGCCCGTGTGCTGATGCTTGACCGGTTTGGAGCCACCCGCTTCGGCCGGCGTGGGCGTCGGCCGGCCTTCTTTTCGTTCACGCTGACGATTTTCGAGCGCTTCGGTTTTCTGTTCCCGGCGTTCGAGGGCAGCCTGCCGGCGTTCCTGCAGCGGCGTCGATCCCGCCGCTTCGCCGCCGCCGCCCGGCTGAGAGCCCGAGGCGCCGGCTCCGGCGCCACCGCCACCGGCAACGGTCGGCGTTCGTTCACCGCGCACCGAGGACGCCCGTTCGCCGCGCGCTTCTCGTTCGGGCCGTTCGCGCCCGGACCCGCGGCCCCGTTCGGCCTTCAGCGAGGAGGCCGTAGCCGAGCCGCCGCTTCCCTGCGGTCCCGGACCCACGGCGATGTGCACCTGACCGTCGTAGCGGGGCCCTCTGTTCCTGGTCGAGTTCGCCGCCAGCTCTCCCCGGGGGACGACGCTGCGCACGTCCGCCGCGGGCCTGCTGGGCGTTGCGGGCGGAGTGTCCATGACCGACACGCCGACGCCCGCGCTCGCCCCCACGGCCACGATCCCCGTGGCGACCTTTACGACCAGGGCGCTCACCCCCCCGCCGGCCACTTCGATCGCCGTCCCGGCCATGGTGGCGCTGTTGGCGTAGTTGGCAGCGTCGCTGCCACACAGCCCGAGCGCCTGGTCGATTGCCCGATAGCGGAGCGTCAGCGACGGCAGGATCGGCAGCAGCGAGGCGAGCTGGCGGTGCTGGCGCTCGACGCCGTTGGCATATGCGCGGCAGCCGTCGCACGCGCGCAGGTGACGGCGCAGCCGCGCGCGGGTCCGCACGAGCCCGTGGCTGGTTGCCAGCTCTTCGCGGATCTCGCGGCAGTCGACTTCGCGGGCATGACGGTCGGAGAGCAGGTTCGAGCGGGCCTGGAACACGTATGCCTTCACCTGCTCGGGACGCACGCCGAGCACCGAGCCGATGTCGGCGTGGCTCATCCCGTGGACCTCGGCCAGCACGAGCGCGGCGCGCTGCTTCTCGGGCAGCTCGCGGATCCCGCCGATCATGTCGGCCATCTCCTCGTGCACCTCGGCCAGCTTCACCGGGTCACCGGTGAGGGCAATCTCGCCGTTGAGCTCGACCAGCGGACGGCGCTTGCGCAGGATGCTGAGGCACTCGTTGCGGGCGATAGTGAACAGCCAGGGGCGCAGGCTGACGGGGCGGCTGTCGCCCAGCAGCGCCCGGTAGGCGGAGGCGAAGGTCGCCTGGAGTGCGTCTTCCGCGTCGTGCCTGGAGCCGAGCAGGTAGATGCAGAACGTCAGCAGCTGGGCCGCGTGGCGCTCGTAGATGGCCTCGAAGGCACGGCGATCGCGCCTCCGCACGCCGGCCACCAGCGCTTCGTCGCGCCCATGCCCGAGCAGCCTTCGTGCTCCGGCGATCATCCGTCCCCGACCTTCCGCCACCTACGTTTCCTCCAACATCTTTCCCTCGATGTTCCCTCGCTGGCAGCTGCACCGACAACAGTACCCGGGGATGCGTCTGAAACCTAGAAAAATAAATTCTCCGACAGCCGCCAACCTCGGCGTCGCGGGCGCGTTGCCTAGGAGCCGCCGAGCACGGCCTGCGTCTGGGTCGTCTGCGCCACCGCGCGGCCGTCGTCGTCGCTCAACGCGGTCTGCACGACGATGATCGTGCGTCCAACGTGGAGCGGCCTGGCGATGCCTTTGACCGAGCCGCCCCGGACCGCGCGGAAGAAGTTCGACTTGGTCTCGATCGTGGTCGTCCCCGCCCCGGGGGGAAGGTTCATGAAGGCGCAGATCGCCCCCAGCGTGTCGGCGAGCGAGAGGATCGCGCCGCCGTGCATGACCCCGCCGGCGGTGCACCGCTCCGGCGCCCACGGCAGCGAGCCCGCGGCCCGCTCGGCGGAGGGCTGCTCGAGCTCGATCCCGAGCGTGATGGCGAATGGCATCAGCTCGCGCAACTGCGATGCGGTTGGGATCTCGGGCACGGGGGCGGGAGTGTAGGGGTAGGCTCCCCCTCGTCTGCTCGTGGACTACGAGACGATCACAGTCGAGCGACGCGATGCGGTCGCACTGATCACGCTCAACCGGCCCGAGCGTCTGAACGCGTGGACGCCACGGATGGCTCTCGAGCAGGCCCAGGCCATCGGGGCCGCCAACGACGACCCCGAGGTGGGCGCGATCGTGATGACCGGCGCCGGACGCGCCTTCTGCGCGGGAGCCGACATGCAGGACACCTTCCAGACCCGCCTGGACGGGGTCGATCCCGGTGGCGACAGCGAGCGTACGGGCGGGATGCCGGCCGAGGTCGACTGGGTCTCGCTGCTACGGGACTCCAAGCCCCTCCTCGCAGCCGTCAACGGCGCCGCCGTCGGGATCGGGATGACGATGATCCTGCCCTTCGACGTGATCGTCGCCTCCGAGCTGGCGAAGTTCGGGATGCTGTTCATCAAGGTGGGACTCGTCCCCGAGCTGGCCAGCTCGCGACTTCTCGCCCAGCGCGTGGGCATCGGGGTGGCCGGCGAGATGTGCCTCAGCGGGCGGCTCGTGAAGGGCGCCGAGGCCCACCGCGTGGGGCTCGCCGAGCGGCTGGTGCACCCGCACGAGCTGATCGACACGGCACTCGCCCTGGGGGAGGAAATAGCCGCCAACCCGGCACCCCAGCTGCGCATGATCAAGCGCCTGCTGAACGCCAACGCGTTCGAGGACGACCTCGCCGCTGGTGCAGGCCCGCGAGCATGAGCTGATGCGCGAGTGCTGGAAGAGCCCGGAGCACAAGCAGGCCGTGCAGCGCTTCCTCAAGCGATGAGCGTCTCCCGAGTCCGTATCGGCGCCTCCCTGGCCGCGACGGTGGCGGTGATGGCCGTCCTGGCTGCGGCCGGGCCGGCGTTCGGCGGTCCGAGTCCTGGCGGCAGCGATGGCGCCTCGGCATCGGCGACGGCCGCCGCGGGGCCGCCCTACTACGTGGCGCTCGGAGACTCGCTCTCGACCGGCGGCGGGGCCAGTTCGGGCGACGGCTACGTGGAGCGCATCTTCGACTGGGCCCGGGGGTCGGTGTCGGGCCTGCAACTGGAAGACCTCGGCTGCGGGGGCGATTCCACAACGCGGATGATCCAAGGCGGGCTGTGCCATGACTACACCACCGGTGATCAGCTCGGCGATGCCGAGGAATTCCTGTCCGCCCACCCAGGGGAAGTGAGGTTCGTCACCATCGACGTCGGCGGCGATGACATCGTCGGCTGCGGCCTCAGCGGGACCCTCAACCCAACATGCATCCAACACGCGGTGGAACACATCGTCACGAACATGCCGATCATCCTCGGCGGGCTGCGGGCCGCCGGCGGTGAATCGCTTCCGATCGTGGGCATGACCTACTACGACCCGATTCTGGCCTTCTACCTCACGAGCCCGGCGGGCGAACAGACGGCCCGCGAAAGCGTGGCCGTGCTGAAGACGCTCAACCGCGATCTGCTGAAGGCCTACCGTCGCTATCACGTGAAGGTGGCCAACGTGGCCAAGGCCTTCGCCTCGACCGACTGGCGGATGACCGGCGCATACGAAGGTAGGACGCTGCCCCAGAACGTCGCCGACATCTGCAACTGGACCCATATGTGTGAAGCGGAACCGAACATCCACACCAACGACCACGGTCACGAAATCATCGCCTCGAGATATGAGCCGCTGCTGAGGCGGGCCGTGCGTTGAGCCATCGTTGACGGCACCCAAGGTCGAGCTCCTGTACTGGTCGGGCTGCCCCTCGCACCCGCGGGCGCTGGCGGACCTGCGGGAGGCGATGGGCGAGCTGGGCCTGGACCCCTCGCGGGTCGAGGTGAGGGAGGTCGGAAGCGACCAGCAGGCGTCGGCGGAGGGGTTCGTCGGCTCGCCCACGATCCGCGTCGACGGCCACGACATCCAGCCCCCGCCGCAGGACGAGCCGACGGGGCTCACCTGCCGCATCTACCGCCGCCGCGACGGGCGCTTCTCCCCCACCCCCGACCCGCTGGACCTGCGCGCAGCGCTGGGCGGCTAGCTTAAGCGCTGTCCCGCGGGGCAAGCGCCGGGGCCGCCGGTCAGGCGCCGGGCCGCCGAAGCGCCCGGGTGGCCCCGGCGTAGCTCAGGCGCGCCACTTGATCGAGCAGCCCACCGGCTCGGTCTCGGGCCGGGCCGGGGCTCGGCCCTCGAGCACCGCGTCGAGCGCCTCCCGCAGCCAGGTCGCGTCCTGGGAGGGATCGTCGTAGTCGGCGTCCGGCGCCCCGCGGTAACGCAGTATCCGCTCGCCGTCGAGCACGAACACGTCGGGGGTGGTCTTGGCGTCGTATGCACGCGCGACCTCCTGGGACTCGTCGCGCAGGTACGGCACGCCGTCGAAGTCACCCGCCTCGACGCGCTCCCGCATCGCCGGCGGCGAGTCCCCCGGGTAGCGCTCGGCGTCGTTCGGGTTGATCGCCAGCATGCTCACGCCGCGGCCGTCGTAGTCGTGCGCCACCGCCATCAGCCGCTCGTGCCACGCCAGCGCATAGGGGCAGTGATTGCAGGTGAAGACGACCACCGTGACCTCGCCGCGCCGGGGCTCGTGGGTGGTCCCCTGCGTGTCAGGCAGGCTGAACGCGGGGGCCTGTGCGCCGACCTCGGATGTGGACGTGCTCACGCGACCCAGCGTACCGAGCCCGTCAGGCCCGCTCGCCGCCGCGGAAGAGCTCCTGGGCGACCTTGCGCAACTGGACCTCTTCGCTTCCCTCGGTGATCCGGTAGCGGCGGTGGTGACGGTAGATGTGCTCAAAGGGCATGTGGCGCGTGTAGCCGATCCCGCCGCAGGTCTGCATCGCCCGGTCGGCGGCCTCGCAGGCCAGACGGTTGGCGCGATAGTTGGCCATCGCCACCAGGTGGGTGACCTCCATGTGGTGATGGCGATCGAGCTCCGCCGCGGTGCGCCGCACGAGCCCGCGAACGAGCTCGGTTTCGGTCCACAGCTCCGCGAGCGGGAACTGGATGCCCTGGTTGCGCCACAGCGGCCGGCCCCACACGACCCGCTCGCGCGCCCAGCGAACGGCCTCCTCGATGCAGTACACGGCCGCGCCGAGGCTGGAGGCGGCCTGCCGGATGCGATTCTCGTGGACGAACCGCTGCGCCAGCGCCAGCCCTCCCCCCAGCTCTCCGAGGATCGCGTCGGAGCCCACCCGCACGTCGGAGAGGCTGACCTCGGCGTGGTCGGTGGGCATGTTGAACGTCCACCAGTAGAAGTCCACGGTCAGCCCCTCGGCCTCGCGGGGGACGATGAAGGCCGTGATGCCACGGGCCTCGCCAGGCGAGCCCGAGGTGCGCGCGAACACGAGGTCGTGGCTGGCACGGTGCATCCCGGAGTTGAAGCGCTTGGTGCCGTCGATCACCCATTCCTCGCCCTCCTGGCGGGCGACCGTCTCCAGGTAGGTCGCGTCCGAGCCGTGATTGGGCTCGGTGAGCCCGAAGGCGAGGCCCGCCTCCAGCCGCAGCGCCGGCTCCAGAAGGGCCTCCTTCTGCACGGGCGTCCCGAACTCGTGCAGCAGGATCACCGTGGGGAAGTTCCCGATCATCGAGGTCTCGCTCTGGGGGTCGTTGAAGAGGCCGATGCCGAGCCGGTTGAGGTGCTCGCGCACCACGGCCAGCTCGAGGTTCGAGCCTTCGCGGCCGCCCAGCTCGGCGGGCAGGGCGAAGCGCCACAGGCCCGCGCGGTCGGCCCGCCTGACCATCTCCTCGAGCAGGTCCTCCCACTCCCGGCTGGGGATCCCGCCGTTCTCGTAGTCCGTGCGCGAAAGCTCGCGGCGATGGTCGAAGAAGCGCGCGTTGTCATCCTGGGCTTCGAGCGGTCTCACCTCCTTCTCGATGAAGCCGTCGACCTCCTCGATCAGGGCCGTCGTCTGCTGCGGAAGCTCGTCGTTCATCGCTCCTCCGGTGCTGGTTCGGTCTGTTTGAGATAGCTGGGGTTCGCCACTTCGAGCTTGGCGCGCACGGTGTCCCGCACCGCCGCGAGCACCCGCGGGTCGCGCGCGTCGAGCCTGCGCTCGCGGATCCCGAGAGCCAGCTCGCCCTCGTCCTTACACCCGACCGAGGCGAGGGCGGCGGCGTGCAGCGCCGCGTGCTCGGCCGCGTGCTCGAGCTCCCTGCCCACGATCCCGAGCGCGCGCAGGACCACTCGCAGCTGGAAGGCCGCCCGTCCCTGGAGCTGGGGCAGGACGTCATCCCCCAGCGCCTCGCGCGAGGCCTGCAGCAGCTCGAGGGCGGTGGGACGGTCGTGCAGGGCCACCGGCGCAGCGGCCGGTACCCGCTCGCCCGGGACGGCCGACGGGCTCGCCGCGGCCTCGCCTGCGAGCGGCACGCCGAGCAGCTCCAGCAGGTCCCACTCGACCTCGCAGGCGCGCCGCCCGATCACGGCGTGCTCGACCGAGCGCCTGGCGCCGGAGAGGTGGGAGAAGGCCTGCATCACGCAGATCACACCCCACCGCAAGGTCCCCGCCAGCTCCCACCAGGCGAGTGCAGCCGGATCCACGACCACGCCGCTGTGGCGCTCGTATGCGGCCAGCAGCTCCGCGCGCGTTCCCAGCCCGGCGGCCGGCCGCTCGCGACGGGTGAAACGCCACGCCGGCACGCACAGCCAGCCGAGATCCTCCACGGGGTCGCCGGCGTGGGCGAGCTCCCAGTCCAGGACCCCGGTCAGCCCCTGCTCCCCCACCATCAGGTTGCCCATGCGGAAGTCGCCGTGGACCACCGTCCTGCGCAGCGCCGGCGGAGGCTCGAGCGCGAGCGCCACGAAGGCGAGCTCGAACGCGGGGTGCGGCTCGCCGAGGCGCTCGTGCCACTCCTGCAGTCCGGCGAGCGGGTCCTCGACCTCGGGCAGCCCGGGGATCGCGTCGCCGTCGAGCGCGATCCGGTGGATCGCCGCCAGCGCGGAGGCGAGCTGGTCGATCAGCAGGCCCGGCTCCGGGACGCCCTCCCCCGCCAGGATCGCCTTCGGATCGCTGCTGCCCTCGAGCGCCTGCAGCACCGTCCAGCCGCTGCCCATCGGCCCCTCACCGGGCCCCTCGGCGATCACCGCGGGCACCGGCACTCCGGCTGCCGCGGCCGCTCGCAGCAGCGCCGTCTCGGGAGGCGCGCTCACGACTTTGTCGGTGCCCCGCGCGATCTGTACGACCAGCGCCCCATGGCCCGCGGTCGAGAACAGGAAGGTCTCTCGCGACGCACCGCTGCTGAGCCTGCGCGGCTCGCCCTGCAGCGGTTCTCCGAGCGTGCGCTGCAGGTGCTGCCCGATCGCCCGCCTGCGCTCCTCGCCCCCTGCCCCGCCGCTCTGCATCTGGCGGCGGACTATAGGCTCACCTCGGCGATGAGGCTCGAGGGCAAGGTCGGGATCGTTGTGGGCGCCGGACAGTCACCGGGGGAGACTGTCGGCACGGGCCGCGCCGCCGCGCTTCAGTTCGCCCGCGAGGGGGCCCGCGTGCTGCTCGCCGATCGCGACATCGACTCGGCCCGGGAGACCGGCAGGCTGATCTCGGAGGAGGGCGGCTCGTGGGAGTGCGTGGCGGGCGACTGGACGAGCGCCGAGGACTGCCGCGCGTTCGCCTCGGCGTGCGTGGAGGCGTGGGGCCGGATCGACTTCCTGCAGAACAACGTCGGCATCGGGGGCGGCGGCGACGGACCACCGCGGCGGATGACCGAGGAGGCCTTCGACCGCATCATCAGCGTGAACCTGAAGGGCTGCGCGCTCTCCTGCCAGGCGGTTGCGCCGGTGATGGCCGAGCAGCGATCGGGCTCGATCGTGAACATCTCCTCGGTCGCGGCGCTGGCGGCCGCCGTGTCGCTGACCGCCTACAAGATCTCAAAGGCCGGGGTCAACGCCCTGACGCAGTCGCTCGCGATCGAGAACGCGTCGCGCGGCGTGCGTGTCAACGCGATCATGCCGGGCCTGCTGGACACGCCGATGGCGATCGACTCCTGGGCCCAGTCGCTGAAGCGGCCGCGCGAGGAGGTGCGGGCCGAGCGCGACCAGCTGGTGCCACTGCGCCACAAGATGGGCAGCGCGTGGGACGTGGCCCACGCGAGCGTGTTCCTGCACTCCGAGGAGGCATCCTTCATCACCGGGGTGGCGCTCCCGGTGGACGGCGGGCAGCTCGCCCGCGTCGGCTAGCTGACCCCGGCCAGCGGCTGCGGCCGGGCTGAGGGCGCGCCGGCGGAGGCCCCGCGCCGGGCGAGGACTTCGACCGGCACGCCGTGACGCGGGGTCAGGGTGACCCCTTTGAGCACCACCGGGTCGAGGCCATCGCGGGTCGGACGCAGATCCACGGCGGGCACGAGCACGCGCAGAACCTCGATCATCTCGGCCTGCGCCAGCGCAGCCCCGACGCAGCGGCGGATGCCGCCGCCGAAGGGCAGCCAGGCGTAGGACTCCGCCCCCTCCTCGAGGAAGCGCTCGGGGCGGAACTCCAGCGCGCGCGGGTAGATGTCCTCGCGCCGGTGGACCATCGCGATCCCGGGGAACACGTTGATGCCTGCCGGCAGGTCCCAGCCCGCGACCGTGCGGGGCTTCGTGAGCCTGCGCTCGACGGCGTCGATCACGGGGCGTATGCGCAGCGTCTCCTTCATCACCGCCTCCAGGTAGGCGTCGCCGTCACCTCCCTCGAGCTCTTCGCGCAGCCGCGCCAGCACGCGCGGGTTGCGCAGCAGCAGGTCGAACGCGAACGCGAGCCCCGTGGCGGTGGTCTCGTGCCCGGCGGCGAGCATCGTGAACAGCTCATCGCGCAACTCCTCGTCGGTCATCGCGCCACCGTTCTCGTCGCGCGCCCGCAGCAGCAGCGAGAGCACATCGGTGCGCTCGTCGAGGTCAGCTTCCGAGCGCCGGCGAGCGATCTCCTCATACAGCAGCGTGTCGGCCTCGCGCCGGGCCCGCGCGAAACGCCCGCCGGGGCTGTGGCGCCCGAGGTCGATCGACAGCGCCGGCACCAGCATCAGCAGCGGGTTGCTGTCGATCACCGCGATCAGCTTCTCGCGCAGGCGTGCCACCCGCCAGGGCTCGGTGACGCCGAACACCGCCCGGCAGATGACCTCGAAGGTCAGCGCCCGCATACGCTCGCGCAGGACCAGCTCGCTGCCGGGCTGCCAGCGCTCGATCTCCCTCTCGGCCACGTCTCGGATCAGCTCGCGGAAGCCGGCCACACGCGATCCCTGGAACGGCGGCAGCAGCAGCTTGCGCTGGCGCAGGTGCTCGGGCCCGTCGAGCACCAGCACCGAGTGCGGTCCGAGGGCCGGTTCCATGAACGAGTTGGCCTCGCCGGCGCGCAGGTCGGACTGGTCGCCGGTGAACAGCTCCCGGATCGCCTCGGGGTCGGCCACGTAGACGCCCTGACCGAAGCTGAGGAAGCGCACGCTGACGACGGGGCCGTAACGCCGGTACCAGGACTCCAGGGTCTGCAGCGGCCAGTAGGCGAACCGAGCCGTCGTCACGGTTGCCGGAGCGCGTGGTCCGGGAGGAAGCGCCATGGTCGGATCTTAGGCTCGCGGCCGCGGTGGTGCAGCGAGGGGCGTTACACGCGGCACGCGAACGTCGCACGCCGCACCGGATCCGGCGGGAGGCGCGCCGGGCCCGGTGACGGGTGCTGGGAGCAGGCTCCCTACATGGGTGTCGCCGTTCGCCTCAGAAGCCCTTGCACTGTCCCCACTCCGGACCGGCGACCACGTTCGGCAGGCCGTCGTTGGTGGGTTCGGGGGAGTTGCAGCTGCAGACGAGCGGGCCGTAGATGTGGTTGGACTCGATCTCCGCGCCGACGTCGGTCCCTTCGAAGGCCGGGCCTTCGTTGCCGATCACGAACAGCGGGCCGGTGATCGTGTCGCCCCCGACCTCGACCCCCGCCTTGTTGTGCAACAGCGCGACAGGGCCGTGCACGTAGTTGGTCGCGCACGCGGGCGTGCCGTCGTCGTCCGCGTCGCCGATCATCAGGAACTTGGTCCCGTCGTGTGCGGCGATGGGGCCGTTCACGATGCTGTCGCACACGCGCACGTAGTTCGCGCCCTCGGCCCGGACGCCGCCGTCCACGCGCGAGTCCTGGACCACGATGCCTGCACCCGGAGTCACCGTCGCGCCTCCCTCCACCTGCGCCTGCACGAGGCAGTAACGCTGGCCGGAGGGGACCACGACCCCGCCGTTGATGGTGCCGGTGAGGGTGTTGGTGCAGCCTGGGGGCACGGTCGTTTCTTCCGGCAGCGTCGGCGACGGCGGTCCGGCCGGAACCCCGTGCGGCGGCCCCGGCGGAAACCCGTGCGGTGGACCGACCGGAGCGCCCTGCGGCGGACCGCCGTGCCAGTCGTGGGTGAAGTTCCCCGGCGCAGCGCCGGCCACGCTTGCGGTCGCGAGCGCGATCGCGCCGGCGGCGAGCAGTCCGGCCGCGGCGTGGCTGACGTGAGCGGCCGCGAGTCCGTTCGAGATGCCTTTCATCTTGCCTCCCTGTGTGAGCGGTTTGATCACCGCGCTGACGCGGCGATCGGGCGGAGCGCCACACGCGGTTCACAACAGGCACTCGGGGATAGCAGTGGCACCCGCCCCCGGAACCCGCCCTGGACGGATCGCCGAGAGCTGCGGGGGCAACGGCCCGGCGCCGCCGGGCCGTTTGATACACAAGCGTCCCTCGTGTAACACTTTCTTCCGCGGCGCGATAGATTTCGCGGGGTAACCGCGCACGGCCCAGGTGCCGGGGCGCACGACAGAGGGGATGGGGATGTTCGAGCGTATGGGGTGCCGGGGGCAGGCCGCACGCGTGGCGGCGTTGACGGTGCTGGTGGCGTTCGCCGTCGCGCTCGCGATGAGCGGCACGGCTTTCGCCGCCGGCGAAAAGAGCGTCTGGCTGTGCAAGCCGGGCAAAAAACCGGACCCATGCACGGAAAGCCGCAGCGCCACCGTGGTGACGTACAACGGCAACGAACGAAAGGAAACGGTCGTGGAGGCGGCAAAGCCGAAAGGCAAGTCGAAAGCGCCGATCGACTGCTTCTACGTCTACCCGACGGTCTCCGAACAGCCCGGACCGAACGCGAACCTGACGATCGAACCGCAGGAGACGCAGGTCGCGATCGACCAGGCCTCGCGCTTCTCGCAGGTGTGCAAGGTCTACGCGCCGATGTACCCGCAGCTGACGCTGAACGCGATCAAAGAAGCGGTGCCCCCGGAAGCCGGGGTGAAGGCCTTCACGGGCGTGCTCAACGCCTTCGGCGAATACATGAAAAAGTTCAACAAGGGCCGCGGCGTCGTGCTGATCGGCCACTCGCAGGGCTCGGTGATGCTCGAGAACCTGCTCAAACTGGCGATCGAACCCAACCCGGCGTTCAGAAGCCATCTCGTGTCGGCGATCATCCTCGGGGGCAACGTGCTGGTGCCGGAAGGCCAGCTCGAGGGTGAAACGTTCCCGCACACACCGCTCTGCACTTCGATCACCGACACCGGCTGCGTGGTCGCGTACTCGACGTTCCTCAAAGAACCGCCGGAAGACTCCTTCTTCGGGCGGCCGGGGAGCCCGCTGCTGGGAGGAGGCGCTCCGCCGCCCCCCGGCCTCGAAGTCGCGTGCGTGAATCCGACGCTGCTGGAACAGAACGGCGGCACGGGCACGCTGCTGCCGTACGCGCCCACGACGCCATTCCCCGGCACGCAGGGCGGCGCCGTGCCGACGCCCACAGCCAGCACGCCCTGGGTCCAGACCAACGGCGTCTATCAGGCCCAGTGCAAGCACGAAAACGGGGCCACCTGGCTGCAGCCCAGCTTCAAACCGTCGGTGACAGCCGAAGAGCAGACCAGCCTGCTCGAACACGAGGAAGTCGCCGAGGAACTGATCGGCCCCGAATGGGGGTTGCACCTCTACGACGTCAACATCGCGCTGGGCAACCTCGTCCAAATGGTCGCGATCCAGGCGGCCTCGTACGAGTTCGAACAGTAGGAGCGCAAGCGCGGCTCCCGGGGGGTCGGCCCACCAGCCCCCCGGGATCCCTGCGCGCCCATCGGACTTGAGCCCGGGTGGGCCACCCGCTGACCGCGGGTCGAGCTCGCGCCGGGCGTCGACCGGTCGCTATCCGAGCAGACCGATGCGCTCGACGAGCAGCTCCAGAAAGCGCTCGGAGTCGATCCCCACCGCCACCTCGCAGTTGGGCTCCCAGCCGGCGCTGCCCCACGGTCCACGTACGTGCGCCCGCGCGAGAGCTCGGGGCCGGTGTCGATCCGGACCCCGCAGCGGCGGGTCTCGAGGATCGTGGCGTCGATCACGTGGGCGACGGCCACAGCGTCATGCACGGGGGCGCCGTCCCAGCCGTAGTGGCGCCGGTGGTGCTGTCCGTAGAAGCCGAACAGGTCGGCCGCCAGCCGCCCGGCGGCGCCGGCGCCGGCGAGGCGGTCGACGTGGGCCTGGGTGATGAGCGCGCGGTGGGTGACGTCGAGCCCGACCATCGTGATCGGCAATGAGCTCGAGAACACGCGCCTGGCCGCCTCCGGATCGGCCCACACGTTGAACTCGGCGGCCGGGCTGACGTTGCCCTCCCCGATCGCCCCTCCCATCAGCACGACGCGCTCGATCCGGGCCTCGAGCTCGGGGTAGCGCGCGAGCAGCAGGGCGACGTTCGTGAGCGGGCCGGTGGGCACGAGCGTCACCGGCGCGGGGTGCTCGCGCAGGGTCCTGGCGATCCAGTCGATCGCGTGCTCCTCGGCGGGCGGCCGCGACGGCGGCGGCAGCTCGGGGCCGTCGAGCCCGCTCTCGCCGTGCACACGGGCGGCCGCAGCGGGCTCGCGCACGAGCGGGCGTGGCGCCCCGGCGGCCACCGCCAGCGAGGTGTTGCCGAGCCGGTCGAGCACGCGGATGGCGTTGGCGGTGGTCTTCTCGAGCGCCTGGTTCCCGGACACCGTGGTGACGCCGAGAACCTCCACCTCCGGGCTGGCCAGAGCCAGCATCAGCGCGATCGCGTCGTCGTGCCCGGGGTCGCAGTCGTGGATGATCGGGATCATCCGCCCAGCACCGCCTCGAGCTCGGCCGCGGTCGGCAGCGACGGCTGGGCCCCCAGCCGCGACACGGCCAGCGCCCCCGCCGCACAGGCGCGCAGGAGCGCCTCGCCCAGCTCCCGTCCCTGCAGGATCGAGACGACCAGCGCCGCACAGAAGGCATCGCCGGCGGCCGTCCCGTCGACCGCCCGCACGGCGGGAGGCTTCGCGCGCGCGATCTGCTCCCCGTCCCGTAGCAGCACGGCGCCCTCGCGTCCGAGCGTCAGGGCCACGAGACCGCCCACCTCTCCCAGCGCCTCGTGCTCGTAGCTGTTGACGATCAGCAGGTCCGGCGCCAGCGGCAGCGCCCCACGGGCCGGCGCAGCGTTGAGGCAGAAGAAACGCGCCCCGGCGGCCGCGGCGCGTATGGCCTCGTCCGGAATCTCCCGCTGGCACATGACGGCGTCCGCCTCGCCGACGCGGACGTCCTCGGCGGAGAGGCGCATGTTCGCTCCCGGGGCCACCACGATCACGTTCTCGCCCTCCGCGTCGACCAGGATCAGGGCGGTCCCGCTCTCCCCCTCATCACGGGCGACCGCGCTCGTGTCCACCCCCTCGCCCTGCAGTGAGCGCAGCACGAAGTCGTCACTGCCGAGACGCCCCACGAAGCGGGTGCGCGCCCCCAGCCGCGCGGCGGCCACCGCCTGGTTGGCGCCCTTGCCGCCCGGGATCCGCTCCAGGCGGGCGTCGGTGACGGTCTCACCCGGACGCGGCAGGCGCTCGCAGCGGGCCACGAGGTCGATGTTCGCCGAGCCCACGACGGTGACGCTGGGAGCCCCGCTCACAGGCGTCCGACCTGCCACAGACCGGCGTCGTGGCGGGTCTGGAGCCAGCGCTCGGCGTCGCGCCGGCCGAGCGCGATCAGCTCGGCGAGGAACTCCTGCGCCAGGAACAGGTAGCTGAGTAGCTCCCCGTGCACGGGGCCGCGACGGGCGTTCAGGGCCCGCCCGAGCAGGGCGACGCTGCTGCCCCGCAGCAGGTTGTCGAGGCCGGCGTAGTGGCGGGTGTAGACATCGCGGGCCAGGCGCCCGATCTCGAGCCGGTCCGCGGGCGCTATGAAGATGTAGGGCACCCGCCGGCGCGCCTGGCGCTTGCCGGCCGGGGCGCGCGCGGGAAGGCTCTCGTTGACGGTCGCGAGCGTGTCCACGTCTTCGGCCAGCTGGTCCGACAGCGCGACCTGGACCAGCTGGGCGAGTCCGTCGAGCGCGTCGGGGCGCAGCTCGCGCCCCACCGGGGTGACGGACGAGTTCAGCCCGACCACGATCACGCGCCGCGCTCCCAGCGCCAGCGCGGGCGCGAGCGGCGCGTTCAGACGCACGCCCCCGTCTCCGTACCAGCCGGCCGCCTCGCGGGGACGCTCCACCTCGACCGCCGGAAACGCTCCCGGGATCGCCGCCGAGGCGAGCACGTGCTCGGGGAGGATCGGGGTGGCCGCGTAGTCGAGCGCGCGAGCGGGGTCCGCCGCGGGCGGCGTGCCGCCGTGGTGGAAGACCACGCTGCGGGTGCTGGCATATGAGGTCGCGACCACCGCTGCCGCCCTCAGCGTGCCGTCCATGACGTTGCGCGCGATGCGCTCGAAGGAGACCAGTCGCGTGAGGGTGCGACTCAGCGGCGAGGGATCGAGCAGCGCCGGAAGGCGCCAGCCCGGAAGCCCCGCGACCATCGCGCCCGCACTCAACAGGCGGCGGAGCTCGGGCCCGGAGACGAGCGGGCGCAGAGCGTCGCTCCAGCCGAGCTCGCTCCACATCCCCACCGCCGCCTCGGCGACCTCCGTCAGCGGCTCGTGCGCGCGGGCGGCGAGGAAGGCGCTGTTGAGCGCGCCGATGCTGGTCCCGACGAGGACGTCGGGTGCCTGGCCGCGGCGGGCGAGCTCCGGCGCCAGCACCTCGAGCGCGCCCGCCTCATAGGCACCGCGCGCGCCGCCGCCCGCGAGCACCAGGGCAATCGGCTCGCGGCGGGCGCGGGGTCTGGGAGCGCCTGGCACCGTTTCTATGCCCACCAGCCCGGCAGCAGCTCGCCGTCGCCCTTGCGACGGGGCCCGAAGGCCAGCACCTCGAGCCCCTCCGGCCCCGCCTCGAAGGCCCGCACCACGGCCGGCGAGACGCGCATCGCGTCGAGCGGGCCGAGCTCGACGATCTGCTCGTCGAGCTTCGCGCGTCCGGACCCCCGCAGCACCACGTACACCTCCTCGGCCTGCTCGTGGCGGTGCCCGAAGGGCTGGCGGCAGTCCGGCTTCAACGTGTAGAGGCTGACCCCGGTGTCTGAGGCTTCGAGCGCCTCATAGGCGAAGCGCGCCTCCTGGACGTCGGCGAACCCGAACTGGGGTGCGGAGTCCTCGACGGTGCGGAGGTTCTTGATCGTGTAGGTGGCGCTCATCTGATCTGCTCCTTCTCGCTCGCGTGCGGGTGATCTTGTCAGCGGACCCCGCCCCCGGTGTACCCGGTCTGGTCGCGAAGCGACCCGGCGTGCTCGAGAAAGCCCGCGCACAGCTGTGAGCCGAGCGCGTTCCAGCGCGCGATCCGCTCCTTCGAGCGCGCGCGCAGCACGGGCCAGTCGATGCCCGCGGCAACCGCGTCGGGATCGCTGCGGTAGTCCTCGATCCAGTCATCGATCGCCTCGCCCGTGACCTCGGCGTGGAACTGGATGCCCCACCACGGCACCGTCGCGACCCTGAACGCCTCCACGCAGGGCGAACTGCGCGCCAGCACCTGCGCCCCGGCCGGCGGCGTGACCTCGTAGCTGTGCCACTGAAAGCCCTCGAAGCGCGCCGGCAGCGTTCGAAGCAGCGGATCGCCGTCGGCGGAGGGCTCCAGCCGTACCTCTCCCCAGCCGATCTCCGGTGTGCTCATTCGCGTCACCTTCCCGCCCGCGGCCTCGGCCAGCAGCTGCGCGCCCAGACACACCCCGAGCGCCGGCGTGCCCGCCGCCAGCAGCCCTCTCAGGTGCGCCTTCTCGGCCGCCAGCCACGGGAGCTCTGACTCCTGCTCGCAGTTCATCGCCCCGCCGAAGACGAGCACGGCATCGGGCTCGAACGCCGGCGGCGCCGCCCCCAACGGCGGAACCCACTCGAGCACCTCCTCGCCGCGCTCGTCCAGCAGCGCTCCGAAGACGCCGCTGCCGGCTGTGTGTTCGTGGACGATCGACAACACGCGCATCGGCCGCAGTTTGTAGCTTGCGCGGGCAGTGAACGTTCTCGCGATCGACCAGGGAACGTCATCGACGAAGGCGCTCCTCGTCGCCGACGGGGGTGAAGTGCTCGGCGAGTCGAACGTGGCGGTACGCCCGCGGAGCGCCCCTGGGGGAGCCGTCGAGCAGGACCCCGAGGAATTGCTCGCGTCGGTGCTCGAGGCCGGACGCAACGCGCTCGGGCAGGCGCGGGCGGAGGCGCACGCGGTGGGCCTCGCCAACCAGGGCGAGACGGTCCTGCGCTGGGATCGGGCCAGCGGGCGGGCCCTCGGTCCGGCGCTCAGCTGGCAGGACCGGCGGGCCGTGGTGGTCACCCGCGAGCTGGCCGATCGGGCCGAGCGCCTCACGGAGCTGACCGGGCTCCCGCTCGACCCCTACTTCGCCGCTCCCAAGATGAGCTGGCTGAAGCGAAACGAAGGGGACGAGGGAGTGACCACGACCGTCGACGCGTGGCTGAACCAGCGCCTGACAGGGGCTTTCGTGACCGACGCCGCCACGGCCTCGCGCACGTTGCTGCTCGACCTGCGCACCACGTCCTGGTCGCCGGAGGCCTGCGCCGCCTTCGGCCTGGAGGCGGAGCTGCAGCCGCGGATCGTCGACTGCGCGGAGCCGGTGGGCGAGACCTCGGCGTTCGGGCGCCCGCTGCCGCTCTGCGGCCTGGCCGTGGATCAGCAGGCGGCGCTGCTCGCGCAGTCGTGCTTCGCCGCCGGGGAGGCGAAGTGCACGTACGGCACCGGCGCCTTCATCCTCGCCAACGCCGGCGGACAGCCACCCCGCTCGGCTTCGGGCCTCGCTGCCTGCGTGGCCTGGCGGCTGCGGGGGGCGAGCACCTATTGCCTGGACGGCCAGGTCCACAGCGCCGGGTCGGCGGTCGACTGGCTCACGCGGGTCGGCCTGCTCGGCGACGCCGCGGAGCTCGACCTGGCGGACGGCGAGGATCAGGACGTCGTGTTCGTTCCGGGGCTGGCGGGACTCGGCGCTCCCTTCTGGGCACCGACCGCGCGGGGCGCCTGGCTGGGACTCTCGCTCGCCACCGGCTGCGGCGATCTCGTGCGCGCGCTGGCGTGGGGCATCGCGGCCCAGGTCGCCTGCCTGGCCGAGGCGATCGCCAGCGACACCGGCGAGCCGCTGCGAGCGCTGCGGGTCGACGGCGGGCTGACGCGCTCGGCGAGCCTGATGCAGGCACAGGCGGACCTGCTGCGCGTGCCGGTCGAGTGCTACCCCTCGCCCGACGCAACCGCCCATGGTGTGGCCGCGCTCGCGCGCCTGGGTGCCGGGGGCGCGAGCACGCCCGCGGAGGCCGTCGGGAGGTGGTCGCCCGCGACCGTGTACGAGCCGCGCATGGGGGTGCAGGAGGCCCGCGAGCGGCTCGAGCGCTGGCGCGCCGCGGCTGACGCGGTGGCGCAGCTGGATGGCTGAGCCGATGAGCGGTGCGCCGACACCGCACGACGTCGTGATCGTGGGCGCCGGCGTGGTGGGAAGCGCGATCGCCCGCGAGCTCTCCCGGTACGACCTGCGGCTGGCCCTGCTGGAGGCGGGCGAGGACGTGGGAGCCGCCACCAGCAAGGCGAACACGGCCCTCCTGCACACGGGCTTCGACTGCAAGCCGGGAACGCTCGAGGCGCGCCTGGTGCGCCGTGGCCACGAGCTCCTGAGCGCATACGCCCCCCGCGCAGGCATCCCGCTCGAGCGCGTCGGCGCGCTGCTGGTGGCCTGGAACGAACAGGAGCAGGCGCGCTTCCCCGCGATCGTGCAGTGCGCGCGCGCAAACGGCTACGCGGCGATCCGCGAGCTCACGAGCGAGGAGCTCCACCGGCGGGTTCCCAACCTCGGCCCCGGCGCGCGGGCGGCGCTGGAGGTGCCCGACGAGGGCATCGTGTGCACCTTCACCACCCCGCTTGCGTTCGCCACGGAGGCGCTCCTGGGGGGGTGCGAGTTGCGGCTGGGCTGCCGCGTGGGCGCCGTCGAGCGACACCCCAGCGGGGGCTTCGAGCTGGCCACCTCCAGGGGACCGCTGCGGACCCGTTACCTGGTCAACGCCGCCGGCCTCTTCAGCGACGAGCTCGACCGCATGCTCGGCCACGACGGCTTCACCGTCACGCCGCGCCGCGGCGAGCTGATCGTGTTCGACAAGCTCGCCGGGCCGCTGCTGGAGCAGATCCTGCTGGCCGTCCCCAGCGAGACCACCAAGGGCGTGCTGCTCGCCCCGACCGTGTACGGCAACCTGCTGCTCGGCCCGACCGCCGAGCAGATACACGACCGTCGCGACACCGCCACCACAGCCGCGGGACTCGCGCGTCTGCGCGCCGAGGGCCGGCGACTGATGCCGGCGCTCGAGCACCACGAGGTCACGGCGGTGTACGCCGGCCTGCGCGCCGCGACCGAGCACGCCGACTACCAGATCGCGATCCACGCCCCGGAGGGATACGCGTGCGTGGGCGGGATCCGTTCCACCGGCCTGTCGGCGTCGATGGCGATCGCCGAGCACGTGTGCGAGCAGCTCGCCGGGGCGGGCCTTGAGCTCGAGCCGAAGGCCGCGCAGCCCGAGGTCCGCATGCCCAACATCGGCGAGCGCTTCCCCCGCCCCTACGACCAACCGCATCTGATCGAGCGGGAACCCGACTTCGGACGCGTGGTCTGCTTCTGCGAGCGGGTCACGCGAGGCGAGCTGGTGCGAGCCCTGTCGGCGCCGATCCCGGCGGTCGACATCGAGGGGCTGCGCCGCCGCACACGCGCCTCGATGGGTCGCTGCCAGGGGTTCTTCTGCGCCGCCGAGCTCGAGGCGCTGCTGGCCGAGAGGGCTCGGCGGTGAGCGAACGCCGCCAGGCGGTCGTCGTCGGAGCCGGCCCCGCGGGGCTCGCGTGCGCGATCGAGCTGCGCCGCCTCGGCGTCGCCGACGTGCTCGTGCTCGAGCGCGAGACTCAGGCCGGAGGGATCGCCCGCCACTGCGCCCACCAGGGATTCGGTGTGCGCGACCTCCACCGCCTGATGTCGGGTCCCCGCTACGCCGAGCGCTATCTGCGTCTCGCGCGGAACGCGGGCTGTGAGGTCGAGACCGAGGCGACGGTCACCGGCTTCGGCGAGGACGGGGAGCTGCGGCTGACGAGCCCCGCCGGACGCCGCGCGGTGAGCGCCGGGGCAGTGGTGCTGGCGACGGGCTGCCGCGAGCGCCCGCGCTCGGCCCGACTGATCGCGGGCACGCGCGCGCCGGGCGTGATGAACACCGGCACGCTCCAGCAGCTGGTGCACCTGCGCGGCCGGCGCCTGCGCGGGAGGGCACTGATCGTGGGCGCCGAGCACGTCAGCTTCTCGGCCCTGCTGACGTTGCGCCACGCCGGCGCGGAGGTCGCCGCGATGGTCACCGAGCTGCCACGCCAGCAGTCGCTGCCGTTGGCGGCGCTCGCGGCCAGGGCGCGCTTCGGGACCCGGCTGTGGACGCGCACCGCGGTGCGCTCGATCCACGGCGACACGGCGGTGGAACGGGTCGAGCTCGAGCACCTCGACACGCACGCCGTGCGCTTGGAGGAGTGCGAGCTCGTGGTGCTGAGCGCCGACTGGATCCCCGACCACGAGCTGGCCGTGCTCGGCGGGCTACAGCTGGACCCCGATACGCACGGCCCGCGCGTGGACGCGAGCCTGCGCTGTACGCGTGCGGGGGTGTTCGCGGCGGGCAATCTGCTGGCGGGCGCCGAGCCGGCCGACGTGGCCGCGCTCAGCGGACGCCACGCGGCCCGCGCCGCTGCCGAATGGCTCCAGGACCCGCGCGCCTGGCCGGCCGGCGCGGCCCCGATCGTGGCCCGGCCGCCACTCGGCTGGGTCACGCCGAACCTGCTCGCCGGGAGCACCGAGGGTCCGCCGCGGGGGCGCTTCGCGGTTCGCTCGAGCGCCTTCCTGCGGCGCGCCACGGTCGAGGTCACGCAGGGTGGACGGGTGCTGTGGCGGGAGCGCCTACGCGGCCTGCAGCCGGGCCGCTCGGCGGCTCTGGGCGCGGGCTGGGTCGCGGCCGTCGATCCAGCCGGCGAGCCCGTCGAGATAGGGCTCGCTCCCCGACGCGGGGCCAGCCCGCCGAGGCGCGGGATGGGCGCGTAGGCGCGGGGTGCGAGCCGAGGCGCGGGGTGCGAGCCGAGGCGCGGGGTGCGAGCCGAGGCGCGGGGTCGAGCCGAGGCGCGGGGTCTGAGCCGAGGCGCGGGGTCTGAGCCTAGGCGCGGGGTCTGAGCCTAGGCGCGGACACGCTCGCCCTTGGGATCGAACAGGGGCTCGCGCACGACCTCGCCGGGAACCCACTGGCCGAAGATGTCGATCTCCACCTCCGTCCCGACGCCGAGCTCCCCGGGCAGGTACGCGTAGGCGATCGAGCGCTCGACCGTGTAGCCGTAACCGCCGCTGGTGACGCGACCCACGACCTCCCCTGCGACGCGCACCGGCTCGTTGCCGAGTGCGACCGAGCGCGGGTCGGCCAGGACCACGCAGCGCAGGCGCGGCACCGGCTCCCCGTCCCCGGCGGCGGCCAGCGCTGAGGCTCCCAGGAACTCGCCGCCGTCCTTGACGCAGAAGCCGAGCCCGGCCTGCAGCGGCGTCTCGTCGGCGGTGATGTCGGCGGCCCACACGCGGTAGCCCTTCTCCAGCCGCAGCGAGTCGATCGCGCGGTAGCCGCCCGCGAGCATGCCGCGCTCGCGGCCTCCCTCCCACAGCGTGCGCCACAGCGCCGCGCCGTACTCCGACGGGCAGTACAGCTCCCAGCCGAGCTCGCCCACGAACGTGACCCGCAGAGCGCGCACGGGTACGTCGCCGACCGCAAGCTCGCGCGTGTGCATGTAGCCGAAGTCCAGTGGGTCGTCGGTCAGCGGAGCGAGGATCTCGCGCGCCTGGGGTCCCCACAACGCGAAGCAGGAGGAGCGGGCGGTGACGTCGATGCAGCGCACGCTGCCGTCGGCGGGAGCGTGGCTGGCGATCCAGGCGAGATCGTGGTCGCCGAAGGCGGTTCCGGTGACGATCGAGAAGCTCTCCTCGGCGGTGCGGGTGACGGTGAAGTCGCACTCGATGCCACCGCGGCAGTTGAGCATCTGCGTGTAGGTGATCATCCCCACCTCGCGGGCCACGCGGTTGTCACAGAGGCGTTCCAGGAGGGCCGCCGCGCCCGGCCCGGAGATCTCGAGCTTGGCGAACGAGGACTCGTCGAACAGGGCCGCGCACTCGCGGGCGGCGCGGTGCTCGGCGCCGATCGCCGCCGACCAGTGCATCCCGGCCCAGCCCCGCGGACGCAGCGCCTCGTCGCCCAGGTGGGCATTTGACGCGTACCAGTTGACCCGCTCCCAGCCGGACTTCTCGCCGAAGGCGGCGCCGTGCTCGCGGTGCCACGGATAGGCGCTCGAGACGCGCAGCGGGCGCCCGGACTCGCGCTCGTGGCCGGGATAGCGGATGTCGTAGTAGGTCTCGTAGACCTCTTTGGTCCGCTTGAGCGTGTAGCTGGGCGAGCGGAAGCGGGCGCCGAAGCGGCGCACGTCCATCTCCCACACGTCCATCGGCGCCTCCCCGTCGAGGATCCAGGCGGCCATCATGCGCCCGATCCCGCCGGCGCCGGCGAGCCCGTGGGCGCAGAAGCCGGCGGCCACGTAGAAGCCGCGCACGTCGGTCTCCCCGAGACAGAACTCGTTGTCGGGCGTGAACGCCTCGGGGCCGTTGATCAGCCGCGTGATGCCGACCTCGTTCATCACGGGGACGCGACGGCGGCTGTTGGTGGCGATCTCCTCGAACCGGGGCCAGTCCTCTTCCAGCAGCCGCCCGTTGAAGTTCTGCGGGATCGCGTCGAGCAGGTGGGCGTCAAGCGCCCACGGTGCCGAGGCGCGCTCGTAGCCGCCCATCACCAGGCCTCCCCCCTCCTCGCGGAAGTAGATCAGCAGGTCGGGGTCGCGCAGCGTCGCCAGGTGTTCCCCGGCCGTGCGCTCGCGAAAGGGCTGGGTGACGAGGTA
The DNA here is from genome assembly GCA_963742395.1 of uncultured Solirubrobacteraceae bacterium. Taxonomy (GTDB): domain Bacteria; phylum Actinomycetota; class Thermoleophilia; order Solirubrobacterales; family Solirubrobacteraceae; genus Palsa-744. The sequence goes on along the minus strand of CAVUME010000004.1, from coordinate 103,034 downwards.
CTCGTGGGCGAACGGCACCACCGGCACCCGCACGCCGGCCAGTCGCCCGACCTCGGCGGCGAACATGCCGCCTGCGTTGACCACGACCTCGGCCTCGATGTCGCCCCACTCGGTGCGCACGCCGCGCACGCGGCCGTCGCACACGTCGATCGCCTCGACGCGCGTGTGGGTGAAGACGCGACAACCACCCTCGCGGGCCCCCTCCGCCAGTGCGCCGGTCAGCAGCGACGGGTCGAGGTAGCCGTCGCTCGGCAGGTAGGAGGCGCAGCGCACCCCGTCGGTGCTCATCAACGGAAACAGATCGCGGGCCTCCTCGGCCGAGATCAGCTCGAGCGGCAGGCCGAACGTCCGCGCCCATGCGACCTGCCGCAACACCTCCTCCTCGCGCTCGGGGGTGCAGGCGAGCCGCACGCCCCCGCACTGCACCCAGCCGCAGTCGAGCGTCCGGTAGAGCTCGACGGAGTCCATCATGATGCGCGTCAGCGAGACGCTCGAGCGCAGCTGCCCGACCAGCCCGGCCGAGTGGAAGGTGGAGCCGCTGGTGAGCTCGCTGCGCTCGAGCAGCACCACGTCGCGCTCGCCCAGCTGCGCCAGGTGGTAGGCGATCGACGCGCCCCCGACGCCGCCCCCGATGATCACGACCCGTGCCCGCTGCGGCAGTTGTCGGGGACGCACGGACCGCGCGGGCGCCGCCGCGGGCCCCGACGCGGGCGGGTCGCCGGGAGCGTCCCCGGCGTCAGGCGCCGGCGGCGGCAAGCCACTCCTCGAAGTCCGGCCCGGCGACCGCCGAGCGCAGGCGCTCGAAGTGCTCGCCCGCGTAGCCCTCGAAGTCGAACTCCAGCTCCGAGAGGACGCCCTGGACCACGCCCCACGCGGCCTCGCGGGCGTCGGAGAGCACGCGCATCAGCTTCAGCTGCGCGCGCCGCGCGTCGTCCGGCTCGGCACCGTGGTAGGCGGCCAGCAGGCGCCGCTCGTCGGCGTCGTCGAAGTCGTTGTTGACCGCCAGGTTGCCGAGGTCGAAGCGCGGGTCGCCCATGCCCGCGTACTCCCAGTCGACGATCATCAGGCGGCCCTCATCGGCGGCGCGGATGATATTCGCGGCCAGCAGGTCGTCATGGCAGGGACAGCTCTCGACGCTACCAACGCCGGCCGCGATGCGGGCGGCGACGGAGCTCGCGAAGGCGTACTCGCCCGGCAGCTCGCCACCCCGCTCACTCACCGTCGCGGCGTACTGCTCGAGCAGCGTCCCGACGGCGAAATCGACCGGTAGCCGCACGCCGCAGCCGTGGAAGGCCCGCAACGCCGTGGCCAGCTCCTCAGCCCGTCTCGGCCGGCTCGCGGCCCGCCACGGGGCCGCCCTCGATGAAGGCTGTGACCAGACATTCATCCTCGCCGTCGAGGACCGCCGGCCCGATCCCCAACCGCGCCGCCGCTTCGCTGGCCAGTCGCTCGGCGGTGCGGTCGATGCCCAGCAGCGAGCTGCGCTCGCCGGGCAGCCGCACGACGTAGTCGCCGCCGCCGAGGCGCACGCGGAAGTTGCGATTGGTGATCCCCCCCGACAGCGGCGTCGGCTCGCCTTCCAGCGCACCGACGCGGGCCTGAAGACGCTCGAGGACGCCCTCCAAATCGTGCATTGGCCGAACCTACCGTTGCGCAGGTATGTGGGCAACGGTACCGTCGGTGCCCATGAGCGGCCAAGCGACGGCACCCCTGACGCTCGAGCAGTTGCGCACCCAGGTGGAGCGGGGCGAGGTCGACACGGTGCTGCTGGCGATGACCGACATGCAGGGCCGGCTGCAGGGCAAGCGCCTGACCGCGACCCACTTCCTCGCCGAGGTCGTCGAGCACGGCGCCGAGGGCTGCAACTACCTGCTCGCCGTCGACGTCGACATGGCGACCGTCGACGGCTACGCGATGTCCTCGTGGGAGCGCGGCTACGGCGACATGCTGCTGGTGCCCGACCTCGACACGCTGCGCCCGGTGCCGTGGCAGGAGGGCACGGTGATCTGCCTGGCCGACGTCGCCTGGCTCGACGGCAGCGGACGTCGTCGCCTCGCCGCGCCAGATCCTGCGCCGCCAGCTCGCGCGCCTGGCCGAGCGCGGCTGGACCGCCAACGCCGGCACCGAGCTCGAGTTCATGGTCTTCCTCGACACCTACGAGGAGGCCTGGCACAAGGGCTACCGCGACCTGCGCCCGGCGAACCTCTACAACGTCGACTACTCGCTGCTCGGCACCGCCCGCGTCGAGCCGCTGATCCGGCGGATCCGCAACAGCATGGCGGCCGCCGGGATGGTCGTCGAGGACTCCAAGGGCGAGTGCAACTTCGGCCAGCACGAGATCAACTTCCGCTACGCCGACGCGCTGCGGACCGCGACGAGCACGTCGATCTTCAAGAACGGCGCCAAGGAGATCGCCGCCGCAGGAGGGCGATGGCGATCACCTTCATGGCCAAGTACGACGAGCGCGAGGGCAACTCGTGCCACATCCACTTCTCGCTCGCCGACGAGCAGGGCCCGCTGTTCGCGCGCGACGACGCGCTGTTCGACTCCTTCCTCGCCGGTCAGCTCGCGTGCCTGCGCGAGATGACGCTGCTGCTGGCGCCGAACATCAACTCCTACAAGCGCTACGCCGCCGCGCAGCTTCGCGCCGACGACCGTCGCCTGGGGCAAGGACAACCGCACCTGCTCGCTGCGCGTCGTCGGTCACGGCCCCTCGCAAGCGCTTCGAGAACCGCGTCGGCGGCGCCGACCTGAACCCCTACCTGGCGCTCAGCGCGATCATCGCCTCGGGGCTGCACGGCGTCGACGCCGGGCTCGAGCTCGAGCCGGCGCTCGAGGGCAACGCCTACGCCGACGGCGCGCGCCCGCGCGTCCCGGACACGCTGCACGACGCCCGCGAGCTGTTCGCCGGCAGCGAGGTCGCGCGCGAGGCGTTCGGCGAGGAGGTCGTCGACCACTACCTCAACGCCGCCGACGTCGAGCTGGCGGCCTTCGGCTCGGCGGTCACCGACTGGGAGCGCTTCCGGGGGTTCGAGCGGCTGTGAGCGCGAGCGCGCGACCATGGCGGGTCCGCTGAGCGCCGAGCAGGCGCCGGACACGCTCGCGCCGCCCGAGGCGCGTGTTCGCGCCGGTCCGCTCCCAGACCGCCTTCGAGGAGACCGTCGACCGCCTCGGCACCGCGATCAAGCTCGGCCTGCTGCCGCCGGGCTCGCAGCTGCCGGCCGAGCGCGAGCTGTGCGCGCGGCTGGGCATCGCGCGCTCGACGCTGCGCCAGGCCCTGACCGCGCTGACCCAGAGCGGCCACGTGTTCGCCACCCGCGGGCCGCGGCGGCGGCACCTTCGTGTCCGACCCGCAGCCGCCCGCCGACCCGCCGTCGAAGCGTGATGCTGGCGGAATGGCGCGAGACCTGCGACCAGCGCCTGGCGGTCGAGCTCGGCGTCGCGGTGCTCGCCGCCCAGCGGGCGCCGAGCCCGAGGCGCTCGACGCGCTCGACGAGGTCGTGCGTGGCGCTCGAGGACGCGCTCGAGGACTTCGCCGCCTACCGCCAGGCCGACATCCGCCTGCACGTCGGCCTCGCCGAGGCGACCGGCTCGACGCGGCTGGTGCGCGCGATGACCGAGGTGCAGGGCGCGATGACCGACCTGATCGCCTACATCGCCCACCCGCCCGAGGTGCTGGCCTCCTCCAACGCGCAGCACCGGCGGCTGCTCGCGGCGGTGCGCGAGCGCGACGCGATGCGCGCCGCGCGGGTGATGACCGAGCACCTGCAGGGCACCGAGCACGTGCTCGCGGGGCTGCTTCCCGGCGGCTGAGCGCGCCGGGCCGCGTGCGCCGGCATGCTCGGCGCGCCGCGAGGACGCTCCCGGACGACGCGAGGACGCCGCATCGCGGTCTTGGACCGGCCGAGTCTCTTGACTTCCGTCCGCGCATGAGCGTATTGTCACGATCGAAGGACGGAGATCCAAACCTTTACACCCTGGGGGGCGAGTCGATGAGCACGAGCCGAGAGACTGGGGACCGACGAGCAGAAGCTCGCCGAGCTCGGCTACAAGCAGGAGCTGAACCGCCGCTGGAGCGGGTTCTCGAACTTCGCGATCTCGTTCGCGATCATCTGCATCCTCGCGGGCTGCTTCACGACCTACGGGCAGGCGCTCAAGAACGGCGGCCCGATCGCGATCTCGATCGCGTGGCCGCTGATCTGCGTGCTGATCCTGTTCGTCGCCTGGTCGATGTCCGAGCTCGCCTCGGCGATGCCGACCGCCGGCGGCATCTACTACTGGGCGTCGAAGCTCGGCGGCGCCGCCTGGGGCTGGTTCACCGGCTGGTTCAACCTGATCGGGCTGGTCGCCGTGTCGGCCTCGGTGATCTACGTCTCGGCGACGTTCCTGATGTACACGCTCGGCCTCTACGAAGTGCACTTCATCTTCAACTTCGCCAAGGCCGCCGCGGGCACGAGCCTTCACTACACCGCGCACGTCAACTTCGCGCTGTTCGGGCTGATCCTGCTGCTCGCCCTGCTGGTCAACGTCTTCCGCAGCCACCTCGTGTCGGTGCTCTACAACGTCTCGGTGTGGTGGAACATCGTCGGCGTGCTGGCGATCGTCGTGCTGCTGATCGCCGTGCCCTCCCACCACGCGAGCTTCTCCTACGTCTTCAGCCACAAGGCCAACGAATCCGGCTTCGCCGGCGGCGCCGTCACGGCGCGAAATTCTGGTTCTACGTGCTGCCGCTCGGCTTCCTGCTGACGATGTACACGATCACCGGCTACGACGCCTCCGCGCACGTCTCCGAGGAGACGCACGGCGCCGAACAGTCCGCGCCGCGGGGCATCTGGCTGTCGGTGCTCTACTCGGCGATCTTCGGCTGGATCGTGCTGCTGGCGATCACGTTCGCGATCCAGCACGCCCACGAAGCCGAAATCTACAAAGCCGGCTACCCGGCGGTGGCGATCATCGAGACCGCGCTGACCTCGGCGGCCGCCAAGGCGGTGCTGCTGATCTCGACGATCGGCCAGCTGTTCTGCGGGATGGCGTGCGTCACGAGCGCCTCGCGGATGACGTTCGCCTTCTCGCGCGACGGCGCCGTCCCGGGCCACAACCTGTGGCGCCGGCTCGGGCAGAACCGCACGCCCACCTGGTCGGTGCTGTTCGTGGTCGTGTTCGCGCTCGATCATCACGATCCCGGCGTACTTCCCGAACCACCTCGGCAGCGCCGGTGGCGTTCCTGGCGGTGACCTCGATCTCGGTGATCGGGCTGTACATCGCCTACACGATCCCCGTGTACCTGCGCTGGCGCCAGGGCGAGAACTTCGTGCCGGGCTCGTGGACGCTCGGCTCGAAGTACAAATGGATCAACCCGATCGCGGTGGTGTGGGTCGCCCTGTGCGTGATCATCTTCTCGCTGCCGTTCTCGCCCGAAGGCGTGCCGTGGGAAAGCGGCTTCAGCTGGAACGCGGTCAACTACGCTCCGCTGGTCACGATCGGCGTGATGGCCGCCGTCACGATCTGGTACTTCGTCTCGGCGAAGAAGCACCTTCAAGGGTCCGATCCGCACGATCGACGAGCTCGACATCGAACAGGCGCTGCCGGCGATCGCCGAGGCACCGTAGGGCAGGGCGGATGGCGCGCGGCGGAGCTCCTGACGGACCGCAGAGCGCGGACGGGCTGACCGCTGAGCGCCACGCTGACAGTGCTCGAGCCCGCCACCGAGGCGGTGCTCGCGGAAGTCCCGCGCGCTGGCGTCGACGAGGTCGACGCGGCGGTCGCGGCGGCGCGCGCGGCCCTGCCCGCGTGGCGCGCGCTCGACCCCGGCGCTCGCGCGGCGCGCATCCTGCACGCGATCGCCGAGAACGTGGCGGCCCACGCCGAGGAGCTGGCCGTGCTCGAGGCGCGCAACGCCGGCAAGGCGATCGCCGACGCGCGCGGCGAGATGCAGATGGTCGTCGAGACACCTTCCGCTACTACGCCGGCGCGCCCGAGCGGCTGCTCGGCGACACGATCCCGGTCGCCGGCGGTCAGGCCTTCACGGTGCGCGAGCCGGTCGGCGTGGTGGGCGCTGATCACGCCGTGGAACTTCCCGCTCACGATCGCCTCCTGGAAGCTCGCGCCGGCGCTCGCGGCGGGCAACACGGTCGTGCTGAAGCCGGCCGAGCTGACGCCGCTGACGGCGCTGCGCTTCGCCGAGCTGGCGGCCGAGGCGGGCCTGCCCGAGGGCGTCGTGAACGTCGTCGTCGGTCCCGGCCGCACCGTGCGGGCAGCGGCTCGTCGAGCACCCCGACGTCGACAAGATCGCCTTCACCGGCTCGACCGAGGTGGGCCGCTCGATCGCGCAGGCCGCGGCCGCGCACGATCAAGCGCGTGACGCTCGAGCTGGGCGGCAAGTCGGCCAACGTCGTGTTCGCCGACGCCGACCTCGAGGCCGCCGCCGCGGCGGCGCCGGGGGCGGTGTTCGGCAACGCCGGGCAGGACTGCTGCGCGCGCTCGCGGATCCTCGTGCAGGAGCAGGCGATGGAGCCGCTTCATGGCCGCGCTCGAGCGAGCGCCGTGAAGGCGATGCGCGTCGGCGACCCGCTGGACGAGGACACGCAGATGGGCCCGCTGATCTCCGCCGGCCAGCGCGAGACGGTCGTCCTCGTTCCTCGACGACGGCGAGCGGGTCGCGTTCCGCGGCACGCGCGCCCGAGGGGCCGGGCTTCTGGTTCGCCCCGACCGTGCTCGCCCCGGTCGACCCGCGAGCGCGGGTCGCGCGCGAGGAGGTGTTCGGGCCGATCGCGGCCGTGATCCCGTTCCGCGACGAGCAGCAGGCGATCGCGCTGGCGAACGACACGATCTACGGCCTCTCGGGCTCGATCTGGACGCGCGACGGCGCCCGCGCCCTGCGCGTCGCGCGCGGCGCTGGAGACGGGCGTGCTGTCGATCAACTCCAACAGCTCGGTGCGCGTGACGACGCCCTTCGGCGGCTTCAAGCAGTCCGGCTACGGGCGCGAGCTCGGACCGCACGCGCTCGACGCCTACAGCGAGGTGAAGACGATCTTCTACGCGACCGAGGGGGCCACGATGGCTGAGTCACAGGCAGCGGAGGCGCTCGGCAGGCTGCAGGGGCGGGTGTGCGTCGTGACCGGCGCGAGCGGCGGCATCGGGGCCGCGACCGTCGAGCTGTTCACCCGCGAAGGGGCGCATGTCGTCGGCGTCGACCTCGCGGAGGGAGCGCCCGGCGAGCTCTCGCTGCAGGTCGACGTGGCAGAGGAGGAGACAGGTCCGCCAGATGTACGAGCAGGTGCGCGAGCGCTTCGGACACATCGACGTGCTGTTCAACAACGCCGGCATCTCCCCGCCCGACGACGCCTCCGTGCTGGAGACCTCGCTCGAGGCCTGGGAGCGGGTTCAGAAGGTGAACCTGCGCAGCGTGTTCCTGTGCTGCAAGCACGGCATCCCCCACCTGCTCGAGAACGGCGGCGGCTCGGTCATCAACACCGCCTCGTTCGTGGCCGTGATGGGCGCCGCCACCTCGCAGATCTCATACACCGCCTCCAAGGGCGGCGTGCTGGCGCTCTCGCGCGAGCTGGGCGTCGAGTTCGCCCGCCGCGGCGTGCGCGTCAACGCGCTCTGCCCCGGGCCGGTGGACACCCCGCTGCTGCAGGAGCTCTACGCCTCGGATCCCGAGCAGGCCCAGCGGCGCCTCGTGCACGTTCCGGTGGGCCGCTTCGCCCGCGCCGAGGAGATCGCCTTCGGCGCCCTCTTCCTGGCCAGCGACGAGTCGAGCTTCGTGACCGCCTCCACGTTCATGGTCGACGGCGGGCTGAGCGGCGCCTACACGACGCCGCTGTAGAGGCTCATTCCACGGTCAGCGTGGCTTTCATGCCTTTCGCCTCGTGGCCGGCCAGTGAGCAGAACAGCGTGTAGGAGCCGGGCTTCAGTTCCACCGTCTGGCGGGTGACGGTTTTCGGCGTCACGGTCGGGAACGAGGCAGCGGGCGGGCCGCTGGCGCCCTGGGCATTGAGGTTGTGTTCGTCCTGGCCGTTGTCGACGAACTCGATGATCACCTTGCCGGCGGGGACGGTGGTGCGGGAGAGCGTGTAGTGGTACTCCACGGCGCTGACCTGCACCTCCGGCAGCGAGGGCGGCAGCGTGGAGCCTTCTTCGGAGGGCGGCCCTGCGGGCGCTTCGGAGGAGCCGGTGGGCGCCGTCGGCGAGCTCGGGCCCGCAGGGTTCCCGCCCGGCGCCGACACCGGGGAGTGCGGCTGCGGGTGGGCGGCGCCCGCGTGCCTGTGTGCCTTGGGGCAGCGCTTGCGGGTCGCGGGCCGACTCGTGCTGCGGGCCTGCTCGCCCTTCCCCCGCGCATGCCCGGAGACGCACACGGAGCGCTGCGAGCGCGCCGCCCAGGCGCGATTGAGGCCACGGCCCGGATTCCAGCCGCCGAGGGCGACGGCGGCCAGCACCGCACACAGGCCGCAGCCGGCCATGCTCGCCGGCGCGCTGCGCTGCGGGGCGGTCATTCGATCAGCTGGGGGACCGTGCCGTAGGTGCTCGGCCCGGGCAGGCCGGTGCCGGCGCCGGGGATCACGAGGCCTGCTTCGACCCCCATCCACTGCGCCAGCAACGCCGAGTACACCGCCCGGAAGTCGGAGGTGTTGACCAGGTTTTCGTTTTCGTCGAGTTTCGTGAGGCCGGGGAATTCACCCACCATTTTTCCCCGCACGCGGCTGCCGATCAGGAAGCTCAGGCCGGCCGCGCCGTGGTCGGTGCCGGAGCCGTTTTCCTGCGGGCGGCGACCGAACTCGCTCCACAGCTGGATCACGACACGGTCGGCGAGGCCCCGGGCTTCGAGGTCGCGCTGGAAGGCGACCACCGATTCGACCGTCTGGCCCAGGTTGGTGGCCAGCGTCGTGACCTCGTCCGAGTGGGTGTCGTAGCCGCCCACGGCGTTGAGCGAGACGCATTTGATCGGCAGCGATTCGTCGGCCAGCATGTCCGCCAGCACCGCCAGGCGAACCGGGAACTCGTCGCCGTTGGTGGGGTAGGTGACCGGCGAGGTGAACGGCGGTTTTCCTTCCACGTCGGCGAACGGGGCCACCTGCTGGCGGATCAGGTTGGTGTCCAGAGAGGCCGTACGGGCCTGGGCCATCGCGGTCGAGCTCGCGCTCAGCGAGCCCAGCCGGCCGAACGTTTCCAGCGTCGGCCCGGTGAGCGGTTCGTCCAGCCCGTAGGCCCAGAAGCCGTAGTCGGAGGGGGTCGAGACGGCCGCCACGGGCACCTTTGCGGTGGCCAGCGCCGGCGCCAGCGAGTAGTCGAGCGAGAGGCCCTGCAGGGGGTTGTCGGGGTTGCCGGCGACGTCGAGGTAGCGGCCCAGCCAGCCGGTGCGCCCCTGGGTGTTCAGTTCGCCGACCTCCCAGTAGTGGCGGCTGGTGAAGTGGCTCTCGTCCGGAGGGTCGTAGCCGATCGCCGGGAACACGGCCACCTTGCCCTCGCCGTGCAGCTGCGCCAGCCCCCCGGCCTGTGGATGCCACATCAGCGTTTCGTCCTCGCTGAAGGGAACCCCTTCGCCTTCCTGACGCCCGAGCTGGGGGCGCAGCTGGTGGTAGGCGGCTTCCTTGACCGGCGCGAGCACCGACAGCGCGTCCCAGCCGCCTTCCATGAAGATCGACACGATCACCGGTTGTTTGGGCGGCGCCGCGGCCGCGGCCTGGGCGATCCCGGCTTCGAGGTGTCGGGGCGAGAGCGCGCCCGCCCCGTAGACGGCGAGTACGCCGCCGGCGGTGCGCAGCAGGAACGAGCGCCGGCTCAAACCGGTGCCGGCGGGCAGCGGCATCCCCTGCTCGATCTTGGGCAGCCCGCGCCCGGCCTGGGCGACGCCGTGGCGCATCAGTTGCGAGCGGGTGAACTCTTTACAGGAACAGCTCCGTTGCATGTCGTCAACTCACCTGCATGTCGGGGGAGGTCGCGATCAACATCCGCAGCGCGTTCTGACGCAGCGCCCTGTAGGGGCTCTGCTCCCATGGAGCAGTCACCCCTTCGAGGCTGCTCTGGGCGAATTCCGCGATGCACTGCAGCGATTCTTCGGAGAGCCCGGGCTGGGCCCAGTAGGTCATCGCGCTCGCCAGCGCCGCCTCCGCCGTCTCGGTTTCGCTGTAGTGCGCTTCACCTTTCCCCGGCCACGGGTTGGGGTAGTTGTTGGAGGTCACGTAGGTGGCCATTTCCCAGCGCGCCTTGGCGGTCGAGGTGTCCAGCCAGCGGGTGAAGTCCCAGCCGGACACGTTGGGCGGATAGAACAGTTGCTGGCCGGCGGCGGAGGACAGCCACGCCCACGCGGTCGAGTCGATGTAGCGCCCGGCCGCGCGCAGCAGGCCGGCGTTGTATACGACCGGCGGCGTCACCAGATCCGGGCCGTCGAGGAATTCGGGGCTCTGGAGGATCGCCTCCACGACCGATCGGATCGAGTAGCCCGAGGACAGGTAGATCCCCTGCAGCGACGCGAGCGTGGCTTCCGGGGGCGGCACCGGGACGAAGTAGCTCCACAGCTTGCTGACGAAGAACGACGGGTGCAGCGGGTGCGACACGCACAGTGAGACGGCGTCGGCGTAGTTGAAGTTGCCGCTCTGGCCGAACACCGTCTTGACGCCCTGATCGTGGCGTTGGCTTTCAAAGTGGAAGTTCTGCAGCCCGCTGCTTTCGGTCCATTCGGCCGTCCAGCCCGTCAGCGCGCGGGCCATCTCCCTGACGTCGTCCTCGGTGTAGGCGCCGCGGTCGGCCCCGAGCGAGAACAGCTCCATCATCTCGCGCCCGTAGTTCTCGTTCGGTTCCCAGCGGCTGTTGTAGATGCCGTCGAGGAAGATCAGCATTGCCGGGTTGGTGGTCACCGCCAGGAACAGGTCGTGGAAGCTCCCCAGCGCCTGTTCGCGGAACAGGTTGTTCTGGTCGAGCATGCGCTGCTGGTCGTTGACCTTTTCGTTCGAGTTGGCGAACCAGTCGTGCCAGATGTAGGTCATGCGCTCCACCAGCGGCTGATCGGAGCGGATCATCCGATCCAGCCACCAGCAGTGGTCCTCGCCCCAGGCGTCCGCGGGCTGCAGCGCTTCGCCTTCTTCGTTCTGGGGCTCGGGGCCCTGCAGCACAGCCGCGCCGGACGGTCGCGTGAGGCTGAACACGACCTGCTGGACCGGCTGACCGGCCAGCGCCTCGGCCTGACCTGCTGCGGGACCGAAGCCGGCCCGCCACAGCAGCCGCCGCGCCTGCGGGAGCGTCAAGTGGGCTTCGACGGCGGGGGGCGGAGCTTCTGACGGAGCCGGCGGGTTGACGGGAACCATCGGCGGCGCGGGCGCACCGGGGAGTCCGGATACGGGTGAATGGTGCTTGTGCTTGCGGCGGTGCCGGTGGAGCTTGTGCTTCTTGAGCTTGTGCTTCTTGGCCTTGTGGGTCCGTACCCCGGGTTTGGGCTTGGAGCCGTGTTGGGCCGGTTTGCCGGCGTGATGCCCATCGCTATGGCCGTGCGCGCCATGGGATGCCTTCGACTCCCCCAGCACGGACGGGCGGGTCCGCGTCATGCTGTTGCCTCGGCCGAGGTGGCGCTGGGGATGAGCGCGAGTGCCGATCGCTAAACGGCCGTGCTAAACGGCCGTGCGAGGACGGGTGTCGCGATGCGCACTCCGGTGTCGCGATGCGCGCTACGAGGCGCCGGCGAACGCGCCGCCCGGCGGCTGGCGAAACACGCCTGAGCTCCGCTACGGCGGAAGTTTTTCCCCGCTCCGGGGTCTAGCCGTACGTAGGTCCTGTCTACGACTGGAAGGAGGAGAGCCGTGAGGCGCTTCCGTCGCTGTGCCCTACCCGACGTTCCCCTGTTTGAGGTCCTGATCGCGGTGCGCGGACGCGCGCGAACGCGCGCCGCGGCGCTGGCGGCCGGCGCGTCGGTCGTGGCTGCGTTGCTGCTGGGCGCGCTGTCCCCGGCGGCGGCCTCCGCGTTCCCGTTCCCGTCCTTCATCGGAGGGCTCCACAACGTCACCGAAATCGGCCCGACCGTGCCCGCCAACGGCGACGTCAACCCCTACGGCATCGTGGTCGTGCGCCACAGCAGCGGCGCGCTCGTGCAGGGCGACGTCCTGATCAGCAACTTCAACAACGAAGAAAACCTGCAGGGCACCGGCAGCACGATCGTCGAGGTCTCTCCCGGCGGCAGCCAGACCCTGTTCGCGCAGCTGAAGGCCTCCGAACTGCACGGGCCCTGTCCGGGCGGGCTGGGCCTGACGACGGCCCTCACGATCCTCCCAGACAACTACGTGGTGGTCGGCAGCCTGCCGTCCGAAAACGGCGAAGCGGCCACCGCCAAGGCCGGTTGCCTGATCGTGCTCGACCCGCACGGCAACCCGGTGAAAACGATCTCCGGCGGGCCCATCAACGGTCCCTGGGACATGACGGCGGCTTCGTTCTTCGGGTTCACCGACCTGTTCGTGACCAACGTCCTCAACGGGACCGTGGAACACGGCGAAGAAGTCACCGACGGCGGCACGGTCGCGCGCGTGACGCTCGAGACCGCTCTGCCGGGGCCCCCGCGGGTGCTCGCCGAGAGCGTGATCGCCACCGGCTTCCCCGAGCAGACCAACCCGGCCGCGTTCGTGCTGGCTCCGACCGGGGTCGCCCTGAACGCGTTCGGCACGCTGTTCGTGGCCGACACCTCGGCCAACCGCATCGCGGCCGTCCCGTTCGCGGCGATACGTCCGTTCCCCGCCACCCACGGCGGGATCACGGTCACCACGGGGGGCGGGCTGGCGTCGCCGCTGGGGATGACGCTCGCTCCCAACGGCAACATCCTGACCGCCAACGGAGGCAACGGGGACATCGTGGAAACGACCCCCTTCGGCTTCCAGTTCCCGCCCGTTGACACCGGGGCGGGGGAAGGCGGGCTGTTCGGCCTGACGCTGACACCCGACCAGCACGGGGTGTACTTCGTCAACGACGCCGAAAACACCCTCGACCTGCTCCACTAGGCGCCTGGCGGAGCACCGTGGCGGCCCGGCGCCCCCCGCCGGGTCGCCACACCGGCTTCAGCCGGTGCGAACCACGCGCGCCCCGCGGGCCGGGATCAGCGTGATGTGCCGGTTGCGCACACCCTCGTCGCGCTGACGATCGGCCCGCAGGGCGGCGTGCGTGAGGATCGTGCGCAGCACGATCCTCATCTCGAAGCTGGCGAAGGCGGCGCCGAGGCACCGTCGCCGCCCGCCGCCGAACGGAATCCAGGTGTAGGTGGACCCCTCGCCCTCCAGGAAGCGCTCGGGCCGGAAGCTCTCGGGTTCGGTGAATACCGCGGGGTCGCTGTGCATCAACGAGATCGCGGGCATCACCGTCACCCCCTGCGGCAGGCGCCAGCGGCCCAGCTGCAGCGGACCCTGGAGTTGGCGCAGCACGGCCGGAATGACGGGCCGCACGCGCAGCGTCTCACGCACGACGGCGTCGAGATACTCGTCGTCGCCCTGGCGCGCGCGCTCCATCACCTCGGGGTTGCGCACCAGGCGCTCGAACGCCCACGCGAGCCCGGTCGCGGTCGTCTCGTGGCCGGCTATCAGCAGCGTCATGATCTGGTCGCGCAGCTCCTGGTCGTCGAAGTCGCCGGCCAGGACCAGCTGCGAGAGCACGTCCCCTCGCTCTGACAGCAGCGGATCCCGTCGCCGTGCCGCGATCTCGTCCTGGAGCAGCTCGTTGGCCTCCTCGACCGCCCTCTGGAAGCGCTTCCAGCGCCCGAAGCGCCCGAGCCAGGGCGCCAGCCACACCAGCAGTGTCACGAAGTCGAGGTCGACGGTCTTCGGCAGCACCTTGCGCAGGGCCTGCTGACGGTCCGGGTCGGTGACGCCGATGACCGCCTCGAGGATCACCTCGAAGGTCAGCGCGCGCATGCGCGGATGCAGCTCGAACGGCCTCCCCAGTGGCCAGCGGGCGCACTCCTGCACGGTGATCCTCTCGACCACCTCGCCGTAGCGCTTGACCGCGTCTCCGTGGAATGGCGGAAGCAGCCGCTTGCGGGCCTGCAGGTGCTCATCCTCGTCAAGCACGAGCACCGAGCTGTGCCCCACCACCGGAGCCAGCATCGAGTTGCCCTCGCCCGCGTGCAGGAGGGCCGGATCGCCGGTGAAGATCTGCTTGATCAGCTCGGCGTCGTTGACGTGGACCGCCCGACCCCAGGGGAGGGCGCGAATCGTGAACACCGGCCCGTAGCGGCGCTGACAGCGCTCCAGGAACGGGTTGGTCCGGTTCCACACCAGCAGCGTCTGCAGCCACCGCGGCAATCGGGGTCCGGGCGGAAGCCCATCCACGACGTTCACGGCCGGCCCGGCGGGGGATTGCTCGGGGGCCGGCCCGGAAGCCTGCTCGGCCGCGGGCGGAGGATCGTCGAGGTGGGACGGTCGCTGTCCGACTGCCGACATGGTGCTCTCCTTGGTCTCGGGCCGGGGCCACGCCGCTCGACGCGCCACGGATCAACGTTACATCATTCGATGTACCCATGTTCGATGTGTCGTAATCCGAGGGTAAGCTGAGGACACGATGGCGTCGGGGGATCACCTGCTCACGATCGAGCAGCTCGCGGCCGAGAGCGGGATGACGGTCCGCAACATCAGGGCACACCGGGCCCGCGGCCTGCTCCCCGCCCCCGAGGTGCGCGACCGGGTCGGCTTCTACGGCCCCGAGCACATCGCGAGGCTGCGGCTGATCAGCCAGATGCAGGGCGAGGGCTTCAACCTGCGGGCGATCGAACGGCTGCTCGAGCAGACCCGTGGGCGGCCGGAGCAGCTGCTGAGCCTGCGTGAGGTCCTCTCGACCCCGATCGAGGCCGAGCAGCCGAGGGTCTTCACCGCCGAGGAGCTCCTGCAGCGCTTCGGGGAGCACGCGGGCCCCCAGGAGCTGGCCCGGGCGGAGAAGATGGGGCTGCTGGTCCAGCTCGGAGACGGGCGCATCGAGGCGCCCCTCCCCTCCCTGCTCGACGCCGCCGAGGAGGTGGTGTCGATGGGGGTGCCCCTCAGCCACGCCCTGAAGGTGCTGGCGAAGGTGCAGGAGCAGTGCCGGCTGGTGGCCAGGGAGTTCGTGAACCTGTTCCTGGAGGACCTGTGGGAGCCGTTCTCGGCGGAGGGCTATCCCGACGAGCGCTGGCAGGAGGTCACGACGTCGATCGAGCGCCTGCGCCCACTCTCGGCCAGCGTGCTGGTGGCGGCCTACCAGCTCACGATGGTCGCCGAGGTCGAGCAGGCCTTCGGCCGCGAACTCGGCCGGCTGACCAGGCGCAAACGCGCTCCGCGCTGAAGCGCCGAACTTCTGCGGGTCGCGAGCTCGGCTGCTCGGAAAAGTTCGCTATTTGCGGGAAACTGTGCCCCCGCGAGGCCCAATCGGGCCCTGGCGCCGCGCGCCTTCGCGGATACGGTAGTTACGACGCCTGCCTTCCCGCGCCAGGGGGCCGCGCTTTGGCAATGTCGGCACGACCCACCCTCCGCAGCCTCGTGCTCGCCGTCTTCGCGACGGCGGCGCTGCTCGCGTGCTTCGTGCAGTGCACGGCCTCCGCACAGGCGGCCACGACGATCTTCGGCACCGCGACGCCGGCAACGGCCGACTCCAAAGACCCGACAGCGGTGGTGCTGGGCGTGAAGTTCAGCTCCGAAGTCCCCGGAACGGTCACCGGCATACGCTTCTACAAGGCCACCGCCAACACCGGCACGCACGTCGCGAGCCTGTGGAGCTCGAGCGGGACGCTGCTGGCCTCCGCCACCGTGACCGGAGAGTCGGCATCGGGCTGGCAGCTCCTCACCTTCTCGACCCCCGTCACGATCAGCGCCAACACGACCTACGTCGCTTCCTACCTGGCGCCCAAAGGCCACTATTCGGAAACCCTCTCGGGCTTCGCCACGGCCGGTGCGAGCAGCCCCCCGCTGACAGCGCTCGCCAACACCGCGAGCGCGAACGGCGTGTACGTATACAGCGCCACGAACGCGTTCCCGACACATACCTACAAGGCCACCAACTACTGGGTCGACGTGCTCTTCGAAGCGGCTCACCCCACGGCGCCCGGGCCGGTCGGCAACGTCACCGCACAGGCCGGGGCCAACTCGGCGACGGTGAGCTGGAGCGCACCCACCAGCGGCGGGGCGCCCACCGAATACAAGATCACCCCCTACATCTCCGGCGAAGCGCAGCCGAGCACGGTCCTCACGGGCAGCCCACCGGCCACCGCCACCACGCTGACGGGACTCAAAGGCGCCACCCCTTACAGCTTCACCGTGCAGCCGCTCAACGCCGCCGGGGCCGGGCCGGTCTCTTCGCCGTCGAACACGGTGACCCCCTTCACCCCGGCGCCTCCGGAAGCCCCCACGGAAGTGTCGGCCACGGCCGGCAACGCGAGCGCCGCCGTCAAGTGGACCGCACCGGGCAACGGCGGGAGCGCGATCCTGAGCTACACGATCACGCCCTACGTGGAATCCGAAGCGCTACCGAGCACCACCGTCAAAGGCACACCCCCGGCCACTGCCATCACGATCGAAGGACTCACGAACGCCACCACCTACACCTTCCGGGTGGCGGCCACGAACCAGTACGGCACGGGACCCGAATCGAGTCCCTCGAACGTCGCCGTGCCGAGTGAAACGATTGCCGAACCGGGGATCCTGATGGGAGCCGAACAGAAGGCCCATTGGCAGGGCAAGGTCTCCGAATGCAAAAGCGGAGGAGGGCAGTGCTCGGATGAAATATCCCAGGGGCAGTTCGTCGCGTGGCCGTTCGTGGCAGAACACACGGGCACGATCGAAGCGGTCTTCGCCGTCCTCGCCGGATCTCGCGGCGGGACCAACACCGGCGCGGAAATCGGGATCTACGGAAACCGCATCTACCAATTCCCGGAAATCAAATACAACAACGCCTCCGAAAATTCGAAGGGCGGCTGCAGCTGCACCTGGACGCCGGTCGAATTCATGGCATTCGAAGCGGAAATCCCGCCCGAAGACCCGGGACCGCTGCTCGCCACCTCGGGCAAAGTCGCCGAGAGCAAGATCACCAACGAACAGTTCACGGAATTCAAGCTCGAACGCCCGATCAGGGTCTTCAAGGGCGTCAAGTACTGGCTCGCGAACACCACCTTCCAGAAAGCGGAATCGACCCACGTGTATCAGAAGTTCGTCCACGAACGGGCCAGCCTGACGGAAGGTCAGCCCTGGGGTGTCTACTCGAACGAACCCTCGAACTGGTGGGAAGCGCCGCGCCCGCTGAAGGAACTGCCCTCTCCGGAAGCCACGAAAATCAACTGCGAGCAGTGCAACACCGAAGGCTGGCTGCAGGAGGAACCGGCCGGCAAGCACCTGACGAACTCCAACAGGGAAGCGCAGGAAGAAGGCGGGCAGACCCTCAGCTATGCCTACGGCAAGATCGAAGAAGGCGCGCCGAACACCGTGCCGGGGAACGTCGGCAGCGTCACCGCCCAGGGCGGCGCCAACTCTGCCACGGTGCGTTGGAGCGCCCCGGCCGGCGGCGGGGAAGCCACCGAATACAGGGTGACGCCCTACACCTCCGGGGAAGCACAGGCGAGCACGGCGGTGACGGGCAGCCCGCCGGCGACGAGCGCCACCGTGACGGGACTGACGGGCGGAGCCGCATACACGTTCACCGTGCAGGCGATCAACGCCGTCGGACCTGGCCCGGCCTCCGCCCCATCCAACGAAGTGGTTCCCTTCACGCCCACCGCACCGGAAGCTCCGACGGAAGTCACGGCCAGCGCCGGCAACGCGAGTGCGAACGTGAGATGGACGGCCCCCGGCAGCGGGGGAAGCGCCATCCTGACCTACACGGTCACCCCCTACGCGGGCACCGAAGCGCTGCCGGCGACCACCGTCAAAGGCACGCCCCCGGCGACGACGGCCACGATCGAAGGACTCAAGAACGGCACCACCTACACCTTCCGCGTGGCGGCCGCGAACCAGTACGGCACGGGACCCGAATCGACTCCGTCCAACGCCGCCACGCCGACGGCCCCGACGGGCGGCGGAAATCCGGTGCTGGACCCGAGCGCGAACGCGACCGTGAACGGCAAGGGGACGGTGACGACACCGCTGTTCACGACCTCCGAAGCCGGCGAGCGGCTGTTCGCCTTCGTCTCCACCGACGGGCCCTCGGGCGCCGCTCGCCAAACCGTCACCGTCACCGGAGCCGGCCTCAGCTGGACGCTCGTCAAGCGCGCCAACACCCGCGCCGGGGATGCCGAGATCTGGACCGCCACGGCACTCGCGCCGCTCTTCAACGTCTCGGCCACCGCGACCCCGAGCGCCACCGGCTTCGACCAGTCGCTGACCGTGGTCGGGGTGCAGATGTCCCAGGGGGCAGGGGCGTCCGCGGGCTCCGGGGCGGCGAGCGGCGCCGCGAGCGTGCCCGTGAAGACGACCGAAGCGGGCTCGCTGGTGTTCGCCGTGGGCCACGACTGGACGAACGCGACCGCGCGTACGCTCGCATCGGGACAGACCCTGCTGCACCAATATCTCGACACCTCCGCCGGCGACACCACCTGGACGCAGTACACCGGCGCCGTCACGGTCGTTGCCGGAGAAACGGTCACGATGAGTGACACCGCACCGACCAAGAACGAATGGAACATGGCCGCGGTCGAGATCCGGCCCGGCGGTGACTGACCCGCTTCGGCGGCCGGGAGCTGCGCCGCCGCACCACAAGCGGCGCTAGATTCTGGGAATGCCTTCGCGTCGCGCCGGGACCGCCCTCATCGTGGCCGCGCTCGCATTTTCGCTGGCGGCGCCCGCGGGCGCATCCGCCACCCGCTACTACCTGTCCCTCGGAGACTCGCTGGCCCAGGGGATGCAGCCGAACTCCTCCGGGATCACGGTGAACACCGATCAGGGCTACGCCGACCAGCTGTACGCCCGCGAGCGCCGGCGGATCAAGCACCTGAAGCTGGTGAAGCTCGGCTGCGGCGGCGAGACCACGACCAGCTTCCTCACCGGGAAGGGCAACTCGGCCGACGCCTTCCTGCTCGGCTGTCATCCGGCGGGCGGCTCGCAGATGGTCGCCGCCGAACGCTTCCTGCGCAGACACCGCCGCCGCGGCGAAGTGGCGCTCCTGACGATCGACATCGGCGCCAACGACGTGGACGGCTGCCAGCAGGGAGATGAAATCGTGGTCGCCTGTGTGATGCGGGGGGTGGACCGGCTCGCCGGGAACGTCCCCGTGATCCTGCGCCGGCTACGCCGCGCGGCCTCGCCGGGCACGCCGATGGCGGCGATGACCCTGTACGACCCCTTCCTCGAGCTCTACCTCGCACCCGGGGGACACGTCGAAGCCCTCACGAGCGTGCGGTACTCACGCGTCATCAACCGGGGGCTCGAACGCCTGTACCGGGAAGCCGGCTTTCGCGTCGCGCACGTGGATAACGCCTTCAGCACCTACGACACCTCTCGCACCGCGATCCTGGCCGGCCAGAGCAGCCCCGTGCCGGTGGCCGTCGCCGAAGTGTGCAGGCTCACGTGGATGTGCGCGCCGGCTCCCGTGGGGCCGAACATCCACGCCAACCGCAGCGGCTACCAGCTGATCGCAGAAGCGTTCCTGAAGGCGTTCGCCTAGCCTCTAGGTCGGGCGCGAGGCCCTGATTCGCTGCGGGAGCCGACGGCGAGCGGAGCGCCGCTCTGTCAGCGCCTCGCCCCGGCGGGCACGCCCGCCTCGGGGCTGAGGAGCCCGCCGGCGGTCAGCCGCAGCACGCCCGCGCGGCGCAGGCGGACCAGCGCGTTGAGCACGCCGGGCGCGGTGGCATCGCAGGAGCGCCAGCGTGTGCCAGCGCCCGTGGACGGTGCGCGCGTACTGCAGCAGGGCCGTCTCCCGACCGGGCGGCAGCAGCGCCCATACGCGGACCTGGCTGCGGTTCGCCCGCAGGGGGTCGAACGGGAAGCGTGAACCCGGCCAGGAACGGCTTCGGGCGGGCCAGCGCGAGGTCGCCGCCGGGACCGGCGCTGTAGAGCCCCGCCGGGCGCTCGTATTCGAACGATTCCCCGGTCGGAGTGGCGGCCCGGACCGCCGGATAGGGGTCGACCAGGAACTGCCAGTCCACCAGTCCGACACCCGGCGACCCACAGCCGGTGCAGGGCGCGGGAGATCCACCGCGCCTGCAGTCCGGGGGCCACGCCGTCGGGCGACTGGGGGGCGCTTTCCCAGTTGAGCTCGGTGGCCCAGACCGGCTTGGCGCCCGCCGGCAGGGCGCGTGCCGAGCGCTTCGGCGCGGCGCAGCAGGCCGGTGACCTTGGCGGCGTCTGCGATCGAGACGTCCAGGCGCGAGCGCGCCGGCAGGTCGGGGTCGCCGACCGACAGCGGGTGGAAGGCGAGCACGTCGAAGTGGGGTGGTTCCGGACACGGGGCCCGGGCGGGAGGGACGGCGGCCGGTGAGGCACAGCATCGAGGCCAGGAACGTCAGCGGCGCCACGCGCCCCACGCCCGCGGGATCGCCGTCGGGCGCGACCCCGGCGGTGATCACGACGTCGTCCGGGGCCACCAGCTTGACCCCGGCGTAGAAGGCGTTGAGCAGTTCCCGGTACAGCAGCGGCGAGAACGCCGTCCAGTTCCCTTCCCGGACCACCCACTGCGGCTCCAGGTAGCGGGCCAGGTTGGGCTCGTTCCAGGCCTGGAAGCAGCGTCACGCGCGGCAGCGCGGCAGCGGGACCGCTCGGGTCGGGGAAGCTCCCGTCGTAGCGGCCGGCGAGCGCCTGCGCGAAGGCTCCCAGCGCCGCCGGGTCGGGGTCCCAGCTGCCGGGGTAGGCGTAGGGCCAGCGGGCGGGCGCTTCGGCGAAGGCCGGCGCGTGGGACACCACCAGGATCGGCTGAAGCCCGGCGAGCACGGCGCTCTTGACGGCTTCGTCGAGGTGGGCGAAGTCGTAGGAGCGATCTGCGGGGTCGGTTGCGTCGAAGCCCGCCGGCGGGCCGGGCAGCGACGAGCTCGCGCCAGTCGACAGGGATGCGCACGACCGTGGCGCCGGTGGCGCGGATCCGTTCGAGCGCCAGCCGGCGGGTCGCCGGGTCCGCGCTCAGCAGCAGCGCTGCCGTCGGAGACCCCGCGCGCGAGGCCTGCCGGCGGGGAAGGGGCCGTCGCAGCAGCGCCCGGTCCTGTGCGCGGACGACACGCCGCGGTGTGGGGGCCGGCGCGGAGCCCCACGGAGGCTCGGCGGTGAACGGACGCGGCGGCCCTTCAGCGCCGCTGCGCGACGGTATCGGCAGGACCGGTGCCGGCACCAGCCAGGTGACGGCCGCCAGCGCGACTGCGAGCACGCGCTCCATGCGGCGCGCGATGCCTCAGTGGATCTTGATCGTCCGGCGCTTGAGGCTCAGCTTGGCGCCCGAGCTGCTGTGGAGCGTCGCTGAGCAGCACGGCGTGCACGCTCTTGGCCGAGTGCAGCCTGCTTCGCCCCTTGTGCGTGAGGCGCAGCAGCACGCTCACGACGCCCGCGGTCTTGGCGGTGGTGACGCCGCGGGCGATCAGCAGCGCCGGCGGGGCTTGTGGTGGTGGTGGTGCTTGCTGGAGGCGAAGGCGGGGAGCGTGCCGCCCTCGCAGGTAGAGGTCCTCGATCACGGTTCCCGGCTGGTTGATGCCGACCAGGACCTTCCAGCCCGAGGTGAAGAGCGAGTGGAGCGTGACGATGGCCGAGCTTGAAGATCGACCCCTGCAGGGCAGGCGGCGGCGGCGGCGGAGGAGGTGGAGGCGGCGGCGCCGGGCACGCTCCCACCGGTCGCGAGTTTTCGCTCACGTAGGTGTAGGTGGCTTCTTCCGGCAGCAGCGTCTTCAGCGACTCGGTGGCGGTCACCGTCTCGCCGAGCGCCAGCGGCACCAGGAAGTTGCCCCCGAAGGTGGTGCCCGACAGCGATTTCACCTGCGCTTCGCCGAAGGCCGACCTGTGCACCCCCGTGACGTGGCCGTAGGGGTCGGTCTGCAGCGAGAAGATCGCATATGAGCCTGCGACCGTGAAGCCGGTCGAGTTCTGACCGGAGAAGTTCGCCGAACCCGCGCACACAGTGGGGTCCATCGCGGGAAGGCCGTCGTAGACGACCGAGCCGATCACCGTGCCCAGCGGGGATTCGAGCGTGACCACGTCGCCCACCTGCGGGACCTGCGAGAGCCAGGCGCCGCCGTTGCCCGTGTCCCTGTAGACGATGATTCCGCCGCGGCTGAT
Organism: uncultured Solirubrobacteraceae bacterium; assembly: GCA_963742395.1. Taxonomy (GTDB): domain Bacteria; phylum Actinomycetota; class Thermoleophilia; order Solirubrobacterales; family Solirubrobacteraceae; genus Palsa-744. Next base: position 80,865 of record CAVUME010000004.1, on the reverse strand, counting down.
CGAAACGCCGACTTTCGCGTTCGAGTTGACCGACCCCGAGGTCGAGGCGATCGACTGGTATTCGGGGAACGTGGTCTCGCCCTCGGTGACCCTGAGTTCGTAGCGGGGGCCATGAAGGCCTTCGTTCGCGACGGCCGGACCGGCCGCCAACGCGAGTGCGAGCAGCCCGAGCACGGCTCCAGCGGAGGCTGCGCTTACGCGCCTCCTGAGGCCATTGCGGCTGCGAGGAAGACTCCTACCCACCCTCATGAGATCGCACTGCAATCGTCTGCACGCGGCCTCAGCATTAGCTTCGGAGACTCCACTGGACGACGGTATCTGCCGTCGCAGACGGACCGGAGGTGATGCGCGCGCCCGTGAGGATCGGCGCGCGCCCATGAGGATCGCCGACGCGCGGCCGGCGCGAGCTCAGCTGGTCACGACGCCACCGTCGCAGACGATCGTGTCGCCCACGATGTAGGCCCCGGCGGCGGAGGCGAGGAACAGTGCGGTCCCGGCGATGTCGCTCGGCCTGCCGACGCGCCCGCGGGGATTGACCTGGCCGACCTGATCCCAGTCGGTGGCCTGCACGTCTCCCCCGCCCCCCACGCCCGTGCTGAGCATCCAGGTCGGAAACGGGCCCGGCGCGATCGCGTTCACGAGGATGTTGCGCTTCACCAGCGTCGCGGCGAGCTGGCGGGTGAGCGCATGGACCGCCGCCTTCGAGGCGCCGTAGGACCAGTTGTCGAAGCGCGAGGTGCGCAGCCCGTCGATCGAGCCGACGTTGATCACCCGGGCGGGCGACTCGGAGCTGGCGCCGGCTTCGAGCATCGGGAGCAGGCCCTGGGTGAGGAAGAAGATCCCCTTCACGTTGGTGTCCATGACCTTGTCCCAGCCGTTCTCGGGGAACTCCCCCAGCGGAGCGCCCCAGGAGGCGCCGGCGTTGTTGACGAGCACGTCGAGCTGCTGCTCGCGCTCGCCGAGCGCCGCGACCAGCGCGGCCGCGCCGTCCGTGCTCGCGAGATTCGCCGGAATCGACACACACGTTCCGCCGTAGGTCTCGGCCAGGCGCGCCGCGGTCGCGTCGCAGACGTCGGCCTTGCGGGAGCTGATGTAGACCTTGGCGCCGTTGGCGAGGAAGCCCGCGGCGATCATCTCGCCGATGCCACGCGAGCCGCCCGTCACCAGCACGGTCTTCCCGGCGACGGAGAAGAGCTCCTCGATGGAGAGCTCCGACATTGATGTGCTCCCTTCTGGTTTGTCGTCTACGAGGTCGAGGCGGCCACAGTTTGCCTTGCCCGGACACTCGAGGTCTGCCGCCCTCCCCGGGAGCGGAGGACGAGCACGGGCCGGCCACCCGCGACTGACCCGTCGCGCGCTGCTAGTCTCCCCCGATCAGGCTGAGCTGTTCGAGCTCAGCATCCGCAGTGCCAGCGCTCGTGCCTTTGCTTCAAGCAATCTCCGCGTTCGCAGCACTACAACGCAGGAGGAATCAAGAATGGCCACCGGAACCGTGAAGTGGTTCAGCGACGACAAGGGCTTCGGGTTCATCACCCCCGACGACCAGTCGAAGGACCTGTTCGTGCACCACAGCGCAATCGTGGGTGAGGGCTACCGCTCGCTCACCGAAGGCGCAAAGGTCTCCTACGACGCCGAACCCGGCGACAAGGGACCCAAGGCTGCGAACGTTCAGGCGCTCTAGAGCGCCGCTTCGCTTGGCGTAAGGGCGCACGCCTGATCGGGCGTGCGCCTACATTTCCAGAAGATCGGCAGATATGGCTTCGAGCGGCAAGAGGAAGACGACGATGGCGAAGCTCACGCGCGAAAGCAGGCTGCGTGAGAAGCGTGCAGAGAAAGCGGCCCGCAAGGCCGCCCGCAAGCTCGAGGCGGCGAACCCGCAGCAGCCGTACGAGGACGGGCTACGCGACGAGGATGGCTTCCTGCGCGATCCTGAGGGCGTCCTCGACGATGAGCTCACCGAGCCGCCGGCCGCGGCCGCGGACTCCCCCTGGCCGCCGTCTCCGAGACGGCGTCCGACGCCTGAGCGAGCGCGTCGCGAGCGGGCTGGCTCGCGAAGCTCATAGGATCGATCCCGTGTCGGATTCCCTGCGCTCCCGTGTCGCCCTGGCCGCGATCAGACGACGGCTGCCGGCACTCGTCGGCGCCGATCCGGTGGCCGGCCTGCCCGACGGGCTGCACCTGGCGGTGGTCGGCTCCGGCTCGCCGATGCCGGACGCCAAGCGCGGGGACTCCTGTGCGGCGATCATCGCGGGCGGTCGCATCTTCGTCGTGGACGCGGGCGAGCGTGCCGCCGAGACGATGGCGCGGATGCAGCTCGCGCCCGGCCGCGTCGCGGCCGTCCTGCTGACCCACTTCCACTCCGACCACATCGGCGGCCTTGGCACCGTGAACCTCCAGCGCTGGGTCGCGGACGCCGCGACGGAGCCGTTGCGGGTGATCGGCCCACCCGGCGTCGAACGGGTCGTCGCGCGGCCTCAACGAGGCCTACGCGCTGGATCGGGGCTATCGCACAGCCCACCACGGCCCGGACGTGGCCCCGCCCTCGGGTGCGGTCATGACGGCTGAGCCGTTCTCCTTCGCCGACGGCGAGGACGAGCTGGGAGTGCTCGACGAGGACGGCCTGAAGGTGACCGCGTTCGTGGTCGACCACGCCCCCGTGCAGCCGGCCGTCGGCTACCGCTTCGACTACCGCGGCCGCAGCGCGGTGATCAGCGGCGACACGATCTACGCGCCGGCGCTGGTGCGGGTCGCGCAGGGAGCGGACCTGCTGCTCCACGACGCGCTCTCCACCCGGCTGCTGAAGCTCGTCGAGGATGCCGTCGGGAACGCCGGGCAGCAGATGCGCCGCCGGATCCTCGCCGACGTCCCCGACTACCACGCGACCGCGCCGCAGGCGGCGGACGCAGCCGGGACGCCGGGGTGGGCGCGCTGGCGATCACGCACGTGCATCCCCCCGCTCCCGCTCAAGGGGCTCGAGGAGATCTTCATGGCGGACGCCCGCGAGCACTTCTCCGGCGAGCTGTGGCTGGCGCGGGACGGCGACCTCTACAGCCTGCCGCACAGGAGCGACGGGCGTGGAGCGCACGCGCTTGATCGGTCGCCTCGGCGGCTGATCGACGAAGGCAAGCACGGCGGGCGTGCCGCGCGCCGCCACCGAAGTCAGCTGCGCTCGAACACCAGCTTCGTCCAGCCGTCGTCCGCGAGCGCGGCGGGCGCCTCATCCCACGGGACCACGCGGCTCGTGACGAGCTCGGGATGCAGGTGGCCCTCGGCGGCCAGGCCGAGCACGTGGGGCATCGCGCTGCGGGCGTTGGCGCGTCCGGTGCGGAAGGTGATCCCCTTCGTGTACATCTCCAGCAGCGGCAGACGCGGCTGCTCGCCGAAGTAGATCGCCGTGCTGGTGCACACCCCGTCCGCCGAGGTCGAGCGCAGCGCCAGCTTCAGGCCGTCCGGGATCGGCGCTCGCGTCCACGGTGATCGGATAGGGACCGACGCGCTTCGGTTTCTCGGCCAGCGTCTGGGCGCCGAGGCGCGAGGCGATCTCACGACGGGCGACGTCGCCGTCGACGTACAGGACCGATCCGGACCCGAGCGCGACGGCCAGTCCGGCCGCGTACAGGCCGATCGAGCCGGGGCCCGCGCCGCCGACGACCAGCACGTCGGCGCCCGGGATATTCGGCCAGCGGGGGCCCCACCGTCCGCCACGCGTCGCTGAGGTTGTCCGAGGCGCTCGCCACCGCGGAGGGCTCGAGCCCCTCCGGCACCGGAACGAGCATGTGCTCGGCGAAGGGGACCTCGACCAGGTCGGACGAGGAAGCCACCCCACCGGTCCACCGCCGGACCGAACCCGTAGGTGGACATGAACGGCACCTCGGCGCAGTTGGAGGTGCGTCCGGCGAGACACGCCGTCGCAGCGCGCCACAGGAGATCTGGAAGGGGACGCTGACGAGCTGGCCCGGCGCCGAGCGAGCCGACCGAGTCGCCGACCTCGATCGACCTCGGCGACACATTCGTGCCCGAGCGGGAAGGGCGCCTGGAAGGGAGAGAGTCCGGACACGATCAGGGAGTCCAGGTCGCAGGTGGCGACGGCTACCGGCCGCACGAGGGCGGCCTCGTCGGAGGCGAGTCGCGGCTCGGGGGCTTCGCGCCACTGCGAGCGACCTCGGACCGGCGAACACAAGCTGCTGCATCATCCACTCCCCTCTATGTAGACCGGTCTCTATAGTAATGGAATGCCGGCAACGAAGCGTGGGCCGCAGCGGGGGGCATCCAAGGAGGCCTTCGTGACCGCCACCCAGGAGCTGCTGCGCCGGCAGGGATACGCCGCCAGCGGGCTCGGCGAGATCGTGGCCCGCAGCGGCGCCCCGAAGGGATCGCTCTACTTCCACTTCCCTGGCGGCAAGCAGGAACTGGCGCTCGCCGCGATGGAGCGCTCGGCGGCCCAGCTGCGCGACGCGATGGCCGCGATCCTCGACAGCAGCGAGGACTTCGACGATGGCGATAGGCCGCCTGATCGAGGCCCTCGCGGCCGGGCTCGAGCAGTCCGGCTTCGCCGACGGCTGCCCGATCGCCACCGTCGCGCTCGAGACGACCGGCGACTCAGAGCCGATGCGGGCGGCGGCGCGGGCTGCGTTCGACTCCTGGCTGGAGGTCCTCTCCGAGCGGCTGATCGGCACCGGTCTGGATCCGGCCGGCGCCGATCAGCGCGCCCTGCTCGTGCTCGCGGCGATCGAGGGCGCGCTGATCCTCGCGCGGGCGAGGCGTGACGTCAGCCCGCTGGTGGCGGTGTCGTCGCAGTTGCGCTCACTTTGAGCGCACCCGACCGCGCCGAACGTGTCGGGGTGGGCTAATTGATCGGGACTGTGACGTCGCCTTTTTCCTTCAGCAGGCGCTTCCACGTGTCGAAGGTCATGCAGAAGCGGCCTTCCTTGCCCCAGTCCGAGCCCCAGCTGTTCCAGAACCAGACCAGTTCCTTGGGCAGGTCGATCCCGTCCGCGACGACCTCGTGACCCCCCCTCACGGTGGCCCCTTCGGCGATCTCGATCAGGCCGTCGGGGTCGGGCGTGTCGAAGCTCGTGTACCAGGAGATCCCGGTGATCACGGGCCGTACCACCAACGCCTCCAGGGCATGCTGGACGCCGAAGGCGTGCGTGTAGCCGCTGATCAGCCCCATCTCCTTGGCCGCCTTGCACACCATCAGGCCCGTCCCTCCGGGGTCGTGGGCGGGATACGGCTGGTGCTCGAGCTGCGTCTCGAGCTCGTACAGATGCAGCGCGTCGGCCTGGTTCAGGACCGCCGACCCGTTCAGGTTCGGTGCGGAGTCGAGCGCGCCGCACAGGGCCTCCGCGGTGCAGGATCCGATTTCGCCCTGGTTGAGCGGCAGCCCGCTCGCTTCGTGGTCGACGCTCTGCAGCTTCCCCCGTTGCGCCGGGAATTCGCGCGAGCGTTCGTCGTGCAGCACGTGGCGTCCCAGGCGCCTGCCGGTCAGCACCCGCTCCGGGATCGTCGCGTCGAAGTATGAGCCGTCGCCTGCCATGTCTGCCCCCTTGGTCGAGACCGCTTGTATGAGCTGGTCGGAATGCTCGGAGATCGGCGGCCCGGCTTCTACCTACTTCTCACGCCGGCTGTGTCCAAAAGTCGACGGACTCCTCGCTCGTCAGCTGCCTGCCGCCAGCCCGGCCACGAGCTGAGCGACGACGGCACGGACCTCCTCGCTGGCGGCGGCCTGATCCTCTGAGCGGGCGATATACAGAGCCGCCTCGTCGAGCGCCCCGAGGAGCACGTGGGCCAGGGCGCCAACGGGTTGGGGGAGATCCGCCCGAGCTCGATCGCGTGCGTGAGCATGCCCTCGAGCAGGCCCAGTCCATGGCGCAGGCTGATCTCCCGCCAGCGCTCCCAGCCGAGCACGGCCGGCGCGTCGAGTAGGACGATCTGCTGCACCTCCTGCTCAGCGCAGGCGTCCAGCCATGCATCGGCGCCCAGCCTCATCACGTCGATCGGATCGCTCACCCCAGCCTCGACGATCCGCTGGGCAAGGCGGCCGGTGAGATCCTCCTCGACCGCCTCGTAGACCGCCTCGAACAGCTCCGTCTTGTCGGCGAACTGGTGGTAGAGGGCCCCCCGCGTGACACCGGCGGCCTGCACGATGGTCTCTGTTCCGACACCCCCGAAGCCGCGTTCGGCGAACAGGGGGCGGGCCGCCCCCACGAGAACGGCCCGGGTGGCGGCGGAGCGGTCGGCCTGGGTTCGTCGGTTGACTTTCATACAGAGTGTACGTATGTTACGTGCAGCCTGTATCTAAATCTAGAGCTGGGAGCAGACATGCCGACCATCGATCTTCCCCACGGCACCGTCCAGTACCGCCCCGCCGGTCCCGAGGATGCCGCCACACCGCCGGTCGTGTTCGTACACGGCTTCCTCGTGAACGGCAGCCTCTGGGGCGAGACCGCCGACGCGCTCGCGAGCGCCGGCGTACGCTCCTACGCCGCCGACTGGCCGCTCGGATCGCACACCATCCCCCTGGGCGAGAAGGCCGATCAGTCCCCCCGCGGGATCGCGCGTCAGATCATCGCCTTCATGGAGGCGCTGCAGCTGAACGACGTCACGCTCGTCGGCAACGACACCGGCGGCGCCATCTGCCAGTTCCTGCTGGACACCGACGCGTCGCGTATCGGGCGCGTGGTGCTGACCAACTGTGACGCGTTCACCAACTTCCCCCCGGCGCCGTTCGGCCAGCTGTTCAAGTCCTTCCGCAGCCCCGCCGCGATCCGTGCGCTGCTGGCGCCGATGCGGTCGACCGCCGTACGACACTCCCCCGCCGGGCTTCGGGCTGCTCGTGACGAAAGCCACTCGACGCCGAGCAGACGCGAGCGTGGGTGAACCCGTGCCTCACCGACCCCGCCATCCGCAGGGACGTGGCGCGCTTTGCCAAGCAGGTGGACCCGAAGGACCTCGACGCGGCGTCGAATCGCCTCAACGGCTTCGGCGGCCCGGCTCTGCTGGTGTGGGGAGCCGGCGACCGCTTCTTCAAGCTCGAGTTCGCCCGCCGGCTGCGCGACGCGTTCGCCGACGCGAGCCTGGTGGAGATCGAGAAGGGACGGACCTTCGTGCCCCACGACGAGCCCGCGCGGCTGGCCCAGGAGATCGTTCGGCTTCCAGGGCGCGTAGCGGCAGGCCCGATGCGGGTGAGCGTCGACCACCCTAGCGCTGCCGCGACGACCGTCCGCCGCTCATCGACGATCGCTGTCTACGGCTCGAGGCCGATGGCGCTGAGGGCCTCGTCGCGACTCAGGTGCTCGTAGCAGTAGGAGACCTTTTCGTCACGAACCCTGCAGTGCCCGAAGAAGGGCATCTCGACTTCAGCTCCGCTTGCCCTGCCGCGACCGACCACCTTCGCCGCCAGGAACACCTCGTCGTCGCGCGGCCAGATCTCCTCGATCGTGATCGTCTGCTCCCACACGCTCAGCCACTGATCTCGAGCCGTAGAGCGTCCGTCGAGCCCGTGGCTCGGTATGTGTCCCTCCTCGAACGGCATCCATTCGATTTCCGGATGGGTGACCGCGCTGAACGACATCGCGGTCGCTGCCGAACGCCAACAGCCACCGCAGTACGACCTCGACGTTGCCGCGAGAACTCGCCTCCACGGCCACGTCTTCGAGTGCTTCGGTCTGATCGAGATAGCTGTGGAGCCGCCAGACCCGCTCGCCCCGGAAGTCGACGACGATCGCGACCGGCGCTTCAACCGGCACGCGGCTACCTTTCCCGCGTCCCCAAACCCGGCCCACCACGAGTACCCGGTCACCGAGATCGCGGTAGTCCTCGGCGAGGATCCGGAACTCGCCCCATGTCTCGTCCGTGACCTGGAAATAAGCCTCGATGCCGGCTCGTCCGTGAAAGCCTCGGCCCTCCACAGCACCGGCCAGAGCCGTGAATAGTCTCGACGTCCTCGGTCGCGTAGGCCGCGAAGTCTCGAGATCGCGACCGTTGAAGGCGTCGATGCCGCGTTCGGCGATATTCACTTTCTTGCTCGACATCGCCTCCGCCGAGCCCGGGCCGGACCTGCACGGGCTACGTCCCGCCCAGCTGGATGAACACCCCGCCGCGGCGCATCGCCACCAGGCGCTGGGCATCCGGGTAGTCGCCGCCGAGAAGGATCGCCGGCCTCACGCTCGACGTCGTACTCCACGCGTTGCAGCGGGGCCGGCCGTCCTTTACCAGCAGATAGCTGGCGCGCGGGTCGCCGTCCCAGGGCATGCCCACGCTGCCGCTGTTCGCGACCGTCAACGCGCCGAGTTCGCGGCTGTACGGGCGGTGGATGTGGCCGTACACCGCGGTGGGCGCATCGAGGGGCCGTACACACCCGCGATCTCCTCATCGTCGGCGTCGTGCAGCGGGGCCCGCCAGAGATCGTCGGGGGACGCATGCACCAGCACCAGGTCCTCGAGGCGATGCTCGGCGGGGAGCTCCCGCAGCCACGCCACGCGGTCCTCGCCCATCAGCTGCCGTGTCGCGGGTGCGTACGCTCGAAGACCAGGCTCAAGAGCGGCACCCAGCTCTGGGGCGCGCGCTTCCTGGCGTTGTTGCTCCTCCGGACGCCAGAGCACCTCGTCGGTGTTGCCGACCACCCCCGCCCAGCCCAGTTCCCGCACACGGTCGATGACCTCCGCGGGCTGTGCTCCCATCAGAGCGAGGTCGCCGCCATGCAACACCACATCGGGCGCGTGCCGCTCGATGTCCGCGACGACTGCATCGAACGCGGTGAGGTTGCCGTGTACGTCAGAGACGATTGCAACCCGCATCGGGTCATCTGTTCCTCGCCGGAGGGGCGCACTCAGGCGGCCGGCACTCCGATCGTGTGACTGGTACGGATCGTTCCGTCGGGATCCCAACGCCGTTTGGTCTCCAGCAGGCGGTCACACACGTCGGCCGGCAGGATCGCGTCGAGCTCGCCCGGACGCTCGGCGAAGTTGAGGTAGTACCCGCCGACCCAATCCTGCATCGCGTCGTGGAGCACGTCGAGGTGGCGCTTCGATCGCCTGTCCCAGCTCGGGTGTCATGGGTATGCCAAGGCGAACATGACGAAGTCGCCGTCGAGCTGCGAGAGGGCTCCCCCGCGCTCGGCGGGCCGGCCGAGCGCGTCCGCCGGCCTGGCGAAGCTCGGCGAACAGGAGCGGCGAGCCCGCCTCCGGACCGGCTGCCCCGCAGAACGCGTCGATCGCGTCGTCGGGGAGCTCTCGGATCACCGCGTGATGCGCGTGCCGGGGACGGGCTGCTCCGGGTCCATGTGGATCCTGCAGAGCTGCTCGGCGGGGACCTGCGCGAAGGTATCCATGATCGGCTCGCCGAGCTCTCGCAGCGGCGCGATGATCTTCTCGCCCTCCTCGCGGCTTCCGATGTGGGCGGCGTCGATCGTCAGGAGTGGACGGTCGCGAATCGGCTCGGGCACGTCGGGGAATGGCGGCGGTCGCAGGAAGCGCACGATCGAGGTCGTCTCCTCGGGAGTCGGTCGCGGCCCAGTCGCGGTAGGCGCGGATCGCCTCGGAGCCGAGCTCGGCCGGCAGCACCAGAGCTCCGGCGTAGACCTCGGCGACCGGCAGCAGGGCGATCTCGAGCGCGGTCACGATCGCAAAGCCGCCACCGCCACCGCGCAGCGCCCAGAAGAGCTCCGCGCTCGTGCTCGGCGTCGACTCGCCGCACCTCGCCCTCGACTGTCACGACCTCGATCGCGTTCACCCGGTTGCACGCAAAGCCGTAGCGGCGCCCCAGCCACCCGAGTCCGCCACCGAGGGTGTAACCGACCATGCCGACGTCCGGTGATGAGCCCGGACAGGAAGCACAGCCCGTGAGCCTGTGCGGCGTCGCCAGCTCGAGCGCCAGCACGCCCGCCTCGACCCGTGCAGTGCTGCCCGCCCCATCGATCTCGATTGCCCGCATGCGCTCGGTCTTGATCAGGATCGTGTCATCGAGCGGGCCCAACGGGGCCGCACCATGACCCGTGCCCTGAGGGGCAACCCGCAGGCCATGCGAGCCCGCGAAACGCGCCACCTCGGCGACGTCGCCGGCGCTCTCGACGAAGGCCACCGCGCTCCGGCCGCTGATCCACGGCCAAGTTCCACGCGGCTCGCGCCGCGTCCCAGTCGGGATCGTGCGGCGTGGCCAGTCGTCCAGTGATTGACAGCCTGCTGAGCTCGGTCATCGGCGCGAGCAGTCTACGGGCACGGCTTGCTCGCCGGACCCGATCGACGCCGCCGGGCTAGGAGCATCCGACCATGGGACCGACTCCACCGTCGCCCGCGATGGAGAAGACGGGCCGCCACCGCGCTGCATCGCCGGAACGGCCCATGTGGCCGATGCGTGCGGCGGGCGCCACGGGTGAGCGCGCTCGAACGGCTGACGGCGCTCGCACGGCTGACGGTCAGTCACGACCGTTCTGGGCGGCGGCCACGCGCGCCAGGAAGGGATCGAGCAGTGACGCCACGTCGGGCCCGAGTTCGACCAGGGCACGCCACTCGGGTAGACCTCCAGCAGCGCCGTGACGGCCGCCGCGACGCTTCCCGAGCCTTCAACGATGGCCACCGGCGCGTGGTAGTCGACCACGGCCGCGACCACCTCCTCGAGCGCTCCGTCGCCGCCCGTGAGCACGAACAGCCCGTCAGAGAGCTTGACCTGGAGCAGGTTGCGCATCGGATAGTCGAGTCCGGTGTGCTCGATCTCGTCGGCCCCCGGCATGAGCTCCTCTCCGACGGCGGCCATGTCCGCCTCGGTCGGGAGGTAGTAGCGGACCTTGCCCGCCGCCGACGGCCTGGCGAAAACCGTCGATCACGTGGCGGGCGATACCGGTGCCGGGGCCGCACGCGAGGTCGAAGCCGCCGGCAGCGATCCCGGCGCCGAGCTCCAGGGCCTGGGCGCTGTACGGTCGCGCTTTGTCGGCCTTCCAGGTGCCGCTCACGAAGATCTGCACCGCCGGATCTTCGCGCACGCCCAGCGTGGCGGCACCTCGCTCCGTGAGTCGCGAGATACTGCGCGGCCTGTCGGAGTCCGGAGCGCTGATGGGGCGCGTCGCTCGCGCCTGCTCGGCGACGGGACGCGATGGAACCTTTTGCGACGCCGCAGGGGTTTAAGGAGAAGATGGCGATCCGAGACGAACGGCGCCCGTCACCCCGTTGAAACGAGCCAGATCCCGTGCCGAGTTCGAGTTCGAGCGCTTCGCCGCGACCCATGTCGACGGCCTACTGCGCGCCGCCTATCTGATGGTGGGCGACCGCGCGGAAGCAGAAGACATCGTGCAGGAGTGCATGCTGCGCGTGGCCCGGAAATGGCCGCGGGTGAAGGACATGGAGCATCCCGGCAGCTACGCGCGCAAGGTGATGGTCAACCTCGCGATCGACGACGCCCCGAAGCGCGCGAGGAGGAACGTCGAGCTGGTCGCCGTCGAGCCTCCGCAGGCGGCGGGCGACGGGGGTCCGAGCGCCGCCTTGCTCGACTCCCGCACGGATCTGATCCAGGCGCTCGCGGCGCTGCCGGGGCGCCAGCGGGCGGTGCTCGTGCTGCGCTACTTCGCCGATCTACCCGAGACCGAGGTGGCCGCGGCTCTCGGCTGTTCGGTGGGGACGGTCAAGAGCAGCTCCTCGCGAGCGCTCGAGCGGCTCCGCCAAGCCCTCGACGCGGCGACAACCACGCCGCTGCTGGAGCCGGTAGCCGAGACGGACAGGCGGACCAGGCCGTGAACGGGAAGCTCGAGCAACAGCTCCGCCGAGCCCTGGCCATGCGGGCCGCAGAGCTCCCGGCTGACGCCGGCGCGAAGCTGCTTGCCCGCGATTACCGTCCCCGCGTCGCCGCACGGCGAACTCCACTCGCGCTCGCCACGATCACCGGCGCTGCGGCAGCAGCGGTCCTGGTCGTCCTTCTGGTCGGGCTGAGCACGGGTCCACCGCGCGCGTTCGCGGGATGGTCCGCGGCCCCCACCCACGCCGCCGGTGCACAACTGCGCAGAGCCGTCTCGGTTTGCGGCTCCCTGCTGGGGAGCGTGGCGCGCCGCCGCCGTGAACCCGGGGCGCACGCAGGGACTCGAGATCCGCTGCCTCCGCCGCTCCCCACACGCGGCTGGAAGGTGGTGCTGCTCGACACGCGCGGGCCCTACACCACGGTCGTGCTCGAGGCTGACCGCGGGCGGGTGGTCTCGACCTGCTTCGTCGATCGCCGCGGGCAGGCCTCGGCCGGGACGTCAGTCGGAGTGCGACCCCCGGCGCCGGTACCGCCCGGCCGGATCGCCTTCGCCACCTCTGGCAGCACCAGCACCCCGGTGGACGAAGGCTCCCGCCATTTCTCGATGGTCGTCGGCCGCACCGGGGCCGGCGTGACCGGAGTCACGCTGAGACTCAACAACGGCACGCGCGTGACGGCCAGCCGCGCCCACGGCTGGTTCCTGGCGTGGTGGCCCGGAAGCCACGGCCTCAGCGCCACCGAAGTGACGACCGCAACGGGTACCAGGACGCAGTAGCCCGGCGCTCAACGCCTCGGCGACCCGTCCAGCGCCGATGCGATCACGCCGCCGAGGGGACTATTGTGCGCCGGGCCTGCAGCGTTCGCCGTGACGTTGACGGATTCGGTTCACAGGCTGGTCGTTGCGGGCCACGCGCCATGAATCCAGCTTGTCCCAGGGGAGCGACGGGACCACACCGGCACATCAGGGTGGGCCGGTTCGGGCGTGCGGCCCTCCTGGTCGGCGTGCTGCTCGGATCGCTGGCGTCCGCGAGTCCGGCGCTCGCCGCGGAAACCGAAGTGAACTTCGACCCGCCGGGGATCGCTGCGGGCCAGGAAGTGACAAACCAGTACGAAGCGCAGGGATTGAAGATGGGCACCTCCGTCGCGCTCGGAGGGCCGGTGCCGAGCGGCGCATGCGACGCGGGCTCGCCGACGACACGGGACGGGTCGCTGGGACCGCCGGCGGCGTCGCCCCCTGACTTCGCGGTCCTGGCCACGTGCTTCGGGGCCTTCAACCGCCAGGGAACCTACGGCGCGCTGCTCGGAGGAGCGCGCGGTGCCCTCTCGGTCCAGGTGCGAAACGTGGTCGCAGGCTCCGGCGAAATCGAAGTGTCGGTGATCGGCTACAACGCCGCCGGCGAAGTCGTCGGCGAAGGGAAGGGGAAAGCGGGCCCGAGCGGCTGGACACCGATCGCCGTGACCCTCAACGGGAGCGCGAAGATCAGCTTCTTCTCGATCACGACCGGCCTCGTGACCTTCCAGGAAATCGCGATCGACAACCTCGACTTCGAAGCCGTGCCGGCCACCGAACCGCCTCCCGGCGGCACGCCGCCACCGCCACCCGGAGGCGGCGGAGGGGGGCCGTCACCACCCGAAGCCCACCTGTCGCTGACCACGCCCAACCCCGCGGCCGGCCAGCTCCTGACCCTCACCGGGGCGGGCTCGAGCCCGGGCAGCGGCCACATCATCTCCTACGGCTGGAACTTCAACGGCGGCGACAAGGTCCAGACCAGCACCGGAACCAACCCCAACGCACAGGTCATGTTCGGGGCCGGTCTCCATACGGTCACCCTCACGGTCACCAACTCGGCCGGCGAAAAATCCACCCAGCACCTCGGACTGAACGTCTCGAAGTCAACCATCCATCTCGCCGACGGGGGCGAAGGAGAATGCATTCCCCGGCTCGAATTCGGCGACGCGACGCTGATGGCCGAATGCATCCAGAAGTTGGGCGAAGGCTATGTGATCGGCGGCGGAGAACTTCAGATCAACGGCATGACCCTCAAGCTCGTGAGCGGCGGGCCGCTGAAGATCCGCAAGCACAACGACATCGGGGCCGGCGCCAACGTGACCGAGCTCTACGGAGGACAGGTCGACATCGAGCTGCTCAACACGCCCCTCGGGAACATGGTCCTCGGTAGCCGAGACCTGGAAGCCGAACCACTGGTACTCGAATTTCACAGCTACGCCCACCAACCGATCGTCTTCCATGGCCGCAGGCACGCGCGGGCACACGTCGCCGAAAAGCCCAACAAGACGCTGCTGATGGCCTTCGGCGTGGGCAAGAAATGCGAACCCAAGGAAGCGAAGAAGGCCGGATGCTGCCCCCCCACGAACGGGATCACCGAGTGTGCCGAACTGCCCGGCAACTTCCCGCTGACCGGACAGGTCGACGTGTATCTCAACAACAAGGGCCAGGCCCTCTTCGACGTGCAGGTCGGGCTGAGCCTCTCGGACATCAACTTCGAAGCGACCGGGGCCCTCGAGATGCTCGCCAACCTCGAAACCGGGATCGAACTCAGCTCGCTGGAATTCACGATCCCCGAAGCCAGCCTGGCGCCGATCTTCAAGGTCACCAAGGCGAAGTTCGTCTACTACTTCCCCGAATACTTCGAAGCATCCAAGCGCGACAGCTGGCAGGCCAAGGGCGTCATCACGTTCGGAGAAGAAATCGTCGAACTGGAATCGGAACTCGCCTTCAAACACGGTGAATTCCAGTCGGCGGCGATGAAGTTCAAGTCCCCCCACGGCGGGGTGCCGATCTACCCCGGCATCCTCTTGAACGAGATCGGCGCGTCCGTGGGCGTAAACCCGCTCGCCTTCGGCGGCAGCCTGGGCGCGAGCATCGCCGACCTGCTGGAACTGGAGTTCGACTTCAAGTTCCGCGAAGCGACCTCCGAACAACTCGGGTTCTTCGGCGGCAAGGGCTCGCTCTCCCTGTACGACGACGAAATCGCCTCGATCGCCGCCGACGTGTACACGGACGGCTACGTGGACGCGGAAGTCCAGCTCAACATCCACTTCCCGCTCGACTCCAAGAGCCCCCTGATCGAAGTCCGCGGCGGCGCCGGCTTCTGGGACGAACCGGCCAGCGGGCTGTGGCAGGCGAACGGCTTCGTCTACTTCAAACTGTGGATCATCAGCGCGGAAATCGCGGCACTTGTCAACAACCAATATGCCGCCGGTTGCGTCCACGTCGGCGGCGAAGGCATCTTCGGGGGCGGGATCCAGGGTCGCTACCGCTTCTCCGACGGCAACATCTCAGGGGGGCTGTTCGGGAACGACAACTGCAGCGATCAGCTCAAGCAGTACAACCAGACCCCGCTGAAGGAACACAAGGGCGGCTTCGTGGGCGAAGAATCGGCGCTCTCGCTCGCGGGCGATCCGATGGCCTCCGAAGTACCGCTGTTGGCGGCCCACGGGGGTCACCTGGCGAGCTCCGAAGAACGCAGGGCGTTCACGCTGCCCAATGGCACCCAGGGCGAGGAGCTGCGCATCACCTCAGCGTCAGGGACGCCGGTGGTGACCCTCATCGGCCCCGGCGGGCAGCGCTACACCACACCCGCCACGCCGGGCAGTCTGGAAATGGTCGCCGGACACTTCATGAGCGCGATCGCCCCCGACCCGCACCAGGTGCTCGTGTTCCTGCGCTCACCGCAGGGCGGCGAATGGGGGATCAAGCCCGCCGGCGGGTCGGCCCCGATCACCAAGCTGGAAACCGCCGAGGACGTCCCGCCGGCGACGGTGAAGCTCCGCGTCCGCCACCGCCACGGCAAGAGCTGGACGCTGGCGTACGCGGTCAAGCACTTCGTCGCCGGGACGAAGGTCGTGTTCGCCGAACGCGGCACCGACAGCGGACGGGTCCTTGGAAGCACCACCCGCGCGTCCGGAACACTGCGCTTCACCCCCGAGGAAGCGTTGGGGCGGGCGCGCCGGTTGTACGCGTACCTGGTCAACGCGGAAGGGGCGATCGTGCGTGAACTGTCGGTTGGCAGGTACGCCGCTCCCTCGGCGTTCAGGCCGGGCCGGTCCCGCAGGGTCCAGATCGTGCGTCACGGCGACACCGCGGTCGTCGAGTGGGATGCGGTCGGGGGCGCGCGCAGCTACCGCGTTCGCGTCACGGGCAGCGACGGGCGACTCGAGTCGTTCGTGCGCAAGGCCGCCAGCCGAAGCGTGGCGCTGGTCAACGTGCTTCCGTTCGAGACGCTCACCGCAACGGTGACGGCGGTCGGTGGCCCCGACAGGCTCCAAGGGCGCCCAGCGAGGGGCGTGCTGAAGGCCGTGCACACAGCGCACCGCCGGCCCGCCGGCAAGCATCATCGCTGACGCGATAGTAGGGCTATGAGGAAACGGGTAGGTGACACTCATGGACGACCTCTGCCATACGTACGCCAGACGGTCGTTCATCACTCTCGTGGTGGCTGTCGCATTACTCGGGTCGTGTGCCAACGCCCTGGCGGCGGGCGGGGAACCCGATAGCTCGTTCGGGAACGGCGGGTTCGCCAGCTTCGCGCTCGGATTCCAGGAAGGCGCCGCCTTCACGTTTGGTCCGAGCTCGGGATTCAAAGCGCTGACCGTCGCTCCGAGCGGCAACATCTTTGCGGCGGGGATATCCGAGAACGGCAGCGGCGGCTTTCGGATTCTCGTCGCCTGCGTGAACGGCGCCGGCGCCCTGAACCCCGAATTCGCGGGTGACGGCGCCCTGATACAGAAGGGAGAAATCGGCAGCGGCGGCGTAGAAGACGACTCGGCGAGCAGCATCGCCCTCGCCCCCGACGGAACGCTACTCGTCGGAGGCCCGAATCACCTCGAGCGCATATCCCAGCAGGGCCAGCTGATCGCGCGCCTGCCGCACGGCTGGACGCCGTTTTCTGCGCTCACGGATGGCGACATCCTTACCGTGGCCGGAACCGAAGTGCCGATCCCCGAAGCCCAGGGCTACTCCGTCCTGAGCGAGTTGCTGCCAAGCGGCCAATTCAACACAGCCTTCGGCGAAGGAGGGTTCGTTCGTCTTCACGGGATCGACTCTGGCACCAGCTACCTCTCCGTCACCTCGTTCATCACGGAGCCCGATGGCGCGATATTCGTCGGCGGGTCGGGCGAATACGCCGGCGAAGGCGGCCAGGAAGCGCACAAGTACATGTGGATCGGCAAGCTCACGCCGGCCGGCACGGTCGACACCAGCTACGCCGACGACGGGATGCTCTATTTCGGTGAGCCTTACGGCGGCGGAGGGCACCTGATCGCGCGCCCGTCCGGGTTCGCCATGCTGGGTCCGGCGGCCGCCCCGGTGACGCTCTGGGGCTTCACCGAAAGCGGAGCGCCCGACACGAGCTTCGGGACGAACGGCGTGGTAGGAATCCCGATCGCCCCCAACGGCTTCTACCCCTCAGAAGCCATCACGGCGGACGCCGCCGGGCGGTTGTATGTGGAGACCGCGACGGGAACCTCGCTCACGGGGGTCACACGGCTGCTTGCCAACGGCCAGATCGACCGCACCTTCGGACAGAACGGCACCACGTATCTCTCGACCGCAGCCTCGTTCGAAGCGCTCGCGATCGATCCACAGGGTCGGCTCCTAGCCGCCGGGCATACCGGCAAGGAAGGCGCGCTCGAGCGCTTCACGGCGACGAGCACCAGCTCCAACACCGAAGCCGCTCATCCGTCTCCGCACCCCACGCCCGAGAGCCCTCTGCGGGCCAAGCTCGCGGCCCAGGTGAGAATCTCACGAAGTGTCCGTCGCAAACAGCTCCTGAAGCATCGCGGCATGTGGGTGTCGTTCCTGGCGCCGGCGCCCGGCACGCTCACGATCTCCTGGTATCTGACGCGGCGCTCCGGCAAGGTGCTCGTGGCACACGGTCGACACTCCTTCAAGCACGCCGGCCGCAAGAGCATCTGGATGGCTCTCACCCGATCGGGGTTGCGGGCGCTGCGAGCTCGCCACCGCGTCCACCTGCTCGCACGCGCCGTCCTCCACTCCAGGGGAGCAACGCCGATCACGGTCGCCGCCAGGTTCTGGCTGGGCCTCGCGGGCAGTTGAGTTGCGTGTCGCTGAAAGGCCTCCTCACCGTCTCGTGGATCGCGGCGGCGTGGATCTCGCGGCCCTTCACGCTGCGCTGAGCGGCGGGCAACCGCCGCGCGGGTCCCGCGGATGGACAATGCCGAGAAACGTCTCTAGAGTCGGCGATTGACAAAGCTTCGGGGATGGGGAAGGACGGGTGCGAACACTCCGCAATTCGATGGCCGCGACGCTCGCTGCTCCCCGCGCGCGCTGGAGAGCGGTTGCGCTGATCGCAGCCGTGGCCGTTGGGATGCTGGTGTCATCGGGTTCGGCAGCGGCGGCGAAAGGCCCCGGGCCGACGATCCTCGAAACCACGGTCAAGCCGGCAGGGCCAACCACCGCGACCGTGGACGTGCTGATGAACCCCCAACGGGTCCGAACTCTGTACGCGATCGAACTCGTGTGGCAGACGTCGTCCAATCTCAACTACAACGTGTTTGCCGAACACGTCATTGGAGGCGTCCAGGTCACCAACGGCGAAATTCCGGCCGGGTCCGGGCCGGTCACGGTGAGCGCCACCTTCGACGAGCTGAGCACTGGCATCGTCTACTTCTACCGCGTGTACGCCTATAACTCGGTGGCTAGCGAAACCGGCGAAGGAACCTCCTACTCCTTCGGGTTCGGAAGGGCGGATCCCTGGACCGAAGGCACTGAACCGTACCTACCGGAGGAATCCAGGCGCCCGCTCTACTTCATCCTGCTCGACGAAGCAGAATCGGCCCGGACCATCCGCGAATACGAACAGCACGAGCTTGCCGTGCAACGCGAAGAAGAACAGGCCCGGCAGCACAGGCTCGCCGAACTCGCCGCGGTTCAGCAGTTCAACGAAGAAGCGGCGGCCAGATACGCCAAAGAACATGCTGCCGGCACGCCGCGCTGCGTGGCGCCGGCGTTACGGGGCGACAGCCTGCACAACGCCAAGCGCGCTCTGACGAAGGCGGGTTGCGCACTCGGGCACGTCCGGTGGCTTCATCGCAGTGGTCCCGTGGTGGTGCTCCAACAGTCTCTCGCTCGCGGACAGAGCCGCCCCCTGGGAGCCGCGATCGCCGTGACCGTCGGTCGAGCCCCACACCGGCGGTAGCGGATCAGAGCGGGCGACCGGAATCGAACCGGCTCTAGAAGCTTGGAAGGCTTCTGTGCAACCAAAACACTTCGCCCGCGCGCCAAGGCCATTCCTGGTCGATCGAGACATGGTACCGGCCGCGGATAGGGACGGATGCGGGCGCCCCGGACGCACACTCGCTCGGCGAGGTCAGGGCTGGCGCCTCCAAATCATCCGGCGACTACTTCCGGGGTACTCTCGAAATGAACCGTGACCTACGTCATCACCGAGCCCTGTATCGACGTGAAGGACCTCTCTTGCATCAGCGTCTGCCCGGTGGACTGCATCCACCCCACGGAGGATGAGGCGGATTTCGCCCTCATGCAGCAACTCTTCATCGACCCTTCCGAGTGCATCGACTGTGACGCGTGCGTCGAGGCGTGTCCGGTCGATGCGATCTTCCCCGAGGATCAGCTTCCCGACGAGTGGCAGGTCTATACGCGGATGAACGCGGACTACTACCGGCGCGGCGAGGACGATGGCGGGGGAGTGCCCGTTCGGTAGTGCGAACGATCGTTCTGGAGGCCGCTGGCCCGCGGATCGGGGAGACTGTCGTGATGGCGGAGACGGGGCTGGCGGATCGACCGGCGGAGCTGCTCGCGCAGCTGTTGCGCTTCGATACCACGAACCCGCCGGGAGCGGAGGCGGAGTGCATCGCCTGGATCAGCTCGTTGCTGGAGGCCCTGCCGTGCGAACAGCGAACGATCGCCGATGACAGCGGCCGGCCGAACCTGATCGCCCGCCTGCGCGGCCGTGGCGAGGCCCCGCCACTCCTGCTGCAGGGTCACGTCGATGTGGTTGCGGCGCGCGGGGACTGGCGGCACCCGCCGTTCGCGGGCGAGGTTCACGACGGCTACATCTGGGGACGCGGCGCGCTCGACATGAAGGGCGGCGTGGCGATGATGATCGCCGCGTTCATGCGCGCCGCGAGCGCGCCCCGGCCGCCGGCCGGCGACGTGATCCTGTGCGTGCTCGCCGACGAGGAGGCGGGCAGCGATCACGGAGCTGCCTTCCTCGTGCGAGAGCACCCTGAGCTGTTCGACGGAGTGCGCTTCGCGCTGGGCGAGTTCGGCGGCTTCACGATGCCGATCGCCGGGCGGCGCTTCTACCCGATCATGGTCGCCGAGAAGCAGGTGTGCTGGACCAAAGCCACATTCCGCGGTCCCGCGGGGCATGGCTCGCTGCCGCTACGAGGCGGGGCGATGGGCAGGCTCGGGCGGCTGTTGTACCGCCTCGACAGCCGACGCCTACCCGTGCACGTGACGCCCCTCGTCAAGGCGATGGTCGATGCGATCGCCGCCGACGCTCCGCGCCCGCTGGAGCTGCTCCTTCGCGCGCTGCTGCAGCCGAGGGCCAGCGATCGGCTACTGGACGTGCTCGGCGAGCGCGGGCGCATGTTCGACCCGCTGCTGCACAACACAGCCAGCGTGACAATCGTCGGCGGCGGCGAGAAGATCAACGTGATCCCCGACGAGGTGTCGGTTGAGATCGACTGCAGGCTGCTCCCCGGCTTCGAGCCGCAGGACGTGTTCGCGGAGCTGCGCGCGCTGGCGGGGGTGGAGATGGAGCTCGAGGTGATCCGCTTCGATCCAGGCGCCCCCGAGCCGGACATGGGCCTGTTCGACACACTCGCCCAGACGCTACGCGAACTGGACTCGACAGCCAAGCCGATCCCGCTACTGCTTCCCGCGGTCACCGACGGGCGCTTCTTCTCACGCCTCGGGATTCAGACCTACGGCTTCCTGCCGATGCAGTTGCCGGAGGAGATGGCGTTCATGCAGCTGATACACGCCGAGGACGAGCGCCTGCCGGTCGACTCGGTGGAGTTCGGTACAAGCGCGATCGGCCGCGTGCTCGAACGCTTTACCTGATCGCCCGGTGCGCGCGGTGCGTTCAGAGGAGCGCCGGGATCACTTCGCCCGCTAGCCGCTCCAGCTGCCGCTGATCCTCCACGAGCGGATTGAGCAGGACCAGCTCGGCGCCGGCGTCCGCAACCGCACGGATACCTGCGATGCACTCCGCGGCGGTGCCGGCAACCATTTGCTCTGCCCAGTCGCCGCCGCCGTAGTGATGTCTGAGCGCTTCGTCGAGCCGCTTTCTGGCAACCGACGGGTCATCCTCGACATGGACGTAGACACGCTTGCCGAACCGGAACGTCTCAGGATCGCGGTTCTGCACCGCCAACTCATCCTTCACCATTGCGACTTGCTCGGCGTATCTGCTGGTCGTCTGGGACCCCGCGCCCATGAACCCGTCGCCGTACCGCGCGGCGCGGCGCATCCCGGCGGGCGCATTTCCGCCGAACCACACCGGCGGGTGGGGCTTCTGTACAGGCTTCGGCTCCATTGTCGCTCCGTGGAGCGTCCAGAAGCGCCCCTCGAAGTCGATCTGCGAATCGGTCCAGCAGCTCTTCATCAACGCGAGTGCCTCGTTGAAGCGCGTGACGGGTTTGTCAGGGTCAACCCCGAAGGCGGCGAACGGTCGCTCCCGCCCGCCGGTGGCGACGCCGACCTCCACGCGACCATGGCTGAGGCAGTCCAGCGAGCTGATCGCCTTCGCGAGGTGCAGCGGGTTGTGGAGTGGAAGGACGAAGACGGCGCAGCCAAGCCGCAGCCGTTCGGTGCACGCCGCGGCGTAGGTAAGTGCCTGAAGTGCCCCCAGGACACCAGCGGCGCCGATCACCTGCTCCTGCACCCAGCCGCTCTCGAACATCCCGAAATCCTCGACCTGGCGAAGGTGGGAGCGGAAGGCCTGCTCATCGAAGCGACTTTCGCGAGCGTACTGCGGGATCGAGATCGCGAATCGCACGGGAAAGAGCTTATTCAGCCGCCGGCCGCCACAACTGCTACGGCTGGTGACACAAGACGGTCAGTTCGCGCGGACGCGCAAGAACACTGCAACGGTCTCGGCCTGTTCCCCGAGCTCGGGATGTTCGGCGACCAGCTGGTCGATCGCGGCCTGCATCTCGCTCTGGGCGCCTGCTCGCGCGATGCGCAGCACCCGCCAGCTGAGCGTCCGCAGCGCCTCGGTGTAGCGTTCGGCCGCATCCGGCGCGAGCGCGGCGACGAGCACGTCCGTGAGGTCCTCGACCATCGTGACCTGGGTGAGCATCGTGAGCGCCACCGCCTCTCGGTCGCTCGGCGCGAGCGCGGCGAGCGCGGCCTCCTGCCCACTCTCGGACAACCCGTCGATGCGTTCCGCCACCTCGAGGATACGCTCGTTGTCGACCGGCGAGCTCAAAGCTGCCCCGGCCGCGCCAGCATCACGAGCACCGGCACCGCGATCAACATGACGACGGCGGCCCCTCGGGTGTCCCAGGTTGGGCCATTGGTAGATCGTACTCCTGCCGCTCACACGCTCGTCCCGCTCCCACGGCGGTTCAGCGCAGGGAACCGCGACCGAGAAGAGCCCCGACCGGTGACGGCCGGGGCCCCCTCGACGCGTTCACCCGGTCAGATCCCCTGGCCGTAGTTGGTGCAGGAGGCTTTGAACGACGGGTTCGGGCTCGAGCTGAGCTGGTTGAGGACGTTCTGGAGCGACGGTGAGTCGTCGAACATCCCGATGTGTGCGACCGGATCGCCGGGACACTGGTTCTGAATCGTGATGTTGGTCACGTTCGAACCGCTCAGGAAGGCGTGCGTATACGGCGTCACGACCTCGTCGTGGTCGGTCTCGACGACGACGTACTTCACACCGGCGACGACGGGTTCACCGGAGCCGAAGAGCTTCGTCACAAAGGCGGACTTTTCGGTCTGTTCCGGAAGCGATGGGGCTCCCAGGAATTCCAGCAGATCGGTCACCAGTTCCGTCGCGAACGGGAAGTTTTCGACGAACTTCGTGACCCCGTCGAGCGTCGTCCCGTGGTTGCTGGGAGCCAGCCCTATCAACTCGTTCACCTTTGACGACCCGCCGAGATACTTGATGTAGTAGTTGGGCATCATCCCGCCCTGGGAGTGCCCCACGAGGTCCACCTTCGACGCTTTCGTTTTTGACAGCACGTTGCTGACGAAGGACGACAGTTCTTTGGCCGATGATTCGATGTGACCGAGACCGTCGATGCGCGGACCGATCAAGGGCCAGAGTTCGAACGACGCGAGCGTGGCGCCGTAGTTGAATGCGTACACGCAGTAGCCTTCGTTCGCGAGCAGCGGTGCGAGCGTCACCCAGTTCGAGCCCTCGTCGGCCAGCGTGGCGTGGACCAGCACGACGGGATACGGGTGGGCCGTGGTCGGTTTGCAGCCATTGTTGGCACCGACGACGCTTTCCGGCTCCCAGGTCTCGTTCCAGATCGCTTCCGCCATCGCGGAGCCGCCGTATGGCACCGAGTATTTCGCGCTCGCAGCCGCCGGCGAAAGTGCCATCGCAGCCGCCGCCACGAACAGCGCGAATGCCGCCCTAGTCCTCAGCACAGAGTCCTCCTATGAGTAGATAACGCGGCCGCCCGGAGCGATGCGACGCCCCCCAGCGGCCATTCCCCGAACAACCGCGCGAGCCTATGCCGAAAGAGGAACCCGCGTCAAGGGCCGCTGGGTCCGGCGTTGCGCAGCTCGCCGGCGGCTGTCGACCGGGGGCAGCGATGGCGCTCGAGGTCGCTCGACGACCTCCCCTCGCGCGGTGTTTACGGGGGCGGCGCGGTTTTCTTCGGCGGCGTGGAAATTTCGTGGCCTTCGGAGGATTCGGGGGTTTCCGAGGATTCGCCGCCACCGGGGGTTCCGGGTTCGGAGCCCACTTCCCGGCCCGTGCCGCCACCACCGCCGGAGTTGATCGGAACCGAGCTCGGAGACCCGTTGGAGCCGGCGCCACTCCCCGGTCCCTGATTGGCACCTTCCCTCGGGAGTACCGGCGGTGCGGAGACGCGGTGGCTGCCGGAGGTCGGCGGCGAGCTGCCCACGCCACCGACCTTGCTCTGGGTTGGCGTGGCTTCGGCTGCGGGGATACTCGTCGTGGACGACGCTGAAGTGCCACTGCCGCCGCCGGAGGACGTCGCGAGTTCGCGACCGTCGGTCGTCGGCGAGCCCGATCCCGTCGGCGTTTCCGCCGCTGACGGCACGAGCGAGCCGCTGCGGACGCCACCACGCGCGTGGCCACCCCGCGCAGCGCCCGCGCGGGACGCACGCGAGGCCGTGGGGAGCGCCGCCGCGCCAAGCCCGCGGGAGGCGCGCGTACGACGGGCAACATCGGCGGCGCCGTGCCTCGGATGAGGCACGCTGCGGGAACCCGTCGCTACGTGACGCACCGTCGCGACCCCGACGACCATCGCGCCAGCAGCGAACATCACCGCGCCGGCCTTGATCAGCCCGCCCGCCGCAACACTGCCACCCGCCCCGCCGGCTTCTACTGTCGTGAGCCGATCTGCAAGCCCGGATCCGCGGCGGCCACCGGCGCGCATCCAGCCGAGGACCGACGGTGGCGTCGCCGCGGTCGCGGCGGCGCGCAGGGCTGCACGGGCCCGGTAGACCAGACCGCGGACGGCGCCGCCGCTGACGCCGAGCGCGAGCGCGGCCTGCTCGTTGCTGCGCCCTTCGACGGCGGTGCAGAGCAGCGCCTCGCGCTGCATGTTGGGCAGCGCCGCAAGATCGGCGAGGATCTCGCGCAGTGCGACCGCTCGCTCCGGGTCGGCGTTCACCGCAGTGATCTCGCTGGCGGCATCGGTGAGCTGCTCATGGGATTCCGCGGGACCCCGCAGGGCATCGATCGTGGCGTTGTGCGCGATCCGATACAGCCATGCGCTGACGTTCATGACCGCCACGCCGCGCTGCAGCGAGACCCAGGCGCGCATCAGGCTCTGCTGCACGACGTCTTCGGCGCGGGCCTCCCTCAGCCCGAGCCGGCGCGAGTAGCAGAGCAGCGGCTGGCGGTAGCGGAGTACGAGCGCTTCGAACGCGCTCTCATCCCCCGCGCCGGCGGCGGCGGCGAGCCGCTCATCCGACTGCGTTTGCGAGACCCGTGCGCTGGCTGAGGGGCTCATGCTGCACGCGGACTAGCGGTAGGGCTGGCGCGGTAGCGGTGCATCCCAGTAGTTAGACGTTGCGCAACCGCATTGCTCACGCGGCGCAACGGAAATCA
This sequence comes from uncultured Solirubrobacteraceae bacterium, assembly GCA_963742395.1. GTDB lineage: Bacteria > Actinomycetota > Thermoleophilia > Solirubrobacterales > Solirubrobacteraceae > Palsa-744. The sequence goes on along the minus strand of CAVUME010000004.1, from coordinate 55,873 downwards.
TACGTCGTGTCCGCGAGTGCCCGCCTAGACAGGCGCGCTGCGCCTCGTCCACGGGTCGGCTCCGCGAGGCGCACGCCGCCGGCAACCCCTACGGGAGCCGAACCTCGGTGATCGAAATGTCGGATGACTGCGTGATCGTGGCCGGCCTTGATCGTCTCAGGTACGACAACTCATTCCCGCGTCCAGGAGGTCAAGACCATGTTCGGTCGGTTTGTCGTTGGTGTCGCGATCGGCGCGATCACCCTGTTTGGCTCCGCCGCGATTGCATCCGGGCAGGTGCATGACCCGGTGCTGATCGGCCCGAACCAATCGTTTGTCGGACTCGTCAACAACAGCAGCTCGAACGCGACGATCGAGATGGCCTGCTTCGGACCGTCGAGCCCCGGCGAGATCGGTCACCCGCTCGCCGGCCAGACGCTCGAGGTCGAGCTGGTCGGACGCGCGACAAGCGCTGTCCCGTTGGCCTTCACCGGCACCGCTCGGAAGATTCAGGCGACGTACGCGATCTCGAACACGCTCGAGGTCCTGCTCGCCGAATTCAGCTCGTACTACGTGCAGGTGCCGCTATCCACGAGCCTCTCCTTCCCCTGCTCGGGCACCGCGGTGATCCCCTTCGCCCCGGTCGAAGGCGGCCCGCGCGCACGCCCCTGGAAGACAAAGGTCACGTTCGTGCCCCAGCCGTGAAGCGGCAGGGGCCGCGGGAGCGCCAGCCTCCCGCGGCCCCAAGCCGAGCGCCGAAGCGGCCGCGCTGGGCTGTGCTTCAAATCGAGAAGCGATCAGCCGCGGATCACACCTGAGCCATCGCTCCGTTGTCGGGCGGGCAGCACCAGCATTGAGGGGTGCTCGGCATCGTGGAAGATCTCGATATCCACCGGCTCCAGCGCCGTCGCAGTGACAGGGTCCTCGCCGCTGCCCGGGTTGCGCGCGTAGCGCGGATGGGCGCCGGAGGAGATCTGCAGCCGGATGCGATGGCCGGTGGCGAAGCGGTGGCCGATCGGCCATAGTGCGAAAGAGATGAGCCAGGTGCCGTCGGCGGCCTGCTCGAAACGCGCCGGGAACACGCGCGTGAGGGCGTCGCAGACGTTCCAGGACGCGCCCTGTGTGTCGACGTCGCAGACGCGTGCGAAGACGTCGAAGTGCGGCGAGCTCGCGCCCACGTGTATCTCGACACGAACCGGTCCGATCGCTTCGTAGGGCTGCAGCAGCGGATCGGCCGTATAGGTGAGCACGTCGGGGCGCGCTTCGAGCTCGCGGTTGTCGACGACCGGCCTACGTGCGAGTAGGACGGGACCGCCAAGCGACGGGGTAGGGTCAGATGGGTCGTAGCGATAGCGGTCTGGTGCGGCGTTGCCGCGGGCGGGGGCGTGGTCCTGCAGGCGCCCTCCGTCGGCGAGCCACAGGCGCCGTTCCCCGGTGTTGGGCGGAGGCCACGATTCGAACTCGCGCCAGCCGGTGCCGTCGTCGCTGCGCTCGCCCGTGAGCCGCAATCGAACCCGCGCGTGATGGAGCAGCCGCGGGTCCCCCAACAGGTGCGCTCGCAGCCAGGCGATCCCCTCTCGCATGCCGGTCCGGAACAGCCCGGGCGAGGTGTGAGCCCAGGGACCGACGATCAGCTGCGGGTTGCGCCCGGCTCGCTGGAGCACGCCGTAGTCCTGGAGCATCCAGGGCAGGAAGATGTCGTGCCAACCGCCGATCAGCTGAACCGGCGCGGTGACCCTCTCAACCCCCGCGGTGTAGTCGCGCACCGACCAGTAGTCGGCCCCGCGGTCGGGATTCGCGAGCGCCTCGCGATACCAACTCAGCTGCGAGCCGGTGGCCCGCTCGTCGAGGTCGGCGAGCGGGAGCTCTGAGTAGCGCGCCGGCAGCCGGCGCAGCGCCCGCGCCATCGCCAGCGGTGCGAGCCGGCTCTCCTGCGCTCCGACCATCGCCAGCCACGACCCGATCGACTCCAGCGAGAGGCTGCCGCTGCCGTAGGTCTGCGCGTGGATGTCCGAGGCGCTGACCTGGATCGTCATCGCTGCGAGGTCCTCGCCGGCCTCGGACGCGACCGCCCACTGCACGATGCCCAGGTAGCTGGGGCCGATCAGCCCGATTCGGTCGGCGTGCCAGGGCTGCTCGCGCAGCCAGCGCAGCGTCGCCAGCCCGTCGGCACGCTCGTCGAAGGGCGTGAAGTTGCCTTCCGATCCGAACGTCCCGCGCGTGGACTGGATCACGACCTGCAGGCCGCGCTCGGCGAGCAGGCGCCCGAAGAGCAGACCCACCCACTGCTTGCGGCCGTACGGAGAGCGGACCAGGACGGTCGGCTGCGGGCGCTCCTGGGCCGTCCTCGCAACCCAACGGTCCGCCAGCAGGACGGCGCCCTCGTCCATCGGCACGGGCAGGTCCGGGTCGCACAAGATGCCACGGGTCTGGGCCCGCGGGAGGCCCAGACGCCGGCCGAGGATCTCGCTGGCGAGACTCATGCGCCGGATCGTAGGCGCATGAGCGCTCGTTTGATCCCGCGCGCCCGTGAGCAGGTGCGCTACACGACCATCTCGAGATCCTGAAACTCGACCACACCCGACCAGTCGAGATTCTCAGCCTCGATCGCGCTGTGCACCTGGATGGCGGCGTGCTGCATCGATCGCATATTGGTGCCGGATCGCACCCGTGCACTCAACGCTTCCAGGCGCTCAGCAGTGCGTTCCGATCGGTACTCGTGGGTGCGGTAGTTGCCCTGATCGCGGACCCCGCTCAACGCCGCTCCGAAGCCGGGCACGGAGATTGCCATGAACACGAAGACCTTGGGCCACAGCGAACCGCCAACAAGGTCAAGCGCATGAATGACCCCCACGACCAACGTGACACCAAACAGGACAAGGATCGCTCGGGTGAGCCATAGGCGTGCGCGCCGGTGGCGCTCCGCATTTTTCTTGTGGTAGCCGATCTGGTCGTTCAGCCAGCCTTCAAGGAGAAAGTGGCGCAGGTCGTGGCACAGCGACTCGTCCGCATCATGTACCGGGCGGAGGTTCCAGGCAGTCGAGAAGGCACGCTGAGACCACAGTCGGCCCCTTGGTAGCGATCGATCACGCGGTTCGTTTCGGACGGGCACGTTCACCATCGCCAGGAAGATCGACGATCGCAATGCCTCTGCGAGGGAGCGATACCCGAGCCACCGTTCATGCAAGCGTGCTCGCCGCGCAACCCACAGGATCGTCAACACCGACAACATGCAGAGGACCTCGAGGAGCGCGAACCTCGGCGTCAGGTCCGCCTGCCACTGTGCGGCGACGGCCGTTACGGCGAGCGCCGCAAGGAGATATAGCGACATACCGAGACGGTGGTACCAGCGCTGGTACGCCATCGCGAGGGCATCGGCACGAACCAGGCACGGCAGCGCCCAGGTGAGCACGCTCGCGTACGGTCCCTGATCACCACTGTTTTCCGCGGCGGCGTTCAGGCGTGCCTCTTCGCGTGCCAATTCTCTCGCCAGCCGGTGATCCCCGATCTGTCTCCTGTTGAGCTCCGTGATTCGTGCATACGCCTTCAGGGTGTCCGCATGCACAACGGCGAGCGGCGAGCTGGGCTTCGCCCCGGGGATCGGGTCCGGACCGCCGGCCCGTCGGCTCGCAACCACGAGTACAGGGATTCCGCGCTCTCGCGCATATTCGACGGTGGCGGCTGTTCCTCCACGGCGCGTGCTCGAGCGGCCGTCCCAAAGCGCAATGACGACGTCGCTGCGGTCGACAACGAACTGGCCCGCCTGCTCGTATGCCTCCTCGCGAGTCGCGTTACCTGGCAGCTCCGTGCGAAACGCGGCGCTTCCCAACAAGTCATAGAAGTCATCGCGTGAGGTCTGGGTGTGGAAATCCTCGGCGTACTCATCAGCAGCCATTGGTAGCACCGCGTGCAACTGCGGGCGCGCGTGGGGCAACGCCCCGAACACCTCTTGGACGACGAGTCGATCCGCGCCTTCAGCGAGAGCGGACAACACCACGATGTGAATGGGCGTCGTCGCACTCGATGGGAACGCGCAACAGACTTCGACGAGTCGCTCGCGAACACGCGCCCGCAGGGCTTGGTGTTCGGTGACATCGCGGTGTCCGGTTACGCCGATGTAGACGCAACACGGTATGCGTCCGTCGGCGATGCTCGGCGCCTCGCTTGCCGCTAGGGCGGCGCACGTACGCGGCGACGCTGTCATGCGCTAGACACCCTCAGTCGGAGGCGCTCCTCGCGATCTGGAAAAGACACGGCGCGCACCAATCACCACGAGTCCCACTACGCCGAAAATTATCAACCAGCCTCCGATCGCCGTGCCTGCGCTGTCGTGATTGCCCGACGCAGCGGCGACGATGACCCCAACTGCGATGAGCGCAACTGATAGCCAAGTAAGACGACGCCGCCCCCGTCGCGGTTCGGTATCGACCGGCCCGTGTTCGTGTGGCGGGGGTTTCGCGGGAGCGGTCACTTTCCCCGCCAGCAGCGCATCGACTTCTCGGCCGATTGAGAAGATCAGATCGCGTCGGTCGCGCATGCTAGTCAGGAGCTCGATCGCCGCGTCACGCTCGGATGCGTCTTCGACAGCCGTCCGCAATCGGACGAGCAACGCAGCCTGTTCATCGAAGCTGAGCGTTGGAGCATGCACTCGATCGCTCAGCTCACTCAGATACGAAACGGGAACAGGAGGCGCCGCCGGCAGCGGGTCTGGTAGCGGCGGCGGACCGGGGCAGCTAGCCAGCGCCCCCGCCAGGTCCCAGGCCCTTCGCGGATTCGAGTCGCCGTAGTCGACAAGTTGCACGCCGGCGAGATCGGGCGGCAGCAGGGTCATCATGACTGGCGAGACGATGATCGGGATCACCGGCTTGCCGAGTGCTCGAGCGTAGCTGCCCTCTCGCCTGCACGCCTCCGAGTCCAGCGATGCAGGGGAGATGGCCTGCAAGAAGACAGTGCATCGGCGGATATTCTCGAGGATCTCGCTCCACCACTCTTGCCCGGCCAGAAGCGCTTTGTCGAACCAGACGTCTTTGCTGAGTCGATCTACTCCTTCGGCCACGTCGCGAATCGACGCTTCGTCAGCTCGCGCGTAGGAGATGAACACGAGTCCAGACGTTCGTGCCTCGGTGGTCGCCATCAGGCCCCCCTCCGATCGTGCAGCGTGTCCCTGCCAGTCATACGCGCTCGCGGGTACAAGCCGCTGCTTTGTTCCGCCAGCCGCTCTGGGGTCTCGGGCGGATTCATTTGCAGGCGACGCTAGCTACCGGAGCGGCACGCGACCACCCACTTCTGGACCTTCGTGGTGCACCGCCAAAGCGGCGACATTCGACGGGGCGAGCGCGAGATGTCCGGCGCGAGCTACGCCCCTTCCGCGCTCGGGGCCACTCGCGTCCATCAGTTCTGCGACGTTGTAGGTTTGGGTAACGCTGTGCCCGGGGCGGCGTTCAAACGTTTGCCGTAGTGCTTTCGTGGCTAGGCGGTCGCTCGTCCTGGGCCGAGTCGACTATTGGCCACGATCGGCTCGGTTGGTCGATCGTGCTGCTGGCAGACTTAGTGGATGCGCCTCGGGCTGCTCTGCACCGCGAGCGTCGGCACCTCACAGGCCGTTCGCGACTACGTCGACTTCAACCTCGAGGCCGAGGCCTTGGGGTTTGCCTCGACGTTCTTGGTCGAGCATCATTTCAGCGGCTTCAATCAAGTCGCTGCGACGCTCATGTTGCAGACCTTGGTCGCCTCTCGGACCTCCACGTTGCGGTTGGGTACGGGCGTAATGGTGTTGCCGTGGCACAATCCCGTCCTGCTCGCCGAGCAGGCGGCGACCTTGGACGTGCTCTCGGACGGTCGTCTCGACTTTGGCGTCGGGAAGGGCTACCGCTACGCGGAGTTTCGTGGCTTCAGCATCGATCGGAACGAAGCCGACGCGCGCTTCGAGGAGTCCCTTGAGGTGCTGCAACGCGCCTGGACATCACGGGATCGGTTTTCTCACCGCGGCCGCTTCTGGAGCTTCGACGACATCGTCGTGGAGCCTGCGCCCGTCCAGTCTCCCCACCCACCGATCTGGGTTGCGGCTGCCAGTAAAGCTTCGATCCGGCGGGCGGCCGCACGTGGCCACAACCTCATACTTGACCAGTACGCATCGCTGGAACAGATCGCCGAGCGGATCGGCTGGTTCGGCGGTGACAACGTCGCCGTCGCCCGGCAGACCTATGTCGCACATAGCCGTGCAGAGACGGAGGACGCCCTCGCGCGGCTGGCGGCCTTTACGAGACGCGTGATCGAGGTTTCTCGCTCGCCAGACTCCGAGCGAGGCTCGCACGTGCTCGGCTACGCCGACACCCAAGAGAACGCGCTGTACGGAACACCGGACGAGATCTTCGCTGGCCTTCAGGCGCTGAGCGAAATCGGCGTCAGCTACGTGCTTCTCCAACTTGCCACCGACCCACAGCAACTCCGGCGGATTGCTCACGAAGTCGTCACACCACACGGCGGCTCGCATTGACAGCAGCGGCGGCGAGGCCGCTGCACCTACGCCAAGCCAAGTGGCCCCCCGGGTGCGACGCACTCGCGGCGGGCGCTATATCGCCACCGCGTCCTAGCCTTCGCCCCAGATCGGTTCGGGTTCTTCAAACTCCCTGGTGACAACGTTTAGAGTCGCTTCCATCGCTTCCGTCGCCGAGCAGGCGCGGCTGCTGCTCCTGCGGTCGAGCTTGGCCGTCGCAGTTGCCGTCACGGACAGCAGATAGCCGGGAACCCGGAGGCTGCCCGCGAACTTCTTGGCGTTGTAAACACACTCGTAGCTGCCGTGGCCGGCAACGAAGTAGGTGCGGGTAAGCGCGAGCGTTGGGCTGAGGAGCCGAATTGTTCCCTTGGCCGCAAATTCCGCGCGGGCCACGTGGCCGCTCATGGCGATCAGCGATTCGCAAATCGGAGCTTCTCCTCGTCAGCAGGAGCTTGTCCTTTGCAGCTCCGTTATTGGCCAGGTGGCCTTCTTCGGTCTGCGAGCAGGTCCCGCCGATCGTTTCAACCGTTAGCCCCATCAGCACGGGGACCGTCAGCGAGAGCGGCTGACCTCCCGGACCGCTCCGCAACGTCAGCCCCCGGGCTGCCGCAGCTTCCGCAAGGCCTGCGCTTGCACCGAGTACCAACACACAGGCCACCAAGCGCATCCGTCGTCGCACGGTGCTTCCTCCTCCTCTTGCCTCGCTCACGCACTGTGCACGCATCGTTTCAACCGCACCATCACGCGTCCGCGACGTTGAGCACATGTGTGCGCCGACGTCGCCTAGGTGTAGTTCCTAAGTAGGTTCGTCAGTAGACATCCGGGCCTCCTTGGAGGCTGAGTGGAGCTGAAGCCAACTCAGAGCCAAGGAGGACACCGGATGAAGCTCCACGGTAATGCCCGCACCTGTCCGAACAGCCGTCGCCTGCTGGTCGTGAGAGTGATCGATGAAGGTTGGTCGGTGTCGGGCGCTGCAGCGGCCGCGGGTGTTTCAGAGCGAACTGTCTATCGCTGGTTGGGGCGCTTTCGCGAGGAAGGCATCGATGGTCTGGCGGATCGCTCCTCGAGGCCGTTGCACTCGCCCAGGCAGCTGCCGGCGGCAAAGGTCCGGGCGATCCGCTCGCTGCGCAAGCTGCGGATGCACCGCGGCCGAGATTGCTGAGGTGCTCGGCCTGGCGCTCTCGAGCGTGTCGCTGTGGCTCGAAGCGGATCGGCCTGGGCAAGCGGTCGCGTCTTGAGCCACCAGAGCCACCCAACCGCTATGAGCGCCGTCACGCCGGTGAGCTCGTACACGTCGACATCAAGCAGCTGGGTCGCATCTCTGAGCGGGGCGCGGGGCATCGGATGGTGGGGCATCGCAGGAGCCAGGTCTCCAGTCACGTCGGTGGCGTCAAGCGCGGGCTCACGCGCTTTGAGTACGTGCACGTGATGATCGATGACCACTCCCGCCTGGCCTATGCAGAGGTGCTGCCCGCGTTGACGGCTCGCTGCGCGGTCGACTTCCTGCGCCGCGGCGTCATCTGGTTCGCCCAGCGCGGCGTGAAAATCAAGGCCGTGATGAGCGACAACGGATCTGCCTATGTCGCCCACGCCTACCGCCGCGCCCTCTCAGAGCTGGGCCTGCGCCACCTGCGCATTCGCCCTTATCGCCCGCGCACCAATGGAAAGGCGGAGAGATTCATCCAGACCCTCGCTAACGAGTGGGCCTACGAGCGGATCTACGGCTCCTCCGCAGAACGAACGGCAGCGCTACCGCTGTTCCTCGAGCGATACAACTTCAGACGACCACACGGCTCGCTCGGCCACCAACCACCCGCGTCACGACTGAAGAACGTCGTTGGGAACTACACCTAGGCGGCCCAAGAGGATCCGGGGAGGGAAACCGACCACGCCCCATATCCACAGATGGCCCCGCCGGTAATTCGACGCTTCACCGTGAACTCGAGCGCGCCCACGCAGGCCGCTCTCTACTCGCGGTGGATGTCGGTAAACCACGGCAACTTGACTCCAACGCCAGCACGCGACGACTCATTTACGCTTGGGCGAGCACCGGCAGTTAGCGCTGCCGCAGAGCAGTACTTGCGTCTATCTGCGGCAGCCGGGACCGGGTATGCGAAGTTTGAGCTCGAACGCGCCGGCTGGACCGCCAAGACGCCTTACGACCAGACCGCGACGGCGAGCGCCCAGCTCATCACCGCAACCCAAAACAGCATGCGCTCACTCCTCGCCGCCCCATGGTCCAAGCCGATACGACGCCTCATCCGCTCGAACACTGCCACACTGAACAGCCTCCTCGAACGAGCGAAGCCACCGACGCTCTTGACTCCCGCCTCATTCGCTGCCTGGAACTCGAAGCTGACAGAAACAAACGAGCGAGCAGCATCCGTCGGTGCCAAAACTCCGGGTCGCCCTAGGCCTGCCCGGGTCCGGGCCCTCGTACCACCGCTAGCAACTCACGCGCCTCACCCCCCGGTTTAGCCGTAGCTCGCGCCGTCAATCAGAGGCTAGTACCCTCGGCATCCCCCGACGAAAACGGTGGTGGGAGCTCGAGCGCCCTCCAGCCCGCTCAGGCTTTCGCCTTGGAGGCTTTGGCGCGAGCTTTGGACGGCTTTCCCGAGCTGCTACCGAGCTTGCGAGCAACCTGCTCTAGGTGGCGTGCCTCGCTCCGAAGCGCTTTCACGCGTGCCTCGAGCTGTTTACGGATCTTCTTCTCGCTCATTGTTTCCTTTCCGTGGAGGATGAGGACGCGATCCTAGTCTGATCACGAGACGACGGGCTTAGCCTGCGGCGATTTCGCTGTCGAGGCCAGGGCCACCTAGGCGAAGGCGTCGCCCATGTGGAGGACACATCCGATTCGGGACTGCGAGCGCCGATGCTGCCAGCGGTGCGGTCGGCGATCATGCGCATCGAGGAAGCGGACAGGTGGGCGCCACGCCAGCCAGAATGGAATGCAATTGGAATAGAGCGCCTATCCGGCCCAAAAGCAGCGCCCCGATAGCGCTTGGATTGAGGCGGGGCGGCACCGGGTATCAGCGTAATGTGGAGTCAACCCGCACGGCTTGGCAGATCGGGGGCCGTATTGGGAGCGACAACGAGCACTAATGTAGTCGGCGAGCGATCGACGCACCGGTCAGCCAGGGAGCCGACGGCCCAATCCACGTGGCATGGCGTCGCTGGCGGCCCGATCACCGACGAGCTCCTAGGGTGGCCTCCTGATCTGTTCGCCCTCGCGAACAAGATCCTCGCGCAAACTGAGGCGTTTCGCTTCTGCCTCTCGCCGGTAGGGGAGTGGCCTCCGAGCCGCTATCAAGATTGGGCGCGCGAAGTCGAAGAGGCTGGCCGCGAATGGGGCGTGTCGGTCGATGACCCGCGGCGAGCGATTCCGGAATCCTTGGTCGAGGAGTGGAGCGCTTTTTGCGAGCGTGCCGACGCGCCGCTCGAGCGGCTGGCGGCAGGCGACGATTGGCGCATGTGCGAGGCCCTGCTCACCCTTCACGCGATCGCCGACGAGGCATGTGCCGGCCTTGGAGTCGCGCTCGACAGCTCCAACGCGGACGGCTGTGTGTACCGTGCGCGCGGCCGCGAGCTGCTGGCCAGGACCGGATCGCTCGCTCGCATCGACCCGAACGTGTTACGCGTGCTGCCCAAGGTGTGCACGCCGCCGACGGGCAGATTGGCGTTCTCACGCTATGCGTGCGTGCAGGGCCCCGGCATCGAGGCGCGGTGGCACAAGATGCCCACGCGCCATCGCGGCATTGATCCTCGCGCAGAACACGCGAAGATGCTGCTGCTGCCATGGCCGCTTGAGGTGCATGAGTCCGACTTCCATGCGCTCGAAGGCTCAGTACAGAGGCTCGAGAGGGAACCGTATGGCTTCTACGAGTTCGCGCCCGCCGAGGGCCTCGACTTCGATCTGCTGGACCGCGTGCTCGTGGCCGCCCGCAGGGAGGCCAGCAGCGTCGATGTCGTGTTCCTGCCCGAGAGCGCCGTCGACGAGGACGAGATCGAGGAGCTCGAGGCGCTGCTGGACAGCCACGGAGTCGTGTTTCTCACCGCGGGGGTCCGAGGACGCGCACGGCAACCGGGACGCTTCCCCGAGAACTGGCTGCACAGCGGCGTGAACCCGAGACTCCAGAAGGGCGGATCCGTGTCAGGCGAACGGAGCGGACCGTGGATTCACATCCGCCAGCGCAAGCACCACCGATGGTCGCTGGATGAGGCGCAGATCTACCAGTACCACCTGGCGGGTGCGCTTCATCCGCGCATCCACTGGTGGGAGGCAATCGACGTCCCACGCCGGGCGGTCGAGTTCATCGAGGTAGCGGAGCTGACCCTCGCCGCGCTCGTCTGCGAGGACCTTGCTCAGAACGACGAGATCGCGGGCCTCATAAGATCCGTCGGCCCCACGGTGGTCAGTGCGGTCCTCCTGGACGGGCCTCAGCTCAACTCGCGCTGGGCCGCCCGCTATGCGAGCGTGCTGGCAGACGATCCGGGATCGGCAGTGCTGACGCTCACGTCCTTCGGCATGGCGCAGCGCTCCCGACCACACCAGCACGAAGCCTCGCGGGTAATCGCGCTGTGGAAGGACGCCGTCAGGGGGATGCGCGAGATCCCGCTCGAGCCAGGCGCCCACGGCGTCCTGCTAACGGTCTGCATGGACCGAGCGGCTCGCCGCAGCGCCGACGGTCGCATCGCCGTCGACAACGGCACGTACTTGTACGACGCAGCCGTCAGCCAGATCCGGGCGGCAAGCGAGAGCTCTGGGTCACGGCCATCACGCGTCGAAGCATCGACCTCGCACCTGGTGCAAGCCGGCGACCTCACGATCCTTACGGCTTGGGCGGAGGCGGTCGCCGAGGCGCTCGCATACGCCCCCGAGCGCGTCGAGTCAGTCCTCGCCGAGGCAACCTCGGGCGCCCAGTGGCGAGCCAAACTCGATCTCCCCGAGCCCTCTACGCGGCTCGGCGAGGCGATCGACTCGATGGGTCGGGCTGTCAGGGCCTTTGACCATCCGCCGACATTCGACGCGTTGATTGCGGCAGTCGCCGAGGATCGACCCGGCGAGCTCGAACTCGACGGCTTGGCCCGTCGGGTGCTCCTCTCGATGCTCGAGCAACGCCGCACACGCCACCCCCGCTCGCCCTGGTAGAGGCCAATCCAACGTTCTGATGATCCCCCTAGCCGCCAGTTTCTCCGAAGCGATCATCGCGATCCACATCCTCGCCGCTGTGATCGGCTTTGGGGTGCTTTTCGCGTACCCCATCGTCTCCCTGGTCGCGGCCAAGGTGGACCGCCGCGCCATGCCCTGGTATCACCGAATGCAGGAGCTGTTTGGCCGCTACCTGGTTGCTCCCGGGCTGGTGGTGATTCTCATCTCCGGCATCTATCTAGCCTCCCACGAGCATCAGTGGAGCAAGTTCTACGTGCAGTGGGGGTTGGGCGCAGTCGTCGTCATCGGCGGGATTGGCGGTGGCTTTCTCGGGACGCGGGAGGGCAAGCTGGCTAAGCTCGCCGCACGTGACGTCGCCGGGACCGCCCCAGACGCCGAGGTCACATGGAGCGCCGAATACGAGGCAGTGAACAAGCAGGTAGAGATCGTCGGATCGATCTTGCTGCTGATCATCGTGTTGACGGTCTTCGTTATGGCGCTTCACCTCGGCGCCTGAGGGCAGGTCGTCCTCGTCGGCGCCTCGAGGGGCAATCGGCGCTGGCCGATTGAGCTCCCAACCCGCATCCAGCAGCAGCCGATGCGCTCACGTCATGGAGCGCCTTTGTGCGAAAAGCAGCAGCGTGAAGCGACGATCGCGTCCGTGTTGCTCGTCGAGGTGAACGGTCGAATCGAAACCACGTTCGCTCGCACAAACCCCCGTCGTAGACCGTGCTCGAGAGCGGTCCTCGGCGAAAATTGTTCCCCAATTTGTTCCCGAAGAGCCGGCTAGATCCGCAGCCCACGTATCAAAACCGGCGGATTAGCAGGCGTTTCTTCAAGTCGCCCGGGGACGGATTCAACCTGCGGCCGCCCGGCCCCGGCACACCCCCAAGTTGCTATGTCAGAAACCGCGCGATTTGCAGGCCTTTTTGAGTCGGGGAGACAGGGTTTGAACCTGCGACCGCCCGGCCCCCCAGCACGTCTGATCTGGGCCCGCTCAATGGCTCGGGCCGGTATTCAGTGGCCTCCCGCGCGGCTCGGTTGGGCTCAGTTTCCCTCAGTTTGTTCCACAGATTGTTCCGCGAACGCCCGTTTGGTAGCCCCTTCCCGGCGAGCGGCGGCGCGGGCGGTCGAGCCCGGGCTAGTGTTGCTGCTGCCTCGAGCCACTGACGCCAGTTGAGCCCCTGGCACCGCTGGAACCCTTGCTCGGCGAGTGGAACTGCGTCATGCAGCTCTTGGCTTTCTTGGAGGTGGTCGTGGCCGCGCAGGCCAGGCCGGCCTTACCTTCTTCGACTTCGCGCAGCAGCTGGGTGTTCGGGTTGTGCGGGAAGCTGCCTTCGGGTCCGTATCCGATCACGATGTTGTCGCGTCTGTGCAGCACGTAGGCGGCCGGATTGGCCAGTGGTTTGCCATTGACAAAGAAGTGCAGTTTGTCGCCGCCTGCGCCCGTCAGGCCACCAACCTGGGCCGGGCCGAGCTTCACGCCCCACACCGAAAAGAAGTCCCCGAGTGTGAAATGGAATGGATGGATCGACTCCATATGAATGATCCCGGATGTGTCGTGGGTGTGCATGCTCGTCTCAACCTTCTTGGCGGGCTCGAGTCCGATCAATTCGGGTACCGTGATCAACAGTCCGTCCTTGTAGATGTGAAGCGCGGCGTGGATATGGAACTTTTCGTCGCCCACGGGCGGCAGGCCGAGTTTGTGGCTACGTTCCTCAAGATGAGCGTATTCCGGCTTCCACGGGGGCTGGGCCGTGCTGAGACCGGGCCCACTGATGACGAGACCCGAGGGCGCGTCACCGGAGCTGCTGCCGCAGGAGGCAACCAGCACAGTGAGCGCGAATGCGACGAGTGCCGAGGCAAGCGATCGCCTACTCATGTGCCTCACAGGCTAGCCGGTGGCCGGAGCCTCCGGAGTGGTGGCTGCTGCCCACGAGCCGGAGGCACTCGGCGTCGAGGACACCGCCGACCTGCGCTATGCGCGGACAGCAGGTGCCGGACTTCTACTGCAGGTGCCGGAGTGTCGCGTCTATCTCGGTGGTCAGGAGGTATAGGTCGAGCTGGTCAGGCTCGTTGGGATCGAACGGGTGGAAGCCCAGTCGTTCCCACCAGGTGCGCGCTTTGTCGGTGAGCGCGGTTACGACGACGGCTCGGCAGGCCGCCTTCTCGTTGAGGTCCGAGGCGGTTGCGAGCACGTGCGCGGCGAGTGTCGTGCCGATCCCAAGGTGCGAGTATCGGCGGTCGACCGCGAGCCGGCCGAGGAGCAGGGCCGGGACGGGATCGGGGGCTCCTTTGGCGATGGTCTCGGGCGCGGCTGAACGGTCGATTCCGGTCATCGCGATGCTCGCGTATGCCACCACGACGTTGTTGGCGTCGGCGATGACCCAGGTGGCTGCGGTGTCGCGGCGGCGGTTCTGGCCGGCGTAGCGGCGTAGCCACTCATCGAGCACGGACTCGCCGCTGTCGAACCGCTCGTGGTCGTGCCGGCGACGATCGAGCAGCGCGGGGCGACGGAGCTCAGTCAAGCCAGCTGAACTTGCGTTTGCGGCGCAGCGCCTTGGCGAGGCGGTCGTTGACCTGTGCGGGCCGGTCGAGTGCCTCGGTGAACGCGGCCGCAGCGTCCGCTGAGAGTCTGATGCTCGAACGTTCCGCGAGGACCTCCTCCGCCCTGGATGCAGCGGCCTGGACCACGAACGCGGACATGTTCAGGTGCGAGGCTGCAGCTGCTCGCTCGAGAAGCGCCTTCTCGGACGGGTCGACACGGATCTGCAGGCGTTCTTCCTTGGTCGTTGACATGTACTCACGATGGCAGTACAGAATGGGTTTGTCAAGCCATCCAACGACAAGGGAGGACTCATGCAACCCGTCTTGCTTGATGCCGCTGGTCACCGCCGCTCGCGGGCGACCATGCCGGGCTACCACCGGGGCCGTCCGCCGCGCAACAAGGGTGAGCGCTACCCAGCCGACCCGCCGACAGTCGAGGAGATCGTCGCGGTGATGCGCAGCGCCACAGATCGTGCCGACGGGCAGCGGCTACGCGCGCTGATCGTCCTGCTCTGGCGGGCAGGGCTCCGGGTCGGTGAGGCGCTCGATCTGCAGGAGAGCGACCTCGACCCCAAACGCGGCGCGATCCTCGTCCGGCGTGGTAAGGGCGGCAAGCGTCGCGAGGTCGGCATGGACCGGTGGGCGTGGGGTCAGCTCGACCCATGGCTGCAGACCCGGCGCCAGCTGCCGATCGGGGCGCTGCTCTGCGTGATCCACGGCCCGACCGCCGGCCGGCACTGGGAGGCCTCCGCAGCGCGCAAGCAGCTGCATCACGCTGCCATAGCGGCGGGGGTCCGGCGGCGGTTCGCCCCGCACCAACTACGGCACGCCCATGCCGTGGAGATGGCACACGAGGGCGTTCCGCTCGTGGTCATCCAAAGACAGCTCGGTCACGCCAACCTCGGGATCACCAGTATCTACCTGCAGGGCATCGACAGCGCGGAGATCATCGACACCGTCCACGGACGCCCATCACCCGTGATCTCCGCAACCGCCGGTCTGCAGCTCAGACGGTAAGACGAAGTGGAGCCGACGGGGCGGCTGGAGTCCGCCGGCCGCCCCGCCACACCCTCGGCTGGCGACGAGCACGTCTCTCGGCGACCACGGGGGAGAGATCCGAGTTGAGCGCGATGCAGGGCACTGGCGCATGTGCCTGCTGGCGGTCGCAACAGGTGTCCGCCCATCTAACCGGTCAGGACGTGCGTCGCTGACTTCAGCGACGCCGCGCCCTCGCCGTCTGCGTCGTCCGCGGGTCGACGCGATTCTGGTGGAGCTATACCGGCAGTTCCTCGACCGCGTGGTGGCGCGGTTCGAGCTCCCGGCGGCGACGTGGTGCTCGCGCACGTCAGGCTCAACATGGTCGCCGTCCTGGCGGACGCGTCCCGCTGAGGCGACCCGCCCGGCAGGCTAGCGGTTTCTGCGCTGGTTCACGGCTGGTTCACGACCGTCGCCCCCGGATGAGCGCTCGTGACGGCGAGCAGGGCGTCGTTGGCCGGGGTCGCGGGGAGGTACTCGTACGCCGAGAACACGACCTTCCCGCCGTTCGACGTGGAGTCGATCTCGAGCGGCCGGTAGTCGCTCCGGGCGACGTACGCGGTGCCGTTCAGCAACGTGTCACCGGACGGGTTCAGGGTGAGCTTGACGCCGGCATCCCGTTGTACGTGGTCGGTGTCGCGGTGGCCTGGCCGGAGTCGACCCTTCGCTTCAGTTCGTCAGCGAGGTCGACCCCCCGTGAGACCTCGAGCTGGTGGATCGCCGGCGGGAGCGGCGAGACCGTTACCGTGTTCGTCGACGGGTCGTAGATCTCGTTCTCGGTGTCCGAGAGGCTGACCTCCTGCCCGCCCTTGATCACGCGGTAGACGCCCGTCGCGTCGCCCGTCCCGTCGGTCTGCGCCCAGAGCTCGAACGGCATCGAGGAACCATCGGGGAGCGTGACGGTGGCGGACTCGTGCCGGATCGAGCCGGGCGGGGCGGCGGTCAGCTCGGCACGGACGTGGCGGATGATCGCGGCGCTCGCCAGGCTCGGCCCGGAGGCACCGCCGGCGGTCAGGAGCACGGTCGCGGTGGTGGCGGCCGCCGCTGTAGCCGCCACGCCCAGCGCTCGCGCCCGGTGCTTCGAGCGGCCGGTGCGGGTGCCGCGGGCGAGATCGCGCTCGATCGCGGCGTGGAGTTGGCTGCGGTAGGTGACGAGGATGTCTGGGATATCGGTTCTCACTGGTTTCCTCCGATTGCGTGGTTTCCTCCGATTGCGATGTTCAAACGGCGTAGTGCGCGTGAGACCCGGAGGCGCGCGGCGACCTGGGTGCAGCTCAGCTCCGCGGCTATCTCGTTGTAGGGCCGTCCCTCGACGACGCGCAGGTCGAGCACCCGGCGGTCGGCCTCGGGCAGGTGGGCGATCGCCGTCAGCGCGCCCTGGGGCAGCGACAGCCGCTCCTCCACGAGCTCGTAGCCCGCATCGGTCGCGAGCTCTCGCGGCAGCGCGAGCCGTGCCCTCGACCGGTCCTCGATCCGCTGCCTGCGCAGCGAGTCACGCAGCAGGTTTTGCGCTATGCCCAGCAGCCACGGAAACGCGGAGCCCTCGGCACCGTCCCTGAACGAGCCGCGCGAGAGCCAGGCGCGGGCGAACGTCTCGGCGGTGAGGTCGGCTGCGTGGTCGCCGACCCTCGACCGGGCCCAGTTGTAGATCGCCGCGGCATGCCGGTCGTAGACCACGGCGAACGCATCAGCGCGGCCTGCGCCGATCAGCTCTGCGTCTGGTGCGTTTGCGTAATTGGGTCCCACTGCTGATAAATCGCGCTCGCGGCCTAAAGTGTGTCAACGGATTGAGCGACGCCAAGAGCGGCCTCGCGCCTACGCTTCGGCGCGCGCCCGCCCCGCCGGCATTGCACGTCTTTTGCCGCCGACGACCCGGACCTGCATTGCGCGGCAAGGAGGTGCGCGATGGGACGCCCAAGTTCGAGCATCTCCGACGACGCGCTTGGTTCCGTGAGACGCGCGAGGGCAATCGGGCCGGACATGGCCGTGGACTCCACGAGCTCCGAGCTTCGTCTAAGCGAGCCGATTCGGAACCTGCGACCACCCGGCCCCCACGAGCCAAGGACTGCACTGACCGGACATTGGACTACGAATTGGACCCCACGGCCGGATGGTGCGGTATCACACAAGCACCTAAAAGCATGCCATATGCAGGTACTTTGTAGTCGGGGAGACAGGATCAAGAAGGCTGCAACCGCCCGTGTTATCGGGCTGCTCCGGCCTCCTGCACTCGCTCTGCACTCGAAATAATCAGCGTAGGCCCGGTCTGCGCGTCATAGGCAGCCAGCAGACGCGCCCGAGCCCCCGCATTGCTCGGATGACCATAGACCTCCTGGACCAACCTTCCGCCGTCGGTGTGGCCTAGCTGCTGGGCAACGTCCCACGGCGTCGAGCCCCGCTCAAGCATCGTCGCAGCAACATGGCGAAGCTCGTGGAAGTCCATACTGGGCCGGTTCGCGAAGCGGCGCAGCAGCGACCAGTACCGATGATGTAGCGGTTGCGTCCACTGGCGGTCAGTCGGGCTCGTGAACAGCCAGCCGGAGCGATGCGCCGGAACTTCGAGCAGAGCATCCTGCGCCGCTGGAGGGATGGTCACCGTCCGAGAGCGTCCGTTGAACCCTGGCTGATCTCGATGCAGGCGCTCCTCGAACCGGATGGCTCCGGCAGGATGTTCATCGGGACCGAAGGAGCATGGTCTCCAGCCGGCAGCTGGCAGCGGTCCAGGGCCTCTTTAGTAGCGCTCATGGGCGCGCGAGGAGGTCAGCGAAGCGACGCGATCTCGTCGATGAACGCCCTCTAGATTGCGCCGCGGGATCACCAGCCCCCGCAACGCCTCCGGAGGATCCAAGTGCCTCACGACGCCCCTGGGACCGGCGCTTCCCCGGGGATTACCGAAGTGATCGCCGGCAAAAACCGTCGCTCCCGCTCTGTCTAGTTTTCGCCTGTCACTGGTCCTTCGAGTGCGAGCAGTTCGAACGTCCCTTCCAGTGCGCCTGCCGCACAACCCGGCGAGCCGATCGGGTTCACGGTCCACGGCGGGCTGATCACGAGATCGACCGGCGCCGGCGAGGAGCTCACGGCGAACACTCCGGGGTTGGTCGCATTAGCGGCTCGGTACCTGCAGAAGGACGGAGGTGGTATGAATTTGTCTTCCCATTCGAGCCGAGGACTACCTTTGAAGCTGAAGGTGCCCAGGTGCGTCAGCTTGACTTTCCAGGGAAACCCTAGGGGAATCGTCGTGACGGGACCAACCAAACCGGCACTACAGCCGCTGAGCGAGCCCGACGTGAACAGCAGTTTGTCGGTTGGTTTGCTGTTCGTGAGCACTTCGCCGTGCAATTCCGCGAGTGCGCAGGTCTCTTCCCCCGCAACGGCGTTTGTGCTACGCGCGGTCACTGGAGCGTGCGGGGCGAGCACTCCGGGACCCTTGAGGATCAATTTCACGGCGGACGCCTGCGTCGCGAACACACCCGCTGCCACTGCGACCACGAGCGGGGCGACCGCCCGGCGACTCGAAACATGCCCATCTCACTCCCCCTCCATGTGGTGTGCCGAGGACCCGCCAATCGATTCCAAGACGGTCCCCGCCACGATCGACCGGACGATCATATCCCCCCGCTCGAACGCTCGAGCATGCGTGTCGCGCAGGGCCCCGAAGTGTGCCCTAGCGCCAAGCATCTCCCATGGACCGCATCTAGGTCCGGCCCCACGGCGCTTCCCCGTTTCGGGCGTGTAGGGCGTCGGAGAATATCCTAAGAGCGCTTCAGAACGCCCCCCGGCTATCGCGCACGCTGTCTCGCACGGCGGCCTAGGTCCCGTGCCCTTCCGTCGCCGCTCCCGTCTAGTTTTCGTCAGCCTGCGATGCGACAGGGACCAGCCGCGATCTTCGCGCTTGTGCAGATCAGTGACGAGAGGGCAAAACCCCGCCGATTTGCAGGTCATTCGTTTTGATCGGGGAGACAGTGTCTGATTTCATGAGACAGGATTTGAACCTGCGACCGCCCGGCCCCCAGCACGACAGATCGGGGCCGGCTCAGTTGCTCGAGCCCATGTCCGTTGATCCTCGTTGGTCGGTGTCGGGCCTGATACGCCTCAGTTTGTTCCCCAGATTGTTCCGCGAACGCACGTGCGAGGCAAGCGTCTCGGACAACCGGCGCCACGCCCTCCCCCTCATCGGAGCGCTGGAGCAACGAGCGGATGGACTTCGCGACTCCCAGATGCCGAGCCTCGTCGCTCCCTACCGCGAGGAGCTGCAGGCCTATGATCAAGGGCACGAGATGCCCGACCGACTCGTTGGAACCGTTGAGGAGCTTGGACCTGGATCGGTGCGGGGAATCGGAGACTTTGCCGTGCTCAACATCGGCGGTGAGCGGTACGCCCTCTCGCGGCGCTGCCGGCATCTGCGCGCTGATCTCGCGAACGGCAAGATCGACAAGGACGGTTGCCTCGTCTGCCCTTGGCATCAAGCGCGCTACGACCCTAAGACGGGCCGGATGGTCGTCGGGCCGCAGAGAGGCTTCGAGAAAGTTCCGGGGCTCGACGCCGCGTTCATTCAGCTAACGAAGGTCTGGCCACTACGCCGCGTCCAGGTCGTCGAGCGCGACGGCAACGTCTATCTGCGCGACTGACCCCGCGTGATCGCGATCGGCCGGCTGCGGATGAGCAACCAGCGGAATGTGCGCGAGCGTCATGTTGCCTACGTGCTCAAGACGGACGGACGGGAGTGCTCTCGGGCATCGGCGAAGCTGCAGATCCCGCGCCGGTCGAGCGGTATTCGTGAGACTTCACCTTGAACACGACATTGCCCCCATCTTCGGGGAAGGGAGCGGCGATGTTGATCTCCGTCATGCCCGGATACCAGTCCGGCTAGCGACTGGCATAGGTTAAGGCCGTGGTAGCGCGGAGGCTGCTCATCGTCACGGCCAGCGCCCTGATGGCCCTGACAGCAGGCTGCTCGGCAAGCACTCCCGCCCGGCACGCCGCGGACGCGGCGACCGAACGGGCCAGCCCGCTCGTCGAGTACCACCTCCCAGTGGTGGCCGCAGGTGACATTACTCTGGCTTTCGCCGGAGATGTGCACTTCGCCGGGCGCGTCGCGCGTCTGCTGAAGGATCCGGCCACGACGTTCGGCCCCATCACCTCCGTGCTCAAGTCGGCGGACTTCACGGCGGTGAATCTGGAGACCCCGGTCACCAGTCGAGGCCAGCCACAGCCGAAGACGTATCACTTCGCCACCACGCCGGACGCGTTCAACGCACTCCGCGACGCTGGCGTGAACCTGGTCACTATGGCCAACAACCACATCCTGGACTACGGACAGACCGGGCTGGCGGACACGCTCGCCGCGGCGAACGCTGCGCATTTCCCTTACGTGGGAGCGGGAGTCAACGCGGCGGCGGCCTGGGCGCCCTACGTGACGGCGATCAACGGCACGAAGATCGCGATCGTCGGCGTATCCCAGGTGACCGAACTGGCCTCGTCCTGGGTGGCCACGACACACCGGCCGGGCGAGGCCAACGCGATCGACCTGCGCCGGACGCTCGCGGCCGTCCGGGTCGCGAAGCGGCATGCCGGCATCGTCATTGTGTTCATGCACTGGGGAACGGAAGGCGCGGCCTGCCCGGACCAGAACCAGCTGTCGCTGGCGCCGAAGCTGGCTGCCGCGGGGGCGAGCATCATCGTCGGCGCCCACGCGCACATGCTCCAGGGCTCGGGCTGGCTCGGCCACACGTTCGTCGCCTACGGCATGGGCAACTTCCTGTGGTGGGAAAACTCCTACAGCACGGCGACCGGGGTGCTGAAGCTCACCTTGCACCCGCACGCGCCGTTGACCGCACGGCTCATCCCCGCGGTCGTCTCCGGGACCGGCAAGCCGATCGTGGATCAAGGCGCCGCCGCCCACCGCGCCCTGGCGCACTACGCCAGCTTGCGCCGGTGCGCCGGGCTGTCCGCGAGTCCGCCCGCCGGGGCGATCACGCCGACCTCGGCCGGCTGATTGCGGCAACGACTCCGTTCACCCAGACTCACAGCTGGCCCTCGCGTGTTCGGACGATCGCTGTGGCTGTCCCGCTGCGCCGCAGCCCGCGCTTGAGTTGGCGAGGTACCAGTCGCGCCAGGGCGATCGGGGCCGAAGTCAGCCTTGCAACCGTCCGAACCCATCCTGCCGGACCGCAAAGTCCGCGATTTGCAGGTGCTTTTTAGTCGGGGAGACAGGATTTGAACCTGCGACCGCCCGGCCCCCAGCCGGAGGATCCGGGTTTTCGGGGGTGGTGAAAGTGCCGATTTGCAGGGTCTTTATGTTTGTGGGTAGCCCTGAGTTGCCCTCAAATTGGACCCCAAATTGGACCCCAGGTTGGATGATGCAACTGACTACGTAGGCGAGCAGGGCGGAGCGTCATGCCGGGGCGAGCAAGCGTGCGTGCGGCGTGGGGTGGCGGTGCCGGGCGCGTGGCGCCAGCGGAAGCGCTGCCCGGTCGCAACCCGGGCCGCCCGTGCCCTCGAGCAGCTCGGTGATGGCCGCGGGTCGACATCAGCGAGTCGCTGCAGACATACGAGCACAGAGTGCGCGAGTACTCGCGGCGCCGCAGCCAGGAAATGCCCCTTGCGCTCTGAAGCGAGCCTCGCCAGCGAGACACGCCTTTGCCGAGGCGCGGGTCCACTAGTCTCCGCGACTCTGTCAAGCCCACAAGGGAGGAACCTTTCGTGCCGTTGACTCAAACGCAACTCGCCGGCGCCGTCGCCGATCGTGCCGAGATCACCAGGGCGGAGGCCAAGCGCGTACTGGACGCTCTCGAGGAAGTCGTCCTCGATGAGATCGCCGACGCGGAGAAGGTCAAGATCGGCGGGCTCGTGCAGCTGACAGTCCGCGTGAAGCCCGCCTCCAAGGCGCGCAAGGGACGCAACCCCGCGACCGGCGAGGAGATCACGATCGCCGCGAAACCCGCCAGCGTTGACCTGCGCGCACGGGCGCTGACGCGCGCCAAGGATGCGCTGCCCTCCGTCCAGAAGGCGCGCCGGCGGCTAGCGAGCTGAGGCGGGCGGACGTCCTTCCGAGCCCGCCCTCCGACCGGGCAATCCCGATTCTCCAGCTGGTACCTCACCGTTATTCGTAGGCGCGCGATCCTCTGCTTCCCCAGAAGTACTTCTCCGGAGCACAAACCGCGATCGCGCTGCGGGTCTCTGACATGCGGTGAACGGCGACGGTACCCCGCTATCCCGGTGACCCAATTCGTTATAGGACGGTCTTCGGCTGGCTCATGTGTCGATCACGGCGAGCGCGAATACGTCGCGGCGACGTGCAGTGGGTACGCGTGGGGCTTCAGTGATCTGCTGCCACGGTAGCCACGAAGTCGCGGGGTCTGGACGACCGGTTCGGCAAGAGCACCGCCCCAGCGGCGATCCCGATCCTATGCTCGAGCCTGAACTGGAGGACCTCTCAGCCGCCGATGAAGCCAGCGGCTTGCCGCAGCGATCGACTCGAAGCCGCGTCATCCGGGAGGGCGAGCCTCGCGAGCATTCGCGTGTCATCTGCCCTACGACAGCACTTGGCGCTGTCTATGCCCGAAGGTCGTTAATAGCATCGACAGACCGGTCGAGCCAGGGATCGCACGAGTCGGCCGATAGTCCGACCTTCTGTCTCGCCACGCCCGGACGTGCCAACTCGACCTCGTCAGCGGTTAACGACCCGAGGATCGGCGCTGGCTTCCGTAGCAGTCTCTGGCTGATTCGCGCAATCGGACCGCGTTGAGCTGCGACTCGATCCTCCCTGCTGCCGACCAGAAGAACCTCACATCCCCCATAACGCCTCGTCGCGGGACGGCGCGTCCGACCACTTACGGCCGTTCATCACCGGGCAGAACCGTCACCCGCTGCGCGTGTCGGCGCTCCTAAGCGCTGTCTCGCGTCGAGGCAGGACGTGGCGGCGTGTCGTGGGGTGCTTCGCGGGCCGATCGCCGCTGCTTATTACGTACTACCGCCGTTCAGGTGTCTACGCATTGCTTGAGTCCGACAGTCAGTGCATGGTCTAAGCTCGCGGCTTGAATGCGAGTGAACCGGGGACGAAGGGCCTCGTATTAGCGCATACCATTAGGTTTTGATAGGACTTGGCCGATGGTTACTCACGCTCCGCGCCGACGGCCACATGCCGCTGGTGATCGATCCGGTGTCCGGACGATGCGCCGCTCGAGCGAGGCCCGCTGCAAGACTCGGCGGCCTCCGGGGCGGTCGCCGTAGCGCGACCACGCACGTCGCCGTGATCGGCGACTGGACGGTGAACGTCGGGCCGCTCCCGACGGGCCGCACGAACTCGCCCTGTAGTGAAGTCCAACGACGGGATGTGGAGCGCGACCAGTCCGATGCACCTCGAAGTCCTGAGCCCGAGCGGCCCATCGAATGGGCCCGGGTAGCTGCACCTTGCGGGACAAGCTCCGCTATTGGTGGCTGCGCGGCCGTCGGCTGCCGCGCGGTTGGTAGCGGCCACCGACCGTAATGCGAAGACGGGACTCACCGGTTAGGAGCGCGAGGCTCCGCGTCGTGTGAGTGCCGTGCTTCAACGTGCTTTGTAACGAACTCCCCTGCAGCGGCGCGGCCGATGAACGGCGCCAGCGCGATACTACGACTGCCAGCGGCTGGAAGTGGTGTAGATATATCCGGGTGAGCGTAGGCAGACTTGGTAGCCCGCCTCGAAGATCGTTGCCGCAATCAGGGTTGCGTGTGCCCTCGGTAGCAGCCGCCCCTTCTCGCGTTGCCGGTAGCCTGCCTCTAGAAACAAGGTGAACGACGTCTGCATGCAGCGTTTCCCGCTGAGGTGAGCTTCCCCTTCTAATGCGGTGGATCACTCCGAGCTGAGTTGGCTGCCCGCCAAAGACGGTGCCCGGTCCGAGCTACATCGGGCAGCGGCGCCTGAGCCGTCGGCCCTTATCGCTGTCTTGGATCCTTGGGAGTGCAAGCGCTGCCACTCGTCGCCGGCGGGCCACCGGGGTCCGGCGCGACGTTTGCCGACAGCCGGGCAAGCCGGTCTCGTGCGCTCACTCGGCGATCAGTGCATCAATCAGGCTCCTTTGGAAGGCCCGCTGGCTGGTGCTCGCTCAGCAGCGGACAGCTCAGAGGATCGGCCTGGCAACACCAAAGCCCGCGTTGACCATCGCGACCTCGTGCTCGTCGGGCGCGTAGTGCATGTAGATCTGGGTCGTCTTGATGTCCGCGTGACCCAGCCACTCCTGCAGCTTGCGCAGCGGCACGCCCTGGGCGGCCATGCGCGTCGCGAACGTGTGCCGCAGCTCGTGGAACGTGATCGCTCGCACACCCGCCTCCACGCATGCCGCCTGGAAGCGGCGGGTGACCTTGGCGCGATCCAGCGGATTGCCGCTCTGCGGGTGCGCGAACACCAGGCTCGTCTCGCTCGTGTACAGCGAGCGGCGCGACCAGCGATCCAGCTCCGCCACGACGCGGTCCGCCATCGGGACCGAGCGGCGCGTCGACAGATCCGACTTGCCGCGCGAGGAATGCTCGCCGCGGGTGAACGTGTTGCGCACGCGGATCCGCTGCGCGCCCCAATCCACGTCACGCCAGCGCAGACCCAACAACTCAGACTGCCGAAGCCCGGTCATCGCCGCGGTCAGGACCAGCACCCGCAATACGGGACCGAGCACATCCGGAGGAGGCGGCGGCGCCGGGCCGTCCCTGCCGCGCCGCGTCGGCGCCGCGCGACGCACCACGGTCTGATCCGGGATCGCGCGGATCACCGCCTCCAGCTCCTCGAGCGTCAGGAACTTGAGATCGGGCTCGGCATCGCCGGCGCGTTGCCGGCGCGGCCGGGCCGCGCGCCGCACCGGGTTATCAGTGCACCACCCGTTGTCGATCGCGTGCTCGAAGACGCCATACAGGAACGTCAACACGTTGCGCACCGTCTTCGGGCTGCGCCCGGCGGCCAGCATCCGCTCGGCGAGCGCTTCGACATCCTCGCGCTTGACGGCGGCCAGCGGTGCGTTCTCGAGGCCCGGGACGATGTGCACGCGCTGCATCGACTCGCATCCCTCCAGGTAGGACTTGCGGGAGCCCTGCATCGCAAGCTTGCGCCTAAGCGAGTCGGCCGCATCCTGCAGCCTCGCGCGGCTGGCGAGCACCGGCCTCGGAGCCAGCTCCTCGGCCTCACGGGCCTTCCTGAACAGCCTCTCGGCCTCGGTACGGGTCAGGCCCGTCGCGCTACCGGGCTCCCGGACAGGGCCAATCCTCCGGTTCAGTCGCCGCTCATCACCCGTCCGCCATCTCCCATACCAGGCGCCGGACTTCACGTAAAGCCGGCCAGTCCCGTAGCTGCGCTTCGCCATCGCGTCAGCAGTTATACGCACCTGCGGCGGTGCTAGGAACCCAGCGCGCCGCAGCTAGCGCCAAACGCCTTGCCGCCTGCCGCCTGCCGGCGATGAGGAGTTCGCCTCGACCTCATGCATCCACGTCTCGAGCGCGCTGCGCCGATAGCGGACATACCTACCCAGGCGCAAATGTGGGATCCGGCGATTACGGGTCTGCGCATAGACCCACGCGCAGGTCACCTGCAGCAACGCCGCGACCTCCTCCGCGGTCAGCAGCACATCAGCTCCGGCGGGGGCATGCTCGAGGGCGCTGGGCTCGTGATCCGGACTCTGGGCTGTGGCCCTCACACCGACGATGACCGCGAGCGGCCTCCGACGGCCCGGCGCTTACGTAACCCACGTTCCCGGACATCGGGAGCTGCCGGGCCACCGAGCCACTCCGGCGGCGGCGCGCCCGGCTTCCACGCCTGCGTGACGCTGCCGCCCAGCTGGCGCAGCGTCTGCGCATAGTCGGCGAGCTGACGATGGAAGGCGAGCTCTTCGCGTGGGTTCTCGCCCGCCTCGTCGATCTCCTCCCGCCACACCGCCAGCGCACACAGGATCTCGGTGTGGACCTCGTCCCTCCACCAGCCGTCTTTGAGCGCGTCGAGCAGACGCGGGTAGCGGCCGCGGAGCGCCACGATCGCACCCCACATCCGCTGGCGCCAGGCAGGGTCGCCGCCATACGGCTCAAACCAGCGCGGGCGCACCTGCGCCGCCCGGACACTCGGCGCGCCCGGCACGCGTAGGCGCCTTACCCTCCCCTCCCTGGCCGCGTCGGCCACGGCACCGCGCACCAGCTGCGCGGCCAGCGTCGAGGGCGGTTCACCAGCGCCCTGAGCGAGCTCGCGCAGCTGGGTCGCCACCGGGTCGGACAGCACGATCTGAAAGCGCTGGCTCACCGCAAGCCTCCCGGGGCACGCTCCCGGTCGGGCGGCGCAGAGACGGCGCGCTCGAGCTCGACGACGCGGTCAGCGGCAAGCTCACGATCCAAGGCGAGCTCCAAGGTCGGGTCCGGAAGCTCACGGAACTCAAGCGACGGGGTCTGCCGGCGGCTACGTCGCATGCCGTCAGCGAGGCGCTGCACCCGCTCGGTGTCGTGACCCTCGACGCCGAGCTCCTCGCGGTTCACGTACCAGTCGGTGCCGTTCCGCGCGCGCGAGGCCTCCACGTAGGTGGGCTCCTTGCTGGTCTGCCAGCCACCCGTGACGATCAGCGCGCGCGTCACGGTGGCACCCTGGGCACGGTGAATGTGCTGTGCGTACCCGAGCCGCAAGCGTGCAAGGTCCTCTCCCGCCAGTGTCCGCTGCGCTGCGGTCACGTCGAACTCGACGCGGACCTCGCCCGTCTCGCTGACATCGAGAACCACGCCCTGGCTGCCGTTCTCGATCCGGGGCGAGCCGGCCTCATGATGCTGGTCGATCAGCGCCACACGGTCGCCGCTACGCACCGCGTAATGGGTGCCGGGCACGTCCACCTCGAGCTCACCTAGTTCGCCGCGCTCTGCGCGGTAGTGCTGGGCGCGCGCGTTCAGCCGCGCGATCTCCTTGTTCGACGCGTCGGAGATCAACGCAACCTCGCTGATCGCGTGCGTCTCGGTCAGGCGCGCCCAGTCGCTCACCGCTCGCTCGACGGCGTCATCGCGCGTCTCGCCGATGTGAAGCCGGCCATTGGCCAGATAGTGCGCCAACGCGCGGTCGCTGCGACCGGCACGGAGATCGCTCCAGGCGCGCCGCTCGTCGGGATCCCTGGTGCGATGCACCCGCGAGAGCTCGGCACATGGCGCGAGCAGCGAGAGGCGGTCGAACATGCCACCCGCGCCAATCGACGGCAGCTGAGCGCCGTCGCCGATCACCACCAGCTTCGCGCCCGTTCGGGCCACCACCTCTGTCAGGCGCTCCAGCCGCGAGGTGTCGGCCATCCCAGCCTCGTCGAAGTAGACCGTCGTGCGCTCGCCGACATCAAGACGGCCCGCGTCGACGCGTGCGATCAGAGCATCGAGCGTCAGCGTGCGCCCGAGCAACGCCGGGCTGTCGCGGCCCAAGCGCTGGGCCGTCGAGCCCGACACCGCGATCCCGAGCGTCTCGCGGCCCGTCAGCTGCTCGGCTCGAGCAGCCGCGTCGATCACCACGCCCTTGCCGGTGCCGGCCGGGCCGATCATCACAGCCGTCCTCTCGGGGCCCGTGATCGTTCGCAGCGCGAGGTCCTGCTCGGCACTCAGCTGCGCGCCGATCCGCTCAGCGACCTGGTCGCTGGCCGCAGCGCGCGCCCTCTCCCCCACATCGCGACCGGACGATCCGGCGAGGACGCGGACACGGTCCTCGACGTGCTGCTCCCATGCGCGCAACGTGCGCGTCGTCATCAGGCCGCCATCGAGCTGCAGCACCCGACGGTCAGCGATCATGCGGTTAGAGAACGCGAGCGCGCCGGTGGGTGAGAGCTCACCCACCGCCTGCTCGAATAGCACCGAGCGGAACTCGCCCGGCTCGAACGTTGCCGCGCGCTCCGTCAGACGGTGCTCGACACGGGCGGACAGCGCACCCTCCCTCGGGGAGGCCTGCGCCAGCGCGAGCTGCTCGGCCAGCGCACCGCGGGACACGTCAAAGCCCGCTGCGAGCTCCCCCACGCGCGCTGCAGGTCACCGCGCGTGCGCAGTCGCTTGGCGCGACGGTTCTCGAGCTTCAGGCGGCGCAGCTCGCCGCGCCTTGGCTCACGGCCCCACTTCGCGCGGAAGCGCTCGGCCGCGCGCGCCACCTCTCGGCTACGCGCCGAGAACGCCGAGGCCAAGCCCGGCGGGACGCCCGCGATCTCGAAGTAGCGCCCGTGCCGACCCGTGCCCGCATCGATCGCGTAACCGCGACGCGACAGCTCGTCGGCGAGGGCGAGCCGGTAGAAGGCGCCGACCTCGCGCGCCGCGCGGAACAGCGGCCGCGAGGCGACCGCCACGATCCGCCCGTCGTCGCGAACAGCGCTCGTCACGACCACGTGGCTGTGCAGCTGCGGGTCCGGCGCGTCGCCCGCAAGCACACCGCGTGCGGTCGTGTGGCGGTACTCGGCCGCGACCAGATCCGCCGCACACTGCTCGACCAGCACGCCATCCACGCGGCGGCGCACGGTGGGGACCGCGTGGCGCAGATAGCGGACAGCGGCGGCGACAGCACCGGCGTGCGCGTCCTCGATGTCGCGACGCTGCGCCGCATCCCCCAGCGCCCACACGACCGAGACCGACTTCGGCGCGCTGAACGTCAAGTCGATCCCGCCGCCACGAGCGCCCGTCACGCCAGCCGCTCGGACCCACGCGCCCGATCGCGGATGGCGACCCTCCATCAACGCGACGAAATCCGGGCCATGGACCGGACCATCGGCGAAGACCGAGCCGCGAGCGCGTCTTGCCGACGACGGCAAGCCAGCGACCGGGCGCCTGCGTCGGCTCGCCGTCAGCGGTCAGGTAGTAGTCGCCGCGGTCGGGCTCGACCGTCTTGGACTCCAGGTAGCGGGCGTAGCCCGCGCCCTTCGCGGCAGCGATGCTCGAGGCGGTCAGCACCCAACGTATGACCGTGAGGGGGTCCAAGCGGCCCCGGGCTCAATGAGAGGTCATCCTGATCCTGCGACTAGCGAGACGCCCGGTTCAGAGCCGGGCGCCCCGATTAGAGGCTGGTTGGTTGTTGGAGCGGGCGGGGGTGGGCCCAGAGCGCAGAGATTGGCTCTGGGATTGCGATTCTGTGAATGGCGACGCCGAGCAGCTCTCCTGCGCGTTTCCGACCGGACCGCCCACGAAACCGCCCACGCCTCGGGCGTGGGCGGTCATTCTGGAGGCCCGCCCTGCGCGTTGAGCTGACGTTCCTCAGCCTCGATCAGCGGCCGCAGATTGCGGTGCCAGGCGCCGGGCTTGCTCCGCGCTATCCGTCTGAGCGCGTCCTCGTGGAGCTCGGCGGTCAGCTCCTCGACCCGTGGCCGCATGTGCTCGAGTCCCGGGTGGAATTGCATCCACACCATCGAGTTCCACGGCACCCTATGAGCGGGCGGTCTAGCTCTACGAACAGCGCCTCATTGGCCACACGTAGCCTTCGCGCGAGTCGCCAGACCCACGCCGGCGGCCAGAGGACGCCTCGTGCACCGCATCGACCGGGAACAGTGGGGCGAAGCTCGATCTCCCGGTCCCAACCAGACACGGCGCCGATGGTAGTGGCGCGTCGGCTACGTTCCGGTAGGTGGCGGTAGGGAAGACCAGACGGCGCGAGGTTCACAGCCACTTGCCGGTTCGCGAGCGCGGCTGCCTTTACTGCCTGGCGGAGGACGCGAGCTTCATCGAGATGGAGCGCGTCGGTCCAGCGAGCCTTCGGTCCGGCGGCCGACCGCTACGTCCTTGGGCCGGGCGCCGTTTGCGACCCGTGCAACGAGTTCCTCGGAAGGCATGTCGACTCCCAGTTCACGCGCCGGTTTGACATCGCGCTGATCCGGGGCCTGGAGGGTTGGCCCGGACGGGGAGGGCCCGTCACCGAGATCAAGTGCCGCAACCCGACCGTCCGGCTCGATGTCCAGATCAAGTCCGGCGTGCAAGTGTCGATGTTCGCGAACGAGATTCAGGACCTTCCGAGCGGCGGATTTCGCGCGCGGCTCGAACCGAAGCACCCGGAGCCGAGCGTCGCGGTGAGCGTCCGGGCACTGTGGAAGATCGCTCTCGGTGTCATGTACGGTGGGATCGGGCCGCCTGCCGCGCTCGACCCGCAGTGGGACCCGCTTCGCGAGGCTGTGCTCGGCGCGCCCTTCTCCTCCTATCTGATCCAGGCGCCGTTCCGGGCAGTGATCGACGGGAAGATCGACATCAACATTGAGCCCCGAGCCCCCACGCTCCCCACGGCCGTCACCTTCAAAGCCGGGGGCGTGCTGCTCGCCGCGCCGCTCGCCGTGGCTACCGAGGCGCCCGACGACGACCAGACGCGCCAGCTGCTGAGCGAGGGTTGGTCAATCACACCCACGGAGTCCGCCGCGCCTCGCGAGCTGTGGTTCGAGCTCGAGCCGTCCGCCCTCGACGATGATCACGACTAGACGCGTTGGCTGCTGGACGGACCGGCAGGGGCCGAGGGGGAGAGATTGGCTTGCGGATCTGCTATCTGCGAGCGTGGTTTCCGGGTCGCAGCTGTCACGGTTGACGGCTCGAGACCGGGACCGTCCGCGACGAGCGGGCGCCGGCCGGCAGTTCGAGCACTTTGATGAGTCACCTCGGGATGGCTCGCTCGTCGAGCATCTCGCCGAAGTACTCGATCACGAGCTCGTTGCGGCGGAAGAAGTGCCCTACGAGGCGACCCCAGTCCGAGTCATCCACCAACCCCTCCACGCGCACATCTTCCTGTAGTGAGTGCCTCGCCCTTCGGCCCGGCGGGCCATACGGAGTCAGCGGAATAACTGGCGAGCGGAAACGACTTGACCGCTCGATCTACGTGGATGAATCGTTTCTCCGCTGTGTCACGAATCGTTGTGTAGAAAGCGATTGATGACACGCCCAGAGCGCTCGAACGTGCTGCCCGGCACCGTCTCTTCGACCTTGAGAATCTTCCTTTTGCCTTCAGCCTGCCACCAGAAGTCCGTTGCGACCAGCGGGTAAAGTCCGACACCCTCTTTGCTGATCAGCGCGCCGCTCGTGTCGTGTGTGGCCGGTCTTACGCACGTCGTCCAAGTCAGCCCGGGTCGGCCGGATCCCGAACCAGTAGTCGAGCAGTACGACTGGCTGGACATCTTGCGAGGCACGACACGATGCGGGTCGATCGCCCGAACGTCCGTGGCGTTCGTGGCCAGCCACCAAAGATCTCGGGCAAGCTCGCGTGTACCGCGGATCTCGGGGTGGATGAAGATCGCGTGATCTCCCGAAGAGTAGAAAGGGGTCGTCGCTGCGCTCGCGCGGGACCATCTGCGGAGTCACCGAGAGGAAACCGTCACGCCCACTCAGCGCGTCGAACAGATCTGGGACCTCCAAGCATGCTCGATCCGTTCGAGACGGCGGTGCGAGGGCCGCCGTATTGAGAGCCCAGCGTCTCCGGGCAAGAGCGATCTCAAGTTGACGAGCCGCGACTGGGCGCGTTCCCTCTCGAGGCGAGTACCGAACCGGTCCACGGAAGCTGCTTCCCTTCATGAACGATCGGTCTTGATTCGCGGCTTTGAGGAGTTCCTCACCGGAGTTCGACGCCTCGATGCCTTTGACGTGGGCCTCGATCTCATCCTTGACCGCACGATGGGTTGGGTAGGGCCCATCGCGCTCTTAGTTCCAGATGCGGAAGAAGTGTTCGTCCATCGCGGCCCGGAGTAGCGGCGAGGTCGCGAGGTCGAGCTGAGGCAGCCGAAGGGTCATTGCACGATCGAGATGACAAGCTAGCCGGGGCGCTTGCTTGGCAATATGCCACCCCTCGGTGCCGTGGCCAAGCCAGCTATCGCTGGATACGACGCGCGGGTCCCGTGGCTGGCGGCAAGGAACCGTCCATGACGAAGGAGCGCACGGTTGCGTGCCCGTCCGCTGTAAGCGAACGCGCTTGCTCTGCGAGAGTGTCATGGAGCTTCTGAGGGTCGCGCGCGCAGCGGCGAGAACGGCTGTCCGCGATGTCCCAGTCATCGGCTGCGAACCAAAAGACCAAGTAGATGCCATAGGTGGTACTTGTGCCGGTCAGATAGCGATCGACGAGTTGGGACTTCATCGCGGTCTTGACCTTGGCGTGCCAACATCCCTTGACCTCGATCGTCACTGACGCGGTCGCCGCGCCCTGGATCTCTGTGCCGACGAGTGCAAAAACCGCGAGGTCGACGCTCTCTCCTCGCCCGCCGCCAGAGGCGCTTGGCCTCACCTGAAGCTCGCGCCCAATGATGCGACCTCCGAAGCCTAGATCCTCCTCGAGACGGCCCTTCAGCCACGTCGAGAGCTCTTCCTCTTCCTTCGGCCTGGGCTTGCCACTGGTGTTCCAGAGCTCTCGCGAGGCGGGCGGCGAACTCTCCTGCAAGCGCTTCTCGATGCGGCGCAGCGAGGCCATGAGTGCCTGCTGGAGGTGCGCGTCGGACAAGACGATGCGGGCGTCGTTGCTCTGGGCGAGCAGGATCACGTGGCGCGGCTCGGGCGCCGACCACCGGGCAAGTCGAGCTTCGCGGGCTTCGGTCTTCCTGACCTTCATGCCGTAGCTCGGGAACTTCGATGCGAGATCGTCAATCGCCGCGACGGCCTCGTCGCTGCCGCGCTGTGCCAGCACGGCAACCAGCCGATCTCGCACTTGGGCTGCCTGCATGCGGGCACTCACCACGCCGCCGCCCGCCGGCAGCGCAGGATCCTCAGAACGTGGAAAGTTCTCGAACGTCCAGTCGACCAGATCGCGCAGAGTCGCGTCGTCGAGCTCGCTGGCGAGGTCCGTTCGCTCGCCGTGGGCGACCTTCTCGAACACTGCTCGGCCAAAGCCAGGATCCGACTTGAGCCGCTCCTTGATCAGAGGCCACGATGCTCCAGGCGCCCTACCGAGCGCCGCAGCGGCGACCAGCACCGCGCCATCGTGGTCTGTCTCGATCGTCTCGTGAGTCAGCCAAGCACTGATGAACGGTAGGAACGCGCCAGGGTCGACGCCCATACCGTACTCGGCGAGATCGCCTCGCGAAGCCGGCTTGAGCGAGGGGTCATCCATCTTGCGGCCGAGCGCGTCGACGAGCTGCGAAGAGATCACGTGTCGTAGTCGCCACAACACGAAGAGCCCGCCGTCACCGGCGGCGTTCTGGGCGTCGATCATGCGCAAGGTCCACGCAGTGAGCGCCTCCGGGGCCCGATCTGCCGCTAGACCGATCAGCACGTCGTCGAAGCGCTCCTCCTCGGTGTTGGCGAAGCGAGGGAAGCCGACGATGATCGGCATCCACCTCGCCCATACGGCGGTATCTAGCGCTTCGAGCTGCGCTGGGCGGTGCTTGGCCAGGAGATACAAGGCGCGATAGCCCGCGAAGGCGGGACGGTTGACGGTGGACTTGCCGAACCAATCCGAGGGGTCAGGCGGAGCTTGGGCTAGGTAGGCGTCGGCTGCCTCGATGATTCGCGTGCGCGTGTCCTCGTCTGAACGAGCCCAGCCGTCGAACCGGGTGAGATCGGCCTCCAGCTCGGTTCTGGTGGTTCCGCGACCGCTCTCGTCGCACATCAGATTGAGGTTGAGCTCCCACCAAGTCTCGACTTTTCCAGCCTCAAGCGCCTCGAGCTGATCAAGGATCACGCGCCCCATGTCCGGCGCGGTCTCCGGAGGGGCATTCTCACGGCCACGTCTTGCGCGACGGCCGTGGAGCTTCGCGAGACTGCTGTCGAGCTCGACGGGTGCTCGCCAGCCCGCAGTGCGCTCGGCGAACGCGGGACTCCGGTCGGCGAGCTCGAACATCTCCTCAACATCACCCGTCTCGGGCTGGAAAAGAGAGGCTGCGAGGGCGGCCCAAGCGACTTCCGCGTTGCCGCCGATCGCGTCGCGGAGCTTGCGCACAACCCAGGGGTAGTCCTCCGGGCGGGCCAGCACTGGGTCGGACCACGTCAGAGTGTGAGGCTCGATCTCTTCGGTAGCAGCCGCTGCCATCAGGTCCGCGATGAGGAGCCGTCTCCCTCGCTCCTCGTGGAACGTGCGCTTGTCGTCTTGGTCGTGTAGGGGGCCGAGCAGCTCGTGATGCGCGACCAGTCGGGGCTTGACCACCGCGATGACGGCACTTCTGATGCGCTCGTCGTCGATATAGGGCCAGGCGGCAGCAAGAATGCTGTCGGCCAGCGATGAGAGCAGGTCGATAGAGCCGTGGTCGCGGGGTATCGTGCGCGCCCAATCGAGTGCGCGAGGCAGATCCTCCTTCTGGAGCGCCTCGGGGAAGCTCCGTGACACGAACAGCTTGTAGGCACCGAGAAGGTGCTCGTTGCGAACGGGGGTGAGGTTCGTGAGAACGTCCGAGACGCCGAGCGGCGACGGGAACGTCGCAGCAAGCGCGTGCCCCTTTATCTCATCGTCCTGGTCGTCCTCGATGTGCTCGGTCGCCAACGGCACAAGCGCCGACCGCGTGGCACTATCGGCGAAGTCCCTGAGCGCCCACACCGCTTCGCTTCGCATGTGCTCGGCCTCGGTAGCGTCGAGCGCGAGGGCCAAAAGATCCTCCTGAAGCTCCGGCATCGCCGCTGACCGCGTGAGCGACAAAGCCATTTGGCGCACCAGGATGGGCTGGTCCGGCCGCAGTGCCTCGCGGATCTGAGCGGGAAGCCCCGCATGCACGAGGCCTGCAAAGGCGGTCCGCATGCGCCGGTCGTAGCGCTCGACGCGCATAGAGGCCTCCTCCGTCAGAAGCGACGCCACGAGCTGCGACCGCGCCTCCGCGGTGAACGCGAGCCCGTCGGCACGCAACAGCAGCTCGGGTTCCCGCGTCAGCACCTCTGCGAGGACATCATCGTCGAGCGTCGCGGTCCAGGCCGCCACCTCGCGGAGCTGCGGGATCAGACGGCCGTCGGGATCGTCGGGAGAAGCGAGCAGCGACATGATCTGCTCGGCTTCCATGTGGTGGTGCACCATGTAGCGTGCAGCGAGATACTCGGCCAAGCTGCGATGGAAGAACGTCAGCCGAGCGCCCCCTCCGTGGACGAACAGAGCGGTCGCGAGCACCTCCTGCACCTCCGCGACGCCAACCGCAAAGCTCGCACCGCCGACGGCTTCCCAATCCTGCTCAGAGAAGCCCTCCAGCTCGCGGACCGTCAGGTCTGCGCGCGAGGTCGTCGTCAGGTCAGCCTCGATTGCTGCCTTGCCGGCAAGAACCATCGCTGCAGCGATCCGCTCGGCGACCGCGACACGGCGCCCAACATGTAGTGCCTGCGATCCCAGCACACGGCGCCTGGCGGCATCGTGCTCCTCGGCCAGACGCAGCAGCGCGCGATCGAACAGCTCGGCCCTCGTGCCAGGAAGGGCACCTTCCTCTGACGTCGCGATCTGAATCAGCATGCGCAGCGTCAGGGGAGATGCGGCCAGCCGCTCAAGACCACGTTGGTCGATCTCTGCCATGAAGCGCTCCGCGTCGATCCCCTCAGCTCGCGCCGCCTCCGCCGCATCGGTCGAACGAAGCGGCGCCAGAGCCAGGCGCCGAGGACAGTTCGACGAGGCGAAGACCTCTCCGAGTAGACCCTCAAAGTCGGGCAGCCACTCAGCCGAACGGCACGAGATGCGAAGGCGCAACCGAGACAGGTCTCCATCGAGCTTCTTCAGCTCGACGATCAGCCTCCTATGGATCGCCTTGACGTGAAGCAGAGCCTCATCGAGCCCGTCGAGAAACAAGAACAGCACATCGTTAGATTCCCGCCACCCTCGCCATGCGGCGTCATCGACGATCGCACCGATCAAGGACTCGCCGTCCTCATAGGCGCCGAGGTCCACGAGGTGTGTCGCGTCGCCCGACTCCCGATGCTCGGCGACGGCGTCCTCGACTGCGTGGGACTTACCTAGGCCTGGCTCTCCGAACAGGACGAGGCAATGCTCGTCCGTGAGCTTGCTCAACTGAAGAAAGTTCATTCCGAGCGAGAACATCGACGACCGCTCAAGGAAGTCCTCGTCCATGTACTGGCCGGGAGCCGCCCAGAAGCGGGGCCACGAATAACGACGTGTCGCAATCGGCTGGTGGGACACGTGTGGAACGTACCTGCGAACGTCGACGCGTCGGGTCCCGAGCGCCTGCTCCCCGACTGGGACAACACAGTTGTCGCACAGCCCCCGCACTCCCGTGCATCTAGTCTGTTCATTCGTTGTGGGGCGTCGCGAGGGATGGTCCGTCGCGAGGCGAGAAGGCATCGGTGTGGGTGTGGCGGCTCGCGGAGGAGCTTTGGCGGGGAGTCGGCGAGCGCGCTGCGCGGGTTATCGAGCGTGTTGTGTGGCGGGTCGCCGCGTGCGGGACGTGAGCTCTGCTCAGCGGCGGGCGGAGCGTTTCTCGGCGGCACTCGCACGCCCCGATGCTGGCGCAGCTGCCGCGCGCCGGCGAGCGGCTCGAGGCGGCATCGCCTCTGATCCGCCGGAAGTGGCCGTCGGGCTACCGCTCGTGCTGGCCACAGCGAGGATCCGTTCGACGTACGGGGTGAACAGCTCAGAGATCACCTGAGCGCTCAGGGCGCTCGGGCTGTCGGGCATGGAGGCGAGGCTGACGGCGAGGCGCACCATGCACTCGGCGAACGGCTCGATATCGGCGCGCTGGACCTGGGGCCAGCCCTCGAGCAGAACGTCGGTCAGCTGCGCGACGGTGCGGCGGAGCACCGCACTGCCGCGGGTCGTGAACAGGCGCAACAGATCGTCTGCGCCGTCACCGGAGAGGATCGTCCGCACGAGTGGGTGCGCGGCGGCCGAGATCAGAAACACCTCGAGCGCGGCCGCTATCGCTCCGCTCGGGTCATCCATGTGCTCGGCGATCGACTGGGCGACCGGTTCGAGGAAGCGGTCGGACTCGCGCAGCACCAGCGCCTCTGCGAGCGCCTCGCGTGAGCCGAACTCCTTGTAGAGGGTCTTGCGGCTGACGCCTGCCGACGCCGCGATGTCCGCCATCGCCACGCGTGCCCATGGCCGCTGCTCAAGCTGCCGGAGCGCAGCGTCGAGCAGCGTGTTGCGACGCAGCTCCCGTGCGGCGAGCGGATAGGGGATCGGGTTGCTCACATGCCAGATGATCGCAACGCGCAGGACGCCATCGGACATGCCCCGCGTTCGGCGCGCAACGATGCCGGTTGACAAATGAGACTACGCTGTAGACAATGGCGACAGATAACGCCTGTCTGTCACCGTCGAGATCGACCAGGACGCGGCTTGGAGAAGGGATCGGAATGTCGATGAACAGCCCGGTGTCGAGCACCCCAGCAGCGATCAGCTCCGCTCAAGGACCCCCAGCCACGACAGCGGGCGAGGCGCAGCGCGGCGATTTTCGCTGGCACGATCCGAAGCGCTACGCGTGGCTGCTGGGGGCCATGGTGCCGCTGCTGCCGTTCGATGCCTGGGGCCTTGTCGAACTCACCGGGGTCGAGGCGTTCTGGTTCCTCGGCCCGGTGCTCGTGTTCGTTCTCTTCCCGGTGCTCGACATCGTCGTCGGGATGGACCCCTCCAACCCGCCCGACAGCGTCCTGAAGTGGCTCGAACAGGACCGCTACTACCGCTACTGCACCTACCTTTTCCTGCCGCTGCTGTACGCCTCGCTCGTGTTCGCGTGCTGGACGTGGGCCCACGGCGACCTCAGCGTCATCGACAAGATCGGGCTCGCTGTGACCCTCGCGATGGTCAGCGGGATCGCGATCGCCGACGCGCACGAGCTCGGGCACAAGCGCGACAGCCTCGAGCGCTGGCTGTCGAAGATTGCGCTCGCGCCGACCGGCTACGGGCACTTCTACATCGAGCACAACCGCGGCCACCACGTGCGCGTCTCCACACCCAAGGACCCCGCGAGCGCACGCATGGGAGAGAGCTTCTACGCGTTTCTGCCGCGCACCGTGCTCGGCAGCCTGCGCTCCGCCTGGCGCCTTGAGACCGCGCGCTTCAAGCGACTTGAGCGCTCGCGCTGGTCGATCCGCAACGACCTGCTGAACGCCTGGCTGATGACGCTCGTGCTCTACGGCGCGTTGATCGGCGCGTTCGGCGCCACGGTCATCCCCTACCTGCTGGCGCAGGCCGTGCTCGGCTTCTCGCTGCTTGAGGTCGTCAACTACCTCGAGCACTACGGCCTGCTGCGCCAGCGCTCCGAGGACGGCCGCTACGAGCGCTGCCGCGCCTCACACAGCTGGAACTCCAACAACGTCGCCTCCAACGTGCTGCTCTACCACCTGCAGCGCCACTCAGACCACCACGCCTACCCGGTGCGCCGCTACCAGGTGCTGCGCCACATCGAAGAGGCCCCCCAGCTGCCCACCGGGTACGCCGGCATGATCGTGCTCGCGATGATCCCGCCGCTGTGGCAGCGCGTCATGGACCGCCGACTCCTCGACCACTACGACGGTGACGTGACACGAGCGAACATCAACCCGCGACGCCGCACACAGATCCTGGCGCGCTATGGCGTCTCCTGAGCCCACGCGTGCGGTGTCACGATGAGCCGCTACGTTTGCCCAGCGTGCGGCTACGTCTACGAGGAGGCACGAGGCCATCCGCGCGAGGGGTTTCCGCCGGGAACCCCGTGGAGCGAGGTTCCCGACGACTGGCCGTGCCCGGACTGCGGCGTGCGCGAGAAGATCGACTTCGAGCCGGAGCCCCGGTAGCCGAGGCAGCTGCAACTGCCGCGGTCGACCCCCGACACCACCCATGGCAGACCTGGAGGGAACCAGCTGGATCGACATCGACGCGCCGATCGAGCGCTGCTTTCAGATCATCGCCGACGTCGAGCGGACACCCGAATGGCACGGCGCGATGCACAGAGCGCGGGCGGTCGAACACGACCCCCAGGGCCGCCCGGCCC
This sequence comes from uncultured Solirubrobacteraceae bacterium, assembly GCA_963742395.1. Classification (GTDB taxonomy): domain Bacteria; phylum Actinomycetota; class Thermoleophilia; order Solirubrobacterales; family Solirubrobacteraceae; genus Palsa-744. Next base: position 16,887 of record CAVUME010000004.1, on the reverse strand, counting down.
TGGTCGAGACCGAGATACACGCGATCCTCGCGAGCGTGACTGTCTGGTTGCGCTTTGAGTACTTCGAGCCAACGGGCATGCGCTGGACGCGCGAGCGCGGTGACCTGAAGTCGCTGTCCGGCGCTTGGCAGCTCGAGGATCGTGGAGGCGGGCACACGCGTGCGACCTATTCGCTTGAGATCGGACTAAACCGGACCCTCGGACTTCTGCGCAAGGGCGTGCGTGGACCCGCTGAGGACAAGGTCCGAGAGCTCCTCACTCATCGTCCGGTCGAGGGCCTCAAGCGCGAAGCAGAGCGTTGAGCGGACTATCTGCGCCAAGACAGACGAGACGGCTAGGAGCGTGGTGGCCCGCGCCATGACGGCGCGGGCCACCCTGCGCTGCTACGCGGCCACCGGCTCGTGCTTCTTACGGGCGGCGCGAGCGGGCTTTGCCGGCTCGGGCTCCTGCGCCTCCACCGCGCGCGGGGCCGACAGGAACTCGACGTTGCCGACCACCTGGTAGTCGTGGCGGCGGGTGCCCTCGGCCTCCCACTCGCCGTACTCCAGGCGGCCATCGACCGCGACCAGCCAGCCCTTCGACAGGTACTTCGCAGCGGCCTCGCCGGCGCTGCCATAAACACTCACGTTGATGAAGCCGACCTCACGGCCACGGGACATGCCATCGACCGCGATACGCAGCTGACAGACGCTCGTCCCCGACGGCAGAGACCGCAGCTCTGGGTCCTTCGTCAGACGGCCCGTGCAGATGTACTTGTTGATGTTCATTGCGGTTCCTCCATTGGTTGGTTGCTGCGAGTGACGCAGGCCAAAGCGACGCCGACCGGCGCGCGGAACCGAAGCCCAATCAGGGGCGAAGGGGAACCCCCTCGCGGGGTTGAAGCGCCAGACCGGCGGTGTCGAAACTGGGCAAGACACGACACGGCAGACAACCCGGAGGGCCCGTGAGGGACAAGGAGCCGCACCGGCAGACAGGTCGAAGGCCCGAGCTCTGGCCAGTGCGGTCAGGACGAGAGCAAGTGAAGCGCGGCGAGGGTCATCGCAAGCGACGCGAGGTAGGTCGCTGCGGAAACCGCGGACATGTATCGGGAAAGACCACCACGGGGGCTGCCGAGCACGGTCGCAGCGCCGTCAGCGATACGTTCGACCATCCAGTGCGCCTTATGAGCTTTTGCGTCGCCGCCAATATCGGTGCAGTCGCGTCAACGCCGATCACCTCGCCGTCGCCCCCACGCTCTCGAAGCAAACCCAGATTGCGGCCGGTGCCGCAGCCCAGCTCCATCACCGTCTGCTCCGGCTCAAGCCCCAGGGCGCCCGACTGCAGGCGAACCGGCTTGGTCGACGGCATAGAGCAAGTGTGCGCCTGACCCGCGATGCGGACAGGCCGACTGGTTGGACCAGCTGCTAGGCTGCCGGCCCGTGACGCTGCGGGCAGTGGAGAAGAGGTCGCTCCCGGACAAGGTCTTCGAGCAGCTGGCGGGCGAGATCGTCAGCGGCCGCTACACGCCCGGGGCGACGATCCCCTCCGAGCGGGAGCTCAGCCAGGTCCTGGCCGTCAACCGCCATGTCGTGCGCGAGGCGGTCAAGCGCCTGGAACAAATCGGCCTGGTCAACGTCGTCCAGGGCGGGCGCACGAAGGTTCTCGACTTCCGCCAGAGCGCCGGCCTTGACCTGCTGGCGGTGCTCGCCGATCACGCCGAAGCCAGCGAAGCACTGCTGCCGCTGCTGGTGGGGGTACTCGAGATGCGAGCGGGGATCGGTGTCGACGTGGCGCGCCTGTGCGCGCAGCGCGCCGACAGCGCGCTGCGCGGCGAGCTGCTCGAGATCTCCACCCGGCTCGCACAGGTTGCCGAGGCCGAGGAGCTGCTCGCGCTCGACCAGCACTTCTGGCAGCGCATGCTCGACGGCGCGGGCAACCTCGCCTACCAGCTCGCGTTCAACAGCCTGATCCGAGCCGTACACGGGCTGCACGACCTCAGCCTGCCCTGGCTTGAACGGGAGCTCAAGCTCGGCGAGTACCGCCGGCCCATCGCTGCCGCGATCCTCGAGTGCAACCCCGAGTCCGCCGCCGAGGCGGCCCGCCGGGCGCTCACGCCACCCGAAGTCGAGCTCCTCCTCGACCTTCCCACCAGCGCGGGCGCCCGACCATGAGCTCCGAGCAGGTTCCCGCCGGCTACCACCGCGTGCTCACCTCCGCGCGCGCCGATCTCATCACGCTCGGCGCCTGCTGGCGAGAGTTCTTCAAGCGCTTCTCGGCCCGCGCCGTGCTCAGCGCGATCGCGATCGCGATCGGCGCGCGGATCTACCTGGGACGGTTCTCCTGGCACGAGGTGCTGCTGCCGCTCGCGCTGCTGGCAGCGCAGCCGTTCGTCGAGTGGGTGATCCACAAATACCTGCTGCACCTGCGCCCCATGCAGCTGCTCGGCCGCCGCGTTGAGTTGTACGGCTCGATCCAGCACCGCAAACACCACCTCGACCCCTCCGACCTCGACAGGGTGCTGCTCACGCCGCTCGAGGTCCTCAGCTTCCTCGTTCAGATCGCCATCGTGATCGCGCTCATCACCGTCGCGATCGACGCCGCGGTCGGGTGGCCCGCCCTCCCCCTCGCGCTCACCGCCATCACCTTCGCGTACCTCGGCCTACTACGCTACGAGTGGTCGCACTTCCTCATCCACACGCCCTACGTGCCGAAGACACGCTGGTACCGGACGATCTGGCGCAACCATCGCCTTCACCACTTCAAGCATGAGGACTACTGGATGGGCGTCAGCACCAACCTCGGCGACCGCCTGCTCAGAACCAACCCCGACCAGCGGACGATCCAGAAGTCCCCGACAGCGCGAACGCTCGGGGTCGGCGGCGAGTAGAGCTTCAATCGAGGCGGCAAACGGCCGCCAGGTGACAGCCACGCGCCGGTGCGAAAGCCACCGGGCATCCACACCAATGGGCTCTCGCGTCCATCCACGGACAGTACGGCGGCGGCGTTGTAGCTTAGGCGCGAGATCCCACAAAGGAGGCGGCATGAGCACGCAAGAGCCAGCTCGCCCGGCCAGCGTCAGGCAGATCGCGCTCGGTGTGAGGCTGGTCAGGGTGGGCACACCGTTCCGCTCCCACGTGTACCTGATCGACACGCCCGGCGGGCCGATCGCCTTCGACGCGGGGATCAAAGGCAGCGCTGCGGAGATCCTCGGTCCTGCAACTCGTCCCTCGCTGATTGACCCGGCTCACCGCGTCGCGCGCTCCAGCAGTCGCTATCGCAGCGCACGACAGCCGTCGAGATTTCGGTCTCGCTTGGGATTCGACGTTCGCGGCCAACGGGCTCGTGATCGACGATCGCGTGACGTTGCGGTTCGACATCGTCGTGATGCAACGATGCGTGCCTTGAGCCTCACGCCCTCCGCGCTGACGTCTCGCCCCATGGTCGTGCCTGCTCGGTGCTCGAGCTGCGTGGCTTCAGCTCACGCGGCGATACCCTGGCGCGCTTGGATGGCGGCCCCGCGCCCCTGCTTCGCCCACTCACCGGAGTAGGACCTACCTTGTCCGGGGGTGATTGCGCTCAGGCGTGATCGTCGGCCGAGGGGGACGTCGCGGCGCCGCGCGCTGCGCCCGCCGGCCGGGGTACCGCCACGTCGATCCTCGGCAGCCTGCGGTCAAGCCAGTCCGGTAGCCACCAGATGCGGGGGCCGACGGCGCGCATGATCGCTGGCAGGAGCACCAGGCGCACGATCGTGGCGTCGAGCAGCACGGCGATTGTCAGCCCGACGCCGAACTGGCGCAGTGGGATCACGTCGGCCGCGACGAATGCGAGGAAGACGGCTGTCATGATCGCGGCAGAGCCCGTGATCACGCCCGCGGTGTTCCGCAGGCCATAGCTGATCGCGCCGTCGGAGTCGCTCTGCGCGAGCCACCGCTCACGCATGCGTGTCAGCAGGAAGACCTCGTAGTCGATCGAGAGGACGAACATGATCGAGATGATCCCGGCGCCGGAGGCAGCGTCGATGTAGCCGGGGCCGCCCAACACGTGCGCCTCGGTGAGCAGCTGCAGCGCTCCGAGCGCAACGGCGATCGTGGCGAGGTTCAGGCCGACTGCGATCAGCGGCAGCAGCAGCGCCCGCAGGACCAGCATCAGCGTCAGCACGGCGACGATCGCGAGAGTGAGCACGAGCCAGGGGAAGCGGGCGGTGTTGGCGTTGGTGTAGTCGAGCAGGTACTGAGCCCCCTGACCGATCTCGATCTTGCTCGCGGTTGCCGCGGCGAGCTGGGGCAGCGCGCGCTGTAGCCTGCGGCTCACAGTCGCGGTCGCGGGTGAGTCTGGTGCGCTTGAGGCGATCACCATCATGCGGGCGGCCTGGCCACCCCCGTCGACGTTGACGAGTTGGGCGACCTGTTCGCGCTGGGGCAAGATGGTGCCGTCGAGGGCCGTGAGGACGAGGTAGCCGGAGTCCAACGCGTTCGGGGATTCGCTGTGCAGCAGCCGGGAGTCCTGCTGGTAGCCGTGCAGCATGCCGGCGTAGCGCTGTAGGGGCCGCCCGGCGCCGTGGAGGCCGGTGGCGAGCACACGGGCCCGTGCGCCGCCGGCCGAGAGGCCGCCAGCAAGCTGTGCATCGCCGACAGCGAGGGCGCCGAGCCCATTTGCGAGCTGCGCGTTGGCGCTGCTGAGCTTGCCGAGTCCCGCGACGAGCTGTTGGTTGCCGTCCGTGACCTTGCCCAGGCCGCCGGCGAGACGAGCGTCGCCGCCCGCGAGCGTTCCGAGCCCGTCGGCGAGCCGTGCGTTGCCGTTTGTCAGCTTGCCGAGCCCGTTCCTCAGCTGGCCTGCGCCGCCGCTCAGCCCGGTCAGGCTGCCGGAGAGGGTGTGTCCACCGCTGGCCAGCCGGTGCAGGGCCGAGTTGAGCGTGAGTGCTCCTTCTTCGGATTCCCTGGTGCCGGTAGCGAGCCGGTCAGCGCCCGAACGCAGCTGGTCCAGGCCGGCTGGGAGTTGCGAGAGCTCTCCGGGGAGACGGGCGAGCCATTCCAGGCCCCGGGTCAGCTGTCCTTCGATGCGGGTGAGCTGTGAGAGGCCGTTCGCTTGCATCAGCTGCGTGATGGCGGCGAGGTCTTCTGCCAGCGCTGGATAGCGTGGGTCGCTGCGCCCGGTGCTCATCGCGTCCAGTTCGTGCGTGGCTTCGCTCAGGTGGGTGCGCAGCTGCTGATTGGAGGCGCGCAGCGTGGCGAGCAGCCCGGTCCATCCGCGGAGCTGTTCGGCGAACAGCTCGATCGGGCCGAGTAGCGCGTGAACGGTGTTATCCAGCGTGTCCATCCCGTCCGCCAGCTTCATGGCACCGGCTGTGAGCGGGCCGTCGGCGCTGGCGAGGCGTTCGCTCCCGGCGGCGGCTTCGTCGAGCCCGCCGGCGAGGGTGGCCGATCCTGCCGCCGCCTGGGCGAAACCCGTCTGGAGCTGCTCGGCGCCGGCGTGGGCGCGGCCGGTTTCGCTCGCCAGTCGCGTTGCGCCCGCGCGGGCGCGGCCCGTTTCGCCTGCCAGTCGTCTTGCGCCGGCGTGGGCGCGGCCCGTCTCCTGGGCGAGACGCTTGGCGCCTTGCTCGGCCTTGCCGGTCTGAGTCGTGAGTGCTCCAGCGGCGTCTTGGGCGTGTCCGGCGCCCGCGCCGAGTGATCTTGCGCCGGCTGTGGCGGAGGCGAGGCCTCGTTGTATTTCGCTGGCGCCGTCGCCTGCGCGGCTTAGTCCCACGCGCAGGCTCCTGACCGCGCGCTGGGCACCTTGCAGGCGCTTCGGGGCGGATGTGAGCGCCGTCTGGGCTTCGCTGAGTTTTCGTTCTGCGCCGCTGACCGATGCGGGGCCGAGCACGGCCGCCACGTCGGGTTCGCGCGCGACCCGTTCCTGCCAGTCCATCAGCGCCCGCAGCCGCCGGGGGGTCGTGATCGCGCCGCGCTCGGCGCTTGCCACGATCACGAACGGTGCCGACCACCCCGGGCCGATCGTGCGTTCCACCATCCGCACCGCGATGCGCGCCGGGTCGGAGGAGGGCAGCTCCGACGCGTCGGGCGGGCCCATCCGCAGCGCGCCGGCAGGGACCGCCAGCGCGAGCATTGCGAGCAGGATCAGCGGCACCATGATCGCCGGGTGAGCGATCAGTCGTTCGGCGAAGACCCCCGCCCCGGTGCGGCCGGTGGCGGTGCGCGAGCGGCGCAGCCGGATCTCCCAGCGGTCCAGACGGTCCCCGAGCAGCCGCAGCAGCGCCGGCATCGCGCTCAGCGCCAGCGCGACGCTCAGAAGACCCGAGATCACGACCCCGATCGCCACAGGGCCGAGCAGGCCCGGCGTCGCCACACGGCTCGCCGCGAGCATCGTCAACGCGAGCGTGCCACCCGCCGCGGCGATCGTGCGCCCCGCACAGCGCGACGCGATCGTCACCGCGGCCTGATGATCGCGGCCGTCGGCCAGCTCTTGACGCACGCGCGAGACCATCAGCAGCGCGTAGTCAACCCCGAGCGCGAGGCTCATCATCGCGGCGATCGCCACCCCCAGGGAGTTGACTGGCGTCAGGAAGCTGGCAAGCCACAGCAGCCCGTGTCCGGCCATCACCGTCATGGCGCCCATGGCGAGGGGCACGGCGGCGGCCACCGGCGATCGGAACACCAGCAGCAGCACGAGGACCAGCAGTGGCAGCGCGATCAACTCAGCCCGCTGCGTGTCCGCCATCGTGGCGCTCTGAAGCGCACGCCCGACCACCGCCACGCCCGTCAGATAGCTGCGCACCGGGCGCTGGACAGTGCGGGCGATCACGGCTTCGGTGGCCGGCACCACCGCCATCGCCCGGCTCGCTGGCCGGATGTATGTCACGAGCACGAACGCCGCGCCGGGCTGCGGGCGCAGCGATCGGATTGTGGCCGCCCGGTCCCAGGGGGAGAGCACCTCGACCCCTGCGACCTGCCGCAACGCGTCCACCAGCCGCTGCCCCTGACGGTCAAGCTGCGCGGGTGGGCCGCGCAGCAGAACGGCGATCGGGACCGTGTTGCCGAACCTGGCGAACATCATCGCTTCGGCCTTGGCCGACGGCGTGCCCGGCACCGCCAAGGACATCGGCGCAAGCCTGCCCTCAAGGCGAGTGCCAAGCAGCGCTAGGACCGTCACAGCCATGCCCCAGGCGAGCAGAGTCGACCACGATCGCCACCTCGGCGTGCTGCCGGCGGGCTCACTCGGTCGCCTGCTCACGGCTACCTCCTGGGTGGTGACCGCCGATCGCAACCCGCCACCGACGTGTCACTATCCTTTGTATCATAGATCAGTGTTACATGATTCTATGTCCCGTTGATTTGGGGTACAATTGGGGTATAGCGGGGGCACAGACCGAGCAACGACTGACGATCGACGAGCTCGCACAGGCGGCCGGGCTGACCGTGCGCAACGTACGCAGCTACCAGTCGCGCGGGCTGATCCCCCCGCCGCAGGTGCAGGGCAGGGTCGGCTACTACGGCAGCGAGCACCTGACGCGCCTGCAGCTGATCCGCGAAATGCAGACGAATGGGTTCAACCTCGCCGCGATCGCCCACGTGCTCGAGCAGGCCCACGGCGCCGGAGAGGAGGTCCTCGGCTTCACGCGCGCGCTGATGACCCCCTTCGAGACCGAGGCACCGGAGATCATCGAGCAGGCCGACCTGCTGGAGCGTCTCGGCGGACACGTCGACCCAAAGCTCATCGCCAAGGCCGAGAAGCTCGGCCTCGTGATCCCGATCGGCGAGGGCACCTTCGAAGTCCCCAGCCCAACGCTGCTGGCCGCCGGCGAGCGACTCGTCGGCCTGGGGGTCCCCCTACAGGCTGCCCTCCAGACCATGGACGACCTCAAGCGCCACACCGAGCGGATCGCAGAGCGCTTCGTCCAGATATTCCTGCAGTTCATCTGGAAGCCGTTCGTCGACGCCGGCCGACCCGAGTCCGACTGGCCCCAAGTGCGAGCCGCCCTCGACCAACTGCGGCCCCTCGCCTCGGAGGCACTCACCGCCAGCTTCCAACCCACCATGACCAACGCCGTCGAGACCGCCTTCGGCAAGGAACTCGACCGAGAACTCACACGGTAGGCGGCAAGTGCCTGACTGCGGCGGGCGTGGACGGGCGTTCACGCGGGACCGACCCGGCGCCGATCCCCGTGGGTGCGCTCCGCCGAAACAAGACCGGATCACCGGGCGTGAGTGTCGGATGCTGCTGTAGGCGAAGCTGCACCGGGCCGGCGACTGTGTGTAGGCGATGTTCGAGGTACGTGTCGCGCCAGCGCACCCACTTCGTGCCGTCAACCGAGTCGCAGCCGATCGAAGCCGCGTAACGAATCCTGCGGGCAGAGTTCACCCGGCCCATGTACACCCACTTGCCGCGGCGTCTGGCCTCGGCCACCAGACACTCCGACGCCGCACCCAACTTCCACTCGGTCCTGCCGCCGACGAACAACGCGTCGATCCGGGGCCAGGCGAGCGCCAGCCAGCGCTCAAGGTGCTCGAGGCCGTCCTGGGCGACGAGCGCGGCCGGCAAGCCACGGCGGGCCACCGCGGGCCACCACACCTCGAACAGGTGTGCTGTCGCACGAGCATCCCCCACCACGTCGGGAACGGTCACGAACAGACACCGGCCAGGGACACCCACGAGCGCGTCGAGCATCCCGTAGTAAGCGTGAGAGTCCACCACTGGAAGCAGTCGTTGTCGCGGCCCACGACCAGCCGTGATGCTCGTGCAGCGAGCAGAAGTGGCGCGGCGTCACCAGACGCCCGAGATTGGGATGGTCGTGACGACGCGTCGCGGAGCCGGTCGTGACGGCGATGAGTGGGTTGAGTTGGAGGAGTAGGTAGCCGGCGGGGAGACCCGCGAGCGCCCAGGTCCAGCGCAGGGCTTGCCGGCGGAGGAGGGTTGCGAGCCAGTAGCCGCCGAAAAGGCCCCGAGGCTGATGAGGGCGAGGTCGCGGAGTGCGTGCTCGTCGCCGGGCGCGTCGGGAGCACGAACTCGTCGAACCTGTGCACCAGCCCCGCGGCATGTAACCCCGCCACAGCCTCAGTTGCGGGCTGCTCGTCGCCGAGCTCCTGGGACACCTCGCTGATCGACCACGGCCACCAATGCCCGCCGTGCAACAACATCAACATCACAACCGCTTCTGAACGCGACGCCTCCAACAGCGTCGGCTCGCAAGTACGCTCATCCTGCATGGCCTGCGCAAAGGCGTGCGCGGACCCGCTGAGGCCAAGGTCCGAGAACTGCTGACCAGTCGCCCAGTCGAGGGCCTCAAGCGCGAAGCAGAGCATTAGGCGCACGCGAGCCGGCCGCGCCAGCGAGCGGGGTGGCCCGCACCCTCGGGGGCGCGGGCCACCGAGCGCCTCAGGCCGCCGCCGGCTGCTGCTGCTTGCGTGAACTGCGAGCGGGCTTCGGCGGCTCGGGCTCCTCGGCCGACTCCACCGGGCGGGGGGCGGTCAGGAACTCGACGTTGCCGACCACCTGGTAGTCGTGGCGGCGGGTGCCCTCGGCCTCCCACTCGCCGTACTCCAGACGGCCATCGACCGCGACCAGCCAGCCCTTGCCGAGGTACTCAGCGGCGGCCTCGCCGGCCTTGCCATACACGCTCACGTTGATGAAACCTGCCTCACGGCCACGGCTCATCCCGTCCACCGCGACACGCAGCTGACAGACGCTCGTCCCTGACGGCAGACTCCGCAGCTCCGGGTCCTTCGTCAGACGGCCCGTGCAGATGTACTTGTTGATGTTCATCGTGTCCTCCTGGTTGGTTGCTGCTAGTGACGCAGCCCCAACACGACGCTGGCCGGCGCGCGGAACCGAAGCCCCAAAGGGGCGAAGGGGAACCCCCTCGCGGGGTTGAAGCGAACAGACCGGCAGCGTCGAAACTGGGCAAGACACGACGCGGCAGACAGGCAGGAGCCACGAGTGTCGACCTGGCTTGGCATCCCTCGGAGACATAAGAACGGTGAGAACCAAATCGGGAAACAGGCCACGTAGCCAAGGACCCGTGGAATGTCTCGCCTGAGCGGTGCGTGGCGCGCCCGGCGGGGATCGCCCAGGTGCAGCTATTTGATGACCAGGATCTGCGGATGCGTGGCCAGGAGCGTCTGCATGAACACATAATTGAAGGCCCCAATGCCGAGGAAAGAAATCACGACCGCTTCGTTGACAGCTCGGCCGACGCCCTCGGCGCCGCCCGAGGCGGTCATGCCCTTGTAGCAGCAGACGATCGCGATAATCGCGCCGAACACGGTTGACTTCAGCACCGACCCCCAGAGGTCGGTCACCGAGGAGTTCGCGAACAGGGTGTTCCAGAAGGGGCCCAGCGAGCCGCCCAGAAACAGCTCCGCCAGCAGCCCGCCGAACAGCCCGAACAGCACCGCGTAGATGTCGAACAGGCCCGTCACCACCATCAGCGTCAGAAAGCGCGGCACGACCAGATTCTTGACCGGGTCCACGCCCAGCACCTGAAGCGCGTCCAGCTCCTCACGCACCTTCCTAGCCCCGAGATCGGCGGTGATCGCCGTGCCGCCGACGCCAGCGAGGACGACCGCCGTCACCAGCGGCCCGATTTCGCGGATCGACGCCAGCACGAAGAACCCGCCCAGACGGTCGAGCGCACCGAACAGTGTCAGGAAGTCGCCCGCCTGGAGCCCCGGTGCCCCGTAGGAGAGAGCGACAGTCGAGATCAGCAAGGGCGCCCAGCAAAGGCGGAGCGTGAACAGGAACTGTGAGACCAGCTCACCGCCGTACGGGTAAGGGGGCGTGAGCGCGGACCAGATCGTCTTCGCGGTCAGGATCATCATGTCGCCGAATTCCTCCAGCAGCTGACTGACCGGCCGGAAAGCACGCGCTCCGGCAGCGCGAACCGTCGTCACCCTGGGGACCTGCCCGTCGCGGCCGGAGCGCTTGCCGATGCCGAAGGGTGGGGCCAGCCACGCGCCGGCGAGTCCAAAGCGTCCTTCGAGCACGCGAAGGACGTGGCGGGCCGAGGCCAGCTGCAGCTAGGCGCGGTAGCGCAGAGGCGACAGCGAGGTCCGAACTGCGTCACCTGCGGGGGCACGGGGCGCGGAACGGGACGACGACCGTCTCCGGTCTGTCCCGATCGCCTTCTTCGGCGAAGACGAATTCCGAGCGCACGCTGAAGCCGCCCTTTGGGCAGCTCTTGGGGACCCGGCCGTAGTAGTAGGTCCTGCCGTGCTTGCGGATCGCGGTGCCGAGCGTGATTTCGATGGCCTGCGCCGAAGCATCAGGCGCGCCGGGAACTGTCTGGATCAACGGCACTTCGCCCGTGAAGACCGGGCCAAACCCGGGGCTCGTGCCGGCCGGCTCGAGCCTCGAGCTGACGGGAACTTCCAACGCAACGGGAGAGTGGCCCAGGACCAGGAACTCCAGCCCTCCCCCGGGCGCGTAGAACGACAGTATTTCTGTCGTCTCCGGAACCCGTTCGGACCCGAACTCGACAACGCCCAATGCCTTGCCCGGCGGGCCCGCGGAGGACCCCTTCGGACACTTCCGCGGTTCCAGCTCATCCAGGATCACCGCCGCGGGACAACTCGGGAAATCCCGCGGGTCGAGCTTCACGCCAACGGGCAGGTCCACCGTGATACCGATCAACGGTGGCGGGAAGCCCCCGTATTCGCTACCGCTGATCTTCACCTGCGCGTGCACCGCCGCGCCCGCGCCGAGAATGTTCCCGGTGTGCGGAAAGCCCGGAATCGGGATGGCCTGGCCGACGGCGGTCACCATCGGCGCAGCGCGCGCCGTCGCAGCGAAGCAGAGCACGAGCGCAAACGCGACGGCCAGGGCGCGGATCGCCACTGAACGGGGGCGTGCATCGCGGCGCCCGGCAGCAGCCCGGCGAACATCCACAGGCCCACCCGTCACGGCGGAGTGGTCGCGCCGAGCTACTTGGGCGCCGACAGGCTCGTGCGGGACACTCCCGCGCACACACACATACGACGGGCTACTTGTCATCCCCGGGGCCTCCAGACAGTCGAGTGATCACGCTGTTGAAACGATAGCGGTATGTCAAGATCCCAGCCCCACCAGCACGTTCTTCCCCACCGCGGCGGCCGGCGCAGCCCGCTCAGCTACACCGAGCCCCCGCGAGGTGATACCCAATCAACGGGCGCCCGGAAGGCCTCGTGTCGCAGCCCTGGGACGCCCATCAGCAAGGTCACGGCTGTGATCGCACGTCGCAATCGATTGCAGTCTGAAATAGGATGGGATCCTACATCGAGGAGGGTCCCCGTGCTCCGGGTTTCATCGCGACTGGCTTGATCAGCCGCCAGGGTGCGGGCCCTGAGGCTGGGCTGGACCACCGGGCGAGTGACCACTGCCCGGAAACCGACCTCCAGTCGGCTGCCGGGCTTTCACGCCGCAACCTCTGCGGGACCCTTCACGGGCGCGGGCTCCTCGTTGGGTGTGAGCGCGTCTTCGATGCGCCGGGCGAGACGGTCGATCGTCTCGGCGAATCCACGGATCGCATCGAGCTCGCCCTCCTCCCCCCAGCCCGCGACGTAGGGGACGCTCGACGCGGACGTGTCCAGGCCCACCGCGCCGCACACGACGAAGGTGACGGTGTCCACGAGCACCTCCGCGCGACTGCGCCCGTACTCCGCGTAGCCGATTCCCAACGCGTGCGCGATCTCGTGCACGAGCACTCGCACACGGGCGTTGGCGGACAGCGCGGCGTTGACGACGATCAGCTTGTTCGTCGCGTCAGACCAGCCGTCGGCGGAGCCCTCCAGTGCACGCGACTGCACCACGTAGCCAAGCTCGTGGGCGAGTCGCTGCAGGGGGGCAAGCAGATGTGCGTGGCTGTCGCCCTGAGGCGACTGCGAGGGCGGGCCCAGCGGCAGCGGCTCGCGGTCAGGCAGCGGATCGGTCTGTGAGACGTCGAACACGGACACCGCGCGGAACACGAGGCGTCGCTGCTCGCCGGAATCGGCGCCGGCCTCGCGCTCGGCCCTCTCGCTACGGGTTCGGACGCTCATCGGCGCGAGGATCCGGATCGCACGCTCGCCCTTGCGCACGCAGCGGTTCAGATCCAGGAACGCACGGAAGCCGGCGACGTAGGTGGCGTCCGGGCGCTGCAGCGCGATCAGCAGCTGGTTGTGAAACGAGTAGCGCGAGAGGCCGTTGGTGGAGCGCACCCGCACCCACTGACGCCAGCCCTCGGAGCTCAGCAGCGCGCGCGCGGCGGCGTCCAGGCGCTCTCGGTCGGCCCGGCGTCGCTCGGCACGCTCAGCCTCCGTCAGTGCTCGCTTGGTCACGACTGGAACCTCCTGTCGGATCGTTGATGTGCTGGCGGGGCGCGGCGCCCCGATCCCCGATCCGCGCGCACGCCGGCAGGCGTGCGAACATCGCGGCGGGGTCGGGCGACGCGGCGCCAGCCGCAGAGGCAGGCGTGGCGGTCTCACAGCTCGACCTCGAACGGGGCGAGGCCGAGCCCGTCACGGGCGATCAGGGCCAACGTCTGCGAGTGGACCCACGGTGTCGGGTCGGCCTGGCCCGCGTCGGGCAGCAGGCCGATGCGCCGGGCAAGCCAGCTCGTTTCACCGCTGCGCCTGCCACGACGGTCGCGTTTGACGCGCCCGCAGCGCATCGCGATCTCGCTCATGCTCACCCCGTAGGCAACCTCGCGGGCGACCGCTTCGCGAAGCCCGCGATTCAGCACGATGCGGCTGCGATCGAGGCGCGCCAGCTCCCCCCGCAGGCGCCCCAGCGACAGCGCCGGACCAACGTCACCCGCAGTCAGTGCGAGCCCGGTCATCGCCCGCGCCGGCTCGTACGCCTGCAGAGCCCCGACGACATCCCGCAACGACAGCGCCTCGCAGCCGCCGTTGGGCTCGCCGGGCCGCCAGCGCACCCAGCGCAGCTCCGAGGCGCACGCGCCGCACGCCACCCGTCGGATCGCGTAGCGCCAACCGCGCACATCCACCAAAGCCGCATCGGCCGGCACGCCGCCCGCCGGCTGCTGCGAGCAGTCGGCGAGCAGGTCCTGCTGCACCAAGCGCCGGCAGCGCCCGCGAGTCGCATCAGCCACATACATGCGGCACAGCAGCCGCGCATTGCCGGGCGGCTCCTCGCGGCCGAACACCCCGACCACCCGGGCATCGCCGCCGAGTCGACGGTCGCGGTCGAGCAACAGCGTCGAGCCGTCACGGCGCGCCAGCGCGACGAGCTCGCGGGGACCGTCGAGGCCCTCGTAGCCGCCAAGTCTGCGGACATGCACCGTGCGGGCCGCGCTGCGAACCGGCGCGTCAGACGCATTCGCAAGGCCACACGAGTGGCCTGCAGAGTCAAGGCTGCGATCGGCGGCCGCGGGGGCCGGGACACGCACGCTAGACATCGGCGTCCCCAGCGCGTGTGCGCCACTGCGCGGAGGACCCGTACCCGGACACCTCGTGCGGATGCACCGCGGTGGCGTAGACCAGCGCCGCTGTCTGATCGCCGGCGAAGCGGTCGCGTGGCCGGCGTGCAAGCGTGCGCATGCGCGCGATCTCCGCGCTCGCCTGGGCACGGGTCGTCGGGTACACGAACGTGCTCGCCGTGCGCGCGGCCAGGTCCCGCAGGAAGCGCAGCTGGCGGGCAGTCGGTCGACTCTGTGGTGCGCTCATTGTTGGTCTCCTTTGCTGTCGGGGTTGAGCACACCCCGGCCAGAGCGGACCGGCGTGCGGGTCAAGCCCTCTCCCGACAGGGAGCGCCGCAGGCGACGCGCAGCGGAGGGCTTGACGCACAGGCACAAGCCGGTCTGCTGGCCTCAGGGGGTGGGCGTCAACCGCGGCGGAACGGCAGCCGCGTCCGGCGGACACGCGGCACCACGTGCATCCATCGCCAGCACCTCGCTCAGGCGTCTGCGCAGCTCCAGGAACCCCGCCCCGCGCGGCGTGATCCCCCCTTTTCTCCGGCTAATCCGGTGCGTTCGGGGGAGCTTGATGTGGAGTTCGCTAGTGATGGGATGGCGCCGGTCGTCGTCCCTTCGGAGCGAGCCGTAGGCGAGCGGAGAAGGGGCGACGACGCGTGAGTCCTGGGCCCCGGGTCCTGTCCGGGTGGCGCGCTACTGCTGTGGCGATGACGGCACGTGTCGAGCTTCGAGTCGAGCGCCGAGACGGCCGGTGGGCGCTCGCCGGCGATGGCTTCGACGACCTCGATCTGCTCAACGAATTCCTCGGGTATCTGGCCGACCGCAACTACGCGCCGCTGACCGTCCGCTCCTACGCGTTTGACTTGCTGCACTTCGCACGGTGGATGGGCAGCGAGAGCCACAGCCTCGATGCGGTGGATACCGATCTGTTGCTGCGTTACCTGGCGGCGTGTCGCTCGCAGCTGCTTGCTCATCAGCGTGGCGGGAACGTGTTTTCGATCCGGGATGGGCGCAGCGCTGGCTATGCGCCGCGGACGGTCAACCGTCGGCTGGCGGCGCTGTCGGGTCTGTTCGCGTTTCGCCAGATGCGCGATCCGGACGCCGGGAACCCGATCCCGCGCGGGCGCGAGGCGGGACGCACCGCACGCGGCCAGCGAAGTGGCCTGCTGGGTCACCTCGCGATGCCCGCGCCGCGGTCGGGGCTCAGGCTGCGCGAGCCGCGGCGCCTTCCGCGGCCTCTGGCGCGTGAGGAGATTGCCGAGCTGCTGGGGAGTTTTCGAAGCGTGCGCGACCGTGCGATCGCTGGGCTGATGCTGTTCTCCGGTCTTCGCAGCGCCGAGGTCCGCGCGCTGGCGGTGAACGACGTCGACATCGCGCTTGGGTGGGTGCGCGTGCTCGGCAAGGGCGAGAAGGAGCGTCGCGTCCCGCTCGATCGCGAGGTCTGCGCGCTCGTTCAGAGCTATCTGCTCAGCGAGCGGCCCGAGAGTCAGAGCTGCGCACTGTTCTTGGTCGCGAAGGGCCCGACGCGCGGGCAGCCGCTGAGCGCTGCGGGGCTGCGGACGGTGTTTCGCTACCACCGCCAGCGCGCGGGGGTGCCGGCTGGCAATCCGCACGCGCTGCGTCACACCTTCGGCACCGCGCTCGCCGAAGCCGGCGTGGACTTGCCGGTCATGCAGGCGCTGATGGGACACGATCACGTCGACTCCGTCCTCACCTACGTCCACCTGGCGCCCACGCATGTGCGCGCCGCCTACGATGCCGCTCGCGCTCACCAGCACTGACCGGGCACCTGAGGCGTCTGCGCAGCGGGCGCTGATCGACCCTACCTCGCTTACCTGGCGCGGATAGGACGCAACAGCGACGTGCGCTACGAACGTGCGGCCGAGCGGTTCCTGGAACGCTGGGCTGACCCGATGGACTGGGCGGCCGAGCCGCTCCCGGTGCGCCGGCAGGCGCGCAACCGAGCACGCAGGTTCGTGATGTTCCTGATGCTGCACGGCCACCTGCGGCCGGGCTATGACTACCTCCTCGATGTGACTCTGCTTGCGCTCTGGCGGGAGCTGCCCGCAACCCCGCTGCACGGTGACTTGGAACGGTTTCGTGCCGCGGCGCGCGAGCTGCGCTTCGTCGAGGCTGCGTGCAAGAACAGTGCATGCATGGTCGCCGCGCGCCTGTTCATCCAGACCGGCCGGCCGCTGCGCGGGCTGACCGAGGAAGACCTCGTCGCCTTCGAGACGGCGCTCGCCGAGCGAGAGGCACGAACGGGACGCGCCACCGCGCACTACACGCGGATGGTGTTCCAGGCGCGGTCGGTGCTCTACCACCTTGGCATCCTGGAGCGGCCACCCAGGTTCCACACACCAGCGCAAACCTATCGGCGCAGCGCCTTGCCCGCTGGGGCGTCACCGAGCGGCTGCGCCCAACGTTCCTCGCCTACCTGGAGCGGCTGCGTGGGACCCTTGCGCCTTCCACGGTCGGGGGACGCGCGGACCCACCTCGGGCAGTTCGGCGGGCACCTGGCGCGAGTCGAC
>CAVUME010000003.1:0-5330 GCA_963742395.1 uncultured Solirubrobacteraceae bacterium | reverse complement strand
AGTGATCACGATAATCGGCGCGCCGTCGATCACGATAATCGATGGAATGCCCTCGTCGTGATACATTCCCCAAGAGTACCGGTGGCCTCCTCTCTGTCCCGTTCACTCTCGAGAGCGAGACCACGCCGGGCCCTGTCGCGCGATGACCGAGCGGGTCGTCACCAGCGCCGAAGCCAGGGGACCTCGCGGCCAAGGCGCTGGCAGAGATCGACGGCGGCTTGATGCAGCGGCGCGTTCGTCGCGGCGGCCCAAAGCTCCAGGGCGTTGCCTTGGCTGCGGCAGCGATGGCAAAAGTAGCGGCCAAGTGTGACGTTCACCGAGAACGAGCCCCGACGCCCCGACGCGCACCCCCGCAACGGACAATGTCCGTACCATTGCGCTGCCGATCGCTTCGTCGCCGCGAAGCCAAGCAGGTCGAGGACCTGCTCCATTGTGACGTCCGCGCGAACGCGGTCGAAGTCGACGCCCGGCATGGTGCTCTCCATCCGGTACGTTCACCGCGCGATGCTCACGACCGTTCCGTTCCCATTTTCTCTATGGGGGGAACGGGAACGCCCCTCGTCGACCGCTCGGTCGGTGCGCTGCCAACCCGTCGGCGTGTGGCAGAGCCGGCCGGCGCGCTCCAGCGACTCCAGCGCCGCGCCCAGACGTTCGTTCTTGACTGCCAGCGATTCGCGGAGCCTGGCACGCGATAGCACTTCGCCGCCAGCGAGAAGGACGAGCACCTGCTCCTCCAGGCCGCTCCGGCATCCGTCCTCGGGCTCGGCGACGATCTCCAGGTGGGTCCTCTCCGCGTCGACGGCGACCAGCTCCAGGTGGACCGGCGGCGATGCCGGCGCCGCCCGGTGCTCGCTCTGGAGCAGCAGGCGGTCCTTCGTTCGCCGCAGGTAGAGATTCGAGTCGCCGAAGGCATGGATGTCGCTGGAGCCGCGCAGTCCCTGGCCCGCGGCGACTCCCCCCGCGGCATTCTTCCGCGTGTGATGCACCAGCACGACCGACAGCCCAAGCTGCCGCTGCAACGAGCGAAAGTACGCCAGCAGCGCGGCAACCTCGCCCGCGTTGTTCTCGTCGATGCCGTGCAGCCGCACCAGCGGATCCAGCAGGAGAAGGCGCGGCCGAAGCGGCCGGATCGCCTCCACGAGCCGCGTGCGGTCCGGTTCGCGATCGAGCCGGAGCACCGGTGCGGTGATCACGTGGACGTCGACTCCCGCGAGATCAAGGCCGCGGTGCCGCGCCATCCCCGCGACCCGTTCGCGCACGACCGGCAAGGCGTCCTCGGCCAGGTAGACGAGGACGGGGCCGGGCTCGGGCACGGCGTACCGGCCCAGGCAAGCCGTGCCGGTGGCCACCGAGATCGCCAGGTCCAGCCCCAGCCAGGTCTTGGCGCACTTGGGCGCGCCGCCGATGACACCCACCGACGCATCGCCCCAGAGCCCTTCCACAAGCCAGCGCTGGGCCCCCTCGGTGCTGGGAAGATCCCCCACGCGCACCACGGGAAGCGTTGGGTTGGCACTCACGGGCATCTTCAGGCCCTCGCTTTCTTCTTGAGCACGGGGCGCGCACTCCGGGCGCAAAGACCTCCAGGTAACACTTCTCGTCAAGCTGCGCCAGGTCGTGCGCCATGCCGTAGGCCAGGAGCTCGGCGCCCATGATCATGAGCAGCCGGTCATTGCCCGCGCTGTGATCGACGAGCGTGTTCATGAGCTCGGTCGTCATCAGCGTCGCGTTGCCGGCCTTCGAAAGCGCGTGGCTGAGCAACGCGAGCAGCTCCTCGCGCGACGCCGCCTCGGTGACCAGTCGCACGCGGATCCGGGTCGAAAGTGGCACGAGGTCCTCCTGCCGCAGGAGCTCCAACAGTCGCCCGTCTCCCGAGAGGACCACCGTCAAGAGCGACGTGGCGTCGAAGTCGGCGCTGGAGAGGATCCGCAGCTCGGCCAGGACTTCGCCGGCCATCTCCTGGGCCTCGTCGACCAGGAGCACCGGCCTGATCCGTGAGCTTGCCATGTGGGTCTTCCAGCGCTCGCGGAGCGCCTTGAATCCGCACCAACGGTTGTGCGGTGTCAGCTTCACCGCGAAGATATCGCCGAGCTCGCGATAGAAGTCGGCGGTCTTCGATTGGGGTCGCTCGATCACACCCACGGTGACATCCCGCAGCGCAGAAAGCCGCCCGGCGACGATCCGCAGCGCCACCGATTTGCCGGTCCCCGACTCGCCCGTGATCAGCGCGAAGCCTCCCTCCTGGACGAGCTGTTCGACGCGCCAGGCGAAGTGCTCGATCCTGGGCGTCACCAGCAGGGCCTCGCCGGGAACCTCGGGTGAGAACGGGTTCCATTTCAGGCCCCACAGCGCGAGCAGTTTCTTGGCGTTCACGAGCGATCTCCGGTCCGGGGAGGTGATGTCTTGGGGAGGTACGCCGGTGGCAGTCCCGTGGCGGAATACTCATCGAGGATGCTCTTCAAGAGCGGGGGCAACGCGCCGTCCTTGCGCGGCCGCCGTCGGCCGGCGGATCGCCGGCGCGGCCTCGAAGCGAGCGCGGCGGCCGTCGGCGTTCGCCGTTTTGTCGAGCGGATACAAAGGAGCGAGGATGGTCCCGTTGCGGGGGTCGATCAGGTCGACCCGGCCGAGGTCCCAGCGGGCGTAGCGCACGGCCACTTCGCGGAAGTGGCGGTATCGGCCCGGGACCTCGAACCGCACCCCCTCGAGCGAGATCGTGCCGTCGCTCTGCCGCTGGCGTCTGGTGGTTTCGAGACGAAACGCGTCGCGAAGCGCGTGGCTCGAAGGGCTATCGCGAAGCACGTCGGGCGCGTGGGCGAACCGCTCGACAGGCGAACTGGCGGTCTCGCGGTGGACCGCGCGGTTGTACTCGATCTCGATCCACGCCTGGGTCGCTTCATTGAGGAAATCGAACGTCAGGTCGGCGACGCCGTCGAGCATCTTCATCAGCCGACCCTCGAGCGTTCCCCAGAACGCCTCCTGCTTGCCGTTCTGGTAGGGGCTGTAGGGGAGCGTCCGCTCGTGGACGATTCCCAGGCGGAACAGCCCTTCGGTGACTTCCTCGGCAACCATCGCCGAGCCGTTATCGGTGAGCAGGGCGCGGGGCAGGCCGCGTTTCTGGATCGCCTGCGAGAGCCCGTGCACGAGGTCTTCGGCGGTCTCGGAGAGGTACCACTGGACGTGGCAGCAGAGCCGCGAGTGGTCGTCGAGGATGCCCAGCGCGATCGGCCGGAGCCACTGGCCGGTGGGCGTGAGCACCTTGAGCGATCCGTGGTGGAAATCGAGATGCCAGAGCGCTCCGACGTGTTCGGCCTCGTAGCTGCGGACCTCGCGCGCCTCACGTCGCGCCTGGGCGCGGGCCTCGCCGGGGTGTTGGTTGGGCCGGGGCTTCGGCCTGGGCGTCCAGCCGTGAGCTCGCATGTACCGGCGGACCGTGGAATAGGAGCGGAGCGTCCCGAGCGAAGGATCGGCCTTCACCAGCGCGGCGAGGTTGTCGTAGTGGAGCTGGTAGCTCCAGTGGGGATGGTCGCCGTACTGGACCATGAGCCGCTCGGCCAGAGCCGCGTCGAGCGAGACCTTGCCGCAATCCTTGCGGACGGCGCGGCGGAGGACGGCGACAGGGTCATCGCGCTGGCGGCGGGCCTTGTAGTACCAGCGCTCGATGGTGACGGCCGAGAGCCGGACCTCACGCCCCGTGATGGGATGGGACCAGGTCTTCTCGGCGAGGGAGCCGATGGCGATCTTGAGCGCACCGCGCAGGGGGAGAGCTCAGAAGCGCGCCCACGACGGCGAAGCGGAAACGCGCCCACAAAGCGGCGGTCGAACTGAGGGCTGTTCGGGTCATCGCATCTCCTCACGGATCGGGTGAAGGAACCGCGACGACCGTGATACACCGGCCGAAGAGGATGCTCGACGAGCATCTTCTGCGGGCCGGTGGCGAGCATCACGAGACGTTGATCCGGAGGGCCCCGGGGATCGTGATCGGTGCGAGAAAACCGAGCAACCGCCCCCAGTCGGCGCAGGGTGCATGGCGGCGGATGAACGCGTTGAGGAGTGAGAGCGGGAGGGGAACGCAGTCGTCGGTCGGCTTCAGGCGAGCGCGTGCGGTCTTCCAGAAGGGGGACTGGGGAAAATGCTCGCGCCAGAAGACCTGCCAGCGTGCGATGGTTCGCCGGTCAACGCCGAAGCGCTTGGAGAGCTCGCGGACGCGGCGTGGTGTCGGTCCCTGTCGCATGGCGGTGACGAGGATGACGACGGCGCCGAGAAAGACTTTTCGACCGAGGAAGCGTACGGAGGGGGGTGTGGCTCGCTTCCTGCAGCCGTCGCGATCGCAACAGAAGCTGAATCTCAGGCGTTGTGGCTCGGGAAGTTGGGCGGGAGTGCCGCGGGGTTTGCGAAGGTAGTTGGCGTGGTGAAGCCGTCCGCCGCACGAACAAGCCTGCTTGCGGAGAGCCTCGGCAAGGTCCTGGTCAATCGTCAAAAGGAACAGCCAGAAGCTGGAGGCACGAGGCAGACTGTGGTACATCGTCGGGTACTCCGAGGGTGCGTGAACAACCTACGGAGTACTCCCCTCGGGGACCTTGATCCAGCGATCAGGCTCTTCGAGGGGACCTTGCTTCGAACCCTCAGAGAGCGTGCTCAGGACTCGCCGATTTCACATCGATTACCTTGGCCACGCACACGTTCGTACGGTTTGCGGGCCGCAAAGTAGACCCGCATGGCTTCGATCTGATTTCGGCTGAAAAAGCGGGTGTTGCCAAGTTTGATGGCTTGCCGGCACCCGTCCCGTCTTGTGGGCGTATTCGAGCCGTCCGTGCGAGATCCCCAGCACCCGGTACGCCTCCGGGTAGGGGACGAGGTCAAGGGTGTTCATCAAGCCTCCTGGTTTCGTGTCAACGTCGGCACGATTAGAGGACTCTAGCAGATCCACACCTGCCAATGCATGGCCAGTTTTTCGAATTCTGAAGACATACAGAACCCCTGCTGCGTGCGAGCCCGCACTCAAAAGGGGAAAGTATGTGGCCGCAATCCGAAGAGTTGAAGCCTGTGCAGAAGCGTTACCGGGAGTATCTCGAAACCGACGTGTGGAAGCCGATTAGCAAGCGGAAACTATCGAAACATTATTACTGCCAACGCTGCACAAAACGCCGGGCGACCCAGTCACATCACCTCCGATACCCGCCGAGGGGAACCGAGACCGACGAGTGTTTGCTCGCCGTTTGCGACCCGTGTCATGCGTTTTTACACGATAAACTGCCGTACTTTACCGCCGACGAGTTCGCCAAAGTGCTCTGGGAAATGATCGAGCAAGACCGAACCGTCGAAAAGCTGGCGCC
>CAVUME010000002.1:0-19817 GCA_963742395.1 uncultured Solirubrobacteraceae bacterium | reverse complement strand
AAACGTGGCCACCTGTTGGCGGGTTGTGCGGACGCATTGCCCGTCCGGGGAGCCGATCGCCGCCGCCGCCGCCGGCCGCTCGTCCCGGGAGCGGGAGGACTTCAGGTTCGGGGGCGCGAAAGACGACGCAGACCGAGCATTTCGTAGGCGGCCTGGCGCGAGACCTGGGCCTCGCGGGCGATCCGGCTCACCGGGATCCCGGCCTCGTAGGCGTCCACGACGCGCTCCCTCAGCTCCGCGGAAGCCGCCTTGCGGGTCTCCTCGGCCCGTAGTCGCCGCTCCGCCGCGAACTGGAGCTCGATCAGCTGAGGAATGGCTCGTTCCATCGGACTTGTAAGGCTACCTGACAGGACCTCCGACTGTCAAGTAGCCTTACAAATGGCCGATCTGAGCCCATTTCCTGGGGCGTCTCGCGAAAAGAGGGCGGAGCTGCGCTCGCGTGCGTTTCCTTGCGCGACGGCGCCCACTACGCGGACACCGACTGTGCGCTCACCCGAAAGGGACCCCCGCGCCCCGACGAAATCCGCGTACTCTTGCGCTCGGTGCATAGATGATCACGGCCATCGGAGGGATCTTTCTCGTCGTTCTGCTCCTGGTTGCGGCCTGGCGACTGGGGTACCTGGGCGGAAAACGCCGCTACTAGGCCGAGATCGGGCGCTCCAGGGGAGCCGCGGTTGGCCTCTGAGGGACCGCGCAGTAGACTCGTGGGCGAGCGATGAGGCTCGCTCCATAACCGCGGCTCTGCCGCTGATGGCCTCTACAACGCCACCCCGCGTCGTGGAGGTCGTGTATGGAGTTCGCAAAGCCTCGAATCGCTCATGGCGAGGACTGCCCGTGATCGCTTTACTGGTGGCGGTCGCAGGCGCTGGTGGAGTCCTCGCCCGTTATGGCCTTTCGTCCGTCGTCCACGGTGATGCGTTGCCGTGGACGACGGCCGCGATCAACGTCGCGGGCTCGTTCCTGCTCGGGATGCTCGTGGCGCCGCACGGCCTATCGCCGCAGATGCGCACGGCCCTCGGAGTCGGGTTCCTGGGCGGGTTCACGACCTTCTCGACCTTCTCCGTGCAGGCGTTCCTGGACCTGCAGGCCGGAGAGCCGGTCCGAGCTCTGGTGCTGGTGCTGGTGAGCGTGGTGGCCGGAGTGGGAGCGGCGGCGGCCGGGTACTACGTCGGTCGGAGCGTCCTCTAACTCGAAAGATCAGCCCGGTGGCGAGATGGCGTTCAGGCTCGGTACCGACGAGGCGGCCAACCTTGCCGTGGTCCCCGCGTTCTACAGGTGAGGGAGTGCCGCGAGGGAGGCCTCCAGCAGGGAGGGAAACGGCTCGAGGAGGCTCCGGTCCTTAGTCCGCCGGAGCCTCCTCGAAGCGCGTCTGCGTGGTCACGAGCGCGATCGGCCATCCGCGCCTGCGCCGATGGCTCGGCTCGCTCGCGACCGGGGGCTACCCGATGCCGAACTGCGTGACCACGCGCTGGAGTTCAGACTGCGGGGTCTCGTGCGGGGCCGGCGGGGGTGGCTTGATCGCGGTGCCGGTCGGTCCGGGCGGCTGAAGGCCTATGCGGGCGACCACCCATGCGCCGTCGCGCTCCGTGGCGATCCACGTCGCGTCTGTATCCATGGCCTGCCGGCGGCGGGCCTCGGCTACGGCCTCGTCATGCGTCATAGGGAGATTGTGGCAAACATCATCCGGTAGGTTCTGCGCGTGGGCATCGTCGACACCGCCTGGGACATCGTCTTCTGCGTACTTCTTGTGCTCGCGGTGATCGCGGTCGCCCTGACCCGCTTCGCATGGATCTCGCCCCGCTTCCGGCGCTGGCTCGACGCCAAGCTGTATCGCGCGTTTCCGCGCCTTGGCCACCTGCTCAGCGACGACTCGCTGTCGGACGCCGATCGCTGATCGGGCCGCCCGAGCGAGCCAGCCGTCCAGCCTGCCCCGCAGGGTAAGCGCACCGGCTTAGGGGCGGGACCAGTCCTCCGCCGAGCGACTAGCTGCGGAGGCGCGTGACGGCGCGCATCCCACCACGCAGGAGATACGCGGCTAAGCCAACGACGAGGCCCAGGCAGCATCCGGCGATAACGCCTGCTACGCCCGCCTCAAATGCGCCGAACACGGCCGCCTGGGCCACATCACGGAGCGGGTAATCGCTTATGACATTCCCGACGACTATCACCTCAAGGATCACTGTCCCCGAGACGGCGCCGGCAACCATGCAGCGCACGATCAGCGGTAGCTGAAGGAATGAGTCGCGGACTTCTTGCACGGTCTCGCGTACCGGCTCGCCTGAGTTGCCCCAGAGCCACGCGGAGCCCGCCCGACTCACCCTTCCAGGGTGGTTTCTAGGGGGTGCCCGCCGTTGTCTGCCAGCGTACCAGGAGGCGCGCTTGTCAGAGCGCGGTTAACGCCTGAACCAGCGCGACCAGATATCGGACCGCTCTTTTGGCTCCAGCTTGACGCCGAACCTGCGCGCGATCCACGGCAGCGGACCCCAACCCCACTGAAACCATGCGTTCCCGATCAGAACCGCTGCACCGATCAGAAGGAGCCCGACGATCAAGACGACACCTGCTCAGGCCGTGTCGCGCTAACGCGGCGTCCCTTATCCTCGTTGTTGAATGCTTCGGTTGAAGCTGATCGCACTGTTCCCGTTTCTCTCGCGCTGGATCGAGGTGTCACCGGCGTGCTGCGGGGCATGCCCGACGTGCATCGGAGCGGCCGCGACCGGGATGTTGCTCCCAATGCTCGTGCGCGAGCGCGGGGACGCCGAGGATTACGAGCCGTAGTCCCTGGCCGTTTGCGCCAGAGTGAAGTCGTGTTGACCGCCTACGGCTTCCGGCACATCCGGAGTGGAGTTTGTGCGGATCGGCATTTCTCCGTGGCCACCCAAGTGTGACCAAGCGCACACAAGCCTGTCACAATGCCCCCTAGGTTCGAACAAATGTTCGACCCGCCGAGTCGGCCCAGAAGGGGCTGAGCGGGGGACCCAACGCCGCCGGATCGCCGCACAGGCACCGGTGACAGGGGCGAATCGACTGCTGATGCAGTTGTAACGCCCGGCAGGCGCGGAGATATCGGATGTCTCTGCGTGGGCCGGCCGTGAGCCCGGCAGCTAACCCCGTAGGCGGACAAATCCTGAAGGGAGCTTTCACGGATGCATGCCATTTCGCCTACAGAAGCCCTTGCCCGCGATCTCACCCCCGCGACGCTCGCAGACCAGAGCATCGCGGTCGAACCACCTGAACGCGAGCACACCGCCCTCCACATAGGTCACCGCCAGCTGAACGTTCTGGAGGGACACCGGGCCCGGATCACCGGACACCTGCTCGAGGACGGCCACCCTGGCTCCCCTGACCTGATGGTGGTCCTCCAGCGCCGGGCGGGCAGGCGGTGGCTCACCGTGGCTCGCTCACACACCCGCGGGGGAGGACGCTTCGCAATCAACTACGTCGCCCACGCGCCCAGGAGCGAGGCCGTTCGTGTGCGCTTCCCGGGCGACGACGTGGCTTCGTCCTCGACCCGCCGTATCGGGCACCTCAACGTCTTCCGCGCGGTCAACGCCTCTTGGTATGGGGGAGGGGGTGGGCTCGCCTGTGGCGGTGAGTTGACGAGTTCCACCATGGGCGTCGCCAACCGCACACTCCCGTGTGGCACCCTGGTCGACATCCGTTACGGCAGTCGCTCGGTGACGGTGCCCGTGGTCGACCGGGGACCGTTCGTCGCGGGCCGCGAATTCGACCTCACCGAAGCCACCAAGCAAGCCCTCGGGTTCGACGGGGTCGGCGTGGTCTGGAGTACCCGCTAGCTCGCAGTCCCCGGCGCGGGCGGCCTGCTCGACCGCGGGCTGGCCGTCCAAGCGCCGATTAACATCGCCCTCACGGGGGCTGACATCAGAACACCACGGGTCCTGCTGCGCCACTGGCGCCCGGAGGACCTTGCTCCATTCGCCGCCATGGGCATGGACCCGGAGGTGATGGAGCATTTCCCCAGCACTCTCTCGAGCGAGGAGAGCGCAGCGCTGATGACCCGCAACCAGCGTGGCCTGGAGCAGCGCTCCTACGGCTTCTGGGCGCTCGAGGTCCCGGGAGAGGTGGCCTTCGGCGGGTTCCTGGGGATCGTCCCGGTGCCTGCCGACATGCCGTTTGCTCCGGCAATCGAGATCGGCTGGCGCCTGGCCCGCCCGCTTTGGGGTCGGGGTCTCGCCAGCGAGTCTGCCCGCGCGGTGCTCGAGCGCGCCTTCGGAGAGCTCGACCTGCACGAGCTGGTCGCCTACACGGCGGTACGCAATGAACGCTCCCGGCGCGTGATGGAGCGCCTGGGGATGGAACGCGATCCGGACGATGACTTCCTGCACCCCGGCCTGCCTGTCGAGGATCCACTGGCGCCCCACGTGCTGTACGGCCTGACAGCGTCCGACTGGGCGCGCAATAAGCTCGAGTCGTGTGCGGGCGCTACACCAACACGGCCGGACCTGCAGAGCTGAACGACCGCTTCCGCGTGCCGATCGACAGCGATGCCGGCACGCACCGCTTCAACATCGCCCCGACCGAAGAGGTGCTTGCGATCGTGGCGGGCCGCGAGGGACACGTTGCCCGGCTGCTCCGCTGGGGCCTGGTGCCGCCGTGGGCCAAGGATCTGAAGGGCTCGGGCAGGATGATCAACGCCCGCATGGAGACGGTCACGAGCACGCCCGCCTACCGCGCCCTGATCCCGAAGGGCTCCCGCCGCGCCCTGCAGCTGGCCGACGGGTACTTCGAGTGGCTCGCGCCCGAGCGCCGCGGATCCCGCGCGGAGCTCGGCCCTCGTCAGCCGTTCTTCTTTCAGGTGGACGGCGGCGTCCCGTTCGCGTTCGCCTCGCTGTGGACCCCGGCGAAGGTGCAGGGAGAGTGGGTCGTCAGCGTCACCCTGCTGACGTGTGATGCGTCCTCGAATCGGACCGCCGCCGCGATCCACGCCCGGATGCCGGTGATCCTTGCCGACGAGAACGCCCAGCAGGCCTGGCTGGACCCGTCCCTGGGTGCCCAGGAAGCCCTCTCGCTGTGCGGCCCACTATCCGAGGACCGGCTCACCGCCCGCCCGGCGAATCCCGCCGTCAACAAGCCGGGCGACGCCCCGGAGGGCCCAGAGCTGCTCACTGCCCCCCAGCAGGACCCTGCGGCCACCCTCACGGAATCGCGAACGTGATCCTCCCTAGTAGGGCGGAGTCGTTCGCCTGAGCGGGAGCGATAAGGGGAGGGCCGCTTTTGGGGATGAGGGGATCGAAGCGGCCCTCCCGATTTGCTTCGGAGGGGCCTTCTCCGTGAAGGCCGAATTGAATGCTGGCACGGGCTTCGGACGACAAGGCAGCTCAAGCGCCCCTCGGTGTCTCAGTCCGGTGAACCCTGTTGACGCCCAAGCGCCTCGGAACTATCTTGTTCGTGCGCTGTAGGTGGCCGTAGGTGTGGCCGCCGAGACCGCTTCCCACTGGCGTCGATGCGAGGAGGACCTCATGAGGGGGATCAAGATCCTGTCGGCGAGCTGCCTGACGTTGCTCGCATTCACCGCCATCGCGGTCGGCGCCCAGGCATCCCAGCTGGTGCTCAGGTCCGGGGGTAACGTCGTGACCACTGGCACGGGGACCTTCGGGACGCTCCGGTTCGGCCCGTGTGGATCGTTCAAGTCGACCGGAACGCTGGCGCAGAACGGAAGGATGGCCGACAAGGCCGTCTTCACCACGTTCGAAAACAGCCCCGGCGGCTGCGGGGAAGGGGGACCGGCGGCAACGGGCCAGCTTGAAGGGGTGGCCGTCACATCGAAGGGGATGATGACGCTCACGGGCAAGATCATCTACACCACCGAGATCCCGCAGAAATGCGAATACTCGCTTACGAAGCTCAGAGGCACCTTCGCCGTGCCGGGCACCACCTCGGCACAGGTCTCGGGAACCGCTAAACGGCTCATGTCCGGGAGTGAACACGGCTGCAAGGGCGCGATTCATCTGACCGGCGAGGAAGCCACCCTCGACGATCTCGAATCCGGGACGCCGTTCGAAGCAGAAAACTGAGCTACCCGGGGCCGAAGGTCTCCCGCGGCCGCCGGACTCGAGAGCGGGGCGTCGCGTCGCCTCGCTCTCGCACCACCGGGGACGTACGACGCCCGCCCCCGCCTCGATCTAGTGCGGCGGTTCGCCGCCTTCTTCTCCGGTTTCTTCTTCGAAAGCGGGTTCACAGACGTATCCGTTGTGGACGCCGGCGTTGTGGTTCTTGCAATCACCGAACGTGGCAGGACGAGGCTTATGCTCGCCTCCGGCCTGCGCCGCGCTCGTCGCAACGAGTGGTGACCAGCAGAAGAGCGCTGCCCCCGCGAGAATCATCGCGATTCGCTTGATGTTGCCTGCGGTCAAGTGCCCATGCTTGGACGTGGATCGGTGTCTCCAGGTGTAAACGAACTGAAGCCCCCTGGACGGGACCCCGGACGTATGTCGATCCAGGACCCCCGTCAGGCGCCGGACGTCCAAGTGCGACCGGCAACCCCCCGGACCGTTGAGTTCAGGCGTCGCAGCAGGTTCGGCTCGGTCAAGTCCTTACGCTCGCAGGCGGAACCGCGCGGTGACCGTGACGGGGCTGCCTTCGAGTGGTGTGTAGGTGATCTGTTCCGTCACCGTTACCGCATGGTGCCGGCGCAGCAGCTTTCGTCCGAATTGCGTCACACGAAGCTCAACGTTCTGGGCAGCAACGGAGTGGAACACGTAGGCCCCGCTCGCCAGCGAGTGCGGCTTGGAGTGGGGTTTGCCCGCCGCCGGCGCCATCCAGCGGATTCTGAGCGAGCCTTCGAACGGCGGGGTGAACGACTCGGTGTACGAGCCGACCCGCCTGAGCTGTCGCGTGGTCGGTCTCGAGAGAGAGTGGGATGCCCCTCGTAGGAGGACCGTCAGGCGCCCGGCGCCGAGGAGTTCGGCTCGCCCGACGCTCGCCCCGCCGGTGTTGTTCACCGATATGCACAGCTGCTCGGTGGGGCACGAGATGATCGAGATCGGTGTGAGGCCGGGCTCCGGTGTGATGGGCCCGATGGTGACCGGGTTCCAGGCGCCTCCGTTGAACGGGGCATAGCTTACGGCCAGCGAGTGTTCTCCACCGTAGTGACCTTCGGGTTCTTTGGAGAAGGCCGCGACACACCTGCGGACGGTCGGACACGCGAGCTTCACCGTCCCTACCGCGAACGAGCTCTCGACGCTCGCTAGCTTCCACGCCGACGAGTCGCCCGCCGGATCTTCCGAGGTCAGCACGTTTCCCGATTCGTCGGTCGCCACGCAGTGCGAGCTGTCGGGGCAGGAGATGCCACCGATCCCCGTCTGGCCGGTTGAGTCGAGCTGCCCGCTGAATATGTTGTTGTCGACGTAGGTGACCCGCCAAGAGCTGCTGACCGTCGGTTCGGTGGTCGTGAGCACGTTCCCGTCCCAATCGCCGGCCGCGCAGAACGACGCCGAGGGACAGGAGATGGTGTCGATGTTGCGCTGGAAGCTGTGACACCCCTTGCGCGCCTGGGCCGGGCACGGACCGACGTCGATGCTGGCAGAGGTCCATGCGTTCGGACCCCCCGTCGGGGCGGTCGAGGTGAACACCTTTTCCTGGCCCATCCCCACGCACAGCGAGGTCGTTGGACATGACATCGCGAAGAAGCCGTATCTCGGGGCGACTTTGAAGCTGCCCCAAGCACCCGCACCGGCGGTGGGATTGGTGCTCGTGAAGATGTAACCCAGGTCATCCCAAGCGACGCAGAGCGAGGTCGTCGGGCAGTCGATGCCCTCCAGCGTGGCAGGGACCGGTGCCGGCACAGAGCAGGGAGTGGCCGAGCACTGTTGTTCGAAGCGCTGATTGTCGATGTGCGTGACGGTCCACGCCGCACCGGTGTTCGCAGGTTCGGTTGAGGTGATGACGTTGCCCTGGCCGTCCACGGCGACGCACAGCGATTCCGAGGGGCACGAGACGTCCCGCAGCGCGTGGTACGGAGTGGGGCCGCTCGCCGGGGGTGGCTCGATGTTGAAGGGCGCACTCCAGGACAGCTGCCCCACGAGTTCGGCGGACGCGGGCGTCGCCGTCGCGAACAGCGCGATCGCGACGCTGCCCACGAGCGCCAGCGACGCCAGCCACCCCCGTACGGTTGAGCCGTTCGTCAACCTCCCCATAGCCGCTTCAACAGCCGCACCGCGCCATGGTTGCGGAACCGCCGATCTAATCCTCAGGGCATCCCCGAGGTCAGCCAGCGCGCCGGGTTCTGCACGAAGATCGTGTCAAACACCCCGTCGTCCATCACGCCCAGCTCGCGCAGCGCCGGCACGACCTCGTCGAAGACCAGCGTCATCGACCAGTTGCGGATCGCCCCGGCCGTTTCGAAGTTCGGCGCCGCCTCCGGCGGGAACCAGTCGATCGAGGCGCAGAAGTCCTGCGAGACCATCAACCGCTCGGCGTGACCGCGGCGCAGCAGCTCGGCGGCGGTCTCGTTGCGCTTGGCGATCGGCTGGAACATCTCCAGGCCGTAGCGGTCGAGGCCCACGTACACGCCCCTCTGGATCAGCCCCTCGATGTAGGAGACGTCGTCGGTGTCCCCGCAGTGGGCGATCTGGACCCGGTCCAGCGGCACGCCCTCCTCCTCGAAGATGTCGACCTGGCGGGGACCGGTCCCCACGGCGGGCATCGAGTGGGCCATGATCGGCGCGCCCGTCCGTACGCACGCCCGGGCCACCGCCCGATGGATCTTCTCGACCCGCTCGGTGACCCCGGCCGCGTCGGCGGCGCACTTCAGGAACGCGGCCCGGATGTCCGTGGCCTGGATTCCCGTCTCGATGTCCGCCACGAAGTGGTCGGCCATCACGTCCACGTCGCGGTTCTCGAAGTAGTGGGGGAGGTAGTCGTAGCTGTAGATCCCCGTACAGGGCACGATCCGCACGCCGCTCTGCTCGGCGACGGCACGCATGAAGCGCACGTCCCTGCCGCCGAACATCGCCGTCGGGTCCACGATCGTGGCCACGCCCCGCTCCTTGGCGGCCCCTACGGCCTCCAGCGCCGCGGCCATTTCGGCGTCGGTGTCGTACATCGAGGGCCACTGGGCTGCCACCGCCTCGTCGCGGAACTGCACGTGCTCGTGGACCAGCACGGTCCCCAGCTCGCTGCTGTCGACCGGCCCCTGGACTGTGTGAACGGCTGCCATCGTCTCCCACCCCTTGCTCTAGGTGCTCAGCGGTATTCCTTGCCCCAGTGGGCGTCTTCGCGGATCTGGGCCTTCAGCAGCTTGCCCGCCGGGTTCCGCGGCAGGGCCTCCTCGCGGATCGAGATGTACTGGGGCACCTTGAAGTCGGCCAGGTGCAGCTTGCAGTGGCGCAGCACCTCGTCGATGTCGATCTGCTGGCCCGCCACGGCCACCAGCACCGCTCCCACCTTCTCGCCCATCATGCTGTCCGGCACGGCGATCACGGCCGTTTCACCGACGGCGGGGGCGCCGGCGAGTACGTTCTCGACCTCGATCGAGTAGACGTTCTCGCCGCCCCGATTGATCATGTCCTTCTTGCGGTCGACGATGTACAGCAGCCCGTCCTCGTCCACGCGCGCAAGGTCACCCGTGTGCAGCCAGCCGTCGCTGAAGGTCTCCGCGTTGGCCTCCGGCTTCTTCCAGTAGCCGCTGACCACGTTGGGACCCCGCACCAGCAACTCCCCGACGCCGGTTTCGGGGTCGGCCTCCTCGATCGAGAGGTCCACCACCGGCATCGCGAAGCCCACCGAATCGGCGTGGGCGGTGGCCTCCTCGTGGGGCAGGAACGACGTCAGCGACGAGGTCTCGGTGAGGCCGAAGCCGTTGCCCACGCGGGCGTTGGGGAAGGCCTTCATGATCCTCGCCACCATCGCCTCGTCGATCGGGGCCCCACCGTAGGAGACCCAGCGCACGCCGCTGACGTCGGTCTCGGCGAACCCCGGGAAGCGCAGCAGCGCGTGGTAGATCGCGGGCACCGACACGAGCTGGTTGACGCCGCCCGGGTCGATCGCACGGCAGAAGCCGTCGAGGTCCAGGCCGTTGGCGAGGATCTCCACGCGCCCCCCGAACTCGAGCATCGGGATCAGCTGGCTGTTGCAGCCGGTCACGTGGAACAGCGGCACCGACACCAGCGTGGAGATGTTCGGCCCCTCGCTGCGGTCGATGGACAGGCAGCGGAAGGCGTTCTCGCTGTTGGTGAGGAAGTTCTCGTTGGAGGTCATGGCCCCCTTGGGGAAGCCGGTGGTGCCGCTCGTGTAGAAGATCGCGGCCAGGTCCTCCGGGCCCCGTCCGGCGGGCTCGATGCGGTCGCCGTCTGGCAGCTCGCCGCCCGGCTGGAAGGTGTAGGTCGCTTCGCAGTCGTCGATCACATAGGCGACCTCCTCGTCCTTGAATCTGGTGTTCACGGGTACGGCTACCGCTCCCAGCAGCTGGGTGGCGAAGAAGGCCAGCACCCAGTCGATGCCGTTCGGCATTCGGATCGCGACCCGATCGCCCGTGGTGACCCCGGCGGCCAGCAGTCCGCCGGCCACGCGCGCCGAGCGCTCCCACAGTTCCTCGTAGCTGCAGCTCGCGCCACCGACCTCGAGCAACGCCGTCGCGTGGGGGTCCCGCTCCACGCTCGCCGCCAGCATCGCCGTCAGCGAGCGCGGCAGCTGGTCGTAGCGGGCGAGGCCGTCAGCGTCGCGCGTGACCCCGGACTCGTCGAAGGGGTTGCGGCCCCGGGGCAGCGGCTCGATCACGCCGCTCCGCCCGCCCATGTTCTAGGCCGTGGCTGGGGTGGCGAGCTGCTCGGCGAGGATCGCGGCGAGGTGCGCCCGCTGGCGCGCTCCGCCTCCGAGCATCGCTGCGTCGAGCTGGGCCCGCTTGTACAGCCAGTGCACGTCGGCCTCCCAGGTGAAGCCGATGCCGCCGTGGGCCTGGATCGCGCTGGCCGTCACTTCGCGGCCCGCGTCGGAGGCGGCGGCCTTGGCCATCGCGGCTGCCGCGGCCAGCCCGTCGGGGTCGGCGTCGGCGCTCCAGGCGGCGAAGGCGGTGGCCGCGCGCGCCCTCTCGGTGTCCAGGAGCATCTGCGCACACCGGTGGGAGACCGCCTGGAAGGCGCCCACCGGGACTCCGAACTGCTTGCGGTCCTTGACGTACGCGACGGTCATCTCGAGCGCGCGGTCGCAGACGCCCACGAGCTCGGAGCTGATCGCCACCAGCGTCCGGTCCACGGCGCCGGCGACAGTCTCCGGGAAGCTCCTCGCCGCCCGGGGCCCGCACCCGCGCGGCAGAGCGCGTCGGGTCGATCGCGTCCAGGGGGGTCAGCTCGGCGTCGGCCGCGGCGATGAGCCGGGCCCTGCCGTCCTCTTCGACGAGCACGATCACATCCGCCTCGCCGGCTCCGACCACCAGCTCCGCGGTCCCGTCGGTCGCACTGGCGATGGCGCCGAAGGATGCTCCCGTGGCGAGCCCTCCCAGCCACCGCTCGCGCTGCTCGGGCGAGCCGGCGTGCTCGATCATCGTGGAAGCCATCGTGCTCGGCAGGAACGGCACCGGCGCCAGCGCGCGGCCCAGCTCCTCACACAGGATCGAGAGCTCGATGCGGCCGAGTCCGCCTGCCGCCGTACTCCTCGGAGATGGCGATGCCGGGCCAGCCGAGCTCGCACAGCTCCTTCCACAGCTCGGTGTCGGTGCGTGCGCGCCTCGGCGTGCTCGCGCACCCGCTCAGGCTGGGCCCGCTCGGCCAGCAGCGAGCGCGCCGTGCGCTGGATCTCGCGCTGGTCGTCTGTGAAACCGAAGTCCATGGCCCTAGGCGGCGAACTTCAGCCGCGGCAGGCCGAGCACCCGCTCGGCGACGATGTTCTTGAGCACCTCCGTGGTGCCCCCCTCGATCGTGTTGCCGCGCGCGCGCAGCAACTCGTAGCTCCAGTGGTCGCCGAAGGTGAGCGCCTCGGCGCCGATCACGTCGGCGGCCAGCTGGGTCAGGCGCTGGTTGGTGTCCGACCACAGCCACTTCACCAGCGAGCCCTCGGGCCCGGGCTGGCCGTAGCGTTCGACGTCGGTCAGCCCCTTCCAGGCGAGCAGCCGGATCGACTCGCAGCGGACGTGGATGCTCGGCCAGCTGGTCCGCGTAGAGGGGGTCCTCGAGCAGGCCCTTGCGCGCCGGCCACCGCGATCACGTCGTCGAGCAGCTGGCGCAGGCGGATCTGCAGCGCGAAGCCGAGGCCGGCGCGCTCGTTCATGAGCGTCGTCAGCGCCACCTTCCAGCCGTTGCCGACGCCGCCCACGACGTTGGCGTCGGGGATCCTCGCCTCCTCGATGAACAGCTCGTTGAACTCGGCCTCGCCGGTGATCTGGCGCAGCGGGCGCACCTGGACGGCGTCCTGCTCCATGTCCATCAGGAAGTAGGTGAGGCCCTTGTGCTTGGCCACCTCGGTGTCGGTGCGCGCGACGAGCATGCACCACTTCGAGTACTGGGCGCCGCTGGTCCACACCTTCTGGCCGGTCACCACCCACTCGTCGCCGTTCTTGACCGCCCGCGTTTTCACCGCCGCGAGGTCCGAGCCCGCGTCGGGCTCGGAGAAGCCCTGGCACCAGATCTCCTCGGCGGAGAGGATCGGGGGCAGGTAGCGCTCCTTCTGCTCGTCGGTGCCCCACACCATCAGCGTCGGTCCGCCGAGCAGCAGCCCGAGCGTGTTGGCGGCGAGCGGCACGCGGGCGCGGCCGATCTCCTCGAAGTAGATCGCCGATTCGGTCGGCGTGGCGCCGCGGCCGCCGTACTCGATGGGCCAGCGCGGGAGCCGCCCAGCCGGCGTCGTACAGGCGCCGCTGCCAGTCCTGCGCCAGGCGTTCTTGCGCGTCCTCGCTCGCCGTCGACGGGCTCCGGGTCGGGCGGGTTGTCGGCCAGCCAGGAGCGCAACTCGTCGCGGAAAGCCGTCTCCTTGGGGCTGAAAGTGAGGTCCATCAGGCGCTCTGGCGAACAGCCTATCCCGGATCGCGAAACGGTGTCTGCGCCGCCGCGAGCGGCGCTAGATTCAGCTGCCCGTGAGCGCAGCCGACAGCACCCTGCGGGTCGCCCACCTGGACGCCGACGCCTTCTACGTGTCGGTCGAGCTGCTGCGCCATCCCGAGCTGCGCGGACGGCCGGTGGTCGTCTCGGGCTCGGGCCCGCGCGCGGTGGTCACCACCGCCAGCTACGAGGCCCGCCGCTACGGGGTCGGCTCGGCGATGCCCGCCTCCCGCGCGCGGCGGCTGTGCCCCCAGGCCGTCTTCCTGCCGCCCGACTTCGCCTCCTACCGCGAGGTCTCCGGACGGATCATGGCGATCATCCGCGAGCACGTCGAGCGCGTCGAGGTCGTCGGCCTCGACGAGGCCTACCTCGACCTCGAGGGGCTGTTCTCGCCGCGCGCGGCGATGCGCCGGCTGGTGGCCGAGATCAAGGCCTCCACGCGGCTCACCTGCTCGGTGGGCATCGGCCCGAACAAGCTCGTGGCCAAGGTCGCCTCCGACGCCGAGAAGCCGGCCGGGTTCGTGGTCCTGACCCGCGAACAGGCCTGCGAGCGCTTCGCCGGCTCGCCGCCCGGCCTGGTCCCGGGGATCGGCCCGAAGACCTCCGCGCGCCTGAACGCCCTCGGCCTGAAGACCCTGGCCGAGCTGGCCCGGGCGCCCGAGGGTCTCTTGACCGCGAGCTTCGGGCCGCGACTGGGACGGGAGCTCCAGCGCCGGGCACGCTTCGAATCCGACGGCGTCGTGGGCGCGCCCGCAAGGTCGTCTCGGAGTCCCGGGAGCGGACCTTCGACCAGGACATCGCCGATCCCGAGCAGCTCCACGAGGCGCTCACGCGGATGGCCGAGCAGCTGTGCGAGAGCCTTCGCCGCCACGGGCGCCGCGGGCGCACGATCTCCATCAAGGTCCGCCTCGACGACTGGACGACCGTGACCCGCTCGCACACCGTCGAGCAGGCCACCGACGACACGGACCTCGTCACGGCCGAGGCGCTGCGCCTGCTCGAGGAGTACGCACCGCCGCGGCCGGTGAGGCTGCTGGGGGTGCGGGTCGCGGGCTTCGTCGCGGCAGCCGGCAGCTAGGGCGGGTAGCCGCGGGACGCGGTGCCCGGCGCACTCGCCGCCGGACCCCGGCGGCGGCCGCCCAGCTCGCCCTTCCGCTCGCCCACGCGCAGTAGGATCAGGCCGTGCCGAAGGCAGAGGTCGGCGAGCTCCAGCTCGACTACCAGCGCAGCGGCGAAGGCCCGCCGCTGCTGGCGATCATGGGCATGAGCGGGACCTACCTGCACTGGGGGGAGCCGTTCCTGGAGCGGCTGCGCGAGAGCTTCGAGGTGATCGTCTACGACCACCGCGGGGTCGGCGCCTCCAGCCGCCTGGAGGTCCGGTCACGATCGCCCAGCTGGCCGCCGACGCGGCCGGACTGGTGCGGGCGCTGGAGCTCGACTCGGTGCACGTGCTGGGCATCTCGATGGGCGGGATGGTGGCCCAGGAGCTGGTGCTGGCCGAGCCCGAGCTCGTGCGCACGCTGACGCTCGGGTGCACCTACTGCGGCGGGCCCGGCAGCTCGTTCGGGTCGGCCGCGGCCGCAGCGGCTGGGCGAGGCGATGATCTCCGGCGACCGCGCCCGCGCCCTGAGGGCGGCGTATGAGGTCAACCTCTCGCCGGCGGCGGCAGCCGACCCGGAGCTGTGGGAGCGCTACCAGGCGATCGCCGCCGAGCGGGCCGTGGCGGTGCAGGTGATCATGGCCCAGGCGGCGGCGTGTGCTCAGCACGACACCCACGAGCGCCTGCCGGGCGTGACGCGCCCCGACGCTCGTGATCCACGGGTCCGCGGACGAGATGATCCCGGTCGAGAACGGCGCGCCTGATCGCCTCGCTGATCCCGGGCGCCCGCCTCGAGGTGTTCGACGGGGTCGGACACCTGTTCTTCTGGGAGGAGCCCGCACGCCTCGGCGGAGCTGCTGCGCTCCCACGCCGCTGTCCCGGCTTGAGCGACCTGGAGATCCGCTCCGCGGGCGGTGACGCTCGCGGGCGAGCGCAGCGGGCCGAAGCACGGGCCGGCGATCGTGCTGCTGCACGGCCTGACGGCCACCCGCCGCTACGTCGTGATGGGCTCCACCGCGCTGCAGCGCGCCGGCATGCGGGTGCTCGCCTACGACGCCCGCGGCCACGGGCGCTCGAGCCCGGCACCGGGGCGCGAGTACGGCTACGAGCACCTCGCCGCCGACCTGGCCGCGGTGGTCGACGAGGCCGGCGGCGTCGCCGGTGATCCTGGCGGGGGCCTCGATGGGCGCCCACACGGCGCTGCGCCTGGCCCTCGAGCAGCCCGCCCTGGTGGCGGCGCTGGCGCTGATCACGCCGTCGTTCCTGCCCGACGCACGGCACGGAGGGCGAGCTGGCGCGCTGGGACGCGCTCGCGCGGGGACTGCGGCGAGGGCGGCGTGGAGGGCTTCGTGCGGGCGTATGACCTGGAGTCGGTGCCCGAGCGCTGGCGGGGCACGGTCGAGACCGTCCTGCGCCAGCGCCTGGGCGCACACGAGCACCCGGCGGCGGTGGCCGACGCGCTGGAAGTGGTGCCGCGCTCGCGTCCGTTCGAGAGCCTCTCGCAGCTGCAGCGAGCTCGAGGTCCCGACGGTGGTGGTGGCGAGCCGAGACGAGGCCGACCCCGGCCACCCGCTGGCGGTGGGCGAGAGCGTACGCCCAGGCGATCCCCGGCGCGCGGCTGGTGGTGGAGCCCGCCGAGGACCCGCCGCGGTCGCCGATCGCGTGGCAGGGAGGCCAGCTCTCGAAGGTCATGCTGGAGCTCGCCGCCTCGCGTCGCGCTAGTACGTGATAACGTACAACTGTATGCCAGTACGTGAGTGGGACGGCTCGAGCTACGACCGCATCTCCGGGACGATGGAGCGCCTCGGCCTGGAGGTTCTCGACCGCCTCGAGTTGGACGGCGATGAGACCGTGCTCGACGCCGGCTGCGGCTCGGGCCGGATCACCGAAGCGCTCCTCGAGCGCCTGCCCCGCGGTCGGGTGATCGCCGTGGACGAGTCCGAGTCGATGACCCGGGCCGCGCGCGAGCGGCTCGGCCCCGAGGTCGAAGTCCTGACCCAGGACCTGCTCGAGCTCGACGTCGGAGAGCCCCTCGACGCGATCCTCTCGACCGCCACCTTCCACTGGATCGCAGACCACGACCGGCTGTTCAGGCGCCTGCACGGGACTCGCTGCGGCCGGGCGGGCGGCTCGTGGCCCAGTGCGGGGGGGAGGGCAACATCTCCATCCTCCGCGGAGAAGTCGCTCCGATCATGCGCTCGCGACCCCTACGCCGAGCACTTCGCGAGCTTCGAGCCCCCCTGGAACTACGCCTCCGCGGAGACCACCGAGGAGCGTCTGCGGGCGGCGGGCTTCGCGAGTGCCCAGCTGCTGGCTGACGCCGGCGCCCCGCAATCCCGAGGAGCCCCGCGAGTTCCTGGCCACGATCGTCCTCGGCCCGCACGTCCAGCAGCTCCCCGAGGAGCTGCGGGAGCCCTTCATGGACGACGTGATGCGAGCAGCTCGGCGAGCCGGTGACGGTCGACTATGTGCGACTGAACATCGACGCCTCCGCGTAGGATCCGCGGCCATGACATCGATGGACCAGCCTCAGCGTCGACTGCCCCTGCTCGGCTCGCGGACGCGGCGGACACAGTCGGCGGCCGTGGCGATCCTCGCCATCGCGTTTCTCTCCCTGCTCGCGGCGTGCGGGTCCGGATCCTCGACCACGAACTCCGAATTCCTCTCCACGAAGCAGACCCGCGGGGCGATCGAAGAAAGCATCCTTGCCCAGCGGCATATCCACGCCACGGTGGTCTGCCCGACCGAAGTGGTCCGGGAAAAGGGCGTCACCTTCCAATGCATAGCCACCACTCCGAACGGAGCCAAGACGATCTTCCACGTGGTCGAGGCCAACAGCCGGGGCTATGTCGAATACTCCTCCGCTCCGGAAACCTCGGAAAAGAAGCAAACTCCGGAAAAGCGGGCCACCAAGCCGAAAAACGGGCACAAGAAGTCTTGACGCTCGCGCGGAGATTCTGTTAGCGTGCCGCGGCGATGGAGGCCGGTATCCCTGGAGGGATCGTGTCTCCGGCCATAGGCAGGGTTCGCCGCTAGCCCGTCAGGACGCGGGTGGTGGTTGCTCGTTGTTGCCACGAGCGGAGGGCCTCTGCCGCACGGTTGGTCAGTTCGATGGTGGCGAGGAACGCTGTTTTTCCAGTGAGGAGCACATCGACATGATCGTTCAGGCGCAGGAGGCCCATCGGCCTTCGCGAGAGCCCACCGACGCCGCGCGTCTGACCCGTTCAGACCACGCAGGATCGTCACTGAGGCTCCACCGCGCCGGACGTCTCACTCTCCTCGCCGGTTTCCTCGCTCTCGCCCTCTTCCTCGTTGCCGCCCAGGCAGCACTCGCCGGCGGGTACGGCGACGGGGGCGGCTGTTACGGGTCCTATTGCAACCGTGGTCCGACCGGCCCGACCGGGCCTCAAGGGCCCAAAGGGGCGACGGGCGCTACTGGAGCTACCGGCCACACCGGGGCAACGGGGGTCACGGGTGCCACGGGCCCGACGGGCTCGACCGGCGGAAAAGGGCCCACGGGCGAAAAAGGCTCGACCGGTGGGACAGGCGAAAAGGGCGCCACGGGCGAAAAAGGCTCGACTGGCGGAACGGGCGCGACCGGCGAAAAAGGCGAACGGGGCCCGCAGGGCGTGACCGGTGCCACGGGTCCAACGGGTGCTGAAGGTGCGACGGGTAAAGAAGGCGCCACCGGGTCGACTGGGGCGACGGGCGCCGAAGGCGTGAAAGGCGCGACCGGCCCGACCGGAGCCGAAGGCGCAACGGGTAATGAAGGCGCGACCGGGGCGACGGGTGTCACGGGTGCTGAAGGTGCGACCGGTAAAGAGGGCGCGACCGGGTCGACTGGCGCTACGGGCGCTGAAGGTGTGAAAGGCGCGACCGGCCCGACCGGAGCCGAAGGCGCGACGGGCAAAGAAGGCGCCACCGGCGCTGAAGGCCCGACCGGCAAAGAAGGAGCAACTGGCGCGACTGGTGGAAAAGGCGAAACAGGACCGACCGGCGCGACCGGCGCTGAAGGTCCGACCGGCAAAGAAGGCGCCACTGGCGCGACGGGTGCTGAAGGTGCCACGGGTAAGGAAGGTGCGACTGGCGCGACGGGTGCTGAAGGCGTGAAAGGCGCGACCGGCCCGACCGGAGCCGAAGGCGCGACGGGCAAAGAAGGCGCCACTGGCGCGACGGGTGCTGAAGGTGCCACGGGTAAAGAAGGTGCGACTGGGGCGACTGGTGGAAAAGGCGAAACAGGACCGACCGGCGCGACCGGCGCTGAAGGTGCGACCGGCAAAGAAGGCGCAGCTGGCGCGACGGGTGCTGAAGGCCCGACGGGTAAAGAAGGTGCGACTGGCGCGACGGGTGCTGAAGGCGTGAAAGGCGCGACCGGCCCAACCGGAGCCGAAGGCGCAACCGGTAAAGAAGGTGCGACTGGCGCGACCGGCGCTGAAGGCCCAACAGGCAAAGAAGGCGCGACGGGCGCGACCGGCGCTGAAGGCCCGACGGGTAAAGAAGGTGCGACTGGTGCGACGGGTGCTGAAGGCGTGAAAGGCGCGACCGGCCCAACCGGCGCTGAAGGCGCGACCGGTAAAGAAGGTGCGACTGGCGCGACCGGCGCTGAAGGCCCGACCGGTAAAGAAGGCGCAACCGGTAAAGAAGGCGCGACTGGCGCGACCGGTGCTGAAGGTGCAACCGGTAAAGAAGGTGGTGCTGAAGCGACCGGTAAAGAAGGTGCGACTGGCGCGACGGGTGCTGAAGGCGTGAAAGGCGCGACCGGCCCAACCGGAGCCGAAGGACCGACCGGCAAAGAAGGCGCGACGGGCGCGACCGGCGCTGAAGGCCCCCCGGTAAAGAAGGCGCGACGGCGCGACCGGCGCTGAAGGCCCGACCGGTAAAGAAGGCGCGACGGGCGCGACCGGCGCTGAAGGTGCGACCGGCAAAGAAGGCGCCACTGGCGCGACGGGTGCTGAAGGTGCCACGGGTAAGGAAGGTGCGACTGGCGCGACGGGTGCTGAAGGCGTGAAAGGCGCGACCGGCCCAACCGGAGCCGAAGGCGCGACCGGTAAAGAAGGTGCGACTGGCGCGACCGGCGCTGAAGGCCCGACCGGCAAAGAAGGCGCAACTGGCGCGACGGGTGGAAAAGGCGAAACAGGACCGACCGGCGCAACTGGCGAAAAGGGCGCGACGGGCGAAAAGGGCGACGCCGGGGCTACCGGCGAAACCGGTGCCACAGGTGTGACGGGAGCGACCGGCCCGGCCCTGTTCCTCTCATGTGGGGAATTGACTTCCCGACTATTCCTGGCGAAACGTACCACGTGAGCGTAACCACGCCAGAACCTGGCGGTCGGACGCTTTACGAAAAAGAAGGGGTCGAAGCGAAAAGCGGCGAGATAACAATCGGCGGTATTTATCCAGAAGCCGAAGAACGAGAAGTTGAAGCGTTCTTCCGTGATGAGGGACCAGGGAGCGGCAACGGGATCACAGGTTCAGTCACCACGACGTTCCACAACTGCAAGAAGCCCGAAGGGCCTCAGGGTGCAACCGGCGAAAATCCGGGCCCGACGGGTCCGACGGGCGAAACGGGTGCGAAAGGCGAAACCGGGGCCACGGTGAGAAGTGGCGAAACTGGCCCGACCGGAGCCGAAGGCCCGACCGGTAAAGAAGGTGCTACTGGGGCGACCGGTGCTGAAGGCGTGAAAGGCGCGACCGGCCCAACCGGAGCCGAAGGCCCGACCGGCAAAGAA
>CAVUME010000001.1:0-26376 GCA_963742395.1 uncultured Solirubrobacteraceae bacterium | reverse complement strand
ACGCGCACGGGCCCGAGGCGGTCCTCGGTGTCGGCTCCGCGGCGGGCGTCGGAGTAGTCGTTGGACAGATTGGTGCCGACCTGGATGAACATCGCGCCCAGCAGCGCCGCCACGAAGGCGAGCGCTTCGAAGTGACCGGCGCCGAGGGCCAGCGAGGTGCCGACGAGCACCGGCGCGATCGCAGCCGGCAGCGTCCGCAGCCGCGCCGCCATCAGCCAGATGCGGGCGGTCGCCAAGAAGCTAGGCCCGCTTGGGGAAGCGCGAGAAGTCCGGCTTGCGCTTCTCGCGGTACGCGTCGCGACCCTCCTGGGCCTCTTCGTTCTCGTAGAAGAGCAGGTTCGCGTCGTGCGCCAGCTGCTGGATCCCGGCGAGCCCGTCTTCGGCGGCGTTGAAGCTCGCCTTCAGCAGGCGCAGCGCAAAGGGGGAGAGGGCGAGCATCTCCCGGCACCACGACAGCGTCTCCTCTTCCAGGCGCTCGAGCGGCACGACCGTGTTGACGAGACCCAACTCGTAGGCCTGCTCGGCCGAGTACTGGCGGCACAGGAACCAGATCTCGCGCGCCCGCTTGGGGCCGACGAGGTTCGCCAGCAGCCCCGCCCCGAAGCCGCCGTCGAAGGAGCCCACCCGCGGTCCGACCTGGCCGAAGCGGGCATTGTCGGCGGCGATCGTGAGGTCGCACACGAGCGCCAGCACGTTGCCCCCGCCGATCGCGTAGCCGGCGACCATCGCGACCACGGGCTTGGGCAGGCGTCGGATCTGGATGTGCAGGTCGGTGACGTGGAAGCGCCCGACCCCGGCGCGGCCGGCCGCGTCCTCGTGCAGATAGCCGGTGTCTCCCCGCACGCGCTGGTCGCCGCCGGAGCAGAAGGCGTCGGGACCCTCGCCGGTGAGCACGATCACGCCGATCGAGGTGTCCTCGCGGGCGTCCTCCATGGCCCTCGAGATCTCGATGATCGTTTGCGGGCGGAAGGCGTTGCGGACCTCCGGACGGTCGATCGTGATCTTGGCGATCCCCTCGTCGGGCGCGGCCGACTTCTCGTAGCGGATGTCGGTGAAGACATTCGAATCCGCCGCTGTCCAGGTGGTGCTCACGCCGGCGAAGGCTAGCCTGTGGGCCATGCTGGTCGACGGATGGCTCGCCCGCGCCGCCGCTGCGCGACCCGAGCATCCGGCGCTGCAGACGCCCGACGGGACCCTTTCCTACGCGCAGCTGTACGCGGACGCGCGGGCCGGCGTTGCGGAGCTCGAAGGCCTCGGCGTCGCCCCCGGAACCCGTGTCGGGATCGCCCTGCCCGCGGGCGCCGACTTCGCCCGCGC
Source organism: uncultured Solirubrobacteraceae bacterium (assembly GCA_963742395.1). Taxonomy (GTDB): domain Bacteria; phylum Actinomycetota; class Thermoleophilia; order Solirubrobacterales; family Solirubrobacteraceae; genus Palsa-744. Next base: position 25,059 of record CAVUME010000001.1, on the reverse strand, counting down.
ACTGCACGCGTGCCTGCTGCTGGGCGCTCCCGCGGTCCCGATCGACCTGCGCCTGTCGGAGTCCGAGCAGCAGCGGGTGCGGCGCGGCTGCGCCGTCGTGCTGGGAGAGCCGCTCCCGCTCGCCGGCGCCGGTGGGCGGGGCGACGGCGGCGCGCGCACGCGCCACGACCTCGAAGCGATCGCGCTGGTGCTGCACACCTCCGGCACCAGCGCCGAGCCCAAGGAGGTCGAGCTCACGTACGGCAACCTGCTGTGGAGCGCCCTCGGCTCGGCCGTGGCGCTCGGAGCTCCCGCCGAGGAGCGCTGGCTGTGCGTGATGCCGCTGTCGCACATGGGCGGCCTCTCGATCCTGGTGCGGAGCTCGATCTACGCCACCACCGCCGTGCTCCACGAGGGCTTCGAGCTCGAAACCGCGCTGCGCGTGCTTCGCGAGCAGCGGGTGAGCGTCGTGAGCCTCGTCGCGACCACCCTGCAACGACTGCTGGACGCCGGCCTCGAACGGGTTCAGGGGCTGCGCTGCGTGCTGCTCGGGGGAGGCCCGGTGGCGCCCTCGCTGTTGGCGCAGGCCCACGCCGCCGGCGTTCCGGTTGCGCTCACCTACGGTCTCACCGAGGCGTGCTCCCAGGTCGCCACGGCGCCCGTCGCGTCGCTGGCGGGGGAGGGCGTGCCGCGGCGGGCGGCCGTGCCGCTGTTCTGCACCGATGTTGAGATCGCAGCGGACAACGAGATCCTCGTGCGCGGACCGACGGTCGCGCCCGGGGCGCTCGCCGACGACGGGTGGCTGCACACGGGCGACCTCGGCGAGCTCGACGGCGCCGGCTGGCTGTCGGTGCTCGGGCGCCGGGCGGAGACGATCATCAGCGGCGGCGAGAACGTCGCTCCGGCGGAGGTGGAGTCCGTCCTCGAGAGCCACCCGCTGGTGCTCGAGGCCGGTGTCTTCGGCGTCGCCGACGAGCGGTGGGGCGAGGCCGTCAGCGCGGTGGTAGTGCTGCGCGCGGGCAACGGCTCCGGCGAGCACGACATCGAGGAGCTGCGGGCCCACTGCGCACGGACGCTGGCGCCGTACAAGGTGCCGAAGCGGATTTCGCTCTCGCGGGCGCCGCTGCCGCGGACGCGCTCGGGCAAGCTGCTCCGCAGGGAGCTCGGATGATGTTGCGAAGAGAGTCCCGATGACCTTCGACGCCGAAGCCCACCGCCGCTCGAGCCTCGAGAACTGGGAAGCCGCGGCCTCGGGCTGGCGCCGGCGACGGGAGATGATCGACTCCTTCGGGGCGCCGGTCGCGCACTGGATGATCGACGCCGTCGAGCCCCAGCCCGGAGAGCGGGTGCTCGAGCTGGCGGCGGGGCTGGGGGAGGCGGGACTGCTCGCCGCGGAGCTCGTCGCTCCCGGCGGCGAGGTGATCGTCTCCGATCAGGCCGAGGCGATGCTCGAGGGGGCCCGCGAGCGGGCTGCCGAGCTGGGCATCGAGAACGTCAGCTTCAAGGTCCTGGCGGGCGAATGGATCGACCTGCCGCTCGCAAGCGTGGACATCGCCCTCTGCCGCTGGGGCTACATGCTGATGGCCGACCCGGGGGCGGCCCTGGCCGAGACCCGGCGCGTGCTCGTCCCCGGCGGGCGGCTGGCGGCGGCCGTGTGGGATTCGATCGAGCGCAACCCATGGGCCTCGTTGCCGGGACAGGAGCTGGCTGCGCACGGGCTCGGCCCGGGGGCTGGGACGCAGACGCGGCCAGGCGATGAGCCGCCGGCGAGCGAGCCGCCGGGAGCCGCCGAGTGGGCCGCGGCCCAGCAGCCGGGACCGTTCGCGCTCGGCGACGCCGGCCGCTTCGCGGAGCTGCTGGCCGACGCGGGCTTCGCAGAGGTCGCGGTCGAGGAGCTCGAGCTCGTTCGCCGTCACACGGACTTCGAGGAGTTCTGGGACACGACGCTCGACATCTCGCGGCAGTTCCACGATGCCGTGATGTCGCTCCCCGAGCTCCAGGCCGCAGCTATCCGGGACGGCCTGCGGCGGCGCCTTGAGCCCTACACGAGCCCGGACGGGACGCTCGAGATCCCGGGCCGTACGTTGGTGGCGAAGGCGAGCGCTTGAGCCGATCGCTAGCCTGAGCGCCCATGATCTACGACGACGATGCCGATCTGGGACTGCTCGCGGGCAAGACTGTCGCGATCATCGGCTACGGCTCCCAGGGCCACGCCCACGCTCTGAACCTCAAGGACTCCGGAGTCGACGTGGTCGTCGGCCTGCGCGAGGACTCCTCCTCCGTGGCGAAGGCGCGCGAGCAGGGGCTCGAGGTGCTGTCCCCGGTCGAGGCCGCCAGCCGGGGGAACCTGATCATGATCCTCGTCCCCGACGAGCTTCATCGCGAAGTGTGGGAGAACGAACTGCGCGACGGTGTCGCCGAGGGCGACATGTTGCTGTTCGGCCACGGCTTCTCGATCCACTACGAGGAGGTGACGCCGCCGAGCGGCGTCGACGTGGGGATGGTGGCCCCCAAGGGACCCGGCCACCTCGTACGCCGCCAGTTCACCGAAGGCAGCGGCGTGCCGGGCCTGATCGCCGTCGAGCAGGACGCCTCCGGCAACGCCCGCGCGCTGGCACTCGCCTACGCCAAGGGGATCGGTTGCACCCGCGGCGGCGTGATCGAGACGACCTTCAAGGACGAGACCGAGACGGACCTGTTCGGCGAGCAGGCGGTGCTCTGCGGGGGCGCCTCCGAGCTCGTCCAGGCCGGCTTCGAGACGCTCGTGGCGGCCGGCTACGACCCTGAGATGGCCTACTTCGAGTGCCTGCACGAGCTCAAGCTGATCGTGGACCTGATGCACGAGAAGGGGCTTGCGGGAATGCGCTACTCGATCTCCAACACCGCCGAGTACGGCGACTACACGCGCGGCAAGCGGGTCATCACCGAGGAAACCCGCGCCAACATGCGCAAGATCCTCCAGGAGATCCAGTCGGGCGAGTTCGCACGCGAGTGGATCGCCGAGAACCGCGCCGGGCAGGAGAACTTCAAGCGCATGCGCGCCGAACAGGCGGACACCCAGGTCGAGCACGTCGGCGAGGAGCTGCGCGGCCACATGGACTGGATCAAGCCGGCCTTCTAGGGGCACCTGGGGTGCTCGCCTACCTCTTCTGGCACCGCCCGCGCGAGGGGGCGCCGGCCGAGGATTACGAGCAGGCCCTCGAGACCTTCCACCGCTCGCTGGCCCACCGGCCGCCGGCGGGGATGACGGCGCTGGCGTCCTATCGCCTCGCCGAGCTGCCGTGGCGGGCGCCGGGCGCGACCGGTCAGAACCCGCTCGCCGATGGACTGCGCGCGCCGGCCTACGAGGACTGGTACCTGGTGGCCGACTACGCCTCGCTGGGGGTGCTCAACGAGGCGGCGGCCGGGCGCGGGCACCGCAGCCGCCACGACGGGATCGCCGCGCTCGCGGGCCCGGGCGCGGGCGCCGTGTACGCGCTGCTCGAGGGCGAGCCGAATACCGCCGCGCTGGCCGGCGCCGGGGTGGCCGTATGGGTGACCACCCAGCCGCAGCCCTCCAGCCCGAAAGCGCTCGAGCCTGGCCTGGGGCCCGCGGAGCTGGTGGGGGATGGCATGGATCGGGCGACCTCGAGCCTGTGGCGGCGCCAACTCGTGCTCGGCCCGGCGCCCGAGCTCTGCGTGGTGGGGCCCGAGTCGCCGCCGGGCGCCCGCGGGAGCCGCCTGCCCCGCGGCTGGAGCGCTCGCGTGCTCGAACGCGAGCTGCTGTGGAGCCTCTGAGCGTCGGCGGCGTTTCGCTAGACTCGGCACCCTCGCCGCAACTGGCGTTCGGGTGGAGTTCACCACCGGGAAGCGGCGAGCAGCCGTCGCCGCGCGCCTGGGCACCCTCAATCGAGATGACGATCCTTCGAGCGGAAGGAAACGAGGAGCCCCGATGACGACCAGCCCCACCACAGAGCAGCAGTCGTATGTGATCCCCGAGCAGCTCAAGCCCCGGGACGGGCGCTTTGGCTGCGGCCCCTCGAAGGTACGCCCGCAGGCGCTCGAGCACCTCGCGGGACCCGGCGCGGCGGTGATGGGCACCTCTCACCGCCAGAAGCCCGTGCGCTCGCTGGTGGGCGCCATCCGCACACGCCTGCGCGAGCTGTTCGACCTGCCCGAGGGCTACGAGGTGGCGCTCGGCAACGGCGGCACGACCGCCTTCTGGGACGCGGCCGCCTGCGGGCTGGTGCGCGAGCGGGCCCTGCACCTGACCTACGGCGAGTTCTCGAACAAGTTCGCGACCGTCACCCGCGGCGCCCCGTTCCTGGCCGACCCCGTGATCGTCTCGGCGGATCCCGGCGGCGCGCCCGACCCGGCGGGCACCGGGGCACAGGCCGCGGAGGCAGGCGCCGACGTGATCGCCTGGGCCCACAACGAGACCTCGACCGGGGTGATGGTCCCGGTGAGCCGGCCCGCGGGGGCCGCGGACGCCCTGGTCCTGATCGACGCCACCTCTGGTGCCGGCGGACTGCCCGTGCGGGTGGCCGACGCCGACGCCTACTACTTCGCCCCGCAGAAGAGCTTCGGTGCCGACGGCGGCCTGTGGCTGGCACTGCTGAGCCCGGCGGCGCAGGAGCGGATCTCCGAGCTGGCCGCCGCCGAGCGCTGGATCCCGGAGTCGCTCTCGCTGGCGACCGCGCTGGAGAACTCGACCAAGGACCAGACCTACAACACGCCCGCGATCGCGACCCTGCTGCTGCTCGACGACCAGCTGCGCTGGATGCTCGAGGGCGGAGGCCTGGACTGGTGCGTGGCCCGCACCAAGGCCTCGGCCGATCAGCTCTACGGGTGGGCCCAGGAAAGCGCCCACGCGAGCCCCTTCGTGCAGCGGCCCGAGCAGCGCTCGCTGGTGGTGGGCACGATCGACTTCGACGAGGAGGTCGACGCGGCCGCGCTGGCGGCGACGCTGCGCTCGAACGGCATCGTGGACGTGGAGCCGTACCGCAAGCTGGGGCGAAACCAGCTGCGGATCGGCATGTTCCCCGCCGTCGATACGGACGACGTGAGGGCGCTGACGGCGTGCATCGACTGGGTCCTCGAGAGGACCGCAGGATGAGCGCCGCGGTGGCCGGGACCAGCTCCACTCCTTCGCAGGCCGGCGCCGGCGAGCGCCCGCGCGTGCTCGTCAAGGAGAAGATCGGCGAGTCGGGGGTGGCGCTGCTGCGCGAGCACTTCGACGTCGAGCTCGGGATCGACTGGGACGAGCAGGAACTCGCGCGACGGATCGGCGAGTACGACGGGATCGTGATCCGCTCGGCGACGAAGCTGACGGCTGAGTTGATCGACCGGGCCGACCGCATGAAGGTCGTGGGGCGGGCCGGGGTGGGCGTCGACAACGTCGACGTGGAGGCCGCCACGCGGCGCGGGATCGTGGTCGCCAACGCGCCCGAGTCGAACGTCGTGACCGCCGCCGAGCACACGATGGCGCTGCTGCTGGCGCTCGCCCGCAACATTCCCCAGGCCTACGCCTCGCTGATCGCCGGACGCTGGGACCGCTCGAAGTACTCCGGCGTGGAGCTGTACGAGAAGACGCTCGGCGTGCTCGGCTTCGGGCGCATCGGCCAGCTCGTGGCCCAGCGCGCGCGAGGCTTCGGGATGCGGGTGCTCGCCTTCGACCCGTTCGTCAGCGCCGAGCGCTACCGCGAGCACGGGGTGGAGAAGGCCGACAGCCCGCAGGAGCTGTACGCGAGCTCGGACTTCCTCACCATCCACCTGCCCAAGACCCCCGACACGATGGGCTTCATCGACGCCGACGCCTTCGCCGCCATGCGCGACGGGGTGCGCGTGCTGAACGTCGCCCGCGGCGGTCTGATCGACGAAGACGCGCTCAAAGATGCGCTCGACTCCGGCAAGGTGGCGGGCGCGGCGCTCGACGTGTTCCCGCAGGAGCCGATGACCGAGAACCCGCTGTTCGCGTACCCGAACGTGATCGTGACCCCGCACCTCGGCGCCTCCACGGCGGAGGCGACTGACCGGGCCGGGTACCAGAGCGCCGAGCAGGTGGTGGCCGCGCTCACCGGCGGGGTCGTCTCGACGGCCGTCAACATCCCCGCCATCGCCGCAGAGGACATGGAGGCGCTAGGGCCGTTCCTGCCGCTGGCCACGCAGCTCGGTCGCCTGGCGATGACGCTCGCGGCCGGCAGCTCGGTCGAGCGGATCGAGGCCGCCTTCCTCGGGCGGATCGCCGACTTCGACACTCGCCTGCTCGGCTTGGCCGTGATCGTGGGTGCGCTGCGGGGACACACCGAGGAGCAGGTGAACGTCGTCAACGCCCCCTCGATGGCCGCCCAGCGCGGCATCGTCTACGAGGAGAAGGTGGTCTCCGAGGCGGAGGACTTCAACGAGCTGATCCGGGTGACCGTGATCGCCGGCTCAGAGCGCGTGGCGGTGGCCGGCACCGGCATCGGGCCCAGCCGCGTGCCCCACCTGGTCGAGGTCCAGGGCCGGCGGCTGACGATCGAGCTCGAGCCCCACGTGACCGTGTTCCGCTACCGCGACCTGCCCGGGATGATCGGGCGCGTGGGCACGATCTTCGGCGCCCACGGGATCAACATCTCCTCCGCCGCCGTCGGTCACGCCGCGGACGGCGCCAAGGACCAGGGCCGGTTGGCGGCGATGGTCGTCACCACCGACGCCGCGGTGCCGGAGGAGGTCGTGGCCGAACTCGTCGACTCGGAGGACTTCGTCAACGGCTGGTCGGTGGACCTGAGCTGATCGCCGCAGGGGCCCGGAGCGGAGCGCCGCCCGGGGCTGATCGGGTACCTCCGCGGATCCTCTGTCCCGAGCCGATCGGGTAGGGTCGCCGGAGACCTTGATGCGGACGGTTGTGATCACAAAGCACGGAGGACCGGGGGTGCTCGAGGTTCAGGAGCGCCCGGACCCAAGCATCGGGGCGGGCCAGGTCCGCATCGACGTGGCCGCCTCCGGGATCAACTTCGCCGACGTGATGGCGCGCATGGGGCTCTACCCCGACGCACCCAAGCCGCCGTGCGTGGTCGGCTACGAGGTCGCCGGCACGGTGGCCGAGGTGGGGGAGGGCGTCAGCAGTGTGAGCCCCGGCCAGCGTGTGCTGGCGGGGACCTCCTTCGGCGGTTACGCCTCGCAGGTCGTCGTGCCCGAGGACGACGTGGTCGCGCTCCCGGACCGGCTCACCTTCGAGCAGGGCGCCGCGATCCCCGTCAACTACGCGACCGCCTGGGCGGGCCTGATCGGCTACGGCTCGCTGCAGCCGGGCGAGCGCGTGCTGATCCACTCCGCCGGCGGCGGTGTCGGCATCGCGGCCACCCAGATCGCCAAGCGCAGCGGCGCCGAGATCTACGGCACCGCCTCGCCCTCCAAGCACGAGCGCTGCCTCGAATTGGGCGTGGACCACATGCTCGACTACACCCGCGACGGCTGGGAGCGCGGGCTGCCGAAGTTCGATGTGATTCTCGACGCCGTCGGTGGTCCCAGCTTCAGGCGCAGCTACGACCTGCTTCGCCCCGGTGGCCGCCTGGTGGCCTTCGGTGCCTCTGCGGTCGTGTCCGGTGACCGCCGCAACATCGCCACCGCGCTCAAAGCGGTCCTGCGCATGCCACGCTTCAACATGGTCAAGCAGATGTCCGAATCGAAGGCCGTGATCGGCCTCAACATGCTGACGCTGTGGAAGGACCGCGGCTCGCTGCGCCCCTGGATCGCGCCGCTGCAGGCAATGCTCGACGACGGGACCATCCAGCCCGTCGTCGGTGGCGAGTTCAGCTTTGCCGAGACCGGTGAGGCGCACAGCATGATCACCTCCCGGCGCAACGTCGGCAAGGTCGTCATCACCCCTTAACGGGTGCTACCCTGCGGCACAGTGCCGTTCTCTGGTCTCGCCCTCTCGCTGCTTCTGCTCCCCCTTCGGGGGGAATAGTGCGTGGCGGCCGCGTAGCCGCAAACCCAGCAGAGAGGAAACGACCAACGAGACGAGAAAGGGAGCAGTGACGGCATGAGCGGCACAGGTGCAGCCAAGAGGGACGAGAGCGACCGCGTCCTGATCTTCGACACGACGTTGCGGGACGGCGAGCAGTCGCCCGGCATATCGCTCAACAAGCAGGAAAAGCTGGAGATCGCCCATCAGCTCGCGCGCCTCGGCGTGGACGTCATCGAGGCTGGCTTCCCGATCACCTCGCCCGGCGACTTCGAGTCGGTGCAGGCCATCTCGAGGGAGGTCGAAGGGCCCGTCATCTGCGGGTTGGCCCGGACCGGCAAGCAGGACATCGACGCGGCCTGGAACGCCGTGCGCGACGCCGCCCGCCCGCGCATCCACACCTTCATCGCGACCAGCGACATACACATCGAGCGCAAGCTCCAGACCACCCGCGAGGACGTCAAGGGACAGGTTCGCGCTGCCGTGGCCCAGGCCAAGGAATGCACGGAGGACGTCGAGTTCTCACCCGAGGACGGCTCGCGCTCGGACATCGAGTTCATGGCCGAGGTGATCGCGATCGCGCTCGAGGAGGGGGCGACCACGATCAACGTGCCCGACACCGTCGGCTACGCGATGCCCGACGAGTACGCGGCCATGTTCGAGGAGCTCTACCGGCTCGTGCCGGCGTTGCGCGACGTGGTCGTGTCCGTGCACTGCCATGACGATCTCGGCATCGCGGTGGCGAACTCGCTGGCGGGCCTGACGGCGGGCTGCCGGCAGGTCGAGTGCGCGATCAACGGCATCGGCGAGCGCGCCGGCAATGCCTCGCTGGAGGAGATCGTGATGCTGCTTCGGACCCGCGAGCCGAAGCTCGGCCTGTGGACGGGCGTCGAGACGACCGAGATCGCCCGCACGAGCAGGCTCGTCTCGCGCCTCACCGGCTATCAGGTGCAGCCGAACAAGGCGATCGTCGGGCGCAACGCGTTCGCGCACGAGGCCGGCATCCACCAGGACGGTGTCCTGAAGGAGCGCGCCACCTACGAGATCATGGACGCCACCACGGTGGGGCTGAGCAGCAACTCGATCGTGCTCGGCAAGCACTCCGGACGCCACGCCCTCAGCAAGGCGCTGGCTGAGATGGGCTTCGAGCTCGACGGCCAGGCGCTGAACATGGCCTTCAAGCGCTTCAAGGAGATCGCCGACCGCAAGAAGCAGATCACCGCCATGGACCTCGAGGCGCTCGTCACCGACGAGCTGCGCGAGGAGATCGCCGGTTACGCGCTGGAGTGGTTCGAGGTCGAGGCCTCCTCGCTGCGCCCGCCGCATGCGCGCGTGGCGGTCGTCGATCCCGACGGCAACTCATCGACGGGCTCCTTCACCGGCGACGGGCCGATCGACGCGGTCTTCCAGGCGATCAATGCTGCCACGAGCGTGCCGGTCAAGCTCAGCGACTTCACCATCGGTGCCGTCACCGAGGGCCAGGACGCGCTCGGGGAGGTGTCGGTGGTGGTCGAGTTCGAGGGCGTCACGGGCGCCGGCCAGGGTGTCTCCACCGACATCATCGAGGCCGCCGCGCGGGCGTACGTGCGCGCGCTGTCGGTGGCTGTGGCGCGCTCGCAGGCCAGCGACGCCGTCGGCCTTCCGGAGACCGCGGGCTCGTGATGGGCGCGAAGATCGCCGTTCTCTGACGCGTGCCGGCGTGGCGGCGCGGCTGCGGCCGCGTCGCCCTGCCTACGCCGGCGGGCCCGGGAGTTCGGCGAGCTGGATGTGCGAGTCGGCTACTAGCTCGGGCCGCGCTCGAGTTGCGCTGCGCCCTCGAAGTGCGGCGCCCACGGCTGTGCCGAGCTGGTCCAGGCCTCGATCGACGGCTGTACCCACGAGGCGTCGTCGAGCGTGCCGGCCTTGATGAAGATCATCTCGGGCATCAGGGGGGAGACGCTGAACAGGGGCGAGCCGCAGGCCGAGCAGAAGTTCCGCTGCGTCTCCGCGCCGTGGTCCTCGCCGATCGTCGCGTAGGTCGCGAGCGTGTCTCCTTCGGCGCTGAACCCCTCGCTGGGCACGGCCACGATCACCGAGAAGGGATTGCCCGTCTGGCGCTGGCAGTCGGTGCAGTGGCAGGCGGCCTGGGCGACCGCGTCGCCCTCGGCGTTGAAGGTGACGTTGCCGCACAGGCAGCGGCCGGTGATCGGGGAGGAGGCCATGGCGCGAACAGTACACCCGCGCCGCCGCTCGCGGCTGGACGCGCCGCGCGTGGCTGGATGCGCCTCCGCTCGTGGCTGGACGCGCCGCGCGTGCGCGAGTCGGAGCGAAGGTGTCTGTGATAGCGTACAAACGTATGGCGGCGGCGGCGAAGGCGAAGAACGGGCGAGCGGCCGCGGCGAGCGCCGGCAACGTCCCCGCCGGCGTCGAGGTGGCGGCCTTCGAGGCCCCCGTGATCGGGGCTCGCATGAAGGCGCTGCGCGAGGCGAGCGGGCTTTCGCTGCGGGACCTGGCCGAGCGCAGCGGCGTGAGCGCGCCGATGCTCTCGCAGGTGGAGCGCGGGGACACGAGCCCGACGCTCACGGTGGCGGCACGCATCGCCGCCGGCCTCGAGCTGACGCTCTCACAACTGTTGAGGCTGGACGAGGGCGGCAGCGTCACGATCGTGCGTCCGCGCCAGCGCAGCCGCGGCGGGAGCGCCCGTCGCCGGCACACCTACGAGGTGCTGACGGCCTCCCAGCCGGGCCAGCGGGCCGAGCTCTCCCGGCACACGCTCGCGGCGGGTGGATCGACGGGGGCCGACGACGACCCGCCGATGCACGAGGCCGGCAGCCGCGAGACCGCGCTGGTGGAGAGCGGCTCGGTGGTGCTCGTCTGCGACGGGCAGCGCCACCACCTCAACACCGGCGATTGCGTGACCTTCGACGCCGACCTGCCCCATCACTTCGAGAATCCGGCGGGCGAGCCCGCGGTGTTCCTCGCGGTCCTGTCCGCGGGGCTGAGGAGGAGCTGAGATGCCAAAGACGATGTTCGAGAAGATCTGGGAGGCCCACGAGCTCGACGGCTCGGGTCTGCTGTACATCGACCTGCACCTCGTGCACGAGGTCACCAGCCCGCAGGCGTTCGACGCGCTGCGGTTGGCCGGCCGGGGAGTCCGGAGGGCCGACCGCACGCTCGCGACGGCCGACCACAACACCCCCACCGACGGGACCGCGACGGCGGCCCTGATCCGCGACGAGCTGTCCCGCGTGCAGGTCCAGACGCTCGAGCGCAACTGCGAGGAGTTCGGGATCCCGGTGTACTCGCTGGGCTCCGACCGGCAGGGGATCGTGCACGTGATCGGCCCCGAGCTCGGCGTCACCCAGCCCGGGATGACGATCGTGTGCGGCGACTCCCATACCTCCACCCACGGCGCCTTCGGGGCGCTGGCGTTCGGCATCGGCACCAGCGAGGTCGAGCACGTGCTGGCCACCCAGTGCCTGATGCAGCACCGGCCCCACTCGATGCGGGTGCTCTACGGGGGCGAGCTCGGCTTCGGCGTGACGGCCAAGGACCTGATCCTCGCGACGCTCGGGGACCTCGGCGTGGGCGGCTTCAACGGCCACGTCGTGGAGTACGCCGGCAAGCCGATCCGCGAGCTCTCGATGGAAGGCCGCATGACCGTCTGCAACATGACGATCGAGGGCGGCGGGCGGGCCGGCATGATCGCCCCCGACGAGACGACCTTCTCGTGGTTCGAGCAGGCACGCCCGGGGGCGCCGGCGGGCGCGGAGCTCGAGGCGGCGATCGCGCAGTGGCGCGAGCTGCCCAGCGACGACGGGGCGAGCTTCGACAAGGAGGTCCACATCGACGCGGGGGAGATCTCTCCCCAGGTGACGTGGGGCACGAACCCGGGGATGGTGCGGTCGGTGACCCGCTCGGTGCCATCGCCCGAGGAGTTCGACACCGAGCCCGAGCGTGACGCGGTCGAGCGCGCGCTCCGCTACATGGGCCTGGAGCCCGGGACGCCGTTCGAGCAGATCGCGGTCGACCGGGTGTTCATCGGCTCCTGCACGAACTCTCGCATCGGCGACCTGCGGGCCGCGGCCGGGGTCGTCGAGGGCCGCAAGGTGGCCGACAGCGTGCGGGCGATGGTCGTCCCCGGCTCCCAGCAGGTGAAGGCCCAGGCCGAGCAGGAGGGCCTCGACCGCATCTTCACGGAGGCCGGCTTCGACTGGCGCGAGGCCGGCTGCTCGATGTGCCTGGGGATGAACCCCGACATCCTGGAGCCCGGAGAACGGTGCGCCTCGACCTCGAACCGCAACTTCGAGGGCCGCCAGGGCCGGGGCGGGCGTACCCACCTCGTGTCTCCCCAGATGGCCGCGGCGGCCGCCATCGAGGGTCGCTTCGTGGACATCCGGGGCTGGGACCGTTGAGCTCGCCCACACCGGGCGCCACCTGGCAGCAGGCGGACCTCGCCACCAGTTTCCTGGAGCGGCGCGGCGACTTCGTGCCGCTGCTCGACGTCCAGGAAGACATCGTCACCCGCCTACTGGAGCGCCGCGGACGCCCGATCTCGCGCTTTTTGGACCTCGGCTGCGGCGACGGCGCGCTGACGCAGCTGGTGGTCGATGCCCATCCCTACGCCGAGGTGGTGATGGTGGACTTCTCCGAGCCGATGCTGAAGCGTGCCGGCGAGCGCCTGCGGCGCCTGCGGGTCAACGGGTCGCTGTGGCGGGCTGACCTGAACGATCCCGCCTGGAGCGAGCAGCTACCCGACGGCCGCTACGACGCGATCGTCTCGGGCCTCGCCATCCACCACCTGCCCGGCGAGCGCAAGCGCTCCCTGTTCGCCGAGCTGTTCGGGCTGCTCGAGCCCGGGGGCGTGTTCGTGAACCTGGACTACGTGCTCGTCGAGGGACCGCTGCAGGGACTGTTCGACGAGCGCAAGATGCAGGCGCTGCGGGCGGACCGCGGCACCGACGGCGCCGGCGAGGCAGGCGGTGCAGGCGCCGAAGAGGTGTTCATCGACGAGGACGACGACGATCGCCCGGACCTCGCCGAGACCCAGATCGGTTGGCTGCGGGAGGCCGGCTTCGAGCATGCGGAAGTTCAGTTCAAATGGGCCGAGGCGGCCGTGATGGCGGGATTCAAGCCCGACAGAGAGGAGCGTTAGCAGTGGAAGCGATTGAGACCATCTCCGGCGCGACGAGCCACCTCGACCGCGCCGACGTGGACACCGACCAGATCATGCCCAAGCAGTTCCTCAAGCGGGTGCAGCGGACCGGCTTCGGCGAGTTCCTGTTCTACGACTGGGCCAAGGAGCCCGGCTGGGACCTGCCGCCGAACCCGATCCTGGTGGCGGGGGAGAACTTCGGCTGCGGCTCCTCGCGAGAGCACGCGCCCTGGGGCCTGCAGGACTACGGCTTCCAGGCGATCGTGGCCCCCAGCTTCGCCGACATCTTCTACTCCAACTGCACCAAGATCGGGCTGCTGCCGGTGACGCTCGACGAACAGCAGTGCCGCGCCCTGGCGGCCGCCGGCGAGGGCCAGGTCGACCTGCGCGCCCAGGAGATCCGCTACCCGGGTGCCGACGGGCAGCTGGTGAGCGTCCACTTCGACATCGACCCCGAGATCCGTCACCGCCTGCTGGAGGGCCTCGACGACGTCGCCATCACGCTCCAGAAGGATCAGGACATCGCCACCTACGAGGCCGAGCGCGAGCGCAGCGGCCCCGTGACCACGGCCCTCTAGGGTCTCCTTCATGGCACACCACGTAGTCACCCTTCCCGGGGACGGGATCGGCCCGGAGATCATGGCCGCGGCCGTCGGCCTGCTGGAACGGATCGGCGACTTCGAGTTCGAGGAGCACGTCTTCGGAGGCGCCTCGATCGACGCCCACGGAACCGCGCTCACCGACGAGGTCCTCGACGCCTGCCGCATCGCCGACGCGGTCCTGCTGGCCGCCGTGGGAGGTCCGAAGTGGGACACCACCGATCCCTCCAAGCCCCGTCCCGAGAAGGGCCTGCTCGATCTGCGCAAGGGGCTCGGCCTGTACGCCAACCTGCGCCCGGTGAAGCCGATCGAGGCCCTGTATGACGCCTCGCCGCTGCGCGAGGAGCGCATTCGCGGGACCGACCTGCTGCTGGTCCGCGAGCTCACCGGCGGCATCTACTTCGGCGAGAAGACGCGCACCGAGAACAGCGCCAGCGACGTCTGCGCCTACACGACCGAGGAGATCGAGCGCATCGCCAGGACCGCCTTCGGGGCCGCCCGCGCGAAGGTCACGAGCGTCGACAAGGCCAACGTGCTCGAGACCTCGCGCCTGTGGCGGGAGGTCGTCAGCAACCTGCACGCGCGCGAGTTCCCCCACATCACGCTCGAGCACATGCTCGTGGACAACGCCGCCATGCAGCTGGTCTCAGCGCCGCGCCACTTCGACACGATCGTGACCGAGAACATGTTCGGGGACATCCTCTCCGACGAGGCCGCGATGCTGACGGGGTCGATCGGGATGCTCCCGAGCGCCTCCCTGGGGGTGGACGGACCGGGCCTGTTCGAGCCGGTCCACGGCTCCGCTCCGGACATCGCCGGCCAGGGCGTGGCCAACCCGCTGGCGATGTTCCTCTCGGCGGCCATGATGCTCCGTCACGGACTCGATTTGGGAGAGCAGGCGGCGGCTGTAGAATCCGCAGTGCAGCGTGCGCTCGCGGCGGGGCTGCGCACACCCGATCTCGGCGGGGACTCGGGCACCGCGCAGGCGACCGACGCGGTGCTCGAAAACCTCTGATCAGGAGCAATGCCAAACGTGCAGCCCACCGAGCTCATCTGGATGAATGGAGACTTCCGCGCCTGGGAGGACGCGAAGGTCCACGTGCTCACCCACGGCCTGCACTACGGCACCGGCGTGTTCGACAGCATGCGCTGTTACGACACCGAGCTGGGCCCGGCCGTGTTCCGCAACGCCGAGCACATAGACCGTCTGCTGCGTTCCGCCGAGCTGTACTACATGCCGGTTCCCTACAGCGCCGAGGAACTGCGGGCGGCCACGCTCGAGCTGGTGGCCCGCAACGGCCTGCGCTCGTGCTACATCCGCCCGATCGTCAACCGCGGCTACGGGCAGATGGGCCTGAACCCGCTGGAGGCGCCGGTGGATGTGGCGATCGCCTGCTGGGAGTGGGGCGCGTACCTCGGCGAGGAGGGCAAGCGCGACGGCGTCCGCGCGAAGGTGTCCTCCTGGCGGCGGATCAGCCCCGACTCGCTGATCCCCCACGCGAAGGCCTCCGGGCAGTACCTCAACAGCGTGCTCGCCAAGGTGGAGTCGGTGAAGTCCGGCTACGAAGAGGCGATCCTGCTCGACGACCACGGCCACGTGTGCGAGGGCACCGGCGAGAACATCTACATCGTGCGCGAGGGCGTGATCGCCACGCCCGGACAGCACAACTCGATCCTCGACGGGATCGTGCGGAAATCGATCATCCAGATCGCCCGCGACCTCGGCTACACGGTGGAGGAGCGCAACGTCGCGCGCGCGGAGATGTACCTCGCCGACGAGGTGTTCCTGACCGGGACCGCGGCCGAGCTGGTGCCGGTCCGCGAGATCGACGACCACAAGATCGGGACCGGCAAGCCGGGCGAGATCACGCGGGTGCTGGGGGCGGCCTTCGAGGACGCCGTTCACGGCCGTACCGAGAGCTACCGCGAGTGGCTCGACGTGGTCGGTGGTCAGGCGCTGCAGACGCCCTCCGGGGAGGCCGCCGCGCCGAGCCCGCAGACCACCACCGCGGGGTAGGCCCCATGGCCGACATACAGCTCTACGACGCCACCCTGCGCGACGGTATGGGTGGGGGAGGCATGTCGCTCACGGCGGCCGAGAAGGTGAGGGTGGTGCACGCCCTCGACGCCCTCGGCGTGCACATGATCGAGGCCGGCTTCCCGGTCTCGAACCCCAAGGAGCAGGAGCTGTTCGAGCTGCTCTCCAACGAGCGCCTGGAGGTCGCCGAGATCGTCGCCTTCGGGATGACCCGCCGCCGCGGCGTGCCCGCCGAGCAGGACGAGGGCCTGGCCGTGCTGGCCGGCTGCTTCGCCCCCGTCTGCACGCTGGTGGGCAAGAGCTCGGTGCTGCACGTGGAGAAGGTCGTGAAGGCCTCACGCGAGGAGAACCTGCAGATGATCGGCGAGTCGATCGCCTATCTGGTCGGGGTCGGCAAGCGTGTGCTGTTCGACGCGGAGCACTTCTTCGACGGCTTCACGCTCGACGCGGGGTACGCGCTCGACTGCCTGCGGGCCGCCGCCGACGCGGGGGCCGAGCGGCTGGTGCTGTGCGACACCAACGGGGGCTCGCTGCCGCCCCAGATCCGCACGGCGCTGGCCGTCGTCCGCGAAGCCCTCCCGGAGGCGGCGCTGGGGATCCACACCCACGACGACTCGGGCTGCGCGGTGGCCAACACGCTGACCGCGGTGGAATCCGGCGCCACCCAGGTGCAGGGCACGATCAACGGCATCGGCGAGCGCACCGGCAACGCCAACCTGGTCACGATCATCGCCGACCTGCAGCTGAAGATGGGCGTGCCGCTGCTGGCGCCCGAGCGCCTCGCGCGGCTGACCGAGACCGCCCACTTCCTCGACGAGCTGCTCAACCGCGCGCCCGACCCGGCCCAGCCCTACGTGGGCAAGCACGCCTTCGCCCACAAGGCGGGCCTGCACGCGGCGGGGGTGCGCTCGGACTCGAACACCTTCGAGCACATCGACCCGAAGGTCGTGGGCAACAGCCGCGACCTGCTGATCTCCGAGCTCTCGGGCAAGGGGGCGATCGTGGAGAAGGCCGCCGATGCCGGCATCGCGGCCGACGACGAGTTCGTGGCGCGGGTCCTCTCGCGCGTCAAGGATCTCGAGCACGAGGGCTTCCAGTTCGAGGCCGCGGACGGCTCGTTCGAGCTGCTGATGCGTCGCGAGCAGGACCGCTACGAGTCGCTCTTCCGGCTGGAGTCCTGGCGGGTGACGGTCGAGAAGCACGCCGACGGGAACGTCGAGACGGAGGCCTCGATCAGGGTCTGGAAGGACGGCAAGCGCTACTGGGCGGCGGCCGAGGGCAACGGCCCCGTGAACGCCCTCGACAAGGCCCTGCGCAAGGCGATCGGGGACCTCTACCCCGAGCTGTCGGAGATCGAGCTGGTCAACTTCAAGGTGCGCATCCTCGACGAGTCGAAGGGCACGGGAGCCGTGACCCGGGTGCTGATCGACGCCTCCGACGGCCACGACGTGTGGGGCTCGATCGGCGTCTCGGAGAACGTCATCGGGGCCTCCTGGGACGCGCTGCTGGACTCGCTCGAGTACGGCCTGGCCCACCGTGGCCGGTCCGCGGCGCCCGCGCCGGCCGGCTCCGCAGCCACGGCGCCACCCGCGCCGCCCGCCCCCAGCACCGCGGGCGCCCCGGGCACCTCGCGGTGAGCGAACCGATCCCGCTCGCCCGGCCGGTGCTGGGCGAGCCGGAGGAGCGCGCGGTGGTGGAGGTGCTCCGCTCCGGGCAGCTCTCGCTGGGCCCCCGCCTGGGGCAGTTCGAGCAGGCCTTCGCCGCCTTCGTCGGCTCGCCGCACGCGAGCGCCCTCAGCAGCGGGACCACCGGGCTGCACCTGGCGCTGCGGGCGGTGGGCGTGTCCGACGGCGATGAGGTCGTGACCAGCCCGCTGTCGTTCGTGGCCTCCGCCAACGCCGTCCTCTACGAGCGTGCCCGGCCGGTGTTCGCCGACATCGACCCCGTCACGCTGAACCTCGACCCGCAGGCGGCCGAGGCGGCCGTCTCCGAGCGCACGCGGGCGCTGCTGCCGGTGCACCTGTTCGGCTACCCGGCGGACATGCCCGAGCTCGAGCGGATCGCCGCGCGCCACGACCTCGCGATCGTGGAGGACGCCTGCGAGGCGCTCGGCGCCCGCCACCCCGACGGGCGCGCCGTCGGCGCCCGCGGGCACCCGGCCGTGTTCGGCTTCTACGCCAACAAGCAGCTGACGACCGCCGAGGGCGGGATCATCACGCTCGCCGACGAGGACATGAAGGCGCGCATCGACTCCGAGCGCAACCAGGGGAGGGCCCCCGACATGGGGTGGCTCGACCACGACCGCCTGGGCTTCAACTACCGCCTGTCGGAGCTGGCGTGCGCGCTGGGAATCGTGCAGCTGGGGCGCCTGCCGGAGATGCTCGCCGCACGGGCTGCGGCCGCGGAGCGCTACCGCGATGGGCTGGCCGGAATCGAGGACCTCCAGCTGCCCTGCCCGGACTCCGACGGAGAGCAGCGGGGATGGTTCGTGTTCGTGGTGCAGCTGCCGGCCCGCTGCGATCGCGATGAGGTCGTGCGGGCGCTGGCCGCGCAGGAGATCCAGAGCAAGCCCTACCTGCCGGCGATCCACCTGATGAGCTTCTACCGCGAGCGCTTCGGGCATCGGGAGGGGGAGTTCCCCGTGTGCGAGCAGGTCGCCCGGCGCTCGCTGGCGCTGCCGTTCTTCCCGCAGATCACAGAGGCCCAGATCGAGCGGGTGTGCGAGCGCCTGCGAGCGATCGTGGCCGGGTAGCGGCGCTGAGCCGCCATACACTGCGCGCGTGTCGCGCCTGTCCGAGCCCCAGGATCCCGACTTCCAGAGGCTGAACTCCTCGATCGCCTTCGACCGCCGGCTGTGGCCGCAGGACCTGGCCCAGTCGCGGGCCCACGCGAGGATGCTGGCGGCGCGGGGGATCATCGCCGAGGAGGACCTCGGCCGGCTGCTGGAAGGGCTCGACGCGGTCGAGGGCGAGCTGAGCGGGGGCGACTTCCCCTTCGCCCCCGACGACGAGGACATCCACATGGCGATCGAGCGGCGCCTGACGGAGATCGTCGGCCCCGTGGGCGGTCGTCTGCACACCGCCCGCTCGCGCAACGACCAGGTGGTCACCGACCTGATGCTCTACACGCGCGAGCGCGCGGCCGCGGCGGTGGAGCGCATCGGATGGCTGATGGGGACGCTGCTCGAGTGTGCCGAGGGGCACGCCGACTGGGCGATGCCCGGATATACCCACCTCCAGCGGGCCCAGCCCGTGTACCTGGGCCACCATCTGCTGGCGTACTTCTGGATGTTCGACCGCGACCGCGAGCGTTTCGCGTTCGCCGAGCGCCAGTGTGGACGGCTGCCGCTCGGGTCCGGCGCGCTGGCGGGCGTCAACTTCGACACCGATCGCCGCCAGATGGCCGCCGAGCTCGGCTTCACCGGCGTCGCGGAGAACTCGCTGGACGCCGTCTCCGGCAGGGACTTCGCGCTCGACTACCTCGGCGCGGCGGCGACCTGCGCCACCCACCTCTCGCGCCTCGGCGCGGAGCTCGTGCTGTGGTCCAGCAGCGAGTTCGGCTTCGTCCAGCTGTCGGACTCGTGGAGCTCGAGCTCCTCGCTGATGCCCCAGAAGAAGAACCCCGACGCGGCCGAGCTGCTGCGGGCCAAGGCTCCCCGCGTGGTCGCCCATCTCAGCGCCCTGCACGGGGTCATCCACGCCCTGCCGCTGGCGTACAACAAGGACCTTCAGGAGGACAAGGAGCACCTGTTCGACACCTCCGACACGCTTGATCTGTGCCTCGCGGCGGCCCGGGGGATGCTCGCGGGTGCTCGCTTCGACCGCGATGCGATGAGCTCCGCGGCGGCGGACGAGCTGGTGGCCGCCACCGACGTCGCGGACCTGCTGGTGAGACTGGGCACGCCCTTTCGCGAAGCCCACGGGATCGTGGCCGGGCTGGTCCGCGGAGCGCTTCAGGCCGGCAAGCCGATCTCCGAGCTGGACGAGCAGGAGCTCGCCGAACACAGCCGCCTGCTGGCCGACCACCGCGACGAGCTGTTGGCCGTCCTGGCCCCGGGTGCGCCGTTGGAGTCGAAGGTGTCCGAGGGCGGTACCTCGACGATGCGCCTGCGCGAACAGCTCGCGCTCGCCCGCGCGTCGCTCGAGCGCACACCGGCGCGGTGAGCGTCGCCCGCGCGAAGCGCACCGCGCGCGGGCCCGAGGCGTCCGACGACGACAGCGGCGTGGGATCCGGCAACCGCGCGCGCCGGGCCTCCCGCCGAGCGCTGGGCGCCGCCTTCTACGCCCGTCCGGTGCTGGACGTGGCCCGGGAGCTGATCGGCTGCCGGGTGCTGCACGAAGGCGCCGAAGGTGTGATCGTGGAGACCGAGGCCTACCACGAGAGCGAGCCCGCCTGCCACGCGTTCGTGGGCGTGACACCGAGGACCAGGACCCTGTTCGGGCCCCCGGGGCGGGCGTACGTGTACCGCTCCTACGGCATCCACGCGATGCTGAACGCGGTCTGCGAGCCGGAAGGTCTCGGGGCGGCGGTGCTGATCCGGGCGCTGGCCCCGCTCGGGGGGATCGAGCTGATGCGCGAGCGCCGGAGAGGCGTGGCACGGGATCGGGACCTCTGCTCGGGGCCCGGCAAGCTCACCCAGGCGCTCGGGATCGAGCTCGACCTGAACGGCGTCGACCTCGCCACCGGCGCGGTCAGGATCCTGCCGGCGGGCAGCGACTGGACCGGTGTGCGGGTGGTGGTGGGCAAGCGGGTGGGCATCAACCACGCCGCCGAGTTGCCATGGCGCTTCGCCGCGGCCGGAGACCCCAACGTCTCGCGCCCGCGCCCGCCCGATCCACTCGCGACGCCCCGGCGGGCGAGGACACGCCGGCCCGATCCACTCACCGCGCCGCCGGGGACGGCGCGGTGAAGGTCGCGATTCTCGACGACTACTTCGACACCCTGCGGGGGCTGGACTGCTTCCGGCTGCTCGACGGACACGAGGTGACGGTCTTCAACGACCACCTCCAGGAGACGGACGCCCTGGCGCAACGGCTGGAGGGCTTCCAGGCGCTGGTCCTGATCCGTGAGCGCACGCAGATCCGCGGGGAGTTGCTCGAGCGCCTTCCCGACCTGCGCCTGATCAGCCAGCGCAGCGTGTACCCGCACATCGACGTCGAGGCGTGCACACGGCTGGGCATGCTCGTGTGCTCGAACCTGCACCCGGGGTCGGCCTCGGGTGTCGACGGCCGAGCTGACCTGGGCACTGGTGCTGGCGGCGTTCAGGCAGATACCCGAGCAGGTGGCCTCGCTGCGCGCCGGACACTGGCAGGCGGGGGTGGGCAGCGCGCTGAACGGCAAGACGCTGGGGATCTTCGGCTACGGGCGCATCGGGCGGGTGGTGGCCCGCTACGGGGTGGCGTTCGGGATGCCCGTGCGCGTTTGGGGGCGGGAGGCCTCCCGCGAAGCCGCCGTCGGGGACGGTCACACCGCCGCCGCGAGCCGGGAGGACTTCTTCTCGAGCTGCGATGTGATCAGCCTGCACATGCGCCTCGTCGACGGCACTCGGGGGCTCGTGACGGCCGGCGACCTCGCGCTGATGAAACCGACGGCCCTGCTGGTGAACACCAGCCGGGCGGGTCTGATCGAGCCGGGGGCGCTCGTGGCCGGGCTGCAGCGAGGGAGGCCCGGGATGGCGGCCGTGGACGTCTTCGAGCACGAGCCGGCGGGTGCCGAGGAGCCGCTGCTGGGGCTCGAGAACGCGCTCTGCACGCCGCACATCGGCTACGTCACGCGCGAGGAATGGGAGCTGCAGTTCAGCGACGTGTTCAACCAGATCAACGCCTTCGCCGACGGGTCGCCGCTGAACATGGTCAACCCGGAGGCCTGGAAGGCGGGCTGACGATGCCGGCACGCTCGCGGGGTGCCTTCGCCGCTGGCGCATCGGAGCGGGGGAGGCTCAGGGAGCGCTCGCGCCGCCGGCTTCGGCCCCGCCCGCGGAGGAGCTCGGCGGGGCCTGCTGGGTCGGTGCCGGAGTCGGCGTGGGGGTGCTCGGTGCTTCGTGGGAGGGCGCGGGAGTGGGGGTCGGTTCGGGCGTCGCCTGCGTGTGTTCGGTGGGCGCGGTCGGAGCCGGCGAGGCGGAGTGGGTGCCGCCGTGGGCGGCACCGGAGCCTTTCCCGCCTCCGGATCCCGACCCCTGCGTGGTGGACGTGGTGGAGCCTTCCGGGGCGCCGGAGCCTTCCTTCGAGGAGGAGCCGCCGTTCTTGGCGTTCGTTTCCCGCCCGCTGTCGATCTGCAGGGCGGAGGTCATGAAGTTGTGCCAGATGAGGGCGGGGAAGGTGCCGCCGAGGACCGGGCCGCCGGCGAAGTCGGTGGTCATCGGGACCAGCTTTTCGGGGTAGCCGACCCACACGGCGACGGTGTACTTGGAGTCCCACCCGACGAACCAGGCGTCGCCGTAGTTGGAGGTGGTGCCGGTCTTGCCGGCGGCGAACTGGCCGATCGAGGCGGCCTTGCCGGTCCCGTACTGGAGCACGGTTTCGAGCATCCCGGTCTCCGTCTGGGCGACCGAGGAGGGGAGGATCCGCGTGGTCGTGACGCGGTTGCGGTCGGTGTGGTTGCCGTCGGGGAGCTTGGACCCGGCGGTGACTTCCTGGATGCCGACGGGCTGGCCGTCCTGGGTCATCGTCCCGCTCACGCGGTCGCCGTTGTGGGCGATGGTCTCGTAGGCGTGGGCCATGTCCAGCGGTGTGACGCCGACGGTCAGCCCGCCGATCGTCATGGCGGGGTTCGTCGAGAGGGGGGTGGTGATGCCCATCTTGTGGGCCAGCAGGGCGATCTTGTGGGTGCCGACGTCGAGGCCCACTTCGGCGTAGATCGAGTTGTCGGAGAAGGCCGTGGCGCCGACCAGGGTGTTCGAGCCCGAGTAGGCGCCTTCGTCGTTGTGGACGACGAAGCGTTCGGGGCCGTTGGGGGTGTGGACGACGAACACCTTCTGCTTGGAGGACCACACCGAGTAGGGGGAGATGCCGTGCTCGAGGGCGGCGGCCAGGTCGAAGGCCTTGAAGGCCGAGCCGGGCTGGCGCTCGCCGTCGGTGGCGAGGTTGAAGGGATAGCGGTCGTAGTTGCGCCCCCCGACCATCGCGCGTACCTCGCCGGTCGAGTTTTCGATCGCCACCAGCGACGCGGTGGGGCCTTCTTCGCCGAAGTAGGAGTTGACGGCCGCTTCGGCTGCGCGCTGGAGTTCGAGGTCCAGGGTGGTCTTGATCTTCAGCCCGCCGGCGAAGGCCCGCTGGGCGCCGTAGCGTTCGATCACCTGCTGCTGGGCCCAGCTGGTGAAGTAGCCCACGTCCACGCCTTCCACGGGTTCGGCCTCGGGCGTCTGGATCTCCGAGCCGGAGGGGAGCGGCTGGGCGACACTCTCCGCGTAGATCGGCCTCGTCACGTAGCCCTGCTCGAGCATCTGGCGCAGGACGGTGTTACGGCGGGCGAGCGCGGCGGTCTTGTCGATGGCCGGGTTGTATCCGCTCGGGGACTGGATCACGCCGGCCAGCAGGGCGGCCTCCCACGGCTGCAGCTGCTGGACGCAGAGTTCGTGACCGGGGGTGCCGCAGCCTTCGTGCTGGGGCTCGTGGCCGAAGTAGGTCTGGGCGGCGGCCTCGATCCCGTATGCGCCGCTGCCGAAGTAGATCGTGTTCAGGTATGCGGTGAGGATCTTGTTCTTGGACCACTTGTGGGACAGCTGGTAGGCGAGGGCGGCCTCGCGGAGCTTCTCGAAGATCGTGCGGTGGGACTGGGCCTGGAGCGCGTTCTTGATGAACTGCTGCTCGATCGTGGAGGCGCCCTGGACGCCGCCCTGGCTGCGGATGTCGGCCAGCAGGGCGCGGGCGATCCCGCGCAGGTCGACGCCGCTGTTGTGGTAGAAGCGCTTGTCCTCGATCGACACCACCGCCTCCTTGACGATCGCGGGGATCTGGTTCGGGGTGAGGATCACGCGGTTCTGCTGGCTGAGGACGCCGATCGGGTGCCCGAGGTCGTCGTACAGGAACGAGCTCTGCTCATTGCGATACAGCGAAAAGCGGGTCAGCGAGGGGAGGTCGGCGACGATCGAGACGAACACCCCGAACACGAACGACACCAGCGCCAGCAGCAGCAGCGACATCACGATCGCGATCAGCCGCAGGAGCTTGAGCCGCGGACGGGCGGCGACCGGTCCGATCTCGGCCTGGGGTATGGCTGGCTGGTCGTAGACGCTCATGCTCGTCAGGCGGGGGAGCGAGACCTGCAGCGCGAGGACCGTACCCGAAGCGGCGGCGCCGGAGGGGTGGTGGGCGGCGCGCCAGGCCCTCAGGATCGACCCTCGGGACCGCGAGAGAATAGCATTCGACCCTGCATGCGAGCCGCACATGAGCCCGCCGCGGGCGCCCCACAGCGGCAGGATCCGCACCTCGCGCGGCTGGCACAGGAGCTCTCCCGGGGCGCGGTGGATTCGCTGCCCGAGGGAGCCCTGATCGAGCGGCTGACGGAGGCCGGCGCCCGGGAGCGTCCGCTGCGGGTGAAGCTCGGGATCGACCCCACGGCTCCCGACATCCATCTCGGCCACGCGGTGGTGCTGCGCAAGCTGCGCCAGTTCCAGGACGCGGGCCACCGGGTGGTGCTGATCATCGGTGACTACACCGCGCGCGTGGGAGACCCCTCGGGTCGCTCGAGCCTGCGGCCGATGCTCTCCGACGAGGAGATCGACGCCAACGCCGCGACCTTCCAGGAACAGGCCATGAGGATCCTCGACGAGGACCCCGCCCGGCTGGAGGTGAGGCACAACAGCGAATGGCTGGCGATGCCCTCGGTGGAGCTGCTGAAGCTGATGCGCCACGCCACCGCCGCCCAGCTGCTCGAGCGTGAGGACTTCGCCAAACGGATGGCGGCCTCCGAGCCGATCTCGCTGCTGGAGATGCTCTACCCCCTGCTACAGGGCTATGACTCGGTGGCGGTGGAGGCCGACGTTGAGCTGGGGGGACCGACCAGAAGTTCAACCTCCTGTTCGGCAGGGACATCCAGCGCGCCTACGGGAGCCCCCAGCAGGCGATCATGACGATGCCGATCCTGGTGGGAGTGGACGGGACCCGCAAGATGTCCAAGTCGCTGGGCAACCAGATCGGGATCCTCGACCCGCCGCAGGAGATGTACGGCAAGACGATGGCGATCCCCGACTCCGCGATTCGGAGTACTACCGGCTGCTGCTCGGCCGCGAGCCCCCCGCCGGCATCGAGGAGGGTGCCGGGGCCGCGAGGGATGCCAAGCGGGAGCTGGCGAGGGAACTGGTGGCCTGGCTTCACTCCGACGAGCAGGCACGGGCGGCGGAAGCCCACTTCGAGCGTGTGTTCGTTCAGAAAGAGAACCCCGA